>CAWBVW010000001.1:0-1234302 GCA_963792365.1 uncultured bacterium
TAGAAGAGGTCGGTCTCGAGGAACACCTGACCATCGGTGATTGAGATCACGTTGGTGGGGATGTACGCCGAGATGTCGTTGGCCTTGGTCTCGATGACGGGCAATCCGGTCATCGATCCGGCGCCGAGCTCGTCATTGAGCTTGGCACAGCGCTCGAGCAGGCGACTGTGGAGGTAGAACACGTCACCGGGGTACGCCTCCCGGCCCGGGGGCCGGCGAAGCAACAGCGAGATCTCGCGATATGCAACGGCCTGTTTCGACAGGTCGTCGAACATCACCAAGGCGTGCTTGCCCTCGTACATCCAATGCTGGCCGATGGCGGACCCCGAATACGGTGCGTACATCTGCAGCGCCGGCGCCGCTGAGGCGGCGGCGTTCACCACGACCGTGTAGTCCATCGCACCGTGCTCCTCGAGCACGGTCACGACCTCGGCGACCGTGGAGGCCTTCTGGCCGATGGCCACGTAGATGCATTTGACCTCTTCTGGCGTTCCCTGATGACGCTTCTGGTTGATGATGGTGTCCACCAGAAGTGCGGTCTTTCCCGTCTGGCGGTCGCCGATGATGAGTTGCCGCTGGCCCCGGCCGATCGGCGTCATCGCATCGATCGCCTTGATACCGGTTTGGAGCGGCTCATCGACGGGCTGGCGCTGCACCACCGAAGGAGCCTGCGTCTCCAGGAGTCGGCGTTCGGTGAACTCGATCGGGCCTTTGCCGTCGATGGGGTTGCCGAGCGGGTCGATGACGCGACCAAGCAACCCGTCGCCGACCGGCACCGAGAGCACGTTCCCGGTCTGCTTGACGGGGTCGCCCTGCTCGATGTGTGATGCTTCACCCATCAGCACGACGCCGAGGTCGTCTTCGTCCACGTTGAGTGTCACGCCCATGAGGCCGCCGGGAAACTCCAGCAACTCGGAAGCCATGACGTTCGGGAGGCCTTCCACGCGAGCAACACCGTCGGCTATCGACGCCACGTATCCGACGGTCTCCTTGGTGACCTCGGGCGTCCAGCCGGCCAGATTGTTCTTGAGAGCCGCCGTGATCTCGTCGGCGGTGATGGTCAGATCAGCCATGCGTCTCCTAATTCCTCATCGCCGTTCGAAGTGACTCGAGTCGATTGCGAACCGACCCGTCGATGACCGTGTCTCCGACCCGCGCAACGATTCCACCGAGCACGGTGGGATCCACGACGGTCCGAACCTCGACCTCGCGCCCCATGGAGCGTGCCAGGGCGGCGGCCAGCCGCTGCACGGTGGCGTCATCGAGCGGAATCGCCGAGCGGATCTCTGCCACGTCTGCACCGCCTGCTTTCGCCTTCTGACGAGCGAGCCTGTCGGAGATGCTCCCCAGTTCGGACACCCGACCCTGGGCCACCATCAGGTTGACGAAGCTCGTCGTGAGCCGCGATGCCTTGGCACCCACGAGATCGTTGACGATTCCCTGCTTCCGCTCGAGCGAGAGGGTCGGGTCTGTCAGGGCCTCACGAAGCTCCGTAGACGACTCGATCGAGCGGGCGATGGCATAGAACTCGCGTTCGACGCGGGACATCTCGCCCTCGGCTTGCGCCAACTCGAAGATCGCCGCTGCATATCCGTCGACACGGTCGGACACTTACTTCTCCAACTCTGCGATGTATCGCTCCACCAAGCCGAGTTGAGCCTCACGATCCAGATTCTGGCCAACGACACGCTCGGCCAGATCGATCGACAGGTTTGCCACCTCGCTCCGGGCCTCTGCGAGCGCACGCCCCTTCTCGGCGGAAGCGTCTTCGCGAGCCTTGGCCACGAGGGACTCTGCATCGGCCTGCGCTTTGGCGATGATGGTGTCTCGTTGCTGCTCGCCCTCGGCTCGAGCGGCGGCCACGGCTTCGGCCTCCTTGGCACGGAGGTCGGCCAGCTGCTTCTTGTAATCGTTGAGCAGGCTCTCGGCCTCTGCCTTCGCCGCCTCGGCCTCGTGGATCTGTCCGCCAATCGCCTTCTGTCGTTCCTCGAGGGTCCGGTTGAGGGCGGGGACCGCCCACTTCCAGACGAAGAAGAAGACGATGGCGAAGGCGATGATTCCAGCGATCAGCTCCGGGGTGGCGGGCAGCAGCAGATCGAGTCCACTGCTTTTCTCTGCTCCTTCCTCGGCGGCGAGGATCAACGTCTGCGCCAGTGCAAACATCCTGATCAGCCGAGGAAGAAGAGGACGAAGCCGATGAGTGCGAGCGCCTCCGTGAAGGCGATACCCAGGAACATGGTGGTGCGCACCATGCCGGCTGCTTCGGGCTGACGGGCCATTGCCTGCACGGCGTTACCTGCCACCAGACCCACACCGATGCCTGGGCCGATGGCGGCGAGGCCATATCCGACCACATTCAGACTTCCGGTGATTCCGCCCGCTGCTTCCTGGGCGAGGATCTGGGCAGCAGCCAGTACTGCGAGGACTGCGTCCATTGCTCTCGGTTCCTTTCTGTTCCCTCGTGGGTTCTCTCGATGAACTCAGTGTTCGGGGTGTACGGAGGACTGGATGTACACCGCGGACAACAATGTGAAGATGTAGGCCTGGATCACAGCCACAAGCATCTCGAAGACGAAGATGCCGAGGCCGAAGACGAACCATGGGATCCCGGCCAGACCCTTGAATCCGATCTCACCGAAGTTGACGATGAGGTTGGAGGTGAAGACCCAACCGGTCACGAGGAGCAGGGAAAGCATCACATGGCCGGCAACCATGTTTGCGAAGAGCCGGACTGCCAGCGAGAAGGGCCGTACCAGGAAGGTGGAGAAGAACTCGATGATCCCCACGAGCCACCTCATGCCGATGGGCACCGACTTGGGCCATACGATGTCGAGGAAGTAGCCGATCCCGTTCTTGGCAAACCCGACGATCACGAAGATGAGCCACGTCACGATCGCCAGAAACGCAGGGATGGCCATGCGGGAGGTGAGCGGGAAGTTGACGAGCGGCGTGATCTCGAAGAGGTTGCTCACCAGGATGAACATGAAGATCGAGAGCAGGTACGGGAAGTACTTGACGCCTTCAGGTCCGATGATCCCGACCGCAATGTCGTTGCGCACGAGACTCACGAGACTCTCGATCGCGGCCCCGAACTTGGTCGGCACCGGCTGCGGCTTGCGGAGTCCGAAGTAGAGGAGGGCGATGACGATGGCGGCGGCCAAGAACATCAGGATGACGGTCCGGTTCACCTGCCCGAAGATCGGCTCGAAGATGAAGAGCTCGCCCACATCGGCCGGTGCGCACACCGGCTGGTTGACGAAGTCACAGTTCTCCGCGGCCAGTATCAGCTGGTCCAATCCAGATCCCTTTCTCTCCCTCGTGCCACCGCAATCGACTCCAAGACGAGCAGCACCATATACGTGACGACTGTCGCGAGCCCAAACGCCAGGCGATCTATCTCGACGAACTGCACGATCAGCAGCATCGTCGCCATGATCAACCCAAGCCGCAGGAAGAAGCCGAACAGCGCGGCGGCATGATACATGGCGAGCGAGATGCGGACCGCGAGGCTCAACATGGCTCCGGCGAGCATGAAGTTGGCCACCACGACGGCGGCACCGATTGCCGAGCCGATCAGCCCATCGACTCCCCTGGTGAGCCAGAACAAGAGAATCACGATCGGCGCCACATAAACGGCCCGCTGGACGGTGTGCTTGGCGATCACCGTCTCCACCGGCGTCGCACTCCCCTCGACACGCGTGGTCATGTGCTCACCGGTCACGCGTCATCTCCTCGAGCTTCTTCGAGTAGTGCCAAACCCGCATGAAACCGGAGTAGGAGCCGACCACGATTCCCGTGACCACCAGCCACGGGTCGGTCCCGAGCCATTTGTCTGCGAAGAATCCGAGGAGGGTGCCGGAGAGGATCGAGCCGAAGAACGAACCGCCTTCCATCCACCCATCGTTGATGGCGGACGAGACCTGGCGGTGGACGTTGTCTGAACGCATACGGGAACAGGCACCTGGGGAGGGTTGCAGACTTTCGTGAAGTCCGGAACGTGAGTCTACGGCCCGACCACTCCCCCACTCAAATCGCGCCCAGAAACCCCACGAAATTGCGTACACCAGTGCCGCATGTGGCACTGGTGTACGCAATTTCGGATCGGGGGGCTGTCAAGGGGTTGTCTCGGTGACCTTCGCGGGATACGTCGACGCCATGACAGACAACGCAGAAGGTCGACTCATGATTCGCGCGGGCGCCGGGCACGGCGTCTTCACGTTGCAGGAGTGGACAGAAGCTGGGCTCTCGCGCTCGACGCTGCATCGTCGGGTTGAGACCGGCCTGGTGCAACGACTCCTTCCCGGCGTCTATGCGACGGCGGCCGCTCCCGATACATACGAGCGCAAGGTGGTCGCCGCCGTCAATGCATGCCCAGACCTGGCAGCGGCTTCACACGTGACTGCTGCATTCCTGTGGAACATGGTCCGATTCGGAGGCAGGACGCCCTATGACATAGAGGTCGTCACCCGCCGCTGGCGCCGGGTCCATCGATCGGTGACAGTCCACGAATCCACCGATCTCATCGAGGCCGACGTCACCATGCATCAGGGAGTCCCCATCACGACGCCCACGAGGACCATCGTCGACCTCGGAGCCAGCGCCAAGTCGCTGGTGGGTCCCGCCCTCGACCACGCGATCCGCCACGGCATGACCGACGTCCGGAGCTTGCTCGACATTGTGCAGCGGGTCGCTCGGAGAGGTCGGAGCGGAGTCGGGGTGTTGCGACCCCACCTTGCAGAACGTCTCACACTCTCCAAGGAGACCGAGAGCTATCTCGAGACCCTCTTTGCCCGCGGTCTCTCGCACCGTGCCCTTCCTCGCCCTCAGGCCCAGGTGCCGGTGTTCCGTCCTGACAGGACGTTCATATGCCGCCTCGATTTCGCCTACCCCAGCGCCAAGCTGGGGATTGCGCTCGACGGGTTCGAGTACCACTCCGACCAAGCCCGGTTCAGGATCGATCGCGCACAACAAAACGACCTCGAGCTGCTGGGATGGATGGTCCTCCGCTACACGTGGTGGGACGTCTCGGGCGGGATGGACAGGACCGCTTCCCAAGTCCGCGAGGCCCTCCGGCGCCGTTCCCGAACCAAAATTGCGTAGCTCAGTGCCGTATGCGGCACTGGCGTACGCAATTTCGAGTCCCAGGGTTCGGGTCAGACGTGGCCGGCGAAGTCGGCCGGATAGGGCGGGAACTGTGCGGCGAGTTCGGACACTCGTTTGGCGGCGACGGCCACGGTCTCGGGATCGTTGTGGTTCTTGAGCATGGCGGCGATGAGGCCGGCGACCTCGTGTGCCTCCGACTCCATCAGACCTTGGGTGGTCATGGCGGGGGTTCCGATCCTGAGGCCACTGGTGTGCATCGGAGGACGCGGGTCGTTGGGGATCGCGTTGAAGTTGAGCGTGATCCCGTTCTCTTCGAGGAGCCTGGCGGCGACCCGCCCGGTGAGGTCTTCGTCCACCGACCGGAGATCGATGAGCATCAGATGGTTGTCGGTGCCGCCGGAAACGAGGCGAATCCCCTCCGCCTGCAGCGTCTCGGCCATCGCCCTGGCGTTGGCGAGGATCTGCCGGGCGTAGGCCTGGAATTCGGGGGTGGCGTTCTCCTTGAAACAGACGGCCTTGCCGGCGATCTGGCTCTCGATGGGCCCGCCCTGACCGCCCGGGAACACGGCTTTGTCGATGGTCTTGGAGTGTTCCTCGGTCGAGAGGATCAGCCCGCCTCTCGGCCCTCTGAGAGCCTTGTGTGTGGTGGCCGTGACGATGTCGGCATGCTCCACCGGATTGGGGAAGGCCTTTCCGGCGACCAATCCGATGAAGTGGGCCGCATCAACCATGAAGACGGCACCGATCTCGTCTGAGATCGAGCGGAACGCCTCGTAGTCGAGGTGCCGGGAATACGCCGAGTAGCCGGCGAGGACGATCTTCGGTCGGTGTTCGAGCGCCAACGCCCGCACCTGATCCATGTCGATCAACTCCGTGTCGGAATCGAGTCCGTACGACACGAAGTGATACTGCTGACCGGAGAAGTTGACCTTCGATCCGTGGGTGAGGTGCCCACCCTGGTCGAGGCGCATACCGAGCACGGTGTCGCCCGGATCGAGGACGGCCAGGTACACGCCCATGTTGGCCTGAGCGCCCGAGTGGGGCTGGACATTGGCGTGACCGGCTCCGAACAGCGCCTTGGCACGTTCGATCGCCAAGGACTCCATTTCATCCACGACGGCACAGCCCTCGTAGTAGCGCCGGCCGGGATATCCCTCCGCGTACTTGTTGGTGAACACCGATCCGGACGCCGCCATCACCGCCGGCGAGGCGAAATTCTCCGAAGCGATGAGATGGATGTGGCTGTTCTGACGCTCGAGATCCCTGCGGATCAGCTCCGCAATCTCGGTGTCAACAGACTCGATCGGGTCCATGGAGATCATGAACACGAGGGTAGCGGTCGTGGGAATCGGACACGTTCACACGACGAGGGACCCCGAGCATGCCCGGGGTCCCTCGTTTGTCGATCGGTGGTGTGTCAGCGGATGGCGGTTCCGGTGTCCTTGTCGAAGAAGTGGAGACGACCGGTGTCGATGTAGAGCTTCGCGGCCTCGCCCGAGCGGGGCGAGTGGTCCGGATCCACCTGAGCGGTGAACTTGGTGATCGACGGCAACGAATCGACATCGGTGCCCTCGTCTTCCATCAGCTCGCGCAACTCAGGTGTGACCACCGGAGGCGAATCCTTCTCGAAGTGCACGTAGGCGGTCGAACCCAACATCTCGATCAACTCTGCCTGCACATCCACCACTCGGTCGGTGGTGTCGACATCCGAACTCACCGCAGGCAACACCTCGAACGCCTCCGGACGGATTCCGAGGACGATCTCCTTGCCCTTGTAGTTGGCGAGACTCGCGTGCGACGCCAGATGACCCTTGTCGATGATCACCCGATGGCCGGCAAAGCGAGCGAAGACGTTGTCGCCCTCGCCCTCGATGGTCCCGTACACGAAGTTCATAGACGGTGACCCGATGAACCCGGCGACGAACAGGTTGTCAGGCTCGTCGTAGAGCCGACGAGGCGAATCGATCTGCTGGAGGTTGGTGATCTCCTTGCCACTGATCGCCCGTAACACTGCCACCCGATCCCCCATCGTCATCGCCTCGACCTGGTCATGGGTGACATACAAGGTGGTGGTTCCGAGGCGGGTGTGCAGCATGCCGAGCTCCGACCGCATCTGCACCCGCAGCTTGGCGTCGAGGTTCGACAGCGGCTCGTCCATCAAGAATGCCGCCGGCTCGCGGACGATGGCGCGGCCCATCGCCACCCGCTGCCGCTGACCACCCGACAGAGCCTTGGGTTTGCGATCCAGGTAGTCGGTGATCTCCAGGACCTTCGCCGCCTCCTGGACCCGCCGATCGATCTCATCCTTGGACATCTTCCGCAGCTTCAACCCGAACGCCATGTTGTCGAACACGCTCATGTGCGGGTACAACGCGTAGTTCTGGAACACCATCGCGATGTCTCGATCCTTCGGCGACACGTCGTTCACCACGCGTTCGCCGATCATCAGCTTGCCCTCGGTCACCTCCTCGAGGCCGGCGACCATCCGCAACAGCGTCGACTTCCCACATCCCGACGGACCCACCAACACCACGAACTCGCCGTCACCGACTTCGATGTTGACGTCATAGATGGCGCGAGTCCCGCCGGGATAGATCTTGCCGATCGAATCGAACCTGATAGACGACACGACACTCCTCCAAAATCGACCAAAACCGATTCGGAACTTACCATGGGTCGCGGCAGGACGTTGAACGATCTGGGAGAGATAGTGACCAGGACCATCGTGATCACCGGCGGGACCGGCGGCCTGGGGACTGCGCTGGTCCGTCGCCTCCTCCGACAGGACGTGCGGTTGGCGGTCACGTATCTCCTCCCCGAGGAAGCGACACGTTTCGAGCAAGAGTTCGGTGTCGACGAGGAGCGTGTGATGCTTCGGAGGGTGGATGCCACCAATGCCGAAGCGGTGAGCACGTTCATGAAGAACATCAACGAGAAGTGTGGCCCCATCAGCGGACTGGCTTGTCTAGTCGGCGGCTGGGCCGGAGGCCGCGACATCGAAGACAGCGACGACGTGCGATTCGATCGCATGATCGATCTCAACCTCCGTAGCTCGTTCTACGCGGTGCGCGCGGCGCTGCCCCACATGAAGGAAGCTGCCTTCGGCCGGATAGTTCTCGTCGGAAGCCGGGCCGGCATCGAGAACCCGCCAGGTCAAGCGGCGTTCAACATGGCCAAGGCCGGGGTGATGGCCCTCGGACGCAGCGTGGCCGCCGAGGTCGAGCCCACAGGTGTGACGGCGGCCGTGCTGGTCCCATCGGTGATCGACACCCCCGCCACCCGGGCGACCCTGCCGTACGCCGACTACGTGGACTGGCCCACGCCCGACGAGATCGCCTCGGTGGCGGACTTCCTCCTGTCCGAGGATGCCGGCGTCATGAACGGGGCGCTGGTACCTGTGTACGGGAAGACCTGACCCAGGCTGAGACCCGCGTCCCGACGCCCCAGCGGCGATCGAGGGGTGCAGTGAGACCATTCGGGCGGTCGCACCGATCGATACACAGGCAAGCCCGGCGAATCCGGACACGTTGCAGAGATCCACGTGGCCGGGGGTGATGTCATCCTCGGACTCTGGTCACCTGGGTCTCGAGGATCTCCAGGAGCGGATCGACTCGCTGCGCAGGGTCGACGCCGGCTGACATCAGTCGACCCACGTCTTCTCCGCGTTCGGGTCGTCGGGGTGTTCGAGATGATGGGCGAGGGCCGCTCCGAGGAACCGAAAGGTCCATTCCTCGGCGAGCTTGCGGGTCTCGCAAAAGACGATGGGGACGCTCGGATAGCGGATCTGCATCCTGGCGAGGAGATCGGCGAGCACCCCTCCGGCCACGTACTCGTGCTTGAAGACCGACGAGTAGCGCTCGTCGACGACCACCGCCGCTCTCTCGAAGGTCGCCAGCTCCGCCATCTGGAACGCGAGCCGACCGTCCGTGAGGCCCTTACCGAGATCGGCCAGGCTCTTCCGCTCGACGAGGGCGATGGGCGATCCGTCCTCGAGGATCCCGTAGTCGCCCACCGGCAACGCGCCCCGCTCGGTGTCGACCTGCTGATTGGCGAACCGGTAGGGATACCGCTCGCGGGTATCGACGGTGATGACGAACCGTCGCAGCGAGGAGGCCCTGCGGCCAGGTAATCGCACGCCGGGCCGCGACGCCTTGGTCGTCCTCGCCGACTGCCAGAAGATCGCCTCCCGACCGCCCTTCAACCGCGTGAACACGAACTGACTGCGGTTCTCTCGCCCCCTGTCGAGCACGAGATCGATCGCTACTCCACGCCGCTCGCACAGCTTGACGCCGACGTCGTCGACGATGTCGGGCTCCTGGGGCCATTCGCCGTCGGCCCGGTGACAGTAGACCTTCGCGGTCCGCGGCCACGGCTCCTTCGCCTTCAAGGTCAACCCGTCGGGACCCACCGGCAGCCGGAGCAGGTACGGCAGCGACGAGTCAGGGTCGGGATTGTTGGCGATCAGGAAGCGAGCATCCATGCGAGGTCTCGTCTGCCGGCGGCGACCGTTCACTTCGAGGCTAGGTCTCGAGATCTTGGGAGTGTTGCATCTCGTCGGTCGAACCGACGCCGAGGATCCACTGACCGCTTTTCATGACCGCCGACGGCCGTTCGAGCGACGTGATGTCTTCGAGGGGATCTCCGGGCACGATCACCAGGTCGGCGTGGGTTCCCGGAGTCAACGAACCGACTCGATCGGCCCAACCGAGCAGCTGGGCAGCCCAGTGGGTGGCGCTCTGGATGGCTTGGGAAGCAGCGAGGCCATGACGGACGTAGAGCAGAAACTGACGGGCGTTGGTTCCGTGTGGGATGACACCCGAGTCGGTCCCGAAGGCGGGTCCGTACACCGACCTTCGCGGCCATCGAGAACCCGGCCCGTTGAGAGTCCTTCAATCGGTCGTTCTTGCGGAGCGCCTCCTCGGAGTAGCCCATCGATGGACCCATCAGCGATATCCAGTCCCCGTCGTAGAGGTCGGCCACGAGGAACGTGCCGTTCTCGGCCATCAGCTCCACGCACTCGGCATCGAGCTCAGAGCCGTGCTCGATCGAACGCACTCCGGCCCTGACGGCACGTTTGATGCCCTCGGTGCCGTGGGCGTGCGCCGCCACGAACGTCCCGGCCTCCGCAGCGACCTCTACGGCCGCTCGGATCTCCGCCTCGGTGAACTCGGGCGCCCCCGGATTGGTGCCGGAGGTCAGCACGGCGCCGGTGGCGATGATCTTGATGAAGTCTGCGCGGTAGCGCAGGATCTGGCGGACCGTCGAGCGCATCTCCTCGATGCCCGAGGTCACTCCGAAGCGCAACTCTCGGGGGACCACGTGGTCCACGTCGACCGCCAGCCCGGTGATGTCTCCTCCCCCGCCGGGACACGTCACGTAGGCGCCCGCGCACATCATCCGCGGGCCCTTCACCCACCCTGCTTCGATCGCGTCCCGAAGGGCGACATCGGTGAATGCACGGAAGCTCCCCACGTCGCGCACGGTGGTGAACCCCGCCCGCAAGGTCTCGCCTGCATGCTTGACACCGACGAGGGCATCTTCGGCACCGCTCCGCATCACCAGCGACGCGTAGCCCTGCCCCGTGTCGACCTCGCCCGCCAGATGCGTGTGACAGTCGATGAGCCCCGGGACGATCGTCGCGCCCGGAAATCGACTCCGGTCGCCTTCCGCATTTTCGACCTCAGCGTCGTCGACGACCGCGGTCACCCGCTCGTCCTCCACGACCACCGATACGCCGGTGCGCATCACACCGCTGATCGAGTCGAAGACCCGGTCGGCAGATACGATCCGCCGCGTCACGTCGTCATCCGACTGAACATGCCGGGAGGCTATTCCGTCGCGAAGCTCGGTGTCTTCCGACGGCAGAACGAAACTCGGCTCACACCGGGCGGTCGGCGCCTATCTTGCGCCCGGTGATCCACCCGCTCGGCACGTACGGCCTCTACGAGGACACGACAGCCGCCTTCCACAATCGGTTCCGGGACCACGCGTGGCGCATCATGAAATCGTGAGGATTCGACATCGTCGCCTCTGGGAGACCGACGCCGGCGACGGACCGAGTTCTCCTACCTGTCCTGGCGCACACTTCCTATTCCCCGGCCCTCACGGGATGAGGCCCTGCAGCCGAAGCTGCGGCAGGGGTTGACATCTATATCGGCTTACGATATATCTGCTATCGACACACCATGGCCAAGGTTGTAGACCGACAGGAGACCGCTCGATGACAGACATGTCGAAGGACCCGACCGAGTTGTTGCCGCTTGCGCCGGCGCAGATGCACATCTTGACGGCGCTGGCCGACGGTGAGAAACACGGCTACGCGGTGATGCGGGAGGTCGAGCAGATGACCGACGGCGAGGTCACCATGGGTCCCGGGACGCTGTACGGAGCGGTCAAGCGCATGCTGAGCGCCGGTCTCATCGAGGAGACCGAAGAACGACCAGACCAAGAGATCGACGATGAGCGACGGCGTTACTACCGGCTCACCGGCTTCGGGGCCCGTGTGCTGACCGCCGAGACGGCACGGCTGGAGCGGATGGTACGGAGAGCGCAGGCGAAACAGGTGGTCCGCCACCTGGAACCCGGTGGAACGGTGCCATGAGCGTTCACGACCGGGTCTATCGCAGCTTGCTGATGCTCTATCCGGCGGAGCACCGACGGGAGTACTCCGAGCCCATGGTCCAACTCGTCCGTGACCGGATGAGAGACGAGGGTGGCGGGGTCCGCACCGGACTGGTGTGGATCCAGATCGTGGTCGACCTGGTGAGATCGGCGCTCGCCGAGCGAACGGAGACGACCATGAACAATCTGAAGACCGGATGGTGGCGACTCGCCGCCGCGATGATCGGACCGATCATCGCCTACCTGGGCATCGGAGATCTCATGACCCCGGAGAGCGGGCCTCTCTACGGTCGGATCGGAGCGGCGACAGCAGGCGTGGTCGGGTGCATTGCGATCTACGCAGGTCTCATCATCCGCCGCCGCAAGAAGATGATGGGCAGCTATCTCATCGCCGCCGGGACGCTTCCCGGCACGTTCCTGATGGTCTTTTTCTGGTTCCCGCCGGTGGCACTGATCGGGGTGCTCGCCCTCGCCGTGGTGATCGCCGCTGCGATCGATGCCCCCAAGCACGGTGCCGACGTGGCCGCCCGAAGCACCATGTGAGCTCGAGAGAGTCTCTCTGGGCCTCGCCGGTCGGCGGCTGTCGATCGTGACCCCTCAGGAAGCGGCGTTCACGAGACGCCGGGTGATCGGGAACACACACCAGAGCAGTATCAGGACTGCGAGCGTGGAACCCGCCAGCAGAACAGCGGTGCCGTAGCCATAGACGAATCGCAGCACCACGAACAACGCCGCACTCATTGCGACCGCCATCGTGACCGATCCCGCCAAAGAGAGGCGGACGGCGATCTTGATCCGGGTGGGCAGGTCGTCATCGCTGATCCGGTGGAGAGCGGCCGGCGCCAAGAAGAGCAAGATCGTCAGCGCCGACGAGATGAGGGCGACCGTGAAGACGTCACGCCCCACGCCATCGAAGTCGACGAAGCGACTCGAAAGACGGACGTCAGCAGGAATGCGAAGAGCACCTCGACTCCGGGGATCATGACGCGCAGCTCCTGGAGTAGCTCCCCATAGCGTTCGCGCTCTTCCTCCTGTGAGTTGGCCGCCACGGCGTCCCTCCGACATGCGACCCGGTTCGTGGATCAGACCTCGGAGTCGAGACGGCGCTCGATCTCGGCTTCTTCCTCACCGGTGCGCTCTTTGATCTTGCCGACCAGCTCGTCCCAGTTGCCCTCGGCAACATCGAGATCGTCGTCGGTCACGTCACCCCAGGTCTGCTTGACCTTGCCCTTGAGTTGGTCCCAACGACCTTCCCACTTGAGCTTCGTGCTGTGTTCCATACCAGTCCTCCTTCTCGGACGGTTCGTACGCTCGAGCCCTACCGACCGACGCGATCCCCACACACATTTCTCGGCTGACCTGGACGTCGTCGCCACGGCCTCCGAGCGCCCGCCTGACGTATCGAAGCGACGGCAACGGGCTCATATGGTCATGTGGCACACGACCGAGACCAACCCATCGCCCGGCCGAACGGGTGCGGACTGCCTCATCTGCGATCGACCCATCGAGTCGAGCCCATTCGACCCGCACCTCGACGGCGCCTTTTGCGTGGAACATCTCTCGGAAGCAGCCCACCTTCGACTCGACCTCGGCGCCACCGCGTGACGCTTCATCCGTGATCGCACACAGCGAGCGTTGTGACGGTCTTTCTGCGGTCTTCCTCGCTCTCCTGAGGTCGCCACAATGGTGATATCGAAAACCGTGGCAGGATTCGTGTCACTATGGCATGATTCATGTCATGAGTTTGAGAGCCGAGCAGGTGGCACTCACCAGGCGTCGGATCGTGAATGCCGTAGCTGAGTTGTTGGTCGAGGGCGATCCGTCGGCGCTGTCGATGCCGGTGGTCGCCAAGCGGGCCGGCGTCTCTCTTCGGACCGTCTACCGCCACTTCGAGGACACTGCAGCGCTGGTGCAATCGGTCGCCGAGGTCGACGATCCTGCAACACGCCTGCCGCTCCCGGCCCCAGACGGATCGGACCTGTGTGCGTACCTACGGATGGCGTGGTCCGACGAGATCCAACTTCCGCACCTACGGGCGCAATTACGGACCGTCGCCGGCCAACAGGTTCGGGCCCAGCGCCGCAGGAGCCAGCGGCCATACCTCGGCCTCGTGCTCGACTCGTGGTCGGTGGAATTGGACGCCGACTCCAAACGACGGCTGGTCGACCTGATCCAACTGATGACAGGTAGCGCCGCACTCGTCGAACTCACCGAAGTCCTCGGCGAGTCGACAGCGGAAGCCGCGGCCACCGCCACCTGGGCAGTCGAAGCATTGATGCTCCATGCCCGTCGAACTGGCAGCATCCCAGGAGCCGACGACGAGCACCCACTGAATCCCGGGATTGAACAAGGAGGAGAACCATGACCATCGACACAGCCTCTCGGGTACTGCTGTGGGGCGGGTTCATCATGCTCATTGCGGGAATCGCAACCGGACTGATGATGAGCCGAATACGAACAACCGAGCCCGACGTGCCCAAGTACCTTCGATTTGCGCACCTCTCCGGCTATATGCAAGCGCCGATACTCTTCGGGCTGGTGATCGCCGTCGCCGCCTCCGACCTGACGCCGTGGCTCGAAACTCTCGGCGCCGGGTCGGTCGTTGCCGGCGCCGTACTCTTGACGACCAAGGACCTCGTCAACCACGCTCGCAGTGTCCGTGACGAGTTCCGTGAGAAAGGCCTGGGCTACGCTCTCGGCGCCGTCATGTTTCCCCTCCACCTCACAGGTGTTGTCATCCTCGGAATCGGTGCACTCACCTGATCCCAGCGAGAGGCTCAGGCCAGGGACCAACGACCGACAGGGCTCATCGGGCGACGGCGCCTTGCAGCTGGCGTCGTCAGCTTCGCAGATGCCCCTCGCGCCATTGGGGCGTTTCTCCCGCGGCCCGAGCCGCCGAGCCGAAACGCAACGATAGCCCTCAGACGAGGGGCTTCGTGTCGCAGTCCCGACCAGATTCGAACTGGCGTTACCGGGTCGAGAGGGCGGATCACGACGATTCGGACAACCCCACCTGACCTGCGGAAACGCCGAACGAGCCCGAAAAATCAACGGATTCGAAGGTGCGACAACTCTCAGCAGTTCGCAGCGATTCCGACCTGTTTCCGTTCTCCCGCGGCCCAGACGCGGCCCAGAACACCCGAACTCGGACACACCTCGCCAGACGATCGATGGGCAACATCGGCGACCTCGTGGGGATCCGTTCTGTCCACCCAGCCCGACCAGAGATTGCGGCAGATCGTGCCGGGCATGCGTATACGTGAGATCGCCTGACCGAGGGCTTCACACGGCCGGCGCCAGCTCCACGGTGACAGTCAGGTCGAGAGCAGCCGCCACCTTCTGGAGCGTGGTCAGCGTCGCTCCGACGCCCCCCGCCTCGAGGCGAGCCACCGCTGCCTGGCTCGTACCCATCCGCGCAGCCAGCTCACGCTGACTCAATCCTGCCGCTTCCCGTGCATCCCGGATCTTCTCCCCCACCTCGAGCGCCAGCTTGACCGCGGCGTACTCCTCATCGAAGACGGCACGCTCATCCGCCTCCATCGCCTCCAGCCGCTGCTTCTTGAGATCCTCGATTGTCTTGCGAGTCATCTGTCGTCCTCCTCCGCCGTGTGACCCTCGGCCACACATCGAGCCATCACCTCACGAGCCCGCTGCACTTCTGCCCGTTCGTTCTGCCGCTGCTTTCGGAACACCGTCAGCAACACGATCCGCCGGCCGGGACCGGCGAGGAAGTATGTGATCCGCCACGCCACCCGGTTCATATCGAACCGCAGCTCGAACAGCTTGTCGCCCAGGGCACGGGATGCCGGCATCCGGAGTTGGTTGCCACGTTCGGCCAGCCGCTCCACGTGTGCCAGCACGAGAGCGAACTCCTTCACGCTCAGCGATTCGATCCATGTCTCGACCTCGGGCTCCAGCTCGACCGACCACATGATATCAGAAATGATATCAGAACAACAGGCGCACGGACAGGTTCCTCGCCTTCTGGAACGTCCACGCCTACGATCCCTCGAGTCGACTGAATCGACACCATTCCGATCCAAAGCACCGTAGATGACCGATAACGAGGACACGTTCACGGAGGCCCGCTTGCGTGCCATCGAGGAGCTGCGCGCACAGTACCCACCGGTGCTCACCACCGCTCACGTCGCTGAGATGATGCACTGCACGATCGGCGAAGTGCGCGATCAGGTCCACCGAGGCGATCTGCCCGCCGTGCGCTGGGGTCAGCAGTTCCGCTTCTTCCGTGAGGAAATCCTCGCTGTCCTCCTCGGCCGCCCGGCCGGACGCGATGGCGAGGAGTGATCGCGGTGGCGGACGAGATCCCTGAGATCACCTACGCAGAGTGGTACCCCGACGTTCTACCGATGATGAACAGCGCCCAACTCGCCGAACTGTTGACGACCTCGGAACAGCAAATCCGCATCTGGGCCCGTGAGGGCACGATCCCCGCGCACCGCCCGCCGGGTGGCCGCAAGTTCACCTTCCTCCGACACGAGATCTTCGCCTGGCTCGTCGAGAACCGATACGTTCCAGGAGAGGACGCCGATACCGACTGACCACCACGGCGAGTGGTCAACCCAGTATCTGGGGTCACCGACCTATTGCCGGTTCCCGGACGGTGGCGGGCGCGCGAAATCGCTCCGGGTGGTGAGTGATCTGTGCGGTCGGGTGGCCGCCACTAGACCCGGTAGAGCGAGGTCGCAGACCGACGAGCAGCTCCGGGCCGTGGTGACCGGGGCGATGCAGCTCGTTGCGTTCCGCGAGCGGGCGGCCGTCGCAGGGATCCATCGCGACGATCTGGTTGCCCTGATCGCCCCCGTCCCAGTCACGGTAGTTGAACTCGGTTCGGTGCAGGGACGCAGTCCCGACGACGAGACGGCAGTGCTGATCATGAGCGTCGTGCTGTTCATCGTCATCTCCACCTACGGAAGCCGACCGAACTGGGACCTGCTCGCCACGGTCACTCCCCGCTCATTGGTCAAACTCACTGGTCAAACTGCACTGTGTCAGCAGCGAGCGAAGCTGTTGATGCTCACCATGGGTTCTGGTGGTTCATCGCCCACCCCGCTTGCGGCTCGACCGCCAATTTCAGTGTTGCGAGGACCATCAGACTCAGGGTGTGTGGACTGGCGATAGGGCTGAGCGCCTCGAGCGCCAATCAGTGAGCATCCGGCGGTCACACCCTGATCCCGAGGGCGAGCTCCCGACCTGCGAAAGTGAGGAGCATGATGACCGACGAACACCAGACGTCCTTCGGCGGCGTCGACTGGGCCACCGATGAACACGCCGTGTGCGTTGTTGACGACGCCGGCGACATCGTCGACGAGTTCACTGTCGACCATTCCGGCCCTGGCCTGCGAACGTTGTGCCGTCGGCTGCTCGGCTACCACGTGAAACGGGTGGCGATCGAACGGCCGGACGGCCCAGTGGTCGACGCGCTCATGGAAGCCGGACTCGAAGTCGTGGTCGTGGTGTCACGATCGGTGAAGGCGTTCCGCCAGCGATACGGGACGTCGGGTTCGAAGTCGGACAGGGGCGACGCCTACGTCCTCGCCGACTGTCTCCGCACCGACGGTCATCGCTGGCCAAGCCTGCGGCCCGACACCCCAGCAACGGTCACCCTCCGTTCCTACGGACGGGCCAGACGCGACCTCGTCGACACCCGGATCGCACTCGCCAACCAGCTCCGAGCCCATCTGCTCATCAACTTCCCCGGTGCTGTAGGCCTGTTCTCAGACCTCGACGGACGGATCTCCCGGCTGTTCCTCCGTAGGTTCACGACCGAGAACCACACGGCCTGGCTCACCGAACGACGACTCGAGAACTGGCTGCGGTCAGCCGGCTACAACATGAAACGCAGCCTCGCCGACCTCTACAAGCATCTCGACACCGCTCCCACTGGAACCACAGGGCCCGAAGCCGACGCCCGAGCCACCATCACCCTCGCCTACCTCGACGTCATCGAAGAACTCGTCACCCAGATCCGCCAGCTCCAACATCGCATCGCCGCCCTCCTCGACCAACATCCGGACGCTCACATCTTCCGGTCGCTGCCACGCTGCAACACGATCCGAGCAGCGACCATGCTCGCCGAGCTCGGAGACTGCCGAGCCCGATTACCCGATGCCGACTCGCTCGCCTGCCTCGCCGGCGTCGCCCCATCCACTCGCGCCTCCGGCAAGCATCGGGTAGTGACGTTGCGATGGTCCACCAACACCCGGCTCCGCAACATCCTCTGCTCGTTCGCCGGTGACTCACGCAAGGGCAACGAGTGGGCGGCTGATCGCGACCAACAGCTCCGAGAAGACGGGAAACGCCGCCCCCACGCCGAACGCATCCTCGCCCGCACCTGGACCCATATCATCTGGCGATGCTGGCAAGACCACCAGCCCTACGACCCCGACAAACACGGCGCACTACAGAAACTCCGTGCCAGCACTTGACATAGGGCTACTGAAATCCGATGAGCCGGCGAAGACATGCTCTCTGACGTTCTATCGCGGCCGCATCGCCGGCTGCTCGTTCTCGCAGCGTGTTTCGGGGTGGCGTTGTTCACCTCGGCCACTCCAAGTTTGACTGCCTTGGCGCAAGCCACAGACCTGGCAGATTTCGTGATTCTCGCCGAAAGCCAAGTGACGATTCGCTCCTTCCAGCGTTGTCATCGCCGACTACGTGGACGGCGATGATGGGCTGAGGTTCCCCCGTTTCTCCGGACACGGAGCGTGTGAGGCCTGCGAGGGTCTCGCTGGAGAGGAGAAGCGTATGCCTGCAGCGGTCCCGCCGGAGTTCCGGCAGCGGGCAGCGGCGTTGGCTCGGGAGCGGGCCAAGCCAATCGTTCGGAACGCCGAGGACTTGGGGATCTCCGAGTCGTGTCTGGGCCGGTGGATGGCCCAAGCCGACATTGACGGCGGCGCTAGGCCGGGGTTGACGACGTCGGGGCGGGAGAAGCTGACTCGGCTCCGGCGGGAGAACCGAGTGCTCCCGATGGAGCGTGAGCTCTCTCGACCGCAGTAGGCTCACCCGTCAGTCTCGGCGCATCCAATCTGCTCAACAAGGCCATCGCTGGCGCTGAAGGTCACAATGCCATCGCTAATCGCTCCAGCCGTCGCGAGCTCCGGAAGATCGGACGCACCTCGACAGATGATTTCAACCGATGCCCTGGATCGGAGGGGAAATCCTTCGAACTCGAGTACCCCGTCGTAGACCGCGATTTCACCCATCGTGGTCAGGAGGCCACCGCTCCCACCGTCCGGGGCGAGCAGTCGCAGTCCTTCGGATCCAGCCGACGACAACGCGAAGCAGCCACCTGCAGACACGACGCCTCCCGTCAGCGACGGACAACTGCCTTCCAGGCTCGTGCCCTCACCTATGTCGACCTCATCTCCCGTGACGGGATCAACTGCGGTCGCACCCTCTTTCAGAACAATGCCAGCCGACGATTCGACAGCATCCACATGGGTACCAGCATCCAAACGAACCAAACGAGCATACTCATCGTCCCTACCCTCCTGAGCCCCATCGATTGACTGTGAGGAACGGACCGAGCCGGAACTCCCCGAATCTACCCCTTGCGAGTTAGCTTGACACGCCACCGTGATTACCGCTGCACACAAGATCAACGCGCACCTGAGCAAGTGAGTCTGCCACACCATCACGGCTCCGAGAGCGGGAGCGGCACATCGTCAAACCTGAGCGGAAATTCAGAAACGAGGGCCGTCGTGCCGGCAGTCAAATCGAGGATTGCCCGGAAATCCGGTCCAAATGCCGTGGACTCGAGAGCCGCAAACTCACGCTCGCCAGCTGACGGCGGGCATGTGAACTCGCCATCGATGGACCGAATATAGACCAGCACGTCGCTGCCCTCCGCCGGAGCATCGATCTCGACCACCGTGGCCGGTCGGTCGTCAACGACATGGCGGCCCGCCGCCAGATTCGGATCGACTTGGACGAATCCGAGAATCGCCTGCGTTTCACGGTCAAAGAATACCGCGACCTGCTCTGAGTCTCCGCTGTGTGGCAGCAGTATCATGATGGGCACGGCCGCTTGAGGCGTCACATCCGATGGTGCAACGCCAGACTCGAGCTGCCGGACGATGTTGTTGGGGGAAGTCACCACATCCAGCCCAGTCACAGGATCTGTGAAACTGGGGCTACCTGCCAGCACTTCGTCTACCACGCTCGGATCTACTTCGTCGGTCTCTGGTGTGCGCTCTTGCAGAGTGAGGAAGTCACTGATCACAGACGTCACATCTCGATAAGTGTCCGCCGGCGCCTCGAACGAACACTGACCGCTGGTCCGACTCGGATCGTACTGGCTCGCCAACAGCGCCGCTGCAGCCGAATGGAGGAAGAACGGCCCTACTGCATCCTCGGCCTTAAGATCAACGAGTGCACCCTGACTGTCCAGGAACCCAATCGCCAGAAGATGGGTTCCAGAAACCACGCCGACCGCATTCGAGGGGACGGGCACGCCCGCAAGCGCGGCAACTACCGAGCGCGGAACGCCATCGAGCACCGCGACGACCCTAGTATCCGCAGGTGGAGCCGAACCCACACCTGGCGACCACCGGGTGCCCAGCACCTCGAGGTCCAGCTCCACCCCATCGAGTGTTGCCTCGTCCAGCGGTGGATACCGAACATCCGCTACGGACAAATCCAACAGCGGGAGGCGAGAGGACTCCATTACCTGAGCGACATCCTCCAGGCGGCCAATCCAGTCCGTCTGGAGGTGGTGCTGATCCGATGGCCGCGCACTCTCCGATGACGGACCGATCCAGCTAGAAGCCGCACCAAGCGACACTCCAAGAAGAACCGCACTCATGGCAATGGCCAGCGACCGGCCACGCGGGCGCTTAGTTGCCTGCGACATAGTCAACTCCCGCTCGATCGACGTGAACAACCGACGACGAACTAGAACTCACGAACACCTTCACTACTGCTGCCGGGTTTGATGACGTCATCGGGACGTGGAACGGCTGCTGCGACTGGCACTCAACGACCAAATTCGCAACGAGCGTCGAAGGATCGCCGCAGGACCTGTGGGTGATGGTCGCCGAAAACGCTGTCTTGCTTACTGGATGCACCGAACTCCCATTCTTGCAAGTGCCGGAGACCGTGTATCGATGATACGCCCATTGATACTTGAGACTAATGCCGCCCGTGGTCGACGCCAATGGGTGCTTGTAACGCGCTCGAAGTCGGAAGTCAGGGTCGAATCCCATTGTTGCGGTGTTAGCGTTGCTCGGGGTCTCGAAGATGTCGAAAATCGACGTCTGGTTCATAGAATTACCGGATGCACCCATCCGGATACCATAAGAACCCGTGATCGCGTAGGCCGTGCCGGCATATACCGAACTCGGACTGCCGGTTCCCCAACCAAAGAAGTGATCGAACCCGACCTCAAATCCCGGGTTTGCGTTGACGAACTGCGGCTTTCCTGACGCCGCGCCCGAAATCATTGCGGCGGCTCCCCAATCGTCCCTCGCAAGATCGTGCCAGGTTTCGGTCGTCGTCACACCTCCGGTTCCGGCCGAGCTGCACTCGCCCAGTGTAGGCAACGCGCCATCGTAGGACCAGGCCTGATCGCCCGAGTGATTCAAGCCCACTGCGTGCCCTATTTCATGGGCAAGGACTCCCTCGTAGGAGAACTCGTTATTATCAATCCCCGAACCTGTCTCCCAAAGAACCTCGTTGTCAAACGTGATTGTTTTTGCCGAGTGGCTATATGCAGCATTGCCGGCGATGCCGGAGTCGGACTGGAGAACGACGTCGCCACTTTGGCATGTCGAGTGATAAGTGAGATCTATGGCCGGCGCTCCATCGATGCCGCCAGCAAGTTCCCACTCACTGATTACTGCCTGGAGTGCCGTCTTCGCTTGTGAAGGTCCGACGCCATGAGCTCCAGAGAATACACAAAAACTCACCGTTCGATCTGCCGGAGTTGTCTCGTGTCGAGTCCATGCGACGGCTTGGCCAGCGACCGAGAACGACACGGCAAACAACAGAGCGGTCACAAGGGCGCCACGGAACCTTCTCACAGAACCCCTCCACATAGAGACCCAGGATATCGCCCGACGGCGGCGCCGTCATCGTAGTTGCGATAGTAGACCTGCCATGGACCCCTCGCCAATGGGCGCTATAAGGGCGCTTCGGAAGTTGAGGGTGGTGTGAGGGTTCTCGTCGGATAACAGGGGTCCTGCCAACCAGGCGGTTGCTTACGCCAACTCGCCCGGAGGACCCCTGTGGACACGGAATGGTCTCTTGACAGGATCCGGCGTTTCGTTGAGGCGCACGGTCACTCTGAAATCCCTGACGAGTAGTCGGATGAGCATGACGGTGGACTCGGTTAGCTTGGCAGCGAACGTCCGGCACCACCACGCTGGCTTGGCACGCGACTCGCCGGGTCCCTTTCCTTGCGTGGACTATGCGGCCGCCCTTGATCAGCTCAAAGGCTGGGACTGGCAGGCCACGCCGATCACCAATTCTGGCCTGATAGCACGCACTTCACCGAGTGTCCGGTATCGGCACCTCCAGCGCTATCGGCCGGAGTCGGAGGTGACCACGGACGGTGGCGAATCACTGTGGCTGAAGCCGAAGGCCGGACAGCTCACAGACCTCGCCGTCGGCGGCGATTGCGGGGTTGACACGAGAGCGCATTCCACGCCACTTTGGGGTCGACGGTGCGCTCGGAGCATCGAGTGACCGAAGAGCCGGCAGCAGAGGGTGAAAGCCGGTCGCGCTGGAAGTCCAAGCCGATCGAAGGTGACGTTCCCTCCTTTGTCATCTCCGAGTGCGCCGTCGTTGTCGTTGCGGCACTACGAGACGCCACGCGCCACAGAACCGCCCGATCGGCTTGGAGGGTGGTGCGTGATAAGGCTCGGGACCGTAGGTGATCTGTGCGGCCTTCCGCCTTGGGAGTCCCGCGGATCTCGACGTCGCGGCACGGCGGCCGCCCGGGGGGTTAGATCCGGAACGTTCCGCCGAGCGATGTCACGGATGGGTTCGCTGTCTCGTCATGGGGGTGATTGCGAGAAACATTGGAGGTTTTGATGCGAGTGTTGATCACGGGCGGTTCGGGCGAGCTGGGTGTCCGTCTCAGCCGGTTGTTGGTGGAGCGAGGTCATGAGGTGACGGTGGCGTCACGGTCGGCGCGTCCGATGCGGGACGTCGCCGCCGTCGAGATGGATTTGGCGACCGGGGCGGGGGTGGAGTCCGTTGCGGGTCATGACACGGTGGTGCATCTGGCCAGCGACCCGTTTGGGGCGCAGCGAGTGGATGTCGACGGGACACAGCGTTTGGCAGACGTGGCGGCTGCGGCGGGGGTTGGCCATCTGGTGGCGATCTCGATCGTGGGGATCGACGATCATCCCTATCCGTATTACCGGGCGAAGGCGGCAATGGAACAGATTGTGCAGAAGGGTGAGGTGCCGTGGACGATCCTGCGGGCCACCCAGTTCCACAGCTTGGTTCCGCGTTTCTTGGACATGTTGCCGGCCTTAGGTGTGGTTCCCGTGCCGCAGGGCGTGAGTTTGCAGCCGATCGACGTCGCCGTGGTGGCCGAGCAGTTGGCGGAACTGGTCGAAGCGGGGCCCTCGGGCCGGGTCGCCGACCTGGGAGGACCCGAGGTCGTGCCGCTGCGGCAAATGGTGAAGGACGTTCTCAGAGCCAAGCGGCTGCGTCGGCTGATCGTCCCGCTGCCGCTACCGAGGCGTCTCGGCTCCGCCCTGCGGGACGGTCGCATGCTGACCACCCGGACCGAACGAGGCGAGAGGTGGACCGACTACGTGGCGGGGATCCGTCCCGCCCGGGATTCGGTGGGGAGACTGGCCATGCTCACTGCCCTCATTCTGCTGGCAACAGCAGTGTGGATGGCGGTGTCCCCGGCCACTTTCCACAGCACGGTGGCTCCGTTCGGGGAAGCGAACGATCATCTCTTCCGTGATGTCGCCACCTTCACGCTGCCTTTGGTGATCGGGTTGTGGATCGCCGCTGATCGCCGTTCGTGGCGGGTCCCGGTGTTCGCCATCGTCGCGGTACAGAATGGGACTCATGCTCTCAACCACCTGGTGGACATCACAGCTACCGATCCGGTGTCGATAGGCGTGGCTACTTTCATCTCGCTCATTAGCGCTGAGGTGCTGCTCATCTGGATGCTGAGTCGGGCGCTGCGTCCGGAAACGATCCCGGCACCGGCGCCGACCCCTTTCCCGGTGCACTCATGACAGACGACTTTGCCACCCACCGGCCCCGCCTCATAGCTGTCGCCTACGGCATGTTGGGCTCGATGGCCGACGCCGAAGATGTCGTCCAGGACGCCTGGATCCGCTGGCAGGGCGTCGACCACGCCGAGGTCCGCTCTCCGGCGGCGTACCTGACGACCATGGTGACCCGGATGTCGATCGATCGGCTCCGCTCGGCGCAGCATCGACGGGAGACCTATGTGGGGCCATGGCTACCGGAACCGATCGTGGAACGTTCCCCGGACCCGGCGGACATCGTCGCCGAAGCCGAGCATTTCTCCCTGGCGTTCCTGCACGCCATGGAGAACCTCACCCCGATCGAGCGAGCGGTGCTCCTCCTCCGGGAAGGGTTCGACTACGACTACACGGAGATTGCCGACATCGTCGACAAGAGTCCCGCCAACTGCCGGCAGATCGCCGCCAGGGCTCGCGGTCGCGTCCACGAACCCGCCCGCCGCCGCGGCGGTGACCTGGAGGAGGAGCGTCGCGTCGTTCTGGCGGCACTCGAGGCGATCAGGGCCGCCGATTTGGATGGGCTCATCGACGTCTTGGCTGAGGACATCGTCGCCTGGTCAGACGGCGGACCCAAGCGACGCGCCGCCCGCCACCCGGTCATCGGCGCCGAACGGGTCGCCCGGTTCCTCCTCGGTATCGCCCGCCAGAGTGTCGGGGCACAACTCACAGCCACTCCGGTTACCGTCGGCGGCCACCCCGGAGTGCGCCTCGACATCGGTGACGAAACCTACGGGGTGATGGCATTCCGCGTCGTCGAGGACCGGATCCAAGCGATCCGCAGTGTCATCAACCCCGACAAGCTCTCGTGGGTGAAGTGATGTTTTCCCGCAACACCGATGGCCGCGCAAACGAGGTAGCTGCAGCCTCCTCGGGTCCTACCGCCAGCCGGGTCTGGCAGTTCTTCGGGCTGGTTGGGCTCTTCTCGATCCCCTTCTGGGCGATCGGGTTCGCCGACATCGAGATTCTGCCCGGCCTCCCCGTCAGCGCCCTCATGGTCGTCGCCCCGGTGACAGCCGCCGCTGTTCTCATCCGTCGCGATCACGGACCGGCTGGAGTCGCCGCCTTGCTGCGGAGAGCGTTCGACTACAAGCGAATCACGGCGAAACGCTGGTACGTGCCGACCGTCTTGCTGTTACCGCTGGCAATGCTTGCCACGTACAACGTGATGCGTCTCCTCGATCGGCCGCTCCCTGATCCCACGATCCGATGGCTGGCCGTGCCGGTGTTGCTGGTGGTGTTCCTGATCAGTGCTGTGGCAGAAGAACTGGGGTGGTCGGGCTACGCCCTCGAACCACTACAGCAGCGCTGGGGAGCCTTGGGAGCCAGCCTCATCCTGGGAGCGGTCTGGTCGGTCTGGCACTTCATCCCCCTAGCGCAGATCGGAAGATCACCGTCATGGATTGCGTGGTGGACTCTTTACGCCGTGGCGTCCCGTGTCCTCTATACGTGGATCTACAACAACACGGGCAGAAGCGTGTTCGCCGTGGCGCTCTTCCACGCCATGGCCAATGTCAGCTGGCAACTGTTCCCCAACGAGGGCTCCCATTTCGACCCCCAGATAGCCGGCCTCGTCGTCACTGCGATAGCGCTCCTGGTCACCACCATCTGGGGATCCCGGACGCTGACCCGACACGAAGCGACCCAGCCCGCCTGAACACTCGAGATGGAGACACCCGACACATGACCTACTCGCAGCACATCGCCGCAGTCCTCGGCCCCACCCTCGTCGTCGTCACCCTGTCCGAGGCGATCCACCTCAATCGGTGGATTTGGGAGGACGTGCATCCCACCGTCGTTTACCTCAACGGGCTGCTGTTCCTCATCGGCGGCCTCGTCATCGCCACCACCCACAACCTCTGGGTCCTCGACTGGCGCGGCCTGGTGACCCTGTCCGGCTGGCTCCTGGTTGTCGCCGGGGCATACCGCATGTTTGCACCGGAAGGGCAACAACTCGGCCCTGGCCCGGCTGCCTATACAACCATCGCGCTCCTCGGATGCCTCGGCCTTGCGCTCTCGTGGTTCGCATTCCTCACAAATGGAAACCCCTCCTGACGACCACCGCACAGGGTTCCGCCTCACCCGAGACGTCGAACCGGAATCTCCGCAGGCACACCGCGGCGAGACGACGCCGATCACCAAATACCGGGCACGAACACACATCTCGGCGAGTGTCCCAGATCGGCACCTCGGAGCGCTCGTCACCAAGACGCAACTGTCACGGTGAGTGTCCTGTCTATCCGGTTCTTCGAAGTACGGGTGCAGTCTGGTCGAGGGAGGCTCGTTTGAGGTCTTGCCATCGTCGGGCGGCGGTGACAGCGGGGTCGACGAGGTCGAGGTCGGTTCCCGTCTCGATTCTGGCTCGGGCGTATTCGGCGACTGCGGTGTCCCACCGTTGGGCGTCGGGACCGCCCGGCCGGGTCCCGAGGACGGCCGTCAGGTCGAGTGGGGGGTGGTGTTGGTAGAGGAGGCTGCGGGCGGTGATGCGTCGGTCGAGTTCGTCGACGACGGCGGTGTATTGGTGGATGAGTTCGCCGTGGCCTTCGATCCATGCCCCCCGCTTCTCGAGTTGGTCGACGAGCTCCTGCCGTTGCCGTTCCATGAACTGGATCTGGTGGGCTGGCGCTCGGACGCGGCGGGCGTGGCTAATGGCTTGGTCGAGTCCGTCGATCTGGTCGGTGGGATCGAACGTGAGCGGACTCGACCACAGCCTCCGAGCGAACTCGTCCCGGCGGGCGACGAGCTCCCCGTCAGTGGCGATGCGAACTGCAGCATCGTTGGCGAGGGCTGGTGGTTTGATGCCTGAGCGTTGGAGTTGTCGGCAGAGGGTCTCGATGCGGTCTTCGACGACGGGTCTGCCGTGGTGGCATTCGAGGGGTCCGGGGGTGTGGGACAGCCACAGGTGGGTTTCGCCCTTGGCGCGGGAGAGGCCGGTGTATCCGTGTTCGGCGTCGGCGCTGGTGTCGAGGTAGAGGTGGGTGCGGGTGTAGGTGTGGCCTTGGGCGGTGTGGATGGTTTGGGCGTACCCGTAGTCGACTGAGGCGTCCACGTACCGTTTCGGGATGCGGATCTCGGCACCGTCGGCGTCGCGTCGGATTGTGAGCGATCCGGTGCCGGGATCGACTCGTGTGATGGTGCCGGTTTGTCCGTTGCGGAGGTCGTGGTGGCCGTACCAGTTGTCCCGTACGACGATGCGGTCGCCGGCCTGGAACACGTCACCCCATCGGGTCGTCAGGGCGGGACCTTCAAGCCGGTCTTCGGTCCGCATGCGGGTGCGGGCGAGCTGGTTGAGCTGGTCGACGTCGGCGCGGCGGCTGGCGAGCATCCGCACCTCGGACACGTCGTCCGTTCCGATGTCGTTCCACCAGGCGTCGACCATCGCCGCCAGCGTGTCGTCGGGCCGGTCACCGACGTGCAGGCGTCCCGCCTCCAGGTAGTCGTACACCGCCCGGTCGGTGTCGCCGGTTCGGAGGCGGGTGAGGGTTGCACGGTCCAGGGCGAGGATCTGGCGGTGGTTGACCGCTTCAAGGTCGAACACCACTCCGTGCCCCTCACGCACGATGCGGTGGAAGAGCGCGCCGGAGTCGATCGATGGCAGCTGCGACGGGTCGCCCACGAGTACCAGCTTGCCGTCGGCTTGGGTGGCGTGGTCGACGAGCAGGTTGAGGTCGCGGGTGGAGACCATCGAGGCTTCGTCGCACACGATGACGGTGCCGGTCGGGAGCTGTTCTCGGTGGGTGTCGAGGTGGTGGCTGAGTTGGGCGATGGTGCCGCACCAGCGGCGGTCGAGGTCCTGGCCCAGCTTGTGGGCGGCCGTGGCGGTGGGCGCCACTCCGATCAGATGATGGCCGGCAGCGTGGGCGGCGTCGGCGTAGGCGGCGATGGCGTAGGTCTTGCCGGACCCACCCGGACCGACCACCGCCACCAGCCGACCCTCGAGGTGGGCGAGCCGCCGCATCCCCTCCGCCTGCTCCGCCACCAGTCCACGGCGACTGATGGCGTCGTCGAAGGCGGCCGGGTCGACCGTGACCGGGCTCGCAGCGCGAACGGCGGCGAGAACTCGGTGTTCTCGTTCGAGCTGGAGGCGGGTCGTGTAACGGGCCTCGCCCGGCAGGCCGCGGAAGCGAACGTTGCCGTCGCCTTCCACCGCCTCGGATCGCGCATCGACGAACCGAGCGAGCTCGTCCGTGGTGAGGGTGACGCCGTCGGGGAGGCGAATACCGTCACCGCCGCCCGGGGCGAGGACGGTGAGCGTGTGTCCGGTGTCGAGGGTGGCGGCGAGGATCAACGTGGTGGCGTGCTCGAGCTCGGCTCGGGTGGCGCCGTCGGGGTAGAGCGAGGCGACGTGGGCGAGCAGGTCTCGTTCGGTGAAGGTGGCCTGCCGGTCCGTCACTGCTTCCACCATGCGCCGCGCCCCGTCTGCGAGGGCGGAGTCGCCGGGTCTGATGCCGAGCCTGCCGGCCGTGACAACCTGTCGGACCACCTCGGCGGGGTCTTGGGGTGCGTCGAGGGCTTTGAGTGTCCAGTGGGCGGCGATGTCGGGGCCGACGCCGTAGTCCTTCATCTCGGCCGTCGCTGCCGGGTCGCCGCGCGGGTGCTGTTTGGGTTGGCGGGTCTCGAGGGTGAAGGCCTGCAGCATGCGTCGATGCGGCTGCCCGCCGTGCTGGGCCAGATACTTGTCGACCGCTGCGAGGATCTCCGTCCTACGGGTCGAGAAGTGAGCGAGCAGTTCGGGGGTGAATCCGTTGATGTCTGCGATCCCGTTCACCACCTCACCCCAGCTCACGCCCAGCCGTCGGGTGAGTTGGTCTCGGAGGACGGCTTCGTAGACGGTGCCACCGGCTTTGGCGTGGTGGTAGTTGTGGCGGGCGTCGAGGGCTCTCCATCCGGTGTCGGTGTGGACCTGGTTGATCACCACCACATGGGTGTGGAGTTGCGGGTCGTTGGCACGCGAGGTGAGGTGATCGAACGCCGCCGCCACCCACCCCTCAGACTCGACGGTTTCGGTGCGGACGTGCCAGCGGCCGGTGTCGTCTCGCCAGCGGGTGCCGATGCGGGCGTGGGAGGCGTGGCGTTCCATCCAGCCGACCGCCTCGGCGACGGCGGCGAGATGCGCGGCCCGGACCTCGCCTCGGATGTCGGGGCTGCCGTAGGCGTACATGAGCGACACCGACTTGGGAGCCGAGAACGTGTGATCGAATCCCGCCACACTCCCATGCGACGCCCGCGCCCTGGTCATCGACTCCCCGGCCAACGTCTCATGCCGCATCAGCCGAGCGAACGCCTCGGCGGTCACCGGCGAGGATCCGTCGACGCCGGCGAGTGTGAGGCCGGAACCCATCCAACGGGCGGGAGACTCGTGGGAGGCGTAGTAGTCAACCTGCCGGTCGACGCCGTCGCCGCGGAGGACGGGAACGTCTTCGCCCACTGAGTGGGTGAGTTGGTCGGTGTAGTACCCGACCGACGCCGACGACAGCTTCCCGATCGACAACACGTCAGCCACCGCCCCGGGCTAACACGACGTGTTGCAATTGCGTACGGTCGGATCGCAGCTCCGGAGAGGGGGCGGTGACTGTCATGCGGTGGGGCCTCCTGGTCGTGCCGTGTCCGGATGGGGCGTCTTCTGCGTGACCTGCGCGCTTGGTCTGCAACATCGCGTCACAACGACTATTTACACTATTCTAATTGCTAACTCTTGTGTATGTTTGGTTTCATGGCGGAGTCAATTGGGAAGAGCGGGAACGGGGACAGGGTGTCACAGCTGCTCAGCGCACAGGACCTGGCCGACTACTTGGACGTCCCGCTCAAGACGGTCTACGCCTGGCGACATCGCCGGATTGGGCCGCCAGGGTTCCGAGTCGGGAGACACCTCAGGTTTCGGTGGTCGGACGTGGAGACGTGGATCGGCGAACAGATCCTCGAGGAATCCTCTGCGACCAGCACGGGGCCGGTATGGTCGAGGCGAGGTCACCGCCCGTGAGAGGATTCATCCAACACCGCCCGGGTCGAACCTCGCCGTGGAAGGCGAGGTATCGCATGCCCGATGGTCGAGAGCGTTCGAGGAGCTTCGGCCGCCGGATCGATGCCGAACGCTGGCTGACCGATGAACTCGCAAGGCTCGATCGTGGCGAATGGGTCGATCCCGACCTTGGACGAATCCGTTGGGTGGAGTACTCCGACCTGCTCATGGAGTCCAGGGTGCACCTCAGCGCGCGAACGCGTGAGACCGACCGTCGCTGCCACGAGCGAGCCTGCGAGACGATCGGTGATGTACCGCTGTCACGGATCACGCCGGATCTGATCCGCCGGCTCATGGCCGAACTCGCTGCCATCGGATACGCCCCCGAGACGATCGCCAAGACCATGCGCTGGGTTCGGCTCACGCTCAACCAGGCGGTCACCGACCGCCGCATCCTGGTCTCGCCCGCCCGCGGCATCCGGCTGCCCGTCGCTCGCCGCACCGACATGAGGATCCTCTCCCCCGATCAGGTCGAAGCCCTCTCCAGCGCGCTGCCCAGCCGATACCAGGCCCTACCCATCGTCGCCGCCTACACCGGTCTGAGATTCGGCGAACTCGCCGGGCTCCAGGTCGCCAGCCTCGACATGCTCCGACGCAGACTCACCGTACGCACCGCACTGATCGAAGCCACCGGAAGCAAGCCAACCCTCGGACCTCCCAAGACCAAGGCCTCGGAACGAACGATCAGCCTCCCCCAGGTCGTGCTCGAACACCTCAGCGTCCACCTGGCCGCTCACCCACCGGCCGACGGCATCGTGTGGACGACCGACGGCGGCGACTTCCTCCGACGAGGCTCGTTCGGGCGGATCTGGCGGGCGGCGGTTGCCGCCTCGGTGGGACCGCCGTGTCGCATACATGACTTGCGGCACACCCACGCCGCCTGGCTGATCGCCGCCGGCGAACATCCCAAGACCATCCAGACCCGCCTCGGACACTCGTCGATCCAGGTCACGATCGACCGATACGGGCATCTGATGGACGGCCTCGACGAGCGCACCGCCGACCGTCTGGACGAAATCGCCGGGTTCTCCCGCGGCCCAGCCGCGGCCCAGGCGCCTGCGCCGACGGACTCAGAAAACGACAAAACCCCCGCTACCAGGGGTTTTGTATCGCAGTCCCGACCAGATTCGAACTGGCGTTACCGGCTTGAGAGGCCGGCGTCCTAGACCACTAGACGACGGGACCGAGTTGTTACCGGACAACAGTGAACCGGCGCTCGGGGGGAAGGAATCGAACCCTCAATTACAGGACCAGAACCTGCCGTGTTGCCTATTACACCACCCCCGAATGCGGACGCGATCCAGTGAACACGTCGCAGGTGGTGTCACATGATATCGCGGGCGCACCTGAGCGTCACATCTGATACCGCCGATCGGAGCCGACTGCGGAGCACGCCCTTGTCGACTCGTCGGTCCCCCGTACACTCTTGGCCGATGTACGGAATGGGGTATCACGCCAGCCAACGAATGGCCGCCCGGATCGCCAAGTTGGGGGTGGACCCCGATGCGGCGAACAGAGCGCTGCGCACCGGTGCCGAGATCGACCAGCTGGGAGCTCGCCTCGAGGAGCTGACGTTGACGGTCGAAGCCATGTGGAACATGGTCGAACGGGCCGGCTACAGCAAAGAAGAGCTCGAAAACGAGATCCGGGCGCTGGATGCAGCCGACGGGGCGATCGACTGCCGGCAGTCGCCCGCCAGCACCAAGTGCGCCTCCTGCGGGGCCATGGTCGAAGCCGGTCGGAGCGCGTACACCTTCTGCGGCAACGAGATGACCTCAACCCATCCGTCAGCCAGCTGAACCCACCCCGCCTCGAACCTCCTTGTTTCACCGGTTGCGGTCCGCACTGCGATCCGTAATCTGCATTGCGTGTTCGATTTCCTGATGGGATACGTGATGGGCGAACGGGCGGCAAGCCGGGCCGCCACGTTCGAACGCTCGGCGGGCTCGGCGCAGGCAGGATGCACCGCCGGCGAGATCCACGACATCAACGACCGCGTGGATCGGTTGCTCTTGGTCGTTGACGCCATGTGGTCGATTCTGAGGGAGTCCGGTTGGACTGACGAACAGCTCGCCCGACGAATCCAGGAACTCGACGGATCAGATGGTGTCGTCGACGGACGGCGAACACCCCAAGCTCGACGTTGCCCGAAATGCGACGCCATGGTCGAACCGAGTCGACCGGCCTGCGCCTTCTGTGGCGCCACCATGGATGAGGCTCCCGGCGTCCTCGATGGCATCTGAGCCTGCGTCGTTCCAGCTCGTCTCTCTGGGCTCCACGGACGCGTCGATCGCCGCGGGAATGGTGGCCATCTGCGGCGAACACATCCACCGGACGGCAGGCCTCGACCACTGGTATCCAATTCGACGTCTCGACACGCTGGTGGACCGGCTCGCCGCCTCCGATCTGTGGGGTGTGCGTGACGACGAGCTGCTCGTAGCCGTGTTCGCACTGTCGGAGGAGCCCCTCCCCTACTACGGCGACCTATCGACCTTCCACATCCCGGCCGACCAGCCTTACTACTTGTCGGCTCTGGCCGTGCTGCCATCTCACCAGGGAAGCGGCGTGGGCCGCTTTGCGATGGCGGAGGCCGATGGCTTGGTGGCCGGCAGGGGTGGTGACGCCATCCGGTTCGACGCCGTCACCACGAACACTCCGGCCGTAGCCTTCTATCGCAGGCTCGGGTATTCCGAAGCCGGGGTGATCCCGGTGGGTACCCTCACCGTCACGTGTTTCGAAAGGGCGTTCCGCGCCCAGGACCGTGACGTCGACCAAGCGGACCGGTGACTCGACGACGGAACGGGAAGACGCGACGAGTGCAGGGTTGACTGGCGGGCAAGGTACGAACCGGAGTTCGTGCGCAGGCTCGAAGAAACCTCGGATCACTATCTCACTCTGAGCGGACAATCTCGCCGCCCGCGACTTCGATCTCATCGATCAGCGACGGTTCTCGGGCGGGGTCTCTCTATCTGCGACATCGAGTCGCGGGCTCGCCGGATTCCCGGTGACGTTCAGCCGGTCGCAAGCGCAGTGGCAACCTCATCGGCCGTGAGCGCGTCGATGAAGTCGTCCAGGTGCCCGGCGAGCACCTGATCGAGCTTGTACAGCGTCAGCTCGATTCGGTGGTCCGTGACCCGGTTCTCCTTGAAGTTGTAGGTCCGGATCTTCTCCGAGCGCTCTCCGGTCCCCACCTGCGAACGCCGTGTCGCCGCGAGCTCGGAGTGCTGGCGCTCCTGCTCGAGTTGGAGCAGGCGGGCACGAAGAATTCGAAAGGCTTTCTCCTTGTTCTGGAGTTGGCTCTTTTCGTCCTGGCACGAAACCGTCACCCCCGTGGGCACGTGCGTCAGCCTCACGGCCGAGTCGGTGGTGTTGACCGACTGTCCGCCCGGTCCCGACGACCGGTAGACGTCAACCCGGACATCGGCGAGATCCAACTCGACCTCCACGTCGTTGGCCTCAGGCAGCACGGCGACCGTGGCCGTGCTGGTGTGGATTCGACCTTGTGACTCGGTTCTGGGGACCCGCTGCACCCGATGGACCCCGCCCTCGAACTTGAGCTTCGAGTACGCACCTGCGCCCTTCATGGCCACCGTGACCTTGCTGTACCCGCCGGTCTCGGATGGGGACGTATCCATCGGCTCCACCCGGAAACCGTGCCGGTCGGCGAACAACTCGTACATGCGGAGCAGGTCGCCGGCCCAGATCGACGCTTCATCGCCGCCGGTACCCGCCCGGATCTCGAGAATCACGTCCTTGCCATCGTTCGGATCGCTGGGGACCAGCGCCAGGCGGATGCGCTCTTCGAGTGACGCCGCCTCGGCCGCCCGCTCGGCCGCCATCGACCTGAGTTCGTCCGCCATCGATTTGTCGGCTTCGGCGAGCTCGAGCGCTTCCTTCCGATCGGCATCGGCGTCACGCCACTGTTCCATGAGGTCGACGATCGCCTTCAGTTCGGCGTGTCTTCTCCCGAGATCAGCGAGCTTCGAAGGCTGGGCGAGCACTTCCGGGTCACCCAGTTGCGATTCGATCTCGCGGAACTTGTCTTCGACCTCGTCGAGACGGGTCTTCAGCCGCTCGTCCACTTCAGACCGCACGGGCGGCCAGTGCCGCCTCCGACACGCCACCTCGAGCCACGACCTCTTCGACCTGCTCGGGCTCGAGAGCCGACACGAGACTGGCGACCGCCACCTCGATCATGAGACGCTCGGGGACACCTGTGGTCAGCTTCTGAAGCCAGAGCCCGGGTGCAGCCAGGATGCGTCCGAGCCGGGCACTCTGGCGCATGCCGGCGAACTTGAGGACCTCGTAAGACAGGGCGGCGATCAGAGGAATCCCGATCACTCGCGTGAGGATCAACAATGGCCACGCCGGCCGTCCCACGAATGTGAACACGACAATCGACAGAAGGATCACGATCATCAGGAAGTTGGTTCCGCAGCGAGGATGCTCGGGGCGATACCGCTCGACGGAATCGATGGACAGCGGTTCTCCCGCCTCGTACGCGTGGATCGACATGTGCTCGGCCCCGTGATATTGGAAGACCCGTCGGATCTCCTGGGAACGACCGATCGCCCACAGGTATCCGATGAACAGCACCAAACGCAGGACCGCTTCGATGGCTGCGAAGAGAAGACCGGAATCGCCTGCGAACCAGCTCGCCGCCACCGCCGGCAACACGATGAACAGGCCGGCGAAGAGAACGAAGGCGATCGTCAGCGACAGCGCTATCTGGCCCTTGCTGAGCTCCTCTTCGTCCTCACCAGCGGCCTTCTGGGCCGACCACGTGAGAGCGCGGTAGCCGAGCGTCAACGACTCCCCCAGCACCATCACCCCACGGGTGAAAGGCCAGCGAGCGAGCTTCGAGCGGGACGACAGGCGGGGCAGCTGGTGCCGTTGTGCTTCGATGACGCCATCCGGTCTGCGCACTGCAACCGCCCACGCTCCGGGAGCGCGCATCATCACGCCTTCGAGGACTGCTTGTCCCCCCACCGACATCGGTGGATCGGAATGCTCTGACGACATGGAGTCTTCAGCGAGCGACCAGACGAGTACTCACTCGGCTTCGGTCGCCTCGGGCTCGACCACCACGGACTCGGCCTTCTTGCGCTTCTTGGACTTGAGCTCGGCGCCGGCGTAGCGCTTCTGGAAGCGCTCGACTCGACCACCGGTGTCGACCAGCTTCTGGCGACCCGTGAAGAAGGGATGGCACTCGTTGCACAGCTCGACGTGCATGGCACCGGGCTTCGTGGATTTGGTGGCGAAGCTGTTGCCGCAAGAGCACGTGACGGTGGTTTCACCGTATTCGGGATGGATTTCGGTCTTCATGGTGTCTCCTCTGCGTCATCCGCCGGTCTTGGCGACCTCGGTCAGGAACTCGTCGTTCGACTTTGTGCTCTTCAGCCGGTCGATCAGCAACTCGAGGGCGTTCCCCGACTCGAGAGCCAGCAGCACTCGGCGGAGCTTCCAGACCTGTGTCAGCTCTCGACGGTCGAACAACAATTCCTCGCGTCGTGTTCCCGATGCCTCGATGTCGATCGCAGGGTAGATGCGCTTGTCGGCGAGCTTTCGGTCGAGGCGGAGCTCCATGTTTCCGGTGCCCTTGAATTCCTCGAAGATCACCTCATCCATCTTGGATCCGGTCTCGACGAGAGCCGTACCGAGGATCGTGAGAGACCCACCTTCCTCGATGTTTCGCGCAGCACCGAAGAAACGCTTGGGCGGGTAGAGCGCCTGGCTGTCGACACCACCAGAGAGGATGCGCCCGGAGGCGGGTGTCGCCAGGTTGTGCGCACGGGCGAGGCGGGTGATCGAGTCGAGCAGAATCACAACATCGGTCCCCATCTCGACCAGGCGCTTGGCGCGTTCCAGGGCGAGCTCTGAGACCTGCGTGTGCTCCTCGGCAGGGCGATCGAACGTCGAATAGATGACCTCGCCCTTGACCGACCTCTGCATGTCGGTGACTTCCTCGGGGCGCTCGTCGACCAGGACGACCATGAGGTAGCACTCGGGGTTGTTGGCGGCGATCGCAGCGGCGATCTCCTTGAGCACTGTCGTCTTGCCCGCTTTGGGCGGTGAAACGATGAGACCTCGCTGACCCTTTCCGATGGGAGCGATGAGATCGACGATTCGAGTGAGAACGCCGTCCGGATTGTTGTCTTCGACTTCGAGACGAAGGCGCTCATTCGGGAAGAGCGGAGTCAGCGACTCGAACTTGGGGCGACGTCGCGCCTCTTCGGAGTCCATGCCGTTCACCGAGTCGATGCGGATCAGTGCCGGGTACTTTTCTTGCGAGCGCGGCGGCCGGATGGGCCCGGCGATCTGATCACCCTTGCGGAGACCGAACTTTCGGACCTGACTGGCCGAGACATACACGTCTCTGTCGCCCGAGAGGTATCCCGTGCAGCGAAGGAATCCGTAGCCCTCGGGAAGGATGTCTAGCAGGCCTTCGCGGATCTCGAGCTCACTCTCGGGGATCTGCTGCTCGTGCTGGCCACCACCCTGGCCGCCCCCCTGGCCGCCACGGCGACGACGCTTACGACGATTTCGGTTCCCGACATCGTCACCGCGGTCCCCATCACCGCGGGAGCGATCACCTTCGTGTTGCTGACGGGAATCGCGTTGATCACCCTCGGCGGTTTGGGAGCCTTCGGAGCTGGAATCTTCGCTTGCGCTCTGCTCGTCCTCTGACGACGCATCACCGGACGACCCGCCACCATTGGAATTGGACCTGTCATGACCCGAATCGGAGGAATTGGACGAGTCGGAGGAGTCGGACGAGTCGGTCTCTTCGGTCCGCGGTGTTGCGGCCGGGAATTCGATGTCTACATCGGCGGCGTCGGACTCGACGGCTTCGCCGGCTTCGAACAACGCGCTGATGATCTTGGCCTTTTGGAGTCCATCGGATTCGATACCCGCAGCCTTGGCGATCTCACGGAGTTCACCGATCGACTTGCTCTGCAGTTGGGCTCTGGTGGTCATGGTTCCTCTCAGCCCGTCCGGGTGCCAGCGAGGCGACATCGGAATGATGCGGCGGCGAACGACCCGGTGTGGTCGGTGGAAGGTACGCCGCTGGCCCCCCGAATGGTGGAGCGGCGATCTGGGAATGGATGCTAATCGGTGGTGACGGCTACGCAAGCCGAGACTGTCGCATCCCCGTTCCCGGCTACTGCGTGCCGAGTACCTGTGCCAGCTGCTTCATCGTCGGATCGATCGTTTCGGTCCTCTCGGGACGGTCGAAGAGGTCGCTGAGATCGTCGGGGAGCGAGGGCGTCTCGCCGGTGGCCGCCCGGACGGCGTCGGGGAACTTCGCCGGGTGCGCCGTTGCAACCACCACGGTTGGCAAGCCGGGCAGTGCGTGCGCATCTGCTGCCGCCCATCCGGTTGCCGTGTGAGGGTCGATGAGCAGTCCATGTCGTTCCCGCACTGTGGCAATGGTCTGCTCGATGGCGGCATCGTCGGACCATGACGCAGAGAAACTGCCGACCATGCGGTTGTGGCGCACTTCGTCGAGTGTGATGTTGCCCTTGGCGCGGAGATCCTGCATGAAACGGGCCACGGCGGGACCGTCGTGTCCGTACAGCTCGAACAAGTAGCGCTCGAAGTTTGATGACACCTGGATGTCCATGGCCGGGGCCAACGTCGCCTGAACCTCACCCAATGTGATCCGCCCGGATTCGATCACGTCGGCCATCCCATGGTTGGCGTTGGTGCCCACCACCAGACGCTCGATGGGAGCCCCCATCGTTTGCGCCACCCAGGCCGCCAACACGTTGCCGAAGTTCCCAGTGGGGACGGCGGCAACGAGCGGGCCGATGCGAGCGGTGGTCCACACGTAGTAGGCCGCTTGACACATCACACGAGCCCAGTTGATCGAGTTGACCGCTGCCAACCGGTGTCGGGCCCGGAGGCTCTCGTCCGAGAAGGCCGCCTTCACCATGTCCTGGCAATCGTCGAAGGTACCCCGCACTGCCACCGCCCGCACGTTGGCATCCGGCACCGTTGTCATTTGGCGTCGTTGCACCTCGGACACACGACCCTCCGGATACAGGATGACGACCTCTACCGATCCGAGACCTGCCAAGGCCGCGATGGCGGCAGAACCCGTGTCGCCCGATGTCGCCCCCAGCACGGTGATCGTCGTCTCCCGTTCCGAGAGGACGAGGTCGAACATCGCCCCGACCAACTGGAGCGCATAGTCCTTGAACGACAATGTGGGCCCCCAGAACAGCTCGAGAAGGTGACGCTGATCGGAGATCGCCCGGAGTGGAGCGACGTCCGGATGGCGAAACCCCCCGTAGACCCGGGACGCCACGTCGTCGAGCTGCTCGGCGATCGTTCCATCACCTACGAAGGGACGGATGACGGAGGCTGCCACGGCGGCGTACCCCTCGTCGGAGTCGATGTCGGGATCGAGAGTCGGCCACCGCTCGGGCACATAGAGTCCCCCGTCGGCCGCCAGTCCCTGGAGGAGCGCATCCTCGAACTCGAGGACCGGTGCCTCACCGCGAGTGGAGATGTACCTCACGAACCGATGACACGAATGGTGGCTGCAACCTGCTTGACGACATCCAGGTCGCCGATCGCATCCACGGCTGCGCGCTGGTTTGCTTCGACGGCCTCGTGAGTGACCAGGATCAACGTGGCAGCGCCACCACGCCCTTCCTGCCACACCGACCGAATCGAAACGTCGTGGTCGCCGAGCACACCGGCGATCTGGGCAAGCACGCCAGGTGCATCGAACACCTCGAGCCGCACGTACCACTGTGAGACCACGTCGGCGAAGTCGGCGATCCGCCCCTCTCCGAACTGGATACGCGGCACGACCTGGGTACCTGCAAGGAGTTCACGCGCGGCATCGATGACGTCTCCGAGGACTGCGGTGGCGGTCGGATCACCGCCGGCGCCGGGGCCCATGAACAACAGCTCACCGAGCGCCGGACCTTCCACGAAGACTGCATTGTGGGCACCGCGAACACTGGATAGGGGGTGCTCGAGCGGGACCATCGCCGGGTGCACTCGAACGGCGACGCCCTTGTCGGTGTCCTCGGCGACTCCCAGCAGCTTGATGCAGTAGCCAAGGCTCTTCCCGAATGCGATGTCCTCCGATCGAACGGCGGTGATCCCCTCCCGGTAGACCCGGTCGCCGCCGACCCACACGCCGAACGCGAGACCGGCCAGGATGGCGGACTTCGCGGCAGCGTCTCCCCCACCTACGTCGGCGGTGGGATCGGCCTCGGCATATCCGAGACGCTGCGCCTCGGCGAGCACATCCTCGTAGTCGCGGCCTTGGGACTCCATGGCGCTGAGGATGAAGTTGGTGGTCCCGTTGACGATCCCGAGCACGCGGGTGAGTCGCTCGCCTGCAAGTGACTCCGACAGCGGGCGAATGAGCGGGATACCGCCGCCGACAGCGGCCTCGAACAACAGGCTCACACCGTGGCTGGCCGCTTCGGCGAAGAGCTCTGGACCGTCGGCGGCCACGAGCTCCTTGTTGGCGGTGACCACGGGCTTGCCGGCTGCCAGTGCCCGCATCACCAGGGAACGGGCAGGCTCCAGCCCGCCCATCAACTCCACGACCAGCCGCACGTCTGGATGGTCTATCACCGCCTCCAGATCGTCGGTCGCGTACTCGGCGGGGAAAGACCGCGCCTTGTCGAGGTCACGAACGGCCACCTTGATGAGTTCGAGTTCGATACCCGACTTGGCGGCGATGACCTCATGGTCGTCGAGCAGCTTGCGGGCAAGGGTCCCGCCAACGATGCCGCCACCGAGAATTCCTACTCCAACGCGGATGATCGCGATGTTAGAGGGCGGACCAGAGCCCGTCACCGGTCGCCAGTCACCAGTCACCAGACGGTGGTCCCGGACTTGGAGTTTCGGACCTCAGACCTCGAACCTCAGACACCGGACACCGGACATCGAGCGAAGCGAGCCCGGACGGCTCGCAGCCATGCGAGCCAAGGACCCCAAGAAACATGCGCGGATTCCGCTGCGGAGTCGAGTTTTGTCTAGGTGGCCGAGCGTTCCGAGGCCGGGACCGAGGCCCGAGCGGCCCGCTTGCTGAAGTAGTAGATCCGCTTGAGGTTGTTCAGGACGTCGGTTTCGAACCGGTATGCCTCCAATCGCTTGGGCTCAGGGGCAACCAGGCGTTCGGCCTCGTGGGCTTGAGCCGCCCGTTCGAGGCTGTTGATCGCGTCCTTCATGGCTCCCACCCGGGCAGCCTGCTCCTTGTTCCGCTGAGTGACGGCCAGCATCGCCCCGTCGAACGCCTGCTGCACGGCTTCGTGAAATTCTCCGATCATGTCTCGCGTCGCCTGACTGACTTCGACACCGTCATCGATCCGGGCGTATCCCAACGCCACCAGATTCGTCTCGATCAGATCACCGATCGCCTCGAGGTCGTTCGTGACCTCCATCAGACCGCTCAGTTCTTCCGCGTCCTGTTGGCGCAACGATTGCTGCCCGATGAGTCCCAGATAGGTGACGATATGTCCGTACAACGCATCCACCTCGTCGTCCATGGCTTCGAGGTCGGTCAGCTGCCCTCTCGTCCCCTCGATGACGACCGGGATCGACACCTCGATCATCCGCCGCACCCGCTCGGCGAGACGCGTCAACTCGAGACGAGCATGATCCAGCGCCAGAGGCGGAGTCCTCAGGAGCTCGCGGTCGAGATACTTGGCGCGGATCTTCTGCTCGATCTGGTCCGGACGGTCGGGGACCATACGCTCGACGAGTGACACCAGCGGAGGGAGAAAGCCGACAAACAGGATCGTCGTCGCCAGGTTGAAGATGGTGTGTGCGTTGGCGATCTGACGGGCGAGGCCGCCGTCGAGAATCCGAACGACGTCGACGAGGACGCCTATGAGCGGGAGGAACACGATCACGCCGCCGACGTTGAACCCGGTGTGGATCACAGCAGCCCGAAGCGCCTCCCTCGGCTTGCCGATGGCGGCCAGCAGCGCCGTGGCGGACGTCCCTACGTTGGCGCCGAGGATCAAGGCGATACCGGCCTCCAACGGCACGAGGCCCTGTCCGGCCAGCACGATCACGAGAGCTGTGGTCGCCGAGGACGACTGCACGATGGCCGTGAATCCCGCCCCGACAACGATGCCGAGCACTGGTGACTGGAGAGACACCATGGCGTCGGTGAATCCAGGGTGGGTCCGAAGCGGAGCCATCGCGTCACCCATCACGCCCATTCCGAAGAAGATCAGTCCCAATCCCATCAGGACTGTGCCCCGTGCCTTGACGTCCTCGCCCTTGGCGAAGAAGGAGAACCCGAACCCAACGGCGACGAGCGCAAGCGCATACTGCGTGACGTCGAGAGCAATGATCTGGGCCGTGATCGTCGTCCCGATGTTGGCGCCGACGATCACTCCGGCCGCCTGAGTAAGCGTCATCAATCCGGAGGTAACGAACCCGACCACGAGAACGGTGGTCACCGATGAAGACTGGATCACAGCCGTCACGCCGGCGCCGGTCAACACCGCGAGGAACCGATTCGAGGTGAGTCGAGCGAGCACAGCCCTCATTCGGTCGCCGGCGACCGCCTTGAGGGCGTCGGTCATCCGATCCATCCCATGGAGAAAGAACGCGAGCCCGCCGAAGAGCGTCATGACCAGCAACGCGAAATCGATCTCCGGCGACCCGGAACTCTGCGTCTGCACCGTGGCGATCATCTCTCTCCCGTCGGCCCGCCGACATTACCGTTGCACGCCGCACGGGAACACGTCCTACGTGGAACGTTGAACGTCGTACGTCGAACCTAGAACGTAGAAGGGCGGACCGGCGTCTCCAGGCTTGCCTGCGTGCGTGGTGGGAGGCCGACGGCAGACGGCCGACGGCAAACCCGCTGACCCACGGAAGGGCACGAAACCGCGCAACACGCTGCGGCAGCCCGGCCGGACCGGCGCCTGTTCCGCTCGGCGTCCTTCACACTCGCCATGAGCCGAGATGACGCCACACCGGAGCGGAAGTCCGGCCGACTACCCACGAGTCCGAACGGGCCGGTCAGGGGGGTCGAGTGCGGCAGCCCAGGCGGACCGGCGTCTGTTTTGGCCGGCGCCTCCCAGCGAGCGCCATTGGCCGGGTCGGAACGAAAAGCGGGCCAAAAGTCCGCCTGAGGATCACTGTGCTCCCGGCAGGATTCGAACCTGCGCACCTGGCTCCGGAGGCCAGTGCTCTATCCCCTGAGCTACGGGAGCGAAGTGGGAGCGAGTGTAGCGGTGCCCCGGTCAGGTCCGATCGGCGGTTCGTCGAGCGGAGCGGTAGAGCCGAAACGTCTCGTCGACGTGTCGGGACTCGTCGACGAAGTCCAGGAACTGTCGCGCCATTTCGGTGAAGGCACCGGCGTTGTCGGCGGCAGCGGCCCGAAGGTCGGGCGGCCGGTCGGTCAGGTACCGCCACAGTTGGTGGAACTCGGCGGATTCGCCCTCTCCCCGCCACAGCGGGACGTAGGTACCCAGGTAGTCGTATCCGCCGGGCGCGAGGCGAGAGAATTCTTCTTCGTTCTCGTCGAGCCACTTGTGGAACGCCTCTGCGGTTCCCGGCTTCAGGAAGAAGCCCCAGTCGGACACCAACGCCATGCAAAGACCTCCGTCGTTCGTCGGGTTCACCATACGTCGTAGACCTGTGCGGAGGCCCCACAACCGGGTACGCTCGCGAAATGCGATCGATCTGGAAAGGCGCCGTTTCCTTCGGCTTGGTCACCATTCCGGTTGGCCTGTATTCGGCCACGGAAGACCGGACCCCCAAGTTCAAGATGCTCCGCGAGAGTGACGGAAGCGCCATCAAGTACAAACGGGTCGCCGAGGTCGACGGCGAAGAGGTCACTTGGGACGAGATCGTCAAGGGCTTCGAGGTCGAAAAGGGCACCTATGTGACCTTCACCGACGACGAGCTGGCCGCCGCGTCGCCGGGGGGTGGAGCAAAGCTGGTCGACGTCGTCCAGTTCGTCGCCGAGGAAGAGATCGACCCGATGTATTACAAGTCGTCGTACTTCTTGGCGCCCGAGAAGACCGGCATCAAGGCGTACAGGATCCTGGTCGACGCGTTGGAAAGCGGCGAGAAGGTCGGCATCGCCAAGGTCGCCATCCGCGACAAGGAGCAGCTCGCCACGATCCGTTCCAAGGACGGCGTGCTGGTGCTGGAGACGATGTTCTGGCCGGACGAGCTCCGGAGCCCTGCCTTCGAGGAACTCGAGATCGATGTCGACGTCCGCAAAGAGGAAGTCGAGATGGCATCGATGCTCATCGAGAACATGACGCGCCCGTTCGACGAATCCGATTTTGCGGACACCACCCGTGAACGGATCGAGGAGCTCGCTCAGAGCAAGTTGGAGGGCAAGGAGATCGTAGTGCCAGAGGCTCCGGAGCCCACCAAGGTCGTCGACCTTCTGGAGGCGCTCAAGGCTTCGGTCGAGGCCACCAAGGCCGGCAAGGAGAGGGCGGCGAGCTGATTCGGCTCAGGAGTCCGGTCCTTCGGACTCCCAGGTGATCAGCTCCACCGGGTCGGTGACAAAACCCTTGAAGACAGGGGCGCGAAGGTGATGGTCGTGTGTCCACTCGCGGTACTCCACCACGGCGACCAACATCGGTTCCACCCACTTGGCCTGCCGCGGGATCGTCGGGTCCAGGGCGAAGGGTGACGTCGCTCTCTCCATCTCGTTCAGCGCGGCCCTGATGTGGCGCAACGCGTGGTCGTCGAAGCCCGATCCTGCAGACCCGACGAACCTCAGCACGCCGTCGTCCCACAGGCCCAACATCAGCGAGGCGAATGTGCTCGAGCGGCCTCGCTGTCCAGGTAGGTAGCCGCCAACCACAAAACGGGCCGACGTCCTGTGGACGATCTTCCGCCACTCCTCCGAGCGCACGCCGGGCCGATACCGGGAGCCGGCCTTCTTGGCCACGATTCCCTCGAGTCCGCGTTCTACCACGGCTGCGAACACCGCCTCACCGTGTTCTCGCGTCGCCGGGGACCTCACCATGTTGGATGGCACCACCTCGATCAGTCGATCCCACCGATCCTCGATCGGCTCGTCGACGAGAGGTGTGCCGTGGTGGAGGAGGTCGAACGCCATCAGCGTCAGCGGTACCTGCTCGACGAGGGTTTGCGCCTTCGCCCCGCGAACGTTCATTCGCTGTTGCAGAAGGGAGAAGGACGGCACGCCATCATCGCCGAGGGCCACGATCTCGCCATCGATCACGGTTGGGCGATCGAAGGCGAGCCGCGTGAACTCCGGATAGATGTCGTCCATCCGGAGGCCCCTCCGTGACCTCAGCGACACGTCGGCGCCATCGAAGGCAACGATGACCCGCACGCCGTCCCACTTCACTTCGAACCACCAATCGGGATGGTCGAACTGATGTGGCCAGCGAGTGGCCAGCATCGGCTCGTAGAGCGGGATGGTCACCGTTCTTCGCCGGTCAGGATTCGAGGACCTGTCGCACCAACCGGTTCACGAGTCCGCCGTCGACGTCGTCCTTCCGCTCCTTCATGATCTGGCCGATCACCCGCCCTGCGGCCTTGGGGTCGCCTGCGACGCCGAGTTCTTCCACCGTCGCCCTCACGAGGCGCTCGGTGTCCTCTTCGCTCATCCTGCTGGGCAGCCATCTCGAGAGGTATTCGACCTCTTTCTGGTACTTGACGACCATCGGCTCGCCACGTTCACCGAGGGCCGAGTACTCCTCGATCGACTTCTGATCTTTCTTGACCTGCGCGCTCATGACGGCCACATACAGGTTGTCGTCGACCTCGCCCTTGAAACCCGGTGCGGACTTGGCCAACAGGATCTCGGAGTTGACCATACGGATCGTGTCGAGCCGTGGGCGATCGCCCGCCTTCATCGCTTCCTTCAGCTCGGCCCTCAACTCCTGTTCGATTGTCATGAACGCTCCTGTGTGTCGTGCGACGCCATCACGTCGACCAGATGACCGGGGTCGTCGGTGATGATCGCGTCCACCCCGGCTTCGGCAAACCGAATTGCGTCCTCGGCCTCGGTCACCGTCCAGACCCCGACCCTCATGCCTGCCTGGTGGGAGGCGGCCACGGCGAGGCCGGCACCCCACAAGTCGAGCAGTCGCCACGATGGGGCGAGCACGGTGTGCCCGGCCGCGCCGGCGTGGTCAATCACGTCGACGAGCGGCATGTCGAGGTCGACGAGCAAGCCCGTCGCCACGCCCCCACTTCTGGCGCGTGCTGCGATTCGATCGACCGTCGGCCAGTGAAAACTGGTGATCAGATCGCCGGGTCGAGCATGTTCCAGGACCTCGTCGGCTATGAGTCCGTCCTCGTCGAATCCGGGTTCGAACGGCGAGTTCTTGATCTCGAGGTCGAATCGACGATCGGGAAAGGCTGCCAGCGCCTCAGCTAGCATCAGCGGCCGCTGACCTTCGCCAAGCGATACCGAGGACAGCTCGTCCCAAGTGGATTCCGATATGGTCAGGCCGCCGATGACCGGATCGTGCGAAAGCACGAGAACGCCGCAGGTCGTCTTTCGTACATCGGTCTCGACCGTCTCGACCACGCCAAAGGCGGCGCCGAAGCCGACGGCGGTGTTGTCCGGGTGCTTGGCAGGCCATCCTCGATGACCCCAGATTTCGGGTGTGGGGGACGCCATGGTCGTCATTGTGGCATCGAGTCCGCCGAAACCCTCCGCGGTGGGTTTGCATTCACATGCGTGCATGCATCAAGCCACCGATTCCTCCACTGGGGGACCGAGGGTTCGGCGGGAATCAGAGACTCCGTCCAGAAAAAACCACGAAGAATCCATTGCACGTCGAACTAGGAGCCGGTAGCGTCGAGTCGTACACACGACATGACAAGAGCGTAGCCGCGTGCTCGCTCGTGAAATCTGGAACAAGATCCGGACCGCGCTGTCCGCCCCCAGTGGCAGCGCAACACCGCACCCAAACCCCCAAGGATGGCCATGGCAACTGCCAACATCACCAACGACGCCGTACGTTTCGCCACCCAGGGCATCTCGATCGCCACCGAATGGCGCGAGCTCTCCGCCTGTCGCGACTCCGACCCGACCCTGTTCTTCCCGATCGGATCGACCGGTCCCGCCATCGATCAGATCACGGAGGCAAAGGCCATCTGCGCCGGATGCATCGTCCAGGAAGACTGCCTCCAGTACGCACTCGAATCCAATCAGGAGGCGGGCGTCTGGGGCGGCTACGCCGAGGATGAGCGTCGCCGTCTCCGCAAGCGCTGGCTGGCCGAGCGTCGCCGTCGCTCGCTCTGATCACAAGCCGAATTCGAGCAAACGGGGGCCGGTTTCAACCGGCCCCCGTTTCACATGGTGGATCAGCCGAACCCGACCGTGGTCGGCGAAGCCTCGGTCTCGATCTCGACGAACCCGAAGCGATCCCTCGGGAAGCCGACCCTGCGGTGTTTGGCGTCCTCGAACCACAGCAACGCGGTGTCGCCAGCGAAGGCCTTCTCCACCGCCGCTTCGAAAGCACCGGCATCGTCGACCTCGAACTCGACCACCTTGCTGGTCTCGGCAATGCCGATGCGGACCTTCACTATGTTCTCCTGGAGTTGATGGGATGCCATCGTAGACCCCTTCCGAGCACGCCCTCCATGTCGTACCCTCTGAGCCATGGGGAGACGGGCAAGAGCGATGATCGCAACCCTGGCGGTGGTGGCCGTTCCGGCTGTCACCATCCGCCTGCTCCACGGGTTGGCCGATCGGCGATGGTTCCAAATCGACTACACCGACCTCGGAGGCTGGCTTGCTCGCACCAACCTTCCAGACGCGCTGACGGCGATAGCACGTCTGGCTGCGCTCGGCCTGGCCTACTACGTCCTGATCTCGACGGTGCTGTATGTCATCGCCGTGGCGTCCGGAAGCAGAAGCCTCCTCAGACTCACTCGACCACTGGCCATCCCGATCGTGAAGTCGCTCGCGGACCGAGTGATTGCCGGGTCCATAGCGATCGGGACGCTCGCCACGCCGCTTCTGGGCTCCACTCCCCCGCCAGACCTACGACCCGACATCGCAGTGTCCGCCGACATCGCCGCCGACTACCTCCCACCCTCACGCCTCGTGGACGCGGTCGAGTCAGAGCGTCTCGGAAACCCGCCCGCTCCAGACGTCGTGTCGTTTACCGGGCGTCCGACGACGTCGTCACCCGTCGAAGCCGAGGAAGTCACCGAGAACCTCCCTGTGGGCGGTGTCGCCGAGGTGACCGTTCGTATGGGGGACCACCTGTGGGGCTTGTCCGAGAGTCGACTGTTGCAGGCGATCGGTCGAATGCCACTCGATCACGAAGTGGCGCCCTACTGGCGTGAAGTGGTCGAGACGAACCGTGATCGAATCCGCAGCGGCAACCCCGATCTCATTCAGCCGGGCGAGGTCGTGATCCTGCCCGACCCGTCACCGTTCATCCCGGCAGGAAGCTGAGCCGGACCTGTCGGACCGGGTTGTCGCGGTTCAAGTCGACGAGCGTCACAGATTGCCATGTTCCCAGGGCCGGCGTTCCGGCAACTACAGGGATCGACACGCTCGGCGAGACGATGCCTGGCAGGACGTGGTCGGCGCCGTGGCCGGGCGATCCGTGGCGATGTGCCCACCTCCCGTCTCGCGGCAGCATCTCGTCGAGCGCCTTGACCAGGTCGGCATCCGAGCCTGCTCCGCTTTCGATGATCGCCACGCCGCATGTGGCGTGCGGGACGAACACGTTCAGGAGACCGTCGCCCTTGTCCCGACAGAACAACACGACCTGCGATGTGATGTCGGCCACAACGGGCCGGCTACCTGTCCGGATCTCGAAGACTTCGCTGTCCATGGAGGCAGGCTACAAGTCGGAACTGAGTACTAGGTACTTGGTACTGAGCAAGTACTAGGTACTGAGTACAAGGTACTGAGCACTCGGCGCCCGTACCGAATACCTCGTACTCAGTACGGCCGAACGTAGTTCGGCCTATACGTTGTCCCCGAGGAAGATCTCGGAGACCGAGGAATCCATGAAGATCGCCTGAAGGGCTTCGGCGACGATCGGGGCGATCGACAGCACCGTGAGCTTGTCGAGTTGAAGGGCATCGTCGACCACCGGCAGCGTGTTGGTGACGATGACCTGATCGATCGGAGCATTCTTCAGGCGATCGACGGCGGGCCCCGACAGGATGGCGTGGGTGGCGGCGATCCTCACGCTCAGCGCTCCACGACCCCGAATCATCTCGGCGGCGTTGGCGACCGTTCCGGCCGTGTCGATCATGTCGTCGACGATGACCACATGACGGCCTTCGACCTCACCGACGATGTCGAGCGCCTCCGACACGTTGTGGGCGTCGGGCGACCGTCGCTTGTAGACGAACGCCACACTGCCGTCGAGACGTCTGGCGTACTTCTCGGCACGTTTCACACCGCCCGCATCCGGCGAGACGATCGCCGTCGGTCCGTCGATCTGGTCCGACAGATAGTCGGTGATCAGGGGGATGGCGGTGAGGTGGTCGAACGGTTTCGGGATGAAGCCCTGCAACTGACCTGTGTGAAGGTCCACCGAGACGAGCCGGTCCGCTCCCGCCGTCATGTACAGATCGCCGATCAGCCGAGCCGTGATCGGCTCCCTCGGAAGTACCTTCTTGTCCTGTCGTGAATACCCGTAGAACGGCATGACCGCGGTGATCCGGCGTGCGGAAGCACGACGGAGGGCATCGATGATGATGAGCTGTTCCATGATGGCGTCGTTCATCGGATGACAATGACTCTGCATCACGAAGCAGTCGGCCCCCCGCACGCTCTCGTTGGGTCGGGCGTAGATCTCGCCGTTGGCGAACGTGGAACGTTGTAGCTCACCCAGTCGCACACCAAGGAGGTCGGCGACGTCTTCGGCGAGATCGATGCTCGTGCCACCGGAAAAGAGCATCAGGCGATTGCGGCTGACGATGTCCATCAGCGAACCTCCGCGCCGGTCACGTTGCTACTGCTCCTTGTCGCCCTCCACGCGAGACCTACGGTAGCGCTCGGCCCTCCGGGCCGCATACCCGGCCACGTTGCGCTGTTCGGACCTTTCCACCGCGAGGTCGCCGGCCGCCACGTCGTCGGTGATGACCGAACCGGCACCGGTCACTGCGCCGTCGCCGATCGTCACAGGGGCAACCAGCATCGTTGAAGAGCCGATGAATGCTCCTTCGCCGATGACGGTTTCGTGCTTCTCGTAGCCGTCGTAGTTGCAGGTGATCGTCCCGGCTCCGACGTTGGCGTCGCGACCGACCGTGGCGTCGCCCATGTACGAGAGGTGAGGCACCTTGGCGCCCTCTTCGACTGTGGTCTTCTTGAGCTCGACGAAGGTGCCGGCCTTCGCCGACGAGCGGAGCACGGCTCCCGGTCGAAGCGAGGCGTAGGGGCCGACCTCGCAGTCGGGACCGACATCGGCGCCTCTCAGGACTGCATACCAAACTCTCGAACCCGTGCCGATGCGGCTGTCCTCGCAGAAGACGTCGGGTCCGACCACAGCGCCTGCCTCCACCTTCGACGTTCCCTGGAGGTGGCTTCCCGGGTAGATCACCGCCCCGGGCTCGACGACGACACCGGCGTCGATGTACGTGCGGCCCGGGTCGAGAATCGAGACGCCCTCGAGCATCAGCGCAGTGAGGATTCGATCCCTCGCCACGGCGGAAGCGGCCGCCAGTTGCTCGTGGGTGTTGATGCCGGCGACCAGGGACTCGTCCACCACCATGGCCGCCACGACCTGGCCACGTCCCGCGACCTTGCCCACGACGTCCGTGACGTAGAGCTCGGACTGAGCGTTCTCGGGCTGCAGCGTCTCGAGGTCGGATGCCAGCGTGCTCCCGTCGAACACATACATCCCGGCGTTGATCTCCCTGATGGAGCGGAGGGCGTCGTCGGCGTCGCGGTGTTCGACGATCCCGGTGACCCCATCTCCGTCTCGAACGATGCGTCCGTACCCGGTGGGATCGTCCACCTCGGCTGTGAGCATCGTCACTCCGGCCGCACGATCCTCGTGATGGGTGAGCAGAGATGAGAGGGCCTCAGCGGTGACGAGGGGCGTGTCACCTGGGAGCACCATCACTGCCATGTCGCTTACATCACCCAGATGGGAGAGCGCGATCTGCGTCGCGTGGCCCGTGCCGTTGCGCAGTTCCTGGACGCACCATTGAACGCCCTCGGGCAGGATCTCGGTGACCTGTTCGGCGCCGTGACCCACCACCACCATCAGGCGTTCGGGCTTGGTCGCCAGAACGGCGTCGATCACCCACGAGAGCATCGGTCTCCCGGCCACGCGGTGCATGACCTTCGGCTGCTCCGACTTCATTCTGGTGCCCTGGCCTGCCGCGAGAACGACGGCTACATGGCTCATGTTTCTCCCCTGATCGCTGGCCCGCGCAGTACCCGCACACCGCGGACGCGTCATCCACACCGGTTGGGTGTCATGGGCTGGGGGGACAGGACTCGAACCCGTACTGACGGGACCAAAACCCGTAGTGCTGCCAGTTACACCACCCCCCAAAGGTGGCTCGAGACAGCTTACCGACCTCGACACGGTGTCCACGAGATTGCATGGTCTGGCTACGTGCCGGCCGACGCGCTCGGGACGACGGGCTCCCCCTCGAAACGCAAGAGTGCCGAAGCCGCCACACGAGGCCTCGCAGATCACCTTCAAGACTTCCCAATGCCAGCTACTCCAGCAACCACCCAATGATTGGGCCGAAGAGGTTCAGTACCAACGATGCCGCGGCGACGACGTACCCGATGACGACCGGGACGCGGCCATCGGCCAGGCCCAGATGTACCGCTCGACGGCCGAACCAAACGGCCGGAATAGTTGGGGCGACCAGGAGCAGCAAAGCGGGGAGGCCGGCGGTCAGCACGGCGCCGATGGGTGCGGTCGCAGTACCGGACTCATATCCCTGAAGAGTGAACAACCACTCGCCAAGCACCATCGCAGCCACGAACGCCACGGGCATCGCGACCACCGAGATCCACGCCACGCGTAGTGCCCGTCTGGCACCTTCGATCGGCTGGCGCCGACTCTCGAGAGAAGGACCGCTCGCAGTCGACATTGCAGTCTCCTTTCGGATCCAATATCTGATTCACACGATCGAACTGCAAGAGACCAACGTCACCGGCCGCCGCCGACGACTCCCCTCACACTCTCACCTGTACAAATCAGGAGGTCATCGCGCGACTCGTGCGACCCCGAGTTCCCTGAGTCCGGCAGCGAAGCTTGCCCTGCTTTCGGAAGGCGCCTCCACTGCCGCCGATTCGGCTTCTTCCAGATCGGCGAAGTATGCGAAGACGCTCGGGCCGCTCCCCGAAAGAGCCACCGGCCGCTCCCATCGCTCGGCGAGGTCCACCATCCAGTCACCGAGCTCCGGACGGAGATCGAGTGCTGCCGGCGTGAGGTCGTTGCGGAGGTCGCCGTAGGCTCGGAGCACGGGTGGGAGCACTCGCTGTGGCATCGCCTGACCCTCGGGAAAGCCGAGGTCGTCCCAGTGGCGATAGACGTCGGGCGTTGACAGCTCGAATGGCGGAACCGCCACCGCCACGGCGAAGCCCGCGAGATGATCGATCGGGGTGATGAGCTCGCCGTAGCCCTCCATCCAGGCCGTGCCGCCGGTGAGGAAGAAGGTGACGTCGGCACCGACCTCGCGGGCCGACTCGACCACCTTCGAGTCGGGGACCCGGGCGATCTCTTGCCCCAACCTCAGAGCGGCCGCCGCGTCGGAGCTTCCTCCACCCATTCCCGCAGCCACCGGCGTCCGCTTGGTGAGGACCATCCGCAGGGGGCGGCGGGACCCACCGAGCGCCTCGAGCGCCTTCCACACCAGATTCGACTCGTCGTCGGGGAGTTCCGCACCTTCGATGATCAGCTCGTCGTCGTCGGCTGCATCTGCGGCGAGCGTGTCCCCCCATTCCAGCGTCTGGATGAGCGACCGGAGTGGGTGATACCCGTTCCGCCCTGGTGGACGGACCTGAACAGACAGGTTCACCTTGGCGGGAGCGAAGTACTCGAGTTCAGCCATGCCACACCTCCGCCAGTCGAAGGTAGTCGTCTGCGCTCAACTCCTCGGCGCGACGATCGGCACCGATTCCGGCGGCGGATGTCACACTCTCGACATTCTCCACCAGCGAGGCCAACGAGCGGCGAAGCATCTTCCGGCGCTGCCCGAATGCCGCCATGGCCAGGCGGATCGCAGCTTCGGACGTCGAAGGCGCAGGAATCCGATCCATGGTCACCACCGCAGAGCCAACGCGGGGCGGAGGCACGAAGACCTGCGGGGGAACGGTGAACGCCAGCGAGGTCCGGGCGTGGATCTGTGCGACCACCGATGGGATTCCGTAGTCCTTGTTCCCCGGAACCGCCACCAGCCGCCGGGCTACCTCGAGCTGGACCATTACGACAAAACGACGGATCTGGGGAACATGCCGGAGCGCATCCAGCACCAGCGGCGTCCCGACGTTGTACGGGAGGTTGGCAACCATCACCCATCCATCGCCATCGAGCTCCGCCGACAGATCCACCTTGGTGGCGTCGACGAATCGCAAGTCGATGTTGGCCACACCATCGATGACCTCACGCAGAAGCGGTTCGAGGTCGCGGTCGATCTCATAGGCGACCACCTCGGCCCCGGTCGCTGCGAGGGCCACGGTCAAGGTTCCGGTTCCGGGTCCGATCTCCACGACCCGATCGCCGGGGCCAATCCCTGCCACCTTCACGATCTTGGCTGTGAGGTTCGGGTCGGCCAGAAAGTGCTGGCCGAGTGCCTTCCGGGGCGACAGATCATGACGTTCCAGGAGCTTTCTGACGTCAGACCGCGATTGAGCGTTCACGCCAGCCCCGGTGGTCGACCGAACACCTCGACGGCCCTTCGAGAGGTGAGCGCCATGACTTCCGGTGGGTCCAGTCCCCACACCTCGGCGAGAGCCGACCCGACCAGCGCCACCCATTCCGGCTCGTTCTGATCGGCGCGGTGAGGTGGAGGTGCGAGATACGGCGTGTCGGTCTCGACCATCGTCCGTTCTGGCGGTGCCATCGCCGCGCCTCGCCGAACCGTGTCTCCGGTCTCGAAAGCCACGGGTCCGGCAAACGAAAAGGTGACGCCGAGATCGTCGAAACGGCGAGTCCACTTGGGTCCGCCCGTCCAGCAGTGGAGCACGGTCGAAGGGCCGACACCGAACCGATCGACGAGACTGTGGACATCGGCGAAAGCATCACGGCAGTGAACGATCAGCGGCTTTCCCGTTGCCACCGCCAGTTCTATCTGGCGCGTGAACGCGGCACGCTGCACGTCACGTGGGGAGAGATCCCGGTAGTAATCCAGACCGGTCTCGCCGATGGCGCAGGCTCCGGCGGAGAGCTCGACGATCGTCTCCCACTCCTCGTCGAGACGCTCGGAGTCGTGCGGGTGCAGCCCTGCACTCGCAAGGAGCCGGTCCGGATGGGCGGCGGCGAGCTCGGAGGCAGCGACCGAGGAGGCTGCATCGATGCCCGGAACCACCATCCAATCGACGGAGGGCGCGCGTTCCATGAGCTCGACGGGAGAGCGACCGTCGAGCTGGAGATGACAGTGCGTGTCGACCCAGCCCATCGGCGCAATGTAGGCGATGCGCCCGTCATCGCGCGACCCGGGTGGGTATGGTGATCGAAAGGGGATGACCACCGGCCATTTGGATCGCCGATCCCGAGCGTTGAGACGGTCGCTCGGTGATGCATACAAGTCCCCCGCGCACATGACTCCACCGGCCAGAAGGGTGTTGTCGACCATGGAATCGGGCATTGCACGGAAGATCGACGATCTCGGAAGGATCGTCATTCCCGCCGAAACCCGCCGGATGTTCAACATTCGCGAAGGTGACCATCTCACCATCGCAATCGAGGGATCGGCGATCGTGCTTCGCAAGGTCGACAGCACGTGCATCTTCTGCGGTACGAGCGATCACGTGACGGCGTTCAAGGACAAGGGCATCTGCGGGACTTGTCGCCACCAGCTTGCGTGAGGTCGAGTTCTCGGTTGTAGGGTCGGGCGATGCCCGGAAAGCTGATCGTCTGTGCGACCCCGCTCGGGAACCTCGGCGATGTCTCGGATCGACTTCGGGAGGCTCTCGGCGAGGCGGACGTCGTGTTCGCCGAAGACACGCGTAGATCGCGCACCCTCACCGATGCGATCGGGATCAACGTCGACATGCGGAGCTACTTCGCAGGGAACGAGCGCACCCGGGATGAGGAGCTCGACCAGCTGTTGACCGACGGCAAGACCGTCGCTCTCATGACGGATGCCGGGACGCCCGTGGTCAGCGACCCGGGTGCGGGAGCGGTCGAGGCGGCGCGGCGCGCCGGAGCCGTTGTCACACTGATTCCAGGCCCGAGTGCCGTGACCGGAGCCGTGGCCGTCTCGGGTATGACGGGCGATCGATTCGTCTTCGACGGGTTTCTGCCTCGCAAAGGGTCCGAACGTGCGGCCCGGCTGGAGGAACTCGTGGGAGAGCAACGCACGATCGTCCTCTTCGTTGCGCCTCACCGCCTGCTCGACGATCTCCGGGGTCTCTCTGAGACGTTGGGGGCCGACAGACCGGTGTGCATCGTGCGCGAACTCACCAAGATGCACGAGGAGATCCAATGGACGACGCTCGACGACGCACTCGAAGAGTGGTCGGATCGTGGGCCGAAGGGGGAATACACGATCGTGGTGCAGGGCGCCGAACCCGTCGTACATGACGTCGACGAGGCGGTGATGCTGGCACGACGTCTCCTGGAAAAGGGTATGGCGCCCTCACAGGCCGCCCGAGAAGCCTCCAGGGAACTAGGGGTTCATCGCCGGGACGTCTATCGCCGGCTGCTCGAATCCGACGACTGAACCATCGCCGCTCTGCTGGCGGGTCCTCTTGGCCGGTAGGCAGTCACCCGCCTGCCATCATCGCCCGCCAGTCGGGATTGTCCGGAGCATCCGGCTCCCACGAGCGCATGAACGTTGCCACCGCCTTGACCTGCTCCGTCGTCAGCGGGCCGCCGAAGTCGAGCGAGTATGCACTCATCTGTGACCCCGGCACACCGATCGCCACGAGTTGACGAATCTGTTCGTCCGTGGCCGACTGAAGAAACTGCTGCGAGTTGAGGGCGGGCCCGATCGCGCCCTCGCCGTTCAGTCCATGGCAGGCCGAGCAGTTGATCCCGAAGATCGCCTCGCCCTCCTCTTCGAGCGACGCCAGCTGCAGGCCTCGTGCCTCGTCTCGTGCCGTGGGCTCGAACCAGCGGTACAGCGGGAACACGGCCGCCATCGCAAGCATCAGAACGACACCCCACAACATGACCTTGTTGGTGGACTCCTCGACCTCTGGGTCGGTGGTGTATCCGTACGGCATCAGTGGCCCTCCCCCGAAGCGCACGATGGTCCCGTGGCGGGCTCGGCGATGGTCTCGGTGCCGGGCGGCGGGCCAAGCTCGGTGTCACCGGTGTCGATGTAGATCAACCCGTCGTCGCCGATCTCGACCGGATACTCGTCCATGCCCCGGGGAGCGGGACCGGCCCGATATTCCCCCGCTCGGTTGAACACCGAACCATGGCATGGGCATTCGAACTGCCCAGACGATGGACAGAACGGAACCCGGCATCCCAGATGTGTGCACTTCTGAGCCAAGGCGCGGATCTCTCCGTCGATCCGGACGAGGTAGGAACGAGCCGCAGGCACCTCGAGCACACCGGTGTCCGGAACTGCCTCAGGCGGAACCGCTCGGACCTTGCCCCCGAATCCGGTGGTCGGGAGCGGCTGGATGAGATCCCAGCTCGTCCACGCCCCGGCCACACCGAGCAATGCTACGCCGCCCTTCCAGGCGTTGGCGAGAAACTCGCGTCGTCTGATGATCTCACTCATAGTTCACCGTGCCATTCGATCCAGGGCCAGACCCACCCCCAATTGGGGCCACGGAATGCGAACCCGATCAGGGTGAGGATGATCCAGATGGCGAGGAATGCCGTGAAGGTCCCAACCGCCACTTTGCGATGTCGCGGCTTCAGGTATTCACTCCGGTCGATGTACGGCAACGCGACGAGCCCCAGCAGGATTGCGGTCGGCACCAGTACCCCGGCGATCAGCGGATGGAAGTGCGCCAACAGCTCTTGGAGAGCCGCGAAGTACCAGGGAGCTTTCTCGGGGTTGGGTGTGATCGTCGGGTTCGCCACCTCGCGAAGCGGGGCGTCGAACAGCACGGAGATCACCAGCACGAGCAGAAGAGTGGCGAGAGCCGCGACACCGTGCCTCACGAGAAGGTGCGGCCACACCATCACGGCATCCTGCTGCTCGAGTTCCTTGCGCTCGCCGGCTACCGGCTTGCCCGGCACCACACCGAGCACGCGCTTGCCATTGGCCATCTCGGGTTTGGCCGTGAGCTCGACCGGCACCTGATTCGAATCAGACATCCGGCTCACTCCTCTCCACATCGAGCATGGCGTCTTTCCTCCATCTCCACAGGTGGACCATCAACACGATCACGATCACGGTCGGCAGTACCGCCACGTGGAGCACGTAGAACCGGAGCAGGGTCGCCGAGCTCACCGTCGACCCCCCGAGCAATATCTGCTGCACCGTCTCACCCATGAATGGAACGTAGGCTGCCATCTCGGTTCCCACCGTGACCGCCCAGTAGGCGAGCTGGTCCCACGGGAGGAGATAGCCGGTGAACGACATGAGCAAGGTGAGCACCAGCAGCATCACACCGATCACCCAGTTGAACTCCTTGGGGTGCTTATAGGCACCGCGATAGAACACACGGGCCATGTGGGCGGACACCGCCAGCACCATGAGGTGTGCCGACCAGCGGTGCACGTTGCGGATGTATTGACCGAACGCGACCTCGGTCTGGATGGTCTGGATGTTCGTATAGGCCTGGTTCGGACTGGGCACGTAGAAGAACATCAAATAGATCCCGGACGCGACCAGCGAGCCGAACAGGACGGTCGAGATAGCGCCCAGGTACCACGAATACCGGATTCCGATCTCGTGGCGCCGCATCTTCACCGGATAGATGTGGAGGAAGAAGTTCGACCAATGCCCGGCCGCCCGGTCTCTCGGTGTCACCCGGTCGGGCGACCTCCAGATCGAGCGACCGATGGTGCTCTTGCGCACGCGGTCGATGACGCCGGAACCTCCGACGTCGGGGTCGTTACGGTCCATCAGGTCCATGTGGGCACTCCAACTCCAGTCCACATCCCCATCGAAAGGGCGTCGGTGGGGCAACGTTCGATACACAACGCGCAGCGAATGCACTTGTCTTCGTCGAGCAGCAGAGCGGTGCCTCCAGCCGGCCCACCGGCCTCCTCAGAGGGCACCAGATCGATCAGGTCGAGCGGGCAGACGTCTGCGCACAGCGCACAGAGGACACACTTGTCGACGTCGAGAAGGATGTTGGCGAAGCACCGAAGGCACCTGGCCGCCTCACAACGAGCCTGTTGCTCGGTGAAGCCCAGTTCGACCTCGGCCAGACCCATGCGCCGGCCCGTGTCCAGGGTCGGCACGTCGACCCGGTCCTCACGGTCATATACGTCCTCGAGCCGGTGGAACTGTCTCAGCTGCACCATGGTCCCGGGGCGATCCTCGACCACCTCGCCACCGAAGCTGCGATGGATGTCGGTCGCCGATCGACGGCCGTCGGCAATGGCGTCGATCAGCGTCCGGGGACCTTTGGCCGCATCCCCACCCGACCAGATCCCGCCCACCGACGTCGCTCCCGTGACGTTGTCGATCTGAATGGTCCGACGGGGACTGATCTCTGGCCCTTGGTCGCCAAGCGCCTCGAGGTCGATCGCCTGTCCGATGGCGAGGATCACGGTATCGGCTTCGGTCACCGCCAGGTCGTCCTGATCGAACACCGGGGCGAACCGACCCTCCGCATCGAAGACCGACTTCACACCGATCGTCTCGATGCCGACCACCCTGCCATCCTCGACGAGGATGCGCGCCGGGCCGCGTCGGTTGACGAACTCGATGCCCTCCACCTCGGCTTCTTCGATCTCGAAGTCGTGCGCAGGCATCTCTTCCCTGGATTCGAGCGAGATCACGGTGATCTGCTTGGCGCCTGCTCGGTGCGCCGTCCTCGCAGCGTCGATCGACAAGGTCTTGGCGGACGCATCATCGCCCCCGTACGACGACCCTCCGTCGGGAGCGGGCGCGGGCACCTCGCCGCCGTTCACATCGCTGGAGGCTGCATACTCGGCGGCGCGAAGAGCGGTGCGGGCAGCGTCCATCGCCACGTCTCCCCCACCGATCACCACGACGCGTTCGCCGACGTTGACCTCGAATCCCCGGTTCATGTTGATCAGGAATTCGATGGCCCTGAATACGCCGTCGGCATCGCCGCCTTCGATGTCGAGCCCTCGCCCGAGGGTGGCGCCGATACCCAGGAAGATGGCATCGTGGCGGTGCCGCAGCTGGGCAAGGGTCACGTCTTGGCCGAGACGCGTGTTGTACTCGACTTCGACGCCGAGGTCGATGATCGCCTGAACGTCTGCCGCCAGGACCGATCGGTCCAACCGATACTCGGGGATGCCCAGCCACATGGCGCCGCCGAGCTTGTCGGTCGCCTCGTACACGGTCACGCCATATCCGAGGCGCCGGAGGTCATGTGCACACGCCATGCCGGCCGGCCCGCCACCGACGATGCCAATGGTCTGGGGCAGTGTCGTTGCAGGCGGGGCCGCCACTTTCTCCCAGGTCCGACCGTTGTCGGTTTCGGTACCGAATTGCTCGGTGACGAACCGCTTCAGGGCTCGGATGGCGATCGGGCGGTCGATCTCTCCTCTGCGGCAGGCATCCTCACATGGCGCCGCACAGACCCGGCCGCAGACCGACGCAAAGGGGTTCGGCAACCGCGCCGTGAGATACGCGAGCTCGTCGTCGCCATCGGCGATCGCCGCCACGTACATCCCAGCATTCGTGTGCACCGGACAAGCCGCAAGACAAGGAATGTTGGTGTCGTAGTACTCCAGGCTCACGGGACATCCCGTCGGGAGAGCGATGCGGGCGGAACACGCCCGGCCAACGGCCAACGGCCAAGGGCCAACGGCACTCGCCCGCGGGTCGGCTGTCGGCAGTCGGCTGTCAGCCGAGGCGTCGACGGCACGGATCCGAGCAGGACCGGCATCAGATACGGCCTTCCCGATGGGTGTACCAGAGCGTCCAGACACCCACGACGAGACCACCGCCCCACAGGCTGAGGCCGATCACGTCCTGCACGGCGCGCGGCAGACCGGCGACGGTCTCGGTCTGCATGACCATCGAGGGAATCACGGCCAGGGCGAAGATGAAGAACAACACGATGATCGCCACGCGAAGCCACGCGTCGAGCCATGGCATCGTCAGCCGGTTCTGAGCACCGACGATGCGCGGGCCCAGTACGAAGAGCCCCACTGCGGCGGCGAGCGCGAAAGCGGCCACCACCGCCATGCCGCTGAGATCGGGCAGACTGCCGGTCACGACCGGGAGGGCATCCTCCGTGGCACCGCCACCCGTTGGCACCTGGAACCCGGCCTGGATGTAGGCGACGATCGCATCGACCTGGTCGTCGGGCAGCGAGTCGAAGGCCGGCATCACGCCGTTGTAGGTCACACCGTTGACGACCAACTCTCCTTGCTTGCCGTTCCGAATGGTCTCCACCAGGTAGGCGGTGTCTGTCACATTCGGGTTGTCGGCGAGTGGCGGAAAGGTGCCTTCGATCCCGACGCCACCGGCTTGATGACAGCCCGAACAAGTGCTCGTGTAGGCCTCGAAGCCCGCCGAGAGCAACTCTGCCTGGGCCTCGTCGGCCTCGGCCGAGACGGTGGTGGCAGTCTCGGCCTGGGCGCCCGACGGCGATGGAATCAAGAAGGTGAGCGCTGCCAACAGGGTCACGGCCGCAACTACGACACCTCGATTCATAGAGCCATAGCTTGGCACGTGCATACGCGATCCGTCTCCCGCTCGATCGACGAGACTATCTTGGCGCTCGACAACCTGTCGGTAAAAGGGACTTTCGGCCCGCAGATGCGGGACCCCGGTGAGGGGCAGAGGTCGCTCGAGTCCGGAACCATGCGTGCGACGGTTCGGATGACGGTCATCGGTGTCGTGCCTGGCACCTCCCCATGCGCGGAGTTTCGTCGTCTGTCCCGTGAGACATCCGACCCGAGACATCCGACCCGAGACATCCGACCCGAGACGACCTGGAGAGGGAGACTGTGACCGTTGGAAGTGACCCGCCCACCGACACCACCGAGCACTTCAAGCCGACTGGCACGATCTTCGTGTTGACGGTGTTCGTGGCCACCCTGTTCTTGTTGTGGGGATCCGTGTACGTGATCCTCCTCGCCCGTGGGGTGACAGTTCAATGACCTCGACCCAGAACTCCCCGCCGCCGGCATCCGAATCTATGGGGATCGACCCGTATGAGCGGAACTGGATGGTGATCGGCATCGTCATCCTGGTCCTGTTCATGGCGGGAATCACGGTCGCCGGCTTCGCCCTCGGCTACCAGTTGCCAGGAGAGGAAGGACGGGTCGACCCGGCGACGGTGCTGACAGAGGGCCCATTCGCCACACCCGGAGTGCGCCAGATCGGCGACAACCAGTTCGAGGCGTACGTCGTTGCAAGGCAGTTTCTGTACGACCCGAGCACGATCACGCTCCCGGCAGGGGCCACAGTCGACATCTTCGTGACCTCTCCTGACGTGCAGCACGGGTTCAAGGTCACCGACACGAACCTCAACATGCAGATCGTGCCCGGTCAGATCTCGAAGCTGAGCTTCACGTTCGAGACCCCGGGTGACTACCCGATCATCTGCCACGAATACTGCGGGCTTGGCCACGCAGCCATGTTCGGCACCGTGAGGGTGGTCCCTGCGGCCGAGTTCGAAGGAGAGAGCTCATGACCATCTCCGCAGAGAGGGAAACCCGTCAACTCACCGCCGAAGAGAAGAAGTTCGTCGGCTGGCACATGCTGGTGGCGATCGTCGCACTCATGGTCGGCTCGCTGTTCGGACCGCTCCAGGCACTCGAGTTCTCGGGCGTCAACCTGTATCCATACCTCGAACCGCTGATCAAGAGCTACTACCAGGGCCTCACACTCCACGGCGTTCTCAATGCGCTCGTGTGGACCACGTTCTTCATCGTGGGGTTCGCCGTGCTCACCACGATCAAGGGACTGGGGAGACCACTCTCCCACCCCAAGCTCAACTGGGCGGGGTTCCTCACGATGGTGGTGGGACTGCTGATGGCGGCCGTGCCGCTGCTCGGCAATGCGGCGACGGTGCTGTACACGTTCTACCCACCGCTCCAGGCGAGTTGGGCGTTCTATCTCGGGCTCACCCTGGTGGTCGTCGGTAGTTGGATCGAGGGCTACGGCTTCTATCTGACGCTGCGGGCGTGGCGCAAGGACAACCCGGGTGTTCGGAGCCCGTTCATCGCTTTCGGTGGAATACTCAACATGGCGATGTGGCAGATCGCGACGCTGGGTGTGGCGGTCGAGATCCTCACCATGTTGCTGCCATGGTCGTTCGGGTGGATCGACGCAACCGACCCACAGCTCGCCCGGACCTACTTCTGGTTCACCGGGCATCCGCTCGTGTACTTCTGGCTGCTACCGGCGTACGTCTCGTGGTACGGCATGCTGCCCAAGCAGGCGGGTGGAAAGCTGTTCAGCGACTCTCTCGCCAGGCTGGCGTTCTGGTTGTTCCTCGTGACCTCGGTGCCGGTGGGGTTCCACCACCAGTATGTGGATCCAGGCGTTCCACAGGCCTGGAAGTGGATCCACGCGGTCCTCACCTACGGCGTGGCGTTCCCATCGCTGCTGACGGCGTTCACCGTGATCGCCTCGCTCGAATACGCGGGACGCAAACGCGGCGGCACCGGGTTGGTGGGCTGGATCCGTGCCCTGCCGTGGAAGGACCCGTCCGTCGCGGCCCAGCTACTCGCCGGCATCCTGTTCTTCTTCGGCGGCATCGGTGGGATCACGAACGCCAGTTACAACTTGAACCTGATCATCCACAACACGGCGTGGGTTCCGGGCCACTTCCATCTGACGGTGGCGAGTGCCGTGACGATGTCGTTCATGGGCATCACGTTCTGGCTCGTGCCGTACGTCACCGGCAAGAAGCTGTACCGACCGAGGATGGCCTTGGCGCAGATATGGGTGTGGTTCGTGGGCATGGTGATCTTCTCGAACGCCATGCATGTGCTCGGCCTGCTGGGAGCGCCCCGCCGCACACCCCTTGGCGAGGCCCCTTATGTCCCGGAGGCATGGAACGGCCATCTGCTGCGCACGAGCATCGGTGGGACGATCCTGCTGGTCTCGGTGCTCATGTATGGCTGGATCATGCTGAAGACGGCGATCGGTCCGAAGGCCGATCCCGACGAGCTCCCGGATGTGCCGGTCGCAGAGTCGATCCGCGATCCCCAGCTCACACCTGCATGGCTCGACAACTTCAAGCCGTGGCTCATCGGCGCAGGTGTGCTGCTGGTGCTCGCATACGGCCCACAGCTGTTCGACCAGATCTCGACGATCAGCCTCAATGCACCCGGTGTGCCATGACCTGCGCTGATTCGCCCGACTGACGAGAGGGCGGATTCCTTGGAGACACCCTCGGTCGGTGGAGGGAGGGCGGAACACGAAGTCCGCCTTCCCTCCACCATGACACGGTTGGAACGCGCTACGGCAGTGGCGGAGTCGCCCATCCGGCGGATCGTCGGTTCTGGCCGACTCAACCCCCTCCCCCACGCCGGCACGATCAGCGTCTTTCTCCTCATCGTGGTGACGCTCACCGGCTTGTACCTCACCTTCTTCTTCGAGTTCGGGTTCGCCGAGTCCTACGGGGCGATCGCCCGGATGCAGGCCAATCCCATCCAGCGAACGATCAGGGCGCTCCATAGGTACAGCTCCGCCGCCCTGGTGGTGACCACGCTCGTTCATGCATGGCGCATCTTTGCCGCGAGGCGATTCACGGGACCACGACGCTGGCGATGGGTCTCAGGATCGCTTGCACTCGGACTGGTCTGGCTGGCAGGGGTGACCGGGTACTGGCTGATCTGGGACACTCGCGCCCAGGCGCTCACCGAAGCCTTCGCCTCGATGATGGGGTCCATCTCATCGGCATGGGAAGTGGCCATGCTCCGGACCGACAGCACGGGCTGGGTCCCGCTCCTCACACTGTGGTTCATACACTTCTTGCTGACGGCGATCATCGGGTACGCCCTGTGGCGACACGTCCGAAAGACGCGCCACGCCTGGCTTCCACGCCGTCGTTGGATGTTCATGATGGGCGGAGCACTGGCTCTGGTTTCCATCGCTCTGCCCCCGGAGCTGCTGCCGGCCGCCAGCCCCGGAGTCATTCCAGGATCGATGCCGCTCGACCCGTTCGTGATGTTCCTATTGCCACCGCTGCTGGGGTCGTGGCCTTGGGGCGTTGCGATCATCGCGATCGTGGTGGCGACCGCCGGCACGATCGTGCCGTGGTTGCTGAGACGCGCCGACCCTCCCATCGCCCGAGTGGTGGCCGACCGCTGCACCGGTTGCGAGCTCTGCGTCATCGACTGTCCGTACCTTGCGCTGACGATGTCCTCGGACGACGAAAGCGCCATCGCCGTGGTCGACGCCGAACGTTGCGTGGGATGCGGTATCTGTGTCGGCTCCTGCTCGTTCGGCGCCATCGACGGGTTCGGAGAGCTGGCGATCGCCCCGGATCTCGAGGGGGCGACGATCCTCGCCTGCAGCCGTCACTTCGCCCTCGGCGGTGTGCCCGAAGACACAAACGCCATCGAGGTGCGCTGCGTGGGCATCCTCAATCCACGGATGGTGTCTGCACTGATCGAGGCAGGCGCCAGCTCGGTCAACGTGATCGGGTGCCCCCCGGGCGACTGCACCTACGGCGTCGGGAACCTCCTCACCTCGGAACGGATCGAAGGAACCCGGCGTCCCCACGTCGCGCGCGCCTGGGCCGACCGGGTGACGCAGGACTGGGTAGCTCCCGGTGCGCTGGCGGCGACCGTCGGGGACCCCAACCGGCACACCGCCGCCGGTCCCGACGACGCACCGTCGGGGTGGCGGCGATGGGCTCCGACTGTCGCCGTGGTCGCAGTGTCGGTGGTGCTCATCGGACTGGCCACGGGCATCCGGTTCTCGAACGAGCCCGCGAACGCCGAGATCCGCGTCCTCGTGGATCACCGGCCGGGATCGGTGATCGAGGGGGCAGAGACCGCGACCTCTGGCTTTCCGATGACGGTCGAGGTGTTCCGTAGAGGCGAACTCGTCGATTCTGCTCTTGTCGCCCGGTCCGGCGAGCGGGTGGAGGCCGTCGTGGACATCCCGGTGGAACCGGGTGACGGCCCATGGGAGGTACGGCTGGTGGAAGGCTCGGATTCGACGGTCCTCGGGTCCTTTGCGTCGATCGACGCCGGACGGCGGAGCGTGACGGCGGCAGTCGATGAGCTACCGCCCCCTGGCGCCGATCTTGGCGAGGCCCTGTTCGCCGGCAACGGCCTCGGCGAGAATCTGGGATGCGAGGTGTGCCACTCACTGAACCCTGGCGAGCAACTGGTGGGCCCTTCGTTGGCGGGCATCGCCACCGTCGCCGGGGACCGGGTTCCTGGTCTCGACGCCGAAGGGTACATCCGACAGTCGATCGTCGACCCGGACGCCTACACGGTGCCGGGATACCCCGCCGGTCAGATGCTGCAGGACTACGAAGATCGGCTTTCCCCCGAGGAACTCGAAGGGCTGGTGACGTACCTGATGACACTCACAGAGGCGGACGGATGAGGCGCCTCCTGGCCGTGCTGCTTCTGCTTTCGGCCGGCTGCGGCAACCCTGCCATCGGCGGATCGACCGATCTCACAGAAGGAGACGAGCTGTTCGCCGCCCCAGTGCTCGGCAATCGAGCCGGCTGCATCACATGCCACTCCCTCGAGCCCGATGTGCCGTTGGTTGGGCCGTCGATCGCCGGCATCGGCGCCGTGGCGGGCGACCGAGTCGACGGACTCGACGCCGAGGCCTATCTTCGACAGTCACTGGTGGAACCGAATGCCTACATCGTGGACGGATTCGCAGATGACGTCATGCCGGGTGACTACGTGCTCAACCTCACCGATCCCCAGATCGAAGCCCTGGTGGACTACATGGCGGGTCTGAGGTGACCGATCGGTGTCCCGGGCGGCGTTTTCGGCCATACGTTCTACGTTCTACGTTCTACGTCCAGAGCTCTATGCCCGCCATCGAGGACGCACAGTGAAGCCAGGCTCACCCAGAGGGGAAGATCTCTTCGGTGCCCTCGCCGACGACCCCATCGATGGTGCGGGTCCCGACCAGCCGGCCGTCGGGCTCGATCGAGTACGTGGCCGTGCCGGAGCTGTCTCCTCTGGGCGTCTCGATCGAACTCCACTCGACGCGGAGCGTGGATCCTTCGACGACCCCCTCGCCTCCCAGGATGGCGCCGGTGACCACCCACTCCATGTGGACGCTCCCGACACCGGTCTCCTCGATCTTCACGGTGCCGGAGTACTCGTTTCCGAGGGCATCGACGCCGTTGACCACGTAGACACCGGGCAGGCCGGGAGCGTCGGTGACCTGGCTACCGGGCAGCGAACAGGCGGCGAGCACCAGGGCGAAGAGGAAGAAAGCGAGACGCATGGCGAGCCGGAGTCTATCTGGCGGCTACTGCCCCGCTGGGCGCGGTGGTCCGGCGTCGGATTTCTCCTCCTCGCCATGGCGGTACTCGCATTCGCGTTGTTCCAGCCGATCCAGGTGCTACCGCGAATCAGGCTGGCTCCCGGATTCGAGATGATCGACTCCAACGGGTCGACCATCACGAGCGACTCGACACGGGGTCGTGTCGTGTTGTACGGGTTTGCGTACGGCGAGTGCGGTGCGGAGTGTGATCGGATCCGGGAGACGATGGCGGCGGTCGCCCAGCGGGTGGACGGCGAGGTGGACCTCGGCGGCACGGCGTTCGACCTGATCACCGTGTCTTTCGATCCGGAGCGGGATTCCGAGCGCCTCGGGGCTCTTGCATCGGACTGGGGTGTGGACGGGGACACCTGGACATGGGCCGTGCCCACCCCGGGTGACGCTGCGCGAACCGTGCTCGGCCAAGGCTTCGGTCTCTACTATCAGCCGGTCGAAGACGGCACGTTCAGCTTCGATCCGAGGTTTGTTCTCGTCGACGGCTGGGGTGTGGTGAGAGGCGAGTACCGCTACTCCACGCTCGCCGACGACGCCGACAAACTGATCCGTCACATCGGCCTGCTGGGTGACGAACTTCGCAACTCCAACGGGGTGGCGTCGGTCGCCTACGAGGCCGCTCACGTCTTCTTGTGTTACCCGTGAGAGGAAACCCGTGATCCAAGCCACCGAGTCCCAGGCACCTCCTCGCCGTCGCAAACAATGGGGGCTGTACGCCATCTACGCCGCAGCCCTCCTGGCGGGCGTCCTGGTCGCATTCATCTTCCTCAAACCCCATGAGTACGCGGGGGCGGTCATCCAGTCACCGTCCCCGGCCCCCGCCCTCGACGACATGTTCTTCCACACGCGGGAACCCGCAGAGTTGTGGCGGTTCGACGGTGACGTCGTGCTCATGTACTTCGGGTACACCCATTGTCCAGACGTCTGTCCCACCACTCTCGCTGCGATCGCACGGGCGAAGGAACAACTGGGCAACGACGCCGACCGAATCCACACCCTCATGGTCACGGTGGACCCCGACCGGGACACATCCACGGCGCTCGGTGACTACATGACTCACTTCGACCCCGACTTCCTGGGGGTGTACGGCGACGAGCACGCGACGCGTCAAGCAGCCGTCCTGTACGGGATCCACGTCGAACGGCACGAAGGAACTGCGGCCAGCGGATATGTCGTCGACCACACTGCCCACCTCATCGCCATCGACACCGACGGCTTCATCCGCGTGATCTATCCAACAGACGTCGCACCCGACGCTTTGGCTTCCGACCTGAATGATCTGCTCGGTTGAACCTGCTCGCCGGCCGTGTGAGAGAGCTGCGTCACTGCTTCACGCTCGAGAATCCCGGCTGGACCGACAACCGTGAGGCCACCCTCTCGCCGGACCGGGGCGGCTCCTCCTCGAACGGCAGCTCGATGATCCACCTCGCGCCACCAATCCACACGATGCGGCCCGGATTCAACTGCCGCACCCCCATCACCACGCCGTTCGCATCCAATCCCACCGCCCACAATGCCTCACGCATGCCAAACCCGTGAACCGAACTCGTCCGGAAGAGCATCCGCCTGCCGCCCGCTCGGGGCCTCAGACCCTTCCATCGGAGCCGAAAGGAATCAGCGTGAATCACGTCGAGCACTCCTCGAAGCTATCGCACCCGAGGCCCGGTGCCGAGAGGTCTGTGACGCTCAGCCGTCAATCGACCGGCCGCGTCCGATAGCGTCCGGCCATGACGCAACCCGCGACACCATCACAACCACCAGACATGGCCGCGTGGAATCTCGGACTCCGCTTCATCCTCGAACTCGCCGCGCTGGCCGGGATCGGAGCCGGCACATGGGCCCTCACCACGGGTTGGTTCCGTTGGGTGTCGGTTGTCTTGGCACCATTGGTCGCGGCGGCAGCCTGGGGTGCGTTCCGGGTGGCCGGGGACACCAGCAGCTCGGGGAAGGCGCCGGTCGAGGTTCCCGGCCCGGTTCGCCTCGTGCTCGAGTTCGTCGTCTTCGTCGGCGGTTGGTGGGGTGCGATGAAGGCCGGATGGACCACGTTCGCCCTGGTGTACGCCGTCGCCCTGGTCGTGCACCATGCGGCCGGTCTTCAACGGGTCAGGTGGCTCGTCTCACCCGCCAACGACGGCAGATGACGCCGTTCGATCGCAGCCGAGCCCTTCGACCGGTCACACCGTGAACGTCGCGGTGAAGTCCTCGCCTCGGTTCGGCATCACGAAGCGACCACCGGCCTCACTCACCGGCTGACCATCGACGCTGACGGTGGACGGCGAATCGCCGTGGACGACGAGATGAAACGACGTGCGCCGGAACTCCGGATAGCCCTCACCTTCGGTCGAGGACCTCAGCGTCACCGTGTCGCCCTCACGCTCCAACTCGAAGATCGTGCGGCGGAGCCCGCCAGAGCGGAACGCGAACGTGGCGCCGTCATCCTCCTGCAGCATCGACCGACGCGTGGCGTCCCGGCCCGGTGAGAACACATGCAGTTCGATGACCTCAGGATGGTGGTCGGCGGTGCTTGCAGGAGCTTCGGGCCACATCGGGATCACCGAACCTCCCCGTGCGAACATCGGAATTCGCTCCATCGGCGTCGCTGCGCCGACGAAGCGCTGCCCATCGATCCGTTCGCCGGTGTGCCAGTCGTGCCACTCCCCTTCCGGGAGATAGACCTGACGAGCGGTCGTCCCCGGCTCCACCACCGGGGCGACGAGTAGATCGGGTCCGAAGAGGTACTCGTCGTCGATCCCCTGGACCACCGGGTCGCGCTGGTGATCGAACACGAGCGGCCGCTGTACCGGTGCACCTGACTCGTTGGCTTTCACAAAGGCCGAGTAGATGTACGGCAGGAGCCGATAGCGGAGCCGCACCGCATCTCGCGCAAGGTCCTCGACGAGGGAACCCCAGGCCCAGGCGTAGCGATCCGGGCTGCCGAGCTCGGCGTGGTTCCGGAAGAAGGGCGTGAGCGCTCCGTATTGCATCCAGCGGAGGAACAGCTCGGCCGTGGGGATGCCCCTGAAGCCTCCGACGTCGGAGCCGGCGAACGGTTGACCCGAGACTCCGAGGCCCATGGTCATGGGGATGCTGAGCCACAGGTGATCCCACCGCGACATGTTGTCCCCGGTCCACGAAGCGGAGTAGCGCTGGATACCGGCTGAGCCTGCCCGGGTGAGCACGAAGGGCCGAGCGTTCGGTCGAGCCTCGAGCAGCCCTTCGACCGTCCCCATGGCCATCATCAGCGCATACTGGTTGTGGTATCGCTCGTGAGACCCTCGTCCCCGGTCGAAGCGCATCCTGTCGGGAGGGATGATTCCGGTCGCCGGTTCGTTCATATCGTTCCAGATGCCGGCGACACCGCGCTCGAGGTGTTCGGCGTTGAGCCTGCCCCACCACGTTCGGGTCGCTTCCGTGGCGAAGTCGGGGAAAGCCGTTCTCCCCGGCCACACCTGGCCGACGTAGATGTCGCCGCCCTCGGTGAGACAGAGCAGACCCCGCTCCGCCGCCTCATCGAACACCGACCACCCGGGATCGTGCTTGACCCCCGGGTCGACGATGGTGATCACCTTGAACCCGTCGTCGGCGAGCCGTCTGATCAGTCCCTCAGGATCGGGAAACGCCTTGCGGTCAAAGGTGAACACTCGATACCCATCCATGTGCTCGATGTCGAGCCAGACAGCGTCACACGGAATACCGGCGGAACGATGCCGCTCGGCGACGATCTCCACGCCGGCCTGGTCGTATGCATGCCATCTGCACTGGTGGTAGCCCAACGCCCACATGGGAGGCATGGCCGGGCGCCCGGTGAGCCATGTGTAGGCATCGACCACATCCGCCATCTCCGGGCCGGCGAAGAGGTACTCCACGTAGTGTCCGCCGTCGAAGTGGACCCTGTATTCCGTCGGATGCGAGAACTCGTACGACGCTCGGAATCCATTGTCGACAAAACTTCCCCCAATGGCCCCATCGGGCCGGGTCTGATGATGGAAGAAGGGGATCGACATGTAGTACGGGTCGAACTCCGAGCTGGTCGGATCGGACCGGGGGTCGGCAGAGGGAAGCCCCGCCGTGAACTCAGCCGTGGCATCCGGGTTGAGAATGTCGGTGTTCCAGAGTGTGAAGTCACGACCCCGACGGTTGTGCGACCCGGTCTTCTCCCCCAGCCCGTACACCGCGTCCGCCGGCCCGCACCTCCGGCGAACCACGAACGAATCGTTCAAGGTTGCGTACGCCCAGCTCCTGCCGTCGTCGTCGACCCAGGTCTCCGCGATGACGCTTCCGTCCGGGCGGTGCACGTCCAGCGTGAACGGCTCGAGTCCGAGCCTGACGACGAGGGCCCCGGTCGCCACTTCCGCCGTGTCCGCCTCGAGAGCCACCGTGATCTCCGAATGCTCTCGAAGAGGGTTCGCCTCCACGGCGAAGGTCGGCTGCTCGTCGAGGACCCCGCCTCTGCTGATGGAAATCCGAACGACGTCGTCGCGGATCACCTCGACGAGCAGCCGCTCGCCATGGAGAGAGGCGTCGAGACCACGCGGAGTCTCGACGACGGAATCGACGCGTTGGAACCTCAGGTATTCGTTGAGATCTGGTCGGCGCAACATCGCGCAGACGATAGGCTCGGCCCCGGAGATCCGATCCGCCACGGCGAGGATGATGATGGGCAAGCTGATGATGCGTCTGTTCACGACGCTCCACGCCACACTCGTGAAGGCGACCGGAAAGCTCGGTGGCGGCTCAGAGGACGGATCGGTGCTCGTGCTCGAGCACCTCGGCGCCAAGTCCGGGAAGCGGCGGACGACGCCGCTCATGTTCATCCACCACGGGGACGGCTATGCCGTGGTCGCGTCGATGGGCGGCGCGCCTACCAACCCGGGCTGGTATCACAACCTGGTGGCCAACCCGGACGTGACGGTGGTGATCGACCGCAAGAGCATTCCGGTGCGTTCGAGGCAGCTCGAAGGCACGGACCGGGAAATCGCGTGGGGGCGTTTCGTCGAGATGGACCCGAGGTGGGAGCGATATGCCAGCGGGACCGACAGGGTGATGCCGATCATGGCGCTCGACCCGCTGGGTCAGCCTGCGAGCTGATCGGCGAGGGTTTGCCCGACCACGGGATCGTCGGCCACGACCAGCGTCACCTGGTCGCCGGCACGTTCGACCGACCCGAAGGCGTCGTCGGTGATGGTCGCTGCGACATAGGTCGTGAGAGCCGACTCCAGCTCCTCGGCGTCGGTGGTGGAGTCACCCGTGTAGATCAGGGCCATGGCCACGTTCTCGCCGTCGAAATAGACCCGGTATTCGTCGCCACCCCATCCGTCGGCGGCGTCGCTGTCGCCGTTGAGCACCTGATTGAACATGAGCTCGAAGCTGAATTCCCCCCACGTCGAGGTGTACGCCACCTCGTATCCGTCGACCTCGACATCGGGAAACTCGACGACGAGCGGTAGGTCCCGGCCGTAGTCCTCGGGCGAGATGATCTGCTCGGTCGACAGCGGAGGCTCACCGTAGGCGGCGTTGACACCCTCCATGCCCTCCAGCTCGTACAGCCGCTCGACGAACGTCTGGCCCTGGACGTACGGGAAGATGAGCGACTCTTGAAGGAACCGCGGTGCGGCGTCCAAGGCGCTGCTGTCGATGTCGAGGGATTCCTCGATCACCTTCCGTTGCTCATCGATGCCAAGTCCGATCAGATACAGGAGCTCGGTGAGCACCGCGTCGCCCTCGATGAGGGCCTGGTAGGCCGCCGCCTCGTCATACCGCTCCTCGTCGAACAGCCGCTTGTAGGCATCGCCAAATCCGAAGTGCTGATCGGTCAGTGCGTGGGTCAGCTCATGGACGATGGTCGAGCGCTCGAGTGCGCTGAACGTGTCGGAACGCAACGGGACGACCAGCTCGTCGGTGTCCGGGTCATAGAAGCCCGCCACCTGCTCGCCGAGCACGCTCGAGTAGAGATCCAACAGCGATGTGTCCGGCGGAACGAGGCCAAGAAGCTCATACAGCGCCTCGTCAGCTTCCACATCCTCGGTCGACTCTGCGATGTCCTCGAGCACCAGTCGTTCGAGTTCTTCGGGCGACACCACGTTGATCACGGGCGGGTCGATGAAGTCGAGACCGCGGGTCGCCTCGGTGATGCCGATCAACACCTCGAGCTCACTCTGGAGTGCCTCCGGAAGGTCTTCGATCCCCGGCGGCTCCTCCATGACGGTGGTCGTCGTCGACTCGGCGGCGGTGGAGGCCGGAGCAGCCTCGGTGGTCGTGGATGGGTCGTCGGTGGTTGTCGCCGCTCCCCCGTTGGAGGTACAGGCGGCCAGCACCAACAGGAGCGGGAGCAGACGTTTCATGCGTGCAGCACCGTACCCAGATCCCAGCGCAACGGAAGACGACCGAGAAAGGACGACCTCACGGCGACTTCATCATCGAACATATGTTCGATGTGATGGCCTGGTCCGAACGATGGAGATGTATCTCCTCATTCGGGTCACTTCCCCACTTCGGCGAACCAGATTCGCCGTGATTGGTCGACGCGTGAGGTTGAGGTGATCTGTGCCCCCGAGTTCGAGTCGGCGACGACCGATGCGCTCGAGTTGTGCCTGTCGAGTTGGAGGCGCTGGTGTCCCGAGTCCGGGCGGCCCAAGTGGCGATTTTGCGAGAACTCGATGTCCGGCAGGTGCCGGTGCTCGATGGATGCCGCAGCCTCGCCGAATGGATGGTGTCGCGTCTCGATGTCTCCCCGGAGACGGCGACGGCGATCACGACGCTCGTGTTGTCGGAGCCGGGACCTGTCGATGTCGCGCTGATCGCCGGAGAGGTGAGCGTGGATCGAGCCGTCGAGCTGACACGGTTGGACAGCTCAGACCCGGTGTCCCACCGTCCATCTGTCGTTCCCACGGTTGCGACACCACATCGCGATGCAGCGTCGACACACCCGCAACGACGAACGCCGCCGGCATGCCGAGCGCTTTCTGATGATGCAACCCTCGCTCGACCAGACGGGCTGCGCTTGTAGGGCGAGCTCATCGGCATCGACGCCGCCCGGTTCGAACAGATGTTGAGCGACGCCGCCGACCAGATGCCTTCGTTGCCATCAGGGAGAAGGGAGCCTCGCAAGGCTCGGATGACCGACGCCCTCGTCAACCTCGTCACCGACGCCGTCGGCGTTCCCACCGGCGACCTCACATGCGTGTCGGTTCTGGTCGACGCCACCCATGCCGCAGGCTCCAACGGCGAGTCCGGGGTAGTCACGCTCAACGGCCTTCGGATCGGACCGACAGGCCTCGAGGCGATCCTGTGCGATGGCGTGGTCGAGGTCAACGCCCACACTGCCGACGGCCGTCCTCTCGCGATCGGCCACCGCACCCACACCATGTCACCGAGGGCTCCGCCGCCTCATCCACCGGCGTGATGCCGGAATGTGCACCTCCGACGGCTGTCACAGCCGGTACCGGCTCCAACCGCACCACATCCGCCAGCGAGCCGACGGCGGGGCCGACGACCCTGCCAACCTCACACTCCTCTGCTGGTTCCGCCACCATGTGGTGATCCATCGCAACCAGCACCGGATCGACCCCGACTCCCGGCCAGGACGCATCCGCTTCCTCCCGCCCGAGCCGGGTGTCGACCCCCCGATCTGAGCGAACTCCCCCCTGTACCCGACCAGCGACTACACCACGATCACCATGAACCCGACTTTCAGGCGGGATATCAGCGCGTGCCTAGAAGTCGATCCGCATCACTACCCGACGGGTGGTGGGATGGGCGACCTGGTGGAAACCGGCGTCTGAGAACATCCCCCGGCTGCCGACGTACAGCTCACCCCACGTGAACTCCTCGTCCGGCCGGACGATCATCGGATACGCCTCGAGAGCCCGCGCTCCCCGCTCCCGCGCGAAATCGACTGTGGCGGCCGCCAGCGCAGTCGCCACTCCCCGCCGTCGATAGCCCACCCGAGTCACGAAACAGGTGACCGCCCACACGCTGCCGTCGTTCTTGTCCTCGACCCGATCCGCCCACGGGACACGCATCCCGTGCAGATGCACATAGACGCTGCGGGGTTCGACCGCACACCATCCCACCGGCTCGCCATGGAGATGGGCGACGAGGCCCGAGGTCTGATCGGAGCCCGGGTTGCCGCAGTCCGTCTGCTCGCGGAGCCGGAACCTGCGTTCCTCCGAGGGAAGCTGGCGGAAATCCCTTCCCGAGGTCCTGAACCATTGACATTGGCACCGCGCCGGCTCACCCCGATCTCCGAATATCGTCTGCAGGTCTTCCCAGGACACCTCGTTCGCAGGCACGATCACCAGATCCGAATCCATGTTCACGCCATTCTCCCGGGCACGAGCAGCGAGCGCTGCACACAAGAGGAGTCTTGCGTTCATTGCGGACACGGATTGTCTTCGTCCGCCTGAAGCAACGCCACGCCTAGGTTGTCATCTCCACGCCGCGGAGGATCGGCCCGACCATGACGCTGAGAGACCTGTTGCTGCCCGCCACCGACGCAGGGGTAGCCATGCAACTGGCAATCGTCCTGATCGCCGGGACGACTCTCGGCTTCGTGGCCCGACGCCGCTCCGAACAGCGACTGCTGGTCATCGGGGCCACTCTGCTACTGGTGGCCGCCATAGGAGCACGCGCCCTTCACTGATGGCCCGAGTCCGAGTTCACCGAGACCAACACATGCTGACGGCGGCGCGGCGAGAGGCTCCGGATCAGACCTCGAAGACGTACCGGCACAGGAATCCCGGCGTCGTTCGACGACGGCGAAGAGGTCGATCGCATGGTGATCTTCACCGTGACCGACCTCACCAAAGTGATCAACGGGGTGGAGGCGGCCGTCGTCTGGGATCGGGACTTCAACGATGGGGTGATGATCGAATCCGAGCTCGTGTTCTTCGCACAGGATCGGGATGGCACCGTCTGGCACCTCGGCCAGTATCGGGAGACCTACGACGAGGACGAGTTCGTGGGCGGACGGGTCTGGCTCGTGGACCTGCCCGAAGGCGCCAAGGCGGGCATCTTCATGCATGCCGACCCTCAGCCCGGCACACCAAGCTATTCCCAAGGGTTCGCCCCCGAGCCGTTCAACTGGACCGATCGAGCCCAGGTCTCCGAAGTGGGCCTCGAAGACTGCGTCGAGGTGGGTTGTCACGAGGAGGTGATCGTCATCGAAGAGATCGATGAGGAGAACCCCGGTCAGCAGCTCAAGTACTACGCCCCTGGAGTGGGAAACACCCGCGTCGGCTGGAGCGGCGACGACCCGGAACAGGAGGAAATGGAGTTGGTCGAGCTGAATCAGCTCGCGCCCGAGGAGATGGACGAGGTCAGGGCCGAAGCACTGGCGCTGGAGATGCGGGCATACATGTACAGCCACACCGAGCCGGCCCAGCGAAGCGAACAGGAATGCACCAATCCGCGCGGAGAGGGGGCTGATCGCGTGATTCAGGGTGCTCAGGCAATGCTTCGCGTCGTCACGAGGGAGACCTGGCGGAGATCGAGTGAGCGCCCTACACCGATTGCCCGGACGGGAGATACGGTCCCACCCATGCAGAGATCACCTTGGCGGCGTAGATGGCGTCCTCTTTTCTCGTGAGCAGGTGGTCGGCACCGTCGAGAGCGATGAAGCTCTTGGGATGCCGGGCGGCGCCATACAGGGCGGCGGCATTCTCGACTCGGACCTGCGTGTCGACCGGCGAGTGCATGATCAACAGGGCCTTGCCCATCTCGGCGACCCGCTGCTCGAGACTGGTGTTGCGGATGTCATCGAGGAACTGGCGACGGATCGAGAAGGTTCGACCCGCCAACTCGACTTCCGCCTCACCCAGCTCCTCGATCGTCTCGACCGCATCTCCCAAGAGATGTTCGATGTGGTCTACCGCCGAGGGTGCGCCAATGGTGACGACTGCCGTGACGTCGTCGATGTCGCCGGCAACCGCCAGAACGGCGGCACCGCCGAGGGAATGACCGATCAAGAGGCTCGGTGATCCGTGGTTTTCGGCTAGCCAGTCGGCGGCCAGCTTGACGTCGAGGGTGTTCGACGAGAAGTTGGTGTTGGCGAACTCCCCGTCGCTGGATCCGAGTCCCGTGAAGTCGAACCGGAGGACGCCGAATCCGAGATCGACCATCTCGGCCGCGATCCGGGATGCGGCGAACACGTCCTTGCTGCAGGTGAAGCAATGGGCGAACAAAGCGAAGGCTCGTGGCGTTCCATCCGGCAGGTCGAGTCGGGCGGCGAGATCGGCCGACAGACTGCCAGGAAACGTAACCCGTTGCGTGATCGTTGCCATCAGGCGGACCGCAGGCGTGAAAGGGTGTCCATCGTGTCCACAACACCGACGAGAGGCCCACGATTCCAGAGGCCGCTCACGCAAGCCTGACCACGGGAGTGGTCGAGTGGAGGTCTCGCGGCTGTGGCCGGTTTGTGATCCGCGCCGTTCCCGCGCCGGCCGGCGTTCGCCTGCGGAGCCTGGCAGAACCATCCCGGCGTGGTCAGCCAGACGTCAGCGCCGGTGTGTCACCTTCACCTGAATGACGCCACCACAGGCGTCCCGGATTCGCAAGGAGGACGCGATGACCAGGCAGAGGATCGGATGGACGCTCGCGTGTGCGGCGGTTGTGACCGCCGCGGCTCTGTCACCGGCCGGCGCCGTCGGCGACCCCGTCGATCAGAACATCGACGGCCACAAGTCTCGACCCGAGGTGTTCGAGATGGGTGACTCGAGGCTCAAGTTCGAGATCAACGCCACCGACGGAGACGGTGGGATCCAGGCGTTCATCGACGCCGATCAGTGGCGCAGCATGTCGATCTACGATCCCGCCGGACGACGGATCTTCACGTCGACCACCAAAGGGCGCATGGCAGAACAGGGCGGCACTGAACTGTTTCTGGAGAGCGCCGAACCTCCGTTCACCGAGGTGTCGCTCGAAGATCTGTTGACGCGCTGGCCCGAAGGCGAGTACCGATTCCGGGGCCGCAGCCTCGATGGCGACCTGTACGTCGGGCAATGGGAGTTGACCCACGACATTCCCGACGGGCCGACGCTCGTGGCCCCGATAGAGGGCGACCCGGCCCAGGATCCCGATGCCACCGTCGTCGAGTGGCAGCCGGTCGCGCACCCGGGCGGAAGCCCGATCATCGGCTATCAAGTGCTGGTGGTCCAGCCCGACACCGGGATCGATGCACTGCCCAAGATCACGCTCGACGTGACGATGCCACCCGACGCCACGAGTCTGGCGGTACCGCCCGGGTTCCTGCAACCCGGCACGGAGTACGAGTGGGAGGTCCTCGCCATCGAATCGAGCGGCAACCAGACGTTGTCCTCGTCGACGTTCACCACGAGCGACTGACCCACGACCACCGACTACTGGAGCCCGAGCTTCCGGGATCGGCCGCAGGGGCCATGAACCGGAGGCTTGGGGCTCCAGAGAACCACCGCGACTCGGCATCGTGGTCCCTTGTGCCTCGACGAGGCCATCCTCCATCGAAGCATGCTGAGCCGGCCGCCGGTCAGACGGGGACGGTGTCCTCCGCCGAAGTGGCACTGAGGAACTCGGCCATGGCCCTCCGCACCACGTCGTCCTGTCCGAGTTGCAGGTGACCTCCTTCGTCGAGGGTCACGAGCCGAGCGTGGGGGATGAGTTTCGCGGCCGCTGCGGCAGCGTCGTATGAGGCGAGGGGGTCGTCCGCGGAGTGGATGATCAGCGTCGGCACCACGACGTCGCACAGGGCCAGGTCGTTGATCTCGGGATTCGACTGGTAGGCGTCGAAGATCGCTCCCGCCCGGCGTGGGGTGAGGGGGAAAATGCTGTCGATCATGATGTCGATTTCTCGGGTTTGCTCTTCGGTGTGGGGGAAGCCGGCGGGAACGCCCATGAGGCGCCGCATGAACGTCGGCGCCGCCACTCTGAGAGCCCACATGGCCGGCTGCGTGTAGAACGCCTTGGCCCACGCCGGCGGCGCCTCAGCCGTCGGGCTGCCCGGCAGGTTGCCTGAGCTGATGATGAGATGGCCGACACGGTCCGGGTGCCGGAGGGCGAGCTGGACGGCGGCGCCAGTACCGGCGGAGATCCCGATGACGTCGACCCTGTCGAGGTCGAGGTGATCGAGCAGTTCGGCGAAGGCGTCCGCCTGTTTGGCGCTGGATGGTGTCGCCGGCATGGTGGTCGCCAGATAGCCGAAGCGAGATGGCACGATCACCAATCGGTGGGGGAACAAGTCTTCGACGGCCAGGAGGCCGCCATCGCAGCCGTGGAAGATGCCATGGCTCACGAGGACCGGCAGCTCGTCGCCGGCAACCGAGTCAGCGGGAGTCTCTGTGTACTCGCAGGTGCCCCAGGGCATGCGCACGGTGGAGCGTGAGAGCATGTTCAGCCGCCCCTGGGCGGTGGCGATGTTGGCTTGGTAGCGGCGTGTGAGGCTCACTGCGCCGCCGGCGGCGATTGCAGCGGCCAGAGTGACAATGGTTCGTTTCGACATATGCCGAGTGTCCGTCCGAAGCGGCAGCAAGAAAACGGGCCAAACGGCCAGAACGTTTTCGCGGCTACCGGACGGCCTGGCACGCCAATCGCTGCAGCGGGATCAGATGGTCGTGTCGCTTGGAATCGGGTTGGCCTCGCCCGCCCGCTCGAGCAGATCGCGAACATCGATCAGGCGCCGCCACAGCCGAGGCTTCAGGATCAGGCCCACCAGCCAACCGAACGGACGCAGCGGCCCGCTCGTCGACAGCGTCTCCTGCTGACGTAGCGCGGTGTAGCCGTCGCAGGAGGTGAGGGTGTAGACGAGATCACCGCCCATGTGGCCACCCCTGAACTGCATCGCCAGCAACCGCCCAGGCTCGATCGCCGTCACCTCGGACCAGATCGTCAGCGTGCGCCCCAGACCCAACCTCACGACCTCACGCCACTGCGTACCAACTGCGGTCGGTCCTTGCGGTGTCTTCTCCATGACAACCACCGGCGAACCGGGCCCGGTCGCCCAGTCCTGGACATCGGCGAGCACGGCGAACACGTCCCGGGCGCTTCGTTCTATGCGTACAGAGCCGCCGAAGCGCACGGTCACCCGCTTGTCGACCGACACCAGGCTCGCGCCGATCGGCGACGGACGCCAGGACCGGGTGGCACGTATTCCAAGAGCGAGCGACAGCCCTCCCGATGGTCAGAGGCGCGGCGCGTTCTGAGCCACAGTCGGGACCTCGGCTCGGTCCATCGTTCCGTGACTCACCGGGTCGGGACATCGGTTGTGACCATCGCCGCTTCCGTCGACGCTCGCGCTGGAGGACGATGACGACGTAGAGGAATGTGGAGGCATGTACGCGGCGTCTCGTCATTCCCATCGTGGTCCTGATGGCCGTCGGGTGCGGGAGTACCGAGACGGCGGAGCCCGGCCCGACAACCAACGACCTGACGGCCGAAACGTCCCCGACGACAGCGTCGCCTGCGACGACGTCGACCGTTGAGGTCACCGTCACCGGGTCGATCACTGGGTCGACCACCATCCCGAGTAGCGCCGAGTCCACCACGACAGCCTTGCCACCGGGTCCTCCGCTGCTGCTCGTGACCGACGACCACGGTGCCCGGGTGCTCGCCGATGGACGGGCGGTAGAGGTGTTCGTCGAGGGGGAGCCGATATCGGTCGCCTTGCCGGATCTGACAGGCGGAGTGGTGTTCCAACGTGCAGCCGAGGGGTCACCGATCGAAAGGATCCCACGGTCGGGTGATGAATCGGAGGTGCTCGTTTCGGGCAAGGTGTGGGTCGAGGACGTTGCGCACATCGACGAGCGACCCCAGGTGGTCTATCGCACGCTCATCGAGGACCCGTCGTCAGGATGCGCCGAGGACGACGACGAATGCCGGTGGTGGGCGACGACACACCATCTCAACATGTACGACCTCGAAACCGGGATCGAGACCGACCTGGGGATCGTGGCGCACTTCGAAAGCTCCTGGATCAACTTCGACCTGGCACAGGAGCGGATGGTGGTGCTGACTGCCACCTACGGCGAACCCGACGCCTGTGGTGCGGTTTGGGACCGCAGCCGGCTCACGGACATTGCCGGCTCGGACGCCATGATCGGGGAAACCGGCCCGTTCTTCCGGCGCTGCGACTTCGGACCCGGTGCCGACGGCGTCACCGGCAGCCTGCGAGCGGGCATCGCCACGGACGAGTCAACCATTGCGTACGTCGAGACGGTCATCGGGGAAGCCGGGTCCGCGACCACGTTCGTCGTGATCGACCCTGTGACCCTCAGGGAGCTGCGGAGGCTGACGCTCGAGCCGCCGTTCGACCCCGCCTGGATCGACTGGGACGGGTCCTATGCGGTGGTCGGGGACTGGGAAGGGACGGTGCAGCTGCTGATCGGCCCCGATGACACGGTCACCGACCTGGCAACACTGGCGTCGGATGAGTCGAGGTTCATCCTGTGGAGGGAGAGCGGCGAATTGAGGTGAGGACGATGCGTGGAGGGCGGAGGATCGCAGTCGTTCGTGACGGCCGTGCTGGAAGGTTGCCTCGCAGTTGGCATGTCGTTCGGACTCGTCGACCGTCTCACCCGCTCGCCCCCGAGATCGAACATCTCGGAGTGTGCGTGCTCGGTGTCGCGCTCAGCTTCGGGTTGGGTGCGGTGGTGCGGATCCCGGGTGTCGGGAAGATGAGCTGATGACTCTCAGGTCGACCGCAACCTCGATACGAGGCGGCATCTCCGATGATCGGGCCCATTCCCCGCTTCACCGCGAAGCTCATGCGCTGCAGCTCTTCGGGGTCTCCTTTGTCAAGCCCGACCCGACTCCTCGCCCGGACCAGGTGATGGACTGGTTCGATGCGCCGCCCGGGCTCTACCTGCATGTCCCGTTCTGCCGCACCCTGTGTCCGTTCTGTCCGTACAACAAGGTGCCCTATCGCGACGACCTGGCCGCCGCATACATGCGCCGGCTGGAACGAGAGGTCGATGCCTATCGAGCGGCGTCCGGCGGTCCCTTCCCGTCTCTCTATGTCGGAGGAGGTACGCCCACACTGTGCCTCGACAGTCTCGCCGAGATCCTTCCACGCCTCGTGGTGACAGGAGAACGCGCGATCGAAGTCCTTCCGACCCACATGAGCGGTGACTGGCCGGACCGGATCGCCGACGCCGGGTTCGATTTCGTCAGCCTCGGCGTCCAGTCCTTCGACCGCAGAGTGCTTCGCAGGCTGCGGCGTCCGACGTCCCCGGAGACCAATCGCCGGGCGATCGAAGTGGCAATCGGAAGGTTCTCGTGCGTGGACGTCGATCTGATCTTCGATGCCGGTTACGACAGTCCGGTGTCGTTGCTCGGCGACGTGCGGACCTGCTTCGAGTACGGCGTCGACCAGGTGTCCACCTACCCCCTGATGCGCTTCGGGTACACGCCAATCGGGAAGGGCCGGCACGATCGGCGCAAGGAGCACGTGCTGCTCGGCCAGGCGTCCGAGCTGGCCCACGCCTGGGGTTACGAGCGACGATCCGTGTGGACCTTCAATCGAGTCGGCTCTCCTTCGTACACTTCGATCACCCGGCCCTTCTTCCTCGGGCTCGGCGCCGGTGCGGCCAGCTACACGGGATCGGCGTTCCTCGTCGATCACTTCGGTGTGGATCTGTACATGCAGGCCATCGATGAGGGGCGTCTACCGATCGCCCGCCTCGCTCGCCTGCCGAAAGTCGCCGCTGCCGCCTATCGAACCTTCTGGCAGGCATACACAGGCCGGATCCCACTCGATTCCGGCGATCCTCTGCTCGAGCATCCGCTCGCGCGGGCGGCATCACAGCTGGCGCGTGGATGCGGGTGGATGCGACGTACTGATGATGAACTTGTCCTCACCGGGTCGGGGTACGACAGGTACCACGACCTCGAGCGCTGGGTGACCTACCACTTCATCGAGCCGTTGTGGGAAGAGATGATGAGGGAGCATGACCGGGACGCACGAGCCATCGAGTTCCCGGGACCGGCGTCGTACTCGATCACGCAGCCTTGAAGATGAACCCCCAGTAGTCGTCGTAGGCCTCGCGACGCACCACCCCGACCCGTCCCTCGACCTCCATCCCGAGCACGGGCTCCTCGATCTCCAACTGCCCGACCACTCGCACCCCTTCTGCGAGCTCGACCACACCAAGTCCGAGCCGCGCCACCGCGTATTGAGCTGGCAGGTTGTGGACGTGGGTGAAGGTGACCAAGGTCCCAGATGTGGGCAGCGGCTCGGGGTCGAACTCGAAGAACTCGAGGTTGCCGCACGACTTGCAGCGCATCCGGAACGGATAGTGAAGAGTCCCACATGCCCGGCAACGATATCCGAGGATCCGACGTTGCATGATCAGCCCTCCCTCTCGAACGTGAGGCACACGACGTTGTTGCCGAATCCGCCGAAGTTGCACGTGAACCCGATCGAGGCGTCCACGACCTGGCGAGCACCTGCCTCGTGGCGGAGCTGGGTCACGATCTCATGGGCCTGAGCAATACCGGTGGCTCCGACCGGGTGGCCCCTGCCCTTCAATCCACCCGACACGTTGATGGGTATCGAGCCGCCGAGGGCAGTCTCGCCTTTCTCGAGCGCAAGGTGGCCCTCACCCTTGGCGAAGAACCCGACCTCTTCGCTCTGGGCGATCTCGAGAATGGTGAAGGCATCGTGGAGCTCGGCGACGTGTACGTCCGAAGGTGAGGAGCCTGCCATCTCGAGGGAGCGTCGTGCGGCGATCCGCACCGCGGTGAGTTCCGTCGGATCGGGCCGCTCGGCGACCACGTGGGTGTCGGTGCCCTGTCCGACTCCGGCGAGACGGACCCGGGGCCGGCCGATCCGGTCCATCATCGCCTCGCTCACGAGCAGCAGGCATGCTCCCCCATCCGACACCGGGCAGCAGTCGAAGAACCTCAGCGGCTCCGCCACATATGGGTTGTTCGTCATCGCCTCCGGCGAATCGAGAACTCCCTCCAACGTGATGGGCTGCTGGAGGTGGGCGAACTGGTTCGCCAGCGCCTGGTTCTGGTTCTTCACCGCCACCATGGCGAGATGACGCTCGGTCACCCCATGCTTCTCCATGTAGAGGCGGGTGAACATGGCGGCGTGGGCGGGCAGTGTGACGCCATAGATGTACTCGGCGAGCGGGTGGGTGAGGGTCGCAACGAAGTCGGTGGCCTCGAGATTGTTGACCTCCCGCATGCGCTCCGCCCCGGTCACGAGCACGCTGTCGTACATGCCCGACGCGATCCCGAGGAAACCCTGCTTGATGGCAGACGCCCCCGAGGCCGGACCGTTCTCGATCGTCTCGGCTCCGGCCGGAGTCAGCGAGAGCGAATCGACCACCGCAGACGCCAGCCCGGTCTGATGGGCGAGCCTGCTGCCGCCCATGTTGGCAACATACACCTGGTCGACCTCGGTCACTCCTGCGTCCTTCATCGCCGCCATCGCCGGATAGGCGGCGATCTCGGCCAGCGGGTATTCCAGCCGGCCGAAGCTGGTGATGCCGATACCGGCAACGTAGACCTCACGCATGCTGCGCCTCCCGTTCCATGAGTCGCCGTTGTGCGATCAACGCCGTGCCGGTGCCGTCGTAGTCGGCGCGGGTGGCCGCCAGCAGATCCGCCGGTGGACGTGGGGGATCCGACGGTGGCAGGATCCCGGCCATCGCCGTTGCGAGCAGGTCTTCAGGCACCGGACGACGACCGACGACGAGTTGGGCGCGTGCACGGTCGAAAAGGGACCTCGTGAGCGCGTACGACGGCACGCCCCCGAGCTCGTGCGGGGTCTCGAACCGCTGGTCCAGCTGATACTCGATCATCCAGCGCCGGAACCCGATCGGCGACTCGGCCACGATGAGCACTTCGTCGTGGCCGAGTATGTCGATGTGGTACTCCATCTTCGCTGCGAAGGAGTGGGCGCCGATGCGGAGGCCCCGCCGGAGGGCGAGAGTGTGCAGCGACATCCCCACCCCGGGCCGCACCTGCCTTCCGTTGACGATGGCCGCCAGCTCTCCTTCGATCTGGGCCACGAGGACATACTCGTCCTGAGCCCTGTGACGGAAGTAGGCGAGCAACTCGGCGTAGACACGAGCCGCCACGATGTCGTAGAAGTCCCTTTCCACTGCGAGTAAGGGCTCGACGTGTTCGAGCAGGGTCGGGACATCGTCGCGGCCGACCTGCCGGATGACCATTGGCTCGCCACTGGCCAGCGTGACCCACTTCGCCGGATAGGGCGGCATCGGTGAGTCCACAGGCCGCAGAACCTGCTCCAGATCGACAGCCATTCGAGACCTCCTTCGTCGTCAGGCGGATTCGAGCAACACCATCGCCACCTTCTCTGCCGTGATGGGCATCGAGGTGATCCGCACTCCCGTGGCATCTGCCACGGCGTTGGCGATCATCGGCGCCGCCGGGATCATGGTGTGCTCCCCCATACCCCGCGCCCCGAACGGACCGTCCGGTTGGGGCACTTCCACGATGATCGGGATCACGAGATCAGGCGTGTCGAGGGCGGTGGGGATCTTGTAGTCCGTGAAGTTGGGATTGAGCAGCCGTCCGGATTCGTCGTACCGCATGTCCTCGTAGAGGACCGTTGCGAGACCCTGCAACATCCCGCCGATGATCTGGCCCTCGACCATCGCAGGATTGATCGCCTTGCCGACGTCGACGCCGAGGGCTGCCCGGCGCACCTTCATCTTGCCGGTTTCGACGTCCACCTCCAGCACGACGCCGGCCGCGCCGACGGTGTAGTGGACGTTTGGATGCCCTCCCTGGCTGGTCTCCGGATCGCTCCGAGCGGAGGCGAAGTCCGGCATGAACGAGCCCGAGCCGACGATGGGTCCACCCCGCCAGGTTCCGTCCTCCATCTCGAGGCCGGCCACCACGAAGTCGCGAAGTGGCAACTCGAAGTTCCGATCGGTCTCGCACTTGACCTTCTCGTCTTCGAGATAGAGCGTCCCCTCCTCGTAGCCGCGGGCGGCGTGCACCACGTCGTAGATGCGTTCGCGCGCCTCGACGGCGGCCGCGTGGACCGCATTCCCGCAGCTCCATGTGATGTGCGACGCGACCGTTTGCCACTCGTACGGATTCCGATCTGTGTCGGGTGTCTCCACCCGGATCTTCGACGGTGGCACCGAGAGCACCTCACCCGCGATCTGGGCCATGGCAGTCAGAAAGCCCTGACCGATCTCCATCCCCGACACGGTGATGTTGATGCTGCCGTCCTCGTTGAACTTGAGGAACGACGCCGACGAGGCGTTGGGGGGCATCGCCGGGGCTTTCCAGAACAGCGCGAACCCCTTGCCGATCCTCGTGCGTGGGTCGGGACCGGTCTCGACGACCCCCCAGTCGATGGCGGTCGCAACACGGTCGATCGCCTCGCGCAGCCCCGACGGGTTCATGGCTGCGCCGTAGGGAAGCGTGTCTCCCTCGGCAATGGCATTGATGCGTCGGAACTCCACCGGATCGATCCCCAGTTCCTCGGCCAGTCTGGTCATGTGGGATTCCAGCCCGAAATGGAACTCCGAATACCCGAATCCGCGGTAGGGCCCACCGGGCGGGAGATTGGTGTAGACACAGATGGAATCGATGCTCACGTTGGGGATCCGGTACGGGCCGGTCGCCGAGAGGCCGGCGGCATTCACCACGTTGGCCCCGTACTCGACGTACGCCCCGGCATCCCAGTGGAGCTCGTGCTCCAGCGCCGTGATGGTCCCGTCTCGCCGGGCGCCCACCTTGATCCTGGCAACCAACCCCTGCCGCTGGTAGGTGTTGTAGAACTCCTGTTCGCGGGTCCAGCGCAGCTTCACTGGGTGCCCCCTGACCAGCGTGGCGAGGGCGGCCCCGATGATCTCCATCGTCACGCCCGCCTTGCCGCCGAAACCACCGCCCACGTACGGGGTGATGACTCTGATGTCGTGGTGGCTCAGCCCCAGCGGAGCCAGGGTCTGGGCGAAGAGATCGCGTTGGATGTAGGGCGATTGCGAGGCGGTCCACACGGTGAGCCGGCCTGCATGGTCCTGTTTCGCCACCACGACGTGGGGTTCGATGGCACAGTGGGCGTACCTCGGCACCCGGTAGTAGTCCTCCAGCACCACGTCGGCGGCGCCGAAGCCGGCGTCCACGTCGCCTTTGAGCGTCTTTCGCCAATGGGCGACGTTCGTGCCTCCGTGGGGATAGAACCACGGAACGTGTGGGTAGTCGGCCAGGCCCGGATGGAGGAGCGGGGCGTCGGTCGACAGCGCATCGTCGGCATCGAACACTGGCTCCAGCGCCTCGTAGCGAACGTCGATGCTCCGTGCCGCCCGCTTGGCAACGACGGGGTCGCGGGCCACGACGGCGGCCACCTGCTCTCCCACGAATCTGACCCGATCCTGGGCCAAGACGTACCGATCCTTCATGTAGAGGCCGAAGGTGAACGGGAAATCGCGTCCGGTGGCAACGGCGACGACTCCTGGCATCGACTCCGCCGCGGTGGTGTCGATGGACACGATCGTGGCGTGCGCCAGTGGGCTCTCGAGGACGTACGCATGCAGCAGGTCGGGCCCGAACTCGAGATCGTCGACGAACTCGGCGGCGCCGCTCACCTTGTCGGCGCCGTCGATGCGTGGCTCCCGGGCGCCCACGTGCTGGAAGTCGGTCACGATGCGTCTCCTCTCGGGGTGGCCGCGGCGACCACCGCCTCGACGATCGGCTCGTAGCCGGTGCAGCGGCACAGATTCCCCGAGATCGCCTCTCGAACCTGGTGAGCGGTGGGGACACTCGTGTGGGAGAGCAGCTCTGTCACCGCAACGACGATCCCCGGTGCGCAGAAGCCACACTGGAACGAGCTGCGCTCGATGAGCATCTGCTGAACGGTGGTGAGTCCCTCGTGCTCGATACCCTCGACCGATGTGATCTCGTGACCGTCCACCTCGACCGCCAGGATCAGACACGCCCTGACAGACCGGCCATCGAGGAGAACCGTGCACGCTCCGCAGTCCCCCCGCTCACAGCCGATCTTGGGGCTGGTGACGCTGAGACGGGAGCGCAGCACGTCGAGGAGCACCTCGCGGGGCAGGACCTCCAGCGAGCGTTCCTCCCCATTGAGCCTCATCACGATCTCATGCCGCATGGTTCCTCAGATCAGGTGGGTTGGGTAGGGCGGCCCCGTCCCCGAAAGCCGGCCTGCCGCGGCGTGCAACCCGCGCCGGAGCATCACTCGGCACATGTGGGTCCGGTAGGCCGCCGTGGCCCGGATGTCGGTGATCGGAGCAATCTCCTCCGCCACCATCGCCGCCGCCGCTTCGGTCGCCGCCTCGTCGAGCGCCGAGCCGCTCAACAGCGCTTCGATACGACGCGCTCGAACCGGTCTAGGAGCGACCGCACCGAATGCGACTCGGTAGTCGAGATCGTCGGTGATGAGAACAGCCAGGTTGGCCTGGGCGAGATCCTCACCTGCATACCGACCGAGCTTCAGAAACGCCGCCCCGTGTGACGTTGCCGGCAGGCGGAGGGTGATGGCCGTCACGACCTCGGCGTGGCCGAGGCGGGTAGCCCGCGGACCGAGGAACCAGTCCTCGACGGGCACCTGTCGCTCGTGCACCGGACCCGAGACGTGCACGAGCGCGTCGTACACCATGAGTGCGGGCCCGGCATCGAGGCTCGGGACCGCCGAGCAGAGGTTCCCGACGATCGTGGCGCGGTTCCGAACGCCCACCGAGGCGACCTGGCCGGCCATCTCGATCAACATGGGTGCCGCCGAGGCGACGCCCGAGGAGTCCATCACCTCGCTGAAGGTGACCAGGGCACCGATGGTCAACTCGTCTCCGTCGAGGCTGATCTCTCCCAGCCCGGGGATTGCCTTTATGTCCACCAGGACCGCTGGCTCGATCAGGTCGTCACGGAGCCACGGGACGAGATCGGTTCCGCCGGCGAGGACCCGTGCGCCAGGCTCGGACAGCGCCCGGATCGCCTCTTCGAGCGTTCGCGATCGGACGTAGTCGAAATCATGGGCAATCGTCATTTGCCCGTCCCATCGCGGCACGGTACGGCGCCCCGTCGGCGACAGCTAGAGGCGAACGTCTCCGCCGGATTCGTCGGGAGGACCGTTCCGACCCAGCGCATTCACTGCATCCACGAAACACCTCAGTGGTGCCTCTACGAGTCCTGCGCCCACCATGCCGACCCCCGCCTCCCGCCCGGCGATCCCGGTGTTGATCTGAGGCAGGATGCCAGTTCTCACCACGAGCCTTGCGTCGATCCCCGTGGGGGTACCACGGTCCTCGAGGATCGGAATCCGGTAGGCGGGATGCTCTGTGAGGGTGATCTCGTACATCTCGAGCGTTCGACCGACCGCCTCGACCACGGTGCCTCCCACGAACCCGACGATGGCGGGGGCTGCCGCCATTGCGAACCCGCCCAGACCGACCGTCTCCGTGATCGCCGAATCTCCGATGTCGGGGTTGGCGTCGGCGGCGGTGTACGAGCCGAGGTACATGCCGGCGACGGCCGGGGCCGGAGCCGTGAACCACTCATCCCCCGTACCCGAGAGCCGTATGCCGAACTCGGTTCCGTTGCGTGCCATGGTCGTCACCAGGCTCGACGCTTCCACGCCTGCCGCTGCGTCCACGGCCAGTTTCCCGCTCGCCATGATCAGGTTGAGCATGAAGTGGTCATTTCCATCGAGGAATCGGAAGACGGAGGAGCCCTCGGGGAGGCCGACGAGGTCGGCGCCGATCTGACGGATGAAGAGCGAGGTGGCGGCGCGGTTGCGGTTGTGTCCGTCGTCGCCCATCTGAAGCGCCTGGGCGATGATCGCCCGAAGGTCGATCGGGCCATGCTTGCGGATGACTGTACCGAGCGCCGGACCGAGAATCCGCTCCATCCAACCGAGGCGCTCGATGACCTCGGGGCCGTACGCACCGTAGCGGAGTACCTTGCCCAGCCCCTCGTTCAGGGTGGCATACGCAACGCCCGGTCCGGCGGCGTCCTGGATCACGGCCACCGGCATCGAGGGACTGATGACACCGGCCATCGGCCCGACGGCCGCATGGTCGTGGCACGGCGAAAGCCCGACGGACGGGGCCCGCGCGAGTGCGTCGCCGGGCGTCGTTGCGAGGCCCTCGTAGAGCATCGCCCCGATCATCGCTCCGCGAAGTGGGCCACTGCATTCGGCCCAATCGATCGGGGGACCTGCGTGGAGGAGCGACCCCTCCGTCAGGCCGGGAATCACATCGCGGGCAGCCACGACATCGGTCAGGACCGGCCGGGCGGCAAGCATCCGATCGAGCGCGGTGCGATTGGCAGCGTGGGTCCGCCTCCCCGAAGCGAGCGCGACCAGGGCCGCCGCCACTTCTGCGACGGGTGGGCGCCAGTCGGTGCGGGCGATCTTCACCACCTGGGCCTCGAGCGCTGCGGCAAGGAGGTCGACGCCGACCGTCGCCACCACAGGCTCCCGATCGAGGAGCAGGTCGAGCTCGCTCATCGCCCACCTCTTGCGACCTGTGCAAGAGCCCTGCGTCCTGCAGCGGCATTGGACAGATACACCTCCGCCCCGGCTCGGCTGAGTGTCGAGGCCTGCGCCTCCCGATTCTGCGGATCGGCCGCCGTGCCACACAGTGAAACGATCACACCGATGTTCTGCTCCGATGCCTCGACGACGAACGGAGCGAGTCCGGCGGATGGATCGGGGTGGGCGCCGTGGCCCAGCACGACGTCGAGGAGGATGCACCCGGTCTCCGGGTCGGCGATGACCGCCTCCAGTTCGTGGAGCCGGACCTCGGGATCGATCATCGGGTGGGGACGACCGCTCGTGTACCGGTCGGCGCCGAAGTCCACGAGCCAGTGGCCGGGCCCCGGCTCCGATGAGATCGGCTCCAGCGCCCCACCGACGATGGTGCGCGCCTCGTGCTGGAGGCTGCCCCCGGCAAAGAGCCCTCGCAGGAACCCTGGTCGATGTTGCTGCTCCTCCGGCAACCACACGGGCGGCTCGACCCAACGGCCTCCCAGTCTCTGGACGGCCTCCCTTGCTGCGCCCTCCAGGGTGACGCCCCCGGCCCCGAGGAAGGCGGTCACCACGGGTGTCCGGCATTCTTCGATGGCGGTTGCGACCGTTTCTGCGACCTCAGGGTCGGGGGGTTTGGACACGAGGATGATGATCTCGACGGCCGGATCGGCCTCCAGGGCCTCGAGCGCACGCAGGATTGAGCGAGCCGCCACCTCGGCGGAGAGGTCGCGACTTCCGGTTCCCAGGGCGTGGCGCACCCCGACCCCGGCGGCGTCGACGAGACAGCACACCTGCTGGATCCCGGTGCCCGAGGCGCCTGCGATGCCGACCGGACCTGGCTGGACCACATTGGCGAATCCGAGCCCGACCCCGTTGATGATGGTCGTTCCACAGTCCGGACCCATCACGATCAACCCACGAGAAGAAGCTTCCTCTTTGAGGGCAATCTCCTGGTCGATGGGAACGCCATCGCTGAAGACCATGACGTGCATCCCGGCCTCGAGTGCGCTCATCGCCTCGACAAAGGCGAAACGTCCCGGCACCGAGACCAGGGCGATGTTCGAACCGATCCGTCGACCGGCTTCCTCGACGGTGTGAGGCGGCGGCGGAGCGAAGAGGACGCTCTCTCGATCGCTGGGCGAAGACTCACCCAGGATTCGATCGATCGCCGAACGCGCGGCATCCAATGATCCTCGATCCTCCGCTCGGATCGCGATCATCAGGTCATCCGGTCCGGCAGGGACTTCGGCGCGATCGAAGCCCATGTCTCGGAGCAGCTCGAGGTTGAGCTCGGTTGCCATCGCCACGAGTGCTGAGTCGACTCCGGGCGTGGTCGAAACCTCCTGGGTCACCTGCATGAGCCGGACGGAGTCGTGATACCGGCCCGTCACGACGTCGACGACGGAGATCAAGAGTCCTCCTCACACGCTGCTCTCGCCCCGCAGATCACGCCTTCGACCATCGCCCGACCCGACGTCGACCCGATCCCGAGGGCGGTGGTGATCGCACGGTCGAGGCAGCCACGACCGGTGATCGCACGCAGCAGGTCACCGATCGGCGCCGCCACCTGCCCGGCGAAACCACACCGCAAGAGCGTGGCCGAGAGCCGGGTCGTCGACGAACGCGCCGCCATCCCGATACGTTCGAACGTGCGATCGAGAACACTCACCCGATCCCCAAGCCCGATCGACGCCGCCACGTGTCTGAAGGCCGCCACCGCCCCCAACGTCCGGTCGTCGCCGGCAGGCGTGAGACCAGCGCCCCGGCCCAAGAGCGCCATTGCCTCACCGGTGATGTCGTCCGCGGAACCCGATCGGAGCGCCTCTCCCAGCCCGTCCAGTTCGGTGGTCACCAGATGCTCCTCGACTTGGCCAAGAAGACTCTTGACGTCATCGACCTGACAGCGGGCGGGTCGAACCGTCGGGTCCCACCACCGGGCGACCCGCCACACCCAATTGCGGCCGGTCACCCTTCCGGCCCCGATGAGAAGACTCGAACCAGCGACTGGCGAGGTGACCCCCTGGCCCCTGCCTCGGACCACTGTGATCTCGTTGGGAAATCCAATCCCTCCGATCGAGAGCAGCACCACCTGGTCGTCGAGTGCACACCATGTGGTGTTCGTGGACGACCCGAGGACCTGCGCCGGCCGAGGTGCAGCCAGGATCGGCTCGACGATCGCCAGACTGGCGACTGCCGGCACCATGAACCGCGTGGTGCCGGGACCCGATGGATGCGGTGGTGCGCCGATCATCGGCCCTCAGCCGAGATCGACTATGGCAGCGACCGTACCTCCACCCGAGGGGCCCTGGTGCAGGGCCCCTACGGACACGAAGACCGCCGGGTCGCCGGTGGCCGCTGCAACCACGCCCCCGACCGCTCCCTTGATCTGGCGGTGGTGATGGACGTCCGAGTCGTTGAGCATCACCTGCCGACGTCGCCGCAGCCGGCTCGACGGGTCTGCTTCGCACTTGACGAAGACGTTCACGAGACGGCCGGCCAGATCCTCGGCCCGGGCCCGCTCGGGGAGATCGAGCCCCGCCGACCGGATGGCCTCGTACACGCCTTCGGCGTCGATCGCATCATCCATCACACTGTGGCCGACGCGATATCGACCGCCGACCGGGGCGTTGCCGACGACCACGGTCTGGGCCTGATCGAGTTCAACACCCGATGAGCACGACGCCACCGACGAGTAGAGCGACACGTCACGACAGATCTGGTCGGCCGTGGGCATCTCGATCTCGCCGAGAGCCAGCGCGATCCCCAACGCCGTGGTGCCGTTGGAGATGTCCATTGATTCGAGCGTCTGCTCCGTGCAGACATCCCTCCCTCGAGCCTTGGCCTCTGCGATCGTCTCCATGGTGAGGAGCGGGGTCTTCGTCTGGACGTAGTGGACGTCGTGCGGATCGGTGATCCCGGCATCCTTCATCGCGCGGCGGACTCCCTCTGCCACCTTCTCCACCATCGCGGGCCGCCCGATGTCCTCGGGGAGGATGACGTCGCTCATTGCGATGCCCACCGTCAAGCGGGATTCGGAGCCCGGCTCCGAAGCCACCCGGGCGAACACGGTGGCATGCGGACACAACACGCCGTCTACGCCCCCCGACCACACCATGGGGATGTCTGTCACCTCGGCGACGGGTCGGTTGCCCTTGTCCATCAGCACTCGCCGGAACGCCTGATCGGCGAGGATCCGGGTGAAGTCGTTCACTCCCCCGTTTCCCTCGGTCTTGCCGATGACGGCGATGACTTCGTCGGCGGTGAACTCCCCCTCGTCGATCAGTGCTTCCATACCTGATGCGTCCGACACGTGCTCGAGGACGACTTTGCGGGCTTCGATCGCCATGACCCACATCCTTTGCCGGGTGACCCGTCCATCGTGGGGTCGCAGGAGGCATGCGGCTAGGGGCCAACGGCACGCGTGATCACGGGGAGCCCGTCGAGCGATGCAATACGTTTCCGTGCCGAACGCCGTGGAGCGGACCCGAGCCACGATGACGCCGTCCGGCTCCGTGTGCCGCTCCGCTTGGAATCGTGTCGTCAGACCCATCCCCACGCGTACCAGATCGTCGCGCCGTTGATCAGGAACCCGACCACGATCAGCATGTTGTCGAACGCAGACGGGTAGGGCAGGCCGACGATGTTGAAGAGGACCAGAAACCCGGCTGCCACGATGTTGATCCATCGGATCGCCGGAAGACCCACGGTGAGGCTGAGCACGATCATGGCAATCGGGATCAGCATGACGAGCGCCGCCAGTACCCACATCCACTGGCTGGCCTCCCTTCCGTCGATCTCCCCGGCGGTGAAGTCACCGGCGAAGATGCGGAGGACATCTCCGAGCAGATACGTGAGCATCAGAGCCACCCAGAGCCCCGCCAGGACGATCCTCGTATCCTCCATCTTTCCTCCCGCCTGGGTGTGTTCCGTCGGCTCCCGAGCCATCCGCAGCCGATGATCCCCGACCTTCACCGCTACCGGTATAGGGACGAGGCGTCCAGGGTCGCACGACCCCATGCCCAACCAGTTCTCGACCCGAGCTGCTTGGCATGCAGCGTGGCACCTCGGCCTCAGAGCCCTCGCCCCCAGACACGAGAAACCCCAGGTGTGGGCCTGGGGTTTCTCTGTGGAGGTGAGGGGATTTGAACCCCTGACTTCTTCCGTGCGAGGGAAGCGCTCTGCCGGGCTGAGCTACACCCCCTAAGATGCATCGACCTCGTGGGCCGCTGCAAGCCGAGATGATAGCCGGTCGTGAAATCCGGTCATTTCGAGATCGTCGGAATCGGGTCGACCGCCCTCCCTGCCTCTGCACGAGTAGGTTCCTGCCCGGTGCACCCGTCACTCCTCCTCATCCACAGCCCTCTCACCGGCCCGTCGGTCTGGTCGGCGCTGGCGGCGGTGGCCAGGGGCGGGTCATGGGAGGTGGCCGCTCCCGACCTGACATCGGTGGCGACAGCATCTCCACCGGCATGGCGCACACTGGTGGAGCTCGCCAACGCGGCCGCCTCGACGCTCGAGCCGCCGATCGTGATCGTCGGGCACTCCGGCGCCGGCGTCTTTCTGCCTTTGATCGGCCGGGGCCTCGGCGACCGCCTGGCGGCACTGGTCTTCGTGGACGCGGTGGTCCCTCCGGAGGTTGGCGCACACCAGACCGCCGCCGGACTGGCAGCCATGCTCGACGGCCAAACCGAGGACGGACTGTTGAAGGAGTGGCTCGACTGGTGGCCGGAAGACGTCATATCGGAGATCCTCCCGGATCCCGAGGACCGGCGGCTGCTTCGATCCGACATGCCGAGGCTGGCACGGTCTTTCTATGCCGAGGAAGTGCCGGTTCCGGAGCATTGGTCTCAGTGGCCATGCCGCTACCTGCAGCTCAGCGCAGCCTACGACCTCGATCGGGATGAGGCGGTGCGACGACGATGGCGCACCGCCCGTCTCGAAGGAACCCACCTGAGCGTGCACACCGAGCCACGGGCAGTGTTCCGCGCTGTGCTCGAGTTGATCGGGGAGTGACGATCAGTCGATGTGGCGTTCCAGGTCACGGCGCAGTCGTTCCTGGACGGCGGTGGCAGTGAGGTCGGAACGCGAACGCTCCACCAGGGCCCGAGAGACGTCGGTCGTGCGTCTGAGGCCACTGGTCATCCCATCTGGATAATCCAGGTCGGCCAACAGATCCACCACTGCGTCCATCATGACGAGGAGCGACTCGGCCTCGTCGAGCTCGCCGGCGCGCAGTCGGTCCAGCAGACGGCGACGGCATTCTCCGACCGCCTCTCCGAGACCGTGGAGGAAAGGCACCGGGTCGATCCCGAGGTCCGCGGGCATCGGCAGCGGCTGATCGGTGAACAACGCCAGAGTGAGCTGAGCTTCTGCAAATTCCTTGGCTGCATCCCACACGAACCCGGCGTGGATGATGTTGGGATGATCTTCGAGGGCCTCGAGGGCGTCGACGAGAAGGCGGTTCGCTTCCGAGATCAGCTCGCGAGCCTGGTCGACTTGATCGCGATGCAGGCTGCGGATGGCGTTGGCCGATGACCGGATGACCTTGCGACAGTTGGTCAGTCCGCGCTCACGGGCGGAGAACCGCTCATCGAGGATGGGGCGAACGGCGTCTGCGACGGATTCGAGCTCGGAAGGATCCAAGACGCTCAGGAGCTGGCGACGATGCGCACAGGCGGTTCGTCGGCGTCGTTGGGACGCACCACGGCGTGATGCTCGGCGACCCGGACCGCCTTCTGTTGCTTCATCTGAAGCAGGATGCCGACGTACGCAGCCACGAGAGCATCGACGGCGAGGTGAGCCACCAGCCACCATACCGACTTCATCACGAACGCCATCGTCAAGGTGAGTACGGCGACGCTGACCAGTCCGGTCAGAGCCCGGCGCCGACGCACACGCACGGCGTCACGCGTCGAAAGACGGCGCGTGTTGTAACTCCGGCTTTGAACGTCCGCCATGATCTGCGTCCAACGGTCGAACTCCTCGGTGGAGTTGAGCGGCGCATTCCGGCGGCGACCAAAGAAGGAGGGGAACAGGTAGATGCCCCAGATGGTGAGGATCACAAGTGCAGCGATCAAAAGGGGTGCGTCAGGCACGACTCGGAACCTCCGCCTCGATCTGATGTGGATGTGGGGGTGTACTCATCCGATACTCAGCTCGCATTGATTTGTCCAGGATCTTCCAGCCGTACGAGGTACCGACACCTCGCACACCCGGATATCCGGGGGTCGTGCGACCAGTGCTCCGCTCGACCGGGCGCCAGAGTAACCGATTCGTCGGCATCGGAGCAATCTTTCGGCAATTGGTGCACTTCACCTGCACTCATGTGCGTGTCCAGCTTCCGCTGCGCCCACCGTGCTTCTCGAGCAACCGAACCTCGCGGACGGTCACACCTCGCTCGAGACCCTTCACCATGTCGTACAGCGCCAACGCAGCAGTCATGACTGCTGTCATGGCCTCCATCTCGACCCCGGTCCGACCCACCGTGCGGGTGGTGGCGACGATTCGGGCACCATTCGGATGTGGATCCACATCCACGGTCACACCGGTGAGAGCGATGGGATGGCACAGCGGCACCAGATCGGGTGTTCGCTTGGCACCCATGATTCCGGCGAGGCGGATCGATGCCAAGGCGTCGCCCTTCGGGAGTGCGCCGGCGAAGAGCTTCGACGCCACCTCGCCGGACATGGCGACGACGCACTCTGCGGTTGCGGAGCGTTCCGTCTCCGGCTTCGCTCCCACGTCCACCATGTGGACCTCGCCCGCCTCGTCGAGGTGCGGGAACTCAGAACTCACCCAAAACCTCGATGGTCGATCTGGACTCGGGCCAGCGGAACATCTCGAGGGTCACGGGTTCACCGGCGTCGATCACATCGGTTCCCTGGGAAACGACCGCGAACGCCGTGGCGTTCGCAGCCGCCGACAGCACGTTCGAGTCTTGACCACCGGCGCTGGCGGCTACGAATCCGCCTTCGATCTGGCTGACGACCACACGAAGGAACACCGTCTTCGCCGGGTCCGTCTCCACGCGATGCGCCATGGTGGCGGGGATCCGGCGGCGAAACGTCAGATGGCTGCCCATCATCGTGAGCAGCGAAGGGCGCGCAAATTGCTCGAAGGCCACCATCACGCTCACAGGGTTGCCGGGCAGACCGAACAGTGGGGTAGACCCGACGAATCCGAACGCAAACGGCTTGGCCGGCTGCATCGCCACCTTCCACAGATCGATGTCGCCGAGCTCGGTGAGCACGGCCTTCACCAGGTCGTACTCCCCCATCGAGACTCCGCCCGACGTGAACACCGCATCACACTCGTCGGCAGCCCTCTCGAGGGTCGATCGAAGCCGTTGCGCATCGTCGGGGATGATCCCGTAGTCGTGAACGTCGACACCGAGCTCAGACAGAAGACCCACGAGAAGCGGGCGATTGGCATCTCTGATCCAACCCGGTTCGAGGCGTCGGGTCTCGGGCGGTTGAACCTCATCGCCGGTCGACATCACGCCGACGCGCGGACGCCTGTGCACGGTCGGCGCCGGAACACCAACGGCAGCAAGCACACCGAGATGAGGCGGTGTGAGCCGGGTACCCGACGAGAAGACGACCTGACCGGCCGCCACGTCGCCGCCGACACCCCTGACAGCCGTCCCGAGCGGGGGGTTGGCCTTGATGACCACCGTTCCGTTCTCGGAGTCGGTGTCCTCGACCTTGACGACCGTGTCGGCGCCCTCGGGAATGGGGGCACCCGTCATGATCTTGATGGCACCGCCCGGCATCACGGATCCCAACGCCACATGTCCGGCCGCTACGTCCTCGGTCACCCTGAGCGCAGTCGGCGGACCTGACAGGTCTGCGTGACGGATGGCGAACCCATCCATCGCCGAATTGGCGAACGGGGGCACGTCGTGGGGGGCGACCACGTCGTCGGCGAGCGCCAGCCCTGCGCAGTTCCAGATCGGAACCCGCACGGACGGCAGCGGCCGCATACTGCTCAGAACGGTGCGCTGGGCCTCGGGCAGCGGGATCAAGAGTCGAGCCGATCCCTCAGGTAAGACTCGAAGGCGTACCCGAACTGGTTCAACCCGAGTTCCACGGAGGCTTCGAGCAGTCCAAGCGGGTTGCCGACGTCGAGCAAGTCGGCCGCGGCAACCGAGCCTCGCAGGCGCCCACGACGGCCGAGCTCGTTGATCGCATCCGTGAGTTGGATCTCGCCACCGAGTCCGGGTGGCTGGTCGTCCAGGATGTCGAAGACCTCCGGCGTGAACAGATAGCGACCGATGAGGCCGAGCCGTGACGGGGCACGCTCCACGCCGGGCTTCTCGACCGCGCCAGACAGCTCGAGCGGTCGATCATCCTCGGTTCCCGAGGGAATCACAACGCCATACCGCGACAAAAACTCGTCTTCGAGCTGGCGGAGACACATGACGGACGTCTTGCCACCATCGGACTCGGCCACCAGAGACGGCAAAACGTCCTGTCCGGGCCGCACGATGTTGTCGGCCAAGAGACAGAAAAACGGGCGATCACGGACCATTTCCCGCGCTTCGTACACGGCATGGCCGAGTCCGAGCGCCTCCTCCTGGACCACAGGTCGAATCCGCACGTGCTCGATGCCGCGCAATCTGTCTTCGACCAGGAAATGCTGCTGGATCAGGTGGCCGACTTCGAGGTCCACCACCAAAACTGCTTCGGTCGCACCAGCGCGGGCTGCCTCCTCCACCGCGTACTGAATGGCCGGGCGGTCGACCACGGTGAGCAGGGCCTTGGGAACGACACGCGTGGCAGGGCGCATCCGCGTGCCTCTTCCCGCGGCGGGGATGACTGCAACTTCGATCCGATCGCTCATGTTGGAACCCTTTGCTCCGATCCGCTGATCATTCGTTTGATGTTGGGGGCATGCCGAATCAGGATCAAGACGACCATGGCCGCCAGCCACCCGAGCGCCACCCCTCTCGTACCTTGCCAGATCGCCAGGGGAAGCGTGGCTGCGACCGCAGCCAGCGATGCGATCGATGCCACTTTGAAGACCTTGGCGATCACAACCCACCCGACGGCCAGCACTGCGGCCACGACCGGGAGTGTGAACAGGAGTGCGCCGGCGGCGGTGGCGACCCCCTTTCCACCCTTGAAGCGATGAAAGATCGGATAGCAGTGGCCGGCAACCGCCAGGAAGCCTGCCGCCAACGCTATCGGCTCATTTCCCGGATCGCCGGCGCCGACCGCCAGCCATCCGATGGCGGCAGCGATGACGCCCTTCATCGCGTCGCCGAGAAACACCATCGCAGCCGGGCCCTTCCCCAAAGTCCGCAAGACATTGGAGGCGCCTGGGTTTCCGCTCCCGACATTGTGAATGTCGACGCCGTGTGCCCGCGCCACCACGACGGCAAAGTCGAGGCTTCCGATGAGATAGGCGCCGACGAGGGCCAGCCAAGTGGGCATGAGGTCAGAGGTTAGGGGCCGGCGAGGCAGGGCACCACGTGCATCCGATGTTGTTTCGACTCCGGCCGCGACGTGCGGGCTGTCGCAGGGCATCGGAGGCCGGTGATCGTCGACATGTGGTGCGGGCAGCCGATGTGGGGGAATCAACGGTCCTGTACAATGGTTGTTTCGTCCTGCCAGATCCATCCGGAGTCCATTGATGCCCACGTACGAGTACGCCTGCAAGAAGTGCGGAGAGAACTTCGAAGTCTTTCGGTCGTTCAGCGCCAAGCCACTCAAGAAGCACCCAGGTTGCGGAGGCGAGCTGACGAAGGTCTTTCACGCTCGCGGCGTCGTGTTCAAGGGTTCGGGGTTCTACGCCACCGATTCTCGCCCCAAGGAGGGTGATTCCGGCTCGACATCGAGCCCAAAGCCCAAGGACGGCGCAACCCCTTCATCGTCCAAGACCTCCAAAGACAGTTCGACGACTCATCGACCTCATCGACCTCGTCGACCTCGTCCTCGTCGAGCTGACCAATTGACCTCGCTCGTGGTTGCGGGCGACTGGCACGCCGACACCGATCACGCCCTTCGTGTCGTCGATGCCGCCGCCGATCGGGGCATCGACCGAATCGTCCAGACCGGCGATTTCGGATACTGGCCGAGGCATCCTGTTGGTATCAACTATCTGCAGCGCGTGGCGGCGCGATGTGTCGAGCGCGGTGTGTCCATCTGGTTCTGCGACGGCAACCACGAGGATCACTCGCGTCTCCGGCACGGCTCCACCGACGGACCGGTGGCGGTGGCTCCGTCCCTGTGGTGGGTGCCTCGCGGCACGATGATCGAGTGGTACGGCCGTCGCATCCTGTTCATGGGGGGAGCCGTTTCGGTCGACCAACCTCGCAGGACCCCGGGATACGACTGGTTCTCCCAGGAGATCCCAACGGACGAAGACTTCGAGCGTGCAAGCCGCACCGGGCCGATCGATGTCGTGATCGCTCATGAGGGCCTGCCCGATACGCCGCTCCGGTCGACGTACACGGCCTTCATCCCGCCTGAGATCCTGGCACGGGCCGACGACGTTCGAGCGAGAATGGGTGAACTGGCCGATCGCCTTCAGCCGCACCTGTGGTTCCACGGGCACTGGCATCACCGAATGTCCACGATGCGCAACGGCGTGCGCGTCGAACTGCTCAACGAGAGCCGCGGCCCATTCGGCGAGACCGCAGTGGTTATCGATCTCGAGACACTGGAGCTGGAAGATCTAAGAGAGCTCTGAGGGAGTGGGCCATCCATTCGGCTCGCATGCTCCCGTAGTCTTCGTCTGCTGCATCATCACCGGGGCCAGGTCGCCGGCACCTGTGCAATCGCGGTGACCATGGCCCAGGCCGTGGCCCACCTCATGGTTGATCATGTAGGTGCGGTATTCGGCCAGTCGATCGCCGAAGTCGCCGGCCCCGTTTTGCCACCGGTCGAAGTTGAGCAACGCCCGGGAGCCGTCCCAACACGAGAAGATGCCCCCGGTCCTCAGCGGCAGGCAGTACCGGTCGACGACGCTGGGCGAAGCGAGTGTGACTCGGATGTCCGCCTCCTCGTCAACACGCTGGACCGCGTACGTGCCAGCGCCGATCCAGCTCCGATCGTCCCCGAGGGTCAATTCGACCACTCTCGCAAAACAGGCCGGATCGATGGGCAAGCCCTCTTCGACCTCCACGGAGTACCGAATCAGGTCTTCGCCGCCACCCGACACCTCGCTCTCACCTTCGACCACCACGAGGTCGCCTCCCGGGCGGAGCGGTCGCCGATCGTTGATGCAGGAGGCCCCGACCTCGATCTGGGGTCCCTTCACGATCAGCTGAGGCAGATAGACCCCTTGTCCGAAAGTGTGCCCAACACTGGACATGGCCAACGTCAGCAAGGCGAGCACGATGGTGGGACGGAGCACGCCGCCACGCTACAGATCGATTCGACGGAAACGAACCCCTTCCCTGCCGCGGCGGCGACCGATACCTTCGCCGCATGTTCCTGCTTTCGAAACCACCCGTGCTTCGGTGGGTGGCGGCGACGATCCTGGTCGTCATCGCCCTGTGGGCGGACCTGCGTCCCTCGGCCACGGTAGAACACCCGGTCGCCGTCGCCGAGATCCCGGCCGGGGATGAGGTCACGGTCGGTCAGGTGCGGATGATCGATGTACCAGCCGGGCTTCTCGAGCCCGTCGAGCTCCCCTTTGTCGCCGGCCGCCGAATCGGCCCCGGTGACCCCATCCTCGCCACGGACATGAGCGTCGATGAGGTGGCGCCCCCGCAAGGATGGCTGCTGGTGGAACTGGCGGTCCCCGACGGCGCCAAACCGGGGAGTCCTGTCGTTGCGATCGTGAGCGGGATGGATCCGGACCCGGCAACGCGACACGACGGCGTGGTGGTCTCGGTCGGTGTCGACGATGGCTTCGGCGGCGAGCTTGCGGGTTGCGCGTTTCCGGCCGACGACGCCGCCATCGTGGCTGTCGCCGCAGCCGACAACCGGATCAGCGTGCTGATCGGGGGCTGAACGATCGGCGCGCCAGAGATGTCATGACCGGCGTCAGGTCAACGAAGAACGCGGCGGAGCGGGGCCAGCCCACCGGTCATCGCCACCCTGCCGTGGAGCGCGATGATGTACATCCCCGATTCGAGCGGCAGGCTGGTGACTCCCATCTCGGCTGTCGAGAGATCCTTCGCATGGCGCTCATGTTCTTCCGCCAGCGCCATGACGCCGGCCTTCGTGAGCCGAGTGCCACCGAGCATCGCCGTCGCCACCACGATCACAGCCACCAGCGGAACCACAGCCAGGAAGCCCCATCGGTCGTCGATCGACACCGCAATGCCCATGGCCACAACAGCCGCCAGCACTGCGGATCCCACGGCCGGGGCCCGCGCCAAGAGCCGATCCCGGGGCGGCACCACATACCCTGCGAGCGTCGACGGCACCGACCCCGCCGCCTCCCGGGCCGCCGACAAGGGAATCGTCGGCTTCCTGCCATCGGCGGAGATGGTCGAGACCAGGGCAGCCTCGACGGGTGCCAGTTCTACGTGCCGGCTCGGGGCCGCCACCATTGCGAGCACACCTGCTCCAGGACGGATGTCGACCAGACCGGCCCACACGAGATAGGCCAGAGCCACATCGGCCACACGTGACCGGCCGCCTGCGAGGTAGGCGACCTCATAGAACTGAAGACGCCGCGGCTCGGGAGGGCGGACGGCGTGAAACCGGCCCTGGAGGATGGCCGATCCGGTGACCCCGAGCGCCATCAACACAAACAGCCCTACCACCACTCCCGTCATCTCTTCACCCCCGAGCCCCCCGGCTCACTGTGTGTAATTGGAAGATGCCCTCATCGTCTCCGCCAGGTGTACGTTCACCAGCGCGGGTTTGCCACTCGCCTCCGCCCGTTTCAACGCCGGCAGCATCTCTGCCGGGTCGGTGACCAGCTCCCCGTGACCGCCGAGCGCCTCCACCACTGCGTGGTAGGGACGCCGGCCGAGATCTGCCGCCACCACCCGATCGGGGAAGAACGCCTTGTGGATCGTCTTGATGTTGGCCCACACGCCGTCGTTCCCGAGCACACCGATGATCGGAAGACCGAGCCTGACCATCGAGTCGTACTCGAAACCATTGAACCCGAACGCGCCGTCACCGAAAACGATGCCCACGCGTTTCTCGGGAAACGCCACTTTGGCGGCGATGGCGAATGGTGCGCCGGTGCCGAGTGTCCCGAACGGTCCCGGATCGAGAACATGCCCCGGGTGCGACACCTGAAGCCAACGGGCGGTCGTGGACACGATGTCCCCGCCGTCGACCGCCACGATCGCGTCAGGGCCGAAGAACGCCCCTACGTCACGGCCGAAGCGCTGCGGCATCACGGGGGTCGAGTCGTCGGCTGCCTCGACTTCGAGGGCTTGCAGGCGGCTTCGCTCGGCCTCCATGACCTCCGACGTCCACGACCGCGGCTCGGATCTGGCGAAGGCCGTCGCCGACTCGACCAACTGGTCTGCCGCCACGATCGGGTCGGCGACCACGCCTACGGTCACCGACCGGTTCCATCCCACCTTCGTGGGATCGGCATCGACCTGGATGACAACGGCGTCGGCAGGGATCGTCTCGCCGTACCTGGCCCGGAAGTCCCAATCGACCCCCAATGCGAGCACGAGATCGGCGCCCGCGAACGCTGCCGAGCGGGCATGGTTTCCAAGCAGTTCGTGCCCGTAGGGAAGCGACCCGCGAGCTCGACTGTTGAGAAAGGTCGGTGCCTGAAGAGCCTCGGCCAGTTCTTGGATGCGATTGGCCGCACCGCCGCGAGCGCCTGCTCCGGCGAAGATCATGGGCCGTTCGGCGCCCTCGAGGAGCCGAATGATCTCGGCGAGCGTGGCGGAGTCCAGTCCGCTCAACCGGTTGGCTCGCTGGTCGACCGGCCATCGGATGGCGTCCTCGTCGACCTCGTCGAATTGCACGTCCATCGGCACGTCCAGGAACGCGGGTCCCCCACGTCCGGCGAACGCATGCCGCGCCGCGGTCGCCACATAGTCCGCCAGCCTGTCCGGCTGAAAGGCAGTGCCTGCCCACGACGTGATTTCCTCGAGCATCGGCGGGTGATCCATCTCCTGGAGGCCACCTTTGAGTTCCTGACGGAGGAGATGCCGCCCTCCCAGAATCAACATCGGTGTACCGGCGAAGTGGGCGTTTGCGATGGCGGTCACAGCGTCGGTGACGCCGGGTCCCGCCGTGACGGCGGCCACGCCGAGCTGCCCGGTGAGCCGTCCGTACGCCTCCGCGGCGTGGGCGACCGCCTGTTCGTGCCGAAGATCCACCACCCGCATTCCCTCTGCGACACAGCCGTCCAGGATCGGCAAGATGTGCCCACCGGTGAGAGTGAAGAGGGTGTCGACGCCTTCCTTCTTGAGGGCTCGGGCGATGACGCGCCCGCCATGGATCTTTGCCATCAGCTCAAGCTAGTGGATTCGACGCTGTGGCCCAGCCGAAGGTGACGACGTTGCCTCCAACGCGAGACTCATCCACACGCTGTCTTCGACCCCGAACCCATGCCGCAGATACAGCGCACGGGCGCGGCGATTGTGTGCCTCGGTCTCGAGGAACACACGGAGCATGCCTCGACTTCGGCAATCCTCGATGATGTGCCGGATCAACTCCGATCCCAGTCCTTCACCGCGTCGGTCGACGTAGATCTCATCGAGCAGCGCATCGGGCCCTCCGGACTCGACCGACCACCCCCACGTGACAACGGCGTAGCCCGCCACACCCTGAGCGCCTTCCATGACCCAGACCACCCCGCGGTCGTCGCACTCGAGCAGAGGCAAGAGACCCGACTTCACTCGATCGCGAGCGAACGTGTGCCGATCGTGGACCGAGTATCTCTCAGCCAGACCCAGCAAGCTGCCGAGATCGTCTACACCGCCTCGTCGGATCACGTCAGTGCCCCGTGAGTCGTTCCAGCAGACCACCAAGGACCCTCGACGGCTCGCCGGTTGCAAACTCCCGGCGGTCGGCCCATGGAGCGAGGCTCCTGCCGAGATTGATCCCGATCCACCGCAGCGGTTCCGGTTCCCAATCAGGTGACACGTGGTCTACCCACGGCAAACGGGTTCGATCGGTGTCCAGGCCCATGACGAGGTCCGCCAGGGTTCTTCCTGCCAGGTTGGAGGAAGTGACCCCGGCTCCGACGTAGCCACCGGCGCGGCCGACGCGCGTAGCCGGATCGAATCCAACCGACGCACTCCAGTCACGGGGCATGCCAACGGCGCCGCCCCACGTGTGAGTCACGGCGGCATCCCCGATCTGGGGGATCAGCCACCGCAAGGTGTCCACGATCGCCCGATGCGTGCCCGCATTCCGTTCGAACTCCGGACGCATCGCTGATCCGAAGTGATAGGGGGCTCCCCTGCCGCCGAATGCGATTCGATCGTCGGCCGTCCGCTGACCGTAGATGATCAGGTGCCGAGCGTCGTGAAACGTTTCGCGGTCCGAGAGGCCGATGTCTTTCCACACGTCGGCGGGAAGAGGCTCGGTTGCGATCATGAGCGAGTAGATCGGAGCAACGGACCTCGCCCGATCCGGCATCCGGGTCTCGAACGCTTCGATGCACCGCAGCACGGTGCCTGCGGTAACCACACCGTGATCGGTGTCGACCCGTCTGGGACCGATGGTCGTGGCTCTCGTTCCTTCGTAGATCCGCACTCCACGGCGTTCGACGACCTCGGCCAACCCGCGAGCCAATCGGGCAGGGTGGATCGCCGCACAATGCGGTGTGAACACACCGCCGAGTGCGCGCTCGGATCGCATCCGGCCAAGGGCCTCGGCCCGATCGAGAACGACGAAGTCCTCCTCCGAGAACCCACGAGCCATCGCCTTGCTCACCTCATGGCGAAGGCGCGACAGTTGAGCGCCGGATGTCGCCAGCGTCAGCGAACCACCCTTGTGGTAGAGGCAGTCGATCCCCTCGCGGGCCGCCACCGATCCGATTTCGTCGATGGCACCCCAGATCGCATGGATCTGGGCGAGGTACGCCTCCCGTCCGTATCGGTCTATCGCTGACCCGGGACGGATGGAGAACTCACCGGACGCCCATCCCCCATTCCTCCCGGACGCCCCGAAGCCGGCGATCTCGGCTTCCACGATGGCAATAACCAGATCCGGCTGCAGCTCGGTGAGGTAGTAGGCGGCCCACAATCCGGTGTAGCCGGCGCCGACGATCACCACATCGACCTCGAGCTCGCCATCGAGGGGCGGCCTGCGTACCGGATCTCCCTCGGGCAACGAGTCGAGCCAGAGGGATGTCGATCGATAGCTCGTCGTCAACTCAGTCGTCCTCGACTCGCGGGAGCGACCCTGCTCTGGCGAGTGTCACGTCGAGCGACTCTTCGAACACTTCGAGGGTCCTGGTCACGTCGTCGTCGGTGTGAGCGGCGCACGTGAACCAGGGCTCCCTGGCATCGGGACACGGGGCGACACCGCGCTCGATCATCGACATCACCATGTTGTTGTAGATCCGTGAGTCATGGTGTGCCAGATCTCGAAACTCCTTGGGAGTTCCTTCGCCGAGGAAGATCGAAAACATGGATGGATGCCCGACCACCACGCCATCCAACCCTCGGTCGTCGAGCACGGACTGAATGCCTTGCATGATGGCTCCACCGACCTTCTCGATCTGACGGTACGCAGTGCCGTCCTCCAGACGTTCGATCGTCGCCTTCACGGCGGCCGCAGCCACCGCATTGCCCGAGTACGTGCCGGCCTGGGCGATCCCACCGAGTGCCCATCCTTCGACCATCTTCTCGGCGAGGGCGATGGCCGCCACCGGAAACCCGTTGCCCATCGCCTTGGCAAACGTTCCGATGTCAGGGGTCACACCGAACGCCCCCACGGCTCCTGAGAGTCCGAGACGGAACCCGGTCTTGACCTCGTCGAAGATCAGGACAACTTCGTGCTCGTCGCACAAACGGCGAATGGTCTCGAGGAACCCTGGTACGGGAAGGATGCCGAGGAAGTTGCCGGCCATCGGCTCGACGATCACCGCTGCGAGATCATGCCCATGATCGTCGAAGAACTCCTCCAGCAACTCGACGTCGTTGTACGGAAGCGTCCGAACGTATCCGCGGAGGGCGTCTGGAATGCCGGAAGAAGCCTGAATCGGCAGCGGCCGAAGACGAGACCCGAGGTGTCCAGCGGGAGCGCTGGCGGTCGAGAACAGCACGTAGTCGTGAACACCGTGATAGGCGCCTTCGAACTTCAAGACCAGATCTCGGGCGGTCCATCCGCGAGCAAGCCTGATGGCATGCATCGTTGCCTCGGTGCCGGTGTTGGTGAACCGCATGGACGTGGGCCAGCCCAGCGCCCCGATCATCTTCTCCGCCGCTTCGATTTCGATCCGCTGGGTCATGGCGAAGACGGTGCCGGCGGCCGCTGCATTGGCGACGGCACTCGCAACTGCCGGATCCCCGTGGCCCAGGATGACCGGGCCGAACCCGAGCTGGTAGTCGATGTAGTCCTTGCCGTCCATGTCGAATACGTGCCCGCCAGAGCCGTGATCGATGACGAGGGTGTCGTCGTCACCCCAGTAGCGAAACCCACTCGATACGCCGTTGACGAGTGCGCTGCGAGCTCTACGGAACCACTCCGCTGTATTCGGGCCCTGGATGCTCATGTGATTGTTCCTCCTGAAACGACCTGGTCAATGCTCTCGATCGAGCCGTCGTTCCGGAGGGTTCCAATGACGGAATGCCAGGGTGTTGCGCTCTTCGTAGGCGGTTCTGGCGCGGCAGCGGAGCCCCCATCGTCGCGTCATTTCGGTCACAGGACGGCAGGGCCTGCCGTGAGTGTGCAGTCCGAAGCTGCCGGGTGAACGCATCTCTCTCACACCGTGGCTCATGGTACCCGTCTGCGGGGAGCTCATCGAGACCCAAGTGCGGCCGAGTCTCGATTCAGGACATGGGCGTGAACACCGATAACCTCCTCACACATGCCCCGCTCCCGCCTCTTCGTCCTGGTTGCGCTCGGCCTCGCCCTGGTCTCGTGTTCGCCTTCGTCTGGAGACACCGAGATTCTCGATATGCCGGCGCCGAGTGTCCCTACCATCGTGACCACCACCGCAGCGCCGGCGACTACGACGACCACCGCAGCGACCACCACCACGACTCTCGCGCCAACCACCACGACCACTCTCGTGGCGGCCGAGGCTCCGCCCTCGGCCCCGACCAATGTGCTCGACTCCTTCGAGTGGCAGTTCGCCACCTCGATCGGTGCCATCGACACGAACCTCCTGTCGCTGTCGAGCACGGGCGTGTTCGTCGACGGTGATCTCAGCTGCCGGATCACCACCGGGTTCGGGGGTTTCGACTTCGAAACAGGCGTGGTCGTCGTCGGGGATCAGACCTTCCTCGATTCGGGTACGGGCGAGGGCTATCAGGCGGTCTCCTCGAACGATCCGGCGTTTCGAGAAAGCCTCGGTCTGTGCGCCGGATCCGATCGGTTCTGGGCCGACATCACCGGTGGTGAGAAACTCCCCGCCGGTGGCGAGACGGAAGAGCGAAACGGGATCGCGACGCGGCGTCTCGATCTCGGCGGCCTCATCGACCAGGCGGGTGCGCTCGGGCTCGTGGCGCCCGGCGTCGAAGGCGTCGAGTTCGACGAGCTCACGTTCTGGGTTGCGGAGGATGGGGAGTGGATCTCTTCGCTCAGCATGCGGGCCACGCTCGAGCCACAGACGCTTCAGGACATCACTGGTTCCACGATCTCGGACACCGGTGAGATAGCCGTCAGCCTCGACGTGACGAGGCCGAACGACTCCGGCCTATCGGTTTCGCTGCCGTGATCTCCGCTCGGCCTTTTCGAGCTTCTCGACGGCCAGAAGCGTCACTGCCATACCGAAGAAGCCGCCGAAGAACACCCCGATGAGCATCCCCGGAAGGACGGACGTCTCCAGCGATTGCTGGAGGTTCCGATCGGTCAACGTGGTCAGCGCGAGAACCAACCCTATGTAGGCGATCGGGAGCGCCGCGAGCATTCCCTTCACCACCGCCTTACCGAGTCGGGCACCCAATTGGAAGGTGCCTTCCATGTCCGAATGGGTCTCGGTGTCGTGCTCCGCGGTCATTGCGATGGGCTCCCTCTTGTTTCGCCAAAGTGTAGAGGCCGCCTCGACCGTCGAGCGCCTCCCTGGACTGCACCCCCGCATGCGGTAGCGTTCCACCCACATGGACCACCCCCAGTCGCATCACACCCCGTACGAACAACGCGCCACCGAGGTCCCGTTCGCATCGGCCGAATACATCTCGTTTGCGTCTCGCCAGTCGTTCTTGGGAGTGCCCGCAGTGCGGTTCGATGAGTTGCCGGCGGTGGAAGGCCAGGTCGCGATCGTGGGAGCGCCATTCGATTGGGGCACGACCTATCGGCCCGGCGCTCGATTCGGGCCTCAGGCCATTCGTGAGGCCGACTACGGGGCGATGGACGGGTACCGCCCCCACCTGCCAACGGGGATCGATCCCCTGGGGGCGCTCGGCGTGGTCGACGTGGGCGACGTCTATGTCGTCCCGGGGTACATGGAGGAGTCGATCGCACGGATCGCCGATGCCGTCGAGACCGTGGCCGCAGCCGGGAAGGTACCGATCGTCCTCGGGGGAGATCACACCATCACCTACCCCAATGCCACCGGCGTGGCACGGGTCCACGGGTTTGGTGAGATGGCTCTCATCCACTTCGACGCCCACGCCGACACCGGCGCACTCCAAAACGGCCATCTCTACGGTCATGGAACCCCAATGAGACGGTTGATCGAATCTGGCGCGGTTCCCGGGCATCGGTTCGTGCAGATCGGACTCCGGGGGTATTGGCCCGAGCCCGAAGTGGTGTCGTGGATGCGGGAGAAGAACATGCGCTCGTACTTCATGAACGAAATCGTCGAGCGTGGCCTCGAGACGGTCGTCGACGAAGCGGTGGCGCATGCGGTCGGGGGTGGCGCCAAGGGTGTCTTCATCTCGGTCGACGTGGACGTGGTCGACCCGGCCTTCGCTCCCGGCACAGGAACACCTGAACCGGGCGGTCTCACGTCACGCCAGCTTCTCGACACCATACGACGCCTCGCTCGAGAGCTCGAGGTCGTCGGGGCCGACGTTGTCGAGGTGGCCCCGGCCTACGACAGTTCAGAGATCACCGCCTATCTGGGCAATCGGGTGGTGCTCGAGCTGCTCAATGGAATGGCCGAGCGGGCGTTCGGCGCCTGACCTGCCGGCGCCGGGCGCCGGCCTGGACCGCACACGACCGACCGTCCACTCCCACTACCGGATTGCTCTGAGAAACCACATGTGTCGTGGCCGTGGGCCGCGGGCCGTCATGACGCGCAGCAGCGCCCCCGTGGGGTGCCAGGGACCCTGCTGTCCGACCGCGCTACGCCGCGCTGGAGACGGTTCATGAACCGTCTCTGATTGCTGCCTGCGCCGCCGCCAATCGGGCGACGGGCACTCTCGGTGGTGAACAGCTGACGTAGTCGAGCCCGAGTTTGCGGCAGAGGGCGATCGACTCGGGGTCTCCACCGTGCTCTCCGCAGATACCGGTGTTGAGGTCGGGTCGCGTCTGCTTCCCTTTCTCCACCGCGATCCTCATCAGCTCGCCAACACCTTTGACGTCAATCGTTGCGAACGGATTGCGTTCCAGAATGCCTTCCTCGAGGTACTGAACCAGGAACGCCTTTTCGGCGTCATCCCGACTGATCCCGAAGGTCATCTGGGTGAGGTCGTTGGTGCCGAACGATATGAACTCGGCGTACTCGGCGATCTCGTCCGCCGTCAACGCCGCACGCGGGATTTCGATCATCGTGCCGAAGGCGTAATCGACCTCGATCCCCTGCTCGGCCATGACGGTTTTCGCTTCGTCCTCCAGCTCGGCTCGCTGCCTGGACAGCTCGTTCACATGTGATGTCAGCGGGATCATGATCTTCGGGTGCACGTCGACGCCATCCTTGGCGACCTCACAGGCCGCTTCGAAGATCGCCCGCACCTGCATCCGGGTGAGTCCGGGAAGCATGATTCCGAGCCTGACTCCGCGTAGCCCCAGCATCGGATTCGTCTCGCGGAGGCTCTCTACCCGCTCGAGCATGTGCTCCTGCTCTTCGATCTTGGCAAGGAGCTCGTTGATCTCCTTGAGCGAAGATGCGGACTGGATGCGCAGCTTGAGATCGGTCAGGTCGAACGTCAGCTCCTCGAAGCTCGGTAGGAACTCGTGGAGCGGCGGATCGATCAGTCGGATGGTCACCGGGAGCCCGTCCATCGCCCGGAAGAGGCCGATGAAGTCTTGCCGCTGGAACGGGAGCAGCTGCTCGAGGGCGGCGGCGCGATCGGCGGGGATCGTTGCCGTGATCATGCGTTGAACGATCGGTAGCCGTTCCTGATCGAAGAACATGTGCTCGGTGCGGGTGAGCCCGATTCCCTCCGCCCCGTACGCGCGGGCAAGACGGGCATCATCGGGATAGTCGGCGTTGGTCCACACCCCGATGTCTCGCTCTTCGTCGGCCCAACTCAGGAGCTCCTTCAGCCACTGGTTCTCGAGATCGGGGGTCTGCGTGTCGATCTCACCGAGAAGGACCTCGCCCGTGGTGCCGTCGATCGAGATCCAGTCGCCTTCGTGAACCACGAGGTCCCCGACCCGAAGAACGCGCTCGTTGAGGTCGATCTGTATCTGCTCGGCGCCCACCACGGCCGGCTTCCCGAACTGGCGAGCGACCAAGGCCGCATGGCTCGTCCGGCCACCGCGACTGGTGAGGATCCCGTTGGAAGCAAGCATCCCGTGTACGTCGTCTGGCTTGGTCTCGGGCCGCACCATGATGACCTCGCGAGACTCTGTCACGGCCCACCGCTCGGCGAGGTCGGCGTCGAACGCAACCACGCCGACGGCTGCCCCGGGCGACACGTTGAGGCCGGTTGCGAGGAGTCGCCCTTCGTCGATCGCCACCCGCTTGGTCTGGGCGACGAACGAAGGATGGAGGAAGAAATCGACCTGGGTCGGGGTCACGCGCATGATCGCTTCCTGCTTCGTGATCAGGCCCTCACCGGCCATGTCGACGGCGATCCGGACCGCAGCCTGCGCCGTCCGCTTCCCATCTCGCGTCTGGAGCAACCAGAGCTTCCCGCGCTCGATCGTGAACTCCATGTCCTGCATGTCGCGGTAGTGGTGTTCGAGTCTCGAGGCGATCTCGGCGAACTGCCGGTAGAGATCCGGCATCTCGTCGGCGAGCTCGTCCATTCGTTTGGTGACGCGGATGCCGGCGACGACATCCTCACCCTGGGCGTTGGTCAGGTAGTCGCCTTCGATCTTCGCCTCACCTGTGGTGGCGTTGCGCGACATGGCCACGCCGGTCGCCGAATCGTCGCCCATGTTGCCGAAGACCATGGTCTGGATGTTGACGCCCGTTCCGAGGTCGTTCGGTATCCCCGCGGCCTTTCGATAGTCGTTTGCCCTCTTGCCGTTCCATGAGCGGAACACGGCTTCGATCGCGAGCTGTAGCTGGTCTCTCGGCCGGTCGGGAAACGGGCGACCGGCGTACCGCTCGACGATTCCCTTGAACTCGGCCGTGATCGCCTTGAAGTCCTCGGCGGACAGATCCGAGTCGTTCACGACCCCCCGCTCGGTGCGGAAGCGCTCGAGCACCAGCTCGAAGGGCTCGTCGCGAACGCCGAGCACCACCGATCCGAACATCTGGACCAAGCGGCGGTAGGAGTCGTACACGAAGTGCTCGTCACCGGTGAGTTTGATCAGCCCCTCGACCACGTCGTCGTTGAGGCCGATGTTCAGGACCGTGTCCATCATGCCCGGCATCGAGAACTTCGCACCGGACCGACACGATACGAGCAGCGGGTTCGACGTGTCACCGAAGAACTTCCCGGTGACCTGCTCCACTCGTGCGAGTGTTTCCTCGACCTGGTCGAGCATCCCGTCGGGGAACTGCTCCCCTGAGGCCAGATACGCGTTGCACGCCTCCGTGGTGATGGTGAAGCCCGGCGGGACGGGAACACCGATCCTCGTCATCTCACCGAGGTTGGCGCCCTTCCCACCGAGCAACGCTCGGACGGCGTCCCACTCTCCACCGACCGCCTTCTCGGCCAGCTCTACTTCATGGAATGCAAATACCCACTTGCTCGTCATTGGTTCCTCACTTCACTGGGATCTCGGTCATTGTGACAATTCGCACGAGCGGTCCTAGGGCAGTGGGTCACATCGACCCCGGATGCTCGGCCCTAGTGCCCGGCTCACGGTCGTTCGATCAACTCCACCGCTCGACCGTCGGGATCCGACACCACCGCGCGCCGACCCCAACTCAGGGAATCCGGCTCGCGCAGGATCCTCCGACCCATCTCCCGGAGCCGCTCGACGGCGTCCTCGATGGATTCGACCTCGAACCCCGGCATGGTTGTGCCACCAACCCCCGGGCCCGCTGCGTCTCCAGACGTTGCCGCCGCGATGGCAATCCGGCACCCGTCTGCGTCTCCCACCGACGGGCCGCCGGGTTGTTCTTCGAAGTCGACACCGAGCGCACGGTAGAACCGGGTCGTGGCCTCCACGCTGATGGCGTACAGCATGAGCGACGTGACCTTCATCATGCCCCACGACCCTACCCCGACGCCCCAGTCGATTGAGGATGGTCTGCAAGGCGGAAGCGGGCCTCCGTTGCCCTCAGGGCCCCGATGCGAATCCGATCACGCAGCACGGCGCTCCCGACGTCCCTGGAGGACGAGGAACAGCGCAGTGATCACGACCATGCCGGCGAAGATCATCGTCCCCAGCACGTTCACCTGAGGCGGCACACCGCGACGAGAGGCTCCGTACACGTAGACGGGGAAGGTGAGGGTGGATCCGGACGTGAAGTTCGAGATCACGAAGTCGTCGAAGCTGAGTGCGAACGCCAGCATGAAGGCGGCAACGACACCGGGGAGGATCATGGGCAGGGTCACGCGCCGGAACGTCTGCCACTCGTTGGCGTACAGATCCATCGCCGCTTCCTCGTAATGGCGGTCGAGTCCCACGATGCGCGCCCGAACCGTCACCACCGCGAAACTGATGTTGAACAGGATGTGGCCTATGAGGATCGTCCAGAATCCCCTCTGGATCTGCCCGACGATGAACAACGCCAACAGCGACGAGCCCATCACCACTTCTGGGGTTGCCATCGGAAGAAACAGCAGCAGATTGGTCGACGACCTCCCGCGAAACCGGTAGCGGACCAACGCCAGCGCGATCAGGGTGCCGAGCATCGTCGCCACCGCTGCCGACAAGAAGGCGATCGACAGGGAATTCAGTACCGCCTTGCTGAGCCCGGGTTCCGAGAAGGGCTCCAACCAGTGGCGGAAGGTGAAGCCTTCCCATGAGACGTTGCGTCGTCCCTGGAAGTCGTTGAAGGAGTAGGCGACCACGATGAACACGGGCACGAACAGATACAACAGCCCGAGCCCGAGCAGGATGCGGTAGATCACACGCGACTTCATTGGAGGAGTTCCTCGGTCCCGATGCGCCTGACGTAGGCGACCACCATCGTCACGACGATGGCCATCAGTGTCAGCGAGATGGCCGCCGCTCCCGGGTAGTCCACGATCACGAGGAACTTCGACTGGATGACATTGCCCATCATCGTCCAGTTCCGGTTGCCCAACAGGTCGACGTTGACGTAGTCACCGGCGGCAGGGATGAACGTCAGCAGGGTTCCCGAGATCACACCCGGCATCGAGAGCGGCAGTGTGACCTTGCGGAACGCCGTAATCGGGCTCGCGTACAGATCGTTCGCCGCCTCGAGCAGGCTCTGGTCGACCTTGTCCAGCGCGACGTAGATCGGCAGGGTCATGAAGGCCAGATAGTTGTACACGAGACCGGCGAGAACGGCCCAGCCCGTGGACAGGAGACGGCCGTTGACGTCGGGGAGAATGCCGATCGTCTGGAGCGCCGACACGACGACACCCTGGTCGGCGAGGATCACCCGCCAGGCCAAGGTGCGCAGGAGGAACGGAACGAGCAGCGGCACCAGGAGCAACGCCAGAAACAGTCCTTTCCACCGCCCGGTGTGAAAGGCGATGGCATACGCCAGCGGGTAGGCGACGATCAGTCCTATCACGGTCGCTCCCAGTGCGAAGAGCAACGAGTTCCGCAGTTGTGGCAGATAGGTGGTGAACGTGGCCGTCCAGCTATCGAGGTTGCCCGTCAACCGATAGCCCCGCTCCAGTGTCCCCTCTTGGAGGGAGGTCGTGGCGAGCTGGAACATCGGAACCACATAGAAGACGATGAGCCACGCCATGCCCGGCAGCAGCAGCAGGTAGGGCGTGCGCCGGCGACGCTTTTCGGCCTGCTCGGCCGCCTCGGTTCGAGCCGGGAGCTCCGCGGTGGCCGTCACGCGCTCACCACGAACGTGTGCTCGGGGTCCCAGCTGACCGTGACATTGCTCCCGGCAGCGTGTCGCCTCGCCCCGATGTTCTGCACCACCACCACCAGCTCACCCGCCACCGGGGTCCTGACGAGATAGTGGGTGCTCACCCCGATGAAAGATGCGTCCGTCACCACGCCGTCGAGATGGTTCGGATGACTCGACGGCGACCCGACCTCGTCGAGATGGATCTTCTCCGGCCGCACGCCGACGCTGACCTTGCCACCGGAGGGCAGCGTCCCCGGCATGACGTTGACTCGCTCACCACCTTCGAGCACCACGGCGTCGCCATCGACGTTGCCGTCCATGAGGTTCGACGCCCCGAGGAAGCTGGCGACGAACGGCGTCTTTGGGTCTTCGTAGATCACCTCGGGTGCGCCCATGCGTTCGATGCGGCCCTTGTTCATGACGGCGATCGTGTCGGCCATCGTCATGGCCTCTTCCTGGTCGTGGGTCACATGGACGAACGTGATGCCCACCTCTTGTTGGATGCGCTTCAGTTCGATCTGCATCTCCTTGCGGAGCTTCAGGTCGAGTGCGCCGAGCGGCTCGTCCAGGAGCAGCACTCTGGGATGGTTCACGAGTGCCCGTGCCAGCGCCACCCGCTGCTGCTGTCCCCCCGACAACTGCCGGGGCCGGCGACGGGCGGCATGTCCCAGATGAACCAAGTCGAGGATCTCGCCGACGCGGGTGTTGACCTCGGCGTCACTCACCTTCTGCCGGCGCAGCCCGAACGCCACGTTCTCGAAGATGTTGAGATGCGGGAACAGGGCATAGCTCTGGAACACCGTGTTCACCGGTCGTTGATAGGGCTTGGTCCCGGTGACATCGTCACCGTGAAGCCTGATGGTGCCGGCCGAGGGCTCTTCGAAGCCGCCGATCATCCGGAGCGTTGTCGTCTTGCCGCATCCGGACGGGCCGATGACGGCGAAGAACCTGTTCTCCTCGATGTCGAGCGCCATCGAATCGACGGCCAGCACCTCCCCGAATCGCTTCGTCACATCGACGAGCTCGACCGCCGGAACATCGCCGTCCGACGGTCGAGCATCGTCCTGGTTCATACGCCGGTCGCCTCGGCCACGCGCTCGTTGAGCGTCGTCTCCTCGTCTTCGTCGAGGGCCCGGTAGATGTAGGCGTTGGCCAGGGTGGCGTCGTCGGGGAAGATGAGCGGCTGATCCACGAACTCCGGATCGATGTCCGCCATCGCCTCCTGTGCACCTTCGACCGGGGACACGTACCAGACCCAGTACGCCAGCTCGGCAGCCACTGCCGGGCGGTAGTAGAAGTCCATCCAGGCTTCTGCGTTCGCCTTGTTGGCCGCGCCCTTGGGAATGATCATGTTGTCCGTCCAGATCATCACGCCCTCCGACGGGAAGGCGAACCTGAGCTGTGGGCTGTCCTCCTGGTTGGCGAAGATGTCACCGGACCAACCGGCTGTCACGGCGAGATCGCCGTTGATGAGCGCATCGATGTATTCGTTGCCGTAGACCTGTCGCAACTGGCCGTCCGACACGAGCTTCTCGAGCTCGTCGGCCGCGGCCATCATGTCGTCGAGGGTCGCCGTGGAGGGGTCCTTGCCCTGCATCAGCAGCAGGACGCCGATCGAATCGGGGTACCCCCCGATGAGCCCGACCTTGCCCTTGAACTTCGGATCGTTGATCGCCTCCCACGAGTCGAGCTCGCCGCCGGTCTGGTCGATGTCGTAGGCCAAACCCGTGAACCCCGACTGCCATGGCAGGGTGTAGTCGCGATTCGGGTCGAAGCTCGGGGACTTCAACGCCTCCACGAGATTCGCGGCATTCGGCACGTTGTCGTGGTTGATCTGCTCGGCGTACCCGAGCCGCAGCACCCGGGCTGCCATGTAGTCGGTGAGCACCACAACGTCGAAGCCTGTCGGCTGACCGGCCCCGAGCTGGGCCTGGTACTTGCCGAACCACTCTTCGTTCGAGTTCACACCCTCGGTGTACGTGACATCGATACCCGTATCGGCTTCGAACTCATCGATCGTCGATGTGCCGTCGGGCGAGTCTTCGGTGGTGTCGATGTACAGGATCCAATTGTCGACGAAGAGCTCGGTGGTCGCGACGGGCGCCGCAGTGGAACCACTCGATCCGGCAGCCGTCGTCGCCGACGTCTCGGCCGTGCCCTCGATGCCGCACGCCGCGAGCAGCGTGGGGCCGCCCAACATCAATGCGCCGGCACCACCGGCGCGGCGCAAGAAATCGCGACGACTGATGCCTTGGCGAGCCGCCTTTCTGGCGGCCAACTCCATGAGGGCGTCCCTCGATCCGCTACGGCGTCCGTATCCATGCTTGGGGGTCATTGTTCCGCATCCTCCTCTCCAGGCCCACCGAGGGCAGCGACGATTGTACGGCTCGTCGATGTTCGACGTCGTTACGGGTGGTAGTCGTCGTTCCTCCACACGATCAATGCCGACCAATTGTCCGTGGCTTCGTCGGCGAGATAGTTCTCGAGCGCACCTTCGATCGTGAATCCGTTGTCCAACTGGAACGTCAACGTGGCGTCATAGATCTCCCGTCTGGCGACCGCCGCAACGTAGTCGTGAGCCGACATCTCATGCTTGCGTTCGACGAAGTTGTGCATGTGGCCGCCGGCGATGATTCCGCGCTTGTTGTGACGCCGAACCAGATCCTGGCGGAGATCGTAGAGACGGCTGCCGATGCCTCGCCGCCGGTAGTCGGGATGGACCACCATGTCGGTGCCGTAGTACCAGGCGCCATCGGGATCGTGGTTTCCGCACTGATGTTCGCCGGTGATCTCGGCGATCGAGTGCTGGGGATGGTCGAAGTCGAAATCGAGGAATATCCCACCGGCCTGACCCACGACCCGGTCACCATCGAGGCAGACGAAGAAGCCCTCGGGAAAGGTGCGAGCGTAGGCGTGGAGGTCCTCTGCGGAGAGCAGATCCTCTGGATCGGCATGAGGGAAGGCGATCAGCTCCAGCTCGGCACACGCCTCCGCCAGCTCTTCCGTGAGGTTGCCGTACGTCAGGGTGTCCATGCCACTCCCGTGGCGAAGTGCTCGTACTCGTTCTCCGATGGCACACCCCAACACGCCCAGAAATCGCCGGTTCTGGGGCGCATGATGGCGGCGCCGCACGATTCGTAGTCGTACGGCGGTTCGGGATGACGACAGATCGAACGCTCGTCCCGTGTGAGGTCGATCAGCCGATCGAGCGTGACTTCTCCGTCTCGGAGGAGCGCATCTGCCTGGACGAGCCGGTCGATCGATGACGCCTGGAGTTCGTCCGGACGGGCTCCCTCGACCGCACGGGTGGCGTCGACGAGGCAATGGTTCGTGTGTACGAGCGGCTCGGTCTCCATCCACGTCACGTGGCACGCCGTGGGCATCGCCTCGATCGTGCACCCACGACCCTCGGCGTCGATCACGAGGAAACTGTGTCCGCCGGCCAACGGAGCCGACGTGACGGCTGCCACCGCGTCGTCGAGTGAGGTCTGGCCGAGAGCCCTCCTGACCACGAAAGGCCAGGTCACCCCGACCGCGCCGTCGTCGGCCGTCAGGTTGTTGATCCCGACTGCGATTCCGGCCTCGTTCATCCCGATCTGGCCAAGCGTGCCGACGGTGGTGAAGACGAGGGCGGCGGGGCCGGAGTCGGGTTGAAGGCGCAACATGACCACGTGTGGCGTCGCCGAGGCGTGCATGTCCCACGTCTGAGCGAGGAACCCCGCACCATCGGCGCGACCATCAGGAATGAGCACCGCGGTGCAGTTGTCCTCGATCGGCCCGGTTCCCGCCGAGGCACGGACCGTGTCGATGAAGTCCGTGTATCCGCCCACGATCACGGCCTCTGCCGGAGTGATGCCCGCAGCCTCGGCCATCGCCACCATCTCGTCGAACAGATCTGCGTCGTAGTCCCGGTGGGCAGGCAGCATCGACTCGGCGAGCGCGAGGATGCTCTCCCGATCCATGTCGGATCCATCTGCGGACCGTTCGACGCGGTCGCTGGTGTACTCGCGCATTTCGTCGGCCGCTTTCGCACCGTGCTGAGTGCCCATGTCACCCGGCGACCCGGCGAGGTCGAACACCCGGATGGGCCTGCCGTTCATGAGAGTCCCCCGATGTATCGGGTCTTTGCCTCGACGTACTCGTGGAGTCCCTCGACACCCGACTCACGACCCAGACCCGACTGCTTCATCCCACCGAATGGGGCCTCAGGTGTGACCGGGTACCAGTCGTTCACACCCACCATTCCGAACTCCAGGGCATCCGACACCCTGAAGGCGGTTCCCAGATCCGTCGTCCAGACGAAAGAGGCCAGCCCGTACTCCACCGAGTTGGCCATGGAGATGGCCTCCTCGGTCGTGTCGAAGGCGATGATGGGCATGACCGGACCGAAGATCTCCTCGGAGGCCAACGGCGAGGACTCGCCGACGCCGCTCACGACCGTGGGGGTGTAGAAGTAGCCCGGCCGATCGATCACCGAGCCGCCCGTGACGACGTTGGCCCCGTCTTTCACCGACGCTTCCACGATGCGCGCCACGCGATCCCGCTGGGCAGTGTTGATGAGGGGCCCGACGGTCGTTGCGTCGTCGAGCCCGCGGCCCACCACTTCGCGGTCGGAGGCAGCGGCTGCTGCTTTCGTGAACTGGTCGGCGATGGACGAATGCACGAAGAATCGCTGTGGTGCGATGCAGACCTGCCCGCAGTTCCGATACTTGGCGGTGACGCCGGAGGCGGCCACCGCCTCCAGGTCCGCGACGTCGGGGAACACGATCACGGGCGCATTCCCGCCGAGCTCGAGCGACAGCTTCGTCACCGTCTGCGAAGCGCCGTCCATGAGCAACTTGCCCACCCGCACCGAACCGGTGAACTGGATCTTTCGGAGCCGCCGATCTTCGAGCATCGTCAGGCCCATGGCCTCGGGATCGCCATTGATCACATTCACCACACCGGGTGGAACCCCGGCATCCTGGAGCGCAGCGCCGTACAGCATGGCCGAGCGCGGCGTGTATTCCGAGGGCCTGATCACAACGGTGCATCCTGCGGCAAGGGCCGAACTCGCAGCCCTGTTGACGTTGTAGACGGGGAAGTTCCACGCGGTGATGATGCCCACCACGCCCAGCGGCCGATAGGTGACGTCGATCCGTCGCCCCGGCACCCTGGCCGGGATCACACGCCCCCCGAGTCGCTTGGCTTCCTCGGCTGCAAACACCAGGTAGTTCGGCGCCGACAGCCACTCCGCCTTGGACTGCGCCAGCGGTTTGCCGGATTCCTCGGTGGTCAGTCGGGCGTATTCGTCGGCGCGTTCGGTGATCAACTCGGCGGCGCGCGTTAGAACGGCGGCACGGTCGAACGGGGTCTTTGCGGCCCACTCGGGGAACGCCGCCGAGGCGGCATCGATTGCAGCACCGGCGTCATCGGCTCCGCCGTACGGGAGCGTCTCGATGATCTCCTCGGTTGCCGGATCCACGAGATCCCAGGTGCCACCATCTCGTGCGTCGACCCACTGACCACCTATCAGCTGCAGGTGTGATCGCATCACCGCACCACCCTGGCGACCTCGTCGACCGAGTCGGCCAGCACCGCCATTCCCTCGTCGATCTGGTCATCGGAGATCACGAGCGGCGGGAGCAGACGGACGCAATTGGAGTAGAGACCGGCCCGTATCGTGATGACTCCGCGCTTCCAGGTGCCGGCGGTGATCTCGGCTGTCGCCTCCATCCAGGGGGTCTTCGACACGGGATCCTTCACGATTTCCATCGCCAGCATCGATCCGACGCCGCGCACGTCGCCGACCAACCCGGGGTGGGCTTCCTTGATGCGATCGAGGTGTGAGCGAAGGCGAACCCCGACCTCCACCGATCGTTCCAGGAATCCTGGATCGGTGATCGTGTCCATCGCCTCGATGGCGGCCACGCATGCGAGGGGATTGGCGGAATAGGTGCCACCCAATCCACCGGGGTGTGGCGCATCCATCACCTCCGATCGTCCTACGACGGCGGAGATCGGCATGCCCGCTCCGAGCGACTTGGCCGTGGTGATCATGTCCGGGACCACCCCCGTGTGATCGATGGCCCAGAGCTTGCCGGTCCGCCCCATGCCCGATTGGATCTCGTCTGCGATCAGCAGGATCCCGTGTTCGTCCGCCAGTTCTCGCAGCCGCCCGAGCCACGCTCCGGGCGCAGCGATGAAACCACCCTCGCCCTGGACCGGTTCCACCACGATCGCAGCAACGTGCGATGGATCCACGATCGCCGTGAAGCAATGATCCAGATTGTCGATGTGCCATTGGACGTAGGCGTCTTCATCCATGCCGGGGGGACGGCGGTATACGTTCGGAAACGGGAATCGGTAGATCTCCGGGGCGAACGGCCCGAAGCCCTTCTTGAACAGATTGAACTTCGACGTCATCGCCATCGTCATGTTCGTGCGCCCGTGGTAAGCGCCGTCGAACACCACGATGCCCTGGCGCTTGGTGTATGAACGAGCGATGTGCACAGCCGTCTCGACTGCCTCGGCTCCGGTGTTCATGAACACCGTCTTCTTTGCGAAATCTCCGGGCGCCAATCGGTTGAGCCGCTCGGCTGCCTCCACCATCGGCTCGAAGGTGGAAACGATCGCAGACATGTGGATCAGCTTCTCCGCCTGGGCCTTCATGGCTGCCACCAGCCGATCGGGAGTGTGGCCGACGGCCAGCATTCCGATGCCGCCGGCAAAGTCGATCAGTGTGTTGCCGTCGACGTCGGTGACCAATGCCCCGTGGGCGTGATCGATCGAAATCGGCGTCAGTTTGGCGGCGCCGTTCGGCGTCGCCGCCTCCCGTCGTGCGACGATGGCTCGACTCTTGGGACCGGGCAACTCTGTCGCCAGGTGTATGGAGGTGGACTTGGCATCGACGGTCACATCGACCTCCTCGGGACCGAAAAACCCACTACTGAACGCACATCGGCGACCAGCTCGATCGATTCGATCGTTGACGGGCAGAAACCTGTACGAAACCATTGGCCTTTGCGCATCGGAAGGGAGTATCGCTTGCGGATCGCGCTGTCGCAAGTGATACTCGCGTCATGAAGCCGTTGAACGGCGAAGAACGGGCTCCTGCGCTCGACGAGATCGACAAAGGAATCATCCGTCACCTGCAAGAGGATGGCCGGATGTCGTATGCCGACCTCGGACCGCTGGTCGGACTATCGCCCGCAGCGGCCCGGCAGCGAGTGATCCACCTGATCGAGTCGGGGATCATGCAGATCGTGGCGGTCACCGATCCGATCAAGCTCGGATTCGACAGCCAGGCGATGGTTGGCCTCCGTGTCGTCGGGGATCTCAAGACGGTGGCCGACCGGCTGGCCTCCATTCCCGAGATCGACTATCTGGTGATCACCACCGGTCGCTTCGACCTGCTCGCCGAGGTCGTCGCCACCACGTCCGATCACTTCCTGGAAACGGTCAACACCATCCGCTCGACCGAAGGGGTCCAGGCCAGCGAGGTCTTCGGATACCTCCGACTGGAGAAACAGAGTTACGACTGGGGTACTCGGTAGCAACCGAAGTCCGAGGTCCGGAGACTGGGGACTAAGGACTGGGGACTCGGGACTGGGGACTGGGGACCGGTGTCTCAGCTCTTCATTGGGAACCTCTTCCGACCGACAATACGTCCAAGGGTCGAAGCCTCGATGGGAGACCAGACGATGAAACAGACACGTTGGGCCGCAGCGATCTTGGCCTTGATGCTGCTGCTGGCGGCATGCGGCGGCGACGACAGCGGCGAATCGAGCGCCGAGTTCGAACGGATGGCCGGCGACGAGGTAGCCGCCGACGGGCTCGGTGGCGCCCAGCCCGCCACCGACGAGGAAGTCGCGGACGGCGACGTCACCGCCCAGCTCACCGATGCGGCGGTGACCGACCGCAAGGTGATCCGGACCGGCCAGATGACGGTCCAGGCCGACGACACCCGGGCATTGATGGACGACATCACCGCCCTCGTCGACTCCTCCGGCGGATACGTGTCTTCGACGCAGGTCAGCCCCACCGGTGAGGATCGCCAACCGGCTATCAACATCACGATCCGGGTGCCGGCAGGTGAACTCGATACGGCGCTTGCTTCCATCCGGGCGATGGCCGCCGAGGTCATCTCCGAGAGCATCCAGAGCCAGGACGTCACCGAGGAGTACGTCGACATCGAGTCCCGCCTCCGCAACCTGACAGCTCTCGAAACGGAGCTGGTGGCGCTGCTGCGCGAAGTACGGGAGCAGCCCGACGCCGATCCCCAGAAGCTGCTGAGTGTGTTCAACGAGGTGAGCCGTGTCCGCGGGGAGATCGAGGTACTCGAAGGACGGCGCCGGCTGCTCGACAATCAGGCGAGCCTGTCCACGATCACGATCGCCATCACGCCGACGCCTTCTGCGGAGCCGATCGTCGAAGAGGGCTGGCAGCCGCTCGTCACCGCCCGCCAGGCGTTGCGCGACCTCGTCGACTCACTCCAGTCGTTGGGTGACGCCGCAATCTGGTTCGTCGTCTTTGCGTTGCCGGTGCTGCTGATCCTCGCCACCCCCGTGGTGCTGTTCGTGTGGTTCCTCCGTCGTCTCTCGAGGCGACGCGCCGCCAAGACCGTGGTCCCCCGTCCGAGTCCGGCACCGAGCCCAGAACCGGCACCAGCTGCGGTGCCGGAAGCGCCGGCCGACCAGTCGGACTGACGACGACCAAAACTCGAGGATCGAGGGGCGCACCATGCGCCCCTCGATCGCGCTATAACCACCCGATGAGCGAGCACGCAGACACCGTCTTCGTGAACGGCGCCGTGTTCACCACCGACCCGGCCCGCAGCTGGGCTCGAGCCGTTGCCGTCGCAAGCGATCGAATCTCCTGTGTCGGCGACGACGAACAGGTGCTTGCCGAGGCCGGGCCCGACACCGAGATCGTCGACCTCGCAGGCCGCCTCCTCTCCCCCGGGTTCCAGGACGCTCACGTGCATCCCGCCACCGGGGGCGAGATCGCCCTGTCGTGCAACCTCGCCGACGCCTCGGGCGCCGACCAGGCCGCAGTACTGATCGCCGAATACGTCGGCTCACACGACAACGGCGAGTGGGTTCGGGGAGGCGGATGGCAGTACGCGTGGTATCCGAGCGGCTGCCCGACACGCGCCCACCTGGACCAACTCGTCCCGGATCGCCCTGCCTACCTCCGAGTGGCCGACGGGCATTCGGGGTGGGCGAACTCGATCGCGCTTCGACTCGCCGGTGTGACCGTAGAGACACCGGACCCATCCGACGGACGCATCGAGCGGGAGCCCGATGGCAGCCCCCAGGGCACCCTTCACGAAGGGGCCATGCAGCTGGTCGAGCGTGTGATGCCCCCTGCGACTCCCGAGCGACTCCAACAAGCGCTGCTCGCGGGCCAGGAACACCTCTTCTCGCTCGGGATCACCGCTTGGCAGGATGCATGGGTCGGTCCGGAACTCCATGAGGCCTACGTCCGGCTGGCCGCCGACGGGCGCCTACGAGGAACGGCTCGGGCATCCTTGTGGTGGGATCGCGAACGAGGTCTGGAGCAGATCGAAGAGTTCGAGGCCCGTCGACGGGCCGCCTCCGAGGGTTACCACCCCGGGACGGTCAAGCTCATGCTCGACGGGGTGTGTGAGAACCACACAGCGTCACTTCTCGAACCGTATCTCGACGGCACCGGGCTTCCGACCGAGAACCGAGGGATCGCCATGATCGACCCCGACGAGCTGCCCAACATCGTCTCGGAGCTCGACCGGCGTGGGTTCCAATGCCACTTCCACGCCATCGGAGACCGGGCTGTGCGCAACGCCCTCGATGCCGTGGAGACGGCGCTCGGACGCAACGGATGGCGGTCGAATCGGCATCACATCGCTCACATCCAGATCGTGGATCCAGCCGACCTCCCCCGTTTCAGACGTCTCGGCGTCGCGGCCAACGCCCAGGCTCTGTGGGCGTGCAACGAGTCGTCGCAGGTGGACTTGACCATCCCGTTCATCGGCGCCTCCCGGGCCGAGCGGCAATACCCGTTCGCATCGTTGTTGGCGGCAGGGGCCGTGCTTGCGATGGGAAGCGACTGGTCGGTTTCGACCGCCGACGTCATGGCCCAGATCTCGGTGGCCGTCGAGCGCACGATCCCCGAGGATCGTCCCAGCGAGCCGTTCGTTCCGGCCGAACGCATCCGTCTGACCGATGCGTTGTCGGCATTCACAGCGGGTTCGGCCTGGGTCAATCATCTCGAAGACGAGCGTGGCACCATTCGCACAGGGGGCATGGCCGACATGGCCATACTGGCCGCCAATCCGTTCGATACCGATCGTCCTCTCCACACCATCCGCGTCGACATGACGATGGTTGGGGGCGAGGTTGTACACCGGCGGTGAGCACCCGGCATCTACGCTCGCGAGTACCGTTGCCGCCAACGACCAGGAGCAAAGTGTGACCGTACCTCCACCCCAACCCGACCCGAGCCAGTATCCCGAGACCAGTCAGGCGGTCACCGCCCTGGTGCTCGGCATTCTCGGACTCGTCACGTGCCCGGTGCTGGGACCGTTCGCGTGGCAGATCGGCCAGAAGGAACTCGATGCGATCGACGATGGCAGGCGCCCTGCACAGAATCGCGGGACCGCCAACGCCGGCAAGATCCTCGGAATCGTAGGCACCGTGCTCCTGGGGATCTCGCTTCTCGTTCTCGTGTTCTTCCTCCTGATCGGCGGCCTCGCCATCGTCAGATCCTCGTGATCCCGGCGTGACAGGGCTCGCCTTGGTAGGTTCTACGCACTCGACGAGGGAGCACGAATGACAGCCATACCACCGTCTGCTGCGGCGTACCCGGAGAAGAGCCAGGCTACGACAGCCCTCGTGCTCTCCATCCTCGGTGTCCTGTGTTGTGGAATCCTGGGAATCGTGGGTTTGGTGATGGCGAACACCGAGAAGCAGGCGATCGCCGCCGGACGGCGGGACCCGGCCAACCAGGGCATGGCGCAGGCCGCGTTCATCATCGGCATCGTCGGCGTGGCGCTGTGGGCGCTCGGGCTCATCGCCCAGATCACGATCCTTCCGTCGATCCTCGACAACGCAAACTTCTGATGCGATCCCTCGTCGCCATCGCCAGGAACCGGTGGATGCCATTGTTGGCCCCACCGGCACTCCTGGCGTTCCTGGCGGTCAAACCGACCGGTGCGGGCCCAACGGTGTGTCCGTTCGCCATCGCCACGGGCCACGCGTGCCCGTTGTGTGGCGGGACGAGGGCGGCGGCCGCCCTCGTTCAGGGAGACCTGACCGCGGCGTGGGAGCTCCATCCAATGATCTTCGCGATTGCGCCGCTCGCCCTTTTCGGATGGATCTCATGGCTGGGCGTCAACCGAGGCTGGTGGGACGCTCCGTCGAGCAGGCTGACCAATCGGTTCGCACTGGTCATCGGTATCGGTGTCTTCTCCCTGTGGATCGCGCGGGCGATCACCGGGACACTTCCGCCCGTCTGAAACGTCAGCGGATGACGAGGTCTGGGTGTGTGCGCACCCGTGGCTTGCGTTCTGCAACCGCGTCGGCGAGCTGATCGAAGGCGGCGGCGGCCTCGCTCCCGGGAGCAGCGAGGGCGACCGGCACTCCGTCGTCTGCGCCGGCTCGCATGGCGGGGAGCAACGGAATTCTGGCCATCATGGGAACGCCTACTTCCTCGGCGAGCGTGGCACCTCCGCCCTCGCCGAACAGCGGGTATTGCTTTCCGTCGTCACCAGTGAACCACGACATGTTCTCGACGACTCCCATGACTTCCTGGTTCACCTTCTCGGCCATGAGCGACGCCCGCCTCGCCACTCGCTGGGCGGTGGGCTGTGGGGTCGTGACCAAGAGAACCTGCGCCCGCGGGAGGAACTGCGACATCGAGATCGAGACGTCACCGGTGCCGGGAGGCATGTCGACCAGCAGGAAGTCCGGCTCGTCCCACCAGACGTCCTTGAGAAACTGCTCGATCGCCTTGTGGAGCATGGGTCCACGCCAGATCACGGCCTGGTCGTCACCCACGAAGTAGTCCATCGACATCGCCTTCACGCCGTGCGCCACCGGAGGCACGATCGACTGTTCGATCACCACCGGCGGGTAGTCGATCCCCAGCATCCGCGGGATGGAGAAGCCCCAGATATCGGCGTCGATGACCCCAACGGAGCGGCCGCTCCGAACCAGGGAAACGGCGAGATTGGTCGTCACCGACGACTTGCCGACCCCGCCCTTCCCGGAAGACACGGCGATGACGCGTGTGCGGGAGCCGGTCTCCCCCACGCCGGGCCCGGCCTTCGATCTGAGCGACTCCATCATCGCCGCACGCCGCTCGTCGTCCATTGGCGTGAGCTCGAGTTCGAAGTCGGTACCCGCCGCCACACGGATGCGGGCTTCGAGATCGGCTGCCAGCGGATAGTTCGGGACCGGCACCAACACCTGGACCTTGTTCGACCCGAACCGCTTTTCGGAGATCGTCCCCACCATGTCGAGTTCGCCAAGGGGGCGCTCGAGCAGGGGATCGACCACGGCTGCGAGTGCTGACTCGAGTGGCTGGCTCATCGACATTTTCCTTCTGCGATCGGGAATCGGGGGTCTGGCCGTGGTGCCGCCCGCGCCGCCGACCATTTCTCCTACGGAGATCGTGTTTAGAACACATCGCAACTATAGTTTGAGGGTGCCGAAGCCAATCTCGGCCGAATCGAGTCGGCTTGACCGCTCGATCGGTGATCTGACCGCCGCCCTCGGCGACCCGACACGACGCGCCATCTATATCGCCGTACGCGAGGCGCGGGAACCCGTCACCAGCGCATCGGTCGCCGGTCTTTTCGAGATCCACCCCAACGTCGCACGCCACCACCTCGACAAGCTGGCATCCGACGGATACCTCCAGGTCAGCCATCGGCGTCCCTCCGGACGTAGCGGTCCCGGGGCAGGTCGTCCCGCCAAGTGCTACGAGCCCACCCACAAGCCGATCGACGTGCATTTCCCGGCCCGTCGGCCCCATCTGCTGGTCGAGCTCCTGGTGAGATTGGTCGACCGGATCGCTCCCCAGGACATTGCGAGGATCGCCGAAGAGGTGGGTCGCGAGTACGGCCGCGAGCTGGCAACCGAGGTCGGCACCCCCGAGCAGGAGGGTTATCACAACGCGGTCAAGGCGGTGGCCCAGACGATGTCCGGTCTCGGCTTTGGCATCGACACCGATGCGACCGGCGACGTCGAGCGACTTCTCACCTCGCACTGTCCATTCGGGTCCGCCGCCGTCGGACACGCCGACGTGGTCTGCTCGCTCGACCGAGGCATCATCTCCGGATTGTTCGAACACATGAGCGAGACCTGCGAACCGGTCCTCCATCCCCACACCGATCCGGTCGAGGCATGCGTTACCGAAGTGACCCTGACCATTGGTCGAGGCTGACCGGATACCCGTCTACCGTGTACGGCCGCCTGTGAAGGGACCTGTGCTGACGTTGACCGCCGGTGACATCCAAGTGGTGGTCGTGCCCGAAATCGGTGGAAGCCTGCAGCGACTCAGCGTCGGACCTACCGACATTCTCCGCCGGGGTCGACCCGATCACGGAAGCGCCTTGCACATGGCGAGCTTCCCCTTGGTCCCCTGGTGCAACCGCATCGTCGACGGGACCTTCATATGGGAAGGCCGGCCCGTCGATGTCGGTCCCTCTCCCGAGTTGGGTGAGCCACACGGACTCCACGGCCACGGTTGGCGCTGGCGATGGGACGTTCTCGAGACAGACGAGGGATCGACCGTGCTGGGCTTCCTGCACCCGGCGGGACGCTGGCCCTGGCGCTACCGGGCCGAACAGGCGATTGTCGTGGAGACCGACCGGGTGACGACCACCCTCGGTGTCGAGAATCTGTCCGACAGCCCCATGCCTGTGGCCCTGGGATTCCATCCATGGTTCGAACGTCCGGCACGTTTCACCGCGAACGTGGACGGACAGTGGGTCGGCGACGATGTGATCCCGAACCGATGGGCCGAAGCCGAGGCCTTCCGTGGGTTCGACGTCGACCATCGTGAATACGACAACACCTTCACAGGGTGGGATGGACGGGCGATGATCGATCTGAGCGACGTGCGAGTGCAACTGACGTCGGATCTCGACAAGCTCCACGTGTTCACGCCGAAGGGGCGCGGCCATTTTGCGCTCGAGCCCACAGGTGGTTCGCCGGCGGCACTCAACCACCCAGATCGCGAGTCCCTCGCACTCCTCGAACCGGGAGCCAGGACCGAACGGTTCATGCGCATCTCCATCGCGTAGACCGGCGCCGGAACGGCGCGCCCCTAGCCGCTCCTTGGGCCTCGGTACACTCCGTGCCATGGCCTCTGATACTCCACTCTCCACACCGCTCGGCGAACGCCGGATCGCACGCCTCTCCGATGCCGGCGCCGTGGACCACCTCCCGTACTCGATCAAAGTCCTCCTCGAGTCGGCGATCAGGAACCAAAACGGAACCTCGGTGACCCAGGCGGACGTCTCGACCATCGCCGCCTACGACGCCCACCGGGTCGGCGAGACCGAGATTCCCTTCATTCCAGGACGCGTGGTCCTCCAGGACTTCACCGGCGTGCCTGCCGTGGTCGACCTCGCCGCAATGCGCGCTGCGATCGTCCGCATGACCGGAGATCCAGGGAGCGCCGACAAGGTGAACCCCGGTGTTCCCTGCGATCTGGTGGTCGACCACTCGGTCCAGGTCGACGCATTCAACCGCCCCGACGCCCTCGTCATCAACAGCCGCAAGGAGTTCGAAAGGAACGAGGAACGATATGAGTTCCTCAAATGGGGTCAGTCGGCGTTTCACAACTTCCGAGTGGTCCCCCCGGCAACCGGGATCGTTCACCAGGTGAACCTCGAGTATCTCGCCCGAGTGGCCTGGGATGACGGCACCTGGCTCTATCCCGACTCTTTGGTCGGAACGGACAGCCACACGACGATGATCAACGGCCTGGGTGTCGTCGGGTGGGGGGTTGGAGGCATCGAAGCGGAGGCCGCCATGCTCGGCCAGCCGATCTCGATGCTCCTCCCCGACGTCGTGGGCTTTCGACTGACCGGCAAGCTCACCGAGGGCGCAACCGCCACCGACCTCGTGCTCCTCGTCACCCAGATGCTGCGAGAGCATGGCGTCGTCGGGAAGTTCGTGGAGTTCCACGGCCCGGGACTCGAGGACATGCCGCTCGCCAACCGCGCCACGATCGCCAACATGGCTCCCGAGTACGGCGCCACGATCGGGTTCTTCCCGGTGGACGACCGGACACTCGACTACCTCCGGCTCACGGGCCGACCCGATGCGCTGATCGAAGCGATCGAGTGGTACTACCGCGAGCAGGGCATGTGGCGCGACGACAACCGGTCGATCGAGTACACCACCGAGCTGGAACTCGACATGGGAACGGTCGAGCCGTCGTTGGCCGGGCCGAAACGCCCGCAGGATCGAATCGATCTGTCCGCGATGCAGGAGACCTGGTCCACGGCGCTGAAGAAGACCTTCGGTCGGCACGGCGACCCGATCACCACCGACCCCATCTCCTATGACGAGAAGGAATTCACGCTTCGTGACGGTGATGTCGTGATCGCCGCCATCACCTCGTGCACGAACACATCGAACCCCGATGTGATGGTTGCCGCCGGCCTCGTGGCCCAGAAGGCCAACGTTTTGGGGATCACACGAAAGCCGTGGGTCAAGACGTCTCTCGCACCGGGATCCAAGGTGGTCACCGAGTATCTGGTGTCTGCGGGGCTGCTCGACGATCTCGAGGCTGCCGGCTTCTATCTGGTGGGCTACGGCTGCACCACGTGCATCGGAAACTCCGGGCCGTTGCCCGAACAGATCTCGCGGGCCATCAACGTGAGCGGCATGGTGGCCACGGCCGTGCTGTCCGGAAACCGGAACTTCGAGGGTCGGATTTCGCCCGACGTACAGGCGAACTATCTGGCGTCGCCCCCTCTGGTCGTGGCGTACGCCCTCGCCGGAACGGTCAACTGGGATCCCAACAACGATCCCTTCCCCGGTACGGACGTGTATCTCCGCGATGTCTGGCCGACCCAGGCCGAGATCGATTCGGTGGTGGCCGAGCACGTGACGCGGAAGCAATTCGTCGAGAAGTACGCCGACGTGTTCTCGGGCGCCGAGGAATGGCAGTCGATCGCCACGTCGGGCGGTGCATTGTACGACTGGAACCCCGACTCCACCTACGTCCAGGAGCCACCGTTCTTCGTGGGACTGTCGAGCGAGGTCACACCGATCCGTCCGATCACGGGAGCCCGGGCGCTCGCCAAGCTCGGCGACTCCGTCACCACCGACCACATCTCCCCCGCCGGCTCGATCAAGGTCGACTCTCCGGCCGGCAAGTACCTGGTGGCGAACGGCGTGCAGCCGGCGATGTTCAACTCGTACGGGTCACGACGCGGGAACGACCGCGTGATGACGCGCGGAACGTTCGCCAACATCCGGGTCAGGAACTTGCTCGCACCGGGAACCGAAGGCGGGCTCACCACAGACTTCCTCGACGGCAACGTCAAGACCATCTACGAGGCCGCGATGCACTACCAGGAAGATGGTGTTCCGCTCGTCGTCCTGGCGGGCAAGGACTACGGGATGGGCTCGAGCCGTGACTGGGCGGCAAAGGGCACATTCCTCCTCGGCGTGAAGGCGGTGCTCGCCGAGAGCTTCGAGCGAATCCACCGCTCGAACCTCGTGATGATGGGTGTCCTGCCGCTCGAGTATCGGGATGGCGCCACCGCGGAAAGCCTCGGGCTCGACGGCACCGAGACCTACGAGATCGACGTCGACGACATGCTGGTCCCGCGCCAACCCGTGTTGGTCCGAGCCACCAAGTCCACCGGCGGCATCATCGAGATCAAGGCAGTGGCCCGGGTGGACACTCCGGTCGAGGTGGAGTACCTCCGCCACGGCGGCATCCTCCACTATGTCCTCCGCCAGATGGCCGACTGACCCCGACCGACCAACCGACCGACCGACCGACCGGGTTTTGGTGCACAAAAGGTGCGCTATTCACGCCCTTTGTGCACCAAAACCCGTGTTTCGAGGGTTCGGCGGAACTCGCGCACTCGCTGGACCACCAGCCAAGGGCGGTGGAAGACATCCGTGTCCCACACCTCGATCATGGAGATGCCCGCTTCCTTCATCTTCCTGAGACGCTCCGCATCGGCAGCTCGATCGACCACCGATGTGTGGAATCGTTCGCTCTGCACTTCGACACCACCGGGGAGGTCGTCCCACACGAAGTCGACGCGTCCCACCCAATACTCACCACCGAGGTCGACCTGCCGACGCATCGGTGGGATCCCGGGCACGTTCTCGACGATGCGATTGAAACGTGCCTCGAGATTCGACGCCGGAGGCACGTAGCCCGGCCCTCGCGTCTCCATCAGCTGGCGAATCGTGCCGACTCCGTTGCGGCCACTTGCCGCGATCCGCTCCAGCAACCGGTTCATCACCGGTCCGGTCAGGAGCCCGTCCGACCACGCCCAGTCGAGCGCACGCTCAACTCGATCCGGGTGAAGCAGAGCTGCGAGGTGGAACATGGTCAGCGGTGGGGAGGTGACAGGTATGCCGTGGAATTGCACGACGTGATCCATCGGGAGACCCTGCTGATAGTGGACGGTCGCAGTCCGCGGACGGCCCGGCTTGCCACGCCTGGGCACCACGACGTGGAGGTCTTTGTCGAGTCTGAATCCGGGTATGCCCCACAGGGCGGCTGCGGCGGTGTGAGACAACACCGATCCGTCCGGACCGTCGAGCACGGCCAGCATCGGTTGGGTCAGCTCGGCGCTCGGAGCGCCGCCGATCTTGAGCACCTGGCGCGTGACCCGAACCAGCCATCCCGACTCCACGTGGTTTCGGACCGTGTGGTGAGACACCCCCTCGGCGCGAAGCTGTCGGGTGGAGACCAGCCCGTGCTGTCCAGTAGCGATGCTGCGGATCGTGTCGATTGCTCGCATCTCTCGCATAGGGCCAGACCGACGGCCCGACGTCTAGAGGGTCGTCCCCCCAGACGGGTTTTCGCGCACAGAAGGTGCGCTATCCACGCACTTTGTGCGCGAAAACCCGGTCTCAGTCGCCCCAGTAGCGCTGTTCTTTGAACGGGTCGCCGTACATGTGATAGCCGTTGCGTTCCCAGAACCCGGGCTCGTCGTGGTCCAGTAGCCGGATTCCTCGGACCCACTTCACGCTCTTCCAGAAATACAGGTGCGGAACCACGAGCCGGAGCGGCCAACCGTGGTCGCGCTCGAGGGTTTGCCCGTCGTATTCCCAAGCGAACAGGTTCTCTGGCCTCAGGAAGTCCTCCAGCGGGAGGTTCGCCGTGAAGCCGTGCTCGGCCATCACCATGACGTGGGTCGCCGAAGGGTCGGGGGTCACCTGGCTCATCAGCTCCGCAACGGGGATGCCTCGCCAGGTGGTGTCGAGCTTCGACCACTTCGTCACGCAATGGATGTCGAAGATCTTCTCCACCGACGGGAGTGCGGTGAACTCGTCGAAGGTGAACATCTGCTCTTGGTTCACGAGACCCTCGATGCGGAAGTCCCAGGTCTCGAGGTCGACCTTCGGTGTGACTCCCGCGTGAAGCACGGGGAATCGGTCGGTCAGGTACTGACCGGGGGGGACCCGGGCCGGGTCGATCCCTTGTGCTGCGTACTCGTCGCGCTTCTTCGAGAAAAAGCTCATGGATGCATACCCTATCGGTGGTGGACGATGTACAACCGTTGAGGTCTCAAACCGGTCGACTGACCCTCCTATTCCTGGCGTTCGTGGCCATCGCGGTCGCCATCGGCACGGTTGTCGCATCCGAACCGTCGACGGAGACGTCGATCGGCGGACCGATGGAAGGCCAGATCGCCCCCGAGATCGTCGCCACGACCTTCGACGGTGAGACCTGGAGGCTGAGCGACCACCTGGCCGACGATGGGCGCCCGGTCCTCCTCAACCTGTGGGCATCGTGGTGCGAGCCCTGTCGTGAAGAGATACCCCAGCTCTCTGCCTTCGCCGAAGCGCATCCCGAGATCATGGTGGTTGGAGTGGCGGTTCGTGACGTCGCCGCAGATGCCGCGTCCGTCGCCGCCGAATTGAACCCGTCGTACTTCGTGGGATTGGACGACACAGAGCGACTGCGGGACTCGTACGTGGGGTTCGGAATGCCCTCGACCTTCCTGATCGACCGTCAGGGCAGGATCGAGATCCAGATGGAGGGTGCGGTCACCATCGATCTGCTCGAGGATCTCATTCCTGGCTGAGCACCCTCGAGCTCCGCCCTGATCTCGCTCAGGTCGACGCCACGTACTCGAAGTTCGGGCCGTCGGTCAACTCGGCGAACACCACAAGCCGTTCGCGCGCCGAGAACTTTGGATGGCACGTGGTGAGCGTGAGCCACCCGCCATCACGGGCATCGGTCACCCACACGTCGAACGGCGTGACGATCTGACTCTCTCGTACCGTGTACGTGCTCACGCCGACCGCGCTCTCCACCTCGATCACGTCCCCGGTCGTCAGCTGGTCGAGGTCGAAGAACGGACGCCCGTAGGTGGTTCGATGTCCACTCAGCACCGCATTGCCCGGCTGGCCAGGCAGAGCCGTACCCGGAATGTGACCCGGCCCCAGTTGAAGCGTCTCTCGATCCACACCCTCGTACACGACCTGCTCGACCTCGATCGAGGGGATGCGGATGGCGGCAAACGCCTCCCCCTGATCCACCGGAGGCTCGGCGATCAAGATCGGCTCCGGCTCCTCGACACGAGTGTCCGGCACGGTGGCGGGTGGTTGTTCGACAGCTTGCGCCCGCTGCTCGAGGATGTCGGGGAGCTCGGCGCGAGCCTCGTTCTGAACCTGCTCGTTGATGACATCGGTGCCGTAGAGCTGAAATGCCACGTATCCGAGGATGATGGATCCGGACCAGATCATCGACCAGGCAGCGATGCGAACGAATCGGCGCATGGCGTGCAGGGTATCGGGGATCAGCGACCAGACCAGGCGGGCGCTCGCTTCTCCAGGAAGGCTCGGATTCCCTCCTTCGAGTCCTCGGTGGCTGCGACCGCGGTGAGCCCGCCCTGCAGCCGATCGAGCGCTGCGTCGAATCCGAGATCGGCGACGGCGTAGAAGGCGTCACGACCGAGCTGAATCGTCGACGGGCTCTTCGCGATCATGGAATCGACCACCTCGTCCACCGCATGGTCGAGATCGGCCGGCGCAACGACTTGCGAGACGGCACCGATCCGCAATGCCTCTTCCGGAGTGATGATCCTCCCGGTCATCATCAGCTCCAACGCAGCCTTCTTGGTCACACCGGCGTCGATCACAGCCGTGATCATCATGGGCCACAGCCCGACGGCGACCTCGGTCACCCCGAGCTTGGCCCCGGTCACGCAGATCGTGATGTCACAGGAGACGGCGAGCCCGAAACCCCCGGCCAGTGCGTGACCGTTCACACGCGCGACGGTGGGCTTCCCGCCCCGGCGAAGGATCCTGAACAGCTCGGCCAGCCCGCCGCGCGCTCGGTGAAGTCCGATCGGGTCGTCCACGAACCCGGCCGCGAGGTCGCCTCCGGCAGAGAAGGCACGGTCGCCGGCCCCTGTGAACACGAGCACCCGAACATCTGGGTCGTCGATCGCATCACGCGCGGCCGACCTCAAACCGTCCATGGTCTCGACCGACATCGGGTTCCGCCTCTCCGGGTCGTCGATCGTGATCGTCGCCCGCCCGTCGCTGGTGTCGTACCGAATCATCCTGCACCTCGATCGCGCTATTCCGTGGCTGTGATAGCTTGGATGCCCATGCTATGGCTTGCCGTCGTCTTGTTCGTCGCGTTGACGGTGGCCGTCCTCAGGGGGGGCCGTCTGTCGAACCTCGCGGACATCCGCCTCAAACTCTGGTGGCTGCTGCCATTGTCATTCGCACTGCAACTCGGGACCCGGTTCTTGCCCGACGAACCGTGGGCCGAGACCGTTGGTGTTGCGATGGTTCTGGTGTCCTATGGGCCCCTCATCGGTTTGGTGCTCGCCAATCGAGATCGAAAGGGCATGTGGCTCGCCGGGATCGGGGTGCTGCTCAACTTCACGGTGATCGTTCTGAACGGCGGCATGCCGGTGCTCTCGGAGGCGGCGCATGTGGCGTCCGGCTTCTCTCCCACCCCCCAGATCACCGACAGCTACAAGCACATCGTGCTCGATGCTTCCTCCCGACTTCCGTTTCTCGCCGACGTCATCCCCATGCGGTTCGCCGGCCAGGGAACGGTTCTGTCGTTGGGCGACGTGTTCCTCGCCGTCGGTCTCGCCCGGTTTCTGGAGGCTGAGCTGCGCCGGCCCGTCCGATGGTTCAAGCCGGGCGTCAAGCTCTCGGGAGGTTCGGCAACCCGACGCCAATGACCGCGTCAGTGCCCGGAGAGCTCCTCACGGACTTCGAGGATCGCCCGCACTGCGCTGACGATCTCGGGGTCGTAGTCGTAGACCGAGCCCCGATGAAGCTGTTCGAGGGCTTCGAGCGGTGAGTGCGAGCCGTCGCTCACCAAGTCGTCATACGCCGACGCCACTTTGACGATCCGCGAGGCGACCGGGAGATCCGGATCTGCCTGCTGGCCAGGACGTCGGTACGGCTCGTGCTGCAGGCGAATGATCTCGGCGACGTCGTGGAGCGTCGCCTCCTCGACGATCACCGACCCCCATTCTGCGATGTCGGTCTCGGTGTATCCGATCCTTACGACGCCGGGATCGTTCAAGCTGATCCGTCCGATGTCGTGGAGATAGGCGGCCCACAGCACTTCTTCGACGGCAGTCGGAGCGAGCCCGAGGTAGCGGGCGACCGCAGTGGCCATGCGGGCTGCCCTGATTGCATGGCCCGGTGCCACGTGCCCGGCCGCCTCGGGGATCTGAGCGAGCGCGCGCACGGTCTGGAAGTACGTCCGCCGGGTCTCCGCCAAGCGCCGGAACGATCCGAGGGCGAGCAGGAAGGGAACGCCTGCCACCACCAGTGCAAACCATCCGATGACCGAAAAAGTGAGTCCGAACAGGGCGCCGGTGGCCACCAAGGTCAGGTAGATGTCGAAGTCCCGCAGCTCCAGCGGGCTGCGCGATCCGAGGGACCGGCTCAACGCGGACCGGGTGATCGTGGCGGCCGTGCCTTCGAGAACGAACGCCACCGGTGTGATCAGGGCGATGGTCACGACCTGCCACCAGTCGGCGAGCCACAGGCCTGTTTCGAGATCGGCGGTCGCGAGCCCGCGGAAGCCGACGAACTCGAACATCGTCACATACGCGAGGCCCGCCACCAGCATTCGTATTGCATGTGTGGTCGCAGACCGCGGCGCAGATCCACGGCTGGAGGCCGCCATCCAAGCCAACGCAGATCCCAGCACCACCACGCCGAGCTGCGTCGAGAGCTCGAGCCGCTCGCCGGTGGCCGTGAACCTGAGGAGCGGAAGCGCCGCCACCACGGACAGAGCGGGCGTGAGCCGAACCGACGAACGGGTGGGGATCGTGACGATCGAGAGCGCCGCCATGACCAGTCCACCCACCAGCACGTCGTCCAGCAGGTGCACGCCGCCGAGAGCAACGCCACCCACCGCAACCACTGTGGCGACCACCAACCCGAGTGTGCGCACCCAACCCGACGCAGGCTGCTCATCCATTGAGCGAGCCTTGATGTTGGTCTGTGGACACCTGGATCACCTGTGGTGGTCCGTATGTCCCTGTCTTCTGGTCGAGCGCTCGGCGAAGGGCGGAGACCACCGCCGAATCGAACAGCGGGTCGTTGGAGCCGGAGAGGCGATCGAGTGCCACCGTCTGGGGCATCGCCATTCGGTACGACCGTGTCGAGGTCATTGCATCGAAGGCGTCGGCCACGGCGAGCACGCTCTGCTCCACGCTCGGTATCCGGGCGTGGGCATGGCGCTGCTGGCCGAAGTCCTCGCCGTCCCACCTCGGGTGACACCCGGAGCAGATCGTCACCATCGGGTCGAGGAATTCGACTTCGCTCAGCAGGTCGTCGACCTTGTGCGATGCCACCCGCATCTGGTGGTACTCCTCCAGTGTCAGCTCACCTTGTTTGCGCATGATCTCCATGGGCACTGCGAGCTTGCCAACGTCGTGGATCAACGCCGCGAGCCGGATTCTGGCGAGCTGTCTCCCCGAGAACCCCAACTCTTGCCCGATGGCAAGGCTGAACTCGACGACGCGTTCGGTGTGACCTCGCGTGTACAGGTCGCGAGTCTCGAGAATCTTGACGAATCCGCGCAACATCGCTTCGTGAGTGCTTCTCAGCGTGGCATGGGTGGTGAAAGCCAGTTGTCCCACCACGAACACCGTGAGCGTCAATGTGAGGAGCGACACGCTCGGAGACAGCGCGATCAGAGCGCCGAGAACGCATCCGATGAACGCTTGCAGGGCCATGACACGGAGGAGGGCGAAGGTCCCGGACCACGGGAGCATGGCTGAGCGCCCATAGAGCATCAATACGCCGAGACGGACGCCGAGGATGTTCACACTGCTGTGGGCGATCGACGCGGCGATCCCCGCAGCGACGGCAAGGGAGACGACGACGAACACGTCGGAAACCGGACGACCTCCGGCGATGCGCAGCACGGTGGTCTCGGCGAAAGAGCGGCCCTCCTCACTGAGCACGAGATCAAGGACGAAACCGGCGACAAATCCGGTGACGGCGAGTTGACCGAAGTTTGCGATGGCTCGCGTATACCGATGGCCTCTCAGATCCCCTGGTGTGTAGAAGGTCGCCGCCGTGATGAAGGTCACCGGTAGGACGGCCTTCGACTCTATGCCACTTCCCACCACACCGAGCGAGAGCAAGGCACCGGCTGTGAATATCACCATCAGACTGGACGAAGCGAAGAGGCGATCGTCGACTTCTGCCGAACCGAGACTGAGGATGATCGCAGCAGCGGCGAAGGATCCGACGATGAGCCAATACGTGAGAGCGGTCGGGACTTCGGGGGTTAATGCCCGTGCGGTGAAAAGGACGCCAATGCCGGCGGCTCCGTACACAATCGCTACGGCCGTTCGCCGCCACATCAAGCCTGATCGCCTCCGATTGTCATTCGAGTTTCATCGAACGGACCGGGCCGAGAATCAACCGATTTTGAAGTTGCCAGCCGCGATCACGGAAAGCGAGGTCGAGGCTGGACAGTTCGAGGGCATCCGGACGTCTGCACTCATGGTCTCATCACCTCGGTGTTGAAAGGGATTGAGCCGCAAGCCTGAGGCTGCGGTCCTGAGGATCCGCTCCGCTGGTGGGGTGTAGAGAATCGGATGGTTGACGACCAACCCGGTCCGTTCGTCATCCGCCCCTCTCGGGACGGAAGTCTCGAATGTCAAGTTGCATGGGCCTGGCGCCCATACGGCGGCCCAACACTCACCGAACGGAAGGAATAGAGAGGACCCAAGTTCACTCAGATTCCCTTTCGCATGGCGAAAACTAGCTGATCTCCCCTTCGGCAGCAAGGTCAGGCGGGCTTTTCGCGAGGATTGACGCCGGGAGAGGCACCGCGAACTACCCTCCAGAGCAATGGATGCTTCCACCCTGGAACACGCGTTGAAGAGGATTCCCGGCGTCGAAGCGGTACGTGTGGTGATGAACGGCTCCTCGCCGGCAGAGGTCCACGTGATCACGATCCCCGGCAAACCCCCGAAGCAGGTCGTCCGCGACGTGCAATCGGTTGCACTGGCGAGCCTGGGCGCACAGGTCGACCGACGTATCGTCTCGGTGGTCCAGATCGACCAGGACGACATCGGCGGGAGCGACCGACCCGTGGTCGACGACGTCGCCGAGGAGATCGACGGGTCACGGATGACCATCTCCGTCACGCTCACGTGGCACGACGAGCACCTGGTCGGTCGTGCCACCGGTCCGGCGGCGAGCACCACACGCCTGCGACTCGTCGCAGAGGCCGCGATCTCCGCACTCGAGCTCGCACTCCAGGAGGACGCCGCGTTTGCCATTTCGTCTGTCGACACACTGCAGGTGGGAGGACACACGGTTGCAGTCGCGGTGATCGTCATCGTGGCCGATGGCCGCGAGCGCCTCGTGTCGGGATCCGCCATAGTCGGACCCGACCCGTCGAAGGCCATGGTGCGAGCCGTCCTCGATGGTCTGAACCGCCAAGTCCCCAACCTCAAACGAACATGACCGCGCGCAACGTACGTGGGTTCGGTGACGTCGTTGTGTCCCCACATGATCTGGCCACGTCGGCCGGGTTGGAAGTGTTCGCAGCGGGTGGTTCCGCAGTCGACGCGGCGATTGCCATCAACGCCGTTCAAGGGGTGGTGGCGCCAGAGACCTGCGGCGTGGGCGGCGACCTGTTCGCACTCGTGTGGGAGTCAGACACCGGTGCGCCGGCGACGTTGAACGCCTCCGGATGGGCCGGCTCCGGGGCGGACCCGGACGAGCTTGACCCCGGCTCGACCATTCCTCCCGAGCATCCCCTCTCAGTGACGATTCCAGGGGCGGTCGCGGGGTGGGGCGCACTCCACGACCGCTTCGGGCGGGTCTCGATTGGTACGGTCCTCGGCCCCGCAATCCATCTCGCCGAGCAGGGTTTCCCCGCTTCGTTCGAGATGTCGCAGGCGCTCGCCCGGCGACGCGACCAGCTCATGGCGCAAACGTCGGGGGTCGACCTCTATCCCGGCGGCGAACCCCCCCAGGTCGGGGTCCTGGTGCGCCGTCCACTCCTCGCCACCACGCTCTCGGACATCGTCACCGACGGCACCCACGGGTTCTACACGGGTTTGGCAGCAGCCGACATCAGCGCCGCAGTAGGGGGCCGGATCACCCGGGCCGACCTCGCCGAATACCAACCCGACTGGATCGAGCCGGCCCGCCTCGATGTCTTCGGCCACACCGCCTGGACGATCCCGCCCAACTCCCAGGGCTATCTCACGCTCGCCGCCCTCTGGATCTTCGAGCACCTCGGCGATGCCGACATCGATGATCCTCTGTGGCAACACCGACTCGTCGAGTCATACCGGTCGGTTGCGTGGGAACGTGACGACTTCGTCGCCGACCCGAGATCTGCGCCGTCGACCTGGCAAGAGTTGCTCGACCCGGAGAGGCTCGCTGCCCGGGCCGCGTCCATCGGAGACCGGGCCGGTGTGTGGCCACGCCCCGGGCCAATCCCCGGCAGCACGGCGTACATGTGCACGATCGGTGCCGATGGACAGGCAGTATCGCTCATTCAGTCCAACTTCATGGGCATCGGATCTGGCATCGGCGCAGGCAACTCCGGCTTTTTCCTCCACAACCGCGGAAGCGGGTTCAACCTGATCGATGGTCATCCCAACCGGCTTGCTCCGGGACGTCGACCCCTCCACACGCTGTCTCCCACACTCTGGACCAGGGAGAACCGCCTCAGCGGCGTGTTGGGGACCCGGGGTGGACATCAACAGCCGCAGCTATTGATTCAAGTGGCCGCGGCGATGTTCGACGCCGACCTGGACCCTGCGATGGCACAGAACCGACCACGGTGGACGATGGATGAGTTCGGCAAGGGCACAGGCTCGGCGCTGTTGCTCGAGGCCGCCGATGATGGCGTTGGCGACGGCCTTCGCGCCATGGGCCATGGGGTCGAGGTGGTTCCCGCCCTCCAGGGAGGTTGGGGACCGATCTCCGCGGTGTCGGTGGGAGACGACGGGCTTCGCACCGCCGCCGCCGACCCTCGCGTAGAGACCGCCTCGGCCGCCGTGCGCTGATGCTGGCGATCGTCCGGCACGGACAGGCCGACGGCAACACGTCTCACAGGTTCATCGGGTGGTCCGACGTGCCGCTCGACGAGAAGGGTGTGGCCCAGGCCGAAGCCGTCGCCCCCCGACTCGCCGGTGCCGGGGTCTCGCGGATCGTCTCGTCCGACATCCGCCGTGCCATCCAGACTGCAGAGCCGCTCGCCCGCCTGCTCGGTGTGGAGATCGAGGTCGACCAACGTTTCCGCGAGATCGGCAACGGCGAGTGGACCGGATTGTTGCCTGAGGACATCGCCGCCAGGTGGCCCGGCATGTGGGTCAGCTACATCGGGGGATCCGACGTCAGTCGGCCGGGCGGCGAACGATGGGCCGACGTCCGATCACGAGTGAGAGCGGGCTTGGTAGAGCTGACGTCGGACGAGAGTACGACCGCCGTCTTCACACACGGAGGCCCCGTGATCCTGGCTGCCGAGTGGGCGCTCGGCCTGGAGCTCCCCGGCAACATATTCCGTGGCGTGCTGGCGGTACCGGCGAACACCTCGGTCACGACCATCGATCGGGGCAAGCTCGTGAGCTATGCCGACGCCGGGCACCTCGGAGCCATCTCGAGGCTCGATGTGCCCTACGAGCCGGTCGAGAAGTGAGTTCACGGCTGGGGCACGCCCGACCGGGACGGAGCACCCGCGCCCGGGTTCCCGCGTGTCCTGCGTGTCATCGCCTCACTTGGCGGCAGCGATCATCGCTGCGAGCTCCTCGTCGCCGAGCGTCGGCGCTCCATCGAGCGCGTAGAAGCCGATCCGCTGGAGCCGGTGTCCGTAGCGAGCTTTGATCTTCGGACCGATCTCCTCGGGCGACCCGACCACCGCAACGGCATCGACCACCTCATCCGGAATCACTGCCGCCATGGCATCCCATTCCCCCCGCCTGCTCATCGCCGACAACACCGGCCCAAACTCCCATCCGTGGGTCTCGAGAACCGCCCGATAGCTCGGAGTCGACGCGTAGAAGGCCATCTGCCGCTTGGCCGCATCGGTTGCCCGCTGCATCTCGACCTCGTCGCGGCCCGTGATCACGAAGACCGTGGCGATGCGGTCGACCTGGTCGAGGGTCCTACCGGCAGACCTGGCCCCCTCCGCCATGTTCGGGAGGACAACCCGGTCGAGATAGTCCACGGTGTGGAACGGGTGGACATGGAAACCATCGCACGCCTCGCCCGCCAGCCTGCTCATGTAGGGACCGACACCGGCGATGGCCACGGGGATCCGAGGGTGATCCATCGGTTCGGGGGCGAAGAACGGCGTGAGAAGCGAGAACGAGTAGTGCTCGCTCTCGTACCGCAAGGGCTCACCGGTCTGAAACGCGCTCCAGATCGCCCGCAACGCGCTCACGTAGTCGCGCATCCGCGGTCCGGGTGCGGTCCACGCGGTGGAGAACCGCCTGGTGATGTGCGCCTTGACTTGCGTGCCGAGCCCCAGGATGAATCGTCCGTTCGAGAGTTGGGCGAGATCCCACGCGATCTGTGCCGTGATCATCGGCGAGCGCGGGAAGGCCACTGCGATTGCAGTGCCGATGTCCAACTCGGGTGCGCTCTGGGCGGCGAACGCCAGCGGTACGAATGGGTCGTGCGACGTCTCGGCGGTGAAGAACCCGTCGAACCCGAGTCGAGCTGAGCGAACGGCGGCTTCGGCCGCGGCCGCGGGAGGAGCGGGGGGGAAGTAGGCGTCGACCTTCATGAACCGAGGCTAACGATCGACGGTCGGGATGAGCCGGACGCGCCTTCCTGCCAGGCGGTTACCATCTGTGTCATGAAGCGAATGGCGCGTTTGTTGGGCGTTCTGGGAGGGGTCGCAGCGGTGGCGTGGGCCATGCGGGAGCGGTTTGTCTCGATCGCCGCCCCGAGAGAGCCCGAACCTCCCAGCTTCCGAGTGGTGACTCCCGCCAGTGAACCACCCCGTCCGGCGCAACCCGACGACCTGACCGAGGTCAACGGAATCGGTCCGGTGTTCGCACGTCGGCTCATGGAGGGTGGGGTCTCTACTTTCTCACTTCTCGCCGAGGCATCGGCGAGTCGGGTGGCGGAACTCACGGGAGTCCCCGAGTCTCGGGCATCCGATTGGATCGAGCAGGCGTCTCAGCGGGTCTGAGCGGTCGGAGCAGCCACGTGCGGCATGGGATCGACGCCGCCGTAGCATGTGGTCGTGCTCTACCTCGTAGATCCGGATCGTCTCGACACGGTTCTCCCCGACCATCCGCGTTTTCGCGCTCGCCAGCTCTACGAGTGGCTCTATGAGCACCCGGTGCTGTCGACCAGTCAGATGACCAACCTGCCTTCGGAGGTTCGTGACCATCTGTCGGACCGGCTGTGGCCCTTCGAGGTCGAAACCGCACAACGGTCCGACTCCGGCACCACTCGGAAGTGGCTCTTCAGAGCGTCCGACGGAATCGCGTACGAGGCCGTCCTGATGGGGTACCCGAACCGGGTCACGCTGTGCCTTTCGAGTCAAGCCGGCTGCGCCCTCGGGTGCACCTTCTGTGCGACCGGGCAATTCGGATTCGACCGGCACCTCAAAGCCGGTGAGATCATCGCCCAACTCGCCTACGCCAAGGCCGACCTCGCTTCCGATCCGATGCAAGGTTGCCCCTCACGAGTCTCGAACGTGGTGTTCATGGGCATGGGTGAGCCGCTCGCCAACTACGACCGCGTTCGGGAAGCCCTCCGTCGAATGATCGAACTGGTTGGGCTATCCGCTCGCTCGATAACGGTGTCCACCGTGGGCGTGGTGCCCGGCATGCGCCGCTTGGCCGATGAGCCATGGCAGGTCAATCTCGCGGTCAGCCTACACGCCGCAGACGACGACCTCCGGAGCCGGCTTCTCCCGATCAACCGCCGGTACCCCTTGTCCGATGTGGAAGCGGCGGCCCGAACGTACTTCGAGAAGAAGGGGCGTCGAGTGTCCCTCGAGTGGACGATGATCGACGGCGTCAACGACACCGACGATCAGGCCATGAAGCTGGCACCGATCGCTCGCCGACTGCGGGCACACGTCAACCTGATTGCCATGAACCCGACACCATTGACCGACTCGCATCCTTCCTCTCGATCCAGAATCGAGGGCTTCGCCGAGGTGTTGCGCGACGCCGGAGTCAACGTGACCGTGCGCGACACCCGAGGACGCGACATAGACGCCGCCTGTGGCCAGCTCCGCGCACGGATCGATGGTCCGCAACGCGTCGAGATCACCTGAGGCTTCTCAACTCCGCGAAAAACGAGTATCGTGCCGGGGCGGAGTTTCAGGGGCCCTCCCCCGGGATCGCGAGATCCCACAATGAGGAGGTGTCCGGATGTTCGGCATTGGCCGAATCAGTGGATCGTTTTCAGAGGTACCCCGGGAACGGCGTACCCGTGCTCTTGCTGTGGGCGCGACAATCGGATTCGTCGTGTTGGCAGCCTCGGCCGGCTACACCGTCCGTTCGGGCGACACCCTCAGCGAGATCGCCAAAGACCAGGGCACATCGGTTGCCGCGCTCGTCGCCGCCAACGAGATCTCGAACGCCGACCTCATTCGCATCGGTACGGTGCTCACGATTCCGGGATCATCGGGCACTTCCTCGAAACGACACACGGTTGGGCGCGGGGAGACCCTCGGCGAGATCGCAGCTCGATACGGCGTGAGCGTCACCGCACTGGTGAAGGCCAACGACCTGGCCAACGCAAACCTGATCAGGATCGGCCAACGGCTGACGATTCCCGCCAAGGGCGGCACCGAGCAGGGTGGCGGCGGATCCGCCACCGTCACACACGTCGTGAAGTCGGGTGAGACGCTGTCGCAGATCGCGGCACGCTACGGCACCACGGTGGCGGCTCTCGTGAAGCAGAACGACATCGCAAGGCCGTCGCTGATCGTGGTCGGAACCAAGCTCACCATCACCGGTTCCGGGGGCTCGTCCAGCGGAGGAGGCGGAGGGTCGAGCGAGGTCCAGGCCACCCACAAGGTCGTCTCCGGGGAGACGCTCGGCGAGATCGCAGCGCGGTATGGCGTGAGCGCCAACGCCATCGCCTCACTGAACAACCTCTCCAACCCGAACCGGATCCGCATAGGACAGAAGCTCCGGATCCCCGCCCGCACGGCCGGTGCCACCACCAGCACAGGCTTTGCCTGTCCGGTTCCGTCCTCGAGATTTGTCAACGACTACGCCTATATCAAGCCAAACGGCCGATTCCACCAGGGGATCGACATGTTCGCACCCATGGGAACACCGGTGTACGCACCGGTGTCCGGTCGTGTCGATGCGATCAACGGGACGCTCGGCGGCCTGCAGTTCTGGCTCTACGGCGACGACGGCAACGTCTACATCGGCACCCACATGCGCGGGTTCGGCCAGGTCGGGCGGGTACCGCAGGGGGCAGTGATCGGTTCCGTCGGTGACACCGGCAACGCCATCGGATCGTCTCCCCACCTCCACTTCGAGATCCTGGTCGATGGCGAGGCCGTCAACCCGTATCCGAAGCTTCGTTCGGCCTGCGGGTGACCGGTCGAATCAGGTAGGACGCTGCATCTCGAAACGGTCTCGGGTCCGAACGTACCCGGGACCGCTGGTACGCCCGATCGGGAGCAGCTGATCAAGGTCGACCCGACCGTCGACCACAACGCCGGGCCGGACGTGGAAACGCAGCACCTCCCCGAACACGACGAGGCTGGGACGAATGTCCGCACCGACGGCCACCACGTGCGTGGTTCGACACTCGAAAGACGCGGGCGCCTCCGCAACCATCGGAGCATCCACGAGATCCCCACGCACAGCCGTGATCCCGGCGAGTTCGAACTCGTCGACGTCCTCCGGGACGTTCGCTGCCGTCACGTTCATCGCCATCGCCAGTTCCTCGGACACGATGTTCACGGTGAAGACACCGGTGGCACGGGCGTTCGATGGCGAGTCCTTCGGGTTGCCCGCGCGTGAGCCTCCTGAGAACAGGACGGTGGGCGGCCAGCCGGAGACCATGTTGAAGAACGAATAGGGGGCGAGATTGGGCCGCTGGTACACGTCATTGGTTCCGATCCATCCGATCGGCCGCGGCACGACCAGTCCCGAGGCCAGTCGATAGCAGGCCTCCGGCCCCAGGTCGGCGGGGTCGAGCGACGTCCGGTTGTCGGAATACGTCACTCCCAACCATCCATGACCAGGGTCCGCAACCGGTCGAGGCGCAACTCGCCATGACCGAGCACCCGGCCGTGAAACTCCTTGAGGCTGAAGTCCGAGCCCAGCCGGCGCCGGAGATCTGATCGCAACGTCAGGATTTCACGCTCGCCGACCTTGTAGGAGATCGCTTGGCCCGGCCATCCCAGGTACCGCTTGACCTCGCTCTCGGCATACGGCCTCGGTTGGAGCCCGACCTCTGTCATGAAGTCGACCGCTCGCTCGAACGTCCACGGCTCACCAGCAAACAGCGGCGACCCGGCCGGAATGTCGAGCCCGAGATGACAACCGATGTCGACCACTACTCGTGCGGTGCGGAACAGGTGGCTGGCGAGCATGCCGAACACGTAGTCGGGCTTCTCGAAGAACCCGAGCTCATGCATCAGTCGCTCGGTGTACAGCGCCCACCCCTCCCCGAATCCCGAATACCACAGCAGCGCCCGGTGGAATCTGCTCAGGCGATCTGACATCGCCATCACGGTCCCGACCTGGAGATGGTGCCCAGGAAAACCCTCGTGATAGGCCGTCGAAACCTCTTGGTACAGCGGCACCGGACCGTCCTCTGCGGGAAGCGAATACCACACTCCACCTGGTCGACTGATCAGATCCTCGCTGGGCTGGAGGTAGTAGGCGCCGAGTGGTCCACCGGGGGGTGCGATGTTGACGCTCACGGTCTTGATGGGATCGGGGACGTCGAACTGGGTTTCGTCGAGCGCTGCGAGCGCCCGATGCTGTAGCTGAGAGACGAAGTCGACGAATTCGGCATGGGTGGGGGCGCATCTGTCGGGGTCCGTCTCCAGAAGCGTCGCTACCTCTCGGATCGACGAACCTGGTGCGATCTGCTCCCCGACGGCCACCATCTCCATCTGAATCCGATGGAGCTCCTCCCAGCCCCACGCGTACACCTCGTCGGGGTCAATCTCGAGACCGAGGAATCCATCCGCTGCACGCCGGTATCGCTCCTCCCCGACCCCGTCGGCCTCAGGAGCAGCCGGGAGGTAGCTCACCTCGAGGAAGTCGGCGAACGCGTCATTGGCGCGACGGGCTGCGTCCACCGCAACCTCGATGCGCCCCGCCACGAATCCACTGTCGTGGCCCAGGCGCAGCAATCGCATCAGAGCCGAATGCTCGCCCCCTAGCTCGCGCGCCTGTGTGATGACCGACTCGACCTGCCGGGCCGCTGCGACCCTTCCGGCTCCGACCCCCTGCTCGAGCTTGGCGCAGTACCCAGAGAACATGTCGTCCATGGTTTCGAGTCGGGTGCAGATGGCCTCCCATGCCTCCGGCGAGTCCTTCTTCATCACGTCGAACACCTGCCGGATGGCATCGAACGAACTGCCCATGTGGGAAACGTCGAAGTAGTGATCGCCGGCATCATGACGCCGTCCCGCCTCGAGTAGGTAGTCGTGGGCAACCGTGGCCGCCAAACGCTGCCACGGATCCGGATCGTCGAGATGGGGCTCGAATGCGCCGAGGTAGCGCACGTTCATCTCGCGCCTCGCTTCGATCCCGTTCGGACCGAAGTCGGGCCACAAATGGTCGTGACCCGGGAGGCCGAGATCGGTGGCGATGAGGGGGTTGAGCTCGGCGAGCTCGTCCACGAATGCTTCAGAAAGGTCGAAAGGCGTAGTCATTGCGAGGGCAGGCTACCGGCTCTACTAGCGTCCTCACATGGCCGACATGATCGTACCCGAGGTGATCGACGTCCGACCGGACGAGCGGTTCGACGAGGCCACCCTCGTCGACTGGATCGATGGGCGGCTCCCGGGCTCCGACCTCCCGCTCGAGGTACGCCAGTTCGGGAGAGGCAAGGCCAACCTCACATATCTTCTCCGGTTCGGCGACTCACACGAGTACGTGTTGAGGCGGCCACCTCTCGGCCCGGTCGCACCGTCGGCTCATGACATGGGGCGCGAGTACCGCGTGCTCTCGACGCTGTGGCAGGCGTTTCCGAAGGCCGCCCGGGCGTTCCTCTTCACCGACGACGAGTCGATCATCGGAGCGCCGTTCTTCATCATGGAGCGACGCCACGGTGTGGTGGTGCAGGGCGCGATCCCGCCGGTGTTCGGTAGCGGGCACGACGCCGAGGCGAATCGCAAGCTGAGCGAGGTGGTGGTCGACACTCTGGCGGAGTTCCACGCCGTGGACCCGACAGACGCCGGACTGGCCGATCTGGGCCGGCCGGCGGGGTTCGTGGAGCGCCAGCTCAACGGCTGGATCGGGCGGTGGGAAACGGCCAAACACGAAGACAATCCTCTGGCAGAAGACGTCGCCGGATGGCTCATGGAGACCATGCCGCCATCGTCCGACGTCACGCTGCTCCACAACGACTGGCGCCTCGACAACATGGCGGTGGCCGAGGATGATCCGGGTCGCTGTGTCGCCGTATACGACTGGGACATGTGCACTCGTGGCGAGCCCCTCGCCGATCTCGGGACGGTCATGGCAGTGTGGCACGACCCCGACGAGGACGTACCCGGTCTCCAGCCCATGCCCACCTCGGCCCCCGGGTTCATGCGACGCAATGAGGCGATCGCTCGCTACGGGGAACGATCCGGTCGCGATCTGTCCCACGCCGAGTGGTTCGTGGTATTCGGCACCTTCAAGATGGCGACCATCATTCAGCAGATCTACATCCGCTGGCTGCGTGGACAGACCAAGGACGAGCGCTTCGAACCGATGGGCGAGGGCGCCCGCAAGCTCATCGAGCTGGCGGCGAGCCGCCGGACGTGACGTCAGAGCGCACCTGCGATGCACAAGAGATCGTCACGCCGGTGGCCGACCGGGCGTGTTCAGCAGCTGATCGACCGGTGCGTACTCGTCGGTGAGTATGACGGTCTCTCCCACATAGGCCTCGAGTGCCGCTCCCGACAGCCCTTCGATCTCGAGCCCCAGATCGGAGGCCGACACGATCACCGCTTCTAGGTCGATCCTCTCATCGGAGGCCACGAGAACCACGTTGCCGCCATCGAAGTGGCCATCTGGTGCAATGGCCACCACGTGCTGAAACACCTCCGAGAGGGTGGCGATCTGCGATCTCGCAAACGCCATGGAGCCGTTGTCTATCAGGTTCATCGTGTAGATGCCCGAGGGCTCGAGGACCGATCGGATCTGGGAGGCCACTTCGACGGTCGTCAGGTGCCACGGCACGGCGACGCCGCCGAAGGCATCGCCCACCACGACGTCGGCCGATCGCGGATCCAGGTCGTCGAGAGCGGTACGCGCGTCACCGGTTCTGATGACGATGTCGGGGTCATCGACGTATCCGAGGTCCGTGCGGGCGAGCTCGATGAGACCGGGGTCGAGCTCCAAGACGAGACCCGTCGACCCTGGGCGTGTTGCGTCGATCCAGCGCGGCATCGTGAGCCCTCCCCCACCGATGTGGACGGCGTGGATCGGGCCACTGGTCTCGGCGTTCACCGCCGCCGCCAGCATCCGCGTCGACCGGAAGACGAGATGGGTGGGGTCGTCGAGATCCACGTACGAGTGCCTGACGGTGTCGAGCCAGAGGGTGCGCCCCGACGGGTTGTCCGGGTCGACCTCGACCCTCGCACAGAAGTAGGCCGTCTCGATGTCACACCTGCCTGCTACCGCCGGGACGGCGAGCCCGGCGACCAGCGCGAGCACCATGGGGCCTACAAATCCGCTCGATCCGCGCAGGCGATACCACACCCATCCACCCCAGAGCACGGTAGAGACACCAACGGTGAGAACGATCACGGAAGTCCGGAGGTTGGCGATCAGCACGAAGCCGGTCATGAACGTGCCGACGATGGCGCCGGCGGTTCCGATGGCCGACATCCGCCCCACCACTTGTCCCGTCGTCCCGAGGTCGGCCAGGAGGAGCTTCACCACCATGGGCGTGGCACTGCTCAGCACGGCCGCCGCCGGCAGGGCCGCTATCGCCACCAGCAGCACAAGCCCTAGGACGTCACCGCCGAGAGCCGGTCCAAGCACACGGATCAGCGGAACTGTCGCCATCCCCAGCGCACCGCCGACAATGAGGGCCACCGGGAGCATGCGCGTCGAGTCGGCCTGATCGGCAAGCCGCCCGCCGATGAAGGCTCCCAGCGAGATCCCGGCGAGGATGGTCCCGATTATCGCCGTGAACGTCTCGAGGGTGACTCCCGCATAGGGGGCGAGGAGTCGTCCGGCCAGAATCTCGAGCACGAGCACTTCGGCCGATGTGAAGAACACGAGTGCAGCACCGAGTCGAGCAGACATGGAACGCTGAGTCATGGGCGCCAGTATCCCAGCGCCCGGCGCCCGATCAGAGATCCCATCGGATGAACGACCGAACCCGCTGAGCTGGCAGCCAACTCGGAGTTGGAGGCAGCTCGCCGACGCAGCCCACCAGAAGCCGTCAACCGATCTCCGAAACGGACACCGCGCAACGATTGCGTGCAGCGGCGACCGCAGCAGCCATCACCCGCTGCGTCTGGTACGCGTCGTCGAAATCGGCCAAAGGTGCCTCGATCCGCTCCCCCGCCAGCGAACCGAGGATGTCGGCGGCGGTATTCACGAACGTGTGCTCGTAGCCGAGCCAGTGGCCGTCGGGCCACCAGTTCGCCATCCACGGATGGGTCTCGTCGGTCGTCGCGATCGTCTTCCAACCGCGAAGGCGTTTTGGCTCGGTCGCATCGAAGACATCGAGTTCGTTCATCCGATGGAAGTCGAAGGCGATGGCGCCGTTCTCGCCATGTATCGCGATTCGATTGGAGTTCTTGATGCCGGTGGCGAGACGGGTCGCCTCGAAGGTGGCGAGTGCGCCCCCTGCCATCCGTGCGATGAATGCGACGGCGTCGTCGACCGTCACTTCGATCGACCTCGCCGGGTCGTCGGGTCTGGGTCGGGCGTCGATGAACCGACGCTCTGCGGCCCCGTCGATCTCGACGATCTCGTTGTCGGTGATGAAGCGAGCCATGTCGATGATGTGGGCACCGAGATCCCCCATCGCCCCGGAACCGGCCTGGGCGGCGTCGAACCGCCAGGTGCCTGCTGCCTCGGGACCGCCCCATCCCTGGAGGTATGCCGCCCTGACGTGATAGATGCGCCCCAGACGTCCCTCGGCCACCAGTTGGCGGGCAAGCGCGACCGCCGGAACCCGGCGGTACGTGAACCACGTGAAGGTCTGGAGCCCCGTCCGCGCCGCCGCATCGCGCATGAGCCGGGCATCCTCCAGCGTCCCCGCCAGCGGCTTTTCGCAAGCGACCGGCTTACCGGCATCGAGCGCCGCGACCGCCTGGAGTGCGTGCAGGTGATTGGGAGTGCCGATGTCGACGAGGTCGATGGCGGGATCCTCGATGGCGTCCTCCCAGCGCGTCGTCCATCGGCCCCAGCCGAATCGCGCCACCATCGACTCGAGATTGACTTCGTCACGGCCGGCGATGACCGACAGAATCGGACGAGTCGGCGTAGGGAAGAACTCGGGAACCGCCTTCCAGGCGTGGGAGTGCGCTCTGCCCATGAACCGAGATCCGAACAAGGCAATACGGGTCGTGTCGTTCACGGCACCGACACTACGCCCATCGACTCCTCAGTTCTCCCGAGAGCCCAGCGCGACTCGCCGAGTTGTGGTTCCCCACGACATCTCGGCCGTATCTGTCAGATGTCCGGCGTATTCTGGGTGATGAGACGTCCGAGCGATGGGGGCCATTCATGGCTACGAAGAAGCAAGAAGATCGATCGTCAAACACAGCCGCCGGCCGGCGCCGCGTGCTCGTCACGTTCAAGCCCAAAGATCGGCGAAGCACCCAGGACGCCGACAAGACGGAGCTCTTCATGTCGGCGGTCGACAGCCGATTCGAGGTGGTCCCCGCAACCGCCATGGGAGCCCTTCCGTCGAGCGCTGCCGTGGTCTACGACGTCAACGAGTACCGCGCCCCGATCCTGGTGGCCGACCTGACGTCCGATCAGGTGCGGGCCCTGGAGGCGGCCGAGGACGTCGCATTGGTCGAGGAAGACGGCCCTGTGTACGCCTTCGGGCATCAGCTGGCGGTCGAAGGTGAGCCGTCGTTGGACGAGGAAACGATTCCCTCCGGTGTGAACCTCATCAAAGCTCCTCCGGCTTGGCCATGTTCGGAGGGCAAGGCGATCAAGGTGGCCGTGCTCGACACCGGCATCGACTACACACACCCGGATCTGGCGATCAACTACCGCGGCGGCGAGAGCTTCGTCGACGGCGAGACCGACCCGATGGATTACAACGGTCACGGCACACACTGCGCCGGCACGATCGCAGCTGCGTTCACCGGGAGCGGCGTCGTGGGAGTCGCACCCAGCGCATACCTGTACGCAGTCAAGGTGTTGAGCCGCTCCGGGTCGGGAGCCTGGTCGAATCTGGTTGCGGGGATCGACCACGCCGTGAACGTGCGAGGCGCTCACATTCTCTCGATGAGCCTTGGTGCCCAGTCAGCCCCGACCGCCGTCCAGGCGATGTGCGACATGGCGTGGGACAAGGGTGCGCTGCTGATTGCTGCCGCAGGCAATGCGAGCGGTCCGGTCGGCGCCCCGGCCCTGTTCGACTCCGTGCTCGCCGTGTCGGCAATCGACGACGCAGGCTCGCTGGCGTCGTTCTCGAATCGGGGGCCCGAGGTCGAATTGTGTGCGCCGGGGGTACAGGTGCTCTCGACCGCACCTGGAGGTGGTTATCGCCGTCTCAGTGGCACCTCGATGGCCTGTCCCCACGTTGCGGGTGCCGCAGCCGTCGCCTGGGGAGCCCATCGATGGGGTACCAACGCCGAGATCCGGGCGCTCCTCGCGTGGCGGGCCGACCTCATGGGTCGCACCGGCCGGACCGACGAGTTCGGATGGGGCCGGGTCGACGCCGAAGCCGCCGCCTGCGAGTTGAAGCGACCGCCGCTCGAATAGCTCGCCAGATGCCACGACCCGTGCAAGAGATGCCCGCCGACGTCGATGCCGAGCTCGAGCGGCGTGGTCTGCGAGCGTCGTACGATGCCCGGCCTTTCTACCAGCGCAACGACTATCTGGCGTGGATCGGTCGCGCCGTGCGGCCCGAAACACGTCAGAAGCGCATCGCTCAGATGCTCGACGAACTCGACACCGGTGGTGTCTACATGGGTATGGACCACCCGCCCAGCAGGAGGCCCTGACCGGCGCTCATCGGCACCGTGTCACCGAAAAGCCCGCACCTCGCCGTCGGCTTCGATACGAAGGACACAAGCGTCGGCGATGAGCCGATCGAGGTCTGATCGATCCACCCGGAGAGCTGCAGCCGAAATCGAAGCCAGGTTGAACACCACGTCGAACCCCTCGAGATCGTCGAGCGTGCGTTCGCGGTCGAACGTCACGATCACCCTGACGCTGTCCGCCGTCGGCGAGAGCTGCTTCCACAGTCGGATCGACTCGATCCATCATTGATCGAAACCTACACCTCTCCAGGAGATCTGCCAGCCAGGGGACGATGGCCGTAGCGGTCCCAATGGGTGAGGGGCTCGATCGGCTTTCTCGGTGCCACACCGAAGGTGCCGACGGGCCTCCCCATCGGCACGAGCGCCACGATCTCGAATCGATCCGGCACCCCGAGCAAGTGCTTCAGTTCGGATTGCCGGCTCCACCACACGGTGGTCAACACCGTGCCGATCCCCTTCGAGCGTGCCGCAAGCATGAAGTTCTGGACCGCCGGGTAGACGCTTGCATACAGGGGACCGATCTCGATGGGCCCATCGTCGTCGTGTGGGGTGATCGACACCCGAGGCATGAGAAACAGGACAATCGCCGCTGCATCACCAAGTGTCTCGGCCAGTCTTCGCGATGCTCTCACGCCTCGGTCGTACTCGCCGCGAACCGCCGGTGGCCAGTCGGGTGGCAAAGACGCGAGTTGCGCCCGTTCCCATCGCTCGTATGCAGCGAGGTACACCGCTGCGATGTCGGCCCGTACCACCGGATCTGTGACAACGAGGTACTGCCACGGCTGACTGTTGCCGCCGGACGGCGCCTGCTGGGCGGCGCGGAGACATGCAACGATCTCCTCGTCGCCGACCGGATCGTCGGTGTATCGCCGAATCGCCCGGGTGGTGAGGATCCCCTCGTAGAGCTCGATCATCGACCCTCGAACCGGGGCCTTCGCCTGGCCACGGCCGCCGCCACCGCCTCCGCATGGTCGTCGCTTGCCATCGTGGACAGCTCGTACGCGAGTGCGACGTCGAATGCCGAGGAAAACGCCTGTTTCATGGCCGTGTTCACAGCGAGCTTGGTGTAGCGGATCGCAAGCGGTGGCCCCTCAGCCAGTCGCTGAGCAAACTCGAGGGCGGCTTCCTCCAGCCGATCGGGAGCCACTACATGGGACACGAGTCCTAGGCGGTGCGCCTCCTGTGCTTCGATCATGTCGCCAGTCAACAGATACCGTTTGGCCAACATCGGACCCACCAGGGCCGGCCAGATCGCCGTGCCTCCATCGCCCGCCACCAATCCAACTCGGACGTGGGGGTCTCCGATGACCGCGTCGGACGCCATGAACGCAGCGTCACACAGCAACGCCAAGGTGGCACCGAGGCCGGCTGCCGGACCACCGATTGCCGCCACGAGAGGAATCTGAAGGTCGAGGATGTTCCAGACGATTCGTCGGCCCGCTTTTCGGACTTCTTCTCTGACCAGCGGATCCCTCAACGCGGGGAACCACGCGAAGTCCCCTCCCGCCGAGAACGCCCCGGGTCGCCCGGTGATCACGACTGCCCGGGCCGTGGACTCGGTCTGCAGCTCGGCGAAGAGACGATCGAGGTCATCGTGCATGGTGGCATCGATCGCATTCACCCGAGATGTGGGGTGATCCAGTCGGACCGTGAGGATCGAACCGTCTCGTTCCAGCCGCAGCGTCTCGTAGGTCATAGCTGACCGTGCTCGCCGGTTCCGAGCAGCGCGCGACCGGCGACCTCCCATGTGGGTTGGGCGACCATCATGTGCTGGGCCGCGGTGTTGACGTCGCGCAGCCGTTGCTCGAGTCGACTCCTCTTGTAGACCGCCGTTCCGCCGGCGGCCCTGAACATGCGAGTGACGACATCCACGGAAGCCTCCGCCGCGTGGCTCGCCGCCATCCTCAGCCGAGCTCTCACATCGGCGTCGATCTCTCCGCCACCCACGGCGTGATCCCAGGCCCCACCGGTCTCGCTTTTCAGATATGCCCTGGCGGCGCCCAGCTGGGCCTCGGAACGAGCAACCGCCTCCTGGATCATCGGCCGGTCGGCAAGCTTGCGGCGACTGCCCGTGGGAGTCTTCTCCCGCGCAAGTTCGACGAAGTCTTCGATCGCTCCCCGGGCAATGCCCACCATCACTGCGGCAACGCCGACGGCCAGGAGGCCATAGATCGGAAATCGAAAGAGGGGCTCTTCGGTCCACGGTTGACCGTCGAGAGACCACGTCCGCTCCGTGGGCACGAAGACGTCGTTCAACATGATGTCGTTGCTCCCCGTGGCATCGAGCCCTAGGACGCTCCACGTATCGATGATCTGGACCTGGCTCGCCGGGAAGAACCCCGAACGGATCTCGTCGCTCCCCTCGACTCTGAACCCCACCGTGATCCAGTCGGCGTGGAGAGATCCCGAACAGAACGTCCACCGACCGCTCACCCGATGTCCGCCGTCGACTGGGACTCCGACGCCACTGGGAGCGAGCACGCCCACGTTCAGACTGTGTGCTCCATCTTCGAACACTTCGGCCGCAACGTCGCGGCGCATGAAGGCGGCGTTCAGCGACGTGGTGGAGGCTATCAATACGATCCAGGCGGAAGCAGCATCACTCGAGGCGATGCGCTCCAGCACCTCGGTCGTAGCCACAGGAGGGGATGCGAAGCCGCCGAGGGCGGCCGGCAAAGCCATGCCGGCCAACCCGGACGATCGAATCGCCCCCACCACATCTGCGGTCAAACTACCACTTGGTCCGTCCGCCGGTCCAGCCTTGGCGGCGATCTCACACAGGTGAGACGCCTGGAGTCCGAGTTCGAGAGATGGAGGGATCGTCATAGATCAAATATGATTCTATCACCCGTTTCCCGAGAGACCGTCCAGATATGCGAGACGCAAGATCGAAGTCGGATACGACGACGAGAGCTGACGCTTTCGACCATCATCAGAACCGATCATGACAGCCCCGCTGCCGCCACCACCCACCACCCGCAAGGCGCGGGCCACGTACGAGTCCATCATCGGCGCCACCCGCGCCGTCGTGAGGACACGAGGGATCGTTTCTCCCGAGCTGATCGCCGATCACGCCCGGGTGTCACCTGCAACCTTCTACACGTACTTCTCGTCGAAGGATGCGGCGCTTGCAGCTGCCTTCGACGCCGCTCTCACCGACATGGCCTCGGATCTCGATCGATCGTTGTCGATCGAAACCCTCCTCGAAAGCGGGCTGGAATCGACCATGCGCAACGTGGTGCGATCGGTGGTCGGCGGCTTCACCCACGACGTCAGGATCTTCCGTCTTGCGATCAGCCGACTCCCGGAGTCCGATCTCGTCCGGCACATCTACCGCCACCACGAACAGGCCATCTTGAGCAGGCTCGAGCGTTTCATTCGACTTGGCGCCGCCGCCAACCTCATCCGCCCCGACGACGCCGAAACACTGGCGGCAGCATTGCTCGTGTCGATTCAGGGTTATCAGAACCCGCTTCTTCTCCGCCAGGGCTCGAACGCGGTGACCGAAGCCCTAGCGACGATGCTCGCCGCCCTTCTCAGGCCCGAACCGAGGGGCTAGGTCCGCCATTGTGGCGGACGATCGACGGCGTGACGGATCACTGTTGCGCCAGCTTCCGGTACACCCTGACCATCGTCTGGACTTCATGGTCGTCCAACTGGGGGAAGAGGTCGTGCGAGCTCTCCATCTTGTCTAGGACGGCGGCCCGCACCTCGCGGCCTCTGTCTGTCAAGGCCAGTTGCTTCACACGCCGATCGTCGGGGTGTGACTGACGCTCAGCCAAACCCAGCGTTTCGAGCCGGTCGGCCAGACCGGTCACGTAGGAGGCGTCGCACGAGAGACGGGAAGCCACGTCCCGCATGGGACACGGCTCATCGAGCGCCTGGAGCGCAGCGAAGAGTGGAGCCGTCAGGTCGTGCTCGCCGACCACACGAAGGAAACGACGACGCATGCCCTCGCCAAATGTCCGCATGAGGTGCGCCAACTCGGCGCGATCCCCGAGCGCCGAACCGGAATCGCCTGTCGTATCAACCATTTAGTGGCCAAATAGTATCACAAGAAGAAATTGACAGACACAAGTAATTGCGCGATGCTCGCAGACTCACTCGAATTCAGGAGACAGCCATGTCCGACCCCATCGTGTCGGTGGAGGGCGTCGACAAGACCTTCAATCACACCATCCGAGCCTTGATCGACGTCACTCTGGACTTCGAACCGGGCATCATCTACGGCCTGCTCGGCCCCAACGGTGCCGGCAAGACGACGCTCATCAAGGTGTTGACGACTCTGCTCAAGCCCGATGCCGGAAAGGCGACGGTCGCCGGCATCGACGTGCTCCACGACCCGGTGACCGCCCGCACGAGACTTGGGCTCGCCGGCCAGTTCGCCGCCGTCGACGACTATCTGACCGGGCGCGAGAACGTTGAGATGGTGGGCCGGCTGTACAACCTCAGCCCTTCGGACGCACGACGCAGGGCGGACGAGGTCCTCGAGCGCATAAATCTCACCGACGCCGCAGACCGAGCCGTCCGCACGTACTCGGGCGGCATGCGTCGCCGACTCGACCTTGCGGCATCCATGGTGGGACGACCCCAGGTCCTGTTCCTGGACGAGCCGACCACCGGTATCGATCCTCGCAGCCGGATGGATGTGTGGGAGCTGATCGAGGATCTGATCGACGACGGCACCACGATCCTGCTCACGACTCAATACCTCGAGGAGGCCGATCAGCTCGCAGCCAGGATCGGGGTCATCGACCACGGCCGCCTGATCACCGAGGGCACGCCCGAGGAGTTGAAGGACAAGATGGGCACGTCGGTGGTGGAGCTGACGGTGGCGGACGAGTTTCGATCTCCCACCATCGAGGCGCTCCGTCGCATCCACGGCGACGACCCGAACTACGACGCAGGCTCCAAGAAGATCTCGATCCCGGCGCCGGATGGACCTGGAACCCTGACCCAAGCGGTTCGCAATCTCGACCAAGAGGGCATTCGCCCCGACGACATCACTCTGCGGCGCCCCACCCTCGACGACGTGTTCCTCGCCCTCACCGGAGAGACGCCAGAGGACGTGGCATCGGAAGCACCGACCACAAAACGGGGCCGCCGCCAGAACAGGAGATCGGCATGACCATTGCTGCAACACCCCACGTCCGGATGTCGGTGGGCCACACCATCAAGGACACGTGGGTGATCACGAAACGGAACCTGCTCCGAAACATCAGGCTTCCCCAGTTGCTGTTGTTCGCAACCATCCAGCCGGTGATGTTCCTGCTGTTGTTCAACTACGTGTTCGGAGGAGCCCTGGGCGGAACCCTCCCACCGGCCGCCGGCGGCAAGTACATCAACTGGATCGTTCCGGGCCTCTTGGTCCAGGTGGCGACGTTCGGGGCAGGCCAGACGGCCCTCGGCCTCACCGAGGACCTTTCGAAAGGTGTGATCGACCGGTTCCGATCTCTCCCGATGGCGAGATCTGCCGTGCTCGCCGGACGCACCGTTGCCGATGCGATCCGCAACATGTTCGTGATCGGATTGATGCTGCTGGTTGGAGGTCTCATCGGATTCCGGTGGCAGACCAGCATTTTCGGCATGCTCGGTGGCCTCGCTGTTGCGGCCTTGTTCGCCTACTCCCTGTCGTGGGTGATGGCGTCCATCGGACTGGCGGTCAAGAACCCCGAGGCCGCACAGTCGGCGGTGTTTCTTCCGGTGTTTCCGCTGGTGTTCGCCTCTTCTGTGTTCGTCCCGACGGGGACGATGCCGGATTGGCTCCGGACGTTCGCCGACAACCAGCCCATCACGATCACAGCGAATGCACTGCGCGGTCTGATTCTCGGACAGGATGCGCTTCAGGCGGGTCAGACGGTCGCCGGCCAGGTGATCGCTGCGCTGGCCTGGGCACTCGGTGTTCTGGTGATCTTCGCTCCCCTGGCGGTCAGGCAGTACCGCAAGATCACAACCTGACGATCAGCGTCGGGTCTCGGTCCACGGAAGACCGCGGTCGGCGTCGACCTCGCGGGGCAACCCCAGGATCATCTCACCGATGATGTTGCGAAGCACCTGCGAGGTCCCGCCACCGATGGTCAGCGCCCTCGAGTAGAGAAAACCCCAGTCCCACTCGTCTGAACCGATGCTGCGGGGGCGATTGGCCATTGCGTCTGCGCCGCGGAGATCCTTGGCGAGGTTCATGACATCCTGGCCATGCCGGTCTGCCATGAACTTCTTCACCGCCGCCTCCGGGCCCGGTCCCCGGCCGGCCATGAGCTGGGACAGGACGCGGTACCCAAGCATGCGCATGACTTCGGACTCGATGTGCAACCGGGTGGCGCGATCTCGTGCCAGCGGGTCGTCCGAGCCTCGGACGAGATCGATGAGATCCGCCGTCCGGGGCCCTTGACCCCACAACACGCCCCCTGAAGACAGCGACACTCGCTCGTTTCCCAATGTCAGCTTCGCCAGTGTCCATCCGGCGTTCTCGGGTCCTACGAGGTTCTCGGCCGGGATCCGGGCGTCGGTGAAGAACACCTCGCAGAACCCCTGATCGCCGGTCATCTGTTTGATCGTCCTCACCTCGACACCTGCCACGTTCATCGGACATATGAGGTAGGAGATTCCGTGATGTTTGGGAAGGGAGGTGTCCGTCCGCGCCAGAAGGATCCCGAAGTCGGACCGCTCGGCATAGGTGTTCCACACCTTCTGACCATTGACGACATACTCGTCACCGTCTCGGGTGGCAGTGGTGGACATGGACGCGAGGTCGGAACCAGACCCGGGCTCGGAGAAGAGCTGACACCAGAATTCGCTTCCGTCGAGCAGCGGCCAGAGGTACCGGGACTTCTGGCTGTCAGATCCGGCTGTCAGGATCGTCGGGCCTGCCCATCCGATGCCAATGGGGTTGTGGCCATGCGGATCGACACCGACGCGATCGAACTCCTGCGAGATGACGAGTTGATGCTCTGGATCAGCGTCCAGGCCCCACGGTGCAGGCCAGCCTGGAGCAACGTATCCGGCCTGCGCCAAATCGACTGGAGTCGGGTGCGGGTGATCGTCGAGCCAGGCGCGGACCGCGAGCCTGCGCGGATCGTCCTCGGGCGGTAGCGCAAAGTCCATTGCGCCACGATAGGAGGCTTCACGACGGCCGACGCCGTGCAGCATCTTGACTCGCCGGACATCCCAACCAGCCGGCTCCCCCATTGTTTTGCACCGTCCGAAACGAATCAGCTGATCCGGCTTCGCACCTCGGTCGTGATCACGCCGAACGAGGCAGCGGCAAACGCCACAACCGGCGCAACCAGCGACCAGTCAACAGCGGCGAGCAGTTGCTTCATTCCGCGAGCATGGCGGATTCACGCGTGCAATGCAATAGGGGTTGACCCTGAGAAGTCACCTGAACACCCAGCGTGAACTCCCCCAAGGCTCACCGTTCTCGGCCCATCGGCGGGAGTCGAACGGTACGGTGAGCCTGGACGAAGGGAGGATGTCATGTGCTTCGACGCCGACTCCGAGCCACCGATCGACGAATCGGGCGCTGAGGTGCGGACTCGACGAATCAGTCTGGAAGCCACCGATGGCAACCATTTCGATGCATTCGACGCACGTCCCGACCTCGCAACCGAAACCGCCGTCCTCGTGCTCCCCGATGTTCGCGGCCTCTTCCGGTTCTACGAGCAACTCGCCGTGCGTCTGGCGGAGCATGGGCATCGCAGTCTGGCGATGGACTACTTCGGCCGGACCGCAGGGCAGGGAGAGCGCGGGGACGACTTCGAGTTCATGCCCCATGTCGAGCGGACCACCTACGCCGGACTCGTGGCCGATGTCTCGGCCGCGGTGCAGATGCTCCGTTCCGCTCACGATCGTGTCTACGTGATCGGTTTCTGCTTCGGCGGATCGAACGCATGGCACATGGCAGCCGAAGGCCTGGAGCTGGCGGGAGCGATCGGGTTCTACGGACATCCCGATCGTGACAAGCCGACTGGCTCTGGCACCGTGATCGAAAAGGTCGACCGGATCACGTGCCCGGTGCTGGCGCTGATGGCCGGCGACGACCACATGATCACCGCCGACATGGTGGCCCGATTCGAGACGGCTCTCGCCGCCGCCGGTGTCCCGCACGAGGTGGTCACCTACCCGGGTGCACCGCACTCGTTCTTCGACCGGAAGTACGACGAGTTCGCTGAGGAATCGGCCGACGCCTGGAGCCGCGTCCTCGCCTTCGTACAGTGAGCCGTTGCACAGAACGGAACCCGATTTCGGTGTGCGAGGACCCCGCTGCCATAGTGGCCGGCGATGCGACGACTGCTGTTGGACTTCGGCGGTGTAGTGATCCGCACCCCATTCGAGATGCTCCATCGCGTGGGACACCCCGAGTGGACCGGACCATTCGACCCGTCGTCCGATGACTTGTGGCGGCACATGCAGGCAGGCCGGATCTCGGAGCGCGAGTATTGGCACCGGCGGGCCGAGGAAGTGTTCCCGCAGACCGAGGACCCGGTGTCCACGATGATGAAGGTCCTGTTTGCTCCTCCGGCCGACGACGTGGTCCGACCGGAGACCCGGATGCTCATCGAAGAGACCGACCGTCCAGCCGTCCTCACCAACGACCTGGCGCGATTCCATCCCACCGAGTGGCTGGAGGAGATGGGTCTGGCGAAGAGCTTCGATCCGCTGATCGATCTGTCGTTCGCACACAGGCTGAAGCCACACGACCAGGCATACCAACACGCCTCGGATCGACTTGGAGTGCCGGCGGACCAGATCGTGTTCGCCGACGACCAGCCCGCCAACGTCGAAGGGGCGATCGCGTTTGGTATGCGAGCCGTGTGGTTCGACGTCACCGATCCGGGGGGCTCTGTGAACCGCATCCGCTCCGCCCTCACATGAGCGCCATCCTCTTCGACCTCGATCGCACGCTCGTCGATGTGCAGTCCTACACCGACTACGGCGCGGCTCTTGCAGATGTCGAGTCACTGATCGGCATGTGGGAAGATCTGCCGACACCCGCCACCGAATGGGACACTCCGACCCGCCGATGCATGGGCATCCTCGTGACACTCAGTGGCGACGACCGATGGCAGGGAGTTTCCGACGTCATCGAGCGCCACGAGATGGCTGCGATCGAGCGCTCCCACGCCATGCCGGGCCTCGCCGCAGCATTGCTGGCTACCGAACGCCTTCCTCGCGCCGTCGTGACGCTGCTGCCGCCGCCCGCAGCACGCGCCGCTCTCGATCGCCACGGAATCGCCATCGAGCACGTCGTCGGGCGGCGCCCCGATCTGCGTCCCAAGCCGGCTCCAGACCAGCTTCTGGAAGCGTGCCGCCTGCTCGGTGTACACCGTGCCGACGCCATCATGATCGGCGATTCGACTTGGGACCAGCAGGCCGCCGAAGCTGCTGGGTGCGGGTTCACCGGCCTCACCAACGGCGGCCGGTCGGAGTTCCCGGAAGGCGTCGAGACCATCGATGACCTCGACGAGCTGGTCGCTCGCCTCAGTGAGCCGATGCGCTGACTAGCCGGGTCAGGGGTGTGCGAGCACCTGCTCGAAGTGCTCCACGAAAGCATTCTCCCGGTACGGGGCGATGCGGTCCCGCCAGCGGTCGAACAACTCGCTCTGACGGAAGCTGACCATGTGGGCCTCCACCGACTCCCATTGAACGAGGAGCACGTACCGACCCGGCGTCTCGATGGACCGCTGCACGGTGTGAGCGATGTAGCCGGGCGTGGCCGAGATGACCGGCACGAGCTCGGCCATGGCGGCCTCGAAGTCCTCCATGTTCTCAGCACCGGGCCGCAGGTCGGCGATCTCCAGGATCATGATCAGTCCTTCCGTCAGTGGATGCCGCGCAGCCCTCCGGCGTCGAGGTGAAGCACGTTGCCAGCCATGATGGCCGCTTCGGGGGCGAGCAGCATCTCGACCGCCCAGGCGATCTCTTCGACGGTGGGAAACCTGCCGAGCGAGTTCTGACGCTGGTACTCCGCCCACACCTCGTCGAACGGCCGCCCCTGCTCGGAGGCGACCGCCTCCACGATCCGGCGGAGCCGTGGCGTGTCGGCGGGTCCCGGCACGATCGTGTGCACTCGTACCCCTCGCGGTCCGTAGAGCATGGAGATCTGCTTCATCAGGTTGATCAATCCCGCGTTGATGGCACCGGGTCCGGCCTCGTGAGCGCGCGGCTCGATGCCGAGCGTCCCTGCGAACGAGGCGAAGATCGAACCCACGCCAAGGTTGTCGCGGACCACGCGAAGCAGCCGGGTCGTGCCGCCGAGCTTCACATTGGCGCCGACTGCCAGCATGTCGGGATCGAGTGTCTCGACCGATCCCCGGACCGGCAGCCCGACCGCGATGACCGCCAGCTTCACCTCCTCGTCCAATGCCGTCTGAATCGTCTCGATCGATGAGTTGTCGCCGATGTCGGCCACCACCGGCACGACGAGATCTGAGGCCGCGGCCAACGCGGTGAGCGACTCGTCGTTCCTGGCAACGGCAACCACTCTCATGCCTCGGCCCGTGAGCCGACGAGTCAATACCGATCCCACCGATCCGGTCGCACCGACCACCACCGCCAGCTCGCTCATGACCACAACCGTCCAGTTGCGATGCGAGCGCCTTCGGTCAGCGCCCTGAACTTCTCCCACACGACGGTCGGGTGCACCTCCGGAGCGAACGATGCCCGCGACGAGAACCCGCAGTCCGCGCCTGCGATCACCCGTTCTCTCCCCACCAGCGACGCGTAGTTGCAGAGCCCGTCGGCGATGAGCTCCGGATGCTCGACGTAGCTGTTGGCGTGTCCGATGAAACCGGGGATCAGGACCTTGTCGGCCGGGAGCTGGACGTCCTGCCAGATCTTCCATTCGTGATAGTGGCGGGGATTCGCGACCTCGAACGAGTAGGCGCCGGCGTTCACGCGCAGCATGAAGGGAGCGATCTCGGCGAGCATCAGATCGTGGGTCCGAGGACCTGCATTCAGCCCGTAACAGGTGTGGAGCCGGATCCGATCGGCGGGGATTCCGCGCAGCGCGTGGTTCAGGACCTCGATGTGTTCGTTCGCCTCGCGCACCCGGTCTTCCCGCTCCGTCCCAGGCCCGCCGGTCAGGATCTCGATGAGCCATGGATCGTCGATCTGGAGGATGAACCCGGCGTCGACGATCGCGAGGTACTCCTCCCGCAGCGCCTCGGCCACCGCCTCGAGGTAGTCGCGCTCGGTGTCGTAGAAGGCATTGCGCCCAAACCCCTGAGGACTCGTGGAGGGGATGAAGGCTTCTTCGACATCGACCCCCGCGAGCGCGGCGCTCAGATTGGCGACGTCCCCGGCGATCGAATCTTGACCCTGATAGGCCACCGGACCAGTGCATGCCATCACCCGCAGGGGTACCACCGTTTCGGCGTATTTCCCGAAGTAGGTGTCGTAGTACTCGGGATAGGCCTCGATCTCCCGCTTCCATGAAGGCGGCAGGACAGGTTCGGCATCGTCGGACGAGTAGCCGGTGAGGCGCTCCACGACGTACGTGAAGAAGCTGGCCTTGCCCTGCTCCCCGTCGTTCACGATGTCGAGACCGCAAGACGCTTGCATGCCGACCGACTCCGCGACAGCTTCTGCCACCTGATGATCGAATACGGACCGGTCGTAGGGCCGGCCGTGCTCCTTCTCACGCATCGTCTCGAGCAGCGGGCGCGGCCGGGCGAGGCTTCCACAGTGCGTGGCAACTATGCGATCGGTGCTGGTCCTCACCCGCGAAACCGATCGATCGGGGACTCTTTGGCGTACCCGCGAGCGGAGTAGTCGAATCCGGCCAGCTCGAGCCGTTCGAGCTCGGGTGCCTGTGGAGACGCGTAGTACGCCCGGATCTCGTCGATCAGGCCCGTCGCCCGGTCGAACCGATACCACTCGTCGCCGCGGAGCACCGTCCCGGTCGACGTCTTGAAGTGCGTCCACTCGATCACGGCAATGCCGGCATGAGGATCCGCCACGAAGCTGTCAACGGTCCACACCGAGCCGAGGCGGTCGACGGCCTCGGCCCACTTCCGCCCAATTGTCTCGGCGCCTGCGAACGGACCTTCGTACATCCCGGGTGGGAAGTAGTGAACGGCCTCAGGGGTGAAGTGCCGGGCCACCGCCTCGGCGTCGCCCGAGTTGCACGCGTCGAAGTACGAGCGGATCGTCGCCTCCATCTTCGATGTCGTGAACGTCTCGAGTCGGAGCGTGGCGGCCCCCGCCTCGGCGATCTGATGATCCTGTTCGCCGGTGGCGCCGGAGACGCCGACGGCCCCGATCACGTCACCCTCGAACAGGAGCGGCACTCCACCTGGTACCGGCATGAGACGATTGTTGTTGGCGAGTGCGCTCAGGGCGGGCTCGGCAGCGATGGTCTCGGCCCACCAAGTGGTTGGTTGACCGAAGGCCGAGACCGACCAGGCCTTGTCGGCCGCGATGTCGAGTGACAGCATCGGTGCGCCGTCCATCCGGGCGAAGGCCACCGGCAGACCGGCGGGGTCCAGCACCGAGACCACGATTGCGACGCCCAGGTCGCGCGCTTCGGTGACACATCCGTCGATCACCTCGATGGCTGCCCCCATGGTGATGACCGGTCTGTCAATGGCCTTCATGTCAATCCGATCCTCTCTCCTAGTTCGGTGAGCGAACGTTCGGGGTGCACGATGTCGAACAACTGCGCCTCCATTCCGACGGCCTCGGCCCCACGACAGTTCACCGGCATGTCGTCGACAAAGATGCAGGTCTCCGGGCTGCGCTCGACAGCCCGACACACGGCGACGTACACCCCGGGCGCCGGCTTGCGGGCGGCGAGGGTCGCGACGTCGACGATCGCGGAAAACAGGTGAGCAGGCTCCCAGGACTGCCACCACCCCTCCCCCCTCCACCTGGAGGCGTCGTTGGTGAGGATCGCCTGCGTGACGCCGGCGTCATGGGCACGCCGGATGAACCGCCACGTCTCAGGCCGTTCATGCTGCGACCAGTCCACGTCGGTGCGCGGATCGATCGTGATGCCCGCCTCCCGAAGGCGCGCCACCACCCGACGAAGGTATTCGGGCTCGTCGAGCCGGCCCCTGGCCATGTCCAGATAGTCGTCGTCGACGACGTCACCGGTCGGACCCAGTTGCAGCCGGTCCATCGGCCACCCCTCTGCTCGCCCGATGTCGGCGAGGACCTGAGTGAAATAGACGTTGAAGACACCGCCCATGTCCCACACGATCGCCTTGTCGCTCGGCATCACTCGCGGCTCCACTCTTTGGCATGTCGAAGCAACATCTCGCGCATCGACAGCTTCGGTTCGGGATCGGGGAGGTCCACGAAGACCTCGCCATCGACGATCTGGACAGGATACGAAGGCAACGTGCCGCTGCCGCCGAGATGTCGACCGGTGGCGGCGTCATAGCGCCAGAAGTGCAACGGACACGTCAGTTTCCCCCGCTCGATCCGCCCTCCGGCCAGCGGCGACTCCTGATGCAGGCACCGATTCTCGAACGCCATCACCCGGTCGCCCACCCGGGCCACGATCGCCCGACCGGCGTCGACGGCGACGCAGCGATCGACCGGCAAGTCAGATACGGGTCCGATCGCGACCTTCATGCGGGTTCAACCGACCGGCCGTTCGCCCAGCGCCGACGGCCGGCGACCGCGCCACTTGCTGCGCCCGGTCTGCTGTCGAATGAGCGCAGTCGGTCCGTCAGCCCGATCCGTCGCGATCCCATCAGCCGAACTTCATCACAACGCTTTTGGACTCGGTGAAGAACTCATGTGAGTACTCGCCGCCTTCGCGGCCCAGACCCGAGGCCTTGTATCCGCCGAAGGGGAGCCGGAGGTCGCGCACGAAGAAGCAGTTGACCCAGACGTTGCCGGTCTGGAGGCGCCGGGCGGCGTAGTGGGCAGTGTCGAGGTTCTTCGTCCAAACCATGCCCGCGAGGCCATAGGGTGAGTCGTTGGCGATTTCGATCGCTTCGTCGGTCTCGTCGAAGGGGATCACAACTGCAACCGGCCCGAAGATCTCCTCCCGGCAGACCCGCATGGAGTTGTCTACGTCCGCATAGATCGTCGGCTCGACATAATTGCCCTTCGCCAGGTCGCCATCGGTGATCCGACCGCCGCCGACCAGCCTCTTGCCACCCTCGGTCTCGGCGATGTCGACATAGGCCAGCACCTTCTCCATGTGCTCGGTGGAGACGAGCGGCCCGACACGAGTCGACCGATCGAACGGATCGCCGACCTTCCACTCTGCAAGACCGTCGACCATCCGGGCGCAGAACTCGTCGTACACCGATCGGTGGACGATGAGCCGTGATCCCGCCAAACACACTTCGCCCTGGTTGTAGAACACGCCGCGCAGGCCTCCGGCGACGGCGGCACCGAGGTCGGCGTCGGGGAACACGATGCTGGGTGACTTTCCGCCGAGCTCGAACGAAAGCTTCTTCAAGCCGCCAGATGCGGCCGACATGATCGCCCGTCCGGTGTTGGACTCACCAGTGAACGTGATCGCTGCCACGTCGGGGTGCCGGGTGAGGGCCTCGCCGGCGGCATCGGGTCCGAAACCGTGGACGACGTTGAAGACCCCGTCCGGCACCCCGGCCTCGGCGCAGATCTCGGCGAGGAGCGAGGCGGTGACCGGGGACTGCTCGGCCGGCTTGGCGACCACGGTGCAGCCGAACGCCAGGGCCGGCGCCACCTTCCAGCTCAGCAACATGAGCGGGAAATTCCACGGCGAGATCGCCGCCACCACCCCGACGGGTTCGCGCAGCTCGAAGCCGAAGGTGTTCTCCCAAGGTCTGTCGAATGCGTTGGTGCCCGCCATCTCCTGCCAGTCGGCGAAGAATCGGAAGTTGTGGGCGGACCTCGGCACGTCCTTGTCACGGGCGTCGACGATGGGCTTGCCCATGTCGCGGGTCTCCCACTCCGCGAGCTCGTCGGCCCGCGCTTCGATGCCGTCGGCCACGCGCATCAGGACCGCCTTGCGGGCGGTGGGGCTCATCGTCGACCAGACCTCGAATGCGTCAGCAGCGGCTCGCACCGCACGATCTGCGTCGGCTGCGGAGCCCTCGGCGATCGATGCGATGGCTTCGTTGTCCACGGGGCTGATCGACTCGAATGTCTTGCCATCGACCGAGTCGACGAACTCACCACCGATGAAGTGCTGGACACGCTTCACGAGCCGGCCTCCTCGCTCCGCTCGATCACCGCAGCGGCCCGCTCGGCTCGCACCACGTTCATCGCCTTGCCCCCCACGCCGTACTGATGGTCTTGCATTTCGTTCACCATGATGCGGACCGTGTTGATGTCGGTCTCGAGCGCGTCGGCGATGGCATGCGAAACCCCGGAGATCATCTTCTCGATATTCTCCTTGGGTCTGCCCTCCATGATGTTGATGTAGACCAATGGCATCCCTGTTCCTTCCTGTTCATGCTGCTTTCAAGGTGATCGATCCGATGCGGTCGAAGTCGGCCGTTACCACCGTTCCGGCGGCCAGATCCACCGGGCTGGTCAGCCCGCCAGAGATGACCAGTTGCCCGGGCTCGAAGCGACCACCCGTGCTGCTGTGGTTCACCATCCACGCAACGGCCGCGGCGGGGTGGTCGAGCACCGCCGCGCCGGCCGCGGTGGCGTGGAGCTCGCCGTCCGCCTCGACGACGACGCCGAGGAGCGTGAGGTCGAGGTCGGAGGGATCGACCGGCGCCCCGAGCACGACCATTCCCGCAGAGCTGTTGTCGGCGATGTTGTCGAGCGGACCGAAACGGAACTCGACGTATCGAGAATCGACCACCTCGAGGCACGGAATGACGGCGACCGTTGCGGCCAGCACCGCGGCCACCGAGACCGGCGGCTCCAGGTCGTCGCCGAGCAAGAATGCGATCTCGGGCTCGACCTTGGGGTGGATGAGCCTGTTGAGGCGGACGATTCCGTCGTGGATCAGCATCGCGTCCGTCAGCCACCCGTAGTTCGGTTGGTGCACGCCCATCGTCCGCTGCATCGCCTTGGAGGTGAAGCCGAGCTTGCCGCCGATGAAGAATTCGCCGTCTGCCAGGCGGAGCTCGATCCCTGCCTCTTGTACCGCATAGGCGTCGTCGAGTGTCATGTCCGAGTACCTCGACGACAGCGTCGGTATCTCGTGACAGTGGGTCCGTGCTTGGTGCAACTCAGCGGCCGCGTCGACGACATTCATGACGAGCGAACGAGCTGACAGCAACTGGAGCCTGGCGACCGGCGCCGAGGAGCCAACATCATCGGACTGCCAGCTCCAGGGTGCCGAGTCGGTCGATCTCCACCGTGTAGGAGTCGCCCGGTGCAACCGCTACGGCGGCCGTCAGCGCTCCCGCCAGCACCACCGTTCCTGCGGCCAGAGTGCGGCCACGCTCGGCGAGTTTGCGGACGAACCAGGCGACCGCCTCCGCCGGGTGCCCGAAGATGGCCGCACCGGCGGCGGTGGCCATCATCTCGCCGTTCTTCGAGAAAACGCATCCGACCCGCCGGAGGTCGATCCCGGAGAGCGAAACGGGATCCCCCACGACGAAGCGGGCCGCCGATGAGTTGTCGGCGATGACATCGGGAAGCGTGAACGAGTACCCGGCATAGCGCGAGTCGAGGACATCGATGGCCGGCATCACCGCCGTTGTCGCCATCAACACCTGCGCCGCAGTGACGGCCGAACCAGACAGATCCGCACCGACGACGAACGCTATCTCGGGCTCGACCCGCGGCTGAATGAGTTCGCCCGAGATCAGTGGCTCGCCCCGCATGATCTCGGTGCCCTCCACCATCCACCCATAGAGCGGCTCGTCGACGTTCATCTGCAGCTGCTTGGCCCTTGACGTCAGTCCGAGCTTGGCGGCCACCACGCCAGGGCCGAGAGCGGCGATCACTTCGTCCTGCACCCCGTATGCGGCGGCTGCGTCCAGGCCGCTGCCTTCGGGATCGAGCGCGGTGCGGGCACGAACCGCCGCTACCAGCCGATCCGCCAGATCGCTCATGCCCCGGCCACCTGTGCCGCAGCGGCACGCCGCTGCAGCTCCATCGCAACGTCGATGATCATGTCCTCCTGACCGCCGACGACCTTGCGGTTGCCCAACTCGAGGAGGATCGCCTTCGTGTCGACGCCATATCGTTCAGCGGCCCGCTTCGCGTGAAGGAGAAACGATCCGTACACGCCGGCGTAGCCGAGAAGCAGTCCGTCGCGGTCGATGACACCCTGCTCGGGACGGATCGGCCGAACGGCTTCCTCGGCGGCGTCCATGATCTGGAGGGGATCGACACCCGTCGAGATGCCTGACTTCTCGCAGGCTGCGACGAGAATCTCCGTGGGACAGTTGCCTGCACCCGCTCCGAGGCCGGTGGTGCAACCATCCACCTGGTCGACCCCTTCCTCGAGGGCTGCCAACGAGTTGGCGACCGCCAGCGAGAGGTTGTTGTGTGCGTGGATGCCGACCTGACACTCCACGGCCGACTTCACCGCCGAGACTCTGCGTCTTGCATCGTCGATCGTCATCGCACCGGCGGAGTCGACCACGTAGACGGAATCGGCGCCATAGGACTCCATGAGCTTCGCCTGAGCGACCAGGTTCTCCGGACCGATCATGCTGGCCATCATCAGGAAGCCGACCGCCTCCATGCCAAGCTCGTGGGCGAGAGCGATGTGCTGCTGGGAGATGTCAGCCTCGGTGCAATGGGTTGCGATCCGCGCAACGGTCGCGCCTGCCTCGGCGGCCGTCCGCAGATCGTCCTTGGTGCCGATGCCCGGCACCATCAGCACTGCGATCTTGGCCTGGGTTGCCTCTTCGACGGCTGCCTTGACCAGGGTCATCTCGTCGGTGTGGCTGAAGCCGTAGTTGAACGAGGATCCGCCCACGCCGTCGCCGTGCGAGACCTCTATGACGGGGACACCCGCTCGGTCGAGCGACGCGACGACTTTGCGTACTTGATCCTCGGTGAACTGGTGGGCCACGGCGTGCGAGCCGTCGCGCAGCGTGGAGTCGGTGAGCCGGAAACGCGCCATCAGGTCTCCCCCCGCATCGATTGGGCGATCGCTTCGCCCACTTTGACGGCGGAAGCGGTCATGATGTCGAGATTGCCGGCATAGGGCGGGAAGTAGTCGCCGGCGCCCTCGACCTCGAGCAGCACCACGACCCTGGCCTTCACGTCTCCTCCTGGAGTGTGGAACAGGTCCTCGTCGAAGACGGGATCGGATTTGAGCCGGTAGCCGGGCACGTAGGAGGACACCTCGTCGACCACCGAGAAGATCGAGTCGGCGACCGCCTGACGGTCGTAGTCCTCGCCAAGGGCACAGAACACCGTGTTGCGCATCAGGATCGGCGGATCGGCGGGGTTGAGCACCATGATCGCCTTGCCGTGTGTGGCGCCGCCGACGGCCGAAAGGGCGGCCGAGGTCGTGGTGGTGAACTCGTCGATGTTCTGTCGCGTCCCCGGGCCTGCGGAGATGGAGGCGACCGTCGACACGATCTCGGCGTATGGCACGTCACAGACCCGCGTCACCGCGTGCACGATCGGCGTGGTCGCCTGGCCACCGCAGGTGATGAGGTTGACGTTGGCGGCTCCGAGATTGTCGGCGAGATTCACGGGCGGAACCACGAGCGGTCCGAGTCTCGCCGGCGTGAGGTCGACGCTCTTGAGACCTGCCTCCTCGTAGCGGGGTGCATTCTGTCGGTGAACCCAGGCAGACGTTGCCTCGAAGATGATCGCGAACTCGTCGGCTCGCGCCATCAGGGCGTCGACTCCCTCGTGGGTGGCGTCGATCCCAACCTTCCGGGCCTTGGCAAGCCCGTCCGAGTCAGGGTCGATGCCCACGAAAAGCCCCAGCTCCAGATCGGGCGAACGCTGAAGCTTGTACATCAAGTCGGTCCCGATGTTCCCCGATCCGACGATTGCGCAGGGCGTCTTGCTCACCCACCACTCCCTTCCCGGACCAGAGCCCGGACTGCTTTTCGCGCACAAACTGCGTGAATAGCGCACCTTTTGTGCGCGAAAACCCGTTTGGTCATGCGAACCTCGCCCGGACAGATCCCAGGCGGTCGAAATCGGCGCGTATGACGTCGCCGGCGGCCACATCGAAGGCAGCGTGCAGCGCTCCCGTCATGACGAACATGCCCGCTTCGAGGGTCACGTCGTAGGGCGCCAGCGTGTTGGCCAGCCAGGCGACGGTCGCCACGGGGTTGCCCAGAGCGGCAGCCCCGGCGCCGGTGGCCGCGATGGAGCCATTGCGCCACATCACCATGCCGGTGAGCCTGAGGTCGAAGTCCACGGGCACGACCCGAGAGCCGAGGATCGTGGACCCGGCCGAGGCGAGGTCTGCGATCGTGTCCGGCAGCTTTATCTTCCAATCCTGGATCCGAGAGTCGACCAGCTCGATTGCAGCGACCGCACCCTCGACCGCCTGGGCGGCATCGAGCAAGCTGACCCTTGGTCCCCTCAGCGACCGGCCGAGTATGACGGCGATCTCGGCTTCGACCTTCGGCTGGATGTAATCCGATACCGGAATCGTGGCGCCGTCGTCGATCACTTGAGACGAGAATTGCGGGGCGTAGTCGGGATCGCTGATGCCGAGCATGTCCTGCATCGGCTTGGAGGTGAGGCCCAGCTTCCAACCCACGATCGAATCCCCATCGGCCAATAGCATCTGGACGAACTCCCGTTGGGTCAGGTATCCGTCGACGGCGGTCAACTCCGGCTCGCTCTCCGAGAGAGGTGGAATCGGGGTTCGTGTCCGGAGCGCTCGATGGAGCGCTTCGGCGCGCTCTCGCGGGGTGGCCATGGCTGCGACTGTATCGACCGTGTCCCGGCATACGGTAAGCCGTTCCCACATGCGGGACGGCCGCGGCATCCTCACAATGCACAGTTCGTGATCGCGCGCTCCAGCTCATGGGAACACTGACGCCACGAGGGTTCAACGTCTCCAGCCGAGTCGCAGTGAGGCCAGAGCTGCCATCTCGAGAACGGCGAGGGTGATCTTGTCGAGCATCGGCTCCATGCGTTGTTGAGGACCGGCGACGCTGATCGCGGCGCGCACGCCGCCGGAGACGTCTCGGATCGGTCCCGACACACTCAAGACCCCCACCTCCGACTCACCGAGATTGTGGGCGTACCCCTGGGTTCGGATCAGCTTCAGGGCAGCACGCAAGTCGGCGTGATCCGTGATTGTGAAGGGAGTGACGGCTTCGAGTTCCCACCCGTCGAGCAGTGCCTCGAGTGCGATCGCGGGCTGGAAGGCGAGCAGGATCTTTCCCGTGCCGGTGCAATGCGCCCAGTTGCGACGTCCGACCTCGAGAAAGAGTCTGAGCGTGTTGGGGCTGTCGAGACGCTCGATGTAGACCACCTGCCGCCCGTCGAGGACCGCCACCTGAACGGTCTCGCCAGTGGCCGCCCGGAGCTGCTCCATCGACGGCATGATCGCCTCGTGGAGGTCCAGCCCGGTCGCCACGGCGGCCCCGAGGTCGTAGATCGCCAACCCGAGCCGGTATTTGCCGGTGAACTCGTCCTGTTCGACGAGATTCTGCTCTGCAAGCGTCACGAGCAGTCGGTGCACGGTCGACTTTCCAAGGCCGAGCCGTCGGGCAAGCTGGGATACACCGAACTCTCGATCTCGCGCCGAGAACTGCTTGAGCAGTCTGGCGGCATTCGTGACCGAACTGAGGACCTGTCGGTCTTCACTCATGGACCATCGGCCCGCAGCGCAGCGAGGAGGGCACGCCTCACCTCGGTGGGATCCGTCGACCGGTTCACGATCTCTTCCAAATCGGTGTTCCAAGGTGCTATCTGGCGCGCCAACAGCGCATGTGCGGTCACCAGGCCCGCAACCGCAGCGCCTTCCATCTCATCGACGAGCCGCTCTCGGCCACTTGCATGAGCCCGAATCGCGTCGAAATCTCGGGCCTCGGCGACGTGGGAATTGGCGAGACCGGCTCCGGCATGCCCGGCGTGGTGACCCGTGAGCTGGGCGCCCGGCTGGACGATCAGGTGATAGAGGTAGGTCGTGACTCCGACTGCCCGTCTGACGAGATCACCGGCCGGGCCATTCCGCTCGTCGATCATCCCCAACGGCGGAAGTACGACAGGGTCATAGAAGCGCAGCTTCCATCGGAGATCGCCAAGCTCGTCCTCGATCTCGACTTCCTGACCGGTCGGCGGTGAAAGAGGCTGCCGGGTGGCGAGCACGTGGAGGTTCTGCACCCCGACCGCCAGCACGCTGAATTCACCGTCGAAGAGGGCCATGCGTCCGCGCACCGCAGGAGGGTGTCCGACCGCAGCCGACAGGTACGCCTGGTGCACGGTTCGGACGTAGTCGGCCATGGCCTGGCGCATGTCCTCGGGGCGAGACTCACTCATGCCACGAGCATACGACCAGTGTTCCGCCATGAGGGACGCCGTTCCGCTGGCGGGAACGCGCACGGCGGTCAGGAGAAGGGCGTCGACGGCGTCATGTACGAGGACGCCACGGGTCGAGGGTACGGACAACAGCCCGTGCGTTCCACGGGGCGGGACGGTTTGCCACATACCCGAACCGCAGCGATACCGTCTCCCCATGGGAATTCTGCGCCTGAGCCATGTGGACATCAAGGTTCCGGACCTCGATCTTGCCGCCGCCTATTACACCGAGATCATGGGTCTGGGGATCACCGAGCAGACCGACGACCGGATCTTCATGAAGTGCTGGGACGAGGAGGATCACCATTCGCTCTCGGTCCGCTACGACCCGCGAACCGGCCTCGACCGGTTCTCTTTCAAGGTCGAGAACGAAGACGACCTCGACGACCTCGAGCGAAGGGTCGAGAACTACGGCTTCGCCGTGCATCGGATCTCGCGTGGGGAAGAGATTGGACAGGGCGAGTCGATCCGGTTCGAGACGCCTTCGGGCCACGAAATGGAGCTGGTCTTCGACGTCGAAAAGGTCGGCAACGCCCTGGGAAAGGTCAACCCCAGGTTCGAGCCTGAGGGACACAAAGGCATCGCCCCACCGAGGATGGACCACCTCCTCATCAATGCAGAAGAAGTCGGTGAGGCGACGAAGTTCTACATGGACGTCCTCGGCTTCCGTCTCACCGAGCAGATCATCGACGCCGAAGGCCATCAGATCGGGACGTGGATGGAGCGCAGCCACTCGCCCCACGACCTCGCCGTGGTCTCCGGGCCCAATGGCGCGCTGCATCACTTCGCCTTCTGGCTCGACGACTGGGACCACGTCCGCCAGGCTGCCGACATCCTCGCCTACAACGCAATCCAGGTCGACGTAGGCCCAACACGGCACGGTGTCACCCGGGGCAACACCATCTACTTCTTCGACCCGATGGGTACCCGCAACGAGGTGTTCACCGGCGGATATCGTCCTGACCCGGATTTTCCGACCATCACCTGGACCGAAGACAACATCGGCAAGGCTGTCTTCTACTACGAGGGCGAAGTCAACGAACGGTTCGTCACGGTCCACACGTGAGGCCGGGCCACGCCCAGTGGCAATCAGTGCCGAGCACTGAGATCAACCCACCGTCAGCGCAGGATTCCGGCAAGGCAGAGTCGCAGTGCGGCAGCCCGGGCCGACCGGCCGGCGTCTGTTCCGCTCGGCGTGGACCAGCTGGTGTGCACCGTCCAGGGGGTCGACGACCCGGAGCGGAAGTCGGCCGCAGCAGCATTGTTCTGTCATACGGGACGGCTTCCCCGCATGCGGAACGTCGGTCCTAGATTCTCGGACATGGGAATTCTTCGCCTCAGCCATGTCGACCTCCGGGTTCCTGACCTCGAGCTCGCCGCCGCCTATTACTCCGAGGTCCTCGGTCTCCTCGAGTCGGCACGCGAGACCGACAGGGTGTGGCTCAAGTGCTGGGACGAACTGCAGCACCACTCGGTGATCCTGTCGGCTGCCCCGACGTACGGCGTCAACGCCATTGCCTTCAAGGTCCAGGATCGCGACGACCTCGACGAGTTCGAGGTTCGGATCAAGGCCGCAGGTGTCGCCTGCAAACGGATTGGTGCAGGAGAACTCGGTCCGGGAAGCGGGGAAACCCTGCGGTTCGACTCTCCGTCCGGTCACACGATCGATCTGGTCTACGGGATGGAGCAAGTGGGCAACCTGCTCCCGCTCAACAATCCCCCGCCAGAGCCGCTCGGCTTGGTCGGCATCCACCCGCCGCGGATCGACCACGTGTTCCTGATGTGTGAAGACGTCGACGGGATCACATCGTTCTTCCAGGACGTGCTCGACTTCCGCCTCACCGAGCAGATCATCGCCGACGACGGCCACCAAATCGCGACCTTCTTGGAACGAACCCACTCGAGCCATGACATCGCGTTCATCGTGGGTCCGCAGTCGGCGTTCCACCACGTCGGATTCTGGGTCGACAACTGGAACGATCTCCGTCAGGCGGCCGATATCTGCGCGTATCACGGTGTTCGGATCGACGCCGGACCGACTCGCCATGGCGCCACACGAGGGTGGGGTCTCTACTTCTTCGACCCTGCAGGCAACCGCAACGAGGTGTACACGGGCGGGTATTGGGCCGACCCCGACCGCGAGCCCGTAACGTGGACCGAATCCGAGATGGGACGAGCCATCTTCTACTACGAAGGCGTCGTCGACCAGCGGTTCCTGACCGTCCATTCCTGATTTGCGAGCTGGATCCTACGGGCGGACTTCCGCTCAGGCAGTCGATCCTCCCCGGAACATGTACGCCAGCTGATCCACGCCCGAGCGGAACAGACGCCGGCCGGTCGGCCCGGGCTGCCACCGCAGGGCCACCCTGCCTCATGGAGCCCGCGCAACGATCGCATGCCGGTGCGTTCCGGTCTCATTCTCAGTACTCATACTCGGTGAGGATGAGCCAGCCCGATACCCGGAACATTTGGCCTCGGGGCCTGGCCGGCTGAAACCATTCTGAAAGGCCGACGCGCGATGCTCGTCTTAGCGGAGCGAGATGGGGCTCGACGAGACGGGGAATTGAAGGGGCTGGTCCGGATTGGGGTGCCGGACCAAGTCGGAACGGGTCGTCGCCAGGGGCAAGGCGACGACCCGTTCTCGTTCTGACATGCGGGACAGCATCCCACCATGGGGAACACCATCGGTACCGTCACGAGGGTGAGCGATCGTCCATCAACTCCACGACCTTCGTTTCCTCGCACCGAGCGTGACGAGGCGCCGATGTACCTCGCCCGCTATCTGGAGAAACAGGCGCGTCACGGAACCGGGGACGAGGGAGACGACAACACCCCGCTGTATCTCCGCCGATTCCGCCAACGCCGCGATGCTGAGACGATCGCCGAGACCGAACCGCTCTACTCGAGAGTCGGACACGGCATGCAGCAGGCCCTGTCCGAGGACAATCGGACGAAAGAGATCTCGGCCCCTCCCAACGCCCGCAAGAAGCTCCTCGCTGACGTCTTCCTCATTCGACACGGCGAGACACAGGGTTACTCCACCGAGTCAGGTCTGACGCCGCTCGGCTCCTGGCAGGCCCACACGTACGGGCACACGATCGGCAAACGAGTGTCTCCCGGCGAAACCGTGGTCATCCGAAGCGCAGCGACCAACCGCGCCAGCCAGACCGCCGAGAGCATCCACAGGGGGCTCATGGACGGTATCGCCATGTTCGAAAAAGACGTAAAGGTGTTCGAGCCAGAGCCCATGGCCGAGTTCCTCAACTTCAAAGTCGCCACCCCCGATGGCCTCCGCGACGTCACCGGCGCCTTTCGCAAGTACTACGCCACCCTCGAGGAGTTCGAGCGGACCGCCCTCGGCGACCGTCCGATGTGGCTCGTAGAAGTCGACCGTTTCTGGCGGACTCAGCAGGGAGGTGGCGACCCGATCCAGCACTGGCTCCAGATCCCGATGTTTCACTTCGAACCGCCGGCGATGGTCGTGCGGCGGTTCTGGATGGGCATTCACCGCCTCGCTGAAGAGTTCCCGGGCGCACGAATCCTGGTCGCCACACACTCCGGACCCATCAGAGCGTTCGCCATCACCGCGCTCGGATACGACCCCGGTGAGCCATACAACACCGAGCACGTTCGGGTGAAGCTGTTCGAGGGTGGCAAGGAAGCCCTCGTGACCTACCGGAACCGCGCTCAGGAGATCCACGTCCCGCAGATCGAACGACTGCCCACGTGGCAGCTCGACGAGCAGTGGGTCCCCTCGGACTAGGAGTCGGAAGTGAGTTCTCTCGGGAGGAGGACGAGTGTGCAAGAGCTGCCCAACGGTGTCAGACGATGTCTGGCACACGGAATCGACCGCGACTCGGAAACGATCGGATCCGCCGATGACTGACTTCGTCCTTTGGTACGAGCACTACGAGGACGACCACCTCCCGCTGGTGGGCGGGAAGAACGCCAGTCTTGGCACGATGATCAAGGCCGGGCTCCCCGTGCCACCCGGCTTCGCCGTGACCACTGACGCCTATCAGACCCTTCGTGAGCACAAGGAGATGCGCGCAGAGGTCAACGAGCTCTTGAGCCGGGTGGTGTTCGCCGATCCCGCGGGCTTGCGGCAGATCTCCGATCACATCCGACAGCTGATCGAAGAGACTCCGATCGACCCGAGGATCGAAGAGGCTGTGCGGATCTCGTACGAGGCATTGTCGCAACGCTGCGGGCTCGAGGACGTCCCGGTGGCTGTGCGATCGTCGGCTACCGCAGAAGACCTACCCGACGCCAGCTTCGCCGGCCAGCAAGACACCTTCCTGTGGGTCACCGGCGCCGATGCGGTCGTCGAAAACGTTCGTCGTTGCTGGTCGTCGGTCTTCACCGACCGAGCGATCGCCTACCGCCACGAGATGGACCACGACCACGAGGTGATCTCGATGTCGGTTGGTGTCCAGAAGATGGTGGATCCAAAAGCGGCCGGTGTTGCGTTCACCTTGAACCCGATGAACGGCGACAGAAGCCAAGTGGCGATCGACGCGTCGTGGGGTCTCGGCGAGGCCGTCGTCTCCGGAGAGGTGACACCCGACAATTTCCTCGTCGACAAGGTGATTCAGGAGATCGTCGGCCGAATCATCTCTCCAAAGGCAATCGAATACCGGCTCAACGGTGACCGCCGAGTCGAGAAGCTAGAGGTCGAACCAGAGCGCCGCGACATCCCGTGTCTGTCGGACGACGAGGTCCGCGCCGTCGCCGCCATGGCTCGCCGCGCCGAGCGCCACTACGGGACACCTCAAGACGTCGAGTGGGCCATCGACCGTCATCTACCTGACGGCGAGAACGTCATCCTGCTCCAGGCACGTCCCGAAACCGTGTGGTCTCGCAAAGAGGTGAAGCCAGTGGCGACCGACGGCTACGACCCCATGCGGTCGATCGTGTCGACGTTGCTCTCCCCCATCCACACCAAGGAGGGATGACCCGCTGACCATCCCCTGACGCCCGCGGTACCCCACCCGACCGTTCGCACCCCACACGAAGGAGCATCAATGGCAGAGAGTCGATTCCCCAGCCCGTTCGAACTGGAGACCCCGCCCGGAGCCGAGGGCTGGGAGGATCTGTACACGTACTCGTCGCTGTTCAGCGAAGGACGTCGCGAGTACGAGGACAGCCGTTTCTGGTTCTGGGACTCGATGCACTGGGGATGGGCCATGTCACCATGGGACGCCACCCACCTCGAGCAGGCGATCGCGTCGCTGAGCCAGTACAACACAAGGCACTATCTCATTCCGCCCGCCAACGGCATCGACTTCCGGATCCTCCTCGGAGTCCCCTACTTCTCCCCCGTCACGATCGAGGACGGGCCCACGATCGAGTCCCGGGTGCCGCACTTCATGGAGCGCGCCGGTCACTACTTCATGAACTGGAACGACCTGTATGAGTCGTGGCTCGGAAAGGTCAAACAGAACATCGCCGATCTCGACGCGATCGACTTCTCCCCGCTCCCCGAGGTCGAACCGCTCGAGGTCGTCACCAGCGGACGTGGCGAGGGCCACGGCTGGGACATTCAGGAGCAGTACCACAAGTTCAAGGATCTGAGTTTGCGGATCTGGCAGTACCACTTCGAGTTCCTCAATCTCGGGTATGCCGCCTATTTGGACTTCTTCGGTTTCTGCAAGCAGGCATTCCCCGGCATCCCCGATCTGGGAATCGCCAAGATGGTGGCGGGCATCGAAGTCGATCTGTTCCGTCCCAACGAGGAGTTGAAGCGACTCGCCAAGCTGGCCATCGACCTCGGGGTCGCCGACGCATTCGCCCACGAGGATGCGAGCGACGTGGAGGCCGCATTGGATTCGGACGCCGGCCGACAATGGCGAGCGTCGTGGGACGAGACCGAGAACCCCTGGTTCAACTTCAGCTCGGGCACGGGTTTTTACTACTACGACAAGACCTGGATCCAGGACAAGTCGGTGCCCTACGGATTCATCAACGACTACATCACGAAACTGAACGCGGGTGAAGACATCACGCGTCCGATGGATGCGATCGTGGCCGAACGCGACCGGATCGTCAGTGAATACGCCGAGCTGCTGCAGACCGACGAGGACCGCGAGGCGTTCAACGGCAAACTCGGGCTAGCCCGGACCGTGTTTCCGTACGTCGAGAACCACAACTTCTACATCGAGCATTGGTCGATGTCGGTGTTCTGGAAGAAGTCGCGCGAGCTGGGAGAGATGCTCGTGAAGGAGGGATTCTTCACCGATCCGACCGACCTCTACTACGTGAAGCGGGACGAAGTCGACGAGTTGCTCTGGGACCTCTATCACGGATGGGCGGTTGGCGCACCTGCCGCGGGGCCAACGCACTGGCCCCCGATCATTCAGAAGCGGCGCGCCATTGTCGACGCCCTGAAGCAGGTCAAAACCCCCAAGGCGCTCGGAGAGCCGCCCGCCGTCGTGACCGAACCCTTCACGATCATGCTGTGGGGTGTGACGAGCGACTCGGTCCAGACCTGGCTGGGATCCGCGGAAGGCGCCGACGAGCTGACGGGGATGGCTGCATCCCCTGGCTCGGCCGAAGGACCGGCGAGAGTTGTGTTCAGCGCCGACGACATCGGTGATGTCCAGGCTGGAGAGATCCTCGTCGCTCCAATCACAGCGCCTTCGTGGGCTCCGGTGTTCTCCAAGATCAAAGCGACCGTCACCGACATCGGCGGTGTCATGAGCCATGCCGCCATCGTGTGTCGCGAATACGGAATCCCGGCCGTAACCGGTACCGCCTATGCCACACGAGAGATCAAGACGGGTGACATGATTCGAGTGGACGGGAGCAGCGGCAAGGTCACGAAGATCTGAGCTGCGTCGACAGCGGGGAGTCCGTCATCCGTAGCCACCGAAGGCGGGCTCCACGAAGCCGACGACGCGATCACAGGAGCCGGACATGCTGAGCAAGGAACAGAATGATCAACTGACGCAGGTAGGACCCGGTACGCCCATGGGCGACTTGCTGCGGCGGTACTGGTATCCGGTGGCATTCCAAAAGGAACTCGACGATTGGCCGATCAAGAAGGTCCGATTGCTCGGCGAGGACTTCGCCCTGTGGAAGACGCCAGACGGTGGGTACGGGATCATGCAGGAACGATGCCCGCATCGCCACGCTTCGATGGTTTATGGCGTCGTGGAAGAAGGTGGCCTCCGGTGCGGGTACCACGGATGGAAGTTCGACTGTAAAGGCGCATGCATCGACCAGCCGGCAGAACCCGACAAGAGCTCATTCAAAGACAACATCAGGGCTTTCGCCGGCAAAGCCGACGCGCTCGGCGGCATGGTCTGGGTGTACATCGGACCCAGCCCCGCACCAGAACTTCCGCGATTCGATGTGTTCGTCGACGATGGCTTCAAGGACGTCGGCCATTCGGTGCTTCCCTGTAACTGGCTTCAGATCATGGAGAACTCCGTGGACCCCCACCACGTCGAGTGGCTCCACGGCAACTATTTCAAGTTCATCGGTGATCAGCGTGGATTCGTTGCGCCGACCGGCTTCCAGAAGAAGCATGTGAAAGTCGGTTTCGACGCCATGGAGTGGGGCATCCTGAAACGGAGGGTGCTGGAGGGAAACAGCGAAGAGATGGACGATTGGGCGATCGGGCATCCGCTCGTGTTCCCGTATTGCATGAGAGTGGGAGGTGCCGGCATAGAGCAGATGCAGATCCGCGTTCCCATCGATGACACGCACACCTGGGCACTGTTCTATTCGAATCACCAACCTGTGGGCCTCACTGAGTTTCCGGACCAGATCTACCCCGAGAGCTACGAGTACAGGTGGCTCGACGACCAAGGCGAGCACATCGTCGACTACATCGAGGGCCAGGACGTCATGGCGTGGGTCACTCAGGGAGACATCACCGACCGCACTGCAGAACACATCGGCAAATCCGACATCGGCGTCGTCATGCTCCGTCGAATGTTCCGAGAGCAGATGGCACTCGTGGAAGCGGGCAAGGATCCGACCGTGGCGTTCACTCGCGAGAAACACGATCGAATCCCGCTCCCATGCGAGAAGGACAAGTTCGGTGTCAACTTCCTCGAATTCGCACTCGCTTGGCTGGAGATGGGCTCGTCCCGATACTCACCGGCTCTGGACACGATCAAGAAGCTGCACATCGATGCCGCCTCAATCAGGGGAGACATGCCCGGCCAGCAGATGGAGGTTCCCGGCCAGTGAAGCCGGTCGTCCGTTCGATCGACAACTACCCGAACCATGTCGAGCCGCCGACTCCCATTCGGGACCGGCGGCTCACAGGTCCGCATTGGTGGGATCCGGATAGGCTCCGCCACGTCGACGACATGCCCCGTCACTGCCCGTCATGTGGCATCGGTGTCGTGGAAGGCGGGGGCATCGCCATCGAGTATTGGGATGGCGACGAGCGGGTGTATCACGTGTGGTGCCACGGTTGTCGGTGGACGGGGAACATCATCCGCGTTCGTCGGATGATCGGCCACGAAGCGGACCACTAGCCACCACATCCTGCGGTGTCGAGAGCCGATGGCAACCAGCTCTGATGCATGCCGTGGGCAACGTGCACGATCTCGAGCGTCTTTCGTCTCGCCGCAGCACCGGTTCTCGGCTACCGCCGCCGGGAAGCTCGACTCCCAAGCGGGGCGACTGTCGTCTCGCCGGACGGACCGGATCCGCGGAGATGGCACCCCATCGCGATGCGCGGCTTGGTACAACCAGGCCAAGCTCATAGCCTCGAGTGCGTGAGAGTCCTCATCCTGACGGTCGGATCCCGTGGTGACGTCCAGCCGTACACAGCACTCGGCGTAGAACTGCGCGGGGCGGGGCACAGCGTGACGCTCGCCACCCATGTGCCCTTCCGGGAGTTCGTGACCACACACGGTCTCGACTTCGCCCCTCTTCCGGGCGATCCGCGTGAAGTCCTCCAGACCGACGAGGCCCAGGACTTACTCGCCTCCGGGAGATCGGTCGTCCGATTCGCTGGTCGCTTCCTCGCCGTGTTGAAACCCTGGTTCAGGGACCTGGTGGCATCCACGTCATCGCTCGTCCCGGAGTCAGACATCGTGCTGTACTCACCCTTGGCGTTCACCGCCTGGCATCAGGCACAGGTGACGGGCAAACCAGCGCTGCTGGCCACCCTCCAGCCCTTCGCCCGCACGAGGGCTTTCAGCACCGTTTCGAATGGAGGAGCCGACCTCGGCGGCCTGCTCAACCTCATGTCGCACCGGCTGACCGAACAGCTCTTCTGGCAGCCCCTTCGCAACGAAGTCAACACATGGCGAATCGAAGACCTCGGACTCGACCCGATACCATTCCTCGGGCCATACCGGCGCCTGTCGCTGGAGGGCCAGATACAGCTGGCGGGGTTCTCTCCGACCCTCGTTCCGCCACCCGACGACTGGCCGGCCAGCATCCGGGTGACCGGCGCCTGGCATTTGGATCTACAGGAGCCCCACGACGCGGCGCTCGAGGCCTTTCTCGGCGCAGGAGAGCCTCCCGTCTACGTCGGATTCGGCTCGATGGTCGCACGAAACCCCGAAACGATCTCCGAGCTCGTGGTTGCGGCCGCCAGGCTCGCCGGCCACCGATTGGTGCTGGGCTCGGGATGGACCGGTCTCGGCGCCGATCTCGGCGACGACGTTCACGTGGTGGGTGACACACCGCACCAACACTTGTTCCCACGGATGGCCGCCGTGATCCACCACGGTGGAGCTGGGACCACTCACACAGCCGCCCGGGCCGGCGTACCCCAGGTGGTGGTCCCCTTCTTCGCGGATCAGCCGTTCTGGGGACGTCGGGTGAACGCTGCCGGGATAGGGCCGGCACCGCTTCCGCGAAGCCGTCTTGGGGTCGAAAGCCTGGCGGAGCGCATCACGTCTGCCGTGGCACCCGGCCATTCGGCGAGGGCCGGGGCAGTGGGCCGGATCCTCGCAGCCGAACAGGGCACCGAGGCCGCGGTCGGCGTCATCGAGAGGCACGTCGGATGACGTGACGCCAAAGCGGCGTAGAGTGATCGAGATCATGACCTGGACACCGAACGGCTGGCAGGGCAAAACTGCCTTGCAGCAGCCCGAATACCCTGACGCAGAGAGACTCGCCGAGGTGCTCGGCCAGTTGGCCGCATTGCCCCCGATCGTCGTGTCCTGGGAGGTCGACCAGCTCAGACATCGCCTTGCAGCCGCCCAGCGCGGCGAGGCCTTCGTCATTCAAGGCGGCAACTGTGCCGAGACCTTCGCCGAGTGCGAGTCGGACTTCATCGCCAGTCAACTGAAGATCCTGCTGCAGATGAGCCTGGTGCTCCTCCACGGACTCAAGCAGCCGATCGTGCGGATCGGGCGCATGGCCGGTCAGTACGCCAAACCCCGTTCGTCGGACTACGAGACCAGGGATGGCGTGACGCTGCCGAGCTTCCGTGGCGACAACGTCAATCGCGCTGAGTTCACAGAAGAGGCCCGGACCCCGAATCCAGAGTTGCTGCTCCGCGGTCACGAACGAGCCGCCCTCACCCTCAACTTCGTGCGCGCACTCGTCGACGGCGGGTTCGCCGACCTCCACCATCCCGAGTACTGGGACCTCCGCTGGGTCGATCACTCGCCCCTGAAAGCAGAGTTCCACAGGATCGCCGCGTCGATCGCCGATGCGCTCGACTTCTTCGAAGGCATGAGCGGCCGGAGGGTGCACGAGGCCACGCATGTCGACTTCTTTGCGAGCCACGAGGGTCTGCACCTGCGCGCCGAGCAGGCCCAGACCCGCTTCCTTCCTCACCAGGACAGCTGGTACAACCTCTCGACACACATGCCCTGGATCGGAGTCCGCACCGCCGACCTCGATGGGGCACATGTCGAGTACTTCCGCGGGATCGCCAACCCGATCGGGGTCAAGATCGGGCCGAGCATGGACGCCGCCTGGATCGCCGGCTTGGTGGAGAAGTTGAACCCGGACGACACTCCCGGTCGTCTCACCTTCATCCATCGCTTCGGGGCAGACAAGGTGGAGGACGCCCTCCCAACTGCCATCGAGGCGGTGAAGAACACGGGGAAGTCGGTCCTGTGGTTGACCGATCCGATGCACGGCAACACCGAGACGAGCGCCGGTGGCTTCAAGACGAGGAAGTTCGACAACATCCTCTCAGAGGTGGAGCAGTCGTTCCGCATCCATTCGGACATGGGCTCGCACCTCGGAGGCGTCCACATCGAAGTGACAGGCGAGGACGTGACGGAGTGCACGGGCGGCGCACGCGGCCTTACAGATGTGGATCTCCAACGGGCCTACCGTTCGACGGTCGATCCGAGACTGAACTACGAGCAGGCACTCGAACTCACACTTCTGGTCGCAGACAGCGCCCGGAAGAGCTGACGGGACGAGACGACCGGTTTCGGATCTGGATCGGTCGGGTAGCCGGCCGCCTCACAGTCGCCTGCTGCTCGTATGTGGCACTCATCGCGATCCTCCGGGTATCGGGCAAGCGAACACTCTCGAAGCTCAATGCGTTCGACCTCGTGGTGACCGTCGCCCTCGGATCGACGTTCGCCACGATCCTCTTGTCGACCACGGTCAGTCTCGCCGAGGGCATCACGGCACTCGTGGTCCTCGTGAGTCTGCAGAACGTCCTCGCCTGGTCCGTGACACACTCCCGACGTTTGGAGCGCTTCGTCAAGTCCGAGCCGATGCTGCTCGCCCATGAGGGTCGACTCCTCCGGAGCGCAATGAGGTCGGAGCGGATCACCTAAGAGGAGGTCGAAGCTGCCACCAGAGCAGCCGGCCTCGCCAGCGCCCCGGAAGCACGAGCCGTGGTGCTGGAATCCGACGGAAGTCTCAGCGTCCTCGAGGCGGATTCCACCGGCGCCACACAGCTCATGAGAACCCAAACGACTCTTCATTGCTCGATACCTCTCCCGATGAACGTGTTCGGCGCCCGCTATGGGCGCCGAACACGTCTACCCGGATCGATGAGATGTCAATCCCCGGCTGCGGCGATGGCCTCGTCCTTCAGGACACGACGGAGGATCTTGCCGGACGCCGACTTCGGTATGGCTTCGGCTTTTGTGACCTTGCCAAGTCGCTTGTAGTGGGCGACCTCGCCTGCGACGAAGTCTGCGATCTCCTGCTCGGTGGCGTCGTGCCCTGCCTTCATCACGACATACGCCACGGGGATCTCGCCGGCCTCTTCGTCCGGGAGGCCGATCACGGCTGCGTCCGCCACGGCCGGATGCGTGAGCAGCAACGCCTCCAACTCGGCAGGCGCCACCTGGAAGCCCTTGTACTTGATGAGCTCCTTCAACCGATCGACGATGTAGAGGTGGCCCTCGGCGTCGACATGCCCGATGTCGCCGGTGTGCAACCATCCCTCGCCGTCGATCGTTTGGGCGGTGGCGGCTGCGTTGTTGAGATAGCCCTTCATCACCTGTGGACCTCGCACCCACACCTCGCCATCTTCGTCGAGCCCCAGCGGTTCGCCGGTCACGGTGTCGACGATCATCGTCTCGGTGTTCGGGGCGGTCACACCGACCGAACCCGGCTTGAACTCGCCGTGCGGCGTGAGGTGCGACACGGGTGAAAGCTCGGTCATTCCGTAGCCCTGGACCACCTCGCAATTCAGACGTGCGCCCGTTTCCGCCGCCAGCTCGGCAGACAGAGGGGCAGCCCCGGAAAAGATCTGCTCGAGCTTGGACATGTCGTAGGTGTCGACGATCGGATGCTTCGCCAGAGCAACGACGATCGGGGGCGCCACGAACGAGCGAGTCACGCCGTAGTCCTGATGGATCCTGAGGAATTCCTCGAGATCGAATCTGGGCATCGTGACGACGGTCGCGCCGGCAGCCAGTCCACAGTTCATCAACACCTGCATTCCATAGATGTGAAAGAACGGAAGCACTGCGATCGCCGTCTCGTCCTCACGCAACTGCGCCGGCGCCAACGTTTGTTCGATGTTGGCCACCAGATTGCGATGGGTCAGCATGACGCCCTTCGCCAGACCCGTCGTCCCCGACGAGTAGGGCAGCACCACGACGTCGTCGAGGTCGATCGGGATCTGCTCGTTCTGCGGCGAACCGAAGAGCGACGTGACCGGCTCGACGCCCTCGGCTTCACCAAACACGTAGATGTCCGTGACAGCCGTGTCCTCGGCCGCGGAGCGGGCGACGTCGAGGAACATCGGGATCGTGACCAGGATGGTTGCAGCCGAATCGACCAGTTGGTGGTGGACCTCCCGATCGGTGTACGTGGGATTGATCGTCGTGACCGCCCCACCCGCCCGGGCCACGCCGTGGAAGACGACCGCGTACTCGGGGATGTTCGGCGACATGAGCCCAAGCACATCTCCCGGCCCGAAACCCCGTGCGGCCAATCCACCGGCCAGAGCCGCAATCCCTCCCGCGAGCTGCCCATACGTGAGCGTCCGACCACTCGGGCCGTCTATCAAAGCCGGCTTGTCGGCCAACCGTGCGGCGTGCCGCAGTACGTGGTCGGTCAAGGGGACGTCAGGGATGTCCAGACTCGGGAGCGGGCTCGAATGGATCACAGGTCTCCTCTGAGAGATGGCCCCCTATTGTGACGGCTCGTCAAACGATCTGTCGCCGTGCCGGTCGATCAATATCGCCGATCATTCGATTCGCCGACGTGCCCCCCAGTCGAGGCGGGTGACCTCTTCATGCCCGGGAAATCCCTCGCTTCCGCACATACGCAGCAGAAGACGGATCACGCCGCCATGACTCACGAGCAGGTGCCGGCCCGCCGGAAGGCGAGACAAGAAGTCCACGACCCGCGTTCGGAGATCCACCATCGACTCACCACCGGGAGCCGCGAACCCGTCGAAATCTCGAAGGGCGGCCTGGGTGGCTTCGTCGAGCTGATCCCATCTCGAACCTTCCAGCTGCCCGAAGTCCAGTTCCCGCAATCGGGAGTCGCGACTCGGCTCACGCCCGCCGACGATCGTGGCCGTCTCGACAGCCCGGAGCAGGTCCGAGCTCCAGATCGAATCGAACTCGATGCCATCGAGCCGGCCGGCGAGCAAGACCGCCTGTGCTCGGCCCCGATCGTTCAGCTCGACGTCGGTCCAACCCTGAAAACGTAGGGCGGAGTTCCAGTCGGTCTCCCCGTGGCGCACCAACCACAGCTCGATGTCACCGGCCCCAACCGTCGCTCCGTCACTATCCAACCGACAGCCGCCTCATCGGAGTCCCCACTCGTCGAACGTGGCCACGTCCACGACTCCCGCCGCAGCCATTCTCAGGAGGGGCACCGCCGCGAGCGCTCCCGCTGCCTCACCGACCCGGATACCGAGGTCCAGGAGCGCTCGAAGCCCCAGCCGGTCGAGGAGACGGGCGTGACCCGGTTCAGGCGACACGTGCGACGGGAGACAGTGAGCCAGCGCCCCTGGCATCAGGAACTCGAGTGGCGCCACCGACGCAGCGACCACAAAACCGTCGAGCAGCGTTGGGATCGAACGAGCTCTCGCCTCGAGGCATGCGCCGGCGAGGACTGCCATCTCGCTTCCCCCGAGCTGGCGCAGAATCTCCATCGGTCCCTGTCCCGAGACCCGACGACGGGCCTGCTCGACCACCGCCAGCTTTCGCTCGAGCCCTTGGTCGTCGACCCCCGATCCACGTCCGACCCAGTTCTCGACGGGTCCACCACACAGGGCCGCTGCGACGGCCGCAGCGGCGGTGGTGTTCCCGCTCCCGGTCTCTCCCAGAACCAGGAGATCGGTGTCGAGGTCTGCCACCGTGTCGCGGCCAAGTTCGATCAATTCGTTGAGCCGAGGCTCGTCGAGAGCCGCCTCTACGGTGATGTCACCGGTCGGCGCCTCGACACCGGCGTCGACCAATCGGAGTGCGACACCGGCCGACCGCGCGAGCACACTCGATGTCGCCACGCCGGCGCGAATGGCGTCCACAACGGCCCGGGTCACATGGGGCAGAGAAGCGCTCACGCCGCGCCGGGTGACTCCGTGGTCGGCTGCGGCCAGAACCAATACTGGGCTGAGCACCGTCGGGCAATCGGTCCGTTGCCACTCGGCCAGCCAGGCTGCGACGTCGTCGAGTCGACCCAGACCACCGGAGGGGCGCAAAGCTCGCGCCGCCCGGTCGGCCACCGCCTGACGGGCCAGGAGGTCGGGACCGGGGAGATCGGTCAGGTCCACCAGATCAGACATCACACCTCGGCGATCGGGGCATTCGGACTCAGAAATCGAGCCCGCGACGGGCCATCACACCACGATCGTACGCATGTTTGACCTTCACCATCTCGGTCACGGTATCTGCGATTTCGATCAGCGGAGTCGGCGCATCACGACCGGTGACGATCACGTTGACGTGTTCCGGCCTCGTGCGGATGGTCTCGACGACCTCGCCGGTATCGACCCAATCCCAGTTCATCGGATAGGTGAGCTCGTCCAGAATCACAAGTTCGTACTGTCCACCGGAGATCACGCCGGCCGCGAACTGCCACGCCTCCCTGGCGATTGCCTCGGACTCGGACATGTCACTCGAGTCCCAAGTGAACCCGTCGCCGATTGCCCACCAGTCGACGCCGAGGTCACGGCCGACCTTCTCCTCACCCACTTTCCAGTCGCCCGACTTGAGGAACTGGATCACACAAACACGCCAGCCTCTGGCCACGGCGCGAACCATGGTTCCGAAGGCCGCCGTGGACTTTCCCTTGCCGTCGCCGGTGTTGACCAGCACCAAGGAGGGGGCCCGGATGGAGCCGGGGTCCGGTCGTTCAACTGGCGGTTCCGACGGTGACACATCACTCATGCGCGCTCAGCCATGCTGGCAGCTTCTCCGAGCGGGTGGGAATCGCGTATTGGTATCACCACGATGCCACCCCGTCCATCGTCGAGGACCCGTACCGAAGCCCCGTAGTGCGTCCTGATGATCGGTTCCGTCAGCACCGTTGCAGGCAACCCTTCCGCCACGACGGCGCCCTCAGCAACCATGATCAACCGATCGCAGAACTGGGCCGCCAGCGTGAGGTCGTGGAGAGCCGCCACCACCGTGAGCCCGCAGCTGCGCCGGATTCGGTCGACCAGACCCAACACTTGCTGTGCGTGCCCCACGTCGAGAGCGGCCGTCGGCTCGTCCAGTAGAAGGATCGGGGACGCTTGCGCCAGCGATCGCGCAAGCACGGCACGCTGCTGTTCTCCGCCGGAGAGCGCTCCGAGCGGGCGGTGGGCGAAGTCTTCCAGATCGAGTGATGCGATGGCGTCCCGCACCGCCTCGAGGTCGGTGGCTCCCTCCATCTTGAAATACCCGAGGTGTGGGGCCCGCCCCAGCATGACGTAGTCGATGACCCGCATGTCAGGCGGCAGCTCAGGCCTCTGCGGAACCATCGAGACGCTGCGCGCCCATGCCGACCTCGAGAGTCGAGACGCCGGTTCGTCACCGATGGAGATGTCGCCGGATACGGCCACCGAGCCGGCGATCGCCCTCAGCACGGTGGTCTTCCCCGCGCCGTTGGGGCCGACGAGCCCCACGAACTCACCGGAGCCCGCGAAGAGGTCGACATTGGACACCAGTGCCTGCCCATCGATGCGCACCGTCACGGACCGCAGAGCGAAGGAGGTCATGCCATCCCCCGGGTCGTTCGGAGCACCAGGATGAAGAACGGTCCTCCGAGGAACGCAGTCACCACGCCAATCGGTAGCTCGGCCGGGTTCAGTGCGGTCCGAGCCACCAGGTCGGCGCCCACCATGAAGGCCCCGCCGAGGATGCCGGCCAGCGGAAGGACCACGCGGTAGCTGGAGCCGCCCACGAGGCGTATGGCGTGCGGAACGATGATTCCGACGAATGCGATCAAACCGGCAACCGAGACGGCGGCTGCCGTTCCGAGGGTGGCCGCGAGCACCACGGAGAGTCGGACCCTGTTCACCGGTACCCCCAACCCGGCGGCTTCCTCGTCCCCGAGGGCAAGTGTGTCGAGCAGTCTGCGGTGCACGAGGATGACGATCGCCGCCACCGCGACGTATGGAACGATCAGACCGACCTCTTCCCATCCATTGGTGGACAATCGGCCCAGGATCCACGAGAACACCTCACGTATGGTCTCGGCGTTGCGCTGCTGGACATAGGTCTGCACCGCCGTGAGGAACGACGCGACCGCCACTCCGGCAAGGATCAGGCTGGTCGCCGATCGGCTGCGGACCGTTCGACCGAGGCCGTAGGTCATGGCCACCCCCGTCAATGCCCCGATGAAAGCTGCGGCAGGGAGTGCAACGGCCACACCGGAGACGATCACAATGGTCGCGCCGAGACCGGCACCCGCTGCCACGCCGAGCAGGTACGGGTCGGCGAGCGGATTGCGGAAGACTCCCTGGTACGCCGCTCCCGACATGGCGAGCATTGCACCGACCAATGCGCCGAGAACCACCCGCGGGAAGCGCACCAACCACAGGATGTCGAGCTGGCGCTCGGTCAACCCGGTGTCGATGGCGACGAAGGGCAGCCGATCGAACACGGCCTGGAGCGCTGAAACCGGAGAGATCGAGGCAGGACCGACGGCGGCGGCCAGACCCATCGTCACCAGCAGCACGACCACCGCAGCCGCCACCCAGGGCCCACGCAGCCTGGCGGGCGCCGCCATCGCTGTCTGCGCGCTCACGTCGGATTCCTCTCCGCGATCGCCCGACCGATGCCCCGCACGAACTCCACCACACGCGGTCCCCACCGTGACGACACGTCATCGTCGAACACGACGATCGAACCGCTTCGCACGGCGGTGAGCTGATCCCACCCCGCTCGCTCCCCCACGCTCTGAGCGGTGTCCGCGCAGCAGTCGGTCAGGAAGATGAAGTCGGGGTCTGCATCCAGAATGAACTCCGCCGAGAGCTGGGGATACCCGAAGCTGGCCCCGTCGGCGTCGGCAGGATCCGCGATGTTCTCGAGGCCAAACAGCCCATAGAGGTGTCCGATGAACGTCGACGACGTCACCGTGAAATGGGAGGAGTCGAGCTCGTGGTAATAGGTGAGGGGCGTGTCCGACGGCGGCGTGGACTCGACCGCACGCGTCACTCCCGCCTTCATCTGCGAAACGACCTCGGCGGCTTCCTGCGAATGGCCGGTGGCCGCTCCTATGACCTGTATCTGCGCATACACGTCGTCCAGGGTCAGCACATCGAGACCGGAGAGCTGGAGCACCTCGATTCCGAGTCCGCCGAGCGAGGCGGCAACCCCCTCGATGTCGTCGGAGATCACGACCAGATCCGGGTCGTACTCCGTAATCGCTTCGATGTTGGGGGTGAAGCCGGACAGGTCGGTCACAGGTGCCTCGGCCGGAAAGTAGGAGTACTCGTCGACCGCCACCACCTGGTCCCCTGCTCCGACCTCGAACAGCATCTCGGTGGCGGTGGGCGAAAGCGACACGATGGCGCCGGGACGCTCCTCTATCGTCACCTCGCCGTTGGTACCACTGACTGTCACCGGGAACGAGGCCTCGCCTGGGGTGGTCGTCGCGGTGGTCGGTGCTGCGGTGCCCGGTGTTGCGTCGGTCGTCGCAGTGGCGCCGCCAGAGCACGCAGCCAGGAAAACGGCGAGGAACGCCGCCGTCATCGATCTCATCACATCCTCCGTTTCCGGGAGGATGAAGGGGTCTGCCGGCAATCCCTGTGCCGACGAACGGAACCTTCACCTCGAGGCTTGTTCGTCATCCACGACTGGGAGGCGACCTGGCTCATCCGCTCGACGAGCGGCTTGACAGTTGCGGGACAGCACCGGACTCACACCGGATTTCGCTCCCATCGTGGGCCGCGGAGCACCGCGGTGATCGGAGCATAGCGGGACCGGCCCGACCCACACTCGTCAGAGGTATCGTCGGCCGGTGATTACATCACCAGCCTCCAGCCTCGCCGACGAGTTCCTCGACTTCCGACTTCGCGAGGATTTCGAGAACTCGCTGTGGTCCGGCGAGCTGACCCACATTGACGCCTGGCCGGACATCACGGCCGACGGAGAGCGAGTGCGAAGCCAGTCGCTCGAGTCCTTTGCCGAGCGGGCCGAGTCTTTGCCGATCGAGTCGCCGCGCGACCGTCTCCTGGCCGAGACGATCTCGTTCACCGGGCGTTCACAGGCAATCCAGGTGCAATGGTCCCCGGAGCTGCGATGGCTCGACCCGTCGATGGGGATGTTGGGGCTGATCTTCACATTTCTCCCCCGTCAGCCGTTGGTCGACGACGATCACGGTGAGCGGTACCTCACCAAGATTCGCTCGTTCCCTGAGTTCGCCCGCGTATGGGGTGGCCGCCTGGAAGCAGCCGTCGAGGTGGGGATCGTGCCCAGCATCGCACAGCTGCGCTCGCAGCTGGCACAGCTTGACCGATGGCTTTCGCAGCCGCTGTCGACGGGACCGCTGGGAGCTCAGCCTGCGCCTCAATCGTTCGACGAGCGGCATTCGGCGATCTGGCGAGCCGCGTTGCACAACTCCCTCGACGGGGACATGACGTTGGCCCTACGTGAGCTTGTCACCGTGTTTGCGGACACGCTGGTTCCCGCAGCACGGCCCGACGAGGAACCCGGCTTGCTGCACCTCGGTGGTGGCTCCGATTTGTACGAGCGCCTTGTCTGGGCCCACACCAGCCTCCACGTATCCGCACGAGAGGTCCACGAGATCGGCCTCGCTCAGGTCGAGCGCCTCGACGACGAATATCGGACGATCGCCGGTCCTCTGGTCGACACAACCGATCTCGCTGAGATCTACAGGCGACTTCGAGAAGATCCAAACCTCCACTACTCGGACGCCACCACGCTGGTGAACGATGCAACGAGAATCCTCCAGAAGGCGGAAGCAGCTCTCGACGGCTGGTTCGGGACGACCCCGAACGCCCCCTGCACCGCAACCGCCATCGAACACGGAGCGCTGGCCTTCTACTCGCGGCCCGCCCGCGACGGCTCCAAGGCCGGACAGTTCTTCTTCAACACGTCCGATCCCGGCATGTGGGGCACGTTCCAGTTGGAGGCGGTCACCTATCACGAAGGCATTCCCGGGCATCATCTTCAGCTTGCCACCGCCCTAGAGGCACCGGGCCTCCATCGGCTGCTCGCCGATTACTACGTGGCGGCCTACAACGAGGGTTGGGGTCTCTACACGGAACGATTGGCCGACGAGATGGGTCTCTATTCGACACCGCTCGACCGAGTTGGGATGCTGTCGGCCGATTCGATGCGCGCCTGCCGGCTCGTGGTCGACACCGGCATCCATGCGCTCGGCTGGAGCCGGCAGCAGGCGATCGACTACCTGTCGGACAACTCGCCGATGACCCGGCTCCAGGTCGAAGGCGAGATCGATCGCTACATCGGCAATCCCGGACAGGCTCTCGGGTACATGATGGGACGAATCGCAATCGACGGAATCCGATCGAAGGCCGAATCGGCACTGGGCGACCGATTCGACATCGCCGCGTTCCACGACGCCGTACTGTCGACGGGATCGGTGCCGCTCGCCAGCCTTTCGAGGGTGGTCGACGAATGGGTCGACAGCCGCAGTTGAGCTCTGGCCCCGATTCGGAAGCCTCGCAGTTGACCCCCCCACGACCGACTTCCGCCGCGTGGGCTCCTCGATGGGGGCTGAGACGGGCGTGGGGGCTCCCCTCAGGCGTACGACAACGCCCGACGGAGAGGTGAAGAGCATGTCTCGAACCCGTACCTGGCCATGGCCGTGGCCTTCGCGAAGCTCGTCGTCGCGATCCCGCTGCCGAGCCTGGGCTTGGTACCAACGACCACCCGATCCGTACATAACCCTCGATTCGTCTGTTCCCGCCGGTTCGACGGTGATATCGATCATCAACAGCGGGGACATGATCGGCGCCTTCGAGGTCCAGGGCTTGCCCGATGGCATCGGGCTCACGCCGGGCGCGAGGCGCGGGACTGTCGACGTCTACGTTCCGCACGAGCAGACCACCATCCCGTTCTTCGGTACAGCCGACTTCGAGAACGCTTCGGTTGCTCGACTCACGCCGCCACTCGTGGCCGCGTGGGTGCAGTCCTCGACGCCTCTGTGGCCCTCTCCCCCGACCTGGGCTACCAGTGGTTCTGTTTGGCGTTCATGGCGGGACCGGCCTGGGGTTTCGACGACTACGTGTTCTTCACCGGTGAAGAGACCGACGACATCGTCGACGTATGGCCTGGAGCGGAGTTCGGTGCCGACCCGGGTATCGCACCCCAGCGCCAAGGCGGATATGCAGTTGCACTCGATACGTCCACGGCGACTCGGCGCCCATCGCCGGCATGGGTCGCCTCAACCATGAGAACACGGTCTGGCTCCCCGGATACTCTCGTCTCGTCGGCCTGACCACGGGACACGTTCAACGGCCCGTCGTCACAGCTGTACATGTACCTGGCCAGGGACCAGCGCGGGGTGTTCAAGGACACCGGGGCTGACCGATCGGCGGCGCTACACCAGTTCGGCGAGTCTGCGCTGGAGGTGCCGCAACTCGACCGGGTTGACCGCCGTCGCTTGGGCCTGCCGATAGGCCTCGGCGGCGGCGGTCGTCCGACCCAGCTCGACGAGAAACCGGCCGCGAGCTGCGTGATAGAGATGATCGCCCTCGAGGCCGACGATCCGATCGAGCAGTGCCAAACCGGCCGCCGCCCCTCTCCACAATCCGACGGCGACGGCGTGATTCATGGCCACGACGGGTGTGGGAAGGTGACGTCCGAGCTCGCCATAGAGCGCGGCGATCTGCTTCCAGTCAGTCTGTTCGAACGTCCCGGCTTCGGTGTGCACGGCGGCGATCGCCGCTTGGATCTGGTACGGACCGGGGCGTCCCATCCGCAGTGCCCGCTCCACCAGCCTGGCTGCGGTGTCGATCTCGGGACGATTCCACCTCGATCGGTCCTGATCCTCCAACAGCACGAGATCGCCGTGTCCGTCGATCCGGGTATCGGCACGAGCATGGTGGAGCCGCATGAGTGCCTCGAGACCCAGCGTTTCCGGTTCATCCGGCATGAGCGCCGACAACAACGATCCGAGCCGCAGCGCCTCGGCCGCCAGGTCGGCTCGGACCAGCGTTGCACCGTGGTGTGACGAGTATCCCTCCGTGAAGATCAGATAGATGACGGCGAGCACGGCTGCCACCCTGTCCGGAAGCTCGGATGCCCCCGGCACCTCGTAGGGGACCATCTCATCTCTGATCCGGCGCTTGGCGCGAACCAGCCGTTGGTACATGGTGGACTCCGAGACCATGAACGCGGATGCGATCTCGTCCACTTCGAGACCACCGATCGTCTTCAGCGTCAGCGCCACCTGGGCTTCCAACGCAAGCACCGGATGACAGCACGTGAAGATGAGGCGGAGCCGTTCGTCGGGAATCGAGCCGTCGTCACGCGGTTGCTCGAACTCGGACTCGAGCCGCAACAGCACGGTGAGCTCCGATGTCTTTCGCTCGAGCGTCTTTCCGCGCCGGATCCGGTCGATCGCCTTGCGCCGCGCCGTTGTCGTCAGCCAGGCAGCGGGATTGTCGGGCACACCTCGCCTCGGCCACGCCGCCAACGCAGTTGCCATGGCTTCGGAGAGAGCGTCCTCGGCGAGGTCGATGTCGCGCAGAGTCTTGATCAGACCCGACAGCACCAGGCCGTATTCCGCCCTGAAGACCTGCTCGATCGCGGCAGTCGTCTCACTCATCGCACATCACCGCTTCACCGTGGTTCGCCATCATCCACCATACGACGATCGACGAGCCGCCTTTTCGACCACGCATGGCGTTCGAGCATCGGTTGCGCGATCGAGATCGTCCCGTGGCGTCCGACCGCCCACTCACCCGCGAAGAGCTCAGGTCACTCGGCCGCGCCGAGAGTGGCGCCGAGTTCGAGTGTCTCACCGTCGCGAATGACTTCGAGAACCACCGTCTCACCGGCTTCGTAGCTCCGCACTTGGGCTGCGAGGTCTTCGATGCCTGCCACAGGTTCGCCGTTGATGGAAACCACGACGTCGTTCACCTCCAGCCCGGCATCGGCGGCGGCCGATCCACCCACTACTTCGGTGATGACCGCACCCGGTGTCTCGTTGACCTCGGCGGCCTGGCCCAGCACTCCGAGCCGACCCGGCACGAACTGGCCTCCACTGGTGAGGGCGGTGGCCACCCGGTAGGCACGGTCTATGGGGACGGCGAAACCGACACCATCGTTCGCACCGCTGCTGGAGTAGATCGAAACGTTGATCCCGATGACCTTGCCTTGACGGTCGACGAGCGCGCCGCCGGAGTTTCCAGGGTTGATGGAAGCGTCTGTCTGGATCATGTTGACGTAGAACTGTCCGATTTGAGAGGCCAGCGGACGGTTGACGGCGCTCACGATCCCCGCCGTCACCGTAGAGTCGAGACCCCACGGGCTGCCCACCGCGATCGCAAGCTGTCCGGCCCTGAGCTCCTCACCGAGCGCCAAGGCTGCTGCTGGGAGATTTGTGCGATCGACGGCCACCACCGCGATGTCGTTCGCCGTGTCGGCACCCACGACCTCGGCTTCGAGCTCGGTCCCGTCGTTGAGTCTCACTTGCACGTCGAACGCGTCGTCGACCACGTGGGCTGCGGTGAGGATGTGACCGTCCGGGTCGTAGATCACGCCACTGCCCACGCCGGACTGGAACCCGGACTGGTCCAGCACTTTGATTTGCACCATCGCGGGGAGCACGGCCTGGGCGATGTCGGCGATCGGTTCCTCTCCGGGAACGATCGACGGTGCGGTGACGACCGGCGGCGCCGGTGTCTCGACCCGCTCGCCCGCGGCGGGGGCGGTTGCCGTGGTCGTGGCAACGACATCCTGAGCCACGGGGTCGACCGTCGCGGCCGGATCGGAGGAAACGAGCCACCCGATCCCCAGCCCGGATGCAAACAACAGAGCGGCACCGAGGACGCCGCTGAGAATGCGGGTCGACCGCCGCGGTGTCTCGGTGTGGAAGGTGGTCATGTCGGTGGGGGTGTCGTACATGGCTCCTCTTCGAACGTCGGTGACGGCAGTCGTGTTCCCGTGCTGACAGAAGTATCCGTCATACGCTAAAAGACCGGTAAAGCAGACATGTGAGGCCGATCAGATCCGGTACCGGCACCCAGGGGGATCCAAAGGGCCACCACCGCGCCTCCGCCGGATCGAGCGACAGCGTCGACACTTCCTCCATGGTGGCGGGCGATCTCACGGACGATGGCAAGCCCCAGGCGTCCTGCCACCTCCTTCTCTCCGCGGACGACGGCCGGGTCCAGGCCCGGGCCGCGGTCGGCGATCGCGACGTATCCCCAGTCGTCGACACATCCGGACGCAACAACGATCGCCGACTCAGGTGGTGCTACGTCGATCGCATTGTCGATCAGGTTGCCGACGGCCCGGCCGAGGGCCAAACGGTCGGCGAGTACGAGGGCAGGGCGGCCCCGCACGCTCAGCTCCACGCCGGCCTCCACGGCCCTGGCCTTTATTTCGGCTGCCACCTGCTGAATCACCCCGGCCAGGTCGACGTTCACCAGCGTCGGCGCCCCTGCCTCCATGCGGGCTGCGGCCAGGAGGTCGTCGATCATCCGAGACATCCGCTCACTGGCGCGCAGCGCGATCGCACCGGTCTCGCGCCATTCCTCGACGGTGACGGCCGGATCGCTCATGGTCACATCGAGATTCGAGCGAATGATCGCCAGCGGGGTTCGCAGGTCGTGCGATGTCCGGGCGAGGAAGTCCTTCTGGGAGGTGAACGCGCGATCGAGCCGGTCGAGCATCGAATCGAACGTCCTGCTCATCCGGGTGAGTTCGTCGTCTGGCCCGTCGAGAGCGATCCTCCGACTGAGGTCGGTCGCTTCGATCTCCCTGGCAACCTGGGTGATCCGGCCCACGGGCTCGAGGGCCCGGCCGGCAACGAACCATCCGACGACGACCGCAGCGACGAACAACGCGGCCAGCACGATGACGATCGCCCAGGCGGTCTGGTTGAGAACCGCCTCCCGCAGGAAGCTCTCCATCGTCCTGTACTCACGCTCGCCCAGCTGGATGAACAGATCCCCCACCTGGGCGCCGATGATCTGGCGCTGTGTGATGCTGCGAATCTGCGTCAGGAGCACCAGGTAGACCACGGCGAGGGCGAGACCGGCGATCCCGAACACCACCGCCATCGTCATGCCGGTGAGGCGGAATCGGAGCGACTTGGTCAGCGGCGGAAGCTGCATGGCACACTCAGGCTACGGGCGGTCCGATAAGCATGACGTCAAGAGTCTTCCGGGCGAAAAACGTAGCCCCGCCCGGCAACCGTCTCGATCAGTGGAGGGTGTCCGAGCTTCTTGCGCAGATTCGAGATCGTCACTCGCACCGTGTTGGTGAACGGGTCCGTCATCTCGTCCCAGACGTGCTCGAGCAGCGTCTCTTGACTCAGAACCTCACCTGCGTGCCGTAGAAAGTACTCCAACAAGGCGAACTCCTTGACCGTCAGCGACATCGCCTCGCCGTCCCGGGAAGCGGTAAAGCGCACAGGATCGAGCTCCACCCCGCGGATCGAGATGACGGGTGGCGAATCGTCGTCTCTCCGCAGCAGCGCCCGCACGCGCGCTTCGAGCTCGGCGAACGCGAACGGCTTCACCAGGTAGTCGTCGGCTCCCGCGTCCAGACCCGAGACGCGATCGTCGATCGAGTCTCGTGCGGTCAGCATCAGAACTCGCGGCTTCAGATCGGACATCAGTGCCACCTCGCCGGAAGCCACTCTGGCGCAGAGATCCATCCCGGAGCCATCCGGAAGGTTCCAATCCAGCACCAGCAGGTCGTACTCACCGGAGAGCAATCGGATCTCCGCGTCGGCCACCGACCCGACGACGTCGATCGCATGCCCGCGGCGCCTCAGACCACGAGCGATCGCGTCGGCCAGATCAACTTCGTCTTCCACCACCAGCAGTCGCATGTCCCGGACAGGGTATCTGGACCCCGCTGCTTGAATCAGTCCTACAGAAGATCCACCTCGCAGCCGACTGGATGACCATGATCGAGACCATCATCGTCCGAGAGCCCACCGGCTTTCGCACCTACGCCGGTTGGGTTCTCAACCGCACCGATGAGGTTGTGGTCCTTGCGGCGATCTCCGATGTCTCTCACGAGCCATGCGCGGTGGTGATCCCTGTCGACCGCATCGTCACGGACGTGGCGACTGCCGCCTGAGGACCCAGGGTTCGGAGCACGGGGACGTCCGAGCCGCCTAGCCTTTGTGGCCGATGATCCACCCCGCCGATTGTCCCGGAGTGCCCCGATGATCGGTCGTGCAAGAACCGACCTACCTGCCGACCTCTACCCGCATGATCCGTGGGTGCTGGCCGAAGAGGCATACGCCCCTCGCTTCACCTACTTGGCGGAAACCATCTTTGCCCTGTCGAACGGGCACCTCGGCATCAGGGGCACCCTGCACGAGGGTGAACCGTCTCATGCCCCGGGCACGTTCGTCAACGGTCTCCACGAGACCTGGGAGATCACACACGCCGAGCACGCCTACGGTCTCGCGCATACGGGTCAAACGATCGTAAACGTGCCCGATGCCACCGTCATTGAGGTGGCGGTGGACGGCTACCCGCTGAAGCCCGGCGACTCCCGACGTTTTCGACGTTGGCTCGACTTTCGGACCGGTGTCCTCGAGCGGGTCTCGACTTGGACCACACCCTCGGGCGTGGAAGTTGACGTCTGGTGCCGGCGACTCGTATCGCTTGCCTATCCCGAACTCGCATCGTTTTGGGTCCGGGTGGAAGTGGACCGGGCATGCCACGTCGAGGTCAAGTCCCGCATCATCAACCGGCAGGACATCGCTGCATCCGGCTTCGCCGCCAACGACCCGCGTCGCGCCGCCAGTCTGCCACACCGGGTGTTCGAACCGCGAGCGGCCACCGTCGAGGGAACCCGACTCATCCAGTCTTGGGTGACTTCACAATCCCGACAAGGGCTCGTGATGGGAATCGACCACCGGTGCAGCCTGTCGGAGGGCACGCTCACCCACGTTCGCAACGTCGACGACTTCGGCTTCATCTTCGAATTCGACGCGATGCCGGCCCGTCCGATCGACATCACCAAGCACGCGGTGTACCTCCACTCGTCGACGGAACCGGACGTCTACGATCGAGCCGAGGCAGAGGAAAAGCTGCAGCTCGCCCTCGGGCTCGGATTCGAGGGGCTGGCCGCCGCCCAGCGGGTGGACCTCGAGCGGTTCTGGGGTCAGGCCGACATCGAAGCGGGCGCCGGCGCCGAGGTCCAGCGGGCGATCCGATGGACCTTGTTCCAGCTCCACCAGGCCTCCGCCAACCTCAACGGATTGTCCATCCCCGCCAAGGGCTTGACCGGACAGGCCTACGACGGCCACTACTTCTGGGACACCGAGATCTACGTCTTGCCGTTCCTGGCGTACACCCGACCAGACCTCGCCGCCCAAATCCTGCGCTTCAGGTACTCACTGCTTCCAGCTGCCCGCCGGAGGGCCGAGCAGCTGGCGATGCGGGGTGCGCTGTTCCCATGGCGGACCATCACCGGCGAGGAGGCGTCCGCCTATTTCCTCGCGGGCACCGCACAGTTCCACATCGACGCCGACATCGTCTACGCACTCCGAAAGTACGTCGAGGTGACGGGCGACGAATCCCTCTTGTGGGAGATCGGCGTGGAGCTTGCGGTCGAAACGGCGCGCATGTGGCACGACCTCGGGTTCTACCGAGGGAACCGCTTCCACATTCACGGCGTCACGGGACCCGACGAATACACGGCACTCGTAGACGACAACGCCTACACGAATGCCATGGCGAGGATGAACCTCAGGTTCGCAGCCGACGCGGTCGATCGAATGCGGCACGAACAGGCCGAGCGATACGCAGAGCTCGTCGAGAGCCTCGACCTCGACCCAGACGAGCCCGCCCAATGGCGCATCGCCGGAGACGCCATGTACATCCCCTACGACCTCGAGTTGGGCATGACTCCCCAGGACCACGACTTCCTGTCCAAGGAGCCGTGGGACTTCGCAGGCACACCGCCATCCAAGTACCCGCTTCTGCTGCATTTCCATCCGTTGGTGATCTACCGGTATCAGGTCTTGAAGCAGGCCGACGTCGTGCTGGCCGACTTCCTTCTCGGCGACGAGTTCTCACCCGAGCTGAAACGCGCCAACTTCGAGTACTACGACCCGATCACCACCGGAGACTCGTCGCTCTCGGCGTGCGTGCAGTCGATCATGGCTGCGGAGATAGGGCTCGACGAGGCGTCGATCGCCCATTTCCACCATGCGCTGTTCATGGACCTGGCCGACCTCGCCGGGAACACCACCGACGGTGTGCACATGGCGTCGGCGGGCGGGGTGTGGATGTCTCTCGTGTTCGGATTCGGCGGCTTGCGAGATCATCGCGGCACGCTCCGAATCGACCCGCGCCTTCCCCGCGCATGGGATCACCTGCGTTTCCGCCTTCGATTCAGGGGGCGACTCTTGTCGATCGACATGGCCCATGACCGGGTTGCCGTCGACCTGTCCGGGGAGCCGATGAGTATTGAGATCAACGGAGTCCGTCACGACCTCCAGGACGGCGAGAAGGTGGTCGTGGATTCGGCCTGAGTCCCCACGCAGCCGAACTGGTCGAAGCACCCAGATCATGACCCGAACGTCAGGGCGTCGTCGTCTCCGGCGCGTCGTCGGTGACCTCATCGGATGCGGCGGCCGATGCAGATTCGATGGTCATCGTGATCAGACCCCGGCCTTCTTCGTACTGCAACCGGTATCGAGCTCCGTCACGGACCACGCTCCCGTCGAGATCCAAGGTCGGATCCTCGACGTCGAGGCCGAGCTCGGCCATGACGGTGCGGAGGTCGGATCCGCTCAGGTCCGGTTCGGCCACATTGATCGCAACACCCAACGCCTGAAGGCCGAGCGCATCGTCGGTTGCGTCGCCCCGGGGATCGAGCACCAGGCGGTACCAGGCCAGCGTGCCGTCGTCGTCGAATGACCACTCCAGACCGAGGAACTCGGTGAATCCGAGACCGGACGTGTCCGCTGGGATCTCGCGTCCGATCAGGATCTGGGAACTCACTCGTCCTGCAATCGAATCCCACCGTTCTACGAAGTCCGCCGAACCGAGGTCGAGTACTGGCGCAGCGACGAACGAAGGCACTTCGCCGTCGGTCGACCCCTGCTCGTCTACCGTGGTCGTGGTGACGGCTCCCTCCCCAGGAGTGCTGGGCACGGTCGTGGCTTGTGGCAGCGTCGTCGCGGGTGGTTGAGCCTGTTCGTCGGTGACTTGGTCGGCGAGGTAGCGAATGATGGCAGGAGTGCTCAGTGCGATGCCTGCGATCACGAACAGAATCACGAAGCCGATGGTCAGCTTCTTCACGAGCGCCGGGGTGAAACGCCGGACTTTTGCCCCACTTCGCAGCTGTTCCTGGCTCGCCATGATCTGGTCGGCAACCGACATCTCACCATCGTCGGCTTCGTCGTTCCCACCGTCACCACCCACTCCGCCGTCACCGCCGGCCGCCGCTCGATCACGCATGGCACCGGCAACGGAGGCGAAACGCTCGGTCGCAGTCTTGGAGAACATGCCGGAACTCCGTCGAGCGGCGGCAGATTCGACGTCGGGCTCCTCGACCTCGACTGGTTCGGCGTATCCCACGCCCGATACGGCTCCGTCGAGATCGAATGAGGCGGCAGGGTTCAGTGCATCGGCCACCTCTTCGGCTTCCACACGATCTCGGTATGCCGGTGCTTCGGCCTCGTACCGGACATGCTCGATGTCCGTCTCCGAAACTGCCGGCTCGACGTCGTCGACATGCGGGGCATCGGCTGCCGCCCGGCTCGAAAGGTCGAATCCGATTGCGTCGGCCAGTGCGTCCGGTTCGACTTCCGACGCCACGTCGAGGTCCGGTTCTTCCGCGTGATAGATCGCATCCTCTGATGCGATGGCTTCCTGAGAATCTTCTCGGGATGCATCTAGCAGCGCATCCACGTCATCGAAGTCGCCGGGGTGCGCGGTGTCACCGGCCGGGTCGGCTGCACCGTATTCGGTGTCCCCGTGCTCGGCACCGCCAGATACGCCGAGAAGCCGGTCGAGGTTTTCGATGTCGAATGCTTTCTCGACGTCCTCCTCGGCGTCCTCGACCGTCGGGTCGGCCGCGGCCTGTGGCTCCCACTCCGGGACCTCCGTGCTCGCGTGTGACCACCCTGACGCGTCGATGGCCGCCCGCTCGTCGACAGCGGGGTCTGCTGTGTGATCGGCATCGATACTCGGTTGCAGCCAGTCGTCAGAGGCCTCCGGGGCCGTTTCGCTGCTCGAGGCCGTGGTGTCGAACACGGAGACCGAGCTCTCCGCGTCTGCCGGCTCGTCGCTCGCGTTGGCGACCACTTCGACTTCCGCCCCGGCGATGTGGTCGGCGCCCTCGACCCGAGCCACGGCCTCGTCCGGTTCTGCCGCTCCTTGCGCAGAGACATCCGGGGTCGAGGCGACCCGGTCTCGATCGTCCGCATCGGAATCGGCCGTGGACGTATCCGAGGGCTGATCGGCGAAATCGTCCTCGTCGGTGTCGAACTCCGGATATGCCGTGGCAAACAGCGCCTCGAGGGTCACCGCAATGTCGTCTGCGGACTCGTCCGGGACGATCGATGTGTAATCCTCACCGCCGCCGAGTACCTGGTCGAGTGCAGCCTCGAGGTCGAAGGCCGACGTCGACGCACCGGCGGACGCCGCTCTTGGAGCGGTCGGCGGTGTCTCGGTCGACGCCATCCCGCCCGCAACGGCAGCGAAGGCATCGGGATGATCGGGTCGGAACGATACGCCCTCGCCGTCGAGGGTCAGGCGGTAGCCGCCCTCGGCGGGTGTGATCTCACAAGACTCGATGGGCCATGATCCGATCTCGGACACCCCTGTGGTCAACCGCAGGCGTCCACCTGCGATTTCGAGGTCGACATCGACCTCTTCACCCTCGGCTAGGGCCAGCTTTCCCGGGAAGGTCCCGATCATCTTTTCGTATCCACCCTGAGCTTGGTTCCACTCCACCCATCGGCCAATCAACGGCCGGTCTTGAAGACGACATCCAAAAGACCCTCCGCCCCTCACCATGCCTGCCCCCTCGGCATCATGATGGACCGACAAACCGACCGACTCCCGATCGGACGTCACCAACACTGGCCGGACGCAGACCAGTGGGACCATCCTCCGCCCTCGTACACCAGCCACGCCGCAACTGCAACGTTAGCGACAGGATCGAATATATCGCTTTGGTACCACCCAGCTCTATAGGCCCTCCGGTCCCATTCCGAACCGAGATGCTGGAAGAGGCCGCTGGCGCTGCTCGAGGGATTCTTGGCGTAGGGGTCACCGCCGGACTCGCATGAGATGACATCCAAAGCCCGCTCCACGTCTTCGGGATCGAAGAAGCGCTCGACCAATGGTCGCCAGTCCATCGCCGATGAAACGGCTCCGGGGACCAGGAGATAGGGGTCGAGCTCGATCGGATCTGTCTCCCGATACGAGATTCTGTTGCAGGTCGCCGTCGACAGCGGGACCTGGCAGCCGTGTAGCGTCCGCTCTGACACCACTTCTGGCACGTCGACGATCGAACGAACCTCGTTCAGCGCGGGGAACGGCGCGGTGTTGGGTGGGATGCGGTACGGGACATGGTCACTCGACGGGATCCAGGCGCCACCTGAAAAGGCGATCATGGCGATCATGGCTATCCCGGCGAGCGATGACGCGATGGCGCGCATCGAAGCCTCCAGACAGGGGAAAACCCGGCGTCACCGGGTGGGGAGCCCGAAACCCTACCGGTTCTTCTGGATCAGGCGAATTCGGATCAGCCTGCCTGTGAGATTCCGAACGCGAGCAGATCGGCTTCGGTTCCCTCGAGATCTACGAACAGCAACCAGTAGCGGACCCCGTTTTCGATGACCTCGCCGTCGACGTTTTCCAGCGAGAGTTCGTTTGGGAACCCCGGCAGCCCGAGCTGCCGGATGATTCGTGTGCGATCGCCATCGGAGAGACTCGGGTCGACCACCTCCATGGCCAAACCGATCGTCGCCAGTGCGAATGCCGTCTCGTCGGGAGAGGTCGTGGGTTGTATCGAGATCTTGATGGTCGCGACCGTGCCGTCCCCATCGACTCCGCCCGTGAGCAGCACCTGGTCGGACAGCGCCGCTTCGAACCTGCCCGTACCGAAGCGACCTCCTATGACCATCCGAGCGGCGCGGTCCACGACCGTTTCGTTCCAGCGCTCGCGGAACCCGTCTGGTGTGAGGGTGAAGAGCGTGTCGGCAACAGGGGCCGTAACGGTCGTGCTCGGGCGCACCACGACAGGCTCGTCGTTCCGGGACCCTCTTCCCACCGCCCATGCTCCGATCGCCACGAGTGCCGCCGCAGCGATTACCACACCGGTCACCGCCCAGGGCATCCGACGCTCGGATACGGCCTGAACGGCGGGGGGCTCCTCGACCATTTCGACGGGCGGCGGCTCGGCATTCGGCTCGATCGGCATGGTCCGGATGACGTTGATTCGATCCGCGATGCTGGAACCGTGGAAACGGTCGGCGGCCACCTTCCCGAACTCGTGTTCGTTCACGGGAAGGAAAAGCGTGCGCTCACCATCGATGCTGAGTTCGAACTCGGCGTCACTACGCCTCGACACCCGGCAGTACTTCATGGGCCAGGTTCCGACCTCCGCTCCTTCGGCGGAAACCGTCAACGTGTCGTCGGTGATGGTCAGGACGGCGTCTACGACCGTACCGTCGTGCAGCCTGAGCTTGCCGGAGAAGGAGTCGAGCACGAACCAAGACGGTACCCTCGATACCGCCTTCACGCCAGGACTTCGCGGCCTCGTTCACGCGGATCTCGGAGTGTCCCACGAACCTGCGCCAGGCAATACCCTTCTGCGCATGTCGCTTCCCGTCGAAGCATCGCTGCCCGAGATCGTCGAACTGTTGAGCCGCTGCGGCTCCGGGGTCCTCGTGGCACCACCCGGTTCTGGCAAGACGACCGTGGTGCCTCTTCGCCTCTTGGAGCACGTCAGTGGTCGAATCGTGGTGCTCGAACCCAGGCGGTTGGCTACCCGGGCGGCAGCCCGGCGCATGGCCCATCTGTTGGGCGAGGAGGTCGGTGAGACGGTCGGATACGTCACCCGCGACGATCGGATGGTCGGACCGCGCACCCAGGTCGAAGTGGTGACCGAAGGTGTGCTCACACGTCGACTACAGCGGGACCCTGAGCTCACCGGCACCGGCATGGTGATCTTCGACGAGTTTCACGAGCGGAACCTCCAAACGGATCTGGGCCTCGCCCTCACCCTCGACGTTCGCAACGAAATACGAACCGATCTCCAGGTCTTGATCATGTCGGCCACTCTCGACGCCGATCGGGTCGCAGCGCTGTTGGGGACCCATGTCGTGACGTCGGACGCGAGGTCCCATCCTGTCGAGATTCGCTGGACACCCCCCAAGCGCAAGGCTCGCATCGAGGACCACGCAGCGGCCGTCATCATGCGAGCGCTGGATACGGAGATCGGTGACGTGCTCGTGTTCCTCCCAGGCATCCGTGAGATCGACCGGGTGGCGGCCCAACTCGAGGAGAGGCGAGCACCCTGCGAGATCCACCGGCTTCACGGCTCATTGCCTGCGGCCGAGCAGGACGCCGCGATCACTCCGTCGTCGAGAAGGAAAGTGGTTCTGTCGACCGACATCGCCGAGACGAGCTTGACGGTGGAGGGGGTCCGCATCGTCATCGACTCCGGTATGGCCCGGGCGCCACGATTCGACGCCCATACCGGCATGACGAGGCTGCGGACGATCTCGGTCTCGCGAGCATCGTCCGATCAGCGGGCGGGGCGGGCAGGCCGGACCGAACCCGGCGTCGCGTATCGGCTCTGGTCGAAGATCGAGCATGCCGCGCGTCGCCCTCACATCGACCCTGAGATCACGCAGGTCGATCTCGCCGGCCTGGTCCTGGAGACGAAGGCCTGGGGAGCCTCGTCCCCGTACGATCTCGCCTTCCTCGACCCGCCCTCCGCCGGCGCGGTCGACGAGGCATTTCGCCTGCTCGAGGATCTGGGGGCGGTGGACAAAGGAGGCATGCTGACCCGAATCGGCCGCGACATGTCCGATCTGCCGCTGCACCCCCGCTTGTCACACATGGTGTTGGCCGCAGGCGCCGATGCCGGTCTGGCATGTGTGCTCGCTGCGATCGCCGAGGAACGGGACCCCTTTGCCCATCGCAGGGATCAGGCATCGGTCGACATAGCCCTTCGCGTGGCTGCGGTCACCGGCATCGGATCCGACGCCGGGGCCGACCGCCGGACAGTCGCTCGCATCCGACGAACGGCGGAGGATCTTGCCAGGCGGGCCGGCGTGGCAGGGCTCGATGTCGACGTCGATCGGTGCGGGTCCACCCTGGCGCTGGCCTATCCGGATCGTATAGCCATCCGACGTGGAAGTGCCGGTCGTTTTCAGCTGCGGACGGGCACGACGGTGTGGGTTCCCTCGAACGACCCTCTCGCGACCGAAGGCTGCTTGGTGGCAGCGGATCTCGACGGGAAGCGCAAGGACAGTCGGATTCGACTGGCAGCGCCGCTCGACGTCGAAGACCTCACTGTGCTGTTCGAGGATCAGATCGAAGTCGATGAGCGGCTCGCGTGGGCAGGTGATCGATTGGTCGAGCGTGTTTCCACCCGGCTCGGCGGGCTCGTGCTGGCGGAGCACGAGACGAGGGCCGAACCGGGTCCGGACACGGTCAGCGCCGTCCTGGAACGCATTCGGCGCAAACCGAGGTTGTTGGCGTGGCCACCAGCGGCGATCGAACTCCGCCAAAGGGTCGAGTTCGTCCGATCACGGCAGCCCGACGCCGGGTGGCCCGACTGGAGCGACGAGCACCTCATCGGGACGCTCGACGAGTGGTTGGGGCCTGAGATCTTTCTGGTCACCAGCCTCGACGAACTGTCGCTCGTCGACCTCAGTCGCGTGCTTTCCCGCCAACTCGACCATGACCAGCGCCGACGATTGGACATCGAGGCGCCAACACATCTCGAACTACCTTCTGGTCGTCGCATACCGATCGACTATTCCTCCGACGAGCCGGCCATCTCATCTCGGGTCCAGGACTTCTTCGGCGTGCGTTCCACTCCTGAGGTCGCCGGCCAGCCGCTGGTCATCACGCTCCTGTCTCCTGCGGGTCGTCCCGTACAGGTGACTCGCGACCTCGCCGGCTTCTGGGCCGGCAGCTGGCAAGACGTCCGCAGGGAGATGGCAGGGCGGTACCCCAAGCACGCCTGGCCGGAGAACCCCGGCTGAACAGGCGAGCCCGGCCGGAAGCGCGCCGCGCGAGGTCACACACGGACTCCTACGCTTGGACCCATGGCACATGACCGTCGGAGCGAGGAAGCGGAGAATCCCACCACGCGGTTCTTCGACACACGCGCTGCGTACACGATGTTCGTCACGGCCACCGACGAGAAGCCGCGGGTGGCGGAGCGGATCGGCGAACAAGCCGATCATCTGACCGTCAGCCCACCAGGCCTTCGGGTTCTCGATGCGGGAATGGGCGATGCCACCGTGCTGTCTCATCTCATGCGCCGCCTCCATCGGTCGCTGCCGCACATCCCCCTCCAGGTGGTGGCGAAAGAGATCTCCATCGAGGACGTCCGCCAGGCACTCGCCAAGCTCCCTGACCGGCTGCTCGAGCACCCCGAGACGGTATTCGTCGTGACCAACATGCGGTTCTCCGAGACCCCGACGCTCACGCCGCACGCCGGATCGAGGCCACCGGTGTGGCGTGAGGTGGCGCTGGAGGGAACAACGAGCCTCGACTTCACCGATCAGATCAGACATCTCGTCCCAACTCTGGCCGACGACTGGCGGGTGATGACCAGCGCGAAGTCCGGCAACCCCGTCTACGTCCAACCCGTCGTGCTTGTGATCTATCGCCGCGATCGTGAGTTTCTCCTTCGGCCGCTCATTCCACGACCGGGTGAGGTGGTCGGTGAATACGACCTGATCATCGCCGCCCAGAGCTACCGAGCCAGCACCTCGATCGACCGCAAGGTCTCCAACGTCCTCAAGCCTCTCGCTCGGGCCCTGGCGGCGGGAGGCCGTCTCGTCGGTGTCCATTCGTACGGCAACGACCCGGGGATGGAGATCATCAGAGGCATCTGGCCTGAAGAATCCCCCTTCCCGCACGGTCGAGCGGCCGTGATCGCCGAGGCGCGCCGGCAGCTCGAGGACGACGAGTCGTTGCGGTTCCCCAATCTGAGTGACGAGGAGTCCCTGTTCAGCTATCGGCTTCACACGATGCCGTCCGACGAATCGGAACACATAGGAACGTCGACGTTGGTCGCCGGCTTCACGGCGGCCGCCTATGTGGCCCAGATCGACGAGCCACGACTCTCCGATGCCGTGGCCACCGGCCGCTATCTCGAACCCACGAGGACCGTCATCGACCAATACGGGGGCATATGGTTCAACGACGAGATGTATCTGATCGAGCGCCGAGCCTGACTACCCAGTCCCCGGTCCCAAGTCCCGAGTCCCCGGTCTCCAGTCCACACGTCCCCAGCCCCTTGTACTTAGTACTAGATACTTAGTACTCAGTACTCAGTACCTAGTACTGGGTGCTCGACTACTCACCAACTCTGGTCGAGGGGTTTGCCCTCCGAGTAGCCGCTGGTGGATTGGATGCCGATGACTGCCCGCTCGTAGAACTCCTCCACGGTGCGTGCACCGGCGTAGGTGAATGCCGACCGGACACCCATCACGATCTGGTCGATGATGTCTTCGACACCCGGGCTCGACGGGGAGAGGTACATCCTGGAGGCCGAGATGCCTTCTTCGAAGAGCTCCTTGCGGGCGCGCTGGATACCGGACTCGGTGCGCGTGCGAATCGTGACGGCCCGCTTGGAGGCCATCCCGTAGTTCTCCTTGTAGAGCCTTCCCTCGGGATCGCGGAGCGTGTCGGCAGCCGATTCGTACGTGCCGGCGAACCATGACCCGATCATCACCGACGCCGCGCCGGCGGCGAGCGCCAACGCCACATCACGCGGATGGCGCACCCCTCCGTCCGCCCACACGTGGCGACCCAGCGCCCGAGCCGCCTCCGAACACTCGTGGACCGCGGAGAACTGCGGGCGACCGACACCGGTCATCATCCGTGTCGTGCACATGGCCCCCGGCCCGACTCCCACCTTGATGATGTCTGCGCCGGCATCGACGAGGTCGCGGACGCCGGATGCGGTGACCACATTGCCCGCCACGAGAGGCCGATCGTCCACGATCTTCCTGACCATGGCCAGCACCTCCAGCATCTTGTTTTGATGGCCATGTGCGGTGTCGACCACGATGACGTCGACATCGGCGTCCATCAACTCTCGGGTGGCTGCTGCCACGTCGCCGTTGACGCCGATCGCCGCTCCAACGAGAAGGCGCTCATCATCGTCCACCGCCGGCCGGTAGACGGTCGCCCGCAGAGCACCTTTCTCGGTGATGAACCCCACCAGGCGACCGTCTGCGCCGATCACCGGAGCCATGTGGATACGGCGTTCGGACAACGCATCGAACATCGCGTCGATCGACATTCCGGCGTCGAGAGAGATCGGATCTCGTCGCATCACCTCGTGCAAGGGTGTGAACCGGTCGAACCCCACCCCATCGGGTTCGGTGAAGATGCCAACAGGGCGACGATCCCCATCGATGACGACCACCGCGCCGTGGGATCGCTTGTTGATCAGATCGATTGCGTTGTTGATCGTGTCGGTGGGCTGCAGAGTGATGGGAGTGTCGAGCACACGGTCACACCGCTTGACGAAGGCAGTCATGTCGGCGATGGCGCCCACGGGCGTGTCTTGGGGAAAGATGGCGATGCCGCCGCGTCGCGCCACCGTCTCCGCCATCCTTCGGCCGGAGACGGCCGTCATGTTGGCCACGGCGATGGGAATCGTGGTCCCGATGCCGTCGGGCGTGGTGAGGTCGACGTCCATGCGGGAGCCAACCGCGCTGATGGCGGGCACGATGAACACATCGGAGTAGGTGAGGTCGTGCGCAGGGGTCATGTCGTTGAGGTATCGCATCGCCCTGTCAGCGTATCCACCGAGAGCCATCGACGCCGGGTGGCGCGACCTCGACAGGCGTGGCCACCGGGTAACTTGTGCACCAATGACGTCACCCCCAACCAGCGATGATTCTCGCCGCGTCCTCCCAAGGCACTTCCTGTATGGCCTTCTGATGGGCGCAGCGGATTCGGTCCCCGGGGTCAGCGGCGGGACGGTGGCCTTCATCGTGGGCATCTACGACCGCCTCATTGCGTCGATCGGTGAAGCCTTCCATGCGATTCTCGCGGTCGTTCGACTCGATGGACGAAGTGCCCGAAGTCGGCTCCGGGCCATCGAGTGGTCGCTCGTACTGCCGTTGGGGGCGGGCATCGCCACCGCACTCGTGATTGCGGCCGGGGTGGTCCTCACGCTCCTCGAGCGCTTTCCCGAGGGAGCGCGAGCCTTGTTTCTCGGCATGGTCGCTGCCTCCGTTGCGGTCCCATGGAAGAGAATCCTCCAGCACACCCGCGCAACATGGTTCATCGCCGCTCTCGGCATGATCGCCGCATTCGTGTTCACGGGCTTTCCGCCCGGAACGATCGCAGACCCATCCCCGCTTCAGATCCTGGGCGCTGCCATGGTGGCGATCTGCGCCATGATCCTCCCTGGGGTCAGCGGAGCATTCCTGCTCCTGGTGCTCGGCATGTACGAGCCGACCCTCGACGCGGTCCACAACAGGGATCTGGGCTATGTCGCAATCTTCGGCGCCGGGGCGGTGCTGGGCCTGGGCAGCTTCTCACTGGTTCTGGGGGCGGCCCTGCGCCGGTATCACGACGAGACCATGGCCCTTCTCGTCGGGCTCATGATCGGATCGCTCAGGGCGTTGTGGCCCTGGCAGACCGACGACCGGGGGCTTCTGGCCCCATCGGGAGCCGGATCTGCAGTCGCAGTGATCGCAATCGCCATCGCCGGTTTCACGGCGGTCTTCGTCCTCGAACGCTGGGGCGTCCGGCATCCGGCCTCATCCGCGGTCGAACGCTAAAGCGCCCCCGCGGCGCGCCGACTGGCAGGCCGGGTGGACTCGTAATCCCCGAGCACCGGAACCTCGACGTTGCAGGAGTGGCGGAATGACAGTGCAGGCCCTTTTCATCGACGACGACCCGCGGGTCCTCGCAGAGTTCCAGCACCTGGTCTCGAAGGGCAATACCGGGATCGATGCCACCATTGCCACCTCGCCGGAGGAGGGCCTGACTGCTCTCCGGGCGGGCGGCTACGAGGTGATCGTGGCCGGCGCCACTGCCCCAACGGACCGCACCGTCGGCGTGTTGCGTGAAGCGGCCTCGAACCATCCCGGCGTCGCCCGTCTGCTCGTGACATCCGATCGGAACGCATCGAAGAGCGGGCTCGCAGAACAGTACCTGTGGAGGCCTTTCGACGCCGAGAAGCTGCGAATCGCAGTGCTCGCAGCCACCCATCTCCGCGGGCGTGTCACACCCGAACGCCTTGCGGAGCTGGTCAACGGCTCGACCAAACTCCCGACCCTCCCCAACGTCTACATCTCGATCCAGGAAGAGCTCCGGTCGGAGGATCCTTCTCTGGCCCGAGTGGGAGACCTCATCAAGCACGATCCCGCAACATCCGTGAAGGTGCTGCAGATCGTCAACTCCGCCATGTTCGGCCTCCGCAACGAAGTGGGTGACGTCTCTCAGGCCACCGCCCTCCTCGGCATGAACACCGTCACGTCGCTCGTTCTGGCCGTGGGCGTGTTCCAGCAGGCTCAGGGCCTCGACAGCAAGCTGGTCGAGCGCCTGTGGCAGGAGTCCATGAAGGTGTCGGCAATCGCCCGGAGAGTGGCCCTTTCAGAACGTCTGGCCCGTCCGGCGGTCGAAGCCAGCCAGCTGGCCGGACTCCTCCACGACATCGGTGATCTGGTTCTCTTCCAGAATTGGCGCGACGACTACCTGGCAATCGATCCCGATGATCGGATCGCCGACGAGCGCCGGCGGTTCGGAGCGACGCACGCCGATCTCGGTGGATATCTCTGCGCACTGTGGGATCTACCGAGTGAGGTCATTCGGGCAGTCGCCAATCACCATTGTCCATCGGCGACCGGTACCAATCATGTGACGCCGACGACGGTCGTGCACGGTTCCCGGGCCCTCGTCGATGCGGGTTTGGACCCCGCCGGGGCGGCATTCGATCTCGAGCACCTCGAAGCCGTTGGAGCTACGTCCCGCATCGACCATTGGGCCGCCGCAGCCCGAGAATCCTGAGGAGCCCGCCGGAGTCGAGCCCAACGCCACCGCAGGCTGTGGGGACATCACCGTGATGTCCACCATGAGATACTCACCGCACGCCAGCCGTGAGGAAACGTGAAACTCGGATTGATGACGGGATATTGGGGTGCCGGGCCGCCAACCGGTGTCGAAGAGTCCATACGAACGGCCGAGGACCTCGGGTTCGATTCGGTGTGGACCGCAGAGGCCTACGGCTCAGACGCCCTGACTCCGCTGGCGTGGTGGGGCTCGAAAACCTCACGGATCAAGCTGGGGACGGCGATAGCCCAGATGTCGGCCCGTGCGCCGACCGCCACTGCAATGGCGGCGATGACGATGGACCATTTGACCGGCGGACGATTCGTCCTCGGAATCGGAGCCTCAGGACCGCAGGTGGTCGAAGGCTGGTACGGCCAACCCTATCCGCGGCCCCTTGCCCGCACTCGGGAGTACGTCGAGATCCTCCGGCGGGTCATTGCCCGTGAGGATCCGGTGGCGTTCGACGGCGCCCACTATTCGCTCCCGTCCGCCGGTGGCACCGGTCTCGGCAAACCGCTGAAGTCGACGATTCATCCCCTGAGGACCGACCTCCCGATCTACCTGGCGGCCGAGGGCCCGAAGAACGTGGCCTTGTCGGCCGAGATCTGTGACGGATGGCTCCCATTCTGGTTCTCACCGAAGTCGGATGGGTTCTATCGAGACGCCCTTGCCGAAGGATTCGCACGACCCGGGTCCAGGCACACACTGGACACCTTCGAGGTGGCATGCCCCGTTCCCGTGGTCATCCATGACGACCCCGAAAGGGCGGCCGATGTCATCCGACCCACGCTTGCGCTCTATGTCGGCGGGATGGGGGCGAAAGGAGCGAACTTCCACTACGACGTGATCGCGCGCATGGGATACGAGGATGAGGCGGCGAGGATCCAAGAGCTGTACCTGACCGGAGAGAAGGACCAGGCGATCGCCTCGATTCCTCTCGGAATGGTGGAGGACGTCGCCCTGGTGGGGCCGATCGGCAAGGTGAGGGAGGAACTCCCCAAGTGGAAGGACACCGTCATCACGACCATGCTCATCGCGGGTCCTCCGCCCCTGCTCGAGGCGATGGCCACCCTCGTGGGTTGACCACGCACGGTCGATCGGGTGTCGGCACCCAACTCACCGATGGGGGCTAGCCTGCATCGGTGCAGTCGACGCAAGCATCCGCCGGCCCACCTCCCGGCGTGGACTACGAGAAGAAGTGGCTGGTCATGTCGGCTGTGGGAACGGGCGTCATTCTCGCCACGATCGATGGATCGATCGTCAACGTTGCCCTGCCAACCATTCGTGTGCAGCTCTCGACGACCCTTCCCGTCGTGCAGTGGGTGTCCGTGGCGTACCTCCTCACCCTCGCCTCGCTCACACTCGGGGTGGGCCGATGGGGAGACATTGCGGGCAAGAAGCGGATCTATACGACCGGGTTCATGGTGTTCACGGTTGCCTCCGTGCTGTGTGGCCTCGCTCCAAGCATCGGTTTGCTGATCGCCTTCAGGGTCATCCAGGCGCTGGGTGCGGTCATGATCCTGTCTCTGGGAGCCGCCATCCTCACTGAGGCCTTCCCCCCTCAGGAGAGAGGAAAGGCACTCGGGCTGATCGGTACCTTCGTCTCGATCGGGATCATCACCGGGCCGGTGGTCGGAGGCTTGCTCATCTCCGTGTTCGACTGGCGGGCGATCTTCTTCGTGAACATCCCGGTCGGGATCGTTGGCACCATCCTCGCCATGCGATTCGTGCCGTCGACCCCGCCACCGGGTGCCCGCACGTTCGATGTCCTCGGCGCCGTGACCATGAGCGCGGCGCTGCTCTTCATCGCCCTGGGAGTCACGTCGGGTCAAGAACTCGGATACGGGTCGCCGGTGGTGTTGGGCCTGGTGGCGGGCGGACTCGGATTGGCGGTTGTGTTCGTGACCATCGAGCGACGTGTGTCCGTCCCGATGGTCGATCTCGAACTCCTCCGCAATCCACTCCTCACGGTGAGCATCATCAGTGGATTCCTGGTGTTCATCTCGGTCTCGGCAACGTTCTTCCTCGTGCCCTTCTACCTCGAAGGTGTCCTCGGCTACGACACCCGGCGGACCGGCCTAGCGCTCGGTATCGCCCCGCTGGTTCTGGGGATGGTCTCACCGCTGGCCGGGTCGTGGTCGGACCGCGTCGGAGTCAGGCGGATCACACTCACCGGCCTCGTCGTGCTCATGTCGTCCTTCCTGGCCTTCCTCACCCTGACCGAAGACTCCACCCTCGCCCACTTCGCACTGGTGGCAATCCCCATGGGTTTGGGGATCGGCATGTTCCAGTCACCGAACAACTCGGCGATCATGGGCTCGGTCCCCCGTGAGTACGGAGGGGTGGCAGGAGGTGTGCTGACCTTGACGAGGCTGCTCGGTCAGGTCAGCGGAATCGCATTGCTCGGGTCGCTTTGGGCGGCACGGGTCACGACGAGGGCGGCCGCTGCCGGCGATGCTCCACGTGACGCCGCTTCGGCCGATGGGGTGCTGCAGGTGGCCGGTCTCCACGACACGGCTCTCGCCATGGTGGCTCTCACCGCCACCGCCATCGTGATCGGATGGTGGGGCATGCGGCGCGAGCGAGATCTGTCGGTTCCCGCCGGCTGACGCCTAGGCCAACACGTTCTTGGCGTCCACCCCGATCGGGGTGCGATCGATATCGAACAGCGACGCCGGGGCCCGTGTGTCGAAGGGCAGCGTCGATCCGCCCAGCGCCTGAGCCAGCATCGACCCGATGGCCGGGGCCAGTTTGAAGCCGTGGCCGCTGAATCCGTTGGCGAGCCAGAACCCATCCACCCCGCTCGGCCCCACCACAGGGTGCACATCCTGTCGATTGATCGTGTAGAGGCCGGCGATCCCCGGAACCGTGCCGCGTGGGAGCAGCCCAGGCAAACGATGCTGAATTCGGGTCAGCACATCGTCGCGGAACGAGACGTGGGGAGTCCGCAGATAGGAGTCGGGATCTTCGACGGTCTCGCGCTCGTCCTCTTCCCGAACCGACCCCACCCACACCGTTCCGGTCCGGGAATCAGGACGGGCGTACACACCAGATGCCATGTCGATCACGATCGGAATCGGTGCCGAGTCCTGGGGCCACGGGTGGTGGATCGTCTGGATCCGCGTCGGCGTGAACGTCCAACGATGATCGACGCCGGCCATCGCGTTGATCTGGTTGCACCAAGGCCCGGCGGCGTTGATGACGACGTCCGCACCGAGCTGCGAGCCGTCGGCCAACTGGACTCCCACGACGCGGCCGGCGGACCTGACCACGTCACAGACCGCAGCCCCGAAACGAATCTCAGCACCCAACGCGGCCGATCGGTCGAGAAGGTCGCGCAGCGCCTGTGTCGGATCGACGTGCCCGCCGTGATCCTCGAACAGGAAGACCTCACCGGGCCTGCACTCGTGCTCTGCGGCGAGATCGACCGGTGCCACGCAACGATCGACCCCTGGGTGACGGCGCTCGAGGTCCGCCGCGCCGAGAGCAAGGGCGGACGCGCCGGCGGCCAGCAGGCGGCTCACCTCCCGTTCGATGTCGGTGCGCTCGCGATCTGCGATCCAGAGCACGCCAGTCTCTTCGAATCGTGCGTACGGATGCTCTACTTCGAGATATGCAGCCCAGTTCCGATAGGCCTCCACTCCGTCGACGGCCACCTCGACCACCTCGGGGTCCGAGTAGCGAGTTCTGCAGATCGATGACGACGCGCCCGTCGACCCTTCACCGGGACCGGCTGCCTTGTCGACCACCACCACCCGACCGGTCCCATGCCTGGCGCATTCGTAGGCGATTGCCGCTCCGATGATGCCACCGCCGACGATCACCACGGCGGCGGCGGCGCCGCCTGTCATGGGATCGAAACGACGTAGTCGTTGGCCTCTTCGTTCCACTCGAGCTCGACGAGTCCTCGGGTCTGAGCGGCCTTCACGAACTGAAGGAATCCCCCGTACCCGAACCGCTTCTCAGAGAAATCTGGCTGCTTCTTGCGGACCTGGTTCTTCAGACCGGAGAGATAGGGGCCCCCGTTCGGTCCTTTCAGGCCCTTCACGACGTCCGCAAGCTGTACGAATGCCTGGTGCTCCTCGGGGTTCGAGGCCAGCTCGACCACCGGGTCGCCCTTCGCCGGGCCCTCGGCCAGCGCCAGCACGTTCCTCGACTCGAGATGACGGAGCAGCTCCCCAAATGCGCGGAAACCGTACTCGGCCTCGGTGAAGGTGGGGTCTTTCCTGATGAGCGCACGCTTGAGCGACGATGCAAGCACGGCGTCGCCGCCGGACCGCTGTAGCCCGGTGACGGTGGTCGTGATCAAACGCTCGAGATCCTCGACACCCTGCTCGCTCCCCGCATCGTCTGGCACCTGGTCGCCGCCGTTGGGACGCTCCACACCTTCAAGGCTGTCGTAGAACAAGAACTCGTCACACGCCGGCGGGAGCAGCGCAGAGGTCGATGCTCTGACTCCGACTCCGATCACACGCTTGTTCAGCTCGCGCAGCTTGTGAACGAGCGGAGTGAAATCCGAGTCACCGGTCCCGATGACAAAGGTGGTGATGTAGTCGCGCTCCAAGGCCAGTTCGATCGCATCGACGGCCAACTTGATGTCAGCGGCGTTCTTGCGAACGGCACCCATCCGCTGCGGGATCTCGATCAATTCCACGTGATTGCGCGTGAGCATGCGCCGGTCCTCGTCGAACATCCCCCAGTCGGCATACGCCTTTCTCGAGACCACCCGGCCGCGCTCGGCGAGTGCATCGGCAATTGGTTTGAGGTCGAAGGCCGCCCCGTTCAGGGCGTCACGGGCACCGATCGCCAGGTTCTCGTAGTCGAGATATAGAGCGATTCGTTCGTCGTCAGGAGTACTCACTCTGCCGAGGCTACACCCCTGCGCCGTTGTATCCGCGGTCACGCAGGGGCGTCTTACTGATGAGTAGAAGGGGCTCGGGGCCTATTGAGTGGGAAGCGGAGAGAACCGATCCATGTTGGAGATGCGAGCGAGTGGGCGAATCTTGATGGCGACGCTCCCGGGCGCAGCCGTGTACGCCACGCACCGGTACCGCCAAACGGTGCGAGAGCTCGACGCGCTTCCCGTCCGCCCTCCCCCGCTGCCAGGTGTCATCCGATCGCTGAGCAGCCACTGGGGTCGCATCAGCTATCGCCTGATCGAGCGCCCGGAGTCCCCGCACCCTCCGATGGTGCTGGTGCACGGCTGGGGTCGGACCGCCGACTCCGCCTGGTGGCCGGTCATGCTCGACGGCGAACGCACGATCCTCGCCATCGACCTCCCCGGTCACGGCCGTTCGATCCTCGATCGCCCGTTCACGTTCTCACTGGCCGCAGAGTCGATCGAGGCCGCCATCGCCGACGCCGGTCTCGAGCGACCCCTGCTGGCCGGGCACTCGATGGGAGGCCCGGTTTGCCTGACCGCCATTCTGTGGGCGGGAGCCGACGCATTCGCAGGATTCGTGGCCTTCGCCACCTCGGCCTTCTGGGTGAGACCGCGCCAGAGCGTCATGGTGGCATCGGCGCCCTACGTGCTGGGTGCGCGCTCCCCCGTCACGATTCGGAATCACACAACAGAGATCAAGCGTGACCCGGACAGCTCGGCACGCATCACGTGGGAGTATGCAGTGCGGCCCAGCCGGACCGTTCTGATCGAATCTGCGCTGGAACTCCGCCGCTTCGACGCGAGACGCTGGCGGCACCTGGAACGCCCACCGACCACATGGGTCATCACCTCCGAAGACGGAATCATCGATCGAGGCGCCCAGCAGGCGTCGGCGCGCCTCTTCGCCGATCATTGGGTCGAGCTCTCATCGGAGCACTCGGTGGTGATCGAACGACCACTTCAGGTTCGCCGCATACTCGAGGCGGTCGCCGCTCGACCCGACCGTCCCGCTCTGGTGGCCGTGTAGCGCCTGATCGGCTCGGGGATCGACGCTCCGGGGGCCGACGATCCTCAGATCCGAGACCGATGGCCTCAACTGGCCAGGGCGTCGACCTGTTGGAACTCGGGAGAGGGATCGAGATCGACCAGCGGTGAATCACAGCTACGGAGGTCGAGGACCAGGGCCGGGGAGACCTGCTGCATCGTCACCTCGAGAGCGTGCGACGAACAGAAGTGGGCGCCGCGGATGATCACCATCGACGGTCGCATGCATCGTCCACATTCGAAAGTCACACCATTGTGATTCATACCTCAGGTATCGGCCGCCCCGCGATCCCATTGAGTGGTTTTCGCGAGTTTCTCGACGGGCGATGAGTGTCCGATCAGCTCGGTCTCGAGCGGCCCCGAGCCGGCCGGAGCCATCGGGGATTTCGGCCCCACCGTCTCGACGTTATCTTCCTTATGCTTGCGACGATGCTGCCGGACCGCCAACGGCTTGGCCAAACGGACGTAGCCATCGAGGAGACAACGCCATGAGGGACCTCGCGATGCACGGGATCGAACCCACCAGGACCGTCTACTGGGATTCGACGACTCCCGAGCTCTATGAGATGACCTTGAACCGCGGCGACGCCGAGCTCGCTCACAAGGGCCCTCTGGTGGTCGAAACGGTGCCGTACACCGGACGGAGCCCGAAGGACAAGTACGTCGTGCGCGAGCCCGACACCGAAGGCGAGATCTGGTGGGGCGACGTGAACCACCCGATGGAGCCCACGGTGTATCGGGCGTTGTACGAGCGGGTTGCCGCCTATCTCTCGTCCCGGGAGCTGTGGGTCCAGGATGTCTTTGCAGGGGCCGACCCCAACAACCGGCTTTCGGTTCGCGCGATCACCGAAAGCCCGTGGCACGCGTTGTTCTGCCGCAACATGTTCATCCTCCCGAGGACTCTCGATCTGGGCGACGAGATCACCCCGTTCGTCCCCGACTTCACCATCGTTCATGCCCCCAACTTCAAGGCCGATCCCACGGTCGACGGCACACGGAGCGAGGTTTTCGTCTGCATCAGCTTCGACCACAAGGTGCTGCTGATCGGCGGATCGACGTATGCAGGCGAGATGAAGAAGTCCGTGTTCTCGGTCATGAACTATCTGTTGCCCAAGCGCAACGTCCTGTCGATGCACGCCTCGGCCAGCGTCGGCCGCGATCGCGGAGACAGTGCGGTCATCTTCGGTCTATCCGGAACGGGTAAGACCACGCTCGCCTCCGACCCCGCTCGCCTCATGATCGGCGACGACGAGATCGGATGGGGCGTCGACGGAGTGTTCAACATCGAGGGAGGGTCGTACGCCAAGACAATCAATCTCTCCGCAGAGGACGAGCCACTGATCTTCGAGGCCGCCAACCAGTTCGAGACGATTCTCGAGAACGTGGTGCTGAACCCGGCGCGCCAGCCGGTGTGGACCGACGGCTCGAAGACGGAGAACACCAGGTGCTCCTATCCCCTCGCCCATCTCCCGAACCTCGAGCCCTCGATGACGGGGCCACATCCCGAAAACATCGTCTTTCTGTCTGCCGACTCGTTCGGTGTGCTCCCCCCGATCTCGCGTCTCACCAGGGAACAGGCCAAGTTCTACTTCGTGAGCGGATACACGGCGAAGCTCGCAGGTACCGAACGCGGTGTCACGGACCCGGCTGCCACGTTCTCGGCGTGCTTCGGGGCTCCATTTCTGCCTCTCCCGCCTTCCTACTACGCCGACGTCCTGGCCGGCAAGATCGACGAGCACGAGTGTCGAGTGTGGATGATCAACACCGGATGGACTGGTGGCCCGCACGGGGTGGGCACCCGCATCCGTATCCCTCACACCCGGGCGATGCTCAACGCCGCATTGGAAGGCGCTCTCGATGGTGTCGAGTACGCCGAGGATCCCATCTTCGGATTGATGGTCCCGCGCGAAGTGCCAGGGGTACCCAGCCGGCTTCTCAACCCCCGGTCGACATGGGACGACCCAGAGGCCTTCGACGAGCAGGCCCGGCGTCTCGCATCCATGTTCGTGAACAACTTCGCCCAGTTCGCCGACAGCGTCGATCCGTCGGTTGTGGCCGCAGGACCGCGCGTCTGACCTGACGCCAGACCCACAGGCGAGGGGCGGTCGACGACTCGACCGCCCCTCGCCGTGTTCAGTGGTGCTCGCGGTATTCCCGAGACAGGGAACCGACCACTACGGCCAACCCCACGGCGACCATGCCCAACGGCACCATGTAACGCAGATCCGCGAGACTCATCGTCCATTGTCCGAGTGCCTCGAAGACGAAGGCGACCCCGATGATCAGGTATACGAGGCCGGCCACCAGCGTGCCGATGTGAATACTCATCTCGTCACCTCCAACTCACCGACTCCCACATCCGCCACGATGGTGATTCCCGCCGCCGCCCCGTCGAAGTCGCTGGTCTCGAACGTATGGTTCAGACCGAGCCCGCTGAACGTGTCGTCGGGCATCCGAAGCTCACCGATACCGACCGTGCCTTCGACCTGCACGGGTACACCCGGCGGCAGGTCGACCACCAGGCGTCCAGCGCCAACCTCTGCCGAGATCTCTATGGAGCGCTCGATCCGCAGGTCGGAGATGTCAAGATAGAGATCGCCGATCCCCACGTCGTAATTCGGCTGGACTTCAGCCACCGACGAGACGACAAAGCTCTTCTCTCCGATGGCCCCTTCCACGGGACCGCTGGGCGCCACGGCTGCGAGTATCACCGCGCCCGTGACGATGAGACCCACGACCACGAGGCCGGTGTGGGGACCATCACGCGAACCGATGATCAGTGCCAGACCGATCGCAGCCAGCGCCGCCGGCAGAATCACCAGCAGCCGAACATCGACCAGCCCCACGGCGTCGACGAACCACAAAAGCCCGGTCACCACCAGAACCACACCCATCACGACGCTGCCATAGTTGGAGCTCCGTGGTGGTGGGGGCGGACTCTCGGACGTGATCCGTTCCTGTTCGAGCATCGTCATCGCACCCTCCCTCCGATCACGAGGCCGGCGCCGATCGCCACCAGCAGCACCGGCATGGTGATTTTGTCGAACCACGGGAACACAGAGTCGAAGAACAGAATGACCCCGAGGCCCACGAGGATCAGCCCGGCGATCGCCGACCGGTTCCCGGTTGATGCGGCCCCGGTGCTTGCTTCACCTCCGCCCTCTTCAGGAATGACGATCCAGCAGACCACATAGACCAAAGCCCCGGATCCACCTCCGAGGAGCAGCACTACGAACGCCAGCCTGAACCAGATCGGGTCCACGCCGAAGTACCGACCCAGCCCCCCACACACACCGGCGACCATTCGATCGTCCTTGCTGCGACGCAGCGAGGTGGGGCGGGTGGGGGGTGCCACGGTCGGAGGCGTCGGCGTCGGACCGCTATCGAGTTGCGTCACGGCAACCTCCTTTTCGTGTCCAGCATGTCCAGGCGTCCGCCGGCTGCCAAGTGGCGAAGGTCACGGACCGCTGGACCGTCAGAAGCTTCGTCAGGTCCCCGTCTGCGCCGTATACGCGAGCACATTGCGCGTGAGCTCTGCCCGGGCAGGGCCGGAGCGTCGAATGTGGACCGTGACCGACAGACTCGACGACCATCGATTGGATGCCCGTTGCCGAAGTTCGTCGAACCACTCGAGTGCAGGGCGGCGTAGCGCCGGCGCGCTTCGGCTCACACCATCTCGAATTCCCGGCCGGGTGGGACGTACGTTGCTCCTCCGGCGGTGATCTTCTGGATCTGGTGGCCGACGGAGACGTTGCCACGAACGATGTCGGTCCACACGAAGGTGGCCCGACGCCGAACGACGCCGGATCGGAGATCGCCGAGGTCCACGAACTCGACCTTCGAGGCCGTGGGACCCACGGCATATCTCACGCACCGAACGACGCCATCGGGCTCGGTGCGCAAGAGGGCGTAAGCCGACGACGGCGCCGGCGTCGGGTCTTGCCTCACGACGGCGAGAGGCAGCGTCACCAGCGGCGTGGCGCCACTCATGACCGCCACGTCCAGGCGATCACCCTCTTGCCATTCGCTGCTGAGCTCGGCCATGAGGACACTCTGCACCGGTGCCTCGGGGTCGAAGCCTGAGACTGGGATCGGGTCACCGTCAGCCGGCACACGTTGCAACTGGAGATGCACGGAGTGCGGGCCTGTGCCGTCCGGACCCGGCCACACGCCGTTCTCGGTCCAGTGGTACCCGAAGGCAACCGCCGATTCGGGTCCGTACTGTCCCCGATCCGCGCTCACGGTGATCGACCAGTGCTCGTCGATCTGGGTTGCGGCTTGAACCGCCGGCGTGGTGAGTCGACGGTCGTAGGCAGGATCCCGGAAGCGGATGAAGCGAGGTGTCGTGACGAGCGGGACGTCGGCTGCGCCGACCCGGAGGGGAAGCACGATCGACCGGCGGGGCATGCTTTGGGTTGCGGCGACGTGGATTTCGAGCTGGAGTGAAGTGCCGAGCGTGGCCCTGCCGATGAGCGATCGGAGCCGGCCCTCGCTCCTCTCCCGGAGTCTCAGTCCTCCCGGAAGATCGGATGCAATCAGTGCGACCGCATCGGACCCGTCCGACACCACCGCGTCGACCGTTTCGGGGTCGATCGAGCCGATCACGAGGAGGTCGAGCTCGGTGTCAGCCGTCGAGATGGTGCCGTTCGCCGGTTTGGCCACCGAGACGTGAACCTCACCGCCGGGCGTGTCGATCCGATCGGACGGCCCGTGGCTCCCGACCGGGACGAACAGGGACGCTGTGACCGGGTCGTTGCCGGGATTCGTGACGGTGAACTCAACTTCGAGCATGGTTCCGGGCGTGGTGCTCCTCAGAACGGCGTCGACGTCGTCGCCGCCGACGAGCATCGGAATCGAGCCGGCGGAAGTCTCGACTCCCATCTCGATGCCGGCAACGACCGACGAAGCACCAGTACGCACCTCTGCGGACCACTCGAGGTCACGAAGGCCATCCCACGCCGCTCCGCCATCGACCTCGAAGCGGAGCGCTCCGGGCGGATCCGACGACCAACTGGTGTCTCGGCGAACGTCCACCCTGCGGGCACCGGATTCGGTTTCGATCCCGAAGGTTGCTTGCGGCACCGGTTGGATGACCTCGACGCGGTGCCCGTTCTCGGGTAGCGGCAAAGGACGCGGGACGCGATGAGACACAGTGACACTCCCGGACGGTGTCGCCACCGTCGCGTCGGCGGACTCCGGATGCATGATCAAGGCGTCCAGTTCGAGGACCGCCCCCGGGCGGTTCCCTATCAACAGATACCGCAACACCTCGGGGGTGATCGGCGTTCCTTGAGCCCAGTGCTGTGCCGGGTCGTCACCCGAGGCCATCTGTGGATTGGGGAGGCGCGGGTGATCGGCCGTGACCGTGTCCGAGGGCATTGGCTGCGCGACGAACCCCGACGGGAAATCTCGGGCGTCTTCTCGGAAGCGCGCTCGGTGCTGAAGCGCCATCCAGCGGGTGTCGGCTGTGCCGGCGCCGACACCTGTCACGGGCGAGCGTTCGGCGTCGCCGGCGGGGTGCTCCGAGTCCTCATCACTATGACGCACGACCACCCGCAGGCCGCTCCATCCCAGAGCCTCGTCCCGCACGGGTTGGACACCGGTGATCGTGGGCGCAACGAGATCGAACCGCGCAACCTCGTCGGTTGGGATCCGTGAGCCCCCGTATTGTGCTTGCGGGTACTTGAGCCGGCTCGGCTCCGGTCGAAGCTGATGGCCGCTCCACCCGAGGCGGGTTGGCTCCGCCGAGGCATCGACGACGTCGAAGCGATACGCGATGCCGACCTGTCCCCCGAAGTCCTGGACCTGGCGTCGACGAATGACAGCGATCGGCGACGTCCTCACTTCGCGTCGCACGACCGCTCTCGCCCATTGCTCGGCGATCGACGGCGCCGGCGAGCCGGTCCACCACTTCGTGGCCAGCGGTCGCAGTCCCACCTGGTCGGTGTCTGAGCGTCCGACGGCCAGCACCTCGTCGACCACGGCCACCGCAGCCGCCGATGAATCTCGGATCCGGTCGAACCCCAGGGTCAGATAGGGGCTGATCTGCAGTTCGCTGCGCTCGCCATGCAGCGACGCGGGAACGACTGCTGCTGCAGGGTGAACCCCTCCACCCTCCCTGAGAAGGCGCGAAGTGACGGCACCGAGGCTTGCCCAGAATTCCAGACGCCCCACCTGATCCGGATCTTCGCCAGATGTCATCTCTCTGGCATTCAGGACCCGTGAGAACGTGCTGACAGCCCGGAATGCTGTCGCCGACGCCGCGCTCCACACCAGCAAAGCGTCCGAGCACGCACGCTGCCAGCGGAGGGTGGCCGCCGGGGTCAGTTTCTGCAGGTGTTTGCGCACACCGTCGACGAAAACCCGAATCGTCCCCGCCCGGTAGGTGATCCCGAGCGCGAACCCCTCCGGGCCCACTTCGAGCGGGATGCCCTTGGCCTTACCGCCCAGGATGCTCACGTCGAGCTTGGTCGACGACACTCCGATGGCGATCAGATCGACTGGCTTGGCCGAACGTGAGCCGGCCCTTCCCTGGATCTTCAGGACGCGACGCCGATTTGCCGGCGCTATGGAGATCAGGACGGTGAACCTCCCGTTGGAAGGGGGAAGCAACTCGCCGATGGAGAACGGAGAGCGCCCCGACTCCGGCCGGACCGATACGACGGCATCGACCGGCCCGAGCGCATGGGGAGCAGATACGGCGTGGGCGAGCCATGTGGGCCGCTTGACGGTGAGGGTGTCGAGGGACGCAATGGCAGTCTCGGTCGATGCGCCTGCGGTGATGCTGTCGAGACTCGCCGATGCGGCACGTCCACGAGTGCGCTGTTCGCCGGAAGGCTCGAGAGCAGCGTTCACGTCCAGTCGGGCGACCACCCTGCCGTCGGCGCCGTCCATCCCCGGCAGCATGATCTCGGTGGGACCATCGTCCGATCGGCCGGCGAGAAGCGCCGCGGTGGCCCGGGTCATGGCGTCCTCGGAGTCGAGCAGCGAGCGTGTCGAACCGGAGAGCGGGAGTTGGTCGCTGCCTCCCAACACCACGATGAACGGGAACGCAACGGATTGCCAGGTCGTCTTCGGGTCCGTGAAGTCGGAGGGCTCAGCGAGCGTCGCCTGAAGGGTTCCACCCAGCACCCGTCGAATGGCGACCATTCCTTCCGATCCCTTCGACAACGGATCGGTGCCGATCCACATCACCGTCGCTGCGTCCATCACCAGTGCATCGGGGCCGAAGGCCGAAAGCGCCTCGACCAGGGTGGGAGCGACGTCGGGATGACTGGGGCCGTTGAACCCTCGCTCGCGGGCGCGGGCATTGGCCGATCTCGCCGCGATCGAGCGTGCAAACGCCTCGGGCGGGAGGAACCGGACGGCCTGACCCACGGTCGAACGTACGGTCGGCCCGCCCACCTGCGCCAGTTCGTGCTCGACCGTGGCGTGGACGACGAACACGCCCGAATCCTCACCGCGTAGCCATGCGGCCGGGATCGGGTCTTGATCGAGGAGCACCGTGACCCTGTGTTCGACGTGGCCGGAAGGATCGCTCGAAGGTGCCGGCGAGAACACGCGATCGTCCTGGTCCTGGAAAGGAAAGGTGAAGGCGTTCAGTGCCGTGACGAATCCGCTGGCCGTCAGTGACCGCTGCCAAGCTCCGTCGACCAGTCGGCCGATGTACCCCGCTGTCACGTCGCCGCCGATCGAGCCCTCACCAGTGGCCCGCATCACCATCTCTGCGACCACAACCGCCGGATGGAAAACCGGGACGCCTCCAGAGGGTTTCGTCTCGAACGTGAAGGCAACGTATCCGCCGATACCTTCTTCCGTCAGCTCGAGGCCAGGAAGGAGGGGACGTGCGAACGCTGCGACGGCGTCACCGTCCCACGCAGCCTGGAATCCGGTGGCGCCTGCGGTAGAGCGAACCGACTCCGGCTCGGCGTCGACGTTGAAAACCGACAACCCGGTCACCGTCGACTCGAGCCGATCACTCATCAGATCGACCAGTGCCCCAACCACCACGTCGTGCGCATCGAACTCCATCGTCAGCCCGGCTAGGTGCTCACCCGTGTCGAGGTCGAGGGTCAGGTCGAGCGTCTTCGGTTGAACCGAGGGCGCGGCCGTGGAGGGCCGGTCGAAAGAGTGACCCAGCGTGAGCCGAGTGGTGGAGGCTTCGAACACGATCAGCTGATCGACGCGACATGTCCATGCCCGATCGAAGGCGTAGAAGCTGACGTCTGGGCCGCTTGCTCCGTCAGTTCCGACCTCGAGGCTCTCTCGGTCCTCGTCGTATCGGACCTTCGACCACCGCAGTAGAGGCCCTCCGCCGACGACGCCCGAGTCACCGACCGAGAGTGGCCAGATGGCCTCCGGGTTGTCGTCGTGCAGTTCTACCGACTTCAGACGGGAGTTTCCAGAAGAGCTAGCAGAGGAGAAACGACAGATGACGGTGTCGGGCGCCTGTACCGCTCCCTCGTCACTGCCCATCGGGAGTCGGAGCCTCGCGGCCATGACCAAGTCGACACCCTCGGGCCCTGCCCTGAACGACACTAGTTCCAGCGGCGAAACCGTCAGTCCGCACAACATCAGATCGGCGGAAGGCCCGAGCCGCCACTCGTACCCGTCGAGGCCGCCCGTGCGATCGTTGTGAAACTCGTATGTGGCGTCGTTGCCAGACTCGCACGGCAGATCCCGGAACCAGAGCTCCCAGTGTCCTCCCGGCACCTCGAGGTCGAAGGCGGTCGAGGTACTCACCAACGCTCGCTCGGCGCCGCCTGCAGCGACCACCGTGGTGCTGACGAGCGAGTTCAGCTCGTCGATCACCGTGACTCCGCGTGTGCCGCCGAACTGATCTTTCAGCCCGTCGTCCGATCGCCGCAGCGCGGCCGATCCGGCCGTGACCTCGTGCCCACCCCCCACGAAGGTGAATCCCTCGGTCCCACCCTCATCGGCACGAAGAAGCGGTGATCCATTGGAGGCAACCACGCTTCCGGGATAGGTCGAGAGATCCACCGCGACCTCCGCGGAGAGCGGCTGGTCGTGGATCGACACATCGACGGTTTCTTCGGCGGCCAGTGCCCATGGATCGGACACGCCCACTTCGAATGCGGTCACCCCACTGAGCGCAGCCAGTTGGGCCCGGCGCGACAGCGCTCCCCAATCTGCCTCGGCGCCCCCATCGGAACCTTGGAGGGCCGGATCGGTCGAGGCGAAGGCGGCGATCTCGTCGAGCATGGGCACGTCGTGGCGGAACGCAAACCTCGATCGAGGGTGGCCGAGGTCCTCGTCGACCACCACGACCAGCCCGGGAACGGACAACATCACCACCGGAAGGTCGGACTCTGACGCCCACTCGATGGCCGGTGTCAGACCTGAACGATCGATCACTCCCCACGATCGTGTCGGATCCAAGACAGATATGCGGAGACTCCAATCAGCGGTGCTCGGGCCGCGGAACGGGAAATGGCCGCGACTTCTGGCGGGATGGCTGGCGGGGTTCGCCGACTGTGTCATCGGCAGAGCCTGGATCGCAGGCAGGCGGGGATGGCTCAACCAGACGATCGGACGGGCGTCGAAGAACGAGGCGAGGTGTTCGATCGACGACAGCTCACCGAGCACTTCCGGCACTGCCCGCACACCGAGCCATGCAACGGAAGGTCCGGCGGACTCGTCGGTGATGGCGTGTTCAACCCGGGGGCGAGCATTCACGAACCTCGCCGACCGGCCGCGTCGTTCGAACGAGAAGGTGGCATCGAATCGTATCGGCGACGGGTATCGCCTACCGGCGGCAGCACCCGAATAGAGCGGCTCCGACCTGGCTCCCGCCACCCAGTCGTCGGTCAAAGGGAGGTTCTCTGCGGGGCTGCTGGTGCCCGTGGAGAGCCACCACACGCCATTCACCACCATCGCAGGGTCCGTGAGGGTGACCGTCGACCCGGTGAGCCGTAGTTCGCCACCGGCCGCGCGTTCGAGCTCCGCCAAGCCGTTGAACCCGCCGGCGCCCGACACCGAGACCGACCAGGGATGCTCACCGAGTGAGCGCTCCGCCGTGTTGCCGAAGACAACCGCGCCGGTGACGCCGGACTGACCGGCCGCTTCTCGCTGTGACAGCCCGGCGTCGACCATGATCTGCTCGGTCACGTCGGGGAACGGGATGATGGCCAGTCCTTCGTCCACCAGTGTCGGCGCTTGGAGTACGACAGACGTGGGATCGGCTCTGAGTGTCCTGAGCCGCGCCGCCAGGAGCAGAGGATCGGGTTCAAAGGTATCGGAGCTGATCGATACGGTCTCCGCCCACTCCGACTCGCCACGAGATGCCTCGATCCGCACATACCGTGTGTCGGCGTCGTCCCCGGGGCGCGTCGCGGCAACGACGACACGCTCGGAATTCGCGGCCACGGTGACGAGCTCCGGTTCCAACACCGCTATCGAGCGCGAACGCGCAGAGGCGTACGGCGAACCCTCGGCGACCAGGAGTCGAATCGCGTTGCCCCCGATGGAGAAGAGGGCGTCGTCGCCCGAGCCGGTCCAGGTCATGGGCGGAAGCTCGGCTGTGGCAACCGCTTCGAACGTGATCCACCCTGGCGCCGTATCGACCGGACCGGACCCGGCGATGCCAGGGTTCCCCGGATTGAGTGCTGCCAGGAACCGATGCCAGCCGGCGAGCCACGCCGTTTCCTCCTCCACGGTCAGATTCTGCTGCTCGACGCTGACCGCAACCGACGAACCCTCCACGGTCACGAGAAAGCTGCCCGGAATCGGGTCCAGGTCCCATGGGACCCGCTTGGTGGCGTACACGCTCAGTCCGGAAGGATGCAACACCACCGCGGAACGATCGGGATTGGACGCGGGTGGATCGTCGAGGCCGACACGGTTCCTCAATGCAGGTATGTCGGAGGCCACCTCCACGGTGCCTCCGACGCATCGATGGACACCTTCGACGCCGGATGGCTCGATCATCAGCGAAACCGGGATCTGGAGGCGGCTCCTGGAGATCGGGCGCCCACCGACACGAAGCTCGAACGACACCACGGTTCCCTCGAGCATCTCGAGCGTCGTGAGCTCGGCACCAACGGTGGTGGCGACGACTCGTCGCGCGTCCTCCGACCGGGGCGTTTCGAGCCGTGTCACCGATACCTGTGCGGACCAACCGGGTGCCTCGATGGTGAGCTGCTCGGTCATGATCTTGGCCCCGTTCCCAACGTTGCTCGAAGGCTCGGCTTGGCGCTACCACGTCGTGAACGAAGCTGGATGACGCCTCCGGCCAGATCGGAGGTCAGTGATCGCCGGTGCAGCAGATCGATCGCTCTCCGATCCGCTTCCGTGGACACTCGCGCATACCAGCCGTCTCTCACGCTGTCGGCTATGAACCCGTCGGCGCTGATCGTCCAATCGGATACGACCAGACGCTCGCCGAGCTCCGCTGTGGTCTCCGGTCCCACCCGCACGTCGATCTCCAGGAGCATCGACGACCTCACGATCGATTCATCGGCCGACGCTCCTGAAACGAGGGCTTCGACGAACGCTCGGACGTCGGACTCGAACACCTGGTCTCCGACCGTGCCGTCGATCAGCTCAGAGATCTGTTCGACGAGGTGACCGTCCGGGCGGGGGCCTTCCCACACGAGGGCGGAACGACGCTCGTCGTCGTCGGCGACTGGCGAGGCGGTGAGGATCCGCGGGTGCTTCAACTGCGCCAGGAAACCGTTGAGCGAGTCGAGCGTTCGCGGCGCCACCCATTCCGACGCGAGATCGACGGCGATCGGTGTCGACCGCTCCTCGATCCCCGATGCGAGCGCATCCAGGACATCTCGATGAGAGTCATCTGGGGCGTCGAGACTCCGTAGGCTCGTTGCCGTGTCGACGTCGATGGCACCGGTCCACACGAACCGTCGGTTCCTTTCACCGGTCGTGGCCCCGAGTTCCTCGAGGAACGACCGCAGGTCATCACCGAGGACGTCGAAGATCGACGGCGGGGGGGTCTCATCTTCGCCCTCGGGTGGTTCGACCAGCTCTGGCGGAATCGTGACGACGACAGACCCGATGAGTTCGTCGAGCCTTTCTTGGATCACGCGAAGGGGAGGCTCCCACCTCGGCGACATGGCAACCAGCTCATCCAAGCGGAGGATGATGTCGGCGTCGATCGGTCCTGACCAGACGAGTTTCCCATCAGTGACCTTGGCGATGCCGGAACTCACCCATTCGTCGGGCAGGCGGCTCGACAGGTCACCTTCCACCGTCGTCTGCGCCGTCGACCTCGCCAGTTCTCGACGTGCAGCTCGGAGCGCATCCCGGAACTCCCCGTCCGCTACCTCATCGATGACTTCGTCGAGTTGGTCCATCTGAGTCTCGTCGAGGTGCTGGCGACACCGGAGCGAGGTGAACGAGACCTCGTGGACCGTGGCCTCGAGCCATCCCAGCGTCGGCACGGGGGTGCGCGGGTCGAACGTGGCGGACACGAGCTCGTCGGTACCGGTGCGTTCCGCCACTCGGTCGAGCGCATCGGCGACCACAGGCGCCAGCCTCGACCGCCCGTCCCCCTCGGGATAGATGTCCGTTCCGTAGATGGCAGCCGTCCACAACTCGAGTTGTGCAGGTGTGATGCCGCCGACCGAGGATGGCTCGATCGGTGGACCAACGGGAACGGTCAACTCTGGTGGCCTCGATCTCGCATCCGATCCGGGCTCCTCCGGCACAGCTGATGGGGCGTTCGTCATGCTTGGAAGAGGAATCAGGGCAGACCACTCACGGCGTGCATCCGGATCTCCCTGGGGGCCTTCCACCGAGGCGGGGCCATCGACGATCGCGAACGTATCTCCGACTCCCACAACCCTCCAGCGGGGCGGCTGCTCGTCTTCTTCGGTGACGGTCAGACGTGCCACGACGGACACCGTCCCGTTCAGCTTGTAGAGGATGTCGTACGCCACGTCGTGATCCGGCAGCGACCCCGGGAGTCTGGGCCCATCCGCGCCCGGTTCCTCGGTGCTCCACCGGGCGGCCTGTTCCTGGGTGAGCGAATCCCACAGTCGCGCGAGTTCGATGCGAATCATCCTCGACGCCGGTCCGCCGGCTTCCGTCGAGTCCTCCAACCCGACGAGCCGACCCACGGCTTCGGGTGAACGGTAGGAGAACTCGTGCTGGACGGTGAACACCGGAGCAGAGACGTCGCTCGAGGTCTGGGCGATCGCCACGAGTCGATGGTCGTAGTAGAACGGCAGGTGTTCGATTTGAATCACCAGGCCTCCCACCCCGAATCCTCCCAGGCGTTCTGCCACCGAGAGCGCCGCCCGTTGGGCCTCGTCCAGGTCGGTCAGATCGACGTGCTCGAGCGCGGGCACGCGGTCGACGATCGGCTTCGGCACGTGTGCGGCAACCTCGAAGATCTGCTCCCGATAATCGACTGCTTCTGCCGACCGCCCGTGCGAGAAGGAGCGCAGCACGGTGAACGCCACCTGCCGATGATCGAGGCGCCGCGCCACCGTCCGGTTGCGTTCGGACAAGACCTGGTCAGGGTGGGGTGCGACCAACACCTCCCAGGTCGAGCCTGGCCGAGCAACGCCGCCCCGGACGTCAGGATGGTCGAGTCGCCTGCTGCCGACGATCACCGGGGGTGCGACCGGCTCGGTGCGATCGACACGGACATCTATGCCCCCATCGGCGGGATCGACCACCGGAGGATCGGTTGGGCGGATCCGTTGTTCAGGCACCACACCGACGAACGCCGGTGACTGAACGAGTGCATCCCACAGACGCGCATATCTCGAGTACGGCTTGACTGCGTATCGGTACGCGTGCGCCCATCGGTCGGGCAACAGCTGGTCGAATCGAACGCGACCCGTCTCGTCGGGTTCGGCGATGGCGGGTGCACTCGGGAGTGGATATGCGGTGGCGACGTGTGGGCCACTGGCCTCGATCGGCCCGTGCACCCCGAACCTCCGCTGCCAGGCGGCCATCGTGTCGGGCTTGGATTCCAGCGACTTCTCGAGTTCGTTCACCGTGTCTGACTGAAGGGCACGCTTGGCGTGTCCGAGCAGCCTGCGTGCGCTCTCGACCTCCAACCGTGCGGCGTGCGCTTTGCGTTCCGTATCGCTCTCGGCATCCGGGACCCGAACGAGGATCGGCCGGAGGCTCAGTTGCACAATCGCCAGCAGCGCATTGTCGCCGGTTGGACCGGGGGCCGCGGTCATCGCCTTGGCGGGTCGATACAGCCGCTCGACGAAGACATGACGGAGCAACCCGCTTGGGTCAGCGCTCTCGGCTTCAGCGAGAACATCGCCGATCGCAGAGACGAGATCTGCGCCTGAGACAACCTCATTGGTCGCAGCTCTGCGCGCCGAAATCGTCGTGCTCAGGCCGAGGTGCTGGAGTATCCCCCAGCCGTATGGATCGTTCCCCGGGGCCGTCGCCAGCATGAACCCGTCCAGGTCCGTCGGTCGGAGCGGGCGTCCGACCTGCATCGTGAGCAGGTAGTCGGTGGGAAGACGCTCGAGGATCTGTTGGAGCACCGGATGCAGGAGCCCGTCGGCCACGAAATCCTCGGGGGGCCACAGCAGTCGGTGGTCGCCGGACTCGGGCGCCCCGGCCGCGGAGGTGCTCGGATACCAGGCCTCCCACTCGGCGGTGTTCAGCGTGGTGTTCGGCACCAATCCCAGCTCATCTGGAGGCTGGAGCCGCACCTCGTCCACACGTTCCCACGCCTCTGTGAGCGTCTCGCCGTCGTCGAATGTTGCGTTCGGGTGAGCATCGACGTCGATGCGGAAGAGCTGATATCCGGCATGGATCCCGGTCGGGTGATCGTGTCGGGACGACGGAGCCTGATTCCAGATCAGCCGAATGGCCCTCGTGCCGGCGGGATGAGGCTGATAGGTCACCTCGTCGCCCGCCGGTCGTGGCACATGAACGGTGATTGCTGAGGCGAGGCCGTCTTGTGGCGGCAGGGCCGGCAGCACGATCGGGCGGGTCATCCACTCGAGACGAGGCGGACGGCGCTCCTCTCCCCGACCGTCGGCATTCTCGAAACGCAGCGTCAGCTGAACGGGGACGAGTGGCGACGGCACACCTGCGGGCGACACAGTCCGGATGAAGACCTGCCAGGAATCCGATATCCCCGAGGTCGGGAGTACCCGCCGTTCGGTCAGCACATCGATCGGCACCTCGGCCGTCGGGCCATCGGCATCGACGACGGGGGCGACCTCGATCACAACGTCGTCGGGCCGTAGCCGGGCGTTCGATGTCGGCAGCGACCCGCTCTGTGATCCGCTGGTCGTGGAATCGATGCCATAACTTCCGAGAGGAAGAGATGGCTCTCGCCGGAACACGATCTCGTGACGCTCGACCGCCACCACGGGTGCCCCCGGTGGGAGGACCGGGTCGGTCCATGAGAGGCCGACTGCCGTCGGGGTCACCGGCACCAAGACATCGTCGACCGCCGTGAACGATTGGCTGTCGAGGCCGTAGGTCACCGTCATCTCGGTGTCGGTCGGCACGGCGGGAGGATCACTCGGGTATCGCGTCGCCACCACCGTCACCGGACGGGCCCTCGTTCCGTTCACGTCGACCGGGGTGATCGTGTACAGGTAGCTGCGCCCCGAGCTCGAGGCCACGTCCTGCGCGCTCTCGTGACCGAAATGGTCGATGAATTGGAACCGGGGCTGCAGAGCGGTGACCAGCCAGCCCCGGCGGCCGTCGGCGGCCAGCACCTCGGCCGGTTTCACCTTCGTCGTCATCGGGGCGTCGCTGCCATCGAGCGAACGTCTCGTCACCTCGTAGTGGGCCAGGTGTTGCTCGGGGTCAGTGCGGAGATCCGTGGTCCGATCGGTCGCCCACTCCAGGTTCCAGGAGAACGCCACGGTGGTGGCATCGGTGAACGTGCGCACACCTTCGAGCCGCGGTGGATTGACGCCGAAGTCGTACCGCCGCGGGTTGAAGACCGTGACCGGCGATGGACCCTCCGACAGCACGCCCCCGATTCGCTGGTTGAGCCGCGGACCCTCGTCGTCGCCCCAATCGGCGCCGGACTGGAACACCAATCCCAACAGGAAGGCAGGCGACGACCGGGTCAGGCGGGCGGCCGCTTCAGGATCGCTGCCGACGACCCGTGCATACTCCCTTACGTCGGAGATCATCGACTCGACGATCATGCCGCGGAGCTGACGGGCGGTCTCCACGTCGTCGTTTTCCGACGGCGCCGCATCGGACGCGGCACCGGACTCGTGATAGATGCTGGTGTCCGGATGAAGCGCCGCCCACAGGGCCTGCTCGTAGATCGAGTTCGGGTCACGTTTGAACAACGGCGAACTCCGGAACTGTTCGATCGCCCCCCGGACAGCGCTCTCGTAGGCGGACTCGTCGGGGTTTTCGACCCGGGGATCGGCGAGAGATCCACCGACCTGCAGACCGATGGGATCCAAACCGTCGGCACAGAAGGCGGCCCGGAGGTATTCGGCCAGATCGAGGTCACGTGGCTGATCTGCGGTCGACTCGGTTCCAACGTCGTCTGCTTCGACGACGACACCGTCCCACGCAGCCGACCAGGTGGAGCTCTCGGTGGCATCGATGAAGGCTTGTTGATGCGGGTCCCACCGGCGCGCCACGCCCGGGAACGGCTCGGAGAGCGCGAAGTCGTCCACTCCTGCGGAGCGTCCTTCGGGTGACGGCACGAATCCGCCGGTTCGATCGTCGGGATAGAGCACCAACAACGTCGCATCCGCCGATTCCACCCGGAAGGCCGAATACCCCGGCACCGTGAGCGCCTGGGTGCGCACCGACGCTGGTTCGGTCGTGTCACCGGCCCCGGTCTCCTCCTCTGCCGTTGCCTCGGCAGATTCGGCGGGCTCCGCCGGAGCTGCGGTGTCGCCGGAGGCGATGGTGGTCATCACGGCCACCGGGTTGTCGCTCACCGGCGGCGGACCCGTCTGCCGGGAGTCGTCATCCAACCCGACTCCGGGGAGCGCGGTGTCCTCGTCGGATGCCTCCAACCCGAGGCTCATGTAGCGAGCCGTGGCGAGCCGCGCCGCGTTCACCGCGCCGGGATTTGCCGCGATCCTCGCATTGACCTCGAACGACTTGCCGACGACACGGATCCGGAGTGTGCCCCGACCCACGATGCCGACTTCGGTGGCACCGGCCCGTGCCGCCATTCCGAACTCGAGCGATGCCGAGAACTGCATCTCCAGGGCCAGTCGCCAACGCTTCGTGAAGAACAGGAAGTTGATCCACACCTGCAGTTCGATCCTGATCCTGATGTCGACCCCGACGCCGCCGTAGACGTCGAGTCGATCGTGACCTGGGCCCAATTGGGCGGCGCCGATGAACCTCGCTCCGAAAGCGCCGTCGGCGGTAGCCACCAGGCTGACACCGGCGATGCCGATACTGATGCCCGCCTCGAAGCGGAGAGACGCACGCGCCATGTAGCTCACACCAAGCACCAGATCGGTGATCCGCACATTTCGGCCCGAGGACTGCTCGACTCGCTGCGCCAATCGATAGATGAGGCCCGCTCGAACCTCGGCCCGCATCGGACCGAAGTCCATCTGCCAGCGCAGGAGATTCGGCCACCCCATCTCGGCGTGGAACAGGTTCGGCTCGATCAGGATGGTGGCGGAGATCTGGGCGTTTCGGAACGCCGACTGCACGAAGTCCGGAAGGGGCGGCCGGGAGCCCAGGAATCCATCTGGATTCGACGAGAGCTGGGCGAGGAAACGCTGCTTGCGCGGTTCGAGCACCGCGAACCCGGAGAACAACGGATTCCCTCGGATCTCCTCGTCCACGTCGCCGTAGTAGTCGTGGTAGTTGGTGTTGATCCACGCTCGTACGGCGAGGAAGAAAGTGAGGTCTGATCTGATGGCAGCGAGCACGTCGAACAGAAATGCCGAGGGGATCCGTTCCTCGGCCTTCTCGTCCCATCGGATGGGGGTCGAGGTCGGCGCCGCGCTCTGACTGAACAGCGCCCGGAGTGCGATCGTCCAGCGGGCGTCCTCTCCCGCCGGCTCCAGCGCCACCGACCAGGCGCCCCGGGTGGCGAGGTCCCCTGCCGTGCGTGAGAGCTCGCGGAGCCGTCCGATGAGCTCCCCGAGATCGTCGATCTCGTCGAGTGCCGCGATGCTCGTCAGGGTGTAGCGGTAGCCGAACCCGAGGCCGATCTCCCTCAGGTAGATCTCGAGCACCGGCACCCGGAGGGTCAGCTTTCCCACATTGGCGGCGATGAACCACGCCCTCGCCCACGGATCGGCGATCGTACGACGAACTCGCATGAATCCGACCGCCACGGCCAGCGACGGGAGCCCCTTGATCTCGAGAGTGCCCTCACCCTCGAAACCCTTCCGCTCGGCGTCGTCGACAAAACTCACGACCACATCGAGCTTGAATGCGTCCCCCTTCTCGATGAGGATCGAAAGCTCGGCGAGATGCACACGCGGGATGAGAGACCCTGGCTCGGGGGCACCGACGACAAGCGTGTGCTTGCTGTCCACCCCGAGCGCCTTGTCGCCTTCGCCGTCCGCGAATTTGATCTGTCCTTTCAGCTCGAGCCCCGGATCACCGTCGAAGGCGCCGTACTCGGGGATGAACGCCAACGAGGTGATGCCCATCTCGAAGCAGCCCAACACATCGAACGTCGCAGGCGCCGGCAGATCGACCACGAAGTCGATCAAGTCCATCAAGCGACTCGCATCCCCGGCGATGGGTGCGCGAACCACGTCGATCGAGGTGGAAGCGAGTTCGGCCAGAACGTTGTCGCCGGGAAACGAGGCCGGAGGGGTGAATGTGGCGGCACCGGTGAGTGTGAAGTAGAAGTGGAACTCGCCTCCGCCCACCGGCTCGAACGCCAGGCCAAGGCCGTCGACTGCATACTGGAACAGCACCGAAGGACTGAACAGCGGTTGGTCCTCGGTGAGCTGCGCGCCGGCCCCCACCGGCACGATGCGGCCACCGCGGTCCTGGAACCGGATGACGACATCGGCCATCGCATCGCCGACCAGGGCCGGCGGTAGCGCACCGTTGCCGAGCAGGGAGAAGTCCTCGATCCTCGAGTCGCGAACCTGTATGACCCCGTCGACGAACCGGAACGTCGTGTCCACGCCGTTGAGCCGAATCGGATCATCGATCACACGCGCATCTGCCTCGATGCCCTTCTTGGTGATCGCAAAACGCTCCACCGAGAACCGCAACGGTCTGTCCCCGAGGCCCGGGTACTCGACCTCGATGACCGCGTCCTCGGTCGGAACGATTCGATGATCCGCATTCGACGTGAGAAGCCGGAAGACGTCTCCGCTTGCGGAGGCGGCGGTCCAACGCAGTCCACCCGACTCCCACGAGATGGATGTGTTGTTTGCATCACGGGGTCGCAGCACGAACCCCTGCCCGTGGTCCACTGCGAGTCCGAGACGGGTCAGATCCAAGTCGACGGAGGAGTCCAATTCGAGCGGTGGCGTGATGACGCTCGATGCAACATCGAGGTGCATCACAGTGGCACCCCCCTCGCCGGAGAAGTGCGCCGACAACGTCTGGGTCGGATCCTCAGAGGCGAGGATCACAAGCGGCTGGGAGCCGGCTGGATGCGGGCCGGGACCGGAAGCCGGGGCCTCATCGTGCACGAGGAAACTCGCCGCGCGGTTTCCTGCAGGGTCGAACTCGATCAGGGTGTCGCAGTCTCCGGTGAACACCAGCATCGGGGAAGTGGTCGGATAGACCTCCAGGAAATCGCCACCGTTGTCGAGCCAACCGAGCGCGACGCGGGCGATGGCCGAGGTCATCTCGTCGAGCGTCACTCGTCCCGTCGGCGAGACGTCGGCGCCCGACACCTCCACCGTGACCCCGACTCCGGACGGGATCTCGAGCGCAGCGTGCGCATAGCGCACGGTGGTGTCCACCGCCGTCGTGAACACCACGCCGATGGAGTCGTCGCCGACCACGACGTTGTGTGCCGATGGCGCCGGCTCGATGACGAGGCCGGGGGCCATGATCCCGATGAGATGTCGGAACTGGTCGGCGGCTGGGGAAGGACCGCTGATGGACACAACCGGTGAGGCGCCGGTCAGGTCGACGCGGACGTCTTCGAACTCGAATCTGCTGACGTCCTCGCCGTCTCTCAGCATGAACGCAATGAAGGATCCAAGGTCCAGCCGCTCGAAACCCGCCAGTATGCGCCCCTGATTGCTGGAGGCCGACCATACACGCGGGTGGCTTCCGCGGTACCTGGAACCGGCCTTTGTCTGGCCGGCTCGAAACCCGGCGCACCGGCCTAGGTTGATGGCGACATGACCGACATTCCTTCCTCGTGCTACACGCCAGTTCAAGGTTTGGGCACTCATGGAGGACCGTTGTTCGATTCGACACGACTGTCGGCCGCCGAGTGGTACCCGGATGGCCAACACGGCGGTGTGGTTTCGGCACTCGTCACGAGGGCGGTCGAACGGTCCGATTCGTTGGCTCCGATGGAGGTGGCGCGCGTCACGGTGGAGCTGTTCCGTGTCGTTCCCGTCACACGGCTCGAGGTCGTGACCGAGCTGGTGAGAGAGGGAAAGCGCATTCAGACAACCGAGGTTCGGGTGTACGGCGGTGATGTCGAGCTGGCGCGGGGCCTCGTCCAACGCTTGCGCGTCACAGAGCTGGGGCTCCCACCGGACTTCCACGATCCGGTCCGCCGGCCCCCGGGACCTCGGGAACTCGACAGCTACTCGTTCAAGGAGGTGGTTCCGTTCCCGGACCATGGAGCCGTCACCTTCGGGCGGTACGCCGTTGAGATCGCCGAGGCCACTGGTACGTTCCGGGAGCCCGGTCCGGCCACGGTCTGGTTCAGGTTCTCCACTCAACTGGTCGAAGGCGAAGAGATGACTCCGGCCCAGCGGGCCGTCCTGGCTTCGGACTTCTCGAATGGGTTGTCGCGATTCGCAGACGGCAACGAGTGGCTCTTCATGAACTCCGACCTCTCGGTCCATCTCGCCCGTCTCCCTGCCGGGGAATGGGTGGCGCTCGACGGGGAATCGATCTGGAGCCGCGACGGCCGCGGAGTGGCCACCTCTCATCTGTTCGACGAGGTGGGTCCGATCGGACGCGCCACCCAGACGCTGTTCATCGATCGAGGGCCCGACGCGCCGGCCTGAGCTACGTCAACTGTCTCGGCATGGGCCCATCGGCTTCACAGGCTCGAGCTCGATGAGTTCGGACACGACATCCTCAGAGAAGATCAGGTCCGGATCGAGCAGCCAGCGCTGGAGACGAAGCGAGAGCATTCGATCGTTGATCTCGGCAACGCTCGGGTCGGGGTTGCCTTCGGTCACGAGCAGGCGCCGGGATATCTCCCACAGAGAGTCGCCGCGACCGATCGCCGGGAGTACCTCGATCTCCATCCAGGCCTGGGACGCGAGACCGCCCTCGTCGGTTGCCACGACGCATGCTCCGAACGCTCCCGGTCCCAGGACACCAGGGTCGAAGAGGAGCCATCGATTCTGGTCGATCTCGAACGTACCTCTGGCGCCTTCGATCACAATCGATGCCAGGTCGTCATCGACCGTGGCTCCGAGATCCTCCCTCTGAGGCCCGCTCCCTTCTGTCGTGACGATCGACCTCCCAGCCACGCTCGGTGGCTGGTTGACGTGGAGCTCGATCTCGTCCTGGGCGCGCCCGTCACCGGAGGCGCCCACCACTCGAACCGTCAAGAATGGAGGGGCGTCCAAAGGGATCGGAACGGTCGCACCAGGTACGCCCTCGTCGTAGGCAGTCGTCCAGGTCCGGCCGTGGCCGGCTTCCCAGATCACAACGACCAGATCCAGCACGGCACCGTCCGAGGCCCATGTCAGCTCCAGGTCGGATCCGGCGTTGACCGGAGTCGACGGGTCGTCGATCTCGATTCGTAGCGCTGCCGAATCACCGGCTACGGCTGTTGTGGTCGTCCGGTCCGCGGCAGTGGAGCCCTGGGTGGCCGGCATCGTCGTCGACGTGGCGGGATCACCGTCGCCGGTTGCCGCCACGGCGGCAGCGGCCGTCAACGCCGACGTGACCACGGCGACCGCAGCCACCCGTTCCACCCCGGCTGCCGCGAGCCCGCGCAGCGATTGCCGGATGGGCTCGGCGTCGGCCCGGAGAACGCCGGTCTTGGCGAGTCGGGAGATGTCACGTCGTGCTCGCAACCGGGAGCCCAGCCCGATGGTGGACGTTTCACCTCTGAGCCGGGAGGAGACCTCGCCGAGGAGCCGAGATTTGATGCCCTCGATACGATGCTTGACATCGGAGGTGATCTGATCGGTCGCAGATCGGACGAGATCGTCGGCGGCCTCTCGCACGTCGCGGATCGGCTTGGTGAGGCCTTCGGCGATCTGGTCGACCGCGGCGTCGACCTCACCTCTGATGTGCTGCTCGACCCGGGCCTTCTGCCTGCCGGCCTCGACTCGGACCTCGTCTTCCACCCGGCCGATCAACTCGTGGACGCGGAGCCACACGCGACCCGCCTCCGGACATTCGAGCCCCAGCGTCGAGCCGTCGGGAAGGGCCCGGAGGTCGCGACCGGGCGAAAGCAGCTCGGTGCCGAAGACGAGTCGGTAGTCCAAGGGCTGCCGACGGAACGTATGCGTCGGAAGTCGCTCCCCGACGATCAACGCCTCGAGAAAGTCGGCGGCTGTCGCGGCGTCCCCCAGGGGACGCGTCAAGCGCTGGTTGCGGACTCGGTCCTCGATTTGGAAGCTCGGTGCCACCCTGCGCCAGCCTGCTCGACCAACTCGACCCTAAACGTTGGAATCGCGGAGCGACGCTTCCTCGTGGCGACCCCGAAGCCGGCTCCGTGGCCGGGCTCGAGTCACACTCGCAGGCCGGAGCGGGAATCAGGCGCGTTTCATGTTCCCGTAGACCGCGATCGATGCTGCCGCCACGGCTACCTGAATCAGGAGCTTGATCCAGTCGATGCCACGGGTGTCACCAACACCCAGCGCCTGCGCAACGAATCCTCCGACGATGGCCCCTACCGCTCCTACGACGATGGTGACGCCGATCGAGAGGTTCTGCTTTCCAGGAAGGGCGAGCCGGGCCAGTGGCCCGATGATGATTCCGGCCAGGAGACCGCCGATGATGGTTCCGAATACGGCACCCATTTGTGTTCCTCCTCGATTTGGAGCCGATGCTAGGAAGTCCGCCGTGAACCTGTGGACCGCCGCATCGTCGTCGGGCGCCCCCCGTCTAGGGTTCTGTTGGTCAGCCGTTCCCGGCTGACTCCACCGAATACCGGAGCGATCCATGACATCGGACGATCAGAGCGAGATCCCCGTCCCACCAGGAGTGGACCCCGACATCCTCCACCGAGCGGTCACAGTCGAGGCGACGACGGAGCATCTGCACGACATGCGCCACCAGGCCCAGGTGCGACAGTTCACGTTCATCAGCGACGAGCCTCCGGGCATGGCCGGCTCCGACGAAGATCCGGCGCCGCTCGACTATTTGGCGGGCGCAGTCGGATTGTGAATGCTCACTCAGATCGTCCGGTACGGACGAATGGCCAAGGCAAACTTCTCGTCCATTCGCTGCCGGGTGCGGGCGCATTGGACCAGTGAAGGCTCCGTGTTCGCCGGAACCATCTCGTCGAAGTGCCACTCCGTCGAGATCCACACCGAGGTGGAATCCGACGACGACCCCGCTCTCATCGCCGCAGTGATCCAAAACGCCCAGGGGGGCTGCTACGCCGACGCCGCCCTCACCGAGCCGGTGCCTGTGTACCGACAGGTCGAGCTCAATGGCGCTGCGCTCGACATCGAGCAGTACCCGCGCCAGATCCGTCGCCGAAAGAACTGACCGAACCTACGCCTCGACCTCGAGACGGACGGCTGCCCGGTCGGAACTCGATTTCCGACGCGTCGGCCGCTCCGGTTGGCGCTCCGGTGATCCCGGATTCGCTTGCCGATCAATAGGATCGATCACATGACAGACGGCGCGCCGAGAAGCTCAAGACAGGTGCGCCCGGCTACCGGGGCGGACGTTCCCGAGATGGTCGCGGTACTGGCAGACGCGTTCATGGACTCGGGTGTGTTTCGATGGCTCCAGCCCGACGACACCGTACGGCAACGAATGCTCCCGGTGATGTTCACCGGATTGCTTCGCCGCGTTCATCCGGTCGAACGGGGTGCTGAACTGCTGACCGACGGGGACCGGGTGGTCGGCGCCGCGGTGTGGGCACCGCCGGGCCGGTGGAAGGCGCCCTGGTGGAGTCAGATCCTGGCGTTCCCGGCGCTGTTGCGGGTTCTCGACCGGGAGAGCCTGAAGACGTTCTCGTCCCGGGGCAATGCCGTGGACCACGCCGCGCATGCTGTGCATCCGAAGGCGCCCCACTGGTACCTGGCTGGACTCGGGGTCTCCCCCACCGCTCAGGGAACGGGTGTGGGATCAGCCCTGGTCCGATCTGGGCTCGATCGGTGTCATGGTCAGGCCGTTCCGGCCTACCTCGAGTGCGAGACCCACCTCGTGCCGTACTACGAGCGGCTCGGTTTTCACTCGATTCACGACCTCGAGATGCCAGACGATGCACCGGACCAGGTCGGGATGTGGCACGACCACCGAGGCTGAGCACGGGTTACCGGTAGCCGCCCGTCGAGATCGGCGGGCCGTGACCTGCCGGCGCACCCATGGTGACACCCCTGGCCAGGACGCTCAAAGACCGTATCCTCATCGGGTGTCGGCTGCGCAGACGCAACCTCCGGGTGGATGCAGTCCGAAAAGGGATGTTTGGGGAGCGCTTCAGGTCACCGACCTGGCGCTGGGAATGGAGGCAAGTCATGGCCGAGAACGAAACAGTCGTGCTGAACGGCAACGATCTGACGGTTCAGGACATCGTGTTCATCGGGGTCGGTGACAAGTCGATCGAGATCGATCCGGAAGCACTGGAGCGCTGCCGGGCCAGCCGCGCGTTTCTCGAAGAACAGGTTGTCGCCGGCCGCATCATCTACGGGGTGAACACGTCGTTCGGCCCGATGTGCAACAAGATCATCAGTGACGACGAGATCGAGACGCTCCAGGTCAATCTCATCCGCAGTCACTCGGCGGGCCTCGGTGATCCGCTCAAGGACTACATCGGAATCTCCACGATGGTGATCCGACTCAACACCCTCCTGAAGGGATACAGCGGGGTTCGCGTCGAGTTGTTGGAGCACATGGCCGAGATGGTCAATCGTCGTGTGGCGCCGTACATCCCCGAGAGCGGCAGCGTTGGCGCCTCGGGCGACCTGGTCCATCTGGCTCATCTCGCGCTCGGGATCATCGGCGAGGGACGGCTGTTCTACGAGGGCCGCGCCCGTCCGGCCCGGGAGGTGTACGCAGAGGTCGGGATGGAGCCGATGCGTCTGCAGTTCAAAGAAGGCATTGCGCTGATGAACGGGACTGCGCCGATGACGGCGCTGGCGGCGTTCGCCCTCATGGGTGCCAAGAAGTTGATGCGGCTCGCTTGTGTGAACGGGGCGTTCGGCATCGAGATCTTCGGTGGCATCGATGACGCCTTCGACATCGACCTGCACAGGCTGAAGCCTCACCCGGGCCAGCTCCACGTTGCCGAGACCATCCGCAATCTCTACGCGGGTTCGGGCAACATCACACTACGAAGCGACATGCACGAGCTGATCCGTGGGGAGCAGGCGGACGGGCCCGTCTACGAGACGACCATCAACGTCCAGGACGTGTACTCCATTCGATGTACGCCACAGGTGCTCGCCCCGGTTCACGAGGCCATCGAGCTCGCCACCTCGACGGTCGAGATCGAGGCCAACTCGACGAACGACAACCCCGTGATCGTGCCGGAGCAGAAGAAGATCATCCACGGCGGCAACTTCCACGGGCAAAGCATCGGCTTCGTCCTGGACATGTTGTGCATCGCCATCGCCACGATGTGCAACATCTCGGAGAGACGGATCAACAAGTACCTCGATCCCAAGATCAACGAGAAGCTGCCCGAGTTCCTCATCCCCGGAACGGTGGGGCTGACCATGGGCTTCATGGGTGCGCAGTACATCGCCACCTCGAGCACGGCGGAGACCCGTCAGCTGGCCGGGCCGGTCAGCACGCACTCGATCTCCACCAACGCCTCGAACCAGGACGTCGTGTCGATGGGGACGATCGCGGCACGGAAGGCCTACCGGGCGGTCAGCAACGCCAAGCACGTTCTCACCCTCGAGGTGCTCGCTGTCCTCCAGGCCCTGTCGTTCCGGAACGCCGACACGCTGGGTCGAGGGACTCGGCGCATCTACGAGGTGCTCAAGGAGGAGTTCGAGGTGTACGACAACGGACGGCCGTTCCACGACGATCTCGTGCGATTCCGCAAGCTGCTGTTCTCCAGTCCGCTCTTCGACGACCTCGAGCAGTACTGGGCCGAGTAGAGCCAGGTGCCGCCCGGCAGGACTGGGAGCTCAGCGACCCGTGACGGACCTCACAGCCGGTAGTCCGGGGTGACTGACGCCGCACCGTCCCGCCCCCGGGCTGGATCATGGGCGGTAGCCAGGACGCGTATCGCAGATACAATAAGGTGCGGGCCGGAGCGTAGGGGAGGTAACGGATGAGTGGCGTGAGCCACGCATCACAGATCGGCCTGTGGAACGCCACGGCACGATCGTATCCGGACGGGGAAAAAACGCTCGACACCCTGACACGCGCCATCGTGGGCCGAGCCGGCGACTCCACGGCCATCGTGGACCTGGCGCCCGGCGGCCGGCGATGGTCGTATCGAGAGTTCGACGCGTTGGTCGGCTCCATCGCAGGAGCCCTCCACGCCATGGGCGTCCAGAGCGGCGATGCCGTTGGTGTCCTCGCCAATCGATCGGTGAACCTGGTTGCCGCCGTGCATGCGGTGGTCCGCGCCGGCGGCGCCTACGTTCCGCTCGACCCCGAATACCCGGCGGACCGACTCGCCTACATGACATCAGAGACCGGCATGAAGGTGATCCTCGCTGACCCCGATCTCATGCCGAACGATGCGGCGGTCGCCGTCATCCCTCTCGATGACGAGATCTCCCGCCACTCCCCGTTCCACGCCGAGGTCGATCCCGCGGATCCTGCATACGTCATCTACACGTCGGGCTCGACCGGTCGTCCCAAAGGAGTGCAGAACGGTCATCGGGGGGTCGTCAACCGGCTGCTGTGGATGCAGGAGACCTATCCGATCGGCCCGGGAAACGTGGTGCTCCAGAAGACGCCATACAGCTTCGACGTGTCGGTCTGGGAGTTGTTCTGGCCGTTCATGACCGGCGCCGCGCTCGTGATCGCCGCTCCGGGAGCACATCGTGACCCGTCGGCCCTCATCGAGTCGATCGTCGAGCATCACGTCGACACGATCCACTTCGTACCTTCGATGCTCCGCCTGTTCCTCGATCACCCGATGGCCTCGTCGTGTCGAAGCCTGCAACGCGTGATTTGTTCGGGAGAAGCCCTCACCCGCGATCTCACCGCCAGGTTCTTCGAAATGCTTCCGACGACGGAGCTCCACAACCTCTACGGGCCGACCGAAGCAGCGATCGACGTGACCTTCTATCAATGCATGCCCGACGACGACGACCCGGTGGTTCCGATCGGGCGACCGGTGGCGAACACGACCATCCACATCCTCGACGGCGCCGAGACGGAGTGCCCGGTGGGCGAAGTCGGCGAGCTCCACATCGGTGGAGTCCAGGTGGCCCACGGATACCGGGGGCGACCCGACCTGACGGCAGAGCGCTTCGTCACCCATCCCGAACACGGCCGGCTCTACAAGACGGGCGATCTCGCCCGATGGCTCCCCACCGGGATGATCGAGTTCCTCGGCCGAATCGACCATCAGATCAAGCTCCGGGGCCAGCGCATCGAGTTGGGCGAGATCGAGGCCACCCTGGGAGAACACCCCGATGTGCTCGAAGCGGTCATCACACCCATCGGAGAAGGCGAAGGCACTCGGCTCTGGGCTCACGTCATGCCGAGAACTGGGGTCACGCTCGACTCATCGGAGCTGCGGTCGCACGTCGCGGATCGGCTGCCGGCGATGATGGTGCCGGATCGATGGGTGTTCCACGAGACCCTTCCGCTCACCACCAGCGGCAAAGCCGATCGAGGCGCACTGTCGTCGGGCGTGACCGCCGGCAATGCCGTTCCCGATTCCGGCGAGGACGACGGAACGCTCGAGATGCATCTCCTCCTCCTGTGGCGCCGCATCTTGGGCCGCGCGGACCTCGGTCTCGAAGATCACGTGTTCGACGCAGGTGCCAACTCCCTCGACGCCGCACGATTCGTCAACGAGCTGCAGCGCCAGTTGGGAGAGTTCATCTACGTAGTGACCGTATTCGTCCACCCAAACGTCGAGGCATATGCGGCCTTCCTCCGGCGCGAGTACCCCGACGCAGTCACGCAGGTTTTCGGGGCGGCCGCGATCCCACGTGATGTCGCGACCGATGCCCTGCTCGATGCCACCGACCTCGCGACGGTGTCGAGCGCAATCCCGCGATACGGGGGGCGAGAACGCTGGGAGGCCGGTCCGCCCAATGGGCCGGCGGCGTTCATCCTCGCCCCTCCTCGGTCCGGCACCACCTTGCTCCGGGTGATGCTGGCCGGTCATCCACGGCTGCTGGCCGCCTCCGAGCTTCAACTCCTCGGTTTCGGCACACTCCGCAGCCGCCGCGAGGCGTTCTCCGGTGCGGACGCCGTGTGGCTCGAAGGTGTGTTGCGCATGCTGATGGAGATCCATGGATGTGACGCCGCCCACGCAGCGGCGATGATGGACCGCTACGAGGCTGAGGGCATGTCGTGCAAGGCCTTCTACTCGGTCGTACAGCGCGATATCGGCGACCGGCTTCTGATCGACAAGACCCCCGCATACGCCTCTGACATCGAGGTGCTGCGCAACGCCGAGCGGGGCTTCGAGGGAGCGCGATATATCCATCTGGTTCGAGACCCGCACGCAGTGAGCCGATCGTTCGAGAGCTACCACATGGATCAGATCCTGCACCTCGACCGCTCCCCGGCGTTGCCTTCCGGACGCAGGCTCGGCGAGGCCGTGTGGACGATCAGCCACCGGAACATCCTGGATTTCACGAGGGAGGTCGATTCGGAGCGAATCATGAAGATCCAGTTCGAGGATCTCGTGACCGCTCCGGCCGATGTGATGCGGGGCGTAGCCGCGTTCTTGGGCGTCGCCTACGTGGCCGCCATGGCCGACCCGTACTCCGATCTGGACTCGCGCATGGTCGATGGTCTTCATGCCGAGTCCACGCCGATGGGTGACACTCGGTTGCTCGAACGCGACCAAGTCGACCCTTCTGTCGCCACACGCTGGGATGGCGACGCTCCGTCGCTCGGCCCGGCAACGCTGGACGTGCAGCAGAGACTGGCGGGAGCAGATCGACCCGACCGCAGGGCGATGGCCGACGCCGCCCGCATGCGGCGTCGGCAACGAGGTGCCCGCAACAGATGACAGGTCCAGATCGCGAGGAAGTCGTCATCGTCGGCATGGCGGGCAGGTTCCCGGGAGCCGGCGATGTCGGCGCGTTGTGGACCAACCTGCGGGACGGAGTGGAATCGATCCGCCGGCTCTCGGTTCAAGAGATGATCGACGCCGGTGTCGATCCCGAAGTCTTCGAGTCTGAGGGATACGTCGCGGCCGGTGCTCCGCTCGAGGGTGCCGATTGCTTCGACTCGCCGTTCTTCTCGATCGGTAGGCGTGAAGCCGACATGATGGATCCTCAACATCGGGTCTTCCTGGAGTGCGCGTGGGCTGCGCTGGAGGACGCCGGCCACGACCCAGCCACCTTCGAGGGGCACATCGGGATCTTCGGGGGGGTGGCTCCGAACACCTACCGCACGCAGGTGCTCGACACACGCCCTGATCTCACAGGATCTGCGGGGCGGTACCCGTTGCTCCTGGCATCCGAACGTGAGTATGCAGTCACGAGGGTGGCTTTCAAACTCGGTCTCACCGGACCGGCGATCAGCGTGAACACCGCATGCTCGACCTCGGGCGTCGCTCTCCATCTTGCGTACCAGAGTGTGCTCTCGGGCGAATGCGACCTGGCAATCGTCGGCGGTGCCAGGGTCGCCGTGCCACAGACCGCCGGGTACGTCTACGAGGAGGACGGCATCCTCTCCCCCGACGGCCACTGTCGTGCCTTCGACGCCGGTGCTCGCGGAACGGTGATCGGTTCGGGTGTGGCGATGGTCGTGATCAAACGCCTGAGCGATGCGATCGCTGATCGGAACACGATCCGGGCGGTCGTCAAGTCGACCGCCATCAACAACGACGGGTCGGACAAGCTCGGGTACACGGCGCCGGGCGTCGCCGGGCAGAAACGAGTCGTCCGGGAGGCACTGGATCTCGCCGAAGTGGACGCTTCCACGATCTCCTACGTCGAGGCGCATGGGACAGGCACCTTCATCGGGGATCCGATCGAGGTGACCGCGCTCACCGAGGCGTTCCGGGTCGACACCGACGATCGGGGTTTCTGCAGGATCGGTTCGATCAAGACCAACATCGGCCATCTCGATGCCGGAGCAGGCGTTGCGGGCATCATCAAGACGGTCCTCGCTCTCGAGAACGAGGCCATTCCACCGACGCTCCATTTCGACGAACCGAACCCACAGATCCCGTTCGAGACCAGCCCGTTCGTGGTGGCCGACTCGCTGGTGCCATGGCCGAGGCAGGACGGCGCCCCGCGTCGGGCAGGCGTCTCGTCGTTCGGCTTGGGAGGAACCAACTTCCACACCGTGCTCGAGGAGGCGCCGGCGCAGCCGACGGCGCCCACCAACCACTCCATCCACCTCATGACGGTGTCGGGCCGAACCGAATCCGCTGCCGAAGCCACCGCTGCCAGGCTCGCCGATCATCTGCGGCATACGCCCGTCGACCTGGCCGATGCCGCTCACACACTCGCCGCTGGCCGGCGAACCTTCGACCACCGCCGGGTCATGGTCGCCTCGGACCGCGACGGCCAACGCGTCATCACGCCCGCGTTCGGCTCGGAGGCCGCCGACCGCCCGGTCGTGTTCATGTTCCCTGGTGGCGGCGCCCAGCACGTGGGCATGGCGCGAGGCTTGATGGCGTCCGATCGCCGGTTCCGGTCTGTCGTCGACGAAGTGCTCGAAATTGCGTCGGAGCGAGTGGGAGTGGACCTCCGAAAGGTCATGTTCGATGGCCCGGATGAGGAGCTCGAACGTCCGACCCGGGCGCTCCCTACGTTGTTCGCCGTGGAGATGGGACTCGCTCGCGGCCTCATGGATGCCGGCGTGCACCCGGACCTGCTGATCGGGCACAGCCTCGGTGAGTACACCGCCGCCTGTCTGGCAGGTGTCATCTCGCTCGAAGACGCCACCAATCTCGTGACGTTGAGAGGTGAGCTGTTCGAAACGCTGCCGCCCGGCGCAATGTCCAGCATCGCCCTCTCGGAGTCCGAAGTCGCTCCGCACCTGGACGAAGGCCTCTCAGTGGCCGTCATCAACCGCCCCGACACGGTCATCGTCGCCGGAACCGAAGCTCGAATCGAACAGCTCGAAAAGAAGTTGGCGAGTGACGACATCGAAACGCGCCGTCTTCGCATCTCGGTCGCCGCCCATTCACACCTCGTCGAGCCGATCCTCGATCCGTTCCGAACTTTCGTGTCGGGCATCGATCTCGCCAGTCCCACGATCCCCATCGTCTCGAATCTGACGGGCGACCACGGGGCGCAGGTCGCCGATCCGGAGTACTGGGTTTCGCATCTCCGTCACACAGTCCGGTTTGTCGATGGGCTGTCGACCGCGATCGGCGACCCCGCCAAGCTGATGATCGAAGTGGGACCGGGCAACACCCTCAGCGGGCTGGCCCGCCAGCACCCAGACCGCAATCCCGGTCAGGTCGTGGTACCGATGCTGCCCCATCCCAAAGACGCCGCGCCGGACGATGTGCACCATCTGACGTCGATCGGCAGGCTGTGGGCTGCGGGTGCTCCGATCGATCTGAAGGGCCGCTACCGGGGAGAGCGGCGACGCCTCGTTCCCCTCCCGACCTACGCCTTCGACCGAGTCCGGCACTGGATCGAACCAGGTCGCAGGGCGACGGCCGACGGTCCCGTGATCGTCCCCGAGCGAACTGTCGTCGAACAGGCCGCTTCGGCCACCCGCCTGGACCGAATCCGAGCCATGGTCACCGGCGCGCTCGCAGACCTCTCGGGGTTGACGCCCGACGAGCTCCGACCTGAAGTGGGCTTTCTCGAGCTGGGTTTCGACTCCCTCTTCATGACGCAGGCCGCAGCGGCGATCGGGCGTGAGACCGGCGTCCGGATTTCGTTCCGCCAGCTGTTCGAGGACACTCCCACGATCGAGGCTCTGGCGCGTGTCCTCGACGAGCGCATGGCACCGGGCGAACTCGACTTCGATGACGAGACCCGGGTGGACGCGCCCACCCCCGCCGTCGATCCGGAATCGGTCGACGCTCCCATCACCGGAGAAGGCTCGGGACCGTGGAAGCCACCTCAGCGCGGGTCGGACTGGCTGTCGGATGCACAACGCCGGCACATCGACGAGCTGACTCGACGGCTGGTCGCGCGGTCGCCGAGCTCCAAAGAACGAACGGAGGCGAATCGTTCGCGGCTCGCCGATCCGCGAACGGTCGCCGGGTTTCGCCGTTCCTGGAAGGAGATGGTCTACCCGCTCGTCGTCGACCGATCATCCGGATCCCAGGTGTGGGACGTGGACGGCAACTCGTACCTCGACATCGCCATGGGCTTCGGCGTCAATCTCTTCGGTCATTCCCCGCCATTCGTCCTCGAGGCAGTGCGAAGCCAGCTCGATCGTGGCATCGAAATCGGACCGCAGACGCCGCTCGCATACGAGACGGCAGCGCTCCTGGCGGAGATGACAGGCCACGAGCGTGTTGCGTTCGCCAACACGGGTTCGGAGGCGGTGCTGGCCGCGATGCGGCTGTCACGGACGGTCACGGGTCGGCCCAAGATCGCCACGTTCGTCAACGACTATCACGGTCTCTTCGATGAGGTGCTGGCCCGATCGATTCGACGTGGAGATGACCGCCGTTCGATCCCGCTGGCGCCGGGCATCCCGGCACACGCCAGCCAGGATCTGGTGCTGCTCGACTACGACGATCCGGAGTCGCTCCGGTACATCGAAGAACACGCCGACGAGCTCGCAGCCGTGTTGGTGGAGCCGGTGCAGAGCCGACATCCCGACTTGCAGCCGGCCCAGTTCCTCCGGTCGCTTCGAGAGCTGACCGCCGCAACCGGGGTGGCGCTCGTCTTCGACGAGATGATCACCGGCTTCCGGGCCCATCCCGGTGGCGTCCAGGCGCTGTTCGACGTACGCGCCGACATCGCAACCTACGGGAAGGTCATCGGTGGAGGCTTCCCGATCGGAGTGGTGGCCGGCAGCAGCCAGTTCATGGACGCCCTCGATGGCGGCACATGGCGCTTTGGAGACGACTCGATACCGGAGGCCGACGTCACCTGGTTCGCGGGTACGTTCGTCAGACATCCGGTGGCGTTGGCGGCCTCGAAAGCCGCCCTCGAACACATGAAGGCCCAAGGCCCATCGTTGCAGGAGTCGTTGAACGAACGCACGGGCGCCATGGTGACGCGGCTCAACGGTTTCATGCGCGAACGGGAGCTTCCGATCCACATCGAGAACTTCAGCTCGATGTTCCTCACCACGTTCCAGGCGGGCCAGGAGTTCTCGAGCCTGTTCTACTTCCATCTCCGCGACTCCGGCATCCACGTGACGGAGGGCCGCTCGGCCTTCCTCTCGACCGCCCACACCGATTCCGACATCGACCGGATCGAGGAGGCGTACCGCACTGCCGCCACCGAGATGGCGGCCGGTGGTTTCCTGCCGCAGGCGCCGGTCGCACCATCCGGTCTGCCCCTCACGGGTGGCCAGCGTGAGGTGTGGCTCGCATCCCAGCTCTCGCCAGGCGCCAACGCCGCGTTCAACCTGTCCAACACGCTCGATATCGAAGGGCCCGTCGATCCCATCGTGTTCCAGCGCGCAGTTGACCGGCTGATCGAACGCCATGGTGCGCTCAGAACCCGATTCGCAGGAGATCGTCAGGTCATCGCCTCAACACAGGCGACCGAGGTCGCTTTCGTCGACCTGTCCGAAGCCGAAGATCGGTCCGCCGAGCTCGACCGATTGCGATCCGAGGACGTCTCGACGCCATTCGATCTCGATGGAGGGGTGCTTCACCGGTTCACGTTGGTCAGGCTCGCCCCCGATCGCCACCTTGCCTTCGTCACCGTGCACCACTCGATCTGTGATGGCTGGTCGAGCGCCACCCTTCTCCGTGAGCTCACGGCCTTGTACACAATCGAGTCGGGTGGCGATGGCGACCTGATCGATGCTCCCATGCAGTTCGAGGAGTACATCCGGGACGAACAGGCCGACCGGGCCACACGCGAATGGGATGAGCACCTCCGCTACTGGGCGGAAGTGGTGGATCAGTTCCCCGTTTCCGATCTCCCGTTGGATCGACCTCGTACACCTTCGCGATCGTTCGCCGCGGAGCGCGTCGAGACGGTGATTCCGCCGACGCTCTCGGCTTCGATCCGCGAGGTCGCGAAAAAGGCGGGTACCACGCCGTTCGTGGTCATGCTGGCCTCGTTCGAGTGTCTGCTGGCCCGACTCACCGGGCAGGACGAGGTGGGTCTCGCAATCTCGGTCGCAGGTCACACCCGGTATCCCAATCGGGGACTCGTCGGTCATTGTGTCAATGCCCTGCCGTTCCGCAGAGCTGTCGACGAGTCGGCGAGGTTCCTCGACCATCTCCGCTCCACCAAGTCGGCGTTCCTCGACACATTCGATCACCAACTGGTGTCGATCGGCGACATCATCGCCCACAACGCAGTTCCCCGGCAGCCCGGAAGAAACCCTCTGGCCTCGGTCGCATTCAACATGGATTCACCGTCGGTGGAGCTCTCGTGGCCGAACGGTTGCGCCGTGCCCGGTTCGAATCCGCGGGCAAGTGAATTCTCCGACGTCTTCATCAACATCGTCCCGTTCGAGGACAGGCTCCGGATCGAATGCACGTTCGGAACCGAGCTGTTCGAGCGCGAGACCATGGAACTCCGACTGGAAGAGTGGATGGTGCTGCTGGAGGACGCAACCCGCGATCCCGGTCTGGCAGTTGGTGACCTCCGATGCACGACCACAGCCGAGATCGAGCTGATCGAGCGGTGGAACGACACGGACCGCTCATATCCGGCACACACGCTCGCCTCCTTGTTCCACGAACAGGTCGAGAAACACCCGGATGCCCCGGCCGTGATCGATGGCGACCTGGAATGGGACTACGCCACGTTGGGTGCACATGCCGAGAGGGTCGCCCAAGTGGTCGCGGATCGGGTGCCTCCCGGAGCGGTCGCAGGGGTCATGTTGCGTCGCTCGGCGGCGCTGGTCGCCGCGATCCAGGGCGTGTTCGCCTCGGGCGCGGTGTATCTGCCACTCGACCCGGAGCTCCCGCTCGAACGCATTCGAACCCTCACCGACGACGCCCAACCCGTGCTGTTGCTCGTCGACGAGACGACGGCCGGCGCCGCCACACACCTGGGCATCCCAATGGTGGACGTCGGCGACTGCTCGGGTGCCGAGGCTCCCGACTCGACGACCAGCCGGGCCCACCCCGACGATCCCGCCGTGTTGATGTACACCTCCGGTTCGACCGGTCGACCGAAAGGCGTGGTCAGCACCCATTCGAACCTCGTGAATCACACCATGTGGTTCATCGAACGGTTCGGCATCGGACCCGGTCGGCGCGGTTGTGCCGCCATCTCGATCGGATTCGACGCATCTCTGCTCCAGCTCGTGGCTCCCGTGTGCGCCGGGGCCTCGATCGTGATCATCGAGCCGGGAACCGAGCGCGACGTCGATCACCTCGTCCAGACGATTCGCCGCCACCAACTCACCGATTTCAACGCCGTCCCTTCGTTGGTGCGTCTGGTGGCCGAGCACCCGGACTTCGAGTCCTGCACCTCACTGGTCCAGGTGCAGACCGGTGGCGAATCGCTCCGCCAAGACCTCGTGGACCTTGTGATGCATCGGCTGCCCGGAGTGGCGCTCTCGAACGTCTACGGCCCGACCGAGGCCGCGATCGGCGCCACCGAGCACCCGTGTGCCCCTGGCAACACGATGGGGTTTGTGCCGATAGGACGTCCGGTCGCCAACGCCCGGATCCACATACTCGACGCACGGCTGCGTCCGGTTCCGCGGGGTGCAGTGGGCGAGCTGTGCATCGGTGGTGCGCAAGTTGCGGCGGGGTATCACGCCGCTCCGGAGCTCACCGCCGAACGTTTTGTCCAGGAGCCCGGCACAGGTACACCCATGTATCGCAGCGGCGATGCGGCGCGCTGGCGAGCCGACGGGACGATCGAGTTCATCGGCAGGATCGACGACCAGGTGAAGATTCGGGGCAACCGGGTCGAGCTCGGTGAGGTCGAACAGGTACTGGCGGAGCACACGCTGGTGTCGGCGGCAGCGGTCGCAGTCGGCGACGCCGAGGGTGCGAGCCTGGTCGCCGCCGTGGTCGGAGATGAGTCTCTCGTCACCGACGAGCTCAAGCGGTTCCTCAGGACGCGTTTTCCGGCATACATGGTGCCTTCGGCCATCGAGGTGGTCGACGAGCTTCCCCTCTTGTCGAACGGGAAGCTCGACCGGCGAGCCGTCGCCGCGATGGTCACGTCGACCGGAACCGACGCCGGACGCCCGTTGGAAGACGAGATCCAGCACGAGATCGCAGCCATGTGGTCGGACGTGGTGGGCGTGTCCGATCTGTGGGCTGATTCGGACTTCTTCGACATCGGAGGCAACTCGCTTCATCTGATGCGCGTGCACACGCGATTCGTCGAAAGGTTCGGGGTTGCGGTTCGCATCGGTGATCTCTTCGCCGATCCGACGGTTGCCGGCATGTCCGACACGGTCATGGCGGCGATCGTCGAAGCCGAATACGGTGGTGACCTCGACGAACTGCTCGGCGACCTCGACGACGCACCCCCGACATGAGCGAGATCAAGAAGACCTTGGCGGATCTCACGCCCGAGCAACGAGCCAAGCTCGCGGGCCGTCTGGCGAGCCGTGAGATCCGTGCTGCCGAGTCCATTCCGGCGCGACCGCCCGATGCCCCGCCAGTTCTGTCGCCGGGCCAGGAGCGCCTGTGGCGTATGACCACGGCCGGCGCCACCAGCGCCACGTACGCAATGAGCTCCGTCTGGCACCTTTCGGGCGCGCTCGACGTCGATGCGCTCGCAGCGGCAGTCGACTCCCTGGTCGAACGGCATACCCAGCTTCGGACGACGTTCGATGGCCGGGGCGTCCCACACGAATGGCCATCGGCGCGCGGTCTGCTCGATACCTCCGAGGCCGAGTCGGTGGCCGCGACGCTCGCGGAGATCCCGTCTCTCGCCGCTGCTCTCCACCCTGAGCACTCGGTGTTCCGGGCCCGTCTGTGGCGGATTGCGGAAAACGAACACGTTCTCGCCCTGATCGCTCACCATCTCGTGTGCGATGGGGTTTCTCTGGAAGTCATCGAGTCCGGTCTCTCGGAGTCGTACACGGCGGCTGTGAACGGCGCGCCGATCCACGTTCCGGCGGCCGCCGTGTCGTACGCCGACTACGCCCACTGGAAACGGAGCCGGCCGGTTGCCGAAGAGACTCTCGAGTTCTGGCGGAAGCGCCTCGTCGGTGCCGAGACTCTCCGCCTCCCGGTCCGTGAGGTTGCCGATGCGCCACCCGCCGCCCCGCGTCGATTCGAGCTCGGCGGCGGGTTGACCGCATCCGTGGAGGCGACCGCCAAGGAACTCAGAGTCAGCCCCTTCGCAGTACTGGCGAGCGTGTTCGCCATCATGTTCAACCGCCACACCGGCCAGGAAGATGTGCTCATATGCACTCCCGAGGCGGGCCGGGGTCATCGTGACTTGGAACGTGTCGTGGGGTACTTCAACGACGTCGCAGTGCTCCGCCTCGACCTCTCTGGAGACCCGACGATCGCAGAGGTGTTCTGGCGTCTGCAGTCCGGTGTGGCGGCCGCTCTCGAGCACCGAGACATCCCCTTTCAGCATGTGGCGTCGCTGGCCAAGCACGTCAGAATGACAAACGCGCTGTTCGGACTCACCGAGCGAGGTGGACGGCCCTTGGAGCTGGCGGGCCTGGATGTCGCACGTCTGTCGCCCGATCTGGAGGGATCCGACTTCCGGATCGGGTGGTTCATGGATCGGGGCGGGTCCGAGGGCTATCAAGGAACGATCACGTTCGACCGAGTCGCCGAAGACGACATCCAACACCTCATCGAGGCGTATCGGTTGGTTCTCGGCAAGGCGCTCACAGACCTCGCCGCCACCCTTTCGTCGTTGCCGGCTTTCGAAGGGCCGCCGGTTTCCGCCACCACCGCTCCCACCGGGAGGGATCGTGCTCCCATGTCGCGGCTCGAAGCCGAGATGCAGAGGATCTGGTCGACGGTCTTCGAGCGGCACGTCGGGCTCGACGACTCATTCTTCGATCTCGGCGGCCACTCCCTCCTCGCAGCAGAGCTGATGGACATGGTCGAGCGCGAGCTGGTGGGACACCGGGTTCCACTCGCGTCGTTGTTCTCTGCCCCCACGGCGGCGGGGCTGGCGGAAGCGATCCAAGGCGATGGTGTGGACGCATCGTGGTCATGCGTCGTTCCCATCGAGCCCGGTGGTGCGAAGCGGCCCTTCTTCTTCGTCCATGCCCACGGCGGCAACGTCATCGGCTATCGAGACCTGGCCCGCCATACAGATCCCGATCGCCCCTTCTATGCCATCCAGGCACCCGACATGCACGAAGACCGGGCGGCGCCACTGCGAATCGACGAGATGGCTTCCCGGTATGTCGAAGAAGTGCAGACCGTGCAGCCGGACGGGCCGTACCTCCTGGGCGGGTTCTGTCTGGGCGGGGCGATTGCTTTGGAGATGGGACGCATGCTCCAAGCCGACGGTGCGGAGGTCGCAACGGTGATCATGGTCGACAACCCACGTCCCGAAGCCCTTGCGGCTGGATCGAGCAAGCCCGCCGGCTCGGGGACTCGGCTTCGTCAGCGCATCCGCCTCGAGTGGTCGAACCTGATCGAGAAGCGCCGTGGGCGACGGCTCCGGCACGTCCGCAGACGGCTCGAGGACACCGCCTCGCGTTTGGCGTTGGTGGTCGAGCGACGTGCGACTCGTCCAGACGGCCGGCTGCCGCTTGGGCTCCGTCACTCCGATCGGTACCGCGAGGAGGTGTTGGCGGCCAGGCACAACAAGGCGTACGAGACCTTCATGCCTGCTCCCTATGACGGACGCGTGGCCATCGTGCGAGCGGAGATGGAGGCCCACAGTCGAGGCGAACCCACGCTCGGTTGGGATCGGCTGCTCACCGGTCAGATCGACCTCTACGTAGCGCCGGGGCATCGCACAGGGCTGCTCGCCCGGCCCCGAGTCGCCGATCTCGCCGCCATCGTCGATCAGGCGCTTGCCGTCGCCGAAGGACACGACAAATGACGATCACGGAGGTCGAGTCCGTTGCCTTCATCGACCTCGACCGGGCCGACATCTGCTGGGATCTTCTCAGTCCTGACGAGCAGACCCGGGCCTTGCGATTCCACCGGGACATCGATCGCCATCGGTACGCCGCCGGACGGGCGGCCCTTCGGCGCATCCTCGGGGACCGCGTGGGCGCCGACCCACGGTCGCTACCCATTGCGTATGGACCGCACGGTCGCCCGTATCTGCACGACGGACCGTCGTTCAACGTTTCGCATGCGGGACGGTGGTGCGTGGTCGCCACCGACGACACGCGTCGGGTGGGAATCGATATCGAAGACACGACCCGGGAGGTCGAGATCGGAGCTGTGGCGGGCCGGGTGTGCTCCTCGTATGAGCTGGACTCGTTCAGCGGCCTGGCTCCCGATGAGCAGCGCGGCCGCTTCTTCGAACTGTGGACGGCGAAAGAGGCCGTGCTCAAGGCGCTGGGAACCGGCTTCTCGGTCGAGCCCGCCACATTCTCGATCGCCACCGATCCTCAGCTCAGAGCGGTGACCACCCCAGATCGCTCCGACCCGGCGGATTGGGAGCTCAGGTCCGTTACCGGACCAGAGGGGACAATCGTGACGATGGCAATCCGGAGCGGCATCGGCGATGACGAGTCGTTCGAAGGGCCGTCACCCACGCCGCGATGAGTCGAGCGGCCAAAGAGAACGGACCGGCGTCGAGTCTCCGCCGCCGACCTCCGTCTGAGCGCCGTATCCACCGAGCGGCAGCCGACTCCGGACGAACGGTCTCGGGCGCGGTGGCCACCCTCACAGTTCGGCGGTCTATGGCTCCGGGAGATCAACAGCGCTTTCAACCCATCTTGCCCGAGTAATCACCCTCGGTGGTGTGGGCGGTGAACTCCCACCAGCCTGCCTCGACATCGGCGACGGATGAGATGCCGTCTGCGAGCAACTCGATGCCGGGTGTCTGGTTGAAGAAGAAGTCGAGATCGCGATCGCTCGCGATTGCCTCGACCGGCGGATCGTCCGGGTGGTCGTGGAGGTTGACGTCCTCGTCGTGCGGGACACCGGACAACTCGATCAAGAACATCGTGTGATTGGACCCGAGCTTGAAGTCGAGCGGACGCGTATGTCCTCGCGCGGCGAGCTTGTCCTCGTTGCGATCGCCGCGCTTCCTCTGAAGGTTCACGTCTCGCCGGGAGGCAGATCACCCCGAAGAGATCACGCCGGTATGCCCTGGTGCGCGACGGCAGCCCTCCCGTAGCCGGAACAGAGCTCGATGAAGAGACGTGGGATGTCCATATGTGCCACCGTCGATCGGCCGGCGGCGCCCGAGCCGCCGGACCTCGAATTCCCTCGAGCAAGACCTCGCGAGCGGGCGCTGAGGGCGTCCGCTGCGATTGCCTTGGAGTGCTCACTCCTGGTCACTGGCCTGTCACCGCAAGCGTCGGCTCTCGACCCTCAGGTCGAAGGGCTGATTGTCTCGTTCTCGCAAACGGATCCAGCCGCCGAAGTGGAGACCCAGCTGCTGTCGCCCTCCGGGCAACGCGTCATGGGGCTTCAGAGCGACCTGGGCACGCCGCGATTCTCGCCGGGGGGAAGGAAGATCGCGTACACGTCGAGCGGTTTCGTGTACATGGCAGACGCCGATGGTTCGGGAGCCTTTCAGATCACAGAGGATTCGGCCCCGCATGGTCTCCGGATGGAAGCCGCCTGGCGTACATGGCGGACACACAGGATGCCGGCGATGAGTCGCTGGGCGTCTATGTCGTTGCTGCGGAGCTCGGCGCGGTCGCCACGGAACTAGTTGAAATCGGCGCATTGCGTCTGGACTCGGACTGGAGTGGTCCCCTGACGGTGGCGCAACCGTCTACAGCTGGTCCGACCCCACGGAGGCGGGACCAGAACTCCGGCTCGTCGATGTCGAAACCCTCGAGACTGTCTCGCTCGGGCCCGGCGGGCCGAGCCCCAGGTTCTCTCCAGATGGGGAGCACCTGCTCTTCCTGTCCAGGTTTGGAGGTGTGCTCACGGTGATCGATCGAAGCGGTGACGATCTGGTGGAGTACGACATCGACCCCCGATCGGCAGTGTGGTCACCGTCGGGCAGTCACATTGCTTTCGTAAACGCCGGCGGGAGCTTCGCAGTGTTGAACATTGAGTCTGGCATTGCGCTGACCGTGTTCCCGCGACCACCCGCTCCGTACACGTCCATGGCGGTACACGACTGGTCTCGTGTCGAGACTCGCCGTTTCGCCGATGTCGCGATGGCCCATCCCTTCTTCGCTGGGATCGAATGGACAGCCGCTCGGGGCATCACAATGGGTTGCGACCCGCCTTCCAATGACCGGTACTGTCCCGACGAGCCGATCAGCCGTGGTGAGACGGCAGCGATGCTCGCTCGGATGCTCGAGCTGACAGAGGTCGGATCTGTCGATTTCGTGGGTGACGATGGTTCCGTGTTCGAAGTGGACATGCCAGGATCGCCGCACTCGGCATCACGCTCGCGTGCAACCCACCGGCCAACACCAGGTTCTGCCCGGATGCACCGGTCACTCGGGGCCAAAACGCCGCCTTGTTGTCCCGAGCGTTCTCGCTCGCAGGACAAGGCAAGGATCCGTTTGTGGATGTCGGTGGATCGGTGTTTGAACACGACATCGCCGACATCGCCACGGCGGGAGTGACGCTCGGCTGCAATCCACCCGTGAACGACCGCTTCTGTCCCACTTCGGTTGTCACCCGGGGGCAGATGGCCGCCTTTCTCAGTCGCGCTGCGCCGCGTTGAGGAGCCTGCGAAGACAAACTGAAGCCCGCAAGCAATGCGACTACGTTCGACCGGACTGGCGGACGAGCAATCTGTGGCGGGTGACGCGCCCAGTTCCCGACGTCATGGCAATGGTATCGCCCGGACCAGGAAGGATGCCATCTGTGCCCGTGTCACGGGGTCGTCAGGGCAGTACCGGTCGTTGACCGGCGGATTACAACCGAACGTGATTCCAGCCGTGGCCAGCCGATCAATCTCGGACTCGAACTCTGAGGCGTCGTCATCGACGAACAGATCACCCCCACCATCGTCGGTGAAGCCGAATGCCCGCACCAGAAAGGCAGCCATCTGCCCACGCGTGACCGAATCCTCAGGACAGAAGCGGTCGTTGACCGGCGGATTACAACCGAACGTGATTCCAGCCGTCGCCAGCCGATCAATCTCGGACTCGAACTCTGAGGCGTCGTCATCGACGAACAGATCACCCCCACCATCGTCGGTGAAGCCGAATGCCCGCACCAGAAAGGCAGCCATCTGCCCACGCGTGACCGAATCCTCAGGACAGAAGCGGTCGTTGACCGGCGGATTACAACCAAGGGTGATCCCGGCCTCTGCGATTGCTTCGATGTCGGCTTCGTGGACACTGGCGTCGTCGTCGACGAATCGTCCCGAGTGGCCGGCGTACTTGGTGACCACCAGTTCGCCCGAGATCGCGTTGGAATCGGCGGGGTCGACAACCGCAGTCACGAGCAGTCCGCCGTCCGCGGCGACCGTTCCGGAGGCTCGGGCCACGACGTCACCGAGCAGGGCGCCCACGGATGTCGGGGACACGATCGTGCCGGCGAATTCAGCATCCGCACCGAACTGATACACCCCGTAGGGGTTGACGGGAAGCGGCAGGTCGCCGGTCGCAGCGGCGACGGCCAGCGTGCCGTCGTTCAGGTCCGTGATGGTGAGCCCCGCCGAGAAGTCGCCGAGAGCCACGAAGTCCGATTGCCCCACGACTGCGCCATCGGCGGAGACCTTCGTGACCATGATGCCCGAGCCTTCGATATCGGAGAACAACTCGGTGGCGACCGCCACTGTTCCATCGCTGAGCGGGATGGAGTCGTTGTCCCCGATCTCTCCGGTCAAGAGCAACTGGGAGGGCGACACCACACCGGTTTCACTCACGATCATCGACCTCACTTCGGCGTAGGCACCTGCCGAGAGCCTCCCGATGGCGAGATAGTCCGAACCCGAGGTCGGCCACACCGTCGTCTCGATGACGTCGAACACACCTGAGTCGGGCCATGTGAGATCAACCGATCCGTCTCCCCCGAAGCTCGGATCGAGGGCCCCGGTCGAGAGGAGTCGCGTCACGACGCCGGGAAAACCCGGTGTGTCCCGCCACCCACTCACCACCACCTTCGACCCATCGGTGAACACCGAGGTGGCGCGCTCGGTGCCGGTTTCGGTCAGAACCTGCACGCCGTTCGGCACACCGGGCAACGCCAGGCCGAAGCCCGACACGAGCTCGCCGTCGACATCGAAGGAGGCAACGAACATGTCTGTGTCCACTCCTCCCAGGGCCCCACGTTCCCCGGCTACGAAGTACGAGCCGCCCGGTTGGAGGCTGATTGCGGTGCCGATCTCATGGGCCGCTCCGAGCCCGATGTCGACGGCGTCCTGTCGGGACATGCCGTCGGCGGCGATCTCGGACACCCAGAATGACTGTTCCCCGCTGCCGGCCCCGATCGAACTTCCGGTGAGAATGGCTTCACCGCCAGGACGCACCGCCATGGCGCCGATCCAGTGCGGACCGCCGGTCTGTGGAATCGTGTGTGTGCCTCCGACGCCGTAGTCCACAACCAAGTCGCCGGGCGCGCCGGACGCCGGTGCACCCACGAAGAGGAGTGCCGCAAGGACGAGCGCCATCCCCTTCCACGATCCACCGTGAGGAATGATCGGCCGAGCATGCGCTTGAACGTCCGGATGGACTCGGGATTCGACACTTCCGAGCTTCATGAACTCCTCCTGGTAGCTCGCCCCAGTCACCCGAGGACACGTCCTCGGGTGCTCGACACCCACCCCGGTCACGCCCGCCCGGCCGTCGTCACGCCGAGGTCCCGAATGGACCGGTGCAGGTCCCACCGTGAGCAGCCACGAACCACAGTGTCAAGGGTCCTCAGGCCGTGATGGCCCAAATCCGGTCTCGTAGAGTTCGATCACCTGGAATGGGCGGCACCTTCGACGGTCCGCAGCGTCACAGAGACGCAGTCCGGCCATCCACGTCATCGAGGTGTTTCCTGGGCTGATCGCAACCCGGAATCGCCTACCCCGTGGCCGACGGCATCCCCACTCTGTGATTGTCGATCGCGTTCCAACCCACCCCGCCCGAGTGGGGTTGGTTGGAAACTCTCCCGGGCGGGCGAGACTTGATGTTTCTTGAAGCGGTCCACTTCTACCGGAACGCGCATTGCGGAATCGTGGAAGGTGGGTAGCCGAGTCGGCCCCTGGATCGACCGCCACTGACGGTTGTTGAACCCTCGTTTGGGGATCGGCATACGAGGCGCCCTCCGAAGCTGGACCGTGCCGCGGACCTACCCCCATAGTGATTGGCGCGGCGCTCAAGACGTCCCGACGAGGCGCTCGTGCGGTTGTCCCGTGATCTCGGCGATCAGTTCGAAATCACGGTCGACATGGAGGATGGTCAACTGGGCGAGTTCGGCGGTCGCAGCGATGAACAGGTCGGGGATGGACACAGCCCGATGGTGCCCTCGATCGGAAAGCGCGATCTGGACCGCGACGGCACGGTCTTCTATGGCGGGAGTGAGATACTCGACGGGCATGTTGGCAATGGGCGGCTGCCCAAATGCCGCGTGAACCTCTTTGCCTGACCGGGCCGAGAACCCTGCTTCGAGGAGCGTCAGGGTCGAGATGCGGACGAGTCCTCGATCTATGCGGTTGGACCACTCGGGAGCGTCAGGGCTGAGGGCGAGACGGACGAGCGCAGACTTGTCGACGAGCCACGTGGTCACGACCAGGCGTCATGCATCACGTCGGGGTCCGCAAGGTCGCCGAGACGTTCAGCCAGCACGGCAAGGTCCTGAACTGTGGTTTGGCGGTGAGCGGTATCACGTTCACGGGCCAGAGCCCGGCGGATGTACTCGACGCGAGATAGGCCCGCCTGCCGAGCCTTGGCGTCGATGGCGGCAATCAGGTCATCAGGGATGTCGCGGATCAGTATGTCGGCCATACAACTCCTTGGTGGTATCACATGATATCACATGGAGTCTTCTTGAGGTACAGTCACCACGAACCCCCGGCCAGGAAGCTATAGCGTGGCACAGGCGGCAGACTTCGTCTCGTCGCCCGTCGCCCGTCGGCCGTCGGTGGCTCCGTTCTGGCCATTGGTGGCTTTGAGCTCGAACGCTCATTTGCCTCCGCTTGCCGGTACGGCTCTCTTTTGGCTTCTACGAGCAGATCAAGGAGCTGTGGCCCCAAGCTGAGAGTAGAAAAGATCTCCGGGCCCGGGAGCTCTGCCGACGGGTCGAGTCGCTCGTTGCGGAGCGCTCCGGAGTCCGCTGACCATCTTCGCCATCAGGGCGCATCGCCAACGCTCGGCGATGGTTGCCGTCGTGGCGTGTCGCGATCTCGGAGGTGCGTGATGAGGGCAAATGGCGAGGGGCACCAGACCCACGGCGAGCCCTCCCCCGCGGCTAGTCGTAGTCGGCGGGGTCCTGGCGCTAGCTCAAGTCCAGGACGACCACTCCGAGCCTCGGCCGAATCGGCCAACCGGGTGATCGACGATCATCTCCCCCGCGAGCGGCTCCACCACTTCGGGTTGACCTCCAACCAGCTGAGCATCCTCGCTGATCTCCTCCGAAGGCTCAAGCACCGTTCGTTCCGGCATAGCCCAATAGCGCTTGAGACTGTGGTCCAGCACCCGGTGTGTGAGCCACCAGACGATCAGAGTTGAGGGAGAACGAACCGCCGAGCTCCTGGCGTATGACGGCCGGCCGCAGAGCGGAGTGATGACGGTCGGCTTCGGCTTCCCGGGATTCGGCCTCCGACAGGAGAGACCACGCGTCGTCCTCACGATTCTCGAAACACTCACTCAGAAGGTTCTCCAAGGCGTCGAGCAACTGAACTTCGTCGAAAAGCCCGCACCTCCTCTTCAGTGGCACCGAAGTGGAAAGCCAACCGACAATAGGCACCCACCATCACCTCCGATGCCGCGGAAGAAGTTGGAGGCTCAGGGACCGCTTCGGTTGAGGTAGGCGTTCCGCTCACGCTCAGGGAGGCTCGCCAACAGCGTCTTCCCGGAGGCACCTGCGTGCAGCGGGTATGCGCGGCCGATGCCCGACGACATCCGGATCGACTGATGGCTGACGCGGTCAGCTAGACACACGCGCTGCCAATCCACCAACCACAGCAATCGAGCCGTCTCACCCGATGCACGCTGTAGCCGCTCGAGAGCCGGGACCACCACTTCGAGTAGATTGTCGCGTTCCAGAATCGCTCCGGCCAACTGCATCACGGCCGGACCCAGGCTGTAGCGCCTGGTCTCCTGATCGAGGACGAGGAATCGCCTGCCGGTCACGGTCTTCAGGAGTCTGTGGGTCGTTGGAATGGTGAGCCCCGTCTTTTGAGCTGAGTTCGGTGGCCGTGTGTTCAGGCTCGTCTGCCGAGAAGCACTCCAGAAGACCCAACGCTCTTTCAACCGTCTGCGATCCAGCAGAATCCATGCACTGACTCCTAGGCCCTCTGTGACAACGGCGTCTTCTCAGCCACGATCCTAGAAGCAGCCCCCAACCGACTTCGGGCGACTCCCGAAACCGACTTCGTGGGCCCAGGACGTGTTCATCGACATCCAACGGCCACTGCGAGCCTCGGCCGAATCCGCCAACCGGGTGATCGACGACCACCTCCCCCGCGAACGGCTCCACCACTTCGGGTTCACCTCCAACCAGTTGAGCATGCTCGCCTGGCAGGCATACCGAAACGCCCAAACCGAAGCGGTCTTTGCGCCCGGCTGCCTCCGCCCGCTCTCGAACGACCCTCCGCTGGAACGGACCGGATAAACCCTTCCCGCCTCGAGCTCGGCTCCCCCAGCAGATCGACCGCGCAACCGTCGACTCCAAGTCCCTCCAAGGGCACAGATCCGCACTCTTCTCGGCCGATCGGACCCACGAATCGCCTACCCTGTGGCCGACAGCATCCCCGTCTGCGGTTTTCAACCGCGTTGTCAACCCATCCCGCCCGAGTAGCTCAGGGGATAGAGCAACTGCCTCCTAAGCAGTAGGTCACAGGTTCGATTCCTGTCTCGGGCGCAACATGGTGCCGCAACTCGTCAGGCGCCACCCCGTCATCGGGACCATCGCAGTGGTCTCGATCGTGGGGTGGATCGCCTTGGGGTTCGCTCGCGGTGCTCCGAGCGTCCCGTTCTACCTGATCTGGATGACGACCACCGCAACGATCGTGGTCGTCCTCGACCGGCGCCATCCGTTCTCGGGTCTCGTGCTCGGCGGTCTCACATTGTGGGGGTTCATGCACTTGGCCGGTGGACTGCTCCCGGTGGGCGATGAAATCCTCTACCAGCAGTGGCTGCTGCCGGTGCTTCGCTACGACCAACTCACCCACGCCATCGGGTTCGGATTCGCTGGACTGGCCGCGGCGGAGCAGTTCGAACCGTGGATCCCACATCCAAGGCTCGCAGCAACCGCCTCCATCGTGTCGCTCGGAGGACTCTCAACTGGCGCTATCAACGAGATGCTCGGGTTCCTGCTCACGCGCATCGCGCCCGACACCAACGCGGGCGGCTTTGACAACACCGGCTGGGATCTCGTTGCGAACACGGTGGGAAGCGCAACGGCCGCTGCATGGGCAGCGCGCCGAGCACGGCCCTAACCTTGGGACTGCGATGCCAGTGCCCTTCTACGAACCGCTCAGCTATCTCGACTCCTCCTTCCTCGCGCTCGAGACGCGCACCACTCACATGCACGTCGCCGGGGTTGGCATCTACGAGGCGAACAACCTCAAGACACCGGACGGCGGGATAGAGATCGAGCGGATTCGCGCTCACATCGAGTCCAAGCTCCAATACATCCCCCGGTACCGCCAACGACTCGGATACGTCCCGTACAACCGGGCGCCGGTGTGGATCGATGACGACAGCTTCAACATCAATTACCACGTCCGGCACACGAGCCTCCCCCGACCAGGCACCGACGTGCAGCTGAAACAGCTCGCCGGACGGATCGTCGGTCAGCAACTCGACCGCAACAAGCCACTGTGGGAGTTCTGGGTGGTCGAAGGCCTGGACGACGACCGCTTCGCCCTCATCAGCAAGATCCACCACTGCATGATCGACGGCGTGTCGGGAGTCGACCTCACCACCATCCTCCTCGGTTTGGCGCCCGACTCCGAGGTCGCCGAATCCCCGCCGTGGACACCCCGCCCGGCACCCAACGGGACGCAGCTGGTGGTGTCGGAGCTGGCGCGAAGCACCCGGCGGACGATCGACGCGCTCACCTCGACCTCGGATCTCTTGAAGTCCAGCAAGGACGTCATCGAGCAGACCAAGCACCGCCTCAACGCAGCGGCCAACTCGCTTCGGTCCGGTTGGCTGACCCCTGCCGACAAGACGCCGCTGAACCCCGAGATCGGTCCCAACCGTCGATTCGATTGGACCGAGACCCCGTTGGACGACGTGAAGAAGGTCAAGAACGCATTCGGGGGCACGGTCAACGACGTGGTGTTGGCGGTGGTGGCCGGCGCAGTACGTCATTTTCTCGAAGTCGACCGGGACTTCGCCGTCGACGGCATCGAATTCCGCGTGATGGCACCCGTCAGCGTGCGCAAACCATCGCAACGGGGAGCGCTCGGCAACCAGGTCGCCATGTGGCTCCTCGAGCTGCCGGTCAGTGAAGCCGACCCGATCGAGCGGCTCCGCCAGATCCAAGCGGCGACCCGGCATCTGAAGGAGACCGATCAGGCGCTAGGGGCGGCCACGCTGATCGACCTCAGCAGAGGCACGCCGGTCCCGCTGCTTTCTCTGGCAGCCCGCTTGGCGGTGAACGCCGTGCGCCCGTTCAACATGACCGTCACCAACGTCCCGGGTCCACAGTTTCCGATGTACCTGTTGGAGGCGAGGATGCTCGCCAACTATCCGATCGTGCCACTGTGGTCCCAGCACGGGATGGGCATCGCCCTCTTCTCCTACGACGGCAAGCTCCAATGGGGTATCCACGCCGACTACGACGCCCTCGCCGACAGCGATGAGTTCATCCACTCGATCCACCATTCGATGGCACTCCTCACGAATGCGGTGGACGCCGCAACCGTCGGCGACTGAACCAACCGACTCCCGTGAACGACGCTCTCACGCTCCCACCTGCCGCGCCATCACCTCGACTGGTCGCTTTCATCGGTGCCACCGTCATTTCGTTCTCGGCCATCCTCTACCGGCTGTCCGACGCCGACGCCGTGACCGGCGGCTTCTTCCGGATGGCCTATGCCGCTCCTGTTCTCGGCTTGATCGCCTGGCTCCAGCGGCACCGAGACCAGCGCCCGGCCCGCGACCGATGGATCGCGTTCGCCGCGGGCCTCGTTCTCGGGTTCGACGTCCTCGCCTGGCAGGTCGCGATCGATCAGATCGGTGCGGGCCTGGCCACCCTCGTCGCCAACAGCCAGGTCGTGTTGGTGCCACTCGTGACCTGGGCGCTCTTCCGGGAGCATCCGGGGAGGCGGACCTTCGTCGCGATGCCCATGGTCATCGTCGGGCTGGCCGCCGTGACGGGGTTGGGATCGGCGGATGCATTCGGGGCGCGACCCGTGTTCGGTGTGATCATGGGGGCGGCGGCGGCGCTGTTCTACACGACGTTCCTCGTCGGGTACCGCCGTGCGGGCCGAGCGTTGTCCCCGGCGGCCGGCCCCCTCCTCGACGCCACGCTCGGCGCCGGCGTGACCATCGGAATCGTGGGCGTCATCACCGGAGACCTGGTGCTCGCGCCAACCTGGCCGGGCCACGGATGGCTGTTGCTGTTGGCCTGGGGCGCACAAGTGACAGGGTGGCTGGCGATCAGTCATGCGCTCCCGCGACTCCCGGCGACGGTCACGTCCTTCGTCATCCTGCTCCAACCGACGCTGACCTTGTTCTGGGGTGGTTTGATCTTCGACGAACGTCCGGGCCTGATCCAGTTGATCGGGGTGGCCTTGGTGATCTCTGGGATCACATGGGTTGCGACCGAACGGAATCGAACTGCGCCGCCTACATCGACGCCGTCACCGAAACCAGACCCTTCCCGGCAATGAGAGCCGGGCCGATCACCGCCGGCAGTGCTTCGATCACATGAGCGGTGTTGAACCCATGTCCACTGCCGATTTCGAGCCAGGTGTTCATGCGGTGGATGGCGTCGGTCCGCTCGGCCGGCGGCATGGCGTGCGCGTGGCGGAGGTGAGGTGCCTCAGCCTCGAGCTGCGCGGAAGTCAGCGCGAAGTTGCCCAATGCTCCGGGTAGCCAGCCCGCGCGGTCCGGGCCGATGCCCATGAACAGCAACGACATCGGCGGGAGCCGGTCGATGTGAGCGAACAGTGCCTCGGCGTGGTCGGGCGCCGGCTCACGGCCGATGTCCCACGTCACGTCGTCGATGTCGTCGCGGGAGCATGCGAAGAAGGCGTTCTCACCCGGAGTCGCTGCAAGGAAAGCTCCGAGGAACAGCCGGTTGAGACGGTCCAGCGTCCGATCAGGCCGGAAGCCGTGGACCTGCACCGGCCAGGCCTGCCACGCCGCCATCACCTCCTGGATGCCCTGGTCTTTGGCGACGCGTTCGACAAAGGTGTCGATCGGCTTGCGAAGCTCGACGATCTCCTCATCGGAGACCTGCCTCACGTACCAGAACCCGGTCACGGCCACGACGTCACAACTCCTTGGCCATGACGCTCGCCTTCTCGGCTCCCCACGCCAGGTGCGCCTGCCACACCGTCTCGCCGAGGTGCGACGATGAAGCCGGTGCAAAGTCGTACACATCACCGGGGATCGCCCGCTCGGCCACGGCGTCTCGGGCCACAGGCTCGACACCGCGCCGGCGCAGCTCCTCGGTGGGAAAGCGCATGGCCTCCTGGAACAGCTCCAGTGGCCCGCGTGACTGCTGAGGATGGGGCGTTGTGAGCAGGGCGGCGAGCTGGGCTGCAAGCCACGTGCGTCCGACCGACAGCGCATTCGCAAGTGCCTCGTCGGGCTCGATAGACATCGCCACCAGACGGCGTCGGACATGCGGGACGTACACCGACACCAGGACATCGCGGAGCTCGGACGACGCCGCACTCATCTCCATTGGCCCACCCGGATACGCAGAAGCACACCCTTCATGGCGGACAATGATGGCACGAGAGGCCGACGTGCCCCGGTCTTGTGCGCCATCGGGATGGCCGAAGGGGCTCTGCCTCAGTCGACGAGGGCTATACGCATCCGCTTGTTGGCCTTGCCCTTGGACTCGGTCTTGACCACGGTGATCCGGCCCACCTCCAAGGTCGAGCGCACATGGGTGCCACCGTCGGCCTGACGATCGAGACCGACGATGTCGACGACCCGGATCTCCTCGACCCACTCGGGGATCAGGTTGACCTTGGTCCTGATGAGGTCGGGGTCGGCGAGCGCCTCGCCTCGCGGCAGGTAGAGGACCTCCGTCGGATAGCCCTTGGTCAACTCGGCGTTGAGACGCTCTTCGACCTCTCGACCGAACTCGACCGAGATCGAGTCGAGCTCGAAGTCCATGCGGGCCTCGCCGGGCTCCATGTTCCCGCCGGTGACCTTCGCTCCGAAGTCACGGAACACCACTCCCGAGAGTGCGTGCAGCGCCGTATGTGTCCGCATGAGGCGATACCGCCGATCCCAGTCGATCATTGCCTCCACGGCAGTCCCGGGGTCGGGAAGTCCAGCCGCTTCAACCACGTGCACGACCTTTCCCTGGCGCCGAACGGTGTCGACCACCGGAACCTCGCCACCGTCCCACCGGAGCACTCCGATATCGCCGGGCTGGCCACCGCCGCGGGCGTAGAACGGTGTGCGATCGAGGATCAGGCCACCGTCCACGAGTTCCAACACACTGCCTTCGGCCACCGCACGGTACGAGTCCTGCGAGGCCAGCTCTTCGAAGGCGTCGACCATCAGCGTGTGGAAGGGGCGTCGGGGGGGACCGTGACCGGTTCCGGCTCGGCGGCCTCCAACTCCATCGTGTCGAACAGTCGCGGCTGCGGGGCGTTGCGGCGACGAGCCTGCACCCGGAGCCGATCGGAAGGCTCGGTGGTCTCCATCATCTTCTCCGTGGCCTCGGCCCACGACTCACCGAGAACCCGGGTGCGCCACAGGTGCCCGACGCCGATCCGGAGGACGGTGACCATCGGGACCGCCACCACCACCCCGAGCAGACCGGCCAGCGAGCCTCCCGCCAACAGGGCGAGGACGATGATCAGAGGCGAGAGCCGAACCCGGGCCCGTTGGATCATCGGTGTGATGATGTGGTTGTCGAGCTGTTGGATGAGGGTGAACGCCACCACGATGCCGGCGGCCACACCGGGACGGCCCTCGACCACTGCGACCGTGGCGGCGAGAGTGGCGCCGAAGAACGGTCCCACGAACGGTATGAGATTGAGCAGGCCGGTTGCGATTCCGATGATGAGCCAGAACGGCAGGTCGAAGAACCACAACGCCACCGCCGACAGCGTCCCGACCACCAGCGCGACGAGCAGCTGACCGCGAACGAAAGCGCTCAGCGCCGTCCCGATCTGACTCGACACATACTCCACCTCATCGCGGAACCTGGGCGGCGTCAGGTCGAGCACCATCGCCTTTGACCTCGGCAGGTCGAGCAACAGGTAGAAGGCGAGGATCGGTGCCAGCCCGACGACGGCCACCACCTCGGTGATACCGCGGATGAGACGACCGGCTCCCGACCCGAAGCCACCGATCAGTTCCTGGAGAGCGCTCTGGTTGGCGGGATCCGAGACCCAGGCCTGGATCGTCTCGGACGTCCACACCGGACCAAGGTCGATACCGACCCGGTCGCCGGTGTTGCGCAGCCAGTCGACGGCTCCGTCGTACAACCCTGGGAGGGCGACGCCGAACTCCGCCGCCTGGGAACGCACCGCCGGTATGAGCAGGAAACCCACGGCAGCGAGCACGGCTCCCACCACGAAGAAGCCAAAGATCACCCCAAGGACCCTCGGAACGGCGATTCGCTCCAAGGCGCGGACCACGGGATCGAGAATCACCACCAGACCGGCAGCGAAGATCAACGGGAGCCAGATGATCCGGACCTGGGACGCGAGCCACAACAGCGCTGCTCCCAAGACCAGAGTCCCGATGATGGCCCAGATCATCAGCGCAGCCCGCCGCAGGCGTTCGGTGACGTGCAGGTCGACCACGGTCGGAGTGTAGTGAGCGAGCGTGACGAATCTCGGGACGTTCAGCCGTACCAGATCTCGACGCGGGAGCCCGCCTCGGCCACCACCAGCCACCCCTCGCCATCGACGGGCGACCGCGCTCCCCCACCGTCGATCAGAATCCAGTCGTCCGGAACCACGCCCTCACCCTGGAGCCGAACCGGTGTCCCTTCGGGAACCACGACGCGATGTGTCCCGACCAGATCGATCACCGAGGCCGCGGAGACCGGCCCGATCGCTATCTCGGAAGCATCGGACCGAAGGCTCGCCGTCGTCACGTCGACATCCGTGAGGTCGACCGACAGCTCGGGCGCTGCGACGTCGAGCGTCCACGCAAGACCGGATCCAAGTGCGACCGTCCATCCCCGGAACACATACATCCCGGGGTCGTCGCGCGGTACCACCACGACCCTGAGATCGGCACCGTCGGACTGCTCGAAGACCGACGGCGCGCCGACCACACCGCCGGCTCTGATCGGGCTGACCCGATACGAACCGATCGCACCTCCTTCGAGGACTATCCGACCTGTCTCCAGCTCGATCTCGAGGTGTGCAGACACGGCATCACCAGCGTCTGGTCCCTCGACGGTGGTGACGGCAACGGGCAGCATTTCCGAGCCCGATACGTGGAGGGCGAACCCGACCGCCAACCACGTGAAGACCGAGAGCCCGGCGATCGCGAGATGACGCGGATGGCGGTCCCCGATCAGCCAGACGATGGGGGCCGCCACCAGGCCGATGGCGCCGATCGGCCACAAGGCGATCACATCCAGCCAGACGGAGGGCGAGATGATGTCCGCTAGCACACCGACCTCGATGCCGATCGCCAGCAAGGCGACGAGAAAGGCGGCGATGAATGCCCACGGGCTCGCCAGCCGACGCCAGGAGGTCACTCGTCCTCGAAAGAGCTACCCAGCAGCACGATGATGTCGACGTCCTCCGGCACATCGGGGCTCATGCCCACTTGTGCGTCCGGGAACAGCGCAGCCAACTCGAAGGCCTCGGGCCCGTACCCGTCGCGGAAGAGAATCTGCGACCGATCAAGCAGTGGCTCGTAGTCGTCGGGCTCCACGGTCCGATATCCCTCAGACTGCAGGGTGGCGGTGACTTCAGCCGCGAGCCCGGTGGTTCCGACGCTGTTGAGAACCTGCACCGTGATCTCACCTGGAGGTCGGACGGTGATCGTTGGCGTGGTGGTGTCGGCAGGCGGCACGCTGGTGGCGGTGCTGGAAGGTGCGGACGGCGTGGTCGGCGTTGTCTGGTCGGTGGTGGACTCTGTCGGCACAGAGGCGGCCGAAGTGCTGGACGAGGACGCCGCGTCGTCGCCGAAGAACGACGAGAACACCCACAGCCCGCCAAACACGAGCACGGCCACCACGACGATCCCGACCAGCGTGATGATCAGGTCCCGGGGGAATGTCCCCTTGTCGGATGCGTGGCGTCCGCGGCTCACGCCGCACCCACCATCCTGCGGAGGCGACGAATCGTCAACGGGTCATATGAGAGTGCGGCTTGAGTGGTGATGAGGTCACGCAGACGGTCGTAGTACTCGGTCGGGGTGAGGCCGAGCACATCGTTGATCGACCTGTCTTTGGGTTCAGGGTGTAGGAACCATCCCCGTTCGAAGTCGAGAATACGGCGGTCGGCGGGAGACAACATCATCGCGTCCGCAGCGTATTTCACGTGACAGCCGGAGTCGGGGATTTCGCGTGATCCGCGCGCCTTCCAGAGATGCGGAGTTGCTGCACGAAACAGTGTTCCCCCGGCCATCGCAGACCGGGGGAACGCTGAACTCTGACCTAGCCTCAGGCGGCAGAGCGGGAGCTCGGTGGTTCAGTTGCTGTCGAAGCCGAACCCTTCTCCGAGGTCGTCCATGTCGACGAACTCATCCGGAGCCGTGATGTCGACCGGCTGGTTGATGTCGAACACGTTGTAGGTCAACACCATCCGCTCGAAGGAGTCGCCGGAGTCGTCGATCACCTGTGACCCGTCGATCTCCATGACCATGCGCACCAGGAACCCGTCGTCGGTGATCCACAGGTCCATCGGGAAGTCGGAGATGGGAATCGGTCCGTCGGCCTCGAGTTCCGCACGCTCCTCGGCCGTCAGGCTCTCCAGCCACAGCTCCGTGTCGACGATCACCTGATAGTGAGTGGCGTCGACGCCGTTCACCGACTCCACACCGAGTTCCTCGACCTGCGCATCGGCCTTGCGATAGTCGTCGAGCATCTCGTTGGGATCGGTCTGAACGCCCATGTCGGATGAGAAGTCACCGGCCTCATCGGCGGGCATCGACACCCACTCGGCGTCGGTGCCGAGCATGGCGGTCAGGAACGGCATCTTGATGTAGGCGCGGTCTCCGATCTGACGCATCTCGATCTCGCCGAGGAATGCCGCTGCCATGGCGGCGTCCTCCCCGGTGAGGTCGGCCGAGCCGGCGATACCGCTCATGTCCATTCGCATCGCCATGTCACCCGTCAAGGTGTCGAAGGTGGTGCTGAACGGCAGGACCACATCGGAGACGCCGTCCTCTGTGCTCAGCCCGTACATCTCCATGGTGCCCTCGATGCGAGCCGACGTCATCTCTCCGGCCTGATCCATCTTGGAGATCAAAGCCTCGAGCCCGTCGGAGCCGACGATGGCCGCCGTGGTCGTGGTGTCGGGTTCAGTGGTGGTCGTCTCGGCCGTGGTGGTCGTGGTCTCGGCCGCCACCGACGACGTGGTGGCTTCGACTGCCGTCGATCCGTCGGTGGAACCGAGATCGGCGGTCGTGCTCGCGGCTTCGTCGGCACCGCCCCCACAAGCGGCCAGGACCAGGCACAAAGCAGCAGACATCATCGTCTTCTTCATGAGTCACCCCCAAGGTGTGTGTATAGGACTACCCAAACCCATTATCGGTCACCTTGCAACATCGGTTGAGGAAAGCGGGCTCCACCCGCTTCGGATCCTGACGAACGACCCGTGCACACGGTTTGGAAGTGCGTAAGCTCGGAGTAGGCGAATCGGCACGTCGCGACCATCAAGGGGGATGGTGCAATGATCGAACTCGAAACTCCGCCGCCACCCACGCGGGAGAGAAACACGATCGGATCTTCGATCGAGTTCTGTCCGGAAACCGGTGCGATGACCTTCCGGTTCTTCGGGCCGAGGTTCACCGGGCTACCTCCCTGGTCACTCGAACTGCTGGCACTCGCAGCCGGCGCCACCAGCGTTCACGTCGACCTGAGCGCGGTCGAACTCGCCGATCCCGTCCGAACCGAAGAGATCTTCCGGTCAGTCCTCGAATCCGACCACGGTCTCACCGACATCACGTTCGAACACCGGCGCGGTCCGGTGCCGACAGCTGCGGCCGGTCACCGACACGCTCCCTGACTCAGCCGTTCTCGGCTGCAGCCGGAATCCGGCTGGGTCTCGCCCCCACTTCGCGGTTCAGCCAGCAATGCAGGTGCAAGGGCGTCGACTCCCATGCAGGCTTCGGGTGCCCACAGGCGACGCAGATCTTGGTCGGTTCCGATTGAGAGGCTGTCTGACTCATCCTGATTGACCTGTCGGCATCCGAGACGACAAGATCAATCGAAATCGGTCGTGGTTCTGCCGACCGCAGCGACCGTTCGGTTCAACCCCGACATAGGTGATCCTCGCCCATGAATCGATTCGAGGACTGCCATACCTTGGACGTCGTCGAATAGAAAGGGACGACGATGCACACCAACAGGTCCAAGGCAGAGCTCCAGGAGTGGGTTGCCAACTGGTACGAGACACTCACCAAATGGCAGCACACGCTGCGGAGCAAGCGATGAACCGCGCAGGACGCCGCAAGGCGAGCGCCCGCGACATCGACCAGAGGATCTCTCGGGCTCAAGATGAGATCCGAACCGCACTGTGGCGGTTCCCCGTTCGCTGAACTCCCGGATGCAGACACACGAGAGGGGCCGGTCTACAGACCCGCCCCTCTCTGGTGGTCGGATCGGGCAGATTCGATGAAGAAGCGACATTCCCCTGGTCGCCGTCGACAAGCTGGGAGTTCGGCCAACTGGGGTGACTCAGGCGGCGACGAGTTTGTCCGCCGCCATGAACGACTCCATCGCAATCCACCGCCGGAAGCGATCCTCCCCCAACGATGCAATCAATGCTGCCGTCTGGCTCGACTGGGCAGCCAGCGCGGCGAACTTGCGATCGAGCAGGTTTCCGGACAACTCCACGTGGACCGCCATCGAGTCCGGTTCGGAGATCGCCGGCCATCCGGCGAAGAAGATGTCGAAACGCTCGTGCACGTCGGCGAATTCGGCGAGATAGCGGGCATCGGTGGTCGCATGGAGGACACTCGCCGAGCTGCTCGTCAACGCTACGGCCTCGTCGACCCACGCGCAGATCGTCCGATGGTCGGCGTGGCCCGTGTACCCGTCGGGTCCGAACGTGAGGATCGTGTCTGGCTTCACTTCTTCGATGATTGCTGCCACCTGGCGAGCCCCGATCCCGATGGGGAGAGCCGCGCACCCACCGTCGGGGTGGCCGAGCGTGCGATGGTCGGCCACCCCCAAGATGTCCATGGAACGCCGCAGCTCAGATCGCCTTCGGATGGCGAGGCGCTCCGGCGGCCACTCTGCAGGGTTGGCGGTGCCGAGCTCACCGAGCGTCGCCGTGACCACCGTCACGTCGCGACCGGCGTCTCGCGCTGCGGCCATGAGGCCCGCCGACAGGAATGCCTCGTCATCGGGATGAGCCCAGACGCCGAGTACGACTCCGAGGTCCGAAATCGACATCATGCCGCCACCCGGCGCATCTTGGACTCCATGACGGCCAGGCGCTCGGCGTCGACTCCGATCCACAGGGTGTCCGATCGTGCCACGACCTCGCCAATGGTCGACATGATCGCGGTGCTGGCTCGCATCTTCCGTCCCTCGGTTTTCCGTCGCCATCCAGTCACCACCAGGTGGTCGCCGAGCCGCGGCAGGCGTTCGACACGGAACGTCATCGAGGCGAGCAGGCCGGTCTGCCCGGGCCCCAGCACTGCAAAGGCCGAAGGGCAGTCGAGTGCGGCCGTCACGAGCCTGAGGGGAACACGGCCGTCCTGATCTGTCTGCCAGAATGCGGGCCGCCACGTCACAGCGACCCGACCCGGAGCCACTCGCCCCGGGAGCAGGTGGAGACCCTCCGACGGATCCCGTCGCGGCCCGCACACGAAGCACCCGGGGAAGGGGTGGTCGTTCTGGTCGACGCCTGCCGCCGCATTGGCGGCCGTCGCGAAGTCCACGGCCGGGATCTCCACCTGCAGAAGAGATGCGGGAGCGATGGTCGCCAGCAACGCACCCCCTGCAGTGAGCGTTGCGATCGGGTGCTCACGGGTCAGCTCGAGCGGACGACCCATCGGCACGGGGGCACGCAGCTCCACGTGCGCCCCCTGGACTCCCAACTGCTCCGCGAGAAGTCCGGCCACGTAGCCGCCGTTGGCGGCGAACGGTGGGCCCGCGTACTCCTCGGCGATGGTCAAGGTCTCCGTCATGGTCAGCTCCTTTCAGTTTCGTTGCCGAGAACGTAAGGAACGGCCAGGACCGTCACATGGGTCGACACCACCCATATTGGAGGGTCGAGCCGCTGCGCCCGAGATGGGTATCCATCACCCATTCGCCCACGGCGCACTCCGCATACGTTGCCGTTGACCCGAACCGATCGGGATCCGGTGCACGAGAGGAGAACACATGAGCACCACCACAGCCGTGATCAACGGAGTCGACACAGAGGCTCTCTTCGGCGCCCTCGATGCCGTCAAGGCCATGCCCGAGGCAGCGCAGTTCCGATTTCGAGCCAGGAACGAATGGGTGGCCGGCACCTACAGTCGCTCGACGATTCGCGACTTCTTCGGACTCGGAACGGAACAGGAGCACACAGGTGAGTTCGGATTCGAGTCGGATCACCCGACCCAACTCGTGGGCTCGGACAAGGGTCCAACGCCCGTCGAGTACCTGCTCGTGGCACTCGCCGGCTGCATCACCGCCGGCATCGGAAACATCGCGGCGGCCCGCGGCGTCGAGCTGTCCCGTGTCCGCTCCACCGTGGAAGGTGACATCGACCTGAACGGCGTACTCGGGCTCGATGCGGACGTCCGCAACGGGTATCAGGGCATCAAAGCCACCTTCGAGATCGAAGGTGGAGCCGGCACCAACGAGCTGAAGAAGATCGTCGAGCGTTCGGTCGCACGTTCCGCCGTCTTCGACGTCCTGACCAACGGCGTACCAGTCACCGTCGAGGTGGCCGCCTGACAATCGCCCTGGGCGCCGGCCCGCGCCGGCGCCCCTCCCCCTTGGAGTACATGATGAGCATTCCCTACGACGCGATCGTGGTCGGCGCCCGCGTGGCCGGATCGATGACCGCACTTCATCTTGCACGAAAGGGCCACCGCGTCCTGATCGTGGATCGGGCCGGTCCTCCGGCCGACACGTTGTCGACCCACGCCCTCATGCGAACCGCCGTATTGCAGTTGAGTCGATCCGGCCTGCTCGACGCCGTCGTTGGGGCACCCACGCCGCCGGTGACCAAGATCACCCTCGGCTTCGACGATGAGCCGTTCACCATCGATGTGAAGCCCGAGTCCGGGGTCGACGCCTTGTACGCGCCCCGTAGGACAGTTCTCGACTCGATCATCTTGGACGCCGCAGCCGAAGCAGGCGCCGACGTTCAACTCGGCGTGTCCGTGACAGGTCTCTCGAGAGACGATGCCGGCCGCGTCGATGGCGTGGTTCTCGGTCGAGGTTCATCTTCCACAGTGGTTCCGGCCCAGATCGTGGTGGGTGCCGACGGCCGCAACTCGACCGTGGCGCGTCTCGTCGATGCGCCGGTTGAACGATCCCATCCGGCCACGAATGCCGGGTTGTACTCCTATTTCGAAGGCATGCCAGACATCGGCTACGACTTCCGTTTCGCACCGAGGATGTCGACCACCGTCATCAGCACCAACCACGGTGCCACGCTTGTCTTCAGCGGCGTCCCGACTGACGATTTCGCAGAGCCCGAGCAGCTCTTCCACTCCGTGCTGCGGCGTACGGCACCGGACATCGCTGATCTGGTGAAGGACGCAACAAGAGTGGAACGCTTTCATCTGGCGCCGGGCATCCCGTCGTTCCTCCGGACTCCCATCGGGCCGGGATGGGTTCTGGTCGGCGACGCCGGGTTCACGAAAGACCCACTGTCCGCTCACGGAATCTCGTGCGCTCTGCGCGATGCGGAACTGGCTGCGTCGGCGATCCATCTCACGCTCTCGAACCGCGAAACGGAGGCAGCCGCAGGCCACACATACCGGGCGATCCGCAACCGTTTTGCGATCCCGCTTCTCGACCACACGATCGAGCTCGCTAGCTATCGCTGGGATGCGGCCGAGGCATCTTCGTTGATGCGTGCGCTCGGGCGAGTGACCGACGCCGAATGCGCCTACCTGACCGACGACACACGACACGACCTGCTGGTCGCCTGAGCGACCAGAGCGAGAGGATCCGCATGCGGTACCACGACACGATCGTCATCGGGGCAGGCCAGGCCGGACTTGCCCTGTCACACGAGCTGACACGCCGTGGAATCGATCATGTTCTCATCGAACGGGGACGGCTCGGGGAACGGTGGCGGAGCGAACGGTGGGACTCGCTCCGACTGCTCACACCGAACTGGATGACCCGGCTGCCGGGCCTGGACGTCACGACCGAAGACCCAGGGGGGTTCAGGTCCAAGGATGACCTCGTGGCCCTGCTCGAACGCTACGCACGATCGTTCCATGCGCCCGTGATGGAGGACACTGCCGTCACGCGGGTGGCACAGCACCAAGGCGGTTTCGACGTGCACACCACGGCCGGCAGTTTACGGTGCGCCAACGTCGTCGTCGCAACGGGCCACTGTGGGCGACCGCAGATCCCGTCGATCGCAGACGCGATCGGTCCTTCGATCCGTCAGCTTCACGCATCGCGATATCGCAACCCTGACCTGCTCCCGCTGGGAGGCGTGGTGGTGGTCGGCGCCGGCGCATCCGGTATCCAGATCGCCTCCGAGCTCAGGGCGGCAGGGCGGGATGTCGTGCTCTCGACGGGTCGTCACGCTCGCGGCCACGGGCCGCGCATCCGTTCCAGAACACGGCGCCTCTGGATGATTGGGTCGATCAACTCGAAGCGGCTGGGATGCCGTGATCACCGGAGGCTCCGCGGGACGGGCTCCCGCGGAGCCGATAGCTCAGCTCGCCGGGAGCTGGGTGAGTCGGAAGCTGTTCCCAGAGGGATCGCGGAACCCTGCGTCGATGCCGTACGGCCGCTCCTCTGGAGGCTCGACGAACTCGACCCCGCGGTCTCGCAGCTGCTCGTACGTCGCCTGGCAGTCGTCGGTGGTCAGGAACACGGTGCCCGCGAAGCCCTTCGACATCAGATCGCGTACCTGTCCTGCGGTCGTCTCGTCCATCATCGGCGGGCCGGCGACGGGCATCAGCACGATCTCCATCTCGGGCTGACCCACCGGTCCGACGGTGAGCCACCGGAAGTCACCCATCTCTGCGACGGTGACGTCGCTGCGTACCTCCATGCCGAGCTTGTCCGTGTAGAACTCGAGGGCCTCGTCCTGGTCGTGAACCCACATCTGGGTGGTCGAGATCCGATACATTTCCTCGCTCCTTGGTCCTGGGATCGAGGTCAACGTACGCGATTGCTCGGGGTCTCGTCTTCTCGAAACGTGCGGTGTTCGGGACGGCTGTACGCGCGGACGACACAGGCCGGTATGCGGGCGAGGTTCGAAGCCGGTGGGAACGAAGAGCGATACCCGGTCGGCGTCTCGCCGAAGATGCGCTTGAAGCTCGTCGTGAACGACCCGACGGAGCTGAGGCCCACCATGAAGCAGATCTCGGCCACCGATCGATCGGTGCTTCGCAACAGGGCGGCTGCACGTTCGAGACGTCGTGTCATGAGATATCGGTGAGGAGGCTCCCCGAAGACCCGGCTGAACTCTCGACTGAAATGGGCAGGCGAGAGACAGGCGACCGCAGCCATGTCGCCGACGTCGATCGGTTCGGCATAGGTGGCATCGACGAAGTCCTTCGCCCGCTGCAGGTGGCGTGCCGGTGGAAGCTCTCCCATGCCGCGAAGTATCCCATCACGAGGCCCTTTTGCGTCGCAAGACGGTTGGGCCGGGCATGATCCGATCGGGTAGCGTCCCACGGGCCAGCCACACCCCGGAGGATCGAAGTGGATGCGGAGTATGGAGGTCCGTTCTACGGACCGGACGAGTTCGACCAGGTCAACGGGTTCCCCCGCTACCCGGCCCGTGAGATGGAACGTCGGTGGGCATTCGCCGGTGATCTGCTCGAGAAGAACGAGCTCGACCTGCTCATCGTGGGTGGAGCGACCGGACCGCTCGAGACCGCCGTCCAGTACTTCTCGAACTGGCCGAGCCAGGTCCAGTCCTACGTCGTGTTCTCGCGGAGCGAGCGGCCCTTCCTCATGGTGAGGCTGTGGAATCACCTGCCGGACGCTCTCAGGATCTCGATGATCTCCGACGTGCGGTACGGAGGAGACACGCCCGCCGAACAGGCGTCGAAGCTCAGCCGACTCCTCGACACGATCGACGCTCGTCGAGTCGGTTTGATCGGAGTGGTTCCTCACGCCGATCTGCTGGAGCTTCACTCGGGAAACCGCAGGCTGATCGACCTGAACCCTGCCTATCAGGCTTTCCGCCTCACCAAGTCCGAGGACGAGATGACCTTTGTGCGGATTGCCTCCCGCATGAACGACGCTGCGGTGGAGGCACTCGCCACGACCCTTCGGCCGGGCATCAACGAGTACGAGGTGGCGCACACCATCGAAGAGGTGTATCTGGGACATCGAGGCTGGAATCTGATCCATTTCTCGCTCTCCACACCCATGGAGAAACCCGACATCGTGGTACCGCACCAGTATCACCCCGATCGTGTGATCCAAGCGGGCGACGTGTTCGTCACCGAGATCTCGACCACGTTCTGGGGCTACGCCGGTCAGATCCTGCGGACCTTCACCATCGGAGGTGGCCCGAACGAGCGTTTCGCTCGCCTCCACGAAGTTGCGCAGCGAGCCTACGAGGAGATCACCGCAACTCTTCGTGCGGGAACAACCGTGGGTGCCGTGCTGGACGCCGCCGAACTGATCACGACGGCGGGGTTCGACATCTGGGACGACCTTGTGCACGGTTTTGGTGGCGCCTACCTCCCGCCGATCGTCAGAACAAGAGCATCGAGAGGGGCCACGCATGACGACTCGTTCGCCTATCCCAACGGCACGCTGCTGGTGGTGCAGCCGAACGTGATCGACGGGGAAGGAGGGGTTCAGATCGGCAACTCCATGTGGTTGACACCCGCCGGGGTCGAGGTCACCCAGAAGTACCCAACCGAGTTGATCGTCTGCGGTTGAGCGTCCGTCGGCACGTGGGCCGTTGCACAACCGACCGCTATCGACTCGAGCGGGGCATCTGCCGGTGGAAGAAGTCGATGATCTCGTCGACATGGTGTTCGAAGTGCTCCATGTCGCTGTGACCACCGTCGGGAATGACCAGTATCTCGGCGTTCGGTTGTGCCGCCGCCAACTCATCGATGCTGTCGATGGGGACCACGGTGTCTGCAGATCCGTGGACGAGCAGGATCGGCGCCCTGATCAGTCCAATCCGAGTCCGCGGAGCGAATGAGTCGAACTCATGTCCGATCAGGTGTTGTACCGCTCTCAAGGCGAGGTCGAGCACCGGACAGCGGGATGGCGGCCATCTGCTTGCGCATCATCTCCCCAGGGTGGGCGGGTGCAGCAACGGAGACGATGGCGTCGAGCATGTCGCTCCGGGAGCCGCTCAATATGGCCGCACCGGCGCCGACGGAGTGGCCGATGACTCCGACCGACGTCACGGCCGGATGGTCCCGGAGCCAACCGACTGCCACTTCGAGGTCCTCTGCGAACCGTGGCATCGAGGTGAGCGGTCGTGCTCCGAGAGCCCATGGTTGCGGGCGTCCACGAACACGGTGTGAAACCCGGCCTCGTGGAGGTGTGGGGCGAGGCGAAGCATCAGCGCAGAGTTGCCACCCCAGCCGTGCAGGACGACCACCGCAGGCGAATGGGCTTCGACTGGAATGAACCAGCCGTGCAGTCGAGTCCCGGTGAGGCTCTTCAGCCACACTTCTTCTTCAGGCAAACCGAGATCTCTCGGGGACCGCTCTGTATCGCGCTGCGGGGGGGGGGGGGGGGGGCGAACGCATGTCTCAGGATTCGTGGCGTCGCGTAGTACGTCCCGGCTGCGGACCCGAGCGGCAGCCAGGACCACCGGGCCACCGTGCGCAGGTTCGGCTTCATGTCGGGCGGCTCACCTGCCCCAGACCCTTTTCCATCAGGTCGAAGCAGTAGGCGACGTGATCGGGGAGCCGCGATGTGCCGTCGTCGATGAGCCATCGGCCCAGCGAAGCTCGCATGGCGGCGAGGGCAGCCCCGGCAATGAGCCGGGGACGAAGGTCACGGGCTGGATCGGCGCCGAGCCAGCCGGCGACCGCGTCCGTGACGGCGTCTTCCCAGGCCGTCTGCATCTGGAGGTTGCGAGCGGCAACCGAGGGCGTCGCTCGGATGATGCGGAAGCGTCGCAGCAGGTGCTCTCGTTCGCTCTCGTAGTCTGCAGCCACGCTCGAGAAGGCGGCCTGTAGCGCCGTCCAGGGTGCTTGATCGGGCCGGCTGGCGGTGAGCGCCTCCACGATCCGATCCAGGCGACTCGCGTAGTCGGTCAGGACCACGTGTTCCTTCGATGGGAAGTAGTGAAAGAACGTCCTGGGAGCGATGTCGGCGGCGGTAGCGATCTGGTCGATCGTGGTTCCGTCGAAGCCGTTCTCTTCGAACAGATCGAGCGCCACACGTTCGATCGTGCGCCGGGTCCGCTGCTTCTTGCGGTCTCGATGACCAGGCGATGAGGACACGCCGGTGAGTATGCCAGGATTTCGCCTGTAGTGCATTATTACATTGTCTGTATTTTTGCTTACACTGCACCCAACCGGCTACCAGGAGAACTCGTGCTTGCCCGACTCGGCCATTTCGCTACCTCCCATCCTTGGCGCTACCTGACCGTCTGGCTCGCAGTCCTTGCGATCCTGGCGGGCGCCGTGATCAGCGTCGGCCCGGCGTTCACTTCGAGCATCACAGCACCTGCTTCCGAGAGCAGCGCCGGCCTCGACATCCTCTCCGCCGACTTCCCTGGCGCCGGCGGCGACTCGGGAACCATCGTCTTCAAGGCAGAGCAGGGGGTAGCGGACCCAGCGGTCGAGGCGGCGATGACCGAGCTGTTCGAGGCGACGAAGGGGATCGAAGGAGTCGTCAACATCATCAGTCCCTACTCCCCCATCGGTGCAAACCAGATCTCCTCGAATGGCGAGAGCACTGGGAAGGTGGCCTATGCCCAGCTCGTACTCGACCCAGACACCACAACCGATGACGGCGCTCGGATCGCAGAAGAGATCGGCGCGGTCTCCCCGGACACCGCAGGACTCGAGATCGCTCTTGGTGGAGACATGTTCCGCCACCGCGAACCGCCCAACTCCGAGATGCTCGGCCTCGCCTTCGCCATCTTCGTGCTGATTCTCTCATTCGGCTCGGTGATGGCCATGGGTCTCCCGATAGCGACAGCGCTTGCCGGCGTCGGCACCGGGGTGCTCGCAACGGTTCTTCTGAGCAACCTGGTCGAGATGCCCGACTTCGCAGCCACGATCGGGATCATGATCGGACTCGGTGTTGGCATCGACTACGCCCTTTTCATCGTGACGAGGTACCAAGAGCACCTCAGGAGGGGGGATCCGGTCAGCAAGGCCGTCGCTGCATCGCTCGACACCGCAGGGCGGGCTGTCCTGTTCGCCGGCATCACTGTCGTCGTGTCACTGCTTGGCATGCTGCTCATGGGCGTCACGTTCATCACCGGGCTGGCCGTCGCCGCTGCCACGACCGTGCTGCTCACCCTGGTTGCGTCGGTGACCCTGCTCCCTGCCCTCATCGGTCTCGCCGGTCAGCGCATCCAGATCACCCGATGGAGTGGCCTGATCGGCTCGCTCCTGGTCGCAGTTGCCCTCGTCGGCGTCGCCCTCGACATTTCGGCGCTTCGGCTTGCGGCCGTTCTCGCCGTCGTCGTTGTCATCGCCGGTCGCTTCAACGGCCCTCTCAACAACACCATCAACCTGACAAGCAACAAGCCAATGCAGGAGACTTCCTCGTTCCGGTGGAGCCGACTCGTCCAACGACGGGCAGTCATCATCACAGTCTCAGCCACCTTGGCACTCATGATCGTCGCCCTTCCCGTCTTCTCCATGCAGCTCGGCTTCGCCGACGCCGGGAACGATCCAGAAGGGAAGACCACCAGACGGGCCTACGACCTGCTCGAGGAGGGCTTCGGACCCGGCGCCAACGGTCCACTCATCCTCGTGGCCGAGCTCCCCTCGGACGCCAACCTGATGGAAGTGCAGGCAGTTGCCGCGACCCTCAGCCAGGTCGAAGGCGTCAGCCAGGTCTCACCGGGCCTTCCCAACGACCCCGCACAGCCCACGGCCGTGGTGTGGCAGGTGACCAGAGGACCGGCTTCGCTCACGCACTGCACCGCCTCGAGCACCCGCTCATACTGCTCGCGGAACTGCTCGAACTTCTTGTCGACCTCGGCCCGCGCCTTTTTCGATGGGTGTTTCAGACATGAGGTGACGTTGCCCAACAGCCGGGAAGGTACCGGTCTCGCCTTCAGCTCCGATTCGACGGGCGGTCGATTGGTGAGAAGGGACGCAACGGTCGTCGGTGGCAATGATTGGAGGTTCCCGCCTCAACCCCGCACGAAGCGAACGATCGCAGAGCTCAACGACCTCGCAATGGAGTCCCGGCCGTTCGCGTCGGCCAGAACGGTCATGTCGTCCTGGTTCTTCATGTTGCCCGCTTCGAGGAATACCACCGGGACGTCGGAGAGGTTCAGTCCCCCCAGATCGGATCTTTCGCTCAGACCACCACTGCCCGCATAGGTCGACATCGGCAACTCGGTTCCGTATCCCATCTCCTCGACCATGAGCTCGGCCAATCGTCTGGACTCGGCTGCGATGTCGTCGGTGAGCCCGTCGAGCACGGCCGGGTGGATCACGTGGAAGCCACGCTCGCCGGCGTCGGCGCCATCCGCATGGATGGACACCGCAACGTCGGCACGGTTCCCGATCGCGGCTCGCTCCGTGATGCACGGGCCCCACCCATCGTTGTCGTTCCTCGTCATGATCACATCGGCGCCGAGCTCGGTGAGCATGGTGCGGAGGACCGAGGCCACCTCCCATGTGAACGTGGACTCCGGGTATCCGTCCGTGGACGCTGTCCCGGTGGTGTTGCACGGCTTGGTCCCGTTCCCGATGTCGACGAGGCGACCGATCTCCTCGGCATGTTCGGCATTCCGGCCGTTGTGACCCGGGTCGATCGCCACCGAGATACCCGCAAGCGGCAGGTCGGGGACGGTGGAGGCCGGAACAACGGTCGTCGGTGGCGCAATCATGGTGGTGGATGGCTCGGGCGGCGCCGTCGCGGTGGCGGTGGTCGGGCCCGACGGCGAGGAGACCTCAGAGGGCGGAGCGACTCGGGTCGGACCACAGCTCACGAGCACCAGCGCTCCGAGAGCCAGGGCCAGAGCGAAAGCCGAGCGCGAGGAAGCATCCACCTGCCGACCGTGTTCCAAGTCGACTGCCATCGGGCGATGGTATCGGCAACACACCAGGGAGTCCCAGGAACGATGGCTCGACCTCCGCTGCCAGTCAGCCGTCTGACGCTCAACGAGCCGGTCCTCGTTCGGAACGTTGCCTGGCGAATCCCCAATCGGTGGCCAAATCGAAGCTGACGATACCTGGCGTCCTGGAAGAAGACACCGCTGCCTGCGATACGGCTGGTATCCAGTCTGCCCACGGTTGAGTGCGGAGTCAGTTGGCACGCCGGGAGTGGAGCTCACTTGTGAGCGCCGAAATGGCTGCTTCGACCAAAGTCGTGCCGGGCGGCGACAGCGGCCGGTCGTCGTCCCGGCCCTCTTGGGTTGCCAGCGACCGGTCGATCAGATCCGACGCGACGAATCGGTCTCGGGCCCATCGGCCACCTTCGATCTTGGAACAGAACATTCCGCTTTCGAGATAGAAGCAGGCCCGGCAGGCGTTGAGGACTGCATAAGCCTCCGAGTCCTGCGCGACCGCCCAGGTCAGCTCGTTGACCATCTGGCCGATCACGAGTACCGGTCGATCTCAGCAAAGACCACGGCGGGAGCCGATCCAAACACGGCGATGCCGGACTGCCGACAAACCGCCATGTGGAGGATCAGATCAGGGTCGCCGGAGTGGCGGACACCGTCGACGACTTCACGGTCGCGACGATCGGTGTTGACGTGCACCTCGAAATCGAGACGGCGGCCGCCTGACTGGGCGACCCCCTCCGGGATCACGCTCGCCTCGATACCCCGACCGGGACACGATTCGTGAGACTCTTGCAGCACCCTGGCGACCCGTTCGCGCATGTCCGACGACAACCGGTCCTCGACCACGACCAGCACATCGATATCACTCGCTCCGTCTCGGAACCCGCCTAGCACCGCCGACCCGTGCGCGTAGACCCCGACCATGCTCGGGCCGACGGCGCCGGCCAGACGCTCCCCTAGCGCCTCGACAAAACCCAGCGCGACGCGACTCGCCATATTCCTGAAGCATCCCACGTTCGCCAACTGCGCAGACCGCCGAATATGACGCAGCAACGCGCATCTCCGCAGGACCGCTCCGATCGGCAGCTCGGGGAGCGGACCTTGCGATGGCTGTTGAGTGGGATCAATCGTCAGCCGGCGGTGAGGACGTAGTGCGACTCCGGGATGAGGGGCCCAAGAGGCGTGATGGATCCGTCTTCGATGGAGATGAGCGTCACCGATGCCCCCTCGACCGCAACGACCCAGTCGTTGCCGCGCGACCATGATGCAAGGTGTGATCCTTCAGACAACTGGTAGATCGGTCGGCCGACACCTGCGGCGTCGACGACGATCAAGTCTCCGGCGCTGATCGAACCCTTCTCGGGTTCGTCGGCGAGCATCACCAAGTACTCGTCAGCTCCAGTCCTCACCGGCGGGGAGGTAGCAGGCACGATCGGCCCGCCGACGGACACCCATCCTCCTCCGCCCGGCTTCTCGACCTGGATCGGACTACCGAGGCGGGCGTTGGTGACGATCAGGGAGCCGTCGGGGCGAAGGATGGCGGCGCCGTTCCATCCAACCGATAGCGGCGTTCCACCAATATCGGCAGCAACGGTTCCATCGGGGCTGACCAGTCTGGTCACCGGTTCGGGGTCATCGGTGACCAGGATCAGACCTTCGATGGTTGCACCGGCCGGTTGCCACGGCCCCTCGATCTCTGTCGAGGTCAGCCGGGTGAGCCGGAAGCCGACGACGTCGACCAGTTCGATCAGGGTGGGGTTCTCGTCGAAGCCCGGCTGCACGAGCCAGGTGTGGTCCCCGTCGGGGGCTGGTTGTACTTCGAGGGCGGACGCCACCCCCGGCACATGGCGCAGCGGATCTGGCTGGTAGACAAGTGGCTCCGAATCGAGCGGCCAATACGTGTGGATTGTCCCGCTCGCCCACACGTGCAAAAATCCTCCGCCGCCGCTGGCGCCATCGATGGCGTCAGCCGGGGCTTCATACTGGTCGGGCTCATAGCGGTGGACGGCGCCTGTCACGAAGTCCACCACGGCCACGCTGCGCCCAGTGGCGTCCACTGCTATCAACTCCAGCCCGATGGGTTGCGGAGGAGAGAACCGGTCGACGAGCGTCTCTGCTACGTCCAACCCGACCCCCTCGGTGACAGTGATCAACGAGCCCGGATTGAACACTGCCGCCTCTCCTACCTGAACACAGGTCTGCGGGAAAGGGTCCATTCCCGAGCCGGCGGTCGCAGCGTCGGCGTCGACATATCCTCCACTACCTTCCACGCGGTCGCCTGCCTCCACCAGCTGGCCGTCCCGGAGCACAATTCCCAACGGATCGTTCTGCGATGAGGTTCCCGCCGGCCACACCACCGGGTACCGAGCACCACTTGGATCGGACAGCCACACACAACCCGTTTCGAGGTCGACCTCGACGACCCCCGCCACGATGGCATCCATCCCGCCGCCCGGATTGGAGCGGTGAGCGCGGAAACCCGCCGGAGACACCGATGCTTCGCCGTCGCTGGAGCGACCTACGTCCGCACAGCCCGACAGGACCACAGCCACCGCAACCGCAACAACAGGCCAGCGTGTACACATCGTCACCAAGTATGACGACCGCATCCACCGCAGGGTTCCCGCCTTTGATCGGCACCTCGTACGCTGTCGCTGTTCCGTTCCGTGCTCACGAATTGGTGGCGGCGTCGCCTGGCCAACGTCGGGACACGGGAGGATTCGGCATTCAGCAGCTTCTTCGATCCGCTGCCAGAACCGGAGCCGTTGCTTGATTGCCGCGACCCCCGACCTGCCTCTACCTCTAGGATGCGATTGACTCGATAGCGCGTCCGTGGAGGTCAGGACTGGAATGCCTTGGCCCATGTGCGGATCAGCTTCGATGCCCAGGCGTAGTGGCTCAAGGTGGCCGACACCATGTAGGAGCCGACAGATGTGGACCTGGTCCACGCAAAGCGACGCTTGGTGAACAGGTCGTCTTCGCTGTAGGCCCTCATGACGGTCAACAACTCGGCATGTGTCGCGTGCAGTCGGGCCACCGCGTCGTCCCAGGCGACGTCCTTGGTTTGCTGATAGATGACCTCGTTCAACGCAGGCGTCTCGGCGAAGGAGTAGCCCTCCGCCGGAATCAGCGGCTTCTGACCGGCGGAACCGGCCTTCTCCCAGCTCAGGGCCATCTCCTGCCAGGCGTGGAGATGGGCGAGGAGATCCTTCACCGACCAGGCCTCGCACGCTCCGGCGCGTTCACGCTCGCTGATCGGAACTGCGTCGACCGCCCTCCACAGTCGATCGAACTCGCTGTCGGCGGCAGCGATGAGTTCGGCCTTGGTCCCCGGGCGTCCCATATTGCCCAGAATCATCTTGCCTGAGAATCACGTCCAGGGTCCGAGGTCCTGGCAGCCTGTGATGATGACAGGTCGCTGTTCGAAGGGACGTCGAGGTGGCTCACCCGCAAAGGGATCACCTGCGGAGGCGACCCAGCCCAAGGCGGCATCCGGTGCTGCCCAGATGAGGCGATCACAGGCGATCAGATGGCTGCCTTCGTTCGGCCAGCCTCGGAGGTTGGTTCGTCGCCGACGACTCGTGGCCATTCGACGACGTCTCCGACTCGGTCCGCGCCCAAGACATCGGTTGCCCCCCCCCCTCGCGGACCAGCGTGCAAGATCGGCACCTCGGGCATCGGTGTTGCGATGGCTGTTGTGTGGGTCAATGGTCAGGGTGAGGGACCGCCACCAACGTGAGTTCATCGACGCCCGTGAAATCGCGGGGGTTGCAGGTATGGATGGGTAGGTCATTGGAGATGGCTATTGCGGCGATCATGGCGTCGTAGGCACGTGCTTCGGGCTTGCGCCCGGCGCGGCGTAGCCCGGCGGCGACTCGACCGAAGGTGCGGGCAGCGGCAGCATCAAAAGGCAGCGGATCGAAGTCTGCTTCCGCCTGCTGTAGGTGAGCTTGGCGAGCAGAACTGAGGCGTTTCTGACTCTTTGATAGAGGTGGCCGGATTACTAACCCGTTTCATGGTCGGGTCTCGGGCGGGTTGTTTCTGTTGTAGTCGATCCGTTGTGTGCGTGCGTTCTTCATCCCGATTGATCGTCTGCGTCGGATGGCGGGGCCTCGGCCGGAGTGCTCGTCATCGGGTGTTACGTAGCCGATGGCTTCGTGGAGTCGGACGGTGTTGTATTCGACCCGCACCCTGTCGAGCTCGATGTCGAGGACGGCGGGGTCGGTGATCCTGGTCAGGTGGGGCCATTCGCATTTGAGATGCCCGAAGAACGACTCGATGGGTGCCTGGTCGGTGGGAGTGTGTGGCCTGCCGTGATGTTGGACGATGGCCATGAGCGCCATGAAGGTGCGGGTGTCGCCCGCTTTCATCTCGGGTCCGTTATCCGACCACGCCACCAACACCGGACCCTGTTGGTCCTCGACGCTCGGATACGGTCGCCTGAGGGGTCGGCCCTCGGGGTCGAGCAGCCCCTGGGACTCCAGCGCCAGGCTGAACAGCAACTGGACTTGGGTGGAGGTCTGTTCGGTGGTGACCAGGGTCTCGATCCAGAACCGGGAGACGACATCGACGATCGCATAGACCGACCGGTCGGCACGAGTGAAATGGGTGGCATCCCAGATCCAGATCCGGTTGGGTTCCCAGGGGACCTCCGGCAGCGCCGGGGCCGGCCGGACCGGTCGGGGCGGCTCACCGGGCAACCTCACTCCAGCAATATTGGTGATACGTAACAATGTCGAAGGAGACACAAACACTCGTCCCAGATACGAACCTCGATACGCCAGCTTGCGGTGGGTCCGGTCGGTGGGTCCCCACTCTTCGACCAGTTCCAACACGGCGTGGCGTTCCCAATCGAGGATCCGATGCACAGGGTTGCCGCCCGGAGCGAGATCTTCGAGCGTGCCAAGACCACGGCGGCGGGCACGCCACCGATGCACCCTCACATCAGAGATCTCGAGAACCCGGCATGCCCGGGCATGAGACCAGCCGGAATCGGTGGCCTGGTCGATCAGCTTGATGAGGCCCTCTTTGACCTCGCCTGAACAACGGAGCGGGACCCGGGCGAGGTTCAGGCCCAACGCGATTTTCCTCGGATCAACGCCAACTCGATCGCCTGTTCCTTGATCGCCTCGGTCAACCGGCCGATCTCGGCTCTCAGCATCTCGACCTCCACGTCACGAGGATCCAGGGACCCGCCCGGCCGAGACGAAGCAAACGCTGCCAACGCAGCGTCCTTGGCATCGCGTCGGAGCTTGATCACCACCGACGTGTCCACCCCCCACTTACGGGCCGCGTCCGACTGGGTCAGCTCCCGGGACGTCACCTCCAAGAACGCCTCCCACTTCTCCTCCGGTGTCAACAGCCGCCGCTTACGACGACCAGGAACCGTCTGATCACTCATCCCATACCCTCCTCAGGGTCAGGCCCACAGCCTCCCATCGATGGGTTAGGAACCGGCGGATCTCTATCACGAAGTCAGACGCAGGTGAGAACGTTCCGTGTCGGTTGACGCCAGTAGCGGGCCTACCGACAGTTCTGCCAGCGTGATCGCCGTGATCTGTGGCTCGTCGGGGAGCGCGCTGGTGTCCTGAAGACGTCCGAGCAGGATGAGAGTGCTGGTGTCGAGAATCCCGCGGACATCGGGTCAGATGGCGGGATCAAGGACTCGGTCGAGATCGTCGCGAAGCTGGTCGGGGTCGACGCGCGGAAGCCGCCTGCGTCGAGCGATGATCACGTCGAGCGGCACCGGTTCCCGCCCCAATGGGCGCAGTTCAGCGACAGGTTTTCCAGAGCGAGTGATCGTGAGCCGCTCACCTTTGGCAGCGCGATCGACGATGTCGCCACCATGGTTTCGCAACTCGCGGATCGAGATCTCTGACATATTCGCACTGTATCACGCGTGATACACCCATGGAAGAGAACCGGCACCAACAAACCCCACCGATCACCCCGCCGCAACGCATGCAGCGACCCCGAGATAGAGACTCAGCAAGTGTTGCTCCAACCCCGGCTCGCGGAGCGGCGTGGGCATACTGTCCACTCCCAGGCACCCGCCAAGACCGCCATCGAGCCAAGTCCACACGCCGGAGTCGATGCGCGATACCCCTCTTGTGGGCAAACGCGGAGCTGGCGCAGGGACTCGAACCCCGGAACTGCTGACGACAAACAATCAAACCCTGAGCGCTGTGCCAACCCACGGAACCCCAGGTCTCCGACGAGCGTCCACCCCAAGGCAATCTGCTGTAGATGCCGCGGCTGTGCTGCCGCCCCCGGCAGTGTCCTCGTTCAGCGCGTGCCCCCAGGCCGGAGGACCCACTCTTGACCCCCGCCGTCCCGACGGCCGCCGCACAGCCGTCAACATATGTTGACGATGTGCCGCCTTCGGCGTAGGGTGGCGCAGTGGACATCGAAGCGAGCGCCCGCGACCACGGTGTCAACGACGACGACATGATCCATGTACTACGACACCACTCGCGAGCCTACGAAACAAGCGACCTCGCAGTCACCATGTTCATCGGTCCCTCACGCACTGGCGCGCCCCTCGAGATCGGCGTCGTCACCGACGACGAAGGAGTCGCCATCAGCCATGCGATGGCCGTCCGCAACAAGTTCCTGAAGGGATGGTGGAAGCCATGACAAAGACACGCGGAGAACGAGCCCGAGCACTGGAAGAGTGGGCCGAACAGGTCGACCCTGACGACCTGACGACGGCGGACACCAACGTGCTGCGAATGATCGCCGAACTAGCGGACAAGAAGAACGAGATCGACGAAGAGCTCACCGCCGCCATCAGTGCGGCTCGGCAAGCCAACCGAAGCTGGTCCGAAATCGGAGCCATGCTCGGCGTCTCCAAGCAGGCCGCCCAACGCAAATACGCTCCCAAGGCATCCTGAACGCCTCGGCAGCTCTCACGACGGCGAGCGGCGGGACGCAGCCGGATGCAGCTGAGGTCGATCTAGCAGCGCGTTGACCTCCACCCGGAGCATGGCTTGCGTGACACATGCGTCGCGACCCGAACACAAGAGCTCGGCCACGCCGTACCGCTCACACACTTCATGGAGGTGCGCCATATCAATCGGCGCGCGTCGATCGTCAACAACGTCGACACCTCGCCATACACCCATTCTCACACCCGAACACGGCCGGGTGTGACACCGCGCTGAGCCGAGAATCGGAAGTTGCGTCGGTCGCATCACCGACCTTCGGAGCGACCGGCCTGAGCCCTCGACCCCGCCCCGGAGCCGATCATCACCGACTGACGGAAAGCGGCTTTGAGCCTCGAGCGCGACATGGCCGGGTGGGGAGCCAATGAGGACGGCGCGCCCCGTTGGCCGGGCCGTCAGACCGCCTCGCTGCACGGACGATATCAGCGCAGCGACATGAGCCTGCCCACACTGACGGTTTGCGACGCAACCCGCGTCCCAACAACTATCAGCTGAAACTGCCTCCGGCCGTTTGACAGGGCCACGCCGACGCCTGGGATCCACAGCGAACAAGGCGCACGAACATCTAGACAAGCGCCCAGAAACACGGAAGAGTCGACGTGTGAACACCCTGATCAGGGGCATGTTCTGAGCTGGCGAAGGGACTCGAACCCTGGACCTGCTGATTACAAATCAGCTGCTCTAGCCAACTGAGCTACGCCAGCGTGAGGTCGGAAGGATACCCGCCGGACTGGACCATCCCACCGACGTTCTCGATGCGCCCTACCCGATCCGCGCCTCGATCCAACGGAGGATGTCGGTCTGCACCTCGTCGAGGTTGGTCTCGTTGAGGATCTCGTGTCTCGCGTCGGGGTAGAACCTCGACGTGAGGTCCTCTAGACCCTGAGCCTCGTACCGGTCGATGAGCACCTGGGTGGTCTGGGAGAAACCACCGGCCGGGTCCTTGTCGCCCGATGCGATCAACACCGGGAGCGACTTGGGGATCTGGTCTTCGTTGTTCCAGGTGTCGGACATGGCCTGGAAGAAGTCTTTGACGAATCCGTTGCTGAATGCGAACGAGCCCGACCATGGATCGTCGACGTACTTCTGCACCTCGGCCTGGTCCCGGGAGAGCCACTCGAACCCCGTATCGCCGCCGAACGGCTCGTTGAAGGATCCGAACATCTGGGCCAGCATCATCGACGGCGCCTCGCGGCCCTCGGCCGTGATCGCTGCATCCACGGCGGCGAGCAGTTCGGTCGGGTCGCCCAATGTGCCCCACGACCCGGTGAGGATCGCCCCCGCGAGGCGGTCGCCATGTTCCTCGATGTACTGCTGGGCGACGATCGAGCCCATCGAGTGCCCGAGCACGACGATCGGCACACTGGGGTGGTCCCCCTCGATGATGTCGGTGAGGTGGGCGAAATCGCGCACGATCCCATTCCAGCCATCGTTGCCCGCAAGTCCGGCGCGGTCCATGGTGCCGGCCGTTTCACCATGTCCGCGATGGTCGGGTGCGTAGACGGCGATCTCATGGTCGTTCAGATACTCGGCGAATCGCTGGTACCGCCCTGAATGCTCGACCGCACCATGGGCGATCTGCAGGACCGTCCGAACACCACCGAGCGGCTCCCACCGACGCACGAAGATCTCGAACCCGTCGGAGTCGGTGAACGTGAAGGTGGTGGCGGAACTCGACATCTCGCGTCCTTTCTCGACGACTCGAGCGGTCCTGGCCGACCGCTCTCGGATCGAACGCTACCGAGTCGAGAGGCGCTGAGTCGAGACGGGCAGAGTCAGCCGGAGCGCACCCGCATGACCTCGAACGCCGCCAGGGCGGACGCCACCGAGGCATTCAGGCTTTCGACGCCTGGGGCCATCGGAATCGTTGCCACCAGGTCGACCCGGTCCCGAACAAGCCGATGTAGTCCTGTCTCACCACCGACGACCAACGCCACCGGCTCCGCCAGCAGGTCGAGCCCAAAGAGGCTGCGGTCGCCGTCCGCATCGAGACCCACGGTCCACACCTCCAACCGCTTGCAGCGTTGCACGGCGTCCGCGATCGACGACACCTCGGCGACACGGCACCGCTCCAACGCTCCCGCAGCCGCCTTGAAGGCCGCTGCGCCGAGCGGGGCAGACCGTCGGGTCGGAACGACCACACGCGGGATCCCGGCGGCAACGGCGCTCCGAACGATCGCTCCCACGTTGTGGGGATCCTCGACATGGTCGACGAGCAGCAGGGACGCGGGAACCCCCTCGGCGACCAGCTCTTGGATCGACACGAACGGAATCGGTTCACACCGTGCCACCACCCCTTGAGGAGCTGTGGTGCGGGCCATGGGTCGCACATCGTCGACCTGGACGACCTCGACGCCATGACTGTGAGCGGCATCGGCGAAACGGTCGCCCCTCCCCCGTTCGATCATCAGCTTGCGTACGCGTCCGGCGTCCAACGCCGCCTGCACGGCGTGGATGCCTTCGACGCTATCGCCGTACCCAGCGAGTGCCATCCGCTCCATCCTCGATCGAGACACCGATCTCACCGAGACGGTCGCGGATGAGGTCGCTGGTGGCGAAATCGCGCTCGGCTCGCGCCTGGGCGCGGTGAGCGACCAGTGCGTCGAGCGTCGAGTCGACGGGCCCCTCGGTAGCCACCCCTAGCTCACCGGCCAGAGTGGACACCGCTGCGCCGATGTCGCTCAACTCCCGTGCGACCGGCCGCAGTCCGAGCACATCGACCATCTCGTGGACGGCTGCCATCAGCGCATCTGCCCTCTGCCCGGAGTCGAGGGCACGGTTGGTATCACGAATGGCGTCGAACACGACGCCGAGGGCATCCGGTGTTCCGAAGTCCTCGTCCATCGCTTCTCGAAATCGATCGAGCACCGACTCGTCTGGGGCGACACCGTCGGACTTTGGAGAACGCTCCAGCGTTCGCTCGATGCGCTGAAGGGCGGTCTGCGCCTCCATGACCAGTTCCTCGCTGAACTCCAGCGGCGACCGGTAGTGCGCACGAAGGTAGAGCAGACGAACGGCAAGGCCCCCGTAGGCGTCGATTGCCTCGCGCAGGTCGATCAGGTGGCCTGTCGACTTCGACATCTTCTCGCCGCCGAGATTCACCATGCCGTTGTGCAGCCAATAGCGGGCAAACGTCTGACCGCTGAGACCCTCGGACTGTGCGATTTCATTCTCGTGGTGGGGGAAGATGAGGTCTGACCCGCCGCCATGGATGTCGAAGGTCACACCCAGGTGCTTCTTCGACATAGCGGAGCACTCGATGTGCCACCCGGGCCGTCCGGCACCCCACGGCGACTCCCAGGCCGGCTCGCCGGGTTTGGCCGCCTTCCACAGTGCAAAGTCGAGCGGGTCGTGCTTGGACTCCGACACCTCGATACGTGTTCCGGCCCGCATGTCATCGGGGTTTCGGCCCGACAGCTTCCCATAGCTTTCCAGCGTCCGGACCGAGAAGTAGACGTCGCCGTTGTCCGCCGGATAGGCGAGCCCGCGGTCGATCAGCCCGGAGATCATGTCGATCATCTCGGGAATGTGTTCGGTCGCCCTCGGCTCGATGTCCGGGTGCCTGACTCCCAGGTCGTCGAACACGCCCCGAAAGACCGCGACCATCCGCTTGGCGCGCTCGGCCATGGTCTCTCCGGCCTCATTGGCGGCGGCGATGATCTTGTCCTCGACGTCGGTGATGTTCTGGACGTAGACGACCTCGAACCCGTGCCACTCGAGGTATCGCCGGATCATGTCGAAGACCACCGCGAATCGCCCATGTCCCAGGTGCGGTTCCGATTGCACGGTGGGACCGCACACGTACATCCCGACCTCGCCGGGTATCTGCGGTTCGAAAGGCTCGAGCGCACGGCCGAGCGTGTTGTAGACCTGAATCGTCATGAGGCCACGATGATACGGGAGCGTCGACATCACTCCGATTCGTGATGTTCCGCCGTGACAACGGCCATCGCTGCGATCCCCTCGGCACGTCCGACCAGGCCCAAGCCGTCTGTGGTCGTCGCCTTCACCGACACGTTGGACGCAGCGATCCCCAGTGCCCCGGCGAGGCCCGCCGCAATCTGCTCACGGAAAGGCGACACGCGGACGTGCTCGGCCACAACCGTCACATCGACAAAAGTGATACGGACACCGGCGTGTGCAGCCATGTCGAGGACTCGGCGCAACAGGTCGAGCGACGAGGCATCCGCCCATGCGGGGTCGGTGGATGGGAAGTGTTGGCCAAGGTCGCCGAGGCTGGCGGCGCCGAGCACCGCATCACAGACGGCATGGGCCGCGACGTCGCCGTCGGAAGTGGCGTGCACGCCCACGGTGGAATCGACGACCACTCCGCCCAGAATCACCGGAGGCTCATCGTTCAACGGATGAACATCGAAGCCCCAGCCGACACGCACACTCATGAGGCGTCAGCCGTCTGGCCGGCTATTCGACCGGTTCGAAGGTAGGCAGTGCTCGATCGAGCTTCTTCACGGCCTCTTCGTCATCGACGTCCAGGGCGAACTGGAGCTCGGACGTCAGCGTCAGGCGGGCCTTCGAGAGCATCCTCTTGAGGGCGGGCGAAATGCCTTTCGTCTGCTGAGCAAAGTTGAGGTCACGCACCACCTCGGCGACCTGGAAGATGTCGCCGGACGTCATCTTCTCGTTCAGCACTTTGTACCAGCGGGACCAGTTGGACCCAGCTTCTTGTGGCTCGTCCTTGAGAACCGAGAGCACGTTTCGAGCCTGGGTTTTTGAGATGATCGGACGGATCACCTCTTCGATCCGGTCAACGGGCACCATCACGGTGAGTTGCTCGGTGGCGATGTCGAGGACGAAGTAGTCTTTCTTCTCGCCTGCGAACTCCTGCTTCACCTTCTTTGCGATGGTGGCAGCTCCATGCTGGGGGTGGACGACTTTGTCGCCCACCCCGTATTTGGAACTCTTGGAGCTCTTGGAGGCGCGGCTGGACGAGGTTTCTGATTTCTTGGCAGTCATACAGAGCAACCCATTCTACCAGCGACCGACGCCTAGCCGGTAGGTGGTCAAGGAGACCACGTCTCGGCGCTGGCCAACAGCCGGTCGAAGTAGTAACGAAGCTGCCGCGCCCGCACCTCTCCCACCCCTTCCACACGTTCGAGCTCTTCGACGCTGGCGGAGATGAGACCCTCGAAGTCCTTGAAATGGTGGACGGTCGACTCCCTGACATGCTCGGGGATTCGACCAGCCTTCGACATCAACCGGAGTCCCTGAGGGGCTGTGAGCACATCGAGATCCTCGTATGACACCGCCTTCGCAACCCTGGTGGGGTCGACGAGGTCGGTATCGGGCAGCGACTCCAGGGCCTCGACGGCCCGCTCCACCCCCTTGCGACTGTTTCCGGTCCGGTAGTCCGCCAGTGTGAGGTCACGCATATGTTCCACACCTCTGAGAAGATCGGCGATCTGCACCGTGGCGAGGCGTCCCTCGTCGCCGAGTGCGACGGCGTTGCGTTCGATCGTTTCACCCACCCGCCGAACGAGCTCCGAGCGTTGCAGCAACGTGACCACCGCCCGGTATGTCGCCATCCCCGACACCTCGAGCGTGGTGAGCAGCGACTCGGCCTCGTCGCGCTGGCGGCGGAGCCTGTCGAGGTTCTGGAGATCCTGATTCACCCTGGCAGCGATGGCCGCAGGGCTCGGAAGCTCGATCTTCTCCCCGTCGATGTAGAGCGTCGCGACCCGGCGGCCCTCCGACACGGCAACCACCGGGACCGACGTCTGGCGTGCAACTCTTTCTGCGGTGCGATGGCGCGAGCCGGTCTCGTCCGTGGCGATGGAAGAATCAGGAACGAGATGCACGTTGGCGCTGATGATGTGCGATGCGTGCGTATCCAGCACGATGCCGCCGTCCATCTTCGCCAACTCGGCGAGGCGCGCCGAAGTGAAAGTCGCCTTCTGGAGTTTGAAACCACCGCTCGAGATCTCGTCGATCTCTGGCCCGGCACCGAGAACGATCAATGCGCCTTTGCCCGCCTGCAAGATGCGTTCGATGCCAATCCTGAGCGCCGTTCCCGGCGCCAGCCGTTCGAGCGTTTCGAGGGTGGTCGAGGTGTTCCCTGCCACGGCTGGCAGGCTATCACTTCGCTGCTTCGAGCGCCGATCTCACGGCGTCTGCGAGCCGCAACCCCGACCCCGCCTCGGGGGCGATCACGCGTTCCACGCCGACCCTGCCGGCTTCCTCTTTGCGACGGAGCTCGAATGAAACCGCACGGACCTCGCCGGCCAGCCCGACCTCGCCCCAGGCAGCAGTGGGGCCAAGCGGGGTGTCGAGCACCGATGAAGCAACGGCCAGAGCCACTGCCAGGTCGCAGGCGGGCTCGTCGAGTCTCCATCCTCCGACGACGTTGACGTAGACCTCGTGGTCGGAGACCTTGATCCGACAGTGACGCTCCAGCACGGCGAGGAGCTGGTGGACTCTGGCGGCGTCGACCCCACGTACCGAACGCCTCGGCTGGGCCTGGGTGGTCGGAGACACCAGAGCCTGGATCTCCACCATCACCGACCGACGCCCCTCGACGGCCGGAAACACAATGGTGCCGGGCACGTTCGACTGCCACTCGGCGAGGAAGGCGGCCGAAGGATCGGCCACCTCCATCAGGCCGTCACCATGCATGTCGAAGAGCGCGACGACGTGGGTGGCGCCGAAGCGATTCTTGAAGCTTCTCAACGCCCGAAGTCCACGGTCGGGGTCGCCCTCCAGCGAAAGGACGACGTCGACCATGTGCTCGAGAAGCTTTGGCCCGGCGAGCCCGCCCTCCTTGTTGACATGACCGACGATCACCGTGGCCATTCCGTTGACCTTTGCGTGACGAATCAGACGGGCGGCGCTCTCACGGACCTGGCTGACCCCGCCGGGCGCAGAACTCACCTCGGGGACGCCCACGGTCTGGATGGAGTCGACGATCAAGACCTCCGGCTTGGACTGGGCGGCACTCGCCAGAATCCGGTCGACATCGTCGTCGGCGAGGAGCAGCACGTCGTCGCCGGCGATCCCCAGCCGTGCCGCCCGCATGCCGACCTGCTCGGCCGACTCCTCGGCGGTCGCAATGAGCGTGCGCGCCCCCTGCGCCGCCAACGACCCGGCCATCTGGAGCAGCAACGTCGACTTGCCCACCCCAGGCTCGCCTCCGACGAGGATGACCGAGCCCGCCACCAATCCTCCGCCCAACACCCGATCGAACTCGCCGATGCCGGTGTACATGCGCTCGAAGGACTCCGAGCCGACCTTGGCCAGCGGAAGCGCCGTGGGCGCCTGAACCTTGCGCTTCGATCCGCGCGGCGCCTCCTCGATCAGCGGCTCGGGACGTTTGCACTGTGGGCAGAACCCCATCCACTTCGAGCCCGAATACCCGCACGACTCGCAGACATAGACCATGGCCGGAATCGTAGAAGATGCCACCGACAGAATCGCGTGCCGGACTCCAGTCTCCGGCCGCCAGTCCCCAGTCCACGGTCGCCAGTCTCCAGTCACGAGTCCCCGGTCCCGGTCGAGAAGCTCCGTGGCATGAGGTGACAGCAGACAGCCGACGGCCGAAGAGCTGAGCGGAAACCGTCCCGACGCCGAGCACAGCGACGAGCAAGCAGTGATGCCAGGACGAGAACGGTGCCGTCCCCCCACGCTCGAGGGGGGACGGAAGCTGGGGACTGGCGACTGCCCGGGCTTGGCCCGGGCTCTCAATCAGCGGAGCGCTTGGCGACGGTCCAGATCAGCCATGCCACGAGGGCGGCCAGCACTATTCCCGCCAGGACAGAACCTGGCCCCCAGCCTTCGGTTGGTCGGATCGTCGCCCAGATGTGCACAGCCGTGGCACAATAGCTCGCCCCCTAGAAAGACGACATGGCCGGACACATCTGTGACAACTGCGGTGCTGCTGTCGCCGACGAGCAGTTCTGCCCCACCTGCGGCGCTTGGGTCGATCCCCTCCAAGGCGAGAATGGCGAGGAGGGGGAGTTCGAGGAGTTCTCCCTCGGTGCTGGTCCCGCGGACGAGCCGGTCCAGCCGACCCGTCTCCCCCGCCAGGAAGTCCAATGCCCATCCTGTGGTTCACCGAACCCCGTCACCAACCGTCATTGCGAAGAATGCGGGGCGCGTCTCTCCCAGGGCGCCATGCCGGTGGCGCCGCGACCCGCAGTCCAAACCACGGCCGGGGTCAGGGCGGCGATGGGCATCAGCGCCGTATTGGTGGTCGTGATCCTCGCCGTGATCCTCGTCAACCTCTTCGGGGGTGACGAGGGTGGAACCGAGACCACCGTCGTGGCCGAGGGTGCCTCGACCACGGTCACCGTACGATCCGAGCCGGTGCCTCTGTCTGTGCTCGCCGTGGAGTGCTCGGTGGACGGCATCTCTGGCTTCGACTGCTCCAACCTCACCGATGGAGTCACCGACCGAACTGGTGAATACCAGTTCAACTGGGTGCAGCTCGAGGCAGGCACCAACCCGACGATCACGCTCAAGTTCGCCGAACAGGTGCTGATCCGGTCGATCCTGTGGACCAATATCGAAGACGCCGACAGGTTCCAGCAGAACTGGAAGGTCCAACGGATCGCGATCTCCGACGACAGCGAGATCCCGCTGCCGACCGAACTCAACAACGAAGCGGGAGCCCAAGTGATCCCGTACGTGTCGCTCCCGACATTCGAGTTGACGATCGAGCTGACAGAGGCGTACTCGGCGGTGGCGGTCGGAGACAACGTGTTCGAAGAGCTCGGCATCGCCGAGATCCAGGTGCTCGGCAACCCTGCCGAGGGCGCAGCAACTCCGGCGACCACAGGGGCGACCACGTCGGAGACCACCACGGGCTGATACGAGGCGGGCTCGCCCAAGCGGCAGTGCGGGTTGGGGCCGGGTGATGGCCTGCCCCGCAAACAAGGATCCGACGCATTTCAGGTCGCAGTGGGGTTGGCTCGGCGTTGCCTGCCTCGCAGACAAGCGTCCGACGCAACACGTCTGTCGCACACACCCGAGCGAGCGATCGGATGTTTGGGATCGTCAAGTCTTCACGTACTGGCATGTTGCGCGCGACGTCGGACCCGCAAACCGAACACGCGCCCGAACTCACGACCACCACGCAACAAGGTGCCCAAACCGGACAACGCCCGCCCCCCGACGGCCGCGCTATTGCTTGACGTAGGGCTGACCGTCGGCCGCAGGCGGCCGAGCTCGCCCCACGAGACCGGCAACGACGATCACGGTAGCGACATACGGGAGCATCAGCATGAACTCCGAGGGGATTCCGGTTCCCAGGATGGCCACCTTTTGCGCCAGCGCCCCCGAGAATCCGAACACGAGCCCGGCGGCCAATGCCCCAAACGGCATCCATCGCCCGAAGATCATCGCCGCCAGCCCGATGAACCCGATACCTCCGGTCATGTTCTCCTCGAACCGTGAGATCTGTGCAAGCGCCAAGAAGGCGCCACCGAAGCCGGCGATGGCTCCCCCGAGGATGACGTTCCGGTACCTCACTCTGAGCACATCGATACCCAACGTGTCTGCTGCCATGGGGTGTTCACCAACCGCTCGGGCCCTCAGGCCCCACCTCGTGCGGAAGAGACCGAAGTGGAGCGCGAACACGATGAGAAACATCACGTAGACGAAGAACGTGTGGTCGAAGAACATCGGGCCGATGACGGGGATGTCGGCAAGGAGAGGAATCCGCAGGCCGGTCACGCGGGCGGGCGCGTTGAGATCTTGCGCTTCGGAGAGCACCCGACTGGCCAGGAACGACGTAAGCCCGAGCGCAAAGATGTTGATCACCACACCAACGATGATCTGATCGACCCGGAAGCGAATCGCCAGCCAGGCCAGCACCGCTCCCAACGCAGCACCGATCGCGATCGCGCCTCCCACACCTGCGATCGTGCCGAAGGCGCTCGACAGCACGGTGGCGACAAATGCCGATGTGAGCAATTGACCTTCGATTGCAATGTTGATCACGCCCGCTCTCTCACAGGTCAACCCGCTCAGGGCACCCAAGGTGATCACCACTGCAGATATGACGGTCGAACGCAGCATTCCGACCATGCTGAACGAACTGCCGGCGGCGGCCCACGCAAGGAATGCGAACACGAAGAGGAGAAGCCCCAGCCCGAGCATTGCATTGGTCCGCGACAGGTTTCGGCGACGGAGTCGATCGACGCCGAGCCCGTACACGAGAAGCGCAGCCACCAGCGAGAACAGGCGGGCGTTGAACGTCAGAACGATTCCCTGGAACCGATCTGTCGGCAAGCTCAGATTGAAGGTCGACGATGCATCCGTCGCCACGCCGAATGCGAACACACCGAGCATCACCGACGCCAGCGCCAGAAGCACCACACCCACCACGATCGACCGACGGACATCGGCACTCGTCTCGATGACAACGATCTTCCTCGAGGTCGGTTTCGTTGCGGTAGCTGTCATGCTCCCCACCCTGTCGTCAATTGGGCTGCCCCTTCTGCTTCACCCTTCATGCGGTAGATCGACCTGACCAAAGCAGGCGCCGCCACGAAGATGACGATGAGCGCTTGGAGCACAACCACCAGGTCGAGCGGAATCTGGGCAGCGCCTTGCATCTCGCGTCCACCCGCCGCGAGTGCTCCAAAGAGGAGCGCCGACCAGAACACTCCAAAGGGATGAGACCGGCCCAAGAGGGCCACGGTGATGGCGTCGAACCCGATCGAACCAGCCAGTGCAGGGGTCATCTTGTAGGGCTCGAGGCTCATCACCTGGTTTGCGCCGGCGATTCCGCTCAGAGCACCGGCAACGGCCATCGCCAGTGTTGTCAAGATCGCCACGTTCATTCCGGCGTAGCGCGCGGCGTGAAAGTTGGAGCCAACGGCCCGGAACTCGAATCCGATTGTGGATCGAAACAACAGCCAATACACGAAGAAGACCGCCCCAATGGCGACGAGGAATCCGGCAGTGACCCGATAGCCCGAACCGAACAATCGCGGGAACTCGGCAGTCGGTGCGATCGCCGCAGATTGCGGGTTGTTTCTGCCCGGATCCTGGAACCTCGGCGTCGTCAGTACCCATTGAATGAAGAACAAGGCGATGAAGTTGAACATGATGGTGCTGATGACTTCGTGAGCTCCTGTGCGAGCTTTCAGAAGCCCAGGAATCCCGCCCCACACCATGCCTCCGATGATGCCTGCGAGGATGGTCAGAAGTATGTGGATGGGCGCCGGCGCGCTCAGATGGATGCCAACCCAGACGGCACACATGCCCCCAATGAGCATCTGACCCTGAGCCCCAATGTTGAACAGCCCAGCGCGAAAGCCGAGGGCGATTCCCAAGCCGGCGAGGAGCAACGGCGTTGCGGCGAACAACGTCTCGGAGATGGCACTCACCGATCCCAGAGCCCCTCTGAACAAGGCGCTATATGCCTTGGCGACTTCGCTCCCCATCTGGCCAAGGGCTGCGCCCGGCTCACTGAACAGACGCGGCACATTCTCGACATCGGAGAAGGCGATGATGATCGCTCCGATCACGAGGGCCGTGATGAAAGCCAGTGCCGGCATCACCAGAGCCTTGAGCGCCGACGTTCCTACGCCGGTGATCATGTCCATCGTGGATCGTGGCTTCGGGTCGGCTCCCAGGTCTTCTCTCTCTGTGTCGGTCATGATGCGGACCCCAACATGGCGAGGCCGATCTTCGTGATGTCGTCCGTGGGAGAGAACTCGCCGGCGATTCGACCCTCGTAGAGCACCAGGATGCGATCGGCGAGGGCTCTCACCTCATCGAGTTCGGACGAGACGACGAGCACCGCAGCACCGGCGTCACGCTTGGCGACGATCTGGGTGTGGATGTACTCGATGGATCCGACGTCGATTCCTCGCGTCGGTTGGGCTGCGATCACCAATTGCAGATCGCGATCGAATTCCCTGGCCACGATCACCTTCTGCTGGTTCCCGCCGGAGAGATTGGAAACGGGGATGTTGATGCCCGGCGTTCTCACGTCGTATTGCTCGACGAGCCGCGTGGCGGCTTTGCGGCTCGTGTCCCAGTCCATGCGGAGGCCCTTTGAGAACGGTTGCTCGTAGTAGGAATCGAGCACCATGTTCTCGGCGACCGTGAAGTCCAGCACCAGGCCGCTCTGTTGGCGATCCTCAGGGATGTGGGACACCCCGATTGTGTGCAGATGACGAGGGTTGGCGTCCGTGACGTCGTCGGCTCCGACCATCACGGTCCCGGACACTATCGGACGGAGGCCCGTGATCCCCTCGATCAACTCGGTCTGCCCGTTGCCCTGGACTCCGGCGATTCCGACGATCTCCCCTCGACGAACATCGAAGCTCACGCCGTCGACGGCCTTCGCATGTCGATCGTCGATGACGACGAGATCGCGCACCTGAAGGACCGTCTCGCCGGGTGTGGCGACGTCCTTTGGAACCGTGAGGTCGACCGGCCGGCCGACCATGAGGTCGGCGATCTCCTGCTCCGTGACATCGCTGGGCGACCTCTCGGCGACCATTCGGCCACCGCGCATGACGGCGACCCGATCAGCCACATCCAACGCTTCGCCGAGCTTGTGTGTGATGAAAATGATCCCCTTGCCGTCTTTCTTGAGCCCCTCGAGGATTTCGAAGAACTCGTCCACTTCCTGGGGCGTCAGCACCGCAGTGGGCTCGTCGAAGATGACGAACTGCGCCTGTCGGTTCAACACCTTGATGATCTCCACCCGCTGTTGGACGCCGACGGGGATTGTCTCGATGACGGCGTCGGGATCGATGCTGAGGCCGTACCGTTCGGAGATGTCTACGACCGACTTCCTGGCCGCCTGACGGTCGATCACGCCTCCGATCTCGGTCGGCTCCTGACCGAGCACGACATTCTCGGTGACGGTGAAGACCGGGACGAGCATGAAGTGCTGATGCACCATTCCGATGCCCGCTGCGATCGCATCCCGGGAGGATTTCATGTCGATCTCTTCACCGTCGATCAGGATCGATCCTTCATCAGGGCTGTAGAGCCCGTAGAGGATGTTCATCAGGGTCGTCTTGCCTGCCCCGTTCTCACCGAGCAGTGCCAGCACCTCCCCAGCCTCGACCGAGATCGAGACATCGTCGTTGGCCAGCACCCCCGGGAACCGTTTCGTGATACCTCTCAGCTCGAGCGCCACCATGCCTCCGGAACGACTGCGGCTACCTTAGAACGCAGAAACCCCCGGCGGGCTCCGCCGGGGGTTTCTGAATCATCAAGCGGTCGGGAGCCGTCAGCTGACGGTGAAGTTGGCAGCGTTTATCGCTCCGGACTTGATGTCCTCGAGCAGCTGCGTCACCTCTCCGTCGAGCTCTGCGGGAACCCGATCGGCCCACGAGTGGTATTCGGCAAGACCAACGCCATCGTTGGTCAGGTTGCCGACCTCACCACCAGCGGTCCAGGTGCCCTCGGCATCTTGCTGAATCGAGCGGGTCACCTGAATGGCGATGCCCTTCTCGATCGTGGTCAGCCACAGATCCTGATACTCGGCTGGTGCGGCGTTGAAGGCGTCCTGGTCGACACCGATGAGCGCCGCGTCGATACCACGATCCTGGATGGCCGTTCCGCATGGCAGGTTGATGGCACCACCAACCGGCAACATGATGTCCGCACCCTCATCGAGGATGCTCTCACAGGTGGCACGCACGACCGGGTCGGCGGGGTCGAACGTTCCGGTGAAGCTGCCGTCTTGTGCGTCGATGTCCCAGCCAACGACGCGTACGTCGGCGCCCTTCACCTCGTTGTAGTGAGCCACGCCCCGGGCCAGACCATCCATGAAGATGGAGACCGTGGGGATGTTGAGACCACCGTAGGTACCGATGACCCCGGACGTGCTCACCCCTGCCGCCAGATAGCCGGCCGCAAAGGCCGCCTCGTCGGTCTGATAGACCAGCTCGCGAACGTTGGCAATGTCGGGGTCGTAGCTGAAGTCCACGATGGTGAACTTCACGTCGGGGTTCGCCGCGGCATTCGTCGCCGTGGCATCACCGAGCTGGAAGCCGACGGTCACGATGTGCGTTGCACCCTGCGATAGGCACTGATCGATGTTCGGCTGATAGTCGGCCTCATCGTCGGACTCGAGCAGAATCGGATCCGCTGCGGCAAGGCCGGCAGTTTCGGCGTCGAGCACGCCCTGCCAGGCAGCAGCGTTGAAGCTGCGGTCGTCGACTCCGGCCAGGTCGGTCACGAGACAAGTGGTGATCGGCGTGACGTCCGTCATGACCTCAGTGGTCTCAGTGGTTCCTTCGGTGGTGTCCACCATGGCGGTGGTCTCCACCGCAGCTTCGGTGGTCGTGGTTTCTGCTGCAGTCCCCTCGGTGGTATCCGCCGTGTCACCGTCGCCGCAAGCGGCGATGATGAGGGCGAGTACCGCGAAGAGCGCGAGCAGACGTATGTGTCGCTTCACGTTCGTTTCCTCCCAATACGGATGGTCGGCGAAATCGTAGTTTCGCCATGTCACAAGACTAGCCGTTTCGACCATCCCCCACGCCAGTCGGAGTACCCGAATCCGCCGACCAGAGGTCACATCAATCGTGACTCCCACCCGGCCACGACGCGGCACTTCAGGCGGAGGATGCCTCGAAATCCGGATCGAACGGAGCGGGGCGTACCCAGTAGATCGCGGGCATCGATACGATCGAAACGAGACCCTTGAACACGACGTTCACCCAGAAGATCTCCCAGATCACTTCGGACGGGAGGACACCGATGAAAGCTGCGGTGACGAACACTGCCGAATCGACGGGAACGGAAACAGCGTTCGACGCCAACACCCGGCCCCACTGCAGCCGAGCGCCGAAGCGATCCACCCAACGCTGGTATGCCTCGGTGTCGATGAGCTCCGACAGGACCTCCGCTGCGATCGACGCGAAAACGATTCGCCACACCGGAGCCAACACCGCCCCGAACTCGAGCTGAGTTCCGGTGGCGAGGTCGGCGGGAAGCTCGGCCACCACCCAGAAGACGACGGCCATGAAGAGGTTGATGACAGCCGCCGCCACGATCACGGTGCGAGCCGCGGACTGTCCCGCGATCTTGTGGATGAGGTCTCGGATCGTGAATGTGAAGGGATAGATCAGCGTGCCGGCATCCACGGCCCAACCGAACACCTCGACGATCCGCAGCGAGGCGATGTCCGACATCATCTGGGCCGCGACGTAGGCGGCCACGACGATCATCAGGTTTCTCAGCGCCGGCCTCATGCGTTCGACGACTGTGCCGTGAGCCGACTCACCAGCAACTCCGCGAACCGCGCACCGTCGACGTCGGTTGCGACGCGGGCGTTGTGTGGCCTTCCAGTGACTCCAAGCAGGTCGACCACCGTCTGGCCCCGCGTGAGGTCGGACTCGAGCTCGACTTCCACATTGACCGAACGGGTGGCGATCAGACCAGGATCGATCAGATGTGCGACCGTCGCCGCGTCATGGATGGGAGCGATCGCTTCGCCGAACACAGCCTCGTAGCGACTCCGGAAGAAGCGCAACAGATCGGACACGAACGCACCGACGCGACCAGCGTCTCCGAGCAGCTCCTGATCCGACTCCGACAGCAGCGTCTGATGCGTGACCTCGAGCCCGATCATCGTCACGTCGAGTGGCGACGAGAACACCGCAGCCGCTGCTTCGGGATCGACCCAGATGTTGAACTCGGCGGCTGGAGTGATGTTCCCGAGGCCCACCGCACCTCCCATCAAGACGACTCGTTCGATTCGACTCGAAAGCGATGGATGTGCATCGAGGAACTGTGCGATGTTGGTTAGTGGACCGGTCGGGACCAGGGTCACCGGCCGCTCGGACGCGCTGATCCATCCCGCAATGGCATCGACTGCCGACTCGGCGATCGGCCTGGTCACCGCGTCGGGCAAAGTCGGGCCGTCCATCCCGCTGAGCCCGTGGACATGCTCGGCCACGTCCAGTGGACGTTTCAGGGGACGAGCGGCGCCCTTGGCCACGGGGACATCGGTACGGCCCACGAGCTCCAGCACACGAAGGGCATTGGCCGTGGTCTTCTCCACCGTCGTGTTTCCGGCCACGGTGGAGATCCCGAGGAGGGTGACCTCGGGAGATGCCAACGCCAACAATATGGCGATGGCATCGTCGTGCCCGGGGTCGCAGTCCAGGATGATGGGAATCGACATATGCGCCCGATCATCGCAGATGCCGTGACCCAGTCGACATGTGTGGAGGTTTCGTTTGGCAGGCGGATTTCCGATCCCACACGCCTTGTATGGTTTGAGGCGAGAGTCAACGGAAGGAGTGGGGATGGTGAGGCCATCTCGATCGCCGCGCCGACAGGGAGCGCAATCACACCGTTTGACGGTGTTGGTACTCCTCATCGGCATGGTGATGACCATGTTCGGCGCCGGGGCCGCATCTGCAGAGCCCGGCCGCACGAGCGACACGAAGGCACGCAACCAGGTGGAGTTCTGGTTGACGATCCTTCACAACAACGACGGTGAATCACAGTTGATCGACCTCGGGCCCGAGTTCCTCGAGGACTTCGGCGGGGCCGCACGGTTCAAGTCGGTGGTCGACGACCTGAAGAGCGATGCCGTCACCGGCAAGCCTTGGACCAGGGGCTCCAAGCGCGGCGTGCTCATGGTTTCGTCGGGGGACAACTTCCTCGCCGGACCCGAGTTCAATGCCGGCGTCGAGAACGGCGTGCCGTTCTACGACACGGTGGCCCTCGATCTGATCGGATACAACGCGATCGCGCTCGGGAACCACGACTTCGACTTCGGTCCGGACGTCTTGGCCGAGTTCCTCAGCGGGTACTCGTTGACCCAACCGCCGTACCTGAGCGCAAACCTCGACTTCACGGGCGAGCCGGCGCTCCAGGCCTATGTCGATCAGGGGCGGATCGCTGCGAGCACGGTCATCAGAGAACGGGGTGAGAGGATCGGGATCATCGGGGCGACCACCGCAGCATTGAGGACCATCTCGAGCCCGCGGAACGTGATCGTGAACGATGTGGCCCCGGCCGTGCAGGCGGAGGTCCGCAGGCTCACCCGGCACGGTGTGGACAAGATCATCCTGATCAGCCACCTCCAGAGCATCGAGGAGGACATCGCGCTCGCCGCCGAGCTCCGAGGCATCGATGTGGTGATCGCCGGCGGTGGCGACGAACTGCTCGCCAACGACGACGACCTACTCATCCCGACCGATGACACCGGCACGCGACCCGACCCCTATGCGTCATATCCGATCATCGCGGAAGACGCCCGTGGTATCGACGTTCCGATCGTGACGACCCAGGGCAACTACAGCTACGTCGGCAATCTGGTGGTGGGCTTCGACAGACGAGGCCGTGTTCTCACCGTCGACGAGGAGCGCAGCCGCCCGGTACGCGTCGTCACCGACGACTGTGGTGGGACGCTGCCGTGCGACGATGCCGTCGAGCCCGACGCGACGATGCAGTCGCAGGTGATCGATCCGCTCGTGGAGGATCTCGAAGTGCTGGCCACGAACGTCATCGCCACCTCGCAGGTGGATCTCGACGGCGTCCGAGCGAATGTCCGGTCGACCGAGACCAACGAAGGCAATCTGATCGCTGATTCGCTGTTGTGGCAGGCACAGCAGGCCGCGGCCGAGTTCGGCGTCGACAGTCCTGTCGTCGCTCTCCAGAATGGCGGTGGGATCCGGAACGACTCGGTGATCCCCGCAGGCGATCTCACCGAGTTGGACACGTTCTCGATGGTTCCGTTCCCGAACTTCGTCGCAGTGGTCGAAGACGTCCCTGCGTCCCAGTTCAAGGAGATCCTCGAGAATGCGTACTCGCGAGTCGAGTTCGGCGACGGGCGTTTCGCCCAGGTCGCAGGCTTCTCTGTGACGTACGACGCCGCCGGCACGCCGCAGATCATCGACGTCGACACGGGCGAGATCACGCAGGCCGGAGACCGGGTCGTGGATGTGACCCTCGATGACGGCACGGTGGTTGTCGCCGGCGGCGTGGTCGACGACTCGGTGACCATCGACATCGCCACGATCGATTTCCTCGCTCGCGGAGGAGACCAGTATCCGTACGGCGAACTGGGCTTCACGGCAGTCGGCTTCAGCTATCAGCAGGCGCTGGCGAACTACTTGGTCGACGGTCTTAGTGGCGTGGTCACGTCCGGTGACTATCCGTCCGGTGGTGAAGGACGAATCACTCGTCTGAACTGAGACAGCCGCACGACGAGTGACGATGGGCTTCCCGCCGGCGGGAGGCCCATCGTCGCGTCCGAGCACATTGTCACCGCAGATCGCGCGGTCGAGGGACTAGTGCTCGAGCGCGCACAATTGATGATCCTCTACTCGGAGCGCGCTTCCGGTCGATGCCCATCGTGGACGACCACGGACGGCAGGAGCACACCATGGCGAGCGGAACACCGGTTACCCGAGGCTTGAGCTGGGACGGGGAAGGTACCAAAAAGAAGTCGATCGTCGCCCTCGTCGCCGCGTTCACCATGATCGTGAGCCTCGTCGGTTCGTCGCCCATGGCAACCGAGAGCGACTCGATGATCGACATCATCGTGCGTGAGACGAACCCAGCGAGCAACGTCGCCGAATCGCTCGTATCGACCCTCGGTGGCACCGTACGCCAGAACATCGATCTGATCGGTGGATTCTCGGCGACGCTGCCGGCCTCCCGGATCTCGAGCCTCGTGGCCAACCCTTCGGTAGAGGCGGCAACGCCGGACTCGACCGTTCAACTCCTTGCCAACTCCTTCGGTGAGAACACAGAGGCAGCCGCCTACGACGGATCCATGCCGCACGTGCTGCGTGCCATCGGTGCGGAGGCATTCTGGGGTGCGGGGTACACCGGTGCAGGGGTGGACGTGGCCCTGATCGATTCCGGTGTGGTCAACGTCGCCGGGCTCAGTTCACCCAACACGAGCAGCTCCCAAGTCATCAACGGGGTGGATCTGTCGTTCGAATCCCAGTCGACCACCCTGCGATACCTCGACACCTACGGGCACGGCACCCACATGGCCGGAATCATCGCAGGCCGTGACTCAACGGCACCGCAGACGCCCAAGGCCGTGGACGATCGCTACTTCACGGGGGTTGCTCCGAACGCCCGCATCCTCAACGTGAAGGTGGGCTCCTACAACGGAGCGGTCGACGTCTCGCAGGTCATCGCTGCCATCGACTGGGTCGTGCAACACAGGAATGACAACGGCATGAACGTGCGTGTCCTCAACCTGTCGTTCGGGACAGACTCGACCCAGCCGTATCTTCTCGATCCGTTGGCCTTCGCCGCCGAACAGGCGTGGAAGAAGGGAATTGTCGTTGTGGTTGCCGCCGGAAACGACGGCAACTACACGCCCCTACGCAATCCGGCCCTCGATCCCTACGTGATCGCGGTCGGCGCCTCCAACACCCAAGGCACGAACACCCTCAGCGATGACACCGTGGCTTCCTTCTCCAACTGTGACACGAAGGGGCGAACCGTCGACCTCCTCGCCCCCGGCGTGTCGATCGTGGGGCTCCGGAACCCCGGCTCGTACGCCGACGTCACCTATCCGGCGGCTCAGGTCGGGTCGCGCTTCTTCAAAGGCAGCGGAACCAGTCAGTCCGCCGCCGTCGTATCGGGTGCCGCCGCACTCATCCTGTCCAGGTACCCCAACGCCACCCCCGATCAGGTGAAGGAGCTGCTGCGATCCACAGCTCTCCAACCGTCGGTGAAAGGCAAAGCCGGATCCTGCTACGGCTCGGGGCACCTCAACCTGGCCGCAGCCGCCACCACCAACCTGCCTTCGACGAACGCATCAGCCCAGACGTGGGGATGGTCGGCCGGCACCGGGTCGCTGGACGGATCTCGCGGTAGCGAGCGGCTCGCCCAGAACGGCACCACCCTGGCCGGAGAGAAAGACATCTTCGGCCGGCCCTTCGTCTCGACGACCTGGGCACCTCTGTCTGCTCAAGGCGTGTCCTGGTCCGGTGGCACCTGGAACGGGTCCACCTGGTCGGGCGTCAGCTGGTCGGGCGTCAGCTGGTCGGGCGTCAGCTGGTCCGGTGTCAGCTGGTCCGGTGTCAGCTGGTCCGGTGTCAGCTGGTCCGGTGTCAGCTGGTCCAACCGGTACTGGAACGGAGTGTCGTGGTCCGGCGTCTCATGGTCCGGTGTGTCCTGGTCGGGCGTGTCGTGGTCCGGCAACTCCTGGTCCGCCGCCGGGTGGCGCGGCCTTCCGTAGGACTGACGCGACCCAACGCTGAGCATCGGGGACGCCGGTGCTCAGCGTCGGCTGGCTACCGTTCCGACCGATGCCAGAAGCTCCGATTCCCGAGGACACCTACCCCGACCTGCTCGGTCTGGAAATGGTGGAAGCCGGTCCCGAACGCGTGATCGCGACACTCGAAGTGTCGGCCCGCCACCACCAGCCATACGGCGTCGTACACGGCGGGGTCTACTGCTCGATCGTCGAGACCCTGGCATCGTGGGGCGGCGCGTTGTGGGCGATGGAACAGGGCATGGCGGGTGTGGTCGGCGTGTCGAACAGCACCGACTTCCTCCGTCCCCACAAGCTGGGCCGGCTGACGGGCATCGCCAACCCTCTCCATCGAGGCCGAACCCAACAGGTGTGGACAGTCGAGATCACCAACGAAGAAGGCAAGCTCGTCGCTCACGGGCAAGTTCGAGTCCACAACCTGACGGAGCTGCCGTGAGTGAGTACCAAGTACTGGGTATTGAGTACGAGGCATTCGGTACGCCGACGGGTCTGCTCTGCTCGGGAAACGCCAACAGCTCACAGCCCTGATGAGACTCTCCGGTCTCAGTACGTTGTACTCAGTACAGGTACGCGGAAACAGAGGAACGATGTCCTGGCGGTCAGCCAAATACCAAGTACCAGGAACTGAGTACTGAAGAGCCGGCCCGAAGGCCGGCTCTTTTCTCAATCGTTCTCCGCCATCTCGACGGGTGGCACCTCTGGCGCTTCTATCGACTCGAAGGTCAACTCGTCGTTCTCTTCGTCGAGTCCGACCAGGATGGTGACCCCGGCCTTGAACTCGCCGAGCAGGAAGCGCTCCGACAGCGGATCTTCCAGCATCCGCTGGATCGAACGACGCAACGGCCGCGCTCCGAGTTCGGGGTCGTACCCCTTGGTGCCGAGGAAGCCCTTGGCATCGTCGGTCAGCACCAGATCGAGACCCTGTGTCGCAAGTTGGGCACGAACCCGCACGAGCATCAGATCGACGATGGCCTTGACCTCGTCGAGCGACAGTTCGTGGAACACGATGATCTCGTCGATCCGGTTGAGGAACTCCGGCCGGAAGTGGCGCTTCAGCTCCTCGTGGACCTTTGCGACCATCTTGTCGTAGGTGCCCTGGTCGTCGTCGGCGCTGAACCCGATCGACTTCTTGCGAATGTCGCGGGTACCCAGGTTGGAGGTCATGATGATCACGGTGTTCTTGAAGTCCACCGTCCGACCCTGCGCATCGGTGAGACGACCGTCCTCGAGGATCTGGAGGAGCGTGTTGAACACGTCGGGGTGCGCCTTCTCGATCTCGTCGAACAACACCACCGAGAACGGCTTGCGCCGTACGGCTTCGGTGAGCTGGCCGCCCTCGTCGTATCCGACGTAGCCGGGAGGAGAACCGATGAGCCGGCTCACCGTGTGCTTCTCCATGTACTCGGACATGTCGAGTTGGATCAGGGCGTCCTCGTCACCGAACAAGAACTCGGCGAGCGACTTGGCGGTCTCTGTCTTTCCGACACCGGACGGTCCCAGGAAGATGAACGAACCAGAGGGACGTTTGGGGTCCTTGAGCCCGGCACGGGTGCGGCGGATCGCCCTCGAGACGGCGACGATCGCATCGTGCTGACCGATGATCCGCTCGTGGAGTTCGTCCTCCATCTTGACGAGACGGGCCGTCTCTTCTTCGGTGAGGCGGTGCACCGGTATGCCCGTCCATTGGGCCAGCACTTCAGCGATCTCCTCTTCGTCGATCACCCAGCCCATCTCCGCGCCTTCTTCGGTCAGGCGCTTCTCGACGACACCCCGATCCGACAGCAACGCCTTCTCCTGGTCACGCAGCTGAGCGGCTCGCTCGTACTGCTGTGCCTGCACGGAGTCCTGCTTCTGCTGGCGAACATCGGACAGTCGCTGGTCGATCTCCTCGAACTCCGGATTCGACCCACTCCGGCTGATCCGCATGCGGGAGCCGGCCTCGTCGATCAGATCGATGGCCTTGTCGGGGAGGAACCGGTCGGACAGATACCGGTCGGCGAGGTTGGCCGCGCTCACGATGGCCTGCTCGGTGAAACGCACCGAGTGATGGGCCTCGTAGCGGTCCTTCAAGCCAAACAGGATCTGGACGGTGTCGGAAACCGACGGCTCTTCGACCTGCACCGGCTGGAACCGGCGTTCGAGCGCCGAGTCCTTCTCGAGGTACTTGCGGTACTCCTCGAGGGTCGTGGCACCGATCGTCTGAAGTTCCCCACGGGCGAGCATCGGCTTCAAGATCGAGGCGGCGTCGATGGCACCCTCGGCAGCGCCGGCGCCAACGAGCGTGTGGATCTCGTCGATGAAGATGATGATGTCGCCGCGTGTCTTGATCTCCTTCAAGACCTTCTTGAGTCGCTCTTCGAAGTCACCGCGGTAGCGCGAGCCGGCCACCAAAGCCCCCAGGTCGAGGGTGTACAGCTTCTTGTTCGAGAGCGTCTCGGGCACTTCGGCGGCGATGATCTTCTGCGCCAGGCCCTCGACGATGGCGGTCTTGCCGACGCCGGGCTCTCCGATGAGCACGGGATTGTTCTTCGTCCGTCGGGACAGGATCTGCATCACGCGCTCGATCTCCCGAGAGCGCCCGATCACAGGATCGAGCTTCCGGTCACGAGCTGCTTGCGTGAGGTTGCGTCCGAACTGGTCGAGCACCGTCGAGCCGCTCGACGAGGATTCCGACCGGGACGAACCGGCGGACGCGCCCGCGGCGGAGGGTTGTTCCTCGCTGCCTTGAGGGCCAGAGAGAAGCTGGATGACGGTCTGACGGACCTTCTGGAGTTCGGCCCCTAGCTTCTGGAGGACCTGGGCGGCCACTCCCTCGCCTTCACGAATCAATCCGAGAAGGATGTGCTCGGTTCCGATGTAATTGTGGCCCAGCTGAAGGGCCTCGCGCAGGCTGAGCTCGAGCACCTTCTTGGCGCGTGGTGTGAACGGGATGTGACCAGTGGGCGCCTGCTGCCCCTGACCGATGATCTCGACAACCTGCTCACGCACGGCGGAGAGATTGATCCCGAGGCTCTCGAGTGCTTTGGCCGCGATGCCTTCGCCCTCGTTGAGCAGTCCGAGCAAAATGTGCTCGGTTCCGATGTAGTTGTGATTCAGGAGCCGGGCCTCTTCCTGAGCCAGGACAACGACCCTTCGGGCCCGGTCGGTGAAACGCTCGAACAAGGCTGGTGCCTCCTCACAAAAGATTCCCCGGCTGGCGGAGCCAAGTATACCGCTCCGTCTCGCCAAGCCACCCGAGTGGACTCAAAGGGGTGTTCGGTCAGTCACAGTGCGGCCTGAAGCAAAATCGGCGGCCGCTCACGGAGGCGAACGATGCCGTGTCGAGTGGGGCGGCTCGGGGGTCGTCGCGGTGCGTGATCCCAGGGGTGGGGGCAGGCCCGCTCGATCCTCCGGCGGCTCTGCCGACCGTCGGCGACTACCAGTCGACGACCCCCAGCGGTACCATCGCTTCTCACATGTCCGAGTTGCTCTCCCTTGTCGACCTACCACACATTTGGGATCGAATGGAACGGGTGGAGTCGCGCTTGTTCGAAGCGACGCTGTCGGACGATCGATATCTCACCGACATCGCCCAGCATCTCCTGGAGGCTGGTGGCAAGCGATACCGACCACTTCTCGCCCTGTTGTGCGCCGAGTTCGGACCGCATTCGGATCGCCGACCGGTCGAGGCCGGGGTCTCCGTCGAGCTGATCCACGTCGGCAGCCTCTATCACGACGATGTGATCGACGAGGCCGACACCCGCCGGGGCGCACAGTCGGTGAATGCCAACTGGAGCAACACGGTGGCGATCCTCGCCGGCGATTTCCTCATGGCTCGGGCTTCCGAAACGGCGGCGACCTACCTCGACCAGGAGTCGGTTCGCTTGCTCGCCGCCACCTACGCCGAGCTCGTGGAGGGACAGACACGTGAGCTCCAGCTCGACTTCGACACCGAGCACTCCATCGCCGATTACGAGCGCGTGATCTACCAGAAGACTGCCAGTTTGATCCGAACGTCCGCCCGACTCGGAGCGATGGCGGGTGGAGCCTCACCGGCGGCGGTGGAAGCCCTCAGCGATTGGGCATCCGAGGTGGGGATGGTCTTCCAGATCGCCGATGATGTGCTCGATCTCGTTGCAACATCAGAGGTTCTCGGCAAGCCCGCAGGATCGGACATCAGAGAAGGCAAGTTCACCATGCCGGTCCTCGATGCGCTCGCCGGACCGGACGGGGACCGCGTCAGGAAACTGTTGAATCAGCCCCGGCCCTATGGCGACGATGCCGTCGAGGAGATCATCGAGATCGTTCGCGACGCCGGATTGGCGGCCGCCGCCCTCGACTCGGCGCGAGCCCGTCTCGACAGGGCCGAGCGAGCGCTGGCCACGCTCCCCGACGTCCCGGCTCGCACCGTGCTGTCACGACTCGGTGCCTACCTGGTCGATCGCGTCGCTGCCATCGACGCCAGCTAGATCCGCCGGCGCCCGTCGTACCGAGCCAGGCGAGTTTCGTACCGCCCGGCAGCAGTCTTCAGCCGCTCTAGGCGACCCTTTGAGGAGTGCATCGCCTCGGCCGCCGGCAAGTCAGTCCGGACCCGACCGAACAAATGGCTTCACATATCTTCCCGGTCGGCCGAATACATCAGCGGAATGGACCCACTCGACGACTTCTTCAGAGAGGCAGTCGGAGACCTCGTGAGCCAGCTCACCGATGCCACCACCACGTGGCGAAGCAGCGGTGACGACTCAGATCTTCGACGCATCTGTCACTCCATCAAAGGTTCTGGCGGGAGCTTTGGCTTCCCGCTGGTGAGTGTGCTCGCATCTGCCGCCGAGCGAGCCCCTGACAACGAGCTCGACGAGGCCGTTGCCATGCTCAAGGCAGAGCTGTCCACCATCGCAACGTCCACGGAGCGTCGGAGGATCCTCGTCATCGACGACGACGCTCTCATCGGGCATCTCCTGGAGCGACGGCTCGACGGTCCCGATCGAGTCATCGAGACCGCCTCGAGCCTCGAAGAGGCACGCGACGCATTGTTCAAGCGTCGGTTCGACCTGGTCATCCTCGACCTCGTCCTTCCGGATGGCGACGGGCGGCATCTCCTCGCCGAGCTCGGTGGACGGGTGACATCTGCCTCCGTTCCCGTGATCGTGCTCAGCGCCAGCGATGCGCCGGGGCTGCGGAGCGAATGTGTCCACCTCGGCGCCGAGGCATTCGTCACCAAGCCGTTCGATCCCGACGCCCTCACCATGATGGTGGGTACCTTCCTCTCGTCGGAGCCCAATCACATCTCGGAACGCGCCGAGTTCGTGCGCTCGGTGGACGACGGCAACGACCACGAGTCGGCGATGACCGTGGCTTCGATCCTCACCGAGACCCACGGACCGGGAGGGCGCCCGTCAGATCGACCCGACCCGGTGGTGATCGAAGAGGTCGAACGAACACTCCGCACGATGCTCGGCCTCGGAGCCGTGGTCTCCCGCTGGTCGGACGCCGAACTGGCCATCGCCACGGAGCAGGGACCGACCGAAACCGCCGAGATCCTCGACAAGGCCAGACTCCGCCTCCGCACCCAGGTCCATCCTTCGATCGAAGGCGCCATCGTCAGCCTGTCGGCCGGCGTCGTGCACGATCAGCGGGACTCCGGGATCGCCTCTCTGATGTCTCGGGCCCGCCAGCTCGCGTCCACCGCCCACCAGCGAGGTGGTGATCGGGTGGTCACCGAATGGGCCTCGCCACCGAACCGGCGCATCCTGCTGGCAGAGGACGATGCTCTCACCGCAGCCCTCGTGATCCACCGCCTCGAGCGCGAAGGATTCTTGGTCGATCACTATGGGAACGGCACCGACGCTGCCGCCGCCATCGAGGGCGACCTGTTCGATCTGGTCGTGCTCGACGTTCAGATGCCCGGTCTCGACGGGTTCGAGGTCCTCAACCGGATCCGATCGCGCAGCCAGTCGCGGGTGCCCGTCGTGATGCTCACGGCGGTTGGTAGCGAGCGCGACGTGGTGAAGGGATTCGAGCTCGGAGCCGACGACTACATACTCAAGCCCTTCTCCCCCGCCGAACTGACCGTGCGATTGAAGCGGTTCATCCGGGAGAATTGACATGACCCAGCGCCCACTACACACTGCGACAGGATGAAACTGGTTGTTTGCGACGACGATCCTGTGATCCGGTACCTCCTCGAGGTTGTGCTGGCCAAGCGTGGCGGACACGATGTGACAGCGATCGAGCACTCCGCCGATGTGGCGAGCGCCGTTGCCAGCGATCTCCCTGATCTCGTCCTGCTCGACTTCATGATGCCCGGCCTCAGCGGACTCGACGTCGCATCCGAGCTGGCAGCCGACCCGGCCACGTCCTCGGTGCCCGTGGTGTTTCTCACCGGCCGCGCCGACATCGCCGACGAGACGTTCGAAGATCTCAATGTCGTTGGCGTCATCGAGAAGCCGTTCGACACCTCCACCCTGGCCACGCGCCTTCAGGAGATGATCTCCTGAAGGCCCGCTGCGATCGGTGACCGCGAGGTCCCCGATCCGAGTGCCACGTTCGGCGTTCGACGTCGTACATTCGGCCGTCCCGGCCCGGGCCGACGGCTCGCAGATTCGCACATCCCCCGCTTAGCCGGCGCAGGGTACGGCCGACAGGTTCGTGGATGGCCGGACCAACACTCAGTCAGGGCGAGATCGACCGACTCCTGTCGTCGATGAAGCACAAGCAGGGTGTCTCCGCGGACGCCGACGTCAAAGCGTTCGACTTTCGGACACCGACGAAGTTCCCCACCTCGTTCGCCCGTGAATTCACCGAACTCCACAAGGCGTTCACCCGGATGCTTTCGGACAGCCTCACCCGGGAGTTGAGGGCACCAGTGACGGTCGAACCCGTCGGTTGGGAGCAACTCTCGTACGACTCGTATGTGAGGTCGATGCCGAACCCCAGCATTCTATCGATCATCGAGCTGGCTCCGCTTCCAGGGCGGGTTGTCATAGAGATGAGCACCCAGTTGGGGCTGATCCTGGTGGACCGGATGCTGGGGGGCCCCGGACGCCCGGTAGCGCCTCGCCAGCCCACGCAGCTCGAACAGACTCTTCTGGGCGCGACTCTCGAGCACCCACTCGCCGCGCTCAAGGAGACCTTCAACGGAGTCACCAATGTGGATCCCACGTTCGTGACGTCCGAGCTGAATCCGGCTTTCGCCCACGCCACCAACCCCACGGAGATGGTGCTGGTCCTGTCCTTCTCGGCCGTGATCGAGACCGCCGGACCAACAACTCGCGGGCTGATAAGCCTCTGTTATCCGCTCACAGTCCTCAACCCCATCAAAGAGGCCATGCGGCAAGCCCGATGGTCTGGTGGAGTGAAGGACGAGCCGGACAGCGTCGACCTCATGGCCAGTCTCATCCAGAAGGCTCCTGTCGAGGTCGTCGTGCACACAAACATCACCGAGGTCACCGCTGCAGCCCTCGCCGGCCTCCAACCGGGCGACGTCGTGATGCTCGACCACGCCGTCGACGAACCTCTGATCGGATCCATCGAGTCCAACCGCTTCATGCGTCTTCGCCTGGGCCGACAGGGACCAGAAGTGGCCGCCCGCCTGGAGACCTGGACATGAGCAACGACGCACTTCTCGAGATCGCCCATCGCGCCATCGTCAGTGGTGCGAAGAATCTCACCTTGCTCCTCGGGGTGGGGGTGGAGTTCGGCCCACCCTCGACGGTGGCAGCCGAGCTCGGCATCGATCCAACCGTCGGCAAGCTCATCCCTGTCAAGGTCTCGTTCACCGAGGGCATCGATGGAGACACCACCCTGGCCTTCACATCTGACGGGGCCGCGCAATTGGTCGAACTCATGATCGCCGGCACGGAGCACGAGGAAACCGAGATCTTCGGTGAGCTGGGGCTCTCGACGTTGGTCGAGGCCATGAGCCAGTTCTTCGCCGGAATCGGGGAGGCGCTCGAGGATCACACGGGCTGCGCTGTCAAAGCCAGTACGCCCGAGGTCTCAATCGTCGACTCTCTTGCCCCGAACCTATCCGGTGAAGCCCCCGATCGGATCCTCGAATGGGGCGGCACGATCGGGCCAACTCCCGCACGGCTCTTCTGGACGATGACACCTGAGGTCATGGCAGCGTTGACCTCGCCAAGCACCGGGGTAGGAGCCCCCGCGCCAGCCTTCGTGGACGGGCCGGCGACTCCCACCCGGACAGGCCGTCCGGATCCCCGTGACCAGGGCCTGACGGATCTTGGTCGTCTAGCCGACGTGAAGCTGGACGTTTCGGTCGAGCTCGGACGGAGTCGGATTCCGATCCAGGAGCTTCTCGCTCTCGACGAGGGCGGCGTCATTCGCCTGGGCCGGAGGGTCGGGGAACCCGTGGACCTGATGGTCAACGGGCTGGCTACGGCCCGCGGCGAGATCGTCGTAGTCGATGGCCGACTCGGACTCCGAGTCACAGAACTGATCGCATGAGCAGGGCTGTGAGCTTCGTCGTCTTCACGTTGGGTCGAACCGAGTACGCCGTCCCGATCCATCGCGTCGAGAGCATCATCGCCAGCACCGATCCCACCAAGGTTCCCGGCACAGGCCCACACACACGAGGCGCGTACAAGATACGAGGTCGCGTCGTCCCGATCGTGAACCTCAGGAGCCGCCTCGGTATGGAGCCTCGATCGCCCGAGGGAGCAACCGGACGCGTGTTGGTGGTGAACGCCGAGGGTCGCAACCTCGGTATCGAGGTCGACGAAGTCTCGGAGGTCTTGTCGATTGATCCAGCGGACATCCAGGTTGCGCAGCAGCAGGTCGACGACCTGGCGGGGGTATCGGGCATCCTCCGGCTCGAGGGCCGCAGGGTGACCATCGCCGATATCGACGCTCTCGTCGCCGCTGAGGCCGCCTGACCATCGGTCCTGGTGGTCGACCGCGGGCAAAACGCCTCGTGCGATCTCCGACCTGGTGATCGCACAAACCGACGGGGGGCGGCCGAAGGCCCGCGCCTTCCGGATGTCCGTGCGGAGCCAGCCGCTGCGTAGGCCACAGAGTTGGTGACTCAATGCTCCACACCGGATCTGATGACGCCGGCAACCATCTCATAGAAGCCGGCGCACCAGAACGTCACATGGCGCGGTTGTACTTCACTTGCGCCGCCACTCGACGGCCTTGGGCAACCGTCTCCACCACCTCGACCGACGAACCTCCCGAATAGGTGGCGAGAACGCCGGCTCCCTCGAACACCTCGCAGGTCTCGGCGTACTCGATGTGCAGGTGGCGAACGCATCCCGAAGGGTGAGGGTGGCCTGTTCCACCTTCTGACTCGACCGCTCGGGCCGAAACCAGCCCGCTGGTCGCTACCGGCGCACGAACAGGGCGATCGCGGCCTCGACCAGGTCGGGGTCGAGCGACGCTCCAGCCTCTCCCCGGAGCCGCTGCTCGATATCGCTCGCGCCGATCCCGGCCACGGCGAGGTCGTCGTACATGTGGGCCACGGCAAGCACTCGCGCTCCGATTGGGATCTCTGCACCCGACAGACCGTCGGGGTAGCCGGCACCGTCCCAGCGTTCGTGGTGACCGCGCACGATCGACCCGACCAACGGGCCGGCCGAGGACCGGATCATCTGTGCGCCACGCTCCGGATGCTGGGCCTGCGCCTCCTCATGAACGTCGGCCGACGTGTCGAAAGCGTCGGAACCCCAATGCGCCTTGCCGATGTCATGGAGTCTCCCGGCCAGGCCCGTCGCGCCCACCTCTGCGGGTTCGAGCTGAAGCTCGCGGGCGAGTTCGGATGCATATGCCGACACCCGTCTGCTGTGGTCGCCCCGGGGATCGAATTCATCGACGAGATCAGCGATTTCGATGGTTGCGGCCAGCTCGACGGTGGCGGCCGCGTGCTCGCTCAGTTCTGCGGCGTCCACGACACGTCGTTCTCCGGTGGTCGCAACCTGGAGCGCTCGTTCCGCGAGCAATCGCAACGAAACCGGATCAGCTGCGGATTCAGGGCCTGCCCATCCCACCGCCAACGCCAGAGGGTCGCCGTTTGGCACAAAGGTGGTGCCGATGTGCACGAGGGCATCGCCGAGGGCACCGGCAGCTTCCCCGGAGAGCTTGGACGCCAGGATCGCAAACGTGTTGCCGAGGTCGAACATGTCGCCACCCGCGGCCCGAACCGCGCTCTCGAGGGAGACGCCCAAGCGGCGTTTGAGCACGGCCTCACCCGCAGAACCCAGAGTCCCTCCGAGGGCGTCGAACCCGATGTCGACGAGACCGAGCCGAGGAACGACGCCGCCGTTTTCGAGTTCTGCGAGCCGGATCTCAAACCCGGAGACCGACGCCAATCCGGTGATTGCGTCGACGCTCGATGAGCCATCAGTCCAGTTGGGCGTCGAATCGCTGATGTACGCCTCGAGGAGGTGATCTGCCTCCGTCCCGTCGAGCAGGCGAACGGCTGACACCTCGCTTCCCTCCGCCACGATCATCGAAGCACCATGCGCGATCATCTCGGCCGCGACGCGTTCGCCACCCGGATGACAGACGACAACCACGGGAGCGGTCTCGGCCATGGTGCGTAGCGAGGGACGTCGAGCGGCCGGGCCCCTGGTGGACGCGAGGATCAACGAAGGCCCGTCTGCGATGTCTTCGACGATATCCAGGTCGGCATCGATGAGTCGGCGACGGGCGGGACTCGGAAGCCACAGCGCAAGGACCGTTCCGCCGGAGGGCATCGACACCGGGGGTGCCGACGGCTCGGGCGGCGCTTCGGGCTCGACCGATGCTTCTTCGGTCGGCGCGTCTTCGATCGTTGCGTTCTCGGCCATCGCTCTACCGGTCGGCCCGACACGCCCGTAGAAAAGCTAAATGTGGGCCTCAGACGCCCACAAGGGCATTCGAATCGGGTGCGTCACTCGATCGCTCGACTCGATCTCGACGGCGAACGCTGTGAGGTTCCGCTAGCGGTTCGGTCCGCGGACCTCGAGACGCCGTTGGCCCGTCTCATCGTTCCCGCTTCTCGTGGGCGCCGAGCCTCAACTCGCGATTCGGGTTCCCACCTCGCTGGCTCCCGATCAACTCGCTGAGACCCGACGGCATCGGAGCTCCCCGCGGCTGGGTCGGTTCGAACGAGCCTGATTCAGCCAAAGCGCCCGATCGAGCTCACATCGCCTCAGGGAAGTCCCACGATGTGGGCTGCGGCGCCACCGCCCTGAGATTGGGGACGAATCGGGCGGGGACGATCACGATCGTCCGATCCTGCTTCTCGGTGAGATCACCACCGAGGATCGAAGCGGCTCGACGAGCCTTTGTGATGTGAATCGTTGGTTCCGGTCGAGTGGCCCCCTCCAACTCGATCACCACCATGGCGCCGTCGATAGAGCCTCGGATGGTGACCACGTGCTCGCCTGCACCGAGCGCGTGGCCCAGCAGCGCCCTCACGAGTGCTTCGACCAGAGGCGCCGGCCCGGTGATCGAGGGCAAGACACCCGAAACGACAACACGCCCACGCGGAACACCACCTTCGACAACCCCGGCGATGACGTCACCCAGCGGAACCACATCGTTCGGAAGCTCGGCGTACACATTGAGACGGACCAGTTCGCGCAGCTCGACGAGTTCACGCCGCAGGATCGCTTGGGGCGCCGAGCTTCCGAGAGCGCGGTCGAGGGCTGCAAGCACTTCGGCCATGTCGGCTCGGGAGTCGCCGAGCGCACGATCGAGAACCTCGCGCTCCATCTCGAGGGCGTCGAGGGTCACCTCCCTGAGCTGTTCACGAGCGGCGGCGTCCTGAAGCGCCTCAGCACCCATCGACATACGGCGTTCGATGGCGCGGAGTGGCCGGCGGAGCGCCCCCAGCGAGATCGGAACCCGGTCGATCCAGTCGGAGCCTTCCGGGCGCGTGATGTTCGCTGCGAACCACGCCAGCTGAATTCGCTGGGTCACGACAGCTCCGACGGCGCCCAACACGAGCCCGGCGATGCCCCAGACGGGCATACCAACGAAAACGCCGACGACACCGATGGCGACACCACACAGCACCCACACGGCAATCCGGGTCGCGTTGCTCATGCCTGAGCTCCAAGAGAACATCCGATCATGTTCCTGCTGGTCGGCATTCGAACCTCCGGCTTTAGACCGCAGCGGAGACAACCGATGCTCTCCACAGAGATGCCGGGGCGGCAAAGAGAACGGACCGGGAAGAAACAGCTTTTCCACGATCGGTTCGAGCCGACAGGCATCCCCGTACCGGGTGACACGGACGTCGCCGAACCAGATGCGCAGACCACAAGGAGGTTCAGGACAATGTCTCTGCGAATCAACAACAACGTTGCAGCACTCAACTCGTACCGCAATCTCTCCGCCACGAATGTCCAGTTGGGCAAGAGCCTCGAAAAGCTCTCGTCCGGATTCCGGATCAACCGTGCGGCCGATGACGCCGCCGGACTCGTCAAGTCCGAGGCGCTGCGTGCCGAGATCAACGGCAACAAAGCTGCGATCAAGAACGCTCAGGACGGCATCAGCTTCGTGCAGACCGCAGAAGGAGCCCTCAACGAGGTCCACTCCATCCTGCAGCGCATGCGCGAGCTCGCCGTCGATGCCGCCAACACTGCCACCACCGACGGCGTGGCCCAGCAGGAAGAGATCAGCGAACTCGTCGCAGAGCTCGAATCCATTGGGACCCGCACGAAGTTTGCTGGCAATTCGGTGTTCCAGGACTACTCCGCTAGCGGAAGCGCCCTGGTGTTCCAGATCGGTGCCCAAGCCGGAGACACGCTGACCTTCACGACGGATCTCGCCTTGGCGTCGAACGACCTCTTCGGCTCGGACCTGTCGGGAGTGGATGTCTCGACCGCGGCCAGTACGGCGATCGGAACGATCGATGCTGCAATCGGTGCTGTGTCCACGGTGCGCTCGGAGCTTGGTGCCAAGCAGAACCGTATGGAACACACCATCAACAACTTGAGCGTCGCAGTCGAGAACCTCACCGCATCCGAGTCCCGGATTCGTGACACCGACATGGCAATGGAGATGGCGAACTTCACACGCAACCAGATCCTGACCCAGGCCGGCACCTCGATGCTCGCCCAAGCCAACCAGACCCCGCAGAACGTACTCTCGCTCCTGCAGCGATAGGCCTCTCGGCAGAAGGTCGGAGAAGCCCCGCCACATGGCGGGGCTTCTTCGCGTTACGAGCAACGAACAACCCGCCACGACACCGTGATCCATCGGCAGCTCACAGGCGGCACCAAGCAACAAGCTTCGAGCAACAAGCCGGATAGGTCGGGTGTCTGGGTCACCCCACCCCGGGTTCAAGGCACGAGTGCCGACGCATCATCGGGTCCGACGTCCACGGACGGCCACCGCCCTCAAAAGTCTGCCAAAGCCGGACTTCGGACCTCGGAGGTCGACACCTCCGAGCCCCGCACGTGTCAGGCTTCTGGCTTGTTGCTCGATGCTTGTTGCTCTCCGACCCGACACCCCCTGCCCGCTCCGACACCAAAGCCACGTCGGCGCCCCAACCTCTTATCCCCGCACCCTCCCAGCCGACGGGACCAGGTGACAAGACGCGACAAGGACGTCGCATCACACCGCAGGAAACAAGGAGGTTTCACACATGTCTCTGCGGATCAACAGCAACATTGCGGCGCTCAACAGCTACCGCAACCTCTCGGCCACCAACGTCCAACTCGGAAAGAGCCTCGAAAAGCTCTCCTCCGGATTCCGGATCAACCGTGCAGCCGACGACGCAGCCGGACTCGTCAAGTCCGAATCACTCCGAGCGGAGATCAGCGGCACCAAGGGCGCCATCAAAAACGCCCAAGACGGCATCAGCTTCGTGCAAACCGCAGAAGGAGCCCTCAACGAGGTCCACTCCATCCTGCAGCGCATGCGTGAACTCGCCGTCGACGCCGCCAACACCGCCACCACCGACGGCGCAGCCCAGCAAGCCGAAGTCACCGAACTGCTCGCAGAGCTCGGCTCGATCGGCTCCCGCACCAAGTTCGCCGGCAACGACGTGTTCTCGAACACGACTCGCACGTTCCAGATCGGGGCCAACGCAGGCGACACGCTCGACATGACCCGCGACCTTCGCATCACGACGAGCGGCGCAAACGGCGTGTTCAACTACGACGTGGATGCCGACGGCACTGCCGATGCGGTCAACGTCGCCGGCGTGAACCTGCAGACCGGTGCGTCGGCAGCCATCACCGTGCTCGACAATGCGATCGCCGCAGTGTCCGATGTTCGGTCGGAGCTGGGTGCCAAGCAGAACCGCTTGGAGCACACCGTCAACAACCTGGCCGTCGCAGTCGAGAACCTCACCGCATCCGAATCCCGGATCCGTGACACCGACATGGCAATGGAAATGGCGAACTTCACACGTCACCAGATCCTCAGCCAGGCCGGCACCTCGATGCTCGCCCAAGCAAACCAGACCCCCCAGAACGTCCTTTCCCTCCTGCGGTAGAGCACCACGCTCTCTGGGTACTAGACGGGCAGAGCCCCCATCCCTGAGGATGGGGGCTCTCTCGCGTTCGGAGTCCAGGAAACCGGCGGTCGAAGGCACGCCGGCCGACCCGCATACGAGGCCGACAGCCCACAGCCGACGGCCATCACAGCCAGCGTGAGAAGGTCCGAAGGCCGAATCACCAACCTGCGGTCACGACACCCGTGGCGATGACCATCGGGTCCGAGCTCCGAGCGCGGCCATGTGCCTGCAGGGCTCGGCGAAGGTCGGACTTCGGACGGCGTCAACGGACTACCTAGAACGGAATACGTAGAACGTCGAACGGGGCCTCGAGCTGGGGACGCACGGGCGCGGACTAGGGCGGCCGTGCTCCTTAACGACGGGGGGTCTCCGCCGACCGGGTGCTACATGAATACAGACGCGAGCCGTCCGCCATCGCAGCTCCTCGGACCGGAGCACGACACGTCGGACCCCGTGCCTATCGACCTGACGTACGTCATCTGCACGAGTCCACGAAGCGGAAGCAACCTGCTCTGCGATCGCCTGACCTCGACCGGCGTGTTGGGCACGCCAACCGAATACCTCGAGCTCAACGTGGCCGGCAACTATCTCGCCAGACGATGGGGAGCATCGAATCTCGCCGAATACGTCGATGCGATCCGTCGCCACCGAGTCGGCGTCAACGGTGTTCTCGCCAACAAGATCCACTGGCGCCAGCTCGGCATCCTCGCCAAGCGCATCGGGGCCCAGCCGAAGGACGGTCAGCTCGCGATCGAGCACCACATCGCCACGATGGATTTGATCTTCCCCGACGCCACCCTCGTGTATCTCCGTCGCGGAGACTTCGTGTCGCAGTCGGTGTCACTCTTCAAAGCATTCGCGACCGGCCAGTGGAGCTCCTACATGGAAGCGCGAGGCACCGTCCCCGACTACGACTTCGATCAGCTGCTCGGTCACTACCGCGCACTCGTCTGGGAAGAAGCGTCTTGGAACCGGTTCTTCGCCACTGCGGGAATCGAACCACTCAGACTCGAATACTCCGATGTCACGAACGATCCACAGAACGTCGTGGAGTCCGTAGCGCGCCACGTCGGCGTCAACGAGCCGGTGCCCGTTCTGGGTACACCGGAAATCAGACGCCAGCGGTCCGACTGGAACACCACGACCAAGGAACGCTTCGTCGACGAACTCTCCAGGCGGGGTGCGTCGGCAACGGACCCGGAGTCCGTGCTGCTCCTCGCCAGCTGACCTGTACCCGCCGGTTCAGCCGAGCAGGAGCGGCCCCGGAGCGCCATCCAAGACTCGAGTTCGTGATCGTGCCTTGGGCACGCCGTGTCCACCCGCTCAACTCGGGTAGTAGAGGTTGAGGAGACCGAGGCTCAGCGCCTGGTTGCAGGTGTCCCGGTAGCGGGTGTCAGAGCGACACAGCGGCGAGCATCCCCGTCCGCACATCATCGGCGATCGACGAATGGCCTCGACGCTCTGCGATGCTGGCGACGCCTGCGGCATCGATCGACTCCAACTGCGTCACATGCGGCATCAAGACGTCGACGACGTCCTGCATCTGCTTGAGAAGGGCTGCAGTGAGACCCACCTTGATCAGCTCGCGTTCTCTCGATCCCGCAGCGACCGCCGCGGCACACAGCTGAGCGGTGAGACCCGGAGCGACGGTCGCCGCGATTGCGCCGACGACGACGCCATGCGGGTCCATTGCGAGAGCGGGAACGATCGATGCCGGGTCCGCGCCCGTCTGGAGCCAGGTCGTCACGATCCGGGCCGCGATCTCGACGGTCGAGGCAGCGTCCTGCGACATTGCTTGCTCGATCAATGCCAGGCCGTCCTCGGGAGCGCCGGTCTCGATCAGCGCGAGCGCGACGAGCGCCCGATAGCGCGCAACGTTCGACTCTGCCACGAACATTGGCGCGCCGGGTGGCCTGGTGCTCAGCTCTCGGTGACGCCGCACAAGCTCATCGAATCGCTCCTGCGAGACGAGGATCTGGCCGACCGTCGCAAGCGCCACGTCTTCGTTCGCCGTGATCGCGAGCGCCTCATCGGCCAGCGTGAGAGCACGTGCCAGGTCGCCGTGGTCGACGGCATAGCGGGAGAGCATCGCGGCGACATAAGACACGATGATCCGGGGGGCGTTTCCCGGTATCTCGGAGTACACCTCGTGGAAGAGCCGCTCGGCCTGCGCATCGCCCTCATCGGCCATCAGCAGGCTTCTGGCGTAGTCGATCTTGGTCTTGAAGTTGGAATCGGCCTCGAAGGCAACACGGGAGATCTCGATGTTTCTCACGGCTTTGTTGCGACGGCTGACGACCTCGGGGACATATCCGAGGTGATGGATGCCCACGCCCACGTGGTTCATGATCGCGGCATCCGAGTTCTCGAAATAGAAGGTCTCGTGAAGTGCTCCCCGGAAAGTGGCGGAGGCAGCGGCTGCGATCCTCATCGCAGAATGTCTCGACGCTGTGACATCTGGTCCTCTGTCGTTGACCAGGGTGAGTCTCACACCGTCGACCTCGTCTCTCCAGGTATGCAGCCAACGGCGAAAGGCGTCGGGCTCTTCGCATCGGAACCGTTCGTCCGCGTCGAGTTGCAGGACGAAGTCGGCATCTCTGCACGTTTCGAGCGCGCGGTTGCGAGCCCAGCCGAAGTCGTCGCGCCACTCGATGGAACGTACGTTGGCGCCCATCGAGCGTGCGATCTCAATCGTTCGGTCCGATGAGCCCGTGTCACAGATCTCGACACGGTCGACGACGCCTACCAGCGACTCGAGGGCGCCTTCGATCATTTCCTCCTCGTCCTTCACGATCATCGACGCCACCAAGACCGTGTGATCGCCCGGATCGGCCAGTCGCCGATTGCACGAGAGATCGTGAGCGGCCACAGCGCGAGTCAGTTCGATGCGGATGGTGTCTCGTATGAGTGTCGCCCCGGGAATGACGAGCGACCCACCGAACTCCGCCAGCAGTCCGGCCGATGTCGCAAATACCGAGAAACGCGCCGAGGAGATCCGACGCCCATCCTCCACCGAACCGGAAAAGCCGTTCAACGAGTTCCCTGCTTCGGATGCAGCGGGCAAAGGTCCGATGAACTGATCCGTGTCCCGCTCATTCGAAAACGGAACCGCGACATCCGCCGTTCCACAGAGAGCCGACTCGAAGATCCGGATCCCACGGCTCGTGACTGCAGCGTCGTCATGGATGACCAGGACGGGCGCATTGCTGTCGAGTGATCTGGCCAGCGATCGAACTGCGGGGGATCCCACGCCCGCGGACACCGACACACCCGCTATCACAGGGTTCGTGCCCAGAGCACCGTCGAACGCCGGTATGACATCGATGGAGCGGGCACTACCGGACTGCCGGATTCGCGCAACGGACGAACGCGTGACCCGAACGGGGCCGTGCGCCACGATGATGACATGCATGATGCTCTTGTCGGCGCCCTGCCCGGAGCCTTTAGGCGGCCGGGGAACGACGAGCGGACAGCGAAGGCCTTCTCGCGTCCACCAGCGAGGCCACCCACCCGGAGCGCGGGCTAGCGAGGCCGGCCGCCGAAGGCGGCCTGCGAGGGGCCAGACCCCAGCCCGACTCCTGCGGCACGCTGGCCCTTCGGCAGCGAAGGCAACGAGCAAAGATCAAAGAGCAACAAGCAACGAGCAAAGAGCAAGAGAGCAAGGAGCAAGGAGCATGCCGCTACCACACGGTGATCCATCGGCGGCACCACCACGCGGGATCGGCCTCGCCTCTCGCATCTCCTTATCCCCGCACCGTCCCAGCCGACGGGACCAGGTGACAAGACGCGACAAGGACGTCGCATCACACCGCAGGAAACAAGGAGGTTTCACACATGTCTCTGCGGATCAACAGCAACATTGCGGCGCTCAACAGCTACCGCAACCTCTCGGCCACCAACGTCCAACTCGGAAAGAGCCTCGAAAAGCTCTCCTCCGGATTCCGGATCAACCGTGCAGCCGACGACGCAGCCGGACTCGTCAAGTCCGAATCACTCCGAGCGGAGATCAGCGGCACCAAGGGCGCCATCAAGAACGCCCAAGACGGCATCAGCTTCGTGCAAACCGCAGAAGGAGCCCTCAACGAGGTCCACTCCATCCTGCAGCGCATGCGTGAACTCGCCGTCGACGCCGCCAACACCGCCACCACCGACGGCGCAGCCCAGCAGGAAGAGATCACCGAACTGCTCGCAGAGCTGACCTCGATCGGCTCCCGCACCAAGTTCGCCGGTAACGCAGTGTTCGCAAACCACGCGGCCACGTCGCTGGACTTCCAGATCGGAGCCAACGCAGGCGACACCCTGTCGATCAGCAACGATCTCCGCGTCGACACGACGGGCGCAAGCGGTGTCTTCGGAGTCACCTACGACCACGACGGTTCGAGCGGAACCGCGGCGGTTGCGTTGAACCTGGGCGCTCTCAGCGTCACATCGGGCGCCGACCAGGCTATCCGCGCCTTCGATGCGGCCATCGCAGCCGTCTCGGATGTTCGGTCGGAGCTGGGTGCCAAGCAGAACCGCTTGGAGCACACCGTCAACAACCTGAGCGTCGCAGTCGAGAACCTCACCGCATCCGAATCCCGGATCCGTGACACCGACATGGCAATGGAAATGGCGAACTACACACGTCACCAGATCCTCAGCCAGGCCGGCACCTCGATGCTCGCCCAAGCAAACCAGACCCCCCAGAACGTCCTTTCCCTCCTGCGGTAAAGCACCACGCTCTCTGGGTACTAGACGGGCAGAGCCCCCATCCCTGAGGATGGGGGCTCTCTCGCGCAACAAGCAACGAGCAACGACCAACCACCTTTCACCAAAACGCGCATCAGGCCCGTCGCCCTCGACCGCGCGTAGCCGAGCCGACATCTCACCACTGTTGGGCTCGTAGCTTTGATCTCTGGCTTCGGACCTGTCGCGTGCCGTCTCTCGCCTTCTGGCTTGTTGCTCGATGCTTGTTGCTCTCCGACCCGACACCCCCTGCCCGCTCCGACACCAAAGCCACGTCGGCGCCCCAACCTCTTATCCCCGCACCGTCCCAGCCGACGGGACCAGGTGACAAGACGCGACAAGGACGTCGCATCACACCGCAGGAAACAAGGAGGTTTCACACATGTCTCTGCGGATCAACAGCAACATTGCGGCGCTCAACAGCTACCGCAACCTCTCGGCCACCAACGTCCAACTCGGAAAGAGCCTCGAAAAGCTCTCCTCCGGATTCCGGATCAACCGTGCAGCCGACGACGCAGCCGGACTCGTCAAGTCCGAATCACTCCGAGCGGAGATCAGCGGCACCAAGGGCGCCATCAAGAACGCCCAAGACGGCATCAGCTTCGTGCAAACCGCAGAAGGAGCCCTCAACGAGGTCCACTCCATCCTGCAGCGCATGCGTGAACTCGCCGTCGACGCCGCCAACACCGCCACCACCGACGGCGCAGCCCAGCAAGCCGAAGTCACCGAACTGCTCGCAGAGCTCGATTCGATCGGCACCCGCACCAAGTTCGCCGGAAACACCGTGTTCGGCGACTACAGCGGCGCCAGCCTGACGTTCCAGATCGGAGCCAACGCAGGCGACACGCTGGAGATTGCCACAGACCTGGGGCTCGCCTCGGCAGACGTCTTCGGTACGGACCTGTCGGGTCTCGACCTCGAAGCGTCGGCCAGCGATGCGATCACGGCGATCGACGCGGCCATCGGCAACGTATCGACCACCCGGTCCGAACTGGGTGCCAAGCAGAACCGCTTGGAGCACACCGTCAACAACCTGAGCGTCGCAGTCGAGAACCTCACCGCATCCGAATCCCGGATCCGTGACACCGACATGGCAATGGAAATGGCGAACTACACACGTCACCAGATCCTCAGCCAGGCCGGCACCTCGATGCTCGCCCAAGCAAACCAGACCCCCCAGAACGTCCTTTCCCTCCTGCGGTAGAGGCCGACTGGTACATCGGTGGTGGCCTCCACGTGGAGGCCACCACCACAGGAGAACACGAATCTCGAAAGTAGACGATGGCGACCCCACTCTTCAACATAGGCGGCATTGCCTCAGGGCTCGACACCAACTCGATCGTGTCTCAACTGATGCAGATCGAGCGCATTCCGCTCACCCAGGTTCAAGCGCGGAAGTCGACCTTCCAACAGCGCAACGACGCTTGGTCCCAGATTTCAACCCGCCTGTCGTCGTTGAGGGAGAAGGTCAAGGCGCTCGACTCCACCTCGGACTGGGGCAAGTTCGTCAAGGCCACATCGTCCAACGAGAGCGCGGTCGGCATCGCCGTGACCGGCTCCCCCGTTGCCTCAAAGCTCAGTTTCCAGGTCGCACGCCTGGCGTCGGGCCATCAGATGATGTCGGGCTCCGACGACCCCGGCGGTTCGAGCGACCTCAGTTCCTCCGCCGACCTGGTCGGGGCCGGAACCTTCTCGATCACGATCGGCGGCACGCAACACGACGTGACCACGGATGCCAGCACCACACTGTCGGGCCTGGTCTCACAGATCAATGCACTCGACGCCGGTGTCTCTGCGTCGGTCGTGAAGGTCGACTCCGGCCGCGTGAAACTTGCGCTCACCTCCGACGAGACGGGCGACGGATCGCAGTTCAGCGTGACGAATGGGCTGCCCACGATGGGATCGTTCGCAGCCACCCAGGAAGGACAGGATGCACAGATCACACTGGGGTCTGGGCCGGGCGCAGTTACCGTCGAGCGGAGCTCCAACGTCATCGACGACCTCGTCGACGGAGTCACGCTCACACTCACAGACGTCACGACGTCTCCGGTCAACATCACGATCAACTCCGACCTGGACGCCGCCGTCACGGCGATCAAGGACATGGTCAACGAGCTCAACTCGGCGTTGTCGACCATCACGTCCAAAACCAAAACCGCATCCGAAAGTGGAGCAACCGCAGGCGCGCTGTCGACGGACTCCACAGCGCGAGGCCTCAAGCTCTCGCTCCGTTCGGCGATCTCGGGCGTGGTGGCTGGACTCACCGGCGACTACCGGACTTCTTCGTCGGTCGGCATCAGCCTCACACGCGACGGAGCTGTCACGCTCGACGAGACAAAGCTGCGCGAGGCGCTCGAATCGAACTTCGCAGGGGTCCAATCGCTCTTCGCTCGGGAGACCACGGCAACCGACGGCCGAGTGACCGTGAGTAGGGCAGCTTCGACCAGCCTGGACGGCACGCACGCCGTCTCCGTGACTCAGGCGGCCACGAGAGCCGCAGTGACGGGCGGCCTGTATGTGAGCCCACTCCTCGATCAGACATTCGACATCACCAGCGGATCGAAGACCGTTTCGGTCACGGTCTCGGCCGGCTCGAGCATCACGGAGGCCGTCGACACGATCAACACGGCCCTGTCGGACGCCGGCATCACATCGCTGGCCGCCACCGAAAACGGCGCTTCGATCAGCTTGGGTGAAACCCGCTACGGAACGGCAGGCGAGTTCACGGTGACCGGCGACCCCTTCGGCCTCGCAGGAACCCATACGGGACAGAACGTGATCGGTACCATCGGAGGGCTCGCCGCCTCCGGCAGCGGGAGGTCGCTCAGTGGATCGGGATCTTTGGACGGGTTGTTGCTGTCGATCTCGGCAACGTCGGCTCACGTCTCGGCGGCCGGCGGCACGCTGGATCTCGGGTCGGTGACGATCCGGTCCGGGCTCGCAGCCACCTTCGATTCCTTTCTCGAAAGTGTCACCAAGACCGGCGGCCTCGTAGACCGGGCAACCGACCGCTGGGACGCCCAGATCAAACTCGCCGACGATCGCATCGCACAGCTCGAGGAGCGCCTTGTGAGGCGTGAAGCTGCGCTGAGGAGACAGTTCACGGCACTCGAGACAGCCATGGGCCGGATGCAGGGCCTGTCGTCGCAACTCGCGGCGGGACTCTCCAGCCTCAACGCCAACCAGTGATGGAGGAGACATGAACGCTGCCCTCGACGCATACCGCCAGAGCTCGGTGGACACGGCCACGCCTGCTCAGCTGGTGGTGATGCTCTACGACGGCGTCGTTACGGCCATCGACAAGGTGGAAACGGCGCTCGACACCCCGCGACCCGAGTTCGAGCTCGCCCACCGCGAGCTGACCAGGGCTCAAGCGATCATCATGGAGCTCCTGCAGACACTCGACATGAGTGTCGGTTCGGTTGCGACGAACCTCGCCGCTCTGTACGAGTACTCCCATCGCCAGCTGGTGCGTTCGAACGTCGAGAAGCAATTCGCACTCGCCGAACCGGTCCGCACCATCTTCCGGGACCTCAGGGACGCATGGGCGTCACTGGCCGGCGGCGGGGACTTCTCGTGACCTGGGATGAAGCCGCCGATCTCCTCGAGCTGTTTCTCGAAGATGCCGCCCGGCTGGCCGACGGCGAGGAACCGGGCGAGCTGCCCGACGTCGGAGGTGTCGTTCTGGAAGGTCAACCGAGCGAGGCCACCGAAGCCCGCATCCTCACGCTGCTCACGCAGACCGAAGAAGCGATGGCCGCGCTGGCACTCCGCAAGGCAGAGATCCGGCAGGAGATGGACCACATGGGTCGTCTCCGTTCCGCAGGCGCCGGATACATTCGCTACGACACCTGATCGCGCACCCGCCTTGTTGCGGATGACGTCGAGAGCGCGTGCAACGCACAACGTAGAACGTTCAACGTTGAACGTTCTACGGATTCCAGGCGGCGACCTACTCCCCTCCCGGTCAAACGCTTCGCGGTGAAAAGCGCCGTCACCCTTAACCGCGGGCTTGGTGAGTCGACAGGCGTACTCGACAACCGAATACATGGAAGATTCAACGGCGACAGGGACGAGCGCACGGCGTTCGCCCCTGTCGTTTTCTCGTTTGGAGGAGCCCAAGTCAATGATCACGAGTACCGACCTCACCACACAGGCCATCGAATGGGCACTGTCTGGCCTCGAGCGTCGCTCCGAGGTCATCGCCAACAACGTCGCCAACGCCGAGGTCCCCAATTTCCGGGCACAGCGGGTGGAGTTCGAGGGTCAGCTCTCCGCAGCCCTCGGTACAGGACAGACCGATCGGAGCGTCGATGCAACGGTCGTCAGCACCGGAACGGCGCCGGGCGCCAACGGGAACAACGTCCAGATGGAGGACGAGCTGGTCGGAATGCTGGAAACCAACCTCATGAAGACCGCAATGATCGAAGCCTTCAACTACAAGGCCAGCCTCATCAGGCTGGCGGTCGGGAGCCGCTGATGAGCGTGTTCGGATCCATCGACATCGCACGGACGGGTGCCGGCCTCAGCCGAACCTGGCTGGATGCCATCGCCCACAACATCGCCAACGTAAACACCATCAACCCGGCCGAGGACGAACCCTTCCGGGCAAAGGTCGTGGTTGCCGCAGCCCGCACCGATGGCACCGGCGTGGACGTCGCAGGGGTACGCGAAGCGCCGGGTGATTCGCCCATGGCGTATGACCCGACCCATCCACTCGCAGACGAGGACGGCTACGTGAATCGTCCAGTCGTGGATCTCGCAGGCCAGATGGCCGATCTGATCGCTGCACAACGGAGCTATCAGGCGAACCTGTCGGTTGTGAAGTCGGGTCGCGAGGCCTACGAAGCAGCCCTGAGGCTCGGACAATGACATCTCCGATCGGACCCATCTCCGGGATCACCTCGATCGTCCGCCCGGCGACGGAGCGGATCACACCGGCCGCCGATGGCGCCAACTTCGCCGACAAGATCGGAAACGCCTTGCAGTCGGTCTCCGACGGAGAGCGCACTGCCGACCTCATGGCCCAAGACGTCGCCGCAGGCGGCGACACACCCGTCCACGAATTGATGATCGCAACCACCAAGGCGACGCTCGGCGTGGAAACGCTCGTCCAGGTGCGCAACAAGGCGGTCGAGGCGTACCAAGAAATCATGAGGATGCAGGTCTGACATGGCGGCAACCGAAACCTTGAAGCGTCTCCTTCGGGACCTGACCGCCTCCCAGAAGTCTGTGATGGCGGCAGCGACCGTTGTCGTCCTGATCGCGTCGGCGGCGTTCTTCACCTGGGTGACGCAGCCTTCGTACACCGTCCTCTATTCGGGCATCGACGAGACCCAGCTCAGCCAGGTCGTGGACTCATTGGAGTCTGCAGGCGTCCCGTACCGACTCGAAGGCGGTGGATCGAGGGTCCTCGTACCGCAGGACTCGGTGTACCGGGTTCGAGCCGACCTCGCCGCCGACGGCATCCAGGCCTCGGTGGTCCCTCAAGGATACGAACTTCTCGACGAGCAGGGACTTTCCGTGTCGGACTTTCGCCAGCGCGTCGACTACCAACGAGCGCTCGAGGGTGAACTCGCCCGAACGCTCACGGCGATGGGCTCGGTCGACAGCTCCACCGTGCATCTGGTCATCCCCGAAGAAGCACTCTTCGTGGAGAACCAAGAGCCTGTGACGGCTTCGGTGCTCGTCGATCCGAATGGTTCGCTTGCCGACTCGGACATCGAGGCGATCGTGATGCTGGTCGCGTCCTCGGTCGAAGGCCTCGAACCCAGCCAGGTCACTGTCGCCTCGACCGACGGCGTCGTCCTACATGCCGCAGGCGAAGACGGCGCCACGGCGCTCGGCAATCGCCAGCTCAGGCTGACCTCGGACTTCGAGACTGCACTCTCCGCCGACATCAACGAGATGCTGGCATCGGTCCTCGGGGCTGGTCGCGCATCGGTCGTCGTCCGAGCCGAGCTGGACTTCGACGAGCGCTCCACGGAGAGCGAGACCTATTCCCCCGAATCAGCGACGGCCCTCCGCAGCCAGGTGATCGAAGAGACCTTCACCGGAGCAGGCGCCGCGCCGGTCGGGTCGGTCGGTGTCGACGGCGCTGCAATCGACACCGGCGACGGGGCGTACGACTACTCCCGGAACGAGGACACCACCGAGTTCGGCATCGATCGAGTCGTGGTCAAGACCACCGAGGCGCCCGGAACGGTTGAACGTCTCTCGGTCGCCGTGGTCGTAGACGACGGCAGCCTCACCGGGGCGACCGCACCCGACGTGACAGCGATCGAGTCCCTCGTCACGGCTGCGATCGGCGCACAAGACCAGCGCGGCGACACCGTCGAGGTCTCGGCCGTGCCGTTCCCCGCGTTGCCCGAAGCCGTCGAAGAGGCGCCGGTGGAAGAGGGCGGGATCATGACGTTGCTCCCCACGATCATCGGTGCGCTCGTCCTCCTGCTCGTCACGGTGGCTCTGTTCCTGATGAGCCGGGGCGGCAAGAAGAAGGCGAGGAAGGGCGAGATCGTCGAGCTCACGCAGGCATTGTCGGGTGGCGACGGGGCCGTGATCGACGCCAACGACATGGCCAATCAGAACGCCGTTCTCGGCCTCACCGACGACGTGATCCAACTAGTGGAACGTCAGCCGGAGGAAATCGCCACACTGCTCAGGTCGTGGCTCGCCGACCGCCGTGAGACGGTGGGCTGATGGCAAACGGCTCAGCGCTTCCTGTCCCGGCCGGCCCCCGCGGGGTGGCCGTCCCCGCACCTCGCCAGCGAGCCGCTGCCCTCGTGCTGGCGATCGGGTCGGGCAAAGCCGCCAATATTCTCGAGCATCTCAGTCCCGACGAGATAGCACTCCTCGCAGAGGAGGTCTCCAGCCTCGGCGATATTGACTCGGCGACGCGCAATTCGCTCATGGCGCGCACGCTCAACCACATGATGTCGATCGATCCGAGCGAGGAAGCACGCCTCCTGAGGATGCGGGCCGAAGCCATGAAGGCGGCGGCGGATCTGGACGAGCTCGGACATTTCGACCCCCACCAGCCGTTCCGGTTCCTCCAGAAGGTGGAACTCGATCAGGCCGTCCAATTCCTCGCCAACGAGCACCCTCAGACGGCCGCTGTGATCCTCGCCGCACAGCCGCCGACCTTCGCAGCCAAAGTGCTGGCCCACTTCGATCCGACGGAGGCAGGCGACATCTCCCTTCGTATCGCCACCATCGGCAAGACGCCGACGGAGGTCATCCAACGGATCGAGCAGGCGATGCGAAAGAACCTCAGCGAAAGCAACGACGGCGAGGGCGAGACGCGAGACGGACCGAAGGAGCTCGCCGCAATCCTCAACAATGCAGACCGCGACATAGAGGAGAAGGTGCTCGCCCACCTCAGCTCGTTCGACCAGGAACTGGCCGAACGAGTTCGATCACTCATGTTCGTCTTCGAGGATGTTCAGACGCTCGAGGACCGGGCCATCCAGCAGGTGCTGCAGCAGGTGAACACGAACTCGTTGGCGCTGGCCCTGAAGGGCGTCGACGAGGCCGTCCGCGAAAAGATCCTCAACAACCTGTCGGAGCGGGCACGCGAGTCGCTGCTGGAGGAATTCGATCTGCTCGGTGCCGTCCGCAAGCAGGACGTCATGGAGGCCCGGACCGCCATCGTCGCCACCATCCGCTCGCTCGAGGCGAGCGGCCAGATCGTGATCGCACGGGGAGACGACAGTGAGTTCATCGAATAGCGGAGTCCTTCGTCAGCCGTTCTTGGCAACCGATCCGCATGTGATGGGGAGCGCAGAGGCCGGGTTCCTCGATCCGACGTTCCTCAAGCACATCGATGAAGCGCGCAGCTCCGGATACGACCAGGGCTTCGCAGATGGGGCCAAGGCTGCCGAAGCTGCCGCTCGCCGGTCCGCCGAGGCCGCCGAACAACGGCTCAGGACTGCCACCACCGACGCGGTTGCCCACCTCGCATCCACGACCGTCGACGTGGTCCCGCAACTGCTGGACGTGGCGATCGCCATTGCACGAAACATCGTCGCCGAGGTTCCAGAACAGGTCAGTGCGTCGCTCGGCGATCGGATCGCCGCGGCGCTGACTCAGATCGACGATGACCAGTTGACCATTTCTGTCTCGCCGGGAGATCTCGGCGAGGTGTCGGCCGGGTTCGGGACGGTCCCAGGACTGACCGTCGTACCCGACGAGACGCTCGGAGCCGGCGAGGCCCTCATCGATGGTGTCTGGGCCCACGCCGATCTGACCATTCCGATGGCGTGGGCCATCGTGGAGGAGGGACTGCGTGGCTGATGCGCTCCGCAGCCTGCCGCTTCTCGTCCAGGGCTCCCTTGCGCGCGTCGTCGGACATGAGCTCGAGGTTCGCGGGCTCCGACTCCGATTGGGAGACGCTTTGGAGGTGACAGGCGTCGACGGAACGCGGCTGGCCGAAGTCGTCGCAGTCGAGCCGGAAGGAGCCACTGCACTGGTGTACGGCGACACGACGGGTCTGGGTCGCGGCGACCGTGTCACACGCCTCGACAGCGCGCCCGGTGCGGTCGTCGGACCGGCACTCGTGGGCAGGGTCGTCGATGCACTCGGCCAGCCGATGGACGGGAAGGGACCGGTTTTCGGCGAAGCCGTCAGACTCGAGTCCAACACCCCGGCCGCCATGGAGCGGCGTCGCATCGACACTCCGATAACCACCGGTGTGCGTCTCATCGACACCCTCTGCACCATCGGTAAGGGCCAGAGGATCGGCATCTTCGGCGGATCGGGGGTCGGAAAGTCCACTCTGCTGGGAATGCTCGCGAAGGGACAGCAGGCCGATGTCGCAGTGATAGGGCTCATCGGTGAACGCGGCCGCGAGGTTCGTGAGTTCATCGAGGACGAACTCGGTCCCGAAGGAATGGCCCGGTCGATCGTCATCGTTGCAACGTCGGATCAACCGGCCCTGCTCCGACTCCGCGCCGCCCTCTACGCCACCCGGGCGGCCGAGTGGTTCGCCGATCGTGGAAACGACGTTGTGCTGATGATGGACTCGATCACCCGTCTCGCAATGGCCCAGCGCGAGGTGGGCCTCGCCGCGGGCGAGCCTCCGACCGCTCGTGGCTACACCCCCTCTGTGTTCTCGATGCTGCCCAAGGTCCTCGAACGGTCGGGACCGCGGGTGCATGGCACCATCACCGCTCTCTACACCGTGCTCGTCGACGGCGACGACATGAACGATCCGGTGGCAGATGCCGTTCGGGGAATCCTCGACGGACACCTCGTTCTGGACCGCAATCTCGCGGTACAGGGTCGGTATCCCGCCATCGACCCCCTTGCTTCGCTCAGTCGTCTCGCCCAAAAACTGTGGAACGAGCGCCAGGCGAGAGTGGCTTCCGCCACCCGCGATGCGCTCGCTGCCGCAACCGAGGTCCAGGAATTGGTCGAAGTCGGCGCATACGTGTCGGGATCGAACCCTCGGGCGGACAAGGGCCTACGGGTCACACCACAGCTCGTCGAGTTTCTCAGGCAGCGCCCATCCGACCTCACCCCTGCGGAGCGGTCATGGCAGGCACTGTCAGAGATCTGCACGAGAGGTGAGTTGATATGAAAGACATGTCCCGCCTGCTTCGGGTCCGCAAGATCTGGGAGAAACAAGCCCGCTCGCAGCTGGGCGAGGCCACCACCGAACTGACCGAAGCTGAGACCCAGGCGGTCAAATCTCTCGAGGAGCACCGGACCACGACCTCGGCCCCTCCCACGGGAACCCGGCTCGACGACCTGACGGTTCGGCGCATCGCCGGGATGGCTACTCACGAGAGGTACACGGCGGCCGAACTCGTCCGCCAGCAGGCCGATCACCGGGCACGAGCCGCGCACGGTGCATGGCGCCGAAGCGCTCAGGACCTCGAGGTCACCGACAAGCTCGAAGAGCGCAGAAAGCAGGCGCTCGCCTATCTCGCACGCCGATCCGCCGAAGCGACCCTCGACGAACTGATGGCGATGAGGAGGAGAACGAAGTGAGCGGGATTGCATCGGTCATGGCACGAATCGGCCAGATTCAATCGATGGCTACACACGCCTCTGGCGGGTCCGGGCCGACGTTCGAGGCCGCGCTGGCAGACGCCGCGTCGAGATCGAACGCCGCCGCCGCCACCACCTCACCGGCGACCCGAACCCGCACGAGCGGAACCGGCTCGGCCGATCTTCCCCCCGACACGCTCCCGACCGGCGCTGCCCGCTGGCAGGCGTCGATCGAGCGGGCGGCACGCGCAAACGGTCTCGATCCCACGCTGCTGACTGCCCTGGTGTGGGTGGAGTCGGGGTTCGATCCCAATGCGGTGTCACACGCCGGTGCGATCGGGCTCGCCCAGCTGATGCCGGCCACCGCCGAAGGTTTGAAGGTGGATCCGTACGACCCCGAGCAGAACCTCGACGGGGGCGCCCGGTTCCTCGCTGCCATGGTCGATCGATTCGGAAGCACCGAGCTCGGCCTTGCCGCCTACAACGTCGGACCCGCGCGAGTCGGGTCCCTCCTCAACGACCAGCCAGGTGTTCCAGTGGCGGAAGGCTACGTGAACGCAGTACTCGACCGATACCGACAACTTGGAGGAACCGAGTGATGATCCCTCCCTTGATGGGCTCGACCCCCGTCCCGGACAGCACCGACCAACCCGGCGAGGGGTTTGCAAACGCGATGGCCGCCGCCCTCGTCATGGCGCCGCCGCCTCCAGCCGCTCCGCCGCCCGCGTCGACCGGCCAGGACGTGGCGTCCTCTCCGGCGGCTCCCATCCCCCCCGGTTCCACGCTCACCGTCCCCGCCCCAGCACCCTTCACGACGATGCCGGACCAGATCGCCCGTCTGGCGACGCCCACGTTGTCTGAGTACGGCGCGGGTGTGCGTCAAGTCGCCGATTCGATCGTGACGTCCGCCGGAAACCCGACGCCCGTCGCGACCACCGGAAACCCGACGCAGGTCGCCACCCCTGCCGGCCCGGTGCCGTCCCCTCCGGCGAACCTCGAGATGATCGAGCGGCCGCCCGCGCCGACGGACCTCAAGATGATCGGGCGGCCGCAAGCGCCGTCGGACGTCGAGATGATCGAGCCGGCCGCTGCGCCTACGGTGGAGCCGGCCGAAGTTGTGACTCCCGAGATGATCAGCGAGCTGACGACGGCCGAAGCCACCGCTGAGGTGCCCCGCCCGGCCCTCGTCACACCGCCCATGGCGCCGCCTCGCCCCGCATCCCCGACGACCCTCACGCGCGCCATGGGCGAAGCAACCCCCGCATCTGCCGTCACGGCGCCCAACGGCCCCCGACCCGATGTCGCGGTCACCGCAGAATCCGCCACCCCGCAAGGAGCTGCCGCCCTTGCTTCGGACATCTCCCCAGCGACGCGCGACGCGATCTCCGTCCCCGACGCTCGTCGCTCTGGACCCGCCCACCACGCGGAACCAGATGTGCGCGAACCAGTCGAGACGACCACGCTTGTCGCCGCCACCGAACTCGCACCCGGTCACACCTCGGGCGTTTCCTCATCCGAGCCCAACGCCGTTCCCTCGTCGGTGTTGCGCAGGGTGGAAGAAGCCGTACGCCGCCTCGAAAACGCTCCTCCCCCGCGGACGATCACCATCACCGTCGACGACCACGGACTGCACCGTGTGACCGTGAGCCTGATGTCCGACGGAGTCAAGCTCTCGGTTCCTGACGGCGCCGCCACCGATCCGCAGTTGGTCTCGGACATGGAGCGTGCACTCGAGAGCCGTGGTTTCGACATGAGTGGTCGTCAGCGCCGGCGGAGCCCCGGCCAGACCGACGATGCCACCGATTTCGTCCCGACCCAGGCGCAGACACGCCGCAGCGACGCCGGATACCGGCTTTGAAGGAGATGCCATGACCGATGCAGTCAATGCGATTGCCGCACAGACACAGACCCAACCCACGTCGCTCGGCGGTCTCGGCGGCGAGGCATTTCTCCAGTTGCTCGTTGCCCAGCTGCGGTACCAGAACCCCATGGACCCCAGCGACGGGACCGAGTTCCTCCAGCAAACGGCGCAGTTCACCCAGGTCGAAACCCTGCAAACACTCGCCGACACCCAGGCCCAACTCATGAATCTGACACAGTTCTCGCTCGCCGTCGGCCTGAGCGGAAAGACGATCGAGGCCATCGGCACAGATGGATCACGGGTGACGGGTCAGGTGGCCGGTGTGCGTTTCACCGCCGACGGCCCCGAGCTCGAGGTCGACACGCAATGGATTCCGATCGCCAACGTATTGGAGGTGGAGCCGGGCACCTGAGTTCGCAGGCCGACCAGGCCTGCTTGGCCAACACACACGCGACCGCCTTCGCCCGGCATCGACGGAGGCCGCGCCCGCCGACCCTCCCCGGGGCGGCCGGCATTTGACCACACCACTGAAGTCAACCGACAAGCAGACGACGAGAAGAGAAGCAGGCCGACGGATCGGCCGGCACCACACCCACGGATGGGCCTCTACAAGGAGGACCACTCCACCATGATGCGCTCGATGTTCGCCGGGATCTCCGGCCTCCGTTCGCACCAGACGATGATGGACGTCGTCGGTAACAACATCGCCAACGTGAACACCGCCGGGTACAAGGCCTCGGTCGTCACCTTTCAGGAAGCCTTGACCCAGACACTGCAGGGCCCGTCGGCCGGAGGCGCCAACCAGGGTGGTTCCAACCCCATCACGATCGGGCTCGGCACCAAGGTCGCCACCATCGACGGCGTATTCACCCAGGGTGCAAGCCAGGTCACCGGCCGCAACACGGACCTCGCCATTCAAGGTGATGGATTCTTCGTGATGGAGAACGCGGGTTCGCGTTTCTACACACGGGCCGGCAACTTCAGCTTCGATTCTGCGGGCAACTTGACCGGACCGGGCGGAGCCCGTGTGATGGGATGGACCGCCGACACAACCGGCGCCATCGATTTCTCACGACCGCTCTCGGCGATCCAGCTGCCCCTCACGCAGGTGATCGATCCGATCGTGACGACCAACGTCTCCCTCGGCGGGAACTTGCCGGCCGATGCTGCCGTGGGGAACACGCAGGTCACGACCATCAGTGTGTACGACTCAGTCGGGAACTCCCACGAGATGGTGGCGACCTTCACAAAGACCGGAACAAACACCTGGTCGGTCTCGGCCGAGGTCGACGGAGCCGCTGCAACTCTGTCGAGCAGCACGGTGACCTTCGATACGAGCGGAGCGCTCACCTCTGCGAGCCCGATCACGATGACAGGCGTCACTCCTGCCGGTGCAGCTCCACTGAGCATCGACATCGACCTAGCGACCGATACGCCGCTCGTTCAGTTCGGAGGCTCTCCCACGATGGCCGCCTTCTCCCAGAATGGCAACGAAATCGGCTTCATGCGGAGCTTCGTGATCAGCGACGACGGCACCATCGTGGGCCAGTTCTCCAACGGCTGGACCAAGACGCTGGGTACGGTCGCCACCGCGACCTTCACGAATCCGGCTGGCTTGATGCGCAGCGGCGAGTCGCGTTTCCAGGAGAGCATCAACTCCGGGCAGCCGATCGTCGGGACGCCTGGCTCGGGAAACCGGGGTCTGCTCTCGGCGGGCACGCTCGAGATGTCGAACGTCGATCTCGCCGCCGAGTTCACGAACATGATCATCGCTCAGCGTGGTTTCCAGGCGAACAGCCGTGTGATCACCGCCGCCGACGAGATCTTGTCGGACCTGGTCAATCTGAAGCGTTGACATGTAGAACGTAGAACGTCGCGAACCATCACGACGCCTTGGGCGCCGGTTCGCCGTTCTACGTTCTACCGACTCCGGGTCATCAGAAGCCTCCGGGCCCTGCCAAGCACGATTGATAGTTCCTTCGAGCTGGGTCCTTACGTGACAGGGGCACGCGCCGACGGGATGTTTGCAGGGTCGATGGACGACCCCGAGAAGACACACGGAGGTGTCGAAGTGCCAACGCGCACCAGGACAAAGAAGAGTGGGGGCTCCCAATGTTGACCATTGGTGGAGTCGTTCTGGTCCTCGTCGCCATCGTCGTGTCGACGTTGATGGACGGAAATTCATTCGGACCTCTCATCGGGCCCTCTTCTCTCGTGCTCGTGTTCTTCGGTGCGGTCGGCGCCGGCATGACCGCCTTCGAGATCCCACATCTCGCGGGCATGCCGAAGGCCATGATCAAGGCGTTCACCGGGAAGCCCGCCAACGGCGACGAAGCCGTGAACACCATGATGAAGATGGCGGAGGTCGCCCGTCGGGAGGGCGTCCTCGCCCTCGAGGAGAAGCTGAAGGACATCGAGGATCCGTTCCTGCAGCAGGGTCTGCAACTGGTGGTCGACGGCATGGACACCGAGAACGCTCGGGCGATTCTCGAGACGATGGTCGACTCGGTCGATGCGAGGCACACCACTCAAATCGGACTGTGGAAGGCGATCGGTGGCTACTGCCCGACGCTCGGGATGATGGGAACCGTCATCGGGCTCATCAACATGCTCGGGAACCTGTCCGACCCGTCTCAGCTCGGCATCGGCATGTCCCTGGCCCTGCTGACGACTCTGTACGGCGTGTTCTTCTCGAACGTGATCTTCATCCCGGTGGCCAACAAGCTCGAGCAGCTCAACACTGCCGAGATATCCACCATGAGCCTCATCATCGACGGTGTCCTCGCTATCCAGGCCGGGGCGAGCCCACGCATGCTGGTCGAGCGCCTGGAGGCGTTCCTCGAGCCGGCGCAGCGCATCGGGCACCATGCCCGGGCGAAAGGCGGGGCGGAGGCCGCCTGATGGCTAGGAAAGACAAGGGCGCAGATACCGCATCCATGGAGGCTGAACTCAGGTTCATGGGAACATACGGGGACGCCATCACCCTCCTGATGGCGTTCTTCGTGATGCTGTACGCCATCTCGCAGGTCGACGCTCAGAAGTTCCAACTGTTGGTTTCCGGACTCGCCGACCCCTTCAAGAACACGTCCGCCGAGGAGGGCCTGCTGGACTCCGGGACAGGGATCGTCGGACCGCAGTTCAAGGATCCTGCCATCGAGGAGAACACCCAGGGTGTCGAGGGCATCGAGTTGATCCCGGACCCGCACCCGATCACGGCTTCCGGATCCGACGAGGAAGAGGACGGAGTCTTCCTCTCGAGCGCCGAGGAGCTGGCGGATGTGCGGGACTCGCTCGTCGACGCGCTCCAGGCCTTCGGGCTCGAACCCGAAGTCTCGTTGAGGCTCGACAGCCGCGGGCTCGTCGTATCCATCGCCACAGACGATGTGCTCTTCGCAAGCGGGTCGCCCGTGCTGTCACCGGCCGGACGCGAGATCATCGACGCCCTCACGCCGATCCTGACCGGATTCGACAATGAGATCCTCATCGAGGGCCACACTGACACGGTTCCGCTCAACGAGAACGGCTACACGAACTGGAACCTGTCGGCCGACCGCGCGCTCGCGGTCCTCGAGATCCTGGCCTCGGGAGACGTAAACCCGCGCCGACTTTCGGCGACAGGGTATGGAGAGTTCCGACCGATCTCCGACAACAGCACCGAAGAAGGCCGTGCGGCCAACCGCCGGGTCGAGATGGTGATCGTTGCCGGGGCTCCTGCACCAACGGAGAATTGAGATGGCGAAGGAAAAGAAGGAAAAGAAGCCGCAGGAAGAGGGCGAAGAAGCCGGCAGCGGCAAGCTGAAGAAGATCATTCTGATGGTCGTGCCCGCGCTGGCCGTCGGCGCCGGCATATTCTTCTTTCTCGGTGGAGGCCCTGACGCAGAGGCTGCGGCGCCGACGACCACGCTCGCGCCCGTCGAAGGCGAGGTCATCGAAGTCGACACCCTCACCGTCAACCTCGTTGGCGAGGAGGGTCGGTACGCACGCGTCGGGTTCGCCGTGGTGCTCAACGACCTCGCCGACTCCGCGGTCGTGGCCGGCAAGATCCCTCTCATGCGCGACGCCGCGCTCAGCACCATGACCAGTTTCACGTCAACGGAGCTGCAGTCCGCCGAGGGCATGGAGCGGCTCCGTCAGGAGCTATCCGATGCCCTGGTGGCACTGTTCCCAGACGGTGAGGTTCTCCGGGCAGTGCTCACAGAGCTCATCGTTCAGTGACGGGGCGAGCACACGAATTCCGTGTTGCGTGGTGAGGACAACCCCGGCCGGAATACGTAGCACGCTGGTTCGGGACCTCTGCTCTCCCGATTCACTGAACCACCCCGCCCTTCGGCCGACAGGCCTCACGTGGCACGAAACAGGATCTTCGCATGACTCATTCGGTGGTATCGCCGATCGTCGTCCCTGAGCTGACGGACACCTCGAGCAGCACTGCGCAGCGATCCGTCGAGGTGCTCGGTGCCGTCCCCGCTCAGGTCACCGTCGTGGCCGGGAGAGCGGAGATGACCCTGCGGCAGATGCGTGACCTCGACGTGGGCGACATCGTCACCCTGGACCGCAGTCCCGACGCCACCGTGGACATCTACGTCAACGGATGCCACATCGCCCGAGGTGACATCATCGTTCTCGAGGAGCACATAGCCACCCGGGTCTCAGAACTCGATCCCGACCCGCGAGCGACCTGACCATGTGGACATCGACGGTTTCGACTCTTCTGGTGTTCGTGGGTGCTCCGCTGGTCATCTGGTGGATCAGACGGACCAAAGCCGGTGGTCTCGGAGGCGGTCTCCGAGTCGCCTCCCGCACCGCTCTGACTCGCAACGGGGTCGTGGCGGTGGTCGAGACCGATGGGCGCCGTTTCCTCGTTGGTGCCACCGACCACGGAATCAGTCTCCTGACAGAGCTCGCTCGCGATCTCGACGACGAGGATGTCGTCGTACCGATGGAGCCGATGTCGTTCACGGATGAGGAACAGCCGATGGTGCCATTGACCCCATCGCACCCAGGGCCAGGGAAGAGCCCGATCGAAACGCTGCGAGCCATGACGGTTCGCAGGCCAACTCGTTCGACCTTCCCTCATGTCCGCCCACCGTCCTGACCTACTCCGCGCACTGCGGCTCCTGATCGTCGTCACGGCAATGTTCTCCGTGCTCGCGTCGGCGCTCCCCGCGTCAGCGCAGACGCTGACGACACCGGAAGTCACCGTGCCGGCGGTGACCGTGCCCGAGCCGGGAGCGGTACCCGAGGTGCCTTCGATCGCCGTTCAGGTCAACGGAGTGGAGGGAGGTCTCACGCAGACCGTCTCTCTGGTCTTGTTGATGACGATGGGATCCCTGCTTCCGGGCCTCCTGCTGCTCGCAACGAGCTTCACCAGGTTCATCGTGGTGCTCGGCCTCACCCGAAACGCGGTCGGGATTCAGACCGCTCCGCCGGCACCGGTGCTGATCGGGATCGCGCTGTTCCTCACGTTGTTCGTGATGAAGCCGGTGCTGACACAAGTGTGGGACGACGCCGCCCAACCGCTCATCGACCAGGAGATCTCGATCGACGAGGCTTACGACAAGGGGTACGCGCCACTCCGCGAGTTCATGCTTGCACAGACCCGCGAGGAGGATCTCCGACTCTTCCTCGACCTGGCAGAAGGACCGCAGCCCGAGTCGCCGGAGGAGATCGGCGCCACGGTACTGATTCCCGCCTACATCGTCTCGGAACTCCGGACTGCGTTCGTCATCGGATTCGTGGTGTTCGTCCCATTCCTCATCATCGACCTCATCGTGTCGACCGTGCTCATGGCGCTCGGAATGGTGATGCTGCCGCCAACCTTCATTTCGCTCCCCTTGAAGCTCCTGCTGTTCGTCCTCGCCGACGGATGGGTGCTGTTGATCGGGTCGCTGGTGTCGTCGGTGCAGGGTGGGGGTTAGCGCATGAGCGATGTCGAAGTGATCGAGATCCTGCTCGGGGCCCTCGACCTCGTGACCCGGCTCGCCGGGCCGATGCTGGCAGCAACCCTCATCATCGGTGTGGGCGTGTCGATCCTCCAGACGGTCACGCAGATCCAGGAGATGACGCTGACCTTCGTGCCCAAGCTCATCGCAGCAGGAGCGATCCTGGTCTTCGGCGGCAACTGGATGCTGCGGGAGCTGGTGAGCTGGACGACCCTTCTCTGGGAACGCATCGGGTCGATGTGACATGGAGGCTGTGATCGACGTCGCCGGTATGACCGGCATCGTCCTCGCCATCACACGGGTGGGTGCCTTCGCAGTCGCCTCGCCCGTTCTCAAGGCTTTCCCGGCGACCGGGCGCAGCGCTTTCGCGTTGGCGGTCGGCCTGGCGTTGGCCCGGCCGACTCCGATGCCGACGTCCCTCTCCGGTTTCATCGTGGTGATGGCGACCAACATCGGCGTCGGCATAACACTCGGCTTCCTGACCGGCATCCTCCTGCACGCCTTCGAGGTGGCGGGTTCGATCATCGACCTGAACTCGGGCCTCAATGCCAGCCAGATCTTCGACCCGCTCAGCGGTCAATCGGTCTCGGTGTTCGGTCGCGCATTCAATTTGGCTGCCCTCACATTGTGGCTCGTGATGGGCGGCGACCGGCTCGCCGTCGAGGCTCTCGCTGCAACCGTGGAGATGATTCCGCTGAACGGTACGTTGTCCTTCGCTCCCGGCATTGCCGAGACTGCCGTGACCCTGGTGGCGCAGATGCTGATGGCAGCGGTGCAGCTCACCATTCCGGCGCTGGCTGCCCTCATGGTGGTCGAGGTCGCTCTGGGGGTGGCCGCCCGCTTCGCTCCCGCAGGCAAACGTCTTCGCGCTGGGCCTTCCGGCCAAGCTGGCCGCTGCCCTCGCCACCGTGTCCCTGGTGGTCGTGGCTTTCCCCGGCGCGATCAGCACCTCGATTGACGCCACCAGAGACGTGGTGGTGACCACGATCCGCGGGCTGGGCGGGTAGGGCGCGACGGGGTGGATGCGCCGACCTGTCCATCCGTGCCGACATCCGACGACCGGCACGAGCGTGAGGGAACTCGACGCCCGTAGCCGGCTGCCGTGGCCCACCGCCGTGGCCAGAGCCTCAGCGCTGCACCTGGGAGCTTCGAGGATCGGATGGCGCTGTCTCGACGGTGGACCGTCGAGACGGGGTCGAGTCATGTGCCGAGGGGCACGGTGTACCAGGATGTGAAGCTGCGGGCGTGGCTGGACTCTCAGCGGAACCCGTACCGGCGGGGGACACTGGCGGACGAGCAGATCGAGGAATTGGACAAGGTCAACGGGTGGTGGTGGTCCTGACGGAGCCCGCATGGTCGGCTCGCTCACAACTAGCGTTGGGTGCATGGTCGACAAGATCTGCTTCGTGGTCATGCCATTCGGTGAGAAGCCGATACCTGGGGTCGACGCGAGCTTCGACTTTGACAAGGTCTTCCGGGTGATCATGCAACCGGCCATCCGTTCGGCAGGGTTCCTACCGATCCGCGCAGACGAGTCGGCAAGCTCGGGTCTGATTCACATCGACATGTTCCGCGAGCTGCGTGACCGCCCCGTCGTTCTCGTCGACCTATCTCTGAACAACCCGAATGTGTTCTATGAGCTCGGCGTGAGGCATGTGATGGCGCAGCGGGGAACAGTGCTCATGTGCGAACTGGGAACCGTGTTGCCCTTTGACGTCAAGCTGTCACGCGTAATCCAGTACAAGTACGACGGAGTAGCGCTCGACTGGGAGGAAGCCGAACGCGTCAAGCCCCAAATCACCAATGCGCTAAGAGAAGCCGCCAGTCAACCCGACAGCCCTGTGCACGCAATGCTGGACAGGGTCCTTCCAGAGTCAACCGCTCAGATCGAGTTCGCGATGGACACCTCCACGGCGTATCCAGACAAGCCGGAATCGCTGCGCCGCTACGCAAAGACGATCGCCAGAACCTGGAACGGAACCGCCTCCGTCAATGATCTGATCGGAGAACACGCTGGGTCGCGGATGGGGATCCTTTCGCTCGCTGAGTTCTGCCTCGGCCAGGCGCCGCTTCCGGGGGGCGCAGACAGGGTCGCAGCCCGGCTCCGCCGGTATGCCGAGTATGGGCTGGCGCTGGAACTGTTTGGCAAGCTCGACCAGGAGCAACAACTGGAGACCTGGCGCTACATGCAGTACGGATCGGCCCTGAGCGAGGCGGATCCGACGATGAGTGGCGCCCTCGAGGGCCTCAAGCTCCAAATGAAGGGTCTAACCGATGCCGAATCGCATTATGACGCGATGGTCACGCAAGACACGCGATCGACCTATGCGTACTGTCTGCATTACGTCGGGGCGATGCACGAACGGATCTGGCAGCTAGGTGATCCTGACGACGACACCCACCTGGCAGCAGCGATCTCGCACCTATCGCGCTCACTAGAGGTGCTCGGTGGCTCTCCGCCCCGGTGGCTGGACTTCGCACTCCGGGACCATCTCATGTTGCTCTACCTTCTCCGCGCACGGGATGGACGAAACGACCGACCCGACGACGAGGGGCATCTCACCGCGATCTTGCGCATGAAGGTGCCCCCCGAGGCGCGGCCAGCGACTCGCGCAACGGTGGGCTGGTACATGGTGATCGCTCACACCGAGCGAGGCGACGAACAGACAAGCCGAACGGAAGCGGTCAAACAACTCGATCGTGATGCCCGTTTGGAGGCCGACAAATCCTTCAACCGATCGCAGATGTACCTGCGGCTTCGCCAGATGATGACCCGATACTCGGCGTACCAGCGGTACCCCGAGCTTTGGAGACCGACCGCGCAGCTCCTGAAGGACGCGTCTGCACCTTCCCGGCTTGGAGTTGCGCTTGAGGACGACTGAACCCGGTTCCCTACGACGGGGTCAGTCGTCGGTTCCGGCAACCTCCCACCTCGGGTTGATCACTGGCTGAGACGGTGGTGAGCCAGGTCGTTCCGCGGCCGTGAAGAACTACCCCCAGTCTCAACACATCACCCATCTCCGCCGGGGTCTCGGACCTTCAGGTTTGCAACCTCAATCAGCTCCCGAACGTTCGGAATCCCTCGCTCGGGTTGCTGAACGGTCGATTCGAGCGCCAGTCCGCGGTGATCGGCGATTGGCGGGTGTGAGAGTGGGAACCCAGCGACCTCAGATGCTCGACCACAAACCGCCTGGGATGGTAGATGGCGGGTCCCTGGGTCAGGGTTGGGTCAGAACAATATTCACAGGCGTCACCACCCCTCGGTCAACGCTTCGATCCAGGACGGGTCTGGCGCTTCAAACTGGTCAGCAGGAACGCCGACGATCGCTTCATACTCGCTGAGGTACAAGGTGATGACGCATCGAACGGCCTTCTCGTGAGCCGCCAATGGCAGGGGCGGATGCGGCACGGCGGTAGAGAGATGAGCAACGGAGTTGTTGACGTAGCGCACCGTTGGCTCGGCGAGCCGCAGCAACTCTGCAGCGCTCTCCTTCCGGCCCTCCGCTATCAAGAGTCGGTAGAAAGAAGCCGTGCCCTTCCGGTTGTCCGCCAGCCGTCGGAGCGCAGCGGCGCTGCCGTCGAAGTACCAGACGAAAACCTGATTGACGAAGCGTGCAAGAATCGCCAATCGCGATGGCGAGGCCCGACCAAACGCCGAGCGAAACTGCGCGAACATTGCCTGCCCCTGCTGCAGGTAGAGCACATCTCGACGAACGAGCCCATCTAGGAGATGTCTAGGAGTGAGGTTCGTCGGCATGTCTGTCGATCCGATCACAGTCGCTGGTCGGATGTGCGGAAGGTCTGCAGCACTAGCGGGTAGGAGAGACGGACCTGGGCGGGTGGATACTGCGTGACGGTCACTCTATCCCCGCCGGGGTGACCAACCCTCAGATCCGCCACACCCTCCAGGGTCTGGGGGTGGAGGGCCGGGGGACGATGTTTCTCATCTATTGCACCGACGACGAGGACACCGCCATCGACTCCGAAGGAGGCTGCCTCGTCCGAACGGGCAACACGCAGTTCGAGGGAACCGCCTCGATCCCAGTTCCCGATGATGACGGGGCCCCGGGGGAGGTTTCACTAGAGGTGCCTCGGGGCTGGAACTGTCACACCACTTCGCGATAATCGACCAGTGGGAGCAGTTGCAGAGATCCTCCATCTCGACCTCGATGCGTTCTACGCATCCGTCGAGCAGCTCCTTCGCCCCGAGCTACGGGGCAAGCCAGTCGTGGTGGGAGGAGGTGTCGTGCTCGCCGCCTCCTACGAGGCTCGAGCGTTCGGCATCTCGGCTCCCATGAACATCAGGCGGGCGAGAGAGCTGTGTCCACACGTCATCTCGGTGGGCGGCTCGTTCGAGAAGTACACCGAACTCTCAAAACAGGTGATGGACATCTGCCGTGACGCCACTCCCCTGGTCGAGCAGATCTCGATCGACGAGGCGTTTCTCGACGTGTCAGGCTCCATCCACCTGTTCGGTGCGCCTGCCGACATCGGGGCCGACCTCAGAGCACGGATCCGGGCCGAGGTCGGCCTTCCCATCTCGGTGGGTGTGGCATCGACCAAGTTCCTCGCCAAGGTCGCATCGGCCCAGGCCAAACCCGACGGCATGCTCGTCATCGAGCCCAGTCGCGAGCTCGAGTGGTTGCACGCCCTACCCGTACGCGTGATTTGGGGTGTCGGGCCGGTCACGGAAACGAACCTCCTCGCCCACGGTATCGAACGGGTCGGACAGATCGCCGACGCACCTCCCGAGGCGCTCGCCCGGTGGCTGGGGCCGGGCGCCGGTCGTCATCTCCACGCTCTCGCATGGAATCGTGACCCCCGCTCCGTCAAGGTGGGAGGCAGGGCGGGGTCGGTCGGCGCGCAGAGCGCCCTCGGCCGTGGCCTCACCGCTGACTCGGACCTCGGCCGCGTGTTGCTGGGGCTCGCCGACCGAGTTTCGGGGCGTATGCGCAAGAAGGGACGGGCAGGCCGCACGATCACCGTGCGAGTCCGCTTCGCCGACATGGCCAGTGTGACACGGTCCGTCACACTCCCGGCCGCAGTGTCGACAACGGCAGCACTTCATCATGCCGGCCTCGATCTGCTGTCGTCGGCTCGCTCCGACCGACCTGGGATCGTGACCCTGGTGGGGATCAGCGTCTCTCACCTCGAGCAGGGCGAGACGCTCCAGTTGGAGCTGCCGTTCGACCAGGGTGATCCCACCCGTGCAGGCAGCCCCCGGGGGGCGGCGCACCTGATGGTCGACGAGCAGGTCGACGCGGCCAGAGAACGTTTTGGGAAGAACGCGGTAGGCCGCGCTTCGGTGATCCTCGATCGGAATGCGAGAGGCGTCCCCGACGGCTTCCGCGAGTTGGCCGAGAAGGACTAGAGGCACCCACCGGTAGACATCCGGCGCAATGCGCAAGTCACAAGCCGCCACTGCGCTCCGGGCCAGCCGGGCGTCTGCCCTTGGACCGGCATAGGCTGGAAGAATGCGACTGACGGTGATCGGGTCTGCGGGCGGATACCCGGCACCTGGCATCGCCACCTCCGGATACCTCATCGACCACGACGAGACCAGGATCTGGTGCGACATCGGGCCCGGCACCGTCGTCGGGTTCCCAGACCGGCTGGACACGGTGGACGCGGTTGTCATCTCCCATGAGCACCCAGACCATTGCCTCGACTTGATCGCTCTGTTCCATGCTCTGGCGTACCCCTTGGCGCCGCCACAGGGGCCCCTGGCGGTCTATGCCCCGCGCCCGGTGATCGACAAAGTCAGAGCCTTCGTGACTCCCGACCAGACGGGCCTCATGGACCGAACGTTCTCACTCCATCCCATCGGTTTCGATTCGATGGTGGAAGTCGGATCGATTCGAGCGACCTTCGCCGAAGCCACACACCCCGTGCAGACGCTCGCAATGCGGTTCACGGCCGGCGGTCACAGCATCGCTTACACAGGTGACACCGGCCCCGCCGGCGACTGGACGACCGTCGCCGGCGACGCCGACCTCTTCCTATGTGAGGCGACCTTCGTGGGCACCCGAGACGACCACCCCTATCCTTATCATCTCAACGCTTTCGAAGCCGGGCAGATCGCGGCGGCAAACGGCGTCGACCGCTTGGTTCTGACCCACATTCCGATCCACTGGGACCCGGCCCGATCGCTGAGCGAGGCCGAAACCCACTTCGACGGTGATCTGGGGCTCGCCGAGCCCGGTGCCTCCTTCTCGATCTGACTCCTACGACTTACGCGATCGGTCCCCAGGCCGACGGGAATCCCGATCAAGGACGACAGAACGACGCCCACGGACGTGGCGGTCACCCTCTCTTTGGGATGCCGTGAGCGAAGACAAGTCCCAGAAAACTGAAAAGGCGACGTCGAAGCGCCGCCGTGACGCCCGCCGCAAGGGTCAGATCCCCAAGTCGACGGAGATCGGGGTCGCCGCGTCGTTCGTCACTGCTCTGATCGCCCTGCGGGCATTCGGTCCGGCCACCGTCCGGATCTTGTTCGAGGACGCCCGTCACATCATCGGCTCGGCCGGCTCGAATCCCAGTCTCGGCACGGTTGCAGGGGTGGCGGGCACCATGTTTCTCGTGGGGGTCGCGCCGTTTGTCGGGATCGCAGCGATCGCCGGAACCGCCGGCGCCGTCGCCCAGGTCGGCTTCGTCCTCACGCCGGAAGCCGCCAAGCCGAAACTGTCCAACCTCAACCCCAAACGCGGGCTCGACAAGCTCAAGCCGGCGACCGCAACCTGGGAACTCGCTCGCACCACCTTGAAGCTGGGGCTCTTCATCGCACTCGCCTGGGGCCCGGTTGTCGACGGCATCACCGAGCTCGCCGCCGTCAGGACCCTCGACCGCGCGATCTCCGACGTGTCGGCGGTCACCTGGGACGTTCTCGTGAGAGCGGCCCTGCTGGCGCTGCTCATCGGGCTCTCCGACTACGCCTTCAATCGTTGGAAGATGACGAAGGGGATGCGCATGTCGAAAGAGGAGATCAAGCAGGAGTACAAGACCAGCGAAGGCGACCCCCTCGTCAAGGGCCAGCGGCGTCGCCGAGCCGCCGAGATGAACCGGAATCGGCTCATCAACGTTGCATCCGCCGACGTGGTGGTGACCAACCCGACACATTTTGCCGTGGCGCTGAAGTACGACCGCACGGAGCCCGCTCCACGTGTGGTTGCCAAGGGCACGGATCGACATGCCAAGAAGATCCGGAGGATGGCGGCGAGGCACGGCGTACCGATGGTCGAGAACCGACCCCTTGCGCGCAGCCTGTTCCGGCGCGTGAAGGTGGGCGGGTACGTTCCCACCGCGCTGTTCGAAGCCACCGCCGTCGTCCTGGCCGAGGGGTACCGCCGCCGGGGTAGAAGGCCGAGCGCAGCATGAGGCGCGGAGCGGGAGCCCAGATGTTGACCCCATTGCTGCTCGTGGGCGTGGTCCTGATGATGGTGGTGCCGATGCCACCAGTGATGCTCGACGTGATGCTGGCAGCGAACTTCACGCTGGCCATCCTTGCGCTCCTTGCCGCCATGCTGCTGAAGGATTCGCTCGAACTGTCGGTGTTCCCGTCGTTCCTTCTCGTCGCCACCCTCACACGGCTTGCACTCAACGTGTCGTCGACGCGGCTCATACTGCTCAACGGATACGCCGGAAAGGTGATCGACGCATTCGGAACCTTCGTCATCGGTGGATCCGTGGTGGTCGGCCTGGTCGTGTTCCTGATCCTGGTGATCATCCAATTCGTCGTCATCACGAATGGCGCCGGCCGGGTGGCTGAGGTCGCAGCTCGATTCACTCTCGACGCCATGCCCGGCAAGCAGATGGCGATCGACGCCGATCTCGGGTCGGGTCTGATCAACGAAGCCCAGGCGCGGGAGATGCGGGCCAAGATCGCCAAGGAGGCCGATTTCTACGGCGCCATGGACGGTGCGTCCAAGTTCGTCAAGGGTGACGCCATCGCCGGCGTCATCATCACGTCGATCAACCTGATCGGTGGGATGGCGATCGGGCTCGGATCGGCCGGGCTGAGTTTTGGCGAAGCGGTCGACACGTACTCACGCCTCTCGGTCGGCGATGGCCTCGTCTCGCAGATCCCGGCGTTGCTGATCTCGATCGCCACCGGTCTTCTCGTGACCAGGGTCGGCTCGGACAACGCCATGGGTTCCGATCTCGCCCGTCAGGTGTTCGGAAACCCCGACGCCCTCAGGATCGGCTCCATCGTCGTAACCGGGATGGGCCTGTTGCCCGGGCTACCAAAGCTTCCCTTCTTCGGGATCGCTGCGCTGCTGTTCTTCCTCTCCACACGCGCCGGCACCAACCCCGACGACGAGATTCCTCTCGACGGCGAGCCCGAGATCCGCACCAGTCCCGACGACCCCGAAGCTCTCATCGAACGGATGCGCCTCGAGCCCCTGGAGCTCCACCTCTCCCACGAAATCCTCGATCTGGTGGACCCCGAGCGCGGTGGCGACCTCATGGAACGCGTCAGATCGCTCCGCCGGCAGATCGCCGACGAGCTCGGAGTGGTCATCCCATTGCTGCGCGTGCGAGACGACGCCACGCTCCCCGAATCGGCCTACAACATCCTCCTGCGCGGGATCGAGGTCGGCTCCGGTGTCGCACCCCGCGACCAACTCCTGGCTCTTCCGATGGGCGACGGGTCGGACTTGCGGGCGATGGGCGGGTCACCGACCACTGAACCGGTCTTTGGACTGGAGGCGTTCTGGGTCCCGGACTCTGCCCGCAGCGCAGCCGCCGCCACCGGCGCCACCGTCGTCGATCGCTCATCGGCCGTGGTGACCCACCTCGCCGAGGTGGTGCGAACCAACGCCTCCCAGCTCCTGAGCCGGCAGGACGTGTCGATGCTGCTCGAGGGGCTTCGATATGACGAGCCCATCCTCGCCAACGAGGTCGGAACCGACCAGCTTCCGCTCCAGACCCTGCATGCGGTACTCCGGGCGCTCCTCGACGAACGGGTGTCCATTCGTGACATCGGCCGGATCATCGAGGCCGTGGCGTCCAAGGCGACCGAAACGCGGTCGGTCGAGGCGCTCGTGGCTGCGGCGAGGGTGTCCCTGGGATCGGCCATCGTCGGCAAGATCGCACCGGGGGGCCGCCTCAAGCTCATCACGCTCGAACCCGCCCTCGAAGCTGCATATCACGAGGCAATCCGCGAAGTCGACGGGACATCGCATCTGGTGCTCGATCCGGGCAAGCTCGAACGCCTCAGAGCCGACACGACGGCCGCGTTGTCGGCGGTGTCCGGCGAGCCGTTGGCGCTGGTCTGCAGCCTGGCCCTGCGCAAGCCCCTCCACAGAACCCTCACATCACTCGGCGTGGACCTCCCCGTGGTGGCCTACCCCGAGCTTCCCGCGCACCTGGAACTGATCCCGATCGGAGTGATCGAACATGGCGAACCAACCCACGCTGTCTGACACACCAACCGTCACCATCGAGGCCGCCACGGTCGAAGAGGCACTTGGTCGCCTGACCGAGGAAGTCGGCCCCGGAGCCCGGATACTGCGAGCCGACCGAGTGCGGCGCGGCGGCATCGCCGGGTTCTTCGCCCGCGAGATGGTCGAGATCGAAGCGGAGGCCCCCGGCGGCGAGGGTGTCGACGGCGCGTTCGATCGGATGCTGGAAGCCGCCGAGAGCGCCGACGAGCGCCCTGTGCTCAACGACTCTCTCACCCGCCCCACCCTCGACTCGGGACCGCCGCCGGCGCTCACTTCACAGGCCCGACCGGTGACCACCACTGCGTGGGACAGCGCCAGGATGCTCGAACTGGGCCTCCCAGGTGCGTTGGTGCAAGCCGTGGCCTCCCTCGACCCCTCCGACGACCTCGGCCACCTCACGGCGCTCGTAGAGGTTCTCACGCCCGTTTGCGGGTCGCTGCCCGCCGAGCCGATGCGGCTGGTCGGCGAACGCGCCGAGCGCCTCCGCTCGGCGATCGCCATCGATGAGAGCGATACCGGTCTCATCCATCTCGTCGTAGGTGACGAGCTCCCGGCAACGCTGCCCGGGGTGCCGGCCGTGGTGTCGTGGGTCAGCGACGGCGGCGTCGCTCGAGCGATCAGCCTGGCGCTGGGCACAGGAGCCTTGCTGGGCTACGGCATCGGAAGCTCCTTCGGCGCACCGGTTCGTCGAATCGCTCCCCTCGACGCCGCAATCGCGATTCGCGAGCTCATGGACCGGACATGAACGGACCTCAATACCTCAAGCGGCTCGTCGCCATCATCGGGCTCTTGCTGATGATGCCCATCGGGTACCAGCTGATCATGGGGACGGTGACACCGACGGATGCGGCCATCCGGGCAGGCGCGCTGTTCGCCGGCGTTGTCATGGCGCGCAAGGTGGCCGACCTCGCCCCAGGCGGCCGGACCGTGCTGATTCCCGTCCAGGAGGAACGCCCGGTCGAGACTCCGGTCGAGGGCTGACCGCGCACCGCCCACACTCCGAGGAGAGTCCGTACGCCGGCCCGGTCAGGCCGACCTCAGGTTCTCCCACTTGCCATCGCTGAAGCGTCTCGAGGAGGTCGAGGATCGACCGAGCGCCGCACACGGCGACGACCGAAACACCCGCTCACCTCTCGAGGCCGCGGCACTTCCGTTGGTAGGCATTGCCCCTGGTCCAAGAACGAGCACGCCCGCCAGAGGCGTCTCAGTGGTCTCTCATCGCATCGCAGTCCATCGCCGGGCGTCCTCGATGGGGATGAGCTCTGCTGACTCGCTGGAGCCCGGCTACCCACCGAGATCCGACAGGTTCACCCGGCGAGGTACGACAGGCTCGGCGTGATGTCTTCAGCCCGCGAGCGGGTCGGCTTGGAGTTCCGACTCCGGCAGACTCGCGAACACCTGCGCCGTGGCTTCGGCGAAGAGGCGGGACTCCGTTTCGACGAACCCAACATGACCGTCGAGGCCGAGGCGTTTCATTGCGATCCGGAGCGGCATGTCCAGACATCGTGTCGGGGACTCGTCTTCGACAGCGCACATCGCTGCGGCGAGCGCCCGCTCCATCTCGGTGACGGGCTCGTGATGAGCTGCGACGGCCGCCACGATGTCGGTGGGGAGATTCCACTCGGCGAGCATCTTGGTGCCCATCTCGAGATGATCGGTTTCGTACGCCATTCGTTCACGACGCAACATCTGCTGGTCCTGGTACCCCCGCATCCACTGCTTCCGACGCCACGCCAGGAAGCCCTCGTCTGTAGTGAGCAGCCCGGCCGTACCGGCAGCGGAGAAAAGCCCCGCCACGAACAACTGCTCGTTCTCGGCCCGTGAGAAGCCGAGGAGGCGTCCGATCAACTTGGCTGCACGGCCCACGACGAGAGACTCCTCCCACAGCTCGGGCGCACCCCAGGTATCGACGAGATCGCGGTTCAACGACGCCATGGCCAGAGCACCCACCGAGCGGCAGCCGACTCGGATGACAGCCTCCATCACCGTTCCCACGGGATACACCGCGCCGACGTACGCAGAGTTGGCGTACCGCACGACCGCCGCTGCCGTGTCGGGGATCGTGGCCACGCGTGCAGCTACCTCATACAGGTCCGGATCGTTGGCCATAGCCGCCGTCCAGAGCTCTACTTTTCGCGAGCCGAGGTCCATGATGCTTCAGTATCTCCTTGGAGGACCGGTCGGCCGTTTCGGACGCTGGAAAAGACCTCTGGGGGCCTTGATCGGGCCTGTAGGCCGAATCCGGCGCCCAGGCGTTGATCTATGTCAACCGACTCGCTCAGCTACCCGCTTCGACGCAACTGCGGGTCTTGGTGACTCGCCCTCACCGAACACGGCCTCCACGTACCGAAGCGCCGCGACGCGCACGGAATCCACGTGCTTCGACAGTCCGATCTCGTCCATCGCTGCGCTGAACGAAGTGTCATGACACCTCGCTGCCGACGCCGAATCAGGGATGGTCATCCCCGCCCACAAGGCGAGATCGAACCGGTTCCGTGGCTCGTGATGAGACGCGACCACGTCGATGATCGAAGTGGGCATGTTCCACTCGTCGAGCAGGCGAGACGCGGCGACCACGTGGTCGAGCTCAAATGCCATCCGCTCACGACGAAGCATCTGATCCTCGCTGTGCCCCTTCACCCATTGGCTCGCCCTCCACGAGAGGTAGCCGGCGTCCTGGGCCGTCAAGGCAGCGGCGCCGGCACTCGAGAAGAGACCAGCGACGAACAGTGTCTCCGAATCGCGGCGGGGAAAGCCGTAGAGCCGACCGATCATTCGGGCTGCTCGGCCCACTGCGAGAGCGTCCGCTGCCAACTCGGGGATATCCCACCGATCGGCCAACTCACGATTCAGCGAAGCAAGCGCTATCGCTCCGACCTGACGACCACCGATCCGCACGACTGCGTCCAGCACACTCGCAACGGGGTATACCGCACCGACGTAGGAGGAGTTGGCGAAACGGATGACTGCACTCACCGTGTCCGGGATCGTGCCCAGCAGCGCTGCGATCCCGAACACATCAGGCTCGTCATCCGAGGCCAACCGCCACAGTTCGAGTTTGCGCTGAACGACATCCATCACGTCACGCTCCCCCGTCGACCAGGTCGACCGGGGCGATAAGCGCTTTGCGGCAGCTCAGCCTGCTTCGTACAGACGGGTGTTGCCGGTGGTGGCGGACTCGAGCAGCGACTCCGCGTCGAGTCGGGTGCGCCAGTTCGATTGATCGGCCATGCGAGCCACGTACGCAGCTCGTGCGCGCTTACCGGGCGCTGAATCCGGGGAAGGCTCGACGCCCTCGTACTGAGTCGAGAAGAACGAGCGCATGGCCATCAGCGCCTCCGACCGGATCTGACTGACCCGGGCCTCTGTGAGACCGAGATCGTCGGCGATGTCCTGAAGGAGCTCGCCTTCGAGGTAGTACCGGGAGATCACCTCGGCTTGTACGGTCGGAAGATGGCGAACGGCGTCCACGAGCGAACCCCGCAGCTCACGCTGCTCCAGCGCCACCTCGGGGAGCGTCTCCACCCGCTCTTCTTCGACGCGGTCGGCAAGCGAGGTTTCGTCAGTCTCACTCGGCTGGTCGAGGTGGAGCAGTGTGCTGGTGGCGGCGTGGGCCTGCCGGCTGTTGAGCTCGTCGACGGAGATGCCCAGGAAGGCGGCGATCTCGTTGGTGGTGGGAGGCCGTCCATGCTGCTCTTCGAGGCCGGTCTGGGTCTCCTGGATCTCGCGGAGCCGGCGGCGGACTGATCGGCTCGCCCAGTCCCGGGTCCGGGTTGAGTCGATGATCGCGCCGCGAATGCGGATCGCGGCGTAGCGGGCGAACGGAATCCCGGATTCGGGATCGTACCGCCGGCTGGCTTCCACGAGGCCGAGTGCGCCTGCGTTCCAGAGTTCAGAACGGTCTACGTGACGCGGATACCGCGCCGACACCTCGCTGACGATGTGGCCTACGAGGTCAAGGGTTTCTGAGACGAGCTCGTTCTGCTCCTCTGCCGTCAACGCTGCCATGATGTGGACCCCCAAATGCGTGCCGAGTGCCTTACGTTTCAGGGATCGGACAATCGGGGGCTAATCCTTGAGGGTCATATTTCCATAGTCACTCGCCCGAACCACGAAACCTCGGCGCGATCGGCCGACAGGTCCCTCGATGACAACGGCACTGGCCTCTCCCACGTACTACGACCTGATCGGTCTCCTCGCCAACGAACGCCGACTCCTCGAGCGGCTTCTGTTCCGTCACGCCGAGATCTCGATGCTGATCGCCGCAGGCGAGCATCGATTCGTCGGCCGAGCCGTCGACGAGGCCCTCGAGGTCGAGGCCGAGCTCGCCGCATGTGATCTCACCAGGGCAATGATGCTCGTGGGGCTCACGCCTCGCGGTGACGACATGTCGATGGCCGAGCTCATCTCCGAGGCACCCGCCGAGTTCCAGGCGCCCCTCGGCGATCTGACCCGCGACATGAAGCGAATCATGGCCCAGGTGGACAAATATCGTCGCGAGGCGGCAGCTTGGGCCGGCGAACGAGCCGAGCAGGTTCGCCAGGCCATCCAACGTTTTGGCGCCGATACCTACTTGGACGGTCGATTGGGGTCCTGAAGCTTGAGTCCGGTCGCCTTCGTGGACAGCAAGCTCGACTTGAGGTCGGTGGAAGCGGCGGCCGCACGGTTCTCAGCAAGCACCTGCTCGTAGATCTCCGCACGATGGACCGCGAGACTGCGCGGGGCATCGACACCCACTCGTATCTGACCGCCTCGAACCTCGAGAATGGTGATCACCACATCGTTTCCGATGACGATGGACTCGCCGGCTCTTCTGCTCAGCACCAGCATCAGCCGGCACTCACAGGCAGCAGCGCCCGGATCGGGTAGTCCTGGTCGGTCAGTACGACCTGACGTCCCATCCGGGTCTTCACGTTGACGATGAACGGTCCCAACAGATTCATGTGTGCACTCTTGCGGTCGGCGTCCAGCGTAACGGCGCAGAACACGACCGCATCCTGTTCCTGTTCGATACCCAGCCCTGCCTGGTCGACGTCGGTGAGCTCGGGGGCATAGTCGGGAAAGAACAGCCACGGCACGCCAACGACGATCGCCAAGTCGGGATCATCGACGTTCTGGAGCAGCTGGAAAGCTCCGTCATCGACGAGTTCGACGAGTTGGAAGCGATGGGCATCCGGGAACCCGGGAATCCCATCGTCGAACTCCAGATACTGCTCATCCATCGTCGGCTACTTCCTCGATCGGCACGTGCAGGGAATGAGGGTAGTGGCCCGGGCCCTCGGTAGCCGGTAGGGACGGTGTTTCGCTCAGTCGGACGGGTCGAAGTGGGCTCAGCTGAGGAACGACGCCAGCGAGGGCTGTAGGGACTTGGCAAGGGCGCTCTGTGCCGCCTGATAGGCCGTCTCCTGAATCTGAAGCTCCATGATGGCCCTGGCCATGTCTGTGTCCTCGGTCTCGGACAGCGCGGTTCTCAAGCTGACCTCGTCCGCCTGTGCACGGAACGCCGCCTTCTCGATTCGATTGGCCGCTGCGCCAACCGTGGCACGGGCGGTGAGCATACGGTTCATCGACCGATCGACCTGATCGATGGCCGCTCCGATGCCCGCTCGGTCCTGGCTCCTGAACGCAGTCTCCAGGTTGTCGAGCAACGTGAAGACGTCCTCACCGGCACTGAAGCCGAACACCACGTCACCAGTCACGTTCACCTTGACCACGTCGTTCTCCGACACCCGACGTGTCACCTCACCAGTGTCGCCCTGGTAGGTCCAGGCGCCGGCGACCTTGGCGACGGCATCGCCGGGACGGAAGCCCGAGAACAGGGGGCGGCCGTTGATCTTGGCGTTGGCGAGGGACTGCACCGACTCTCGGATTTCGGCGATCTCGACGGCCATTGCTTCCATCTCGACTGATCCAGCGGTGCCGTTACCTCCGAGGACTGCAAGCTCACGCACGCGCTGGAGCTGTTCGACCATGGTCCCCATGCGGGAGTCCGCCAGTTCGGTCCAGAGCATCCCGTCATCGGCGTTGCGCTGCGCCTGGGCGTTCGCCGCGAGCGCTGCGCGCATGCCGAGCGCCGTGTTCATACCTGCTACATCGTCACTGGCGACGTGGATGCGACGCCCGGTGGCAAGATCGCGCTGCGATCGTTCGAACTCCCCGATGCGAGTGTTCATTCGCTGGACAGCGAGGTCGACCATCATTCGGTTGGTGATCCTCATGTTCATCTCCCATTACCTCCCAACGATGCCCATTCGATTGATCACAGTGTCGAGCGCCTGGTCGACGGTCGTGATGACCCTCGCCGCCGCCTCGTACATCCGCTGGAACTCGATGAGACTCACCATTTCTTCATCAACTGACACGGCATGACTCGAGGACCTGGCGAGGTCGGCAGCCGACGAGAGACCGGCCTGCGTCTCCGACGACATGCGGGCGGTCGCCGATTCCTGTCCCAGGGCCGTCACAAACGTTCGATATGAATCCAGCAACGACTGCGTGCCACCGGATGCCGAAAGCGTCGATCGAAGATCGGACAGGCGTTGGGCGTTGGAGCCGTCGAAGGTGGGATACGGGGGTCCGGCCGACGATGCCGTCGCCACGTCGGCGGGCGCAGTGATGACCACCCTGAAGGTGGTGGCGGGCGAACCGGCGTCGAACGTCACGAGCGGACCACCTGGAGCGCCGGCAGCCGTGAACCCGGCGGCGTGCGTGGTGTTCAAGGCATCGGTGAGATCTCTCACGAAGTCGTCGAGCCGCGTGATCATGGCCGGGACGTCCTCCGTGACCGAGAGCTGCAATCCGCGCAACTCACCGCCGGGGACCAGTGCAACGCCACTGGCATGAAGCACCTGCCCCGTGCCCTCATCGTAGGAGAGCGGACGGGAGGTGGACCCGTTCACGAGCGAGATACCGCCGATCATCACCCTGGCGTTGCCATTGTCTTCGATAGCCACGCTGACACCTGCGAGCTCCGACAGACGGTCGAGCAGAATGTCACGTTGATCCATCAGATCGTTCGGCGAGCCGGGGGCGGTGGACGCGTCGAGGATCGCAACGTTCAGCTTCGCCACCTGATCCAAGGCGTTGTTGATCTCTTGGATGGTCGAACGAATCGAGACCACGCCGTCCTGTCGAAGGGAGTTCAGTCCAGTACCCACAGCGGCTACTCGCCCGGTGAGCGCACCCAGTTGTTCGATGACGGCGACGCGGGAGGCTTCATCGGACGGGTTCAGGGCCAGATCCTCGAAGGCGTCGAACACCGATCCGAGTTCTGCTGTGACGCCCATCTCAGGCTCGGCCAAGATCTGTTCGGCCCGGTCGAAGAACGACGCACGCGCTTCGATGTTGTTCCTCGCTGAGACACTCGACCGATACCGGGCGTCGAGAAAGGTGTCGCGCACCCGGTTGATGTCAGTCACCTTCACTCCCAACCCGACCTGACCGTTGGGGGTCATACGGGGATACCGCGACGCCATGTCGACCCGCTGGCGCGTGTATCCGGCGGTGTTGGCGTTCGACACATTGTGGCTGGCGGTGTCCATCGCGAGCTGGGCCGCTCGCAGTCCGCTGAGCGCAACATGCAGCGCCGAAAAATCCGCCATCAGAGCACCTCATCGATGTGGGTGGGAAGAACGGCAGTCTGGCGACCACGAGTTCCGCTTGGTGTGTACGTACCGGCGTCCTGACTCCCCAGCAACGTTCCGAGCGTGTCTGAGAGGCTCTGCACTGCGAGCCCGGCAAGACGTCGATTGTCGAGCGAGGCCTGTTCGATCTCGGTGGTGAGCCGTCGGAAGTGATCCTGATGCTCCTGGAACATGGTTCGAAAGGGCTCGGGTGACCAACCGACGAGGAACTTCATGGTGATCCGGTCTTCTGGCTCGCCGATGGCATCCGCCAGTCGTTGCACCGCAACCCGGCGATGACCCTCTCCGAACCGGACGCGGTCCACGATCGCTTCCACCTCGCGCATCGCCTGCGGAAGGAAACGCGCCTCGTCAGCCGCAAGTACGAGGCGCGCCTCGATGAGCTTGAAGAGGAGGTGCTCGAGCAGCTGACGCTCGGCGTGAAGCGTCTCAGCGAGCTCGGCCAGCTGTTTGCGGTAGGCGATGCTCATCGTCAGCATCCTGTCGGCTCTCGATTTGGTGAATAAAGGCTTCCGGACGGTTTCTGTGAGCCTCGAGGATGGTCACTTCCCCTCGCCGACTGCACAGCTATCGTCGGGGGGGTGACACGCGTTCTTCCCGATGACCCGGCGGAGCTCAAGAACCTCTTGGATGCGGCTCTCGACGAGCTCGAACGACTGAAACTCACCTTGGAGGTTGTCGGCACCACCGATCTCGACGCAGGGATCCTCAATCGGACCGGTGTCCTGGAGTCACTGGAACGCGGTCGCAGATGGATGGCCCGCCGCGGTGACATATACGGGCTGGTGGTCGTGCGGTTCCCGCTGCTCCGGCGGCTGGACCCCACCGACTCCGGCGACCTCGATCTGATCCAGCATCTCGCTGCGACGATCGGGGCGGGCGTCCGCGAGGTCGACGAAGTGGGACGCATCGACGACCTCACCTATGCGGCGACCCTGCAAGACCTCAAGCCGGGAACTATTCGGGTCGTGGTCGATCGCGTTCAGACGCTTCTCTCCAAGACGCTCATGTCGATGCCCGATCTCGGTCACTTCAAGCTGGGTGCAGTCGAAGTGCTCAATGCCGGTCACACATCGGGCACGGTCCTCGAGGCAGCGATTCGGATATCCGACCAGGCATCCATCGACAACCACCGAGTCGGTCAGCTGTAGGTCTCGGACCGGTCGGCGCCCTTGGTCGGTGCCGGCACGAAGATGCAGCCACTTGAGGATCGGCGGCCGCGGCCGACAGGATGCCTCGATGATCAGATTGCACCGCATCCGTGGCGAGGAGTTCTTCCTCAATGCCGACCTGGTCGAGAGCGTGGAGAACACGCCCGACACGGTCCTCACGCTCTTCGACGGGCGCAAGATCGTGGTTCACGAGAGCGCCGAAGAGGTGGCTGAGCTCATCACCACGTACCGAGCATCGGTGTTGCGTCTCGCCGACGCCGTTCGAGGTGGCGAGAGGAACCTGGTTGCGTTCCCCGGCGGACGCGAAGACTGACCCTCGGAGATCCGACTCTCCCACCGTCGGACGAGGAGGCCGGTCGTGGGCCGGGTGTCAGTGCTCTTCAGGCCGCATGGTCGGAAACAGGATCACGTCGCGAATGTGCGACTGGTCGGTGAGGAGCATCACCACCCGGTCGATTCCGATCCCCAGGCCACCTGAGGGCGGCATCCCGTACTCGAGAGCCCGCAGAAAGGCCTCATCCACCACGTGCGCCTCTTCGTCGCCGGCGTCCTTGGCTGCCGCTTGAGCAATGAATCGCTCCCGCTGGTCGATGGGATCGTTGAGCTCGGAATAGGCGTTGCCGTACTCCGATCCTGCGATGAACAACTCGAAACGCTCGGTCAGCAATGGGTCGTTCCGATGCCGTCGCGCCAGTGGCGAGACCTCGACCGGATGGTCCAGCACGAAAACCGGATCCCAGATCTTGTGCTCCACCAGGTGATCGAACATGGCCTCGACGATCTTGCCAGCACCCCAGGCCGGGTCGACCTCGACACCGTGACGTTCGGCCAGATCGGCCAGCCCGTCACCGGGCGGCCAGACCGGCTCCCCGATCACCTCGGACACCAGGTCGACGAGACGAGCCCGCCGGAACGGCGGCGTGAGGTCGATCGTCCGGCCCTGATACTCGAAAGCGGTGGAACCGTGGATGGTGGTGGCGATCGCAGCAAAGATCTCCTCGACCATCGTCATGATGTCGTGGTAATCGGCGTAGGCCTCGTACGACTCGAGCATCGTGAACTCCGGATTGTGCGTGCCGTCGACACCTTCGTTGCGAAAGATCCTGCCGATCTCGAACACCTTCTCGAGGCCGCCGACGATCAGCATCTTGAGCGGGAGTTCGGTGGCGATTCGGAGGTACATGTCGAGATCGAGTGCGTTGTGATGGGTTTCGAAGGGCTTGGCGAGCGCTCCCCCCGCCTCGGCGAGCAACACCGGGGTTTCGACTTCCATGTACCCCCTCGACTCGAACTGCCGCCTCATCTCCGAGACGATCAGGGACCGGGCGACAGCAACATCCCGCGACTGCGGGTTGACGATGAGATCCAGATATCGACGCCGCGACCGCGCCTCGATGTCCGCCAGGCCGTGCCACTTCTCGGGTAGCGGGCGCAGCCCTTTGGCAAGCAGGAGGAAGTCCGTCACGCGCACGCTGAGCTCGCCCTTGCGAGTGGTCACAACCTCCCCGGTCGCACCGATTGTGTCGCCGACGTCGAGGGCATCGAACTCATCGAGGCGGTCGAACAGCGTGTCTCGCTGGGCCATCAGCTGGATGCGACCCGACCCGTCCTGGATCGTGGCGAACACGAGCTTTCCGAAGCTCCGGTGGAGCATGATCCGCCCGGCGACCGTGACCTCCACGCCGGTAGAGGCACCCGCATCCAGGCCCGCGAATTGATCGCGCACATCGGCAGCCAGGTGGGTTCGCTGGAACCCGACGGGATATGGGTCGACACCCGATGCCTCGAGCTCCTTCACCTTCTCGAGCCGCCGGGCGGTGAGGATGTGCTCTTCGAGGCCTGAGCCTTCGTGGTCGGATTCTGACGCTTCGATGTCTGTCATGCGTGGCTGGCACTTTGGACGGTCGGCCGCCCCGGTTCAAGTCGAATTGCGTTCGTAGATGAGTCGCAGACCTCTCAGTGTCAGATCCTCGTCGACCTCGGTCACCGTCTCGACGAGCGGAGCGATGACATTCGCGAGCCCACCGGTCGCAACGATCGGTGTATCCGGCGGCAGCGTGTGTTCGGTGCAGAAGCGCCTCACGAGCCCGTCGACCAGGCCGGCGAATCCGTACGTGAGACCAGCCTGCATCGCCTCGACCGTGCTCCGGCCGACCGCGTGACGCGGGACCGCGAGCTCTACGCGTCTGAGCGCCGAGGTTGCCTCGACCAACGCCTCGGCGGCGACCCGAACCCCGGGAGCGATTGCGCCACCGTGGTACGCGCCGGCGGACCCGACGAGGTCCACCGTGGTGGCCGTCCCGAAGTCCACCGTTATCACCGGCGCGCCATACCGGTCGATGGCGCCGACGGCGTTGGCGATTCGATCTGCCCCGACCTCGCGTGGATTGTCGACCGAGATCTGCAGACCCGTCTTCGTGCCCGGCCCCACCACCACGACTTCGTCGTCGATCATGCGCCTCAGGGTGGCACGCAACACCTCGGTCGTGGCAGGGACCACACTTGCGACGGCGGCGCCCGTCACCGCCGGCGCGTCACCAGCGACCAAGCCGTCGAGCATCAACTCGAACTCGTCGGTGGTGCGATCGACAGTTGTGATCCTCCAACGACGAATCAGGCGATGGTCGTCGAACAGCCCGAACACGGAGGTGCTGTTCCCGATGTCGGCGACCAGCAGCATCAGTTCGCGTCCTCGCGATGGATGCCGCGATCGGGCCGGAAGTGCCCCTCGACGACGTCGAAGGCCACGTTGTCGATCAGTCTCGTCGCGCCGACCCGGGCCGCGACGGCCAGGAAGGCGGGGCGATCGAGATGGTCGAGTTTCGAGGCGTCCGACTGTGCTGCCAGCTCGACATAATCGATCGCATCCACGTCGAGCAGGTGGTCACGAGCTGCCGATTCGAGCACGCTCGCCGTCCGCTCGCCGGCATCGACCAGGTCGGCGGCCACCATCAGGCCGCTCGACAGACCCAGTGCACGTCGGCGTTCCTCATCCGACAGGAAGACGTTGCGGCTGCTGAGCGCCAATCCGTCGGCATCACGAACCGTCGAGCATGGAACCACCGCGACCGGAAAGTCGAGATCGGCGGCCATCGTCGAGATCACCGCCACCTGTTGGGCGTCCTTCCGGCCGAAGAAGGCCAGGTCGGGCTGCAGCCCTGCAAACAGCTTCGCCACCACGGTAGCCACGCCGTCGAAGTGCCCTGGCCGCTGGGGCCCTTCCATGCGATCCACGACCTCGCTCACCGAGACCGTCGTTCTGGAGGGTCGCGGATACATGACCTCGACCGAGGGCACGAACGCCACGTCCGCCCCCGCCTGCCGCGAGATCTCCAGATCGGCTTCGATGGGCCGGGGGTATCGGTCGAGGTCGCCCGGGTCATCGAACTGGAGTGGATTGACGAAAATCGACACGATCAGAGTGTCGACCCGTGCTCTCGCGGCGTCGAGTAGCGATCGGTGTCCGGCGTGAAGGGCACCCATCGTCGCCACCAGGCCCACCGTGCCCCGGTGCTGGGCCCGGGCTTCGTCGAAGGTCCGGACCTGTTTCACGATCGAGACCTGAGCAACCGGTCGAACACCTCGTAGTGGCGCGTGAGGCGGGCTGTGGCGTCCACCATCGACGCATAGACAGGTGCCAGCGCCGGCGATGCTGCCTCGACGGCATCGAGCTGGCCCGCAACCGTGCCCACGTCCCCCCGCGCGATCGGGCCGGTCAGCGCGTCCATGGCGCCCAGCTCGTAGCCGTTGGCAACCGACGTGTTCGTGAGGGCACGATATGCCTCCGGTGGCACCCCCGCCAAGGAGCCGAGCTTCGAGGCGAGAACGAGCGACGCGTTCACGAAGTTGGAAGCGGCCGCGGCAGCAGCGTGATGCAGCGGTTTCAGGCTGTCTTCGAGATCGAGCGGGGTCATACCGATCGACGCGGCCAGACCTCGAAGGACCTCCAGGGTCGATGGATCACCGGTGAGCGCGGCGAACGAACCAGCCAGTGACGACGAACCCGGGTCCGGATCCGGCAGACTCTGCACCGGATGAAACGATCCGATGCCGAGGTCCGCCGATCGAAGCGGTGACAGCGCTTCAACCGTGGTGAAACCGCTGAGATGACAAACGTGCCTCACCGACGCGACCCGCCCGACGAGCTCGTGGGCAACCGACTCGATGGCGTCGTCACGGACGGCCACGAGGACCAGGTCCGCAGCGGGCAACGGCCCGCTCACCAGCGGAATCCCCACGAGCGGCGCAGGAACGAAGCCCGACGGCCCGGCCACGATCCCGACGATTTGGTGTCCCGCTCGCTGGGCGGCGAGCGCCATCGACCCTCCAGCCCGCCCGGGCCCGACTACCACTATCCGCAGCGCTCTCATATCTTCGCACGAGCGTAGTGAGCGCAGTGGAACCGGAGGTATCGTGGACATCGAGGGCAGGAGTTTCCTCATCGCCGGCGCATCAGGCGGGCTCGGTGGTGCCATCGCAACGGAGCTCGATGGGCGAGGCGCCAACCTTGTACTCACTGGTCGCGATCGTGAACGGCTGGCAAGGGTCCCGGTCGAGGCAGAGCGGTTCACCATCGATCTACGGCTCCCGGAAGCGGCCACTCAGGCAGTGGAGCGGGCACACGCCGTCCACGGGCGCCTCGATGGCGTGATCAACGCAGCGGGAGTGGTCGCCTTCGGGTGGTCCGCGGCTACGGACCCAGACACCGTCGAGGAGCTGTTCCTCACGAACACGTTCCTCCCCATCTTCCTGTTCGACGCGGCGGCGCGGGCGATGTCAGAGGGCGGGGTGCTCGTGAACCTCAGTGGCCTCGTCGCAGAGCGTCCGACTGCCGGCATGGCGGCCTATTCCGCGTCGAAGGCGGCGATCGCCGCCCACCTGGTGGCGCTGCGCAAGGAACTCAGACGACAACGGATTGCCGTGATCGATGCTCGTCCCGGGCACACCGAAACGGACCTGTCACATCACCCGCTCGCCGGATCCGCTCCCCGGCTGAGCGACGGCATCGATCCTGCCGCGGTGGCCCGTCGCATCGGCGACGCCATCGCGGCGGACGAGGAAGACCTGGGTCCAGACGCCTTCGAGTGAACGACGCCGTCAGCCGGCCGTCACCACTCCTCGACTGGCTCCTGCTGCTCCAGCCACTGCGCATCCATGCGAGCACGCATGTCGCGGTAGGAGTCGCGTCGCTTCCAGAACTTCGTCTTCCAGACCTTGAAGCGCCTGCTCTGAACGGGCAGCTGTTCGAGCGGCTCGTGTTCGTGGGTCCGCTTCACCTGCGGCAATGGGTCTAGCTCATCGGGATCCGAAAGAGTGTGCAACATCTGGTTTGCGGTGTGGCGAGCACGACGGTGCTCGAGCCTGCGCTCTTCACGGCTTGGACGGACGTCGTCGTAGCCGCGGTTGACGGTGCGGTTTTCACGGGATCGGCGGGCCATGGACACTCCTGGGATCGACGTTGGTGGACCTGGTCGACGGTCACTCGATCGGAGGAGCTCGCTCCATCTCTGACAACGTACCACTTCCGCTCACCGTATGAAGGGTCCATCGTCACCGGCTGCCCCCGGACCGGTTTTCGCGCACAAAAGGTGCGTGAATACGCACCTTTTGTGCGCGAAAACCCGTGTCTGGGTCACCAGATGACGGGGATGAAACGGCGGGGAACACGCACCCGGTACGACGAGTACTCGGGATGGGCGAGCGTGAGGGCACGTTCCTCCATGCCCGACTTGTAACGGAACAGCACGGCCAGCGCGATCAGCGGCACCAACGCCCACGACGACGCCAAGGTGATCGAGGCACCGACACCTCCGAGCAGGAGCCCGCCGTAGATGGGATGTCGCACCATCCCGAACACGCCACGCTGCACGAGACTCGCGCCCGGACGGGGATCGGGGAGCGCGGACAAATCAGTCCCCAGAGCGAGCAGGGCGCCTACTGCGAGAAACCCGCCGAGCGCCGCCACGGCCACGCCCAACGTGAGCTGCCAAGCCTCCGGTTCGAGGTCGCCCGTGAACACCGCAACAGCGGCGAAGACGAGAAACAGGACGAACTGCAGGCCCACGAGCACATGACCGAGCATTCCCAGTCGGGGTTGATCGACAACCCAATCACCTGCCCAGCGGAACACCCCGCCCGGCGGAACCGCGGCCAGAGCTGCGGCCGCCGACAGACTGGACGAGACCATCACGTCCGGTGCGATCTCAGCAACCGGTTCGAGCACGAATCGCCGCTCGATCGCCCGGGGGTGTGGCACCTCGAGTGCGGCCTCGTCGATGATCTCGTCACCATGAGAGATGAGGTCGATGTCCAGCGTTCGGGGTCCCCACTGGATGTCCCGGACACGTCCGGCGTCTCGTTCGATCGCCAATACCGCATCGAGAAGATCACGCGCCGACAGTTCCGTGTCGATCAAGACGGCAGCGTTCAGGAAACGGCCTTGGACCGGGCCGCCCACCGGATCTGTCTCGTACAGCGACGATACCGCGACGACAGAGCCGAGTTCGCCGATGCGCAACACCGCGGTGCGCATGTGCTCGAGGCGATCTCCGATGTTCGAGCCCAGCGCCAGCACCGACCTCGTCATCGGGAGCGACTGATCTGGACGGCCACGTCCCTGAACGGCATCCCGATCGGCGCTTGCGGTTTGTGAACGACCACGACGACCGATCGACAGAGCCGGTATTCGTCCAGCACCGTCTCGGCGACCCGCTCGGCAACTCGCTCGATGAGCTGCCAGCGCTCGCCACCAACCACGGCATGCACGCGATGGGTCAGATCGGCGTAGTCGATGGTGGCCGTCAGATCATCGGTACGCCCCGCCTCGCCCAGATCGAGGTGAAGGGTCACATCGACCACGAAGGGCTGCGGAAACTCGGACTCGTGCGGGCTACAGCCATGTGTTCCGTAGACCTCGATGCCCGAGACCGCAAGGGAGTCGCTCACGATTCGCCCGCGGGGCCGGGTATGAGCGCCCGTCCCTCCGGGCCGAGCGGACGCCCGAGGATCTCCTGGATGATGGCCGCTGCCAGGATTCGATCGTCCAGCAGTCCGGAAACGATCAGATACCCACCCAGCATGCCGGCCAGAACGTCGTCGATGACCTCACGATGGACGAGGACGCGAGCATGAGGATCGGACAGCGCCTCGTCCAGAGCTGCATAGAGCTTGGCGGGGAAGGACTTGTCCAGGTCTGTCATCGGCACCGAGATCGTCCGGATCCCGGCGGCCGCATACGCCCCGACGTTCTGATTGCCGGGCAGCAGATTGACGACACAGGTGATCTTGGCCTCTGACACGAGCCAGGTGATCTCCTCTTCGCGCCTCACACGCCGATGCTGGAAACCGTTGCCCCCGATACGTTCCGACACGGCGAGCCGGTCGGAGATGATCCAAGTGAATCCTCTGGGTTTGAGTCCGGTGATCATGTACTGCTGTCTGAGGAGTAGGCGCGAACGTCAACGATAGCCCGGGCTAGCAGCGCGGCATGGCGTGAGGCCAAGGGATCATGAACTCTCACTGCAGCCGCCCCCCGTTCGATTGCGAGCGCGGTGGTGACCGCAGTGGCGCCGTCTCTCGTGCGAGGATCCGGAAGATCCAAGAGGGTTCCGAGGAAGCTCTTTCGAGACGTGCCGACCATCACCGGCCATCCCAAGGCCGCGATCTCACCGAGGCGCGCCAGGAGTGCCAGGTTGTGTGCGGGGGTCTTGCCGAACCCGATGCCGGGGTCGAGACAGATGCGATCAGAGCTCATGCCCTCTGCCAAACACAGTTCGGCCTGGGCTTCGAGGTACGACGCCACCTCTCCAACCACATCGTCATAGTCGGGAGCTTCTTGCATCGTGCGCGGAAGGCCACGCATGTGCATGACAACCACCCCCGCCCCCCGATCGATCGCAACTCGACGCATCCCGGCATCGCGAAGTCCGCTGACGTCGTTGACGATCTCAGCGCCAGCGTCGAGGGCGGCTGCCGCCACCTCCACCTTCATCGTGTCGATCGAGACGATCGTGCCGGTGGAAGCGAGCTCCTCCACGACGGGAATCACACGACCGAGTTCGACATCCACGCTCACCGACTCGGCACCGGGCCTCGTCGACTCACCCCCGACGTCGACGATGTCGGCGCCGGCCGCCACCAGCGCACGCCCAAACGAGATCGCCTCCGCCGGATCGACGTGATCTCCCCCATCGGAGAAGCTGTCGGGAGTGACGTTCAGGATCCCCATGATCACGGGACTCGACAGATCCAGCGTGCGCGACCTGAGCCGCCACCCCCGATCCGTTGCGTCGACCATGCGGGCTGTCCGGTCAGTGGGTCGAGCGCGTGGGTTCGGTCTGCTGGGCGGCCGCGATCCCGCCGTTCGAGGGAGCCGACGCCGACGGACGGCGAATCCGTAGCTCGCCCCCGGCTGCATGCTCCCACTTGGGTACATCATGGAAGACGCTGGCGACCTCGTCCCGATCGAGCGTCTCCCGCTCGATCAGCTCCACGGAGAGCCGATGGAGAGCGTCGAGGTGGGCCGAGATGATCTCGCGCGCCTCGTCGTGCGCAGCGCTTATCAGCGCGCGCACTTCTTCGTCGATCCAGGCGGCCACCTCGTCGGAATAGTCGGCCTGACGTGTGTAGTCACGCCCCAGGAAGACCTCACCGTTGGCATGGCCGTATTTCATCGGACCGAGCCGATCGCTCATTCCGAACTCCATCACCATGCGGCGGGCGAGGGCGGTCGCCTTCTCGATGTCGTTGGAAGCACCGGTGGACGGGTCGCCGAACACGATCTCCTCGGCGGTACGCCCGCCGAGGGCGTAGGCCAGCTCATCCACCATCTCGCTCCGGCGCTTGTAGTACCGGTCTTCGGTGGGGAGCGCCAGTGTGTATCCGCCGGCCCGGCCTCGCGGGATGATGGTCACCTTGTGGATGGGGTCGAGGTGCGGCAACGCGAAGCCCACGAGCGCATGTCCACCCTCGTGATAAGCCGTGAGCTTCTTCTCGTCGTCCGACATCACTCGCGTCTTGCGCTCTGGCCCGGCCATCACCCGATCTATGGCCTCTTCCAGCTCGTCCATGCCGATCTTCGTCTTCCGCCGACGCGCCGTGAGCAGGGCGGCCTCGTTGATCAGGTTGGCGAGATCGGCTCCGGTGAAACCGGGCGTGCGACGGGCGAGCACTGCGAGCTCGACGTCGGTGTCGAACGGCTTGCCACGAGCATGGACACCGAGGATGCCTTCACGGCCTCTGATGTCAGGGGCGTCGATGATGATCTGCCGATCGAAACGTCCGGGCCGGAGCAGGGCCGGGTCGAGGATGTCGGGCCGGTTCGTGGCGGCCATGACGATCACACCCGTGTTGCCTTCGAACCCGTCCAACTCGACCAGGAGCTGGTTCAGCGTCTGCTCACGCTCGTCGTGTCCGCCACCGAGACCGGCTCCACGATGGCGGCCGACCGCATCGATCTCGTCGATGAACACGATCGCCGGTGCGTTCTGCTTGGCCTGATCGAACAGGTCGCGAACGCGGCTGGCGCCAACACCAACGAACATCTCAACGAAGTCCGATCCGGAGATCGACAGGAACGGAACGCCTGCCTCTCCGGCGATGGCACGGGCCAACAGCGTCTTTCCGGTACCGGGGGGTCCGAAGAGGAGCACACCCTTGGGGATCTTGGCGCCCAGGGCGCGGTACTTGTCGGGGTGTGACAGGAAGTCTTTGATCTCTTCCAGCTCTTCGATGGCCTCGTCGATACCGGCCACGTCTTTGAAGCTGACTTTCGGCTGGTCCTTGCTGATGGTCTTCGCCTTGGCCTTCCCGAATTGCATGACCCGGTTTCCCGATCCCTGCATCTGCATGAAGATGAAGACCATGAATCCGATCAGGAAGAGCCACGGGAGGAACCCGATCAGGATCTCGAAGAAGCTGGGCGGTTCAACGTCGTCTTCGACTTCGACGCCGGCCGCGAGCACCTTGGCGGTGATGTCTCCTTCGTACTGCTCGGGATACTTGACCACGAAGTCGTACGCGTCCTCGGCCGCACTGGAGTCGACGAAGCGGCCGCGGATGCGGTCGCTCCGCTCGAGGATGACCACCTCTGCGATCTCGCCGGCCTCGAGCCGGTTCTCGAAGTCGGATAGAACGATCTCGGTCGGCGCGGAGATCTGGTCGAACCACTGCTGGGCTACGACTGCGAGTACGGCGAAGACCAAGCCGTAGATGAGCAGCGTACGGAAGGTGCGGTTCAAGGTCAGCCTCTGGTCGGTTGAGTCATGGGGTTGTCAGAAGAACGGCGGGAGTTCACACGGAGTCGGAGACGCTCACGGTCGCACCGCTCACGTCGGCGAGTGGCAGGCGACACCGAGCTCCGGCTGTTCCTCCGAGACCACATGGTACGGGACGATCCCGCCTAAGGGAACCTGAAGCGGTCGACAACCGGCGCGCAACGTGCTGACTCATTCCGGGTCGCCTTCCATGACACCCACGTAGGGGAGGTTTCGGTATCGACCGGCGTAGTCGAGCCCGTATCCGATCACGAACTCAGGACCGATCTCGAAGCACGGATACTTGACGTCGATCGGCACCCGCTGAATGCCACTCTTGACGAGGAGAGCAGCGATTTCGATCGACTCGGGTTTGCGTACCCGAAGGGATTTCATCAGGTAGTTGAGGGTGAGTCCCGAGTCGATGATGTCCTCGACGATGAGAACGTTGCGGTCGGCGATCTCCTGGTCGAGATCCTTGAGGATGCGCACGACACCAGACGTCTGAGTCGATGCGCCGTACGAGCTCACCGCCATGAAGTCGAACTCGACGGGAAGGTCGATGTGTCGCGCCAAGTCGGCCATCACCATGAAGGCCCCCTTCAGCACGCCGACGACCAGGAGGTCCCGGTCGTGATAGTCGGCGGTGATCTGAGCACCGACCTCGGCGAGCTTTGCGTCGATCTCCTCAGCCGAAATGAGCGTTCGAATGCTTCCCAACGAAGATCCTCTGTCGCGAGGTCGCCAAGGTAGTTCACCGGTCTCGTCGGAGCACAACCGAAACGGTGCTCGATGTGCTCAGGGTCGTCCAGCACCGATCGTGAACCGGAGCCAATCACCCTCGACGTCCACTGTGAGCCGGCCGATCTCGGAGCGCCGCACGCGCCGGCGGGCCACATCCAGTGCCGTATCGACCACCCGAAGTGGCGGCGAATACGGCGGCTCGAGTGTCCTGATCGCCTGTCGCACGGCCCTCGCTGCGATCCCAGGATGGACGGACAGCAGCCCGGTGAGCGACAACCTGACCGCATCCGTCGTCACTACCCTGTCGATCTCGGAGGCGAGATCTTCGAGAGTTGAGACATCCCGCCGGATCACCTCAGCCGATCGATGCAACGTGGTCGACAGGCCAGCGCCGAACGTCGATTCGATAACCGGCAGAAGATCGTTCCGGATCCTGTTGCGGAGATGTCGCCTATCGAGGTTGGAAGGGTCATCAAACCAGGGCATCCCTGTGAGCGCCGCCATCTCGCGTGCGTCCGACCTGCTCGAGTCGAGGAGCGGACGGACATAGGGGGGTTCGCAGTGTCCCATGCCTGCAAGCCCATCGAGCCCCGACCCCCGAACGAGGCGCATGAGCACGGTCTCGACCTGATCGTCACGGGTGTGGCCGACCACGAGCCATTCTGCCGGCCCGAGTGACCGCGTCAGCGCATCATGACGAACCGACCGCGCACGGGCCTCGTAGCTCGAACCCTCCGGAACCTCGACCCGCTCGACGGTGAGTGGGATCGAAAGTCGGTTCGCGATCGACACCGCAGCGACAGCAAGCCGATCGGCCGCCGCCGATCCATGATGGACGTGGATCGCCCGCACGCTCCGGCCGGAATCCACGGACAACCAGGCGGCCGCCGCCGAATCGGCCCCACCAGACAGCCCGACGACCAGGTCGCCTCCCGGGCAATCGTGGAGAACGGAGCGCGGCTGGGCAGCGAGCTGGGTCAGCCGACGCGGTTCAGCCATGACTGCGGATCTTCGATCTCGGCGATCGTGGGCACGGCATCTGGTCCACTCCACGCCCGATCGAGGGCCGACCAACCGGCTGCGGCCTCGACCCCTTTCACGAATCGCTCACCCGCTTCGTACTGACGCATTTTCATCTCCATGCCGGTGAGGCGAAAGAACCAGGCGATCTTCGGATCGGTGCGACGGGCTTTGAGCATGGCGGACATCCGTGCCTGTCCCGGGAGGATCCGCTCACCGACCCGATCCATCACCACATGGCCGTGACCCTCCAAGAGCGACATCAGCGCCTGAACACGATCGAGAGCCTCTCCTCGCTTCGGCGAGGCGAAGAGGCCCATCAGACCTCGTTCGTCGATCAGCGGTTCACCTGCTCGGCGCGCGGACCGGTAGCTGGAGACGATGGTTCGAAGCCGGGATTCCTCGGGCGTCGAAGTGTCGACGAGCTCGTGGACCAAGCTCATGAAATAGTCGCGGAGCCACGGCACCCCGACGAACTGCGCTCGATGGGCAGCCTCGTGGAGCGAGATCCACATGCGGAACTCGGCAGGCCGGAACTGGCGAGCACGCTCCATCTGCAGGATGTTCGCGCCCACGAATGCGATCGAGTCGGCGTCGTCACCCGAAGGGACGACCAGCTCGTACTGGCCCAGGACCCGCCGTGAGAGGAAACCGAGCAGCGCTCCGACCTCGGCACCCATCATCTTGTGTGCCAGCAGCCGAGCTGTGTCGTCGTCCAGACCATCCATCCGCTCGACCAGCCGGCGTTCTGCAGGTTCGATGAGTTGAGAAAACCCTGCGATGTTGCGTTCGGCCCACTCGCGCCGATCCACGATGATGACATCGGGCCGACCGGGTAGGGGGAGACCGGTCTCGGTGGACACCATCTCGTTGGCCGTCGCCACGATCGGTGGCATCTCGGCCACGAGATGGTCGAAGTGGTAGGAATCGGCGAGACCGTACGTGCGGCCGACGAGTCCGGCGATGCGACCGGCGAAGGGCCACGGGCCTTCGTCGGTCGTCACTCGACCGTCTTGTACCTGGTCCGAACGACCTTGACGAAGTACTGCACCACGGTTCCAAACACCAGAAGACCGGCGATCACAATCGAGGTTGGAATCAGATACCTGATCGTCCAAGGCTGGAGAGCATCTGGTTCCGGGGTTTCGACGATCGAAACCGCCGGAGGCTTTGCGGGAGCGGACTCGTCGGCAACCGTGGTCTCGGTCGCCACCGTCGTCTCGGTTTCGGCGGCCCCCGCAATCGCGGGCAACAACATCGACGACAGAACTCCGATCAGGACGGCGATGGGGAACAGGCGGTTTCGCATGGCGCGGTGCAGCCTACCCCGCCCGGTGATGACCAGCGAACCATCTCGCCGACCGGACTATCGGTCAGTCGTCGCGGTGATGTGAGATGTGCGCCCGAAGCCGTTCCAGCATCTCAGGGGGCACCTCTTCTTGGAGTTTCGTCCTCACCACCACTCGCAGTCGCTCTTCGAAGACGAAGGCACCGCCGCACGGCGGACAGTCGTCGAGGTGGAACCGGATCCGCTCCGCCACCTGCTCGTCATCGAGCTCGTGATCGAGATACGTGTAGAGGTTGGCGAGGGCCTCATCACAATGGTCAGACATCGGTCACCTCATCGGGGAGCAGGCCGCGTTCTCTTGCGAACTCCCACAACGCTCGCTGAAGCGCTTTTCTTCCCCGATGGAGCCGCGACATCACGGTTCCGATCGGGATGTCCAAGATCTCAGCGATCTCCTTGTAGGCAAAACCTTCGAGATCGGCGAGCAGGACCGGGATTCGGAAGTTCTCGGGCAGCGCCTCGACGGCCCTCTTGATGTCGCTCTCAACCAACCCGTCGAGCACCTGATCTTCGACGCTGCGGGCCGCCTCCGCCGACTGCTCAGACCCGAGCCGCCGGTAGAGATAGAGGTCTTCGACCTCGCCGAGATCGGTCTCGGTGGGGCGACGCTTATCCCGTCGGTACTTGTTGATGTACGTGTTGGTGAGGATGCGATACAGCCATGCCTTCAGGTTCGTTCCCGCCTCGAACGTGTTGTATGCCCGGTACGCCTTGAGGTAGGTCTCCTGGACGAGGTCCTCGGCGTCTGCCGGATTGCGAGTCATTCGCATGGCCGCGCTGAACAGCTGCGGTGCGTACTCCATCGCGTCTCGTTCGAAGTCGGCCTGGTCTGCCACGGCCGAGACGGTAGCAAGCCCGGCGTGGCACCAAACCTCGGTTCCCGAGGCGTCCGGACCCACTATCCTTGCGGGCCGACTGCCGGGGTAGCTCAGGGGTAGAGCAACGCACTCGTAATGCGTAGGTCGGGGGTTCAAATCCCCCCCTCGGCTCTGTTTCTTGCGGCCGGACTTTCGGTCCGGTGCGACTATCACGTATTACGTATTACGTATTACGTATTAGTGGCGAGGTCCGCGAACAGGTCGGCCAACAGGAGTTGGGGGCGGAGATTGGCCTCGAGGTCGATGACCGCCCCCATGACGCGCTCGGCGCGTTCCACTGCGAGCCGGGGCGTCACCGTGGTGAGCGTGGCCACGGGGATGTCTCGGTTGCGCATTGGACCACCTAGCTGCACGGCCGCTGCGTCCAGATACCAGGACGCGATCAGCTCCAGCCCCGTGGAGAGCAGAGACTGGCGCGCCCGGCGGCGAGCCCGGTCAGCCTCCTCCTTGGAGAGGTCGCCGCCGACGCCCTCGAGCAACGGGTCGACCGACTCGATCATCTCGGCGGCGAGGCGGAACGCTTCCCCCGGACGGGCCGAGGCTCTCAGCGGCACCGACAACCACGCCCTTCTGAACCCCGAGATCTCAGGGCTGGCCAGCACGGAGAAGGCCAGTCCTGGCCGACCACCGGCGAGCCCGGCGAGAACCTCGGCGTGTGTCCCATCGACGCCCCGTTCGGTGAGCGCCGCCGTGAGCACGTGGTCGGCCACTCGCCCGAAATGGACGGTACGGCAACGGCTCGCAACGGTTGACGGAAGCTGGTCCTCGAACTCGACGACGAGAATGAACACTGTGCTGACAGTCGGCTCTTCCAGCGTCTTCAGCAGGGCGTTCGCCGCCTGATCGGTCATCGAGCCCGCATCCTCGATCAAGAACACCTTGCGTGAGGCCTCGACCGGGCTCATCGAAGCCTGATGGATCGTGGCACGCGCCTGATCGACACCGAGACTCTGGCGGCCTTCGGGCTCCACCAGGATGATGTCCGGATGGGCGCCGGAGAGCACCCGACGACAGGATCGACACTCGTCCTCGTGCGCTCCGCCCGCGGGACACAGCAGCATCGCCGCAAACCGCCTGGCAACCACGGCCTTGCCCACACCTGCCGCCCCTGTGAAGAGGTAGGCGTTTGCGGGTGCCGGAGCCTCTCTGACCAGCAACTCCAGAACGCGCTCGTGACCGACGACGTCCCCGAACAGCTTCAGCTGCGCAGACTCGGTCATCGTTGCACCACCGCCAGCTCCAACACCCTTCGAGCGGTCTCGTCGACCGACCCGTCCGCCTCCACGAGCTTCACCCGGTCCGGCTCAGACACCGCCAGAGACCGATATGCATCCGCCACCCGCTTCTGAAACTGCACTCCGGTCGAGCCGATACGGTCGGGATCCATCTGGCGGGCCAATGCGACTTCCGGTTCCAGTTCCAGAACGGCGACGAGATCGGGAACCACGCCGTCGAGAACCACCTCGTTGAGGGCGCGAACTGCCTCGACGCCGAGCCCACGGGCGGCGCCCTGATAGGCGAGTGACGAGTAGTACGTACGGTCGGAGATGACGAAAGCTCCCCGCTCGAGAGCCGGGCCGACCACCTCGGACGCCAGCTGGGCTCGCTGCGCCGCGAACAGTGCCGCCTCGGCCCAAGGTGTCATCTCGTCCGAATGCAACAGGAGCCGACGCACCTCCTCGCCGAGCTTCGTCCCGCCGGGCTCACGAACAACAACCACTTCGTGCCCATCGGATTCGAGCCGGCGCGCCATCGCACGTGCAACTGTGGTCTTCCCCGATCCGTCGACTCCTTCGAGAGCGATGTACCGACTCACTCTCCGTGCCGATCACCGCGAACCCATCCGGCGGCGCGACTGGCATCCTTCAGTGTCCGATAGGCGGACTCATCCATCGGCTCACCGCGCAGCTGGTGACGAACCGACCACATCGTCCCTCCACCTGAAGCGAAGATGACCGCCCCGCTCAACACGATGACCACACGAACGCCACTCCCGAGGAAGCCCGGGAGCACCCCGTCGAGCGCAGCGGCACCCACGCCCGCCAAGCCGAAGGAGATGAGCAACGCAAGCCGAGCAGACGCGAACAGGGCGGCGAACGTCCTCCCTCGAATCTCGTCGGTGACCACCGCATGGAGGTGAGTGAAACCGGTGACATACGCGATGCCCGTGCACAACCCTGCAGTCAGAACCCAACCGGCTGCCCCCCACACCGTCGACGTGAGACCGGCGAAGACGATGGAAAGACCGGCGAACACGAGCGCCAGGGCAAACACCGGTTCTCGCCGTTCTATGTGTTGACCGAGGAATGTCACGGCTCCCATACCCAGCCCTGCCCCCACACCGAGGGCCGTCACCACGATGCCGTAGCCCGAGTTGCTCCCCTGCAAGACCTGTTCCGAGAAGGGCTGACCGAGCACGAACAATGCTCCTCCGCCGAACAACCCGGCTGCCATCCCGGACACGAGGCGCCGAACCGATGGATAGGAGCCGACGAACCTGAAACCCTCGAGCATGTCCCGGAGCGGAGCTTTCATGTCCAGCTTGCCCCGAGCTTTGCGCTCGCGACTCAACACGGTCGCCGGGATCGCAATGGTGAGCATCATCACCCCCGACGCCACGAACGTGAAAGCATCGAACACGAAGGCCGCTGCGACGCCCGGGTTCGACACCGAGTCGGGTAGCAACCGCTCTCCGGACACGGCAAAAAGAGCGAAGAGGGCGGAGCCGACCGGCGCCGTGCCGTAACTGGCGATGAGATTCAGGCCGTTGGCCGCCATGAGATGACGGCTGGGAATGAGCTGAGGGACAACCGACTCCCGAGCCGGCTGACGGATCAGCGAGAGCACCTCGATGAAGAACGTCACGACGAACAGGTCCCGGTAGTTCCCCACGAAGACGAGCACGAGCACGAGAAGGGCTCGCCCGAAGTCCGCAACGACCATTGTTTTCTTGCGGTCGAGACGATCGGCGAGCACGCCACCGATGACACCGATCAACAACCCCGGAAGAATGCGCGCCACGAGCGCGACCAGAATCCCAATCGGGGCTGCGCGACCGCCGCCCGAGATGCGGGCGGCCAACGAGAAGGTCGCGAAAAGGGTGACCCAGTCGCCGAGGCTCGAGATGAGCTGTGACCACCACAACCGGGCAAACGGACCGCGCCGGATCAGTTCGCGGCCGGTGATGCGTTCGATCGATACGTCCACCATGGCAAGGCTACCCGTGACTCCGACCGACGTCGGTGTTCGACGCGAACTCGACGGGAGCCGCACCATCCGGCGCCGGCAATGTGAGCACAGCTGCGGTTCCGGTGCCACGGCCCGCGCTCTCGAGCGTCAATGTCCCGCCCATAGCCTCGGCGAGCCGGCGGCTGATGACCAACCCGAGCCCGGTTCCGGTTCGCTCGCCAGAAGAAGACCGACCGGTGAAGGGTTGGAACAGCTCGCCCATCTCCTCTTTGTCGATACCTTCCCCTTCGTCTCGCACGGTCAGCACGACCTCGCCTCCCGAACATTCCGCCGTGACCAGTACCGCGGCGTCGGCGGTGAACTTGACCGCGTTCGACAACAGGTTGATCAGTATCTGGCGAACCCGCACGGCGTCTCCGAGCGCCGCGACCCCGCTCGAGACGGAGGATGTGACCTCGACCCGGCGTGCCGCGGCCTGAGGCCCGACCGAACCGAGCACTTCATTGACGATGGGTGCAAGGTCGACCCGTTGATCGGTGGCGACGGTGAGCCGGCCGGCATCAGACCGAGCAACGTCGAGCACATCCCCGATCAGTTCCAGGACGTGACGCGCGCTGTCGCGAATCGACGTTGCGAATTCGATGCGCTCGTCCGTTCCCAGCTCTGCGTCGTTCTCCATCAGGATCTCCGCATAGCCGGCGATTGCCGTCATCGGGGTTCGAAGCTCGTGACTCAGCGACGAGATGAACTCGCCTCTCGCACGGTGAGCATCGATGACCGACCGTTCCAGCGCCGTCCGCTGCAGACATGCCACCGTGTGCGCAGCGATCGCCACCAACGCCGCGGTTCGGGAGTTGGCGGTGTCGACGGCCGATGCCGCCCCCACCACACCTCCCGTCGCATGGCCACCGACCGGAAGAGGCACAACGAGCAGATCGGCTCCGGTCGGGTCGGGTACGACCGCGGTGGAGAACCCCTCGTACCGCCCGGCGTATTCCAACACCTCGGCGACCTCCGGTGGCGAACCGGTGCCCGATTGCCTCAATGCGACGGTGATCGGTTCTGCGTCTTGCTGCGGCACGACGATCCGGCCGGCGGTCAGGCCGGCCACCCTTGCCACCAGCCTCAAGGCGTACTCGGCGACCAGCTCCGAGTCGGTGAGCGTCACCATTGTCACGAGCGACCGGGCGACGTCTCCGCTCGGATTGACCATCGCCGACGTTCTGATCTTCCGAACCACGCGTTTGGCGAAGTGCTCGAGCGCGCCTACCAGGTCGTCGTCTGGCGCATCTTCCAGCTCCACACTGAGCACGTGGTCGCCCACCGGGATCGCCACCTGAGCGGGCAACTCGGCCACCACGGGGACCCAGTCCCGGTCGTCGGGCCCATGCACGACCCGTTGCACTTCCCCCGTGCGGAAAGCCCGCCCGATCACGCCGAACTCGGCCACCATGCCGTCGAAGACCGTCTCGTAACCGGCTTGGGCGATCAGCCACAACCGACCTTCCCAATGCCGATACACCGAGGCCGCCAACGCCCCTCCGCTCAGCTCGCGCAACCGACTCATCGCCACTTGCGCGGCTTCTGGACCGGACTCATCGTCCAGAGCGCCTTCGACCCGCGCTATCGCCTCGGCCACAGGGGCACTTTCGGTCTTCACAGCACCCATATTGCCTTCTCGGGAGGCATTAGCCCACCTGTGCTCCCTTGACACCAGGTCGATCCCTGGCGTAGCTTGCCCATCCGTGTCCGGCCCCCTCGTCATCGTCGAGTCCCCCACCAAGGCCAAATCCATTGGTCAGTTTCTGCGCGCCCTGGACCCCGACATAAAGGTCGAGGCGTCGATCGGCCACATCCGGGACCTGCCTGAGGGCGCCAAGGCCCTGCCCGAGCGGTACAAGAAGGAGAAGTGGGCGTATCTCGGCGTCAAGGTGGACGAGGGTTTCGAACCGGTCTACGTGATCTCGACGCGTTCCAAGTCGCAGATCAAGAAGCTGAAAGAGCTGCTGGCCGACGCCGACGAGCTCTATCTCGCGACCGACGAGGACCGCGAGGGTGAGGCGATCGCCTGGCACCTGGCCGAAGTGCTGAAGCCCAAGGTGCCGGTCAAACGGATGGTGTTCCACGAGATCACCGAGCAGGCGATCCGAGAGGCATTTGCGTCACCACGCGACATCGACGAAAACCTGGTGGATGCACAGGAGACTCGCCGGATACTCGATCGGATCGTCGGGTATGACATCTCCCCGGTGGCCTGGAAGAAAGTCCGTCCTCGTCTTTCGGTCGGTCGGGTGCAATCGGTGGCCGTTCGCATCGTGGTCGAACGTGAGCGTGAGCGAATGGCATTCCGCTCCGCGTACTACTGGGACATCGAGGGCGAGTTCGCCACCGACGACGGCGAGTTCACGGGGTCGCTCGTGGCAGTCGACGGTGTCCGGGTCGCGGCCGGCCGCGACTTCTCTTCGCTGGGCGAGCTCACGACCTCGGATGTCGTGGCTCTCGGTCAAGCCGACGCTGAAGCGCTGGTCGGAGCACTCGATGGCGCCGACTTCAAGGTCCGGTCGACCGAGACGAAGCCATACACACGCCGGCCATATCCGCCATTCCGCACCTCGACCCTCCAGCAGGAGTCCGGCCGCAAGCTGAAGTACTCGTCGACTCGCACCATGAGTGTCGCTCAACGCCTGTACGAGAACGGCTTCATCACCTACATGCGTACCGATTCCACGTCGCTCTCCGAGGCTGCGATCACCGCGGCCCGTGGTGAGATCCACAAGCTGTACGGCGATGACTATCTGCCCGACAAGCCGCGCGCCTATTCCGGCAAGGCAAAGAACGCCCAGGAAGCGCACGAGGCGATCCGCCCGGCAGGAGAAGCCTGGAGGACGCCGGCTCAGGTCAGCAGGGAGCTGGGTGCGTCGAGCGACGAAGCCAGGCTGTACGACCTGATCTGGAAGCGGACCCTGGCTTCGCAGATGCCGGACGCCAAGGGAGAGTCGCTGTCCGTGAGGCTCGGAGCGATCGCCTCGGACAATCGGGACGCCGAGTTCTCGACTTCCGGGCGTGTCATCCAGTTTCCCGGCTTCCTCAAGGTCTACGTCGAATCGATCGACGACCCCGACGCCGACACCGACGACACCGAGCGCCGACTCCCGCCACTGGCCGTGGATGACCCTCTCGAGGTCAGGTCTCTCGAAGCATCCGGCCACGAGACGAAACCACCCCGTCGCTATACCGAGGCTTCCTTGGTGCAGAAACTGGAGGAGCTCGGAGTCGGGCGACCGTCGACGTACGCATCGATCATCGAGAAGATCCTCGACCGCCACTACGTGTGGAAGAAGAGCGGAGCGCTCGTCCCCTCATTCACCGCGTTCGCCGTCGTCGCGCTGCTCGAACAGCACTTCCCCGACCTCGTGGACTACGCCTTCACAGCACGGATGGAAGAGGACCTCGACCTCATCGCATCTGGCGAAGAGCAGCGAGTCGACTGGCTGAGCAGCTTCTACTTGGGCGAGACCGGGCTCCGACAGCGGATCGCCGACAACCTCGAGCATATCGACGCCCGCGAGATCAACTCGATTCCGATCGGGACCGACGAACAAGGACGCGAGATCGTCGCCAGGGTCGGGCGATATGGCCCCTACCTGGAGAGGGACGAAGATCGCGCTTCGATCCCCGACGACCTCCCGCCCGATGAACTCGACGTGGCGAGGGCGACCGAGTTGATCGACGACCAGTCGAAGGGCGACAAGATCCTCGGAACCGACCCGGACTCGGGGCTGGTGGTGTTGGCGCGTACCGGCCGGTTCGGCCCCTACGTGCAGTTGGGCGAGCAGGAAGAGGGCAGCAAGGAGAAGCCGAAACGAGCGAGCCTCCTCAAAGGTATGGAACTCGACGAGTTGGGTCTCGACGGGGCCCTGAGACTGCTGTCGCTTCCTCGCCTCGTAGGAACCGACCCCGATGGCACCGAGATTCGCGCCTTCAACGGGAAGTACGGGCCCTACATCAAACGCGGGGACGACTCGAGAAGCCTCGAGTCCGAGGACCAGCTGTTCAGCGTCACCGTGGAAGAGGCGATGGTGCTGCTCGCCGAACCCCCTCGGCGACGTGGTCAGCAAGCGGCGTCCGGCCCACTGCGCGAACTGGGTGAAGACCCCGTGTCGAAGAAGCCTGTCACCGTTCGCAAGGGCCGCTACGGGCCCTACGTGACCGACGGCGACGTGAACGCATCTCTTCGCAAGGGCGACGACCCGGAGAAGATCACCCTCGAACGCGCTGCCGAGCTGCTGGCCGACCGCCGATCCCGCCTCGGCAAATGAGCTCGGCGCCTGGGGCGCCTACGTAGAGCGTATTACGCAATACGTCGGCCAGTGGCGTCCGCTACCCGGCCAGGCATGGCTCTCCCGGTCGACGCTCAAGTTTCGACGCTGTTGGGGCCGATGCACCTCCCAGAGGTACTCGTCTCACAGAAGGTGCGCTTGACGTGTTCGGGGGAATGCGATTGACCGATCGGAACCGAACCTGGAGCCGGCTGGCACCGATCGTCGCTGTCATCGGGTTGCTCCTCGCCGTGATTCCCGCCTCCACGCCGAGGGACAGCGCCATGGAGCAGGTCATCGTGCGTGCCGATTCGACGATGCTCGACATGGTCCGTCGCAATGTCGAGTCGATCGGCGGCGTGATCGTCCGAGACCTCTCGATCATCGACGGGTTCGCTGCACAGGTGCCGGCCGGGCTCGATACGGCGTCGCTGCCGGGCGTCACCGAGGTCACGGTCGACGGTCGCATCGGGTTGTCATCGACCCGGACCGGCGGAGGCCACACCTCGATGCGGACGCTGACCGATCGCGTCCTCGACGTGGATCGGCTCTGGGCCCGTGGGATCACGGGAGCCGGCGTGGGAGTCGCTCTCATCGATACGGGCGTCACTCCCGTGGGCGGACTCGACGGAGACGGCAAGATCGTCAACGGCCCTGACCTGTCCTTCGACGCCGAATACGAGAACCTCAGATGGCTCGACATGTATGGGCACGGAACCCACCTGGCCGGCATCATCGCCGGCGAGGATCCCTCATTCTCACCGCGCAGCAGCCGCCGTAACGCGTTCGCGGGGGTCGCACCGGGGGCCCAGATCGTCAATGTCAAAGTGGCAGACGCCACGGGGACCGCCGACGTCTCTCAGGTCATCGCCGGAATCCAGTGGGTGGTGGATCACAAGGACGACGGTCCGGTCGACATCAGAGTGTTGGCACTGGCGTTCGGAACCGATGGCACACAGGCATACACACTCGATCCACTCGCCTACGCCGCCGAGGTGGCGTGGCATGAAGGCATCGTCGTGGTGGTCGCCGCCGGCAACGATGCAGCCGCACGGCCACTGCGCAATCCGGCCACGGACCCCTATGTGATCGCAGTGGGAGCGCTGGACCCCGGCAACAGCTCGAAGGTGTCGGATGATCGGCTGTTGGCTTTCTCGAACTGCGGCACCGCAGAACGCTCCGTGGATGTCTTTGCACCGGGCAAGTCCATCGCCAGTCTCCGAGTTGGAGGCTCCTTCATCGACGATCAGTACCGGGAGGCACGCACAGGTCGCCGGTACTTCCGAGGCACGGGAACATCACAGGCCGCGGCGGTCGTGTCTGGAGCCGCAGCATTGTTGATCGACCAACGACCCGATCTGACTCCAGATCAGGTCAAGGAGTTGCTGACCGGATCGGCGCGCACCTTGCAGACCGCCGGCGGAACCTGCGCGGGAGCCGGATCTCTCGACGTTCGCCGAGCGTCAGCGAGCGCCACGCCCACCATGGTGCAGGACTTCGACCGGTCTGACGGATCGGGATCGCTGGAAGCCGCTCGCGGGTCGTACCACGTGTCACACGACGGCACCATTCTCGAGGGTGAGATCGACGTCACCGGCGGCACGTGGTCCGGAGGCACCTGGTCAGGCGGCACCTGGTCCGGAGGCACCTGGTCAGGCGGCACCTGGTCCGGAGGCACCTGGTCCGGAGGCACCTGGTCCGGAGGCACCTGGTCCGGAGGCACCTGGTCCGGAGGCACCTGGTCCGGAGGCACCTGGTCCGGAGGCACCTGGTCCGGAGGCACCTGGTCAGGCGGCACCTGGAGCGGAGGCACCTGGTCAGGGAGCACCTGGTCCGGTGCCCGATGGCGGTGAGTCGAGTCTCACTGCGGAGGATGACCAGCGGTAACAACCGCGTGTGGTGGCTCACGTCCGCCATCATCTTCGCGACAGCGCCGCTGGTCCTGCTCGCAGTCGATCTGCCTGCCCCCGACAGCCCGATCCGGATGCCGTTGTGGCTCTTGGCCGTCTTCTACTACGTGGCCGAGATCACCGTGGTGCACGTGCGTTTCCGGCGGGACGCCCATTCCTTCTCGATGAGCGAGTTCCCCCTGGTCATGTCGCTCTTCTTTGCATCTCCGATCACGATCATCGCTGCTCAGATGATCGGATCCGCAGCCGCGCTCGGGTTCACCAGACGGCAGCGACCGGTGAAACTCATCTTCAACCTCGCACAGCTGAGCCTGCAGACTGCTGTAATGACTTCAGTGTTCTGGGCGATCACGGGGAGCGGCGATCCCCTCGGACCTCGCGGCTGGTACGCGGTTGGGAGCGGCATCGCCTGCACCCTGGTCATATCGAACGCTCTGATCTCAGGCGCGATCGTCCTGTCGGGCGGCTCCATCAGCCGTTCCGAACGAACGACCATGTACATGCTGACGGGCGGTGCGGGTCTCATGAACGCCACCCTTGGGCTCGTCGCAGCCACGATCTTGTGGGCTCGGCCCCAGTCCTCGTGGATCGCCGCCGCTCCCCCGCTCGTGCTGTTCTTTGCATACCGGGCCTACCTGTCCCAACGGCTGGAACGTGAGCGGGTGCAAGCCCTGTACGAGGTCAGTGAGGAGCTGCATCGACTTCCGCACATCGAAGACGCGCTGGAGGCCGCCGTCGACCGCGCCCGCGTGATGTTCGATGCGGAGACCGCCGAGATCCTCCTGTACCCCGAGGGCCTCGACTCCGAGGGGATATCGACGACAGCACGAATCGACGAAGAGATCGACGTCATGGGTGTGGCTCCGCCGGCGACCGATGATGAGGAACTGGTGGAGATCGCGCGGTCGGGCACCGGGCGACTGATCTCCGACACGGGCAGGGTGGTCGGGATGATCGTTCCCATTCCCGGGACCGGTGGCGTGTTGCGGGTCACCATCCCGAGGAGCGACATCGGAGGCTTCGGCGAACGCGATCTCCAGTTGCTCAGCACTCTGGCCGGTCACGTGGGGATCTCGCTCGAGAACGGTCGCCTCGAGGATTCTCTCACCAAGCTCACCGAGCTCAAGGACCAGTTGCGGCATCAGGCCCTGCACGACGGGCTGACCGGCCTCGCAAACCGCAGCCTCCTCCTCGACCGATTGGTCGACGCGACGTCCCTGCCTTCAGGGTCGACGGCCGTGCTCTTCCTCGACCTCGATGACTTCAAGGGTGTGAACGACGGTCATGGTCACGAGGCCGGTGACGCTCTGCTCGTCCAGGTGGCACGGCGTCTCGAGGCATGTTGCCGGCCGACCGACACGGTGGCGAGATTGGGGGGTGACGAGTTTGCCCTGTTGGTGACCGAACTCGCCAACCCTGACCACGTTGTGACCGTCGCCCGCCGAGTGATCGAAGAGCTCAGCAAACCATTCCATGTCGCGGGCACCGCGCTCGAGATCCATGCCTCCATCGGCGTGGCGGTCATCGACCGCGGGACACCGCCAGACGAGGTCCTCAAGGCTGCCGACGAGGCCATGTATGTGGCGAAGGGCGAGGGCAAAGGAACCTACCGGGTGTACAGCCCGGGCCTGCGTTCGACACACAGCATGGAATTGAGCGCACTGGCCGAGCTTCGCGCTGCGATCCGAGAAGAGCGCCTCGTGCTGCACTACCAACCGATCTTCAATCTGTCGACCGGACGCATCGAAGGCGTCGAAGCCCTGGTGCGATGGGATCATCCAGAGCGCGGTCTCATCTCGCCGGACGAATTCGTCCCGTTGGCCGAGCGTCGCGGTGTCGTCGAGGAGATCGGCGACTGGGTCCTGAGGAAGGCTGCGGATGCCCTCCGAACCTGGCGGGTCGGCTTCGGTGCAGACGCCCCCTACATGTCGGTCAACTTCTCGGCGGCGGAGATCGCCGAACCCGCACTCCTCAGGACGGTGCTCGACGTGCTGGCCGTCCGCGACCTCGATCCCGCCTCCCTCCAGATCGAGATCACCGAGGGTGCGATGATGGACAGCGGGACGTCCGTGCTCGACGGGCTCCGCAGATCAGGCGTACGTGTGGCTCTCGACGACTTCGGGACCGGATACTCATCACTCGCCTACCTCGATCAGCTGCCGGTCGACACCATCAAGCTCGCCCGAGGATTCGTCGACCGCATCGGTGACCCTCGGGTCCGCACGATCATCGAGATGATGGTGGGTGTGGGCGAGACGCTGGGTTTCTCGACCATCGCCGAAGGGGTCGAGCGCCAGGATCAACTCGACACACTGCGGGCGATCGGCTGCGAGCAGGCACAGGGCTACCACCTGGCTCGACCGATGCCCGAGGCCGAGCTCATGGAGATCCTGGCAGCCCACACGGAGCCGAACGCACGGGGACATCTGCGCATCGCCACGGCGTGAGCGTTTCCAGCGCTCTGGGCTGCCTCGACGACGTACCGGCGTCACCCTCCTGCGGCCCGGCCCGAATTCGGGTCGATGATCAGCCCTGACACATCGACCGCCTCGAAGGACGAGCCCGGAATCGTCTTCAGCTCATCGAGGATGCCATTGTCCCAACGGTCGTCGGGTGCGCCGGAGATGTACCAGGCCGAACCGTTGTCAGCCAGGATGATCCCGTACTCCTGGAAGGCGCGGAGAATCACCTGCACATCATCAGAGAATCCCGAGATGTCGAAAGACTCGGACAGCCGGAATCGTTGCCCCATCGGGGGAACGTCCAGGTCGGTGTTCGAGGATGCGAAATGACGGGCGGGCCAGACGTATGCCTGCTGGGTGACAGGTGCAGTGAAGCGAATGGCGTGATCGATCTCCCCCGCCGCGACCTCGTCGTAGCGCACCAGGCCCGGGTAGATGGGCAGACCGGCGGCGTCGGCCGAAGTCCACCCGGCCGGTCGGAGCTCGTTCGAGGTGAGGTCATATCGGGCGGCTGAATCGGCGGACCACAAGGCACCCCCATTCATCGGGAACGCTCGATACAGCTCGTAGAGCACGCAATCTTCCGCATCGAGCACCAGGACGTGGCGATCCCCGTCTGAGCTCGGCCCTCCTTCGATCGGTGCATCGGACGGCACCGGATAGGGACCAGGGTCGCTCTCGTCCCCGTAGGCGGTGAACACGATGGGCACGTCGGGCTGATCTGCGTCCACCTCGACGTACGGGATCCCTATCGGCGCGCCCTCCCAGAGGCCCGAACCAAAGTCGGGATGGAGGTTCGACGATCCGATCGAAGCCACGTATGCGGCCGACCGGGGGTGCAGGGGCAGGCCGTCCACGCGAGTGTTCCAGATGTTGTCGTCGGGTAGGACCGGGCAGCGCTCGGCTACGACGATGGGTGTGAGACCCTCCGCACGACCGAGGAATGACGCCATCTGATCTCGACGGACGGGGTCGTTTGGGCAGAACCGATCGTTGTCCGGCGGGTTGCACCCAAGCGTGACCCCCGCCACGGCGAGTCGTTCGATGTCGTCCTCGAAGACCGAGTCGTCATCGTCTTCGAAGAGGTCTCCAGTTGCGGGCGGATACGTGTACGCCCTCACCAGGAACGCCGCCATCTGACCCCGCGAGACCGGGTCGTCCGGACAGAATCGTGTGTTCTGCGGAGGATCGCACCCCCGGGTCACACCGGCTTCGGCCAGCGATTCGATGTCGGCCTCGAACACCGACCCATCATCGTCTCCGAAACTGTCGACGCCCGATGAGGCCGGGAGGTCGAGCGCCCGGACGAGGAACGCCGCCATCTGCCCACGTGTGACCACGTCACCGGGGCAGTACCGATCGTTGGCCGGTGGATTGCATCCTCTTGTGATCCCCGCAGCGGCGACCGCCTCGATCATCCCTTCATGCACGTTGCCGTCGTCATCGACGAACGTGCCGCCGGGCTCGGCGGCCCACGATGGGCTCACGAGGAAGATCGAGGCGACCAGCGCGACGACGAGCGCGAAAGGACCACGACTCTTGTCCACGATCACACTCTCCCGATCATGGCGCTGAGGCGCCCGAGAATCTGCGTCATGACGTCGATGGACCCCATGGGATCGCCCGGGAGCTCGAAGTACCGATCGACACGGGCGAGGTGCAGCACCTCGAACTGGCGGAGCCGCGCCGCCGAGGCCCGATCCCACCCCTCGTCGGAGAGGCTCCCCACGATCAGGCCTGGGCCCTTGGCGTTGGAGAGCGCGGTGGCGGTGTCCGGATCGGCGAAGTTGGGTGAAAGCCATACGCCCAGATCGACATCGGCGGCACGTCTGCAGCCGGAACCGAATGCCACCACAAACCCGACATCGTGCAAGGAATCATCCACTTCGGCCACTATGCAGTCATACCCAGCCACGGCGATCAACGCACGGACGTAATGAAAGAGCGGCAGACCTGCCGCTTCCTCCGTGGGGATGACGACACACTTTGTCACAGACCTCCGACGATCGACCTGCTCACGGTACCGGTCGGATCGCACAGGCGTTGGCCCAGGCCGTTCCCTTGGCGTTCAGAGGATCCGCGCCGCCATCTCGGCCAGCGGGCTCCGGATCGACTTCTCGAGGATCACGTGCCCGAACAGCGGAGAGTCCTTGAACTTCTCGATCAACGCCGCCATGCCACCGTATGGCGAGACATACGGATTGTCGACCTGGGAGAGATCGCCGCAGAAGACCACTTTCGAGTCCTTGCCCAACCGGGTGAGGATGACCTTCAGCGTCGGGAGCTCGAGGTTCTGGGCTTCGTCGATGATCACGAACTCGCCCGTGATAGACCGGCCGCGGAGATACGTGACGGCGGCCATCTCGAGCTCACCGCGCTCCAGGAGCTCGGTGACGGCAGCGTTGGCCCCCTCGGCCCCGCTGTCGTGGAACAGGGCGTGGAGGTTGTCGTGGACGGCGGCCATCCAGGGCGCCAGCTTCTCGTCGAGATCGCCAGGCAGATAGCCAACCTCCTGACGCCCCACCGCCACCAACGGTCGGTACACGGACACCTTCCGGTACCGCTGTTGCTCGACCACCTGTTCGAGGCCGGCGGCGAGCGCGAGAAACGTCTTGCCCGAACCGGCGGTTCCCATCATCGAGACGGCAGGGATGTCCGGATCGAGCAGATGGGTCATGGCCACGGTTTGCCGGAGGTTCTTGGGTTCGACGCCGAACGCCCTCGGGTGGTTGGTGACTCGTTCGACGGTCACGTGTGGATTCGACTCGATGACGCGAGCAAGACCCGACCGTGAGATGTCGGCTTTCAAGGTCACGAAGTCGTTCACGTCGGCCTCGACGCCTTCCAATACGATCTTGCCCTCTTCGAAGAGCCTGTCGATCGTGTCACCTGTCGTACTGACCTCGATCACCCCGGTGCGCAGTTCGGAGGCCTGCACCGTATCGGCGCGATAGTCCTCGACCTCGACACCGAGCTGCGCACCTTTGATCCGTAGCGAGGCGTCCTTGGTGACGAGGACTGGATCGCCGCCGACATCGGCGAGATTGAGGCAGGTGGCAAGGATCCTGTGATCCGGACTGTGCGGGTCGAGCACCTGCGGGAGCCGCTGCGACACGATGCCGTTCAGCTCGATCCGAAGGCTTCCACCCCCCGGAAGCGCAACAGGGTCTCGTAAACCTCCCGATCGCGAGGCGCCGAGCTCCTCCAAGGAGCGTATGGCCATGCGGGCATTCGCCCCCACCTCGTCCATACGGGTCTTCTTGCGATCCAGCTCCTCGATCACCACCAGTGGTAGGACCACCTGATGCTCGTCGAACCGCAACGTGGCATGCGGATCGGCGAGCAGAACGCACGTGTCGAGGACGTAGGTGCGTGACACCTGATCGACTCCTTCAATTGGCCAGCGGTGCATCAGTATCCCCGACCCTTGGGCGAAAAACGAGGACCAAATCGGTTGCCGCAATGTGAATGAACCAGAGGACCTATGTGCGGAGTCGCGCTACACCAGGCGCGCGGTCCGGGCGCTCTGTGAGTGTCTGCGCCTTGCCGGCGCCGGCCCATTGATCCAGAATCCGTGCGGTGCCCGCCAACGTCGCCCTCGATCACCTCACCGCTGTGTTGCCCTTGGCCGACCGTCAGGCGGCGCTCGACTCACGCCTCCGGTCGGTGCATCGGGCGATCCTTCGAGGATTCCTCGAACAGGGCGTGCCGCCGGAGGCGGACCCCCATGATGCCATGGCGCTCGCCGACGTCGACCTCGTTGTGACCGGCGCCGACGGAGCGGTCACCGGGGCGTACCCGTTCACTCTGGAGCACACGCCGCACGCCGTCCAGACGGAAGCCACCCACGTCCACGCCATGTGCTCGCTCGATGCCCTCGCGGTCGCTCCGATGTACGGGGTGACCACGCGGGTGATCTCGAAATGCGCCGTGTCCGGCGGCGCCATCGAAATCCGCCAGAGAGACAACGACCTGGTATCGAGCCGACCACCCGCACCGTGGATTGGCATCCGCTGGCAAGCGCCATCCGAACATGCCGCCACATCCCTGTGTCGGGACATGGTGTTGCTGCGCGATGAGCGGACTGCAGTGCGATGGCGGGGCGCCGACCCTGACTCGGCCGCGATCCTGCCGCTGCCCGAAGCGATCGAGCTCGCAGCCGCGTTCTTCGGTCCTCTCGCCGGTTGAGCCACTGCGCCGGGGACCTCCAGGCCATCACACCCGTTCGACGAGCGTCACGAACTGGGGGCTCGAAAGCAGATTGAACTCGGAGTGGAGATGCCGAAATCCGCGGTGCTCCGTCATTCGCCGAACCTTCGACGGCCACAACCACTGGCAGTGCACCTGACGGGCCTTCAGGGGGTTCTTGTGGAGGATCAGGGCCGTCGGCACCGCCCAGATCCCCTGGATGGGTTCCGCCGGGTATATGAACATCGCGCGGGCCGAAGGCTTGAGAACACGCGCCATCTCATCGAACGCTTCCCCCAGCGCCGGTATGTGCTCGATGGCATGAACCGAGACGATCTTGTCGAAGGTCGAGTCGGGGAAATCGAGCCGTTCGGCATACATGTGACTGACCTTTTCGGACACCGCAACCTCTCCCGCCCGGGGATTGGCATCGATGCCTGTGACATCGACACCCCAGTCGTCGAGCACTCTGGTGAGATGCCCTCTGCCGCAACCGACCTCGAGAACCCGCTCCCCCGGTCGAGGATCCAGCACGCGTCGGACCGTCGCCTCGTGCCGTTGGTCCCAGCGATTGACGAGCGCATATCTGGTCGAGTCGTAGTCGGTTCCCACGTCAAGCCCTTTCGAGGTGAGGCGCGAGCGAATAGTCGGCGAGCATCGGTCCGGTCGGCGGTAGTGCGATGTGGGTGACCGAGCTGTTCAGCGCCACTCCGAGATCGCGATTGATGTCATTTCCCCTGCGTTGGAACCCGGCGATGGTGGCACGGATCGCCGCTCCGTGCGACACCACGATCGTTCGGTCGGCGGCCTCGAACTGAAGCGCCTGGAGGAACCGGGTCATTCGCTCCGCCACCTCGGCAAAGGACTCCCCAGTGTGTCCGCGACGGAGGTCTTCGCCGTCCCGGTAGATCCTGACTGCTTCTTCCTGATCGGAGAACTCCGATCCCCTGAGGCCCTCCCACTCACCAAAGGCCATCTCCATGACCTCGGGATCGGGCTCGATATGACGACCGAAGGCTGCCGCCGTCTCCATCGCCCGCTGAAGCGGTGACGATATGAGCCGGTCGGGTCTTGGGTACCACGCGGCCAGGCCGACGGCTTGAGCGTGGCCTTCCTCGTCGAGGCCCCAGCAACTCTGCCCTTGGACCCGGCCCTCCTTGTTCGCTGTCGTGACCCCGTGCCGAACGAAGGCCACCACCGGGATGCCGTCGGAACGCATGCGACCCAGGAACCCGACATCCAAACCGAGATGGGTGGCGTCGTTGAAGACCGCAAGTCGCATCGCGTCCCGTGTGCCTTCGAGCACCGTGAGGGATGTGTTCGTGACGATGGGAAAGGTCCTGCGGTCGGGCAATCGGCCGAGAAACCGGCCGACGATCGAATCGATCACACCCCCATGGGTGGCGACCAGCGCGCTCTGCCCGTCACCAAGCCGATCGACCAGGGCGTCGAACGCATCGAGCGAGCGACGCTCGAAATCGGCGATCGTCTCGCCCGAGGCGCCAAATGCCACAGCCTCGCCAGTCCGGATGGCCTGCAGCAGATCGGGGTGCTTGGCCACCACTTGTTCGAAACGTTGCCCCTCCCACTCGCCGAGATTCATCTCCCGCCATGCGTGATCTACCTCAGGGTCTCCACCGATGGCCTGTGCCGTCTCGAGGGCCCGATCGAGATCGGATGACAACACCAGGTCGAACCTCCGACCATCCAGACGCGCGCCGACGGCCCCGGCCTGCCTTCGACCCTCCGCGGACAGTGGAGCGTTGCCTTGCCCCTGCCATATGTTGGCCTCGTTGGCTTCTGAGCGCCCGTGACGGACGAGCGTGATCCGGATCGACATGAGGGAAAGAGGATATGACCTTTGCGAGGGTGCGCAGCGCACAGTCGCCGGACGGCTGAGACGGGGCCTTTCGGCCCCGGTCCCAAGCAACAAGCCGGACAAAGCAGTCAGCGGCGAACCAGACATGTCCGACGTCCGGATCACCCCACCCACGTCCGTCCAACGCCTGCCGCCCGACCCCGGGTCCGACCTCCGCACGGACATCGGACCTCGGACTTCGGACCCGAGACCAGCGAAGCGATGCCCTTCGAGACCAGGTCGTCAGCCGATGAAAGCCGAGGCGAAGATCAGCGACACGATGGTCATCACCTTGATGACGATGTTCATCGATGGACCGGAAGTGTCCTTGAAGGGGTCGCCGACGGTGTCGCCGATCACGGCGGCCTTGTGCGGTTCCGAGCCTTTGCCGCCGTGATGTCCGCTCTCGATGTACTTCTTGGCGTTGTCCCATGCGCCACCGGCGTTGGCCATGTAGATGGCCAGAAGGAAACCCGTGACGAGGGCACCGGCCAGGAACCCTCCGAGGGCTTCCACGTCGATGAATCCGATGACGAGCGGGAACACGATGGCCAGAAGCCCGGGGACGACCATCTCCCTGAGGGCCCCGGCCGTGGCGATGTCGACGCACTTGGCGTACTCGGGCTTGACGCCCTCGCGGCCCTCGCGCAGACCCGGGATGTCCCGGAACTGGCGGCGGACTTCTTCGATCATCGTGAACGCCGCCCGACCGACGGCCTTCATCGTGAGTGCTGCAAACAGGAAGGGGAACGCTGCACCGAGGAACAGGCCGATCGTCACCCGGACGTCGGCGATGTTGATGCCGGCGGCCAGCGGGTTCTCCACGCCCTTCAATTCTGCGGCGCTTCCAATTGCCTGGATGAATGTCGAGAACAGTGCGAGGGCGGTCACGGCCGCCGACCCGATGGCGAATCCCTTGGCGATCGCAGCGGTGGTGTTGCCGAGCGAGTCGAGCGCATCGGTGGTCTCGCGCACCTCAGGCGGCAGATGGGCCATTTCGGCGATGCCGCCGGCATTGTCGGCGATCGGCCCGTAGGCATCCACCGAGATGGTGATGCCAAGCGTTGCCAACACTCCGATGGCGGCAATGGCAACTCCGTAGATGCCACCGCTCTCGCCCAGCGCCCAGTCACCGGCCCAATAGGCAGCGCCGATGCCAATCACGGTCACGAGGACCGAATACGCGGCCGACACCTTTCCGAGCGCGATGCCGGCGATGATCACCGTGGCGGGACCGGTCTCGGCCTGGTCGGCCAGACCTTTCACGGACTTGTAGTGGTCAGACGTGTAGATCTCCGAGATCTTCCCGATCACGAAGCCGACGAGCAGTCCTACCACCACTGAAATCCAGACGCCGATGGGGTTCTCGGCGACGTCGCCGAAGATCCAATAGGCGAGTCCGAGCACGGCCAATGCCGCCAGCACCATCGCGGAGTTGGTTCCCCTGTGGAGCGCCGCGGCAAGATCGTTCTCGTCCTTGGGCTTGACCAGGAAAGAACCGACGATCGACGCCAGCATGCCGAACGCCCCGACGGCCAGCGGGAACAGGATCGCCGACACCTGGAGCTCACCCGAGAAGGCAAACGCCGCGAATGCGATGGGCGCCACGAGGGAGCCGACGTACGACTCGAACAGGTCGGCGCCCATGCCGGCGACGTCGCCCACGTTGTCTCCCACGTTGTCGGCGATCGTTGCCGGGTTCCGGGGATCGTCCTCGGGAATCCCTGCCTCGACCTTGCCGACCAGATCGGCGCCGACATCGGCAGCCTTCGTGTAGATGCCTCCACCCACGCGAGCGAACAGGGCGATCGACGAACCACCGAGTCCGATGGCAGCCACGATCTCGGCACCCCGGATCAATTCTGCGCCGGTCTTTCCGTCCACGAACACCAGGTATCCGAGAGTCACACCAAGCAGACCGAGTCCGGCGACGGTGAAGCCCATGACGGCGCCGCCTCTGAACGCGAGTGGAAGCGCCTTCTGAACGCCGCCTTCGCGCGCAGCTTCGGCGGTCCGGGCGTTGGCGGCCGTGGCGATGCGCATTCCCACGAATCCGGCGCCGGCGCTCAAGAGCGCACCGAGCACATAGGCGAGTGCTCGCAACGGCCCGTCTTCCAGCAGCGAGGCGATGAGCAGGGCCATCGCAACGACGAACACGGAAACCCATGTGTACTCACGCCGAAGGAAGGCCATGGCCCCTTCGCGAATGGCGGCCGCCAATTCGACCATGCGCTCGTTGCCTTGGCTGGCGGCGTTGACGGTGCGCGTGAAGAGCATCGCCAGCACGATCGCCGCTGCCCCGGACCCGAGCGCGAGTGTCAACACGGTGTTGGACATCGCGGTATCTCTCCCAGGAGTTGGTGTGGGCGGGAGTATATGCCGACGGCGGCTCCGGTTTCGAAACGGCGTCGCCAGGTCGTCGACATCGATTGCATATTCGACTGTCGGGGCCACGTGTTCGGCCCGTTGGTGCGCCCCGGCAATGAGCGGTAGCCTGTCGGCCGGCTGGGGATGCAGTCGTTTCAGGGGGATCACCTATGTCGAAGATGTATTCGTGCGTGCTGGCCTTCGTGCTCGTCGCGTGCACCACCGCCGGTGCCGCCGACGTCACCAGCTCGACCACGACCACTGCGCCGTCCACGACCACCACAACCGCACCCACCACGACCACCACCCATCCTCCGGTCGTGTCGCTGGAAGGCGGCGGTGACGCCATCACTCGATACATGAGCCGGTACTACGGCTACGCCTCAGGGCGCTCGGAGGCCGAACCGGAGCGGGTGCCTGCGGCGTTGCTCCCCGAGGCCGGCTCCCATCCGGATCTCGGAACCGTCGAAGGCGAAGTTGCGATCGCTACGTACCGGGGGACGCGAATCGCCGTGTTCAAGTCCGATCGTGATGTCATCGGCCTGGTGTACGGCGACGAAGGCTGGCGGATGGTCGGCGGACGAGCCCCGTCGATCGGGGTCCGCCGGTGGTACGGCAACGATCCGATCTTGGTGGCGGTAGTCGGATCGGATGCCCGTCCCGGAGAGGATGTGGCGGCCAGCCGGGCCGACTCGATCCACATCCTCGGAATCGACGGGAAGGGTGGCGCCGCGCTCGTGGGGATCCCGAGAGACTCGTGGGTTCCGATCCCTGGATATGGGACGTCCAAGATCAACGCCTCATTGTCGGCTGGCGGCCCCGAGATGATGATGGCGACCTTCGAAGACCTCTCGGGCCTGGAGTTGGACGGCTACGTCCTCACCGGTTTCGAAGGATTCGGGCATCTGGTCGACGACGTCCTGCTCCCATTCGAGCTCGACGTGCCGTTCGGGTTCAGCGATCGGGCGGCAAAAGCCAACTTCGCCGCGGGACCACAGTCGGTCGACGGAACACAAGCTCTGGCCTTCTCGCGCACACGGAAGGCGTTCGCAAGCGGAGATTTCCAGCGTCAGCTCAATGGAGGGCTGCTCCTCATCGCCGCGCTGGGTGGTGCCAAAGTGCGCGGACCACTTGCGTTCCCTGAGATCATCGCCGGAACGGAAGATTGGATGCTGACGGACCTGACGCCTGGAGAGATGCTCCGATTCGCGCTCGCCGCAAATGACGTCAAACTGACCGAGATCGACAATCTCGTGCTGGAAGGATCGAACGCCACCACGTCGGGTGGGGCGGCGATCGTGCGACTCAACAGTTCGTTCGCATCCGCCACGTTCGCGGACTTGGCCGACGGCACCCTCGACCAGTGAACTCGACCCGCCGCAGCTGATAGTCCGAGGTCCGAGATCCGAGGTCCGAAGTCCGGTGTCTCGCCTATCAGGCGTTCACGTCAGAACAGGGTCCGATCGAGCCTCTTGCGCCGCCGCCGGCGAATGAATGCGACCAAACCGATCACCGTCGCCACGATCAAACCTGTCAGCTCGAAACCCCACATGCGGATCACGGCCATGATGCGGTCGACGGACGAAGTCTCGAACGTCTCTGGCGTTCCGAAACGCGACTCCAACAGCAACGCCTCCGCCGACGTCAGCCCGTCCCGGCGCTTGATGGCGCTCCGCTGGTCCCCCCAATCGGCTTCGGCGCCACGGAAGTCGTATTCGAGGTCGCCGACGGAGGACGCCGGGTCGCGGGGGCAAGCCTCGAACTGTCGATCACTCACCTTCCAACGGTCGGTTCGAATACCTCCCCATATCCTCGTGACCACCGAAATCGAAGCGCCCCACGGCAGCGGGTTCGTGGCGAGCGTCTTGCGTTCGACGACTCCCACGACCCCTTCGTTGGCGGCTGCTCTGCTGAACGCGGGTTCTTCGGGGGCCTCGCACGACGCGGCCATGGCCGACGACGGGCTGAGCGCCACCGCCAACAGCATCGAGATGATGAGAGCCGATCGCGTCGGGGCACCACGCATGACGCTCATTCTCCACGATCACCCGCGCAAAGCCGGTGATTGACCGTCTGCCGGAAACGGTCAATGACGACGACCGAGCCATGACAGGAAGTCCTCGCCCGGCATGGTGTTCACCACCCGATCTTTGGGGGTCCATCCACGTTGGGCGTTGAGAACGCCGTAACGCATCCTGCCCAGTTCGGAGGTGTGGTGGCTGTCGGTCGAGATCGCCAGGCTGACGCCGTGCGCAAGTGCCCGGCGGATCACGTCGGACGATGCGTCGAGACGTTCGAGCGCGCCGTTGACCTCTAGCGCAACCCCTGATGTCGCCAGGCCCTCGAGTACCGCTTCGAGGTCCAACTCGATACCAGGCCGCCTCCCGATGTACCGACCCGTCAGGTGCCCGATGACGTCGACCGAGGGGTCCGCCATCGCCCTGAGGAGACGTTCGGTCTGACGTTCGGCAGGAAGATCGAAGTGCGAATGCACGGAGGCCACTGTGAAGTCGAACTCTCGACGGAAGTCCTCGTCGTAGTCCAGCCCGCCGTCGGCACCGATGTTCAACTCACAGCCGAAGAAGAGCTTGATGTCGGGCACGCTGTCCTGGACGCGCCGAATCGCGTCCCGGTGCTTCAGCATCTGCTCACGGGACGATCCGTTGATCGCCAGATCCTCGCCGTGGTCCGTGATCGCGACGTACTCGTGGCCACGTTCCACGGCGGCCCGGACCATTTCCTCCAGGGAGGAACGGCCGTCACCGGAACGCGTCGTGTGATAGTGGAGGTCGCCTCGAATGTCATCGAGGGTCACGAGGTCGGGCAGCGTGCCGGACCCCGCGGCCTCGATCTCGCCGGTGGACTCCCGGAGCGGGGGCGGGATGAACTCGAGCCCCAGCGCGTCGTAGATGGCCTCTTCGGTCTCCGACGCAACGACGGACCCCGTCTCCTTGTCGTTCAGGCCGTACTCGTTGAGCAGCCAACCACGGTCGATCGCTCGCTGCCGAAGCGCAATGTTGTGGCTCTTGGACCCCGTGAAGTACAGAATCGCCGCCCCGAACTGGTCCGGTGTGACCACGCGCACGTCCACCTGCAGACCGTCACGAGTGACGATGGAGGTCTTCGTATCGCCATGTCCGATCACCTCGGAGGCCTGGGCGTGGCCCGCCACGAAGTCCATGACGGGGAGAGGGTCGGTCGATGCCACTGTGATGTCGACGTCGCCGATCGTCTCCGAGAACCGACGCAGGCTTCCGCAGTACTGGACCGCCGTGACGCCTTTCAGGGCGCTCATCTCCGTCGACAGTCGCTCGGCCAGCGGCATCGCCTCAGAGATGGGTGTTCTGCGGTCCTTGCCGTGCAACCCCAGCCGCTCGATCGCCTTGCCGATCTTCTCCTCACTGGTTGCCCCCAGACCTGGAAGCCCCCTGAGTGTCTGGGAAGCTATCGCAGCGCGAAGGTCATCGAGGTTCTCCACACCGAGTTCACGTCGGATGAGCTTCAAGGTCTTCGGCCCGAGGCCCGGGATCTTCGAGAGCTCCACAAAGGCAGGCGGGTACTTTGTCCTGAGGTCTTCCAGCTTCTGTACCGACCCAGAGTCGACGAACTCACGGATCTTCTCGGCGATCGACTTGCCGACACCCTTCATCTTCACGAGCTCGGACACCGACCTGACGGTGACATCGTCGGTCACACCTTCCAGGGCGTGATAGGCGTTCTCATAGGCCCGCACCTTGAAGCTCTGATTGCTCTCCTCATCGAGGATCGTGAGCTTGGCGAGCTCGGACAGCATGTCGAGAACGTCACGGTTGGTGGGCATGAGGCGCAGGATACGCGTCAGTCGTCGGCCACCGGTCATAGGCTGCCGCTCGTCGGTCACCCGAGGTCGCGGGACCAAAACCCAACCCCCCGTTCGGCGTTGATGCCGGGGTCTGGGGTCGCGTCCCTAGACATCACTGGCCGTACGCTGGACCGATGCCTTCATTGCACCGCCTCGGGTGGGTCTTGTTCATCGTCAGCTCGGCCCTCTTCACCTGGTCCGGATACCGGGCGCGGGACTGGATCGCGGTGGCGGGCAGCGTGGTGTTCGGCCTCGCATGCATCTTGTTCCTGCTTCCCGACCGGGAGTGATTCTCTTCACGCATTCCGAAGGTTGCCTTGACCCCGGCTTTAACGGAGCTCTCGTAGGTTGGAATCAAGCCCAGGCGTCAGGGACGGGTTCTTTTCTCTCTCCCTCCTCGCGTCCCGATGCCTGGACTCTCAAGTGGATGGTGCGGCGCCTCGGATCCTCCCCCGGGGCGTCGACTCCACCTCCTCCCCAGACCAACCGCGCCATGGTGCGACACGGGGTGCCTTCCCTCCATTGTCCCCATGGATGTGAAATCCCCCCTGCTTCGCCTCCGGCGAATCAGTCCGCCGGTCGCCTGCGGCGACCTGAGCGAGTTTGCTCCGCAAACTCGACCCGACACCGCATGACCAGCAGGGCGCAATCTGCGCTCCACGTGTCAACGGTGAGGTGAGTCCAGCGAGGCAGCCAGGGGGTTTCGAAGTACACGTGTCGCACCAAGACGGACAGGACACCTTTTGAGGGACGCGGTCAGTGGACCGCGGTCAAATGCCTCTTTGATCTCGGCGCCCATCCAGATCACGGTGGTATCGCCCTCGTTGTGTCCCCCGTACAGGTGGGACTGGCTGCCGCAGGCAGCCAGGGGGGATTCCGTAATTGCCGTGTCGCCTCGAGACGCGACGGGACACTATCGGTAGCCGAGCTCCGATCGGTACCATGTTCTCATCGCATGACCACACGAAACCAACAGTCACCCGACAGACAGTCCTCACCGCCAGGATGGCGGGTGGAAGGTATGCCCGAGGACCAACAGAAGAAGGATCAACCTACTGGTCGCGGGCGCTTCCCCACCCCGCCCGGGGCGAGGTGGCTCTGGATCGTTCTCGCCGGCCTGCTGGTGGTCAACATTCTCGTGTCGAACGCCCTGCTCCAGCCCGAAGAGCCGATCCGAATCTCATACACCGTGTTCGTCGAGCAGGTGAGGAACGGCAACGTGGAGTCGGTGACCTCCACCGATCAGACCATCACCGCCCGTCTGATCGAGGCGATCACCGATCCGAACGCCGAAGATGTCACGAGCTCTCGAATCGAGACCGAGCGCCCGTCCTTTGCCGAAGACGACCTTCTCTCGCTGCTCGAAGAACAGAACGTGGACGTCAACGCCGAAGATCCGGACGCGCCACTGCCCACGTGGCAACTCATCCTGTTCAATTTCGGACCGTGGTTGTTGATCGCCTGGTTCTTTTTCTACATCTACCGGCGCGCCGGGTCGGCCATGGGCGGGCTCGGCGGGCTGGGACGCAGCAAGGCCAAACGCTATGAGGCGACGGAGCATCGGACCACCTTCGACGACGTCGCGGGGATCGAAGACGCCGAGGAAGAGCTGATCGAGATCGTCGACTTCTTGAAGAACCCGAAGAAGTACACACAACTGGGCGGGAAGATCCCGAAAGGTGTGCTGCTGTCGGGACAGCCCGGTACCGGAAAGACCTTGCTCGCACGGGCCGTTGCCGGGGAGGCCGATGTTCCGTTCTTCTCGATGTCGGCATCCGAGTTCATCGAGATGGTCGTTGGTGTGGGGGCCAGCCGGGTGAGGGACCTGTTCAACCAGGCAAAACAGGTGGCCCCGGCCATCATCTTCATCGACGAGCTCGATGCGATCGGCCGCTCCCGAGGCGGCAGCATGAGTATGGGCGGACATGACGAGCGCGAGCAGACGCTCAACCAGATCCTCACCGAGATGGACGGGTTCACAGGCAACGAAGGCGTCATCGTCATCGCCGCCACCAACCGACCCGAGATTCTCGACTCGGCGCTCCTGCGTCCTGGACGATTCGACCGTCAGGTCCCGGTGAGCCCCCCCGATCAGAACGGACGGCGGGCGATTCTCGAGGTCCATACGCGCGAAGTGCCGCTGGGCCACGACGTCGACCTGAACGCCATCGCCTCCACGACGCCGGGAATGGTGGGCGCAGATCTCATGAACCTCGTCAACGAGGCAGCGCTGATGGCTGCCCGGCGCAACCACGCCCGAGTGATGCTGGGTGACTTCACGGACGCGCTCGAGAAGATCGTTCTCGGAACCGAACGCCGCATCATGATGAGCCAGGAGGAGAAGGAGCGGACGGCGTTCCACGAGTCCGGTCACGCCCTCCTCGGCATGCTCCAAGAAGGTGCGGATCCGGTCCGGAAGATCTCCATCGTTCCCAGGGGACGGGCCCTTGGCGTCACGCTCCAGTCTCCCGACGCCGACAAGTACTCATATCGAGTCGATTACCTGCGCGGCAAGATCATCGGCATGCTCGGTGGCCGGGCCGCCGAAGAGGTCGTGTTCGGCAACGTCTCGACCGGGGCCGAGAACGACATGGTCCAGGCGACCACGCTGGCCCGCAACATGGTGGGCCGTTGGGGAATGTCAGACGCGATCGGGCCGGTGACCGTCTTCGATGATCGCACCGTGGACGCCTTCGGGCGCCCTCAGGTGTCGGAAGCGACCATGGAACTGGTCGACTCCGAGGTTCGCCGGATCATCGAGGAGTGCTACGTCGCGGCCGTCGAGCAACTCAATCAATATCGGGACAAACTCGACTCCCTCACCGAAGCGTTGCTCGTCAAAGAGACGCTCGAAGAGCAGGAGGCATACGAGGTGGCCGGTATCGCCCGCACCGTCAATCCCGATCGCCCGATTGCGGAGACGGTCGAGCCCCCGGTGGAAGACTTGCCGGTGGAGCCGGTTTCCGGGATGCCGTCGTAGGCAGGCCCTCGCCGGCATCGGGCATCCGGGTCGTCAACGAATCCGTTCGTGTTCGCCGATGCCGGCCCACCCTTCGGTGATCGACCACAGACGGGCGGCTACGTCCGCATCGACGGCCTCCGCGCTCGGCTCGGATTCGGCGCACTCATCGAAGTAGCGCCCGCCGATCCCATCCAACTCGGGAGCAGTGGCAACGTAGCAACTGGTGGCGGCGCCCTGCGCCACCGATCTGGTGAATGGCCGCATCGCCAGCATCGCGATGCGCGCAAGCAGCCAGCCGCGTCCGATGCCTGTGGGGATCATCGTGCCCGGATGGAGCGAGTTCGACGTGACACCACGAGAGGCGACTCGACGATTCAACTCGTTGGCGAACAGGACGTTGCAGAGCTTCGCCTGTCCGTAGGCGATCATCGGCCGGTATTTCTCCTCGGTGAGCGGCAAACGATCGAAGTCGAGTGTGGCCGGCGATCGGTGCGATTCGGACGCCACCACGACCACCCTGCCGCCACCCGACGCCTCCAGCTTTGGCAGCACGAGATGGGTCAGCAGGAAATGACCGACGTGACACACCCCGACGGTGCGCTCGAACCCCTCCTCCGTCGTGAGATACCGGTCACTGATGAGACCGGCGTTGCAGATCAGAACATCGAGCGAGGCGTCCTGGAGCATCTCGGCACCCTGTCTGATGCTGTCGAGGGATGCGAGGTCCACGGGCAGGGGATCGACGAGGACTCCGGGATGCATTTCGGTGATCCGATCGCACGCACGTTCGGTTCGAGTGGCGTCACGGCCGGCGATCGTGACCCGGGCCCCGCCCGCGGCGAGAGCTCGGGCGGTCTCGAAACCGATCCCGCTCGTAGCACCGGTGATCAGAATCCGGCGGCCCATCGGATTGGAGATCTCAACGACCTCATCGGCGGTCGTGCGGCGGTCGAAAGACATTGCTGGGACGCTAGTTGAGCATGGGGTGCTCGCGGCGGATCCGTATCATCGGCATCGATGCCCGACATCCATCCCATCGCCCGCGCCGGCTTCGCCAGCGATGCTGGGCGGTACGAGCACGGGCGACCCGGGTACCCGCCCGATGCGGTGGCATGGTTGATCGATCGTCTCGAGCTCGATTCGACTTCGACTGTGCTGGACGTGGCCGCCGGCACCGGGAAGCTCACCCGGCTCCTGCGGGCGGCCGATCTCGACGTGACCGCCGTCGAACCGGTGGCCGAGATGTCGGCGGTCCTGCGCCACATGACTCCGGATGTCCCGATCGTCAACGCAACCGCCGAACATCTGCCTATACGCAGTGAATCGGTGGACGCAATCACCGTTGCCCAGGCGTTGCACTGGTTCGACACAGAAAGGACCTGGACCGAGTTTGCGCGCGTGATCCGACCCACCGGGGGCGTCGGCCTCATCTGGAATGTCCGGGATCGCTCGGTGGAGTGGGTCGACGAGGTGTGGGCGATCATGGATGGCGTCGAGAAACAGGCACCGTGGCGGGACCACGATCAACCTGTCGAATTTGCCCTTGGTGCTGCGGCTGCTGCATACGGCACGATCGAATGCGAAGAGTTCGTCCACGAGGTCACGGTGTCGCCCGATGCGATGGTCGACCGGGTTGCCTCGGTCAGTCACGTGGCGGTGCTCCCCGATCGTGCACGTCGCGAGGTGCTCGACGCCGTGCAGGCCGCGCTGCCCGAGGGTGACGAGCTGGTCGTTCCCTATCGGGTCGACGTCTATGTCGTGCGTCGCACGTGAGCGCCATCGACGAAGTGCTGGCGCGGTGGTACGACGACGAGGAGGGTTCATTGGTCCACGTCGAGCACCTGCCCGAACGCGGCGCGATGTACCAGAAACTCGACCCGCCGCTGCATCCTCTGCTGGCGGCACGGCTCGCCGAGCGGGGCGTCGAGCGGCTCTACCGCCATCAGGTGAAGGCAATCACACGCCTCCGTGAGGGCATCAACACCGTCGTGGTGGCGGGCACGGCCGCCGGCAAGACCCTGTGCTACCAGGCACCCATCGCCGAGATGCTGCTCGCCGAGCCGAAGACGAGCGCCCTGCTGCTCTACCCCACCAAGGCGCTGGCCCAGGATCAGTTGCGCAGCTTCGCCGACCTGCGCATTCCTGAGGTCAAATCAGCCACCTACGACGGCGACACACCCCCACACGAGCGCACGAGGATCCGCCGTCAGGCCAACGTGATCCTCACGAACCCCGACATGCTCCACGTCGGAATCCTCCCCTCCCATGGTCCGTGGGCCGACTTCTTCCACCGACTCCGATTCGTCGTCGTCGACGAGATGCACAGCTTCAAGGGCATCTTCGGTACGCATGTGTCGATGGTCCTGCGCAGGCTGAGACGGATCTGCCTGCACTACGGGTCGGACCCGACGTTCGTGTTCGGGTCGGCCACCATCGGCAATCCCGGAGAGCTGGCCGAGGCGCTGTGCGGAAAGCCGGTCGAGGTCGTCGCCGACGATGCGTCGCCACGAGGCGAGCAGTGGGTGGCGATGTGGAACCCACCCGTCGTGGACGAGGATTTGAACAAGCGGCGTTCGCCGATCGCCGACTCCGTCGATCTGTTCCTCGACCTCGTGGGAGCCGATCTCAACACCATCGCGTTCGCAAGGAGTCGGCGAACCACGGAGTTGATGTACCGGATGGCGGCAGACCGGATGCCGTCGGGCCGGCGAGATCGAATCGCTCCGTACCGCTCCGGGTATCTGCCGGGACAACGCCGTGAGATCGAGGCAAGGCTGTTCTCGGGGCAACTGGCCGGCGTGATCGCCACCAACGCGCTGGAGTTGGGCATCGACGTCGGCGGACTCGACGCAGCCGTGTTGACGACATTCCCGGGAACCATCTCGTCGTTCCGTCAACAGTCGGGTCGCGCGGGTCGCCGCCGTGAGTCCTCACTCGTGGCTCTGGTGGCCGGCGAAGACGCGCTCGATCAGTACTTCATGACCCATCCCGACGAGCTGTTCACACGGACGCCGGAGTCGGCGGTCGTCAATCCGTCGAACCCATTGATCGCCGAGGCGCACGCGGCATGCGCCGCCCACGAGCTGCCGCTCGACCTGAACGATCGGGCGGTGCTGGGCGAGGCGATGGAGGAGGCTGCCAATAGGCTGGTCCAACAAGGTCATCTGGTGCTCAAGAACGGTGCTTTGTACTGGGCTCGTCGACAGCGCCCGGCCGGCCAAATCGACATCCGTTCCTCGGGCGGGCCCACGTACGTGATCGTGAGCGAGGGAGAGTCGCTCGGGACCGTCGATGAGGAGCGAGGATTCCGCGACGGGCATCCGGGTGCCATTTACCTCCATCAAGGGGACACCTACGTAGTCGATAAGCTCGACCTCGATCGGCACGAGATTCGCGTGGCGCCGAGCAAGGTGGACTACTACACGCAACCCAAGACCGAGAAGGACCTCGAGATCGTGGATCTGATCGCAAAGGACCGGATCGGGGTGGTCGGCCATCACCATGGGGTCGTCAGGGTCGAGACCGCCGTGGTCGGGTATCAGAAGCGAAAGCTGGGGTCACGGGAAGTGATCGACACGATCTACCTGGACCTGCCGTCGACCGTCTTCGAGACGGAGGGAATCTGGTTCACGATCCCCGATCACGTGCTCGACGCCGCCGACCTGGGCGAGAAGGCGATCCCGGGTGCGCTCCACGCAGCCGAGCATGCCGGGATCGGGATGATGCCGCTGATGGCCATCTGCGACCGATGGGACATCGGCGGGCTCTCCACCAATTGGCACCCGCAGACGGGCGTCGCCACGATCTTCATCTACGAGGCATTCCCGGGTGGTGCGGGAATCTCTCCCGTGGCGTATCAAGCCGGCACCGATCACCTACGGGCGACGGTCGAAGCGATTCGGGCATGTCCATGCGTGGCCGGGTGCCCGAGCTGTGTGCAATCGCCGAAGTGCGGCAACTACAACGACCCGCTCGACAAGGACGGAGCGGTTCGGCTGCTCGATGTGGTTCTTTCTCAGTACTGAGTACTGGGGTACTGAGAACTGAGTACAAGGTATTGAGTACAAGGTCCTGAGACCAAGCTCCGCCTTCGCCTGACTGGCGGCCGTGGGCCCCCTTGAGCTTTGGATCCATCCGTGCCGAGTACCTCGGCTCGAACTACTCGATCTGGCTTGGGGTCTCGCCGTTCCAGTCGGCGAGGGGTTTGCAGTGCCAGACCCAGCGGCTGAGGCGGGGTCGATCGTCGAAGGCGATGCGGCCGTTGGCCCACAGGAGTGCCTTCCAGGGGTCTTCCGATTCGACCCAGGGGAACAGTCGCCCGAGCACCGCTTCGGCGAGGTCGGCGGGTACCTCGAAGCTCCGGCTGAGACCCCGGGCGGCGTCGTCGGTGTGGATGAGTAGTTCGTCGCACGCCATACCGGCGAACCCCGACGGATCGGCCGGGCCGACCGGGTGGAAGCCGAGCGTGGCGGGGTCGGCGCAGTCGATGGTCGATGCGACCACCTCGGCGTAGGCAACCATGGTGCCGAGGAGCTGGCTCGGCCGAGCTGTCGCCAGCACCTCGTGCTTGACCGCCTCATCGAGCTCCGCTCCCGCGGCGGCGAGATCGATGGCGTACCAGAGGCACCCTTCGGCGGCGTGGGCGACGGTCTTGGCAACGTTCCAATCCATTTCCGGGACCGGGCGAGCCCAGTCGTCATCGATGGCAGACGTGAGGAAGGATGCACAGACCCCGGCGGCACGCCTCACGTGGGATCCATCGAGCATGGTTCAACCCTACCGAGAACCGGCTCCGGCGTTCGCGACCAGCGACGCTGCGAGATCGACGACGCCGTTCATCCTTCACGTAGCCGGCGAGGTCGAGCTCGAACGGCTCGATCTCGGCCGACTCGTGTGCAGCACGCTCGGTCAGAGCCCCGCCAATCCCCCACCTCCTCGAGCTAGACCACGGTGATGTGAGGCGGAACGACCCGAGCGACGGTCGGATCTCGGTCCATCCTCAACGCCTTGATCTCAGCCGCCAGAGGCTCGGCGGCCCGTGGAGAATCTGCCCGCCTCGACGTGTCGCACGACACGGCTTGGGCGCTGGTGACCACCGCGCGATCGATCCCCGCCTGGATCCACTCGATCTGTCGGACGGTGTCATCGGGTGGGAACGCCGTGTCGAGGAAACCCGCCTGCACGTCCTGGGCCTCAGCGACGAGAGGGTACGCACATCACGCGGCCTCGACCTTGCCGGAGTCCGCAGGCTCGCAGCTCGCCATCGCCGGATGTCACGCCGGGATGAGGCAGAGGCGTTCGCCGGTCAACACGTCGTCATCCAACCCTCGCTCGCCGAGTCGTCGTGGCGACTGCACGGGATGCTCGCCGGTCTCGAGGGCCGCATGGTCGAGAAGGCACTTCAAAAGCGGGGCGACGACGTGACCATCGCAGACGAAGGCCATCTCCCGACCGGACTCCGCTCCGCCATGGCGCTCGTGTCCGTGTCCCAGGACTCCCTCGACCCCACATCCGAATCGGGGAGCGTGGGAGGTGAACCCATCGTGACGGTCACGGTCGACGCAGAAGCGATGACCGGCACCAACGGGGAAGCCGGAGCCACGACCACCGCCGGTCCCGGCATCGGACCCAACACCCTCGATCGGCTGCTCTGCGGCGGTTCGGTCGAGCTCGCGATCACCTCAGACGACGGCGCGATCCTCGGAATCGGGGCCACCACCAGGGTCATCCCGCCAAGACTCACGCGAGCCGTGCTCGCACGGGACGACGGCTGCGTGGTCGACGGATGCTCCAGCCGAAACCACCTCGAGGTCCACAAGTCGTGGAACGATCACGAGGCGGTGGCCACGAATCCGACAACCTCGCCACCCTGTGCCGGACTCATCACCACGTGACGGCCCATGGGCTGGGGTACTCGATCGACATCGTCTCCCCACCCGGACGCCGAAGACTCAGTGGCTCCTGGCGAATCTACAGGCTGACAACCCAGCCCCAGATCAGTCCGGGTCGTCCGCGGTTCTCCAGGCCTGGGCGGCGATGTGTTCGATCAGCCCATACGGCATTGGCTCGTGCAGTGGCAACTTCAGCGTGCCCTGACCCGACCGATAGCGGGCGAGCTCGCTCGTGAGCTCGCCGTCGCCCGAGGGAATGGGGTACATGCCGACATGCTTCTTCCAGCCGCTGAAGTGCAAGATGCTCCTGCCATCCCTCTTGAAGGTCGGCATCTCATAGGCGATGGCCTCGACGGCCTCGGGCGCGCCTCTGCGGATAGCCTGTCTGACCTGCTCGAGGACCATCCGGACCTCCATTGGGAACGACGCGATGTAATCGTCGACAGCGTCGAACCGGGTCGCCACCTCAGACTCCGTAGTTGTCGTCGTAGTCGGTGAGCGCAGCCTCGACCACCTTGCGGGCGTGGTCGACCCCGTACACCTGCTCGATCGAGACGCTCACCTCCTTGCCGCGGATCAGCTTGTAGGTCGAGAAGTAATGATGGAGCCGCTCGACCATCGCTGTGGGGATGTCGCCGATGTCGCGCGCATGACCCCACACATCGTCATTGGCGAGAACCGCAACGATCTTGTCGTCGGCCTCGGAGTCGTCGACCATCTGGAGCCCGCCGACGACGCGGGCGGTTATCAGGATCTCCGACTTCTGAATCGGTCGTTCCGAGATGACACAGATGTCGAGCGGGTCACCATCCCCCCCGGTCGCCGCCGGAGAAAGGTCGGCGACCCGCTCTGCGCAGTAGGTCTGGGGTATGAATCCGTAGAGAGCCGGGAGGACGGCGGAGCTTCGCTGCGGTCGGTCGATTCGCAGGTATCCGTTCGCTTTGTCGATCTCGTACTTGACGAGGTCGAAAGGCGTCATCTCGATGAAACATGTGACCAGATCGGGAGCGTGGTCGCCCGGTTCGAGTCCGTGCCAAGGGTGGGCACGCCACTGATGGAGAGGGTTCAGTCGTTTCATCAGGTATCGCAGGCCAGCGTACCGTGGCATGCTCCCTCACATGACGACACGAATCGGCATTCTCCTCTTCGACGACGTCGACCTCCTGGACGCGGGTGGCCCCTACGAGGTGTTTCTGACCGCCGGCCGGTTGTGTGAACGACGAGACGAGCCCAACCCCTTCGAGGTCATCACGATCGGTACATCCCTCGCTCCGGTCCGCTCGTACGGTGGCATGGGACTGACCCCGACCCACACGGTGGCCGACGCCGAGAGCCTTGCTGTCACCATCGTCCCGGGGGCGATTGCGATCGACGAGGTTGCCGACCGACCTGCTGTGCGGGACGCCGTCCGAACACTGAGCTCCACGTCCGGAATCACGGCGAGCATCTGCACGGGAGCATTCCTCCTCGGCGATGCCGGGTTGTTGGGCGACGTGCCTTGGACGACACATTGGGAAGACATCGAGAGCCTCGAGGCCAGGATCGGGTCGGATCGAGGGATCGTCGCGCCATGGGTCGACGCAGGGCTCGTGGTGACGGGTGGCGGCTTGAGCAACGGCATCGCCATGGCGCTGCATCTCGTGGCACGCCTAGCCGACAGAGAACTTGCGATCGAGACTGCACGGCAAATCGACTACGTCTGGGATCCGAATTCCGGGCTGGTCGTGTGAAGAGAGTGCAGTGGCCGTTGCTACCACTGCATTCGGGGCGCCCCCATGGCATGCTCCCCCGGTATGCCAAGCGCCATCACCGTGAAGGCGAGCAGTACCGCCCCAAGCGGGACGGGACGTTGGGTTGCGATGACCTCCGGTTGTCTGCCGAGCTCGGCCACGGGCTCGCCCCATGAGGTCAACTCCCACCTGGTCGGCTTCGAGCGCCACGTGTGCGGCGTGTCCGCGATCAGCCGAAACCCTTCATCGATGGTGTCGATCATGTAGCTGCCGTGGGGACCGGGAGTCGCCCTGGCGACGGTGTTGCGCCGGTCGTCGGTGACCACCGGAATGATCCAGTTGCGCATGCCGGTACCCACGATTCGTCCACCGCTGCCGTCCGGAAGCGTGACCCGCTGACCAGGTCCCATGTAGATCCACAGCCAGCTGCGAGGCCCCAGGGCGGCCACCGTTGCCGATCGATCCCTCAGCTCCCACCGCCGTATCGGTGGACTTCCAAGCGGGTGCATTTCGAGCCGACCTTCAACGATGCGTTGTTCGACGCGGGCGACCATGCACATGCTCCTCCACCCGCGAGGCTAACCGATGCCGTTGGCGCGTAGCTCAGGCTTGGCGCGGCGGTCGAGCTGTGGTGAGGAGTCGAGAATCGCGCCCGATACACTCGCTCCTGTATTGCGAGTTGGCGAGTGAAGGGTTCGACATGGAGGTACTCGACGCCGCCGAGGCGCGCATCCTCGGCTGCCTCATCGAGAAACAGATGACAACACCCGAGTACTACCCGATGACGGTCAACGCCCTCGTCGCGGCATCCAGCCAGAAGACCAACCGCGACCCGGTGCAGAACTACGACGAGGAGATGGTCGACCGGGCGCTCTCCTCGCTCAACGACAAGGGCCTTTCCCGCTTCACCCGCATGTCCGGAGCCCGCACACTCAAATACGTCCACAAGGCCGACGAGGTGCTGGAGGTCGACTCCCAGCAATTGGCGGTTCTCGCAGTACTGCTTCTCCGCGGCCCGCAGACACCCGGAGAGCTGCGTACGCGCACGGATCGCTACGTCCACTTCAGCGGCACCGAGGCGGTCGAGGAGGTTCTGGACGACCTCATGACTCGCGATGTCCCCCTGGTGGCTCGTCTCGAGCGGGAGGCCGGCCAGAAGGAACATCGGTATCGAACCTTGCTCACCGGTTACGACCCGGCATCGCTCCAGCGGCCGGCGGCAAGCCGGAGTGGCGAGGATCCAGTGGCCCGAATCGAGGCGCTCGAGCGACGTTTGGATCGAATCGAGCGGGAACTCGGCATCACGGGTGAGGAGTGATCGGTCTTTCCTTCTCGAAACACGGTGTTTACATTCGGATAATGGGAGCGAAATCGGTCGGTGGTTGCGTTCCGCCACGACACCGTTCGCTCGTGACCATCCCCAAGGTCACTCATCGACATGAGGAGAGCCGTGCCTTACCGAGCTGAATACATCTGGATCGATGGATCCGAGCCGACGCAGCGACTGCGATCGAAGACCAAAATCGTTCCCGACCAGGCCGAACCACCCATCTGGGGCTTCGACGGTTCGTCCACGAACCAAGCCCCGGGCAACCAGTCGGACTGTGTGCTGCAACCCGTGAGGGTGGTGCCAGACCCGATACGTGGCAACGACGACGTCCTCGTTCTCTGCGAAGTGCTGACCGTCGACATGGAGGTCCATCCATCGAACACCCGGGCCTCGTGTCGCGCGGTGGCGGAGAAGTACGCCAGCTACGAGTCGTGGTTCGGCATCGAGCAGGAATACACGTTCTTCAAGGACGGACGCCCGTACGGGTTCCCGATGGGAGGCTATCCCGCACCACAGGGTGGCTACTACTGCGGTGTGGGCTGGGACGAGATCTTCGGGCGTGAGGTCGTGGAGAACCACACGGCGTATTGCCTGGAGGCAGGGCTCTCGATCTCCGGCACCAATGCCGAAGTGATGATCGGACAGTGGGAGTTCCAGATCGGACCCGCCGGCCCGGTCGAGGCGTCGGACGAAATCTGGCTGGCCCGGTGGCTCTTGTATCGAGCTGCCGAGGACTACGGCATCTCTGCCCATCTCGATCCGAAGCCTGTGAAGGGCGACTGGAACGGGGCCGGGGCCCACACCAACTACTCGACCAACGAGATGCGGGAGAGCTACGACCCGATCGTGGCGGCTTGCGAGGCCCTCGGGAAGCGCCATGACGTCCACATCACCAACTATGGCGCCGAGATCGAGCATCGGCTGACCGGTCTCCACGAGACTGCGCCCTGGACGCACTACTCATACGGCGTGTCGGACCGAGGCGCTTCGGTCCGGATTCCGTGGCAGTGCGCCAAAGACGGAAAGGGCTACCTCGAGGATCGTCGCCCCAACGCCAACATGGATCCGTATGTCGTGACCAAGCTCATCACCGAGACGGTGTGTGGTTCTGCCGCCGGCGACCTCTGACTCTCGAGCGACCCAGGTATCGGTTGAAGTGGCCCCGCCTGCCGGCGGGGCCACTTCAGTTGTCAGGTGAGGTCGGAGACCTGGGCGGTGAGCATCGCAACCAGATCGGATGAGGCGACCTCCACCTGCAGGCCACGTCGGCCTGCACTCACCAAGACCGTGTCGAACAGTTCGATTGTTTCGTCCACGTAGGTGACGAGGCCTCGCCGCTGTCCGAAGGGGCTGATGCCCCCGGTCACGTATCCAGTGAGGCGTTCGGCGTCCGAAGGCGCCATCATCGCCGCCTTCTTCGCACCGGCGGCCCGCGCCAGACTCTTCACAGACAATCGGGTCGACACCGGCACGATCGCGACCACAGGTTCGCCATCGACTTCGGCCAGAAGCGTCTTGAAAAGCCGCTCCGGTTCGACACCCAACAATGCGGCAACACCCTCGCCGTAGGTTTCGGCGTCCTCGGGCAACGCTCCCATGTCGTACGGATGAAGCACATGGGCTATGCCAGCGAGTATCAAAGCCTCGGTGGCGGGGGTTGCTGCAGCCTTCTTCTTCACCATGCCCCGCAGATGATGCCAGCCGGCGCGGCTTGGTAGCCGGCGAATTCGATGAGCGCCGACGCAGCCTCTCCGTATGCAAGGCTCGGTCGACTCGACGCCGAGATCTCTCCGGACGACGCCCAGAAACCGGATGCCATGCCGGCCCGACGAAGCTACCCGACCGGATCGCCGGCCCTGAGCCACACGGTCGGATCGAATTCCGCCGCGGCCTGCGCAACGACCCGATCGAGGGAAACCGGCAGCCATCCGAGGTCCACCGCGACTGCGACGACCACGGTTCTCGGACGCCAGACAGGATCTGGTGAGCAGGAGCAGTCGATGAGAGTTGCGTTGTTGGCGGCCGCGTACCACCGCGCCTCCTCGACCGGGCCTCGAGATGACCCGAACGGGGCAAACGTGACCGGCGCCGCTGCCAGCGCGGCAGCGTCGGCGGCGGCCTGAGCCACCGCCTGCGCCACCAGGATGTGGTGGGCCGCCATGGCGACCATGCCGCCCATCACCGAAACACCCACGATGGCGGCTGCGAGGACCGACATCGCACCGCGCTCGCTCATCGCTCCACCCGCATGACCGCTCGTGCGCTGAGTGGCACTGTGATACCCCCCAACAATGGCGTGACGAGCGCCTTGTCCAATCGCACGGTCACCTCCGCCGGACGTCCCACCACATGCGGTCGGACGACCGACACCACGGCCGCGTCGTTGCTGAGCACCGATCGAGCAGCATCGACCGCCGCTGCCGGCTCCGGAGTGGTGGCCGCCACTCGCACCCCCTCCCGGGCGGCGGCCACCACCTCCAACTGGACCCCGATCACGGCGATGACCTCGACCACTGCGATCAGGACCGCCAGCACGACGGGGATCACGAGAGCCGCTTCGACGGTCAACGATCCCCGTTCCATGTCAGCGGAACTTGGCGGCCATCGACGTCACCCAGGAAATGACATTCCCGAACAGCCCCTCGAGCGCCGACTTCCCGCCGCCACTCTTGGCCCAGGCGATCAGCACTACGGCGACCGCTGCAACGGCCATCATCACAAGCACGTACTCGACGGTGCCCTGGCCCCGCTCTTCCTCGTCGAGCCTGTGAAGGCCCTCTCGCATGGCATGCATCAGCGATGCTCCTCTCTCATCCGGCGTCCGGCCGGTTCGGGGGGAAGCGCAGGGGTCATGGCATCACCGGCGTCGTCAGCTCGGCGACCTGGGCGGCGATGAACGGGCCCATGAGCAGCACGATGAACCCCGGCAGCAGGAACAATGCGACCGGCACGATCAAACGGACCGGCAGCGTCCGGGCCGACTCCATCAGGCCTGCCCGGGCTGCCGCACGCCGGGTGTCGAGGAACGCGGCGACGGCGCCGATCATCGGTGCTCCCGTGATGTGGGCCCGGGCGAGCTGACCCGCCAGAAGTGCCAGCGGCCCTTCGGTTTCGGCGAGCGCCCGGGCAAGACCGGACACACGACTGCGGCGCAGCAGATCGTCGACTTCGGCTCGCACCGGTCCGCCCACCTCGCCGCGCCGCAGCCTCCATGGCACCGGCGAGGGTGTGTGAGGCCGACAGACCAATCACCAGCAGCGCTGCCAGTTGGTCGACGTCGGAGTCATCGAGGGGCCGGAGGCTCGAACGTCGATTCCTCCAAACCCGAAAGGTCCACAGCACGCCAAGACCGACCGGGCCCCGCCATCCGGCGGCCGACGACGCGAGGACGAGCCATCCCCACCGAGTCACCACCTCGACGACCTGAAGGCGATGCGACCGACCAAGCCGGCACCGACCACGACGAGCAGCACCCCAACGACCACCATGCCTGCGTGCCACGGACCTTGCGCCACGATGCCCACGAGCCGACCGGACAGAACCATGGCAACCAGCGTCACCAGTGGAACCCCACCCACGATCGCAGCTTGGAGGAGAACGGGCGCCATTGCTGCCCTCCGCTCTCGCTCGATCTCATCGAGGGCCATCACCTGAGTCACGAGTTGTTCAACCACGGGCGCAACCGACCCACCGGTGCCAGATGCCATGCGCAGGGCGGCGGCGCTTATCGGTCCGTACCGGCCCAAGGCGGGCGTGACCGCGTCCAGGACCAGAGGCATCGGACGGCCTGCCTGCGCCTGGACCTTCGCCTCGGCAAGCTCCTCTCCCCCGTCGGCGACGTGAATGACCGCCGCTCGGAGGGTGGACCCGGCACGCAACTCGGCGGCAATTCTCACGAGCAGAAGGACCGCGGCATCGTGTGCGGGTTGGGTCCGCCTCACCTCACGTGCCAGCGTCACCAAGACCAGGCAGGCTGCGGCCTCGGGCACTCCGACGGCACCGACATAGGCCAGCATCTCCTGAAACGGACGCCCGGCTGCCCAACCGAACAGCATGGTGACCCAAACAGCCGACCTCATGAATCGACCCGGTGGATCTCGGTGACACGACGTGAACCGTCGCTCCGGGCGATCTGTACGACGAGATCTATCGAAGCCCGGAGCTGGCGCCGGACTGCCTCCTGCCCCACTCGTTCCGATCCTGACAGAGCGAGCGTCTCGAGGCGCCACAACGCCTCTTCCGGACTGTTGGCGTGAATCGTCGACATGGATCCCGCGTGTCCCGTGTTGAGCGCACCCACGAGGTCGAGGGCTTCCTCGCCTCGCACCTCTCCCACCACCAGCCTGTCCGGCCTCAACCGGAGCGCCGATCTGAGAAGTTGGCGGATGGATATCGCACCGGCGCCCTCGGCGTTCGCCGGGCGGGCTTCGAGCCGCACGACATGACCTGTGAGCCTGAGCTCCGAGGCGTCTTCGATCACCACCACCCGCTCGCCACGATCGATCTCGGTCGACAGGACATTGAGGAGTGTCGTTTTCCCTGCACCGGTTCCTCCCGACACGAGGATGTTCGAACGTGAGCGCACCGCGTCGCTCAGACGATCCGCCTGCTCCGGGGTGAGCGTGCCGCCCACCACCATCTCATCGAGCGAGGTGACAGCCTGGCTGAATCGCCTGATCGCCACGACCGTGTGTTCGACCGTGGCGGGCGGCATCACAGCGTGGAGACGGCTGCCGTCACGGAGGCGCGCATCGAGCATTGGCGCCGCCCGATCGAATCGGAGACCGAGAGGGGTGATGGCGCGTTCGACCGCAGCGACCACTGCGTCATCGTCACGGAACACGACATCGGTCAGTTCGAGCCTGCCTGCTCGCTCGACCCAGACCTCCTGAGGCCCATTGACCAGCACGTCGGTCACGGATGGGTCACGGAGGAGCCGTTCCACAGGCCCCAGTCCCACAAGACCGTCGAGCACCGACTCGAGCTGGTCGTGAGTCGCCAGCGGTGCCTCATCGAGGACGAGCGAGGCGAGAGCCTGGTCCAGCTCTTCCCGTTCGAATGGGACTCCACGCGCGACCAGCTGATCCGAGAGCCGCTCGATCAGTCCCACGCCAGCTCCCACACGGCCGACCATGCCTGTACCCATCTCCAACGTCTCATGACGTGACCGGCGAGCATGGCCGTCACCTGTGCGCCCCGGAGTGCCGGCAGTCGGATCGCCCCGCTCCGGCCACCGGTCCATCTCGTGACGGGCTGCACCACGTGGGCATCCGGACCACCAGCCCAATCGGCGGGAAACTCCGGCACCGCATGGACGACGGGGTACGGAATCGGGTCAACGCCGACGCGGACGACGATCGCAGGCCATCCGGAGCTCAGGGCCGCGATGAGGTCGAGGGACTCGCCGTGATCCGCTCCACCGTGGTTCAGCACTGCGACGCCCCGTCCCATGGGACCGAGATCCGATCTTCGCACGCCGTCGTTCAGTAGATCACTGATGGTGAGACGGCCGGGGTAGGCGGGTGATGCGGCATCGAGGTCCACCAGCAGGGCCGTCTCCTGGCATGCCGCCAGGCCGATCGGTCCGATGTGATGCAGGAGGAGATCGTGTTCGGAACGGATGCCGAGTACCGAGTGTCGAAGCATGTCGAGCAACGTACAAACCCGCCACCTGCTTTTGAAGACTCTCGTACGAAAGCAAGTGATCGAGGGAGCGGCCGCCGTCGGCAGACCGCGACCCTGGGAAGTGCGCCGAATCGCCGTAGACTCGGAATCGTGCAGAGCCAGGCCGCCGCCTTCTTCGACCTCGACAAGACGATCATCGCCAAATCATCGACCCTCGCTTTCGCACGTCCGCTTTCGAGGGCTGGACTCCTGTCGAAACGGGCGATGCTCAAGGCAGGTCTCGCCCAGGCGTACTACTCGATGTTCGGCGCCGACCACGACCAGCTCGAGAAGGTCCGCGAGGAGCTCGGCGACATGACCAAGGGCTGGAAGAAGCGGGAGATCGAAGAGCTCGTCGCCGAGACCGTAGACGAAGTCGTCTCTCCGCTGGTCTTCGCCGAAGCGCTGGCACTCATCGATGAGCACCATCGTGCGGGACGCAAGGTGATCGTCATCTCCTCGAGCCCAGTGGAGATCGTGGCTCCTCTCGGTACGTATCTCGGGGTCGACGAGGTGATCGGAACCCGTCCTGAGATCGACGAGGCGGGGGCATACACGGGCAAACTCGACTTCTACGCATACGGGACCGGCAAGGCCGAGGCCATCGCCGAGGTCGCCGCACGGGAAGGATTGTCACTCCCCGACTGCTATTCCTACTCGGACTCGATCACAGATGTCCCGATGCTCGAGGCGGTGGGCCACCCGGTCGCCGTCAATCCCGACAAGGACCTCGAGGCCATCGCAAACGAGCGTGACTGGATGATCGTTCACTTCGAGCGTCCCGTCACCCTCAGGACTCGACTCGCCGCGGTCCCCGCCCCAGTCCCGGTGATCAGCGGTGCCGCGGTAGCCGGAGGCCTTGCCGCTGCGGTGGCGATGTGGGCGCTGAAGGCCCGGCGACGAGCCTCGACCTGAGCATCACCGAGTCGGGATCGCCTAGCGTGCGAGCGCCTGGATCGCTCACCGTCTCCGCAGAGGCACGAGCGGGTGGCCATACAGGCGCACCCGGCCGCCGATGGCAGCGACCTCGGCCGTGGGATTGACCCAAAGCTCATCGGTCAGGGCGGCGGTCGCTTCGACGAGAGCCTCCCGGTCTATCACCTCCGGGCAGCGGATCGACACCAGAGATGTGCGGTCGATGCCTTCGGCGACAAGGTCGCCTTCAACCCGCTTGACGGCTTCCGTTGCAGCGACGTAGGGGACCAGAACCTCGGCGTCGATCTCTTCGAACTCGGCGAGCATGTCGTCGATCGTCGATACGGTGGCCGCGTCGGGGACCGGCTCGTCGAAGAACACCACCGTACGGATAGACCGCGGAAGGTCACGCACGCGCTTGATGAGCGTGGGAGCGTGCACCTGTACGGAGGGACCGACGTAGCGCCCACCGAGTACCCCGAACGAGACGACCTGACCGTCGCCTTCGACGAGGCTGAGCTGACGGGAGCTGAACGGGCGGAGAAGATGTGGGCTGGTCATCGTGAAGAACCGGATGGAACCGGTGAACGCCTCCTGTGCCGCGTGCCAGGTTACCGGACATGGGCCGGGACACCACTCCACGGTATCGTCCGCACATGTCGAAGTCGGTTGCCGCCATCGTGCTGGCCGGGGGATCCGGCTCACGAATGCAGAAGGACGTCAACAAGGTCTACATGCCGATCCGAGATCGGGACATGCTGGAGTACTCACTCGAGACCATGGACCGCTCGCCACGTATCAACCAGGTGGCCCTCGTGGTGCGCGAAGAGGACGAAGCCCGCGCCGAGGTACTCATCAACGAGACGATGCCGTGGAAACTGACGCATGTGGTCGTCGGTGGGCAGAGCAGGCATCTGTCGGAGATGGCGGGATTGATGGCACTCCGAGATGACATCGAAACAGGTGCGGTCGACCTCATCGCCATCCACGACGGTGCACGTCCGTTCATGACCCTGAAGCTCCTGGACGAGCTCATCGACGCCGCCGACCGACATGGCGGGGCGATCCCCGGCCAGCCGATCGACGAGCCGCTGTATCGGACCACCGACGAAGGCGCGATGCTGCTCCACCCCGACAGCATGCGCCGGGTGCAGACGCCTCAGGTGTTCAGCGCAAAGCCACTGTTGGCAGCCTATGAGGCATCGATCGACGCCGGGTTCGAAGGCGTCGACACCGCCGAGACGGTGGAGCGGTTCTCGGATCTGGAAGTCGTCGTCATCCCGGGGGACCCGCGCAACATCAAAGTCACGTTCGTCGAGGACTTCTTCACAGCAGAGGAATACGCCACCGAATGGGAAAAGGGCGTTTGGGTGTGACTGCCCGCCGACCCGGGGTGCACCGCCGATAGGCCGTACTGCTCACATTCGTTCGCGGGCGCGGTTTCGCATCCGAACGTAGCACCGTAAGCTTCGTTGCACGTAAGTGACCTTATCGCACATATGTGAGACATGACGACTCGAACGCTCGACCGCAGAATCCGCCTCGCCGAGGCAGCACACCGCTACTACGTCGACGGATGGTCTCAGGATCAGGTTGCCGACCTGCTCCAGACATCGAGGTCGAACGTCTCACGCCTGCTGGATGCCGCCCGTCGCGAAGGCATCGTCAGGTTTGTGATCGATCATCCGCTGCGGCGCCATCCTGCGCTGGAGTCGAGTCTGACGGAACACTTCTCCGTGCGCAGCGCCGTGGTGGTCGCGGAGTCTGATACCACACTCGATCTGGTGGGGCGGATCGCCGCGTCGACACTCCTCGAGTCTCTCGTCGATGGATCGACGGTGGCCATCGGCTGGGGCCGAACGGTCGAGGCCACCATCACCCATGTGGTGACCGACCGGCCGTACGACGTCGAGGTGCTCCAGGTCGGAGGCGACCTGACGGTGGCACCGGCCGCCTCGGGCCACGAGCTCGTGAAGCGGTTGGCCGACCGTCTCGGTGGCCGGCATCGCTTCCTGCACGCTCCTGCGCTCGTGGCGTCGGAATCGGTCGCGGATGAACTTCTTCAAGAACCTCACATCAGGGACGGACTCGCTCTTGCCGCAAAGGCCGAGACCGCGCTGGTCGGGATCGGCCTACCCGGGGTCGGCTTCGCCGAAAAGGCCATGTCCGACTCCTACACCGGGGACAGATCGCCCGCTGCGGTGGTCTGCGCCCGCCTCATCGACGAATCCGGCGAAGAGCTACCCGGGCGTCTGAGCCGACGGGTGATCGCCATCGATCTCTCGGACGTCCGGTCCATTTCCGATGTCATCGGTGTCGCCGCCGGGCGCGAGAAAGGACCGGCCATTGCCGCTGCCCTCCGCGGTGGCCTCATCGACACGCTGGTCTGCGATCAGCCGGCCGCTGCTGCAGCCCTCGAATCAGGAGAACGTACATGACCCGACGCGATCCAAGATCACCAGACCATGCCGGCGAGGTGCTGACCGGCATGTGGCGCATCCGCCGCTTCGAGGAAGGGCTCGAAGAGCTGTTCACCCGAGGCCTGCTCCACGGGACCATGCATCTCTCGATCGGCCAGGAGGCCGTGGCCGAAGGGACCTGCGGAGCGCTGCAGGACGGCGACTTCATCACCTCGACGCACCGGGGCCACGGTCACGCGCTCGCCCATGGCGGAGACCCGGCGAAGATGATGGCCGAGCTCCTCATGAAGGACACCGGCTATTGCCGCGGCCGCGGCGGGTCGATGCACATCGCCGACGTGTCCAAGGGCAACCTCGGTGCCAACGGCATCGTCGCCGGATCCATGACCATCGCTGCAGGAGCGGCCCTCACCCAGAGGCTCCAGCGCACCGGGAACGTGGTGGTGTGCTTCTTCGGCGATGGCGCCGCCAACGAAGGGTCGTTCCACGAGGCGCTCAACCTGGCCGGAGTCTGGGACCTACCAGTGGTCTGGCTGTGCGAGAACAACCAATACGGCATGTCGATGTCCCAGGATCGCTCGACTGCGGGCGGCTCGGTGGCAGCTCGGGCATCGGCCTATGGGATGCCAGGTGCCACCGCCGACGGCAACGACGTGGTCGACGTGTTCGAGAAGGTCGCAGAGGCAGCCGACCGGGCCCGCCGCGGCGGAGGGGCCAGCCTCGTCGAGGCCATCACCTACCGCTACCGGGGCCATTCGAAGTCGGACCGCAACCTGTATCGCACCCAGAACGAAATCGAAGAGTGGCGCACCGAGCGGGACCCGATCGCCCGCTACGAGGGTCGAGTGCTGGAGACGGGTCTCCTCGACCAGAGCGGAGTCGAGTCGGCTCGAGACGCGGCCAAGGAGGACATCCGGATGGCGATCACCGAGGCCTACCGGCAGCCCGACGCGACGGCACACGACCTCAAGGAGTCCGCATATGCCTGACACGACATACGCCAAGGCCGTGGCGGAAGCTCTGCGCCTGTGCCTTCGGGAAGACGACCGTGTCTTCCTGGCCGGTGAGGACATCGGCGTGTACGGAGGAGCGTTCGGCGTCACCGACGGACTGGTCGACGAGTTCGGAGAGGAGCGGGTCCTCGACACGCCGATCTCGGAGGATGCCATCGCCGGGCTCGCGGTTGGAGCTGCGATCACCGGGCTACGACCGATCGTCGAGATTCAGTTCTCCGACTTCCTCGTGAACGCGATGGATGCGATCGTGAATCAGGCAGCCAAGCTCCACTTCATGTACGGCGGGAACGTCGAGGTGCCGATGGTGATCCGGGCGCCGGGAGGCGGCGGGACGGGAGCGGCCGCCCAGCACAGCCAAAGCCTCGAAGCCTGGTTCGCCCACATTCCTGGCCTGAAGGTGGTCATGCCTTCGACCCCGCAGGACGTCCACGACCTCTTGCTCGCTTCGGTGCTCGACCCCAATCCAGTGATCTTCCTCGAGCACAAGCTGCTCTACAAGACGGAAGGCCCTTTCGAAGCTCGAGCGGCCATTGCCGACACGGCGGCCCGCGTCGGCGAGGCAGAGGTACGGCGCAAGGGAACCGACCTCACCATTGTCGGATACTCGATCATGGCCACCCGGGCAGTCGAGGCCGCCGAAGAATTGGCGGCGGACGGTATCTCTGCCGAGGTCATCGATCTCCGGACCGTTCGACCCATCGATCACGCCACCGTCCGGAAGTCGGTGAAGAAGACCGGTCGCCTGCTCGTGACCCACGAGGCTCCCACCGCCGGCGGTGTCGGGGCCGAGGTCGTGGCGGGGGTGGTGGAGTCGGACGCCCTCGATCACCTGCTGGCTCCCGTGCGACGGGTGTGCGGCATGGAGGTGCCCATGCCCTATGCCCGCGAGCTCGAACGTGCGGTGATCCCGCAGACCGAGGACGTCGTCGACGGCGCCAAGGAGTTGATGAAGGCATGAGCGCAAAACGTGAGATCCGGCTGCCCGCTCTCTCGGCCACCATGGAGGAGGCGACCCTCCTCGGGTGGAAGGTGGGAGTCGGTGACGAGGTGAAGGAAGGCCAGGCGATCGCAGAAGTCTCTACCGACAAGGTGGACATGGACCTCGAAGCACCGTTCGACGGCGTGATCGAGGAACTGATGGCCGAGCCCGGTCAAGCCGTCGCTCTTGGCGCCGTGCTCGCCGTGGCCCGCACCGAGAGCGAGGACCTCTTGGGTGGACTCGAGCTCGAGCACGTCTCCAGTTCCCCGTCTCCGGTCTCCGGCGATGGCCCGCAGCCTGAGGGCCCGACCGTGACATCAACTCTCACCCCGACGTCGATCGTTCCTGCGTCGCCTCCGGCGAGAAAGATGGCCCGCGAACTCGGGGTCGATCTGGCAGCAGTCACACCGACCGGGGCTCGCGGTCAGGTCACGCCGGCCGACGTGCGGAGGCACGCCGAGGGGCGGTCCGACGAGGGCACGCCGCCCGCTCCCACGCCAACTCCGACCCCGGTGCAGACAGCGGTGCCGGCACCCGCAGCGCCGATGACCATGCCGTCCGCTCCCCCGGCAGTCGACAACGCAAAGCGTCTCGCCGTGCGTCGAGCGACCGTTGACATCATGGGCCGCTCCGCCGAAATCCCTCAATTCACGCTCTACCGCACGCTCCGCCTCGACCGCGCGCAGGCGACCCGCAAAGGCCGGAGCTGGACCACCGAGCTCGTCCGGGCGTTGGCCGCAGCCGTGCGTCGCCACCCGGAGATGAACGCACGGTGGGATGACGCCACTCAGGGAACTGTGCCGTTCGAGACCGTGAGTGTCGGGCTGGCCGTCGATCGCCCCGGGGTAGGGCTGGTCGTGGCCACGGTCTCCGACCCCGACATCGGGGATCCTGCCGATGCCGACCATCGCGTGCGTATGGTCGCCGACCGGGCGCGAACCGGGAAGCTACGTCCCGAAGACATGGCCCAGGCATCGATCACCCTCTCCAATCTCGGTGGGCTGGGCGTCGAACGCTTCAACGCCCTGTTGTTCCCGCCCCAGGCCGCGATCCTGTCGGCCGGATCGATCGCCATGCGTCCCGTCGCCACCTTCGACGGTGCTCTCAAGGCAGCGCTCACGTGCGAGGTCGGCCTCACGGTCGATCACCGTGTCGCCGACGGGGCCGATGGAGCCCGCCTGCTCGACACGTTCGCATCCCTGGTCGAGAACCCGTGAGTCGCTGACCGGCTCGGAGCCGGCCTCGGGAGCTCGACGACTCGGCCATCGTGGTCATCGAAGCCCAACCCGAAGGAACGGAGGAGAACAACTCGTGACTATCCGGCCCGCGGCGGGCCAGCGGAGTTGTGACCGACCGTACGACGGGGGTTGCAGGGTCCCCCTCCCGAGCCGCCCGAGCGCGCGAAGCATCGTGGTCGTCGGTGTAGTACCTGGCTGAGCGGGATGTCCCTCTCAGGCACGGAAGGTCCGCTCTTGCATGACCGCGCCGTCGAACTCAGTCTTCGCTGAGTATCTCCCGCACCTTCTCGGGGGATGTCGCCGCAAGGCACCGCATCGCCAGTGCCTTGCTGTCGTCGGCGGACAGGGTCCGCACTCGTTCTTTCACGAGCGGTATCGCCGGCGGATTCATCGACCACTCGTCCAGTCCCAATCCCAAGAGCACGGGGGCTGCGACAGGATCACCCGCGAGCTCCCCGCACAGTCCCACCCACTTCCCGTGGGCATGCGCCGCCTCGATGACCTGCGCGATGAGCCGCAGCACCGCCGGGTGCAGCGCATCGGCCATCGAAGCCACGGCCGGGTTCGTCCGATCGACCGCCAGGGTGTACTGGGTGAGGTCGTTGGTGCCGATCGAGAAGAAATCGACGTGAGGAGCCAACAGGTCGGCTGTGACCGCCGCCGAGGGCACCTCGATCATGATCCCGATCTCGAACGAGTGGGCTCGCTCCTTGCCCTCTGCGTCGAGGCCCCGCTTGGCTTCGTCGACGGCGGCACGCGTGGCCGCTATCTCCGAGAGCGAGGCCACCATCGGGAACATCAGCTTGAGGTTGGCCCCCACGGCGGCCCGCAAGAGCGCACGGAGTTGAGTCTGGAACAAGTCGGGTACGTCGAGGGTCAACCTGACGCCACGCTTGCCGAGGAACGGGTTGAGCTCTTCGCCCATCTCGATGCCCGGGACGTTCTTGTCACCGCCGACATCGAGCGTGCGCACGACGACCGGCCGATCCCCGAACACTTCGAACACCTGACGATACGTCTCGTATTGCTCGTCTTCTGTCGGGGCGGCACCGCGGTCGATGAAGAGAAACTCCGTGCGGAACAACCCGACCCCTTCCGCGCCCAGGTCGTGGGCCCGCTGGGCGTCGGCGGCGTTCCCGATGTTTGCGACGACCTCGATCTGTACGCCATCGGCGGAGATGGCCGGCTCCGAGGCGTGAACCTCGGCTTCCCGGCGAACGCGGAGCTCGGCGGCCCGACGGTCTTCGAGTGCGTGGAGTGTGGGGGCATCAGGATCGACCCAGACGGTTCCCCCATGCCCATCCACGGCCAGCATCGACCCGGTGTTGATCTCGGCTCCGCCTACGCCGATCACCGCCGGAATACCGAGGCTCCGGGCGAGAATCGCAGTGTGCGACGTGGGGCTTCCGATCTCGGTGACGAACGCCAGCGCGATCCCTGGCGGGATCGTGACTGTTTCGGAGGGAGTGAGATCATTGGCGACGATCACGGCAGGCTCGGACAGATGCTGGAATCCGGCGTCTCCCAGGCCGAGCAGCTGCCGAACCAGCTGGGACCCGATGTCCCTCAGATCTGCGGCCCTGGCAGCGAAGTACTCGTCGCCGATGTCCTCGAACTCCGTCGAGAGTCGATCGGTCACCTGTGCCACGGCGGCTTCCGCACACAGACTGTCGTCTCGGACCAGGGCGAGAGCGTCACCTGAGAACGACGGATCGTCGAGGAACATCCGATGGGCCTCGAAGATCTCGCCGACGTCTGCCCCGGCACCCGCGACCGCATGAGCCTCCAGCTCCTCGAGCCGGGTCATCGTCGAGGCGATGGCCGATTCGAGGCGCTTGACCTCGGCGTCGACGTCGTTCACCCGGCGAGCGTGGATCTCAGGAAGCACAGGTCGGTAGACCAACGCCGGGCCGATGGCGATGCCGGGCGAGGCACCAATCCCGTGCAGACGCGTGGGCATCGTCTACTCGCCGAAGTTCGACCGGATCAACCCGACGAGCGCTTCGACGGCATCCACCTCGTCTGGGCCTTCGGCGGTGATACGCACCTCGTGGCCCTGGCCGACCGCCGCCTTGAAGATCTGAACGAGGCTCTTCGCGTCCGCTGGGTCGGACCCACGCGTGATATTGGCGATGGTGATCGCACTTTCGAACCCCTTCGCCGCCTTCACGAAACTCGCGGCCGGTCGGGCATGAAGGCCTACCTCATGCTCGACCACGATGGTCGCTTCAGCCATGGTTCCTCCTCAAGCTGTATCCGATGACGGTGATTCGTGCCAAGGTTTCCGCTGCCTCCAGACGGCCGAGAGCGTCCAAGACGTCGTCGTGAGTCGCGACGACCCCTCGGCCTTCCAGAACCGTGAGCCCCGATCGCACGTCGTCGACGGAGGCTGCGATGGTCACTTCGCCGATCCGGTCGGCGAGATCCGACACCACCGGCACGAGCTCACCACCACCGGCGAAGAGTGCAAGCAGATTCGGGGGAAACGCGTAGACGGCAGCGTTGGAGCCTGCCCTCAGGCCGGCGAGTGAAGGACTGGAGCGGTCCGAAAGATCGACCGTCTCGAGACTGCGGTTGTCGATTGCGCCGAGGTCGATCCCGGCAAGCGTGACACTGGCTTTGGTGTCGCTTCTACGAACGGCGATCGAACCGGCCGCCGGTGGAGAGAGACCACCGTCGACGAGCCGTTGGCCCACCTGTCGGATCGCCGCCACTTCCTCCCGAGCCGACGGCGCCGAGTACAAGAATTCATCGGCCACACGCTGGGTGCGCCGAGGCTGCATCTTCATGGCGCGTTCGACGGAGCCGCGCATGAGTCGATCGAACACGCCGCCTCCTGTCATCCGACGTCGAGGTCCTGCAGGCGACGAAGGTGAACGATCATCTGGCTGTCGTCGACATCGACGTCGTCGTAGGTGACCGGCTGGCCGACCTCGATCGATCGCTTCACGACTGACCCTGGCGCCAATCCGAGCGGAAGAAGGTTCTGCTTGCGGGCCTCGGCAGCGCTCTCGATCATCCCGTACACGGCGAACCCACCCAGGCTGTCGATGGTCTCGCCGGCCTCCAAAGGCTTCTTGGCATAGGTGACGGTCTCTGCCGTCGGCGCGTTGTCGGTGGCGACGGTGGTGTCCCCATAGATCGCGGCCCGGGCGATCGAGATCGGAGTTTCGAGGCTCGTCAGATGATATGGGCGATACAGCGCCCAGTACGGGCCCGGTCCCATCGAGAGGTATTTCAGATCGCGCACGAGCTTGGGATGCTCGGTGGTGAAGACGACGAAAACACCCGGAGCAATGCCCCGGCCGTATTCGACTCGTTTGGTACCGCTGAGGATTCCGCCGTCTGCACGGGGCGAGTAGACCTCGGCGAGTTGTTTCGGCGTGACCTCTGGGCCATGCATGCCCGGCACGTCGGGTACGAACCCCACCGCATTGGCGAACGAGGTCATCTCGACCATGGTCTTCGTGCCGTCCACGAAGCTCGCCAACATCTTGGGGTTCATCTGTTGAGCTGCGGCCTTTTCGGCAACGGTGTCGGGGTTGCCGGTCCGGTCGAGTGGGTTGTTCTTGCCCTTGCCGGCGCAGACGACGTCGAAGCCGAGGCTGATCGCGAAGTCGTACAGCTCCATCGTCGAGCCAGGTTCGTCGCCGGCGGTGAGCGTGTACACCACACCGGCGGCGTTGGCCATGCGGCGCAGCACCCACCCCACCGTGGCATCGGTCTCCACGTTCATCTGCAACACGTGCTTGCGGGCGAGGATCGCCTCATACGACACGCGGGCCCCGACCTCGGGGATTCCTGTCGCCTCGACGGTGACATCGATCGGACCGATCCACGCGGTCGCCGGGTTCGTCGATGCCACCCGCTTGCCCGACTCCGTGGCTGATGTCGCCACGTCGGGGTCGTCGGTCTCGACGATGTCCGAGTCGGGGACACCGGCCGACCGGAGCACGTCGAGGGCTCTTCCCGGGACCACGTCCGCAACGACGAAGCCGCGCATACCCAGCATGATCTCCATTTGGGCGACCAAGCCCTCCCCCATCTGACCGGCACCCACGAGACCGACCTTGAGGATCTCGCCACGATCGTGTCGGGCTTTGAGAACTGGAAACAACATCACGTACCCCCTGCAACGATCGATATCTGTGTTCCGACGGCGAGGATCGGGGCCTCGACAGCCGGAAGGCTCACATCTCCCGGGAGCTCCGGCTCGGTGAGCCCGTTGAACTTGACGACGAGATGGCCGAGACTGCCGAGGTTCTCGTTGGCGACGGGGCCTACGCAAAGCACGGGGAACTCCCGATCGTCGATTCGGACGGTGTCACCGACCTCGACGGGTTCGGCGAGGTCTGCGTCGGCGGTGATGATGGCGAACTCGTGGAGTTCCTCGGGAGCCTGGGGACCAAAGAACACGAGGATCCCCTCCGCTGCGAACTCGGCTGCCATCTCGCCGACACTCGCAACCGTGGTCTGGTACTTGACTGTGGAAGGTTCGCGGGGACCCGCCGAGGCGGGCCCCCGCTCTGGGATCGACGTCACTCGATCACTTCGACGTCGGTGACTCCCGTTCCGGACACGAAGTTCTCCTCGTTGATGAACCTCATGAGTGGTCCGGACGGGCTGGCTCCGTGCACATCGACGGTGAGCACACCCTTCATCGGGTAGACCCCGATGCGGGCGGTACCGCCGCAGTCGATCACCGCACATGCGATCTCGCTGAAGTTCGCCTTCGACTTGAACCCATCGAACGGCTTTCCTCCGGTGAGATCGGCGATGCGTTGGGCAACCGGATGAATGCCACCGCCTGTCACCGAGTAGATGAGGTCGCAGCCGGGCTTGGGCTCGATGACGAGCCCGTCGCCCCATCCTCGGACGCCCGGCTTCACGCGCACTTTCCGGTACTCGCCGGATGGCGGCGCCTCGACCTCCGTGGACTCGACGGCCACTTCGGAGTCGTCGCCGACGTCGGTCGCATCGACTGCCTCTTCGGCGGTCGCGGCGACCTGTTCGGCGGCCGCTTCCACGGCCTCCGAGGCGTCCTCGGCTTTCTTCTTGAATCGGTCGAACAGTGCCATGCCGGCAATACCTCCTACTCGCTCAGCTGGAATACAGGCCAGCGCTGAACACCCAGGCGATGAGCACGGCGATCGGGCCCGTGATCATCCGGCTGAACAGCACGGCCGGTACCCCTACCTCCACAGTCTCGGGCTCTGCTTCTCCCAATGCCAAGCCCACCGGGATGAAGTCACATCCCACCTGCGGGTTGATGGCCCACAGCGCGACGAGCGCCAAGCTCGGGGGGATGTTGCCTTCGCCGATCTGCGTGCCGATGAGCACACCGATCACCTGGGCGATCACCGCACCCGGCCCCAAGAGTGGAGACAGGATCGGCAGACCGATGATGATCGACAGGATCAACAGGCCGATCACATTGTCGGCGAGACCGGTGAGTTGCTCCGCAAACCAGTTGCCGAACCCCGTCTCGAGGATGAGGCCGATCACGAAGGCGATGAACGCCATGAACGGCAGGATGTTCTTGATGACCTGGTCGATCGTTTCTCGACCGGCCTGGTAGAGAACGCCGACGACCCTGCCGACGCCCTTCCCTACACGAGTCAGAACTGCAGTCATATCTGGTGTCCTTCCTCTCGGATCAGGCGGCGGCCTTGGCCTGACGGGCCCACATGATGGCCGTCAGACGTTCGGTCACGAGTCCGCGGATGTAGATGACGATGAAGCCGGTGATCAGGTAGCGGACGGCCAACTGGCTGAGCTCCAGACCGAGTGTCTCGATGCCGGTTGCGATCCCGAGCCACACGAACAGCTCTCCCGGGTTGACATGCGGGAAAATGCCGAGCGGCGGGTGCACCATCGACACTGCCGAGTCGTAGAACGCCGGCTTGTACTTCTCGGGCAGGAACTGCCCGTTGGTGTACGCCATCGGGTTGGTCAGGAAGAACACCGAGATGAACGGCCAGATCAGGTAACGAATCGGGGTGTAGGCGAAGCCTTCGCGGCCCGCCCATTCTCCGAATTTGTTGACCCGATCGGGGCCGATCCAGGCGATCAACGCGTTGACGGCGGTCAACAGCACGATCAGGGTGGGAATGATCCCAGCGACCAGATCGACGAATACCCCACCGCCTGTCTGGAATATCGTGATGAACTCTTCGGCCCATGAGGCCAATGTGTCGAGCATGTGTCTCTCTCCTCCTCCGGGGGACGGGTCGGCACGGGGGGCCGCTCACGCGAGCTACACCGTGCAATGGGGTGCAAACGTCAGGTCATCCCACCTCCTCGTCCCCGCGCGTGGCGGCGGCCGCATCCTTGGCGAGCTTCTTGCGGATGAAACCGGCGGCGTGGTCGAGCGAAGCCCAGGTCTTGGCCGAAACGCCTCCAGGCGGCTCACCTCGTCCGATGTCGGAGATCGACATCCCCACCACCTCGGGGACCGGCTTCGAGCCTGCGAACACAGTCCACCCTCCGAGCTGCTCGGCCGCGACGACCCGGTCGTCGGCGTCGGTGACCAATGTCGTGTAGATCTTCTTGCGATACGTCGTGCCGGCCAGACCAATGGCCATGTGCGTTCCCATCCGACGCAGCTCTTGGCTCTTCTTGTTGTAGCGGCGCATCTGCTGGGACGACAGGTAGATCTGAAGAAGCCAGGCCCCAGCCAGCAGCACGACCACGGTCACCGAGATCCGGTCCATCACTTCACCTCCATGAGCTCGTCGGAATCCTGCATGGCGAGGGCGGCTTGGGCACTGGTGGCATCGGTGACGAGCACGTCGACGCGCTTGGCCCTCAGCACCGCCGTGATCGCAGTGGCCTTGCCGGCTCCACCCGCCACGCCGATCACCGTGTCGATTCCCGCCAACCGGTCGGGATGGAGTGCGACCACACGTTCGTTCTCAGGCACGTCGAGCACTTCTCCGCGGTCGTTGATCAGGAATCCCATCAGGTCACCGACCACACCGACATCCCGCAATCGGCCGATGGTCGACTGGTCGAAATACCCGGCCCGAACCAAACCGGAGAGTGACGAGTCGATACTGCCGATGCCGGTGACGGCCACAGCGGACGTGGAGGCCATCCGGAGCGTGGTGGAGATCGTGCGATCCGACAGCAGTGAGTGAGCGGCCTCGGGGCGGTCGACGATGAGCGGTGCCGCCATCGACCGGAAGTCGCCATTGAGCTTCGAGGCGAGTGTGCGAGCGAGGTCGGCGCCGTCCACACTGGGATCGCCGTCGCCGACCGAGCCCATCACCTGGAGCACCATGACGTCCTGGAGCTGGACCTCGGGCATCGCCCTCACCATCGAATGGAGAGCGGCCCCCCAGCCCACGGTCACCGTCATACCGGACCTGAGCCGACTCTGGAGGGCCCTGGCCCCGAGCCGCCCGAGACGACGCAGCATGGCCTCGTTGTCTCCGGCGCCAGCGAGCACATGGGCCTCGGTCAACCCGAACGCGTCTCTCAGTTCGTCAGCGAGAACGCTGTCGGTGCGGAGCGGGAAGCGGACCCGGATCTGAACCAGGCCGGCATCCCGCGCCTCGGTGAGGAGCCGGGAGACCATGGATCGTGACTTGCCGATTCGCCGTGCGATCTCTGCCTGATCCATGTCGTCTTCGTAATACCAAGCAGCTACCTGACCCAAGAACTCCAACCTGTCTTCCTCGTTCATCGTCCGCTGCCCTCCAGTTCACGAAGTTTCGATCTTCATGCACTCGCGTTCGAATGTACGACTTCTCGATCCAGGCGTGCAACGATGCGATTCACGTGAGTGAATCGGCGGCTGACAGATGTGCGCTTGCGGCTGCAAGCGAATGCCTGCTTGACACACGGTCGGCCAATACCGACAATTCTGCAATGCCCGGCCATTCTTTGGTTGCCCCCGGCTATCGCCTCGACGACGAGATGGAACTCGACCCATCACAGATGCGAGTGCTCCTCGAACCCACGAGGACGCAGATCATCGAACTCCTCGGAGAGCGAGCAGCAACGACCTCAGAGCTGGCCGACGCCCTCGGCCGCCCGAAGGGCACGATCGGACATCACTGCAAGGGCCTGGAACAGGCGGGACTGATCCGCGTGGTGCGAACCGAAAGGGTCCGTGCGATCGACGCCAAGTACTACGGGCGGACCGCTCGGACCTTCGTACTGAACAGCGTCGAAGGAATCGAGTTCACCACCGAGAACACGCTCACCGAGGCAGCGGTAGAGATGGCGAGATTCCGCACGAGTCACCCAGAGCTCGAAACCCCAGGAATCACGAGCATCCGCTACGCCAGAATCCCCGACGACCGGGCCGAAGAGTGGACCGCCCGGCTCGTCACTTTGATCACCGAGTTCACCAAACAGCCTCGCGGGGGGACGCTCGTCTACGGCCTCGCCACCTCGCTGTTCCCGACCACCAAGACTTCGTTGCCGGAGAAAGAGATCCCATGACGAAAACCGAGTCGACGCCGAAGCTCGGCGCCAACTATTGGAAGCTCTGGATCGGAAACGTCGTCTCGAACTTCGGCGACGGTGTCGCCGGCGTGGCGTATCCCTGGCTGGCCTCGTCGATCACCAGGAACCCGATCGCCATCGCCCTGGTCGGGCTGGCCACACGGCTGCCATGGCTGGTGTTCACACTGCCGGCTGGAGTCATCACCGACCGCCTCGACCGCCGACGACTCGTGATGTGGATGGATGTGGTGCGATTCGCGCTCACGCTCGGAGTGGCACTCGTGGTGCTGGCACAACAGTCCGAACTGTCGACACCAGATGCCGTCGCCGCCGGCACGGGAACGATCCCTGCTTCATCCGGCCTCCTGCTCGCGGTTCTCTACATCAGCGGCCTGGCGCTGGGCACCGCCGAAGTCCTGCGGGACAACGCCGCCCAAACCATCCTTCCATCCATCGTCGACAAGAGCCTGCTGCAGCGCGCAAACGGTCGCATGTGGGGAGCGGAGTCGGTGATGAACCAATTCGCCGGTCCGGTGGCGGGCGGTCTCTTCTTGGCGGTTGCGTTTTCGCTGCCGTTCTTCGTGGACGCCGGAACGTTCGCCGTGGCCGCCGGTCTCACGTTCCTGATCGCCGGTCAATTCCGACCCAAAGGCGAGAAGGCTACCGCCGAGCGGCCATCTTGGAAGGCAGACATCAAAGAAGGATTCGCCTGGCTGTGGACCCGGCCATTCCTCCGAAGCCTGGCCATTGCGCTCGGCATCATCAACGCCCTCGGTATGGCGATCTTTGCCACCTACGTCCTGTTCGTGCAGGAGATCCTGGAGCTGGGCGCCACCGGATTCGCCGTGATGATGTGGTCCGGGGCCATCGGCGGCATTCTCGGTTCGTTCCTGGCCGAGAAGGTCTCGAAGAGACTTGGCAACGGACGGTCCCTCTTCGTGACGATCGGGGTGGGGGCCGCGACGTCTCTCGTGATCGGTGTCACGTCCCTGCCGGCGGTGGTGTTCGCCATGTTCCTAGCGATGTCCTTCACGGCGGTCTTGTGGAATGTGATCACGGTCTCACTCCGCCAAACGATCATCCCCGACAACCTGCTGGGACGCGTCAACAGCGTCTACCGAATGTTCGGTTGGGGCATGATGCCGATCGGCTCGCTGCTGGGCGGGATGCTCGTGTGGGCGGGCGAGAACCTCGCCAATCGCGATCTCGGGCTCCGACTCCCGTTCCTGGTCGCCGCCGCAGCCCACCTGGCCCTGCTCGCATGGGCACTCCCCCGTCTCAACGAGAACCAGATCCAAGCCGCACTCGCCGAAGCCGAGACCCAGAATGCGCCCTGAATGCCGCGACGATGCGCAGACCGCCTCGAAGTGAGTGGAGCACCCGAGAGTGCGCTCGGCCCCGAGTCAGTTCTCGCGGAGACCGTTCTGGATCTGCATGTCGGGGACGTGCGGGAAGGCGTCTCCGTCGCCGACCGAGCGGCACGTGTACAGCACCGTCCATGGATCCTTCGGTACACACATCACCGTGTAGTCACCAGAATCGGTCTCCAGATCGACCAGCGCCGCCTCGGTGCTGACGAACTGCCGAACGGCATTCGACGCCCCCGCCCCCACCTGGCTGGTCGCCATGGGGTTGGTGTAGAACGGGGCCCCGACCGCGAACGCACGGGTGGGACTGATGTCGAGCCCTCCATCCCAGCGGCCGACTTCGATGCTCCGTTCCGACCCGTTGTCGAAGTCCCCGTCGGCGTAGCGATTGATCTGTTGGACCGCGTTGCAGCTCTCTGAGACACACTCCGTCATCGGGTTCCGCATGTCCAGTCCCAGCTGGAAGTCGGCGAAGCCGATGTTCTCGGTCGCCGCCGTGTCACCGAAGGCGTCCCACTCCTCGTAGTGATGGTCGTCGCCGGCCACGTTGAGCTGGCGTACTCGACCCTCGACCAGGCTCGGCAGCGACGAAGAGCAATTCGTCGGACTCAGCGCTGAGTCGGTGTCGGCCCGAACCGCCCGACCGAAATCGGCCATGTGTCCCACGCTCATGATCTCGTTGCCGTCGAGGTCGTACACCATGGTGTAGGCCGTGTGGAACTGGGTGCACGCCCGCCCCTGTCCCGATGTTCCTGCATGGACGACGAACCGCACCCAGTAGTCGCCGGAGAAGTCCTTGAAGATGAACTCCTTGAACCCGCTGTTGGGCTCTTCCATCCCGTTCTTCACGGAGAGGTACTCGTACGGCACCAAGGGTGCGCCCGGAATCAGAGCCGGCTTCGAACCGTGGTCGTGGCCGAACGAGCACCAGTACACGGGATCCCACTGCGGATGCCATGTGGCGTACTCCGCACCGTCCGGACCGGTGGTCGAATACCTGTCGTGGACCCACGATGGACAGGCCTGTCCGGGGGCGGGGTACGTCTTCCCCGACGGAATCGGCGGCGTGTCGGTTGGGACACCACCGTCCTCTGCCAACAGCACGAAGTACATGGTCTTCCAATTGCCCTCGGAGCTCTCGACCGTGCCCAGCTCGACCTGGCCGGCCGGGAAATCTCGCAGATACACCCTGGCGTTGCTCCCGCCCACCGTCACGCCGGATCCTTCGCTCCACCCGGACTTCAGCCAGCCGGGCGTCGCCGAGCTGTCCCGCCAGACGACCGCCACCCGCGCCGGTCGGTTGAGCGTGAAACGGAACCAATCGTCGTCCTTGGGCTCGTCATCGAAGCCCCAATGCGTGGGCGGGGACAGGACGTCCCAGCCCGAGTAGTCACCGGGATCGTCGACCGGCTCGAGCTGCCACGGCTCCGTACCGCCCGACGGGTCGATGTCGAAACCACTCCGGAAGCTGCGTGGCCAATACGCCATCATGTACATGTGGTTCGGTGTGGCCGAGTCGTCAAAGACAGAGAACCGCGACACGAGAGCAGCGTCTTCGTCCGAAGGATCACCGATCGGATACAGTTCCACCGGATCGAGACCGAGGGCTCGCGTGAGGAAGCTCGCCATCTGAGCCCTCGTCACCGGGTCGTCAGGACAAAACGCCGTGTTCTCGGGCGGATTGCACCCTTTCGTCACGCCGGTGGCCGCCAGCCACGCAATATCGGCCGCGAACACCGAACCGGCGGAGTCGGCGAAGCTACCGGCCTGACCGGAGGCGCTCAAAGCCGGTAGAGCGCGGTGGAGGAACGCCGCCATCTGCCCTCTGGTCACCGGGTCATCCGGACAGAACCGATCGTTGGCGGGCGGATTGCATCCCACAGTGATGCCCGCTTCGGCGAGCTTCTCGATGTCGAGCTCGAAGACCGAAGCGTCGTCGTCGACGAAGTCGTAAGACCCTGCGGCCCCGAGATCCAGGGCGCGGACCAAGAAGGCAGCCATCTGCCCTCTGGTCACAGGGTCGTCGGGACAGAACTGGTCGTTCGCAGGCGGATTGCACCCAGCGGTGATCCCTTCCAACGCGATGGCCTCGATGTCGCTCTCGTGCACCGATCCGTCGTCGTCGGAGAAGCTTCCCACCGCCGCCGATCCAACGGCCGGGAACCACATCAGGGTGACCACGACCGACACCGCCACGAACGCGCCTGCTCGCCGTCTCATCTCATCTCATCCCTTCGGGCTCAATCAGGGTCGCTGATCGACCACATGATCTGAAGGTCGGGTACGTTTCCGATGCCATCGATGCCGCCGTCACCTATCTCGTAGCAGGTGTATTTGAACGTCCAGGGATCCCACGCCTTGCAGTCGATACGGTCGATGTCGGAGTCCTTGAGGAAGTCGACGGCGGAGACGCCCGGGTCGACGAATTGCCGGGTGGCATTCGACGCCGACTCGGCAACGAGTCCCAGCCCGTACGGGTCGGTGAAGAACTCACCCTCGTCGAGCGATTGGGCCGTCGTGAACGAGAACCCGGCATCCCAACGGGCCATGCGCAGTGTCCGCTGGGTTTCGTTCTCGCCCTGTGAGCGATCACGATCGATTGCCCGAACCGAATTGCAGGTCGTGTCGACACACTCGGTGATCGGATTCCGGATGTCGAAAGAGTGGCGGAACGTGCCGAAGCCGAGATTGCGGGTTGCCTCCGTGTCGTCCTCCGAATCCCACGACTCGTACTCGTGGTTCTGGCCGGCGACGTTGAGCTGCCGCTCCCTGTCGTCGTCGTGTGCCGGTAGCGTCGTCCCACAGTTGGTCGGATTCAACGGCTCGTCGCCATCGGCCGCGATCGCCCGTCCGTAATCCGCCTTGAAGCCAACATTCATCAGCTCGACTCCGGCGGAGTCGTAGATCATCACGGAAAGCGTGTGGAACTGTGTGCAGGCCCGCCGTACCGACGCCGTGTTGGCGTGAATCACGAACCGAACCCAGTAGTCGCCGCTCATGTCCTTGAACGTGAACTCCTTGAAGCCCGCATTGGGCTCGTCCTGTGGCACCTTGTCCGCCACGTAGCCGTACGGGACCGCCGGCGCCCCTGGGATCAGCGACGGGTCGGAACCGTGGTCGTGACCGAACGCACACCAGTAGACGGGGTCCCACTGGGGGTGCCAGGTCTCATAGGTCTGCCCATCGGGTCCAGTGGTGGTGTAGAAGCCGTGGACCCACGCCGGACAATCCCCGCCGACCGAGGGAAGGGTCTTGCCGGCAGGGACCGGCGGAGTCGGTGTCGGCGAACCATCGGCCTCGGCGAGCAGCACGGTGTACATCGTGCGGGAATCGCCAGACGGGGCTTCCACCGTGCCGAACGCGACCGGCCCGGCCGGGAAGTCCCGCAGGTAGACGCGCGCATTGTCACCATCGATGGTCACGCCGGACCCCTCAGTCCACCCCGACTTCAGCCAGCTCGGAATCGGATCTTCAGATCTCCAGGCCACGGCCACCCGCGCCGGGCGAGTCAGAGTGAACTGCATCCAATCGTCGTCGCGGGCCAGCCCATCGAAACCCCAATGGTTTGGTGGTGACAGAATGTCCCAACCTCGATAAGCCCCAGGATCGTCGACTCGATCGACCTGCCAGCCGTCGGAGCCGGGAACCGCATCCACGTCCACCCCCGAAGCGAACGATCGCGGCCAATATGCCATCTGGAACACATAGGCCGGCTCCTCGGCATCGTCGTAGACGTGGAACCGCGACACCAGCGCCACGTCTTCTTCGCCAGGGGTTCCGATCGGATAGAGCGGCACCGGCTTCAGCCCGAGCCCTCGCGCCAGGAAACTCGCCATCTGTGCCCTTGTGATCGCGTCATCGGGGCAGAAACGATCGTTGTCCGGCGGGTTGCATCCGAGCGTGATGCCTTCCTCGGCCAGGCGCTCGATGTCCGCCTCGAAGACCGAGGAGTCGTCGTCCACGAACTCGTGCGATCCGCTCGCGGTCAAACCGAGCGCTCGGACCAGGAATGCGGCCATCTGACCTCTCGTGACCGGGTCGTCCGGGCAGAACTCGTCGTTGGCAGGCGGGTTGCAGCCCTTGGTCACACCCGTTGCCGCCAACCATGCAATATCGGCTGCGAACACAGAGCCACCGATGTCGGCGAATCCAGCGACCTGCCCCGACGCATCCAGAGCGGGCAGCGCGCGGTGCAAAAAGGCCGCCATTTGTCCACGGGTCACAGGGTCATCCGGGCAGAACTGATCGTTGGCCGGCGGATTGCATCCGGCGGTGATGCCTTCGGCCGCAATGGCCTCGATGTTGCCCTCGTGCACCGAACCATCGTCGTCGGAGAAACTCCCGACTGCCGCAGAGCCGGCCCCCGGTATCCACACCACGGAGGCGACCATGATCGTCACCAACAGAACGCCCGTCCGACGCCGCATCCTCACTTGCACCCTTGCGCTCCTCACCGGGCACGCACGGACGAGGGCAAATCACTCCCCCGACCGACGTTCCCCCGCACTCGATCTCCAGCTGGCTACAAGGAATGATTGGCCGAAGTCCGACAATTGGTTCTGGGTTTCTACAGGCCGACTTCCGCTCCAGTTGGGCGACCACCCGGACCATGCACCAGACGTGCTCCACGCCGAGCGGAACAGACGCCGGTCGGCTGTGCCCTTGCAGGCCGACTTCCGCTCCAGTTCGGCGGCCACCCGGACCATGCACCAGACGTGCTCCACGCCGAGCGGAACAGACGCCGGTCGGCCTGGGCTACCGCCGCTGGTTGCGATGATTCCCGAGCTCCCGGCGATGTGTTGCAGACCGACTTCCCCCTCTGTCATCCGTGTTCCGTTCTACGTACTACGTAATCCGTTCTACGTATTACGCATTCCGTACTGCGCAGTACGCCGTCGGTTGTCTGCCGTCCGCCACGAGATCGAAGCGTCGCGAGGTCGCAGCCGCCGCACTTGACGTGGGTCTCTTGTAATGGTGTAATGCCTCTTACACAAAGGAGTCGAAATGGACGAAACGGTGCGTGGTTGGTTCATCGGGCGGGTTCCGGACGATTGGTTCGAGGAGTCTCCTGTCGTGGAGTTCGATCGGGATGAGATCCTGGTCATGGGGCGGCTTGCCGAACCCACGTATGGCGACGACGTGAGCGAGGAGGATCGTGTGGCCGCTCGTCTGTCTCGGATCCAAGCCTTCCGTCAGAAGACGCGGGCGGCCCGGGTCGAGATCGCTCGGACGGCAGAGGCGACTTTTGAGCGCAAGGTCTCGTGGGGCGCGGTGTGCGGCGACCAGACGGAGCTGTTCACGACCCTCTCCTCCCCCACGATGACCCGCTTGAGGATGCCGGAACGTCGGGTTCTCGACACGCTCGTGTCGGCCGGGGTCGGTAGGAGCCGAAGTGAGGCGCTCGCCTGGTGTGTGCGTCAGGTGGGCAAGCACCAGTCCGAATGGCTCGAAGAGCTCGAGGGTGCGATCGAACAGGTCGAGGAGATTCGCCGCCGCGGCCCCCACTGAGGGTTCGCAGTCCAGGAAGCGGTCCGGGGTAGATCGGCGAGTTCACCCGACGATCTATCGAAACTCACTCAGAGGATTCGACCTCGGACGAATCCTCCTCGACCGGCTCGGAGGGCTCGGTATCCTGGTCCGTCGAGCGTGCGCCGAGCGCCCAGAACGCCAGCGCCGAGAGGCTCGCAAGGCCGAGGCCGAGCGCCAACCACCCCAGCGACGACCCCTCTGATTCTTCCGGCTCCAAAGGTGCCACCATCCCGACGAGCTCGGGGGCCACCCCCAGATCGGTGAGACGGGTTGGGTTCGACTCCGCCCCCGTCGAGAGATCCTCGAACACGACCACCAGATCCACAGGTCGGGTCTCGAACCTGGTCCGATAGATCCCGCTCTGCAGTTCGAGCATTGCGATCGATCGCTGTTCGCTCCCCGGGTCCAGCGCATGGACGACGATCGAAGTTCCCGGAGGCGCCTCGACCGACAGCGCAACCTCCACTGTGTTGGAGTTCAACACTGTTGCGTCGGCCGAAGCCTCGCCGAAGGAACCACCGAGCACGACAAGACCGGCGAGGGCTGCGAGCATCACTGTGGGCACACCCATCAGCGTATCCGACGTGCGAGGATGGCAAGTGGCATGGGAAGAGACGACCGCACCGGCGGTGGTCACGTGTTGACCACCAAACCGTTCACCCGCGCTCCCCTGCTCCTGCTGAGGCGTCCGGCGGTATTCGCGGCGATCGCAGGAGCCGCCGCAGTTCTGTCGTTGGTGGCCGCATCGACGCCCTTGTACCTGTCGTCGGCGGGGACTTCGGCCCTCGCACGCGAACTCGACGGTCGCTGCCCAGCTTCGTACCAGTTGGACATCTCATCCTTCCTACCTCCGGACGAAGAGCGCTCACTCCTGCAGAAATCACTGGGACCGCGCATGCTCGAGCCGGTGCTCGTGCTGGAAGGTTCACTCGGTCAGGCTCGCCTCGGCGGCCGGTCCCACCCGCTGAAGCTGATGTATCGCACCGACTTCGCCGGCGATCTGATCGTGGTGGACAAAGTGGATGGCACCGGCCTGTGGATGGGCGAGCGACTCGCTGCTGACCTCGGTGCCTCACCCGGCGACACGATCACCATCAACAACGGTCCCATCACTGCGGAGATCCCCCTTGTTGCCGTGGTCACCGATCTGTACGACCGAAGAGACGAACCGGCCTGGTGCGTCTTCGAAAGCCTCCTGGAACCGACGGCGATGGGAGACCTCCCCACACCTCTGGTGTTCGTCGACGACGGTGTCCTCGACGCCGACCACCGGCAGGCGGCGTTCGCCACCTACGGGCCGGTCGGGGTCAACGAGCAGTGGTCGATCCCCCTCGATGTCAATGGGATGACCGAAGCCGAGGCGACGGCGCTCGTCGACTCGCTCCCAGAGCTCGAGGCGACGCTGGAGGCGGCACATCTGTCCGAGACCGAAGGCCCCTACGGTCTCGTGGAGAGCTCCGTGCACACCGACATCGACGTCGTCACCGACCGGGTTGCTGCGCTCACCCGCGCACTCGGCACCTCCATCGATCCGCTGGCGGCAGCCGTGTTGGCCACCGCGTTGGGGTTGATGGGAATGGCCGGGAGCTATTGGGTCGATCGGCGCCGCGCCGAACTGCGCTCGTTGTCGGCCCGTGGGCTCCCCCCGTCCGCATTGGGATTGAAGGCCGCATTGGAGGCGAGTGTCCCCATGGCGGTGGGTGCGGTGATCGGGTGGGCAGTCGCCGGACCCGTGGTGTCGCTATCCGGCCCCGGCGGCCGGATGGACGGGTCTGCCTATGTCACGGCGTTGGGGAGATCCGCCGTCGCCGCCGTCTCCGGTGTGGTGGTGCTGATGGTCGTGGCCGCCGTTCGGAGCAGAAAGATCCTTCGCGTGTCGGAGGCGGCGGCGCATGGGACGCTTGGACCCGTGCTACCGGTACTCTTCCTGGCCGCAGCCATATGGGTTCGCTCTCGCCTGGGTGACCGGGCGGTGGTGGTGGGCGACCGGGAACTCGTCGGTTCGATCGATCCACTGGTGGTGCTCTATCCGATGTTGGCGTTCACGGCCGCCGCCCTCGCCGGAGGCTATCTGCTCGTACGATTGGCCCCGGCGCTCGGGAACCTCGGACGTGGGGCGGCGGGCTACCTGGCATCTCGACGTATTGCGAGCGCTCCCCTGCTCGCCACCGTGCTGGTGGTGGGAGCGGCAATCCCTGTTGCCACTCTCATCTACTCCGCGACGCTCACGCGATCGACGACATCGACCATCGACGCCAAAGGCAGGAGCTTCGTGGGCGCCGACGTTTCAGCGCCGGTATACGGCTACGACTCGATACCGGAGGCCCTCTCCGATCGGTCGACGATCGTTACCAAGGTCGAACGCGCCGAGTTCGCCGGGCAGCAGATCGACGTTCTCGTGGTGGACCCGGGGACATTCGATCGCGGCGCCTTCTTCGATCCGTCGTTCTCGACCACTCCGCTCGATCAGCTGATGGCGCGACTGGGGCCGCTCGACTCCGGCGCAGCGCCGGCGATCGTGGCAAACGGAACGCTCGGAAACGGGATTCTCGATGCTCGAGGCATCGATCTTCCGATCCAGGTGGTGGGGACGGCTGATGCCTTTCCAGGCGCGAGACGGGATCGACCGCTCGTCATCGTTTCGAGGGATGCCATGCAGCAGATCGTCGAAGAGGCCGGGCGCACCCCCGGCGTGTTCCGGTATTTGCTCTGGGTGAATGGTGCGACCGCCTCCGAGGTGGCCGAAGCACTTCGAGCGGAGTCGATCGGGTTCGCCTTCACCACCCCAGCGTCCCGAACGCTCGACCTCCTGAAGTTCCAGTCGGTGGTCTGGACATTCGACTTCCTCGAGTTGTACGCCGCACTGGCCGGCGTGATCGCGATCGGTGCGATTCTCCTGTACTCGGACACCAGGCAGCGAGCGCGCAACCTGGCGTATGCGCTGGCCCGGCGGATGGGGCTGGCGCGCCGTGACCACATCCGTGCCTCGTACATGGAGACCGCGATCCCACTCCTCGCCGGTACCGCGCTCGGAGCCATCACAGCGCTGATCACCGCCCGAACCGTGTACCTCGCCCTGGACCCCGTGCCCGAGACACCGCCCGCTTCTCGGTGGGTGCCGGCCATCGACCTGATCGTCATCACGGTCGTTGCTGCACTCGTGCTCTCGTGGGCGACGGCACAGACGAGTCAGCGCGCAGCCGACTCTGCAGACACTTCGGAGTTGCTTCGTCATGGGGGGTGAAACACAGGTGACCGTGCTCGGCCTCGGCCGTTCCTACCGTGCTGCCGGAGGCCAGGTCTGGGCGTTTCGCGACGTCGACCTGATCGTGGCACGCGGATCGCTCACGGTGCTCGCCGGACCGTCCGGCGCGGGGAAGTCCACCCTGCTCCGGATCATCGGAGCCATCGACCGACCCACCGAGGGCTCGGTGACGGTCGACGAGGTCGAGATCGGTGGCCTGTCGGACAGAGCCAGGAGAAGGTGGCGCAGACGCCACCTCGGATACGTGTTCCAAGACCCCGCAGAGAACCTCCTGCCGTACCTGAGCGTCGCCGAACACCTCGATCTGGCGACGCAGATCCGGGGGTCCCGCTCGAACTGGGCGGACCTCGCACGTCACCTCGAGATCGACCCCTTGCTCGACGAGCGACCTGAGCGGCTCAGCAGCGGACAACAGCAGCGAGTAGCGCTGGCGATGGCAGCGGTCGGTGATCCGGCGATCGTGGTCGCCGATGAGCCGACGGCGGAACTCGATCAGGCATCTGCGTGGCTCGCCATCGAGACACTTCGAGCGTTGATCGCTGCCGGCTCGACCGTGGTCGTCTCGTCTCACGACGTCGACGTCATCCGGGCGAGCGACACCGTCCACCGACTCGAGCACCATCAGGACCGCACATGACCCCCGTGCTCGAGCTCGCATCATTGACCAAATCGTTCCGACGGGGAATCGGGCGGGTGGAGGTGTTGCGCGGCGTCGATCTGGTGATTCATCCAGGGGAGATCGTCATGATCCGTGGCCGGTCGGGGACCGGCAAGACGACACTGCTGTCGATCCTGGCCGGGTGGCTCGAGGCCGATGGGGGCACCGTCAGATGGCATCCCGACATCGCGGTCGATCCCACCTCCTGGGACCGGGTCGCGGTCATCCCCCAGACGCTGGGCATGCTGAGCGAGCTGACGGTCGCCGACAACGTCGCCCTGCCACATCGACTCGGAACGGCTCCCGACGACGGAACCGCCGCCATGATCGAGCTCGAGATCGATGCCGTACGCGATCGGTGGATCGATGCCGTGTCGCTCGGCGAGCAACAGCGGGCCGCCATCGCCCGCGCCATCGCGGCCCGGCCGCGGCTGATCCTCGCTGACGAGCCGACATCCCACCTCGATCCCGATCGTCTCGCTCTGGTGTGGACCATGCTCCGACGGATGGGCAACGAATACGGGCTGTCGGTGGTCGCCGCCACCCACGATCCCGATGCACTGCTGTTCGCCGATCGGGTCCTCGAGATCGAGAACGGCATCTTGACGCAGACCTGAGGCTCGAAAGCAAAGCCGTCCGGCCGGCCCTGGCCTCGACTGCATCGGGGCTCACTACTCTTGTCCTCCCCGGGAGACGGAACGAAATGACACAGCCACGAACACTCTTCGAAAAGGTCTGGGATGACCATGTGGTCCGGCAGGCGCCGGGCGAGCCCGCCCTGCTCTACATCGACCTGCACCTCGTGCACGAGGTCACATCGCCACAGGCTTTCGACAGCCTCAGACTGGCCGGCCGAACCGTCAGGCGCCCCGAACTGACGCTTTCGACCATCGACCACGGCGTCCCCACCACTGGACGGGAACTGGGCATCACCGATCCGATGTCCAAGCGTCAGATCGACACCCTGATACAGAATTGTGAGGAGTTCGACATCACGCTGTTCGGACTCGAAGACCCCCGCCAGGGCATCGTCCATGTCATCGGACCGGAACAAGGTGTCACACAGCCGGGTATGACGATCGTATGTGGCGACAGCCACACTGCGACCCATGGCGCATTCGGTGCACTCGCCTTCGGAATCGGCACCTCCGAGGTGGAGCACGTGCTCGCCACCCAGACTCTCCCACAGGACAAGCCGAAGTCGATGGCCGTCATCGTCGAAGGGGCACTCCCCCGGGGCGTCACCGCCAAGGACGTGATTCTCGGGATCATCGCCCGGATCGGAACCGCCGGCGGTACCGGACATGTGATCGAGTATCGAGGCTCCACCATCGAGTCGCTGTCGATGGAGGGTCGAATGACCATCTGCAACATGTCCATCGAAGGTGGCGCCCGTGCCGGCATGATTTCGCCCGATGACACGACGTATGCGTATCTCGAGGGCCGCCCGAGGGCGCCCAAGGGTGCAACATGGGAAGCGGCGCTGGACGATTGGCGATCACTACCAAGTGACGAAGGGTCGTCATACGACAACGAGTTGCTGATCGATGCCGCCGATCTCCAGCCCTATGTGTCATGGGGCACAAACCCGGGCCAAACGCTCCCGATCTCAGACCGCGTTCCGGACCCCGCGGCGATCGACGACCCGATCGAGCGAGCATCCGCGCAACGGGCTCTGGCCTACATGGACCTCGAACCGTCGACACCCATCACCGACATCAGGATCGATCGCGTGTTCCTCGGTTCGTGCACCAACGGCCGAATCGAAGATCTGCGGCTGGCCGCCAGTCTTCTCCAGGGCAAGAAGGTTGCCTCGAGCGTGTCGGCGATGGTCGTGCCTGGCTCCGGCCTGGTGAAGGTGCAGGCCGAAGAAGAGGGCCTCGATCGGATCTTCAAGGAGGCGGGATTCGAGTGGCGCGACGCCGGATGCTCGATGTGCCTCGGCATGAACCCGGACATCCTCGCCCCTGGAGAGCGCTGCGCATCCACTTCGAACCGCAACTTCGAAGGTCGCCAGGGCAAGGGCGGTCGGACTCATCTCGTGTCGCCGGCGATGGCGGTGGCGGCCGCTGTCGAGGGCCACTTCGTCGACGTTCGGGAATGGGCCGGAGAGGAGACATCATGAACCCGGTCACGATGATCACGGGCTCCATGGTTCCGCTTCCACGGGCAAACGTGGACACGGACCAGATCATGCCCAAGCAGTTCCTCAAGCGAGTGGAACGCAGCGGATACGGCGAGTTCGTCTTCTACGACTGGAAGCGAGACGAAGAGGACTTCGTGCTCGAACGCCCGGAGTATCAGAACGCCAAGGTGCTGGTGACCGGTCCGAACTTCGGATCGGGGTCTTCACGTGAGCACGCCCCGTGGGGACTCCAGGATTGGGGCTTCGAAGCGATCATCGCATCTTCTTTTGCAGACATCTTCCGCAACAACTGCAACAAGATCGGACTGCTGCCCGTGGAACTATCCGAGAAAGAGGTGCAGTGGCTCATCGAGCTGGCAGACGCAGATCCGGCAGCACAGATCACGGTGGACGTCGCTCAGCAGACCGTCACCTATGGCGGTGAGTTCGAGGCCCGGTTCGCCATCGATGAATTCACAAAGCACCGGCTCCTGAACGGCCTCGACGACATCGGAATCACCCTTCAGGCGGAAGCCGAGATCGCAGCCTTCGAGTCGGCCCGACCGGCACACAAGCCGTCCTTGGCCTGATCCGGCGCCGTGGTCGACTACCCGCAGCTTCCACCCGATCCTGTCCCGCGCCCGGCGCTCGTTCAGCGGTGGGATGCGCTCACCTTCGCCCACTGGCCGTACCCACCCAACGTGATTCAGAAGGTTCTGCCCCGAGGTCTGCAAGTCGACACGCACGAGGGACAGGCATGGGTCGGCCTCGTACCTTTCCGGATGGTGAAGGTTCGACCGCCTGGCGTGCCGGTTCCACCATGGATCACGACTTTCCCGGAAACCAACGTCAGGACCTACGTCCGAGGCCCCGATGGCGGCACCGGTGTGTGGTTCTCGTCGTTGGAGATAACGCGCTTGCTCGGAGTGATGGTGGCACGCACCGTGTTCCGGGTGCCCTACACGTGGGCGTCGATGGACATCGTCCAAAGGCAAGGTGACGTCTCGTATCGGTCGCGCAGGAGGTGGCCAAGTCCAAGAGGTGCCCAGGCCAACATGCACGTCAGGTTGGGAGGGCCTTCCGAACACACTCCACTGGTCGACTTCCTCGTCAACCGATGGAGGGCGTACACCACTTCCTCGAGCGGATCGGTCATCTATGCGCCTGTGGCCCACGAACCATGGGACCTATATGACGCCGAGCTGAGCGGGCTGTCACAGGATCTGTTGGATGCCGCCGGATTGCCCCCTCCGACCGGATCACCCCTCCTGCACTACTCGCCGGGAGTCAGCGCCCGGGTGGGGCTCCCCCGTAGCGCCGAACCATCTCGTCGCTGAAGCCAGGCCACGTTTGCATGGCCCAGGTGTCGAAATCCCTGTTCGTCAGTGCCAGAACGGAGACCTCGGTGGTCGGATCGACCCACAGGAATGTCCCGGCACCGCCGAAGTGACCGTACGTCTGCGGCGACGTTGCGTCACCGGTCCAGTGCGGATGTTTGTTTCCTTTGATCTCGAACCCGAGTCCCCACGGATTCGGAGCGAATCGCCCGACCCCCGGAAGCACTCCGGCGAGCTCGGGGAACTGGACGGCGGTGGCTACTCGAAGCGTCGACGCACCGACGAGTGTGGGCTCCCCGATTTCTTGGGCGAAGCGAATCAGGTCTGAGACCGGACCGTACACCGCATGGGCGGGCGATCCCCGCAGCGACGTGTCGAGCATGCCCAGCGGAGCGAACACTGCTTCGTGGAGGTAGCTGTCGAAAGGCATACCCGCCGCCCCTGCGAGGGCGTCGGCGAAGATTTCGATCCCTGTGTTGGAGTAGATGCGCCGCTCACCCACATTGGCGACCGTCCCAGGGCCATCGAACGCATACCCTGCAGCGTGCGAGAGGAGATGGCGGATCGTGGCTCCCGGCCGTCCCGCCGGCATGTCCAGTTCGATGGTGTGCTCCTCGATCGCCACCAGGCCCGCATAGGCAGCCATCAGCTTGGAGATGGAGGCAAGCCGCGTGGACCAAGAGAGCGCGCCACCGCTCGCGACCACCTTTCCTTCGACGATCACAGCTGCTGCGGCTTGTCGAACCGGCCAGACCTCGAGCACCCGTGAGACATCATCCATCATTCCGGCCCGGTCCACGAGCCCCTGTGCTCGAGCACCTGCCGCAACAGGTCGGGCCGATCGGTGATGATCCCGTGGACGCCCCAATCGAGCAGCCGATGCATCTCGTCCGGCTCGTTGACCGTCCAAACATGGACTTGGGAACCGGCGTGGGTGTGTTTTTGAACGGACCTCTCGGTGACGACCCGGAGCCTGCCGTAGCGCTCTGGCACCTGTAGGGCATGAGCCGGTCGGGGATGACGCCCGGAGGCGGCCGCCGCCCAGCGGAGGAAGGTGGCACGGGGGCCTGTGGAGGTGGCGACCCGATCGGCGGTCAGGCGGCGGAAACGCCGGATTCTTGCATCGTCGAAACCGCCGACGATCACCCGGTCCCAGAGGTCCAGACGCCCGATGAGCTTCGCCAGTGGGCCTTCCGTTCCATCACGCTTCAGGTCGATGATGAGCTTGCTGTCGTGGAATACCGAGACCACCTCCTCCAACGAAGGGACTCGGACTCCTATACCTCGGAACGGGTATCCGGCCTCGGGATCATGCCGATACCCGGCATCGACAGCCGACAGCTCGCCGAATCGCCACATCCCCACGTCGCCATGGACGTCGGTCGTCCTATCGAGAGTGTCGTCGTGCAAGCACACCACCACGTCGTCGGCTGTCACATGGACATCCGTCTCGAACCACCGAATCCCGAGGTCGTACGCCCCCTGGAACGCCGGCATCGTGTTCTCCGGCCACAACAAGCGGCTCCCCCGGTGGGCGATGGCCAGGGGTAGCGGCTCATCGAGCACGGCCGCAAGCCCTCGCATGTCTGATTGCCCGGTGGTCATGTACCCATTGCACCACATCCACGAAAAAAAGGGCCGGACCCCACGAGCTGTGGGGTCCGGCCTTCCTCAGATACGGATCAGACCGCTACCCGATCCTTGAGTCCCTTGGATGCCGTGAACTTCGCCACGGTCCGAGCGGGGATCTGGATTTCGGCCCCTGTCTGGGGATTCCGGCCGGTGCGAGCCTTGGAGCGCCGGGTCTCGAACTTGCCGAATCCGGCGATTGCCACGTCACGACCGGCATCGAGCTCGACGGCGATGATGCCTTGCCCTTCCTTCGTCGAAAAGATGATGTCGATGATCTCAGCGGCCTTGGCCTGACTGATGTCTGCCTTCTTGGCGAGCTTCTCGGCCATCTCGCTCTTGTTCACGTATGCCTCCTTCAAAGGTGGGCGCCCCGACTCCAGCGTGTCAGGGAAGCTCCCGGACGTCCCGGGGCCAACTGAAACATAGCCAATCCACGTCGATTTCCCGGTCATCTCCCCAATTCCACGCCACCGCTGATCACAGCCCACGTCGCGTCGGAGTCAGGTCTCGTGAGCAGATCGGACTCTTCATCACCGTCGATCACGACGAGGTCGGCCGGCCCACCGAGGTGGATCCAGCCTCGTTCCCCATCACCGGTTGCGAGCGCTCCGGCCCTGGTCACCGACCACATCGCCTCCGAGATCGACAGGCCGGCAAGGTCGACCGCCGCCATCAGCACCATGCCCATGCCGACCACCAACCGCTCCGAGGGATCGGATGACGTGACGAGCGCCGGCCGCTCCCCGGCACTCCAATGATTGCGAGCCCGACCCGGCTCCCACCATCCGATGACGGGGGTAGGCCCCGTGGCCCCGACTTTTCCGGCTGGGACACCGCGGACGGCAACAGCCCCACCGAGCCGGGGGACACATGCCACCGGCTCGGGTTCCGAGCAGTCCACCATGTAGCGCTTCGAACGAGCTGCCGATATCTGGGCCTCGAGCCGAACGGCGTCACCCATACATCGGAAGACCATCACGTCGGCAAGCCGCCCCGCCGTCGGAATCATCACGTCCCTCATGAAGGCGCCATCCAACTCTGGCGCGCACCGCCAGGACACCGATACGTGGATGGGGAGACGGTCGGGTATCGAACGCGCAACCGCCAGCCTCAGGGTCTCGGCGGTCGGTTCGAGCGAACCGCCAACCGTCAGGGAGGCCGAGGTGATGCCCCGGGCCGACATCCGCCGGAGTGCCTCGGTCGCCGTGTCTGCGAGCACTGTCGGCTCTGGCCGAGTCGGAGATGGTGGACCGAGCAGCGAGGAACTGGCGTCGACGAACCCCGGCATGGCCATCCGTCCGCCGCAATCGATCTCCGGAAGGCGGCGGTACGGCTCGGGGAGTTCGGATGGAGCGCCGAACCAAACAATCCTTCCGCGCTTGATGGCAACCGACACATCGTGAACCGGTCCGAGAAGGCCGCCATGTCGGGCATCCATCGTGAGGAGCGTCGAGATGTTGGTCAGGACGAGGTCGGGATCGAGCGGGTCCGGCTCGGCGAGAACCCTGGCAGCGAGCTCGGCACAATCCCGACAGATCGCGATCCCGTCCGGCCCTGAGACGAGCCGCCGGGCCGGCGATCCCGACTCACCGCAGAAGGTGCAACGAAGCGACGGCATCCAACCCTTCAGACTTTGCTGGAGATGAGGGTATCGCCAACAGGTCCGAGCGCCGACGCGAGAGCATCAAAAGACCGACGAGGGTGAACGTGGCCGATGCGGGCGCCGCCATCCCGGACCCGGCGGTGACCATTGCACGGACGACAGCCTGGAGGACACGAAAGCGAAGGACGTCATCTCCCGGGCGAGTGGCCGTCGAATCGGCCCAGCCCCAGCTGTCCACGACACTTCGGATGCTCGATCCGCTCGCCACGCCGTCCGCCGCCCCGCCACCGTCCCCTCCCGAACCGGTGTCATTCGAGAAGAAGGACAAGAACCCGTCCTCATCATCTGGCGTTGTCGAGTCGGGCTCCGTCTGGTCGCCGCCACCGTTGAGACCTGCGTCACCCGAATCCCCGGTAGCGGGCGTGTCGACCTGGGGATCTCCCACGACGGGCAGGGTGGTGGTGGTTGATGAGGTGGTGCTCGGATCGATGCTCGTCGTGGTGGGGCCGACCGTCGTTGTGGTGGTCGTCGATCCCGAGCGCGACGTAGGGACGGTTGTGGTCGGCGAAGGAGGCGTCGCAGTCGGACCGGTCGTGGTGGTGCTCGGCAGCGTTGTGGTGCTGGAAGGGGCCGGCGACGTCGAGGTCGTGGTGGGGGCAGTGGTCGTGGTGGTACTGGTGGTAGATGACGACGTGGAGGTCGTCGTCCCGTTCCCGTTCCCGTTGCCGTTCCCGTTGCCGTTCCCGTTCCCGTTGCCGTTCCCGTTGCCGTTCCCCTTGTGCAAGCCGGCCGACCACACGACCCAGATGTGGAGGGGCGACGAATGGGTGACCTGGCCGGGCGTCCTCGTCGCCGCAGGCGAGAGAGCTCGCGCCGGGGCGCCACCGATCATCGTCAGCGACGCGATGGCCAACAGCACGACTCCCCGACGCAGTCCAGATCCCACAAGAGAATCTTCGGTCACGGAGGCGTGATGCTTGAGACACAGATCAAGAGTGTCTCATTGACGACCGATGCATTCCTCGATGGCGAGGAGGCGCATTCGAGTGTCCCGACGGCAGGGGCAGGTGATGCTCATCGTGGCGATAGCGGCGGTGTCGTCCATCGCCGCCTCGATGTTCGCCGACTCGACGCAGGCGGCACGCGTTGCCGAAGACGGCGCCATCTTCGCCGCGTCCCAGAAGTTGGTCTCCTCCGCCGGGGTGGTCAGGGGCAATCTCGGCATCACGATCTTGCTCGTATCGGCGGAACAGGCCGGCATCCACGTCGAGGATGACGTGACCGAGGCGATCGGAAGAGTGCGGGGCGATGTCGCCACCCTGCGGTCCAGGGCGGCTGCGCTCGACCTCCTGCTCGATGGCAGCCCTCACGTCGCGCTCGCCGAAGAGGTCGAGATGTCGATCGAAGAGGCCCTGGGACTACTCGATTCTGTGGCGGATCCGGTCGAAGCCGAATCCGCCGACGATCTGGCCAGGTCCCGTGTCCTGCCCGTTCTCGAGCGTCTCGAGTCGAGCGCTGCCGATGCCGGTGCCACCGCCCAGGCGCGCATCGAAGCCGAGCAGTCGAGGGCAGGAGACGCCGCTCGGATCACAAGTCTGACGGTTGCGCTCATCGTGCCGTCCGCAGCGGCGTGGGGGTTGTGGTCGACGGCGCGACGGCGCGAAGAACGGTTGGCCATGCAGGCACAGCTCGAGCACAACATCGCCCTCGTGCATGCACGAGACGAGCTCATCGGCGGTCTCAGCCATCAACTCAGGACGCCTCTCACTGCGATCACCGGCTACGCGCAAGCGATGCTGGGGGTCCAAGACGACCCTGAGCTCCTGGAGGAAGGTCTCACGGTGATAGATGGCCAGGCGGCAGAGCTGACCCGCATGGTCGACGATCTGGTCGTCATGGCTCGGCTCGAAGACGGACAGGTCGAGTTCCTCATGCAGTTGGTCGATCCCGCGCGCGAGATCGAGATGGTCATCTCGTCGTCGGCTGCATGGGAGGGCCGGGTGCAGACCACGCTCTCACCAACCACCGTGTGGACCGATCGGTTGCGGCTTCGCCACATCCTCACGAACCTGCTGTCTAACGCAGTCCGTCACGGTGGTCCGTCGGTCATCATCAAGTCGGCGCCGGCAGGTGGGATGTATCGCATCGTGGTTGCCGACGACGGAGACGGCCTCTCGTCGACTCAGATCGACGGGGTGTTCCAGCCTTTCGTGCACACACCGCGGGATGCTCTGATCACAGGAACGATGGGCCTCGGGCTCGCAGTTGCGAAACGCCTGGCGGGGAGCATGGGCTGTCGCCTGTCCTACGAGAGAATGAACGGCTACACCCTCTTCGTGCTCGACGTACCCCTCGCTCCGGCGCTGGCACTGAAGAGTCCCCAGGCCGACGTCGCCGGTTGATCAGGGCTCGGCTTCGGCTCGTCGACCGCCAAACAGCCCCTGGACGCCGCGCCACAGCTTCACGGCCACCCATACGGACGCCACAGCCAACAACAGCGCGACCACCAACGCGACCGCCGGCAGTGCCAATGCGAGCACGGTCATGCCCGAGGCCACGCCGTCTTCGAGTACCGACAGAGTGAGGTTCGAGACGGGTTCGGGTGAGAGGTTGACTGCGGCGCGGGTGGTCGCCTTGGCGCTGTGCGATGTTGCTGCCAGCGCAGCGGCGATGAGCGCTCCAGCCGCCTCGCCTATCGACCCGGACTCGCCGGCGATGACGTAGCCAAGCGCGGCCGCCCCCAACGGGCGGATCACGGTGTGCAGGGCATCCCACACGTTGTCGAGATACGGGATCTTGTCGGCGGCGAATTCGATGAAGAACAGGACCCCGGCAGCAACGAGGACGTCCGTCCGCATGAGCACGTCGGGGACATCGCTCCAACCAAACCGCCCAAGCAGACCCATGATGAGCGTGACGGCGTACAGGTTCAGCCCTGAGGCCCATCCACTGCCGGCGATGAGGCCCACGACGTCCACGATCGAAGATCCCGCTCTCTGTCAGGGACGAACGATGTACAGGCGAACCACCAGGCCGCCCTCTTCGCCTCCGCCCAGCCCCACACCTACGACGGAGTTGAGCCAGGCCAGGTCCTCGTTCCCGGTCTCGAATGTGAGCAATTCCTGCGGCACTGCTTCGGTGGGGCTCTTGACGATGCTGACCCCCGATCCGCGATAGGCGATGGTCTCTCGCTTCTCACCGATGGTGGCACGGATGTCGAGGGCCATGTTGCCGTCTCCGCGCACCGTGACGTAGTCGATCCCACGGACGGGCCGTTCGCCATCCCAATGCGGGCTGGTGGCGGTTCCCTCGAACGGGAAGTCGATGCGGGTGCCGCCGGGCATGTTCCCGAGCATCCGAGGTGTCATCGACGCCTTGATCGTGCAGAACTCTTCCAGGGTGGGCATGAGGACCTTTCCACGGGTGGTGCCGGACGCTACTCGGACCTGACAGGACCGGCCACCGGTCCTGTCTTCCGCAGTCGTTCTGTGGGCGGTGGTCCGCCATTTTGGCGGACCATAACCCTGGGTTCCGGTATTGGGTCAGGGGGGAGGGTCGGGGACGGCTCCAGGGGGGAGGTTGCCGCCGAGGGCCAGCTCCATGACGATTCTGTAGAAGCGACGGGGTGCGTCGACGAAACGGAGCTGGGAGAGGGCTTGGTTCTGTCCCGCAGACTCGACGAAAAAGTGGCCGTAGTCGAAGACTCGACCGAGCAGCGTCTGGTCATATCGCATGTCCGTGAGGGCGCGCAGCGGCAGTGTCGACCGTCGCTCCGTGAAGATTCCGGTGCGAAGGATGATGCGCTTGTCGGTCAGGTACAGGCGCGTCACGGCGTAATCGACAGCGCCCTTGATCAACATCAGCAGGATGATCGAGATGATCAGGACGGTGCGAGTGGCCGGATCGAGAGCATACTCGGCACCCGCCCAGATGGTGGCGATGATCGCCGCCACGGCGACGAACCCGAGGTCGCCGGCGAAGCCTTCGTTGCGAATCCACTGGATGGCCAGGATCGCCACCGGGATCAGCCACCACCCGAGGACGCCGTTCATGGCGATCGCAACCATCACCGTGATCACGGCGATGCGGAACAAGGGGATGGCGGCATAGATCCAATTGAGGCGCGAGGAGATGATGATCTCCTCGTTGAACGAGAGATATTTCTGCTCTCGGTCCGCCTGCCAGACCATCCTCAGACACCGTCGATGACGGTGGTGGCGCCATCGGCGAGCCTCGAGATGAGGTCGATGGTGCCTGAAACGAGCCGTGTGGCGGAATCCGGGTCGTTGGCTATCACATAGAGGATCACCAACAAGGCGATCCAGCCGAGGAATTTCTTCACAAGATCTCTCTCACGGTCGGGTGCTCCACATGCGTGATCCCGCCGCCCGAAGTCGATGCCAGCACCTCAAGCATAACGATGTTGTGAGCAACGCGCTGTCAATCCTCGGATGTCAACGCCGCCAGCCGATCGTCGCGCGATCCATCGGCTGTTCGGTCGAGGCGGCGAAGCACCCGCCGGAGGTGGCGGACGGAGCACACGACCACCGGGACCCCGTTGCTGGTGGCAACACGCGGGCGCTGTGACATGTCGGTGATGCACAACACGGCGTGAACGGGTACAGGCGTTGCCAGGGCGCGCCGGACGGCGGCTGCCCCACCCACTGCCTGTCTCAGCGGTGCACCCGGCAATCGTGAACCGCCGACCAACACCGTCCCGTCATCACGGGTACGCACCCTGCCCGAAGCGCGCTTCACTTCCACCGCGGCGACGCAGGGGTCGACGACGACCACATCGACATCCGACCGGCGGCCCGGAGGAACCCACCCGTACAGCACAGTTCCGAATCCGCGGAGCGCCCGAGAAACGACGCGCTCCCCTGCCACCCCCGCCCGAGCCCGCGCCACCCTCGCGGTCGCCCATCGCCAGCCAACGACTGCCGAAAGCGCCACGGCGACGCCGAAAGCCGGAGGCCAGACCCCATCGACCGCCCCCAGAACGGCACCGAAGCCTGCCATCGCAAATGCCGCCTGGCGCGATCGCCAGGTCGACACCAAGGCGCGGGGTCCACGACCCGGTCGTCCAAGAGATGGATTCACGCCGTGAACGTATCGGGCGGGTGAGACAAGAATGCGCACATCGCGACCGACGCTCACCGCGATGCCGCCCGAAGGCGCACCGTGCAGGTCAGACCCGGGCGACTCCGGCTCTCACCAGCATCGGGAGCTCTATCGAGAAGGTGGTGCCCACCCCAACCGTCGATGTCACCCGAATGGCGCCGTCGTGCGCCCCGATGACCTCTCGCACCAACGGTAGGCCCAGCCCGGTGCCCGGGATGTTCGCACTCTCGGCCGTACTCGCCCGGAAGAAGCGATCGAAGACGGCCTCCAGCTCCGACTCGGGGATACCGACACCAGAATCTGAGATTTCGACCACTCCGGTCGATGACCGGGCCTCGACTTTGATCGACACGGTGCCTCCGACCGGAGTGAACTTCACGGCATTCGAGACCAGATTGAGGAATGCTCGCTCGAGCTGCCGCCGATCGCCCACGGTCAAGACGTCCTGGCTGGTGAATGAGATTGCGATCTGTTTGCCGGCTGCCACCGGTTCCATGGTCCGAACCGCCGAGGCCACCACGGTGCCGAGATCGAGATCCTCGGGATCACCAACGCCGCGATCCTCCGCGCGCCACAGTGCGAGCAGATCGTTGATCAGCTCGAGGAGCTGTTGAGCGGACCCCGCGACATCACCGAGTGCGTCCATGGCTGCTTCGGGCAACTCACCGAAAGTTCCGTCGAGAAGAAGGTCCAGATATCCGATCACCGCCGTCAACGGGCTGCGCAGCTCGTGGGTGATGTTCGAGACGAACTCACTCTTCATCTGCTCGAGGGCGTATCGCTCGGAGATGTCACGAGCGAGCACCGAGAAGTACCGGATGCTGCCGTCTTCGGATCGATGAGCGACCACCGTCTGCAGGACCGGGAGTTTCGTGCCGGTCCGGCCTATCACCTGGGATTCACCTCGCCAGACGCCGTTCCGAGTGGCCGAATCGATCGCGTCGCGGGTCAGAAGCCCCGCCGCCGACCAGGCATCGATCGTCTCCGACTCGGCTGCCCCGATCATCTCGCGGCCGGCGTGGTTCAAGAACAGCAGATTGCCCGACCCGTCGGTCCAGCCCACCAGGTCGGGCGCGGCGTCGATGATCTCAGCCGACCGGCGGAGAGCCGCTGCAGCGGCCTTGATCTCGGTCATGTCGCGACAGACGATCGCGAGCATGGGACGCCCAGGGGCGTCCACTGCCCCCACGGATACTTCGAGCGAGACCGAACGACGGCCGAGTCCTCTCCCTTCGACCGTCAGGCCTGATGGCATGGCCGACGTCCAACCCTCCGGAAGTCCTGGAATCAGGTCGGCGACGGCCGCACCCTCCAGTTCGGCGCCGAACAACGCTCGCGCCGACGGGTTGCCCGTCATCACACGGCCTTCACCATCCACGATGAGCACGGCCTCCGACGAGATCTCGACGACACCGCTGAGAAGCGCTCGGGCGTGCCATCGGGCGGATGCCTCGATCGCCAACGCCGAGGCCGCGGCGTGCCCAAAGACGATCGCCGTGGTAGCAGCAACCGGAGTCGCCCCGGCTGGAACATCGATCCAGAGCGGAACGGCCAGCAATGTCGCGGTTGACACGAGTGAGGAAGCCATGACCGTCACCCGATGCCCAGCGGAGTGTGCCAACCAGCCCAGCACGAGAAAGGGCATCAGATACGGTTCGGGCCGGTCGAGCCACGCCACGAGTGCCATGGTCAACACCAACGAACAGGAAACCGCCAGCAGCGCCTCGACCATGTGTCGGAGATCCAGACGATGTCGCCATCCACCTGTGACCGACCACCGCATCGCAGCCCACACCCCTGGCGCCACCAAGATGAGGCCTGCCCCGTGTCCGACGACCCAGGTCGAGCCTAGGGCCATCAAGCTCCCGGACGGCTGATCGATCGCCAGGAAGGCAATTGCCCCGCTGAACACCCCGGCAGCCACGGCGCCTGTCCACTGCACCCACCAGGCCGAGGTCTCCGGCCGCTCGAGAGGATCCGCCAGGCGGACCATGACGGCAGCCGCCACCAGCACTTCGACCAACATGCCGGTTCCGAAGGCCAAGGCATGTACAGGGGCCGAGCCGGCCGCGATCGCCACGAGCATCGAAACAAGGGCGAAGAGAGGGGCAAACAGCCGGCGGGCCTTCCACCGGGCGGCCACGATCGCCGCTGCGAGCCCGGCAGCCGGGGAGAATCCGGTGACGGCATCGAGCGCGGAGAACGAAACCCTCCCGAGCCACGCCAGCACTGCGAAAACCAAGAGGGCGCCGACGACGGGCTTCACGCGCACGGGCCTCATGCTTCGCTTGTCGACCGAATCAGCCCGGGGTTTAGCCCTCCCGGGCGTCCGCCGCTCAGACGACGGACACGGTCGCCGGAGCCTCTTCGAGATCCCCACGGCGACGATGCCACCGCTCCCACAGAACCAGCAGCGACGGAAGCACGAGCACTGATCCAGCCAGAGACAACACGATGGCGTAGGCCGTCACCTGACCCATCTGCTTGAAGGGAGTCAGAGTGGACGTCACGAGGATCCCAAACCCTGCGGCCGTCGTGAACGCGGATCCTGCGAGCGCTCCCCCGGTGTGACGTGTGGTCGACCGGATGGCGTCTTCGATGTTGGAGAACCGGTTTCTGTCCTCCTCGAATCGACGCGCTAGGTGAATCGTGTACGGCACCCCGATTCCCACGGCGAGTGCCGCAAGGGTGGCGGTGACCGGACCGAACGGAATGTTGCTCACATACATCAGACCGAACGTCCACAGCACGACGAGTGCGACCGGAATCATCGTGAGCACGCCCAGGAAGGGTCGACGATTCTCGAACCAGAAGTTGATCACCAACACGATGGTGGCGGCGATGATCGTCCACAGGAGCGAACTCACCTGAGAGTCCGACAGGGCATTCACAACGACGTCGGAGATGATCTGCTGGCTCGTGGGGATGGCCGTCACCCCGTCGATCGCGTCGATCGGCTCGAATGCGGCAATGAGGCTCTCGCGCAACTCGCCGGCGCCTTGTTCCCCGGCCTGGGTTCCGATCTCGACCTGAATCGCGTCGACCCGACCGTCATCTGTGAAGTGCACGACGCGACCCATCTGGTCCGGAGCGGCGTCGAGAGCCAGCGACCACAGTCCCGCCACGTCTGCCGATTCGGACACCGTGCCGTCCATCTGGAGGCCCATGCCGAGGGCGGCTTGGGCCAGCTCGGGGTCCGCCGGCGTACCACCTGGTGTGGCCGGGGTGATCAGTTGCTGCAAAACCCCGACCGGGTCGGTGGCCTGGGCGAAGTCGCCAAACGGAGTGGGGACGACGATGACGTCGTCGACGCCTGCGAGCCGGCCACGGACGTCGGCGAGGGCGTTGTACAACGCCGGCGTGGCGAGATCGTCTCCCTCACCGGTCTCAACGAGTACCTGGGTGGTCTCTCCGAAACCACCACCGAACTCCTCGTTGAGGATGTTGAACGTCTCGACGGAGGGCGAATCCGCCGGGAGGAAGTCGGTGAAGCTGAAGCGCGTCTCGAGCTGGCTGAGCCCATAGGCACCTAGTCCGCCGAGCGCCAGCATCACAATGAGGGTGGGCACCGCCAGTCGCTCCGCCAGGACGGCGGTCTTTTCCATCAGGCTCGGTAGCAGCCGCTCACCCGAGGAACTCCGGAAGGACTCGACCGGGAGGGTTCCGGCGGACTCGGCTCGGCGATCGAGGACGTATCTGAGGGCAGGCACGAAGGTGAGCATCAGCACGAACGAGGCAAAGATCCCCACCGCCGCCAGGATGCCGAAGTCCTTCAAGGCCGGCACCGGGTTGACCACGTTGGTGAGGAATCCGATTGCGGTGGTGATCGTTGCGAGAGCGAGCGCCACGCCCGAGGTGCCGATGGCGCGCCGGATCGAGGACCCGACGGCATTGCCCTCGCCGACCTCCTCTCGGTAGCGAGACGTGAGGTGAATCCCGTAGTCCACGCCGAGACCGATGAGCAACACCGGCACGATCTGAATGATCTCGTTGAACGCACCCACCCAGCCGAGATCCTGGAAGATGGCCCCGATCCCCTGCATCCAGCCGATGGCCATGACGATCGTGAGCATCGTGACGCCCGTGTCGGCCGCGGCCCGGCGGATGGCCTTGCCCCGCCCTGAGGTGGGCTTGATCCAATACACGAAGACGAGAATGGCGATGATGATGAGGAAGGCGGTGCCGAACAGCCGGCCGATCTCCGCCTCGAACCCGGAGTCCTCCCCGAACAGCAGGCTGAAGGAGAACGGTCGGATCTCGAGGCCCTCGGGAAGCTCGACGGAGGTCATGGCGTCGGCGACTGCAGTCTCCTGCTCGACGGCGAGGTTCAGTGCGTCGTCGCCGTTCGGAGTCTTGATGAACACCAGTGCGAGTCCGGCCTCGTACAGCCCATCTCCGTCCTTGTCGGCTACGAGCTGATCGACGAAGCCCAGCTGGGTTGCCGCTTCCGGGTTCGCCAGGGTCTGTTCGTAGATCTCTTTCACCTGATCGTCGGTGAGCCCGTCCATGGGGAAGCCCTGCTCCTCCGCCGCGAACTGGACCGGTGCCAAGTACGAGAAGAACGCTTGTGGCCTCTCCGGCCGGGTCGACAGATACGCGCCGGTGTCACCGCTCGAGACCGCTCCGAGCGCCCGGTTCACGGCGTTCAATGCGTCGGCCGTGAGAACGTCACCGGAGTCGGATCGGATGATCACCTGCATCACGGTTTCCGAGGAGTCGGCACCGAACAGTTCGCCCAGCTTGTTGGAAGCCTGGATCTCGGCGTTGTCGGGGGCGAAACCTTCCTGCCCCCCAACCGACTGCTCGGCTCCCGACGCCATGAATCCCAACACCCCGGTCACGACCAGGGCACCAACGATCATGACCCATGGAAACTTGGTTACGGCTGCGGCAAATCCGCGGATGACGGCCTTCACTGGTTCACCTCGGTAGAGAATGCGGGCTCAAGGAGTGGCGCTTGCGGCCGGCAAGCGACGTGAACGGTAGGGCCTGACCGACGTTGACAGAAATCGGTAGAGACGACTGGGACCCGAGAACCGTCGGTCAGCGAAGGCGGTGGAGCTCTGCCGAAAGCGCCTCGACGAACCGCAGGTTTTCCGCTTCAGACCCGACACTGACCCTCACCCAACCAGACGCGAATGGGCGCAGGATCACGGCGTGCTCCAGAAAGGCATCGGTCACCACGTCGGCGGCGGCGCCGAGCCGGAAGTACACGAAGTTCGCCTGGCTCGGAACATGGTCGACACCGAGACCGGCGAGCGACTCCTGGATCATTCGCCGTCCGATTGCGTTCTCCGCGACCCGCTCACCGATGTCACCAGGGTGAGAAAGCGATTCCAACGCCGCTGCCTGTGCCAGCCCGGTGACACTGAACGGAGCCTGCGCCTTCCGCAATTCCGTGATGTTCGAGGCTGCAGACACCCCGTAGCCCACGCGTAGAGCCGCCAGCCCATGGACCTTCGAAAACGTCCGCGTCACCATCACGTTCGGCCTCTCAACCGCCAGCGGCAACGCCGAGGCGTGCGACTCGTCGGTCACGTACTCGTGGTAGGCCTCGTCGATGAGAACCATGACCCGCTCGGGCACCTCGTCGACGAAGCCGGCGATATCGCCTGCGGTTCTGACCGTACCGGTCGGGTTGTTGGGGTTGCACACGTATACGAGGGTTGTGTCGGGCCGTATGGCGGCGAGCAGTGCGTCCAGATCATGCGAGTGCGTGGCGTCGAGTGGCACTTCGATCCGTTCGGTCATCGCCAGGATCGACGCCAGCCGATACACGATGAACGACGGCCAGGCATACACCGCCGAAGTGCCTGGTCCACCGGTCGCTGTGGCGACCACGCGCAACAGTTCGGAGGAACCGGCCCCGATCATCACCTCTTCGTAGGCGACGCCGAGCATCTCGGCGAGTCTCGCTCGGAGGTCACTGCCCTCGTTGTCGGGGTATCGATGCGCCTCCGCGGCTGCGCGCGCGATCGCGTCCAGCACTTGGGGCAGAGGCGGATCCGGACGTTCGTTGGATGCGAGCTTGACCACGTCGTCGGGGTCGAACCCGTAGTCGGTCGCCACATCCGCGATGGGGCGACCAGGCACGTACGGCGAGATCTCTCGCACATCGGCGCGGAAGGTCGGCACCGGCAGCAGGCTAGCCAACGCCGGTCTTCACGTCTCCGTGCGTCACGGCTGGGAATGCAACAACGCAGGCCGTCGGGGTCTGGGGGTTCTCTGCGTAGCCTGCATCGGGCGGTCGGTCAGCCACCCAGCCCGCGGAACTCCCAATGCCACGCCTCGTTGGAGATCGGATGCCAGCCAAATCGTCGGGCGTTGGCCTGAAGCCAATGCCACTCGGCATCATCGCTGCCGAGGATCGCTCCGTTCGTGAAGTCGACCGCCATGCCTTGACCGTGCTCCGAGGTGCCGGGGGGCAAGACGTTCGCGTTCTTGCGACCGGCCAGATAGTCCTCATAGGCGGCCGCCTGTGCTTCCCACGATCGATAGGCATCGATCACGCCGAGCTCGATGCCATCAGCTGCAGCAGCGGCTCGCATTTGCTCGTAGGCGTCGGCGGCCGGAGGGATCAACGCGAAGTCCCGGCCGTCCCAGCCACCCGAGATTCCCTGAAGCTCGGACCGCTCGAGTCGCCCGTTCCGCTCTTCGAGCCGATGCTCTCTCACGTAGACGTCGAGCTCGCTCGCGGAGAGCACGCCGCCTGTGGAGGGCACCGGCGTGCCCCCGAGTGTGGTCGCGGCACGAAGCGGGCGGACCTCGGCGATCGGATCGAACGACGTCATCTGGCTTTCCAGCACGGCGTGGAACTCACCGGGCTGGCCGGTGTAGCCGATCTGGGTCTTGATGGTGTCGATGCGTGACATGACGCGTGCGATGTGATCCATCGGTGAGCCTGTCGGCACCCACGAGACCTGCTTCAGCGGTTCGGTCAGGGCAGGCGATCGAGCACGCAGGCCGCCAGCCGGTTCGATCCCCGCGGCTCCAGCTGCACCTCGTCGACAGGCTGAAAACGAATGGTCACGTGGGCGCCGGATCTCGAGCTACCGACCATCGCACCTCGAAGCGCCCAGGGCATCCGGTCGCTCTCGATGGCCTCGACCAGTGCTGCGGCTGCATCTTCGGCGTCGAACGAAAGATCAGCGTGGAACGGCGAGTGACGCTCCACTCCACTCAGCGTCTCGAACATCCGCGGGTCATCTTCGAGCCAGCGAACAATGTCGTCGACTTCCCAGCCGCACTCCGGGGTGGCGAGTGGGCACCGAGTGTGGAACCGGCATCCTTGTGGTGGACGAGCCGGGTCAGGGACCGATCCCTCCAGCCCGCGGAAGCCCTCATCCGCTTCGACATCCGGACTCGCCTTCAAGAGCGCGTCGGTGTACGGATGCAACGGCTGAGCAAACAGATCATCGGTGGGCCCGGCCTCTGCGACCTTGCCGAGGTACATCACGACGATGCGATCCGCCATGTGCCTGACCACCGAGAGATCATGCGTGATGAACAGGTACGTGAGCCCACGCTCACGCTGTAGGTCGTGGAGCAGGTTGAGGATCTGGGCCTGAACAGACACATCGAGGGCGCTCGTCGGCTCGTCCAACACGATCAGTTCAGGATCGAGCGCAAGTGCGCGGGCGATCGAGATTCGTTGTCGCTGGCCACCCGAGAACTGATGCGGGTAGCGGAAGAGATGCTGGCGCCCTAGCCCGACCATCTCGAGGAGCTCGACCACCTTCTCGGTGAGAGCGGCGCCCGACGCCTCTTTGTGGACCCGCAGCGGACGTCCCACGATGTCGTTCACGAGGTGCCTGGGATTGAGCGAGGCAAAGGAGTCTTGGAACACCATCTGACAATTCCGCCGGAAGTGCTGCCATCGTGCGCCGTCCAGCTTGTCGACTCGATGGGACCGCTCGATGGTTCCGAGTCGCTCCGGGTCCGGCTCGGTCCCCGACAAGAGCTGATCGAGCTCGGATGCGGTCTCGGGAGACAAGTCGAAATAGACGCCGCCTGCCGAGGGCTCGATCAGTCCCGCCACCACGCGTCCCAGCGTCGTCTTGCCGCATCCGCTCTCGCCGACCAGCCCCAACGTCTCACCGCGCATGATGTCGAAATCCACGCCGTCGACTGCCTTGACGTGGCCCGCCACGCGTTGGAGGGCACCTTCCTTGATGGGGTAGTGCTTCCGGAGATTCCTCACGGCGAGCAGATGGTCCCCGCGCTCGGTTCCGGGAACGGACGCCTCCACAACGGTCACGGCATGCCCCTTTCGAAGCTCGGAAGATCCTCGGGCGCAACGCCACCGGGCGGATGGTGGATGAAACACGCAACCCGGTGTCCGTCGGCCACGGGTGTGGGCACCGGATCGAGGCGAGCACACGCCGGCGCCGCGAACGTGCACCGCCCCTCGAAACGACACCCGGGGTCGGGGTCGATCAGCTCCGGGACGGTGCCTTCGATCGCCTCGAGCTTGCCGCGTGCGTGGGATGCAGACGGCACTGCGGCGAGAAGACCCCGGGTGTAGGGATGCGACGGTGCGTGAAAGATGTCCTCGGTGTCGCCGACCTCGGCGATGCGCCCGGCGTACATGACCGCGACACGATCGCAAATGCGCCTCACCAGAGACAGATCGTGACTGATGTACAGCACCGCAGTGTGATGGCGTTCCTGGAGAGCAGCGATGAGCTCGAGAATCCGAGCCTGTACGGTCACGTCGAGGGCGGTGGTCGGCTCGTCGGCGATCAGGAGATCGGGGTTGCAGGCCAGAGCCTGCGCGATCATGACACGCTGTCTCATCCCACCCGACAGCTCGTGGGGATACCGATCCATGACCTTCAGCGGATTTGGGATCTGCGTCTCTGCCAAGGCGGCGGCCACGCGCTCGTCGACCGCCTTGCGGATCCTGTCTCGTCCCCCTCGAAGTGGTGGCAGCGTCATCATGGCGCGCTCGCCGACCGTCGATTTCATCGAGGCGCCACGGCGGAGGATCGCCCCCGCGGCCCGCGGTCCAGGTTCTAGCCCGGCGTCGGAGAGCAGCTCCTCGCTCCGGTGTTCACGAAAGACCTCGCCGATCTGCTGGCGGACGGTGAGCCCCGGGTTCAGGGCCTTGCCGGGATCCTGGAAGATCATTGCGATCCGGTTGCCGCGGAGGTCGCGGAGCTCGTGCTCTGAGACAGTCATGATGTCGACTTCGTCGCCACCCCGAGGTCGAAACACCACAGAGCCACCCGCATGGATACCTGGCGGAGATGGGTTCAGCCGCAGGAACGACCGGGCCGTGACGCTCTTGCCACACCCGGTCTCGCCCACCAGACCGAGCGTCTCACCATGGCGGATGTCGAAGGACACGCCGTCGACGGCATGTACGACACCCGCCTTGGTTGCAAAGTGGATGCGGAGGTCCTTCACCGACGCGATGGCGTGGGAGCCCGCAAACGCCTCCGGCGCCGGTTCGGGAAGGGCTGTGGTCATCGGCTCGACTCGGTCTTGGGGTCGAGAACGTCTCGAAGGCCGTCACCTACGAGGTTGAACGCCAGAGCCCACAAGAACACCATCAGGCCCGGGAACGTCGAGGCCCACCATCGACCGGCGGAGATCCCTGCTTGGCCGTCGGAGACGAGCACACCCCACTCTGCCAGACCGGCCTCGGCAAGACCGATGAAGCTCAGCGTGGCGCCCACCAGCACAATGTGACCCATGTCCATGGTCGCCTGCACAACGATCGGCGTGATCGAGTTGGGCAGGATGTCCCGTCGGAAGATGTTCCATCCAGAGTCACCGATGATCCGTGCCGAATCGACGTACTCGTTGCTGCGGACGTGGAGCACCTGGGCGCGCATGATCCGGGCATACTTCACCCAGAAGACGACTGCGAGAGCAAGGATGATGTTTCCAAAGGACGGCCCGAGGACCGCTGCGATCGCCAAGGCAAAGATCAACTCGGGAATCGACAAGAAAATGTCGACCACCCGCATCAGGATCTCGTCGAACTTCCCACCCCGATATCCGGCGACGCTGCCTATCACCACTCCCACGAGCACCGTGATACCCACCACGATCAGGGAAAGCCGCAGCGAGGTGCGGGAACCCCACACGACTCCGTAGAAGACATCGCCACCGGTGTTGGTCGTTCCGAGCATGTGTCCGGGGGTTCCGGGAGGCTCGTTCAGAGCCCCCCAGTCGCGGGGCATCTGATACGGGTCGGGTTGATTGGCTTCGGTGATGACCGGAGCGAGCATGGCGACCAGCAACATACCGGCGATGATGAACAGCCCGATCACTGTCGTGGGGTTCGACAGCACCGAGCCCACCAGCTCACGGGAGCGTCGCAGGCGGACCCTGAAGGCGCTCTCGAATGGCGGTAGGACTGCGGGCACACGGCGCGGAACATCGAGCATGGTCAGCCTCCCAGTGCGACTCGGCGGTCGAGATAGGCGTAGACGACGTCGACCACCAGGTTGACAGCCAAGAACAGGACGCTCGTGAACAATACGTACGCCATGATCGTGGCCTGATCGCCCCGCAGAACCGCGTCGGCCATCCAGCGTCCGATGCCAGGCCACTGGAAGATGATCTCGGTGACCACGGAGCCCTGCAGGAGGAAACCGAAGCTGAGCCCGATGACGGTCACAGTGGGGATCAGGGCGTTTCTCCGGGCGTGCCGTCTCAGGACGATGCGCTCGGCGAGACCCTTGGCACGAGCAGCGTCGACGTAGTCCTCCTGGAGCTCCTCAACCAGGGAAGAGCGCATCATGCGAGCGATGATGGCGGTAGCGCCATAGCCCATCGTCACGGCCGGTAGGACGAGGTGCCACACGGCGTCGACGAACGCCCGCATGTTCCCTGCGAGCAGAGCATCCACCGTGTATATCCCGGTCGGGTGATCGATCGACTGGAAGATCCAAGCGGTGCTTCGCCCAACGGGAAACCAGCCGAGGTAGACCCAGAACACGATCAACAACAGGATCGCAAACCAAAACGTCGGCATGCTGGCGCCGCTGATCGAGAAGATTCGCGTGAGATGATCTGGTATCCGGTTGCGACGGGCACCGGCGAACGTTCCAAGCCCGACACCCATGATCACCGCCACGATCCCGGCAGCGATCGCCAGTTCGAGCGTCGCGGTGATCTTCTCCGGCATTACCTCGGTGATCGGTCCCGCCGACACGCCTGACCAGCCGAGATCACCCGTGAGGACCCCTCGCGCCCAAAGCAGGTATTGGACGGGGAGGGGCTGATCGAGCCCATATCGCTCTTCGAGCTCCGCCACCTCGGCTGGTGTCATCTCGTGCGACAGATAGATCCCGATCGGGGAGCCACCGATCCGCGTCAGCGAGAACACGATGATCGACGTCCCCACCACGAGAAGCGGGAGGATCATCAGTCGTCTGATTAGATAGTCGCGTACTTGCATCTGAGTGTGGATCGAGGGGGTGGGCCGCAATCACGGCCCACCCCGTATGGATCACTTGTCGAAGTAGTTCCACCTCACGTTGGGCCGCGGCCACAACGGGTTGTGCACGAAGCCCTGGACCCGATCGCGGTATGCCACGACAACGCCCTCCTGCGCCGCGATGATCCACATCGGGTCTTCGTAGAGCAGGTTCTGCAGTTCCGAGTAGAGCGCAGCGCGTGCGTCGGTGTCCACTTCCTGAGCGGCCTGGTCGATGAGGGAGGCGATCTGCTCGGGATCTTGGTACCCGTTGGCGAAGCCGTGGACTTCGCCCCACTCCCCATCGGGGTGGGCATACGCCCGCATGTAGGCCTCGGGATCGGCGAACGGATCGGCGTTCTTCACCCACATCGCATACGGGAGGGGGTTCGACGCATGGGCCTCGTCGAACTGCGCCTCCGCCACCGCCAACACCCGGATCTGCATGTTCGGGTTGAGCCCCTCGATGGAGTCCTTCAGTACGAGTGCAGCGATCTCGAAGAGGTTCGCCCCTTCGGTGATCACCGAAACGGTGAATCCCTCATCCCACCATCCGGTCTCTCGGAACAGCTCCTCGGCTCGTGCCAGATCCTGTTGATACACCGGCGCATCCGGGTCGTAGCCGAAGATGCCCTGGGGCACGTAATGGGGGTTGAAGGCACCAAATCCGCCGAGCGCTCCTTCGAGGAAGCCTTGGTAGTCGAACGCGTAGTTGAACGCCTGACGTACCCGGGGGTCGTGGAAGAAGTCGGTCGGAATCGTGTCTTCCGGCGGCAGCGAACCCTCCTCGATGTTCAGGTTGAGCCCGATGTGGATCGGCTCCAACAAGAGACCCTCGCTGTAGATCACGACCCCTTCGGCACCCTCGATGTCTCCGATGAACGAGGGATCGGTCTCGATCATGTCGTAGTCGCCCGCCCTGAGCCCGAGGACCCGCACGTCGGGATCGGGAACGATCTCGATCCTCAGATCGAGGGCCGGCACCTGACCGAAGTAGTCCTCATTCCTATCGAAGATGATGTTCTCGTTGCGGTTCCATTCAACGAACACATAGGGGCCCGTCCCCACCGGGTTGGTGGCCATGAACTCGTTGGGAGTGCCGGCCTCGACCCCGCCATTCGCCTCCACGACCTCACGGCTGACGACCGATGCCACCGACGCGACGACGATGGAGTTGAGGAAGGCGGCGTTTGGTGCCTGCAGGGTCACCTCGAACGTCAGGTCGTCCACGGCTTGCATGTCCGCCACGTTGTCGTTCAGCAGACCGGCGGTTCCCTCGGGAAGGTCCATCGTCATCGCACGATCCCAGGAGAACACGACGTCGTCAGCAGTCATGGGGCTTCCGTCGTGGAACGTGACACCTTCGCGCAGCGGGAAGGTGTACGTGAGCCCGTCGTCGGAGATCAGGCCGTTATCGACCGTCGGCACCTCCGACGCCAGTCCGGGAGCGAGGTCCGGACCGTCCGGCGTGTATTCGAGGAGCCGGTCGTACACCTGGAGAATGACAGCTTCGCCATACTCGCCCGCTTCAACCTGTGCCGGATCGAGTGACAGCGGTTCATCGTCGCCGGCATGTACGAACGTGTCGTCGTCACCGGCGCTTTCACCAGAGGCCCCATCATCCGGGTCACTGCCGCTCGTGTCGTCACCGCCCGAGTCCGCCGCCGTCGTCTCGGTCGAGGTGTCGTCGCCTTCCGAATCATCGGTCGTGCCGGTGCACGCCACCAACAGCATCGCCAGTACCAGCAGTATCGCCCAAAGACGGGTCCGTCGTGCATTCATCGATCGCTCCTCCATGGTGTGTCGACGACAATCGGCTGCAGATCCACCCGAGCCGGGTCAGACCTGCAATCGATTGTTGCCGCACTGTAGGCCGGGCAGATGCAGCCGTGAGGCCGGATCGAGGATTTTCTGCTCAAACGGCGACCGATGGGCCGCTCGCTCGTCACAACTCGATCGGAAAGCCGACGATCGAGCCCCACTCGGTCCACGAGCCGTCGTATACGCGGACGCCAGGGCGGTCCATGAGGAACGTGTTGACGAACCAGCCGAGCGACGCTCGGTGCGAGTTCCTGCAGTACGTCACGATGTCCTTGCCTTCCATCGCGCCGGCCTCGTCGAACTTCGACGCCATCTCCGACGCGGGGAGGAATCGGGCGTCGGGTCCCAGCAACCATTCGTAGTAGACGTGCTTTGCACCGGGAATTCGACCCTTGCGCTCGGCACCGTGGTCGAAGGGGGCAGTCGGCGGAGCCACTCGCTCACCCGAGTACTCCTCGTCCGATCTCATGTCGACCAGAACCCGATTCGGATCGTCGAGGCCGGCGAGAATGTCGTCCCGACCAAGACGTGAGCTGACGTCGGGATCTCGCGGTGTCACCGGACCGGATGCCACGAGCTCCGGCACGTCCTGGGTCAGGGGTCTCCGGTCCGACACCCACGCCGTCCGACCACCATCGAGCACGACCGCCAGATGGGACAGGCCGGTCATGGTCAACACCCAGTACGTGTAGGTCGCGAACTGGATGGTGTCGCCGACCAGCACCAGGGTGCGATCGTCGTTGATCCCGAGCGCCTCGAGCCGTCGAGCCATCACCTCGGGCTTCGGAAACTGGCGATCGGTCTCGTCCCAGCAGAGCTCCTTCCACCACGCAAAGTGAGATCCGGCTACGTGACCCTGCGCATAGGCGGCTTTCGGAAGCGGGTCGAACGCAACTTCCACGATGACGACGTCGGGATCATCGAGATGTGCCTGCAGCCAGTCGCAGGTCACCACGGGGTGACGGGAGTCAGAGGGTTGATCCATGTCCTGAAGATACGCCTCATCGGCAGCACCCTGCAAACGATTGTGGGGCGCCTGTCTACCGGCCGCAAGCCACGGACCACACGGCTCCACCGCTTGCATCGCGAGGCTGCGGTACCCTCGATGTATGGCTGATCCACTCGACCTGAGGACCGTGCTCGACTCCTCGGGAACACTGGTCGGAGCTGATCCGGGGCTCGCCGTCGAGCAGCTCCGCGAGATGCACCGGCTGATGGTGCTTTCTCGTGAGCTCGACCGCAGGATGACCGCTCTCCAGCGGCAAGGGCGAATTGGAACGTATGCTCCCCTCGCAGGCGAAGAGGCCGTACAGATCGGATCGGCGATGGCGCTGGCGGCCCATGACTTCGTGTTCCCTTCGTACCGAGAGCACGGCGTGCAGGTCGCACGAGGCCTGCCACTCGAGGTGATCCTCGCCTACTGGCGGGGGATGCCGAACGCCGACTGGGACGTGCTGCGCTATCGCATGGGAATCACGACCGTCCCAATTGCCAGCCAACTCCCGCACGCTGTCGGGTACTCGTACGTCAGCGATCTTCGTGAGGAGGGAGCCGTGACGGTCGTTTACTTCGGAGACGGGGCAACCTCCGAGGTCGACTTCCACTCCGGGATGAACTTCGCAGGCGTGTGGAACACGCCGACCGTGTTCATCTGCGCCAACAACGGCTACGCCATCTCGGTTCCCTATCGAAAGCAGACGGCGTCCGCCACTATCGCCCAGAAGGCGGTTGCCTACGGCTTCGAAGGGGATCGTGTCGACGGCATGGACCCGCTCGCCGTATTTGCGGCCACCGAAGAGGCCGTCGAACGTGCTCGGTCCGGCGGTGGACCAACGCTGATCGAAGCCGTGACCTACCGCTACGGACCCCACGCAACCGCAGACGACCCGACGCGCTACCGACCCGACTCCGAGGTCGACGAGTGGCGGGCGAAGGATCCCATCGATCGGCTTCGGCGCCACCTCGAAGCCATCGGTGAATGGGACGAGACCGTCGGAGAGAAGGTCGCCATGGAGGTTGCCGACCTGGTCGAGGCTGCCATCACGGACATAGAGGCACAGCCGGTCCCGGACCGGGACGAGTCGGTGCGGCACGGCTTCAGTCGCATCCCAAGGCACGTGGTGGACCAGCTCAACGCAATGCAACGATCCAAGGGCGAACCCGAGAGCGGATTCGGCGTCGATGAGCTGTGGCCCGACACCGTCGACCAGCTGCCCGAGAGCCCGACCCAGTCATGGACGATGGCCGAGGCTCTGACCGCCGCGCTCGACCAAGCGATGGCGGCCGACACAGAGATGATCATTCTCGGGGAAGACGTCGGCGTGAGCGGCGGCGTGTTCCGCATCACAGAAGGCCTTTGGGAGCGATACGGCGACGAGCGGGTCATCGACACCCCTCTGAACGAATCGGGCATCGTGGGCACTGCGATCGGGATGGCGATCGCCGGAGCCAACGTCGTGGCGGAGATCCAGTTCGACGGCTTCGTCTATCCCGCCTTCGACCAGATCGTCAGCCATCTGGGCAGGTTCCGCTACCGCACACGCGGACATGTGAGTGTGCCCGTGGTCGTGAGGTTTCCGAATGGCGGGGGCATCGGAGCCCACGAGCATCACTGCGACTCGCCCGAGGCCTATTTCGTCCATGCTCCTGGGCTGGTGGTCATCTGCCCGTCGACGCCCGTCGACGCCAAGGGACTGCTGGCCGCCGCCATCGAATCCGACGATCCTGTGATCTTCCTAGAGCCAAAGGTGCTGTATCGGGCCGGCAGGCAAGACGTGCCCACCGATCACTACACGCTGCCCATCGGCCGTGCCAGCGTCCGGCGCGAGGGTGATGATCTCACCCTCGTCACCTACGGCGGGATGGTGCCCGAAGCGCTCGAGGCGGCGGAGCGAGCCGGCTCGGATGGCATCTCCGTGGAGGTCATCGACCTCCGCACGCTGTTCCCATGGGATCGTGACACCGTCCTCGCCTCCGTCGAGAAGACGGGACGGCTTCTCTGTGTCCAGGAGCCACAAGGCTCGTGCGGGGTCGCAGCAGAGGTCGCGGCCACCGTCGCCGAGCAGGCGATGTACGCATTGGAGGCGCCCATTCGGCGGGTCACTGGTTTCGATGTGCCCTGGCCGCAGTTCTTCATCGAAGAGCACGCTCTCGTCGACGCCGACCGAATACTGCTGGGGATCAACGAGACCATGGCAGGTTGACCACCGGGCATCACGCCAGAGGGCCCGTCGGTCCCCGGCTCTCTCGTCGTACACTGCCGCGCGCATCATGACGCCCGACCTCTTCACATCTCACGCCGCCCCGTTTCGCCTGGACGGCCCCAACGGTGAGGCCGTCGTGCTCGTACACGGGTTCACCGGGATTCCAGGGCATTTCCGACCGCTTGCCGACTATCTGCACGAGCGCGGCTACACCGTGAACGTTCCATTGCTCGCCGGACACGGCGTCGATCCCGATCATCTCGCCGACTCCCGATGGGAGGACTGGCGTCGCACTGTGGTCCACGCCGCACAAGCGGTGGCCGGCCACCGGAGGATCCATCTCGTGGGTCTCTCGATGGGCGGTTTGCTGTCGATCATCGCCGCGCCGCGCGTCGCTGCCGCCACGATCACGACGATCAACAGCCCGATCCTTGTGAAGGACAAGCGACTGTATTTGGCAACAATCATCCATCGATTCGCTCCCCCGGTGACGTGGCCGGACCGAGAGCCCCCGGAGCTCGACGACGAGGTGGCCGACCTCTTCCAAACTCTCCCGGGTCATCACGTGTCTTCGGCCGCCGAACTCACGTCGGTGATGGCCATCGCGTATCGAACCGCCCGCCGGCTGCGACGACCGTCGACGGTCATCCAGTCTCGAGCAGACGAGAGCGTCGATCCGCGGAGCGCAGTGCTGTTGGCACGCGCGCTTGGGCCTGACTGCGAGATCGTGTGGCTCGACAACTCCATCCACAATTCGCTTCTCGACCGAGAGCGACAGACGATCCACGAAGCCGTTCTCCGAAGGATCACATCGTGAACAGGCGAGTGGTAGCCGTGTTCGGCTCCTCCCGGCTCGCCCCAGAGAGCCGCGCCTACCGAGAGGCCGTCGACCTCGGCGCCAGCCTCGCTTCGGCCGGGGCGACGGTCGCAACCGGTGGATACGGCGGCGCAATGGAGGCGGTGTCGCGCGGCGCCCACGGGGCCGGCGGCCAAGTGATAGGCGTAACCGCGCCCAGCACGTTCCCGGATCGCGTCGGCCACAACGCCTATGTGACGTCGGAGATCCAGGCCGAAACGATCTCTCAACGGATACACAAGCTCGTGGACATGGCCGACGCCTACATCGCCCTTCCGGGGAGTCTCGGAACTGCCACGGAAGTTCTCGTGGCATGGAACGAGATCTATGTGGCGCCAATGGCGCGCAGAACACCAAAGCCGCTGATCCTGGTCGGCGATGCATGGGCGACACTCATCAACGGATTGGTCACCTCGGTCGACGCCGATGACACCGGCGTCACGTTGGCGGCCAACCCCGCTGCTGCAGCGGCGATCATGTGTGCCCTCCTCGAGCAGCCGATTCCGCGCGCCGGATCGAGCGAATAACCTGACCTGATGCTCACCCGTAGGTACGCATACACGCGACGAGGTCGCGCCAATCCACCGCCCGAGAGCCTCCCCCTCGCGACGTTCCGCCGCCTCCGCTACGTGCTGACCTTTCGCCCGTGACGGCCAGACCCATTCGCGCAGCGGGGGTCGTGCTCATCCGCGGCACACTCGGCCGACCTGCCGAGGTGCTGTTGATCCATCGTCCCGAGTACCACGACTGGAGCCTTCCGAAGGGCAAGGACGATCCGGGTGAGACTCCCATGGAGGCGGCTCTGCGCGAACTGCACGAAGAGACCGGGTATCGGGCCCACATCATCACGCGCCTCGAAGACCAGCACTACACGGTGTCCGGTGGGCGTCCCAAGGTCGTTCGGTATTTCCTGGCGAAGCCGACCGTGTTCGAAGGTTTCAAACCAGGCTCCGAGGTGGACGAGACCCGGTGGGTAACGATCACAAAGGCCAAGAGGCTGCTGACCTACGAACGCGACCGCGAGCTGCTGACCGATCCTAGGGTGACGAAAGCCACCCGAACCGGCACCGTTCATCTGATCAGGCATGCCCACGCCGGCGACCGTTCCAAGTGGAAAGACGACGACCATCTTCGGCCTTTGTCGAGCAAGGGAAAGCGCCAGGCCCGCACCATCGCCGAGCGCCTGGCCGACCGGGGCATCGACGTGATCCAATCGAGCCCGTACGTGAGATGTGTCGACACCGTCACGCCGCTCGGCGAGCGCCTCGGATTGGAGATCCTGGACTCGCCCAATCTGGCAGAAGGTGCAGACCCCTCACCGACGCTCGAGCTGATCGAGTCGGTGTCCGGGCTGGAGATAGCCCTCTGTTCGCACGGCGACCTCATCCCTCACGTGGTCGAACAGCTGAAGAAGGACGGAGCCAAACTGCGGTCCTCCAACGGTCGGGTGGGTTACACGAAGGGTTCGGTCTGGGAGATCACCGTCGAGAACGGCGATCCGGTCGCCGCCCAGTATCACCCGGCACCCAAATCCTGACTCACTTGCGCATCGCAAGCGGGGATCGATACGCGACCAGCTCTGGAAGCTTGGCGTCTTCGAGCGTGACGAAGGCGTCGGGATTGGCATGGGCAACGAGCTTCAAGGCGTGCTTCGCCTCACGACGAGGCATGACTGCGAAGGCCACCCGCACGGCACCATCCCTGCCTTCGCCGTTGAGCACGGTCAGCGCATAGCCGGCCTCTTGGAGCGCTTCGTACGCGTGCGGAGAGTCGATCGGGGCCACGATCCTGACCAGGACGCTCCCCATCGCAAGCCAGCCCTCGATGGTCGAACCCAGCATCGTGCCCGTCGCATACCCGGCGGCATAGGCGACCATCTTCAGCGGCTCGTCTAGACCCGAGAGAACCTGACCGGCGGCGACGACCCAGATGAGCGATTCGAAGAATCCGACGAGACCGGCCAGTCGACGGCGGCCACGGACCAGGAACACGATGCGAAGCGTGCCCAAACTGACGTCGGCAACGCGCAGGAGGAAGATGAAGGCAGCGGCGAATACGAGGCTCATCGGAGTTCCTATCGGCCGCCGAGCGCCCAGGTTGAGAGGCGTTGAGACTCACGACCCATGGCGATTGTCGAAAAGCGGCATAATATCGACATCGACCGCCTGGTCTGGCGTAACTCCTGAGTCCCAACCTCCGGTGCATGCTGCCAGGCGGTCGACCTGTCTACGGCTCTCGAGTCCCAACCTCCGAGGCCAGCCAGGTCGTGGTCTGTCGTTGTTCCAGTCGACCCAGGCAGGCACGTGTTACACGGAAATCGGCTTTCAGCTGGTGTGCCGATAGTCAGTCCTAGGTACCCGGTCGCAGCGCGACAGCCCTTGGGTCTGAAAGCTGGGTACCGGCTACTCGCTACCGGTCTGTGTGACCAAGCCGAGCGCTTCACGCACCAGTGCGGCCTGCTGGGTCTGATGGCGACTCATCGATCCCGTGGCCGGGCTCGGCGACTCCGGGCGGCCCGCATAGTGCAGCGGGCGACCGAAGATGCCGGGGAGCTGCCGCATCATGAAGCGGAAGGCACCGGCATTCTCAGGCTCCTCCTGACACCACACAACGTCCGCGTCCGGGTGGCGATCGGCGAGCGCCTTCAATTCGGACTCGGGAACCGGATACAACTGGGGAACCCGGACGAGGGCGACGCCGTCGACGCCGGCCCGTGATCGTTCGCGCTCCAGATCGTGGTACACCTTTCCGGCGCACAACACGAGACGCCGGGCACCGGCATCCACACGGCCATCCTCCACCACCGGCTCGAAGCGTCCTTCGCTCAGCTGGGCTGCATCGGCGAAGGTCTCCTTGGTTCTCAACAGGGACTTGGGTGTGAACACGATCAGTGGCTTGGCGGGGCGGACCAACGCCTGGCGACGGAGGAGGTGGAAGTATTGCCCGGACGTCGCCGGCACGACGACCCTCAGGTTGTCCCCGGCGCACAACTCGAGGAATCGCTCGATCCGGGCGCTCGAGTGTTCAGGGCCCTGACCCTCGTGGCCATGCGGGAGCAACAGGGTGAGATCGGTGTTCTGACCCCACTTCGCTTCTCCCGCCGCGATGAACTGGTCGATGATCACCTGGGCGCCATTCGCGAAGTCGCCGAACTGCGCCTCCCAGAGGACGAACGCCTCCGGCCACTCGATCGAGTAGCCGTATTCGAAGCCGACGGCAGCGAACTCGCTCAGCAACGAGTCGACGATCCGCACCCTGGTCTCCTCGGCAGTGATCGACTGGAGGGGTGTCCATTCCTCCCCCGTCTCGTAGTCGGTGAGCTCGGCATGGCGGTGCGAGAAGGTCCCTCTGCGCGAGTCCTCACCCGACAATCTGATCGGCACGCCCGCCCGGGCGAGGGAGCCGAACGCCAGCGCCTCGGCAGTCCCCCAGTCGACGAGTCCGCCGTCGAGCGATGACGCACGATCGCGCAACATCTTCTCGAGCTTGGGGTGCACGGAGAAGCCGTCCGGGGTCGTGGTGATGTAGGCGAGGATGTCGTCGAGCTCGGATCGAGGCACTGCGGTCGTGACCGTCGACTCGGGCAGAGGTTCGGTCCGAACCGGCCTGGACCTCGGGGCCGAGTCACGCGTCTCCTGGAAGGCCGCTTCCATCAGCTCCCGGAACTCGTCGAGCAGTTCTTCTCCATCCTCCATCGAGATCACACCGGTGTTCACGAGGCGCTCCAGATACAGTTTGCGAACCGACCGATGGCCCTCGATCAGCTTGTACATCACCGGTTGCGTGTATGACGGCTCGTCGCCCTCGTTGTGCCCGCGACGCCGGTAGCAGATCATGTCGATCACGACGTCCTTGTTGAAGGCTTGCCGGAACGCAAACGCGAGGCGAGCGACCCGGACGACCGCCTCGGGGTCGTCTCCGTTCACATGGATGATCGGCGCCTGAACGGTCTTGGCCACGTCGGTTGCATAGAAAGACGACCGAGCATCGAGGGCGGAGGTCGTGAAGCCCACCTGGTTGTTGATCACGATGTGAACCGTGCCGCCGGTGCGGTAACCCCTGAGCTGGGAGAGATTGAAGGTCTCGACCACGACTCCCTGGCCGGCGAACGCAGCGTCGCCATGGATCAAGACCGGTAGGACCTCGCGGTGCCCGTCGGATCCTCGACGTTCCTGCTTCGCCCGCACGACACCTTCCAGAACCGGGTCCACCGCTTCGAGATGCGAGGGATTGGCGACCACCTCGACGCCGATGGGTCCGTGCTCACTCTCGTACTTGCCGGTGGCACCCAGGTGGTATTTGACGTCGCCCGATCCACCCGTGGTCTCGGGATCGAGACTGCCTTCGAACTCGAGAAAGATCTTGTCGTAGCCTTTGCCGATCACATTCGACAGGACGTTCAACCGGCCCCTGTGGGCCATGCCGATCACGACCTCCTCCATGTGGTCCTGAGCAGCCGAGCCGAGCACTGCATCGAGCATCGGGATCAGACTCTCGGCTCCTTCCAGGCCAAACCGCTTGTGCCCCACATATTTTGTGTGGAGGAACTTCTCGAACGACTCAGCCTGGTTGAGCTTGCGCAACACTCGGAGCCTGTCCTCCCGGGACAAATCCGTCGGTGGCACCTCCACACGCTCTTGGACCCACCGCTTCTGGTCGGTGTCCTGCATGTGCATGTACTCGATCCCTGCCGTGCGGCAGTATGCATCTCTGAGGACGGAGAGAATGCGCCCCAACGTTGTGATCTGCTCGGCGCGGATGCCACCGGTGGCGAACTCTCGATCCAGGTCCCATATCGTGAGTCCGTGGTACAGAGGATCGAGTTCCTGGTACAGCTTGGGTCGTTGCTGCCTGAGAGGGTCGAGGTCGGCGATCAGGTGACCCCGTACCCGATAGGCGTTGATGAGGCGGAACACATTCGCCTGCTTCTCGGCCCATCGCGGCGACCCGATCGGGGGGTTGTCGTCGGTCGCCCACCGTGCCGGAGTGTAGGGGATGCCGAGCGCATCGAAGATGGAGTCATAGAACCCGTCCTCCCCCAGAAGCAACTCGTGGATGCGTCGCAGCAACTCACCCGACTGAGCGCCCTGGATGACCCGATGGTCATAGGTCGATGTCACGGTGAGCACACGACTCACGCCCTGGCGGGCGAGGTAGCCGGGGTCTGCCGCCTGGTACTCCGGGGGGTAGCCGATCGCCCCCACCCCCACGATCACACCCTGCTCGGGCATGAGCCGCGGGACCGACTGGACGGTGCCGAGCGTTCCCGGGTTGGTGAGCGTCACGGTCGTCCCAGCGAAGTCGTCGGGGCTCAGCCGGTTGTTCCTCGCCTTGTTGATGAGCTCCTCGTAGGCCAGCCAGAACGACTTGAAGTCGAGCCGGTCGGACTCCTTGATGTTCGGCACCAGCAGCACCCGGGTGCCGTCCGCTCGCGCCACGTCGACGGCCAGCCCGAGGTTGACGCTGGGGTGATCGACGACGTACGGCTTGCCGTCAACTTCGGTATAGCTGACGTTGACCCCGCGCAACTCGGTCATCGCTCGTGTGATCGCATATCCGATGAGGTGGGTGAAGCTCACCTTGCCGCCTTGGGTGAGCCGGCTGAGCTGGTTGTTGATGATCAGCCGGTTGACCTCGAGGAGCTTGGCCGGAATCGTTCGCACCGAAGTGGCCGTGGGGATGGCCAGAGACTCGTCCATCCGTCGGGCGATGGTCGCCGTGATGCCCTTCAGCTGGGTTGCCCCATCCGGGACGATCGATTCGGCTTTGGACTCCGTGGTCGGCGAGATTGGCGGAGCTTCTGCAGGGGCGGGAGCACCCGACGGGATTACACCGGCGTCGGGCGTTGGCTCCGGTCGAGACTCGCCGAGTGCACCGTCGCCATGCGGCGTGTAGTCCTCGAAGAATTCCTTCCATGCATCACTCACGCTGCCCGGGGCGTCGAGGAATCTTCGATACATCTCGTCGACGAGCCAGACATTTGGTCCGAACGTGGTCTCTTCGGTCTTCGATGGTTCAGTCATGGGATCACACCGATGGTACCGACCATCGTGTTCGAACCGTCCCCCAACGCCGATCGGACGCTGCAAACCCGGGTCCGCCCGTTGGTGCCCCGATGCCGTTTCCCAACCGTCGGCCAGGCGGCATCCGGCCACGAAGGACGACCATCGCCGGCCCGGTTCGCCGACGCTTGCCTCTTGACACGACGCGCGCAATCGCTAAGGCCGCCGGCTTGCACGGCGACAGGGACTTCGACCGCCCCGCGAGAGCACGACCATGCAAAGGTTCCCGGCACAAGTCAAGAGCGGAGAACACGATCTGAACGTCGTGATCACGATCGCCGACAAACACGTGGCGATCGACGCCGCCGACCGTGCGATCGGACGCTGGAAGACGAAGCACTGCTCGTTCGAGCGCACGGCACCAACGGCTTACCGCTTTCGGACCGAAGACGACTGGTTGACCCTTCGGATCTCAGACGACTCGCGCTTTCGGCAAGCGCTCGCTCTCATGCGGGAGGAGAGCGTGCCGCTCGCACCTCGGCCCCTCATTTGGATAGGCGCCGTTGCGATCGCGTCGGCGATCGCGGCGACTGCCTTCATCACCATCGACACGCCTGCAGGCGCCCATCCGGACTCGGCGCCGGCGGCTCCCACGCCGACGGTGCCGACCACCGCCGCTCCCGCCCCCACCACGATCGCAGAGCCTTCTCCCGCCAACACGGCGAGCGACCTGCTGGGCCGTTGGAACGAGATTGCGCGATCGTCGCACCTCGTGCTCGACGGTGTCGGTGAGACCGAACTGGGTCCGGGCCACATCGTGGATGTGAGAGACGGGTCGATCGTCGTCACCGCAGAACCGGATGGTGACGCGGATCAGGCGACCGACATCGTGGCGACGATGGGCCTGGCGATCGCAGCGATCGATCCTGCCGCTTCACGGTCCGATCGCGCCGATGTTCTCGAGGACCTGGGGCTCCGTGTGGACGGCTCGAACACCGAGGTCCTCGATGGGCAAATCGTCCGTGACGCCATCACCTACCAGCTGCAATACCAGCCAGGAGAGCAGATCGTGTTCAGCGCCGGGCTCGAGTGGTGACCTCTGAATCTCATCGAGTGGCATCGGCCGGTTCGAGGGAACTCGCGCACTGAATCCGTGTCATCATCCATGAATACGCACCGACTGGAACGCCCACGTGCCGACCTCGAATCTCAACCTGGCCTTGGAGGAAGCCGACGATGCCGATCTTCTCCAATTGTCGGCCCACAACCCGAGCGCTTTCGGCGAACTCGTTGCGCGCCATCAGGCTTTCGTCTTCGGTGCGGCCTTCCGTGTCACGCAGAATCGCGATGCCGCACAGGACATCGCTCAGGAGGCATTCCTACGAGCCTTTCGTACCGCAGCCGACTACCGCGGCGACGGGCCTGTTCGCGCATGGCTCTATCGCATCGCCCGCAACCTTGCGATCAATGCCGTCACGCGCGCTCGGGAGTTCCCGTCGAACGAAGCGCACGACCTCCCCGTCGACCGATCGCCCGAATGGCACCTGCTGCGGGCCGCCGACATCGCCGAGGTCCGCAAGGCCATCGCCGCGCTGCCCGAGGCGCTCAGGATTCCGCTCATCGAACGCGAGTACCACGACCGCCCGTACGAAGACATCGCCGATCAGCTCGACCTCCCGCTCAACACCGTTCGGACGCGAATCCATCGAGCCAGGAAAGCCCTCGAGGCTGCATTGGAGGGGACGCGATGAGTGAACGGCTGACTCAGACCGACCTGCTGCGGTTCGCATACGGCGAAGCGGACGAGCTCGAAGATGTCATCCTCGACGACCCCGAATACCTGCGGGCACTCGAAGACGTTTGGGCGTCCGAGATGCCACACGATCTTCGCGGCCCCCTGGTCCGAACCTTGCAGGCTCAACAGACGATGTCGGACACCTTGGGGGTGGTCCTCGACCTGACGATCGCATTCGGCAAGGCGATCCCGCACTACCTCGCCGCAGACGTCAACCAACCCGTCGGCACCGACGCCGACTCGGACGAGGACGACGACCCAGACGAGGACGACGACGCCACCTGACCGGTCGACCGGCACACGGGGCTGATGGCAGACGGCGGACGGCGGACGGCGGACGGCAGACGGCAAGCGGCAGACGGCAGACGGCAGACGGCAGACGGCAGACGGAGAAGCTCGCATCACCCGTCGATGTGGGCTGTTGGCCGTCGGCTGTGGGCCGGGCGACCAGAGTCGGCCACCAGACTCCAATGCGCAGCTCAAGGGGATAGGCCTGACAACCGCCAGGGCGAAGGTTGCTTAGACTCGGCGGCGCTCATGCTGCGTCTCGCCATCGAACTCGGTACTGCGCTTGCGATCACCGGCGTCGCCCGGATCGTCGTCGGCGCCGTCTTCGGCCGTGGTCGCCTGGGACAGGTCCTGGAAGAGGACGCCAGGAAGACCATCGCCAACTCGATCGCGGCCCTCGTACTCGTCGTGTCGCTCGTGATCATTCTGTCGGCGCGCAACGAAGTCATCCGCCAGGACCTCTTGGTGAGCACGGTTGCGTTCATGCCCAAGCTCGTCGTGGGCGTGGTGGTGGTGATTGCAGCCTTCGTGCTCGCCAAGCTCGCCGGAGTGTTGGCGGCACAGGCCATGCGTTCACGCTCCGAACTGCTTGCCACCAGGCTCCAGGGTGCGGTGAGCGGCGCGATCATGGTTGTCGGCCTCCTGCTCGCCGTGAAGCAGATGGGCCTCGAAACCGACGTGCTGATGATCCTGGTCGCCGGTGTCGTGGCCACCGCCACGCTCGCAGGGGGTCTCAGCATCGGACTCGGCGTGGTCCCGCTCGCAAAACAGATCTCTGCGGGCAGACACGTCGAGGACCGCTTCCAGGTCGGTCAGCTCGTCGAGGTGGCAGGCGTTACCGGCAGGATTCGAGCCGTCCACATGGCTTCTGTCGAGGTGGTCGACGAGGGCGGATCTCGCTGGGAGATCCCGCACATCTCGTTCCTCGACGCTCCGGTTCGGTCCGACGACGCCTGATCCCACGATCGACCTCAGCCGGCGCCGATTACGATCGGCACCCGGCGAGACGAAGGTGAATCGTGGAGTTCGAGAGGGGAAGCTTTTATCTCGGTGGGGTCATCGATCCTGCCACTTCGGAACGGACCGGGGAATCCATCGGCTACGACTCCGACGACCTGACGACCCACGGCGTGATCGTCGGGATGACCGGCTCGGGTAAAACGGGACTCGGGATCGGACTCATCGAGGAGGCGCTCGCCTCCGACATCCCATGCCTCGTGATCGACCCGAAGGGCGACATGGGCAATCTGCTCCTGAACTTCCCCGAGTTCGAACCCGAACAGTTCGAACCGTGGGTCGACGAAGCCGAGGCGAAGCGCGAGGGTATCGCAGTCGGTGAGCTCGCCGCCAAGACCGCCTCAATGTGGAAGGAAGGCCTCGAGTCCTGGGACATCGGGCCCGAGCGGATGCGAGCGATTCGCACCCAGGAACGGGTCACCATCTACACCCCAGGTTCCTCGGCCGGGGTCGGATTGAACATCCTCGGCTCGCTGGACGCTCCGGACACACCGTTCGACGACGACGCCGAGACCTACAGGGACGAGATCGAAGGATATGTCGCATCGCTGCTGACCCTGGCCGGGGTGGAGAGCGATCCGGTGTCGGGCCCCGAGCACATCCTGATCGCAACGATCATCGAGACCGCATGGCGAGCCGGGAAGGACCTCGATCTCGCGGGCGTGATCGGCCAGATCATGACTCCGCCGGTCCGCAAACTCGGCGTGTTCGAGTTGGACACGTTCTTCCCGGAGAAGGGTCGCACCGCGCTCGCCATGAAGCTCAACGGCCTCGTGGCATCACCGTCGTTCGCCTCCTGGATGGAAGGTTCGTCGCTCGACATTCAGTCGCTGCTCTATCGAGGCGACGATCCGCAGGCGGCCGTCATCTATCTCGCCCACCTGTCTGACGCCGAGCGTCAGTTCGTGGTGACACTGATCCTGGCAAAGGTCGTCACCTGGATGCGGCAACAGTCGGGCACCTCGGATCTGCGAGCCCTGATCTACATGGACGAGGTCTTCGGCTTCGTTCCACCCACCGCCGAGCCTCCCTCGAAGAAGCCGATCCTCACCATCCTCAAACAGGCGCGGGCGTTCGGAGTGGGGATGGTTCTCTCCACCCAGAACCCTGTCGATCTCGACTACAAGGCGATGTCCAACGCCGGAACCTGGATGATCGGTCGCCTCCAGACCGAGCGCGACAAGGCCCGGATTCTCGAGGGCCTGCAGTCGGCCTCGGGCGACGTGGACGCCGCCGACTTCGACCCGATGATTTCAGGGCTCGGGAAGCGCCAATTCGTACTCCACTCGACCAAATCGAACGCCCCGAGCGTCTTCGCCACCCGGTGGGTCATGTCCTACCTCGCCGGTCCCCTCACCCGCGACGAAGTGAAGTCGCTCTCCGGTTCGACCTCGACCCATCCGACGGATTCCGCCGCCCCGGCAGAGGCGCCCTCGGAGCCGTCGCCGGCCCCGGACGTGGAGTCCGATGTGCCACTGACCGACGACGCCACGCCCGTCGCTCCGAAGGTGGCAGAAGGAGTCCCCGTGACGTACACGGATCCTGCTGCGACCTGGCGGGAGGCGGTGGGCCGCTCCCGCGGCACGCTCGAGGCAGCCGCTGTCGCCACCGTCCACCTCTTGTATGACGACCAGCAAGCCGACGTCGCGCATCGCGAAGAGTTCGAGGCTGTGATCCACCCGCTCAGCTCCACTCTCGACGAGTCGAACGTGCATTCGGTCGACCACGACCCTCGCGACTTCACGCGCGAGCCACCGGCGGCGGCGACATACAGGCTCCCGGACGCCCCAATCGACTCGAAGACCTTCTGGACCGGCCTTGCCCGTTCACTCACCGACCACTTGGTCCGCCGGCGGCAGGTCATCGTCTACAAGAACCCCGACCTCAAGCTGTACTCACGGGTCGGGGAGACAGAGGACGAGTTCAAAGCGCGGTGCGCCGCCGCCGCCGAAGACGCCGCAGACGCCGAGGTTGCGAAGCTCAAGGACAAGTACGCCACCAAGATCGACCGGGTCCGGGATCAGATCTCCACGGCGGAGCGTAGGGTCCAGGATCTCGAAGCCGACGTGTCCTCCCGCCGTGAGCAGGAGATGCTCTCGGGTGCAGGAGACCTCCTCGGCGCCATCCTCGGGGGGCGGCGCCGCAGTTCCTCGATTTCGCGAGCAGCGTCACGCAGGTCGCAGACGAAGAAGACCGAGTCTCGCCTCGAAACTGCGGTCGACGCCATGGAGGAAAAGGCTGCAGCTCTCCTGGAACTCGAGGACCAACTCGAGACGGACGTGTTGGAGATCGCAGACCGATGGAACCGCGCCGCCGAGTCGATCGAACCCGTCGAAATTCCACTCGAAAAAGCGGACGTGTCGGTCGAACCGCTCACCCTCACCTGGCTTCCTTGACGGGGCACTCAGATACTCGAATGTGCATGTCATGCATACGAGGGACCCAGACCGACTAGTGTTCCTGAGTCACTTTTCACGAGTGACATGCTGACATAGGAGGAAGGAAACCCAATGCGCACCAAGCAATTGCGTCTGCTGGCCCTGCTGGCAGTGCTCGCTCTGGTGGCGGCCGCCTGCGGCGGTGGAGACGACAGCGGATCGACGGACAGCACGGAAGCTACCGAAGACACCACTGCGACCACCGAAGCAATGGAAGAGACCACCACCACTGAAGCGATGGAAGAGAGCACCACGACCGCCGCCGAGACCACTGGCTCGGCTTCGGCCGATGGCGTGCTCACCATCGGCACGCTGCTCCCCGAGACCGGCGACCTTGCATTCCTCGGACCACCCGAGATCGCAGGTGCACGTCTGGCCGTCGAGGACATCAACGCCGCCGGCGGCGTACTCGGCCAGGACGTTGTCCTGATCGAAGGCGACTCCGGCGACACCAAGACCGACATCGCCAACCAGACCGTCGACCGTCTGCTCGCCGAGAAGGCAGACGCCATCGTTGGTGCGGCTTCGTCGGCCGTGTCCAAGACCGTCATCGACAAGATCGTCGGCGCCAACGTGATCCAGTTCTCACCTGCGAACACGTCCCCTGACTTCACCACCTACAACGACAACGGGCTCTACTTCCGTACCGCCCCGTCCGACCTGCTCCAGGGCCGCGTGCTCGCCCAGCTGATCGCCGATCAGGGCAACGCCACCACGGCCGTGTTGTACAGGCAGGAGTCGTACGGTGAGGGCCTGGCGAACGCCTTCAAGGAGAACTACGAAGGCCTCGGCGGATCGATTCCCGAGTTCCTGGCGTACGCCCCCGACACCACCAACTTCGACGCCGAGATCGACCAGGTCCAGGCCGCCGATCCCGATGCGATCCTCGTGATCGGATTCGACGAGTCCGCCACGATTCTCGAGACCATGCACCAGCGTGGAATCGGCCCGAACGACAAGAACGTCTGGGGTGTTGACGGCAACATCGGTGGTATCGGCGCGCTGGTCGGTGATCCGGCGATCCTCAGCGGACTGAAGGGCACCGAGCCCTCGGTCGACCTCTCCACGATCACTGACTTCACCGACCGCATGGAGGGAGCAGTCGACGGTGGCGTGGCAGGCGTGTTCGCCTACGGCGCCGAGACCTACGACTCGATCATCATCGTGGCCCTGGCTGCCGTCATGGCCGGCTCCGACGATCCGCTGGCCATCGCCGCCGAGATCAACGGCATCACCGGTGGCGGGGAGACCTGCACTGACTTCGCCGCCTGCGTGGCCGTCATCGAAGCCGGGGGCGACCCCGACTACGACGGCCTCGGTGGTCCGTACGAGTTCGTGGACGCCGGCGAGCCGGCAGCGGCTTCGTACGGCATCCGCACCTACGACGGTGGAGAAACCCCCAACAGCGACCTCGACGAGTACGTGTTCGCTTCCTGAGCGAAACACCCGCTCTTTCGAGCAGAACCGAGAGGCCCCGGGCGTAACACCCGGGGCCTCTCTCGTGAGTGGAGCAAACAAGCAACAAGCAATTGCTGGCGGGGCCAGAGCATCGCCCGGCGCAGCCAACGAGTGCGGGAACTGGCGTCGGCCCTCTTGAGCGTCACCGTGTGGTCGGGTATGCATCCTGAGATGCGCGAACTCCTCGTAGAGCAACGAGCTCGGGCCCTTGCCGTGCAGCTGTACGACCTCACCGAAAGGTTCCCATCCGTCGAACAGCTCGGACTCGCCCGGGAGATCCGGAGAAGTGCGGTGTCCGTGGGATCCAACATCGCCGAAGGCTCCGGTCGCGTCCCGGACCGGGAGTTCTCGCGGTTTGTCGACATTGCGCTGGGCTCTCTGCGCGAACTCAGATTCCAGCTAGGCGTAGCAGCCGATCTCGGATTCTTCGAAGAGGCGGCGGCGGCAAGAATCGAGGCGGAGACGGGCGAGCTGCGGGCAATGCTCTTGGGATTGAAACGTTCGTTGTCATGACGATGCGCACCTGGAGCAGCGCCTGACGCCGGTGTCAGGCTCGTTGCTATTGGCTTGTTGCTAGCTGCTCCGGGCTACCTCATCGACCCGTCACCGACTGCTAGTCCACTTTGGCCAGCGTCCCCAGATACAGCTCAATGACTTTGGGATCGTTCAGCAGCTCTTGGCCGGTATTGGTGTAGGCGTTTCGGCCCTGGTCGAGGACGTAGCCTCGGTCGCAGATCTGGAGGCAGCGGCGGGCGTTCTGCTCGACCATGATGACGGCGACGCCTGTTCTGTTGATCTGCTTGGTGCGGATGAAGACCTGATCTTGGAGGGCCGGTGAGAGCCCGGCCGAGGGCTCGTCGAGGAGCAGCACCTTCGGGTCCATCATCAGCGCCCGTCCCATCGCGAGCATCTGCCGCTCACCTCCGGAGAGCGAGCCGGCCCGCTGGCGAAGCCGTTCACCGAGGCGGGGGAACAGCTCGGTGACGAAGCCGAGTCGATCGTCGAAGGTCTTGGGAGCGAGGAAGACACCCATTTCGAGGTTCTCTGCGATCGTCAGGCTCGGGAAGACGTTGTTGGTCTGCGGCACGTAGCCGATGCCGCGAGAGACCAGCTCGTGGGCCTTGAGCTTTGTGATGTCCTCGCCGTTGTAGACGACCTCACCGGCCGTCACATTGATGAGCCCAAAGAGCGCCTTCAGCATGGTCGACTTCCCGGCGCCGTTCGGTCCGATGATCCCGACGAGCTCGCCCTGTGCCACCTCCATGTTCACGCCGTTCAGGATGTTCACCTCGGGGATGTAGCCGGCGATCACGTCGGTGAGTCTGATGACTGGCTCACTCATGACTGGGGTCCGATCGTTCTCCCAGGATGGCCGCATCCTGCGCCAGCTGGGCCTGCTCTTCCTCTTCGGACAGCGGAGCGTCGTGGTGAGCGCCGAGATAGGCGTCGATCACTGCCTGGTTGGCGCCGATCGTCTCGTGAGGTCCTTCGGCGATGACCTGCCCTTCCGCCATGACCACCACCCAGTCGGATATGTCGCGAACGACGTCCATGTCGTGCTCGACGAAGACCACGCTGATCCCTTCATCCCGAAGATTCTTGACGTGCTCGAGGAGCGACTGGGTGAGCGCCGGATTGACGCCGGCCATGGGCTCGTCGAGACAGATGAGCGAAGGCGATGACATCAGCGCACGCGCCATCTCGAGCAGCTTGCGCTGCCCACCCGACAGTGTGCCGGCGAATTCGTTGCGCATGTGGTCGAGCTTGAATCGGGCCAGTAGATCGTCGGCCCTGGCCTCGATCTCACGCTCCTGCGACGACCAGAGCGCCGGCACGATGCTACGGAAGAAGTTCTCCCCCTTCTGCTGCTTGGCGCCCAGTTTCATGTTGTCGATGACCGTCAGCTTGGTCAGAGACTTGGTGAGCTGGAAGGTCCGCACCATCCCCATTCGCGCCAGCTCGTGGGGAGCCTTGCGGTCGATCGGCTTGCCATTGAGCACCTTGGTGCCTGCATCTGGAGCATCGAATCCGGTGATGAGGTTGAAGAAGGTCGTCTTCCCCGCTCCGTTCGGTCCGATCAGAGCGGTGATCACCCCTCGCTGAATCTGGAGCTTGTCGACGTCGACCGCCACAAGACCGCCGAATGTCTTTCGAACACCCTCCACCGACAGGATGGGGTCGGGCTTCGGGACGCCGGGCTCATGGGCGACAGACGACAGGTCAACGAGCATCGAGCGCCATCTCCTCTCGCGACCCGAAGATGCCCTGAGGCCGGAAGGTCATCAGGGTGATGAGTCCGATACCGACGAGCATGAACCGGAAGATACCAACCTGGTTCGAGTCCATCACCGAGGCGGGGATGAATCCTTCGGCCACGAACTGGCGGAGGACGTTTTCGACGAACGCCAGCAAGCCCCAGAAAATCATCGAGCCCACGATGGGCGACCAGACCCTGCCGACGCCGCCGAGAATCAGGACGGTCCAGATGAAGAACGTGATGACTGGCACGAACGTGTCAGGCTGGACCGTCGACTTGGCGATGACCTGGAGCATCCCGGCCAGGCCGCCGATGGCGCCGCCGAGCATCAACGACTGCATCTTGTACCAGTAGGCGTTCTTCCCCAGCGCACGGGCAGCGTCTTCATCCTCTCGGATGGCCTTGAGGACCCGGCCCCATGGGCTGCGCATGAGCTGCCACACGAGCAGCGCCAGGAGGACCACCATGATCCATCCCACGATCACGATGAACAGGTTGTTCCCTGTGAAGAAGAAGGGTCCCCAGTCGTACAGGTTCTGTTTGAAGGGGCTGAGGCTGTAGTACTCACCGGCGAACTCGTTGAGGCCCTCGGCGCCGCGGGTCAACCCGCGAAGCGTGGTGGATCGGGCCATGATGCGTATGACCTCAGAAGCGGCGATGGTCACGATGGCCAGGTAGTCGGCCCGCAGCCGCAGGGTCGGCACCCCGAGGATCAGCGCCAGCACCAAGGCGAACACGACCCCGATCAGGAGCGCCAGGTACGGGTTGAGCTGCCAAGTGACGATGGCGATGCCAACCCCATATCCGCCCATCGCCATGAAGCCGACGTGACCGAAGTTCAGCAGCCCGGTGTATCCGAAATGGATGTTAAGGCCGATGGCGGCCATGGCGAAGACCATCGCCTCCACTCCGATGGCGGCGGAGACAGTGAGCTGGATGATCTGCGCCCAGTCGACGGCGGCGAGGGTTGGAGCGATCATCCGATCCGTTCCTTTCGACCGAGGATTCCTTGCGGGCGGACCAGCAACACGAGCGCCATGACGACCAGCGCCCCAACGTTCTTCAGCTCGATGGGAATGAACAACGTCGAGAGCTGGATCCCCAGACCGATGAGCAGGCAACCGACGAGAGCCCCATAGGCAGTGCCGAGTCCGCCGAGCGTCACTCCGGCGAAGATGAGGAGCAACACCCGGAAACCGCCCTCCCACAAGACCTGGTCCGCTTGGGCGATGAACACGCCACCGAGGGCGGCGAGCGCCCCACCGGCGATCCACACCTGACTGATCACCCGCTGGACGTCGATTCCGGACGACTCGGCGAGGTCGCGGTTGTCGGACACGGCCCGCATCGCCCGGCCGATGCGGGTGCGCTGGAGTAGCAGCCCCACCACCACGAGCACGAGGATCGACAGGATCACTGCAGTGAGGTCACCAGGGGTGATGTCGACCACGCCGATCTTGATTGCTCGCTGACCGGCCACGCTTCGGTAGAAGCGACTTCCTCCACCGAAGAAGTAGAGGATGATGTAGCGAGCGAGGATCCCGACACCGATCGTGACCACCATCTGGGCGATCAGCGACGTCCCTTGGCGGCGCAGCGGTCCAAAGATGTAGCGATTCATCAGCCACCCCGTGGCACCACCCACCACGATCGCGGTAAAGGCCCCAAGGATGATCGTCACAAGGCGTTGGTCCGGCAACAGCCCGATGCTCGAGGCGAAGCTCTCGACGAGGAACGCTATGAACATTCCCCACGTGATCATCTCGGCGTGGGCGAAGTTGACGAGTCCGGTGGTGCCGAAGATCAACGAGAGGCCGATCGCGCCCATCGCCAAGAAGAGCCCGAGTTTGATCCCCTCGGTGGTCAGCTGCAGCACGCTCCGGAGGGTGTCCGAGTCATCCCCTCCAACGGGGCCGTCGCCCACCTGTAGACCGAACAACGCGGAGCCGGCTCGCCCAGTGTCGACCGTCACGGTCGCGGTCGCCCGCTCGGGATCGCGGAGGCCCACTCCCTCGGGAAGGGTTGTTGGATCGATCGTCACGCTGTACACGCCGGGGCTCTCCACGGGGAGGAAGAAGACGCCCTCGTCGTCGGTCACTCCATCACCGACCGGAGTTCCGTCGTCGGCTGTGACCGAAAAGGCAACGCCAACGGCCGGCGTGCTACCGGCTTCCGGGTCGTTGTACGAGACTTTGACCCGAACGCCCTGATCGGTTTCCTGGCCGAGGGCGGGGAATGGAGCGGCCATGAAGGCTGCCGAGATCAACATGATCAGGCCGACGAGGCGGCGTCGCCCGTCGGCCCCCTGGAATCTATCGGTGAGTGCGGTGAACTGGCTCACGGATCAGGGACGTTAGCGAAGGTGAACGGGCGGTGCCCTCGTGTGGCAGGTTCACGCGTCAACGGCGCGTGAACTGTCGTCCGACGCCTGCGGAGGTTCAGCCCTCTTCATCGTCGTCGAGCTCAACCGATTCGAGGACGGCCGACAGCACGTCGGTCACCGACACCACCCCGAGCAGGCGACCCGACTCGACGACCGGGAGATGCCGGTACCCGGACTCGAGAAGCCATTGGGCGGCCTCGAACACATCGACGGAGGGTGCGAAGACGTCGGGTTCGGGCGTCATGGCCCTCCGAACGAAGTCCGAGGCTATGAGCCCGGACGCGAGACCCGCCACGAGATCGCGCTCGGTCAGCAACCCGATCAGCGCGCCTCCTTCTACGACACCCAATGAGCCGTGACCAGCGGCACGCATGGCCGAAGCTGCGTCCTCGAGCGACGTGTCCGGTCCGCAGACGTGTGCCGTTCCCACCACCAAATCGCCAAGTGTCATACCTTGGACAGTAGTACCAACCAACGCCCTCGCCTCCGTTCGTTCGGCGGGCGTCGAGGCGCACCACGTGTCGCCGCCCGGAGGAGAGTCCGGAGGAGATTGCCAATACGGTCAGGCTGAGCAGGGAGCTGGGCTTCAGAATCATGATTCCGAGGTTTCGGCGTCGGACAGCAGAAGACCCCGTCGTGGTCACGACGGGGTCTTCATGCAGGTCGGATGTGATGCAATGTCAGATCAGGTCTTGTTCCCTGATCCCGAACGATGGGTGTCGAAGCCTGCACAAAGCCAGCTTCTCGAGTTGACGAATCCGCTCTCTGGTGAGGTTGAACTCCTCGCCGATCTCCTCCAGCGTCCGCGGCACACCGTCGTAGAATCCGTAACGGAGGGCCAGGATTCGACCTTCGCGCTGAGGCAGCCGGTCGATCGACTTCCTGAGAGAGTTGGCGACGTCCATCTCTTCGGTGATCTGGACCGGGTCGGCCGCATCTTCGTCCTCGATGAAGTCACCCAACTGGGCGCCGTCCTCGCCAACGGGCTGCTCGAGCGACACGGTGTCGGCCACGCCGAGCGCAAGCTCGACCTTGTCGACGGTGACACCGGCCTCTTCGGCGATTTCCTCCGGCTTGGGATCACGTCCCAACTCGGCCTTGAGGCTGGCCTGAGCAGCTCGCACTGCTGCGAGCGTGTCATGGAGGTGTACCGGGATGCGGACCGTACGGGACTTGTCCGCGATCGCCCTCGTGATGGCTTGGCGGATCCACCACGTTGCGTAGGTGGAGAATTTGAAGCCTTTGCGCCAGTCGAACTTCTCGACGGCACGGATGAGTCCCAGGTTGCCTTCCTGGATCAGATCGAGGAAGTCGATTCCCGAGGTGTTGGCATATCGACGGGCGTTGGCCACCACCAAGCGCAGGTTGGCCGTGAGGAAGGCGTCCTTCGCTTCTCGACCCTTGCGCTCCTGGCGGCGCAGCTCGATCTCTTCCTTCTTGTCCTTGAACGTGCCCTGCTCGATCCGCTCGCCTGCCTGCTCGCCGGTCTCGATCATCTGGGCGAGCTCGACTTCCTGCTCGGCGGTGAGCAGGTCGTACTCACCGATGGCAGTGAGGTATTGGGATACGAGATCGGTTGTCAGGCGACCACGCTCGTCGGTCAGCTTGCTGACCACAGACTTGCGGGCGACCTTCTCCTTTTCGCGGGAGTCGCGTCGCGGCTCGGCAGACGTCACGGTTTGCGGACCTCCATGTTGGCTGCTGGGGTCGTGAGGATGCCCCCACCGGGCTCTCCGATCAAGAGAGCCCTCTCACGGCCACACAGTTGGGTACAGGTGTTCACCCGGGGGGTCACTATGACAGGTAACGGGGCTCTTGTGAACCCCCCAAGGACTCGCACTCGTCGATTTCCGGCAACCCCGCGGTTCTCAAGTGGAAACACCACGTTTCCCCAAGGTATTCCACAGAGTTGTCCACAGTCCGTGGACTACTCGTCGGGCTCGCAATGGGTCGATCGGCCTAGATACTGCCCCGCCGATAGCGTTTCGAAACCGATACCTTGTGGACTACGGCTCGTCGGTGTGGCAACGACCACGCCAAGGGGTGCAGGTCCACGGGATGCCTTCGGATGGGGGCTACCGAGATCGCTCGCCACCCATCCGGCTTCATCCCCTCCGAACCGGGTGGGTGGCGGGCTCCTTGTGCACCCATGACAGCCCGCCCCTCCCGGCGGTGTGATGCTCGCCGCCTAGCCTCTGCCGATGCCCGTCATCCCCATCGACGACGTCGACGACCCCCGAATTCGAGTGTTCCGAGGGCTGAGGGACCACCAGCTGCGGATGTTCCGCGAGCGGACCGATGCCGAACTGGCGCCGATGTGCATCGTCGAAGGCGATCGCCTCATACGCCGCGCCCTGGGCGCCGGGATGGAGCCATTGTCGTTGCTTCGCGACCCCGGTCGCCCCGAGCCGATCGAGGCCGAGCTCCCGGACGACTTTCCCGTGTACACCGTCGAAGCCGACCTTGCCCCGAAGCTGGTGGGCATGCACATCCATCGCTGGGCGATGGCCTGTTTCCGTCGACCGCCAGAACGATCCTTCGAATCGGTGTTGGCGGACGATCCCAAGTCGCTCCTCCTGACGGATCGGGTGGTCAACCCGACGAACCTGGGCGCCATGGTGCGAACAGCCGCCGGACTCGGCGTCGGTGGATTGCTGTTGGATCCGGAATCCTGCGATCCCCTCTACCGGCGTGCGTCTCGCGTGTCGATGGGGGCGTCCTTCACGTTCCCCTGGGCGAGGGTGGCGGATATCGTCGCCACCATCGGCGTGCTCAAATCCTCAGGGTTCGGCGTCGTTGCGATCCAGCTGACTTCGACGGCCGTCGACCTCCACGACGTTCCACCACTCAGGCCCGTTGCGCTGGTAATGGGCAACGAGGGCTACGGGGTCTCCGAGCCGGTCCTCGAAAAGGCCGACGTGGTCGCCCAGATCCCGATGCACCAGGGTGTCGACTCCTTGAACGTCACGGCCGCTGCGGCGGTTGCGTGCTGGGAGATCACCCGACGCGCGTGAACCTGCGGCGGCATCCCACCCCTCAACAGTCGGCTGCGCTCGGGCACAGTGGTCCTATGCACTCGGCGCCTAGGTGGTGGCCCCACCACGCGGGCGTGACGGTTTTGTCCCTCCGGAGGGGTACGGTTGCGCGATGCCCAACCGTCTCGCCCGGTCGACCTCTCCTTACCTCAGACAGCACCAGGACAACCCCGTCGACTGGTACATCTGGGGCGAAGAAGCGTTCGCCGAGGCGCGCCGGCGTGACGTACCGATTCTGCTCTCTGTCGGCTATTCGGCATGCCACTGGTGCCATGTCATGGCTCACGAGTCGTTCGAGGACCCGGTGACAGCCGAGCAGATGAACAGTCTGTTCGTCAACGTGAAAGTCGATCGCGAAGAGCGCCCCGATGTGGACGCGGTCTACATGGAGGCGGTGCAGGCGCTCAGCGGCCGCGGTGGCTGGCCGATGACGGTGTGGCTGACGCCCGACGGACGGCCCTTCTACGCCGGCACCTACTTCCCGTCGCAACCACACAGCGGGATGCCGTCGTTCCGTTCGGTTCTCACGGCGATCGACGACGCCTGGAATCACAAACGCGAGGACATCCACGAACAGGCCGATCGACTCACCGAGGCCATCGGACGGAGCATTCCCTCAGGCGAGCGCCCCGGGCAGGACGCAATCGACGGCGCGTATCGGCAGTTGGTCGCTACCTACGACCACGCTTCCGGAGGTTTCGGCGGGGCTCCCAAGTTCCCACAGCAGCCGGTTCTCGAGTTTCTTCTCAGGGTCCACGAACAGGATTGGGCCCCCGAGGCCGGACGCATGTTGGCCGAGACGCTCGTCGCCATGGCTCGGGGCGGCATCTACGACCAGGTGGGAGGAGGGTTTGCCCGCTATTCGGTGGACTCGGTGTGGTTGGTCCCGCACTTCGAGAAGATGCTCTACGACAACGCCCAACTCGTCCGGCTCTATCTCTGGGCCTCGAGGGAATTCGACAACGACCAGTTTCGGACGATCGCTCTCGAAACCATCGACTACCTGAAACGAGATCTCAGACATCCGGGAGGCGGATTCTTCTCGGCCGAAGATGCGGACTCCGAAGGTGTGGAAGGCAAGTTCTATGTGTGGACCGCATCGGAGTTCGACGCAGTGGTCGGCTCCGATGCCCGCATGGCGCGGCGGTTCTTCGGTGTGACCGACGGTGGCAATTTCGAGGGCTCGAACATCCTCCACATCGACCGCACGATCACCGAAATCGCCGAGGAGTTCGGCGCAACGGTGGAGTCGGTGACCTCTGCAATCGACCGCGCCAGGACTGCGCTGTTCAACGCGAGACGCCACCGCGTCCGGCCCGGTCTCGACCACAAGGTGGTGGCGTCGTGGAACGGCCTCGCGATCAGGGCACTCGCCGAAGCGGGTGCCGCGCTGGACCGGCCCGACCTGATCGAAGACGCAACCCGGTGTGCCCGCTTCGTGCTCGGAAACCTGAGCGGGCCGGATGGACGGGTTCGCAGATCCTGGTCCGAAGGGGCGGTCAGCAGCGAGGGCTTCCTCGAAGACCAGGCGGCGATGGCGCTCGGTCTCTTCGCGCTCTATCAGGTCACCGGGAGCACCGAGTGGTACCGAGCCGGCGAACGCCTCACGCGGTTGATCCCACGCCTCTATGCCGATCCGTCGGGCGGCTTCTTCACCACCGCCGAGGACGGCGAAGCCCTCATCAAGCGCCCCAAGGATCAGTTCGACAACCCGCTGCCTTCTGGAAACTCGATGGCGGCAGAGGCGCTTCTCTGGCTCTCTCTCTACACGGGAGAATCGAACCTCGCCCAGCTCGCCGACCAGACGCTGCAAGCCGGCTCACTCCTCCTCGAGCGCTACCCGTCCGGAGCGGGATACCTCGCCTCGGTGCTGGCATCGAAGATGCACGGCACGGTCGAGGTCGCCGTGATCGGCCCGGAAGCGCACGACTTCATCCGGGCGTTCTGGAGCCGCTACCGGCCGCAGGCGGTTCTGGCTGCATCGGCCGACGGGTCGGAGCCGATCCCGCTCCTCGGCGCGACCGGCGGCCAAGACGCCACAGCAGCGTTCGTGTGCCACGACTTCGTATGTGAACGCCCGGTCACCAGCCCCGAGGCCATGGAAGCGCTGTTGCGACCTCACTCCGCGTGAAATTCTGCCGACGCCGCACGCACCGCTCGGCTAGACAGAGCCCATGCGCACCAGTCAGGATGGGATCACGCTCCGGGCCGTGGATCCCGACCATCTCGATCGTATGGTCGCCTACCTTGGGGACCCGGCCCTTTCGGGCATCCGCCAGATCGAGGGAGACCGGGACCGGCCGATGTCGGTCGCCGAACTCCAGAAGGCGTTGGAATCCTTCGCCACGCCGCAGAACGGGGAGGTCTTCGGGATCTGGCGCGGCGACGAGCTCGTCGGGCACACGGGCGCCGATTGGTGGTGGGATGTGCATTCGCCAACACTCGACCTGGTGATCGCTCCCCCACACCAGCGCCAGGGGGTCGGCACCACAACGTTCCGGTTGATGGCGCGTCACCTGTTCGAGGACACGGTGGCGCGGATGATCAATGTCTGGACACCCGACTGGAACGAAGCGGGGATCGGTTTCATCCAACACCTCGAGATGACGCCGATCGGGAGGTCCAGACGGACCGGAGTGCGCGCCGGGCGGTACGTCGACACCCTGGTCTTCCACGTGTCGCGCCAGATGTGGGAGGAGGCGTCGTGGCGTTGACCGGCCGGACGGTCCGCCTGAGGGAGATGACCGACGAGGACCTGCCCATGCTCGTGCGCTTGCGGAACGACCTCGACACCCAGGCGTGGAGCCGGGCCCTTCCACCCGACTACACCCTCGACATGATCCGCCACCGCTACACCGGCCGGCCGTTCGAAGTCCGGCGGGAATCGGCGATGTTCATCATCGAACTCATCGAGACCGACGAGACGGTCGGATACATGAACTACACCGACGTGGTCGACCGGATGGAGGCCACGATCGGGATCATGGTCGACCGGCGGTGGTGGGGCACCGGCGTGGCGGCGGAGGCCAACGAGCTGTTGCTCCGGTTCCTGTTCGAAGAACTGGGCCTCCGCGTTGTGCGTCTGTGGACCCAGTCCGAGAACGAACGAGCCATCGGAAGCGCCCGCAAGCTCGGCTTTCGCGAAGCCGTGCGGATGCCGGGGGCAATCTTCAAGGCCGGCGATCACCGGGACAACGTGATGATGGACGTCCTCCGCGAGGAGTGGTACGCGCTCCACCCCGAACTCGAAGATAGCCTCCATGACCAGTTCCGCGCCCCCTGACCCGAGTTGGGCGCCCTGCCTACAGCGTCAGCTCGAGCAACGGAAGCATCCGACCGGGGATCGAACCCGATGGCGCTTCTCCAACCCGAACCGCTCCCCGGCCCTCGTACCAGGCGACGGCGTGTGGGTCGGCATCGACGGTCAGCTGCGAGCATCCGGCCCGCCGCGCAATATCGCACGCGGCGTCCCACAGGCCACGCCCCACTCCCACTGCCTGAGCGGCGGTGACGACGAACAGGTCCGCCACGTCGGCGGCGCCGCCCTCGATCGACACCGACACGAACCCGACGAGATCACCTTCCATGGCTTCCGCCACCACCATCCGCTCGTCTTGGATACGTCGTGGCGTGATGGTGAGCTCGGCACGACATGCCTCCATGAACTCGGCCGAGTAGCCCCACGACGCCTTGGCCTCCATCGCGATTTCGGTGAGTCGATCCGCGTCTCCCGGTCGCGCTTCACGGAGTTCCCACTGCATCGCCGCCCCTCTGTCCAGCAATCGCGTAGTTCGGGAAACAGTAATTCCCGGCGTCGGCCATCGCGGCGGCTCTACGGTCCCCCGGCGATGCAGGTTCGCCGGTTCACGACGGAATGGGTCGCCGTGGGCGAGGACAACGAGACGATCGGCGTCGCCCACGCGTGGGACCGCCCTGACGGTCGAACCTTCCTGAAGCTGGCCGGCGACGTGGTTCGATCGGTGGGGCCGCTCGCAACAGCCGCCGTGGCAGACCTCGGTCGGCCGGTGAGCGTGATCCTCGACTACGACGACATCGCAGTGATGCGGGCGTCGACCGCGAGTGGCTTCAGGATCGACCTCGTCAGCGAGGGATTCCGCGTCCCCTTCCTCCCGGCCCTCGACGTGCTGCAGCGCGCCAAGGTGCCGTCGGGTTTCGCCCTGGCGAGCGCAGCCGATGTCGATCCCGATCGGCTCTTCGACATCGACAACACAGTCCGCAATCTCGTCCAGGGCATGGACGGCTGGCGCGGTGACCGGGCCCGGTTCGACGAGGAAATGGCCGAGTCGCCACCGTTCGATGCGGCTGCGTATCTGGTGGCGATCCACGCCGACTCCGGCACCTGGGCCGGACTCGTCAGGGTGTGGCGAAATCCCACCGGCCCCCGGCTCGGACTCGTCGCGGTCCTTCCGGCATTCCGATCCACCACTATCGGCGCGATCTTGTTGCGCGACGCGCTGCGCGCTGCGTCGACCTGGGGCCACGACAGCTTCGTGACCGAGACCAGCCTCGAGAACGCCATCCTGCATCATCGACTGATCCGGTATGGAGCCACGAGCACCGGGCGGTTCGCTCGATTGACGCTCGAAGCACCGCGCTGATTGCCGAATGCGCTGTTTCAGCTCAGGGCGGACTCGGCGAGCGCCAGAGCGCCGGCGGCGCCAGAGTTCGGACCAAGCCCGGGAGGTACCACGAACGCCTGTCGGTGCTCGGGAAGCACGGCGTAGTCGTGCATGGTGTCCAGGAGCCGTTGCTGGACCTGAGCGACCAGTCCCGGCATCGAACCGACACCACCACCGAGGATGATGCGCTCCGGCGCCACCGTGTAGACCATGTTCCGGAATCCGGAGGCGAGGTAGGCGGCCTCCAGGGCAATGGCGGGGCCCTGGAGCTCACCGAGGTCCTCACCCCGACGTCCCCAACGCTCCTCGATGGCAGGACCGGCGGCCATGCCCTCCAAGCAGTCGCCATGGAACGGACAGTTCCCGGGGAAGTCGTCACCGGGCTGGCGTTCCACCAGTACGTGACCCATTTCCGGATGGACGAGGCCAGGTGTCGCCTTGCCATCGATGAGCAGGCCTCCGCCGATGCCGGTTCCAACGGTGATGTAGATGATCGTGCGATAGCCACGGCCGGCACCCCAACGCCACTCCCCCAGCGCCGCTCCCGTCACATCGGTCTCGAAGGCGACCGGCACACCCAATGCCCGCTCGACCCTGCCGGCCAGGTTGGCGTTGTCCCACCCGGGCTTGGGCGTCGTCGTGATGTACCCGTACCTCGGGCTCGAACGTCGGAGCTCGACGGGCCCGAAGCTGGCAATCCCGATCGCCTCCACCCGGTCGATCTGCTGAAAGAACTCGATCGCCGCCCCGATGGTCTCATCCGGCGTCGTCGTGTCGATCCGCACCCGATGCCGTATGTCATCAGGGCTCGTTGCCACGACGCAGACGAACTTGGTGCCGCCGGCCTCGATTCCACCGAGAAGTCTCACATCACTCATGGCGGCGCCCACTCTACGTACCCCCATCACTCGGAATTGCGGTCAGGGGCGTCTGATGTCGAGCTCGAGTACCGCCCCGTCGATGATTCGGAAGGCGCGCAGCTCCGGATTCGAAGGGTCCGAAAGTCCGACGATGACGTGAACCCAATCCGGCTCGTATGCCAGCCGCACATCGGTGGGCGACGGCTCCGCCGCCGAGGCCGGATGCGAGTGGAACGCGCCGATCAGCTCCCAACCGCGACTGTCTGCATGCTGAAGCGCCCGGAAGTGACCGGTCGGCTCCACCGTGAACGAGGTTCGGGATCGCCGCACGTTGTCGAGCGGATACACCATGCGAACGTCGCCGGGTGCCGGCCCCGCCAGAAGTCCGCAGCCTTCACGAGGCAACTCCATGATCACGTGACGCACGATGGCTTCGTGCGCATCGGCCGGAAGGATCAGCTCCACCCCGCCAATTCTGCCGGAGACATGATCGCTGCGCGTCCACTTCGGCGAAGCACGACCGAGCCTCTCTCGTCGACAACGAACAGCGTAGGAACCGACCTCACGCCGAGGTGTCGAACCTCAGAGGCGTCGACACTCCGAAACGACAGTCCGGCGCCGGCGAGAGCACGCTCGGCGGGGCCGCACATCGCACAGCCCGGGGCCGTCACCAGCAGCAGCCCCGGCTCCAACCCGGTGCGGGCTCGGCCACGCCAGCGCTCGGAGAGCCATACCAGTGCGAATGCCAGAACGACGACCGTCAACAGAAGGACGACCCGGGCCGTCACGATGGGACCACTCGCTCGTGGAGGATGCATCCAACGCAGATCCGGGTGGTGGCGGCGAGCGCGGCCAGGGCGGTGACGATCAGCGTCAAAGCCCACCCCACGACACTTGCACCCAGTACGAACGCCAGCGAAGCACCGAGCAGGAAGCCAGACCCGATGCGCTGGGCGAAGCGGGGTGGGGCGGCGGGTTCGAACTCGGTGGGACCGCCGCTCCTGATTCGCGGGCGAATGGCCCGAACGTACAGCTGTGTCAGCGGCGCCACCGAGGACGGGCCGAAAGCCGAGACCAGCAGGACTGCGGCCATGACGCCGACGAGGGGCGGGTACTGGATGACGAAGGCGAGGGCGGTGACCGCAGCCACCACCCCCTGGTTGAACCTGGGAACGTTGACATCGACCATCTGAGTGGCTGCGTCATGGGCGAGGTTGGACATGTCGAGAACTCCTGTGCGAAACGGGTGAGGAACGAAGGAGGCCGGGACCGCGGGTCAGCTGACCCGTGCGACAGACCCGGCCGGCGTACACAGGTTGTCGTACTCGACGATTGCCGGCGGCATGTCTTGGTCCGAACACGCCAAACAGGATTCGTTCCGACGGATGCGGAGGGTCCGGAATTCCTGATCGAGGGCGTCGTATGTGAGGAGTCGACCGATGAGTGGTTCGCCGATTCCCAGAAGGAGCTTGATCGTTTCCATCGCCTCGATCGTGCCGATCACCCCAGGGAGAACGCCGAGAACTCCAGCCTCGGCACATGACGGAGCCAGCTCGGGAGGAGGCGGTTGCGGGAACAAGCACCGGTAGCACGGGCCCTGGTACGGGGCGAACACGCTGGCTTGTCCCTCGAAGCGAAAAACCGCACCATGCACCACCGGGATCCCGAGATGCAGCGATGCGTCGTTGACGAGGTATCGGGTGGGGAAGTTGTCCCCGCCGTCGACGATCACGTCGTAGCCCGCAAGCATTTCCATGACGTTGTCTGCCTGGAGCCGCTCCCGATAGGCGATCACTCGAACATCGGGGTTCAGACCTCTGATCGTCTTCTCCGCCGACTCAACCTTCGGGGTCCCGACCCGGTCGAGGGTGTGGAGGATCTGACGCTGGAGGTTGGACACATCGACGTCGTCGAAGTCGACGATTCCGAGTGTGCCCACACCGGCAGCCGCAAGGTACATCGCGGCCGGGGAGCCCAGGCCCCCGGCGCCGACGAGCAGCACCTTCGACTCCAGGAGCTTCGCCTGTCCCGTCTCACCGACCTCCGGGAGCAGAAGATGACGCGAGTAGCGGGAGCGTTGCTCGTTCGAGAGCATGGTCGGCACCACCCACGGCCGACCCTCGGCTTTCCACTGACCGAAACCACCCGACATGGACGAGACCCTCGTGTACCCCATATCGATCAGCGCCTTGGCGGCAAGCGCCGACCGGGCTCCCACCGCGCAGTAGAGCACGATCTCCGTGTCGGGATCGTCAACTCTCGTTCCGATGTTCGACTCGAGCACGCCCCTGGTGATCGGGATCGCGCCGGCGATGATTCCCTGAGACACCTCGTCTGGCTCACGCACGTCGACCACGACTGCACCATTCAAAACCCGATCCGCCAGGTCGGTCGGGTGGATCTCGGTGATGGCGGCCTTTGCCTGCCGAACGAGCTCTTGATACGAAATGGTCATGAAGTTACATGAGTGTAGGAGCGTTCTACAACGACGCGACAGGCGACGCCATTCCCGTGATCACGCAGACGCCTACCGCGTCGTGGGCCCTCACGCCACCGTGACAGACTCGCCCGGCGCCACAGGCGGGGCAAACTCCGTTCCCTGGAGGGAGGACGCCGTCAGCCATACCCAGGCGATCCACAAGACGTCCGCCAGCAGCAGATGGATCAGCGTCATCCACGTGGGCGTCAGGAACACGACATTCAGGAAGCCGACTGCGATCTGAACCACCACCACTGCCACCACCACACGGGCTGCGTTCGCTCCGCCGTGCGGAACCGTCCATCCACGACGCCTGGCCCACACCGCGGCGACGACACCCACGAGGATGGCCACGATCGGATGCACCACTCTCAGATTCGTCAGGAAGTGCTCACTGGTCGTGAACGAAAAGACCCCACCGATGGTGAAACCCTCCTTCGGGAACAAGGTGTCGGCGAGAGCGGTGATTCCGCCGGTGGCGGCGATGACAACCATCCCGGCACCGATTCCGTAGAGCGCCGCTCCGGCGCCGTTTCGTCGCAGTCGACGGTGACCGTGAAGCCAGAACACGGTGAGGGTGAGCACGGCGAGCAGGAAGAATGTGTTCACTAGATGCAGCGGAACCGAGATCGCTCTCGCAACAGATGCGTCGTCGGCCACCCATTCGTAGAAGACGATCATCGCCCCGATCAGCGACTCCACCACGATCGCAATACCGGAGAGTGTGGCTCCGAAGCGAGCAGGGTGTCCCTTCGAGAGTCCTCGAAAAACCCGAACCACGAGCACGGCCACCATGATCAAGGCGACACCACTGACAACTCGGTGGCCGAACTCGATGGCGGTCGCCCCGCGGAGCTCAGGAACGACAGTGCCCTGACAGGTGGGCCATGAACGACCGCACCCGGCGCCCGAACCGGTCGATCGGACGAGCGCCCCGCCTAGGACGACCAGGACATTCCAGCCGAGCGTGATCCATGCCCACCTTCGAAGATGCATGCGGCGGAGGCTACCGCAGGACTGGTCTTCCGCCGACCCGCCACCGTCCGACTCTGGTCGCACTCGCTCGTGGTCCACGACGAGGCGCTGCCGCCCCTTGAGTGGCGCGCCTACCGTCCTGCGTGTGTCGCATCGTGTCGTGGTGACGGGCGCTTCGGGTCTGGTGGGAACGTGGCTGCGGAGGCTGGTTCCACCGGAGGTGGAGATGATCTCGTGGACCCACCGGAGTCCTCTCGAAGACTCATCGGTGAAGGCCGACTTTCGGGACAGGGCCGCCGTTGATGCTGGCTTGGCAGCTACCAGGCCTTCGGTCGTGATCCACTCCGCGGCGTCCTTGGACGTCGAGTCGATCGTCGACGCCACGGAGAACATCGCGCATGGTGCTTCGGCCGTAGAGGCAGATGTGGTGTACATCTCAACCGATGCGGTCTTCTCGGGCGACGGTCGACCGGCTGGAGAGAGAACGCACAGCCCGAACCCGTGTGGGACTACGGACGGTGGAAGGCCAAAGCCGAGCGCATCGTCCTGCGCAGATCGAGCGCGTGGACAGTTGTGAAGCTCCCCTGGTCGTGTCTCTCGATCCCGAGGATCGAGGTGTCGAACGAATCAGGGAGGGGGCTGTCCGACGGGAGCCCACCAGGTGGTACTCCGACGAAATCCGCCAGCCTGCCATGGCCCCCGACGCCGCACAGGGGCTCTGGAGGATCACGATGCTCGGCCCTGCGCAGCGGTTTGGCATCTGGCAACTCCTCGGGCCAGAACACCTGAGCCGATACGAGATCGCCCAACGCGTCGTCCGCTGGTTGAAACTCGACCCCGCATGCATCATGGCGGTGCCGACACCATGCAACGCCGGCCGACCACGCCACCTCAACATGCTCGGTGATCGCGCCCAAGACCACATCGGTTGGAAACCCTCGCGCATCCTGGCCTGAACGAACGAACACCCGAAACGACCCGCCCCATATCGCCGGGAGTGCCGGTCAGGGCTCGGGAAGGTCGTTGGGATAGGTGACGGCGATCTCCTCGATGCGCTGGGGAAAGCCGGCGGAGTTGTTGGTGATGAACCGGTGGGCACCTGCGGATACGCCGGTAGCGAGATGAACCGCGTCGACGGCACGCAACCCATAGGTGGCGCCCAGGACCGCTGCGAGGTGTGCAGTGGCCTCGTCGACGGACCGAAGCTCTAGCCGAGCCAACAGTCCAACGAGCGCTTCGATCTCCCCCTCGACACCATCACGCATCGGCTTGGTCAGCAGCTCCGGGATCAAGAGCACCGACCCCAGTCCAGCCACCGATCCGGTGGCCGCGGTTGGCGCGTTCGGAAACAGCGCACGTACTCGCCTACCGAGGGAGTGGTCGGGCACGGCGGCGTAGATCAGGACATCGGCGTCGAAGGCATCCATCGGCTGGGCGATCACCGGGCGGCACGAGCCTGAGCGATGTCGGCGACGAGCTGTTCGGCCCTGTGAACAGAAATACCCGAGGACTGGTCGAGGCGAGTACTCCGGCCTCGCTCGAGTAGGTCATGAAGTCGTTCTGCGTCGGCGATCGCCTGGTCTGCCCGTCGTACCCGCATGGTGTCGGGCCGGACGACGACGGCCACGGGCCTTCCGTGGCGCGTGATGGTCACTTCTTCACCGGCGAGAACACGGTCGAGAATCTCGGGGAGGGCTGCTCTCGCTTGGCTGACGGTCATCTTGGACATCGCATCGATTGTACAGCTACGTACGCATGTGTACAACTCTTGCCGATGCCATCGAGTCCAGCGATTCATCTCGTCCCAATCAACCGACGATGGCCGCCAGACACTGTTCCGCCCATTCGTAGACGTCCCAACGGGTGACGATGCGGCGGAGCGCCCGCATGCGCTCGCGTTGCTCCTGGATCGGCAATTCGATTGCCCGTTCGATGATGGCGGCGAGGCCATCGAGGTCGTACGGGTTGGCAAGGAGCGCCCGATCGAGTTGCTCGGCGGCGCCGGCGAACTCCGAAAGCACCAGGACACCGGTGCTGTCAATTCGGGCGGCGATGTACTCCTTGGCGACGAGGTTCATGCCATCTCGCAGCGGGGTGATCAACATCACGTCCGCAGCCCGGTAGAACGCCAACAGCTCCTCCCGGGGCAGGCTTCGATGCAGGTAGTGGACGGGGACCCAGTCGGGCCGGCCATATGCACCGTTGATGTGTCCCACGAGCTGTTCGATCCGTTCGCGAATGATCTGGTATTCCCCGACCCCCTCCCGCGACGGAACGGCCACCTGTACGAACGTCACCTCGCCGTGGAGGTCCGGACGATTCTCCAGCAAGGTCTGAAAGGACCTCAGCCGAAGGTCGATTCCCTTGGTGTAGTCCAGTCGGTCGACCCCGAGCATCAGTGTCCGCGGGCCACCGAGCTCTGAACGAAGTCGATGGGCTGCCTCGACCACCTCCGGTGATCGCGCCAGATGATTGAACTCAGCGGTGTCGATGGAGATCGGCACGGACTCGGCGGTGACCGTCCGACCACCCAACGCCAGCGCCTCCGCAGGCCCCGAGGCGCCGCCGTATTGCCGGGCGGCGCGAGCAAAGTTGAGAGCGCTCTGCCGCGTGTGAAAACCGATCACGTCGGCACCGAGCAGCCCCGTGATCACCTGGCTCCTCCACGGCAGCCGACCGAAGATCTCGAGCGGCGGGAACGGGATGTGGAGGAAGAATCCGATCCTTCGCTCCGGCGTTCGCTCCCGGACCATCTGAGGGACGAGCTGTAGCTGGTAATCGTGGATCCACACTGGCTCATGGGGAGCGGTGGTCTGGAGTACGGCATCGGAGAACTTCCGGTTCACGGCAACGTATGGCCGCCACCAGTGACGGTGCATCTCCACCGGCCGGATGGCGTCGTGATACAACGGCCACACGGTTCCGTTGCAGAACCCCTCGTAGTACGCCGCGACCTCTTGTTCGGTCAGGTGGACAGGTAACTGCCGTATCCCTTCCAGAACGAAGGGCTCATCCTGACGGTCGGGAATGCCCGACCAGCCGACCCAGGTCCCGTGTCGTGCCTTCAGAATGGGCGTCAGAGCCGAAACCAGGCCACCGGGGCTCGGCATCCACTTCTGCTCCTCGTCGTCCCATGCCACAGGCAGTCGATTGGCCACGACGACGAGACCGCTGTCAGTTCGATCCATGCCTCGGACCCTACCCGGGGTAGGCTCACGGCAATCACGTCCTCCACCCATCGGGTCCAATGCAGATCTACGACGACGTCCTCGCCGCCATAGGCAATACACCGCTGATCCGCCTCTCCCGGCTCCACGAGCCGGGGAACCTGGTCGCCAAGGTCGAATCCACGAATCCCGGCGGCTCGGTGAAAGAGCGGATTGCGGTGGCCATGATCGACGCCGCGGAACGCGACGGATCGCTCGGACCGGGCGGAACGATCATCGAGCCGACGTCGGGGAACACTGGTGTGGGGCTTGCGCTCGTGGGGGCCGTCCACGGATACCGCGTCATCTGCACGGTGCCCGACAAGGTCTCGCAGGCCAAGATCGATCAACTCAAGGCATATGGCGTCGAGGTGATCGTCACGCCCACCGAGTTGCTGCCCGAGGATGACGATTCGTACTACGGCGTGGCCCGTCGCCTGACCCGTGAGATCGAGGGTGCGTTCAACCCGAATCAGTATTCGAACCCTGCCAATCCCGCTGCTCACGAGGCCACGACAGGCCCGGAACTGTGGAATCAGACGGATGGCACGCTGGATGTCTTGGTGGCCGGCGTCGGGACCGGAGGCACCATCACCGGATCGGCGCGCTATCTGAAGGCCCGCAACTCTGCCATCGAGATCGTGGGCGCCGACCCCGAAGGCTCGATCTATTCAGCAGGACCAGATGACGAGATCCACCAGTACAAGGTGGAAGGCGTCGGCGAGGACTTCTACCCCGACACCGTGGACCTCGAGCTCATCGACCGGTTCATCAAGGTGACGGACACCGAATCCTTCGCCATGACCCGAAAGCTCGCCCGCGTCGAAGGCCTGCTGGTCGGCGGTTCCTGCGGGATGGCCGCTCACGCTGCTATCCAGGTGGCACGCGAAGACCCTTCGAAGCTCGTGGTGGTGATCCTCCCCGACTCAGGCCGCGGTTACCTCGAGAAGATCTTCAACGACGACTGGATGCGCGCCAACGGCTTCGGGTCGATCCTCGACTCCGAGTGAGGGCAGTGACCCGATTCGCCCGGTCACGTACTCGGTCGGCGGCCTGAGGCCGCCTCCCTGTGAACGCCGGCGTCGCTTTGCTCGCCGGCTGTATGCGGGCAGCTGACGCTGCCCTGTATTCGGTCGCCTTCGGCTCCCTGACCCGGAACGCAACCTCGGTTCCGGTCGAGCCGAACTGAGAGAGGCGGATACAGCACGCCTCAGGCGTGCGTGTACAGGGCCGGAGCGAAGCGAACGGGCCGAATACAGCGAGTGGGCGCCAGCCCACGAGCGTGTACACGGAGGGGCCAGCCAGGGCGCCGACCGAGTACGGGGAGGCGGGCGGAGCCCGCCGACCTACACCTTGGAGAGGGCTCGGTCGAGGGCGTCGATGAGATCCTCGACGTCTTCCATCCCGACCGAGAGGCGCACCAGCCCGTCGGTTATACCGGCGGCGAGGCGAGCTTCTCGAGGGACGTCGCCGTGGGTCATCGTCACCGGGTGAGTGATGAGCGACTCCACCGAACCGAGGTTCTCGGCGAGCGCCCACAGCTCGACGGCGTCCATCAGGCGTTTGCCGGCGTCGACGCCGCCGATCACCTCGAACCAGACCATCGCCCCGAAGCCACTCGCCTGGGTCTTGGCAAGTTCGTGTTGAGGGAAGGATTCGAGACCCGGATACCCTACGTGCTCGACTCTGGGATGCCCCTCGAGGAAACGAGCGATCTCCATGGCGTTGGCTGACTGCCGGTCCATTCTCTCAGAGAGCGTCTTCGACCCCTGCAGCGTCAACCAGGCGACCTGTGGGGACATGATCAGTCCCATGGACTTCATGATGAAACGGAAGCGGGCGTCGAGCTCTTCGTCGGCGGTGACGACCACACCACCGAGGGTTGCGTTGTGCCCGTCGAGGTACTTCGTCGTCGCGTGCACCACCACATCGGCCCCCAGTTCCAACGGTCGCTGGTAATACGGGCTGAGAAACGTGTTGTCCACGGCGTGAACGACACCGGTGGTTCGTGTGATATCCGAGACTGCGGCCAGATCGGTGAGCTTCAGCGTCGGGTTCGCCGGAGTCTCCGTGAACACGAGTTTCGTCTCTGGCCGGATCGCACGGCTCACCTCCGATGGATCCGAGGTGTCGACGAACGAAAAGCCCACTCCGTACCTCGACAAGACCTGCGCCGCGAAACGGTGGGTACCGCCGTAGACGACATCGGAGACCACGGCGTGGTCGCCGCCGCTCAGGAGAGCCATCATCACCGAGACGGTCGCCGCCATGCCGCTCCCGTATGCCGTGGCATTCGTACCCCGCTCCAGAGCCGCCATGCGGCGTTCGAAGGCGGCCACCGTCGGGTTGCCCGCCCGGGTATACGAGAAGCCCTTGCCCATGTACTCGTCGACCGAGTCCTGCACGAAGGTCGTCGACTGGTGGATGGGCGTGAGAATGGCCCCGGTGACCGGGTCCGGCTCTACGCCGGCGTGTATCTGATCGGTGCGAAAACCCATGGACGGGATCATACGTGTACCGCGCTCCGAACGGATCGACGACTCCGGAGCAGGCCGGTTGTCTCACCCAAACAATCGGTCACCATCCAGGCACGTGCGGCGCGGATCTCGTGAGTCCGGGGCCGGTGCAAGACATACGTCGCGAAATCCCTTCCGATTGTGTGCGAGTCGTGGCACAATCTCCTCACCAGAGAAAGGAGGTGGTCCTAGTTGCATAGTTCTTACGGGACTCTGGAGGTGGCCGAGCGCTGAGTAGCGCTTAGCCGTGCGAGGCGCTACTCCTTCCAAAAGGGAGCCAGGTAGCGACTCCAACTCGGACCACCGACCTACGAGATCTCTGGAATTGGTCCCACCGGAGCGCGCGTCATCGTGACGTGTCGTAACCCTCTCGAAGGCTTCGAGCGCCCCGCTTCGGCGGGGCGCTCTCCTTTGGGGCCACCCCGATCGACGATCGGGCTCGGACCGGGACACCCGAACACCTCGGTACCGTGCGCCGGATGCTGAACCCGTCGGAATGGATACTCGCCGTGGCGGTGACGGTGTTCGCCTCCATCGTGCAGGGGACGATCGGCTTCGGTCTGGGTGTCGTGTCCGTCCCGATCCTCACCCTCATCGACCCTTCCTTGACTCCGATCCCCCAGTTGCTGTTGTCGCTCCCGCTCGCCCTCGCCACAGCAGCGAGAGAGCATTCCAAGGTCGACACAGCTGGGATCGGTTGGATCACCACCGGCCGCGTGCCAGGCGCCATCGGCGGCGCCTGGCTGCTGACCGAGGTGTCCGAGCGGACGATCGGAAGCGTGATCGGCGTGGTGGTGCTCGTGGCCGTGGCCGTCAGCCGGACCGAACGGCGCCTCCCCATCAACACGAGAACCCGCCTCGGGGCAGGTCTGGCGGCGGGATTCTCCGGCACCACGTCGGGTATCGGCGGACCTCCGCTTGCCCTGCTCTACCGGGGAGCAGACACCGAAACCGCTCGCTCCACCGTCGCAGCAGCCATCGCGGTGGGACTGGTCGTCAACCTCACCGTGCTCCATCTCGCGGGTGCCGTGATGTCCAACGACTACCGCGTGGCCGCAATCCTCGCCGTTCCGATGGTGGTCGGGTTCATCGCCAGTTCAAGGCTGAGAGGGCACGTGGACGATCGCCGATTCCGGACGGGAGTCCTGGCGCTGTCGACGGCAGCTTCGCTCGCACTCCTCCTGCACAGCTTGATGAGTTGAGGAACCGAGTCGAGGACGTCGGACGCGGAATCAGGCGTCAGGGTCGTCGAGCACCGTCACGCCCGACGGGCCGAGGTCGTCGTCGGTTCCCTCGAGTGTGATCCACACCCGCGGGTAGTCGGATCTTGCGACTCCGATCGATGCCTCGATCACTCCATTCTGGCGGAACGACCCGGCCGACACGTGTGTGCCATCGGGCGCGGTCAGCCAGATCTCGTAGTACTCATCGGGACCCGCCGCCGGAAGACCGGCGATGTCGAACCGCATCCGCGTTCCTTCGTCGGTGAGCCAGCCGGCAACCGAAGCCGTTGCCCGCGGCGTGACATCCGAGGCCACCAACTCGGTGGACCAATCCGGTCGACCCAGTGCGAACGTTGCGATCGCCACGACCCCGACCACCACGGCCGCGAGCGACGCCACCGCCATCATCCAGCGTCTCGACCTCGCCTGCACCTTCGGCAACCTCTGTCGAGCGACTTCATCCACGACGAGGCGTTCGAGATCAGGACTCGGAGTCTCCCAGGTGACCGAGTCGGCAAGGGCACGGCGCAGCATGTCGAGTCCCGGCCGTTCGACACGACAGGTTGGACACCCGGCAAAGTGCGAATCGAGGAGCGGTGAGCCTTCGCCCGCCAAATACCGCGCTTGTACGTCTTCGCATCTCATGCCGATGCCTCCCTGAGATGCGCCAACAACGCTGCCAATCGTTTGTGGGCGCGATGCGAACGCGACTTGATCGTCCCGACTGGAACACCCAACTCGTCTGCCGCTTCCTCGTGGGTGAAGCCGCGATAGTGCGTGGCCTCCATCACGCTTCGTTCGTCCTCGCTGAGCTTGTCCAAAGCCGATCTGACCTCCCATGCCTCCCACAACCCTTCGAACGAAGGAGGAAGTGCCACCATCTCCGTCTCTTGCTCGCGGTCCAGCCGGTGCCGGCGTTCACGCCGATACGCGTCGACGGCCGCCCGGCGGGCGATGGCATAGAGCCACGGTGCGGGGTCCTTCGTGTCGTCGAACCGGCTGGACGCCCGCCATGCCTGCACAAACGTCTGTTGGACCACCTCTTCCGCAAGACTCCTATCGCCAAGCGACCGGTAGGCCACCGTGAAGACAGCCTTGCCGTACCGCTGGTACAGCTGCGTCACCGCGTCGGGATCACCCGACCGAAATCGGCGTAGTAGCCGCTGATCCGACATCTCTGTGGTCCATACGCAGGTAGACCGGCTTGTGGTTCTCCCTCTTCACACGACCCGCCCGGTCCATGGGCGCCCGCCGCCGAATGCGGGAAGGTTCCGCTCGAAGACCTGGACCAGGCGCTCGCCATACTTCGGTGACAGACCGGCGATGTGCGGTGTGAGCACCACCCTCGGATGCGACCACAGCGGTGAGTCGTCTCGAAGCGGCTCCGTGGCGAACACGTCGAGGCCGGCACCACGCAGCCGACCACGATCCAGGGCATCGATGAGGGCGTCTTCGTCGACCGCGGTTCCCCGTCCCACATTGATCAGCCACCCATCGCCGAGGGCATCGAGCGCATCAGCACCGATGATGCCCCGGGTGGACTCATTGTCGGGCAGGACGCACACCACGACGTCTGCCTCTCGACAGACATCCACCGTCCGTGACGGTGGCATCACTCGCTCGGCGACTCCCGCATACGAACCGGGATCGGCCTTCGTCCCGATGACGCGCATATCCCAGGCAACCGCCCGGCGAGCGATCTCCTCACCGATGGTGCCGAGTCCGAGGATTGCCATGGTCAAACCTGCGATCTCGGCGCCGGTGCGGGGCCGCCAGATGTGATCGCCGGCATCGCGGATCGACACACCGACCGCACGGGTCAACGACAACAGCAATGCGAAGGTGTGCTCGGCGACCTGGGGTCCGTGAACTCCACTCGCCGACGTGAGCGCGACATCCGCAGCCCGGAGGTCGTCGAGGGGAAACTGGTCGACGCCTGCCGAGACCGATTGCACCCATCGCAGGTGCGGCCTCAGATAGTCGGGCCGCCACACGTAGGTGACCAGGATCGCAACGTCGTCGAGCGCATCGACGACGCCTGACTCTTCTGGCTCGACGAGGTGGATCGTTTTGGACGCCCGGAAGGCCTCGGCGACGCCCCGGGGGTGACGCGGATGGAGGACGACGCTCAGAGGTTGGCCGTCAGGATCTCCCACACTTCACCAAGTGAGTCGAACAGGTTCGAGGCGGCCCATCCCAGAGCGATGAACAGCAGTACCACACCCACCGCTGTGTAGATCGAACGCAAGCGATAGGACCATCGCTCCGTGGGGTCCTCCATGTAGGAGGGGGCGCGAGGAACCGGGGGCAACGTGCTCGGTGCGGACGCAGGACGCGGTTGACGACGCACGGTCGCTGCCCGCAGACGGTCGGCAAAGCCGATTCGCGGCGCCATGTGCCGTTCTCGTCCTTCTCGGGCCATCATTGCCGGCTCAACCACCTCGTTCTCCTCGTCCTCTTCGACCTGGCTCGAATCAAACGTCGTGGTCGTCCCAGATGGTTCCCTCGACACTGCCGTGCGCTCCGGAGTGGGCTCCCTCTGTTCTCTCCTGGCGTCGGGGACGATCGAAGACAGTGCCTGCCGCACGGTCTGGCGAGACTGGGGCACCGGAGGCTCGAGACCGGCAGCCTCGAACAGCGACCCCTCGTCGATCCCGAGGACTGCAGCGAGCGAGGAGACAACGGCGGCGTCGGATGGTCGCGACGTACCCTTCTCCCAAGCCCTCACGGTACCCGGGGCGCGGCCGATGAGCTCGGCAACCCGTGATGCGGTGAGACCAAGCCGTTCTCGGCTCTGACGGAGAAGCCCAGCAAAATCTTGATCGTCCACGCCCGGCAGGTTAGCCCGATCCCCGGTATCACCCGCAGTTCACCGGCAATGGTCCACAACGATTCGAGTGAGAGGTTGACTGCTACATTCTCCTGCGGAGGCGTCCGAGCGCCTGGTGGGCTCCGCGGTCTTCAAAACCGTTGGGGGGCCGAAACGCCCCCGGCGGGTTCGATTCCCGTCCGCCTCCGCCAAAGCCCGTCGTTTCGGGCTATTTCAGCCCTTTCCTTCGGTCGCAACGGAATCCCCTGAGTCCTTGGGGGCGCGCTGGGGGCGCGATAGGGGCGCGGGAGAATCGTTCGAGACGCGTTCGGCGCGCTTCTGTAGTGGTGTGGTTGCGGCCGCGTATCGGCGGTCGAGGGCGTCTGCGAGAGTGTCGAGGTCGTCTTCGTAGAGGTGTCCGTAGAGGTCGAGTGTCATCGCTGCGGAGGCGTGGCCGAGTTGACGTTGGACGGCTTTGATGTTGGCTCCGGATGAGATCATGAGGGAGGCGGCGGTGCCTCGCAGGTCGTGGATGCGGAGCTGTTCGAGCCGTGCCGCTTCGACGGCTGGTTTCCATATGAGCTGCCGGAAGGGTGAGGAGCGCAACGGCCCGCCGTTGGGGGCGGTGAACACGAGCCCGTCGTGTGCGATGTCGCCGAGTCGGGGGGCGAGTTGGTCGGCGAGGAAGGCGGGCATGGTGACGAGTCGTCGCTCGTGGGTCTTGGGGGTTCCCCATGACAGTCCGGATCCGAGTTCGGTGGCTGCTTCGGCGATCTCGATCCGACGGCGCAACAGGTGGACACGAGCCCGTCTGAGAGCAACCAGTTCGCCCCATCGCATCCCCACCCACGTCAACGTCTCGACCACCAGCCCGGCCCCGTCTCGGGCGTCTTCGGCGGCGGTGGCGAGAAGGGCGACTTGTTCGGCGGTGAGGAACCGCTGCTCACGACGCCGCACGGTCGGAGCCTTCACTCCTGACGTTGGGGAGCGGGCGATGATCCCGTCGACGACGGCCAGCTCGAGGGGTGCTGCCAGGACTTGTTTGGCTTGTTTGATCCGCGACGCCGACAGCCCCTAGGTGGACATGTCGGCGATCCAGTTCCGCACCATCGCCGGGGTGATCCGGTTCAAGGGCAGGTCCCCGAAGACGGGAAGTACCCGGGAGCGGAGCAGCGATTCGTAGCCGGCCCTGGTCTTGGGTTTGATGTCGAGCCCTGACAGCCAGTCGGCGGCGGCTTCGGCGAGGGGGATGTTGCCGGCTTCGGGGGCGATCCACTCGCCCCGGTCGATCGATCCGAGCCGGGCGACGAGCCACCGGTCGGCGTCGACTTTGCGGTCGAAGCTTCTCGAGCGGATCCGTCCGTCTGGTCCCCGGTATCTGGCTCGCCACCGCCGACCGGTGCGTCCCTGCCGGTCTTCGATCCATCCGGAACGTCTCATACGGTTCTCCCTCGCTCACAGCGATTGTGCCGGTGTCTCAATCCAATCACAGGGCCGGAACGTGCGCCGGGCAGGCGTTCTCCTCGATCAACCCTGTCCGGTCAGAGCTCGCACACCTCTCATCACTACTCATCCTCTCGCATCAGTTATCAATATTTTGACGCTTATAACGTTGCATTAAGGGTATCATGGGCGTAGGGACGAGCACCCAATAGGGGATTCGGGATCATGACCACACCCCCCAACCGGCAGCCAGGCCTCCGAGCCCAGGAGCACCACCGGAGCCGACCGGGCCAACACGAGTCTCCCCGACAACGCGTCGCTCAAGTCGACTACCAGAAGGCAGCGGTGGTGGGTGCGCGGCGGTCAGCGCCTGACTGGCCTGCCAGGCAGGGCGCTGGTGTCCAACTGTCCGTTGGAGATCAGTGGAACCCCGTTGACGAGGACGTGCACCATTCCCGAGGATGGGTTTGCCGGTTGTCGGAAGGTCGCCTGGTCTGCGACTTCGTCTGGGTTGAAGACGACTATGTCCGCATCCGCTCCGACAGCGATCCGCCCCTTTCGCTTCATCTGAGTCGTTGACCCTTCGAGGATGCGGGCTGGGATGAGCGTGCATTTCTCGATCGCCGCCATGAGGTCTAGGGCTCCGAGATCGTTGACGAAGCGGGAGATGAACCGCGCGTACGTGCCTGCCGACCGTGGGTGGGACACCGCTTCGTCGGGGATTGGCCACAGGTTCCCTTCGAGCAGCGTGCCGTCGGGCAGTTCCCACGGCATCGCGTCTGAGGCGATGGCCCCACCTGGGTAGAGGACGGACAGGTCGAGCAGTCGTTGATGCTCGGGGTTGGTGTCGGGCCGGATGTAGTGCCAGACGACGATGGTGCCCGGGTCTTCGGCCTGTAGCTCACGGAGGCGCTCTTCGCTGGCGATGGCCTCGCCCGTGGCGTTGACCACGATGTCTGACCAGTCCGAGCCGGTGCGTTCCCGGAATCGGGGATCGAGAAACATTGCCGCTCCTATGGCGGTGGACCCCGCTCCATAGGGGTATGCCTCGACGGTGATCCTCAACCCTGCTTCCTGGGCGTTCCTCACTGCGTTGACGGCACGCTCGATGTCACGAAGGCTCGTCGAGTTCAGATGACAGATGTGCATGTGGGCTCCGGTCGCCGCCGCATACGCGATGAGCCGCAGATACCCCTGGTAGGAGCTATCAGGGTCGATGTTGCTCATGTACGAGATGTGCGTGTAGGTAGGAACCCCGTATCGGGCAGCCACCGAGCAAACCGCCGATATCTCTTGGACGCCCGCCCCTGGGGCGTACCCATTGTTGATGCCGATCCCGATCCCACCCTCCTCGAGGCCCTGCTTCAGTCTTGCGACGATCGAGTCGACGTGATCTTGGCGGGCGACATGAGTCGACCATTCGGGTTGCCCAAAGGCTCGACGGAAGTACTCCAGAGTCCCGTCTGGTTCCCCCAACTCTGGGTTCAACTCGGCTACCCGAGCGAACGTCCACGCCACCGAAGCGCCGTAGTTGATCGCCCGTCCTGAGTCCGCCTGAGCGTCATACCAGACACCGATTGGCATGATGCCCGATTCCAACTCCAGAGCCGTAGTCACACCATCGAAGGCTTGGATCCGGTCACCAAGAATCGACTGGGTATGGCTGTGAAGATCAATGAATCCCGGAGCCACCACCAGGCCCGACGCGTCCACCTCGACCTCGCCGACAAGCGGTGTATCCGACACCGCAGTGATCTCTCCACCACTGACACCGATGGTCCGGATCCCATCCAGCCTCGACTCCGGATCGATCACCCGACCATTGAGAACCACCAGATCGAAACTCGACACGACACACCTCGATCGGAGACAACACAGGAACGATAGATAGATCCGCGAATGGTGGGGCCTCCTTCCACTCCGTGAAAGATAGCAACCCGAATGATGACCGGGTCACCGACGAGCGGGAGGCCCCCGCACGCTCATCGCATCACCTCGGCGTGCGGGTGTTGGGGGCTGTCGTAGAGTGCGAGCATGAGCGATTTCGTCCAGCACTTGGCCGTACCCGTGCGGACGGAGTCCGGCGTCGAGGACCACGACATCGACTTGCCGACGTGGTCCGACATCAAGGCAGCCATCGGTGGCTTGGACGGTCACACTCGCACCGAGGTCTACCTATATCCGCACCGGGGCGACCCAGAGACGTACATGGCGATCGCAGGTGGCTCAGACAGCCACAACTTGGTGTTCCTGTGTCACCACAACGCACGCTTCGACGAGGCGGTCACGCCCGACGCACCCGAGGGACCGTGAGCATGGTCACCGGAGGTCAACTCGGCGAGTTCCGGCTCGCAGATCTCGTCACCCTCGATGAGGCGCGGGAAGCGGCGCGCGTCTTCTACCAGAGCGGCCAATTGGCAGGCGGCGTAACGTGGCGGCACCGCTAGGACGCTGTTGAAGAATTCGCCTTTCGGTGCTCGCGATTTGTGGGGGGATCGAAGAGAATGGGTGGATGCAGGGACGGTCGGATCCGAGTGCGGAGTTGTTGGACGGCGGCGGCGTTGTGCGGTCATCTCGTAGGCGAGGACTCGGTTCACACGTTCTTGGCTGATCACCGGCGGGATCTGTTTCCGGATGAGATGTTCGCCGACCTGTTCCCGTCGGGACGGGGCCGGCCGTCGGTGCTCGCCGATGTCGTGGCGACGGTGATGGTGTTGCAGGCGCTTGAGGGGCTGTCGGATCGCGACGCGGTGTCGGCGTTGCGGACGAACATCGCGTGGAAGGTCGCTGCGGGGTTGGCGCTCGATGACGAGGGGATTCACTACTCGGTGCTCACCTACTGGCGGTCGCGGCTGCGGGCATCGGAGGCGCCGGAGCGGATCTTCGACGCGGTCCGGGCGGTGATTGACGCAACCGGAGTGCTGGCCGGAAAGCGGCGGCGGGCGTTGGACTCGACGCTGCTCGATGACGCGGTCGCGACCCAGGACACCGTCACCCAGCTGGTGTCGGCGATCCGCCGGGTTCGGCGTCTGGTGCCTGAGGCGGCCGCTGTTGTGGTGTCGGCGCATGACTACGACGCGTCGGGCAAACCGGTGTGCGCGTGGGACGGTCCTGATGCCAAGACCGCGCTTGTGAGCGGGCTGGTGAACGACGCGTTGGCGATCATCGGCGCGCTCGATGGCGTCACCCTTGATGACACCCAAGCCGATGTGGTCGGGTTGTTGGCGCTGGTGGCGGGCCAAGACGTCGAGCCCGGCGACACCGAAGGCACGTGGCGGATCGCCCAGCTGGTCGCGCCCGATCGGGTGATCTCGACGGTTGATCCCGAATCCCGGTACATGCACAAGAGCGTCAGCTCCTACCGCGACGGGTTCAAAGCCCACCTCGCGGTCGAACCCGAAACCGGGCTGATCTGTGCCACCGCGCTCACCCCTGCGAACGCTGGTGACGGACCGGCCGGTGTCGAACTACTCGCCGGCGAGGAACCCGGCCTGCAAGTGCTCGCCGATTCGGCGTATGGGTCTGGCGACGTTCGTGCAGCGCTGGCCGCAGCTGAACACACCGCGGCGATCAAGGCGATACCGCTGCGCCGCAACCCCAAGCTCGGAGCGGACCAGTTCAACCGCGACGACCTCGTCGTCGACCACACCGCTCGCACCGTCACCTGTCCCGGCGGACACACCGTCGACATCGCTCCCAAGGGCGGCGCCACCTTCGGGGCTCGCTGCGGCGGTTGCCCGCTCCGTTCGCGTTGCACGTCAGCAGCCGGTGGCCGCCATCTCACGATCCACCCCCACGACGCGCTGCTCGTCGCCGCGAGGCAAGCCTGGGCCAACGGCGACTTCGCCGACGACTACCGACAATGGCGACCCATGGTGGAACGGTCGATCGCGTGGCTCGTCGCCAAAGGCAACCGCCGCGTCCGCTACCGCGGCATCGAACGCAACCAACACGGCCTCGCCACCCGCGTCGCAGCGATCAACCTCCGCCGCCTCGTCAACCTCGGGCTCCACCACGACCACGGGACCTGGGCGCTCACCTGAAACAGGCCCGGGGGGTCACCGAGGAGCCACACCCACGAGTTCAACCCGACCAGGGTCGCCGGCTCACACCCTCACGTCGACAGTTCGGTTGAGACACCCCCGCACCCAACCCAACCCTACGACCGTCGATCGACGACCAGAAGTGAGTTGTTCAACAGCGTCCTAGGGACCCAGCACACCGCACCGATCGCCAGATACGGAACAGAAACGCTCACATCACCAGCCCACGCCGATCGGCACGTCGGCGCTCGTCTTGTCTGGTCAGATCACTTCGATTGGGCATCTCGTGCCCGGCGCCCGGGAGAGCCGGGTGTCCGCAGTGACGAAGCTACAGCCAAGAGTCTCTGCCAGAGCGATGTAGCAGGCGTCGTAGGCGGTGAGGTTGTCACGTAGCTGCCAGCTGCGAAGCAGCAGCGGCGCAGTGGGATACACGTTGATAGGAAGGTCGAGGAGATCGGTCACCGCCTGTTCGGCCTGGGTGGCGTCGATGGTCCCTACGTGGAACTGGCGACGGATCACCGACAGAACCTCGATGCGAAGCAGATCAGGTGCGGCGATCTGTTCACCGTGCAGACGTTGCCGGTAGCGGACGCCGTCGGGCCCTCCGTCGGCAACCGCCGGCGCAATAACCGCGGCGTCAACGACGAGCACGTTCGGATTCGAGAGCGGCGATGGCATCTTCTCCGCTCAATCGTCCTTTGCTGCGGTTTTCGATCCGGTCGAGGACTTCGTCGATGGTCGGGGTGGTCGCAATCAGTGCCAGCTTCGCCGCCAGGTACTGCTGGAGTGACTGGCCGGCGAGTTCGGCCTGACGAACCAGAGCTTCGTGGACTTCTTCGGGCACGTCCCGGACCTGCACATTGGGCATGCATGCATAATACATGCATATGGCTGGAGAGGCAAGGGGGAGCGCCGCCCAGATCAACAAATCGAGTACCCGAACGCACATCGCGTCGAGTGCGCTGTATCGGCACTGATGCGCTTGGGTCTTGGAGCGTACGGCGGGTCAAGAACTGGAGCGGAGCCGGCTACGACGCCTCAGCGAAGTCTCCTCCAACTGCACCCAGAGCTCACCAAGCGTCTCCTCGATCGACGCTCCACGGGCCGCCGGGACGATGAGCGAGCCGTGCTCAACGAAGTTCAGAGCCAACGACACCACCTCGGGCTCATGCAGCCTGTTCCGCTCCAGCACCGGATTGTCTTTGCCCCCTACCCAGGCGATGTTGTGCAAGAACAACGCATTGGCGACGACGATCCAGATGTCGTCCGATCCGCCCGATGAGACGAACCGGCTCCCTGATGCCGCTGACGGGTCAGAGGCGAGGTATCCGACGCCTGCGATCTCGGCAATGTCGATCGCCGCGCTACACATCGAACAGGGTTCCTGAGTCGTCCACAACCGGCAGTCGGATAGATCAAAGTCGGGCGGCACCGACGCGATCGCGTTCATCTCAGCATGTGCCACGGGAGTGCGCTGGAGAGGATCATCCCCGCCGGGCGGGTCGTACACCCGATTCCGCCCCCGGGAGATGTCCTCACCCTCGAACGAGACCACGGCCCCGACGGGAAGACCTCGACAACCAAGCGATAACCAAGCCTGGTCGAGGCAGACCCGAAACATGGGAGCCAGGTCACGCCATGCCGCGTCGTACGCCGAATCCGAGAACACACCCGCAAGCTAGCCGTTGGGATCAGCCCCGATCACCAAATCGGGTACACGAACGAGCGCTCCGCCGAGTGCGCTAGATCGGCACTTATGTGGGTAATCGTGTCAAACGATTTCGGGATATGGGGGTAATCGCGGGTCATGGGGTGTCCTGTTGGTTGCGGTCGAGGAGCATCTGGAACAGGTCAAAGCGGTGGTGTTGCCCGTGGGCGGCGGCGTGGTCGCGTTGGGCTCCGAGCACCGGCTCGAACGACTGGTCGGTGGTGTAGTAGCTGCAGGACTCGCAGATCGACTCGTATTGGCAGTTGAGCTGGGTGGGCCGGTTGCACCAGCCGTTGCCGAGCATGCGCCGCTCGTATTCGACGGCGAGTTGGGTCATGGTGATCGCTCCGGTGCCGGTGGTGGTGAGGCCGGTGGGTTTGGTGTAGAGGGCGTCGACCTGGTCGCTGACGCGGTCGTAGGCGTCAGCGACGGTGTGGTCGGCGATCCGGGCATACACCAGGGTCATGCGCAGTGTCTTGTGGCCGAGCATGGCGGCGACCCCTTCCAGGCTCATCCCGCGGTTGATGGCTTGGGTAGCGAGGGTGTGGCGCAGCTGGTGGGGATGCACGTGACCGACCCCGGCCACCTTGGCGACCCGGTTCAGCATGCGGGTGATCTGGTGCCGGTTCAACGGGCGGCCCTTCCAGACGATGAGCCGATCCAGATCGTCACGGCGGCTCGCCTGGTGAGCGTCGAGGAGCTCAACCAATTGGGGGTGGAGTGGCACATATCGGTCGTTGTGGAGTTTCCCGACCGGGACCCGCAACCAGTGACGCCGGCTCATCCTGACCACCGCATCGGCGGGCAGGGCACACAGTTCCCCGACTCGGAGCCCGGTGCGGGCCAGCATCTCGATCACCAACTGGCGGGTCATGTCGATATCGGCGGAGGCGGCTCGCATCAGTTTGCCGGCGTCGACATCAGAGAGGAACTTGGGGAGCGGGTCATCGGGTGTGGGGAGGTCCCCGTTGAAGATCAACACCCGTGTTGGTGCGTCCGGATAGCCCCATTCCGACACTCGTTCGAAGCAGCACCGCAGTGTTCCCAGCGTCATCCGGATCGTCTGCGGTGACAGCGGCGACCGGCCGCCCTTACCGGCTCGGGTCGGGAGATACCGTTTGAACGCTTCGATATGGCGGCGTTCCACGTCGACCAGGGCAGTGACTTCAGGATGATTCTGCGCCAGGTAGCCGGTGAAGCCGCGCAGCATCGTGTCGGTGCGTTGCACACTGGCGGGCCGCAGCGACAGGGCGATCTGCTCCAGATAGCGCAGCATGGTTGCTGCCAACGTCGGTGCCGCCTCGGCGATCTGGGGCCAGCCGAACTCGCGGGGCCTCGGCCGACCCGGCCCCGGTGACTTGACCACAGCGATCGCCGGGGCGCTCATTGCCCGACCTCTTCGGCGGCGGCGAGGAACAGATCAGCGTCGATCACGGCGCAGGCCCGTTCGTATTCGTCGGCGACCCAGCCGTTGGCGAGATGCACATAGAGGCGGGTGGTTTCGATCGAGCGATGCCCCGCCATCACCTGGAGCGCTTCGAGTTCCATACCGGCTTCGCGCAGCCGGGTGAAGCAGGTGTGGCGCAACTGGTGGCAGGTGATCCGGCGCAGCCCGGCACCTTGGCGTGCCGAAACGAACACCTGCTTGAGCCCCTCATCCGAGAGCGGCTGACCCCGCCGGGGACCTTTCAATACCACGAACAGCGGATCGGTGGCTGCCTCCTCGGGCCGTTCACGACGGAGGTAATCAGCGACGGTGGTGAACCAGCGGGCCGAGATCGGGATCCGGCGTTGATGACCGCCCTTGCCCTCGGCGATGAACACCTGACGGTGCGCCCCATCGAGATCCTCGAGGCGCAGCCCCAACACTTCGCAACGGCGCAGGCCACCGAGGACCATGGCTTGGAACATGGCCCGGTCCCGCAGGGTGCGGCACGCCGCCAACAACGCGTCCACCTCCGCCTGATGGTTGTGAACGTGTCCTCCACTTCAGCGGCCCTGTCTGGGTAGAGAGCCTGAAGGCCGAGAAGCCGAGCCCGAGTCGCTACCCAGGTCGTGTGGAGTTCGCGTAATCCATCGGTGTCCTGGCTCCGGTAAGCGAGCCACTGATCAGGCGTGAAGTCTTCAACTACAGCCCGAGCCTCGCCAAGAACACCCACCGCCATAGCTCTGCGCTCCCGCCTGTCAGTCTCCCTTTCCGACCTGACCGTCGCCCTGAATGTGGCGATGCCACCAACCAGAGCGGCTACCACGCCGATGGCCCCACCGACCACCACGCCCCAGAGAGCCTCGCTCATGTGGCGAGGATAGGAGCCAGCGAGCCTGGGACGGGTACTCACTGCGGGACATCGGTACGTCGGCGCTCGGGATGGCGGGGGCCGCATGAGAGTCTCCCCGAGGGTCGGTATGTCGAGGCTCCTGAGTGGCTCCCGTTGACGTATCGCGTAGCTGGCCGTACACTGGCCGGACGCGAGGTGGATATGACAACGGAAACGAAACGAGCCCGAAGTGAACGTCTCGAGGTGCGCACCACCCCCGAGGACCGCGCCCTGATCAACAGGGCGGTGGCCGCGTCGGGGACCGACCTCACCGACTTCGTCATCACCAACCTGACGACCGCGTCGCGGCGGGTGCTGGCCGACCGGGTCGAGTTCAGCCTCGAACCTGACGCTCAGGAAGCATGGGAGAGGATCAACCGGCGTCCCGCCCGCAGCCTCGCCGGGCTTCGTGAACTGATGGCCCGACCGTCGCCGTTCATCGACGAGTGACCCACCGGTATCGACCGCCCAGGCTGCTGAAGACCGACGACGTCATCGACGACTTCGAATGTCGATCCACCGAGCAGACCGAATGGCTGCGTTTCCACGCCCGGCAGGCGCATGCCGCCGGCACTGCCAAGGTACTGGTCGTCACCCTGGTAGACGACAGCGCTGTCGTCGCCTACTACGCCTGGTCGATGGCAAGCATCTCGGTTGAGGACGCCCCGGCTCGGGTCCGCAAGGATGCAGGCCGATACCCACAGCCCGTGGCCCTTCTCGCTCGCCTCGGGGTGGCGATCGAACACGAAGGCTGGGGGCTGGGCGCCGGTCTCCTCGCCGACGTGATCAGCCGGACCGCACAGCTCGGCGGCGGGATCGGCTGCCGGGGGCTGCTGGTGCACGCCGAGACACCGCAGGCCCGCGACTTCTATCTGCACCTCATCCCCGAGTTCGAGCCGTCGCCGACCGACGACCTCCATCTCGTCCTCCTCATGAAGGACATCCTCAAGACCCTCCGCGGCTGACACCAGAGCGAGACAGTGGCCAGCATCTCGGGGCGCACTGGGGGCGCGGGAGAACGAGCAACGACGCAAACGACCCGGAAGTGACGAGCGGTGATGAGAGGTCGAAATCCCTTGTGGCACAAGGGATTTCGGGGGATTCCCCCGTCAGGTCGGGCATCTCGAGAAACGGCCCGGATGGTCTTCAAAACCGTTGGGGGGCCGAAACGCCCCCGGCGGGTTCGATTCCCGTCCGCCTCCGCCAAACCGGTCGACCGGGGAACATCAGCCGGCACCCCATCCCGGCCGATCGGCGGGGACCTGTCGGGACGGGTCCCGGCTAGAGGTCGAGGTACCGGGCCCGAAACTCGGCAGCCGACATGGTCTCCAGATCACCGTGCATGTTCTCGACCATGACCGTGGATGCTGAAGGGGAGCCCTTCACTCGCCTGCCCGTGGCCTTCTCGACGACCGTCGGGTGGCGTGCCGCTGGGAATCATCTGACCACTGAATGGTGCCATCGACCTGAGGAACACAACCCGGATAGGGCCGGTCCGAGCCGTCGGCTCTTCAATGATCGAAAAGACGTCGGCAGCGCGTGCATCGCCTGGGGCTGTCATGGCGGGTTCCTCCTCGAACTAGGGGCCGATGCCGGGGAGGTTGTGGGGCCGGGTTCCTTGCGCTGCGAGAATCTCCTGGCGTAGCTGCCAACCCAGATGCTCGTGTTTCGCAGGCGAACGAGCCATCAGAGCATCGATGGAATAGCGGTCCTCCCCGTGTACCAGTTCATACCATTTTGCGGTTTGGACGGTGTTGTCGTCGGACGCGGTTGGTCTGTCTGGATACGCGGCCGGTAGATCATCAGCCCGACGGTCGAGGTGGATGCCGCGGATTTGCGTGGCCGTCTTGGTCGAGCTCGCAAACGATCCGGTGGGCGACGGCCAGGGAAACCGACCCGCGTGTTGTCACCGGGCGTGTGCCGGGAGAATGAGCTCGAAGCATGCGCCCACATCTGCCGCGACGCATCGCAGGTCGCCTCCCATTGCGCGGGCGAGCCGGCGCGAGATCCCCAGGCCGAGGCCGGTGCCCGTGAGATGTGAGGCGAGTCCGCTCTGAGTGAAATCCTGGAAGATGAGTTCGTGCTCGTGCTCTGGGACACCAGGCCCGGCGTCGCACACCGACAGCACCAGCTCGCGACCCTGGACCCGGGACGTGATCCGGGCGACGGACCCACCGTATTTCTCGGCGTTCGAGAGCAGATTCCTCAGAATCTGCTCGAGCCGTGCGGAGTCGGCATGAGCGACGTGTTCGGGATCGACGTCGACGTCGACGTCGAGTCCACGCGGCCGGAACACCTCGACAACCTGCCTGGTGCTGTGAAGGACATCGACCGGCCGAAGCTGCAGCGCCAACTGCCCGGCCTCCAGTCGGGCTGCCGCCAGCAGGTCGTCGACCAGATGGGTGAGATGCACTGCTTCGGTCGATATGCGATGGGCAAACTCAACTCGATCGATGTCGGAGATCTCCGGCTCCGAGAGGAAATGGGCGAACCCGCCGATGCTCGTGAGCGGGGTACGGACTTCATGGCTCACGCTCCTGAGAGCGGAGGCGCGTTGTTCCGAGACCTTCGTGGCCCGCTCGAGGTCGGCGGCACGCTGGCGGGCTGCATGCCGGATCGCACTCACGATCAGCTCGAGATCCGTGACGATCGCTCCCATCCCGAACGCTGCCATGACGATCTCTGTCCAGAGCACCCTGAACTCTGTGAGCTCCGGTGGAGGGGGGAACCGACCGGCCACGAGAGCTCCGATCACGACGACGATGAACGCGATGATCGAGCGGGCCAAGCGTGTGGGCAAGACGAGATATCCGGTCACCGCGTGGCCGGCGAACAGCAGTGTGGCGGCGAGTGGGTTGACACCGAGGGCTGCGATCACGACACCTGTCCAGGCAACATCGGCTGCCAACAGCACAGCGATTCGCGAGGTCTGTCCGCCGCGCCCCAGCACGCTGCTGAGGGCCATCAGAACCATGCCGGCCGCAAGCCAGAACAAACGCCCGGATGCCCAGACGAACCCGACTGCCACGACCAGTATCGCCCCCACGACGTAGCCGAGTGGGCGCGTCACGAGGAAACGCCTCGAGCGCTCGACATCGACATCGATCGGGTTCGGGGATACTTCGATCACACTCGCGCTGCCCTGTCGACCCCGCTCTAGGTCAGGAAACGACCTTTCGCTGAGCGTCGTTCACTGCGATCGCCGTGAGGTTGACGACATCGCCCACCTCGGCGTCGCGTTGCAGCACGTGGACCGATTTCGCCAAACCCGACAGAATGGGACCGATGACGTCCGCGTCGCCCAGCTTGTTCAGAAGCTTGTAGGCCGCATTGCCGGCGGTCAGGGTGGGGAAAACCAGCACGTTGGCCGCTCGGTCCAGCGGACCATGCGGACGGCGGCTTTGGAGGAGGGGTCCTACAACCGCGGTGTCCGCCTGCATCTCACCGTCTGCCGGGACGTCGGGATTCCGCTGCCGAAAGATCTCGACCGCCCGCCGCATACGTGCAGGTTCGTCGCCCAGCGCGGACCCGAAGTCCGAGTAGCTGAGGAAGGCAACCCTGGCATTCCGGTCGAATTGTTCGCGGGCAACCTCGACTGCGGCCTCCGCTATCTCGGCCAGTTGTTCCGCACTCGGCTCGATGTTCACGGCACAATCGGTGAAGAAGTACGGCGTGCCTTTGGCCACGACCACGTACACCGATGAGGCGATCGTCCGGTCCGCCTCCAGCTGGATGATCTGAAGGGCCGGTCGGATGGTCTCCGGATAGAACGTTGTCAGGCCGCCGAGAAGCGCGTCGGCGTCGCCCTGTTCCACCATCAGTGCCGCGAAGACGTTCGGATCGAACACCATCCGCTCCGCGTGCGGTTGCGACATCCCCTTCGACCGCCGCAGGTCGACGAGACGAGCCGCGTAGGTCCGACGCAGCTCGGGCTCGGTCACCGGGTCCACCACCTTGATGCCGTCGAGCTCGATGCCCAGCTCCACCGCCAACTCCCTGATCACCCCTGTGTCTCCGAGCAGCACAGGGCTGCCGATGCCCTCATCGACCACACGTCGTGCGGCCCGCAAGATCCGCAGGTCATCGCCATGTGGATAGACGACGGTCTTGGGACGCGACTTCGCCCGTCCTGTGAGGGCACTGATCAAGCCATAGGACGACTGGAACCGGGACCGCAGCCGCTGGCGATACTCCTCGATGTCGTCGAGCGGTACGCGAGCCAAGCCTTCTTCGCACGCCGCCATTGCCACGGCCGGGGCCACGGTCCAGAGCACGCGTGAGTCGAACGGCTTTGGGATCAGATACTCGGGGCCAAACGCAAGCCGATCCAGATCGTACGCCTTGAGCACGGAATCGGGCACCGGCTCGCGTGCCAGCGCGGCAAGAGCCTTCGTGGCAGCGATTTTCATCCCTTCGCTGACACCACGTGCCCGCACGTCGAGCGCACCACGGAAGATGAATGGGAAGCCGAGCACGTTGTTGACCTGGTTCGGGGTATCGCTGCGGCCCGTCGCAACGATCGCATCGGGTCTGGCCTCCTTGGCGTCGTCGTATGCGATCTCGGCATCAGGGTTGGCCAGAGCAAAGATGATTGGCGCGTCCGCCATCGACCTCACCATGTCCTTTGTGACGGTCCCGCCGATCGACACGCCAACGAAGGCATCGGCACCCACCAGCGCATCCGCCAGCGTCCGCGCCTCCGTCTCGCGGACGAACTCGGATTTGAGACCATCGATGTCCGTTCGCTCGGCATGGATCACGCCTTTCGAGTCCAGCATCAAGACGTTGTCGGGATCCACACCGAGTGACTGGAAGAATCGGGCCGTGGCGATACCTGCAGCTCCGGCGCCACTGAACACGACCTTCACGTCGCCGATGTCCTTCTCGACCAGTTCGAGAGCATTGAGAAACGCCGCACCGCCGATGATCGCCGTTCCGTGCTGGTCATCGTGGAACACAGGGACGTCGAGCCGATCACGCAGCGTCTGTTCGATGTGGAAGCAGTCCGGTGCCTTGATGTCCTCGAGGTTGATCCCGCCAACCGTCGGTTCGAGCATCTCACAGAATCGAATGATGTCTTCGGGATCCGACGAGGCGACCTCGAGATCGAACACGTCGATGTCGGCGAACCGCTTGAAGAGAACCGCTTTGCCCTCCATGACCGGCTTCGATGCCGCTGGGCCGATGTTGCCGAGACCGAGCACGGCGGAACCGTTCGAGACAACCGCAACCAGGTTGCCCTTGTTCGTGTAGCGAAACACGGCTTCGGGATCCTTGTCGATGACTCGACACGGCTCGGCCACACCAGGTGTGTAGGCCAGGCTCAGATCGTTCTGGGTGGCCGTCGGCTTGGTGGGGCGGATCTCCAGTTTCCCGGGCCGTCCGCGCTCGTGATAGTCAAGTGCTTCCGAGAAATGGGAACGATCGGTCATGCGGGCAGGCTACTCGCACGACAACTGACGGGTGCCACCCGCAGCCAGTAGCTTGGTCACGTGGACGCGCGCACCGCTCTCAAGATCGTCAGCTGGATTCTCGTGGCAATCGCCGTGATTGCCGTTTACGTCGCGTTCGGCGCTTCGGTCATGGCGCTCTTCTGAGGTGTGGCACTGCGCGCAGGTTGGCCGGAGGCGAGTGGAACGAAAGCTGCCAGACTCCAGCCGTACATGACGACTGACGAAGACACAGGGTTTCGGGTGTTGACCGGATGGCGCGTAGGTCATCCGCCAGACGAATCCACCACCAAATCCGGTTTGCTGGTCCCGGTCGGCACCAAAGACGGCAACGACGCCCTCACGCTCGTGGACGTCAAGACGGGCCAGCGTTTCTGGGCCGTTCCATCGGGAGCATGGCGGTTCATCTGGCCGCCGACCGGTCGCCCGGTGGTAGCGGTGCGAGAATCTCAGATCATCGCCGAGGAACAGCTCGACCTCGCCGGCGACGAAGGCCAATATCTCTGAGCTCCCGTCCAGCCGCCCACCCAGGGCGATCATCGGGTCCCGGGACGGATGAGCGCCGGGCCACAAGAGGACGGGCCTGCCCATACCGTGGACACCAGGTACCCTGAGCGGCAATGACCCGACATCGTTGCCTGCGCGTGGATAGCGTTTCCGGGTGACCTACGAACATCAGGGCCGCGGCCGTCGCCGACTCACCGCCACCGTCACCGATCTCGACGTGGTCCGTCAGAAGGCGTTCTTGGTCGGTGTGGCACTTCCCGACATGGATCTCAACGAGGCCGAGCGATCGCTCGACGAACTCGCCCTCCTCACCGACACCGCCGGATCGGATCCGGTCGACATGGAGCTCGTGCGTCGTAAGACCCTCGACCCGGCGACCTTCATCGGTCGTGGCAAGAGTGAGGAGTTGGCGCGCCTCACGAAGGCTCTCGACATCGACGTCGTGGTTTTCGACAACGATCTCTCCCCGGCTCAGCAGAGGAACCTGCAGAAGCTGTTCGAAGTCGATGTGGTCGACCGCGAAGCGCTCATCCTCGACATCTTCGCCCAGCACGCATCCTCGCGTGCCGGCGCGGTCCAGGTCGAACTCGCGCTCTACCGCTACAACCTTCCGCGGCTCCGCGGCAAAGGTGGCCAGATGTCCCAGCAGGGGTTCGGCGTGCTCGCACGCGGCCCAGGTGAAACGAAGCTGGAAACCGATCGGCGGCGAATACTCGGACGAATCGCCAAACTCGAGAGGGAACTCAAGAGCCTCCGTAAGACGAGGGCCACTCAGCGCAAATCTCGTCGCCGCACCGAGGTCCCGCAGGTGGCGCTCGTCGGGTACACGAATGCCGGCAAGTCGACGCTGCTGAACCGGCTGACGACCGCCGACGTCCTCGCAGAGAACCGGCTGTTCTCGACACTCGACTCGACAGTGAGGAAGGCGCAGCTGCCCGACGGCCGGCTCATGCTGCTGTCAGACACTGTCGGGTTCGTGAGGCGGCTTCCGCACCACCTCGTGGAGGCATTTCGGTCGACGCTCGACGATGTCAAGGACTCCGATCTCCTGCTCCACCTGGTTGACGGCTCCGACCAGGATCCACTCGGTCAGATCGCCGCCGTCCGCGAAGTCCTGGCGGAGATCGAGGCAGACGCGGTGCCTGAGCTACTGGCCATCAACAAGATCGACGCGCTCGACGACTCGGACCGTCGACGGCTCGAGGCTGCCTTCCCCGACGCCGTCTTGATCTCTGCAGCCACCGGTGCCGGCATCGAGAATCTGATGCAGCACCTGGGAGACCATCTCACGCAGAGCACCCAGACCGTGCACATCCTCGTTCCATACGAGCGGGGCGACGTGGTGGCCGCCGCTCACAGGCTGGGCGAGGTGGTGTCGGAAAAGCACGACGAGAGCGGAACCGTGCTCGACGTGCGGCTGCCGATCAGCGACGTAGCCCGCTTCGAGCCGTATCTCACACCGTAGAGCGCACTCACGGGACCTCGGTACGAGCGAAAAAAGCAGGGCGAGGGGAATCGATCGAATCCGAGATTCCCCTCGCCCATTGTGCCCTGACCCCCAAGTCACCGTCCGGACTTTCGGTGCTCAATCAGAGCTTGGCCCCATCGCCGAGCGACACACCCCTGGCGCACAGACGGAAAGGACCGTAGGTCATGATATCGCATCTCACATTAGGTTCATAATGGAGTTTCGCAGCGCGACAATCCAGACCGGAGCAACCGAAATGCCGGATAGAGAAAATCAACGCACTACACGCGATCGGTTGCTGGCGGCCGGCGTCGACCTCATGCTCGATCGGCCCGTGGGGACAGGGCTCGGCCATGTGAAGGCCACCGAAGTGTCGCGTCGAGCCGGGCTGTCCCACGGAGCCTTCTACCACCACTGGGCCAGCCAAGAGGACTATCAGGCCGAATTGCTCGAACACATCATGGACCTTGGACGACATCCCCAAGAGGCCTCCTCGTTCATCGAGCGGGTGGCGCACGTCGACACCCTCGATGCGGCAGAAGCGGTTCGTCGATCGAGCAATACCAGTTTCAGCGAGGCCGAGGTGCTGCCCTGGCGCTTGTGGGTGGCTCTCGTAGCTCGGAACGACCCTGAGATCGACCGCAAGCTGGAGCAGAGGTACCGAGCGATAGCCGACGCTTACGGTCCCGCAGTCGAGGAGGTCTTCGACCGGCTGGGACTCGTCACCCGACCGCCCTTCGACCTCGACCGTCTGACGACTCTGGTCGATGCGTTGTGGGAGGGCTTGGCTCTCAGGCACACCGTCGCACCCGAACTCATCGACTCCCAGGCGGCAACGGACCGAAAGGGCGAGACCTGGTCTCTCTATGCGATGGGCGTGGCTGTCATCCTGTTGGGTGCGATGGAACCCGTTGCCGGGCCACATGTCGATTTGCTGGCCGCCATCGAGGAGTTGGCGGTCAGCGCCCGGGGGTGACCCCGACCGCAGCCATGGCTGCCCCGACGATCCCAGCATCGTTGCGCAACTCGGCCGGTCGCACGGCCACGCCTACGTCGAGGAACTCGGCGAAGCGGCTCCATTTCCGAGAGATGCCGCCCCCGATCACGAACAAGTCCGGCGAGAAGAGCCGATTCAGGTGTTCGAGATAGGCACGAACCCGCAAGGCCCAATCCTCGTAACTCAGTCCCTCGTCTTCCTTCGCACGAGACGAAGCCCAATCTTCGACCGACTCGAAACCATCGAAGTGCAAATGACCGAGTTCGGTGTTCGGAACCAACGTGCCGTCGACGAACATGCCACTTCCGATCCCGGTTCCGAACGTGAGCACCAACACGACGCCGGCGATGCCCTTGCCGGCGCCAAATGACACTTCGGCGATCCCGGCTGCGTCGGCATCATTGACGACGGTGACCGAGAGCCCGGTCTTCTTGCTGAAGAGAGCCGCCGCATCGGTGTCGATCCACGACTTGTCGACGTTCGCAGCACTCAAGGTGACGCCTCGGCGGACGATGGCCGGGAACGTACATCCGACGCGTCCCCGGTAGCCGAAGTGCTCCACCATGTCCCGCACAACGGCGGACACGGCTTTTGGTTTCGACGGTTGTGGCGTCGAGATCTTGAATCGATCGGACAGAACCTTGCCCGAAGACGGATCGACGAGATTCCCTTTGATCCCCGAGCCGCCGATGTCGATTCCCAGAATGCCAGGCGCCATGGGCGCGCAGCATAGATACCCGAGGCATCGCCGTAAGCCGATCAACGGGCGGTAGCCTCATCGCCATGGAACCAAAGGCCGACATCGGACTGATCGGGCTCGCCGTCATGGGACAGAACCTGGTTCTCAACATGGCCGACCACGGCTATACCGTGGCGGTATACAACCGCACCACGCAGGTGATGGAGGAGTTCATCGCCGAACGTGCGTCGAACGCCACCGTGATCGGAGCGGTCGGCCTCGAGGAACTCGTGGCATCACTTCGAACGCCCCGCATCGTGATGCTCATGGTGAGGGCAGGCGGCGCCGTCGACTCCGTGATAGACGCACTCGTACCGCTTCTCGACGAAGGTGACATCATCGTCGACGGCGGAAACAGCCTGTACACCGACACGGCCAATCGCACGAGCCGTCTCGCAGAACTCGGCATTCACTTTGTCGGCACTGGTGTGTCGGGAGGCGAGGAGGGAGCGCGGCACGGTCCCTCGATCATGCCGGGGGGTTCGGCGGCGGCCTGGCCCGTGGTCGGTGTCATCCTTCAAGCCATCGCCGCCAAGGTCGAAGACGGAACTCCATGCTGTGATTGGGTGGGTCCAGGTGGTGCCGGACACTATGTGAAGATGGTGCACAACGGCATCGAGTACGGAGACATGCAGGTGATCGCCGAGGCGTATGCGCTGATGAAGGCCTCCAGCATGACCCACGGCGCGATGTCTCAGACCTTCCGGGCATGGGGCGAAGGCGTGCTCGATTCGTTCCTGATCGATATCACGGCCGACATCCTCGAGCATTGCGACGAGGACGGATCACCTCTCGTCGAGAGCATCCTCGACGCAGCCGGGCAGAAGGGCACGGGCAAGTGGACGGTGATTTCGTCGATGGAGCTGGGTCAGCCTGTGTCGTTGGTGGCCGAGGCCGTGTTCGCCCGAATCGTCTCGTCGTTCAAGGACCAGCGAGTGACCGCCTCTGGCGTTCTCACGGGACCTCGAGATCGGCCGATGGTGGACCTCGACGACCTTCGGGACGCCCTCTATGCCTCCAAGATCGTGTCGTACGCACAGGGCTTCATGTTGCTGGATGCCGCCTCGGACGAACACGACTGGGATCTCGACCTCGGAAGGGTCGCATCCCTTTGGCGTGAGGGGTGCATCATCCGCGCCCGCTTCCTCGAAGACATCACCGCAGCCTATGACCGCGATCCGGACCTCGCCAACCTTCTGCTCGATGGCTACTTCGCCGCCGAGATCCAGCGCTGCGATGCGGGATGGCGGCGAGTGGTGAGTGCAGCCGTGACGAGCGGCGTACCCGCTCCGGCCTACTCGTCCGCACTGGCGTTCTACGACGCATACCGGTCCGAGACAGTCTCGGCCAACCTCATCCAGGCGCAGCGCGACTACTTCGGCGCCCACACCTACGAGCGTGTCGACAAGCCACGTGGCGACTTCTTCCACACGAACTGGACAGGCCGGGGTGGCGACACGACGTCGGGGACGTATGAGGCCTGAGAGTCTCCAGTGACCAGTGCACGAGCCTCGCAGAACGACGGGAGACCGGCGACCGGAGACCGTTGACGGTCGCACAGAGGAGCCCGTCCGCTATCGACGGGCCGCCTGGAGTATCTGCTCAATCACCTTCATGTTGGCCACACCGTCAGACGGTGGTGTCGGCACCGGATCACCGGCGAGCACGGCGGCGGCAAAGGCTTCCGATTCGGAGGTGTAGGGGTCCTCCGTTGGGAACTCGAACACCTCTTCGTTCGGTTCGACCGGCGGGCTTCCGCCTTGAAACAACCGCACCGTTGCCGGCCGGTCGCTCGGGATGTTGAACGGGATGTCGATTCGGATCCGACCCCGCTCGCCGAGGATCACCACGTACTGCTCGTCTTCGGCCAACGTCGAGACGGTGAAGGCGGCATGTCCGCTCTCGAACTCGAGCAGAGCCGAGGTGGTCACGTCGGTTCCGAAATCCGGATGCCGCTCGATGATCGCCTCGACCCTCGCGGGCTCGCTGTCGAACAGCATGCGGGCGACGTTGATCGGATAGCAGCCGACGTCCATCAGCGCTCCCCCACCGGTGTCGGTCCGGTTGCGGATGTTCGAAGGATCATCGTTGTGGTAGCTGAACGCGCACTGCATCGCCCGTACTCGCCCGATCCGACCCGATGTGACGAGATCCATCACCGCGAGCCATGAGGGATGTAGCCGGTACATGAACGCTTCCATGAAGGCCACCCCTTGGGACTCACAGACATCGACCATCTCCTGCGCATCGGCGGCGGTCAACGCCAGAGGTTTCTCGCAGAGAACGTGCTTCCCGGCCCGCGCCGCCTTGAGTGTCCACTCCTTGTGAAGATGGTTGGGGAGCGGGATGTAGACGGCGTCGATCTCGTCCGAAGCCAACAGGTCTTCGTAGGACCCGAACGACCGAGGAATGCTCAGCCGTGAAGCTGCCGCCTCCGCGGCGGCCAGGTTGCGGGAGGCGATCGCCGCGACCTCACAGTTGCCCGCCCGCTGAATCCCTGGGATGACCTTTTCGGTTCCGATGTTGGCGGTCGAGACGACCCCGAACCGAAGCGAGTTCATCCGTGAAGCTCGGGCAGCTCGGCGGGATCGACCTCTCCGGGCAGCTTGCCGGCGATGATCATGGCCAGCACCTCGTCCATGGTCACGGCGGCCTTTTCGACCGTTCCGACGAGCTTGCCCTGCAGCATCACGCTGATCCGATCGGCAAGATCGAAGACATCGTGGATGTCGTGGCTGATGAGGAAGATGCCGAGCCCCTCCTTCTTCAGCTGCCGGATCAGCTCTCGCACCTGCTCGGTTTCCGCGGGGCCGAGTGCGGCGGTGGGCTCGTCCATGATGAGGATCCGAGCGTTGAAGTGCACTGCCCGTGCAATCGCGACCGATTGACGCTGCCCGCCCGACAGTGAAGCGACCGGTGCCACGAAGTTCTCGAATCGCGGGTTGAGCCTCCCCATGAGCTTGCGGGTTGCATCTTCCATGGCCGTGTCATCGAGGGTTCCGACCTTCGTTCTGATCTCGCGACCGAGGAAGATGTTCGACGGGGCGTCGATGTTGTCCGCCAAGGCCAGCGTCTGATAGATGGTCTCGATCCCATACTGCCGTGCGTCTCGGGGGTTGTTGATCGTCACCGCCCGCCCATCGACGAACACCTGACCCGAGTCCGCCTTGTGGGCTCCGGACAGCGTCTTTATCAGAGTGGTCTTCCCTGCCCCGTTGCCGCCTACGAGGGCCACCACCTCACCGGGGAAGAGATCGATGGTCACCCCATCGACCGCGTGGACACCACCGAATGCGACCCGAATGTCGCGAAGCTCGACGAGCGGCGTGGTCGTGGGGGCTTCGGTCATCGTCATGTAGTGACCCTCCTCCGGTAAGCGGTATCCAGGGCGACGGCAACCACGAGAACGATGCCGACAACGATGTCCTGGATGGGTGCATCGACCCCCATGAGCACCATGCCCGACTGCAGCGATTGGGCAACCAAGGCCCCGAGCACAGCACCCGGGATACTCCCGATGCCTCCGGCCAGAGACGTACCACCGATGACGGCAGCGGCGATGACATACAGCTCCGCGAGGGTGCCCAGGCCGCTGGTAGCGGCGTTCAAGCGGGCGACCTGCACGGCGGCGGCGATCGCTACGAGGATGCCCATCACGATGAAGGTCTTCACGATCGTCCAGCGGGTCTTGATCCCACCGAGTTCGGCAGCCTCCGGGTTTCCGCCGATGGCAAACACATAGCGTCCAAAGCGCAGGCGAGTGGCGACGAATGTCATGACCATTGCCACACCGATCATGATCAAAACGGGGTTGGCCAGCCCGAGCGGGATCTCGAGGCCTCCCTCTGGCCAGACGATCCCCTGCTCCTCGGCGTACGCACGAGCCAGGTTGACGGGCATCGGATAGCTGTTGATGACGGCGACACCCACGAGTACGGCCGCAGAGCCGATGATGCCGACCGCAATGTCCGCCCACATGGGCCGGAGATGGAATCCGTACTTCAGCCGGCGCCGACGACCGGACGTCAGGAGTGCGACGATCCCGACACATGCCACGGCGCCTACGATCCATGTGGCGACGCCGCCGATCGTTCCACGCGACCCGCCGCCGAGCAACTGGAACGTCGAGTCCATCGGGGCGATCGTGCGACCGCTCGCCAGCCGCCACGCGACGCCGCGCCACACGAGCAGGCCACCGAGCGTCACGATGAACGCAGGGACCCTCACGTAGGCGACGATCACGCCTTGCAGGCCTCCGATGGCTGCTCCCATGAGGATGCCCACGAGGAGCGAGATGATCCAGATCATCGGGCTTCCGCGCCCGAACCATTGGGGGAGGATCTCGGCCTGCAACAGTGCCATGGCCATCCCCACCGCACCCAGCATCGAGCCGACAGACAGATCGATGTTGCGCGACACGATGATGAGCACCATGCCGGTCGCCATGATCGCAACGGTTGCGGTCTGGACCGACAGGTTCCACAGGTTCCGTGCCGACAAGAAGGTTCCACCGGTGAGGATGTTGAAGCCGACCCAGATGATCAGGAGGGCAACCACCATCCCGAATATCCGTGGGTCGAGCTCGAAGGCCCTGAGGATCGATCCAATCGATCGGCCTCGACTCGGTTCGCTTTCCCCGACCCGCTCAGGAGCGGCCGTCGAGACATCGGTCATCCTCACACCTCCCAAACCGGCTGCCATTGTGGCTGCGCCCACGGTAACCCCGTGGGCGCAGCCCCTTTGGCTCAAGCGGGCAGAATCAGCCGCAGACGTCCACTGTGCCTGCCGGCACGTTCTGACAGACTGCTTCCTGCGTGATCCACCCAGCATCGATGACCACGTCGAGGTTGTCCTGCGTGATCGGCTCTGGCGTCAGGATGATCGACCACACGTCGACTCCACCTGGGGTGGTGAACACCGTTGCTGCATCGCCGGCGGCGGGTGCCGCCGCCCCGAGGTCACCGGGCGCCTGGACAGTCTCGAGTGTTGCGCCCTGTGCCAACTGCACAGCGACCGTCCCGGCGGTACGACCGAGCGCAACCGCGTTCTTCCACACGGACACAGCCTGCGTGCCGAGGGCGACACGGTTCAGCGCTGCGGCGTCCCCGTCCTGACCGGACACCGGAATCGTGCCTGCGAGACCCTGCGCGTCGAGCGCAGCCACAACACCGCTGGCCATCCCGTCATTCTCGGAGAGGACCGCATCGATCTCGTTGTTCTGCTGCGTCAGATACTGCTCCATCTGGGTCTGCGCGAGCGCTGGATCCCAGTTGTCCGTGTAGGTCTCACAGCAGATGGTGATGTCGCCCGCGGCGACGGCCTCACCGATGATGTCCTCATATCCGGCACGGAGGAAGTCCGCGTTGGCATCCGCCTGGTTGCCCTTGATGATGGCGTACACGCCCTCCGGCACCAGTTCGTAGATGACACGTGCCTCGGCCCTACCCACCTCGACGTTGTCGAAGGTGATGTAGAAGGCCCCGGCATCCTCGATGAGGCGGTCATAGGCGATCACTGGAATGCCCTGGTCCAAGGCACTCTGCACCGCCGGCAGGATGGCGGTTCCATCCTGGGCGAGGATGATGATGGCATCCGCTCCCTGGGAGATCAGGTTCTCGACGTCGGTGAGCTGCTGCTCGGCCGACGAACCTGCATCTGCGGAGATGTACGACGCGCCGGCTTCGGCGAGTGCCGCCTGGATCGCCGGCTCATCGGCCTTCGCCCAACGCTCTTCGTTGTAGTTGTTCCACGACACACCGACGACGAGCCCGTCATCGGTCATTGCGGCCGTGGTCTCGGTGGATTCTCCAGCGGTCGTGTCCGGAGCGGCGGCTGCCGTGGTATCGGTGCCACCTGCCTCGGTCGTTTCCGCTGTTTCATCGCCGCCGCCACATGCGGCCAGCACGAGTGCCACTACGGAGAGCAGCACCCATATACGGTGTTTCAACACGTTCCTCCTATTCGTGGGACTCTCGGGGTGAGAGCCCGAAGCCACGCTATCGGGGTCGCTCACCCGCTGAAAACGGGATTTCGGCCCTGCGCGCGACTGTTTCTCTGTTGCCGCCAGGTGATACGCATGTTCCTTCCTGGCGACAGTGCCGAGCTTACATCGGTTATGTTGGGGTCGGCTGCAAAACGTGTACTTTGTGCGACGGTCCCTGGTGAGTGACGAGCGCGAGCGGGCAGACCGAGTTTCTGCTGCGACCAAGCACATGGCCCGCGAGAGGTGGGGAACGAACATGCAAACCATCAACGGTCCAGCGTGACCCGAGCCCGTCTTGCAACCTCGGGCCGGACCCGCGGGAACCGGGGCGTTGCCGCCGAGGAACTGCGTCGCCACAACCTGGCGCTCGTGCTCGAGCGGCTTCATCTGACCGGTGCTGTCACCCGGTCACGGCTGACCTCGCTCACCGGGCTCAACCGCTCGACCATCGGCGATCTCATCGGGGAACTCGGGAAACTGGAACTCACCGAAGAAGGACCCGCCCCCTCCTCGTCCGGACCCGGGCGACCGTCTCCGATCGTTCGGGTGCGCCCACACGGCGCGATCGCCATCGCTGTCGAACTGACGGTGGACTCCATCGGCATCGCCGCCGTCGGGATCGGCGGCCATGTATTCGACATCATCCGCGTCGATCGTCCCCGGGGCACCCCAGAGCAGACACTCCAAGAGGTTGCCGTCTTGGCGCGCCCACTGATCGACGCCCTTCCGCAGGAGAGCCGGCTGTGTGGAATCGGCGTCGCCGTAGCCGGGGTCACCCGCCGCAGCGATGGCTTCGTACATCTCGCACCCAACCTCGGATGGCACGACGTGGCGCTCGGCGACGTCCTGGCCCATCACCTAGGTGTCACCGTGCCCGTCCACGTCGCCAACGACGCCGACCTTGGTGGGCTGGCAGAGCATCGCCGAGGGGTGGCGACCGGTAGCGACCACGTGATCTACATCGGAGGCGAGGTGGGTATCGGCGTCGGTGTCATCATCGAGGGCAAGCCGATGCTGGGATCGGCGGGATACGCCGGAGAAGCAGGTCACATGATCGTGAATCCGGGCGGTCACACCTGCCGGTGTGGGTCGATCGGTTGCTGGGAGTCCGAAGCCGGCGAAGGAGCGCTCACACGCCGGCTCGGACGACACCGTACCGGGCTCGATGTGGTGGTCGAGATCGAACGTGGCGCAGGAGATGGCGACCCCGCCGTGATCGCTGCCCTCGACGACTTGGCGCATTGGCTCGGAGTCGGGATCGCCAATCTCGTCAACATCTTCAATCCTGAGGTCGTGATCCTCGGGGGCCTCTACCACCGCTTCTTCCCGTATCTGGAGGAGGCGACAATCGCATCAGTTCACACCCGGGCACTTGGCATGTCTGCGGCCCACGCTCGAATCGTCCGCAGCAGTCTTGGTGACGATGCTCCACTGATCGGTGCGGCCGAACTCGCGTTGTCACCTGTGATCTCGGACCCAGCGACCGTAGAGCGCCCTGAGAGAATCGAGATGGGTGCATGAGTCGCGTGCTGGGATCACCGGCATGACTGCCCAACAGACTCGGCCGGCGCACGTCGTGCCTGCGACCAGACGCTCGTGGGCGTGGCTGGGAGCGGGCGGGTTGCTCGGTGGAGCCGCCACGCTGGCCTTGGTGATGTTCGGTGCGTCGATCCTCGCTCCCCCACCGCCGCCGACCGCAATGGCCCCTCCCACGTTCGTTGCCGACCCGGTGTCTGAGGGGATCACACACTCGTACGACGGCGAGTTTCCGTTCTTCGTGGGAGGCGGCGTCGCCGCGTTCGATTGTGACGAAGATGCCAAGCCGGAGCTGTTCTTGGCCGGCGGAGCATCGTTGTCGGCGTTGTATCGCAACGACTCCGCCGCCGGGGGGGCCCTCGCATTCACGCGGATCGAATCGGCGGCCACCGACCTTTCAGACGTGACGGGAGCGTATCCCCTGGATGTCGACTCGGACTCCCTCCTCGACCTGGTCGTGCTGCGAATGGGTGAGAACGTGATCCTCCGCGGCACCGGAGACTGCACGTTCGAGCGGGCAAACGAAACCCTCGGATTCGATGGCGGCGACGCGTGGACCGTCGGCTTCAGCGCGCAATGGCAGCCCGGAGACACGCTGCCCACGATGGTGTTCGGCAACTACCTGAAATCCGAGCAGGACCGCACCTGCGATGACCACGCCCTCATGGTCCCCGCCGGCGACCTGGTGTTCGAACGGCCTGAGCCGGTCTCTCCAGGGTGGTGCACCCTCTCGATGCTGTTCAGTGACTGGAACCGGTCTGGGCGCATGGATCTGAGAGTCGCCAACGACCGTCACTACTACCAGGGCGGCCAGGAGCAACTGCTGCGACTGACAGATGCAGGTCTCGTGGCCTACACCGAGCAGGAGGGCTGGCAGCCCATGCAGATATGGGGGATGGGAATCGCCAGCGAGGATCTCACGGGCGACGGCACACCTGAGGTGTTCCTCACGAGCCAGGGCGACAACAAGCTCCAGGCGTTGGTCGACGGCGCGGGCGGGCCCGACTATCGAGACATCGCCCTCGAGCGCAATGCCACCGTGCACCGGCCATTCACCGGCGGCGACACACTCCCATCGACGGCATGGCACCCGCAGTTCGCCGACGTGAACAACGACGGGATCGTCGACTTGTACGTGTCGAAGGGAAACGTCGACTCCATGCCGGAGTTCGCCATGCTCGACCCGAACAACCTCCTCATCGGTCAGTCGGACGGCACCTTCGTCGAGGCGGCAGATACTGCCGGCATCCTGAGCTTCGAAAGCGGCCGCGGAGCTGCCGTGGTCGACCTGAACCTCGACGGCATGCTCGACATCGTGCAGGTCAACCGAGAGGCCAACGTGAGTCTGTGGCGCAACGTGGGCTTCGGTGGCGCAATCGAATCACAGCCGATGGGCCACTGGCTGGCCGTGCGTCCCCTGCAGGACGATGTCAACCGAGACGCGATCGGAGCATGGATCGAGGTGCGATCGGGGGGCCGGGTCCACGCCCGTGAGATCACAATCGGCGGCGGACACGCATCGGGTCGAATCGGATGGCTGCATTTCGGGCTCGGGGCCGACACGGAGGCCGAGGTTCGTGTCACGTGGCCGGACGGCGAACAGACCGACTGGATGCCGGTTGAATCCGATCGCAGGGTCGAAGTCGTGCGTGGCGCAGCGACCGTGACCTCGTCGCCCTAGTGGTGTCTCACCGACTGGTGGGCCGCTAGTCCGCCGCTGTCAGTGTGTCGGCGATCAACCACCGGCCGTCGCTGCCTTGCCGCATGACGAATGTGAGCGCAACGTCGTGATTGGACCGGCTCAGCTCGGTGCCTCCCGGATCCGACGTGATCGTCACACTACTCCCTGTCGCATCGACGGCGATGGCGGCGCCCGCCTGCGATCCGTCTCGCTCCAGCGACCGCACGGTCAACGATTCGAATTCGAACTCGGTGACGACGCGCACGCCATCGGACACCGCCAGATCGATGGTCCGTTCCACATCGGCGAGCCTTGCTCCCGTGGCGGCCGCCAACAGCAATCGCTGATCTCCCGCCACCATGGCGGCGTTCTCGATCGCCAGGTCTTCGGCGAGCATCACCGCCAACCCGTCTGCAGTCAGTTCTCCAAGGAGCGTGGACACATCGCCCCGCACCTCGACCTCGGGCAGCGAGGCAGGATCGATCGAGGTCTCCACAGCAGGCACCGCGATGTCCTGAACTGCGGGCCGGGCGGGGATTCCCGCTAAGACGACGGCGGCACCCAAGCCCACCACCGCCGAGCCGATCAGCATTCCCCGTGCCAGCAGCGCCGGAACGCCGACAGGGACTCCCTTGCGTACCGTCAGCCCTCTACCCGGCGCGGCGAACAGCCCTTCGATGCCGTAGCGGATCGGGCTCATGATCGTGAGGCCGGCGAGCAGCCCGACCTTTGCCCCGAACTCGGTGGACTGCGGGGCGATCAACAACGTGCTCACGATGCCGACGCACACGGCGAATGCGAGCCTTGCAGTTCGTCCAACCGGCACAGTCCTGGGGTCTGTGATCATGAAGAACAGGAAGATCGCCACCTCCGGTGACGTGAGCACCGTCCACCAGAAGCCGGCGCCGCACACCGCCTGCGGAGCCCACGCCGCGGTCATGCAGTGACCCGACACGGCGAGCAGTCCCATCCCCCCTGCCAGCGTCATCCAGAACGCCAGTCCCATCATCGCCAGGCGGAGACGACCCGTGATGGCCAGCCCGCCCGCAACGATCACGAGGTACGCAGTGAGCATTCCGGGCGTCATCGGAGCCCACCAGAAATCCAGAGGTTCGACCCTGTGACTCCCGAGCACGAGGAACGCGACGACTAGCCCGACGTTCGAGGGGTTGAACACGTGGCCACCGCGATACGTGATGAGGTACTTCGTCAGCAGTGAGCCCACGGCTACCAGCGCGAACAAGTGCCAACCGAGCCACGACCAATGGTCACCGGCTTCGGTCCCGACGACACGGAAGATCAGCGCAACACCACTGCCAGTGAGCATCGCACTGGCCGGCCAGACGATGGCACCCGATGAGCGGAAGGTGTGGACGAACTCCACGACCGCCGGCGCAAGGATCGCCACCAGGATCTGTGGAATCGAAACGCGGAACCCGAGCACCGTCTGGCCCAGCACGTGGAGCGTGATGGTCACCAGGGCGATGTGGAATCGCGCGTCGGTGAGGCTGGGCAGAACGAGCGGGTAGCGGTTGTCGCCGACCTGCACGCTCCGCGGTTCGACGGTGGTCATCGACATCGTGTACCAGCGTACGAGCGGCGAGAACCCCGTGCCAATGAGTGGCTTGAACCCGCGAACATCGGGATGCTGGGTGGTGGCGCGTCCGAGGTCCGAGGTCCGAGGTCGCCGCAGACGCTTGGGGCGGAGATTCGGCTGGACCGGGTACCGAGGATCGGCCGCCAGCCCGGCTACAGGGGTGGTTTGGGACCGGGGAGGGATTCAGGCAGTGCCGACTGGTCTCGGTCGGCCGCCTCGACATCATCGCGGCGAATCCCCAGCAGGAAGAGAATCGCGTCGAGATACGGAACAGAGACGGCGGTGTCGGCCGCTTCGGTGACGACCGGCTTGGCGTTGAACGCGATTCCGAGACCGGCCGCCGCAAGCATGTCCAGGTCGTTGGCGCCGTCGCCGACCGCCACGGTCTGGGCAAGGGGGATCCCCTCGGCCTCGGCGATCTCCCGCAGCACCTGAGCCTTGCCTTCGCGGTCGACGATTCGGCCGATCACACGACCGGTCAGCGCACCGTCGGCGACCTCGAGTTGATTGGCAACGGCATGGTCCAACCCGAGCTCCTCCCGGAGGCGATCGGTGAATACCGTGAACCCGCCGCTGACGATGGCGACCTTCATGCCCAGGCGGCGAAGGGTTCGAACGAATGTGCGGGCACCGGGGGTCAACTCCAACCGCCCGGAGACCTGCTCGACCACGTCGACCGGGGTCCCCGACAGCAGGCGCACCCGCTCCCGCAGCGACTCCTCGAAGTCGAGTTCGCCGGCCATTGCCCGTGCCGTGATCGCAGCGACCGCTTCGCCGCACCCGGCCTCGGCGGCGAGGAGCTCGATCGCTTCGTCGCGAATCAACGTCGAGTCGACGTCCATGACGACCAGTCGCTTCGCGCGCCGGAAGAGCCCCTCGGGTTGGACGGCGAGATCGATGTGGTGTGCCTTGGCCGCCGCACCGAGCGCTCGCCGCATGTGTTCCAGATCACCGCCGGAAACAGTCAGCTCGTAGCTGATGACCGGATACCGCGCGATGCGGGCGATGCGATCGATGTTCCCCCCGCCGTCGGCGATGGCCCGGGCGACAGACCCAAAGGCCGCCGGAGCAACCTCGGTTCCGATGATGGTGACCACGGATTCATCGCTCTTGCCGTCGCGCTCGGCCTCGACGACCTCGAAGTCGAGATGGATGCCGTGTTCCCATCCGAAGAAGAGCAGATCTTTGATCGTGGCCTGGTCTTCGGGGACTTCGATCAGCAGGCCGAGCTCCAGGCGCCCTTGCACGACCACCTGCTCCACATCGATGATCTCGACTGCGTCGGCAGCAAGCACATCCATGATGCCGGCGGTGATGCCGGGACGATCGGAGCCGCTCACCCGTACCAGAATCGTCGTAGCCACAGCCGGGAGCCTACCGGTACCATGGTGGTCCCCCTACGAACGATCGAGGTATGACCGAGAACCCGTATCGACTTCCCCGCTCCGTGCTGCCACAGCACTATCGACTGGAGCTCGAGCCCGACCTCGAGAACTTCACCTTCAGCGGCGTCGTCGACATCGACGTGGAGCTGACAGAGCCCATCACCGAGGTGACCCTCAACGCTGTCGAGATCGACATCCAATCCGCAGTCTTGACCCTCGCTGCGACCGCCCACGAGCTGTCGCCGACGATGGATGAGGAGGCACAGCGAGTGGTGCTCGCTGCCGACGGCACCCTCGATCCCGGTGTGGGAGTCCTTCACGTCGGGTTCACCGGGATCCTCAACGATCAGCTCCACGGGTTCTATCGGTCGGTGTTCACCGATCTCAACGACGAGCAACAGGTGATCGCAACCACCCAGTTCGAGGCAACCGATGCCAGGCGGGCCTTTCCATGCTTCGACGAGCCCGACTTCAAGGCGAGCTTCGGCATCACCCTGATCGTCCCCGACCATCTGCTCGCAGTCTCCAATGGCGCGGAGATGGAGAGGCGACCACTCGCCGATGGCCGCGTGGCAGTGACCTACGCCGACACGATGAGGATGTCCACGTACCTCGTCGCCTTCGTCGTCGGGCCATTCGAGGCGACCGAGCCGGTCGACGTCGACGGTGTGCCCCTCCGTGTCATCGCTCCAACCGGAAAGTCGGAGCTCACCGGTTTCGCCCTCGAATGCGGTGAGTTCTGTCTGCGCTACCTCTCCGACTATTACGGCATCCCCTACCCGGGCGACAAGGTCGACCTGGTTGCGATTCCCGATTTTGCGTTTGGTGCGATGGAGAACCTCGGCTGCATCACCTTCCGGGAAACAGCCCTGCTCGTCGACCCTGAGACCGCAACCCAGGCGGAACTGGTTCGAATCCTCGACGTCGTCGCCCACGAGCTGGCTCACATGTGGTTCGGCGATCTCGTCACCATGGGCTGGTGGGACGGGATCTGGTTGAACGAAGCCTTTGCCACGTTCATGGAGATGAAGGCGACCGATGCCATGCGTCCGGAATGGCGGCGCTGGGTCGCCTTCGGTGCGGTGGAACGACCATGGGCGTTCGCAGTCGACTCGCTGGCCAGCACCCGACCGGTCGAGTTCGAGGTGACGTCGCCCGACGAGGCCAACGAGATGTTCGACGCCCTCACATACGGCAAGGGGTCGTCGGTGCTTCGTATGATCGAGCAGTTCCTCGGCGAGGATGCTTTCCGCCAGGGCGTGGGGTCGTATCTGCGCAAGCACGCCTACGGGAACACGGTCACCGCCGACCTGTGGGAAGGCCTCGACGGAGCATCGGGAACCGGCGTCGGCGCCATCATGGACACCTGGATCCTCCAAGGCGGATTCCCACAACTCGAGGTGGCTGTCTCCGGGTCCGCGCTGAGCATCACACAAAGGCGGTACCTGTCGATTCCCGACGAAACCGACCAGTCGATGTGGAAGGTACCACTCCAGATCCGGGGGGTCGCCGACGGCGAAGCATTCGAGATGAAGCTGCTTCTGTCGGAGCCATCCACCAAGGTGGAGGCTCCCGGTGAGATCGAGTGGGTGATCGCCAACGCCGGTGGCCACGGGTTCTACCGGACCTCTTACGACGCTGGGTCATACGACTGCGTGGTTCGGGTCGTCCCCGACCTCGAACCCCTCGAGCGTTTCGTGCTGATCGACGACGCGTGGGCTTTCGTCGAGTCCGGACAGGTGGCAGTCGGTCAGTACCTGGATCTCGTCAAGGCATACGTGGGCGAAACCGAGCACGCAGTGTGGTCGGCCATCGCCGGCGGACTCGGGTCGATCGAACATCATCTCGTGACCGACGACGATCGAACGTCGTTCGAGCAACTGGTGGAGTCGGTCGCCCGACCTATGGCAGACCGCTTCGGGTGGGACACGCAAGAAGGCGAGTCCGACCTCGACCGCCGTCTCCGCGGACTCCTCTTGGGTGTGCTCGGTCGCATCGCCAACGACGCGGAGACCATCGAACGGTCGGCGTCCCTCGCAGTGCGATGGCTCGAGAGCGCAGCCGGGCTCGATCCCGACGTGGCGCAATCCGCCCTGTTCACATGGTCGGCTCACGGCGATCTCGAGACACTCGACCGGCTGTTTCTGGCCTACAAGGGCGCCAAGACGCCGCAGGCCGAGTTGAAGGTGCTCCAGGCGATGACGTGCGTCGACGACGCCGAAGCGGTCGACAAGATGCTGGCCGCCATCAAGGACGGCACGGTCAGAACCCAAGACTCGGCGTGGGTCGTCGCCCGGCTCATGGCCGGCCGCGAGAGCGGCGGGCATTTGTGGCGCCGGCTCCGGGAGGACTGGTCTGAGCTCACCTCGAAGATGCCTCCGATGACGCTGCGCCGGATGATCGAAGGAATCCCGGCCTTGTCGAGACCGGACGTCGCCTCCGACGTGGAAGCCCACTTCGCCGAGACCGACCTTGCGGTCGCCGCCAAGACCGTCGCTCAGAACCTCGAGAAGCTCCAAACCAACCGACTCCTGAGAGAGCGCGAAACCGCCGTGCTCTCGGAGTACCTGAAGGGTCGTTCAACCTAGGACGTTCGACATTTGATGTTTGTACACACGAGGAGGGCCCGGCTGCAGCCGGGCCCTCCTTCGTCACCACGAACCGGGGGCTGGACTACTTGAGCTCGACGGTGGCGCCGGCACCCTCGAGGGTTGCCTTTGCCTTCTCGGCGGTCTCCTTGTCGACGGCCTCGAGGACGGCCTTGGGGGCACTGTCCACGAGATCCTTGGCCTCTTTCAGTCCGAGGCTGGTGAGGCCGCGGACCTCCTTGATGACCTTGATCTTCTCGCCACCGGCGGCGGTGAGGACCACGTCGAACTCATCCTGCTCCTCGACGGCGACGGCGCCACCGTCACCACCGGCCGGCGCTGCCACGGCGGCCATTGCCATCGGAGCGGCGGCGGTCACATCGAATTTCTCCTCGAAGGCGTCGAGGAAGTCCTTGAGCTCGAGGACTGTCATCTCTTCGAAAACAGTGAGCAGTTCTTCAGTCGTCATGCTTGCCATGGTTCATTCCTCCTCGGCCGCGGCGGCCGGTTCTTGTTCTTCAGTCGGCTCGGGAGCCTCATCTTCGGGGGCCGGCTGCTCCGCAACAGGCTCCTCGGCGGCAGCCTCGGCTGAGGCAGCCTCTTCGGCGGGTTCGGACGCCGCCTCCGCCGCCGGGACGACGGGAGTCTCCTCAGCAGGCTCATCGGCCGGCGGGACCTCGTCGTCCGCGGGCTCGGGTGCGTCGGACTCTTTCTTCTCCAACAGCTGCGAGAACATGGTTGCGGCGTTTCTCGTGAACGACCCCAACATGCCCGCCATGGAGTACAGCGGCGCTTTGGCGGCTCCGGCGATCTTGGCGAGCAAGACGTCGCGTGGCTCGATGTCGGCCAGCTTGGTCACCTGCTCGGGTGGGATCACCTGCCCACCGCGAAGGACGCCGGCCTTGATGACAACGTTCTCGTTGTCCTTGCCTGCGTCTCGCAGCGCCTTGGCGGTGGCCACCGCATCCTGGTTGGCGAACGTCAACCCGGTGGGCCCCACGAGGTGATCTGCGATCCCCTCGATGCCGATCTCATCCGCAGCACGCCGCGCCAGGGTCATCTTCACGACCTTGTAGTCGGCGCCCGAATCTCGCAGCGAGCGACGAAGCTGTTGAAACTGCTTCACGCTCAACCCGCGGAACTCGGTGACGAAGACGGCTTGCGCCTCCTCCATCCGCTCCCTGATCTCTGCAACCGCCTGGACCTTCTCAGGCCTCGGCATGGTTTTCTCCTTCGGTGTACCTTTCAACGACAAAACCCCCCGGGTGCATCGGCACAGACACAGAGGGTTCTCATGAACCGACCTGCGATGGCGGAGACGGACTCCCTTAAGCAACGGATCGCACAGCGACCAATCGCACCAACGGTCTAGGGCCGAGGAGTATGCGGTTGAAGGTCCAGGATACGTGCCTCTGGTGGGTTGGGCAAGACGGGGAATCTTCCGACCCCCAAGCAGTCTTCACTCCACATCAGGCCGCACAACGTCGAACGTAGAACGTAGCCGCCGCTCCTGCGTCCAAGGGTGTTCCAGTGCGCCTGACGATGGCGGATCTGCGTTTGCCCTCGAGCGGTGCCACCCCGCCGGTGCACCGAGGCGTGTGTCTTACGTTGAACGTCATACGGACGCCAGGATCAAGCCTCGGACGCGAGAATTCCGGCCCGAAGGCCGGAATTCTGAGGGGGTCCCACGGGCCTCGGATGAGACGACGGGCCGGCTTGCCAGGTCCACCTCGCTCAAGGGTCAACGATGATGTCGGCATGGTAGGGATTGCCGAGCATCTGACCCCTGACGGCGCCCATCGTCTTCCGATCCGGGTTCGTGGGTGGTGGCGGTCTCGATACCACCCAGTTCTCTTCCGTGAGACCCCCTGATCTGCACACCATTATGCCGATCGCCTGGGGGTTGTGCCAGGAAGATCTTGTCAGTGCTCGGCGATACGACCGGCGTCGACCTTCACGGACGGGCCCATCGTCGACGAAACCGAGAGCGCCTTCAGATACCGACCTTTCGACCCTGCCGGCTTGGCCCGCATGATCTCCCCTGAGAGCGCCTCGAGGTTCTCCACGAGCTGCTCGACCTCGAACGAGACCTTCCCGACCGGCACATGCACGTTGCCGTAGCGGTCGTTGCGGTATTCGATGCGTCCGGCCTTGAACTCGCCAACGGCCTTGGCGACATCCGGAGTCACCGTTCCGGCCTTGGGATTGGGCATCAGCCCTCGTGGGCCGAGAATCCGGCCCAGTTTGCCGACCTCGGCCATCATGTCCGGGGTCGCGATCGTGAGGTCGAAATCGAGCTCACGTCCAGCGGCCAGCTCCTCGACGAGTTCCTTGCCACCGACCAGATCGGCACCGGCTTCCTCGGCTTCGCGGGCCTTGTCGGCCGGGGCGAACACGGCGATGCGGACGTTCTTGCCGGTCCCGTGCGGAAGGGAGACTGTCCCTCGGACGAGCTGGTCGGCCTTGCGGGAGTCGATGCCGAGCCGGTAGACCGCGTCGACTGTCTCGTCGAACTTGGCCGCGGCGAGCGTCTTCACCAGTTCGAGAGCCTGGGTGGCCGGATAGGCGGCCTGTCGGTCATACCGCTTGGCTGCCTCTTCGAAGCGCTTTCCACGCTTTGCCATGTGTTACCTCCTGTGGTGCGTGCGGCCGGCACATGGCCGACCTCCCACTGTTTGTCGTGCGGTCGACCGGGTTCGGTCGACCTTCGGCCTGACGGCCCCGTGATGCCGGCCCGGAGGCCGGACCACACATCGGACGATCAGTCCGAAACCGTGATTCCCATCGAACGAGCGGTGCCCTCGATGATCTTCGATGCTGCCTCGACGTCATTGGCGTTCAAGTCGGGCATCTTGATCTCTGCGATCTCCCGCACCTGCGCCTTGGTCACCGAACCGACCTTCTCCTTGTGCGGTTCGGCAGAGCCCTTGTCGACCCGAGCGGCCTGGCGCAGCAGCGCCGCCGCAGGCGGTGTCTTGAGCTCGAAAGTGAAGCTCCGATCCTCGAAGATCGAGATCTCCACAGGGATGATCTGGCCGCGCTGATTGCCGGTGGCGTCGTTGTACGCCTTCACGAAGTCCATCAGGTTGACACCGTGCGGACCGAGGGCGGTACCCACCGGTGGCGCCGGGGTGGCCTGCCCCGCGGGCAACTGCATCTTCACGACAGCGGAAAGTCTCTTGCGTCCCATGATTGCTCCTCAACAAAACCCGGTCGACCGACCGATGTCAGCTCTTCTGGATGTCCTCGAACCCGAGTTCCACCGGGGTGTCGCGACCGAAGATGTTCACCAGCACGGTGATCTTCGATTGGTCGAGATCGATACCCTCGATCTTGCCGTTGAAATCGGCGAAGGGGCCGGTGATCACCCGGACGACCTCGCCCACTTCCCATTCCGGCTTGAAGCGTGGCTTCGGCTTTTCTTCTTCCTTCTGGAATCCCAGGAATCGTTCCACTTCGCGTCGCGACAGCGGCGTGGGCTTGTTGCTGCCACCCACGAACCCGGTGACCCCAGGCGTGTTGCGCACGCCGTACCAACTGTCGTCGTCGAGGATCATCCGGACGAGGATGTATCCGGGGAACACCTTCTTGGGGACCGTGACCTTCTTGCCGTTCTTGATCTCGACCACATCCTCCATCGGGATGTGGACCTCGAAGATCCGGTCTTCCATGTGCATCGAGCGGATACGAGTTTCCAGGTTCACCTTGACCTTGTTCTCGTATCCGGAGTAGGAGTGGATGACGTACCAGTCGCCCGGCATGTCGTACGGACTCACCGGCGTGGGCTCTACCTGTTCTTCCGCGGTGACCTCTCCGGTCTCCTCGATGTCGTGAATCTCGTCGATGGCATCAGCCATTGCCGCCTCCGATGGCCAAGAAGACCAGCTCCTTCAGTCCGAAGTCGAGTGCAAACACGAAGCCGGTCAGAACGAGCGAGGTCACGAGCGTCACGATGGTGAATGCAGTCATCTGATCCCGGGTCGGCCACGAGACCTTCTTCATCTCCACGCGAACCTCGTGAAAGAACTGTGTGATCCGCTTGAAGAGCGGCTTGCGTTCACCAGAGCGCTGCTTCAGGCCGGCAGCAGCACGCTGGCCGGCGGCCTGCTTGCCGCCACCCTGCCGTTGCTCCTGCTTCTTCTGCCGCCGCTCCTCGCGTTCCATCATGCGGCGCATCTCTCGGTTCATCGCTCTGAATCCCTCTTGCCTCGTTCGGGCTTCGTTCGTTCAACAACCCACCAGTTCGGTCACCGTCACACCGCGACCGATCCTGATCCATCGTGGTCTGGCAGGGGTGGAGGGACTCGAACCCCCAACCTACGGATTTGGAGTCCGCCGCTCTACCAGTTCGAGCTACACCCCTAGGGGGGATTCAGTATAGGAGGGAGCAATCGTTGTGGGAATTCTGGCCTCAGTCTCGATCCGTGAAGGTCGCCGACACGTGTTCGGTCCCGTCGCCGGCGACGATCCGCACCTCCCATCCTTTCGTAGTTCGTGCACCGGACGCCTCCACACGCACGGCCGGGCGAAGGGGCGCGCGATACCGGAATCGTGCGAACCCGACCGTCGCGCCGTGCCGCTCCACTGCCTGACACAGCCACGCCGATTGCATGAGGCCGTGGACCACCACTCCAGGGAGACCGGCGGCGACTGCAGCACCGTGATCCCAGTGGATGGGGTTGAAATCCTGGGAGGCACCTGCATATCGCACCAGATCGGCCCTCGAGGCACTTCGAGCCAGTACAGCCACGAGCTCGCCATCCGCCGGAGCGTCGAGGGCGGCGGCCACGACGAGATCGGAGCCTGCCCCGGGATCCGGCTCGGTCTCCTCCGGCGTTTGGCCCGCGGGCGGCGCATCGCCGGACATCAGGAACAACGAAGACCCCGTGAGCACGTCACCGTTCGAATCACCGACGGTGAGATCGAATCCCACGAAGTACACGCCGCCTCGTTCCCGAAAGCGCGTGAGGACTCCACCCACCGCAAGCTCGGCATCGATCGGGATCGGCCGAAGCCAGGTGAAGGTCTGCTCGCCGTGGATCACGCTGCCACTCACGCCTGCGAGCTCTGGGTCACCCAGCAACAGCGGCGCAACTGCAAACAGCATGGCGCCCGCCAACGACGACGGTGCGGACTCCGTCCATCGGCTTGGATCATCGCCGGTGGCGACGATGAATCGATCGCAAACGGCGCGGTTGGTGGAATAGGTCACAGGCCCGTAGGAGCGGCCAACGAAGTCTTCAGGCGACATGTCGGAACCCTACCGATCGCGCCTTGCCGAGCGTAGGCCGTACCCCGGCTGCTGGCTGCCACCGTTGTACGAATCACGTATGACGTGCGATGTGATGCGCTCGTCTCGGCGTCGCGCCGGCGACTCTCCTCCGGAGTCGGCGCCGGATGCCCCTACACGCGATGAAGGCGGGCCTTCCGGCCCGCCTTCATCATCGACCCCTGATTCCGCGGGGATCCACGCTACCAGCGCAGCGCTCAGCGCGTCTCTCGATGCGCCGTGTGGCTTCGGCACCACCGGCAGTACTTCTGAAGCTGCAGGCGGTCCCGTGTATTGGTTTTGTTCTTCGTCGTCACGTAGTTGCGACGCTTGCACACGTCACACGCCAGCGTGATCGGCGGTCGCTTGTCAGAAGGCATTCCTCAGTCTCCAGTCTCCGGTCTCCAGTCTCCAGTTCCCGCTCAGTCACCGACTGGGGACTGGGGACTCGGGACTCTCTACTTGTTGATCTTGGTGACCCGGCCGGCGCCAACCGTCCGACCACCCTCACGAATCGCAAACCGCTGCCCCTCATCCATCGCAATCGGAGTGATCAACTCAACCGTCATCTCCGTATTGTCACCAGGCATCACCATCTGCGTCCCCTCAGGCAACGTCACCGCACCCGTCACATCCGTCGTCCGGAAATAAAACTGCGGCCGATACCCCGAGAAAAACGGATTATGACGGCCACCCTCCTCACGAGTCAGAATATAAACCTGAGCCTCAAAATCGGTATGCGGAGTGATCGAACCCGGCTTGGCCAACACCTGACCACGCTCAACCTCATCCTTACCAACCCCCCGCAACAACACCCCAACATTGTCCCCAGCCTGACCCTGATCCAACAACTTCCGGAACATCTCAATCCCAGTAGCCACCGTCTTACGAGTATCCCGAATCCCAACGATCTCAACCTCTTCGTTCACATTCAAAACACCCTGCTCGATCTTCCCAGTCACCACCGTCCCCCGACCCGTGATACTGAACACATCCTCAATCGGCATCAAAAACGGCTTATCCGTATCCCGATCAGGCTCAGGAACAAACGAATCCACCGCATCCATCAACTCCATCACCTGATCCTGCGACGCCTCATCACCCTCCAACGCCTTCAACGCAGAACCACGCACCACCGGAATGTCATCACCCGGAAACTCATACTCAGTCAACAGATCACGAACCTCCAACTCGACCAAATCGAGCAGCTCCTCATCATCCACCATGTCAACCTTGTTCAAAAACACCACAATCGACGGCACACCCACCTGACGGGCCAACAACACATGCTCCCGCGTCTGCGGCATCGGCCCATCCGTAGCCGACACCACCAAAATCGCACCATCCACCTGCGCAGCACCCGTAATCATGTTCTTGATGTAATCAGCATGACCCGGCATATCCACATGCGCATAATGCCGATTCGCCGTCTCATACTCCACATGAGCGATCTGAATCGTGATCCCCCGCTCACGCTCCTCAGGCGCCTTATCAATATTCTCAAAATCCGTGAACGCGTTGTTCCCACCCACACGCTCAAACAAAGTCTTCGTAATCGCAGCCGTCAACGTCGTCTTCCCATGATCAATATGACCCATCGTCCCAACATTCACATGCGGCTTCGTACGCTCAAACTTCGCCTTCGCCATGATCTGCGATTCCCTTTCCTGCGTGGTGTGGGCTGGATGAGCCCGCTTCTGATGTAGCGGCGGGCGGACTCGAACCGCCGACCTCTCGATTATGAGTCGAGCGCTCTCACCTACTGAGCTACGCCGCCTCGTGCGAGGACTCCCTCGCGTGCGCTCGGCGGGTGAGCCGAGAGCGAGCCCCCTCGGGGACTTGAACCCCGGACCCCTTCCTTACCATGGAAGTGCTCTACCACTGAGCTAAGGGGGCCTGTGTTGTCACCGAGTCGGCCAACCGACCCGCTCCGAGAATGCCACAACGGGCACACTCGTGCCGGGAGAAGGATTTGAACCTCCGAAGGCTTACGCCGGCAGATTTACAGTCTGCTCCCTTTGGCCGCTCGGGCATCCCGGCAAGCCCGGATGGACCGGGGCCTCGGAATCATAGCCCTGCCCCGAACTCCTCACAATCCGGGTCGAAGGCGGGTCACCGGTCACCAGTCGAGGGGAAAGCCCAGCATGGGTCTCGAAGGTACCGGGGCCGGAGACAGGAGACCGGAGACGGCTCGGGCAGAGCCCGAGCTCATCCCCCGTATTGCATCTGGCGCAGACGTTCGATGCGCTGTTCCACCGGCGGGTGAGTCGACAACATGGTCATGAGGCCACGCCCACGGATCGCCTTGAGCGGATTGTCGATGAACAGCTGACTGACCGCGGGATCGACCCGCATCGGGATGCGTTGGGTTCCTTCACTGATCTTGGCGAGGGCCGAGGCAAGCTGCATCGGCTGGCCAGTCATCTCGGCGCCAGACTTGTCTGCCTGGAACTCCCGAGCCCGTGAGATTCCCATCCGTATGAACATGGCGGCCAAGGGACCCACGATCAGCGCGAGGAGGGTGCCGATGCCGCCGAGTGGGTTGTCTCGTCCGCGTCCTCCGCCGAACCAGAGGGCGGATCGGGCAACGATGGCGATCGCGGCGCCGATCATCGCTGCGATCGAGCTGATGAGGATGTCCCGGTTGCGGACGTGGGCCAGCTCGTGGGCCAGGACGCCCTGCAGTTCCTCGTAGTTCATGATCTGGAGGATGCCCCTGGTGACCGCCACCGCGGCGTGATTCGGGTTCCGGCCGGTGGCGAAGGCGTTGGGCTGAGGGGAGTCGATGACGTACATGCGGGGCATCGGCATCCCCTGCTGGGTAGTCAGGTTTCTGACGATCGCATAGACCTGCGGGAGCTCGTGCTCCTCCACCGGCTTCGCCCGGCTGGCGGCGAGAGCCATCTTGTCCGAGAAGAAGTAGGCGCCGAGATTGAAGACGGCGGCGATCCCAAGGCCCCACCAGATCGAGCCCCCGAGCGAGTACCCGATCAGGCCGAGGAGTGCAGCCAGGAATGCGAGCAATCCGACTGTCTTGAGGTTGTTCATGGTTCAAATGGTATCCGGGTTGGCGGGCAATCTGTGATCACGAATCGGTCGACGAAGAGCCGGGAATGGTGGTGCTCGGGTCGCGCACGTCCGGGACGGCAGGCGTCTCGCAGACGCGAAACCCACCCCGTCGGTCGAGCCGATAGTCCAGTTCGAGATCACCTGCCGACACGATCACCTGATATCCGGGAGTGATCACCTGCGTGTACAGCATTCCCGGCTGCGGGCAACCGAGCGACCCGTCGGGCCACTCCACCGCCCGCTCCTCGAGAACGACGACCTCGGTGACATCCACGCTTGCAACCTGTGCTGCATCTGCGCGAATTTCGGAGACGAACCCGGCGGGCACTCCGCCCTCGTCGGCAGGCACACTCGAGCTGCTGGATGGTTGCTGTGGGGGTTGGAGCACCGTGGTCTCCGCGGTGGATGGAATGGTCGACCCCGTATCACCGGAGCCGCAGGCAGCGATCAGGAGCGCCAACGCAGCAAGAACGCCCTTCCTCACGATCGGATGGTATCCAAATTGCGAGCCAACCCATGACGAGGCGAGGGGACGCCCGATCGGGCGCCCCCTCTGCTGTCTCGATTGGTTCGTTCAGATCAGTCGGTGTCGACTGCCACCACCGTCAACCCGAACAGGTTCGGGTCGCTGTAGGACACGGCGCCCAGATACTTGGTACCTGTGTCGAGTCCGGACCAACTCGCCTCGACTGTGCCCGAGTCGCCGAGCACGGCGCTCGAAGGTGAGGTCACCGAAAGATCCGAGACGTTGCTGCCGTCGGCTGGTGTCGCAGACACCGACCAGTCGAACAGCGTGTAGTTGGCGTCCGCGCCGTCGGTCTGCCAACCATGGACGACCACGATGTACAAGCCCGGCTCGGGGAAGAGGAGGTTCACCTCTTCGGCCGAAGTCCCGCTTCCGCTGCCGCCCACGAACGGGAAGCCGGCGCTATCGGGACCGAACACGTACAGGTCGAGGTCGTCGTCGCCGTCGGTGTAATCATCGAACAACGAGATCCGCGTCAACGCGGTGCCCTCGGGCACCTCGATCACGTGTTGCGTGACGCCCACGCCGCTTCCGAGAGCGGTGTTGATGTCGTTGGCGGGATCGTCGACGACGTTGCCCTCCGTCAGGTTCGCAGCCACCAGACCATGCGGTGCAGCGACGAAGTCACCGTCATATCCGAAGGACACTTCGTAGCTCACGGAGCCCTCCGTGCCTTCGGCATTCACCTGATCGGGTGCCGCCAGCTGAACCGGCTGAACCACCAGCTGGCTCGTGGCCGACTGACCACGATCGCTGTTCCAGGTGAGTGTGCCGAAGGCGTACTCACCAAGTGGCGCAGTGGTCCGGGCGAACGTCACCCTGTAGTTGGCGCTCTGACCGCGTCCGAGCGTCACCGTCGACGGGCTCACCGACACCTCGACGCCCGGAGGCGCATCAACGGTCACGTCGAACGTCGTGGTCTCCCGCGTGACGTTGGTCATCCGACGAGTCACCGTCTGGCTTCCGGCCAGCTCGCCGATGGCGATGTTGGGCTGGTTCAGATCGCTCGGATCGATCACCCGGTAGCCCCCACCGGTGCACACCGAGGGATCGAGTTGCCCCGTCCCGCATAGGAATCCGACGTAGTGACGGAAGCTCGCCTTGTAGACGATGCCGGGATCGAGCGCGGCGTTCGGGTTGACATGACCGGAACCGTCGTCGAACGGCGTGAGGCCGGAGACGTCGTTGGCGGTTGTCATGAGCGCCGACTTGATCATGTCCGGCGTCCAGCCCTTGTTGGCGGACTTGATGACCGCAGCCAAACCGGCGATGTGCGGGCTAGACATCGAGGTGCCCGAAAGGGCGTCGAAGTCACGACCGTTGTAGCCATCGGGAGAGACGGCCGCGATCACATCAACACCGGGAGCCATGATGTCGGGCTTCAGCACGTCGCCTGTGGCGGCCAACGGTCCCTGCGACGAGAACGCCGCCCGCTGCGGGGCAGTGGTGTCCTGGACGTAGGCTCCCGGGCTCAGCGACGCCGTCGCAGAACCGGCGGCATCGTCGATGTACTGATGGATCTCGGCGCCTGCGACCTCGTCGACGTGGATCGACGGGACGAAGTGGATGTCGGCATTGATCGAGTTCGGCGAGGTGTTCGCCAGGATCATGCCCACGCCACCTGCGTCGCGGACAGCCAGCGACTTGTCGACGCGTGCGATGACACCACGATCACAGAGCACGATCTTGCCCTCGGCGAGGGCGGGATCGAGGGTGCCCGGGTAACACAGCGCCACTTCATCGGCGTCCGCTCCGGACAGACCCACCTCTGTGGATGCCACCAGCGGCGACTCGTCCACTCCGGTCTCCTGGAACGACGCGCTCGTGTACGTCGCCCCGTTGCCGAGAGTGAGGGTCGCTTCGTAATAGCGGTCGTGCGTTCCGGCCGCCACCGTGGTGATCCACGGGCTCGGGTGAGCCACCGTGCTTGCACCCGGTGTGTTGCCGGCCGATGCTGCCACGAAAACGCCTGCGTCGGCGGCTCCGAGGAACGCAATCTCCACCGGATCGAGGAAGTTGGTGCTGGTGCCCGAGATCGAGAAGTTGATCACATCCACACCGTCTGCGACAGCTTGCTCGATCGCAGCCACAGAGTCGGTGCTGAAGCATCCACCTTCTTCGCCACGGCCCCAACACACCTTGTAGGCGGCGATCCGGGCCATGGGCGCCATACCGGAGGCGGTGCCAAGCACCTGACCGTCCACGACGACCTCGACATTGCCGTTGCCGCCAGCGGTGCTGGCGGTGTGGCTGCCGTGACCATCGGCGTCACGTGGCGAGAGGTACTCGTAGGGGAAGTCGGCGGTCACGCCGGCGTCTCCGCCCCAGCCTTCGTTGAAATAGCGGGCGCCGATGAGCTTGCGGTTGCAGTCCGAGGCATCGAAGGCGTCACCTTCCACACACTCGCCGCTCCACTTCCGCAGGTTCGGGAACCCGCGACTCGTGGTCTCGGCGAAGCTCGGGTTCTCGGGCCAGATGCCCGAGTCGACGATGCCGATGACGATGTTCTGACCCTTGTACCCGAGATCCCAGGCTCCGCCATCGGCGGTCAACCCGAGGAAGTCGGGGGTCGAGATCGTGTCGACCTTGCGCAACTCGTCTTCTACAACGGCGATGACGCCGGCCTGAGTGGAGAGTCGGGACGCTTCCAGCCCGCTCAGACGAGCGGCAAATCCGTTGAAGGTCAGCCCGTACTCGTACATCTTCTTGGACGTGGAGACTCCCGCGTTGCGCAGAGCGGTGTCGTTCCGACCACGCAGGTAGTTTCGATACCGCACGACCGCGGATGAATCAACGTCCAGCTTTTCCCCCTCGGCAGGCTTGGTGCGGGTGTAACCCGACACGCCACCGGTGTAAGAAGCCACCGGATCTCCCGCCATGAGAACGAGATACGTGCTCTCGACCTTCGAAGCCGCAATCTCGGATGCCTGGTCGTTCGGAACGTACAAATCCCCGGCCTCTGCAAAGACCGGGGAAGCACTGAACAGCATCGAGAGAGCGGACAACACGGTGAGCAGCACGACGCGCCTTGAGCGCTTTTGCATGCTTCCTCCTCTGGGTGTCCCCACTCGTTTTCTCCCGCCTCCGAGCCGGCAGATGGTCCGGAGGCGCCTCGTACCATAGAGAAGCCAGGTGGAACGCGCCAGCGCGAACTGACCTCTTCCGGACATTTTCTGCGTTGGGCGTCACCGCCGGGCGATGAGAACGCGAAAGTCACCCAGACCACGCGGGTGCGTGAGCGTTTCGGCTTCCTGCCGCAACGTCCGGACTCGCAATCGCTCCATCTCGTCGCCGGAGCGAGCTAGGTCGAGTTCCCGGTGCCGCATCTCAGATATCCGGTCCCGAAGTCCCCAGCGCCCGAGAAAGTTGTCCTGTCGAAGGACCTCTACATCGGCTCCGGTGCCACGTGCCGCATCTTCGAGAGCCGTGAAGTTCACATCGGCGGTGATGTCGGTCGCTCCCGGCTCGTCGAGCGGATGAGGTCCGAGATGGTGGGCCCGATAGGTCCGAAGCGTTCCGTCCTGTCGACGCGGTGCGAGGTTCTCGGCGGTGTCGCCGTAGTCGAAGACGAGTAACGCCCCCGCCTCGATGATCTCGAGAACCGAGGTGACCCAGTCCCACGCCTCGAGTTGAACCTCGACCAGGCCGCCCTCATCGACCGGCCCGGCGAACCGATCGAGCCAGTCCACCACCTCTCGCCGGGGCTCGGCATCCACCAGGGCGAGCGCGTCATCGTCGACTCCAACCCACCGCTCGCGCCATCCGTCCGACGTCTTCTGCGCGATCGCCATCGGCAGGTTGTCGATGAGCTCGTTGGCCACGATCACCCCTCGGATGCGCGCCCCCAGGTCGGCGAGCGACTCGTGCACACGGTCGGCGCCGATCAGGCCGCCGAGCGCTGCTCTAGCCGCAGGGGAAACCTCGACGGCCCGTGCCTCGAAGCCGGTCACGTTCGTGAGGGGCCGGAGCAACGAACCGCTGCCGGCGGCAACCTCGACGACGCCGAACGGGTCTCCGATCCGATCGTGCTCCGAGCGCACAAACGCACCGATGGTCTCCCCGAACAGGTGGCTGACCTCGGGGGAGGTCAGGAAGTCACCGGCTTTGACCGAACGCAGCTCCTGGGAGGCGAAGTAGCCGCCGGGCCCATACAGGGCTCGGTTCATGAACCATTCGAAAGGAACCGGACCGTGGCGTTGGATGTGTTCGAGCAATTCGACACGCACGATGCAAAGGTAGCGGCGAACGAACGAGTCGCCGACGCGGCTACCACTACGCCGCAACTCGTCGCTACGATCACCTTCGCCTGAGGGGAGTATCTCCTGGGCGCCGTCGTCAACACGGGTCATCCCCGGCGGCGCCGCCTGTTCATTCGTACAGGTGAGAGAGACCTCGGTCTGCACCATGTTGCCGGCTGGAGGTCGAAATGACTGTTGGATGTTCAGGTTGGAATGCGCCGTGGAGTTGACGGACGCCTTCGCATTCGGGATCGGGCTCGTTCTGCTCGTGGTCGGAGCAGAATCATTGGTGAGAGGTGCTTCCGCTCTCGCTGCTTCATTCGGCATCCCACCGCTCATCATTGGCTTGACGGTCGTGGCGTTCGGCACGAGCGCTCCCGAGCTGGCGGTGAGCGCCGGGTCGGCGATCCGGGGCGACGCTTCGATCGCTCTGGGCAATGTGGTGGGATCGAATATCGCCAACGTTCTCTTGATCTTGGGCATGTCCGCGGTCATCACCCCGCTCTTGGTGAAGTCACCGGTGGTCCGATTCGACGTCCCGGTGATGATCCTGGCGTCAGCGGTCGTGTTCGGTCTTGCGCTCGACGGATCCTTGGGACGAACAGAAGGGGTCGCACTGCTCGCCGCCGCTGTTCTTTACATCGGGGCGCTTGTTCGTCGGGCACGCTCCGAGCCGGCTGGCGTGCGGCAGGAGTTCGCCGCGTCGACCCCACCGGGCCCAACCTCTCACTCTCGAAGCGCAGTCATGATCGTCATCGGCCTGGCAGGTCTGGTGTCTGGGTCGAACCTGCTCCTCGACGCCGCCGTCGCCTTCGCGTCCCGCCAGGGTGTCTCGGAACTCGTCATCGGTCTCACGCTCGTGGCCGTGGGAACGTCTCTTCCTGAGATCGCCACATCGGTCCTTGCGGCCGTTCGCGGCCAGCGCGACATTGCGGTTGGCAATGCGATCGGTTCCAACATCTTCAACCTGCTCGTGGTTCTGGGTGCCAGCGCCGTCGTGGCCATCGATGGGATCGACATCCCCCTGGGCGCTCTCGACTTCGACCTGCCGTTCATGATCGCGGTCGCCGTGGCTTGCCTCCCCATCCTCTCAACGGGTCATGTCATAGCCCGGTGGGAGGGACTCGTGTTCCTCGGGCACTACGCCGCGTACGCGACGTATCTCATTCTGGAAGCGAGCGAGCACGATCTTCTCGAGCCGTTTTCGACTGCACTGTTCCTGTTCGTGGTTCCGCTGACCGTCGTCACATTGATCATCTCGGCCATGCGGTCACTCCGGTCACCTCGGAGCCGCTCCGAAGTTGCCGATTGACACGCGATACTCAGAGACATGCGATTCGGGATCTCGTTTTTCGCCTCCGGCACCACACTCGATCGAGCATCGATGGCGCGCGCCCTGCAAGAACGCTGCCTCGGGTCGCTGTGGCTGCCAGAACACAGGCACATCCCCGTATCCCGGCGCACACTGGACCAGCGAGCAGCCGTCGTCGAGTCACTCACGCCATGAAGGCGGCGCTGTCGATCCTGTTCGTCTCGTCCGAGGTGGTGCCGTATGCAAAGACGGGTGGGCTGGCGGACGTGTCGGGAGCGCTGCCCGCAGCGCTGGCCGCCCAAGGCCATCGGGTCGTCACGGTCATGCCGCTGTACAGGACCGTCGATCGGACGGATCTCGTCCACCACCCCGAGTGGAGCGGTATCGTCGACCTCGGGGCGACGGCGTTCGAGTGGTCCATGTGGGAAGACCCCAGGACGTCTACTCGCTTCGTTGACATCCCGGGCCTGTACGAGCGAGAAGAGCTGTACACGCACGACCCCGACGAGCACCTCCGGTTCGCCGCGCTCGGAGTTGCTGCGCTCGAGCATGCAGTCGACAGCGGACTTCGAGTCGACGTGATCCACTGCAACGACTGGCAGACCGGCACCATCCCGGCACTCGTCGCCGGCCCGTATCGCAAGGCACTCGGCTACCCGAAGACGGTGATGACCATCCACAATCTCGCCTACCAGGGTGGATTCGACGCCTCGGTCGCCGATTCGTTGGGGTTGGACGACAGCACCGATCTGCTGCACCCGGGTCACCTGGCCGCCGGGTACATCTCGTTTCTCGAGACCGGACTGCTGCACGCCGATGCGATCACGACGGTGTCACCCACGTACGCCCGCGAGATCCAAACGCCCGAAGGGGGTGCGGGGCTCGACGCCCTCCTGCGAACGCGGTCGAATCGTGTGGTCGGCATTCTCAACGGCATCGACGACACCGAATGGAACCCGAGGACCGACCAGCTCATCCCGATCCGCTACTCGGAGAGGAGCCTGTGGCGTAAGGAGCTCAACAAGGAGGCTCTGCTCACGCACTTCGGGCTGCCATATCGCAAGCATGTGCCGGTCATCGGCATGGTGACCCGGCTTGCAGTCCAGAAGGGGATCGACCTGCTGCCCGACCCCTTCCGGTACTTCCTCGAGAGCTGGGATGTCCGCTTCGCCATCATCGGGTCGGGCGAGGCGCAGTACGAAAACATGGTCCACCAGTTGGCCAACAGCTATCCCGACAAAGTCGGCTTCTTCGCCGGATACGACAACCGGCTGTCACATCTCGTCGAAGCCGGATCGGACATCTTCCTCATGCCTTCGCTGTACGAGCCGTGTGGCCTGAATCAGATGTATTCGCTCGCCTACGGCACGATCCCCGTGGTGCGGCGTGTCGGCGGCCTCGCCGACACGGTCGAGCAGGCGGATCCGAGCGTGGGAGCCGGAACTGGAGTCGTGTTCGACGACTACGACTCGAATGCCGTGGGTTGGGCCTTGGGACGTGCGCTGACCCTCCACCTCGACCGGAGGGGTTGGCAGACCATCCAGCAGAACGCGATGGCGGTCGACAACACGTGGGAACAACGAGCCGACGAGTACGTGGCGTTGTATCGGAAGCTGATAGCCGGCAAGTAGCTGAGCCCGAAGTACTCAGAACTGAGTACTCGGTGCTGAGTACGTAGACCGTGGTACCCGGAACGCACCTGACGCGTGAGGAAGGCGGTGCCGCATCGCACACGGCCGACGGCAGACGGCCTACGGCACTTCCGGGCTGTTGGCCGTTGGCCGTTGGCCTGGCTCTCTGTCCTCCGGCCGACCGCCTCACGGCGCGATCCCCAGTAACTCAGTCCGACTGCAACCACACCAGCGCGACTCCAAGAACAGGCCACACGCGGCGGAAGCCCCAGCGGACCGGCGTCTGTTTCGCTCGGCGTGGACCACCGATCACACATGACCCGAGAAGACGAAGAAACGGAGCGAAAGACCGCCTACCTCACCACCGCCACTCCAAGAACGGGCCACACGCGGCGGAAGCCCCAGGCGGACCGGCGTCTGTTTCGCTCGGCGTGGACCACCGATCACACATGACCCGAGAAGACGAAGAAACGGAGCGAAAGTCCGCCTACCTCACCACCGCCACTCCAAGAACGGGCCACACGCGGCGGAAGCCCCAGGCGGACCGGCGTCTGTTTCGCTCGGCGTGGACCACCGATCACACATGACCCGAGAAGACGAAGAAACGGAGCGAAAGTCCGCCTGCAACATCACTGCGTCGCTTCGACCATGAGCTCGCGAAGGCGACTGGCCACCGACTCGTCGCCGGTCACGGTCAGGGACTCGAGCCTCCCTCGGCCCCACAGCCAGCGGTCGAGGTCGGCGGCGGTGCCCGAGATGACGCCGTTCGGTTCGACGGCGTCGACACCGACCGTGAGGGCTGGGAGGTCGTAGGACTCACCGGAGTTCGGTGAAGTTCCGGTCATCCTTCCGAATGCCGCACCCCAGGTGCGATCCACATCGGTGGCCACCATGCGCAGCTCGACGCCCTCCGGATCGAACGTGGCCCACGCCGGCACTCCCCCGGCGAAGACGCGGAGGACTTCATCGATGCCGTCGGCGGCGAGGTCTGCATCGATCGGAGACTCACCCGCTCCTGAGAGTTCGGCGTCGACCCGGTGGATCAAGGCCTCGTGGGCTTGGCGGCGTCTGACGAATCCGACCGTCTCGTCATCGGACCAGGTCCACACCGGTACCTCATCACCGCGGGCAGCCAGAGCACTCGTCAGCCGTGCGGTCTGCCGTTCACACAAGACGAGCAGATCGTCGTACGAGTCCGGCCGATCGTCCTTCATGGCCTCCGCCGCATCGGGATCACGGAGCTCGTTGTCGACTATCGAAGCCCAGAACATCTGGACTTCGGTGAGATGCCAGAGCAGATCGGTGGCCGTCCACCCCGGGCAGCTGGGCACGGGGGCCACCGGCGGGATCTGCGCCATCGCACGCACGAAGGTCCTCGACTCGTTCACCAGGTGAGTGTTGAAGTCCATGTTGAAACTCTACCCACCACGGAACAAGGCCCCGGGGGGATCCCCGGGGCCTCGCCGATATATCGATTTCCGATCAGACGATCAGAAGTCCATGCCACCGCCGCCGCCGTGCTCATGGCCACCCGCGGGAGCATCCTCCTTGACCTCGGCGACGAGCGCCTCGGTGGTGAGGAGCAGTGCTGCGATCGAAGCTGCATTCTGCAGCGTCGAACGAGTCACCTTGGCCGGGTCGGGCACACCGGCTGCGAGGAGATCCTCGTACTTGCCGGTTGCGGCGTTGAAGCCGAAGTTGCCTTCGCCCGCCCGCACCTGCTCGACGACCACTCCGCCTTCGAACCCGGCGTTGACCGCGATCTGGCGAAGCGGCTCTTCCATAGCCTTGCGGACGATTCCGCGACCGGCCTTCACGTCCTGGGATCCGCCACGCAGCTTGTCGAGGGAGTCCTGCGCACGGAGCAGCGCCACGCCGCCTCCGGGGACGATGCCCTCTTCGACTGCGGCACGGGCAGCCGAGACCGAGTCTTCGATGCGGTGCTTCTTCTCTTTCAGCTCCACCTCGGTGGCGGCGCCGACCTTGATCACCACGACACCGCCCGAGAGCTTGGCGAGACGCTCCTGGAGCTTCTCACGATCCCAATCGGAGTCGGTGTTGTCGATCTCACGCTCGATCTGCTTGATCCGAGCCTTGACGTCGCCCTCGGCGCCGGAACCATCGACGATCGTGGTGGCGTCCTTGGTGATGACGACCTTGCGGGCATGACCGAGCATGTCGGTGGTGACATTCTCGAGCTTCAGGCCGACCTCTTCCGAGATCACGGTGCCACCGGTGAGGATGGCGATGTCCTGCAGCATGGCCTTGCGCCGTTCACCGAACCCGGGGGCCTTCACGGCCGCCGACGAGAACGTGCCACGGATCTTGTTGACGACCAGTGTGGCGAGAGCCTCGCCCTCGACGTCCTCGGCGAGGATCAGCACGGGCTTGCCGGTCTGCATGATCTTCTCGAGAACCGGGAGCAGGTCGTTGACCGAGCTGATCTTCTGGTTCGCGATCAGGATGAACGGATCATCGAGGATTGCTTCCTGACGATCCGCATCCGTGATGAAGTAAGGCGAGTTGTAGCCCTTGTCGAACTGCATGCCTTCCGTGAACTCGAGCTCGAGCCCGAAGGTCTGGCCTTCTTCGACGGTGATCACGCCATCCTTGCCGACCCGATCGAAGGCGTCGGCGATGACCTTGCCGATCGTCGTGTCGTTGTTGGCCGAGATCGATGCCACGTTGGTGATCTGTGCGCTGGTCTCGATGTCGATCGCCATGTCGCCGATCGCCTTGACGGCGGTCTCGACGGCTTCCTCGATGCCGCGCTTCAGCTCCATCGGGTTGGCGCCGGCAGCTACCTGGCGAAGACCCTCACGCACCATTGCCTGTGCCAGCACGGTGGCTGTGGTGGTCCCGTCACCGGCGACGTTGTCGGTCTTGTTCGCCACCTCGTAGGCCAGCTTGGCGCCCATGTTCTCCCAAGGGTCGTCGAGCTCGATCTCCTTGGCGATGGTCACACCGTCGTTGGTGATGGTCGGGGCGCCCCACTTCTTCTCGAGCACCACGTTTCGGCCCTTCGGGCCGAGAGTCACCTTCACGGTGTCGGCGAGCTTGTCTACGCCCGCCTGGAGGCCCTTCCGGGCTTCCTCGTTGAATCGAAGTTCCTTCGATGCCATATGTGTGAATCCTCCGTTGTCAGCCGACGATGGCCAGCAGATCGCGAGATGACAGCACGAGGTACTCGTTGCCCTCGACCTTGACCTCAGTTCCGGCGAACTTCGAGTACAAGACCTTGTCGCCCTCACTCACGTCCATTGGCAAACGGTCTCCGTCATCGTCGAGAGCGCCGGGGCCGACGGCGACGATGGTGCCCATCTGGGGCTTTTCCTTGGCGGTGTCGGGAATCACGAGTCCCGACGGCGTCCGCATGTCCTGATCCTCGTCGGGCTTGACTACCACCCGATCACCGAGGGGCTGAAGCTTCATCTAGCTCCTCCTACGACGACTGTTCATCTTCTCCACGCAGCGATGTACGCCTCACGCGGACTGTGCTGGCCTCGGCGGTCGAACGGGAGTTCCCGGGCGCCGCCTCGGCGGGTAGCAGCCCCGGATTGGGACTGCTAGCACTCCCACGAGGAGAGTGCCAGAAGAACGCTAGCACTCGCGTGCGGGGAGTGCCAAATGGGCTCGCTTCGCTCGCCCGTCTCGGGTCTCGGGTCTCCGGCCGGTGGCAGCGCGGAACCACGGCTTCACCGTGCGTCGTGACCTGACGTCGCCCAACCCGGACCCCTTCTCGTAAGGACGGCACTCGGGGGTCTGGGGGTCGTCCCCCAGACATGATCAGCCCGCGCAACCCGGGGAACCACGGCTCCACCTGACATCGTCACCTGAAGCCGCCCGATACCAACAATCCTGCCGTCAGGACGGCACTCGGGGGTCTGGGGGTGGCCCCCCAGACATGGGGGCTCGCTTCGCTCGCCCGTCTCGGGTCTCGGGTCTCCGGCCGGTGGCAGCGCGGAACCACGGCTTCACCGTGCGTCGTGACCTGACGTCGCCCAACCCGGACTCCTTCTCGTAAGGACGGCACTCGGGGGTCTGGGGGTCGTCCCCCAGACATGATCAGCCCGCGCAACCCGGGGAACCACGGCTCCACCTGAAATCGTCACCTGAAGCCGCCCGATACCAACAATCCTGCCGTCAGGACGGCACTCGGGGGTCTGGGGGTCGCCCCCCCAGACTGATCAGGCCAATCGCTTGCCGGCGTCGACCGTCGAACTCCATGAGGTGATCATGCCGCTGTCGAGCCAATGGACCGCCGCTGCCCCGATCATGGCGGCGTTGTCGGTGCACAGCTGCGGAGAGGGCAGCAGCAACTCCAACTCCCGCTCACCGCAGGCCTCGGCCAGTTTCTGCCGGAGCCGACGGTTGGCGAGCACGCCTCCCCCACCGGCTACGACTTGAACCCCGGTGTCCTCCACCGCGTTCATCGTCTTCTGGACCAGCACATCCACGATCGCCTCTTGGACCGAGGCCGCCACGTCGGCCAAGGGCGGGAGCTCTCCGGCCGCCTTCGCCTTGTCGATGAAGGTGGTCACCGAGGTCTTCAGGCCGCTGAACGAGAAATGATGCCTTCGGTCGGGGAGCGCCCTCGGGAAAGCCACGGCGTCGGGATCTCCACCTTCTGATGCGGCGTCGATGGCCGGACCGCCCGGGTAGCCGAGCCCCATGGCACGTGCCAGCTTGTCGAAGGCCTCACCTGCTGCATCGTCGATGGTCTGTCCGAGCACGCGATACCGGCCCCACTCCTCGACATGGACCAGCTGACTGTGTCCACCCGAGGCAAGCACCGCCACCGCCGGCGCCCTGTAGTCGGGATGCTCGAGGATCGGCGAGAAGAGATGCCCTTCCATGTGGTCGATGCCCACGAACGGCAGCTGGCGCGCCCACGCGGTCGCCTTTCCGAACTCGTGACCCACGAGTAGGGCGCCCACGAGGCCGGGGCCTTCGGTTGCCGCCACGGCGTCGAGGTCGTCGGGATGAACACCCGCATCGACGAGAGCCTTGTGGGTGAGGGCGCGGATCGCCTCGACGTGGGCGCGCGCGGCAACCTCGGGGACAACGCCGCCGAACCGCGCGTGCTGTTCGACCTGCGAGGACAATACGTTGGAAAGAATCTCGGTTCCGCGGACCACGGCGACAGCCGTCTCATCACATGAGGTCTCGAAGGCGAGGATGGTCGGGTTCACGTCAGTCCCTCTCTGATCTCGACGAGACGTTCCTGATACTCAGAGGAGTTGATGTCGTGTGCCCACATGATGAGCGCATCCTCGTCTCGGTAGTACTGCTTGCGGACACCGACGGGAGCCAAGCCGAAGCGCCGATAGAGGGCCTGGGCGGGCTCGTTCGAGGTCCGAACCTCGAGGGTCAGCGATCGCCCACCAGCCGCAATCGCCGCTTCGACGAGCGCAAGCATGATCCGGGTACCGAGTCGCTGCTCCCGCCGCTCGGGATCGACGACCACGGTGGTGATGTGAGCCTCGTCGTCCACGAGCATGACACCGCCGTACCCAGCGAGTTGATCGTCGACGTCCACAGCGAGATAGGTCCTCGATCGCTGCTCCAGCTCCTCTGCGAATACACCTGGCGTCCAGGGCTGGCTGTAGACGGTCTGTTCGAGGCGGGCGGCCTCGGAAATGTCCTCGGCGCAGAATGGCCGCAGGGTGATCGTGGCCATCACGAGCCATCCGCCTCCGCCCATGGGCTCTCGGGTCGGATCGTCGCCCAGTTGAGGGTGACGTCCGGTTCGCGCAGATAGAGCGGTCGCACTTCGTCGGGGTGGGGAAACGACCCCTTCTCCAGCATCGGCGAGGCTACCTCGACCAAGACGTCCGCAGAGGGGTATCGGGGCCGTCCCTGCCGCACTCGATGCAGACCGCGCAGAAGCCCCTCGGGGAGCGCAGGTGTGTCTCCCACGAGCAGCACATCGTCGGGATCAGATTCGAGCATCGCCCGAAAGACGTCGGGTGTCACGACCTGCGCCGGCCCGTCCTTCACGACACCGCCGGGCACGGGCCGATATGAGGCCACCGCCACCTCTCCGCGTCGGACGTCGACAACCGACCAGATGTGACGGTGACCGGTGGCGGCTCGATAGGCGATGGCATCGAGCGAGACGGCTGGGACCAGCGGTACCCCGATGGCACCGGCGAGCGCCTGAGCCGTTGCCAGGCCCACCCGCAGGCCCGTGTAGAGACCAGGCCCCACATCGACGACAACTGCGTCGAGGTCGGACGGAACCCATCCAGCCTGGTCGAAACAGAAGTCGATGGCCGAGACCATGAACGCCGAATGCCCCCGTCGATCCACCCGAAGCGCGGACGCTGCGACTCTCCGGTCCTCGGCCAACGCAACGGATGCGGCGGGTGTCGCTGAATCGATGGCCAGGATCTTCATGCGATCAGTTCCTCCAACGGCCGGGCGTTCCAGACTCCGGACCCGCTCATGGTGATGGTGCGGGAGCCATCCGCTTCGACGTGAATGTCGACCGTCAATCGATCCTCAGGAAGAAGGGAGGCCACTGCCACACCCCATTCGATGATGACGACCCCCGTGCTGCCCTCGTGGAGAGCGTCGAGATCCTCGAACTCCCCCGACGAACTGAGCCTGTAGGCGTCCACGTGCACGAGCGGAAGAAAGCCGCTGTCGTATTGCCGCATGATCACGTAGGTCGGGCTCGTAACCGTCTCCTCGACACCCAGCCCGTCGGCGAGCCCCGAAACGAATGCCGTCTTCCCGGCACCGAGTCGACCGTTGAGAACGATCACATCTCCCGGTCGACACAACGACGCCAGTCTGCCCGCGGCCGCGCGTGTATCGGTGTCGGAAGTGCTGGTCAGCTGGATCATTGGGCCTCGGGTGATGGTCGACGGGGCGGATGGTCCGCCAACGCTACAGGGTATCGGAAACGGTCGTGATCGACACCGCTCGAGCGATCGCACGACCAACCGACTCGAAAGCCGCTTCCGCCACCAGCCCGGCATCGGCAACCCGCGTTCCACACGACACGGCGAAGCAGGTGTCACCGTCGAACATCGTGTGGACCGGTCGGATGCACACGGCCATCGCGTCGTGCGCCCGCACCGCCACCCGGCTCAGCGCGTTGCGATCGAGTTGGGCATCTGTGGCGACAACGACCAGCGTGGTGTTCTGCCGTGAAGGTGAGGGCACGGCCGGAGGTCCGGGGACCAACGGACCCCCGGAGAGCGATTGCCCCTCGAGCGAGAAGATGTCCCCCACAGCATTGAGTACGACAAGGGCTGCGACTGTGGCGCCGTATCGGTCCACCGACACCGAGCCGATCCCTGACGGTATCGCCTCGCCACGCCACTTGGCCACGGTGCATCCAGTCCCGGCGCCCAAGCGCCCCTCGGGAACGGGATCAGCGGTCGCCGCACGCCAGGCTGCTGCGCCTTCGGCGGCACCGGGCCGCGCCAGAGGATCGCCGGTCGCGAGGTCGAAGACGACTGCGGCCGGGACGATCGGCACCGGTCCCACCGGTGTCGGGTGACCCCGTCCCGCGGCCGCCAACTCGGTCATCACACCATCGGCGGCAGCCAGCCCGAACGCGCTGCCTCCAGTCAGCATGATGGCCTGGACCTGCTCGACCTTCATGCCGGGCGCCAGCAACGCGGTTTCTCGCGAGCCCGGCGCCGCTCCCCTGGTGTCGACCGCGACGACGTTGGGTTCGGGAAGATCCACAACGGTGCAGCCCGTCAATCCGACCGGGTCGGTCCAGTGTCCGACTCGGATACCCGGTATGGCAGTGAGCGTCATCGTGACCGACCGGTCGCGTGCCGGCCGTCGACCACCGGTGAGTACCGGTAGTCACCCACCGACGTACCTCCGGGGCAGGCGAGAGCTGAACCCGGTCACGATCTCATAACTGATGGTTTCGGTCTTTCCGGCCCAGTCATCGGCGCCGATCTCGGCGTCGCCCTGAGTGCCAACCAACACAACTTCGTCGCCCACCACCACATCGTGGTCTCCGACGTCGATCACGATCTGATCCATGGTGACCGTGCCGGCGAAAGGATGAGCCTCCCCGCCTATGAGCACGGTGGCGTCGCGCTGGGACAGCAGGCGCGGAACACCGTCGGCGTATCCGATCGGGACGGTCGCAACCGTTGCGTCGTCGGGCAAGGGGCGGCGACGACCGTACGACGGCCGCGCACCGGCCGGTAGCCGACGTGTCATGGCCACCTGCGAGACGACGCGCATGGCGGGCCGAAGCTCCACGTGCTCACGACACTCGGACGACGGGTAGAGCCCATACATCCCGAGTCCGATGCGCACCATGTCGCCCCTGGAGGCCGGATGCAGGATCGCACCCGCCGTGTTCGCAAGATGCCGCATCGGGACCTGAATTCCACGATCGGCCAAGAGCCCGACCACGTCTTCGAATGCCCCGACCTGTTGAGAGGTGAAACCGGCATCCTCCTCGGCGACCGCAAAATGGGTCCACAGCGCTCCGAGTCTCACCGGGAGACCCCCATCGGCCATGCGCAGGCCGAGTTGCAAGGCCTGTGTCGGTGCGGCCCCGACCCGATGCATTCCGGTGTCGACTTTGAGGTGCGCATCGATCGTGCCGCCGGTCAGCACGTCGAGCAGGGCCTCCAGCATCTCGTGGCGGTAGACGGTCGGGGTGAGCGACCACTCCACCAATCTGGCCGCATCGCCGATCGGAGGTTCCGACAGCACGAGAATCGGTGCATCGACGCCCGCCTCTCGCAAGCGGATGCCCTCCTCGACCAATGCGACCGCCAGCCAGTCGGCCCCTGCGTTCAGCGCAGTCTCCGCCACCGGCACGTCCCCGTGGCCGTAGCCGTCGGCCTTCACAACGGCGCATAGAGCCGTGCCGGCCATTCGTTTCAGGGCGGTGACGTTGTGGGCGATGGCATCGAGGTCGATTTCGATCCAAGACGGCCTCATCGCTGTGCCCAGGCGTAACGTCCGACATGCGTTGCAAGGGAATCCGCCGTGACCGCTGTCGTTCGACGGAGGTCGTCGCCTGCCACCCCGTGCCAGTATGCACCGGCGCAAGCAGCCTCCGAGGCGCCAAGTCCCCTGGCCATCAACGCCCCGATCATGCCCGCAAGGACATCGCCGGTGCCGATCGTGGCCAGCTCAGGCCCTCCGGTGATGATGACACGCGGGACCCCGCCGTCGGTCACGATCGTCGGGTTGCCCTTGAGCACCACCACCGCGCCCAGGCGCTCGGCGAGGCTGCGGGCCGCGTCGGGACCGGGCTCGGCGCCCGACAGTCGCTCGAACTCTCCGGAGTGCGGCGTGAGGACGGTCGGTGAGGCGAACCTGTGCCCCTCCGGGATCAGGGCCAAGGCATCGGCGTCGATCACGAGGGGGCGTCCGGCCGACAACCCAGCCGACACGACCTCCGGGGCATGACCCAGACCGGGCCCCACGATCACGACCTGGTACCGATCCGGGATCGTGTCGGCGGCATAGGCGAGTACCTCTGGAGCGAGCAGCTGGACCGTCTCGACGGCGGTCGACGAGACGCCCACCGCGCCGGCGCCGAAGTGCAACGCCGATCGGGCAGCCATCACGGCCGCGCCCACCATCCCAGACGAACCCCCCATCACCAACACCGAGCCTGCCGACCATTTGTGATCGGTGCGTTCGTGACGGGGCCGGCGCGCGTCCGATTCCTCCACCATGAACAGTGTCGGTTCCCCGCCGATGAGCCCGATGTCCACGACCTCGATTTCGCCCGCGTGATCCGGCCCCGCCCCGAGGAGGTGGCCCGGCTTCAAGGAATGGAACGAGACCGTGAGGTCGGCTCGAAACGCCGCACCAGCCACCTGACCGGTGTCCGGATCGACGCCGGAAGGCATGTCAACGGCAAGTACGGGCACCCCGAGTTCGATCCAGGGCTCGATGGCATCGGGAACGCCGCCGCGAAAGCCGCCACCGAACAGGGCGTCGATGATGAGATCCGGTGGACTTCCGGGCTCGGAGATCGGGCCGATCGGGACATGAGCGGCGCGGGCGGCATCGGCGGCGGCACGGGCGACGTCGGTCTTGGGCGGGGCCAGGGCAAGCACTTGGACGGCCGCACCGCGTGCGCGCAGGTGCTTCGCGGCCACGTAGCCGTCGCCGCCGTTGTTCCCCGGGCCGGCGAGCACCACCACGCGCTTCCCGTACCCGGCACCCATGCGGGCGGCTTCGGTCGCGACTGCGACTCCTGCGCGCTCCATCAGTGTGGCGACCTGCGTCGTCGACTCTGAGTCGAGGCGGGCAGATTCCTCAGAGGAAAGAACCGGTTTCATGGTCCCGATCGTACGTGATTCGTTCCGAACACCTACACCACCGTGGGCGATGGTCGACCAGGGATGGTGGGATCGCCCACTGAAGGCCAGACCCTCGATGCCACTAGGCGGAGGGGCAGCCGCCGCCCGGTCGGAGGTAGGTGATGGGCGAGGCACATCGGATGGGGGACGGCTTTGGTCGTCCCCCATCCACCAAAGCCGATGGAGGCGGTCCTCCCCCGCCGGCCCCACTGCGACCTACGATCGAGCCGTACAGCGTGCGCGCCGGAGCCCGCCCGCGTAGTCTCCCCACTCATGAACATCCTGGGCCTGGGAGTCGATCTTGCGGACATCGATCGCGTAGAGGACGTCCTCTCCAAGTACCCGCGCTTCGCGGAGCGCTGTTTCACCCAGCACGAGCAGGAGTACGCCTCGAAGTTCGCCAAGCCGGGCAGACGCTTCGCCGCCCGGTTCGCAGGCAAGGAAGCCGTGATGAAGTCGCTCGGCACAGGATGGCGACGCCTCCGCTGGACCGACGTGGAGATCACGGGAGGCGGCAAACCCACGGTTCGCCTCTACAACGATGCCGCACGTCGCGCCGAGATGATGGGCGTGACCGAGATACTGGTGACCATCACCCACACCGACACCACGGCCCTCGTTATGGCCGTCGCCGTGGGTCAGCACTGAGGCAGTACCGAGTACTGAATGCTTCGTGCTGAGTACTCGATGCTGCGTCAGCACGACTGGCCGGGCGTCCGGCCCACCTTCATGGGTGCGCGCACTCAGGAGCATGGGCGACGCGAGACAGCAGCCGACAGCCGACTGCGGACCGTTCCTCGGTCGTTGGCCGTGGGCCGTGGGCCGGGTCTCTCTACCGCGGCTCAGCGCCGCACGGCATCACTCGACGGTAACGGTCTTGGCCAGGTTGCGGGGCTTGTCGACGTCGAGGCCCTTTGCCGTCGCCACGTGATAGGCGAGGAGCTGGAGCGGGACGACGGCGAGCACCGTGCAGATGAGGTCGGGGCTGTCGGGCAGTACCACCACATGGTCGGCCAGCTCTGCTGCCTCGTCCTCCACGCCTGGCTCCACCAGCATGAGGATCGTTCCGCCGCGGGCTTTCATCTCCTGCATGTTCGACATGGTCTTGGCCCGAATCTTGGTGTCCATCGCCACACCGACCACGACGACGCCGGGCTCGATGAGCGCGATCGGGCCGTGTTTCATCTCACCGGCGGCGTAACCCTCCGCCCGCACGTACGCAATCTCCTTGAGCTTCAAGGCACCCTCCATGGCCACCGGGAAATCCCCCGAGCGGCCCAGGAAGAAGAAGTCGCGGACATCGCCCCACTGCGCACTCATTTCGAGGATCTGCGAGTCCAGCTCGAGCGCAATCCGCATCTTGTCGGGAAGCAGTGTGAGCTCTTCGATCATGTGACCGATCGTCCCGGGATCGAGGGTCCCGCGAACCTGGGCGATGTAGAGACCAAGGAGCTGCATCGCAACGAGCTGAGTGGTGAAGGTCTTGGTGGCGGCGACACCGATCTCGGGTCCGGCCCGGGTGTAGAGGACGGCGTCGGACTCTCGAGCGAGCGCGGAGTCCACGACATTCGTGACGCCGATCAAGGTGGATCCCTGCGCTCTCGCGTATCGGATCGCCGCCAGGGTATCGAGTGTCTCTCCTGACTGACTGATGCCGATCACCAGGCTGCGGCCGTCGAGTACGGGGTCCCGGTACCGGAATTCGGAGGCGATGTCGATCTCAACCGGCAGCCGAGTCCACCGTTCGATCGCGTACTTGGCCATCATCGCGGCGTGATAGGAGGTGCCACATGCGAGCACGAACACCTTGTCGACCATGCGAAGGATCTGCTCGGGGAGCTCGAGCTCCTGGAGTGTCACACCGCCCCGATCGTCGACTCTGCCACGCAAGGTGTCTGCGATGGCTTGCGGCTGCTCGTGGATCTCCTTGAGCATGAAGGTCGGATAACCGCCCTTCTCGGCGGCCTCCAAGTCCCACTCGATCGTGCGCTCGATCGGCTCGATCGGGGCTCCCGAGAGGTCGAACACTCGGACTTCGTCTCGACGGAGCTCGACGACGCGATCGTCGTCGATCACCACCATGCGCCGAGTGTGCTCGAGGAATGCCGGGATGTCGGAGGCCAGGAAGTTCTCACCGTCACCCTTGCCCACGACGAGCGGACTACCACGACGGGCCCCGACGAGGACTTCCGGCTCGTCGGAACGGAGCACGCCGAGTGCCATGGCGCCCTCGGCGATCTCCATCACCTTGCGGACGGCGTCGACGAGCGGCACGTCGTCCATCTCTTCGATCAGATGGGCTATCACCTCGGTGTCGGTGTCGGACCCGAAGACGTGGCCCCGGTCGACCAGTCCCTGTTTCAGCTCGGCCCAGTTCTCGATGATCCCGTTGTGGACCACCGACACCTTGGAGCTGCAATCGAAATGCGGATGCGCGTTCTTGGTGTTCGGAGCGCCGTGGGTCGCCCAGCGGGTGTGCCCGACGCCGGTCGTGCCGACCGGCGCATCCGATTGCAGCGACTTCTCGAGCTCGGCGATCCTGCCTACCTGCTTGACGATGGCGATGCCGTCGGCGGTTTGCACAGAAACTCCGGCCGAGTCATATCCACGGTACTCGAGTCGCTCCAGACCCGGGACGAGTATGTCGAGGACCGGACGCGGCCCCACGTATCCAACGATGCCACACATGGTGTTCTCTCTTTCTCAGAGGGCGCGGACAACCAATGTCCACATGCGGGCGGAATCGTTCAAGACCGGGCGGTCCTGCCCACTTCGCCGGGGCTTCTGTCTCCGGAGTCACCTCCGGGTTTTGGTCCCTGGCGTCACGACCGTGGGAGGCCGGGAAGGTACCCGCCGAATACTTCGATGACCTTCCTCCTCGTCACCTGAGCGATGCTCAGGTCTGGCGCTGTGTCGATTGTCGATTCCGCTGGTCTTCAGTCGTTCGAGTCCTCCTCTCCCAATTCCGCCGTCACGACTGCGGCGATGCCGTCAGCGTAGCGGTGTGCGAGCTCCTCGGAAGATGCTTCCACCATCACCCGTACGAGAGGCTCCGTGCCGGACGCACGTACGAGCACCCTTCCATCGTCTCCGAGCGCCGATTCGGCATCCGCAACCGCTGCCCACACAGGGGCACAGCCTTCGAGACCGTTGCGGTCGGCAACCTTGATGTTCAGAAGAACCTGGGGGTACTCGACCATCGCCTCCGCTCGCAGATCCCTGAGCTCACGGCCGGTTCCCGCCATCACCTCGAGCAGCCGGATGCCGCTGAGGAGCCCGTCGCCGGTCCGCGCCCGGTCGAGAAAGATCACATGACCGGACTGCTCGCCGCCGAGCACCGCCCGGTGCTCGCGCATCGCCTCCATCACATAGCGATCACCGACCTTGGTCTGAACCAGCGTGATTCCGGCCTCGGTCAGCGCCTTTCGAAAGCCCAGATTGGACATGACGGTTGCGACAACCGTGTCATTCGTGAGCTTGCCGGCGGCCTTCCAGTGCCGAGCGATGATCGCCATTACCACGTCTCCGTTGGCGGTGACGCCGTCCTCATCGACCGCGATCATCCGGTCGGCGTCACCGTCGAACGCAAATCCCACGCGACCCTGAACCTTCGCCGCCAACGCCTCCGGATGCGTCGCCCCACATCCCTCGTTGATGTTCATTCCGGACGGCTCCGCGAACGCCACGTCGACGTTGGCCTTGAGCCGTTGGAAGAGCGTGGGCGCCGCCCGGTACGCAGCACCGTTGGCGCAGTCGAGCAGCAAGTCGATCCCGTTGAACGAGTACGCGGCGCCGGCCACCAATTCGCCGACGTACCGGTCGACGGCATGGTCGTCCCAGAACCTGGTTCCGACGTTCGCACCGAACGGGACGGTCCGGGATCCACTGGACCTGAGCTTCGATTCGATCCGATCCTCTTCGGCATCATTGAGCTTCCCGCCGGACGCGCCGAGCAGCTTGATCCCGTTGTCGGGAGCCGGGTTGTGCGACGCGCTGACCACGGCCCCCATCTCGGCCTCGGAACGGGCAGTGAGGAGACTGATGCCGCCGGAAGGCATGACGCCCACGTCGATCGTGTCGACGCCGGCCGAGTGGAATCCTGCCTGGAGGGCTGCGGACAGCATCTCACCGGAGCGTCGGGTGTCGCGCCCGACCAGCACTGATCCCCCCGAAAGGAGAGACCCCGCAGCTCGCCCGATCGACAGGGCGAGCTCCGGGGTCAGCTCTACGTTGGCGACACCTCGAACACCGTCGGTGCCGAACAGACGTACGCCGTCTTTCAACATCGACGGAGACGACTCAGCGCTTGGTGAACTGCGGCGCCCTGCGCGCCTTGCGCAGACCGTACTTCTTGCGCTCCACCACCCGTGCGTCACGGGTCAACATGCCCGCCTTCTTCAAGGTCGGCCGGAGCTCGGGATCGAGCTCGATGAGGGCACGAGAGATGCCGAGACGAAGCGCATCGGCCTGTCCGGTGGTACCGCCACCCTCGAGAGTGGCGTCGATGTCATACCGTCCTTGGGTACCGGTGAGTTGGAGCGGCTCAACGACACGGAGCCGGGCTGCCATGGTGGAGAAATAGCGCTCGAGGGGCTTGCCGTTCAGCGTCACCTGCCCGCTGCCGTCGCGCAGCCGCACGCGGGCGACAGACTCCTTGCGGCGGCCGGTGGCCTGTATGAGGGGCTTCGACATCAGGCATCAACCTTTCGAATATCGAACGTCAGCGGCTGCGGCTTCTGGGCAGCATGGGGATGGTCCGGACCTGCGTACACCTTGATCTTGCGACCCATGTGACGGCCCAGCTTGTTCTTCGGCAGCATGCCCTTGACCGCCCGCTCCACGATTGCCTCGGGACGGCGATTGCGGAGGGCATCAAAGGACTCCGCCTTGAGGCCGCCCGGGAAACCGGAGTGGCGGTAGTAGATCTTGTCCTGGCTCTTGCCGGACGTCACCGCAACACGATCGGCGTTGACGACGATCACGAAGTCTCCGCCATCCACATGGGGGGCGAAGGTCGGCTTGTGCTTGCCGCGAATGACCTTCGCCACTTCGGACGCAAGTCGTCCGAGCGGAAGATCGGCGGCGTCGACGACCCACCAATCGTGGGAGAGGTCATCGGGCTTGGGGCTGTAGGTCTTGTTGTTGGTCATAGCAATCCAAACGGTCGTGGCAGACCGGGGTATCTCGGGTGGGAAACGAGATGCTCGGAACGAGCAGACGACAGGATACCGGTTACACCTGCGGGACACAATCCCGGGTGTCGCCAAGTCGTCGGGGCATGCCGAGGCCCCCGAAGGTGGCCACCGGGCGAGGCCTTGTCACTCTGCCGGCTCAGGGAGGGGCAGCGGATCTCCACTCACGAACGCGGCGATCGCAGGGCCCGCCTCCTCGGTGCGGACGACGTAGGACACGCCACCCTCGGAGGAGATGACGACCGGCAATGCCATCGACTCGGACTCGGAGGCGAAAACGAAACGTGCGCCGAAGATCCCGAGATTCCACGAATGCGTCGACTCGCCCACGCGGATCGCAGACGTCACCGCAGGGACAAGGGCCGGGACACGGATGATGCCCCAGGGGCTCAGAGCCTTGCCGATCACTGCCTCGAGCACCTCACGCTGGCGGGAGGTCCGAGCGATGTCACCGCCGTCGGCACCCCGCCAATCGCCGTCACGCAGCTCCTCGGTGCTCCTGGATCGAACATACGCAAGGGCGGTGGCCCCATCGACGACCCGGGTCCCGGCCTCGACGTCGAGTCCAGTCTTGAGGTCGCGTGTCGGATTGTCGAAGGTCAGCTCCACGCCGCCAACGGCATCGACGATCGACGCAAACCCCCCGAACTCCACCTCGAGGTACCGGTTGATCGGAATCCCCAGATCTTCCTGGATGGTGGCTGCCAACAGATCTCCGCCTCCATAGGCATAAGCGGCGTTGATCTTGTCCGTTCCCTGTCCGGGAATTCCCACCTTCAAGTCTCGAGGCAGGCTCAGCATCTGCACCGTCCCACCGGACACGTGAGCGAGGATGATCACGTCCGCCCTCTGGCCTTCGAACGAGCCAAAGCGCCCTTCGAGATCGTCGGGCAGGTTCTCGCGTGAGTCACTTCCGACGATCAGGTAGGTCTCCGGCCCGGGCGCCCCGGTGATGGACGGTGTTTCGACGCGCGACAGCTGACTCTCCACCCACACGAAACCGAGCGCGACGATCGCGGCGAGGACGAGCAGCAGGAGCAGCAGACGACGTAGGAACCGACCACGCCTCCGCCCCGCCTTCCGTTTTCCTGGCGCCGGCGTGGCAGGCGTCTCGCGCCCTGGTGGCGCCGCCTGCCCGCGAGACGACCTCGGGGGAGGAGGGCTCGACCCCGCTGGGCCGGCGGTCGAGACGCCAGCCTGTGCCGACGGCGCGGTCGTCACGACCGGCATCATCGCGGTCCGATCCGGAGCCGATTCCTGCTCGGGCTGTCCCTGAGGCGGAGATGTCATCATGCGGGTTTCGGCAGCGCCGTATCGACGATCCCCGGAAGCCGGGTCGCTCGGAGCATCGTCAGCAGGCTCCTCCGCCGCCTCGGCGGTGACCACCGGATCGCGCGAAGGCGGATCCGGAGCAGGCTCCGCCGTCGAGCGCGCCTTCCACGGCTGTCCCGGCTGCCAGTGGTCTTCGTGTTGTTCGTCGCTCATGGTGAACCCCCTGCCCGAGTCTCGATGGGCGCATCGGGCCCTGACATGAGAGAGCGACGCATTCAGCGCCGCGGCAGTGCACAAGCTACTCCGCCGCGGCGCCTAATGGTCAGCCAGTCACTGTCTTTGGGATCTCTTCGAGCGTTCGCTGACGAGCTTGCTCCTGCTCGACGTCGTCGGCGAGGCCCGGTATCGAGTCGAGAAAGGGCACGAAGTCTGGCTGACAGACCAAGCCGTCAGGCGGTGGGATCGTCGTCACCAGATAGTCCCCGACCGCCTGGTCGGCACAGGCCGACAGGAAGATCGAGACATGGCCCCACCCGTCCATCGTCAGCAACGAGGAGTTCGGGAGCAGCGACCGCAGCGTCAGAGCCCCTTCGTACCGTGTCGCCGGGTCGTAGCTGTTCCCGACCACCAGCACTGTGTTGGATGTCGTGCCGTCGAAGGGCCCGAGATATGCGTCACCATCGGCGCCGGTCCACACACCGCACGGGCTGGTGGCGAAGGTCCATGGTCTTCCGAAATAGCCGAACCGGGCGTCGGCGTCCGCGGCCGCTGCCGGCCATGCGACCCACTCCTCCGGGTTGACCGTGTCCGTGCAAGCGACTCCTACGAAGCCCTCGACGAAGTTCGAGTAGGGCTCGCGCGGCGGTTCCAAGCCGACCTCCTGAGCAAGCGCCCGGAACGACAGGGCGACCTCCTCGACGGCCCCGAGGGACTCGATGTCGGCGATCACAGCAGCGAGGTCGGGCCAACTGAACGAGTCGTACAACGACCCCAGAGTCAGCCCCACGACGTCCGCGTAGGTGATCGTCAACACGTCACCCGTGCTTGGATCGAGTGGAATCTCGATCGGCTGTTCGAGGAGAGCGTCGGTCACGTCGGCGAAGCGCTGCGACGCATTCGGTGCGAGGGCGCACACCCCCGGTCCTCCCTCATCGCACAGGCGGAAGAACTCTTCGAGTGTTGCCTGTGCGCCTGCGTCGCTCCGAAGCCGGTACGAGAACGGCTGGGTGATCGCCTCGTCTCCGCGCCCGGTCGTCCATGCGATCGGGTCCAGGACACCGTCGACGACCAGCGCCCGAACGTTGTTCGGGAAGAGGTTCGAGTACACGGCTCCGATGAAGCTGCCGTAGGAGTAGCCGGCGTAGGTGAGCCCCTCGTCGCCGACCAACTGTCGAAGGAGGTCGAGATCGCGCACCACGTTCGCTGTCGACATGTGGTCCTGGATGGCGGTGGCGCGATCCTCACATGCGGCGGCGAGGGCGAGGTCGCTCTGGAACTGGATCGCCTCCTCTTCGGGCGTGACCGGGAACGCAAACGGCGGCAGAACCCCGAACGCCTCGTCGAGGGAGCCAAAGCACCGCAGCGGAGTGGATCGAGCGATTCCACGCGGGTCGAATCCGACCATGTCGAACTTGGCGCGGACCTCGTCGGTGTAGAGGAACTCGCCTGCGCCGAGAACCAGGTCGACGCCGGACCCGCCAGGGCCACCTGGGTTGATGAACAAAGAGCCGATGCGGGCATCCGGGTCGGTGGCCGGGATGCGAGCGAGCGCAATCTGGATCTTGGCCCCGTTGGGCTTGTCGTAGTCCAGGGGCACTCTGACCCGTGCACATTCGAAGTTGGGCCCGATCCAGCGGTAGCAGGAACGCCACCGGATGGTCTCGGTGCCGCCGACCCGGGAAGAATCCCCGTCAGACCCCGCTGCACCGGCGGCGACGGGCAAACTTGCCATGGCCATGAGCATGGCCAATACGATCACAACCCTCGATCTCACGGTGTACCCCCCTCTTGCGACTCAGTGTGAAGCCACCCACCGGGCGTCACCGGTCCGAAGATATCACACCGAATCAGAGGGTGACCGCTCAGAGGAGCGCCGGTAGGTCTGCGACCGAGTCGATTCGACGTTCAGACGATCCGAGCCCGAGTGGATCGACCAACCATGCGGCGGCGAACCCGGCGCCCAGGGCACCAGCGACGTCGTGGTACTCGGAATCACCGACGTACCAGCACTGCGCCGGGTCCACTGCGAGCTCGCGGCACGCCAGATCGAAGATCTGTCGATCGGGTTTCGAGACACCGACGAGGGCCGAGTCGACGATCGTCTCAAAGAGGGAGGCCAGGTCTGCGTCGACGAGTGACTGGCCGACCGAACCGTCGCTGTTGGAGATGACGGCCACCCTCACACCCGACTCACGGATTCGGGCGACCGCCTCCCGGACACCGGGCAATGCGAATCGCCAAAGGCCCCTACCCTTGTCGATCGATTCCCCGGCGGTGGCCGGGGCAGGGTACCCCAGCAGCTCGAAATACCGCTCCAGCCACCACTCCCACGACACGCCATACCCGTTGGCCTTCAGCGTCGAGAATTCGGCCATCGCTCGGTAGTGCGCCTCGAAAGCATGGTCCGAGTCGATGACGAAGTCGAGAAGGTCGCCCATGTCACGTGGATGCTGGAGCACGAGAGTTCCACCGGCGTCGAAGAAGATGGCCTCGGGTTTCATGACCAGCAGCGTACCGACGATGGCGGGGGGCGAATTCCGAGCGGGTATCGTCTCGGCTCCGGCCGGGGAGGGAATGCGTGAAGTTCAATCGACTCGTCATCATCGCCATCGGCCTCCTCTCGATCGTCCTCGTGGTGGCTGCAGCAATCGAGGCAGGCGACACGCAGATGTCCATCCCCGAAGCCTTGCTCATCGGTGTGGTCGAGGGTGTCACCGAGTTCCTTCCGATCAGCTCCACCGGACATCTGACGGTGACCGAGCAGTTGCTGGGATTGACGGCCACGCCCGACGCCGAGGCCGCCGCCGATGCCTACGCGATCGTCATCCAGGCCGGAGCGATCATCGCCGTCCTCGGGATCTACCGCGCTCGGGTCACGACCGCCCTCGCCTCCATCTTCGGTCGGGGCCCGGATGTCGACGCCGGCCGTCGTCTGCTGGCGGCGTTGATCGGCGGGTTTGTTCCGGCAGCCTTGATCGGGTTGGCGCTGGACGACTGGATCAAGGAGCGACTCTTCGGGATCGTGCCCGTGGTGATCGCATGGGTGATCGGTGGGGTCGTCATCCTCGTGTGGAAGCGGGCGGATGGTCATCGCCCGCTGGAGACTCTCGGCCTTCGCGAGGGGCTGGTCATCGGTGTGGCCCAGGCGTTGGCGATGTGGCCGGGCACGAGCCGCAGCCTCGTCACGATCCTCGCGGCGCTTGCGCTCGGTTACTCGATGTCGGCGGCGGTCGAGTTCTCTTTCCTCCTGGGGTTGGTGACGCTTGGCGCCGCCACTGTCTACGAAGCACTCGGGTCAGGAGACCTGATCATCGAGGCGTTCGGGTGGACGGCCCCCACCGTCGGCTTCGTGGCTGCCTTTGCGTCTGCGGCGGTCGCCGTCAAGTGGATGGTGGCCTACCTCCGAACCAGGAGCCTTGATGTCTTCGGCTGGTACCGGATCGCCATGGGACTCATCGTGGGCGCCCTCGCCCTCGCAGGCTTGGTGTGACCTGATGTCCCGAAATCGCCTAGCTCAGTGCCGGATACGGCAGTGGCGTACGCAGTTTCGGGTGGGCCTCGGTCAATAGCCCACTTCCCACAGGACGAGACCTTGGGGTGGGGCGATCGGGCGGGCTGCAGCGCGGTCTCGTGCCTCCAAGACCTCCTTGACGGAATCGGGATCCGCTCTCCCCCGGCCGGCGTCCACGCAAAAACCGACGATCGACCGGGCCATCTGATGACAGAATGCCAACGCCTTGATGGAGCACATCACCAGGTCGTCCTGGTGATCCCAATCGGCCTCGAGCACCGTTCGCACCGTGGTCTTCCCCTCGGCCTTGCGACAGAACGAGGCGAAGTCGTGTTCGCCCACGAAGCCTGCCGCAGCACGATTCATCGTCGCGAGGTCGAGAGGATCCGCCACATGCCAGGTCGACGCATGCAGCAGAGGGTCCGGATTGGGTGAGTTCAGCACTCGGTAGCGATAGCTACGCCACGATGCCGAGAACCGGGCGTCGAAACCGTCCTCGACTCGCCGACACGCGGTCGCCACGATTCCAGGACCGAGCAGCCCGGTCACGGCCCGCATGATTCGCTCCGGGTCGACGTCATGGTCGGTGACGAACGACATCACCTGACCTCGAGCATGGACACCGGCGTCTGTACGCCCAGCGCCAACCGTGTCGACAGGACGGCCCACGATCCGCTCGAGCACGCCTTCGATCTCCCCTTGCACCGTCGGCACGTCCGCCTGACGGGCGAATCCGTGGAAGCGCCCACCGTCGTATGCGATGTCGAGCCGGTAGGTCGGCACGGTCAGAACAGCCCGCGGACCGCCGCCCCGACTCCGGTGAATGCACCCCGGATGAAGATCTCGATGATGAAGAGGATGGCAGCACCGATCGCGACCGAAAGGGCGGCATTACGCCGGCTCAACGAAAGGCCGACCGATGTGCCCACCACCGCAGCGACCAGGTGCCACAGGTAGCCGACGATGAGTGCCCACGAGCCGATCTGGCCTCCGACGACCAGGAGAGCTCCGAGGATGTTGGGGAGATAGGCGAGCCCGTGCATCCGGAGCACCGTCTGCCAGTCGCCGACTCCTTCGAACAGACGGGTCCCGGCGAACCACGTGGCCACTGCGAGGAACACCCAACCGGCCAACGCGTTGATGGACGTGGTCACCAAACCGAGAACGAGCGCACCGAACGCGCCCTCCGAGAAGACCTGCACGACGAACCGGACGACGGCAACGCCGATCACGATCAACGCCGCGTCCCCCGTGGCATGGGACCCGAACAACCATTCACCGAAGGCGCGTCGATCGAGGGTGGCCGCGCGCCAGGCCTGTTGGAGAATCGGTTTCACGAAGGGTCAGGGTAGTTCACGGGGACACCGTCTTCGATACGTAGCTCCATCAACTTCCTGGCAGTTCGCACGAGGCCTGCCTCCTCCATTCGAGCCATCTCGTCCAGGGGAACCCATCGGACCGCCATTGTGCCGTCACCGGCGCCCATCCGACCGTGATGCGCAACGAACGCCCAGCGGAGATCGAAGTGCAGATGAGCCGGCTGGTCACCCTGGGCAGGGAAACGATGGGTGTCCAGGTCGATGGGACCGATGGTGTTGACCGAGTCGATCAGACACTCTTCGGCCACCTCGCGGCGGGCGGCGGACTCATGGCTCACATCGTCGTGTTCGATGTGCCCACCGGGTTGGAGCCACCGATCGAGCTTGGCGTGATGGATGAGCGCAACGGCCGACCCGTCCGGATGCAGCACGAACGCGCTGGCGGTGAGATGGCCGGGCTCGAACCGACCCCGGTTCCACGGGTCCGGAAAGCTGTCGAACAGGTCCAACAATCCTTGGCGGTGACGGCGCTCCAGTCCGTCGGCGGCAGCGTGCGATTCGACGAGCGATCTGGTGTCGGCCCAGTTCATCGGCGCCTGAGCCGAACCTGCTCGACGCTGTGGTCGGAGCCCTTCTCGAGAATCAGGGTCGCCCGTTCCCGGGTGTGGAGGATGTTCTCGTGGAGGTTCGGCTCGTTGATCTCTTTCCAGATCCGACGAGCCTCCAGCTCTGCCTCCTCCTCGGTCAGCGACGCATAGCGATGGAAATAGGCGTCGGGGTCCCGGAACGACGTCGCCTTCAGCGTCTGGAACCGCTCGACGTACCAGGACTCGATGTGCTCCGGCTCGGCATCGACATAGATGGAGAAGTCGAAGAAGTCCGAAACGTAGGTCCCGGTCCCGCCGCCCTGCAGCACATTGAGTCCTTCGAGGATGACGATGTCGGCCTGTTCCACCAGCCTTCGCTGTTCGGGCACGATGTCATATGCCTGATGCGAGTAGACCGGCACCGACACTCCGTCGACGCCGGCCTTCAGATCGCTCACGAAGTCGATCAGACCTCGACGATCGTAGGAGTCGGGAAACCCCTTGCGATGCATGATCCCACGTCGTTCGAGCTCCGCGTTGGAGAGAAGAAAGCCATCCGTCGTCACGAGATCGACTCGGGGATGATCGGGCCAGCGGGCAAGGAGAGCCTGGAGGATACGGGCGATGGTCGACTTCCCCACCGCCACCGATCCAGCCACAGCAATGACGTACGGCACGGGGGTGGTGGGCTTGCCGAGGAACGTGTCGGTGACACTGAACAACTGCTGCGAGGCACGCACATACAGGTTGAGAAGGCGTGACAGCGGGAGGTAGATCTGCTCGACCTCCGGCATCGACAGCTCGACGTTGATGCCCCGGATCCGCTCGAGGTCGTCTTCGCCGAGTGTCATCGGCGTGGAGGCGCGCAAGGCCGCCCACTCGCCGCGGGAGAACTCGAGGAAGGGAGATACGACCGGATCTGGAGTCATATGGTCACGCGGACCCGGGACTCGAGACCCGAGACCCGAGACAGAACGGCCGGCCCGAGGGCCGGCCGTTCTCCTCACACCAACTCGATGATTGCCATCTCGGCGCCGTCGCCACGGCGCGGACCCAGTTTGACGATCCGGGTGTAGCCGCCGGGCCGTTCGGCGTAACGCGGCGCAACGTCGTCGAACAGTTTCGTGACGACTTCGTTGTCGGTGATCGTGCGGAGCACGGTACGCCGATTGTGCAACGAGCCGCCGCGAGCCTTGGTGATCATCTTCTCGGCGAGCGGCCGGACCGCCTTGGCCTTGGCCAGCGTGGTCTCGACCCGCTCTTGCTTGATCAGCGACGTGGTCAGGTTCGAGAGAATCAACGCCTCATTGGCCGGGGAGCGACCGAGACGCGGACCCTTGCGCGGGCGAGGCATCAGGCACCTCCCCCATCGGCGAGGCTCAGACCGAGCTCGTCCAGCTTGGCGCCGACTTCTTCGAGGCTCTTCTGACCGAAGTTCGTGATGTTGAGCAGGTCGTCGGCCGTCCGCTGTACCAGCTCGCCCACGGTCTTGATCTGTGCCCGTCGCAGACAGTTCCGCGGCCGCTCGGACAGGTCGAGGGCCTCGATCGGCAGGTCGAGATCGGGAGAGCCCATGCCCTCCGCTTCCCGTTCCCCAAGCTCGAGACCGACGCCCTCGCCCATGTCGGCGAAGAGCGACATGAGCTCGCGCAGGGTCTTTCCTGCGGATGAGATCGCCTCCGCCGGGCTGATGGAGCCGTTGGTCTCTACATCGATCACCAGACGGTCGAAGTTGGTCATCTGCCCGACCTGGGTGTTCTCCACCTGATAGGCGACCTTGCGAACAGGCGAGAAGATCGAGTCGACCGGAATGACACCGATGGAACCGGTGCCCTTGTTCGAGTCGGCGGAGCGATATCCGACGCCGGGGGCGACGACGAGCTCCATCTCGAGCCGGCCGCTCGCCGACATGGTGGCGATGTGGAGATCGGGGTTGACGATCTCGACGCCGGCCGGGACCTTGAGGTCAGCTGCCTTCACAGAGCCGGAACCCTTTGCGGACAGGTAGAGCGTCTGCTCATCCACTCCGTCGAGCTTCACGACGATGTTCTTGATGTTGAGGATGATGTCGACGACATCCTCCACCACCCCGGGGACAGTGGAGAACTCATGCTGAATGCCTTCGACCTGGATGGATGTGACGGCGGCCCCGGGAATCCGGGACAGCAAGGTACGACGCAGGGTGTTCCCCAGCGTGTAGCCGAATCCCGGCTCGAGGGGCTCGATCGCGAACCGCGAGCGGGTATCGGCGATCTTCTCTTCCTCGATCTGGGGACGCTGAACGATCAACACGATGACGGACCTCTCGCTGGATTACTTGGAGTAGAGCTCAACGATGAGCTGCTCGTTGATTGCTGTATCGATCTGATGCCTGCTCGGAAGATCTCGAACGACCACCTTGCGGTCGCTGTGGTCCACTTCGAGCCACTCGGGCGTGGGTCGGCCCAGCGTGTCCACAGAGTGCTGGACGACGATCAGGTCCTTCGAGCCTTCCTTCAGCGTGATCACGTCACCGGAGCGAACGCGATATGACGCGATGTCGACCTTCTGCCCATTCACGCGGAAGTGACCATGGTTCACGAGCTGACGAGCCTGAGGCCGGGTCTCTGCGAGACCGGCCCGCCACACGACGTTGTCGAGCCGGGACTCGAGCAGTCGGAGGAGGTTGTCGCCGGTGATGCCACCTTGCCGCGACGCCAGCTTGTAGTAGTTCCTGAACTGGCGTTCGAGCACGCCGTACATCGCACGGAGCTTCTGCTTCTCGCGAAGCTGCACCAGGTAGTCGGATTCACGAATCCGGCCGCGGCCGTGCTGGCCGGGAGGATACGGACGACGATCCACCGGGCATTTCTTCGACTGGCAGAGCGGCTGCCGGGCACGCCGGCACGCCTTGTGACGAGGTCCTGTGTTACGAGCCATGTCAACCCCTCCGGCGCTTCTTGGGACGGCAGCCGTTGTGCGGGATCGGTGTCACGTCTTTGATCCCCGTGATCTCGAGACCCATGTTCTGGAGGGTCCGAACGGCGGTGTCACGGCCGGAGCCGGTGCCGCTGACGATCACATCGAGCTTGCGGATCCCGTGCTCTCCGGCTCGTCGGGCAGCCTCTTCGGCAGCCACCTGGGCGGCGTACGGGGTCGACTTGCGTGAACCCTTGAAACCGACCGAACCGCCCGAGGTCCACACGACGGAGTTACCGACCTGATCGGTGATGTTGATGATGGTGTTGTTGAAGCTGGCTTTGATGTGAGCCTGGCCGTGCGCGATGTTCTTGCGCTCGCGGCGGCGGACCCGCTTCGCACCTTGTTGAGGCTTTGCCATGCGGTACTCCTACTTCTTCCCGGCCTTCTTCTTACCGGCGATGGCCGAGCGCTTGCCTTTACGCCCTCGGGCGTTGGTGTGCGTGCGCTGGCCACGGACGGGAAGTCCCCGACGGTGGCGGATGCCCTGGTACGAGCCGATCTCGATCTTGCGCTTGATGTTCTGCTGAACCTCGCGGCGAAGGTCACCTTCGACCCGGTAGTTCTGGTCGATGAAACGACGGATCTTCGCCGTCTCGTCGTCGGTGAGGTCGCGGACCCGGGTTCCGGGATCGAGACTCAGCTCCTCGCAGATCTGTTGACTGCGGGTCAACCCGATTCCGAAGATGTAGGTGAGGCCGATCTCCAGACGCTTGTCGCGTGGGAGGTCGACACCTGCGATACGTGCCATCTCAACCCTGCCGTTGCTTGTGTCGGGGGTTCGAGCAGATCACCCAGACCCGGCCTCGCCGGCGGATGATCCGACACTTCTCGCACATACGTTTTGTCGAAGGACGAACCTTCATGTCACTCTCCATTCGGCCGGGGTCTCCCCCGCCGCCGCCATCTCGACTTTGTGGCTCTTGAGCCCTGTCTTTCTCGGACTCCCTGGGATCGGCCCGGCGGTAGGCGTGGATCGTGTACACCGGAACGTGCCGGGGACTCGATCCGGGACCTCGCCCGCATGACACACCGCGCCCCGGAACTCGACTCGAAGAGAGGGTTCGGAGAGGCTCGGTAGACGCGCGGGCGCCCAGAGACCGGACCGCAATGATACGCGCGATCTGGTGAGAACGCCAAACCGGACAACCCGGCCAACGGCCGCCAGCCCACAGCCGACTGCCGCCGAAGGAACGGGCGAGATCCGAGCGGGCATCGCCTCCCCTCGCAAAGCCCGTGACGAGCGAGTAGGCCGTCGGCTGTCGGCCGTCTGCCACCTGACCCGACCGCCGTCTAGCTGCCAATCGAGGGCGGTCGCGTGGCTATCCGAGGGAGACGGGGATCTTGGCGTCTTCGGGGACCGTGGTGACGACGACGCCATCAGGTGTGATGCAGACGGTGTGCTCGAAATGGGCAGAGAGGCTGCCGTCTGCGGTGCGGACCGTCCAATGGTCGTCATCCACTCTGGTCTCGGCGCCTCCGAGGTTGAACATGGGCTCGATGCACACGGCCATTCCCGTGCGGAGCTTGGTGCCCTTGCCTCGAACGCCGTAATTGGGGATCTGCGGCTCCTCGTGCATCTGGCGTCCGATGCCGTGGCCCACGTACTCGCGGACGACGCCGTAGCCGTGGGGCTCGGCCACTGCCGAGACGGCGGCGCCGATATCGCCGATACGGGCACCGTGCTTGACCTGTGCTATCCCGGCCCACATGCCCTGTTCGGTCACGTCGATCAGCGACTGGGCCTCCGGGGAGATGTCACCGATCCCCATCGTGAAGGCGGCGTCGCCGTGATACCCCTCGAAGATCGCGCCCGCATCGATCGAGACGACGTCGCCCTCTTCGAGGCGGTAGTCGCCTGGGATCCCGTGCACGATCACGTCGTTGGGCGATGCGCAGATGACGCCGGGAAAAGGTGGGTGGCTGTACCCGAGGAAGGAACCGACACACGAATGTGCTTCGAGCACGACCCGGGCCACCTCGTCGAGCTCGCGCATGCTCACCCCGGGTGCGGCCGCCTCGCGGATCGCCTCGTGCATCACCGCCACGCACCGGCCGGCCACGGCCATCTTGGCGAACTCGTTGCGGTTCTTGATGGTGATCATGGGCAAGCCTCCGGCTTGCCGTACTGAGTACTGAGTACTGAGTACTGAGTACCCGACGGTGTCACGCCGAAGCCCCAAGCTGATCGAGGACCCTCGCCGTCACAGCCTCGATCTCCCCCAGGGCGTTCACCCGACGAATGAGGTGGCGACCGTCGTAGAGCTCGATCAGCGGAGCCGTTTGCTCGTTGTAGACCTCGAGACGGGTGCGAATCGTGTCCTCGTTGTCATCAGCGCGGCCACGCGACAGCATGCGGCCGACGACCTCGTCCTCGTCCACTTCGAACAGCACGACGGCGTCCAGGCCGTTCTCGCCGAGGAAGTCGTCCAACGCCTCCGCCTGCGCAAGAGTCCGCGGGAACCCATCCAGGATGTATCCATTGGCGGCATCGGGCTTGCGGATCCGGTCTTGGAGCATCTCGATGACGATGTCGTCGGACACGTATCCACCCGACTCCATGATGTTCTTCACCCGCCGACCGAGGTCGGTTTCGGGATCGAGCGCCCGGAACATGTCACCGGTCGACACATGAGCGATCCCCAGCGCCTCGGCAACCCGCTCGGCCTGCGTCCCCTTCCCGGCCCCTGGAGGGCCAACAAAGAGGAGCCTCATGAGCACAGTCTCCGATCTCCGGTCTCCGGTCTCCAGTCAGATCCCAGGACGCCGGCGGCTGGTGACTGGCGACTGGTGACGAGCGAGCGAAGCGAGCTCATGTCAGGAAGCCTTCGTAATTCCGCATGGTCAGCTGGCTCTCGATCTGCTTCATCGTCTCGAGCGCCACCCCGACCACGATCAGGATCGACACACCCGAGAAGCTGATGTTGATGCCCCAGAGGAGTCCGGCGAGGATCGGCAGAATCGAGATGAAGGCCAGGAACAACGATCCGGGGAGCGTGATCCGGTTCAGGATGTGACTGAGATACCCGGCGGTCTGCTTGCCGGGTCGCTGACCGGGGATGAACCCACCCTGGCGTTGGATCATGTCGGCCTGCCGTACGGGATCGAATTGGATGGCGGTGTAGAAGTAGGTGAAGAATACGACCAGCCCGAACAGGATCAGCACGTACCACCAGCTGATCGCTCCCCCGCCTCCACCACCGAGGTTGCGGTCGACCCAGTTCCGAATGCTCGTCATCCACAGTCCGTCGCTGGGGATGGCGGTCGCCAGGAGGGCCGGGAAGAGCATCACCGAGGTCGCAAAGATCACGGGAATCACGCCTGCAGTGTTGACCTTCAGCGGGATGTACGTGGCGTTGCCACCCATCATCCGTCGACCGCGGACGCGCTTTGCGAACTGGATCGGTATCCGGCGCTGGCCCTGATCGATGAAGATGATGGCGGCGATCATCAGCAGGAAGACCAACATGATCACGGCGAATCCGACGTAGTTCTGGTTCCCGGCCGTCTGGAGCCAGATCTGGCCGAACACAGATGGGAACTGGCTGAGGATCGACAGGAAGATCAGCAGCGACATTCCGTTGCCCACCCCGCGCTGGGTGATCAGCTCACCGAGCCACATGACGAAGGCCGTACCGGCGGTCATGGTGAGGACGATCAGACCGACGTTCCACCACACGTAGTTCGGAATGAACACGATTCCGTTGGTCAGGGTGCTCCCCCGTCCGAACGCCCAGGTGAACCCGGTCGACTGGATGAGAGCGAGGACGACCGTCAGATAACGGGTCCACTGTGTGATGACCTTCTGCCCGGACTGACCCTCCTCTTGGAGCGCCTGGAGCTTTGGGATCACCACCGTCAACAACTGCATGATGATGGATGCAGTGATGTAGGGCAGGATTCCCAATGCGAACACTGAGAACTGCTCGAGCGCGCCACCGGAGAACAGGTTGAGGAGTCCGTAGATTCCTCCCTGTTCGTTCAGGTTGGCGAACTGCTCGATCGCCTGGAGGTCGGTGCCCGGCACGGGAATGTTGGCTCCCAGGCGGTACACGGCGAACATCGCCAGCGTGAAGAGGATCTTCTTGCGAAGATCCGGTATGGCGAACATGTGTCGATAGATCGACAGAACACTCATCGGCCACGTCCTCCCAGGGCGCTCACAGGCTACCGGCCTCCCACGTTTGTGGGGCCGGCGTCACTTGACCAGTTCGACCGAGCCGCCTGCAGCTTCGATCTTCTTCTGCGCCGCCTGGCTGATGGCGTGCGTCTTGACAGCGATGGCATGGGTGATCTCACCCTCGGCGAGCACCTTGATCCGTCCTCTGTGCTTCACGAGACCCCGGTCACGCAGCAGGTCCGGCGTGACGTCGGAGCCGGCACCGAACGACTCGGCGAGCACGCCGACGTTCACGACGGTGAAGGTCTCCTTGTTCGGGTTCGTGAACCCCGGCAACTTGGGGAGACGACGAGACAGCGGGGTCTGCCCACCTTCGAATCCAGGGCGCAGCGTGTTGCGGGCCTTGAGACCCTTCGTGCCGCGACCGGCGGTCTTGCCGCGACGGCCACCTTCCCCGCGCCCCACCCGGATCTTGGCCTTCTTCGAGCCAGGCGCCGGAGCCAGGTGGTGGAGCTTGAGTTGTTCCTTTTCGCCAGCCATATCAATCAGTCTCCAGTCTCCAGTTCCCAGTCTCCAGTACCACCTCCAGTGCGACGACTGGCGACAGGAAACTGGGGACTGGTGACTCAGTTCTTCTCTTCCACCTCGATGAGGTGGCGCACTTTGTGCAGCATTCCCCGCACATCGGGCGTGTCATTGTGCTCTACGGTCTGGTGGAGCTTGCGGAGCCCAAGACCACGCACGGTTGCGCGGGTCTTTGGCTTTTCCCCAATCGTGCTTCGCTTCAATGTCACCAGCAGCTTGTCGGCCATGATCCCTCCGTCAGCTGTGAGCCCGGATGGACTCGGTGGAGCGGTAGGCAGCCAGCAGCGCCGGCGGCACGAAATCTTCCGCCTGCTTCCCGCGGAGCTTGGCGACCTCGTCCGGACGACGCTGCCCCTTCAGGGCGTTGACGGTCGCCCGGGCCACGTTGAGGTGTGTCGGCGATCCCAGCGACTTGGCCAGGACGTCCTTCACTCCTGCGGCCTCGAGGATCTGACGGGCGGCACCACCGGCGATCACACCGGTACCGGGAGCAGCCGGCTTCACCATGACGCGGGAGGCATCGTGTTCACCCACCGTTTCGTGGATGATGGTCTGGCCGGCCATCGGCACCATGAACATCGAACGACGTGCGATCTCCATGCCCTTCTGGATGGCGGCCGGGACTTCCTTGGCCTTCCCGTAGCCAACGCCGACCTTGCCGTTGCCGTCGCCGACCACGCACAGGGCGGTGAAGGAGAACCGGCGGCCACCCTTGACGACCTTGGCCACGCGGTTGATCTGCACGACACGCTCGTCGAACTGATTCTCTTGTTGATCTCGATCTCGTGGTCCAGCCATCAGAACTCCAATCCCGCCTCACGGGCGGCGTCTGCCAGGGCCTTGACACGACCGTGGAACTTGTAGCCGCCTCGGTCGAACACCACCGTGGAGATGCCGGCCGACTTGGCCCGCTCCGCCAGCAGCTTCCCGACCTCGGAGGCGGTATCCACGCTCAAGGTTTTCGAGCGCAGATCCTTCTCCTGCGACGATGCGGCAGCCACCGTGTGTCCGCTGGCATCGTCGATCACCTGTGCATAGATGTACCGGTTCGACCGATACACAGCCAGCCTCGGCCGCTCTGTGGTCCCGGCCAACGCTCTCCGCACCCGGGCATGCCGGCGCACACGAGCGGACTGTCGTGACTTCGACATCACCTACCTGCCTTTCCGGCCTTGCGCCGCACGTACTCGCCGGAATAGCGGATGCCCTTGCCCTTGTACGGCTCCGGCGGGCGGATCTTGCGGATGTTGGCGGCCACCTGACCGACCTGTTCCTTGTCGATACCCGAAACGACGATCTTGTTCTGATCGACCACCTCGAAGGTGATTCCGTCCGGTGCAGGGAACGGGACCGAATGGCTGAAGCCGAGCTGCATCTCGAGGTCACTCCCCTTGAGAGCAGCTCGATAGCCGACCCCGATGATCTCGAGCTCGCGCTTGTACCCCTCCGAGACACCAGTCACCATGTTGGCGAGCAATGCCCGGGACAAACCGTGGAGAGCCTTGGCCTCGCGGGAGTCGTCGTCGCGACTCACGGTGACCTGCTCGCCCTCGACCGAAAGACCCACACGATCCGGGAAGGTGCGTTCCAGCGTCCCCTTGGGACCCTTGACCGTCACATCCTGACCGGACACCGACACCTCGACCTCCGAGGGCACAGGCACCGGCATCTTTCCGATTCGGCTCATGTCACCACACCTCACACATGACTTCGCCGCCGAGCTTGCGTCGTCGAGCCTCACGGTCGGACAGCAGTCCTTGGGAAGTCGAGACGATGGCGACTCCGAGGCCACCCTGGACTCGCTTGAGCTCGGCGGCACCCCGATACACGCGGTGACCCGGCTTGGAGATGCGCTTCAGCCCTTCGATCGCGGGCTTGCGACGATCTCCGTAGCGAAGCACGAGCTTCAGCTCGGCGCCGGGATCTGCCGGCTTCACCTCGTAGCGGTCGATGAAACCCTCGGAAACAAGGATGCGGGCGACCGCCTCCTTCTGCTTCGACGAAGGCAGTAGAACTTCCGCATGCCCAACCGCAACGGCGTTGCGGATGCGGGTGAGCATGTCGGCGATTGGATCGGTCATCATGATTACCACGACGCCTTTCTGACACCTGGCAGCTCGCCGCGACTGGCGAGCTGCCGGACGCAGATACGGCACATCCCGAAGTCACGGAGATATGCGCGCGAGCGTCCACAGCGCTTGCAGCGGTTGTAGCCACGGACCTTGAACTTTGGCTTTCTGTTCGCCTTGGCGATCAACGATTTCTTGGCCATCTCAAACTCTCCTCGTCAGACCTGGGCGCCCTGCTTGCGGAACGGGAACCCGAAGGCGTCGAGCAGTGCTTTGCCGGCCTCGTCGTCGGTCGCCGTGGTACATATGGTGATGTTCATACCCCGGGTGGAGATGACACTGTCGAAGTCCACCTCGGGAAAGATCAACTGCTCCGTCACCCCGAACGAGTAATTCCCGTTGCCGTCGAATCCCTTGGGATTGAGTCCACGGAAGTCTCGAATGCGGGGAATCGCCACCGACAGCAGCCGGTCGAAGAACTCCCACATGCGGTCACCCCGCAGGGTGACGGACGCTCCGATCGGCATGCCGGCGCGGATCTTGAACCCGGCGATCGACTTGCGAGCGGCGTTGACCCGGGGCTTCTGACCCGTGATGATGGCCAGCTCGTCGATGGCGGACTCCATCTGCTTGCGGTCACCAACCGCCTCACCGATACCCATGTTCACCACGATCTTCTGGAGGCGTGGAACCTGCATCGGATTCTCGTAACCGAGTTTCTCCGCCAGTTGGGCGGCCACCGACTCGTTGTACTTCGCTTTGAGTCGAGGCGTGCTCACAGCTCACCTCCACACTTTGCGCACACCCGATGCTTTCCTTTCGCATCGACTTTGGCGCCGATACGGGTGGGTCCGCACTTCGAGCAGACGATCATCACGTTGGACGCATCGATCGGCATGTCGCGATCGAGGATTCCCCCTGAGTTCGGCTGCTGCGGGTTGGTCTTCTGGTGCTTCTTGGCGGTGTTGACACCCTCGACCAGAACCTTGTTCGAGCTGGGGTAGACACGCTCGATTCGTGACTCCTTGCCCCGGTCCTTGCCCGAGACCACAACGACCTTGTCACCTTGTCGGAGCTTCATGTCAGATCACCTCCGGCGCGAGCGACACGATTCGCATGAAGCGCTTGTCGCGCAGCTCACGGGCGACCGGCCCGAAGATGCGAGTGCCGCGGGGCTGTTGGTTGTTGTCGATGATCACGCAGGCGTTGTCGTCAAAGCGGATATAGGTGCCGTCTGGGCGACGACGTCCCTTGGCGGTGCGGACCACCACGGCCTTCACCACCTCACCCTTCTTGACGTTGCCACCCGGCGTTGCGTCCTTGACGGCCGCGACGATGACGTCACCGACGCCGGCATATCGTCGCTTCGACCCGCCGAGCACGCGGATGCAGAGCACCTCACGAGCTCCCGAGTTGTCGGCAACCCGAAGTCGGGATTCCTGCTGGATCATCGGGCACGCTCCACGATGTCCACCACGCGCCAGCGCTTCTGCTTCGACAGGGGCTTGGTTTCCATGATCCGAACGGTGTCACCCGCGCGGGCCTCGTTCGCCTCATCGTGTGCGTGGAACTTGGTGCTCCGCCTGACGACCTTGTCGTACCGGGGGTGCTTGAACGACGAGGGAACCTCGACCGTCACCGTCTTGTCCCGCGCGTCGGAGACGACGACACCCACGCGCACCTTGCGTCGTGAACGCTCCTCCATCACGAGTCCTTTCCGGCGGTCGTGGCCCGCCACGCCGCGATCTCCTGCTCGCGCATCACGGTCAGGATGCGGGCAATGTCTTTCTTGACGTCCCGAATCCGGGCCGTGTTGTCGAGCTGGTTCGTGGCGAGCTGAAACCTCAGGTTGAACAGCTCTTCCTTCGCCTCGCCGAGTTTGACCTCGAGCTCCTCGGTGTTCAGCTCACGAAGGTCGGAGACGCTCATGAGTCCTCCCGGGTCACGAAACGAGTCTTGATCGGGAGCTTGTGGCCGGCACGACGCATGGCCTCACGGGCCAGGTCCTCGGGGACGCCGGCGAGCTCGAACATCACACGACCCGGCTTGACGACCGCCACCCAGAACTCCGGATTGCCCTTGCCAGAACCCATCCGGGTCTCCGCAGGTTTTGCGGTCACCGACTTGTCGGGAAAGATCGTGATCCAGACCTTTCCGCCACGGCGGATGGTTCGGGTGATGGCGACACGAGCGGACTCGATCTGACGAGAGGTGATCCAAGCCGATTCGAGGGCTTGGATCCCGTACTCACCGAAGTTGACGCTAGTGCCGCCTTTGGCAACGCCAGATCTGCGACCGCGATGCACCTTCCGGTGCTTCACGCGCTTTGGCATCAACATGTCGGACTACTCCTCTTCCTCGGTGCTCGAGTCCTCGGTCCCGGCGGCTTCGCCGGTCGGGGCCTCACTCGCTTCGGCTGCTGCCTCGGCCTCGGCCGGGGCAGCTGTCTCTTCGGCCGCCTCCTCTGCGGGGGCGGCAGCCTCTTCGGCCGCCTCCTCTGCGGGGGCGGCAGTCTCTTCGGCCGCCTCCTGTGCGGGGGCGGCAGCCTCTTCGGCCGCCTCCTGTGCGGGGGCGGCTGGCACCACCGTCTCGTCGGCGACGCCTTCGGCCATAGCCGTCTCCGGCGCTGCCGGTGGGGAATCTGCGGCCGTAGCGTCGGTCGAAGCAACCGCCTCCGATTCATCGACCACCTGACGCTCTTCGCGATATTGGGCTTCGGCTTCTTCCGCAGCGATGCGTCGCTTGCCGCCACCGGCCTCGATCAGCCGCCGGCCACCCTCACGCTTGCCACCTCCGGCCTCGATGAGACGCTTACCGCCTCCGGCCTCGATGAGCCTGGGAACTCTATCACCTCCGGCGGCCTGTTCCGCCCGGGCTTTGGCCGGTGCAGCACGGCCCCGCGTGGCAGGACCACCGGTGGCGAGCGCCGCTTCTGCAGCAATCTTCTGGCGGTCGTCGCCTGCCCCACGGATCACGTCACCCTTGTAGACCCACACCTTCACGCCGATGGTTCCCACAGTGGTGTGGGCGGTTGCCATTCCGAAGTCGACATCCGCACGAAGCGTGTGAAGCGGGACTCGGCCCTCGCGGTACCACTCACGGCGTCCCATCTCGGCACCACCGAGACGACCCTTCGCCTCGACCCGGACGCCTTCGGCGCCGGCCTTCATGGCGGTGGCGACGGCCCGCTTCATGGCACGTCGGAAAGCCACGCGGTTCTCGAGCTGGTCGGCAATCCCCTGCGACAGCAACTGAGCATCGGTGTCGGCGTCCTTCACCTCGATGATGTTCAACTTCACCGGCTTGGACGCCATCTTCTCGAGCTCACCTCGGAGCCGTTCCGCTTCGGATCCCTTGCGTCCGATCACCACGCCCGGTCGGGCGGTATGGATCTCGACGACCACACGGTCACGAGTGCGTTCGATATCGATCCTCGACACCGCACCGCGACGCAGCTGGCCACGCAGGTAGTCGCGCAGCTTCCAGTCCTCGTTCACCAACTCCACATAGTTGTTGTCCGAGTACCACTTGGATTTCCAGTCATTGACGACCCCAATCCGGAATGCGTAGGGGTGTGTCTTTTGACCCATCAGATCACCTCCCTGTTCCGGTCTGCCACCACGATCGTGATGTGACTCGTCCGCTTCCGAATACGAGTGGCGCGGCCGCGAGCCCTTGGTCGGAATCGCTTGAGGGTCGGCCCCTCGTCGGCGTATGCCTCCGCCACGATGAGGTCGTCGGCGTCGAGCGAATGATTGTGCTCGGCGTTGGCGACGGCCGATTTCAGGACCTTGGCGATCGGCTCGGACGCACGACGGCTGAGATGATCCAGGACGTGGCCCGCTTCCTCGACGGGAAGCCCGCGCACGAGGTCGAGCACAACCCGGACCTTGTCGGGCGACTGCCTGATGTATTTGGCTTGAGCTCGTACCTTCATCGCCGCTTGGCGCCCTTCTCTCTCTTGTCCGCATGACCGCGGAACGTCCGGGTCGGTGCGAACTCACCGAGTTTGTGTCCGACCATCGATTCCGTGATGTACACCGGAACGTGCTTGCGCCCGTCGTGAACTGCCAGCGTGTGCCCGATCATCTCGGGAACGATCGTCGAGCGCCGGCTCCATGTCCGAACCACACGCTTCTCGTTCTTCGAGTTCAGGGCTTCGATCTTCTCGAGCAGGTGATCGTCGACGAAAGGGCCCTTCTTCAAACTACGCGCCATCGCTTACCTCCGACCCTTCGTGTTCCGACGGCGCACGATGTCTTTGTTCGACGCCTTTTTCTTCGACCGGGTCCGGCCCTCGGGCTTACCCCATGGGCTGACTGGGTGACGGCCACCAGAGCTCTTCCCTTCACCACCGCCGAGCGGATGGTCCACGGGGTTCATGGCCACGCCTCGGGTTTGGGGACGAACGCCCTTCCACCGGTTGCGGCCGGCCTTGCCCAGCTTCACCAGCTCGGACTCGGTGTTCCCCACCTGACCGACGGTGGCCCGGCAATCGAGCGGCACCGTGCGCATCTCGCCGGAAGGCAACCGGAGCAGCGCCCGATCGTTCTCCTTCGACATGAGCTGAACCGACGAGCCCGCCGATCGTGCCAGCTTGGCGCCGCCACCGGGGCGCATCTCGATCGCGTGCACGTTGGTACCCGCAGGGATGTTCCGAAGCGGCAGGGCGTTCCCCGGGCGAATGTCGGCGCCCGAACCGGACTCCAACATGTCCCCGACCTTGAGGCCGACGGGGGCGAGGATGTATCGCTTCTCACCGTCCACGTAGTGGAGCAGCGCGATACGAGCGTTTCGGTTGGGGTCGTACTCGATCGAGGCGACCTTGGCCGGCACCGAGTCCTTCGTCCGACGGAAGTCGATGATGCGGTACTTCTGCTTGTGGCCACCGCCTCGATGACGCGACGTGACCCGCCCGTAGACATTGCGTCCGCCCGTCGAGGGCTTCTTTGCCAGCAACGACTTCTCGGGCTCGTTCTTCTTCGTGACCTCGGCGAAGTCGGAGACGGTCTGGAACCGTCGCCCCGCCGAAGTCGGCTTGCGCTTGTTCACTGCCATCTCAGACTCCGAACAGTTCGATCGATTGGCCCTCAGCCAGTGTGACGAGGGCTCGTTTCACGTTCTTGCGCTTTCCCGTCACCCAGCCGGTGCGCTTTACCTTGCCTTGGCGATTCTGGGTGTTCACCGAGGTGACCTTCACATCGAAGATCTCCTGGATCGCCTGTTTGATCTCGGTCTTGTTGGAGCGAGGATCGACCATGAAGGTGTAGGTGTTCGAGTTCTCGATGAGGTCGTATGACTTCTCCGAGATGACCGGCTCGAAGATGATGTCGCGTGGGTCCTTCATCAGCCCTCACCTCCTTCGGCGGCCGCAGTTTCCTTGGATTCCTTGACGAAGTCGTCGGCAGCCACTTCGTAGCGCTTGCCCGGGCGACCGACCGCCTCGACCGTGTCCGTGGTGAACACGACACGATCGGACCACAACACGTCGTAGGTGGTGACATGTCCCGGCTCGACGACGATCACGTTCTGGAGGTTCCGGAACGCACGGTGGGCGATGACGTCACCTCGATCGACGACCAGGAGGGTCTTGCGACCGGCCCCGATCTTGTCGAGAAACTCGACGGCCCGCTTCGTCTTGGCCGTGTCCCAGTCGAAGGTGTCGATCACGAGAACCGCATCCTCGGAGGCGCGAGCCGAGAGCGCCGATCGGAGTGCCAGGCGCTTCATCTTCTTGGGGGTGCGCTGGCTGTAGTCACGCGGCTTGGGCCCATGGGCGATACCGCCGCCGGCCCAATGTGGTGCACGAATCGAACCTTGCCGAGCACGACCGAGACCCTTCTGGCGCCACGGCTTCCGACCGCCACCACGAACCTCTGCGCGGGTCTTCGTCGACGCCGTTCCGGAGCGGGCACCTGCCAGCTGGGCGGTCACGACCTGATGCATGACAGCGTGATTTGGCTCGATCCCGAAGATCTCGGCATCGAGAGTGACATCGCCCTTGGCCGAGCCGTCGGTCCCGAAGTGTGTCGCTCTGATCTCAGACATCGCTCGCACTCCTCGCCTTCACGGCTTCACGGACGAGCACGATCGAGCCGTTGGGTCCAGGCACCGGACCACCGAGCAGCAGCAGGCCGCGCTCTGCGTCCACCTCGACGATCTCGAGGTTGAGAATGGTGGTCTTGTCGCCACCCATCCGCCCCGCCATGCGAGTCCCCTTGAACACACGTGCAGGAGTCGCGCATGCGCCGATCGACCCCGGTGCACGATGCTTCTTGTGGTTTCCGTGGCTTGCGCCCTGACCTGAGAAGTTGTGACGCTTCATCACTCCAGCGAAGCCCTTGCCCTTCGAGATCCCTGTGACGTCGGCCTTTCCACCCTTGACCAGCACGTCACCGATCCCGATCTCTTGACCGATCTCGAAGCCGGTGGCGTCGTCGACTCGCACCTCGACCAGGTTCGCCACCGGTGCGACTCCGGCCTTGGCGAAGTGCCCGGCGTCCGGCTTGTTGACACGATTCGGCTTGACGTCACCGAACCCGATCTGGACGGCCGAGTAGCCATCGGTCTCGGGACGCTTGACCTGCACGATGTGGCAAGGCCCAGCTTTGATCACGGTCACCGGGATCGCCCTGGCGTCGGCGTCGAAGATCTGCGTCATCCCCAGCTTCTCGCCAAGAATCGCATTCAATGAACTCATGCCTGCACCTCCGAACACTCAGATCTACGCATGGCGCAGGACGCAAGACGCAAGACGGTCACAGCTTGATCTCCACTTCCACACCTGCGGGCAAGTCGAGCCGCATGAGGGAGTCCACGGTCTTCGGCGTCGGCTCGAGGATGTCGATCAGACGCTTGTGGATGCGCAGCTCGAAGTGCTCGCGAGACGTCTTGTGCACATGCGGTCCACGGATCACGCAGTACCGATGGATCTCGGTCGGGAGCGGCACCGGCCCCTTGATCTTCGCCTGGGTGCGGACAACGGTCTCGGCGATCTTCTTCGACGACTCGTCGACGACCTGATGGTCGTACGCCTTCAACCTGATCCTGATCTTCTGATCTGACATTTCTTCCCTGTCTCCAGTCTCCGGTCTCCAGTCTCCAGTTCCCGCTCAGTCACCGACTGGCGACCGGGGACTGGGGACTCGGGACTCTCTACTTGTTGATCTTGGTGACCCGGCCGGCGCCAACCGTCCGACCACCCTCACGAATCGCAAACCGCTGCCCCTCATCCATCGCAATCGGAGTGATCAACTCAACCGTCATCTCCGTATTGTCACCAGGCATCACCATCTGCGTCCCCTCAGGCAACGTCACCGCACCCGTCACATCCGTCGTCCGGAAATAAAACTGCGGCCGATACCCCGAGAAAAACGGATTATGACGGCCACCCTCCTCACGAGTCAGAATATAAACCTGAGCCTCAAAATCGGTATGCGGAGTGATCGAACCCGGCTTGGCCAACACCTGACCACGCTCAACCTCATCCTTACCAACCCCCCGCAACAACACCCCAACATTGTCCCCAGCCTGACCCTGATCCAACAACTTCCGGAACATCTCAATCCCAGTAGCCACCGTCTTACGAGTATCCCGAATCCCAACGATCTCAACCTCTTCGTTCACATTCAAAACACCCTGCTCGATCTTCCCAGTCACCACCGTCCCCCGACCCGTGATACTGAACACATCCTCAATCGGCATCAAAAACGGCTTATCCGTATCCCGATCAGGCTCAGGAACAAACGAATCCACCGCATCCATCAACTCCATCACCTGATCCTGCGACGCCTCATCACCCTCCAACGCCTTCAACGCAGAACCACGCACCACCGGAATGTCATCACCCGGAAACTCATACTCAGTCAACAGATCACGAACCTCCAACTCGACCAAATCGAGCAGCTCCTCATCATCCACCATGTCAACCTTGTTCAAAAACACCACAATCGACGGCACACCCACCTGACGGGCCAACAACACATGCTCCCGCGTCTGCGGCATCGGCCCATCCGTAGCCGACACCACCAAAATCGCACCATCCACCTGCGCAGCACCCGTAATCATGTTCTTGATGTAATCAGCATGACCCGGCATATCCACATGCGCATAATGCCGATTCGCCGTCTCATACTCCACATGAGCGATCTGAATCGTGATCCCCCGCTCACGCTCCTCAGGCGCCTTATCAATATTCTCAAAATCCGTGAACGCGTTGTTCCCACCCACACGCTCAAACAAAGTCTTCGTAATCGCAGCCGTCAACGTCGTCTTCCCATGATCAATATGACCCATCGTCCCAACATTCACATGCGGCTTCGTACGCTCAAACTTCGCCTTCGCCATGATGACTTCTCCTGGTCTCTCTCTACTGGGTGTGTTCAGGAACCGCGCCTGCTCGCCACGATCTCTTCGGCGAGGGTGTTCGGCACGTCTTGATATGAATGGAACTGCATCGAATACGAGGCACGACCCTGGGTCTTCGACCGCAGGTCTCCCACGTACCCGAACATCTCTGACAGGGGCACCAGCGCCTTGACGACTCGTGCGTTGCCGCGCTGGTTCATCGACTCGACCTGGCCCCGCCTCGAGTTGAGGTCGCCGATGACGTCGCCCATATAGTCCTCGGGCGTCGTCACTTCGACTTCCATCATCGGTTCGAGGAGTTTGACGCCGGCCTTGCGGGCCGCCTCCTGCAGCGCCATGGAGCCGGCGATGCGGAACGCCATCTCCGACGAGTCCACATCGTGGTACGAACCGTCGACCAGCACTGCCCTGACGTCGACCAGCGGGTAGCCGGCCAGCACTCCGTTGTCGAGTGCCTGCTCGATGCCGGAGTCGACCGCCGGGATGTACTCACGGGGCACCTTGCCGCCCTTGATCTCGTCGACGAACTCGTATCCGCCGCCAGGACCCGTGGGTTCGAGGTTGATGATCACATGGGCGTATTGACCCTTACCACCGGTCTGCTTGACGTACTTGAGGTCCACCCGCTCGACGGGCGCCTTGATCGTCTCGCGATAGGCCACCTGGGGGCGTCCGACGTTTGCCGCCACTCTGAATTCCCGGACCAAACGGTCGACCAGGATCTCGAGGTGGAGCTCGCCCATGCCAGCGATGATCGTCTGACCGGTTTCGTCATCGGTCCGCACCAAGAACGTCGGGTCCTCCTCGGCGAGCTTCTGAAGCGACTCAGAGAGCTTCTCCTCGTCGGACTTCGTCTTCGGCTCGATCGCCACCGAGATCACCGGCGCCGGGAAGGTCATCGACTCCAGTTGAACCTCGGCGCCCTGGGCTGCGAGCGTGTCACCTGTCTTCACGTTCTTGAGGCCGACTGCCGCCACGATGTCACCGGTGAACACATCGTCGATGTCTTCGCGGTGATTGGCGTGCATCCTCAGGATGCGGCCGAGCCGCTCCTTGTTGCCACTCGTGGTGTTGATCACGGTCTCGCCCTTTGCGGCGTGTCCCGAGTAGACCCGGAAGTACGTGAGCTTGCCCACATGCGGGTCGCTCATGATCTTGAAGGCGAGGGCCGAGAACGGCTCTGAATCGTCCGCCTTGCGCACGATCTCGATCTCTTCGTCACCGGGCTTGTGCCCCTTCGTGGGCAGGACGTCGACCGGACTCGGGAGGTAGGTGACGATGGCGTCGAGCAGGAGCTGAACGCCCTTGTTCTTGAACGCCGACCCGCAGAACACGGGAGTGAAGAGATGATCGAGCGTGCCCTTTCGGACACCGGCCTTGATCTCGTCGACCGAGAGGTCGCCGTTCTCGAGGTACTTCTCGAGCAGGGTCTCGTCGGTCTCGGCGACCGCTTCCACGAGGGCGTGGCGATAGCTGTCGGCCCGCTCGGCCAGATCAGCAGGGATCTCGGTGGTGTCCCACTGCTTGCCGTCGTCGCCCTTCCACACGTGGGCTCGCAATTCGACGAGGTCGATGACGCCGAGGAAGTCGGACTCGGCACCGATGGGAAGCTGCATGACGAGAGGCTTGGCGTTGAGACGTTCGACGATCGAGTCGACATCGAAATAGAAGTCGGCTCCGGTCCGGTCGAGCTTGTTGATGAAGCAGATTCGAGGGACGCCGTAGCGATCCGCCTGACGCCAGACGGTCTCGGACTGGGGCTCGACGCCGGCCACACCGTCGAAGACCGCCACAGCACCGTCGAGGACCCGAAGGCTGCGCTCGACCTCAACCGTGAAGTCCACGTGGCCCGGGGTGTCGATGATGTTGATGTTGTGGTCGTGCCAGATGCAGGTGGTGGCAGCGGAGGTGATGGTGATGCCCCGCTCCTGCTCCTGCTCCATCCAGTCCATGGTGGCGGCACCCTCGTGCACCTCACCGATCTTGTAGTTCTTGCCGGTGTAATAGAGGATGCGCTCGGTGAGCGTGGTCTTACCTGCGTCGATGTGCGCCATGATCCCGATGTTTCGAGTTCGGGTCAGCGGCACCTGTCGCAAGTGTGACAGCGCGTTTCCATTGCTCATGATCTCTTCTACTCCGGTCGTTATGGACTTGTGGGTGTGCCTGGCGAGTACCGGCAGGCGAAGCGTCTCGGCTTCAGCTCACCAGCGGTAGTGGGCGAAGGCTCGGTTCGACTCCGCCATCTTGTGGACGTCTTCTTTGCGCTTGATCGCTGCCCCCGAGTTGTTGGAGGCATCTAGAATCTCGTTTGCGAGCCGGGCGGACATCGTCGGCTCCTTGCGGCGGCGGGCGAAGCTCACCAACCAGCGAATGGCCAGGGTGTTCGATCTCCGTGGGGATACCTCGACCGGGACCTGATACGAAGACCCACCAACGCGAACGCGACCGGACCTCGACCTGGGGCCGGATGTTGTCGACAGCCCGCTTGAGGACGTTCACAGGATCCTGATTGGAGCGACGCTCGACCAGCTCGAGTGCGTCGTAGACGATCGAGCGGGCGACATCCTTCTTCCCCTTCAGCAGGACCTTGTTGATGACCTGGCTGACGAGGACGCTCCGGAACACCGGATCGGGTGCGATCTTCCTCTTCTGGGCGGGGGCTCGACGCATTAGCTCTCCTTCTTGGCCCCATAGCGGGAGCGGGCTTGCTTGCGGTCCTTGACGCCGGAGGCGTCGAGCGTTCCGCGAATGACCTTGTAGCGAACACCGGGAAGGTCGCGAACACGCCCTCCACGAACGAGCACGATGGAGTGCTCCTGGAGGTTGTGACCCTCTCCTGGGATGTAGGCAGTGATCTCGTAGCCGGTCGACAGTCGCACGCGGGCGACCTTGCGCAGTGCCGAGTTCGGCTTCTTGGGGGTGACGGTGTACACACGGGTGCACACGCCTCGCGCCTGAGGAGCACCGGCGAGACCTGCGGTCTTGGCCTTCTTCTTCTTCTTTTGCCTGCCCTCGCGAACGAGTTGCTGGATTGTCGGCATGTCACTCCTAACGCGGACGAGAAACCCTTGGATCGGCTGGGCGTCTCGTGTCTTCTGACCCGGCTCCCGGAGGCACCTCGGCGCAGGTCACGCCACCAGGAACCAGTCAGGAGTTTGGGTGGGATGCCGGCGCCCGGCGCCAGAAACCCTTGGTCCACAACCGTCGGCTGACGCCGGGCGGCGATGAACACCCGTGGTACTCGACCACGGCCCGCCAGTATACGGACGCAGTCTGCACGGGTCAAAACCCGGGTCGGCGACCCGAGATCGAGCAGATTAGCCGCACCGGGCGCAAACCCAAGGACCTGTTCCCCGTGGAGTCTGTTTCTCGGGAATGACGGAACTCCACCCCGTCTGCTGGGTCATGTCACCAGTTGCGTCGGAAGCCAACGACGCAACGGAGATGCAGGAGCCAGGCGTCGGGCCCATCCCGATGTCGAAGGGAACCACGCATCTCCATGTCATCGGGGGCCCTCGGAGGGGGGGCGCCCCGATGACCCCCGGCACCATCGCCCCCGAGAAGATTTCCGAATACCGGGAACTCTGGGGCGGCGGAGGTGTCGTATGACTGGGAACGCCCGTTGCACCCAACGGGCAGACCCGTGAGATACCCGGATCGGACGCCGGACCACCCCCATCGCCGGCGTCGGAGGGGACCGGGTATCTCTATCGAGCCGGATGGGGGAGGGGACCACCCCATGGCCTTCCCCGCCGGCTACTTCTGGACTCACTGTGGTCGAAAGGGGCCTCGAGGGTTCGGCGAGCGAGCCGTCGACCCGTTCCGACACAGAAGGACAAACGGGCGGCTTCCACCTCACGGACGATGTCCCTGACCTCCCGGGTGGATTGACGGCCATCATCGCCGAACACGACCTCATGACCGCCCTCGGGGTGAGCAGCCATGACCCGTGCGAGATCAACGGTCGGTGCAAGCCACCGCGGCAGCGCGGGCGCGGAAGCAAGCAACCGCAGCAGTTCGCCGCCGATACGCGTACGTGGCGCGCCCGCTTGGACGGCGAAAGCGCGCATTCAAGAGTCGGGAGGCGCCCAGCGGTGTTGGTCGCCGACTGGCGATCCGATGGTCGTCACAAATGCCACGTGAGGATTCCGCATTCATCGAAAGCTCCTGCGCCCGCCGACCGATAGGTGGCGATCGCGATGGCATCACCGGACTCGACCGGAACCCACATCTCGCGGCAGCCCTTTTCTCGGGCGAGCTCGACGAGGTGGCGAACGAGCGCTCGACCGATGCCCCGACGGCGATGACTCTCCTGAACGCCCAACTCGTAGAGGAGCATCTCGAAGGCCTTGTCCGGGTGTGCGATCTCAACACCGGTGACAAAGCCGACCACCTCCCCGGCATCGACCGCAAACACGAGATGGTGACCGGTTCGCTGTAGAAAGTCCAGGGTCCACGAGCGATCGGGAGGATGGTCGAAGACGTCGGCCGTCAGAACGAGATCGACATCGTCAGATGTGACGGCTCGGATCACCACGCCGCCTTGGTCTTGGGCGGTCACGCCGGGCATGATGCCACCTCGGCTACAACCGTTTCAACCGACCTCTCCATCAACAAGATCCTCCTGGCGGAGCCAGGAGGATCTTGTCTCTTCAATCGGTGCCAAACACGGGTTCGGCTCTGCGGAGGCCTATTCGGCTTCTTCGGTATCGCCGTCCTCGGCGTCATCGGCACCCCGTTGGGCACCGAGCGACGCCAGCCACTCTGCAGGGTTCTCGGGCAGCCCCTCGTCGGCGGAACCGGAGCCCTCGCCACCGAGGATGCCCAGCGCCGACACTGTGGCCGCACCAGGAAGCGCCGGCTGGAGCACCTGGTACTCGTCGGAACCGGTTCCTGCCGGGATCAGCTTGCCGATGATGACGTTCTCCTTCAGGCCACGCATGAAGTCGGACTTGCCCTGGATGGCCGCATCCGTCAACACCCTCGTGGTCTCCTGGAACGAGGCGGCAGACAGCCACGAATCCGTGGCCAGCGATGCCTTGGTGATACCCATGAGCTCGGGCCGGCCCTCCGCCGGACGCTTGCCGTCCTGCACGAGCGCCTTGTTGGTCTCACGGAACAGCTGATCGTCGACCAGCTCGGCAGGCAGGAAGTCGGCGTCGTTGGCCGACACCACCCGAATGCGCTTGAGCATCTGACGCACGACGAGCTCGATGTGCTTGTCGTGGATCTCCACACCCTGGCTCCGATACACCTCCTGCACCTGGTCCACCAGGTACTGCTGGGCAGAGCGCACGCCGCGGATCTCGAGCACTTCCTTGGGATCCAGCGGGCCTTCCGTGAGCTGAGCGCCAGGCTCGATGACGTCACCGTCGGCGACGCGGAGACGGGCACGGCGGCTCACCGGGTATTCCAGATCGCCTTCCTTGGTCTCGACGACCACCCGACGTCCGGCATCGTCTTCGATCACGCGGACAGGCCCACCGTCCTCGGACAGCGAGGCTTTGCCCTTCGGTGCGCGAGCCTCGAACAGCTCGACGACGCGGGGCAAACCGTGCGTGATGTCCTCACCCGCCACACCACCGGTGTGGAAGGTACGCATCGTCAGCTGAGTACCAGGCTCACCGATCGACTGAGCAGCCATGATGCCCACGGCCTCGCCCAGCTCGACGATCTTCCCGGTCGCCAGCGACAATCCGTAGCACGACTGGCAGACACCGAGCTTGGCATCGCAGGTGAGCACGGACCGGACCCGGACGCTCTCGATGTCTGCACCGTGTGCCTCGAGCGCCAGCAGAGCCTTGGTACCGATGATGGTGCCGGCTTTCAGCTTCACGCCGTCGGCGCCTTCGACGAGCTTGCGCTCGATCTTGACGTCATCGGCCAGCATGCGGCCATAGACCCGGGAGCGGAGGTTGCGGATGACCTTGCCTCGCTCGTCGGTGATCGCGATCTTTATGCCCTTGTCGGTTTCGCAGTCCTCGATGTTGACGATCAGTTCCTGACTGACGTCCACGAGGCGCCGTGTCAGGTATCCCGAGTCGGCAGTACGCAACGCCGTGTCGGCAAGTCCCTTGCGTGCACCGTGGGTCGAGATGAAGTACTCGAGCACCGACAGGCCTTCACGGAAGTTCGAGATGATGGGACGCGGGATGATGTCACCCTTGGGGTTGGCCACCAGTCCACGCATACCGGCGATCTGCCGAACCTGCATGATGTTCCCTCGGGCACCGGAGCCGACCATCATGTCGATCGAGTTGAACTTCTCGGTCTTCATGTTGGCTTCCATCGCGTCCTTCACGCGATCGGTCGCCTCGGTCCAGATCTCGATGAGCTCCTGGCGACGTTCGTCGTCGGTCACGACACCCTTCTGGTAGAGCGACTGCACCTTGTCGGCGCGAGCCTCGTACTCCTCCAGGATCTGTGGCTTGTTGGGTGGCGTCTTCACATCGTCCAGCGCGATCGTGAGACCGGCCTTCGTGGCGTACCGGAAGCCCAGGGTCTTGATGGCATCCAGCGTCTCGGCGACCTCGGTGCGGCGGTACCGCTCGATGATCAGCTCGATCAGCTTGCCGATGTCCGACTTGATCACCACCGAGTTCACATACGGGAACGACGCCGGCAGAGCCGTATTGATCAGTGCCCGGCCCAGCGTCGTCTCGGTGAGCTTGGCGCCGTCGACCGGTTCGTCGGTGAGCAACGCCCCCAGTGAGTCGTGCAGGTCGGCATGGATCTCGGGATCGCCTGCCAGCTCACCAACACGAAGCCTGATCGGCGCATGGAGCGAGAGCTCACCCATGTCGTAGGCCATCATGGCTTCTTCCAGCGAACCGAACGTGCGTCCCGCTCCCCTGGCGTCCTCGACGAACTCCGAGAGGTAGTAGACACCGATCACCATGTCCTGGGAGGGGGTGACGATCGGACGGCCCGAGGCCGGCCGCAGCACGTTGTTCGTCGAGAGCATCAACACACGCGCCTCGGCCTGCGCCTCCGCCGACAGCGGAAGGTGCACGGCCATCTGGTCACCGTCGAAGTCGGCGTTGAACGCCTCACACACCAGCGGATGGATCTGGATCGCCTTGCCCTCGACCAGCACCGGCTCGAAGGCCTGGATGCCGAGCCGGTGAAGGGTCGGGGCGCGGTTCAGAAGCACGGGATGCTCTTGGATCACTTCGCCGAGCACGTCCCAGACCTGCGGGCGCTGGCGTTCCACCATGCGCTTGGCAGACTTGATGTTCTGTGCCAGGTCGAGATCCACGAGACGCTTCATCACGAACGGCTTGAAGAGCTCGAGCGCCATGACCTTGGGCAGACCGCATTGGTGCAGCTTCAACTGGGGACCCACGACGATGACGGATCGACCGGAGTAGTCCACGCGCTTGCCCAGCAGGTTCTGGCGGAACCGGCCCTGCTTGCCCTTCAGCATGTCGGAAAGCGACTTGAGCGCACGATTGCCAGGGCCAGTCACCGCACGACCGCGGCGGCCGTTGTCGAACAACGCGTCGACGGCCTCCTGCAGCATCCGCTTCTCGTTGTTCACGATGATCTCGGGAGCACCGAGATCGAGAAGCCGCTTCAGACGGTTGTTCCGGTTGATCACGCGGCGATACAGGTCATTGAGATCGGACGTGGCGAAGCGACCACCGTCGAGCTGCACCATGGGACGGAGGTCCGGCGGGATGACCGGGATCGTCTCCATGATGAGATCTGTGGGGTGGTTCTTGCCCTCGAAGAACGGCTTGACGACCTTCAGGCGCTGCGTGGCACGCTGACGCTTCTGAGCCGAGTTTGCATCGAGGTCTTCGTTGAGGCGCTCCATCTCGGCATCGAGGTCGAGTCGTCCCAGCAGGTCCTTGATGGCTTCCGCACCCATGCCGCCGTGGAAATACATCGAGTAGCGCTCGAAGATCTCACGCCAGAGTTGCTCGGAGTCCACGAGCGTCTTCGGTGTGAACCCCTTGAATGAGTCGAAAGCCTCTTCGACCAGCTCGGCCTCACGATCGGCACGATCCTTGCGAGCCGCGACTTCCTTCTCGACTTCGCGCCGTCGAGCTGAGATCTCCTGGGGCTTCGCGCCGCCCTCTTCCATCCGCGCAAGTTCGTCCTCGAGTGCCTCGAGTCGGATCGCCTTCCAGTCCTCGAAGTCCTCGGCGACCACCTGGAGCTCGGCGCGCATGTTGTCTTCGAGCTCGGGCAGGTCGGTCTGACGCTTCTCCTCGTCGACCGAGGTGATGAGATAGGCAGCGAAGTAGATGACCTTCTCGAGGTCCTTGGGCGACATGTCGAGCAGGTAGCCGAGCCGGCTGGGCACACCCTTGAAGAACCAGATGTGAGTGACCGGGGCGGCGAGCTCGATGTGACCCATGCGCTCGCGACGAACCTTCGACCGCGTGACTTCCACGCCGCAGCGTTCGCAGACGATGCCCTTGTACCGGATGCGCTTGTACTTGCCGCAGTAGCACTCCCAGTCCCGCTGCGGCCCGAAGATGCGCTCGTCGAAGAGGCCCTCCTTCTCGGGCTTGAGGGTCCGGTAGTTGATCGTCTCGGGCTTCTTGACCTCACCGTAGGACCAGGCGCGAATCTGGTCGGTGGAGGCGAGGCCGATCTTCAGTTCATCGAAGACTTGACGTGCCACTTTGCTCCTTTTGAGTACTGAGTACTTCGTACGGAGTACTGAGAACCGAGCGCTCGCACCGAAACCGTGACCGTGGGTCTTGTCTCGATACCCCGTACTCGATACTCAGTACTTCTCTAGACGTCTGCTTCCGGGCGTTCTGGACGTGACAGGTCGATGCCGAGGCTTTCGGTCGGCCGATACATGTCGTCCTCGAGCTCACGGAGCTCGACTTCCTCACCAGCCGAGAGCATCTCGACGTTGAGGCACAGACTCTGCATCTCCTTGACCAACACCCGGAACGACTCGGGAATGCCCGGCTCGGGGATGTTGTCGCCCTTCACGATGGCCTCGTACACCTTGACACGACCCTGGACGTCGTCCGACTTGATGGTCAGGAGTTCCTGGAGCGCATAGGCGGCGCCGTAGGCTTCGAGGGCCCACACCTCCATCTCTCCGAAGCGCTGACCACCGAACTGGGCCTTACCACCGAGCGGCTGCTGGGTGATCATCGAATAGGGGCCAGTCGACCGGGCATGGATCTTGTCGTCGACCAAGTGCACCAGTTTGAGGATGTAGATGTATCCCACGGTGACCCCGGTATCGAACGGTTCACCTGTGCGGCCGTCGTAGAGCTGCGCCTTTCCGTCGTCCCCAACGAGCCTGACGCCGTCGCGGTTTGCGCGAGCGTTCTTGATCACCTGTGCGATCTCGTCCTCACGGGCACCGTCGAACACCGGCGTCGCCGTACGGGTCCAAGGCTCGGCGCCGACAACCGCAGGACTGTCGCCCTTGAACGGCTCCCACCCCTGGGCCGCGGCCCATCCGAGGTGGGTTTCGAGCACCTGACCCAGGTTCATCCGGGAAGGCACGCCGAGTGGCGACAGGATGATGTCGACCGGAGTTCCGTCCTCGAGGAACGGCATGTCCTCCTCGGGCAGGATCTTCGCCACGATTCCCTTGTTTCCGTGGCGGCCGGCGAGCTTGTCACCCTCGGAGATCTTGCGCTGTTGGGCCACGTAAACCCGAACCAGCTCGTTGACTCCCGGGGGAAGGTCGTATCCGTCGGCTCGCTTGAAGACCTTGACGGCGATGACCTTGCCCTGCTCTCCGTGGGGCACCTTGAGCGAGGTGTCACGGACTTCGCGAGCCTTCTCACCGAAGATCGCACGGAGCAGGCGCTCTTCAGGCGTCAGCTCTGTCTCACCCTTGGGTGTGACCTTGCCGACCAGGTAGTCGCCGGGTCCGACCTCGGCTCCGATCCGGATGATTCCGTCCTCGTCGAGATCGGCGAGGACCTCGTCGGCGACGTTCGGGATGTCCCGTGTGATCTCCTCGGCACCGAGCTTGGTGTCACGAGCATCGATCTCGTGCTCCTCGATGTGAATCGAAGTGAGCACGTCGTCCTTGACGAGGCGCTCCGACAGGATGATCGCATCCTCGAAGTTGTGGCCGTTCCAAGGCATGAAGGCGACCATGAGGTTGCGACCGAGCGCGAGCTCACCCTTGTCGGTCGAAGGGCCGTCTGCGAGCACGCTGCCGGCCTCGACCTTGTCACCCTCACGAACCAACGGCTTGTGGTTCATGCACGTGCCCTGGTTCGAGCGCTCGAACTTGTCGAGCGGATAGGTGTGCTTCTTGTTGGTGCCCTTTTCCTTGACGACGATCTCGTCGCCCGTGACCTCCACGACCTCGCCCTCGACCCCGCAGATGAGCATGTCACCAGAGTCTTGGGCGGCGCGGCGCTCCACACCGGTTCCGACGAGCGGTGCATCGGAGGTGAGCAAGGGCACGGCCTGACGCTGCATGTTCGAGCCCATCAAGGCACGGTTTGCGTCGTCGTGCTCGAGGAACGGGATGAGCGCAGTCGAAACCGAGACCAACTGCTTGGGAGAAACGTCCATGTAGTCGACCTTGTCGGGCGACACATAGTCCACTTCTCCGCCCGCGGTCCGGACGAGCACACGGTCGTTCTGGAACGCCCCGTTCTCCTTCAGCGGAGCGTTCGCCTGAGCGATGACGTACCGCTCCTCTTCTGTGGCGGTGAGGTAGTCGATCTGCTCGGTCACGACTCCGTCGCGAGCCTTGCGGTATGGCGTCTCGATGAAACCGAACCGGTTGACTCTGGCGTAGCAGGCGAGCGATCCGATGAGACCGATGTTCGGACCTTCAGGGGTCTCGATCGGGCACATCCGGCCGTAGTGGGACGGGTGAACGTCTCGCACCTCGAACCCGGCGCGCTCACGGCTGAGTCCACCCGGGCCGAGCGCCGAAAGCCGGCGGCGGTGGGTGAGTCCGGCCAGCGGATTGGGCTGATCCATGAACTGACTCAACTGGCTTGTGCCGAAGAACTCCTTGATGGAGGCGGTGACCGGGCGGATGTTGATCAGGCTCTGGGGTGTGATCGACTCCGGATCCTGCGTCGTCATCCGCTCCTTGACCACCCGCTCCAGCCGCGTGAGGCCCACCCGAACCTGGTTCTGGATGAGCTCTCCGACCGTCCGGATACGGCGATTGCCGAAGTGGTCGATGTCGTCGGTGACCACGGGGATCTCGACGCCCTGATGGGTCGTCATGGTCGGGTTGCCGGCATGAAGCGCCACGAGGTACTTGATGCAGTCCACGATGTCTTCGTCACGCAGCATCGACAGGTTGGCGGCCCGATAGTCATCGGGAACGGACTCGTCGAACTTCTGGCTCAGCTTGTACCGACCAACACGTGTGAGGTCGTACCGCTTGGGATTGCGGAACAGCGTCTGGATCAGGTTGCGCGCCGATTCCACCGTCGTTGGCTCGCCGGGGCGAAGCTTGCGGTACAGGTCGACGAGAGCTTCCTCACGATCGGTGGCCGTGTCGCGCTCGATCGAATTCCGAATCGACTCGGCACCGTCGAACAGGTCGAGGATCTCTTCGTCGGTCTCGGCGATGCCGAGCGCACGAAGGAAGGCGGAGATGTACTGGCGGCGCTTGCGATCGACGCGCACGCCGATCGTGTCACGCTTGTCGGTGTCGAACTCGAGCCATGCACCACGGCCGGGGATCAACTTGCCCGAGTAGATCAGACGGTCAGAGGTCTTGTCGGGCGTGTAGTCGAAGTAGACACCCGGCGACCGGACGAGTTGGGACACCACGACACGCTCGGTGCCGTTGATGATGAAGACGCCGTTCTCGGTCATCATCGGGAAGTCCCCTAGGAAGACCTGCTGCTCCTTGATCTCACCGGTCTGCTTGTTCATGAAGCGAGCGGTGACGAACAGGGGCTTGGCGAAGTTCGCATCGCGCTCTTTGGCCTCTTCGATCGAATACGGCGGTTCGCCGAAACGATGATCGGTCAGTTCGAGTGCGAGCGTGCCCGTGAAATCCTCGATCGGGCTGATCTCTTCGAATATTTCTTTGAGTCCCTCATCGAGGAACCAGGTGAACGATTCTTGCTGTACGGCAAGCAGATCGGGGAGAGGGAGGACCTCCGGGATCTTTCCGAACGAAAAGCGCTCGGCGACGCGCGACGACAAGGGAGCCTCCTTGGAGCCAGACAACCAGAATGGGCACACTACCAGTACGGGCGGTGCCTCGCAAATGCGTGCACCGCAACACACACCCCTTCGTTGGTGCACTCCGTAGGTTGTCCGTCGGGTCGCTCGCAACGAGCACCACGACTCGATGCATCCTACGCCGAAGTGCCCGAGGGTGTCAACGGTTCTCGCGACCCAAGGGTCACCGGTCACCAGTCGCCGGTCCCCAGTCCCCAGCGTCTTGCGTCATGCGTCTTGCGCGGCCAAGCACGCGAGCCACGGCTGCACGGTGCGTCGCAACCTGATGCCGCCCGACACGAACCAGCCTGCCGTCAGGACGGCACTCGGGGGTCTGGGGGTCGCCCCCCAGCGTCTTGCGTCATGCGTCAGGCGAGTGCCGTCGGCTGTTGGCCGTCGGCCGAGGGTCACGCTTCCGCGGTTTCCGTAATACGTTCTACGTAGGACGTATTACGTGGGACGTAGAACGTATTACGTGGTCCTCACGGAATGGCCGGCTCGATTCGCATCACCGTGTCTTCGTTCCAGCGGGAAGAGCCGGTGAACCAGAGAAAGTCGGTCTGCCAGTGGTGGTCGAAGATGACGCGGACCCCCACCCAGTCGCGGTTCGTTGCTCCGTCGTTGCGGGCAGCCGCCGGCCAACCGTTCTGGATGAGATACCAGTTGTTGACGCACGAAAGGGAGACCGGGTCGGAATCCCGGACCGTGCGGTAGCGCTGGGCCTGGCCGACCGCGCCGTTGGCGTCGGACTCGTAGATCATCACCTCGACGACGTCTTCGCTTGCGATGTTCTGGAGGGCACTGGCGGTGGCCTCGAGGATCCGACAGTCCGCGCTCGAGATGCTGCCGGCCGAGGCGGCGGCCCGCGCACCTTCACGGGTCGCGGACGAAACGGTCATCCAGTCGCGCAAGGCGATGCCCCATTCGAAGGATCCGAGAACGAGCATCAGGAGCAGTCCGACGATCATCGCCGCCTCGATGGCTGCTGCCCCGCGTTCCGATGATTTGCCAGCAGTCGATCGCGACATCCACTTCCCCGTACTTGCCCCGCCGACAATGTACCCGGGCAGACGAGCGCCGCTACCCCTCCGCTGTGTTCACGACACCTCGAAGAGCCCGGCCGCTCCCATTCCACCACCGACGCACATCGTCACGACGGCATAACGCTCGTTGCGGCGCCGGGCTTCGAGCAGCGCATGTCCGACCATTCGAGCCCCGCTCATCCCGTAGGGATGACCGATGGATATGGCGCCGCCGTTGACATTGAAGATCTCGTTGTCGATGCCGAGCTTGTCCCGGCAGTAGATGGTCTGAACGGCAAACGCCTCGTTCAGCTCCCACACGCCGATGTCTTCGATCCCCAGCCCATTCCGCTCCAACAGCTTTGGGACGGCGAAGACCGGGCCGATTCCCATCTCGTCGGGATCTACACCGGCCACGGCCATACCCCGGTAGTAACCGAGCGGTTCCAGTCCCCGCTTCTCGGCCTCGGAGGCCTCCATGATCACGAGCGCGGCGGCACCGTCGGAAAGCTGACTGGCGTTTCCGGCGGTGACGTTCTTGTCGTCGCCTCTGACCGGGGCGAGCTGACCGAGCCCTTCCAGCGTCGTGGAAGGCCGGTTGCCTTCGTCGAGTCGGAGCGTCACCTCTTCCGATGTGGACTCCCCCGTTTCCCGGTCGACGACGACCTTGGTGGTTGTCGTATGGATGATCTCATCGTCGAAGACACCCCGTTCTTGCGCCGAAGCGGTGCGCCGCTGCGATTGGAACGCGTATCGATCGCAGTCTTCGCGACTCACGCCGTATCTCTCGGCGACCACTTCGGCGGTGTCGATCATGGGCATGTACATGCTCGGCTCGCATTCGAGCACTCGAGGATCCGCCGCTCGATACATGTTCATGTTCTCGTTCTGCACGAGGCTGATGGACTCGACCCCGCCGGCGACGACCACCGGGGCGCCATCGAACATCACCTGCTTGGCGCCGGTCGCCACGGCCATGAGCCCCGAGGAACACTGACGATCGATCGTCATCCCCGACACCGAGGTCGGGAGTCCTGCAGCGACGGCGGACACCCGTGCCATGTTGATCCCCTGGGTCCCTTGTTGCATCGCGCACCCGAGGATCACGTCGTCGACTTCGGCGGGGTCGACCTTGGCACGATCGACGGCGGCGCGTATCGCCATGCCGGCGAGTGTGGGTGCCTCGGTGTCGTTGAACGCTCCCCGATAGGCCTTCCCGATGGCGGTGCGGGCGGTCGAGACGATCACAGCTTCACGCATGTCAGGCTCCAGAACTGGGGATCCGGGGGGTCACCCGCCGGCGATCGTGGGGTCGTCACCTGCACCGAAGACGACGTAGAGCACCGCGGTCACGATGATGGCCAGCAGGAGCCCGATCAGCCAGTCGGGGATACGGGGACGCTTCACGTGCCGCACTCTAGAAGGCCCCGTCATCGGGTGTGTCCGATGACGGTCCGGGCCGGGCGAGCCCACGACTAATCACTTCTGCCGAGGCCTCAGGGTGCCGATGTTGCGTCGGTGGCATTGACGAGACGCGGCTTCCTACGCTCGGCCGGGGCGCTCGGGTTGCTCGTGGCCGGGGGATGCAGGGTCGGGATCAGCAGCCCTGACACGACCTCGCTCGCTCCCGTTGAGCCACCGAACCTCGACCCGCCGGTCCGCACGGTTCCGACCACGGCAGCCGCGCCATCGTCGTCGGTGGCCGCTCCTCTCGCCGCACCGACGCACGTGCGGGTGATGGCATCGACTTCGGCGATTCCCAATCTCGACCCCGTCAAGTGGGCTGAACCGGACATCCAACGTCTCTACCGACCGTGTATCGAATCGTTGTACCGGTGGACCGAGCAGGGTGACATTGCTCCCGTGCTCGCCGCAGAACCGTGGCACGCCAGTCGGGACCAGCTGGTCTACACGGTACGGGTGAGGGACGGCGTGACATTCCACGACGGCTCGCCGCTGACTGCTGAATCCGTGGTCATGTCGTACCGCTCGGCGCTCGATCCCGGCAACGCTTCTCAATGGTCGCCTCGGCTGGCGGCGGGCCTCGAGTCGGTGGAGTCCGCAGGATCGGACACAGTGACGTTTCGACTCTCACGACCGTTCTCGCCTTTCGAGACACTGCTGGCTCTCATCCCCATCGTGCCCTCGACGATCGTCTACCGACCCCAGGAGACGTACGCCCGAGCCCTCGTCGGGACCGGCCCCTTCCGTCTCGACTCGTGGGAGGAAGACGGCATCCTCAGGTATCGATCCTTCGACGGCTACCGCGGTCCGTCGGGTCACGTGCAAGAGCTCGAGGTGTGGTTCGGCGATGCGGAAGCCGCAGTCGAGGAGCTCACGAGGGGCTCGACGCAGCTCGCCGTCGCGATCGGGCCGGATTGGGACGGCCAAATGGTGACCGTCGCCCATCGCTCGATCGTGCGTTACCGGGCGCTGGCCAATCTCGACCCGACCCGGCCCACCTCCTCGCTCGCCTTTCGGCGGACACTGTCGGCGACCATCGATCGCTCCGCTGTCGTCGCCGAGGCGCTGGGGGGCAACGGGATGCCCATGTACTCCTTGCTCTCACCGACCACTGCCCACGCGCTCGACGAGGGCACCATCTTGGCCGCCGCCGTCGAGACCGAGCCTGACGCGAGCCTCGCTCCAACGGTCGACGGGCCGCTCATTGTCGTGTCGGTCGACGACCCGACGATCCGATCGGTGGCGGTGCGCGTGCAGAGCGCACTCGACGAAATGGGCATCGACTCTCAACTGTCGGTGGTGAGCGGCGCGGCGATCGCCGACATCCTCCGGCTTGGTGAACCCGGCAGCTTTGGGGACTTCGATCTCCTCGTGGCGGGGTCCTTCGCACAGCCGCTGACCGGATTCGCACCCGACTACGCCTACTTCGAGCGCCGCAGCGGGATGGTGACGAACGTCGCCAAAGCGGTCGACCCCGAATTCGACCGGCTGCTGGACGAGGCGGTGGCGGCGCCTCCAGATGAGCGGGCGTTTCGCTGGGGTGCCGTCCAGCGCTACGACGTCACGTCCTCGCTCGTCGAGATACCGATCGTCGAGGGGCGATACGGCGAGGTGATCGGTGAAACCCTCGGCGACTACGAACCCTCACCCATGGGAACCCTCGAAGGGCTTGCGGACATCTGAGCGTGGCCCGCTCCGAGGTGGCACCGATTCACTCCTAGGCTTCCCCCATGCACGTACCCCAGGCCAAGAAGATTCCAGTGGTTCGCGACATCCACGGCGAGACATTTGTCGATGAATACGCCTGGTTGCGCAACCGCAATGATCCCGACACGCTGGCGTACCTGGAAGCCGAGAACGAGCACACGGCCGCCAGCATGGACCATCTCCGACCGCTCCAGGAGCAGATCTTCGACGAAATCAAAGGCCGCACCCAGGAGACCGACCTCTCGGCACCGGCGCGTCGAGGCGAATGGTGGTACGCCACCCGGACCGAGGAAGGCCGTCAGTACCCGACCTTCGTTCGAACCCATGGTGGACCGGACGGTCCTGAGCAGCTCCTCATCGACGTGAACGTCCTTGCCGAAGGCCATGAGTTCTGTCAGCTCGGCGCGCTTTCGGTCTCCCCCGATCAGCGGCTGGTCGCCTACTCGGTGAACACGGACGGGTCCGAGGAGTTCGTGCTCCGGATCCGAGACATCGAGTCGGGCGTCGACCTTCCAGACGTGCTCGAGGCCACCTACTACTCACTGGCGTGGTCCTCGGATGCCCGTCATCTCTTCTACACGACCCTCGACCACGCACACCGTCCCGACAAGATCTGGCGGCACGAGCTCGGCACCGCTCAGACCGCCGACGTCACCATGGTCCATGAGGCAGACGAACGCCTGTTCCTGGGTGTCGGAACCACACAAGACGAGCTCTACGTTCTCGCCGTTGCGGAGAGCAAGACGACCAGCGAGGTGAAGTTCCTTCCGGCCGACAAGCCCGATGAGTCCTTCTCCGTGATCGTACCGCGGGTACACGGCGTCGAGTACTCGGTGGACCACAAGGATGGCCGGTGGCTCATCGTCACGAACGCGGGCGCCATCAATGGGAAGCTGCTCTCGGTGGCGGTCGATGACCCGGCCGACGTCATCGAGGTGATCTCCCACGACGACGAGCGGAAGGTGGCCGGCGTGCTCGCCCTGGCCGACCACGTCGTGGTCGCTGGGCGGCGGAACGGCCTCACGTCGATCACGATCCTCCCGGGCGACGGCGAGGAGTACCACCTCGACTTCGACGAACCCGTCTATACCGTGGGAATCGGGCGAAACCTCGAGTACGACACGCACACACTGCGCATCGGATATCAGTCCCTGGTAACGCCGGCCCGGGTGATCGATGTCGACCTCATCACGAGTGACCAGGTCGTCGTCAAGGAGACCCCGGTCCTGGGTGGATACGAGCCGAGGGACTACGTATCTCGTCGCCTGTGGGCGACTGCCGCTGACGGCCAACGTATCCCGATGTCGGTGGTGCATCGTACCGATCTGGACCTGAGCGGCCCGGTACCGGTGCTCTTGTACGGCTACGGATCGTATGAGATCACCATCGACCCATGGTTCTCCGCCGCTCGGCTGTCACTTCTCGATCGTGGCGCAGTGTTCGCACTCGCCCACATCAGAGGTGGGGGTGAGATGGGACGACGCTGGTACGAGGACGGGAAGATGGCAGCCAAGGCCAACACGTTCACGGACTTCATCAGCTGTACCGAGCATCTGATCGACGAGGGGTGGACCACGAGCGACCAACTGGTCATCAGGGGCGGTTCTGCCGGCGGCCTGCTCATGGGCGCAGTGACCATCATGCGTCCCGACCTCTTCAAGGCTGTTGTCGCCGAGGTGCCGTTCGTCGACGTCATCAACACGATGCTCGACGAAACCATCCCTCTGACGGTGATCGAGTGGGAGGAATGGGGAAACCCGAAAGAGGCCGATGACTACGGCTGGATGCGCGCGTACTCGCCGTACGACAACACGACGGACGCCGAGTACCCGGCGATGCTGGTTACCGCCGGGCTCAATGATCCACGTGTCGCCTATTGGGAACCGGCGAAGTGGGTGGCGCGGATGCGGGCGATCTCCCGTCATCGCGGACCACTGCTGCTCAAGACGGAGCTCGGGGCAGGACACTCGGGTCCTTCCGGGAGATACGACGCCTGGAAGGACGAGGCGTTCGTCCTCTCGTTCGTCCTGGACCAGATGGGTCTCGTGGCGTGAAGGGGAGCGGACGGAACGGGGAGGTAGTCATTCGTCCGTTGACTCCGGGTGACGAACTCGAGATGTTCGGTCGCATCCTGTTGACCTCGTACCGCGCCCTGTCCGGCCATGTACCGGAGCCCGACTACGAAGCCGAGCTCGTCGACATCCGCACGCGCGTCGCCACCAACACCGTTTTCGGGGCACTCGCCGACACTCGGCCCGTCGGGTGTGTGACGTTCGTCCCGGACGCCTCCGATCCCCACGCCGAACGCCTCGAGCCAGAGGAGGCGAGCTTTCGGATGCTCGGCGTGGCCCCCGACGCGCAAGGATCCGGAATCGGTGAGCAACTGGTGCACCGCTGCCTCCGCGAGTCGAGGGACACCGGCAAGGCTGCTGTGTTCATCTACTCCGGTCACTGGATGACAGGTGCACACCGCCTGTACGAACGGCTCGGTTTCACGCGAATGGCCGATCGCGACTGGCCGCTCGTCGATCCGCCGGTGACGCTCTTGGGATTCCGGTACGACCTGAGAGGTCTCCGATGAGAGATGTCGAGCGACCACCGCATCGCTGGGTGGGGATGGTGTCCCTGGCGTTGTACGTCGTCACAGGAGTCTTCCCGTATCTCGTCTCCGGATTGGTCGTACCGATCTGGGCGTTGGTCGTCTTGATGTTGTGTTGGGGCATCGGGCTCGCCGTCACGGCTCAGATGGCTCTCCGCCGGCCGGTCATCAGTCTGTTGGCTGTGCCCGGTGCGCTGCTGTTCTGGTGGGTATACGTCTCGGGAGGGGCAGCCTTGTTCGGATGGACTGCCTGACATCGCGAACGCTCACCGACCCGTGACGGGCGGCGCCGGGGCTCATCCGTGTGAGCGGTGGCGTCGGGACGGGCGGCGGCACCCAATCGACCTCCCCCCTGACCTCTGACGTGAGGACCGTGGTGTCGAACTTCGAAGCGCTGGTGTCCCGTTCGTACGCTCGGACCAGGTACGCTCCGACCCCGCCGCCGGTACGGTGAACACGGAGTCCCAGACCCAGGAGTATTCCGAATGGTCGACCGCCCAGGTGCCCTAGCCGGGATCGGCAACACCCCGATCGTCCGGTTGTCGAGCTTTCCCGGACCCGACTCAGGCGAAGTGTGGGTGAAACTCGAGGCCGCCAATCCCACTGGCTCGTACAAGGACCGGATGGCGCTTGCCATGATCGAAGCGGCTGAGCGCAGCGGCGAACTCCGACCCGGTCAGACCGTCGTCGAGTACACCGGTGGCTCGACGGGTAGTTCGCTGGCCTTCGTCTGTGCGATCAAGGGCTATCCGATTCGAATCGTCAGCTCCAATGCATTCGCCGAGGAGAAGCTCCAAACGATGCGAGCCTTCGGTGCCGACCTGGAACTGGTCCACAGCGATCACGGGATCCACCCCGAGCTGATCCCTCAGATGGTCGCCCGGGCCGCCGAGATCGTCGAGGAAGTCGACGGGTATTGGACGGATCAACTCAACAACTTCCATACGCTCGACGGATACCGCGACATCGGCACCGAAATCGTCGACCAACTCGATGGGGAGGTCCACGGAGCTTGCCTCTACGTCGGAGTCGGTGGCGCCTACGTGGGGACCGTGTCGCCGATGAAGGACCAATGGCCCGGGCTGATTCGCACCATCGTCGAGCCTGCCGAGTCGGCGGTCATCGCCGGCGGCGTGGCGGGCAGCCACCGGATCGAGGGAGGCGGAATCGGGTTCGTTCCGAGGATGATCACGCCCGACGTCTACGACCGACTCGATGCCGTGAGCAGCGAAGACGCGTTCGCGACTGCTCGCGACCTCGCGCGGACGGAGGGGATTTGGACAGGTCCAAGCGGGGGGGCCAACGTGCTCGCCGCAACACGCCTTGCTCGCGAACTGGGCCCAGGCCATCGGGTTGTGACGGTGCAACCCGACTCCGGTCTCAAGTATCTCGCCGGAGACCTCTACCGGTGAACGAGTCGGGTTTTCGCGCACAAAAGGTGCGTTATTCACGCACTTTGTGCGCGAAAACCCGGTCTCAGTCCATCAGCAGTTCGGAGTACTGGTCACGAACCACCTTCTTGTCGAACTTGCCGGTACCGGTTTTGGGTATGGCTTCGATGAAGACCACTGCGTTCGGCAGCCACCAGTGCGCCACCCGAGGTTCGAGCCAAGCGAGCAGCTCCTCTTCCGAGAGCTCTGAATCGGGGCGCCGGACGACGAAGGCCGCCGGCCGCTCCTGCCACTTCGGGTGTTTCAACCCAACCACCGTCGCCTCCGCCACCTCGGGATGAGCCATCAGCTCGTTCTCGAGGTCGAGCGACGAGATCCACTCGCCTCCGGATTTGATGACGTCCTTTGCGCGGTCGGTGATCCGGATGTACCCCTCGGGCGTGACCTTGCACACGTCACCGGTTCGCATCCATCCGTCCACGAACGACTGAGGGCTCCGGCTGTCCTTGTAGTACTCGGCGGCGATCCACGGACCCCGGATGAGGAGCTCCCCGAATGCCTCTCCGTCGTGCGGCAGGGCCTCTCCCAGCTCGTCGACGATCTTGTACTGGAGGCCCGGCACGATTCGACCCGCCGACTCCAGGATGTCGAGTTGCCGTTCGAAGGGGTCGTCTTCCATCCACGGGGCGAGCTGGGCGACTGACGCCACGGGGTTGGTCTCGGTCATCCCCCACCCCTGGACAACCCTGATCTGTCGTTCGTTCCAGAACCACTCGATCAAGGCCCGCGGCACCGCCGAACCACCGCACAGGAAGGCCCGAAGGCTCGAGGTGTCGATCTCGGGATGGTCCATCAGGCGATGCTGGACGCCGAGCCACACGGTGGGGACTCCGGCCGAGAAGGTGATCTGCTCTCGCTCGATCAGGCCGAGGATGCCCTCAGGACTCAGGTCCGGTCCGGGATATGTGAGCTTGGCGCCCATGGGAACCGCCTGGAAGGGATACCCCCACGCCGCAGCGTGGAACATGGGCACCACCGGCAGCAGGCTGTCCGAGGCCGATATGGGGAAGTTGGCCAGGTTGGACACGGTGTGGAGGTAGGTGGATCGTTGGGTGTAGGCGACGCCCTTTGGGTTACCGGTGGTCCCCGACGTGTAGCAGAACATCATCGGAGACCGCTCATCGAGGAGCGGCCAGGCGCCGTGCGGTTCCACACCGTCGATGAGATCCTCGTAGGCGATGGCGCCGGGCAGACCCGAGGCGTCGCCGCCCATCACCACCAGATGCTCGACCGTCTCGAACTGGTCGACGAGCGGGGCAATGAGCGGCACGAGGCCGGGATCGACGAAGATCGCCTTGTCAGCGCCGTGATTGACGATGTAGACGAGCTGGTCGGGGAAGAGCCGGATGTTGAGCGTGTGGCAGATCCGCCCGGTATTGGCGGTCGCCCAGTACAGCTCGTGATGACGGAGGTTGTTCCAGGCGAACGTGCCGACCGGATCGCCCGGCTCGATGCCCAACCTCGTGCCCATGGCGGTGGCCAGGCGGCGGACCCGACCATCGGTCTCGCCGTAGGTGGTCCGCACGATGCTCGAGTCGTGCTCCACCGAGACGATCTCGCGATCCGGGTAGTGCCGTACCCCGTGGTCGTACAGCGTCGACATCAACAGCGGGAAGTCGTCCTGCATGTGCATGATGCCCCGAGGGTAAGACGTCACCTGGAGGTGCGACGGCGGGAACCGGGGAAATCGAGCCATGGCCGCCTCCGACGCGATCGGCTTCGCCCGACGAGCAGGTAACGTCAGGGTTCCACGCCGACCTCTCGACGCCGCCAGCGAGGCGGCGTCGATCGCGAGACCGCACCTCCGACTGGACCACATGACGACCTCTTCAGATCCGATCTCACAAGCACGGCGCCGCCGAACCTTCGCAATCATTTCGCACCCGGACGCCGGCAAGACCACCGTCACCGAGAAGCTCCTCCTGTACTCGGGCGCCATCGAACAGGCAGGCGCCGTCAAGGCTCGCGCCGGTCGGCAGAAGGACGTGACGTCCGACTGGATGGAGCTCGAGCGAGAACGAGGGATCTCGATCACGTCGACCGCTCTCCAGTTCAACCACGCGAACCTCGTCTTCAATCTTCTCGACACACCCGGCCACCGCGACTTCTCCGAGGACACATACCGCGTGTTGTCGGCCGTCGACTCGGCAGTGATCGTGCTCGACGCCGCCCGCGGGATCCAGGAACAGACGCTCAAGCTGTTCCACGTCGCCCAGGCTCGGGGCATCCCACTCATCACTTTCATCAACAAATGCGACCGACCGGGGCTCTCGCCCCTCGAGCTCATCGACGACATCGAGTCTCAACTCGGCATCGTCGCGACCCCCGTGACCTGGCCCGTCGGGGGCGGCGTGGACTTCGAAGGCGTGATCGATCGCCGGAACCGCCAGCTGTGGGAGTTCGATCGGACCCCTCATGGCGGAACGCGGGGTGCCGAACGTGTGCGCTCGATCGAACCGCACGCCGATGACAATGAAGTTCGCACCCATGCCTGGCACGACGTGGAGCTCCTCGACGAGATCGGCGCACGCCACGACCAGGAGGCCTTCGAGGCGGGAGCCTCAACGCCGGTTTTCTTCGGATCCGCGCTGTGGAACTTCGGGATCCGGCTCCTTCTCGACGCCATCGCCGGGATGGCACCGCCACCGGCGCCACAGGCCGATGCCGCAGGCCAGAAGCGTGCGCTCGATGGGCCGGTGTCAGGAACGGTTTTCAAGGTGCAGGCCAATCTCGATCCCCGGCACCGCGACCGGATCGCCTACGTGCGGGTCTGCTCCGGGCGCTTCGAGCGGGGGATGTCGCTGATCAACCATCGAACGGGCAAGAGCCTCACGACCAAGCACGCCCACAGCGTGTTCGGTCGGGAACGGGACACCGTCGAGGAGGCATTTCCGGGCGACATCGTGGGACTCATCAACGCTACCGATGTGACAGTGGGCGACAGCCTCAGCCTCGACGGCGACGTCGAGTTTCCGCCGATGCCGGTGTTCGCCCCTGAACTCTTCCGGACGGCGCGCAGTCTCGACACATCGAAGGCGAAGCGCTTCCGCACCGGGATCGACCACCTCGACCAAGAGGGAGTGATCCAAGTGCTCCGAACCAACGCAGGCGGCGATCGCGAGCCCATTCTCGGTGCGGTCGGTCAGATGCAATTCGACGTGGCGCTCCATCGACTCGAGAACGAGTTCGGCGCCAAGGTGATCTTCGAGGCGACGCCCTACACCGTTGCCCGGCGCACCACGGCGGGGGATATCGATCTGCTCGGCCGGCTGCGTGACGTGGCCGTGGCACGTCGAGCCAACGGTGAGATCCTCGCGCTCTTCACATCTCGGCATCGCGTCGAATCGACGCTCCGCACACATCCGGACCTCACCCTGGAACCGATCCTCGGGCCCTGACCCAGGGCTACGAAGCGGGACCGCTCGACGGCTGTGTGGCCCGGACGTCGGGCCACACAGCCGAGCCCTAGCCTGACGGGAGGACCCGGAAGGGCGGCACCCATCATTCGGGCACCGACGACGAGCACATCCCAGGAGGAGCGATGAGGGCACAGGTTGTTCATGATCTCGGCGGCATCGAGGCCCTGCGGTTCGAAGAGGTCCCCGATCCCACAACGCCGCCGGGCCACGTGAAGATCGGTGTGAAGGCGGCGGCGCTGAACTTCCCCGACCTCCTCATCACCAAGGGGCTGTATCAGATTCGCCCCGAGTTGCCGTTCTCCCCGGGTGCCGAAGCGGCAGGGATCGTCCTCGACGTTGCAGACGATGTGACCGGGTTCGCACCCGGCGACCGTGTCATCGGATTCGCCGCCCACGGAGCGATGGCCGAGCAGTTCGTGGTGCCGGAATCCAACGTGATGCGTTTCCCCGACGGGCTTTCTTTCGAGAAGGCCGCCGGCGTCGCGATGATCTACGGGACCTCGTATCACGGCCTCTTCGACCGGGCGAAACTACAGGCGGACGAGACATTGCTGGTGACCGGAGCCACCGGGGGCGTCGGATCGGCCGCCGTTCAGCTCGGGAAGGCTGCCGGCGCCCGGGTGATCGCGGCCGTGGGCTCCCGGGCGAAGTTCGACGCCGCCCGCACTTTCGGCGCCGACGAGGTGATCGTGTACGGAGAGGAGCCGTTACGAGATCGGATCAAGGAGCTCACCGGGGGCGCAGGTGCCGACGTGGTCTACGACCCGGTGGGCGGCGACATCTTCTTGGAGACGCTGCGGTGCGTCGGATGGGAAGGAAGAGTTCTCGTCGTCGGTTTTGCATCCGGATCCATACCGCAGGCCCCGATGAACCTGCCGCTCCTGAAGGGCAGCTCGATCGTGGGCGTGTTCTGGGGTGACTTCGCACGACGGGATCCCGCAGCCAACCGGTCCAATTTCGATCACATCTTCCAGTTGATGGAAGAGGGCTCGATCGATCCCCCGGTGTCGGCCTCGTTCCCGCTGGCGGACGCGGCCGACGCGCTGGCCACCCTCGCCGACCGCACCGCCGTCGGGAAAGTCGTCCTCACGGTCGGCGACGGATGATGCCCCGCCGGCAGGCGATCTTCGAGGACTAGTCATGTCAGGCGGATAAAGGTTGCTCCTTGGAGTACGCAGGTCCCGTGCCGATATTCGAGATGTGCGTCTCAGAATCGCCCCCGCAGGTCACCGTCGGTCGGACTGGTCTGATCTCGATCAGGCCGTCGACTGGATGAACTCGCAGGAGGCATCGGGAGCCATCGATGTCGCCGGTGATGTCACCCACGGAACTCTCTTCTTCGATCGAGGGCTCATCACGTTTGGTCTGCTGTCCGAGGAGGACGTCGCTGCGATCGGGGTGTACCACATCGATCCCGAGTCGTGGCTCGCTGCCCTGGAAATGACCGAGCCTGGAAGTGACCTCAGCGAGGCACTCCTCGCCGTCGGGGTGCCGGAGAGTGACATCGCCGAATTCGCCAGAGATGTCGTCGATCGAGTCGTGTCTGCCCTACGCAGGAACCAGGTCGTATCGGTCGATCGGTCCACACGACCCAGCCCACTGGGTGCCGTTGTCCGGCTCGATGCCTCCGAGTGGTTCTCGATCATCGAGCGCCCTCTGGCCACACCATTCGGCATCAATCGCCTGACTCGCATCGCCTGACGGGCGCAGCACTCCGTACGTGTGGCATCATCCGGTCGCATGACGGATCGCGTCGATTTCATCCGCCGTCTTCCCAAGGCGGAATTGCATCTCCACATCGAAGGAACGCTGGAACCGGAGATGATGTTCGAGATGGCAGATCGCAACGGGGTCGAACTGCCGTATGCCGACGTGGAAGAGGTCAGGGAGGCTTACGCGTTCACCGATCTCCAATCGTTCTTGGACATCTACTACGCGGGTGCGGCGGTCCTTCGCACCCAACGCGACTTTCACGATCTCATGGCGGCGTACCTGAGTCGCGCCCACCGCGATGGTGTCGTGCGTGCCGAGATCTTCTTCGACCCGCAGACCCACACCGAGAGGGGTGTTCCATTCGCCGTCTTCATGGAGGGATTTCGTAGCGCCATCGAAACGGCAGAGCGCGAACTCGGGATCTCGGTTGGCCTGATCATGTGCTTTCTCAGGCATCTGGGACCGGCGCCGGCGATGCTCACCTGGGATGAAGCGCAACCATGGCTCGGGCACCTCATCGGAGTCGGCCTCGACAGCTCCGAACGCGGTTACCCACCAGAGCCGTTCGAACGGGTGTATCGACAGGCACGCCACGCCGGACTGCATGCCGTGGCCCACGCCGGCGAGGAGGGGCCGCCCTCTTACATCGTCGCGTCGCTCGACGTCCTCGGATGTGAACGGATCGATCATGGTGTTCGGGCCGAGGAGGACCTTGCGTTGATCGAACGATTGGCGCGCGAGCGCATTCCGCTCACCGTGTGTCCGCTGTCCAACCTCGCGTTGAAGGGTGTCGAGCGCCTCGAGGACCACAACCTCGGCCGTCTCCTCGATGCCGGTGTGGCCGTCACCATCAATTCCGATGACCCCGCGTATTTCGGTGGCTACGTAGCCGACAACTATCTGGCCGTCGCCGAAGCCCTCGGCCTCGACGACGATCAGTTGGTCGTCCTGGCCCGCAACTCGCTGAACGCGACGTTCGTCCCGGAACAGACGAGGGAGCCGTGGGTCAGACGACTCGATGACGTCGCATCAGTCGGTTGAACGACCTGGTGGATAGCGCCGTTCGACCTCGAGGCGACGAGCGATGACCTCCATCACAGCGGCGTGAAACGGGGTGCTGGTTCCATCGACGGCCGACTCGATCTGCCGGGCCTGTTCGGCCACGAAGTTGCGATCCACCACATCGCCGTGGCCCGGCACCACCACCGAGCGAAGCCGCGGCAGCACCGCACGGAGCGTCGCCACCCATTCACTCGGGTATGCATCGTCGAAGGCAGGAGGGTTGCCCTCCTCGACGAGATCGCCGACGAAACTGACGTCGTCGATCGTCACCACGATGTCTGAGTCGGTGTGGCCCCGGCCGTGGTGACTCAGGTAGATCCGGCGTCCAGCCGCCCACAGGGGCGTCTCGTGGTCGAAGGTCAGCGTGGGCGGGATGATCTCGACCTCGTCCAGCCAACGACGCTCGGACTCGTCGAACCAGTCCGCCTTACGCAACATGTCGAGCTGGAGTCGACCCCGCTCGAGCAGCCCGGAGCGGCACTTCCGGTGCCCTACGAAAATGGCATCTGGGAAGGCGGCGTTGCCGAAGCAGTGGTCCCAGTGCCAGTGTGTGTTGATCATCCACCGGATCGGGAGCTTGCTGATCTGGGAGATGTGTTCCCGGAGAACCCTGCCGTGCTCGGGATGGGACCGGGAGTCGACGACCACGAGGTCTTCGTCTCCCACCACCAGCCCGATGTTCTGATCCAGCTCCTGGTATCTCCGACGAAAGACGCCGTCGCCGAGCTCGTCCCATCCGCTCATGACTCCACGCCGGATGTCAACCACACTGCAAGCGTCTCTGCCACCGTGGCGACCTCCGACAGCGGCACATGTTCGTCGGCCGAATGCGCCACCCGCACGCTGCCCGGCCCGTACATCACGGTTGGTGTGTTGCCCTGGTTGATGAGCAGCCGCATGTCGGCTCCGTACGGCGCACCGACCATGGGAGTGGCGGCACCGGTCGCGCGATGATGGGCAGACGCCAGGCCGATCGGCAGCGGATGTCCGGGATCCAAGAACGACGAGTCGAACCGCCCTCCCCAGATCTCGAGCCCCACCGGAAACTGCGACAGCCAGCCGTCGAACTCCCACGCCTGCGTCACAGCGTCTCGCAGGTCCGCAGCGGCGCCGTCGCAGTCCTGGCCCAGCTTCACGCCGTAGCGACCATCCGCCTCCACCGAGTCCATCACGGTCGATGCCCAGCTTCCGCCCTCGACCTGTCCGATGATGGTCGGGTAAGGAAGGCCGATCGACCTCATCAGCGGGTTCGTCTCAGCCTCGTTGCGGACCTTCTCGTCGCGCTGCAGTCCCTCCATGATCACGAACAGCTTGTCGAGCGCCGAGACACCCTCGAGTCGCATCGAAGCGTGCGCTGCCTTGCCAGGTACCGTCAGTGTGAAAGTGATGGCGCCGGCGTGCGCCACCACGATTTCGAGGTCTGTTGGTTCGGGGATCACCGCCATGTCAGCGGTGTACCCCGCACGGATCGCAGCGAACGTGCCGGCTCCCCCATCCTCTTCAGACGGCACGGCCACCACCGAGATCTCACCCGTGAGCCGTTCCTCCGATTCCATGGCCAGCCGAACGGCCTCGAGCATGGCCGCCACGCCGCCTTTCATGTCGCACGCCCCACGACCGTAGAGAAGCCCGTCGAGCACGACAGGATCGAAGGGCGGCGAAGTCCACGTGGCCTCGTCTCCGGGCGGCACCACGTCGACGTGTCCGAGCAGCATGCGACGTGGTCCCGGGCGACCGGTGCGATAGGTCCCGGCGACCACGACCAGATCGCTTCGGGGAACCTCGATACCCGGGAAATCGGGATCCTGCGCCAACTCGGCGGGGTCGGCCTCGATCACCTCGACGTCGAACGTCAGCTCGCCGATCAAGCCTGCCATCAGATCCTGGATACGCCGCTCACTCCCTGTGACCGATGGGATGGCCACCATCTCGGACAGGTCTTCGGTGATTCGCGTGAGGTCCGCCTTCATCGGATTCATTCAAGCGAAGATCGGTCGTCGTCCCCGACATCGAGGTTGCCCGCACCCGACAACCGGGGTCGAACGGTCCGGATCAGTGTCATCGAATAGTCCACCAAGGTCGTCGTGACGACTCCGGGTACATCTGCCAACGGGAACCATCTCGCCTCGGTGGTACTACCGCCTTGCTCGATCACCTGGGGCTCTCCGCAGGCTGAGACTTCGAACACGAAGCGGACTGCATGCAGCTCGTTGTGCTGACGCCACGGAGGGAACACCTTGGTGTTGACGCCTAGCGGACGCTCGATCTGGCCGGTGAGGCCTGTCTCCTCCCAGAGTTCCCTGAGCGCGGCATCCTGGGGCGTCTCCTGCCACTCGATCTTGCCGCCCGGGAGGGTCCACCGGCCGGCGCCCGGATCGTTCTCCCAGATCCGGGTGAGGAGGATCCGGCCTTCATCGACGCAGAGCGAGTACGAGGCGAATCGAGTACGTCGTGTCACAGTTCGGCCAACGCGTCGGTCACCAGACGGACGAGCGGTAGCCGGACCAGGACGTCCAGCGGATGCCAAGCGGCCAGGTCCACACTGCCGTCCACCTCGGTGACGACCGGCTCACCCTCGGCGTCGACCCGATACACGGCCCGCATGATGTGATAGACCACGTCACCTTCGACGGCACCGAAGCCGTGCACGAACATCAGATCGCCGATCACGGGCTCGAGCCCGGTCTCCTCGTGCATCTCGCGCACAAGCGTCTGCTCTGCGGTCTCCCCCCAATCCATGCCGCCACCGGGCAGCGTCCACTTCCCCACTCCACCCCGAACCCTGGCCGAAATGCGGGCGAGCAAAATGGACCCGTCGCGTATGGCAAGCCCGTAGACGCCGAGGCGGGTGCGGCGCGTCAGCCCCGCTTGATCGGTCTGGTCAGGCAGGTCGGACCTCCGTTCCCGTTCCAACAGATCTCAGTGCCCCCGAACGTCCTCACCTCGATCCCCTGCTGCTCGAGAAACCCTTGGGTCTGGGTGTTGCCCTCGACCATCACGACCAGGCCGGGTTCGATCACCAGGACGTTGCAGGCGAGCGACGGGACCTCTTCGGGCGGGATTCCGATCATCATGATCTGCAGAGCCTCGAGAAGTCGATACAGCCCCGCCGGAAGGCGGGCGGGTTCAACCACGACGATGTGATCGGTGATCGGCGAGATCACGCTCATGAGATGAAGGCAGTCGTCCTCTCCTCCGTCGTAGGGAACGTCGAAGACGTGGACGTCTCCTTCCAGCATCGACGCCAGCTGATCGATGCCCGCCTGGTTCGTTCGGAGCGACCGCCCCACGCATACGACATCGGGCCTGAGCCAGAACACGTCCCCGCCGTCTACGGTGCCGGGGGGTTCGATCTGACCCACGATCGGGATGTCATTGCGCTGATACCAACGCGCCTGTACCTGCTCCTCACCCAACCTGTTCGGCTTCCCCGACCTGAGCAGTATCGCACCGCGATCGGTGACCAAGGATGGGTCGTATTGGTACACGAAGTCGGGGCTGGGCGATTCGCTTCCGATGTCGTGGACCTTCACATCCAGCTCCTTGAGGATCTGGACGAAGGCCCGATGCTCCTGTTGTGCGCGATGGAGGTCGACCGGGTGACGGAAACCGTACTCGGGCTCGTGACCCTTTCGGAACGCCAGGTTCGGGCCTTTGACCAGGACGTGACGGAGCTTCGCCACGGACGATTGTGCGCCATAGGGAGTGGACGGCATGTCGCCCAGCCTACGCCCCGACTCAGGGACCCCGATGAACATCCGGGGGGCTCCCCCCATAGGCCAATCGGCATCGGTTGTCGATGCTGAAGTCATGAATCCACTGAGCCACACCCTCGAAAGCGCCCGGACGCTCGCCGGCCAGACTCCACCCGATCGCAACCGCTCGGTCGACTTCCTCAGGGCAGCTTCGATCCTCGTAGTGGTGTTCGGCCATTGGCTGATGGCAGCTCCGGAGATGATCGGAGGTGAGCTCAGACTCGGACGGCTGATCTCCGACGTCCAATGGGTGCAGTGGCTCACATGGGTCCTGCAGGTCATGCCGGTCTTCTTCTTCGTCGGCGGCTACTCCAATGCCGTCGCCTGGCGGTCTGCCCAACGTCAGAACGTCCCGCAGCCTCAGTGGCTCCGTGACCGTCTTCGCCGCCTGGTCCTCCCGGCGCTTCCGGTGCTGGCCTTCTGGCTCCCCGTTGCCGCTCTGGCGTGGAACGCCGGAGTCGATCCCGACATCGTGCGGGTGGCGTCGCAGGCGGCGCTCGTGCCCACGTGGTTCCTGGCCGCCTACGTGTTGATCGTGGCGACGGTGCCGATCACCACGTGGATCTGGAACCGGTTCGGTTGGTGGGCTTTCGGTGCCCTGGCGATGCTTGCCGCAGCGACCGATGTCTTCTCGATCGGAGTCGGGTTCGACGCAGTCAAGTGGCTCAACTACCTTTTCGTCTGGAACGCCGTCCACATGCTGGGCTATGCGTGGGCAGACGGACGAATCGGTGGCACCAGGATCCGGCTCGGGATTGCGGGTTTCGGCCTCACCACCCTCGCATCACTGGTCTTCTTCGGACCGTATCCGATTGCGATGGTCGGTCTCGACAACGCCGAGATCACCAACTCCAACCCACCCAAGGTCACACTCATCGCCTTGGCGCTGTTCCAGTTCGGGCTTGCGATGGCCGCCGAGACTCCGTTGCGACGGTGGCTCTCCAGGACCCGGCCGTGGACGGCGATCGTGGCGATCAACGGGACGATCATGAGCCTGTATCTCTGGCACCTGACCGTGATGGTGTTGGTGCTGGGCGCCTCGTTGGCGGCCGGGGGGATCGGGCTCGGCGTTCCGGCGGCCGGCGGACTCTGGTGGCTGACACGACCGCTGTGGCTGGCGCTGCTGCTGCTGCTGACGCTCCCGGTGGTGGCGCTGGTGGCTCGCTTCGAGCGACCGAGCCGTGATCATCGCCCGGCGCCCGTGGCATGGAAGCCCGTCCTGGCCGTGGTGTCGGTGTGCGCCGGGCTGGGCCTCCTGGCCAAGCACGGAATGGCAGATGCCGAAGGATTGAATCTGCTGGCAGCCGCACTCCCGTTCTTCGGCATGGTCGCCGGTGGAGTAGTCCGCCTTCCCCGACGGACATGACGGAACTCCGGTCGCTCACTGGGGCCGTGTTGCTCTGGCGGGACGACCACCCCTGGGATGAGATGGGTGGATGGGATCGATGGACATCGTCGAGCGCTACCTCCGCGCACACATGGCACAGCTCACGGGAGTTGGGGAGGTGCCCGCACGCGACGGTGAGCACGCATTCGTGACGATCTCCCGCCAGGCGGGCGCAGGAGGTCACGCGCTGGCTGATCGAATCATCGAGCTGTTCGACACCCAGGACAATGAGCTCTTCAACGGGTGGAAGGTCTACGACCAGCGGCTGTGCGAGATCGTGGCGCAGGATCCGGCGATGAAGAAGGAACTCGACTCGCTGTTGGCCGAGGAGTATCGAACCCCGGCAGGGGACTTCTTCCGGCAGGTCATCGCACCCACGGTCGATCAAGATGTGGTGATGGCCCGCGTCTTCGAGGTGATCCGTGCGGTGGCGGCGACGGGGAGAGCAGTCATCGTGGGTCGAGGCGGCGCCCGGGTCACGGCCGACGTGCCGTTCGGTGTCCACCTCCGGCTGATTGCGCCCGAAGAGATACGCCTTCGACGCCTCATGGAGCGAGATGGCACGGACCGGCAGACGGCACGTGGCCGCGCGCGGCGGCTCGACGCCAATCGGGCGCGTCTCCACAAGGTTCGATTCGGATTCAACATCGACGATCCGACCGGATACGACGCAGTGTGGAATACGGGTTCCGCCGGAATCGACGAGATAGCCGACGCCGTGTTCACGCTCGTCCTCAACAGAGCGGGGCCCAAACGTCCGGTGTGAACGAGCTCACCCTCCAAGGCCCCTTCCTCACGAGACTTTCGGCCGCCACCCACCTCGGACTTCAACCTTCGGAGGTCTCGAAGCGTCCCGAACTGCTCCGCGTCACAGGGTTGCTCCAGGAGTGCTACTTCGCCTTTCAGTGCAGGGACGATGCGCTAGGTCGCGATCTCGGGCGTGTCGTCCTCGCCATGAGAGGCTCGATGACCGACCAAGAAATCGCCGACTGGCTCATCCGGCAGAACCCGCATCTCAAGGAGATCTCGCCGCTCTTGTGGCTCTCGCAGCGTTGGGGACTCACGTCGGTACTGAGGGCAGCGACCTTCCGCGTAGGATCCGTCGGCAACTGAGATCCACCGAAGTGCTCCGATTGGTCCTTGAGTCCCGACGCGCTCGCGGTGAAACTGCACGGCTCATGACGACCATGTGGGATCGGGCAAGGACCGTTGGAGACCTGGCGCCACCCGAGCGGAATCGGTACGTCGATTTCCTTCGAGGTTGCTCGATCCTGGTCGTGGTCCTCGGGCATTGGCTCATGGCGGCCCCGGAAGTGGGGGCCGGTGGTGAGCTGAAGGCCGGACATGTGCTCGCCGACCTCCCGTGGACCCAATGGCTGACCTGGGTCTTCCAGGTCATGCCGATCTTCTTCGTGGTCGGCGGCTATTCGAACGCAGCGTCGTGGCGCTCGACGATAGCCAAAGGGCAGACCTACGGACCGTGGCTGCATGCAAGGCTGCGACGACTCGTTCTGCCGGTGCTGGCTCTGCTCGCCGTCTGGGCGGTCGTGGCCTTCGTCGCCATCGTCGCCGGGCTCGACCCAGACCTCGTGAAGATCGGATCGCAGACCGCTCTCGTCCCCGTGTGGTTCCTCGCCGTGTATGTGCTCGTCGCGGCCCTCGCCCCGGTGGCGTTGAGGTTGTGGGACCGCTATGGGTGGGGGTCGGTGACGGTGTTCTGCGGGGCGGCGGTTCTCGTGGATGTGGTTTCCATAGGCGTCGACAACGACGTGATCGGTTTCCTGAACTACCTGTTCATATGGGGCGGTGTCCATCAGCTCGGGTTTGCGTGGAGGGCGGGAAAGTTGGAACGACCGGCCAAGACCCTCGCCTTGGCCATCGTCGGCCTGATCGGCCTGATCGTTTTGGTGGCGGCGTTCGACTATCCCGTGAGCATGGTGGGCGTTCCGGGCGCCGAGTTCAACAACACGCTCCCCCCGCGGCTCCCCCTGCTCGCCCTCGGGTTCTTCCAGGCCGGAGCGTTGCTGTCGCTGGAGCGCCCAGCCCGGAAGATGCTTGAGCGAGGCCCGGTGTGGACCGCGACCGTCCTGGTCAACTCTCTGATCATGACGCTCTACCTGTGGCACCTCACCGCGATGATCGCTGTGCTCGGTGTCTCGCTCGCCTTCGACGGAACCGGGCTCCGAATCCCGGCCGGGTCCGGCACCTGGTGGCTCACGAGACCGGTGTGGCTCCTCCTAATGGCCATGGTCGTCTCACCGTTCGTCGCCGCCTTCGGTCGCTTCGAACGACCACGGGGCGAGGTCGCCGCTCCGGCGGCCTGGCGCTCGGTTGTGGGGGTGGTCCTGGTGTGCGCCGGCCTCGGCAGCCTCGCCTTCTTCGGTGTCGGCGACGAATCCGGTGTCAACTGGGAGTATCTCGTCTTGCCGTTCGCAGCCTCCGTTCTCGCCAGGCTGACCCCGCGTCGGCCCAGGGGGTAACGTCGCTGGGCATGAGACTCCTCGCCGGGGCGCTCGGAGCTGTGATCGTGATCTCGGTCTTGGCCGACATGGTCAACACCCTCGTCGCCACGCAGATGAATCGGCACCGATGGTGGCTCACCAATCGGTTGTACAAGGTGGCATGGGCGATCGTCCGGTGGATGGCAGCTCATATCCGGTCCGACCAGAGGCGCGAGCTCCTGCTCTCGACGTTTGCACCTGCCTCGGTACTGGCGCTGCTCGTCGCATGGGTCGCCCAACAGATCCTCGGCTACGGCCTGCTGTGGTGGGCGATCGGCGGGGTGGCCGGGGCCGACGGGGTCGCCGACAGCATCTACTACTCGGGCGTGGTGTTCTTCACGGTGGGATTCGGAGAGCTCGTGCCTGCCGAGGCCGTCCCCCGAATCGGGGCCTTGCTCGAGGCGTTCTCGGGGGTCCTGACGATCGCTCTCGTGATCGGCTACCTGCCGGCTCTCTATGCGGCCTACAGCGAACGCGAGCGCCGGCTCATGCTTTTGGACGATGGAACAGAGCAACGCATCACGCCAACCAGCCTGGTCCTGAACCGCTCCCCGGGAGGAGACCCGGCCGAGCTGGACGCCTTCTTCAAGGAATGGGAGGAATGGACCGCGGCCGTACTGGAGACCCACACCGCATTTCCGATGCTGGTTCTCTTCAGGTCGAAGTCTCCCGGTCAGCATTGGGTGACTGCATTGGGTCTGGTCGCCGACGCCGCACTGCACCTCCACATGGTGCGCGGTCTCGAGCGCGGACCGCAGTACTGGATGCTGCGCCGGGCGATCATGCTCTTCGACGTCGTCACCGAAGGCGCTGACATCTCCCCGTACCGAGCAGTGCTCGAAAGCAACCAGCAGGAAGGAAGCGACCTGTTCCTGGAGCTGCACTCGAGCATGAGCGCCCATGGATTCGACGTCATTCCCATCGAGGAGGCACGGGACCGCGCGAGGGAGCTTCGGACCAGATTTGCCCCCCAACTCGAATACTTGATCGACTTCTTGCTTGCACCGCGAGGGTTCTGGGGTCATGCGATCGGCCACCGGTTGGGCGACCACGATTCGGTGGCCGACGAGGGCTATGCCTGAGCTGTCAGCGCCAGACGGAGGATCATCGAGGCGACCTCGGGGGCCTGTTCCTCCTGAACGAAGTGTTTTGCGGCCAGCCGGTGAATGTCATCGAGCTTTGCGGCGGCTGCCGTCGCCCTGCCGACAGTGTCGAATCGGAGTGCCGGGTCGAGATCACCCCAGATCAGCTGGCGGTGCTCGATCGACGTCACCGCACCGACGAAACGTTGCTGCTTGGCTTCCGTCGGTTCGAAGCCCCGCATGATCTCGAGGAATGCTCGTCCACCGTCGAGCCATCTCAGCTGGTCGAGATAAGCGAGAAGCTCGTCGTCGGAGATCCGTTGGTCGGCGACGCCCATGAGTCGCATCAGGCGCAAGAAGGTGAATGGTCGCATCATCGACAGCCACGGTCTGCCGGCGACCGTGGATTCGAAGGGACGCATGACCCATGGCTTCTGGAAGCCGTCGACTGCGAGCATGGTGTTCAGCATCGTGAGTGACATTGCCCGCCCGGGATCGTCTGCCAGAGCCTCGAAACCGACCGGTCCGCCCAGATCATGCACCACGAGGTGGTAGCGATCCAGTCCAAGGTCGTCGATCGCCATCCGGACCCACGATCCGAGACCCGACCAGCTGTAGTCGAAGTCCACCGGCCGTTCTGAGAATCCGAGACCGGGAAGGTCGATTGCGATCACCCGATGCCCGGCCGCCGCGAGCACACGGGCGACCTTGCGATACGAGAACGACGACGCCGGGACGCCGTGGCACAACACGATCGGCGGACCGGAACCCACGTCGTGGACGAATGCCCGCAGTCCGCCGCTCTCGAAGAACCGTCCGGCCCGATGATGGGCAGCGATGAGGGACGCGGCACTCACGAGAAAACCCTACCGCGGGCCGGCGACGACGGACCGGCCCGAAAGGGGCGATGGATCGTCCGAGGGAGCGGTGGAAAGCACCAAACGGGCGCTAGAGAAGGTCTCCGAGGTGTTCGAGCAGGTTCCACGCCCCCGAGCTCGTGTTCGAGATGACGGTCCACGTCGACTCGCTCGCCTCGTCGTGGCTCGATCGGAACGACACCCCGGCGTCGTATCCCTCGAGGACGACCCCGGAACCCGACGTGGTGAGCCAGAAGCCGAGCCCGTAGTCGAAGGCGGAGGACGCGTCGTCACTCACGGGCCGGATCATGGCCGAGAGCGTGGCACGAGACACGATCGCTCCCGAGAACAACGAAGCCCAGAACGCATGGAGGTCGGCCGTGGTCGAATAGAGGCCTCCGTCTCCACTGCCGCGTAGGGGGAGATGCAACACGTTGGACCGAAGGCCCTCTGTGTCGAGATATCCGACGGCGGCATCGCCTGGAAGCTCATCGGATCGGAGAAAGGAGGTCGATGCCATTCCGGCAGGCGCGAGGACACGACGGGCCATCAGGTCGCGGAAGGCGACCCCACTGGCCCGCTCGGCGAGCAGGGCGAGAACAACAAAACCGCCGTTGCAATACTCGAATCGCTCCCCGGGAGAGAACAACTGCGGATGGCCGTCGAGAGCCCCGAGGTAGTCCTCGGTCTCGGCGAGACGGTGCACGGGGACCGGAAGGACGTGATCACTGATGTCGCCGCCGGCGGATTCGTCGAGGTAGTCCCCGATTCCCGATCGATGAGCGAGCAGATGCTGGATGGTGACGCGGTCATCGATGAGCGGCAGATCGTCACCGAGCAACGAACGGACGGGTGTGCCGAGCGCGAGTTCGCCCGTTTCGACCAGGCTCATCACGGTCAAGGCAGTCATGCCCTTCACCCCACTTGCGATGCCGAAGCGCGTGGAGATGCTGTTGGCGATGCCGCAACGGCGATCTGCGAATCCGTAGGCCCGCGCAACACGGTTGCCGGAGCGATCGTCGATGCGAACGACGCCCGAGTACCCCGAGGCTCGGGCGATGTCATCCACTCGCCGGCTGAGCAACTCGTTCACCATGCTCCCAACCCTACGGTCTACATGTCTCGACCCACCCGAGACTCATCCGCTCTGGGCCGCCAACCGAACGGTGACGCCGCAAGGAACGCGAGGCGAGGCGGACGCGCCTTCCCGCCACCCGCGACAGCCCTTCCCATCCGTCTGGTGCAAGCTGCTCGGCGTCCCGGCCATGAGCACCGTACCGACCCACGAATGAGTATGGTCCCGTCTCGATGAGAAGGAAGGATCGAAGGTGAGCACCTGGATGGCTCTCCTCGCGGTCGTGATCGGCTATCTGTTCGGGGCCGTGTCGTTCACACGGGTTCTCGGCCGGCGGGTGCTGCCCGACGATGATCTCAGCGGAGTAGAGGTCCAACTCGGGGAGGCAACTCTCCGCTTCAACCGGACGAGCGCCTCGCTGATCTCACTGAAACGTGGTCCCGGCTATGGATGTCTCACCGGGTTGCTGGACATGGCCAAGGCCGCGCTTCCGGTACTCGGCTTCAAGTTGGCTTTCCCGGATCAGGACTATGAGTTCTTCGTGGCGGCCGCGGCTGTGATCGGCCACAACTATCCGGTGTTTCACCGGTTCCACGGAGGTGCGGGAATGTCACCGTACCTCGGCGGTCTCGCGGTTCTCGACTGGCCGGCGGTTCCTGTCGTCACGCTGCTCGGCAGCCTCACCGGTGTCGCGTTCCGAAACGTGGTCATCTCGTACGTCTCGGGGATCCTCTGGCTGTTTCCCTGGTTCTGGTGGAGGGACGCAGGTTGGGAGGCATTCGTCTATGCGATGGCGGTCAACGTGGCTGTATGGCCGACCATATGGGCGACCATGAAAGACCTGACCCGCATGCAGAAGTCGGGCGAGATCGATCGAAAGGAGGCCATGAAGCTGCTGACGAGGGGCCACCCATCGCTCAATCGCGACAAATACCGGTCCGACTGACCGCACTGCACCCGGCCGCCTATTCCGGCTTCTCGATGGTCACAGTCCCCGTATAGCCGTCGACCACCACGGTGGTGCCGTCGGGAAGACGCATGGCGCCGGGTACCGACACGACACAGGGGATGCGGTATTCACGAGCGACGATGCTGCTGTGCGACAAGATCCCGCCCGACTCGGCGATGACGGCCCCGGCCCTGGCAAACAGGGGAGTCCAGCCAACATCGCTGAATGGAACGGCGATGACATCCCCGGATTCGACCCTTGGGAAATCCTCGATCCCCCTCACCACACGGAGCGTTCCCCTGTGTCGTCCTCGGGACGTTGCGACGCCCGTGACCTCGGCGACATCGAGCGGTCCCCGTCTGACGGGTACAAAATCCTCGCCGAAGATCGTCTCAGGCATATCCACGTCGGCCAGATCAGCCATTTGCTTCTTGCGAAGGTCCACCAGTTCACCCGGGGCCGGGACGGTGGACCCATCCAGCAGGGCCGCGCGAACCTCGTCCAGGTACAGATACATCACGTCGTCCCTGGACTTGATGAGTTCGCGTTCGACGAGACGCCGTCCAACCTCGCCGAAGACGGGTCGGAACAGACCGTATCCGTAGGTGTACACGAAGCTGACCTGCTCCCTGTGATCTACGAAGTCGCTTGCTCTGCGCTGCAGAAGCCTCAGTCGCCGTATCGAGATCGGCCCGAGATTCTTTGTGGCCTCTCCCCAGGGGATTGCACGATGCGAACCGATCACCTCGGCGTGGTCGACGGCCAGCCTCAAGACTGCGTCTGGCTGCTCGACCCACGGAGGCACCGAGAAGTCGTTGCCGCTGTCCGACAGATGTCCGAACGTCTCGAGGAATTCCCGGAGGACCGGGGCGAGGTGATCAGGCAGTGCCCGAGCACCCTCGGCACGTATCGCCTCCACAGTGCCGCGGCCGGCCGCCGCTATCGCCTCTCCGAGGCCGGCCAGCCCTGGAGTGGGGCTGTAGGGGTTCTCTGCATCGCCCAGAGCCAAGTCGAGACCGTCTGCGTCGAGGCCATGTTTGCTCAACGATCGACGCAAGAGGCTCACGTAGAGGTTGGCGAGAAGCGGCGTGACGATGTTGATGTAGGCAGCCCGCGTCGTCACCTCCGACAACTCGTCGATCCGCGCGAGGAGCCCCGAGTCGCTCAAGAGCTCGAGATCCGTCTTCTCAACAGTCGCAAAGCCTCTCCGGAGTTCTTCGATCTCGGGCTCGATCTTTCCACCGAAGCGCAGCTTGTCCACAACCGTCACCATCATCCGGGGGAGGTGACGCATGGTCCTAATGGACGGTGAGAACCTCGGTTTGGTCTCCGACGACAAGCCGAGGAGCATCTCGAGTCCGTCGCGAGGCATGCCAACGAGCTCGAAAATGTCGCCGATGGTTCCCATGTTGAAGTACGACCGATAGGCGAACGGCTTGGCCAGTTGTTCCGGGCGAAGGTCGTTCGGTCCGATCACCTCTCCGAACAGCTTGATCCATGCGGTGTTGACGATCGGGACGTTCACGGACCAGACGAGCGGCTTGATCATGCCTGGCATGACTTCGCGGGAGATCCGATTGGAATACACCGATACCTCGTGTAAGCCGGTGATCGGGCGAACCTGTACCCACCAGACGTTGCGACCGTCCCACACCCACTCGAGATCGACAGGAGCTCCAAACTGCTCCGATATCCGGGCCGTCTCGGACGCGATCTCACCGGCAACCTCTGCGCTCAGCCCCGAGTCGCCCTTCGGTCGGGTGCTCCACGCCCCCCACCGAGAGATCCACCGTTCCGGCGTGACGCCTCCCCCGACGAGTGCATCACCACGTCCCACGACCGCTTCGATGACGATCTCGCTCAGGCCCGTCATGGGGTTCCGGGAGAACGACACGCCGGACACCTTGGGTGGGACCATTCGTTGAACCATGACGGCCATGGCAATGGGTTTGTCGTCTCCTTTTCGTTCTCGATAGGTGGTCACCGCTGAACGGGTCGCGGAGTCGCGAACGTGGCCGATGGCCTCGCCGACGTCGATTTGGCCGGTCACGTCGAGGACCGTTGAGAATTGGCCGGCGTACGACGACTCGAACCCGTCTTCGACCGCCGCCGAGGAACGTACCGCCCACGGTCCATCGTCCGGTAACCAAGAACCGACCTCAACGCTGTGAGGCACATCGAATGCGGGCAAGACCCAGGTCTCCGGAACCCTGAAGCCATGCTTCATGAGCCAGAGCACGTGCGCCGCTTTGCCGCCGATCTCGGCGTCTGGGTCGATTCGATCCGTCAGGCGAATTGCGTCCATGAGCCTCCGCATCCCGCAACTAGTCTCATCCACCACGCCGAATGGCGACGTACTCATCGTACGTAGCGAGGGCAGGGATGGATGATGGCAGGAAGAGTCGCAGTGCTGCTGTGCGGGTACGGCGAGGTCGAGGATTACGACGAATTCGCCGAATACAACGAGCGCTCCTTCCGACTGCTCGTGTCGAAGTCGATCAAGTTCCCCGACTTCTCCATCCCTTGGCTGTCCCGGCGTCTCGAGCGGCAGCAACGCAAGGAGTGGCATGCTGCCAATCACTATCACTCACCGCACAACGACATCTTCGAACGACAGCGGGCTGGTATCGAGGAGCATCTCAAGGCGACCTACGGTGACGACGTAGCCGTGTTCAAGGCCTACAACTTCGTCGAGCCGCATCTCCCCGAGCAAGTACTCGCCGAGATTCGAAGACAGGGCTACGACCGAATCCTCGTGTACCCCTGGTTGGTGGTCGACTCCGTGTTCACGAGTGGGCTGGCGCTTCAGCAGATCAACGAGGCCTTGCATCCCGATGGGGCTTGGGTGAAAGACATCCGTTACCTCCCGTCGTTCTGGGACCGCTCCGACTTCCAGGAGCTACTGGTCGGACACGTCGAAAAAGGGACCTCGGCGTTGCTCGAGCGGCGGGTTCCCAGCCAGGTCGGCATCGTCCTGTGTCTGCACGGATGCCCACTCGAAACGAAAGGGATGGAGACCGGCGTGCGGGAGAGCACTGCTCTGTACTACGCAATGCAGGCTCGGCTGGTCGGGCGTTTCCCGCTCATCAGCCCTGGCTGGATGAACCACCCGGTTCCGGGCAGGTGGACGACACCAGATGTGGACCAGGCAGCCACGAATCTCATCGGCCTCGGGGCGCGAGCCTTGGTGTTCGCACCCATCGGGTTCGTGACCGAGAACCACGAGACACAACTCGACATCGGCTACACCATCAACAAGATCAAGGATCAGGTAGAGACGGTCCACCTTCAGACACTCAACGAACACCCGGACCTGCTCGCCATGGGTGCTCGGTGGATCCATCCACTGATCGACGAATTGCGTACGGGCTAGCGGCCAGGTCGGGCAAGACGGGTCCGCCGTGTGCGTCGGCGCCCTGGGCGCGGTCACGGCGACAAGGGCGGTGTCACCTGCCAAATGCGACGAGAGAAGCGTTGAGGATCCGCCATCATGGTCTCCCATGTCCGGTGCTTCCGACTTGCGCTCCCGCGTAGACGGGCTGATGCTTTCCGACCAACAGGCCTTTCGCCGACGCCTGAGTGGGCTCCACAAGATCGAAGCTCGCAGCAAGCGTGATCGCATACTCACCACGATCACCACCGACCTCGGGGCCGCTGAGGCGCGGGTCCGGACGCGACGTGGAGCCGTGCCGTCCTCGATCTCCTACCCAGAAGACCTCCCCATCACCGGCCGCCGCGATGAGCTGGCCGAAACGATCAAGGAACACCAGGTCGTGATCGTCGCCGGTGAAACGGGATCCGGCAAGAGCACCCAGCTCCCCAAGATCTGCCTCGAGAGCGGACGCGGCGTGCTCGGATTCATCGGGCATACGCAGCCGCGTCGCATCGCCGCCCGCTCCATCGCCGAGCGAATCGCCGAAGAGCTCGCGGTCGACGTCGGTGGTCCCGTCGGGTTCGCCATGCGTTTCACCGACCAGGTGTCGGACGAGACCCTGATCAAGGTGATGACCGACGGTATCCTGCTGGCCGAGATCCACTCCGACCCGGAGCTGCTCCGCTACGACACGATCATCATCGACGAAGCGCACGAGCGAAGTCTGAACATCGACTTCCTCCTCGGCTACCTCGTGCAACTCCTCCCCCGCCGCCCCGACCTCAAACTCATCGTGACGTCGGCCACCATCGACACCGACCGATTCGCCTCCCACTTCGGCGATGCACCGGTGGTCGAGGTTTCGGGGAGGACCTATCCGGTCGAAGTCCGCTATCGACCGCTCGACGACCCGACCCTGAACGAGCCGCGCGACCAGCCCCAGGGGATCTGCGACGCGGTGCTCGAACTGATCGACGAGTCGGCAGGTGACATCCTCGTGTTCTGCTCCGGAGAGCGGGAGATCCGAGACGCCGCCGACGCTCTGACCGAGCTGGAGTTGAAGCACACGGAGATCCTCCCGCTGTACGGCCGACTGTCAGCCGCAGAGCAGCATCGCGTCTTCGAAAGGCACACGGGGCGACGAATCGTTCTCGCCACCAATGTTGCAGAGACGTCCATCACGGTGCCGGGCGTACGGGCGATCGTGGACCCCGGCACGGCACGGATCTCACGGGCGGGACGGACCGGGGTACAGCGACTCCCCATCGAGCCGATCAGCAAGGCGTCCGCCGACCAACGCGCCGGTCGGTGCGGGCGAGTGGGGCCGGGCGTCGGCATCCGGTTGTATTCACAGGAGGATTTCGAGGCACGTCCCGAGTTCACGGAGCCGGAGATCCAGCGGACCAACCTCTCCTCCGTCCTGCTTCGCATGGCAGCCCTAGACCTCGGCGACATCGAGTCCTTTCCTTTCCTCGATCCGCCCGATCGAAGGTCGATCCGGCAGGGAATACTCCTCCTGGAGGAGCTCGGCGCCGTCGATCCGCATCGCTACGGGTCCAAGCGATGGCTCACCGAACGCGGACAGCGGATGGCGCAGATGCCGGTCGACCCACGACTGGCACGGATGGTGCTGGCAGCCGACGAGAATGCAGCACTGCGCGAGGTGCTCGTGATCGTTGCCGCACTGTCGATCCAGGATCCCCGGGAACGACCGACCGACAAGGAGCAGCAAGCGCTCGAGAAGCATCGGCGGTTCCACGTCCCTGGGTCGGATCTGTTGGGATGGCTGCGCCTCTGGGAGTACCTGGGGGAAGAACGGAGAGCCCGGTCGTCAAGCAGATTCGCCAAGATGTGTCGCGAGGAGTTCCTCAACTATCGACGCGTCCGAGAATGGCAGGACGTGCATGGGCAGCTCCGCCAACTCGCCGACGAACTGCGGCTCTCACTGAACCAGCGTCCCGCCGACGACGACGCAGTCCACCGTTCGATCCTCACCGGTTTGCTGTCGCAAGTCGGCGTGAGAGACCCCGAGTCGTTCGAATACCGAGGGACGCGCGGCACACGCTTTGCGATCAATCCGGGATCCGTGCTCTTCAAGGCGTCACCTCCGTGGGTGATGGCCGGCGACCTCGTGGAGACCACCCGGTTGTGGGCACGCGAGGTGGCGGCGATCGACCCGGCGTGGGTTGAACAGATCGGGTCGCACCTCGTCAGCCGCACCCACTCCGAGCCGTGGTGGTCGCCCGAGCGCGGAACCGCGGTCGCGCGGGAGTCGGTGACCATGTTGGGACTTCCACTGTCGGCCGATCGCACAGTGCCATACGGGAGGATCGACCCGGCGACCTCCCGCCGGATGTTCATACACCACGCACTGGTCCTCGGTGAGTGGTCCGCCGATCACGAGTTCGTCGAGAGGAATCGCGCCGCCCTCGAGGATGTCGAGGCGCTCCAGGCCCGACTACGCCGGTTCGACCTGCTGAGGTCCGACGACGAGATCGCATCGTTCTTTGAGGGTCGACTTCCCGAGGAAGTCGTGTCGAGCCGCCACTTCGATCGATGGTGGCGCGACGAGCGCTCAGCACGACCCCATCTCCTCGATTTGTCTCGGGTGGATCTCATCGATCCCTCTGTCGGAGATGTCAACGACGACGCCTTTCCGGAGGTCTGGCGGCACGGCGATGTCGAGATGCCGATTCGCTACGAGTTCGATCCCACCAGCACTCACGACGGGATCACCGTCGAGATCCCCGTCGACCGTCTGGACCGCGTGGACCCTGGGGTGTTCGAGTGGCACGTGCCGGGCCTCAGGGCGGAACTCGTCGAATCCCTGGTGCGATCACTTCCCAAGGCCACCAGGAAGCACTTCATCCCGATCGGCGAAACGGTGCGTGAGATCGTCGACGGTCTCGAGCCCGGACCCGAGGGACTGCTGGCGTCGCTGCGCAGGGAGCTGACCCGACGGAGCGGAACGCCGATCGCACCCGACGCCTTCGACCTCGATCGCCTGCCGGCTCACCTGCGTCCGGCGTTCCGCGTCATCGACGTCGAAGGCGAGACCGTGGCGGAAGGCGACGATCTCGCCCACCTCAAAGAGGAGCTCCACGAGACCATCAGGACCGCCATGTCCGGAGCGACCCATCCGGTGGAGCAGAGCGGCCTCACGGACTGGACGATCGGGCAACTGCCGCGCCGGGTGTCGGTCGGTCTCGGCGACAACGCGGTCGTGGCGTACCCGGCACTCGTGGATGAGGGCGACTCGGTGGCGGTGCGCCTCATGGCGACACCCAGCGAGCAACGCGAATCGATGTGGATGGGAACCAGGCGACTGATCCTCTTGCGGCTGCCGTCCCCCGGGAAACTGTTGCGGCCGTTGATCACCGAACGCGCCAAGGCTGCACTCGCCGTCGGCCCGTACGAATCCACGACGGAGTGGGCGGCCGACTGCATGGCTGCGGCGATCGACGAGATCGTGGAGTCGGCAGGGGGCCCGGCCTGGGACGGAGTCGGCTTCGACCGTCTGGTGGCCGAGGCAAAGGACAGTCTCCACACGACGACGATGAGCGTTGCCGACGCCGCGATCGACGCACTCGAGGCGCTCTGGGCTGCCGGTGTCGCCGCCGAGGAACTCCCTCAAGGCCCCCGATTCGAACGAGCCATTGCCGACGTCAAGGCGCAGATCGACCAGATCGTCTTCCCTGGGTTCATTGCGGCCGCCGGGGCAGAAAGGCTGCCCGACATCGGTCGCTATCTCCGAGCAGTGGAACGACGGCTCGACGGCCTCCCATCGAATCCGCAGCGGGATGATGAACGCATGGCGCAGGTGCAGGAGATCGAGGATGAGCACCGTCGGCTGGTGGAAGCGATCGGACCGACACCGGAACTCGTCGAGGTCGCCTGGATGCTTCAGGAGCTTCGCGTGAGCCTCTTCGCGCAACAGTTGGGAACCAAGGGCACGGTGAGCGCAAAGCGCATTCGGCGGGCACTCGCCGAGGCCATCGCGTGAGCGGCCCGCCGAATGACGCAAGGATCAGATGACGGGGACCTCGGTCACATACCCAGTGTCGACGTCGAAGACGAATCCTCGAAAGTCACCCTCCAGCAGGGTGTGCCTGCGCAGCGTCCGCACCGACCGTGCGATCTGTTCTTCGAGGTCGTTGAAGCCACCGATCTCGAACACCGGGTGACGGTGCCGCATCTCCGACACCATTGCCCGGAACTGATTGTCGACGAGTCCTTGCATGCCGCACCGGGTGTGGCCGATGACCATCACCTCTTCCGTCCCGAGCGCCACCTGGCTCACGAGCAGCGATCTGATGGTGTCCTCGGTCACGATGGCGCCGGCATTCCTCAGCACGTGCACCTCGCCCGGGTGGACTCCCAACATGGCAGGCAGGCTGATCCGAGCGTCCATGCACGTCACCACGGCCACCTGACGTTGGGGCTCCGCACCCACGCCGGGTGCCGCCGCGTGATTGGCGTTTGCATGGTTCCACGCCACCAGTCGATCGATCCCGCTCATACCGGCCTCCTCCGTTTGGAACTGATCACACCCGTGTCGAAGCCCGCCAGATGCAGTCCGCCGTGGAACCGCGCATGCTCGATCTTGAGGCATCGGTCCTGAACGACGGCCAAGCCGGCCCCTCGCGCTCTCGCCGCCGCCTCGTCGTGGCGAAGGCCGAGCTGGAACCAGACGGCCTTGGCGCCCACGGTGATTGCCTCCTCCACCACGCCGGGGAGCTCCTCGGTGCGCCGGAACACATCGACGATGTCGGGAACCTCGGGCAGGTCGGCGAGAGACGGGTGACACTTCAGACCCAGAACCTCGTCGTACGCGGGATTCACCGGATAGACGCGGTATGGCGTCTTGACGAGATATGTGGCGACGAAGTTCGACGATCGAAGCGGGTTCGCCGACACGCCCACGAGTGCGACCGATTTCGCCGTGCGCAGCAGCTGGAGACGATCACGGGCGGTGGGCTCGGCTGCTTGTTGCCCTATCACGGCGCGCTCCCGAGGGCCCGATCGAGATCCCACAGGATGTCATCGAGATCTTCGATCCCCACCGAGATCCGGATCATGTCACTTCCGATCCCCGCCGCTTCTCGCTCGTCGTCGGGTATCTGTTGGTGGGTCGTGGATGCCGGATGGATCACCAGCGTCTTGGCATCGCCGATGTTGGCGAGGTGGCTGGCGAGCTCCACACCCTCGATGAACGAGACCCCGGCGTCGAACCCACCGGCCAGGCCAAACGTGAACACCGCTCCCGGCCCCAGTGGTGTGTACTTCTCTGCGTTGGCGAGCGAGGGCGACTTCTCGAAGATCGGGTAGCTCACCCAGGAGACGGCGTGGTGTTCGCTGAGAAAGCGTGCCACGGCGCAGGCGTTCTCCACGTGCCGCTTCATTCGGAGCGGCAATGTCTCCAGCCCCAACAGCAGGAGGAATGAGTTGAAAGGCGAGAGCGAGGCTCCGATGTCGCGCAACAGTTCGGTACGGGCCTTCGTGAGGTAGCCGTACTCGCGGAAGTTCTCCCAGAACCGGAGGCCGTGGTACGCCGGGGAAGGTTCGGTCATCACCGGAAACTTGCCGTTGTCGAATGGGAACGTTCCCGACTCCACGATCACTCCGGCGATGGCCACGCCGTGGCCCCCGATGAACTTGGTGGCCGAGTGCACAACGATGTCTGCGCCCCACTCGATCGGGCGGCACAGGAATGGTGTCGCGAAGGTGTTGTCGACCACGAACGGGATGCCATGTGCATGCGCCACGTCAGCCACCCCCGCCAGATCCAGAACATCGGCCCGAGGGTTGCCGATCGTTTCGCCGTATAGGAGTTTGGTCTTCTCCGTGACGGCGGCGGCGAACGCATCCGGGCGGGGATCGACGAAGGTGGTTTGGACACCCATCTTTCGGAGTGTCACGTCGAACTGGGTGAAAGTCCCGCCGTACAGGTTGCGAGCGGCCACGATCTCGTCGCCCTCCGAGCAGAGCGTCAGAACCGCGATCAGTTGGGCCGCCTGACCCGATGCGGTCGCAACCGCACCGAGCCCACCCTCCAACGACGCCATCCGCTCCTCGAACGCGGCAGTCGTGGGGTTCCCGATGCGCGTGTAGATGTTCCCGTACGTCTGGAGGGCGAAGAGGTCGGCGGCAGTCTGGGCATCCTCGAACACGAACGAGGTGGTCGCATAGATCGGCATTGCCCGTGCACCCGTCTCAGGGTCGGGCTGCTGACCGGCATGGATGGCACGGGTGGAGAAGCCGAATTCGGATCGTTCTGCCATCGGGCGATCGTACCTGTCGCCGTGGAATCGCTCCGCAACCGTCCGCCGAGCCACCTGTATCGAAAGTCCTAGATCACACATTGTGGGTTGGCCGGCAACGGCTACATTGAGCCGATCACTACGGGGACGCTCCGCAAGGGGCCACTGAGAATGGGAGGGAGCGGGTGAACCGTTCGCACACCTGGGTTCGCCGACTGGCCGGGCCCATCATGATTGCCGTCCTGGCGGCAGGGCTCGCCTTGCCGAGTGCCGCCGCCGGCGGCCAGTTCAGCGACGACGACACGAGCGTCCACGAGGTGGACATCGAATTCATCGCCGATCTCGGCGTCACCACCGGTTGCAATCCTCCTGCCAACGACCTCTTCTGCCCCGAGGACAACGTGACGAGGGGGCAGATGGCTGCATTCCTGGTGCGTACCTTGGAGCTCCCGGGTGTGCCCACCGACTTCTTCACCGACGACGACGGCAGCGTGTTCAACGCCAACATCAACAGCCTCGCCGCCTCGGGCATCACGACCGGTTGCGGCACCAACCAGTTCTGTCCGGACGATCCGGTGACACGAGGTCAGATGGCTGCCTTCCTCGTTCGGGGATACGGCCTCACCGACGCCGGAAGCGTCGACTTCGTCGATGACGACGAGAGCATCTTCGAGACCGACATCGAGAAACTCGCAACCGCCGGTATCACGCTCGGCTGCAACCCTCCGGACAACGATCAGTTCTGCCCGGACGACAACGTCACTCGCGGCCAGATGGCCTCGTTCCTCGCCCGCGCCATCCGCAACCTCGGCGGCGGAAGCACCGGTGGTGGTGGCGGCGGCGGTGGCGGTGGTGGCGGTGGCGGTGGCGGTGGTGGCGGCGGCGGTGGCGGCGGCGGCGAGGGCCCCGGCGAGACCACTCCGACGACGACCGTCACCAACACCGGCTGGAACCTGGCGACCGTCGACTTCCGGGCAGGTGCAGGCCTGACCGCCTCGTCGACCATCGGCATCTCCGGCGAGCCTGCGATGGCCTACCACTACGGGTCGGGCAACCTCGTCGCCTACGCCAAGTGCATCGATGTCGACTGCACGTCGACCGCCGGCGCCGACCTCGACATCAATCAACAGCAGCCGTCGATGGCGCTGATCGGCGGAAAGCCGGTGATCGCCTCGGTGAGCACCCAGCCGACCGGGCTCAACGTCATCACCTGCGACGACAACAGCTGCTCGACGTCGTCTGTGAAGCGGCCCGTCACCCAGGGCGTCAACCGGCCGGCGATCGCCAACTTCGGCGGCGTTCCAGCGATCAGCTACTACTCGAACGGGCAGGTCAGGCTTGGCGTCTGCTCGGACGCCACGTGCTCGGTTGCATTCACCCCGATCACCGCCTCCGACGCCGGCACTCCCGGGCAACGTTCGGCCATCGCTGTGTCGGGAAGCGACATCTTCGTCGCCTGGTACGACGGCGCCGCAGGCAACCTGCGGTTGAGCGCCTGCGACAGCACGTCGTGTGACGCCAGCGTAGAGGTGGACGCCTCGGCGAATGACGTCGGGAGCTATCTGTCGATGGTGACCTCCGGTGGCATCCCGACGATCGCCTACTACGACTCAACGGCGGGCAATCTGAAGGTCGCCCGGTGCAACGACGCAGCCTGCGGCTCACCGACGCTGACGGCGGTCGCGACCACCGACAATGTCGGGATCGACGTGTCGATGACCCTCGGAACCGACGGGTTCCCGTGGATCGCCTATCACAACGGCACCGACCTGTCGCTCGAGTTCGCCGACTGCGACAACGCCTCGTGCACCACCTCGCGCACGGAGACGATCGACGACACCAGCGCCGACACCGGCTACTCGACGTCGATCGCCCTCGCCAGCAGCCGTCCGTACATCTCGTACTACGACAAGACGGCACGCGAGCTGCGGTTCGCGTTCACGACTACTCCGGAGAGCTGAGCTCGACCGAGACGACGCTTCGGCCGGCCCCGAGAGGGGCCGGCCGAAGTCGTTGTGGTGCAAGACGCGTTCGCTCAGACCCCCAGATGGTGGGTCATCGCGTCGTGATCGGCGTCGAGCTCGGCGGGCGTGCCCTCCCACACCAGTGACCCGTTCACCCCGAGGATGATCATCCGGTCTGCGAGCGACATCGCCAAACCGAGGTTCTGCTCGACCAGCAGAATGGAGAGGTTGGGTCCCTTCAGCTCGAGAAGGCGATCCCTGATCGCCTCCAGGACGATCGGTGCGAGGCCCTCCGATGGTTCGTCCATCACCAGCAACGTGGGGTTGGTCATGAGCGCTCTGCCGATGGCCAGCATCTGCTGCTCACCGCCGGAGAGGGTGCGGGCGTAGCTCGCCCTTCGCTCACGGAGCCGGGGGAAGAACTCGAACACGCGATCTGCGGTCCATGCCGCCTGCCCGCCCTGCGGCGGCCGAGCGATCACCTCGAGGTTCTCCAGGACCGTGAGGCTTCCGAACACGTGCCGCCCCTGCGGCACATAGCCGAGCCCGTGGCGGGCGACTTCGTAGCTGTCGAGGCCGGTGAGGTCCTTCCCGCGATACGTGATGGTTCCACCGTCCAGTTGCGGAGGCCGGATCCCCGAGATGGCTCTCACGAGCGTGGTCTTGCCCATGCCGTTGCGGCCGAGCAGCGCCAGCACTTCGCCGTCCCGCACCTCCAAGCTGAGGCCGTCGAGAACCGTCGCAGTGTCGTAACGGCAGACGACTTCTTTCACGCTCAGCATCATTGCCTCAAGTACACGTCGCGAACCCGCTGATTGGTACGTATCTCATTGGGTGGCCCCTCGGCGATCGGCATCCCGTTGTCGAGCACGAGAACCCGTTCGACCAGATCGAGGGCGATCTCCATGTCGTGTTCGATCAGGATGATCGTGAGGTCACGGCTCAGGGAATCGACGAGCTCGCGCATCAGCACCCGTTCAGCAGCCGACAAGCCGGCTGCGGGCTCGTCGAGCAGAAGGAGGTCGGGATCCGCTGCCAGCGCCATCGCGATTTCGAGTTGGCGCTGCTCGCCGTGTGACAACTCCGAAACCTTGACGGCACGACGCTCAGTGAGCTGAAGTTGGGTGAGCGCCTTGCCGATCCGCTCGTCGATGGCGCCGCGCATCAGGAGTGGTCGCCAACACGCCAGCCGCGATCTCGTCCTTGCCTGGGCGGCAATCGCCAGGTTCTCCTCCACGGTGAGGGTTTTGAACAACTCCGTCACCTGATAGGTCCTGGCCAATCCTGCCTGAGCCTTGACGTATGGCTCGGCCCTGGACATGTCCTGTCCGAAGAGGTGCACCCGACCTCGGGTCGGGCGCACCTCTCCGGAAATGGTCTTGAACAGCGTGGTCTTCCCCGCTCCATTGGGCCCGATCACGGCCCACCGAGCACCACGTTCGACGGCCATTGTCACGCCATCGACGGCAGTCACGCCACCAAAGCGCACGGTGAGCTCGTCGACATGGAGTATCGGTTCGACCACGCTGTTCGCCATTCACTCAACCGCCGGCGTTGCCCTGGAAGTCACGCGAATACACCGGCTGTGCGAGATACTCGTCAGCCGTCTTCGGCCAGAACTGGTCGATGTTTTCGTAGGTGTCCATGACGACGTTCCACACTCGTCCGTCGTCGCGCACGACGACCTGCCGGATGTAGATGTCGTAGATCGGGTTGCCGTACTCATCGAGAACCGATGGCCCGAACGGTGTCTCGAGCTGGAGTGCCTTCATCGCTTCGAGGGTGGCCGCCCGATCCGAGATATCGCCGTTCATCGCCTGGATGGCCTCGTCGATGTATTGGGCCGCGGTCCAGGTGGCAGCTGCGTAGTACGACGGCAGCTGACCGGTGGCGGCATCGAAGATCTCCACGAACTCCTGGGTTTCCGGTGCATCACGCCCCTCGGCCCAGTGCCCCGACGAGATCAGGCCCTCGACCTGGTCAACCGGAACGTTCCTGATGTTCGAGACGTCGGCCGTCACCTCACCTCCGAGGAGGGGGATCTGATCCTTCAGCCCGAAGTCGGACCAGTTCTGGAAGAAGTCCGACACGCTCGCACCGACCTGCAGCACGAAGACTGCGTCGGGGTCGAATCCGCTGAGCTGCGTGACATAGGTGCCGAGGTCCGTGGAGCCCAACGGGTTCCACAGCTGCTGTCCAGGATCCACGGTGCCGCCGGCCTCAGTGAACACCTGCACGAAGCCGCCGCACATCTCCCACCCGAAGGCGTAGTCCGTGCACATCGTGGCGGCGTTGGTGTAGCCGTTGTCGAAGGCCCACTGTCCCAGGACGTGCGATGTCTGGCTCGACGTCCAACCACCCGCTCGAGTGAAGTTGGGATATGGCGTCCGCTGCGTGAGATCGTCTGCGGAACCGATCGGTGACATGAAGATCACGTCCTCATCTGCCAGCCGGTCGGCCAGCGCCAGGGTCACGTTCGCAAGCAGCGCACCGACGATGATGTCGGCCTCGTAGTTCTGGACCAGTTCGTCGACCTTTTGGAGCGCCGTGTCAGGGCTGCCGGCCGTGTCCTCTACGCGGAACTCGATGGTGCAACCCGCAACCTCTGTGGAGTGGTTCTCCCAGTACAGCTCGAATCCGGCCTTGGCGTCACCACCGGAGGCGGCGAGCCCACCGGTGAGAGGCTGCAACACGCCGATTCGAATCGGTTCGTCGCAGGTGGCTGCGGCCTCACCGCCGGCCGTGGTGTCCGGAGTCTCGGCGCCGGTGGTAGCCGTCGTGTCTTCCGTACCGGCCGGTGCTGCGGTCGTTGTCGTGTCGTCACCACCACCAGGTGCGCTACACGCCGCAACCGCCAACAGCATGGCGGTCACCACGGCCCATCGTCGTATCCAGTGTCTCGTCATGTCCTCTTCCTATCCTTTGCGTTCTCTCTCTCCGCTCCGACTGGTTCTCATGGGTCCTCGAGCGCGCTCGACAGCGCAGACCTCTCGGTTGTGCCGCCGACCTCGGCCAGTTCTTCCGGACGGGCCCGAGCGACACGGTTCTCCCACACATCCGAGATGGCTCCAACGATCCCCCGGCGCGCAAACAGCACCACGAACACGAAGATGAGCCCCATGACCGTTGGCCATCTCGTCACGTAGATGCTCAAGACGTTCTGAACGTAGACGATCACGAACGCCCCGATCATGGGTCCGACGAGCGTCCCGATGCCGCCGAGGATCGCCTCCAACACCCCTATGGCGGATGCCGCCAGAACGACTGCTGCGGGGCTGATGAACTCGTTGAGGTAGACGAGCAGGATGCCCGCCACCGAGGAGAAGAACCCGGCGAGCATGAACACGTAGAGCTTCTGCGCGGTCGTGTTGTATCCGAGCATCCGCATTCGCGTCTCGCTGTCCCTGAGGCCTTTGAGCGACATCCCGAATGGCGACTTGACGATCACCCCCAACAACACCCAACAGAGCAGGACCACGGCGGCGCTGAAGTAGTAGTACTTCCAGTAGGCGTCGATGGCGGGCGGACGGGACACTCCCGTGAGGCCGTTCTCGGCACCGGTGATCCGGAACATCCGGATCGACAGACCCCAGACGATCATGCCTTGAGCCAGCGTGACCATCATGAAATACACACCATCGGCACGCATGGCCATCAGCCCGAAGATGAGGGATGCACCCAGCCCGGCCGCAAATCCCACGAGGAGCTGCGCCGGGTACCCGGCACCGACCTTCGACGCCATGTACGCCACGCCGTAGCCGGCGCTGGCCGAGATCCCGGCCTGCCCCAACGTCACGAGCCCGGCGTATCCGGAGAGCAGGTCGATGCTCTGCGCAAACAGACCGGCGATGAGGGCGAGGGTGATCAGCCCGATCGCGAACGAGCTGAGCATGTACGGAGCGGCGACCACGAACACGACGCCGAGCACCGCGAGGATGATCTGCGCCTTCGTGGTTATCGAGAGTCGCGCCAGCATCACACGCGTCCAAGCAGTCCACGGGGCCTGACCACGAGGATGATCGCCATCGGAGCGAAGAGGGTGAAGAAGGAGAGCTCCGGGATCAGCGCCTTGGCGAACGAGTCGATGAGTCCGACGATGATGACCCCGAGCACCGCACCTTTCAGACTCCCGAGCCCTCCGATGATGACCACCGCCAGCGCGAAGAGGAGGATCTCGAAGTCCTGGCCCGGCAACAGCGTCAGGAACGCCCCGCCGATGACTCCGGCAAACCCGGCGAGGAACGAACCGAACATGAAGGCGCCGGTGAACACCGCCTTGATGTTGATGCCGAGTGCGGCCACCGTCTCCCGGTCGTCGACACCCGCCCGCACCATCGCCCCCCATCGTGTGCGCTGCTCGACGTAGAACAGCACGATGCCCACCAGGATGGCGCAGCCGATCACGAACAGTCGGTATCTCGGGTACGAAAAGCCGAAGATCGTGACGGCCCCGTTCAGAAACCCTGGCTTGGGAATCGGTGTCGGATCCCCACCCCAGATCGCCAGTGACAGGTCGCCCAGCACGAAGGTGAGCCCGATCGTCAACAGCACCTCGGGCTTCTCGAGCCCGCGTATCGGCCTCAGCAGGATTCGCTCGGTGAACCATCCCAGCGCTGCGATGGCAAGTGCAGACACGAGGATCGCCAGCCAGAAGCTACCGGTGGCGCGGACGACCGTGATTCCGATGTATCCACCCACGAGGTAGAAGCCGCCATGGGCGAGATTGGTGATGCGCATCAAGCCGAAGATGAGCGTGAATCCGCTGGCAAGGAAGAACAGAACCGCCCCGAAGCTGAGGCCGTTCAGGGTCTGCGTGGCGAATGCCACCGGGGTCATCCGGGTCAAGATCCACGCCACGAGAGCACCGAATGCGGCGACCGCCACGAGCCACTTCACTGCCTTGGGGATCCTCCGAGATTCGGTGTACTCACGCATCGCGGGCTGCGACGCTTCGGTGTCCTCCACGGTGTCGGTCACCCAGGATCCTTTCGCATGCGCACCGTGCAATATATAGGATTGATGGTGCGCCTGACTGCCAAAGCGGGGTTTGCCTGCAGAGCGCCGGGGTTCGCCTGCCGGAAGCAGTCGTATCCGATCGGATATCGGCCGGACAGGGCCGTTTGGCTCCACCCGATCCCCAGCAGGCGCCGAAAATGCGGCCGCCCCCCCCAGCCGGAATGATTGGCCCTCGAGACGCCGGTGTGCATGGTCAGCACGCTCCAGGCAGGCCTCTCAGGCCAGTCGAAATCGGAGTTCGGCGGGCCGGGCCTTCCGTTCCCGCCCGGAACATGGGAGCCCCATCGCCCTATATCATGCATGATTCAACGGCCGGCCGGCATACGACGATCCAAGGGAGTTCGAATGTCCACAGATGCGATCTCACGAATAGGTGTCGTCGGACTGGGGGTCATGGGTTCCGCGATGTCTGGGCATCTCCTGCGGGCCGGATACGAGGTCAATGGGTACGACATCGACGCTGAGAAGGTCGATCGATTCCGGGAGGCCGGTGGAAGCGCACAGCCTTCAGGGGCCGCCGTCGCCGCCGCATCGGAGCTCGCCTTGTTCTCACTGCCGACGGTCGATTCGCTCGAGACCGCCACCGAGGATGTCGCGGCCGGCGCACACCCAGACCTGGTGGCAGCCGAGATGGGGGTGTTTCCGATCGAGGCAAAGACACGAGCGCGAGACCGGCTTGCGCAGGTCGGAGTCGAACTCCTCGACGTACCGGTGAGCGGTACCGGGCTCCAGGCGGCCGATGCCACCCTCGTCGTCATGTTCTCGGGTTCACCCGAGGCGTACGAACGCACCAAAGCCGTATTCGATGTGGTCGGACGGGCGACCCACTACCTCGGAGCGTTCCCCAACGGCTCGGTGATGAAGTTCATCGCCAACCTTCTCGTCGCCGTCCACAACCTCGCCAGCGCAGAGGCCCATGCGTTGGGGATCGCTGCCGGCATGGATCCCCAGATCGTGCAAGATGTGATCTCCGACGGGGTCGGGGCCTCGAAGATCTTCGACATCCGCGGGCCGATGATGGCCGCCGACACCTACGAACCTCCTTCGGCGCGGCTCTCGATCATCCTCAAGGACGCCGGGATCATCAGTGCATATGCCAAGTCCGTCGGGGCTCCGACTCCGCTCCTGGATGCCGCCATCCCCGTCTACGAGCAATCGAAGGCCGCAGGCCTCGGGGATCTGGATGCCGCTGCGTTGTGTCGGTTTTTGGAACAGAGCGCAGGTCTCCACCGGAACTGAGTCAGGACTTCGCCGCTCTGGCGACTGCGAGCGCCCGGCCCGCCCACTCCTCCAGGTCTGCTGGTGCTGAGACGACATTCGAGGGAACGCTCCAGTAGGGCATGCGTCCATGTTTGGCGGAGCCGGCGTTCTCGAAGAAGCCTTTCAACGCATCGTCGGCTCGCAGATAGACCTCGCCTACCGAGTCGACGATTCCAAACATCACGCCATCACAGAACAGGCCGTAACCGCCGAACATCTTCTTGCTCGTCACCGCTCCCAGTGGAAGCAGGTCATCGACGAGCCCGGCCGCAACGTTGCCGGCGTCCGCACCTTCTCTTGCTCCGTTTTCACCCATCCGCTGCTCCTCCCGCCTACCCGCCGACCGCGACGTATCAGAGTGCGACCTCAATGACTCATGACGATCGTTTCCAGCTCCTCTACGAGTCGCACAACTTCGTCCGACGTCGTCGTGGCCACAAAGCCGATCCGGACCAGCCCGCCGCGCGCGAGCCAACCCAACCGCCGCATCGGCTCGACCGCGTAGTAGTGCCCGGGCCAAGTGGCGATTTCGCGCTCGCCCAGGCGCCGAGCCACGGTCTCGGCGTGCACTCCCCCGACCTCGATCGCAAACGTCGAAACCCGCTCCTTCATGTCGGGCCGGCCCCAGACCTTCACCCTGTCGGGGAGGGACTCGAGGAACTGCGCTCCGAGATCCCGCTCGTGCCGACCGACGTTGCGGTAGGCCTCGTCGAGACGCGACCGTCGATCGTGACCCGAGCCCAGCGAGGCGATGTGATCGACCGCTGCCGATACGCCGTTGAGCAGTCCGAACGATGGCGTCCCGGTCTCGAACTTGCCTGGTGCCTCCGATGGAGCCGGTCGCACCCTATAGGGCGTGGTGTGAGCCAGTACCTCGCTTCGGCCCCACAGGATCCCGACGTGAGGCCCGTAGAACTTGTACGCAGAGCACACGAGCACATCCACGCCGAGCGCCCGAACGTCGATTCGCACGTGAGGAGCGAGATGCACGGCGTCCACGAAGCACAACGCACCGACGCGGTGCGCCGCTCTCGCCACCCTGGCCACGTCCACGAGCGAGCCAAATGCGTTGGAGCATCCCGTCACCGCCACCAGCTTCGTGTTGTCGTCCACCAGCGATTCCAGTTGATCGAGATCGAGCGTCACGTCGTCGGGTCGAATGTCGGCGAACACCACGGTCGCACCGCGATCCTCGGCAGCCATCACCCAGGGCGTCACGTTGGCGTCGTGATCGAGACCGCTCACGACGATACGGTCGCCGGGGTCCCAGCTTCTGGCCAGCGCTCGGCTGAAGGCAAAGGTCAGGGATGTCATGTTCGGACCGAAGACGATCTCGTCCGGCTCCCCGCCCAAGAGGTCGGCGGCAGCCAACCTGGCCCGTCCGACGACGTCACCGGATCGGACACTGGCAGCGAAAGGGCCGCCCACGTTGGATGACGCGTCGCGGACTCCCTCGGAGACAGCTTCGATCACCGACTGAGGCATCTGGGTGCCCGCGGGTCCGTCGAAGTGAGCCACCAGCCGTCCGTCCGGGCCGGTGTATCCGAGTGTCGGGAACTGCGATCGGAGGTGTATGACATCGAGCATCGATGGCGACGGTAGCCTCGCTGCGATGACCGATGACCATCCAGATGTCAGGCGTTTGGTCGGCTCCGACCGCAGGCTTCCTGCTGTGATGATCGTCCCCCTCGTGATTGGGGCGGCACTGTTGATCGGTCTGATTGCGCTCTGGCCACGTGGCGAGGTGACCGCCGACCTCTCCTCTCTCGGATACACCGACGAGGTGTACAGCGCAGAGGTCATCGAGGTCGACGATCGGCCATGCTCGTTCGCAGCGGACCAGCCCTGCGTGTTCGTCACGTTCAGCCTCCTGGAGGGCCCCACCCCTGGAACCATCGATACCAAGGAGTACGGCATCGTCCCAGGTACGCCTGAGTTCGCCGTTGGTCAGAGGGTCCTGCTCGGGTACAACGCCGACGCCGATGCCACGCAGCAGTACCAGTTCGCCGATTTCGAACGCCGCTGGGTCCTGTGGCTGGTCGGCGCCGTGTTCGCGGCGGCGGTGATCGGTCTCGGCAGGCTCCGCGGGTTGGCGGCACTGGCCGGGCTGGTAGCCAGCATGGCGATCCTCATCGCCTTCATCGTCCCCGCCGTGGTCGAGGGGTCCAACCCCGTGATGGTTGCCGCCGTCGGAGCGGGAGCGATCGCCTACCTGGCCCTCTACCTCGCCCACGGCTTCACCAAGCTCACGCACGTTGCCGTCATCGGGACCTTCAGCGCTCTGTTGGTGACCGTCCTCCTGTCGAGCCTCACGGTCGGCCTGGCCGGCTTCACCGGGTTCACCGGCGAGGACAGCTTCATCATCTCCTATGTCGGCAACATCGACGTCAGAGGACTGGTTCTCGCCGGGATCGTGCTCGGAGCAGTAGGAGCTCTCGACGACGTCACAGTGACCCAGGCCTCCGCGGTGTGGGAGGTCCGGCGCGCCAACCCGCAGCTCGACAAGGCCGCGCTGTACGCATCCGGGCTACGCGTCGGCCGAGACCACATCGCGTCGACGGTCAACACCCTGCTGCTGGCCTACGCCGGAGCGTCGATGCCGCTGCTGCTCAGGTTCGCCCTGTCGAATCAACCGGGCGGGATCGTGCTGAACTCCGAGATCGTGGCACTCGAAGTCGTTCGGACGCTGGTCGGATCGATCGGCTTGGTGGCGGCGGTCCCGATCACGACATGGCTGGCCGCACGCGTCGCCCATCGGACGTCGATCGAGGAGATGACGATTGACCACTGAGCCTGTCAGGAAGAAGCGGACCAAGAAGAAGCCCAAGCCGGTGATCGGGTGGCGTGAGTGGGTTGCCCTCCCCGATCTCGGCGTCGATGCCATCAAGGTCAAGATCGACACGGGCGCTCGTTCGTCGTCGTTGCATGCGTTCGACATCGAGACCTTCGATCGGGGTGACGCCGAGATGGTCCGGTTCACGCTCCACCCGATCCAGAGGAGCGGTCGCTCCACCGGGCTGGTCGAGGCGCCTCTCCTCGCCAAGAAGCTCGTGCGGAACCCTGGCGGGCGCGAGGAGATCAGGCCGGTCATCCGCACACATGTGGTCTGGGATGGGATCCGCTTCGAGGCTGAACTCAACCTGACGAGCCGCGACGAGATGGGATTCCGTATGCTGTTGGGACGTCAGGCCGTCCGGCGGCGCTTCCTGGTCGATCCGGGACGCTCGTTCTTGGGAGCGGTACCGGAACAGAAAGAGGAGGAAGCTTGAAGATCGGCATCCTGTCCCGAAACGCGTCCCTGTATTCGACGCGTCGCCTCAAGGAAGCCGCCGAGGATCACGGCCACGACGTTCGGGTCATCGACTATCTGCGGTGTTACATGAACATCACTTCGGCCAAGCCGAAGGTGCTCTATCGCGGCGAGGAGCTCGAGCTGGACGCGGTCATCCCGAGAATCGGCGCCACGCACACGTTCTACGGATCGGCGGTGGTCCGCCAATTCGAGACGATGGGCGTATACACGGTGGCCGAATCGCAGGCGATCGACCGCTCGAGGGACAAACTCCGATCGCTCCAGCTCCTCGCCAGTGCCGGTGTCGGAATGCCGGTGACCAGCTACGCACACTCCACCCAGGACATCGAGGGCATTCTGGAGATCGTCGGCGGCACGCCGGTGGTCGTGAAGCTGCTCGAAGGCACCCAGGGATTGGGCGTCGTCCTCGCCGAGACGAAGAAGGCGGCCGAGTCGGTGATCGCCGCCTTCCGGCAGCTCGACGCCAACATCCTGGTCCAGGAGTTCGTAAAGGAGTCGAAGGGGGCCGACGTGCGTGCTTTTGTCATCGGGGGCCGCGTGGTCGCGGCGATGAAGCGCCAGGGGGCGGCCGGCGAATTCCGGTCGAACCTGCATCGTGGCGGCAGCGCCGAAGAGATCAAGCTCACGAGAGGTGAACGCGCCACAGCCGTCAAGGCTGCGAAGGTGATGGGACTGACCGTGGCCGGAGTCGATCTGCTCCAGTCCGAACGTGGTCCGCTGGTTCTCGAAGTGAACTCCTCACCCGGTCTCGAGGGCATCGAGTCCGCTTCCGAAGTCGACGTGGCTGGACGCATCATCGAGTTCATCGAAGACAACAGCGACCCGCGGGTGTCGTGACCGTCCATGGCAACCGAGCCCGGCGAACAGCCGAACGTCCCGATCAAGGTCGGTGACCAGACCATCGACCCCGGTCGATCACGCCGATTCGAATTGCCGGTGGCACGCCTGCCGAGCGGAACATGGGAGTCGATGCCGGTCGCCGTGGTGAACGGCCGTAGGGCCGGTCCCCACGTGTTCCTCAGCGCTGCCATCCACGGCGACGAGATCAACGGCGTCGAGATCGTGCGGCGGGTGCTGCAGCGACTCGACGCACGACGGATGGCCGGCGCAGTCATCGCCGTGCCCATCGTCAACGTGCTCGCCTTCCTGAACCAGTCGCGATATCTACCTGATAGAAGAGACCTGAACCGATCGTTTCCGGGTTCGGCGCGGGGCTCGATGGCGTCGAGACTCGCCCACCTGTTCATGACCGAGGTGGTGGGACATTGTCAATACGGGATCGATCTCCACTCGGCAGCGGCCGAACGGATCAACGTCCCCCAGATTCGGACCGACCTCGAGGACCCCACGGCTCGTCATCTCGCTTCCTCGTTCGGAGCCCCGTACGTGATCCACGCCCGCATCCGCGACGGGTCGCTCCGCCAGGCGGCTACAGAAAAGGGGATCAAGGTCCTGCTCTACGAGGCGGGGTCGCCACAGCGGTTCCAGCAGCCTGCGATCGACACCGGTGTGGACGGGGTGCTGAGGGTGCTCGAGGAATTGGGCACCGGGGTCTGGGAGGTCCCGCCGGCCAAGAAGAGCGTCGAGCTGCGCAAGACGCAATGGGTGAGGGCATCGCGGTCGGGCGTCGCCACGATCGACGTGGTACTGGGCGAGGAAGTATCCAAGGGTCAGGTCCTGGGGACGATCGGCGAGGCTCTCGGTGGACGCCGAACGGGGACGCGCTCGCCTGCCGACGGCCATGTGATCGCCCTGAATCAGAACCCGCTCGTTTCGCAAGGGGACGCCATGGTGCATGTCGGCGTGCTTGGAGCAGTGGGGAAGGACGAGCCCGCCGAGCGACGCCGTCGACGACTGACCTAGCGAATGACACCACCGGCGTCGCCGCCGAAATCAGGCGGTTCGCGGCTCGAGCGAGGTCTATGGACCTTCATGCCACGGCTGCGAGGAGCGCTTGAACGAGGGGCGCCTCGTCGGCCGGGAGTCGGGAGACTCGGAAGGTGTCGTAGGCGACGCCACCGCGCGTGTCGATCCGGGCCGTGGAGATCGGCATGCCGAACGAGTGGAAGACCGCTGCCACGTCCCTGAGCAGCCCGAGACGGTCGGCGGCCTCCACCTCGACCACCCCGCCTCCGGCACCTGACCGTTCGATGCGCACAGAGGGATCGAATCCGGCGCGTCGGACATCCCGATACGCGTGCTCCTTCATCTCGAGCGGGGTCGCGACGTCGTAACCGCCGCGGAGAACCCGTCCCATGTCTCGCTCGACCGCTACGAGGCGCGATGGGTCCACGTCACGTCCGGTTCCGTCGACCACTTCGAACGTGTCGAACACGCGCCCATCCGATCGCGTCGCAAAACGAGCGTCGATGATCGACAGCCGGTGGAGCGCCATCACCCCTGCCACGTCGAGCAGGAGCTTTGGGCGGTCACTGGCCGAGACGACGAGCCGAACGGGCATGCCCGGGAAGGTTCGCAGCCTGCCGCCTCCGGGCCCAAGAGGTTCGCGGCCCAGCAGCACGTGGTCACAGATGACCTGAGGAGTGTGAGACACCTGATAGGCCTCGCCGAATCCCGCCAGGTGGGCCGCAACCTCGCTGCGGTCGAGCGCACCGCCCGATGCATCGACCACGCGATCCACGACGAGGGCGGTCCGGTCTTGCTCCGGCATGCTTCGGCGCGACATCTCCCGCTCCATCTGGCGATACGCCCGTCGGAGCAGCTCCGCACGCCACGGGCTCCAGGTGTCCGAACCCGTGGCCCGGCTGTCGGCAACGGTGAGCAAGAAGAGCAGGCGAAGCGAATCGTGATCGGCGATGCGGTCCCCGGCCCACGAAAGGACGGACGAGTCGGTGTGGTCGTACCGCGTGGCGAGGTCGGCCAACAACAGATGGTTGGCCACCACCCGTTCGAGCAGCTCGGCGTGTTCGGAGGAGAGGCCCAACCGGGAGGCGATGTGAGCGATGCGCGCAGCCCCGACCCGACAGTGGTCGCCCGGCAGACCCTTGCCGATGTCGTGGAGGAGTGCTGCCCACACCATCAATTCCGGGTCGGAGAGCTTGGCCGCGGCCTCTGCAACGATCGGATCGTCGGTCTCGCCGTCGAGGATCGACCATGCCTGATCGACGGCCGCGAGCGTGTGGTCGGCGACGGCGTAGCTGTGGAACGGCACGACGTGCCCCTCTTCGAGAAGGTGATCCAACTCAGGGATGCCGGCGACCACGCTCGACCTCCACCACGCCACGATGTCCCCACGTTGATCGGGCCTGGATGCTTCGGGGAGTCGGGCGGCCGCACGAACCCGCTCTGGCGCCACCTCTGGCCACGAGCGATCGACCAAGCCCTCCGCCGTGGTGCGAGCGGACATCACCAGCCGCCCCAGGGTGGGCACATCGATGCCCAACCAGCGAGCCGCAGGTTCGCGGATCTCGAAGTCGAACCGATCGTGAAGCCGTCCGGTCACCGCATGCAACGCACTCCGCACGGCGGTGAGCTCCACCCGACACTGGTGTTCCGACGGGTCGGGTTCTGGTCCTGCTGCACCATGTGCCGCGAGAAGCCGCCGTCGCCAGTCCAGCATGTCGAGGGTTCTGATTCCGCCGCGCCCGATCTTCAGGTCTGCGGACATCAGCCGATACGGCTCTTCATCCCTCCTCCGCCGCTCTTCGGCGCTCATCAGCTTGACGATCCGCCCGTGTTCTTTCTCGAGGAGCCCGACGAAACGCTTCTGAAAGTCGGCGAAGACCCCTTCGTCACCTGTGAGGAGGCGAGCCGTCAGAAACGTCGAAATCGCATCGAGGCGGGTGCCGGCGAAGGTCCTGGCGCTCCTTGACGTGTGGGACAGGTGCCCCACCTTGAGCCGGGCGTCCCACAGCGGCCGCAGAACCCGTCGAGCCAATTCGTCCTCTCCCGATCCTTCGTGCAGGAACAGCAGGTCGACATCTGAGTGGAGGGCCATGACCGAACGCCCGAATCCTCCCGTCGCCACAACGGCGATCCCGGGTCCCGGTTCTCCGACGAGGTCGACCACGGCCTCGCCGAGCAGAGTTGAGAGGTGGGACTCGGCTCCGTCGTACCAGCCGCTGGAGGCGATGCGCTCACGCTCCTGCAGGAACGCCACCAGCCTGTCCGGCGTCACGGCGCGAACCCGCTCACAGGGCGTCGACGCCTCGCTCGCCCGTTCTGATCCGAACCACATCGTCGACCGGGAGCACGGCCACCTTGCCATCGCCGATCTCACCGGTGCGCGCCGACTCTTCGATCCCGCGGACGACCGCGCCCACCATGTCGGAGTCCACGAGCACTTCGAGACGAAGCTTCGGCACGAAGTCGACGGTGTACTCGGCACCCCGGTACACCTCGGTTTGGCCGCCCTGACGGCCGAACCCTCGGATCTCGCTGACCGACATCCCATTGACGCCGAGCGCACGCAGGCGCTCTTTGACGTCGTCCAGCTTGAAGGGTTTGATGAATGCGATCACGAGCTTCATGGCCGGTCTCCCGTCATTCGTTGTAGGCGCGCTCTTCGTGCTGCGTGATGTCGAGGCCCTCCAACTCCTCACGCTCGGAGACCCGGAGACCGATCGTCGAGTCGATCAGCTTCGCCAGCAGCCAGGACATGACGAATCCGAATGCGAGGATCACGACGACACCGACCATCTGTTTGCCGAAGAACGCCGCCCCGCCACGGATGAGGCCATCGGACACGTTCTCGTTGAGTGCGTTCGAGGCGAAGACACCCGTCAACACCGAGCCGATGATGCCTCCGACCATGTGGATCCCCACCACATCGAGCGAGTCGTCGTACCCGAACCTCTCTTTGAGTGATACGGCCTTGAAGCAAACGAGTCCTGCCACCGCGCCGATGCCGATGGCGGCCATCGGTGAGACGAACCCGGCAGCCGGAGTGATTGCAACGAGACCGGCCACCGCTCCTGATGCGGCCCCGAGCAACGTGGGCTTGCCCGTCTTCCTCCACTCGGCCGTCACCCAGCCCAGCGCCCCGAGCGAGGCACCGATCTGAGTCGTGAGCATGGCACGAATTGCGATGCCGTCCGCAGCGAACGCCGAACCGGCGTTGAAGCCGAACCATCCGAACCACAGGATCCCGGTCCCGATCAACGTGAGCGGAAGCGAATGGGGTCGTAGGGCCTCGGAGCCGAACCCGTGTCGTGGCCCCAGTACCTTGACCAGGGCGAACGCAGCGATTCCGGCGTTGATGTGAATCACCAGTCCGCCCGCGAAGTCCCGGGCGCCCCACGAGAACAGCCACCCGTCCTCGGCAAAGCCCCAGTGGGCGGTCATCGGGTACACCACGAGTGCCCACAGGGCCGAAAAGGCAACCCATGCCGAGAACTTCATGCGATCTGCGACCGCCCCCGAGATCAGTGCCGGTGTGATGATCGCAAACATCATCTGGAAGACCACGAACGCAATCTCTTCGTCGGGGAGTCCGCCGAGCCCGACCTTGTCGAGTCCACCGATGATGCCACCGAGCGAATCACCGAATGCCAGGGAGTATCCGACGATCACCCAGAGAACGGTCACCACCGGGATGGTGAAGAAGTTCATCATGAGCATGTTCAGGACGTGCTTGGAGCGCACCATGCCGCCGTAGAACAAGGCCAGCCCCGGTGTCATGAAGAGCACAAGAGCCGACGCCGTCAGCACCCAAGCGATGTCTCCCGCCTCCAAGCGAATCCTCCTCGCTCTGCGAGGCGGGACGATAGCCGGACGAGCAACGAGCAACCATCAACGTAGAACGTCAGACGTAGAACGTCGGACGTCGGGTTTACTTCGGGATACGGGTCCGCTTGAACTCGTTCATGTCCGTCCAGGCGAGCAAATCGAGTGCACGATCGAGATCCTCGACGTCGCCACGGCTCATGAACCGGATGAAGGTTGCGGTGTCATCGGTGATGAACGTGGGAACACCGAACACCCTCCAGCGATCGACGGCCTCCACGTGCTCGTCGGCGAGCACCTCCAATGGCTTGCCCGAGGCGACGGTCTCGGCGATGGCATCGGGGTCCACACCGGCCCGCTCGACCGACCTTCGGATCACCGCTTCGTCCTTGATGTCTTCGCCGTGATCGTGCCGGGCCGCAAAGAGCTCACGGTGCACTGCCGGGAACACATCTGCATGGAAGTCGCGGGCGGCGATCCCCCACGTCAGGGCGAGAACCCCGGACTGCGGCTCGGGCTGATCCCACACGTCGGTCCCACCCTCTTCCACGTGCGCCTGGGCGAGTGAGAATGCGTGAAATCGAGCGTTCCAGTCCCTGCCCGCGTCGAGGCCGTTGAGCACGGCCTCGCTTGCGTTCCGGGCGAAAGGGCAGAGATAATCGAAGGTGACTGCGAAGTTCATGCGGCTCATGATGCCGCACGGAGGTCACGAAGCCACATCCGTCGCAGCTTCGAGCGCTCTCCGGGCGTGGTACCACCCCAGATGCCGTCGGCCTGATTGGTCTCGATGGCAAAGGCGAGGCAGTCGTCCATGACGGGGCACGATGCGCACAGTGCCTTGGCACGGGCGTTGCCCACGGCATCGTCCGGTGATGGAAAGAAGTCCACGCCTTCGGTGTCGCTGCAGGCGGCACCTTCTCGCCAGGTCTCGAATTCGTCTGATTGATGGATACTGAGCATGGGTGTTCACCCCCACAGTGGTCGGAACGGGATAAACGCACCATCAACCGGATTCGTTCCCTATTTCACGGAGGGCGCGACTCGCCCACTGTACGTGTTCGATTAGTCGAACTGGTAGGGATCCGGCACCGCTCCGGGTTCGTAGCGGCCGATCTCTGCCCGGGCCACCGATCGCATGTGCACCTCGTCGGGACCGTCCGCGATCTGCAACCACCGACCCATCGCGTAGAACTCCGCCAACGGATAGAACTCCGTGAAGCCGGCGCCACCGAACACCTGGATCGCCCGGTCTGCGACCCAGGTCAGTGTCTGGGGCGCAACCACCTTGATCGCGGCGATCTCGACCCGGGCGTTTCTCACGCCGACGTTGTCGATCATCCAAGCGGTCTTGAGCACGAGCAAGCGGGCCTGCTCGATCCGTATGCGGGCCTCGGCGATCCACGACTGGACCACTCCCTGGTTCGCGATCGGGCCACCGAAGGCCTCTCTGGCCTTGGCGCGCTGCACCATGAGGTCGAAGCACCGCTCGGCCGCACCAATCGCTCGCATGCAGTGGTGGATGCGTCCCGGTCCGAGTCTGGCCTGAGCGATCGCAAACCCGCCCCCTTCTTCGCCGAGGAGGTTCGACGCAGGCACACGAACATGGTCGTAATGCACGATGGGGTGACCGCTTCGATCGTGATACCCGAACACTTTGGGCGAGTACTCGACCGTCACGCCGGGGGCATCGAAGGGGACAAGCACCATCGACTGCTGGCGGTACGTGTCAGCATCCGGATTCGTCTTGCCCATCACGATCGCGATCTTGCACCGATCCGAGGCTGCACCCGACGAGAACCACTTTCGACCGGTGACCACGTAGTCGTCGCCATCTCGCTCGATCCGGGTTCGGATGTTCCGAGCGTCGGAGCTCGCAACATCGGGTTCGGTCATCCCGAAGCACGACCTGATTTCGCCTTCGAGCAGCGGGTGGAGCCACCGTTCCTTCTGCTCGGGCGTCCCGAACATGTGGAGGATCTCCATGTTTCCCGTGTCCGGGGCCGAGCAGTTGAGCGCTTCAGGGGCTATCGACGGGCTACGCCCTGTGATCTCGGCCAGTGGAGCGTACTCCTGCACCGACAGGCCGCCTCCGTCCTCGGGATCGGGGAGGAAGAGGTTCCACATCCCCTGGGACCGGGCTTCCCGCTTCAGATCTTCGATGATCTGAGGATGATGATCGGGGTCACCCGACTCCTCCATCTGCTTGGCGTAGACGGGCTCGGCCGGGTACACGTGCTCGTCCATGAAGCGAAGCAAACGCTCACGGTATTCCTCGACCTTGGGGCTGTACGAAAAGTCCATTCCCTGAACCTAATGGCGTGTCGCGGACCGTGGTCCGGTCGAAGGTGAGTTGTCCACGCCCCAGCATGCCGGGAAGCTCCACGACGCGACGATCCCAGAGCTCCGCCGAAGCCACATCCGCACGCCGTGCAGCAGCTCGAGCTGGAGTCGGGTGAGGGACTGCTCGTCGGAGGTGTGACCCTCCCACTGGCCCAGGCGGAGCCGGGCCTGATCGATGAGTACGAACTCGTGGCGCATCCGAGGATCGCCGGTCACGGGCCGCTGTTCGCGGCGCTGTCGCATCACGGCGACCTGGATCTCGTGATTCGCCTGGAGTTGGGCTCGGCGGCGGTGGCGCTGCGCTACGTGCCGAAGTGGTCGCCATCTGCAAGTGGCCGAACGGCCGCATCAGGGGTGCGGTTGGACGCACGGGTTGGGCCGCCGAAGGACCGACCTCGGCGAGGACCCAGACACCCCATATGCCGGCCCGCCAGTCAGGGACCGAGCGCCCGACGGAGAAACGCAGCCATCTGCCCACGGGTGACGGAATCGTCGGGACAAAACAGGGTGTTGGCCGGTGGGTTGCATCCCACCGTGATTCCGGCCTCGGCGAGTCGCTCTATGTCTCGCTCGAACACAATGCCGTCGTCGTCGACGAATTCGAATGTCCCCGAGCTCGTGAGGCCGAGAGCCCGCACGAGGAGGGCCGCCATCTGTCCTCGGGTGACCGGGTCGTCGGGACAGAACAGGGAGTTCGCAGACGGATTACATCCGCGCGTCACACCGGTGGAGGCGAGCCATTCGATGTCGGCGGCGAACACCGAAGCCGTCGAGTCCTGGAAGACCGAAGAGCCGCCCAAGGCCTCGAGATCGGGAAGTGCCCGATGCAGAAAGGCAGCCATCTGACCTCTCGTGACCGGATCGTCGGGGCAGAACAGGTCGTTCGACGGCGGATTGCAGCCCCGGGTCACACCCGAATCGGCCAGCCAGTGGATGTCGTCGAAGAAAACGTGTCCGACCGGCACATCCCGGAAGCGTGTCCCGACGTCGACGGTAGGACCGTACACGGGCCGACCGGCACCCAGCTCGAACGCGCCGGCATCCGGACTCCCGTCAACGGTCGTGCCATCGTTGAGATTCGGGAGCGCCACGCCGGCGTCGACGGCGTCCGAACCCGACGTCAGCCGGAGGTCGGCTCGTCCGACGGCGGCGGCGGTGTCCCACGCCGACGGGAGGGCGGCGTCGACCAGGTCCTGGAAGCCGACCTCGACGCCGTGGTCTTCGACACCTGCTGGAAGGTCGACGATCCTGTCGTACCTGACGTCATCCCACTTGAACCACGGCCCGCCGGGCTCGACCGTCCTGCTGGTTCCCCACGCCCCGTAGTCGAAGTCTCGTCCCTCGCCCGACGACGTGAACTCGAAGGCGTAGCGGGTCCCCAGGAACAAGTTGTTGCGGAACACGGTGTGGGACCACGCCGTGCTCGACGACAGCCCGTTCCCGTGCATGACACCCGTGTTGTGGGCGACGAAGACACCTGCCGGGTCGTTGTTGAGCTTGATCGGGCTCGACTCGAGATTGAAGAACTCGTTCCGAAAGATGTACGCGGGTCCGCCGTAGATCGGTTGAACACTCACCCCCATTCGAGCATTCGTCACCCGGTTCGACCACACCCTCACGTTCGCCTGGTTGTAGTCGATCTCGATTCCGTCATCCACACAGTGCGAGACGTCGTTGCCGTACACGTCATTGCCGAAGGACGGCCCATGTTGGGGCTCCAGCGAGATGCAGTCGCCAAACGAGCGCACCTGGTTGTGACACACCGTGTTCCCCCACCCGCGGAGGTCGATACCTTGTTCGTCGGGGATGCCGGTCCCCGGCCACGGGGTTCGGCCCACGACCCGGTTGTTGCAGATGGTCTGGCGCCGTTCGAGATCGTTGGACCTCCGGTTGATGATTCCGTACGACACGTCCGTCACGTCGTTGCCCGTCACCACGATGTCCTGAGTGTTCTGGGCGTCGATGCCCCAGGCGCCGTCGGTGATCGTCAACCCCTCCACGATCACGAAGGCGGTGGTGATGTCGAACTCGCCGATCGTGACCACACCTCGGTCGGTGCCGTCTCCGTCGACCACGGCACTCCCGTCACCAGGTCCGCGGAAGGCGATCGGCGCGCCGGCAGTTCCCGACGTCGTGACCTGGAACGGTGCGTATCTCCCGGCTGCCACCTCGAACGTATCTCCGGGGGCGGCTGCATCTGCCGCTGCCTGAAGACCACGGAACGGGTTCACCGACGTCCCGGATCCACCGCCGTCCCCGGGCACCACGTGACGGATTCGAGGAGCCGCGACAGGAACGGAGAGCGTCGTGGCATCGAGCATCTCGGTGGCTCCCCCGCCGTCGGGATCCGACAGAGTGACGCGTAGGTCGTAGTCGGCGCCGTCCTCGAGATGCACGACCGAAGTACCCCACGACCCGAAGCCCAACTCCACCCCGTCGACGACAGAGTCGGGCCAAGCACGAACTGCAGGCGCTCCAGGGCGCCAACCCGAGGCGCCGGCCGGCCGAAAATCGACCGTCATGCTGGAGTCCCCGTCGGTGTCGCCCGAGACGAACCACACGACGCCGATCGACCGGGGCGTCACATCGATTCGTAGCTCGCCGGCGACGATCGCCTCACCCGCTGCCATCGCAAGCGTCGCCGGCAGCAAACCCACGAGGCTCGCCACGACCACGGAGAGCAAGAACCATTGCCGCGCCATCGACCATTCCCCGTACCAATTCGCTGGACCATGGAGCGTACCCTGTGGCCATGCACGACGACCTCGCAACCCGCGTCCACACCATGTTTCCCTCCCTGACCGAGACACTCGCGGACCTCGTGAAGATCCCATCCGTGAGCGCCGCCGGCTACCCGCCCGAGGAGGTCAGGCGGTCGGCCGAGCACGTGGCGGACCTGATGCGAGACCGAGGCTGGGTAGGTGTTCGGCTCCTAGAGCTCGAGGGCGCCCACCCTGCGGTCTACGGCGAGATCCCAGGACCCGACGGGGCACCGACTGTGCTGCTCTATGCCCATCACGACGTGCAACCTCCAGGACCGATCGAAGAATGGAAGTCCGGTCCCTTCGATCCGTTGATCGAGAACGGACGCCTGCTGGGCCGCGGCGCCAGCGACGACAAGGCAGGGATCATCATGCATCTCGGGGCCGTCCAAGCCTTCGACGGCGACCTTCCGGTGGGCGTGAAGATGATCGTCGAAGGGGAAGAAGAGATCGGGTCTGCCCACCTCGGGGCGTTCCTCGATCGATACGCCGAGCTGCTCGCCGCCGACGTGATCGTGATCGGAGACTCCGGGAACTGGCGGGTGGGCCAGCCGGCCTTGACGACCTCGCTGCGCGGTCTCGTGTCCTGTGCCGTCGAGGTCCGCACCGCCGCCAATGCCGTGCACTCCGGCATGTACGGTGGCGCGTTCCCGGACGCCATCATCGCCCTCGCCCGTCTCATCGCAAGCCTCCACGACGACGATGGCAACGTGGCCATTCCCGGACTCGTCGCGGTGAGTCCGACCCCCTGGACTTGACCGAGGATGAGGTCAGGGAGCAGATGGGCGCAGTGCCCGGCCTCCAGTCGATCGGGTCCGGGGGGCTCACGGGGAGGATGTGGACGAAGCCGTCCGTGTCCGTGCTGGCGGTCGATGCCCCTCCACTCTCCGAGGCCATCAATCAGCTGGTGCCTGTCGCCCGCGCCAAGATCAGCGTGCGAATCGCGCCAGGCCAGGATCCGGTATCGGCCATGAATGCCCTCCGCCAACACCTCTACGACAATGTCCCTTGGGGAGCAGACCTTCGGATCATCCACGAGGAAATGGGATCACCCTTCGAGCTCGCCATCTTGGGACCTGCACCCGAAGCGTGGAAGACAGCGATGAGCAGCGTGTGGGGGACGGACGTCGTGGAGATGGGGGTCGGCGGTTCGATCCCGTTCGTCGCCGACTTCTCCAATCGCTACCCGGAAGCCGCAATCCTGCTCACCGGTGCCGCCGATCCCACGAGTGCCATCCACGCCCCAAACGAGAGCCAGGATCTCGACGACCTGGAGAAGTGCGTCCTCGCCGAGGCGATCGCCCTGCGCCTCCTCGCCGACTGACCCACTGAGATTGCGCCACGACCTCGATGGGTCAGGACAGCCAGGTGACAACCAATCCACGAAGCTGAGGGATGTTGGTGCCCTTCGAAGCGCTCACCCACACCACGTCGCCGGGCTCGAGCTCGCACTTCTCGGCGACGTCGCGCTCTCGCTTGTTGCGCAACGACGACTTGACCTTGTCGTGCTTGGTCGCAACCACCGTGTGAGGGATGGTGTGCGCTCGCAGCCAGTCGAGCATCTGGATGTCCAGCTTGGTCGGCCCGACCTCGCCGTCGACGAGCACGGCGACCATCACCAGATTCTCACGCTGGAGAAGGTAGCCCTCGATCATCCGTTGCCACCCCGCCCGCTGCCGAGGAGGGGCCTTGGCATATCCGTACCCCGGGAGATCCATCAGCGTCCCACCCGTGCGGAGCTCGAACAGATTCAGCAGCCGGGTGCGCCCCGGGGCCTTCGACACGTGTGCGAGTTGCCGGTGGTTGGCGAGCGCGTTGATGAGCGACGACTTGCCGACGTTCGATCGCCCTACGAAGGCCACCTCGGCGGTGGTGGGAGGGAGCGCCGACACGCGATCTGCCGACTGTACGAACTCCAGCTGAAGCGGTGAGGCCATGACCGGTGAGGGTAGGACTGCTCCCCCGCCGAAACGTCATGCGGCGCCATCTATCAGTCCTTGCAGGCGAGCAGCCAGCTGCGGTGGGACAACCGAGTCCGGATCCCGGAGGCTGTCCACCGCGGTACCGGAAGACGGTTCCGAGGGTTCCCTCGACCACCCCACCCCAGCCGAGTACCAACAGCGCGATTCCGGCGACAACCCTGATGGCACGGTCGACGGTGCTCTCGTTCATGAATGACATGACGCTCTCCTCTTGTCGCGGGTCTGTCCTTCCTCCTCTGAGACGAACGAGACGGAGAAGGAGATACAGAGCGCCGACTACCCTCCACCGCCATGCGTCTCGTGATCGCCGAATGCACGGTTGACTACCACGGCCGCCTCACCGCTCACCTGCCTCGTGCCACCCGTCTCATCATGGTCAAGGCCGACGGCTGCGTGGCGATCCACTCGGACGGAGGCGCCTACAAACCACTCAACTGGATGAACGCCCCCAACACCGTCCTCGAATCAGAAGACGAATGGGTGGTGGCCAGCCCCAAAGGCGAACGGTTGACGATCTCGATCCATCGCGTGATCTCCGACTCCGCTCACGACCTCGGCATCGACCCTGGGCTGGTCAAGGACGGTGTGGAGGCCCACCTCCAGAAGCTGCTGGCAGAGCGCCCCTGGGTCCTCGAAGACGGCATGACTCTGATCAGGCGGGAGTACCCCACCGATATCGGCCCTGTCGACCTCCTGTGCAGCGACGCAAACGGCGACACCGTGGCCGTGGAGATCAAACGCCGGGGCGAGATCGACGGGGTCGAACAACTGGCTCGATACCTTGAGAGGCTCAACCTGGATTCCCGGATTGCTCCGGTGCGAGGGATGCTCGTTGCCCAGTCGATCACCCCACAAGCCCGGATATTGGCGGACGCGCGTGGCGTTGCGGCGATCGAGGTCGACTACGACGGCCTCAGGGAGATCGAGGCAAACGACCTGACGCTGTTCTGAGACACCGGAACCTCCGGCGACGCGCCGGAGTCGACGCACATGGCCACTGCTCAGACGCCGAACCGCAACCCCGGATCACAGGCGGAAGCGGCAATCGCCGCTACTCAGCGCCCCGGTACGAAAGTGGACTGAGACGGAATCGTCACCATCGCATCGAGCTCGGACGAGATCGACTTGAGCTCATCGACGACCACAGCCAACGTCACCGAGTCGTCGCCGGCGAGGTCTTGGGCCCGTTTCGTGAGCAGGTCGACTCTGCCCCACATCCGATCGATCTCCTCTGCGCCCGAGTCCACGCGACCTGCCGACACCGTGGCCAGATCGTCCAGCCTGCGGGAGATCATGTACCCCTCGTCATCGGAGATCGCCTTTTCGAGGCCAACTACCGCCGCCTCCAGCCGATCGACGTGGGCTCGTTCCGATCGCGTGTCGAAGTCGATCAGAACGGCGGTCCATCCGATCGCGAGGATCGCCAGCACGAACGCCGCGAACCACGCCCGACTGAACGGAAGCGGGCGAGTCACCACCGGCGGATCCACCAGCTCTTCGGTCCCTACCATTGCGCGCACGCCGTCGCCTCTCGTCGCCTCTCGTCGCCTCTCTCGAGAGTATTACGTCGCGCGCTCCTGTGGAGTTCCCGAATGGCTTCGATAGGCTCCCCTTGTGCGATTGATCACCTACAACGTCAACTCGATCTCCGCACGACTTCCGCGGCTTCTGGCCCTGCTCGACCGCTACCGGCCAGACATCGTGTGCCTCCAGGAGACCAAGTCTTCCCCTGAGGGCTTTCCACATCTGCCGCTGCAGGCGGCGGGCTATGTCGCTGCGGACCAATCGGGAGGTCGCTGGGCCGGGGTGGCGGTGTTGGCCCGAGCGGACCTCGGGTTTGCAGACGCCCGCTCCGGCCTGCACGGTGAGGCCCTACCGGCCGAGGCCCGATGGGTCGAAGCCACGGTGGCCGGTGTCCGTGTCGCCAGCACGTATGTGCCGAACGGACAAGCGCTCGGCACAGAACCATTCGCCCACAAGCTGACCTTCCTCGAAGCGATGGCGGAGCGAGCCGCCGACCTGTCGGCGGGCCCGGCGATCATCGCAGGGGATTTCAATGTCTGCCCGGCCGACCTGGATGTGTGGGATCCGGCGCAGGTCCATGGCGCCACTCATGTCACCGAAGAGGAGCGCAGCCGCCTGCGAGCGGTGGTCGCGACCGGCTTCGTCGATGCCTATCGGCGGCTTAATCCGGGAAAGCCGGGGTTCACGTGGTGGGACTATCGAGCGGGTCACTTCCACAAGGGATACGGACTGAGGATCGATCTGGCGCTGGCGAGCACACCACTCGCCGATCGTCTCGGGTCCGCCTCGGTGGAACGGGCGTTCAGGAAACCCACGACGGTCCCTGAATCGAAACCCTCCGACCACGCCCCGCTGGTCGTCGACTTCGACTGACGGTCACCGCTCCTCTGCACCCGCATACCCGATCTGCCGCCATGCCTCGAACACCCCGATCGCCGCGGCATTCGACAGGTTGATACTCCGCACCCCCGGAACCATCGGGATGTGGACGACCTCGGTGATCCAAGGAGCGAAGAGCACGGAATCGTCGAGCCCGACCGACTCGCGACCGAAGACCAGTGCATCCCCTGCCTCGTATGCGATGTTGCCGAACGGCACCGAACCGCGCTTGGCGAACGCAAAGGCACGCCGAGGCTTCACTTCGTTGTAGAAGGCGTCCAGGTCGGCGTGCACCGAGATCGTGGCCTTGTCCCGGTAGTCCATGCCTGCACGTCGCAACTTGGCATCGGAGAGATCGAAGCCCAGGGGTTCGACCAGATGGAGCCGGCACCCGGTGTTCGCGCACAACCGCATGGCGTTGCCCGTGTTCGGCGGAATCTCGGGATGAACGAATACGACGTGGAACATGGTCGTCCGACGCTAACCGGCCGCCGGGTGACCCCGACCCAGGAGTGTCTGATTGCGAGCCAGGGGGCGTAGCCTGGCGCAGCCATGAGCTCCATCGCCGCCCGCGCAGACAGCGCGTCCAAGATCTACTCGTCCGGCCCGACCGAGGTGAAGGCGCTGGACGACGTGACGGTGGCGTTCGAGGTCGGCCGCTTCACGGCGATCATGGGACCATCCGGGTCCGGCAAGTCGACGCTCCTCCACTGTCTCGCCGGTCTCGACACGCTTTCGAAAGGCACCATCTACATCGGTGAGCAGAGCTTGAGCGCCCTTTCGGACAAGGAACTGACCCTGCTCAGACGACGGCGAGTCGGGTTCATCTTCCAGGCTTTCAATCTCATCCCCACTCTCAACGCCTCGGAGAACATCACGCTTCCGGTCGACATCGCAGGCGACGTGGTCGAGACGTCGTGGTTCCAGCGTGTGATCGGGGTGCTCGGGCTGGCCGACCGACTCCGTCATCGGCCGTCGGAGCTCTCCGGTGGACAGCAACAACGCGTCGCCGTCGCCCGGGCGCTGTCATCCCGGCCGGACATCATCTTTGCCGATGAACCGTCCGGCAATCTCGACTCCAAGTCGGGCGCCCAATTGCTCGAGTTCCTCCGCCGAGCTGTCGACGAGCTCGGGCAAACGATCATCATGGTGACCCACGACCCGACCGCTGCGGCATACGCCGATCGGGTGATCTTCCTGGCCGACGGTCGGATCGTCGACGAGATGCTGGACCCGACCGGCGAGGCCATCCTCGACCGCATCAAGTCGCTGGAAGCCTGACATGTGGCGTGCCACATGGAAGGGCCTTCTCGGTCACAAGCTGCGGCTCCTCCTCACCGCGCTGGCGATCTTCCTCGGCACGAGTTTCGTCGCCGGCTCGTATGTTTTCACCGACACGCTCGGAGGGCTGTTCGACAATCTCTTCTCGGACGCATTCGCCGGGACCGATGTCGTCGTGCAGGCGCCACTCGACGACGATCTGAGCTTCGTCCAGGCCCGGCGCTTCGATCCCGGGGTCGTCGGGGATGTGCTCGCCGTCGACGGGGTGTCGGACGCCGAGGCAACCGTCGGCGGCTTCGCCAACCTCGCCACGCCGGACGGAGAGCTACTCGGCGGCCAGGGCCCGCCGACGATCGGATCCGCCTGGATCGACGTCGGGAACCCCTTCCAGATCCGGGAAGGCCGCCCGCCGTCGGCCGATGGTGAGCTGGTCATCGACAAGGCATCCGCTGCAAGATTCCGACTGGAGGTTGGCGACGACGTCCAGGTCATCTCGTTGGGGCGGGCGGAGGCCTTCACCGTCGTCGGGCTGATCGGGCTCGGGAGCAGCGATGGGTTCGGCGGAGCCACCGCCATCGGCGTGTCCTACGACACGGCCGATCGGATCTTTGGCGCCTCCGGGGAGATCGACGCCATCAACGTGGTGGCGGATGAGGGGGTCGATCCATCCGTGCTCGCCGAGCGTATCCAGCCCGTGTTGCCCGATGGCGTCGAGGCCCTCGATGCGCGTCTCGCCGCCGAGGAGCAGCTCGCCGGCTTCAAGGAAGCCCTCGGCTTCATCAACACCTTCCTGCTGGTCTTCGGGCTGGTCGCGCTCTTCGCCGGGACCTTCCTCATCCAGAACACGTTCCAGATAATCGTCACGCAGCGGACTCGCGAGCTGGCACTGCTGAGAGCGATCGGAGCGACCCGGGGGCAGATCCTGGGGATGGTCCTCGGGGAAGCCACCATCGTTGCATTCGTTGCCTCTGGGCTGGGCGTGGCAGGCGGCATCGGTCTCGCCAACCTCATCAGGCTCGCCTTCGGGGCTTTCGGAGGGAGCATCCCTGGAGGAGATCTCGTCGTCGCGCCACGCACGGTCGGGATCGCGTTGATCACAGGCCTCACCGTGACGCTGGTCTCTGCAGTGGTTCCTGCGATCAGCGCCTCGCGGGTTCCACCTGTGGCAGCAATGCGAGAGGCGTTCGCACGGCCCCGCCCGCGAAGCCTTCGGACGCGCTCGATGATCGGCGGATTCTTGAGCCTCCTCGGCCTCGGGCTGCTGTTTGCCGGACTGCGGGGTTTTGCTCCGGGCGATCTGTCGCCTGTGGCCGTGGTCGGCGCGGGAGCTGGATCCCTCTTCGTCGGGATCGCGGTCCTCACACCGCTCATCGTGCGTCCGGTGGGCCGCAGTCTCGGGGCTCCCGTGGCTGCGTCGGGCACGGTCGGGATGCTGGCTCGAGAGAACGCGGTTCGCAGTCCCAGGCGGACCGCTGCAACGGCATCGTCCATCATGATCGGAACGGCGCTCGCAGGGCTTGCGCTGATCCTCGGATCGAGTCTGGACGTCACGACCGAGGCGCTCATCGCCGATCGATTCCGGTCGGATCTCATCGTGCAACCCGGTGGATTCGGAGGTGCACTGCTGAGTCCTGTGCTCGCCGGCGACCTCGCCGAGCTGCCGCAGGTGGAAACGGTGGTCGGTGTGCGGCGCAACAACGCCCTGGTGGCGGGCGACCTCAGCTTCGTCGGCGGCGCCGACCTCGGAAAGCTCGTGGAGCTCGTCAGTTTCGAGGTACTGCAAGGCGACATGTCCGCCATCACCGATGGCCAGGCGGCGATCTCGGCGGACGCCGCCGAGGGCGCCGGCGTCGATGTGGGCGACGAGATCGTCATCACGTTCGGAGCGACCGGCGACCGCAGCTTCGAGGTCGGAGCGGTCTTCGATGCCGACGGACCGGGCGCTGACGCCTACCTCACGGTGGCCAGTTGGGATGCCAACTTCTCGGAGCGGTTCGACTCGGCGATCTATGTCGACCTGACCGATGACACCGCGCTCGAAGAGGGGAGGGCAGCCGTGCTGGCGGTCACGGCCGACTACCCCGGTAGCGACGTGCTGGATCAGAACCAGTTCGCCGACGAAGCCAAGGCCCAGATTCGTCAGTTCATCGGACTGGTGTTCGCCCTACTGGCATTGACACTGTTGATCGGCTTCGTCGGGATCCTCAACACGCTGTTGCTCTCGATCATCGAACGGACGCGAGAAATCGGGCTGCTACGGGCGGTTGGGACCACCCGCAGTCAGCTCTCGGCGATGATCTCATGGGAAGCGGTGATCGTCTCTGTCTTTGGCGCTTCGCTCGGCGTGGCGCTGGGGATCTTCTTCGGATGGGCCGTGATCGCCTCGCTTCAGGCCGACGACGTCGAGATTCTCTTGTCAATCCCGCAGTCGTGGCTCGGAACGACCGTGTTGGCCGCCGCATTGGCCGGCATCGTTGCCTCGGTGTATCCGGCGTTCCGCGCCTCGCGCCTCAACGTCTTGGATGCGATCGCCTACGAGTGACGGTGCGGCTGGCGTGGGTGACTGTCAGGTTCCGAACCATGGCTCCTGAACGAGAGCAGCCTCCACAACCGGCCTGTCCCCCTCGTCTGCGACCAGCGCACAGAGCTCCTCGGCCCTTCGTTTGAGACCGCGTGCATCCTCGACGCGACCGGCGCATGCCCACGCCCGTGCCTGGCACTCGTGCGCCAAGGCTCGGTCCGAGCCCTGCGCCAGGTCGGGATGGGCCTCCACGATCTCCAGATCGCGGAGACATGATGTCTGGCCAGGTGGGGCCTGGCCGATCATCACCGCCGTACGCGAGATGAGGTACTCACCTCGACCCTGGTTGAGCGGCATGCCCACCTGCATCCAGTGATACGTGGAGGCGTAGGTGCGATAGAGCACTTCCTCCACCCTGTGTTTCGGCCAGCCCGACATGTCCTCTGCGCGATCGATGACCTGCCAGCCCTTGTTGAGCTCGGCTCCGAACCAGCGATGGATGTCACGTTCATCGACCATTCGGTCGCCCACATCCGAGATCAGCTCGGACCACCCCGGGTAGCCGTGCTCCCTCGCCATCACGTACTGCGCCGCTCTCAATGGGAATGGTGGACCGGGGGTCGACGCCCAACTCACCTACCCGGGACAAGGCTTCGGGGTCACCGTTCTCGACTGCCTTCTTCAAAGCCTTGGCCCGACGCTCGAGCGGCCGATGTTGGGGTCGAACCCTGCGGTGGTGATGTCGCTCACGGCGAACCTCCTCGGACGCCAGTGTCCGCTGAGACAGGCAAGAAGGCTCGATGCCGGTGTGGGTCCTGAAGGATGACGGAAGTCTTGCCGCGGACGGGAGGCGCTCCTTCGCGGACTGCTGCAACCGTATCACGACCCACGGAGCCGTGACGGGATGCTACGCAGGCACCGACTCGTCCGCGGGTTGGCGCAGACGATCCATGACCGTTGTGACGACCTCGAGCTCTTCTGCGGTCATGCGGCTTGTGAACTCACGCGTCAAGTCCTCGAGATGGATCTCGAGACCCTCCATGAGCTTCGCCGTGCCTGCTTCGGTGATGGCGACGTACTGAACCCGCCGGTCGGTCTCACAGTCGCGACGCTCGACGTACCCCGCCTCGGCAAGACGGTCGACCATCCGCGTGACACCGCCCGATGTCAGCGAGATCTGTTCGGCGAGCGTTCCCATGGTCATGCTGCCGCCGGACCTCTCTAGACGCAGGAGGGCCTCGAACCATCCCTGGCCGAACCCGACATGCTCCCGCAGCGACCGGTCGAACACCTTCGACAGGCGCGCAAGCGCCTCCAGCGTCACGCCGTAGGAGTGGACTCGTGGATCGTCGCAGCTGCTCACACCGAAAACCTTACCGTGCAACTGTTGACTTCTCAAGGAATCATGTGGTATGGTCATCTTCGTAGTCAGATATTGCTCTGTCATAAGCTGCTGACTCACCGATCAACCCGGACATGCGACCTCAGGAGAGAACATGAGCACCGTCACCCTTCCCCAGACCGGAACCTGGACCCTCGACCCCACCCACACGAGAATCGGGTTCGTCGCCAGGCACCTGATGGTCACAAAGGTGCGCGGCTCGTTCAACAGCTTCTCGGGCACCATCGAAGTTGCCGACCCCATCGAGGAGAGCTCGGTACGGGTCTCGATCGATGCCGAGTCGATCGCCACCGGGACCGAGGACCGTGACGCCCACGTGCGGTCGGCCGATTTCCTCAACGTGGAGAACCATCCCACGCTCACGTTCGAAACTACGGGCGTGCGCCAAGATGGCTCGGACTACCTCATCGACGGCGTGTTGACCATCGTCGGCGTCGCGAACCCCGTGACCCTGGAAGTCGAGTTCGATGGCATCGCAACCGATCCATGGGGCAACACCAAGGCGGGGTTCACCGCATCGACCACGATCAACCGCGAAGACTGGGGATTGACGTGGAATGCTCCTCTGGAGGCCGGCGGTGTGCTGGTGAGCAAGGAGATCAAGATCGAGATCGAGGCTCAGGCTCTCAAGGCTTGACGGCCGTCGAATCCTGACGAACGGTATTCTGACCGAAGGGGCACCCAGCCGGGTGCCCCTTCACCTATCACGGCGCCCGGCACGCCCGGGAGCGAGCCACAACAACGATGCGGCAACGAAGCAAGCGGTGACAGCCACCCAACCGGGCCGATAGTCACCGAGCACGTCTACAGACCGACCGAACGCCGGCGCCCCGAGACCGAGCCCCCCGAGAAACCCGAGCATCACGGTTCCGGAGGCCCGACCTGCAGCAGCAACAGGAACCCTCTCGATCACGGCGAGCATCCCGACCGTGTTCCACGCCGCGACACTGAGTCCGGCGAGTGCGGCCACCACCCATATGACCCACGGCCCGAGCAGCGGGGCCGCCACCAGCAGAGCGCCCACCACCACGGACAACAAGGCCAGCACGAGGAGGGCCCGATCGGATCCCAGCACGGCCTCGGCGATCCGGCCCCACCCGATTCTCCCCACGACCCCCACGATCCCGATCACAGAGATCGCAGAGCCGGCGGCTACCGGGTCGAGGCCGAGCGTTTCCTGACCGAAGAGCGGTAGATAGGTGAAGATCGCGGTACCCCCAAGTCCCAGGAGGAAGCCGTACACGGCCAGACGCCCTATGCCGTCCCCCGATCCCAGACCGACTCTCGAAGCCGTCGAATCGGAGCGCGAATCTTTGGGCACCGACCACAACGTCAGCCCTGCCCCCACGACAGGAAACACCACGGCCAACGTCACTCCGAAGCGCCATCCGGCCGCCACGGCCATCACCGGAAGGACGGCTCCACCGAGAGCGTTGCCGGCCTGGACACCTGACTGTTTGACCCCCATGATCACCCCGCGCCGACCTGGGTCCACGTAGAGAGAAACCAGCTTGTTGGTGGCAGGATTGGTGATGGCGTGGGTCACACCGGTGAGCAGCACTGCGCTCGCCAGTAGTAGGAAGGTCGGCGCGATTCCGATGAGTACGAGCGACACCGCCGACACTCCCAACGAGAAGAGCGTGGCATTGCGGGCACCGATCTTGTCGGCCCACGGGCCGAGGATCGGTGCGAGCAATGCACCCGAGAGCGCAGAGACCGTGACCAGAGAACCTAGCTGCTCGCGAGAGATCCCGAATTCTTCGATCAGGTACGCAGCCAGCACCGCGATGATGGCAAGTGCGAACGTCGATGAGGCCATCGCAATGACCAAGACCATCGAGAATCCGCGTCGGGGTTGGCGCATCGGCTGCACAGTAGGACCCGCCCCGGTAGACCGCCGTCCGGCACGTCCCACCTTCAGCTAGCGCCGAGGTTGGACGAAACTCTCCCCGTGATCGCCGCCCTCTTCCTGACCTATGCAGGCGTTGCGCTGTTCAACAGTGTGAACGCCCTCCGTCGACCGGTGGAGCCCGGATCGAGGTTCCCACCTCTGTGGCTTCCTGGGATGATCGTGAGCGAGCTCACGACGACCCTCCTCGTATCCCGCATCGTGGTGGCTGCCTTCTTCATCGCCCTGGGCGTGCTCCAACAACCGGCCGGATGGCTGGCCCTCATGTTCCTGGGGTGCGCCGAACTCATGTTGCTCCCTCAGTACCAGCGGACGGCAGCTGCACGCCAAGTGGCGACCGGCCCGCTTCCCTCGTCGACCGGCACCGCCAGGGAGCGGATCACGGGACGTCTCGACCTCCCTCCCGAGCTCGAGCTGGTTGAGGGAATCGAATACCACGACGGGCTGACGCTCGACCTGTACCGGAAGCCAGGTCTGGTCGGACCGGCGCCCACGCTCATCTACGTGCACGGTGGCGGTTGGCGTGGAGGCGACCCTCACGGCGCCGCCCGGCCTCTGTTCCACGCACTGGCGGATGACGGTTGGATCGTCGCCACGATCAGATACCCGTTGTCGCCGGCTGCCACGTTCCCCGACCATGTGATCGGCGTGAAACGATCGATTGCGTGGGCCAAGACGCAGGGATCGGCGTACGGCATCGACCCGCGCCGGGTGGCGCTGTGCGGTGGCTCGGCGGGTGGCCATCTGGCGGCGCTGGCCGCTCTCACCCCGAATCGACCGGAGCTTCAACAAGGTTTCGAGGACGTCGACACTTCGGTCCTCGCCTGCGTGCCGATCTACGGGATCTTCGACTTCTTGAACCGGCACCAGACCCGATGGGATTGGCCATTGATCCCTCGAATCGTCATGAAGGCGCGACCCGAGGACGATCCCGATCGCTACCGCCTGGCATCGCCGATCGACCAGATCGGATCGCATGCGCCACCTTTTTTCGTGGTCCACGGGTCGAATGACTCGCTCGTGCCTCCTCGCGAGGCAGAAGTGTTCGTCGAGGCGCTCAAACGGGTGTCCACCCGACGGGTGGAGTATCTCGAGGTGCCGGGCGCTCAACACGCGTTCGATGCGATCGCCTCGATCCGAACCCGGGCCGTGGTCACGAGGATCACGGCGTTTCTGGACGGCGTGGCGACATCGACTACCGCCTGAAAACACGTCTGCGAGCGTTTTCCGACTCGCTGTCCGCTCCGAGCCGGATAACTTCCGACGCCATGACGGCCTCCGCGCACGCCGCACCACACGCTCGCAGCAGATTGCTGCGAGGCGTCTTCTTTGTGCTCGGAGTGATCTGCCTCATAGGGGTGGGGCTGTCGTTCCTCCCGGGAATCCCGACTGCCGACCTCGTGATGCTCGCTCTGTTCTTCTTTGCCCGGTCCTCCCCCCGGTTCGAGTCCTGGCTCCGCAGCAGGCCCCTCGTCCAACGCGTTCTTCACCGCTACGAGGGCGGCCTCACGTTGAGCACGAAGATCCAGGCGACGGTTGGCATCGTCACCTCACTTGCGATCTCGGCGGGATTCCTGACAGACAACACCACCATCCGAACAATCCTTGGATTCGTCGGAATCTACGCCCTGTGGTTCGTCTGGTCGCGACCTCGAAGAGCTTGATCGGTGGCGGCATGACAGCCGCACCGTGACGCCGTCGGACACCAAAACCTTCGTTCGGCCACTCATCCAATGCGTGTTTCTGTCGGCGTTCGACTCGGCCGAGCTCCGGGGTTCGACTACCTTCGTGGGAACGGAGCTCAGGAGCCACATATGCCGATCGCCACCCCCGCAACCTACCGAGCCATGCTGGACGCGGCTCGTGAGGGCGGATACGCCTTTCCTGCCATCAACGTCACCTCCAGCGAGTCCCTGCATGCCGCGCTCAACGGGTTCGCCGAGGCCGAGTCGGACGGGATCGTTCAGATCTCCACCGGAGGTGCGGAGTTTCTCTCGGGCCTGCGTCACAAGGACATGCCGCTCGGGGCGTCGGCGCTGGCGGAGTTCGCACATGTTGTGGCAGACCGCTACCCCGTGAACATCGCGCTCCACACCGATCATTGTCAACCTGACAAGGTCGACTCCTACATCCGTCCCCTCATCGCGATGTCTCGCCAGCGCAAGGCTGAAGGCAGAGGCCCGCTGTTCCAGAGCCACATGCTCGATGCCTCCGCCATACCGCTGGAAGAGAACCTGGCACTTGCCTCGGCGCTGCTCGACGAGTGCGCAGCGGCGGACATCATCCTCGAGCTCGAGATCGGCATCGTGGGAGGGGTCGAGGACGCCATGGATCACGAGGACATCGACAAGTCCAAGCTGTACACGTCGCCCGCCGACATGTTGCGCACCGCCGAAGTGCTGGGGACCGGAGAACGCGGCCGGTACCTGTTGGCGGCGGTCTTTGGGAACGTCCACGGTGTCTACAAGCCGGGGGCCGTGAAGCTTCGCCCCTCCATTCTCAGGGACGGCCAGGAGGCGATGGAAGCCACCTACGGCAAAAAGGGACGCCATTATCTGGTCTTCCACGGCGGAAGCGGCTCGACGCTGGAGGAGATCCACGAAACGCTCGGATACGGGGTGGTGAAGATGAACATCGACACCGACACCCAGTACGCCTTCACCCGGCCGATCGTCGATCACATGTTCACGAATTATTCGGGAGTTCTGAAAGTCGACGGCGAAGTGGGCGACAAGAAGACCTACGACCCCCGCTCGTACATGAAAAAGGCAGAAGCCGGCATGACCGAGCGGGTGATCGCAGCCTGTGGACGATCTTCGATCGGCAGGCAACACACTGATGTCGTAGTCGAAGACGAGGTCGAACAACAATGGCAAGCGAGCAGGAGCAGCTCCACAAAACGTGGATTCACTCCGACCAGTTCCTCCCAAGACGATTCGTTCGTCCGATTCAGGACTTCATGCGGATCGAGGCCGCATCCGGCGTGATCATGCTGATCGCTGCGGTCGTCGCCGTTTGGTGGGCGAACGCCTCCTTTGGCGAGACGTACTTCGAGTTCCTGGAGACCCACTTCTCCCTGGAGTTCGGCGCGTTTCACCTAGAGGAGCATCTCAGCCACGTCGTCAACGACGGGTTCATGGCGATCTTCTTCTTCGTGGTGGGACTGGAGATCAAACGAGAGCTGGTCCTCGGTGAGCTGAAGGACCGCAAGTCGGCGATGCTGCCGGTCCTGGCCGCACTGGGAGGGATGATCTTCCCGGCCCTGATCTATGCCGCCATCAACGCAGGTGATCCAGCTGCTCTCCGCGGTTGGGGAGTGCCAATGGCGACCGACATAGCGTTCTCGCTCGGCGTCATCTCACTCCTCGGGAAGCGCGTTCCATCGGCGGCGAAGATCTTCTTGCTCGCGTTGGCCATCGTCGACGACCTCGGCGGCATCCTGGTGATCGCAGTCTTCTACACCGAGCAGCTCAACCTCACCTGGCTGACCGCAGGCCTCCTGGGTCTGTTGCTGGTCTGGGCGGCGAGCCGTGCCGGGATCCGGAGCCAGGTGTTCTACATCCCGCTTGCGTTCGGGATCTGGTATTTCTTCCTGGAGTCCGGGGTCCACGCCACCCTGGCCGGTGTTGCCCTCGGCTTCCTGACCCCGGCCCGACCCATGTATTCGGTCACCGAGTTCGACAGGAAGGCGCGGCAGGTGCTCAACACCTATCCCGCCACAGCCGACACGGCCGAGGACCGGGAACACGCAGACCACGAGGCGCTCCTGCTGTCCGAGATCTCCCGGGAGTCGGTTGCTCCGCTCATCCGCAGCGAGCATCGCCTGGCACTCTGGAGCTCGTTCCTCGTGATCCCGATCTTTGCCTTGGTGAATGCCGGGGTTCGGTTCGAGGGGAGCATCGTTGATGCCCTGCTCAGCCGCCCTGCCCTGGGAGTGGCGCTCGGGTTGGTCGTCGGCAAGACGGTCGGCATCTCGCTGTTCAGCTGGGTGGCCGTCAAGACCGGCCTTGCCAAGCTGCCCACCGCCACCAGTTGGAGGCACATCGTGGGGGTGGCCACCATGGCAGGAATCGGATTCACTGTTGCGCTGTTCATCACGGCCCTCGCCTTCACCGATCAGGTGCTCGCCGACGACGCGAAGGTCGGTATCTTCGCCGGATCGATCCTGGCCGCCATCATCGGGACCGGGCTTCTGCTCACGACCAAGCCGATGGCGGAAGCCGAAGAACCCACACCGGCTGTTGACGAAACGGTTCCCGCCGGCGCCTGAGTTCGCTGCGACATTCGACCAAAGAACAGGAGTCCCGGTCTTTCGACCGGGACTCCTGTTCGTGCGGATGGCGTAGGGTGGAAGTATGAAGGTTCCCACCGAGATCACCTGCATCGACTGTGGCGGCGTCGCATCGCTGATCGGATTCCTGCCGCCGGACGAGGAACCGGAGCCGGGCACCTCCTTCCCGTACCGGTGCGCGGATTGCATGGAGCGATTCGACGTCGTCATCACCGATGACGAGGGCGAACCCGCCGGAGATCAGGCCGGCTGAACCACGTCGAGATCGGGAATGTGAACACGCCGACCCATCACTGCCGACCCGGCACGTATCAGGGCGCGCCCCGTTCGAAGCCGGAGTGCCGACGGTCCCCGTCGCGGCTGCTCTCGGCCGCCTCTGTGCCGAGCTTCGGCAGCCACACTCGCTGCCATGGCCTGCGCGGCCTGCCCGTATGCACCAAAGTCTCTTGTTCCGTTCATGAGCTTTCTCTCTCCTCGGTCGAGCCGACCTCCAGGTAGTTGGTCGTGTGCTCGAAGGCGGTAGCGAGCGTCTCGCTCCGCAGCGTGTAAAGGGGGTTCTTGTCGGATCCGCTTCCCACGTGGACCCTCACGAGACCGGCGGCTCGCAGGACGCCGACATGGTGGAACACCGTCGACTTCGCCAGATCCACCTCTGCGGTCAGGTCCGCCAGGCTGGCCGGGCTCTCGGCCAACCTCCGCAACATCCGTAACCGCCGGACGTCACCCAACGCCTTGTGGAACCGAACGAGCCATTGCGGGGGCGCCCCCGGATCGGCTTCCAGATGCTCGTCTGCGACCGGGTAGAAGACATAGACCCGATCACCCACCTCGTAGGTGAGGGTCCAGGGACGAAGCGAGACGCTCGGAATGAGAACCAAGCGTCGGATCCCGAGGGGCACGTCATAGGCAATTCCATTGGTGATTCGCTCGATCAGATCGCTCGGTTCCATCATGTAGACGAGAGGAATGACTGCATCACGTGAGCACCGATACGCCTCGGCCCAATCGGCGGTCTCGTCCGGCATGACCTCTGCCACCAGTCTTCGCAAGACCGAGGCGAGTGCCGCCGGAAACAGCTCGGCGGGGTACGAGAGCCACCGCTCCATCGCCTCGCGATCACCGTGTTCGATCGAAGCGACGCATCGCTGCAACGCGTCGGCGTCACCGGCGAGGGCGGCGTCGACATCGACCGCGTCGGCCTCCCAGCACCACTCGGCGACGAGATCCCGACGCCGATCTTCCCACTCTGCGGTCTCGAGCCACTCCAGCGTTGCCTGCGTGTCTTCGGGATCGGGCGCATGAGCGATTAGGTCGATCAGACCCAGCCACATCTTCCCGCTGTCCCCTCCGAATTCAGTGATCTGCTCGACCACATCGGGAGGAATGCTCCGCCGCAGATCGGTGAACCATCGCTTTCCCACCTCGTGAGTGCCGGCTTTGTCGTTGGCTCCGAGCGCCGACCACATCGAGAGGAGCACATCCTGCAGGAATGACGGCTGGACGACGACTTCGAACCGGCGACGGCGGTTTCCGGCGGTTCGTATCGGTTGATTGAGCGTCATCAGGTCCCACTTCTGTCGCATCGGCCGATGTCGGCCATACTGTTCTTATTTGATCCCTTCATTCGAATTCTATCGAATACATCGACCAATTTCAAGTGGTATCTCGACCTCTGATCTTGCGAACGCCTGCGAACATCCCTCCATGCCGCAGGGTTCGATCGATGCCGTGCTCGCCGTGATCCAGAACCGATCGTCCACCTGCCTCATGGTCGCCATCGACGGGAGGAGCGCCGCCGGCAAGTCCACGCTGGCGAACAGATTGACCGAACGTCTCCCCGGGTCTGTCATCGTTCGCGGCGACGACTTCTATCGTGTGATGGACGACAACATCCGATTCCATCTCGATCCTCGCCAGGGATACGAGCAGGATTTCGACTGGCAACGGCTCCGACGGGAGGCGCTCGAACCCCTTCGGCGGGGTGAGCGAGCCCGGTACCGTCGCTATGACTGGAACACCGGACGGCTCGGCGAGCTTGCCGTCATCGAGCCGGCACCCGTCGTTCTCTCCGAGGGCGTCTACATGACCAGGCCCGAGCTACGCGACCTGTTCGATGTGATCGTCTGGGTCGACACTCCCGCAGACCTCCGACAACGGCGGCAGGTGGCTCGACCTGAGGACTCCCCCGCGTGGATCGATCGTTGGCACCGGGCGGAGGACCATTACGTGGTATCTCATCGACCCGACCTCTCAGCCGATCTCGTAGCGTCGGGCACGGGCTGGTAGAAACGACGAGCCTCGCCCGATCGCCGACCCAGTAGCCACGCCCGACCACCGCTCTCGCCCGCCTCGATGAGCTCGAGCTCGGCAAAGGCCTCGACCAGTTCGCCCCGTTTGGCGCGAAAGGGTCCGGGAACAGAATCGACCTCGCTCAGGCATGCAATGGCCAGCATGCCACCGGCCCGCAGACGGTCGATGATCGGTCGATCAAGCCGAGAATCTCGGAACAGATGGCAGAAGACGAGGTCGACCGGCGGTCCGTCCGGCAGGCCGTCGTCGAGGTCGACCACATCGAAGCGGCACAGTGCGGCAACACCGGAGGCCTCGGCCAATGTGCGGGCGTGATCGATTCCAACCGGTGAGACGTCGATACCCCACACCTCCAGACCTCTCTTGGCGAGCCAGACCGCCGCCCTTCCGCGCCCGCACGCAACGTCGATCGCCGAGCCACTTCGGGGAAAGACGTGTTCCAGATGAGCAAGAATCGGCGGTGGCGGAGACGGCTGATGCACAGGAGCGGGGCCACCATCCCGATACCGGGCGTCCCAGTGAGTCCGGTCGGTCTCGCTCATCGGGTGAACCTATCCGAAACGGAATGCGGAATGCCGCGCCGATGCCGCCACAATGTGGGCATGGAGCGATATGACGTCGTAGTGGTCGGCTCGGGTCCCAACGGGCTGGCTGCAGCCGTGACGATGGCCGAGGCCGGTCGATCGGTGCTCGTGGTCGAGGCCGCGGACACCATCGGCGGGGGCACCCGCACCGAGGAGATCACCCGTCCCGGGTTCCGGCATGACATCTGCGCAGCGATCCATCCGTTCGGGCTCGGTTCGCCCTTCTACCGCACGCTACCGCTCGAAGACCACGGCTTGCGTTGGGCCCAACCGGCGATTCCGCTGGCCCACGGCATCACACCACGACATGTGGTGTCGCTTCCCCGCCGGCTGGACGAGGCCGCGGACGTGATGGGCGCGTACTACGCCTCGACCATGCGGAGACTCATCGACGACTGGCCGAAGCTCGAACAACACATATTTGGTCCGCTGGCACGCTGGCCACGCCATCCACTGACACTCGCTCGGTTCGGTCTCGACGCACTTCCGTCGGCATCCTGGGCCACACGGCGGCTGGGCAGCGAAGACGCAGCCGCGCTCTTTGCCGGTGCGGCCGCCCACGCCTTTCTCCCCCTCGAGCGGCCGCTCACGGCCAGCTTCGGATGGTTCCTTCTGGCCGGAGCCCATCTGTTCGGGTGGCCTGCGGCGGAGGGAGGGTCGCAATCAATCGCCGATGCGATGGCCTCCTATCTCCGGTCTCTCGGAGGCGAGATCCAAACAGGACGGCACGTTCGTAGACTCTCCGAACTCCCGCCGCACACGGCGACGATGCTGGACGTCTCCCCAAGCGGGTTCGTCGGTATGACCGAAGATCGGCTTCCCAGTCGATACGCGGCGCGGGCACGGAAGTTCCGACACGGGCCAGCTGCCTTCAAGATCGACTACGCCCTGGACGGCCCGATGCCATGGCTCGAAGCGGAACTGGCCAAGGCCGGGACGATCCACCTCTCCGGGACGTTCGAGGAAGTCGCCGACGCCGAACGTGCCACACACCGGGGGCAAGTGCACCCCCGCCCGTTCATCCTCTTGGCCCAACAGAGCGCGTTCGATCCCAGCCGGGCGCCGGCGGGCAAGCACACGCTGTGGATCTATGCACACGTCCCGCACGGCTCCGATGTCGATTTCACGGGCACCATCGAACGCCGCCTGGAAGATTTCGCGCCGGGCTTCAGGGATCTGGTGATCGGGCGTCATGTCACGACGCCCGCCGGATTCGAGGCGCGCAACCCGAACTACGTCGGTGGAGACATCTCCGGAGGAGCCCACACATTCTCTCAGCTGGTGTTTCGCCCATTCCCCTCGGCGAATCCCTACGCCACACCCATTCCCAATGTGTACCTCTGCTCGGCGTCGACGCCTCCGGGGGCGGGCGCCCATGGCATGTGCGGTCGTAATGCTGCACAGGTGGCTCTGGGGCAATGGCCGTGAACACCGTTCTCGAGATAGAACGCCGAGCGATTCGCGCCGTGCCCGCCGTCGAATCCACGACCATCGAGGGCTGGCACGTTCCTTTCGGACGGGGCGAGGTGCGCAGGATGAACGCCGTCACCACGTTCGGAGTTGTGCCCTGGGAACCGCTCGACACCATCGAAGTGGTCGAGCGGCGTTACGCCGGCCGTCACCGACCGTCCTGGTTCCGCATGACGCCCCTGGACGACGTGGTCGACGATCTGCTCTATGCCCGAGGATACGATCGCTCGGCGGAGACGCTGGTGATGCGGGGCGAGGTGGCCGGTGAATCGGACCCGGAAGTCACACGCATCGAGGCCGTGACCCCGGGTTGGCTCGATGCTCTGGCCCGGCTTGGCGAGTACTCGGATCTCAGGATCGCCGAGATCGGTGAGGGCCTTGCTGCACTCGGCCTGCGGCACGGAGCCTTCCGAATCGACGACCGCGCTGTGGGGCTGGCCGTGGTCGACACCGGATGGGTGGGGCTCTTCGACATCGCGGTGTCGCCAGAGCAGCGCCGTCGCAACCTGGGTACGCGTATCTCCCTGGCGATGCTCTCCTGGGCGGCACAACAAGGTGCCACCGACGCCTACCTCCAGGTGATGGCCGACAACACGGCGGGTGTGGCGATGTACGAGCGCCTCGGCTTCGAAGTCTCGCACCGGTACTGGTATCGGACAAAGGTGGTGTGAGATCGGGGCCAGCAGGCTTCGCGCGCTGCACCGGCATCGATCTAGGACGAGCCAGTCACCGGTCTCCAGTCACCAGTCACCGGTCTCCTCGCTGGCGGCGCCCTCTCCGGTGACGTCGAGGAGGGTTTCGAGATGATTCTGTAACCTGCGATCGAGGTCAGAGGGCGTGCGCGCGCAGGTCCTCGATCCGGCATACATCGAGCGCCGACTCATGGGTGGACGCCAACACGACCGGCGGAGCGACCCCCGCCTCGAGAGCCTCCTGCCAACGTTCGGCGCACAGGCACCACCGATCACCTGGCCGCAGGCCGGCGAATCCGTACATCGGCATCGGCGTGACGAGATCGTTCCCGGCGGCCACCGAAAAAACCAGAAAGTCGGCCGTCATCTCTGCGCACACGACATGCCGACCGACGTCCTCGGGACCCGTGTTGCAGCAAGCGTCACGGTAGAACCCGGTCAGGGGTTCGATCGAACACGGCATCAGTTCCTCGCCGACGACGTTGCGCGCCACCTCAGCGTCTCGGGATCTCGCGTTCGAGCAACGACTCGAACCCCAGCTCGGTGCACAGCGCCTCGAACTCGGGACCGACGACACCGCGCCACCGGAGATCGTCCAGGGTCTCCTCGAGGGGGACGTCGAGGCGAAGGGTGGTGAGGTCCCGATACAGCAAAGCGTCCGCCATGAACTCCTGCAGCGTTGCGGCGAGCTTGGCAGCTCCTCTGACCGTCACATCCCAGTCGTCGACCGAGGCCGGGATGTTCTCCAGATGTCGGTACCGGGCGAGCACCGTGGAGGTTGACTTGGCGCCCCAACCCGGCAATCCGGGTACCCCGTCTGCCGTGTCACCCACCAGCGCCAGATAATCGGGAATCGATGCCGGATGCACGCCGAACTTCTCGATCACGTCCGGCTCGGCGAGGCGCTTGCGCTCGCGACGATTGAACGAGACCACTCGATCGCCCTCGACCATCTGCATGAGGTCCTTGTCGGGCGTCAGGATCACCACGCCATCGACATCGGCCTTCCAACGTGCGGCGGCGGTGGCGATCGCATCGTCGGCCTCGAACTCCACCATCGACCACAGCACCACGCCGAGGGCGCGGAATGCGCGGTCGGCGAGCGGGAACTGTGCCCAGAGCGCCGGCTCGATTCCTTCGCCGGTCTTGTAGCCGGGGAACATGTCGTTCCTGAACGACTCGATCACCTGGTCTGTGGCGACGGCGAAGTGGGTCACGTCGTCGAGGAGCAACGCCAGCGTCGAATCGAGGATGCCCCTGATGGCGCCCACTTCACGACCGTCAGGGGCGGACCGGGGCGGCACGCCGTAATACGAACGGAAGAGCTCATAGGTACCATCGAGAAGGTGGAGCAGCACAACGAGGACGATCCTAGAGATACCGACGAGGCCTGGCACCAAGTGGCGGACACCTGGTCGAACATCGGCGACAGGTTGCGCGATCGGTATCAAGACGTGGTGGGCGACCAGGGACCTTCCGAGAACGAGGTGCGTGAGGCGTTCAAGACGCTCGGCACCGCCGCCCAAGCCGTGTTCGACTCGATCGGGTCGGCGATGAAAGACCCCGAGGTCCGTTCGCAGGTGAAGGATGCAGTCGCGGGATTTGCATCGGCCATGGGTCAGACCTTCAACGACCTTGGGGAGGAGATCCGGCGCGTCACCAACGAGGACGGCACGGCGCCGACCCCCGACCGGTCACCGGAACATCCCACCGGTGACGGCTCGAGCTGACGAATACCGTCATGCCTGTATCCGAGGACGACTCGAACCTTCTCGTGTCGGTGGGCGGACTCGCCGACCTCCTGGGCTCGTCGGACCTCCGCGTTTTCGACACGCGGTGGTATCTGGGTGATCCCGGCCGAGGACTATCCGAACACCAGACATCGCACATCCCCGGAGCCGTGTTCGTAGACCTCGAGACCCACCTGTCCGGTCGGAGAGGACCAGGTCGGCATCCGCTTCCCGATCCCGTGCGCTTCGCCGCCATCCTCGGCCGGCTCGGCATCGATCCCGAGTCTCGCGTAGTCGTGTACGACTCGTCCGGCGGGGCAATCGCCGCCCGGATGTGGTGGATGCTTCGGGCACTCGGTCATCGGTCCGTCTGCGTTCTCGATGGCGGATGGCAAGCGTGGGTCGCGGCCGGTCTTCCGGTCGATGACGCGGACGTGCAGCCGCATCCCGTCGCCTATCCGGTCTTGATGTCGTCCTGGCCTCGCACGGTGAACAGTGGCGAGATCCAGGCCGGCATCGGCTATACGCTCATCGATGCGCGGGCCGCCGAGCGATACCGAGGCGAGGTGGAACCAGTCGATGCGCGCCCTGGCCACATCCCGGGAGCGATCAACCTCCCTCACGCCGGGAATCTGGCATCGGACGGGACTCACCTGCCGGCCGAGGCGCTGGCACAGCGGTTTGCGGGTGTCGGGAGCGAACCGGTCGTCTACTGCGGGAGTGGTGTGACCGCGTGCGCCAACATTCTGGCCATGGAGCTGGCGGGGATACCCGACGCCCGGCTGTATCCCGGATCGTGGAGCGATTGGGCGTCACAGCCCACGCTCCCGGCGGCGTTGGGCGATCGTCCGTGACCGAATCGGAAACCCGCGATGCGATCGAGGCTACCGATTACCCGGTGCTCCAGCGGATCATCGACGGCCATTGTGCCGTTCGGGACTGGGACGCATTGGCAGATCTCCGGGTTTTGTGCCGGCACGCAGTCGAACGCGGAAAACAACTCTGGGCGGTCGAGGAGCACATCCGATACAGGCTTGCACTGGAAGCGCCCGGGGACATCGCAGCACGCGTCGTCGCCGAGGGCCCGGCTCGGTTCGCGCTCGGGCCCCTTCCGGAGGTGGCGGCGAGCAGCCACACGTGGGCGGAACTCGACGACGCGCTACCGCCCGGTCCGTGGCGGTCGACAGTGGCCCACGAACGTGTGGTTCGAGGGGAGGATCTCCGGGACCTCACGCTCGAGGCGGACGTCTTCGAGCTCCCGCTGCAGCTTCAGGCGTGGGAACCTGCATATCGCCTCCCCGACTACAGGACCGATCGGGTGGAGCAGCCCGGTCCATCGCCCATTCGGATGACCCCGACGGAGCTGCCGTCGACCCCGGTCCCACCGGCGGACGAAGCGGAGGCTACCGAGGCGCTCCGGCTCCTCACCGCCACGTGGGTGGAGCACTCGAGCGGCCGTTCCGATACCCGGGCGGTGGAGGGTGACGCCCGCGCGGCGATCGCCGCACTGGGACCGCGCGTCGTCTCGATGGCACCCATCTCGGCACCCGAGGCCCTCGAATGGATGGCATGGGCCGGCTCGGTCGGCGGTGTCTACGGCCGGCGACGTGGTGCTGCGGCGGGCCGGTTCGGGGCGTGGTGGGCTGCGGCGCATCTGGCCGCGGTCGACTGGCCACCGAGCCCAGACGATCTGGGAACGGCCATCCACGAGCTGCGGTGGTTCTTGTGGTCAGATGGCTCCACGTCGGGCTGGATGCTCAATCTCGCCGTGGAAGACGTCGAGAACGGGATCGCATGGGCGACGACGTCGACAGACTCGGACCCCTCCGAGAGCTGATCTACACCGAAAGACCCCACTGCACCTTCGCTCGCGATCAGTAGGTGGATCTCGTCGACCCGTCCGCGACCGCCGGGCTTGCGATCGGTCAGCCGTTCCGCAGACGCCGGACGATCGAGGCCAGTGTTCGGGCGGCAAACACGAGCGCTCGGGGCGACATGATCGGCGACACCGGAGACAGGACCACATGTTGGAGTCCCGCCTCGCCGAGATCCTCGATACGCCCGACCAGCTCATCGGGAGTCCCTGCCACGAGCCGCTGCCTCAGAAGCTCGACCGGGACGGCTCCGATCGCACCCTCGAGATCGGAACGGTGGTAGCGCCCCGGAACGAACTCGGTGATCCCGCCGAAATCCTCCCCAGCGGGTGCCGGAATCCGGCCTGTTGCCACGTTTGGTCGGGTGCCAGCAACGCGAGAAATCGCACCGCAGGATGACGGAGTTGGTTGTCGACGTCGGCCGCGTATCTCCCCACCATGTAGGGCCCGTCATCGTGCCAACACCACCGGGTGCCGCCGGATCGCCTCCGTGACACCGAGACCCAACTGGAATCGTCCAGCTCGAGACGCGATATGCCCGGCCAGGTCTGCCACCCGAAGAACGCATCGGGGAACCGCCTCGGCGTGAGAGCCAGGTGAACCTGCTGTCCGACGTCACGTTCGGGAAAAAGCTGGTCAGGTGATCGACCGCCCACACCGAGGTGACACCCAAGGCGCGAGCGACCCGACCATGGCGAGTGTTCGCCCGAGCGGCGGACCACTCCCGACTCCGCTCCCCACATCCATCGGCCGGTGACGCATCGTTGGACCCTAGGGGTCCGGGAGTGATCAGGCGACGCTGACTCGGACCGTGTGATACCCGGTAGCGCCATTCGGCGCGGGTGGTGCCAGATCCTGTGTCTGTACATCACCGTTCCCGTCGGTGGCCCGCACCTGGAGGGTGTAGGACCCAGGTGTCGGATCCCACGGAACATTCCATTGACGCCACGTGTCCTCGGAGAGCGGCTCGGAGAGCTCTGCGTCGATCCAGTCTCCTTCGTCGATCCTGACCTCCACCTTGGATATGCCTCGATTCGGCGCCCATGCCACGCCGGCGATGGCGCGAGGCCCTGCGGACACCTGGCCTCGCGGCGTGTCGATCCTCGACTGGGTCTTGATCGGCGCCTCTTTCGACCATCCACGCGGGATCCAGTAGGCATCGAAGCCTTCCCAGGTGGTGAGCTCGATCTCGGACAGCCACTTGGTCGCCGAGACGTATCCGTACAGCCCGGACACCACCAGGCGTGCCGGGAATCCGTGCTCGAAGGGGAGCGGCTCTCCGTTCATGCCCACGGCCAGCAGAGCTTCGCGACCGTCGTAGACGGCTTCGACGGGGAAGCCAACCGTGAAGTCGTCGACCGATCTGCCCACGACCTGTTGGGCGCCGTCACCGACGCCGGCCATGTCGATGACGGTCGACAGGGGCACTCCCAGCCACTTTGCGGTTCCGATCAGTCGACCGCCGACCTCGTTCGACACACAGCTGATCGTCACGTACCGCTCGACGAGCGGCATGTCGAGGATGTCGTCGTAGCTGAGCTCGACCTCGCGCCCCACCATGCCCGTCAGCCGCAGGCGCCAATCCACCAGGTTCACCTGCGGCACCGACAGTGGTGCCGTGTCGATCCGGTAGAAGTCGGCATTGGGCGTGACGATGGGACTGATGTCCGGAACCTCCAGGCGCTGCGACGCCTGCACCGCCTCGACCGTCTCCACCGGTGCCGGCAGCACGACCTCGTCGCGGCGTGCCAGCATCACTCTCGTCCGCTCGGCGAGGTATCTGCCGCCTGCGGCCGCCACCACGGCCAGGGCGGTCAGGGCTCCTGCCCGACCGAGGAACGCTCGTCTCGACGCATCCATCTCGACTCGGGGACGCCGGAGCCACGCCAGCGCCGCGTATCCGACCGCTGCGGCAGCGGCGCCGTTCGCGAGCGCAGGAACGAGAGACACCTGAGAGCTCCTGGCGGCGGCCAGAGCACCGACCACGCCGAATCCTCCGAAGACCGCTGCACGCACCGACGCCGCCCGACCGCCGATGGCTGCACCCAGCCCGAGAGCGACCGCGATGATGCCGATCGCAAGCACGAGCTTGTCCGCCGTTCCGAAGGTGGCGATCGCCCATTCCTTGACCGGCTTGGGCACGGTGTCGATCGTGAAGATTGCGATGCCCTCCACCAGGGAAGGGACGGAGTCGACCACCCCGGCAATGAGCTCGGATACGGCGAGGGCAGCCGCAACACCGATCGCCCCGGCAGCCGGTGCCGGCCCGGGCTCGGCCCTCGGCGGGGCAGTGATATTGGCATCGGTGACTTGCATGCGCTCAATCTACGGGAGCAGATTCACGTATCTGTAGCTGTCGTCCAGGAGTTTCGCGGCTGTTCAGGGATGTCCGTACCGGCGATGGGACTGCGGAAGGGTCGAAACTTGCTCGAGAAGGGGCCAAATTCCGATCGTGCCGCTCGACCACTCCCCCGAATCACCCAACGATGGATGAGCACGCCGAGCGCAGCACCGAGGTCCTCCGATCCCGGACACGATCCGGCCTGATCCCGCACAGGCACCATGGAGCGGGCGTGGCCATGCGCCCGCACCCGTACAGTGGCGCTCATGTCGGCCGCTCACACGACCAGACGGGAGCTCCTGCGCGCGGGTTTCTGGATCGGGGTCTCGACGATGCCGTTCGGCGTCGCATTTGGGGTGGCTTGCTCCCAGGCGGGGCTCAGGTGGTGGGAGGCGTTGGGGTTCTCGACGGTCGTGTTCGGTGGCAGCGCACAGTTCGCGGCCGTGGGAGTTCTCGCCGACGGCGGTGCGGTGGCGTCGGCGATCACGGCAGGTGGACTGCTGAATCTGCGGTCGCTGGCCTTCGGGCTCCTCCTCGCCCCTGCATTGACCGGACCGTGGTGGTGGCGGGCGCTGGCGTCGCAGCTGATGATCGACGAGTCGACGGCGGTGGCTGTCAGCACCGACGACATGCAGCTCCGTCGATTCGGCTACCTCGCCGGTGGGCTGTCGGTGTTCGTCCTGTGGAACGCGTCCACGCTCTTCGGCGCGGCCGTCCTCGCATCGGCGGGCGACCTCGTCGAGCGCTGGGGCCTCGACGCCACGATCCCGGCGGCATTCCTGGCTCTGCTGTGGCCGAGGCTGCGCGACAGGTTCCAGATCCGAGCCGTGGTCGCAGGGCTGGCGATCGCCGCCGTCCTGGTACCCGTCGCCCCTCCGGGCATCCCGATCATCGCGGCGGCGCTCGGAATATTCGCCGGGGTGCAGCGAAGATGAGCCCTGCCGCGTGGACCTTCCTGGGTCTCGGTCTGGTGAGCTACGTGTTCAAAGCGGCAGGGCCGCTTCTGTTCGGCGGTCGGCGGATGCCTCCGGCTCTGGAACGGCTCGCAGCGCTCATTCCGGCCCCGCTACTCGCCGCTCTCGTGATGACGAGCGCATTCGTCACCGCCGGGCGCTTTCATGCGGACGCTCGAATCGCCGGATTGGTCGCCGCCTCGATCGCCTTGTGGCGGGGGGCCAACTTCGTTGTCGTGGTGCTCGTGGCTGCGGCCGCAACGGCCTTGGTCCGCCTCGTCTGAGAGGGTCAGCGGGCCGCTTGTTTGATGACCCTGTGGACCTCGCCACCGGCCTGGAGCCATCCGAACGGTGTCTGGCCACCCAGGGCAGGCAGCGACGTCGTGAGGAAAGCGATGAGATCGCCGTGATCGGCTTCGTCCCCAAGCGCAGACATGAGGTCCTCGACCCCAGGGGTTGGCCTCCCGTCGGCGTGGAACTGGGCAGCCGGGTACGTCTCCTCGGTGCTCCACCCGGGCCACGCCACGAAGGCTGGATTGCCCGCCACCTCTGCGACGGCGAGACCGGTGAGCTCGGCGACCTCGTTCCGGGTCAGAAAGTGTCCGTGTGATTCGACCCAATGTCTCATGGGTCTCCAGTCGGCCGGTTGTAGGGGGCTGTAAGGCGTCTTTGCGTCCTGCGTCTTGCGTCTTGCGTCCTGGGTCTTGCGTCCTGGGTCTTGCGTCTTTGCGTCTTGTGTCGTGCGTCTTGGGTGGCCGACTCGCCCAAGGTGCCGTCACCGCAACGACCGGCGTCAGGAGGGAGAGACGCCCGGCTACGGTTCGCCCCCATGGAACTGATCGTCGGCTCCGACGGGTCAACCCGCTGCTGGTGGGGGGCCTCGACACCCGACTACATCGGCTATCACGATCGCGAATGGGGCTTCGGAGTCGACGACGACCATCGGCTCTTCGAAAAGATCTGTCTCGAAGGTTTCCAGGCCGGGCTGTCCTGGCTGACGATTCTGAGAAAGCGGGACAACTTCAGAAGGGCATTTTCGGGCTTCGATCCGGACGCCGTCGCCCACTTCGACGAGAGCGACGTGGAACGCCTCCTTGGCGACGCCGGCATCGTTCGCCACGAGGGCAAGATCCGTTCCACCATCAACAATGCCGGGCGAGCTCTCGATTTGATCGAGGAACAGGGATCGCTCGCCGCCTTCTTCTGGCGGTTTGCGGACCTGGGGTCGCCCGCTCCCGAGGAGATCCCTGCCACGACCGCGGTCTCCACCGAGCTGTCGAAGACCTTGAAGCGGCGTGGCTGGACGTTCGTCGGACCGACGACGCTCTACGCCTTCATGCAGGCGATGGGTCTCGTCAACGACCATCTCGAGGGGTGCCATGTGAGAGAGGAAGCGGAGCGCTCACGCCGAGCGACGCACCGAATGGTGCTCGATGAGTGAGGTCCGGCGCCGGCCACCCGGTATGGTTCCGGCGTGGCCAGCGTGAACCCACCGTCGTTCACGATCGGCGTCGAGGAGGAGTACCTCCTGGTCGATCGCACGACCCGCAATCTCGTTTCGTCGCCGAGCCCCGAACTGTGGCAAGTGGCCCACCGGCGCCTCGGTTCGGCGGTGATGCCCGAGCTCCTCAAAGCGCAGATCGAGATCGCAACCCGACCCCATTCCAACACTGCCGACCTCCGGGACGACCTCATCGAAAAACGCCGAGCGGTCGTCGAGACGGCGGCGGAATTCGGCAACGCCATCATCGCCGCCTCCACCCACCCATTTGCGCTCTGGTGGGAACAGGAACCCACCGACCAGGACCGCTATCTGATGCTCGCCCAGGACCTCGCCGTCGTAGGGCGGCGGCTGGTGATCTGCGGGATGCATGTCCACGTGGCGATCGAGGATCCCGAGATGCGGATCGACCTGATGAATCAGGCCACGTACTTCTTACCGCACCTCTTGGCGCTGTCGACGTCGTCGCCCTTCTGGGGAACCCACAACACCGGGCTCAAGAGCTACCGGATGAACGTGTTTCGCACCCTGCCGCGGACCGGGCTGCCGGAGCACTTCGAATCGCACGCCGAATACGAGCGTCATGTCGATGTTCTCGTCAACGCCGGTCTCATCGAGGATGCGTCGAAGATCTGGTGGGACATCCGCCCGTCGAGCAGATATCCGACACTCGAACTTCGCGTGTGCGACATCTGCACTCGATGGGAAGATGCAATTGCGATCGCGTCGTTGTACCGGTGCATCCTCCACATGCTCTATCGGTTGCGCCGGGAGAACCAACGCTGGCGTCGCTACGCCAACATGCTGGTGGCGGAGAATCTGTGGCGGGCCCAGCGCTACGGCGTCGAAGGCAGCCTCATGGACTTCGGGCAATCGGCGCTCATCCCGTTCACGGAACTCGCGGACGAGCTCGTCTTCCTTGTGCAGCCGGATGCCGAGATCTTGGGCTGTGTGGACGAGATCGAACACGTGAGAACGATCGCACGCCACGGCACGTCGGCGAAGCGACAGATCGCCAGCTTCGAAGCCGCCGTCGGGGCCGGCGCCGACACTGGCGAAGCCCTGCGGGCGGTGGTCGACGAGCTCATCACCGACACCGAACGCGGACTCTGACCGGAGCCGCCCGGCTACCGGAGCTTCCAGCGATACCAGACGAGCGCCGCCGGCTCTCGGAACAGCCACGTGAGACCCCGCTCCGGGCAAACAGGCGACGGCACGGGCAGTACGTCGATGCCGAGGCGATCTGCTGCGAACGCCGCTCGCGGAAGATGGAACGGTTCGGTCACCACCAACATCCTGGGTCGTTCGACGTCGGCGAGCAACCTCGCCGAGAACGTGAGGTTCTCGATCGTCGACGTCGCCTGATCCTCGACCAGAATCGCCTCATCGGACAGACCGAGATCGAGGGCGATGCTCCGCATCGTCTTGGCTTCGATCAGGCCGTCCCGGGGGTCGAATCCACCCGACACGACCATCACCGGGGCGAAGCCTTCCTGGACGAGCCTGACCCCCTCCCGAACTCGCGTGGCCATGCAGGGATTCGGGGCTCCGTGCGCCATCGAGCTCGTACCCAGAACCAGCACGGCGTCGGCCGCGCCCGGTGAAGGCCACTCGTGCCGGATCAGGATGTGCGAGAGCGCTGCCGCCAATGCGGTGACTCCGAGCGCCAGCGCAGCCACGAGGACACCCCGAACACGCCTCACCAAGCCCAGCCCCGGCCGGGACGGATCAACACAGGCACGTGATATCGCTGCGAGAACGCCTCGATCGACATGCCGAGTCCGTTCTCGATCCGGTCGCGGTACTTTTCGACATACGCAGAGTGATCGGAGGCCGCCGGGTGGGAGCGATCGACACGAGCACTCCCGCCCGCCACCGCCACACTGCCGCCACCCTCATCCGAGTTGAAGTTGAGAGCCACGCGGCGGTTGGCCTCGATGTTCGAAATGCGCAGTGACTCCATCGAGTACACCAGCACATCGTCTCCAGACCACCAGAACCACACGAGCGACGGGTATGGCGTTCCATCTGGCCCGACGGTCGTCAACCACACGAGGTGGTCGTGTTGGAGGCGGGTCTGAATCTTGCGTCCGACCTGCCCGTCCCATTCGACCATGCCAGCTGCTCCTTGTTCGCTCGCAACACTAGGTTCATCCGCAGACCTGTCATCGAAGGAGGAACGCACCCATGAGCAAGCCCGTTCGGATCGGGGTCCAGCTCCATCCCCAGCATGCCGAATACGCAGACATCCGAAGGGCGGTGGTCGCTGCCGAAGAGATGGGCGCCGACATCGTCTACAACTGGGACCACTTCTTCCCGCTGTACGGAGGCTCGCCCGACCCCAACGTGGGCAAGCACTTCGAATGCTGGACCATGCTGGGTTCGTGGGCAGAGATCACAAATCGGGTTGAGATCGGCGCCCTGGTCACCTGCAACAGCTACCGAAACCCAGAGCTGCTCGCCGACATGGCACGCACGGTGGACCACGCATCGAATGGGCGCCTGATCCTCGGGATCGGGGCCGGATGGTTCGAGAAGGACTACGACGAATACGGCTACGACTTCGGCACCGCCGGATCACGGCTGGCCGACCTCGAGCAGGCACTGCCCCGCATCGAGTCCCGGCTCTCCAAGCTCGATCCGTCGCCCACGCGCGACATCCCCATCCTGATCGGAGGCGGAGGCGAGAAGAAGACGTTGCGCTACACGGCGCGTCACGCCGACATCTGGCACAGCTTCGGCGATCCGGAGACCTTCGAGCGGAAGTCCAAGATCCTCGACGGTTGGTGCGAAGAGGAAGGCACCGATCCTTCGGCCATCGAACGGTCTGTGGGTGTCGACGCCGACAAGATCGACACGGCGGACACGCTGTACGAGCTCGGTGCCCGCCAGTTCACGATCGGGCTCAACGGCCCGGAATATGGCCTGTCGGCGGTAGCGGACTGGCTGGCATGGAGGGATCAGAAGAACAGCTGACCTCCACCCCTCTGCGATTCGTGAGCGGCCGGAGTTCGCAACCGTTCAGGGTCGATCTCGCCTTCTCAGGCGTCGGCGACGGAACCGGGGGAGGCTTCGATGAGGCGGTGCTCGTTCGCCGCTCGGTCGGATTCCTCGGTGACGATCAGGTTCCGCCGGAACCAGACGAACAGGGCCGCACCCAGAGCCGAAGCACCGAGCCCCGACACCTGATTCCACGTGAACGAGCCCACGGTCGCGTCGCCGTTCCCGAACCGCAGGAAGTCGAGCACGAAACGCTGGAGCCCGTACCAGACGACCCAGATCGAGAACAACTGGCCGTAGTGCAGCTTCACGCGACGTGCCAGGACGTACAGAACGCCGAGGGTCAGGACTGCACCGAACAGGTCGTAGGCGGCCACATGGTGATAGATGCCCGGGTCGGTCGTGCCGGGGATCGGGCACAGCCCGTTTGGCAGCGCTTCGGCGGTCGAGCACTCGAGAAGGTCGTGCTGGGGAGCTACGTCGTACCCGGGACGGATCCCGTAGCCCCATGGCACGGTGGTGGCGGTGCCGAGATGCTCGACGATGGCCAGATCGCCGATCCGACCCACAACCGTGCCGATCGCCAGCCCGAAGGCCGACGCATCGAACACCGCCGGCCGGGGAAGCCCCACCCTCCGCATTCGCCACCAGCCGGCGAGGATGCCACCGGCGAAGCCACCCATGATCGAGAAGTTTCCCCGAATCGGGTTCAACACCTCGGACCAAGGTGCTCCCTCGAAGATCTGCGCCGGTGACGTGAAGTAGCGGGCTCCGAGGATGGCCCCGAAGATCGCCCAGGTCAGAACCGATTGATACGCGGCGGTGTCGTAGCCGCGGCGATCGAGCTCGAGCGTGGCGAGCCACCCGCCGACGATGAACCCGATGGCGGCGAACAAGCCGTGCAGCGAGAACTGCAGGGGACCGATGTCCCAGATGGGTATCGGCGGATAGCTGATGGCGGCGATCACGGAGGCGAGAGTACCGGCCGGGCGGGGTATCAGCGGGTGATCGGGAGTCCGGCTTGCTCCCAGGCGAGGATTCCGCCGTCGACCTCGGCGACGTCGGCAAACCCGAGCTCGTCCATCATCTCGGCCGTAGTGGCGCTCCGATTGCCCGACCGACAGTAGAGCACATAGGGCGTCTCAGGGTCGAGCGCCGCCAGCTGGTCGGAGAAATCGCCTGCGTAGAAGTCGATGTTCACTGCGTTGGCGAGATGACCCTCGGCGAATTCCTCCGGGGTCCGCACATCGAGCACCACCAGATCGCCAGATGCTTCGTCGATGACCGACTGCGCTTCGGTTGCCCCGACGGTCCGGATGCCGGTGGTGATTGTGTCGCCGCCCGACGAGCAGGCGACGAGCCCGATCGACAGGATGAGAAGATATGCAAGTTTGCGCATGTGTGAGGAGATTAGCCGGTGTGCAAGACAAGGGAACTCGCCGCCGGTCCCCCGGTACTCAGTACTGAGGGGCGGAGCCCGGCTCAGACCAACCGGTCGGCGAGCATCGCTCCGAACAGCAACGCGAGGTAGAGCGTCGAATACCCGAAGAGTTTCATGGTTCGCTCGTGGTTGAACACCACCCGGAACGATTCGATCACGAGCCATCCTCCGAGAACGACGGCGGACACCATGTAGATCCAACTCATGCCCGCCGTCGGAACCAGCGCCAGCGAGAAGAGCACCGTGATGCCCGAATAGAGCAGCATCTGGCGGGTCGTCGCTGCGACTCCACGGACCACAGGCATCATCGGGATGTCGGCTGCGGCGTAGTCGTCGCTGTATTTCACCGCCAACGCCCAGAAGTGTGGTGGGGTCCAGGCGAAGATGATCGCAAAGAGAATCCAGGCCGGCGTGGCCAGCGAGCCCGTCACGGCCGCCCAGCCGACGAGCACCGGCGCAGCTCCTGCCGCCCCACCGATCACGATGTTCTGGTCGGTCGTGCGCTTCAAGACCTTCGTGTAGAAGAGGTAGTAGAAGAACACCGCGCCGGTCGAGATTGCGGCGGCCAGCAGGTTGGTGAACAGCCAGAGCCATGCGAACCCGGCAGCCGTGAGCGCCCAACCGAACACATGCGCGTTGTTTGGCTCGACCTGTTGGCGGGGAAGGGGCCTGAGGGCCGTCCGACGCATCACCTGATCGATGTCTCTGTCGTGATAGTTGTTGAGCGCGTTGGCGCCACCAGCGGAGAGCGTCCCTCCGATCACGGTGGCAATCACCAGCCACGTCCCTGGCCATCCCGCTTCGGCCACGACCATGGCAGGCACCGTGGTGATCAGGAGCAACTCGATGATCCGAGGCTTGGTCAGCGCTACGTAGGCGCCTATTCGAGCACCCAGACCGGCGGTACCGACTGGCTCGGGCAGGGTGACGGAGGCATCCATGAAGTCCCGAGGTTACCGCCGTCTCCGAGTTCAGGATCTGAGGATCGGTAGCCTGCCGCGATGCACAGAATCACTGCCGTGATCGTTGGCCTCGCTCTCACGACGACCGCATGCGGAGCCGACGAGCAATCCGCCACCGACCAGCTGACCGTCGTAGCCAGTTCGCCTGGTGCGGTCGCCGTCGGCGAACAGCGTGTGCTGATGGTGATCGCAGATCCCGACGGGACGCTGGCCGGCTCGCCCACCGATCCGGCAACTGCGACCTTTCGATCGTCGGACGGCACGGAGTACCCGGACGTGCCAACGGAATGGGTGTGGGGAATCGAAGGAGTTCGAGGTTTCTACGTCACCACATTCGACTTCGAGAGCGCCGGTATGTGGGAGGTCTCGCTCGCCATCCAGGAGGGCCACGCTCAGGCTGCGACCTTCCAGGTGTCGGAACAAGCGGTCGTTCCAGAGGTCGGCACCATGGCCCCTCGTTCGAGATCGGCGACGTCCTCCGATGCGCCCATCGACCAGATCTCGACCGATCCCGAACCCGAGCCGTCGTTCTACGAACGCTCGATCGCCGACGCCGTCTCCAACGGACGTCCGACCGTGATCGTGTTCGCCACCCCGGCTTTCTGTCAGACGGCGGTGTGCGGACCCATGCTCGATCTGGTCAAGACGCTGGCACCGGACCACCCGGGGGCCGACTTCGTACACGTCGAGATCTACGAGAACATCGACGATTCCCAGGGACAGCTGGTCGAGGTTCCGGCCGTCACCGAGTGGGGGCTGCAGACCGAACCGTGGGTGTTCGTGGTCGATGCCGAGGGGAACGTTTCAGCCCGCTTCGAGGGGGCCATGGGTGCCGGCGAACTGGAAGGAGCGCTGGCCGACGTCGGAGCCTGACGGCGCCATACACCCTCGTTTGGCATTGCCTTCGGGAATCCTCACGGGCAGTTGGCCTCTGGCGCGCGGTGTCCTTATAGTGCCGGGTCATGGTCAGCCCCGGTGGTAGGAAGCGTTTCCCCTGGTCAGGGGGTCGTTGGAAGCTCGTTGGCATCGCCCTCACGGCGCTCGCCATCTCGTCCTGCTCCTTCATCGAGATCGACTCGCCGCTCAACACCTTCGAGCCGGCCGGGCCGTTCGCCGACCGCATCGATGGTCTGTTCTGGCCAGTCTTCTGGACTGCCACCGTCATCTTCGTCCTCGTCCAGGGCCTCATCCTGGTGACCGTATTCATGTTCCGGGACCGGCCGGGCCGCAAAGAGCCAAAGCAGATCCATGGCAACGCAGTGCTCGAGATCACCTGGACGGTGATCCCGACCTTGATCCTGGCGGTGGTGGCTGTCCCCACCGTGCAGGCGGTCTTCGACCTCACCGAGTGCGGGGACGATGCGATCACCGTCGAAGTAATCGGCCATCAGTGGTGGTTCGAGTATCAATACCCAGAGCATGGTGACATCGTGACCGCCAACACACTTGTGATGCCGGTGGACCAGGAGGTCTGTGCGGTCATGACCTCCGAGGATGTTCTCCACAACTACTGGATCCCGCGTCTCAACGGCAAGCGGTACCTGGTGCCGGGACAGGAGACCTTGCTTCGCCTCCAGGCCGATGAAGTCGGGGAGTACTGGGGTCATTGCGCCGAGTTCTGCGGGCTCTCCCACTCTCTCATGCGGGCACGCGTCGATGTGCTGTCCGCCGAAGACTTCGACGTGTGGGTCGCAGCTCAGCAGGAGCCGGCCGCTGTGCCGGCCGAAGGCACACCCGAATGGGAGGGCCTCCAGGTCTACCTGAACAAGGGATGCACAGCCTGTCATGCCGTCGATTTCGAGGACAACGAAGCCGGCATCGAAGACGTCGTTCGACCGGAAGGCTCGTTCCGCGGTCCGAACCTGACCCACTTCGCCAGCCGCAACGTCTTCGCGGGGGCCTACCTCCCATCGGTGGACGTCCCGTACGACGAGGGGCTCGCCCAGTGGCTGGCGAATCCGCCCGCGGTCAAGCCGGGCTCGTTCATGCCGAACCTGGGTCTCACGGGCGAGGAGATCGACAATCTGATCGCTTGGTTGGGGAGCAACGAATGATCACTACCCGTAGGGGGAATCGATGACGGCCACGGCTTCACGCCCGGCAGCGACCATCTTCCGTCGGCCCGCCTCGACCAGTGGATTCTGGTCGTGGATCACCACCGTCGATCACAAGAAGATCGGCATCATGTACGGCTACGCGGCCTTCACGTTCTTCATCATCGGTGGCATCGAGGCGTTGTTGATCCGGATCCAGTTGGCGCAACCGAACAACGATTTCCTGACGGCAGCCGAGTACAACGCCCTCTTCACCACCCACGCCGTCACGATGATCTTCCTGTTCGTGATGCCGGCCGCGGCAGCCTTCATGAATTATCTGCTGCCGTTGATGATCGGGGCGCGCGACGTGGCCTTCCCGCGCATGAATGCCGTCTCGTTCTGGATCTTCCTGATGGGCGGCATCTTCCTCTACTCGGTGGTCTTCTTCGCCGACCCTCAGGCCCCCGTGGGCATCGAAGACTCCACCGGCGCCATCGTGGGCGGGAACCTCGCCGCCGAGGACAACACGCTGCTCGGAGGCCTTCCCGATGCGGGATGGTTCATGTACCAGCCGAACGCAGGTCCGGACTACTCGCCGGGAGTGGCGATCGACTTCGCGGCACTCGGCCTGCAGATTCTGGGTGTGGCCTCGTTGATCTCCTCGGTCAACTTCCTCGTGACCATCTTCAACATGCGGGCCAAGGGCATGCGTCTGCTCCGAATGCCGGTGTTCGTCTGGATGATGATGGTGGTGGCCTTCCTCCTGCTGTTCTCTCTTCCGATCATTGCCATCGCGCTGTTCATGGTCACGTTCGACCGAAGTTTCGGCTCCACCTTCTTCCAGGCGGCGTCGGGAGGTGACCCGATCCTGTGGCAACACCTGTTCTGGCTCTTCGGCCACCCCGAGGTGTACATCCTCATCCTCCCGGCCATGGGAATCGTGTCGGAAGTCATCCCGGTGTTCAGCCGCAAACCGCTGTTCGGGTACGCCGCCATCGTCTTCGCCGGCGCCGGTATCGGATTCCTCGGCTTCGGCGTGTGGGCCCACCACATGTTCGCCTCGGGGATCACACCCATCGCCCAGGCCGCATTCGGCCTCGCCACCATGACGATCGCGATCCCAACCGGCATCAAGATCTTCAACTGGATGGGAACGATGTGGGGAGGCCGCCTGCGCTTCACGACGCCCATGCTGTTCGCGGTCGGGTTCGTATCCCAGTTCGTCATCGGTGGTCTGTCGGGTGTCACCCACGCGGTCGTCCCCTCCGATTGGCAGCAGACCGACACCTACTACATCGTGGCCCACTTCCACTATGTGCTGTTCGGCGGTGCCATCTTCGGAATCTTCGCCGGCCTGTACTACTGGTTCCCGAAGCTGACCGGGCGAGTGATGAACGAGCGTCTCGGCAAGACCCATTTTTGGATCCAGTTCATCGGCTTCAATCTGACCTTTGCGCCCATGCACTGGCTCGGACTGCAGGGCATGGTGCGTCGCACATGGCGCTACGCACCCGAGATGAACATGGGGCCGTGGAACCTCGCCGTGACCATCGGGGCTTTCACGATCGCCCTGGCCGTGCTCATCTTCATGTTCAACTGGACGTGGTCGCGTCGGCGAGGCGCACCGTCGGGCCTCGATCCCTGGGATGCTCGGACGCTCGAGTGGACGATCCCGAACCCGACACCCGAGTACAACTTCGCCTTCAACCCCGTCGTTCACAGCCTCGACGATTTCTGGCACATGAAGTACACCGAAGACGACGAAGGGCGTGCGGTGCGACGCGAGAACGCCGATGAGATCATCGCCCGACTCGACCACGACGGTCGAAACCCGACCGAGGCGATCCACCTCCCGAATCCGTCCTACTTCCCCTTCCTGATGTCGTTGGGTCTCCCCCTCATCGCATACGGTGTCATCTGGCACACCGAGCTCTGGGGCAAGATCATCATCGGCGTCGGTGCGCTCATCACGGTCGCCGGGCTGCTCGGTTGGGGTATGGAGCCGCTCGAGGAACCGCACGACGAACACCACGAGCCGGTCGCGGCTCACTGAGGGAGGCCCTGGGTATGGCGGACATCACGCAGGAAGCTGCGGTCGATCACCACGGCGCCCATGAGACGACCGGGATCGACAACCGCAAGCTGGGGATGTGGATCTTCCTCAGCTCCGAGTTCTTGTTCTTCGGGGCGTTGATCTCCAACTATCTGCTGTTCGGCAACGAGAGCTTCGACACCGTCACCCCGCGGGAGATCTACGACATCCCGTTCACGTCCTTCAGCTCGTTCGTCCTCCTGATGAGCTCCCTCACGATGGTGCTCGCCCATGACGCGCTGGCCCGTGACGATCAGGCGCAGACCAGGACCTGGCTGTTCGCCACTGGAGCGTTGGGAACGGTGTTCCTCGGCGGTCAGGTGTTCGAGTTCACCGAGTTCGTGCAATTGGGCGGGATGACACTCACCACCAACCCGGCGGCGTCGGCATTCTTCCTCCTCACCGGGTTCCACGGTGTTCACGTCGCCGTTGGCGTCCTCATGCTGTTCTCGCTGTTCGGGATGTCACTCCGCCTCGGGAAGCTCAGCGAGCGTCACGGCCTCAATCTCGAGCTCGTCGGGCTGTACTGGCACTTCGTCGATATCATCTGGATCGTGATCTTCACCCTGGTCTACCTGCTGTCTGCGTCATGACCGACTCCACCGACACGACCCCACATCCGACGCCCGTCCTCTACGTGAAGCTGGCGGCCGTCCTTGCCGTCCTGACTGCCCTCGAAGTGGCGTTGTTCTACCTCGAGGACGTCTTCGGAAGAGGCCTGGCCCGGACCACCCTGGTGTTCCTGGCGTTCTTGAAGTTCGTCGCCGTGATCGGCTGGTACATGCATCTCCGGTACGAGAAGAGCATGCTCTCGCGGTTCTTCACCGGTGGGTTCATCCTCGCCGCCTCGCTCTACGGCATCATGCTCGGTTCGTTCGCACTCACCGCAGCCTTCGGCGGCTGATGGTCCCCTCCTTCACTGCGCACTTCGACGTGTGGGCCGTACTGGTCCTGTTGGCCGGTGGATACTGGTGGGCGGAGAAGAGATATCGGCCGCTCGTCGATCCCGATGCCCAGGCCGCCACGGGCAAGCAGTGGCGCTCCTGGTACATCGGCATCCTCTTCATGTGGATCGCGTCCGACTGGCCCATGCACGATCTTGCGGAGGAGCGACTGTTCACCGCTCACATGATCGAGCACATGCTCATCGGGTATGTGGTCCCGCCGCTGCTCCTGGCCGGGATGTCCCGGTGGCTGGCAGACCGGACGCTCGGCCATCCGAAGGTCACCCCGTGGCTCAAGCACCTCGCCAGTCCCGTTGTCGGCTTCTTCTCGTTCAACGTGATGATGGTTGTCGTGCACTGGCCGGAGGCGGTGACCTGGCAGATCGAGGCAGAGGTGACGCACTTCCTCTATCACCTCATCCTGTTCGTGACAGCAGTCTTCATGTGGCTCCCGGTCATGAGCCCGACCCCGGCCATCCCCCGTCTCGGTGAGCCCATGCAGATGCTGTACCTGTTCCTGAACACGCTGCTTCCGACGGTCCCAGCCAGTTTCATCACGTTCAGCCGCGTTGCGCTGTATCCCGTCTACGGCGACGGCCCGGCCACCTGGGGATTGTCGCTGATCGCCGACCAGACGCTCGCGGGCGTCGTCATGAAGCTCGGAGGAGCATTCCTGCTCCTGGGGCGGATCCTCCAGATCTGGATCCGCTACAACCGCGACGAGCGGAGATGGGACGCCATCGAGCGGGACCTCGCCGGCACCCCGTCGTGAGGCCCAGGACGGCGATCGCCCTCGCCGTCCTGTTGGCCGCATGCTCCAGCAGCAGCCAGGGCACGACCGAGGGGCTGGTGGTCGATGTCGAGGGAGATCTCGAGGTGGTGACGGAGTTCTCCGTGCTCGGCGGCGACGGCATCGAAGTGTTCAGCCCCGCCGGTGATGGCGATTTCGCCTTCCCGCTGCCCCACCTCCGGGAGCACATCCTGTCTGGGACGCCCGTGGTGGTGTTCTGGGAACTCCGGGATGGAGTGAAGACTGCGGTCCTCGTAGACGATGCCGGAACTTCGTCGCACCGAGACGACGGTGATGACTGATTTCGACCCGCAGGGAGCGACGTAGGACTACAGGGGAAGGACCACCACGAGGGCATCACCTTCGGCAGGGACCTCACCGCCGGCGCCGTCTTCCGTCGCACCGTCGTCGTGGGCCCCCTCTTCGGTCGCCCCCTCCCCGCCTTCCTCCTCGTGGTGTTCCCCGACGCCGGTGGTCTGCAGAACCGCATAGATGAGTACTACCACCACGCCGATGCCGGCGGCCGCCACCATGATCTCGTTGAATCCAACCTTCATGTTGGGCTTCGAAGCCGAGAGCGCCGCAAAACCGAGGATGCTGCCGGCGATGACGGTTCCGGTCAATGGCGAGTACGACGGGAAGCTCAGGAAAACGAACGCAAACGACAGCACCAGCACCGCGATCACCAGGAGCGCCATCACGGGCAGCCCGAAGGCCGACACCAACCGGCCCTTCACGGTCCGTACCTCGTCGAGGTCCACCGGCTCCACGCCCTCGGGTACGCCGAGGCTCTGCACGAGCGCACCGATGAGCCATCCGCCGGCCACCCAGGCGACCAACCCCCAGACGATTGCTGCGAGGGCAGGAATCTGCGTGGGATCGTCCGGGAGCTCGGGCGGCTGACCGAGACCGATCATGATGGCTGCGGCAAGCGCCCCGACGAGGCCGCCGACGAGCACCCCGACTGCCAACGACGGGAGCGGCGACCCGGTGAGCTTCATGCCCGGGGACGTCCATGCCGGAACCATCCGGACCAGCCCGGCCACCGCCAAACCCACGGCGACTGAGATCAACACAGAGGTGACGACCAGGCGGCCCGGCTGGATTGCGATCGACGCCCTGAGATCCTCCTCCTCACCGATCATCCCGGCGGCGGACATCATGAACTGCGAACCGAACACCCAGCCGATCAGGCCGAGCACGAGGCCGGCGACGGCACCGACTCGGGCCGACACGGCGATTCGATCTGACAGCGCGGCCGCCACGACGGGCGCGCTTTCCTCAACAGGGCGTTCGAGCACGGCGACAGGCGCCGTCGCCGACACGGCGCCTTCCGCCGGGGAGATCTCAGGGGCCGGAACGGCCGGCGGCTCTGGAACCGGCTCCGCCGTTGTGGTCTCCGGCTCCGGTTCGGCAGCCGGAGCAGGGGCAGCGGCAGGGGCAGGTGCTGCCACCGCTTCGCCGCCCGCCCACGCCTGGATGATCGAGTCGACGTCCGACCCGGTGGCCTTGGCTCGTGCCTCCGCCGAACGCTGGACCAGCGTCTCTGGCACACCCATGGTTTGTGCGGCTGCTGTGAGGAAGTCACTCATCGCCGGTCGAGGATAGCGGCTGATGGAGATGCCCTTGCAGTCTGCGGGTGTTCATCGGCGGAGCGTCGGCTCCTTGGATATGCGGCAATTCCGCAGATTCAGTTTCCTGGGTGGCTCTGCCCAGAGACGTCGGCCTGATCGGATTCCATCCGGGCCTTGGCGCGCTTCTCGGCGACCCTCAGTGCGATGACGGCGACCACCACGGGTATGCCGAACATGAGGATGTCGTCGATGCCCGATCCGTGAGCGAGGATCATGAGCTCACCCTACCCGGCGGCGAGGATCACCAGGCCGAGCCCGGTGAGCAACACCATGAGCACGAGCATCGCATATTGGGACCGCACGGCCCTGATCCCCTGGAAGTCGCCCAGCGCCCGGTCGTGGGCCAGCACGACGCCGGCCACGTGGCCTGCGACGATCACTGCGACCTGCACGTACCAAACCCATGCCGCCGAACCCTGGATCAGCGCGTAGGAGATCGGCCGGTCCGCCATCCCGAGCAGGTTCCAGCCTCGTCCGAAGGGATCCGACATCGTCGACAGGACCAACTGGCCCTCGAAGAGGATCAATGTGAAGTAATGGGCGAACGCGTAGGCGAAGGCGATCGGGACGAGGGTGTGGGCGAATCGAGCCGCCACCCACCGTCCATCGCCCTCACCGCCCAATCGAGCCGCCACCGTGGACGCACCGAGGTACGCCGCTCCGATCGACAGATTCACGCCGAGGAACGCGATCGTCGCTGCCGTGACCGTCGCTGGGGTCGACGCAAATCCGAGGTCGAACAAGGCTCGTCCAAGCGGCAACTCGATTGCAGAAGACCACCAATCGGTCGCCGACGCGCCGTCGTAGGTGACGGTTCCGATCATCACCACCACGAAGGCGACCAGGCCCCGGTCCTCCGGGATGTGTGGGAGCGCTCGGAGCCAACCATGACGAGTGACCGTGCCATCGTCGCGCCGGGCCCACGACGAGATGCCTCCCAGGACGCGGTTGTAGACGGCGAAGGCATCCACGTTCCGCGAAGAGAACCCCATCGCCCGGACGCCGAGGAGAAGGAGGGTGTAGACCGCGGTCGCCACCGACACGTGCACAGGCTCCTGATACGGCGAGATGAGCTCGAACCAGGTGAAGGCCAGGAAGCCGACGGTCGCAGGCACCAACGTTGTCTCTCGCTCGGCGGCAGCGAAGCCGATCCAGTCCCCGATCCGTGGCCACGGAGCCACCGAGGGATAGATGTCCCCCACCGCCACCGATGCGAAGGGCACGACCAACCAGAACACCACGAACACCAAAACCGGCCCCGGGTTGCTCGACGTCGACGGGGGGCCGATGAAACCGGCAACGATCACAACGAGCAGCCCGAGAACTCCGAGCGCTCCGAGGACAGGCCGAACGATGCGCCAGATCGGCGCTGCCACGCGTTCTTCGGCCAGTGCACCCTGAAAGCGGGCAGTAGGCCACAGGACCGCCAGAGCGACGAAGGACAGCACCAGTACCAGCCCAGCGCCGACGACGAAGAACTGGAGCGGGACAGGCAGATCTTGACGCCCTCCGATTCCGTGGGCGAAGGCAGGTGTCGCGAGCTGCCACACCATCGCCGCCGAAGCAGCGGCGACGATTTTTCTCATCCACCGACCTCGAGGTCCATCAGCTTGATGCCCGACTGCTCGAGCTCGATTTCGTGCACGCCGGGGATGTCGGCGGTGAACTCGATCGAGGCGACCGCTCCGGGCTCCACCGCCGCCGTGAGGTCATAGGTGTGGACGTGGACCTCATCGGCGCTGTCGGACCGGACCCGGATGGTCACTTGTTCGCCTTGCTCGACCGAGGTCGGACCGTTGACCGTGACCTCGCCCGCCTCCACGGTGATTCGGACCAGAACGCCTGCGATCGTGGTGGTCGGGGCCTCGGTGGTGGTTGTCGTCGGCTGAGTGGTGGTGGTGGTCTCCACCGGCGATGTGCTGGTGGTCGAGGCCCGGTCGTCGACCACCAGCGGCGCAGTGGTGACGGCCACGTCGTCCGCTCCGGTGGCACACGCAGCAAGAAGAACCGACAGAGTCATGACGGATGAGATCCGGCGCATGTGGACATCGTAGGGATCCCGCCCCGCAATTCGAGGCATGCGCCACCAGGCTCGTCGTATGCTCGATGTATGAAGAAGATCGTTTGGATCGTCGTGGGCATCTCACTGCTCGGTCTGGTCACCAAGAAGCTGATCGATCAGGCCTGACGCCTCAGTTCCGTTCCACGAACGCCACAATGGCCTCGGAGATCCGATCGCCATGTGTCAATGGCGCCTCGTGACGTGCACCCGGAATCTCGAGGACGCGCACGTCCTCGATGTTGGACGCCAACTCGTACTGCCACGACGTGGGTACAAGTTGATCGGCGAGCGGGATCACGACCAGAACCGGAATCTGCAGTCGCCCGATCCACTCCAGTGAATCGAAGCGGAGCAACGCATAGCTGGCGGCAGCGCCGGCCTCGGAGTCCCGACGATGCGTCTCCTCCCACAACCACCTGCCGTAACGGCCCGCGACTGCCCCGGTCATCAGCAGATAGCCAGCTCGGAACTCGGCAGAGCCCAGGCCCGTGAAACGTTCCCACGCCCGGACCAGCCAAACTCCGACCACACGGCCAATGCGCCATCCATGCGGATGCCGGGCGAACGTTGCCACGAGCACCAGCCGTTCGACGAGCGCCGGATGTCGGCGCGCAAGCGCTTGCGCCACCGTTCCACCCATGGAATACCCCACCACGGTCGCATTGGCGACCCCGACCTGAGCCAACACCGCAGCCACATCGTCGGCCACGTCCTCTATGTCGAAACGGTCGACCACCTTGGGCGACAAGCCGTGGCTTCGGTGATCGACGATGGTTAGCCGATACCGCTCGGCCAGCGTCGGCCCGATCCGAAACCACTCTGCGAGGGACGCACCACCCAGTCCGTGCACCAGGACGACGTTGCGCCCGTTCTCGGGACCGGTCTGACGGACGAGAAACTCGTGGTCTCCGACGAACACCATCCGGCCTGGCACCCGCCATGGATGGGTCTGGGGCGGCCGCCAGCGGGGTGTGACGACCGGCCCGAAGATCCGCCAACCCGCAACGAACAACACCACCGCACGGAGAAGGCGCATCATCGTGCGCCCCGTGCGAAGACATACTCGATCACGGGCGTGCCACCGATCAGATGCTCCTGGATGATCCGCTCCATGACCTCGACCGTGACCGAGTGATACCAGACGCCGTCGGGATAGACGACGGCGATCGGTCCCATCTCGCAGATCCTCAGACAGTCGGCCTTCGTGCGCAGAACAGTCCCGTCACCCGGGACGACAAATGTGGCCTCCGACCGGGGTTCGCCCTGCCAGGGCGGTGGTGGGGAGGTCAGGCCCAGGGCCTTGAGCCGGCTCTTCAGATACCGCCACACGGCGTTCGTCTCCTCCGCCGGAGCACATTTTGGTGTGGTTTGGTCTGCGCACAAGAAGACGTGCCGCTGCGCGGTGGGAATCGAAAGCGCTCCTGCTATCAGCTCGATGCGACGTCGACTGTCCATCGACCGGACGCTAGTGCGTCACGGAACCGTCGATATCAGTCGAGGGCAATCGTCCCCGCTTGCCGGTCGGTGACCCTGCCGACCACTGTGGATCCCGGGATCGAGCGACACAGGAGGTCGGCGCGATCGGGTGCCGCCGCCATGAGCAGCCCACCGCTGGTCTGCGCATCTGCGAGCATTCGCACGGTCCGATCGGGGACCGTCACGAGCAGCCGGTCGGTGACGGCGGCGACGTTGCGCTCGGATCCGCCAGGGTAGAAGCCGGCGTCCAGCAACTCCCATGCACCTCCGAGTACCGGGACCGCTGCGGTGTGCACGGAGACGGCCACTGCCGAGGCCGAAGCGATCTCGGCGAGATGCCCGAGGAAGCCGAATCCTGTCACGTCGGTCGCCGCCGAAACGCCGACCGCCATCATCGCCTTTGCCGCCTCCCGGTTCAGGGTCTTCATCGTCTCGATCGCCGTCGATGCGACGTCGTCAGGACACGCTCCCCTCTTGATCGCGGTGGCAATGATCCCGGTCCCGATCGGCTTGGTGAGCACGAGCAAGTCCCCCACCCGCGCCCCGGCATTGGTGACCACCCGTTCCGGGTCGACCAGACCGGTCACGGCGAATCCGTACTTGGGCTCGGGGTCGTCGATCGTGTGGCCCCCCACGATCGTGCACCCGGCATCCGCCATCACATCCGCACCACCTTCGAGCACTCGCCGGAGCACGTCGAAACCAATGACGTCGCGGGGCCAACCCACCATCTGAAGGGCAGTGAGAGGCTCTGCTCCCATCGCGTAGATGTCCGACAGCGCGTTCGCCGCGGCGATCGCCCCCCAGTCGTACGGATCGTCGACCACCGGTGTGAAGAAGTCGACGGTCTGCACGAGGGCGCGTCCGTCTTGCAGGCGGAACACGCCTGCATCGTCGCTCGCCGCCATCCCGACGAGGAGGTCGGGGTGCGACGAGGCCGGATGAGATCGCAACGGCGACAGAACCTGTGCCAGCTCGGAAGCCCCGAGCTTGCAGGCTCAGCCGGCGCCGTGGCTGTAGCTGGTCAGCTTGATGAAGTCCATCACGTGGGAACGTAGTCGGTTTGAGCCGCTTGTTCGGCGGCACACGTGGCCCGTGACCGAGGAAGGGGAAGACGCCGACAAGGCCGTAAGCTCGACGGCATGGTCGACCGTCCTGATCGCTCCCTCGTTCGGATTCTCGGCGCCGCCAAGACGGTGACCGGATCGAAATTCCTCGTTGAGACCCCTCGGGCACGTGTGCTCGTCGACTGCGGTCTGTATCAGGGAAGAAAGGAGCTCCGGGAACGAAACTGGGCGGAGTTCCCCGTGAACCCTTCGACCATCGACGCCGTGGTCATCTCACACGCCCATCTCGACCACGTCGGCTATCTGCCCGCGCTGGTCCGCAACGGCTTTGGGGGGAACGCGTGGGCCTCCGAGTCCACCGGGCGTCTCGCTCACGTCGTGATGACCGATTCCGGCCGAATCCAAGAGGAGGACGCCGAACGGGCCAATCGCAAGGGATATACAAAACACCGTCCCGCGCGGCCCCTGTACACCGAACACGACGCAGTCGTGGCATCGAGTCAGTTCCGGGTCATTCCCTGGGACGCAAGCGTGCCCGTGGCTCCAGGGGTCTCGATCAGTCTGCACCGCGCTGGGCACATCCTCGGCTCGGCTTCGGTGCTGGTGACCTTCGACGACGGTACCCCTCCCCTTCACGTCTCCGGCGACCTCGGACGGCCGATGCATCCGGTGTTGCGCCCTCCCGCCACCCCGCCCAGTGCGGGAACCGTGATCATGGAATCGACCTATGGCGACGAGGAGCATCTGGAAGAAGACGGAACGAAAGAGCTTGGCACTGCGATCGCCGCATCCGTGGAACGTGGAGGATCGGTGGTGATCCCGGCATTCGCCGTCGACCGCACCGAGGTGATCCTGTCCGCCCTGCGACGGCTGACTCAGGACGGCGCCATTCCAACGGTGCCCGTGTTCCTCGACTCCCCCATGGCCCGATCGGCGCTCGGGTTCTACGTTCGCGCAGTCGCCGAGGGTCACCACGAGATACGCAAGGATGTGCGGGGCCACCCCGAGGTGTTCGATCCCGGGGATCTGACGATAACTGAGACCGTGGAAGACTCGAAGGCGATCAATCACGTCAAGCCGCCCCTGATCGTCATCTCGGCATCCGGCATGGCGACCGGCGGGCGGGTGCTCCATCATCTGAAGCGCGTGCTTCCGGACGAGCGATCGGTCGTGTGCCTGGTGGGGTACCAAGCCGTCGGCACCCGGGGTCGCGATCTTCTGGAGGGCCGCAGCGAGGTCAAGATCCATGGCGAGATGCACCCGGTCAGGGCGCGCATCGCGTCGATACCCGCATTCTCCGTCCACGCAGATCGCTCCGAACTGGTGGACTGGCTGGCCTCGGCTCCGGAACCGCCGCGCCAGGTGGTGGCGGTCCACGGCGATCCAGAGGCCGCTGAGGGGCTGTCCATCGCAGTCCGGGAGCGTCTCGACCGCGCGGTCACCGTACCGGGTCAGGGCGAGTCGATTCTCCTCTGAGAATCGGACGGGGGTTTCCCGTCCGGGCATTCGGCATCTACAATGGATGCTCCCCGGACGTTCCGTCCGACACCCTTCACACAGGAAGCCCGATGTCCGACGCAACCTTTTTGACGCCCGCCGCCTTCGAGAAGTTGAAGGCGGAGCTCGAGCATCTCACCGCCGATGGAAGAGCCGAGATCGAAAAGCGCATCCAGGAGGCGCGCGAGCATGGCGATCTGCGCGAGAACGCAGACTATGACGCGGCGAAGAACGATCAAGGTCTGATGGAGGCGAGGATTCGCCAACTCGAGGCTCTGCTCAACAACGCAGAGGTACGCGAGGTCGAACACACCGACGAAGTGGTCATCGGCTCGCTGGTCACCGTCGTCGATGCCGATGGCGACGAGATGGAGTATTTCGTCGCTCCCACCGAGAACAAGGTCGCCGGCGTCCTTCTCGCGTCTCCATCCGGTCCTCTCGGACGTGCTCTTCTGGGAGCCCGGCCCGGCGACGACGTCACCTACCAGGCCCCGGGCGGTAGCTTCACGCTCGAGGTGAAGTCGGTCCGCCCGTACTCGGACTAGCTCGCACTAGCCTCTCATCGCCGGCGCCGGCCGGCTGCCCGAATCCGAGGTGAGCGATGCGACTGCGCCTGCGACGCCCGCGCGATCTGGCTCGTCAGCTGTTGACGCTCGCTCGACGTCGTCCCGAGGAGGTCGAGGACTATCTCGATGAGCATCCTGAGCACTGGTCGGCACTCGCAGAGGCCATTCCCGGTGATGCAGCCGACATCCTCGAGGCACTCGACGAGGACGCCGCGACAGAGCTGATCGCCGAGCTAGACCCCGAGGACGCCGCCGAGGTCTTCGAAGAGCTCCGGGATGACCTGGCCGCAGAGCTGCTCCTGGAGATGCCCATGGAGACCGCGGCCGCCGTGTTGCAGGAGATGCCGCCAGAAGAAGCCGTGGACATCCTCGCCGAGCTCGATACCGAGGATGTGGAACCACTCCTCGCTCTGATGGACGACGCCATCGAGATCGAGGTGCGCCGGCTGCTCCGCTTCGCGCCGGACTCGGCCGGCGGTCTGATGACAACCGACATCGCGGTTCTCCCCATCGGAATCACCGCCGGCGAGGCGATCGAGCGGCTACGCGTGCTTCACGAGGAACTCGAGGACCTCTCGTACGTCTACGTCGTGGACGAGCACGGCCGGCTCGAAGGTGTGCTCTCGTTCCGCGACCTCGTGTTCAACCGGCCCGGCGCCGGGCTGGACGAGGTGATGGTGCGCAACCCGGTCACGGTGACCACCGACACAGACCGCGAAGAGGTTGCCGACATCATCCGGCGCTACCACCTGTTCGGTCTCCCGGTGATCGACTCGGCAGGCAAGCTCGTCGGCATGGTGGCCACGGACGCCGTCATCGAATCTGTCCAGCAGGAGGCGTCTGAGGACTTCGCAGCGGCCATGGGAGCCGGCGCCGAGGAAACGGTCTACACCGACGTCGGTGAGGCAGTGCGAGCGCGACTGCCCTGGTTGTTCGTGAACCTGGCGCTCGCCTTGATCGTCGCATTGCTGGTGGAACGCCAGACCGGGCTGATCAGCGACCATCCGATCCTGGCGGCGCTGATGCCGGTGATCGCCTCTCTCGGCGGCAACGGTGGCTCACAGACCCTGGCGGTCGTCATCCGCAGCCTTGCAACCGACGACATCCCGGGAAGCCGCGTCAGAGAGATCGTTCTTCGGCAGGTCGGTGTCGGTGCGACGAACGGATTCATCCTCGCTCTCGGCGCCGCGGCCGTCACGGTGTTGCTGACGGGGATGGGGGTGTTCGCCGCCGACGCTCCTGCCCTTCGCCTCGGTCTGGTGGTGGCCACGGCGACGCTCGGGAACCAGACCGTGGCGACCCTCGCAGGCACAGGGGTCCCGCTCCTCATGGACCGTATGGGGCTGGATCCAGCCCAGGCGTCGTCGATCTTCGTGACCCTGTTCACCGATGTCGTCGGCTTTGCGGGCTTTCTGTTGGTGGCGGCCGCGTTGCTCTGAGCGATCCGGATGATCCCCCCCTGCCTGCGGGCGATCGACCTCGCGTGAGGAGCCGCTTGCCTACGACCCGATCAGGAAGGTTCCGGCCGCCTCGAAGGGGCCGCGGAAGGTGACCACGTTGCCTTCGGTGACGCTCACCAGGTAATGCTCGTCGACCAACGCCTGCTCTTCGTCGGTGCGGTCCGCCTCGGCCACTCGGGCCGCGTCGACTGCCGCCACGTCGTCGAGCACGTGAACCTCCCAGAGATCCTCTTCGTCGTCCACGAGGCCGACGAGGAAGTCCTCGAGATCGAGATCCGTGTAGTCCTCGGCGGGAATGGTGACCCAGAGCACGCGACCTTCATCGGCGGTCGTCTGAACCTGGATCTCATATCCTTCGACGGCCACACGCTGCAGAGCGGTGGTGGTGGTCGTGTCGGGCTCCTCGGACGTTGCCTGCGTCGTCGTGGATTCGCCCGTTTCCGCGGTACCGAGGGTGGACGACGTGGACGTCGTGGTCACGATGAGCTCGGGCTCCGCTCCTCGGTCGCAGGCGGCCAGAGACAGCATCGCCACCAGTGCCAATATCGTTGTGCGGCGCATGTTGAAAGTCCTCCTGGTTGCGTTCAGAACGTTCCCAAACGTGTCAGAGTTCCGGGGTGACACCGACGCCTTCCATCGGCTAGCCTTACCCACGTGGGTGGGACGAGAGTAATGCAGCTCGTGCTGGTAATCGCGCTCCTCGTCGCCATGGGGTCTTTTGTGACGGCTGCTCCAGCCGTTGCAGTGGGTGGCGACGACAACATGTGCGAACCTTTCACGCGTTCGAACCTCGGTCCGCCGCCTGCCGAGACCACCACAACCACAGCCGTCGATCTCGTCGACGGTGGACGGGCCCGAGGTGGTGCCCGTGATGCAGAGGCCCCTGGCGACGACACAGCCGTCATCGACGATCCTCCAACCACCCGTCCCCCACGCAACTGCGCTCCGTTCGTGTACGAGATGGAGTTCCCGCTGCTGGGTGCAGGGGCGTACTGGTCCGGATTCGGCGCACCCCGCGACGGCGGGCGACGCTCGCACATGGGTGTCGACATCGCCGCTCCGCAGATGACCCCGGTGGTAGCGGTCGCGGACGGGATGGTGTCCCGGATCAACATCGACAGCGGCACCGCCGGTACCTACATCGCCCTGGACCACGACGACGACTGGTCGAGCTGGTATCTGCATCTCAACAACGATCACTACGGCACCGACGATGGCCGAGGCATCGGCGTGCGCCCGGATCTCGAAGCCGGTGACCGCGTTACGGCCGGCGAGGTCATCGGATGGGTCGGCGACAGTGGCAATGCCGAGACCACGGAGCCGCATCTCCACTTCGAAGTGCACCTCCCCAGCGGAGAGCCGATCGACCCGTACGACAGCTTGCTCGCTGCCGAGGCCGACGGTGCCGCCGCCTTCGTCATCGATCCCACACAAGTCCTCACCGAGCAGACCGAGGCAGGCGGCACGATCGATCTCGTTTCATCCCGGATCGACACTGCGGCGCCACGGCCCGGATTCGCAGGACCGTTCGTCGACGACGACGGGACGGCCGCGGAGGCGGCCTTCAACCGTCTGGCTGCGTTGGGTGCTCGGGCCTGGTGTGACGAGTGGGGCGTGAGGGTGTGTCCTGAATCCGAAGTCACCGGAGCCGATGCCGAGGCATGGATCGAAGCGCTGGTCGGGACCTCGCGTGATCCTTCCGTTGCGATCGCCTACCAGCCGACAGATCTCGACCCCTCCTTGAACCGGAGCGAGATCGTGGCATGCGGCATCAACACCCTCTGCGCAGATCAACCGGTCAGCTACGGCGAGGTGGCAGCGATGATCATCGGGGCGACCGACGGTACGAGCGTGTTGTCTCCGGCCGACGCTGCATCCACCCTCACGAGGATCGGTGTCGCCGGATGTGGAGGGCCCCAGAGTGCCGACCGCACCCTGACGAGGGCGGAGTTCGCCGGGCTGCTGCTGCAGGTGACCGGCATCGCACCGCACTCGAACAGCTGTGGTCAGCTCTCCTGACGCGCACCTGGCCACGACCGTCCGCCCTCTAGGATCATCGGCTGATGGGGGCCCCGACCAACACAGCTGCTGACACCCGGTCGGCGCTCCGCCTGGAATACCTCACCGTGGCGTGGAACCTCGGCGAAGCGGTGTTGACGATCACACTGGGCTCGCTCGCCGGGTCGCTGGCGCTCATCGCCTTCGGGACGTCTTCGCTGGTCGAGCTCTTCGCGTCCGCGGTCGTGATCTGGCATCTGAAACCAGATCATTCCTCCAAGGCCATCTCCCGTACCGTCCTGGCCCTCCGACTGGTTGCGGGAGCGTTCTTGGGGCTGGCAGTGGTCCTCGGGATCACCGCGATCCGCGATCTCGTGTCCGGGCGGGTGGCCGGCGAATCGTGGTGGGGAGTCGCCTATCTCGCCGTGACCGCGGTCGTAATGTTCAGGCTCGCCACCGCAAAGCGGAAGATCGCCCGACGGCTGCAGTCAGAACCGCTCGAGGCCGAGGCCACGATGACCCACATCGACGGGATCCTCTCGACCAGCACCCTGACGGGGCTGGCACTCAACGCGGCATTCGGACTGTGGTGGGCCGACCCGGTGGCTGCCTTGATCGTGGCTGCGTTCGCCGTCAACGAGACGCGGGAGAACTGGGAGGAGGCGCAGTCGCTCCAGAAAGGGTCAGTCGCCCCAGCGAGCGGCGACGGCGTCGGCGAAGCGTGACGCAAGTCGTTTGGTGACTCGGCCGATCCCGAATCGCGAGTCGCCCACGGCCGTCACCGGGGTGACTTCCTTGACCGTGGACAGCGCCATCACCTCGGACGCCGTCTCGAGTCGATCGACCGTGAACGTTCCTTCGATGACAGGGAGCCCGTCGGTTCGGGCGAGTTCGATCATCGTGCGCCGGGTGATCGAGTCCAACACGTACAGATCGAGCGCAGGAGTTTCGATCGTCCCGTCGACCACCCACGCCACCGAGAATGTCGGGCCCTCGAGGACCACGCCCTCGTCACCGACGAGCAGCGCGTCGTCGAATCCCCTGGCCTGGGCGCTCCGGGTGGCCGCGAGGTTCGGTGCGTACGAAAGCGTCTTGGCGCCGGCGAGCTCGGAGGGCCGTCCCGCCGGATGCCACGGGGCGGGGATCAGCGCGAGCGTCACCTCCGCACTCGGTGCGGGTAGCGGGAAGTGCATCACAACACACCGAGGTGCGGGGTCCACACCTGCGACCGCATCTCCCCTGGTGAGGAGGACTCGCACGACGCCGTCACCTCCCGCAGCTGCCACGTGGCGGCACCACTCGGCAACCACGCCGCGGTTCGGCAGGCGCATGTCGAGCATGTCTGCGCTCCGTGCGAGCCGATCCAGGTGCCAACCCAGCGCAAACAGGTCGCCTCCGTACGAGCGGATCGACTCGAAACAGCCGTCACCCCGGACGACGGACGAATCGGTCACGGCGATCACGTCGGATGGGATCCCGTCGACGAGCGCGATCATGGTCAACCCCGGTACTTGTTGGTGATCGGAAGGCGGCGGTCGCGCCCGAAGGACTTCGTGGTGATCTTGACGCCCGGTGCAGCCTGTCGCCGTTTGTACTCGTTGCGGTCGACGAGAGAAGCGATCCTCCGCACGAGAGCCTCGTCGTACCCGTCGGCGATGATCTCGTCTTCCACCATGTCGTCTTCGATGTAACGCTCGAGGACTGCGTCGAGAAGGTCATACGGGGGCAGGGAGTCCGAGTCTTTCTGATCCGGTCGAAGCTCGGCCGACGGTGGCTTCTCGATGGTCTCCCACGGGATGATCTCGCCGTTGCGGTTCCGCCACTGCGACAACTCGTACACGGTGGTCTTGAACACGTCCTTGAGTGCCGAGTACCCGCCCGCCATGTCACCGTAGAGGGTCGCGTAGCCGGCCGCCATCTCCGACTTGTTGCCGGTAGTCAGCAGCATGGGACTGAATTTGTTCGAGACCGCCATGAGCACTGCGCCCCGGATCCGAGCCTGGAGGTTCTCCTCGGCAACGCCGAATTCGGTTCCCGAGAACAACTCCTCGAGCGTCCCGAGATAGGCGGAGAACACCGACTCGATGGGAACGACGTCGAAGCGGATACCCAGGTTCTCGGCGAGCGCCCGCGAGTCTGAGACAGACCCCTCCGACGAAAACCTCGACGGCATGGAGATGCCCCACACGTTGTCCGGTCCGAGTGCGTCGACTGCGACGGCAGCCGTGAGCGCCGAGTCGATCCCGCCCGACAGACCGACCACCACCGACGTGAAACCGTTCTTCGTCACGTAGTCGCGCACTCCGGTCTCGAGCGCCCGGTAGATCTCGTGGACCGGGTCCAGCAAGGGTGCCACCTTGCCCACGGACACGGGTTCTCCGTTCAGCGGCACGTCGACCACGAACCGGTCCTCGATGAACTGGGGGGATCTGTGGATGATGGTTCCATCGGATGCGATCACCACGCTCGCTCCGTCGAACACCAGCTCGTCCTGGCCTCCGACGAGATTGAGGTAGACGACTGGCGTACGCATCGTCCTCGCTCGCGCGGTCAGCATCTCCTCCCGGGCTGACGCCTTTCCCCGGTGGAACGGTGAGCCGTTGACATTCAGGAGGAGCTTGGCGCCGGCCTCTGCCTGGGCGATCGGCGGACCGTCTGGCAACCAGATGTCTTCGCAGATCGAGACGCCCACCGGCACACCGTTCACGTGCCACAAGCGGTCGGGCTCCTGTCCTTGCGCGAAGTAGCGGTCCTCGTCGAACACGCCATAGTTGGGCAGCAACACCTTGTGGTAGGTGCCGAGGATCTCTCCTCCTTCCACCACGGCGACTGCATTCGCCACTCGCCGATCGACGGCGTCGCCCGAGCCCCGGTGGTTGTTGCCCGCGTTGTCGACGAATCCGACGATGGTCGTACAGCGTTGTGATCGACGGGCGATCCGCCTGACGACCTCCCGGTTGTCGTCTACGAACCCGGGGCGCAGCACGAGGTCCTCGGGCGGGTATCCGGTGACCGCCAGCTCGGGAAGCAGGAGCACGTCTGCACCTTCGGACTCCGCCCAATCCATCGCTTCGAGGATCTTGGTCTCGTTGCCGGCGAGATCACCTACCACGAGATCGATCTGCGCTCCCGCAACACGTACCGGCATGGGGATGAAGATAGCGCCCGCGGCGGGTTCCGATCGCACATCGCTTGCCGCTCGATACGCTGAGGATATGGACATCGTCCGTGCGTGTGCGATCGGTTTGATGGTGGTGGGTGTCGCCACGGCCGTACATGTCGTGTTGCGCTGGATGGATCGAAAGGGGTGGGTGTTCTACGGATCGGAACCCACGACCCCAATCGGCGTCCGCTCGGCGATGGCCCTCATGGAGTTCGAGACGCTCGTGAACCCGGCAGTCGAACACGTGCTCGAGTACCGACGCCACGGGGACCAGTGGGTGCAGGAAAACGGCCTCGACGACGACGAGGACGACACCGGCGGATTGCCGGCCCTCGAACTCCACCGGTGACGGCAGATGACGGCCATGTAGCCTGGTGCGGATGACTTCCGCCGGCTCCATACGCGACCTCGTCACCGAAGTGGTACCCGGGGCTCTCGACGTGCGCCGCGCCCTCCACCGTCATCCCGAACTCTCCGGGGAGGAATACCTCACCACCGAGCTGCTCGCCGAGCGTCTTCGCGGGTGCGGTCTCACCCCTCGCCTGCGGACGCCGCGGACCGGGTTGTACGTCGACATCGGCTCCGGCGACCGCGCGGTCGCCTTCCGCGCCGACATAGATGCCCTGCCGATCCACGAGCCAACAGGCCTCAACTTCACGTCCGAGGTACCCGGGGTCATGCACGCCTGCGGTCACGACGCTCACAGCGCCATCGGCCTCGGCGTCGCCCAGGTGCTCAGCACCATGGGCGACGAGCTCCCCGGCCGGGTCCGGGTCATTTTCCAGCCCGCAGAAGAGACCTTCCCTGGCGGCGCCTACGACCTCGTTCGGGAAGGGATCATGGACGGAATCGGATCGATCCTCGCGTATCACGTGGACCCTGGGCTCGATACCGGCCGGATCGGCTTCAAGCGGGGGGCGATCACCAGCTCGGCAGACCGCTTCTACATCACTCTCGAAGGCCCGGGTGGGCACACCGCGAGACCACACCAGACGGTCGATCTCCTCTATGCCGTGGGACTGGTGCTCACCCAGATACCGGCACTCCTCGACCGGATGATCGACGCCCGGTCGCCGGTCGCCATCGTCTTCGGCCGCGCCCAGGCCGGCACGGCGGACAACGTCATCCCGACTCACGCCGAGCTGTCCGGGACCTTGCGCACCGCCGATCGTCAGGTCTGGGAGGAGGTGCCTGCACTTCTGGAGCAACTGGTGCGTGACATCACTGCCCCGTTGGGCGCCAAGGTGCTGTTCCACTACCAGCGCGGAATCCCTCCCGTCATGAACACCCCTTCGGTGATCGGAGTGCTCGAACGGGCCATCGCAGAGGAGTTGGGCGCCGACACGGTGGCAGGAACCTTCGTGAGCATGGGTGCCGAGGACTTCGCCCGCTACCTGGACGAAGCACCGGGGGCACTCCTCCGTTTGGGGTGTCGCGAGGGAACCGGGCGAAGTGACCTGCATTCGGCCGGATTTCGTCTCGACGAAGGTTGCATCGAGTTCGGGATACGTGCCGCCGTGACAGGGCTGCTCGCCATGTTCGACCTTCAGCCTCCACGGGCCACCTGACCGCTGACGCCAAGACCGAGCGACAAGACAACGGTCGAGGAGTGCGCTCAATACGGTGGCCCGAGCTGCCGATGACATCGACGTGCCCGCAACCACCCAGCCCCTCGTCGATGCGGAGCGCGTACGGGTGCCCTTCATGGTGGCCCACGTTTTCGCCTACACCGGCGGGGTGGCCATGTTCGCTGGGACGCTCGATGGCTTCAGGTCCGTCGCGTCGATGCTGGTCGTCGGCTACCTGGCGATTGCGGTCTGCGCGCTGGTAGCGCTGTTCACACGTGCCGCTCCGCTGGGAGCTTTCCTGATTGCGGACGCCATAACCGTGCCGCTCATCCCATTGTTGACGGGACAGCATCCCGCGAGCGTCCATGTGACGATGCTCGTGCTCGTGCTGGCCGCCGCCTCGATGACGCGATATCGCGTCGTGGTCTTCATCGGCATCATCGAAGTCTTGGGTTTCGCAGCAGGGGTGGCCACGCAAGACGAAGAGCCACTCGCTGCGATGCCCGCAGCGCAGATCGAGCGATCCGAGCTGGGCGGGATGGTCATCGGTGCGGCGGTCGGCGTGATAGCGATCATCGTCCTGGCGAGCCTGTTGCGGACCAGCCTCGCAACCCAGGCCGCAGCCCTTGCCGCCGAGCAGCGGACCAATGCCTTGCAGCAGCGCTTCGTTTCGATGGTGAGCCACGAGCTCCGCACTCCGCTCACCAGCATCCGAGGGTTCGCCGAGGTCCTCGCCGAAGACGGGGACGAGCTGACGGATCTCGAGCGTACGGAGTTCACCGAGGCGATCGCCCAACAGTCCGTTCACCTGTCACGATTGGTCGACGACGTGTTGGTCGTGGTGCGCATCGACGCTGCTCGACTCTCTGTCGAACGAGAACCGGTGGACCTCGCCGACACGATCTACGCCGCCCAGAGCATGATCACCGTGCCGGAGTCGAAGCGGGTGCAGACCGGATCGGTGACGGCGATGTCCGTGCTCGGCGACCGCGATCGGCTGGTCCAGGTGGTGCGCAATCTCATCGAGAACGGCCTGAAATACGGCGGTGAGATGGTTCGTGTTCACGCCACATCGACCGGGACCAGTGTCCGCCTGGTGGTCGAGGACGACGGACCCGGCATTCCCGAGAACCTCATCGAGGACATATTCGACGAGTTCGTCCAGGTGGGTCGGCCCGCCGAGCGGGTGACGGCAGGGTTCGGTCTGGGTCTGCCCATCGCCCGTCGGCTCGTACAGGCGATGGATGGCCGGATCTGGGCTGAGCGTTCAGAGCTCGGCGGCGCATCCTTCGTCGTCGACCTGCCGGCGGCCGGCGCGCACATCGAACGCGTGTCCGACGCCACCAGCCCTCCGGTTTGACGTCATCCGACGACGGTGAACTTCTCTTCGATGAGTGCTTCTCGGAGACGTTCGGACTCGCCAGCCCGCACGGACAACGTGAGGACACCGCCACCGCCGTGTACCGAGTGACGCAGTTGGAGGTCCCGCAAGTCCACGCCACTCAGCGAGAGTGCCAGACCGACGCGCGCCATCTCCCCCGGGCGGTCTTCGAGCACCATCGAGACGGTCTCGACCGGGGCCGCCATTCCCGCCCGGATTCCTTGCGCCCTCCGCAAGCGTTCGTCGAGGACCACACGATCTGACCGCTCGACCGCGTCCGCCATGGCCTCGAGCGAATGCGCCAGCCTGCGAAGTGATGTCGACACGGCCGAGCGGTTTGCGGTGAGAACGTCCACCCACCAGCCAGGATCCGACAGTGCCACCCGGGTGAGGTCCCTGAACCCTCCGGCAGCCATGTCGAGTGCACCGGGCTGGCTCGCCACTGCCTCCACTAGCGCTGCAGCCGTCACGTGTGGGAGGTGCGACGCCGCCGACACGGACACGTCGTGATCCTCGGCTCTCATCCGCACCGGATTGGCACCGAAGCTCGACACGATCTCCGATACGCGATCGAGTGCCTGCGGCGTTGCCCCGTCGGTGGTCAGCACCCAGGTGGCACCTCGGAACATCGACCCTGAAGCGCCTTGCGGGCCCGAGGTCTCGCGGCCTGCCATTGGATGACCACCCACGAATCCACTCAGGTGTCGTCCCGCCTCCACCACCGGCTGCTTGACACCGGCCACATCGGTGACGAGTGCGTCGGTGTCGAGTTGCCCGAGGGCGTGCACGATGGAAGCGACTGGGCCCGCGAGCACTATCAGATCGGCACCGTTGGCTGCATCGTGGCGGCTGGTCGCTGCTACGTCGAAGGCGTCGATCGCCTCTGCACCGGCAAGCGCACCAGGGTCGGGATCCCAGGCTCGCACATGCCAGCCGGCGCCACGTAGGGCGATACCGATCGAAGCCCCGATGAGTCCGGTACCGAGGACTGCGGCCGAGCGGCTCACTCGGCGCCCCTGCCGGGGCCGGGCGGGGGAACCGCGGTCCGGACTCGCGGTCCTGGGCTACTTCGATGACTCCAAGGGGGCATTGGCGTCAGATGATAGGGGCGCTCGGGAACGCCGATACAGTTGCGGAGATGAGCGACACGACTGCACCCCCGTACGAGCCTCACATAGGAGAGACGCGACAGTACTGGCGCGACATCGTCCTAGGTGTGAACGACGGATTGGTCTCGATGGTGTTGCTGGTGGCCGGGGTGGTCGGCGGGGGTCTCAACAGCCCGCAAGTCCTGCTGACCGGCGTTGCAGGAGCCATCGCCGGGGCGGTCAGCATGGCAGCCGGTGAGTACCTGGCCACCAAGAGCCAGGACGAGGTCCTGGAGGCGGAGCTCACGCTCGAGCGCGACCACATCGAGCATCATCGAGGTGCCGAGATCGACCAGCTTCGAGAGATGTTCGCCAACATGGGTGTCGCCGAAGAAGATCTCGATGGCGTGGTGTCGGCGTTCGACCGATCGGATGAGGCGCTCTTGAACGCCATGAAGGCCCTCGAGTTCGGCGTCGTCGACACCGAACGCCGCTCGCCCTACAAGGCGATGGTGTACTCGGGCGTGCTGTTCCTCTTCGGCTCGCTTCCTTCTGTTGTCCCGTTCTGGCTCACCGAAAACACACACGTTGGGCTGACGTGGGCGGCGGTTCTGGCAGCCGCAGGACTCTTCGCAGTCGGCGTTGCGAAGGCGCGGGTCACTCGCGGCAATCTCGTAGTGGCAGGTGCCGAAAACATGCTGATCGCGGGTGTCGGAGGCGTCCTTGCCTACGTCGTGGGCGACCTGGTGGGCGCCGGAATCGCCTGAGCGGAGGCCCAGTCACCGGTCGCCGGTCGCCGGTCGCCAGTCGCCAGTCGCCAGTCGCCGGTCGCCGGTCTCGGGTCTCGGGTCTCGGGTCTCGGGTCTCCAGCTTCGGACTTCGGACTTCGGCCGTCTGCGGTCGGCCGTCGGCCGTCTGCCGTCTGCCGCTTGCTGCAGACCGCGCGCTGTCCGTTTCACGGCGGTCTCCGTGTGCGTTCTTGGCGCTTCGGCAGGTCGGAACGCGAAAAGGCGCCCCGGGAGGTGATCCCGGGGCGCCTTCGGAGCGTCAGGAAGCCTTGGCGGCCGGCTTCTTGGCGGTGGTTGTGGTCTTCTTCGGGGCCGGCTTCTTTGCGGCGGCCGGCTTCTTGGCTGCCGTCGTGGTCTTCTTCGCTGCCGGCTTCCGCGTGGTGGCGGGCTTCTTGGCGGCGGCCGTCTTGGCGGGTTCCTTCACGTCGACTTCGACCTTTTCGGCGATCTTGGGCGCCTTACCGGCCGGTCGGAAGTTGGTCCGCCAGGTCTCGAGTAGATCCTCGAGCTGATCGCGCAGCTTGCTGACCTGCTCTTGCATCTGATCGAAGTCGACGAAGTCGTTGATGTCGTCGATCGCCTTGCTGTCGCCGATCTTGTTGACGAGCTCTTCGCCCTCGCCGGCCCACATGTCGAACTGCTTCTGCAGGTCCTCGAGCATCGCCTTGCGGCTCGAGCTCATCTTCCCGCGAAGCTCTTCGACACGCTCTTGCGTCTGCTTCATCGCTGCAACCGGGGCTCCGACTGCGGCATAGAAATACTTCTTCGTATCCATCAGTTCATCCTTCCTGTTTCTCTTCTGGTTCTGTCACGGCGCCGGCATCCACCAGCGCTCGGTACAAATCGAGCAGAACTTGTTTCTGCCTTGGGGTGAGCTTGCGATCGGACTCGATGGCCTCCACGACGGTGGGGGCTTCGGGTCCTTCGTCGATCAGGCCGGCTCTCGTGTAGAGGCTCTCGGCGGAGATCTCCAGAGCCCGGGACAAGCGTTTGAGGATCTCAGCCGAGGGTCTCCGGATTCCACGCTCGATCTGGCTCAGGTAGGGGTTCGAGATACCCGCTCGGTCGGCAAGTCGCCGAAGGGACAGGTTCGCTCGCTCACGTTGTTCCTTGATGAACTCGCCGATGTCCGGAAGTTCAGTCGTCGGTTCGACGGACTGCTGATCATCTTCTGGGTGCTTGCGGCTGTTCACACTGTGCAGTATATCGCAAGCTGCTAGCAAATGCAAGCACCTGCGTGCAGCCGTCGACCCGAGGGGAGACCGGCGACCTACGACAGGGGTCCGCTGCGTGGGGACCCGGCCGATGACCAACGTCCGAAGTCCCGAAGAGTCCGAGTTCGAAGCCCGGAAACTGGCGATTGTCAGTGCTTGACGATGGCGTCGAGTTCTTTGGCGTGCTCGACCCAGGCGGTCACCATGCTCTCGGTTGGGAGCCTTCGGACGAGCCGCTTCTTGTCGTTGACCTCGGTCATTTTGGCCGTCAGCGACTTGGCGTTGCGGCGGCGCAGCTCCTTGACGGTGTCGACGCCGGCGTGTTCGAGAAGATCGGCGTACTCGGAACCCACACCACGGACCCGCATCAGATCGGCCCGGTTCACCCACTCGAGGATCTGCTCGGGCGTGAACCCTGCCTCCTCTGCGAGGGCGGTGCGGTCCTTTCGGGTGGCGGCTCGCTTCAGCAAGCCCTCGGTGGTCTTCAGCCCGACCTTGCGTAGCTTGCGGGCGAACTTGGGGCCGATCCCCTCGATCTCATCGATCGATGCCATGTCCTCGATCCTCTCGTCCTGCGGTCGAGCAGACTAGTGGGCCACCCAGGACCCCGATCCACAACCAGCGACCAATCTTGGTTCTGTTCGTCATCGGCGGGGACGGAGCTCCTCGACGTCGCTCGCCGTGTCCACGTCGCGCGGTGGCAGCGATTCGAGCCAGACCTCCTCCACCCACTCGGGATGCGCCTGCAGCAGGCGCTTGGCACCTTCGTCACCGGAGAGCGAGATCAGCCTCGGCCACAGGGTGCGATCCACCAGTACCGGATTTCCCCATGTGTACCGATATTTCGGAACCACAGCCATCGCCTTGGACTTGCGCTTCGCAGCCCTGAGGGCATCGACGACATCGGGGTCGATGTTCGGCTGGTCCCCCATGAGGATCAGGGCGGTGTCCGCCTTCGACATCCGCGTGAGCGCGTCGAGACCCACCCGGAGCGAAGACGCCAATCCCTCTTGCCACTCCGGGTTCTCGACCACACCACACTCGGCGAGTTCGACCTGGTCGAGAATCATGTCGATCTCGGCTCCGAGAACCACCCAGAGCTCGTCGAGGCGGAACTGGCGAGCTTGCTCCACGACCAAACCGAGAAGGGTCATTTCCCGTCCCCACGGCTCGAGCTGTTTCGGGCGCCCGAGTCGACGCGAGCCACCGGCCGCAAGTATCAGTCCGGCGATCACGGGGCACTTCTCTGGATACGACGGATCTCACCCTTGAGGTCCCAAGGTTGTTCGGACCGATATCGGTCGCGGGTCATCTCGGCGAGGATGGCCACGGCCACCTCTCCGGGCGTCTCGGCGCCGATGTCGAGGCCGATGGGTCCATGGATTTGGTCGACCTCGGCCTCGCTCCATCCGGCCGCCAGAAGCCGTTCCCGCCTGGCTGCAGCCGTGCGCTTGCTGCCCATGGCCCCGAGATACCGGACACTCGAACCTCTGATCAGCGGCCACAGCGGATCCTCGAACCGAGCGTCATGGCTCAGGACCACCACGAACGTGCTCAAATCGAACGTCAGGTCGTCTGCGACCTGATCGGGCCAGCCAACGAGCAGACGATCGGCCTCCGGAAAACGCTCCGGTGTGGTGAATGCCGATCGCGCATCACTCACGGTCACGTCGTAGCCCAGATGGCGTGCCAACACGGTGAGCGACTGAGCGATGTGCACGGCCCCGAAGATGAGAAGTCGCGGACGTGGTGCCAGCGCTTCGATGAAGACCTCGTGCTCCCCGTAGCCCAGTGTGAGGTTCTGTTCGCGTTCCATCACGGCCACCGCATCCACGGCCACGTCGCCCAATCCGTCGGGTAGCCCCCCGGCGAGGAGATCGCCGGCGTGCGAGACGAGGGCGGTGCGCCCTATATGTGAGCCGCCGACAAAGGTGGTTCGAGCGGCGAGCAGTTCGCTGTCGAGCGCCACCCGGCATGCCTCGAGCACGGCCTCGGTCTCGCTCACCACGGTTCGATGTACACCTGGATGGTGCCTCCACATGCGAGTCCGACCTCGAAGGCATCGTCGTCGGCGATGCCGTACGTCACCAGCTTCGGGGTTCCGGTCTCGATGACCTGTTGAGCGTGCAGGTACACGTCGTTCTCAACACATCCACCCGACACCGAACCTTCCATCTCGCCTGCGGAACTCACGATGAACTTGGAGCCCACGGGTCGCGGTGCCGGCCCGCCCACCCGAACGACCGTGGCAACGGCGACCTTCTTGCCCTCGGCACGCCACTTGTCACGGATGTCCAGTTCGGTGCGCATGATCCGATGCTATCTCGCTGTGACCCGGGCCGGGACCGACTCCAACAGTTCCACCAGTGTCTGCAGATCGTTGAAGGTCCCCGCCGGAAGGAAGTCGTCGACATGCGGCAAAGCCGCCTGCATCCCCCGGGTCTCGGGCGCATATCCCTGACGACCTGCCAACGGGTTCAACCACACGATTCGATGCACCGACCGTGAGAGACGCGCCATCTCCGCCGCCAGGACCTCCGGCTCTCCGCGGTCCCAGCCGTCCGAGATCACGAGCACGATCGGTCCGCCGCGTGTCACCCGACGCGACCATTCGACGTTGAAGGTGCGCAGACACTCCCCGATCTTGGTCCCACCGGACCAGTCGTGGACCGCTTCGGAGACCTCGGCCAGTGCCGCCGACGGGTCTCGACGGTGCAGTTCCCTCGTGATGCGGGTGAGCCTCGTCGAAAACACGAACGTCTCGAGTCTCCCCATGCGGCTGCGAGCAGCGTGGGCGAAATACAGCAACATCTCCGAGTAGCGCTCCATCGATCCGGAAACGTCGGCGATGAAGATGAGTGGCCGCTTCCGGATGCGACGCTCCGTGGACGCGATCCTGAGCAGGTCGCCGTCGGGCCCGACCGATTCACGAAGCGTCCGGCGCAGGTCCGGCCGATCGCCCTTGCGTACGGGCCGGCGGCGCCGCGACTGGACATTGGCCGGGCGCCACAGCATCCTCGCGATCATCGCCCGAACCTCGACCTCTTCGTCTGGAGTCAGTTCGGCGAAGTCGCGATCGACCAACCGTTCGACGAGCGATGCCCCTGCAAAAGACAACGTCTCCTCTTGCTCGTCACCGTCGCCCTCCCCCTCCGATTCCTCGGGATGCTTCACCTGCCAGCTGCGTTCGATGGTCTCAGCTGCTGCATACACCGCCGGGCCGGGCCTCCGACCGAAGACCTCCATGAAGGCAGCATCGAAGACCGGCACCTGGTCGAGCGACCTGACCGTCAACGCCCGAAACGCCCAGTACACATCCTCGGACGACGAGGCGCCGACGATCTCGAGCGCCGCCAACAGATCGCCCGAACACGACGCCGACACCGGGATACCGTCATCGCGAAGCCGGTGAACGAATTCGACGAGTGCTTCGGGTCGGGCCACCCGGGCAGGCTAGTTGCACCGGCCCGGCCGGGGGGGCCCGACCGCCGCCGGTCGACCGAGGACCGGGCGATGTCGATCACGATGGCAGCGGGAACCTCAACAGGGCCGCAACGCCGTCGGCATCCAACGCCGAGGCGATGCCAACCTGGTCGAACCGGCCTCCTTGGTCGAGGACTCGCTCGACAGCCGCACCGACCACATCCGCCACCTCCTCGTAGGCGGTGTCGCACGTCGGGCACACGTCCCCGGTTCGTGCGAGCCAGCCACATGCGGGGCACCGGACCCCCGACTTGGCGAACGGACCAGACACCACGAGTCGATCCACAGCACCGAGGTTGCAGGCTGTCAGCACCGCCGCGGTGCCACGGGCCACCGGGCGTCCCTGGTAGGCGCCCTCGAGCACCATGCGGATCGCAGCTTCGTCCCGGGCCGCCGAGACGCCGGGCTCGAGCTGACGGACCTTCTCGGCCAATTCGGCTTCGGTCGCGGTCCGCGGGTCCACCACGATCTTCGAAATGCGAAGCTCGTTGAGATAGGAATGCAGGTGTTGGCCGAACGGGTCGAGGTCGTGCTTGTGGCCGGCGATCACGATCATGTCCACGGAATGCTCCTGATGACTCACCAGGGCTGCCGACGCCGCCTCCCGCCATGCCCGCGCCGCCTCCTCATCGGCATGCCGGGTGGCCCGGGCCTCGTCATAGCCCTGGAAACCGCCGTAGTCCGACTTGCCGGGATCGGATTCGAACTGACCGATCTCCTCGACCTTCTCCCCGATCCGGTACACACGCACCTTTGGCCGCTCGACGACCATCAGGATCGACTCGACCTGACGGGGCATAGCCCGCAGTGGCCGAAGATTGGGACGAGTCGCCACGGACACCGATCTCGCCACCACAGAAGGCAGGGCCCGATGTTCGAAGATCCCGTCCACATGCGAGGCGAACACGACCCATGCCGGGTGACCACCCACCGCATCGGCGGTTGCTGCCGTGCGCTCGACCCGCTCGATGTCCTCGCGGATCGACAACGACTTGGTCCGATCGGCGGCGTCCGCCGCGGTCTTCAACACCTTGACGAGCTCGTTCACGACCGCCGTCGACGGCCCAGCCGTTCGATCGACGTACAGAGAGATGAGCGATCCCGAAGCGCTGTAGAGGTCGGCAAAAGGTCGAATGTCCATGGAGTCTCCTCAGGTCGTGGGCAATGGTGCGGCTGACGATCCCGGGGGTCCCCGGAGGCTCCTTGATCTCATCTTCATCGACACTACGAGACTACGCACGTCTGGCGCCGTAGGTCCGGGGGACAATGTCCCGTTTCAACGCGTCTGAGAACACGCCGATGTCGAGACGTCGACCAGCCATGTGACCGTGGTCGAACCGGGCTCCGACAGTCGGAAGGGGGTGCACGTGCGGATCTCGTCCGGCATGCGAGCCCACTCGAAGTGCATCCCGTCCGGAACGGTCCATGTTGCTCCCCATGAGAACCCCCACCGCCTCATGACGTCACCGAAGCCGTCCGTGAGCGCAGTCGGTCCACCGTAAGGATTGGTGGACGGGTTGAAGTCGATGGCGATCCCCCAGGCGTGTCGTGACAGCGCGTACCCCTTGTCACCGCCCCGCATCATGCGTGCGTTGAAGCATCCACCCGCCAACTGGAAGTCGGCGTAGTCGATGACCTCCGAGAGGCCTGACCGCTCCAGATCGGCGACCGCAGCTCGCAGGTAGGGAACGACGGCCCGGTTGCAACGGAACGGACCCAGGCCGTCGATGTTGACGTCGACGATGTTCTCCGCGAGCCAGGATTCATCCATCTCGATTCCGTCACCTCTTCCCGTCGGTCGGAACGAGAATTCCCCGAATCGTTCCTTCACGACCACGGTCGGCAATGTCGGGTCGGTGAACCCGATCGGTTCATCGGCACTCCCGATTCGCACCGTGGGTGACCGGGCGAACCATCGCAGCGCCGAGATCATCGCGTTCGAGTCCTCGGAGTCGACCACCATGGCGGAGGCACGATCGAAATCCAATGCGTCGGCGGCACCCGTCGTCAGTACCAGTTCGTACCAGTCGAGGGCTTCGTCGGGCACCACGTCGATGATCGTCATCTCGTGTACCTGGCGGTCCCACCCTTCCAATTCGACGACATCCCCCGGCTCTGCACCGCGCAGAAGCGCCGATCGTTCCGACATCACAAGCCCATTCACCGGGAGATCGTCGAAGACATCGGGCACCATCAGAGGATCCGCTCCGTCGACTGCCAGCGTCGACATCGGGTACCCGAAACCTTCTTCCGGACGTTGTACGTCGATGCCGTCCCGCGTCACTCCCATGAGCCGCAGCGACCCCGACCGACGCACGTGAACCGCCGCGGTCTGCGTTGCCGCCGCCACCCGGGTCGCCTCGATCGTCGTCGGCGACAGCCCTCCCGACTCCCACACGATGACCGCACCGGGTTCGGCCGCGCCGGCCGGGTTCGGGAAGGCGGCGATCTGGGCACAGATCAAGAGGAGAAGCGACGCATACGCCGAAGCGCGCGAGGCCTTCTCCGGGCGCTCAGTCGACTTTGTGCACGACCGTTGCCACGCCACGCTGCCGCACCTGTTCCACGTCTTCCCGATACTTGAGAACCACACCAATCGTGTCATCCACGACCTCGGGATCGAGCTGCATCGATCCGAGCACGCGCAGAGCATTTGCCCAGTCGATCGTTTCGGCCACACCTGGTGGTTTGAAGAGGTCGAGCGAGCGGAGGTCCTGCATCGCCAGCGCCAACTGGCGCGCCAACCGGATGTCGATGTCGGGCACCCTCGCCCGCACGATCTCGATCTCACGTTGCACGTCGGGATAGTCCACCCAGTGGTAGATGCACCGTCGCTTCAGAGCATCATGGATCTCTCGGGTCCGGTTGGACGTGACCACCACCACGGGCGGCACTTCGGCGCGGATGGTGCCGATTTCCGGAAGCGTGATCTGGAAGTCCGAGAGGATCTCCAGTAGGTATGCCTCGAACTCCTCGTCGGCACGATCCAACTCATCGATGAGCAGCACTGGCCGGTTCGCTGCGGTCGACATCTCGATGGCTTGCAGCAGAGGGCGGGCGATCAGGAAGTCACGACTCATGATGTCGGTCATGCCCGCGTGCGCGCCCTCGCCCCTTGCCTCGATCAGGCGGATCGCCAGCATCTGGCGTGCGTAGTCCCACTCGTACACGGCGTGATTGACGTCGAGCCCTTCGTAGCACTGGAGGCGAATGAGCTCCCCGCCCACCATGGCGGCGAGCACCTTCGCCACCTCGGTCTTGCCGACGCCGGCCTCACCCTCGAGGAACAGGGGGCGCCCCAGGGCCAACGCAAGATGCACCGAGACCGCTATCGAGCGATCTGCGACATAATCGTGCTTAGCGAAAGATTCGACCATCTGGTCGACCGTGGAGGGGATCACCGGCTGCCAGCGTAGTGGCTGAGACCAGTCTCATGGTGCGACCCGATCGGCGCCGGCGTCGCCATCCACACGCGCCGATCCGTCGGGGGCACCCGATCGGAGCCGGGTACGCTGCGGAGTCCTCGAATCGACAGGGATTCCCCTTGACCGAACCACCTGCACTCGTCGCCCACCTGACCTGCTGGTTGGGCGCGTGGCCGCCGCCCTCCGCGGGCATCACGGTGGTCGGATCCGAAGCGAGGACGACGGCCGAGTGGGACGGGCGCATCCGTCCGGTGCGAGGCGTGGCCACGCCAACCGGGACGGTGCTCTCGGTGCCTCCCGCGGCCGTCGAGGTCGTCGAGGGCCTCGGTCGGACCATCGAAGAGATCGGCCCCGCCCTGCCGGCCGCCCTCGGTATGGACCGGTGGCGTTTCAACGTCGGTGTCTTCCGCTGGAGCGACGACCCGGCGGTGCTCGATGAGCCCGGAGCTTGGGTTCATCCGCACAACCCGCTGATTCCCGACTGGCTGCGACCCTTCAACGCCGAGGTCCTCGTCGGGTGGGCCGGTCACGAGGTCGCGGCCGGCGTCGGCCGCAAGGTTCACGATCGGTGGGGCCAGGAGCTGGCAGTCGTCACCGAGGAGGGCCACCGAGGGAAGGGATGGGCAAAGCGTTTGGTGGCTCAAGCCGCTCACCGCGTGTTGCGGGAGGGCGCAGTCCCCACCTATCTCCACGGGCCGACGAACGAGGCCTCGGCTCGAACCGCAGATGCCATTGGGTTTCCGGACCGAGGTTGGCGTATTCTCGGATTGTTCCCGGGTCCGCCCGGGTGACCAATGTACGTCGCAACACATATATGCTGATAACCGCATGTTTGGAAACCAGACCCCCGCAATTCCCAGCGTGACGGTCGACGAGGTCGATGACCTCGTCGGATCCGGCGCAATGCTCGTCGACATCCGCGAACAGAACGAGTGGGACGAGGCGAGGATCGGCGGTGCCGTCCTCAAGCCGATGTCCGACATCAACAACTGGTACCAGGATCTCCCTCGTGACCAGACCGTGATCCTCTACTGCCGGTCCGGACAACGATCGGCGCAGGCGGTGCACGCACTCACCAGTCAGGCCGGATTCGAGAACGTGTTCAACATGACGGGCGGCATCATCGCCTGGGCAAACGCGCAGCTTCCGATCGAGGAGTGATCGCCGCAGGTTCTCTGCTTGTGGTGAACTGCACCGATGAGCGACGATTCGGGCAATGACGAATTCCGGCGATTGGCCCATCGTGCCGTCGACCTGACCGCAGATCACATGGCCTGGGCTTCCGATGGTCGGGTGCGAAGCCCGGTACCACCTGAAGTTCGCGCCCGTCTGACCGCAATGCCCGGTCTCGAGCCGAGGCCCGCCGCCGTGGTTCTCCAACAGGTGGTCGACGACGTTCTCGCCTATCCCATGGGGAACTCGCACCCGAGTTTCTTCGGATGGATCAACAGTGGCCCGGACCCGATGGCGGTCGTGGGCGAGCTGCTCGCAGCAGGCATGGACGCCAGCGTTGCCGGGGGCGACCACGCCGCCACCCACCTCGAGCATGGCGTGCTGGCCTGGTTGCGGCGGGTCGTCGGCTATCCGTCCTCAGCCGGAGGCCTGTTGACCAGCGGCGGGAGCGTCGCCAACCTCACCGGTCTGGCGGCGATGCGACATTGGGCCACAGACGGGTCCGTGAGGATTTCCGGCATGCGGGTCGGCCCTGTCATGGTCGTGTACTCCTCCGAGCAGGGACACAGTTCGGTCCAGAAGGCCTTGGAGCTGCTCGGGTTCGGGAGCGCTCAGCTTCGGCAAATCGAAACCGACGATGATCTCAGGATGCGGGTCGACCGCCTCGAGTCGGCGATCAAACGGGATCATGCGGCCGGGCTGCTTCCGGTCTGCGTCGTGGCGAGTGCCGGCACCGTCAATTCGGGGGCGATCGACCCCCTCGACCGGATCGCCGACCTTTGCACCTCCCACGACCTGTGGCTCCACGTGGACGGCTCGTACGGGGCATTCGGTAAGCTCGACGAGCGATTGACAGACACGTATCGCGGCTTGGACCGAGCCGACAGCATCGCCCTGGATCCGCACAAATGGCTCGGAATCCCCGTCGAGTGCGGCTGCGCTCTGGTCCGGGACGAATCATTGATGCGCTCGACGTTCAGCCTGGTTCCCGAGTATCTGCGCGACGACACGGAACTCCCCTGGTTCTCCGAGTTCGGCATACAACAGACACGAGCGTTCCGCGCCCTCAAACTCTGGATGGCGCTGGAAACCGCGGGCGAGGCGGGATTCGCCGCCATGATCCGGCGACACAACGACCTCGCCGCCCACCTCGCCGAATCCGTCCGAGCCAAGGATGGCCTAGAACTCGTCGCCCACGGTCCGCTCAGCATCGTGTGCTTCCGGTACGTTCCCTCGACCGAGGCCGACATCGACGAGCTGAACCACCGAGTCGTCGCCACCGTTCAGGCGGAAGGGCGCGCTTTCCTGACGACCACAGTGATTGCCGGCAAGGTCGCACTTCGTGCGTGCATCGTCAACCGTGGCACCTCCGCGCACCATGTCGACGACCTGCTCGACACCGTTCTCGAAGCCGGGCGCCGCGCCGAAGGCTTGGAATAGTCCAACGCCATCACCCGTTGCCACCGACATGGAGATCACCATCGAAGAGCAAGAGATCATCTACGTTGGCGATCCGATGTGCTCGTGGTGTTGGGGTATTGCACCCGAGCTCGACGAACTTCAGCGCCGCCACCCGGAACTCGGGTTCCGAGTGGTGGTCGGCGGACTCCGGCCGGGTCCGGGTGCCGAGCCGATGACCGATGCGATGGCGTCCACCCTCGCACATCACTGGCACCAGGTGGCGGGCCGCACCGGCCAGTCGTTCGACCATCGCCTCCTCGAGCGACGCGACTGGCTCTACGACACCGAGCCGGCCTGTAAGGCGGTGGTGACGATGCGGGAGCTCGAGCCGGGACTTGCGTGGCCTCTGTTTCAGCGCCTCCAACGCGCGTTCTACGCCGATGGGATCTTGCTCGACGACGTCGGCGTCCTATCCGACCTGGTCGAAGAGCTCGGCGGAGACAGCGCGGCGTTCGGCACTGCGTTTGTGACCGAGGCGGCGACCAAGGCAACCTGGGGTGATTTTTCGCTTGCCCGCTCCTGGGGTGTCACCGGATTCCCCACCGTCATCGCCAGAGAAGGAAACCGAGGCTCGGTCATCGCCGCCGGATACGCCACCGCCGACGACATGGACATGGCGTTGTCGGCGGCCATCTCCCCACGGGGGGAGGCCTGCGCGCCCGGTCAACTCTGTTGACCCGGGGCGACACGTAGGCCACTCACCGTCATCGGCCCAGGAGAGAGCCGTACTCGCCCTGGAGACGGACACCCGCCTCACGACGGGCTCATTGATCGATGGAGGGCGACAATCTGGCCGAGATCACCAGCTCTGTGACCCCCGGTGGCTCCTCCACGACGACACCCACGAGCACCGGGCCATCGTCGAACGTCCATCCGCATCGCGCAAAGCCCTCCGTGCCGATGTCGAGGACTCGAGCATGGGACGGCAGGAGACGCGAATAGCGATCACACAACTCGGATCCGGGCGCAGAGACCGTGTATACCCGGATCCGCTGGGGACATACGACCCCTCGGCAGCCATCGGTGCGCCGGCGTATCTCCTCGGTGACCGAACCGTCGGGGGGCTGCGGGACTGCGGCAATTGCACGCTCGATCACGACATAGGGTCGGACCACCAATCCCAGGCCTGCTGCGGCCAGCCCCAGAAGCAGCGCTATCACCAGCCATCTCCGCATCGAGCAAGCCAAGCACGGACGCGCGCCACCTCCCATTTGACAAAACTAATTGACGTAGGTTATATTCTACTGGTAGTAGTTACATCGCCGGAGGTTCACCTGTGACGACCCACCATTTCACCACAACCATGGCTCACGATGACTCCGGCGGCGACGGACCGGTCGTACTGCTGATTCCTGGAGCCGGTGATGTCCGGAGCGAGAACCGTTTTCTCGCCGAACTGCTGGAGCGGCAAGGCTTCCGCGTCATCAATGCGGATCTACCGGGTCACGGCGACTCTCCCATCGCCCCCGCCTACACCGTAGAGTCGACGGCTTCCGCAATCGTCGAGCTGGTCGAGCGACTCGATGCCGCCCCGGTCACCGTGGTCGCCAATTCGTTCGCCCCAGCCGCCGCCGTGTGGGCGGCCACCGAGCGCCCGGATCTGTTCTCGGGACTGGTCGCGATCAGCCCCCACCTGCACGCCGAGAACTCGCTGTCAGCTTCGATCGTGAGCATCTCGATGCGGCTGCTGCTGCGCGGTCCGTGGGCTGCCGGGCTCTGGGCGAAGCTCTACACCGGCTGGTACAAGACGAACCCCCCTACCGACCTCGAGCACGAGCTCTCCAAGTTGAAGTCGATGCTCTCCGACAAGGACCGGCGTCGGGCGGTTCGACTGACGCTCACTGCCGACCGTCGTGGCATGGAGGAGCGCATCGCTCGACTGCGCCTCCCGACGCTCACCATCTTCGGGAGCGCCGACGACCACTTCAGCGACCCTGTGGCAACGGCAGAGGCGACCGCTGCAGAGCTCGGCGGCGGGCGACTCCTCGTCGACGGTGCAGGGCACTACCCGCACGTCGAGGATCCGACATCCGTCGCTCGAGCCGTCGTCGAGTTCATCCGATCTGCCTGATGCCGCGCTCGGGTCTCGACTCCGCCAAGATCGTCGACGTCGCAGCTGCTCTGATCGACCGGGAAGGCGCCAAGGCACTGAGCTTGGCACGAGTCGCCGCCGAGCTGGATGTCAAACCTCCTTCCCTCTACAACCACGTCGATGGGCTGGAAGGGCTCGAACGGGCGATTGCACTTCGAGGCATCGGCCAACTCGCCGAGGCGTGCAGAGCGGCCGCTATGGGAGTCTCGGGTGCGGAGGCACTCGGTGCAGTTGCCCATGCCTACCGTCGTTTCGCGACTGAGCATCCCGGTGTGTATCCGATGACGCAGGTGGCGCGACCCGGTGATGTCGACTTCGAGGCCGAGGCCGATCGTGTCCTGGAGTCGGTGTACGCCGTCCTCGCTTCGTTCGGCATCGAGGGGGACGATCTGATCCACACAACCAGGGCACTGCGGAGCGCTCTTCATGGTTTTGCCTCGCTCGAGACGGCATCGGGGTTTGGGATCGACCTCGATCCGTCGCTGTCGTTCGAGCGCATGATCGACCTATTCGTAGCCGGATTCGGTCAGGCGCCGAATACCGGGACCACCTGATCGGATGCGCTCCCCCGGGAATGGAGTACCTTCGTCGTCGACAGGAGGAACCATGCCGACCGACGCAGATCGCTATCGGGACAACTTCACCGACGAGATCAACGCCGCATACCTCTACAGGGTGGCAGCCGAACTCGAGGAGAACGAGATCCTGAGCGGCGTGTACATCCGGCTGGCGGAAACCGAAGAGCGTCACGCCGAGCTGTGGGAGACGCAGTTGAATCAGGCCGGGGCCGACGTGCCTTCTCGCGAGCCGGATGGCCGCTCGCGGATACTCGCCTGGCTCGCGCGCAGATTCGGTCCATCGGTCCTCGCCCAGGTGATGGCTTCCACAGAGCTCTCAGGGCGAACGATGTACGACGGGCAGCCCGAGGCAGCAGGAACCTCCCTCCCGGCCGACGAACGGAGTCACGCCGTCATGCTCGATGCCCTCCGCAAAGAGGCGAAAGACGGCGTGAGAGGCGGCTTGCTCGCCAAGCTGGAAGGACGCCACAGGGCAGTTGGCGGGAACGCCCTCCGTGCCGCCGTGCTGGGCGCCAACGACGGTCTCGTGTCCAACACGTCTCTCGTGATGGGGGTCGCTGGGGCCGCATTCTCGGCGACGGCCGTCCTCCTCTCGGGACTGGCAGGCCTGCTCGCCGGTGCCATTTCGATGGCGCTGGGAGAATGGCTGTCGGTGCAGAGCTCACGGGAGCTCCACCAATCGCAGATCCGCACCGAACGCGAGGAAATTCTCGCCATGCCTCAGGCCGAGGCCGAGGAACTCGCACTCATATACCAGGCGAAGGGTATGGCCCGCGAACAAGCAGAGAAGGCGGCGCGAGAGGTCATGGCCGATACCGATGCCTTCCTGGACACAAAAGTCCGCGAAGAGCTCGGAATCGACCCCGACGACCTCGGCGGGTCGGCATGGGAGGCCGCCATCGCCTCCTTCTTCCTCTTCGCGATCGGCGCCATCGTCCCGGTCATACCGTTCTTCTTCACAACGGGCGGCACGGCCGTCATGCTGAGTCTCGGGCTTGCAGGCGTCGGGCTGTTCCTGCTCGGCTCGGCGACGGCCCTCTTCACCGGCACCGGATTCGTGCGCACGGGCGTGCGCTCATTGACTCTCGGGCTCGTCGCAGCAGGCGTGACCTATGGCATCGGCACGGTGCTCGGCGTTGCGGTCGGCGGGTGAGACTCACGCGACACCGATCACCTCGCCATGGAGAAACGCAAAGAACGGGTGTCCGCCGGTCGCCCACTCTCTCCATCCGCCGGCGATCACGTGGAGCTCCTCTCGAGTCGAGAGACCGTACTCCACCGCAAGGTCGCCGAGTCGAGCCTCCAGAAGCCTGCTCTCCCACAGGCGAGCCCACCGCTCGACAGCGTCCGAGTCGTGATACGTCCAAGTCGATGTGGTGACGGTCAGATCCTCGAACCCGGCTTCTCCGAACCAGCGTGCAAGCATCCGCCCAGCATGCGGCTCTCCCCCGCTCCGACGCGCCACTGCGTCGTACAGCTCGGCCCAGCGGTCCACACGAGGCTCCCGCGGATCGTGGACCATGGTGCCGTAGTCGGCGTCGCGTGCGGCAACCAGCCCACCCGGACGCACGACGCGTCGTGCCTCGGAGAGGGCAGCCACCGGATTGCGCAGATGCTGCAACACCTGATGGGCGAACACCACATCGAAACTGGAATCGGCGAACGGGAGGGCGTAGACATCGGCCACCAGGAACCTGACGTTGCTCCTGCCGGCGGCTGCGTCACGGGCGACGCGGATCGCTTCGGACGAGGCGTCGATTCCACACACCGAACGAACCCGCCTCGACAGATCAAGCGTGATGCTGCCGGGTCCGCATCCGATGTCGAGAAGATCGAGGTCAGGACCGAGGTGGGCCAGGAGGAACCCGGCCGAATCGTTCGCCGAGCGACGGGCATGATCCGAGACCACGGAACCATGGTGCCCATGGGTGTACCGCTCACGTGCCATCCCCGGACCTTACGCACCGTTGGTAGAGACGATGAGGGAACGCTCACGCCACATCGTCGAGAAGCGATCGGAGCTCCTGGTCGAGGGCTTCGTCGTCGATGCGAAAGCCGGGTTCGATGGCCGCTCGTATCGAGATCGCAACGCTTGCGACGACGCCCGCGGCAGCAAAGCCCCAAGCCACGGCGACCGTCATCGTGGCAACGATCGCCTTCATTGCGAGCGCGGACAGCACGATGCCGGTGCCAAGCACGGATACGTGGCGTCGAGCCGTGAGCGGCACCACCGAAGGTCCGAGCGAGCGGAGTATGCGGCGTCGAGCGATCACACGAGCCACGGTCGCCGCGGCCAGCCATGAGATCGCAGCCAGCACGAACGGGCTGGCGGCCAGCGCCACAACGATGATCCACGGATGGTCCACCTTCCTTCAGTCGGCAGCCTCCGAGAAGCGGTTGAGGCTTCGTCACCCGGGAATCTGCGAAAAAATAGCGCGAACATGCCGATGAGATAGATATGGACACCATCCAGATCTCGCTCTCGATGTGGGACGACCCCTCCACCGTGGCGGCCCTGCTCGGTGCTGTCGGCGCCGCAACCTGACCGAGGCTCAATCGCCTCGTTGACCGTGACGATCGGCTGTGGCCGCCGCCCAGGCAGCCAGCTCGTCTTCACTCCACCCGCAGAACTGCGTGTCGATCACGACAGGCACCGGGCTCTTCGCCCGAAACACGATGTCGTCGGGACCGAACCTCACCCTGCGGCGGTCGACGCTTCGCAGGTCTGACCATCGGACCAGCCGACGTGGCAAGCCCGGAACCACGAGACCGTCGGGTGTGACCTCCACCAGGTGACCGCTCCTCAGCTTCAACAAACGGTCGCCAGCGTATCGTGCGATCAACGGCCACATCGCAAGGAGCCCGATCAACTCCCACGTTGCGAACAGCCGGGAGAACATCGCCCACGGGATGATCGTCAGCGCCAGCGCTGCCACTCCCGCTTCCAACGAAACGGCGGTCGTATCGAGGGGCGGTCGCTGTTCTCCCTTGTCGGACGGCGGTGGCGAGCCAGGCCAGAGCGGCGTCGTCGAACCCGCCCGGGTGAGGACGAACCAAACCACGAGAAGCACGATGGTCACGGGTACGCTCCCACCGACATGCCTTCAGGGTCACGGGCCACACCGCAGAGTCAAGCAGGCGTGACCATCGCACTCCTCCGTAACATGCCGTCGTGACACTCAGGATTCGCATCGATCCAGACGCAGTCGAGCCGGCTGCGATAGAGGGCGCCGCAGAGGTGGTGCGGGGCGGAGGTCTGGTGGCCTTTCCCACGGAGACGGTGTACGGACTGGGGGGTCTCGCCGAGAACGTGGAGACGGTCGAACGTATCTTCGCCGCCAAGGGACGGCCCGATTTCGATCCTCTCATCGTGCACGTGAGCGGGACGATGTCACTGGATGGATTGGTGGAGCGCCCGCCGGCCCTGTTCTCGGTGATCACATCCCGGTACTGGCCTGGACCGCTGACGCTGGTCGTGCCGCGCGGATCGCGCATACCGCCGGTCGTGACCGCCGGACTCGATACGGTGGCAATCCGTGCGCCCGCCCATCCCGTCGCAGAAGCCCTCCTGGACGCGGTCGGAGCACCGATCGCTGCTCCGTCTGCCAACCGCTTCGGGCATGTGAGCCCGACCAACGCCGATCACGTCCTCGACGATCTCGCAGGACGCTGCGACCTCATTCTCGATGCAGGCGACACCACCCTCGGGATCGAGTCGACGGTGATCCGAGTGCACGACGACCACGTCGTCGTCCTGCGCCATGGCGCATTCCCGGTCGAGGATTTCGAGGACATCGAGGTGCGGGAGACGGACTCGTCCGTGCTGGAATCGCCGGGCCGCCTGGACCGCCACTACTCGCCCGACACTCCGATGGCCGTCATGGACCCCCGCGACCGGGCCCCACTGCCGACGGAGGGTGGCATCTACCTCGGGTTCGACGAGACCGCCCGTGTCCTGCCCGACGGCTGGGAGTTCGTACTCCTCGGGAGTCGCGATTCGTTGTCTGCCGTGGCTGCCCGCCTCTACCGCCTGCTACGCGCCATCGACGATCGACATCCGAGGATGATCGTGGCAGAGCTGTCTGGGCGCACCGGGTTGGGTCGCGCCATCGACGATCGACTCCTGCGCGCGGCCGGGGGCGCCGTCCTCGGAGCTCCCGCCTGATCTCGAGTCACAGTTCGACAGGTATCCCGATCTCCAGCGATCGCCGAGGCGGGAGCCGGAAATGGGTGGCGGCCGAGGCTGCGTTGCGATGCATGACAGCGAAGAGGTGCTCACGCCAGATCGCCATGCCGGGGAGTGGTGTCGCCCGCACGGACTCCCGTGCCAGGAAGTACGTCGTGTGGTCGGGGTCGAAAGCAACACTGCTGCTGACGAGACTGCCGAGCGCCGCGGGGACGTCGGGCTCCTCCATGAAGCCATAGAACAGGAGCACACGATGGAAACCGTCACCCAGATCCTCGATCCTCGCTCGCTCGGCCTGCAGCACCCTGGGGGCGTTCGTGACCACCACCGACAGGAACACGACATGCTCGTGTAGCACGTGGTTGTAGCGGAGGTTCGCAAGGAACGCCGTCGGCACCTCCTTGGAGTTGGGACTCATGAACACCGCGGTCCCGGGGACCCGGGCCGGAGGATCCCGCCGAAGCGCCCGGATCATGGCCGGTGGAGACTGCGAACCGCGCCCAGTACGTTCGTGGACGAGGGCTCGACCCGACTTCCACGTGGTGAGACCTGTGAACAAGACCAGGCCGACGGCCAACGGGAACCAACCACCAGCCGGGATCTTCAGCAGGTTGGCGCCGAAGAATGCGGAATCGACGATCAGAAAGCCTCCGACCACCGTCCAGACGATGCCGCGACGCCAACCGAGCTGTGATCGTGCGTAGACGCCGAAGAGGAGGGCGGTGATGACCATCGTTGCGGTCACAGCTACTCCGTAGGCGGCTGCGAGGTTGCCCGAGCTCCTGAAGCCGAACACCAGCCCGATACACGCCACCATCAACGCCCAGTTCACCGACCCGAGGTAGACCTGTCCGCGCTCGGTCGCAGATGTGTGCACGATCCGAACTCGAGGCGAATACCCGAGCTGGATCGCCTGGAGTGTGAGCGAGAACACGCCAGAAATGAGGGCTTGGCTTGCGATGATCGTTGCCAGGGTCGCGATGATCAGGAGCGGGATGAGCGCCCACGAGGGCGCCATCAGGAAGAACGGGGCTTCGATCGCCTCGGGACGCGCCACCAGCAAAGCACCCTGACCGAAGTAGTGGATCAACAGGGCGGGGAGGACCATGACGAACCAGCCGAGTCGGATGGGCTTGACGCCGAAGTGACCCATGTCTGCGTAGAGCGCCTCGCCACCGGTGACCACGAGAAACACCGAGCCCAAGACCACGAACGCCTTGAAGCCATGATCTACGAAGAAGCCGATCGCGTGTCGAGGATCCACGGCGGCGAACACGGCTGGCGCGTCGGCGAGATGCACGATCCCGAGCGCCGCCAGCACGACGAACCAGACCACCATGATCGGTCCGAACATCGCACCGACGACGGCAGTGCCACGGGATTGGATCGCAAACAGGCCGATGAGGATCACCACGGCTATCGGGATCACGAAAGAGCCGAGCTCGGGCGCCACGATCTGGAGACCCTCCACCGCCGACAGCACCGAGATGGCGGGGGTGATGGCACCGTCTCCGTAGAGCAATGCGGTGCCGAACAGACCCAGCAGGATCAGCATCTTCCGTTTCTTCCCGGCCGAAGCCGCGGCTGATCGATCGGCAGACTCCGCCCGAGGCGAGATCAGGGCTGTCAGCGCGAGAATGCCTCCCTCACCGTGGTTGTCGGCGCGCATCACGAACCAGACGTATTTGATCGTGATCACGACGATCAGCGACCAGAAGATCAGCGAGAGCACACCCACCACGGCCTCTGGTGTGACGGGTACACCGTGTTCCTCTGCAAGCGCCTCGCGCAGCGCGTACAGCGGGGACGTGCCGATGTCCCCGAACACGACACCGAGTGCTGCAATCGCGAGCGGAAGCGTTCTGGTCTTGTCTGATGCGTGAGCCGTGAGGTGTCCTGGCGTCTTCAGCCATAGGGAGAATACCGGTCCCGGTCGGGACATCGTGCGCATCGCCAATTCGAGGCGATTCCGGCCGTCGAGCGGATAGCGTGACGCCATGCCTTCGCCGTCGACGCTCGCTGTGTTCCTCGCTGCCTCCTATGCATTGGCCATCGTGCCCGGACCGGCAGTGGCCTACATCGTCAATCGAAGCCTCGCCCAGGGACGTCGGGCGGGAGCAGTATCGGCGCTCGGGATCGCAACCGGTGGAACGGTGCATGTGATTGCAGCGACGGTAGGGCTGTCGGCGTTGCTCGCCTCCTCTGCGATCGCGTTCTCGATCGTGAAGTATGCCGGCGCCGCCTATCTCGTGTTCCTCGGATGGCGAGCGCTCAGAGCGAGCGGTTCGATGGCCGAAGTGGCCGTCAGACGTTCATCCCTCACCCAGATCTTCAGACAGGGCCTGGTCGTGAACATCCTCAACCCGAAGACCGCTCTGTTCTTCTTGTCGTTCTTTCCCCAGTTCATCCATCCAGGGTCTGGGTCGGTGGTGAGCCAGATGTTGGTTCTCGGAGGCGTGTTCATCCTGGCGGCGCTCAGCTCCGATCTCCTCTACGCCCTGGCCGCCGGCACGATTCGAGGTGCGCTCGATCGACGACCCAATCTACGAACCGCGAAGCGGTGGGTGACCTCGACGATCTTCTTCGGTCTGGGAGCAGTCGCCGCCTTCTCGGAGTGAATCGCGAAATCCGATGACGATTGCCACTTGCGAACAGGCGTTCGACGAACGTATGTTCCTTCGATGTCCACCCGGCAACGCATCATGGACCTCCTCCAGGAACTGGACACGTTTCGGGATCGGTATCGCAACCTCGAGCTGCCGGACGAGATCGAGTCGATGAACCTCGCCATCGGCCGCCGGGCCCGGCGTGTCGAGTTCATCCGGACGCAGCTGACCGAGCTCATCGACGAGATGTCGCGGCTGGAAGCCGAGATCGCCGGGTGCCACAAGGGATACGAGGCTCTGCTGGAGGACACCATCGACCGGATCAAGGCGCAACACCGAGAGGCGTGGTCGCCGTTTCCCGTGACCGGATTCAGGATGTGGTCGTGGCAAGACGGTGCCCTCCACGGCGCCTGGGAGCGATGGCACATCGTCACGAAAGAGGCAACGTGCCGGCATCCGGGTGAATTGCCGCACTCGAATGGAGCGTGTGGACGCCTCGGTTGCGGTGTGTATGCCGCCAAGGCGCTCGATCCGCTGCTGACCTCCCGAATCGACTCCGACAGCCACGGGTTCGTTTGCGGGACGGTCGAGCTCACCGGAAAGGTGGTCGAGCACGACGAAGGGTATCGAGCGGCCCGGGCCGAGGTCCGAGCGGCGGTGATGGTCGGCGTCGAGCGGGTGGCCTGGTGTGACGACCCGGACGGACTCGACCAGATGTTCGCCGACGCGGATCGGTACTTCGCCTCGGCAGGAGTGCCACGCCCGCCCGACGTGGGCCACGAGATCAGAAGATTTCTCACGCAACGAGAGAGGAAAACACCATGGACATCGGATCGCAGAAGCGCGTGATCATCGTCGAGAAGGAACGGGTGGCCCCGGCCACGCCCGTCACGACCCGCCCGAGGGAGGACACCTCGACCGAGTCACGGAAGGGTGCTCATAAGTCGTGATCTCACGCGGGATACCATCTCTCCGGTGAGACCATTCCGGACCAGCCCAACCCGGGGCGCAGCACCGATCGAAGTCGCCGCTCGGTTCGGCCGATGACCGTGGACCTGGATCGAATGGCGCTTGGCTGGCTCCGGTCGAGGCCGGGCATCAAGTGGGCATGCGCTGCGCCATCCGAGATCGCAGCATGGGTCGCCGACATGGATTTCCCAATTCCGCCGGTCGTTGCCAGCGGTATCCAGCGCGTCGTCGAGACCGGCGACCTCGGGTACCCGGACCTGCGTGAGGGCGTGCGACTCGCCGAGCCGTTCGTCCGGTGGATGCGATCGGCACACGGGGTAGACCTCGATCCAGGAAGCGTTCGCGAGTTCGACGATGTGCTCAATGCAGTCCAAGCCGTGCTGAGCGTGATGGTGCCCCCGGGTGGGACCGTGGCGATCCATACTCCGACATACCCGCCGTTCCTGGAAACCATCGAGCGCTTCGGCTATCGGATGGAGCCCATTCCGTTCCAACTGCGGGACGGCGGGTGGGGTTTCGACCTCGAAGCAGCCGCTGGCGCTGTCGAACGGGCCGACGCGGTGATCGTGGTCAACCCCCACAACCCAACCGGCCGAGTCCTGGACCACTCAGAGCTCAAAGCCATCGTGGACGCGGCTGTGGCGACCGGAACCACCATCATCGCCGACGAAGTCCACGGCGACCTCGTCTACCAGGGGCATCGCCATGTGACGATGGCGGGCTTGGAGCCTGCGGCCGTCACGATCACATCAGCCACCAAAGCCTTCAACATGGCCGGCATCAGGTGCGCTGTCGCCCACATCGGCTCCGACACCGTCAGAGAGCGACTCCGTGCAGTGCCACACCATCTGTTCGGGGCCGTGTCGAACCTTTCGGTTGCGGCCACCGCCGCCGCTTGGTCCGACGAAGGGGCGCTGTGGCTGTCCTCCGTGCGATCGGTTCTCGAGCGCAACCGAACGACGGTCATCGAGCGGATGCCGAATGGCCTCGACGTCGTCCCTCCGGAGGCCACCTACTTGGCATGGATCGACACCCGGGGCCGTCTGGGCGAGGATCCGGCGCATCGCATTCGGGAGAACACCGGGTTGATCCTCAGCCGAGGCTCGGATTTCGGGCCTGACACCGCCAGCTTCGTTCGACTCAACTTCGCAACCGGTCAGTCGATCCTCGCAGAGATCATGGATCGGATGAACCGGATCTAGCTTGTAGGTCAGCGCCCGAGGACGACGTGGCCGAGACGGACGATACCGACGATGACCATTCGAAGGATCGAACGTCGCGGCGGACGATCCCACCAGCCATCTCCGGGAGTCAGGGCTCGGGCCACATCCAGTGTGAGATGCGTGTGCATCCTCCACAGACACTCACGATGTCGCTCAGATACGCGGGCGGACGTGGAACCAACGCTCCAGCGCAGCCGGATCGGCTTTCACCTCATCCATGATCTCGAGGATGCGGTCGCAGGTGACACCGTGAGACTCGAGCACACTCAAGACTTCCTGTTTCAGGTTCCCTGACGGTGTGATCTCAACGAGCGGGAAGTACGGCGTCCCGGACCGCCTGGTGAATGCGACCGGCGTCATGACCGAGCAACGTACCAGAGCCACAGACTTCGGCATCGGGTCCGCCCGTGTCGGCGAAGCATCGTCACTGGGAGAGTGAGCGGACGAGCGGTGTCCGATGCGACAGGTCAGACGTGGTTGCGGCGGAACAGCTCATGCGAGGTCGTGAACCACCGAAGGAACCTACCCTTACCGACCTCCGCCAGTGATGGGATCTGGGATCGATAGGCCCGAAGCGCGCCTCGCTTGATCCACGCAGTCGAGTCGACCTCGACACTCCATGCAAGCGATGCCAGGTCGCGGCGTCGGAACGATCTTGCGCTCTGGTTCCAACCTCTCAGGACCTGCTTGACACGGGTCTTCGTGGGTGGCCACGCCAGAGGCTGTGGAGACCAGGGCCAGTGGCTCCAGAGCCATATGGCGTACTCGAAGACCTCGATCTCCGTTCGCCCGTCCTCGATGGCGCTCCGTGTGACCCTGAAGGCCGCCTCGTGATCCGGGTGACCATCGTGTTCATGGGTTACGAAGACCCGCGAGGGCCGGAACGCGTCGAGCACGTCGCCCAACCTGGCTACCGCCGCATCGTGATGACCTCGGAGCCCACCGTCGGGCAGACCGAACGCCCACGTGTCCTCAGATTTGACACCGAGTACCTCGCACGCTCGCCGCGCTTCGGACATCCGTTCCTCGGCTTTGGCCACCCTGTCGGCGCCACCGGTGAGTGCGCCGTCCGTCAGGAACACCACGCCCACCCTTTGACCAGCGGCGGTCAACGCCGCGATCGTGCCACCGCATCCGAGCGTTTCGTCATCGGGATGGGGAGCGACGACGAGTGTGCGACCGGACAGCTCCTCGAGCGCCAGCGGCTCGCTCCGTGCAACCAGCCGGTCGAATCGCCTGCCGATCACCGGCTTCGATCGAGCACCATCCTCGAGGTCTGCGTACACCGTGCTCACATCGAGGGCTACGAGATCCCAGGAGTATCTGGCCGCCACGCGCGCCCGGCCAGTGGTTCCGAGGAGAGACCTCAGATCGGCGTCGTCGAGCAGTGAGCTCAGCGCATCCGCAAGCCGTCGCGCATCTCCGGGAGGCACCGTCAGGCCGCCCACGTCGCCGGCGAGGATCTCCTGCATGCCGCCGACGGCCGTCGCCACCACGGGGGTCCCCATCGACATCGCCTCGACGACGCTCATGCCGAACGCTTCACTCAGTGAAGGGTTCACCACGATCGTGGCATCGCCATAGAGGTCGACGAGTTCTCCATGCGCCATCGTCGAGCGGAAATGGACGCGAGTACGAAGCCGGGTCGGGACCATCTCGATCAGAGCGTCCGGATAGCGTTGGTCACCGTAGAACCGGGCGAGGTCTCGAACCAGCGCATCCTCGGATACGTCGACCAGGTGGCCTCGCGGCATGACGGCCCGCGGACCCACGATGGTGAGAGTCGCCGTGGGATGGCGGTCGGCGATCATATCGAAGGCTTCGATCAGGACGTGGATCCCTTTTTCCGGGGACAGTCGGCCGACGAACAAGATGTTCGGGTCGACCGGCGACCGTGGCTGCACGTCGAGCCACTGCGGATCCACTCCGTTGGGAACTGTCATGCAGTCGAGCGATCGCTCTGGCCAGGCCGCCCGGATACGGTTGGCGACGTGGTCGGAGGCCGCAACGACTCGATCGACGACGGCGAGCGCCGGCGCGATCCGTTTGCGGTCGAGGTCACTCAGCCACTCTCCGTGCATGTGCAGAACGATCGGCACACGTCGATTGAACCAGCGAATCACTCGCACGAAGGGGAACTGGTTCTGCACGTGCACGATGTCTGGGCGGTACATCACGAGCCCGGCCGACACCATGAGCGCATAGCCCAGCGAGTGCCACAGCGAGTGATTCGAGGGTCTGCGTCCGCGCAGGACATGCGATAGTCGCGACATCGCTCGATCGAGTCGATTGGACACAGCCATGTACTCGACACCATCGTGACTGCTGCGCTGCGTTCCACCCGAGTTTCCCGGTCGATAGACGCGCACGGTGGCCAGGTCGACAAGGCGCCGGGCGACCTCGTGGGTCCATATCTCGATCGAGCCCTGGGGGTCAGGCGGACCTACCCATGCGCCCGGTTGCGAGACAAAAGCGACTCTCCGTTTCACCGCCCACCCATGATCAGCAATCTATTTCGGGCGAGACGGTTTTCCAGATACTCGAATCAGATGTTCGGACCCCTGAAAACGGGGAATCAGTGGGAGAGACTGCTCTCGGAAGCCATCTGTCGAGCAGATCCCACCCAATCGTCCCGTTCCATCCTTCCCTTGAAGGTACCCAGGGCTTCACCCACCTCGGCGGCGGTGGTCGCGTCCATGTCGGCGAGCTGTCGGAACGTGGTGATTCCGTGTTCGTTGAGAATCGCCTCGATCTTGGGACCGATCCCATGGATCAGTTGGAGATCGTCTCGCCTGCCAACCTCGACCTCGATTGCGGCGTCGGAATCCTCAGCCAACGAAATCACGAGATCGGCGGCCGGTGGTCTGCCCGCGGCGAAGGACGGCTCACCTTGGACGTCATCCAAAGCACGCTCGGTCGCATCGACTGCGACCGATGGGGCATGGTCTGGGCCATCGGCGGCAGGCGGCTCGTCGTGTTCGCCGAGACCAAGGAGCGGCGACGGTTCGAGCAACTGGGTTTCGGAATCCCGTACGCCTTCCTCCACGAGATTCGACGGCAGGATCGACATGAAAGCGGCCGGGCCGTGGGACTCTTCTTCACTGCTCGAGTCACGTTGATTGCCGAGAGCGTCGATGAGCGAGGCCAATCTTGCGGCACCAGCTCCGTCGGACGGCCGAGCGACCGGTGCTTCGAGCTCGGCTTCGAGGCGCGGGGCATCGATACCGGCCAGGGCGAGTTTCGACTCGAGCTGGGCGAGCTCGAGGTGCAGGCTGCGAATACGGGTCGAACAAGAGGAGTGGACCTCGCGCAGTTCCTTCAGCTCGAGTTCGGGGTCGTCGGTCGGGGCCGACTCCGGCCGGCCGCGAACGTACCACCCGACCCATAGCCCAAGGGCAAACGCTCCCACCGCCAGGAACAGTGTGAGCAACGCCGTCATTCGTCATCCCGTCCACTTGGACTGAGTCTCGCAACCATGGATTCTTCCCCCGAACGATCAGTCGGTCCCCAGCCCGACCTGTTCAAGAGACTAGTGCACCTCTCCCGAATTGGCAGACCCTCCCAACCCGAACGGCTCACGCGGATCGACGGGTACCCTGGTGACATGCCGGTCAGCACCTTCGCATGGGTCACCTCGTTGCTGTTCGGGGTCATGCTGGGGTGGGGCCTGGTTCGCGAGCCCGACGATCGCACCATCGCCATCTGGTCGACGCTGTTGCTCACCGGGATAGGCGCCGTCGTCTGGCTCACCGGCCCGGCGCCCGACACCGATGGTGCGCTCGCCGCCGTCGGCATGACGTTCTCGGGGGCCACGGCCGCGGTCGTGACGTTTGTAGCCTCCGCCAGGAGGTCGGCTTGAGGTCGCTCGACCCGACTCGCCGCCGGGTCTTGTTGGGCATTGGCGGTCTCGCTGCTGTCGCAGCCGCCGCCGGCATCTCGGTCATCCGGACTCCAGTCGACGCATCGCGGAGGTCTCCGACACAAACCGGTGACGCAACCCAGACGGCTGCGAGCAGCTCCACCACCTCCCCGGCGCCGCGGCCGTCGACCACCTCACCGGCTGCCGTGTCTTCGCCGACAACCGTGCCGAGCCAAGTCGTGGAGGTCATTTGTCGCGACGCGTGGGGAGCCGAAGAAGCCCGGTCGAGCATGAGTCCTCACGTGATCGAACGCCTGACCCTTCACCACACCGCTGCGCGAGCTCGGTGACAACCGTGACGCTCCGGCCCGGGCCCTCCACCACCAACGATTTCACCTCGACTCCGGGTTTGCCGACATCGCCTACCACTTCATCGTGGACCTCCGTGGAAACGTCCTGGAAGGCCGGCCCATCGAGTACGCGGGAGAGACGTTCACCGATTACGACCCGACCGGGCACCTGCTCGTGTGCTGTGAAGGCGATTTCAACGATCAGGGCACTACCGAGGCACAGCTTCTGAGCGTGGCGCGCGTGTTTGCGTGGGGATGCGTCACCTTCGACGTGAGCCCGTCGACGCTTGCGGGTCACCGCGATTACGCATCCACGTCATGCCCCGGGGACGAGCTGTATTCGGCGATCTCTGATGGTTCGTTGAAGCGTTCGATCGCTGATGTCGTGGCGACCGGCGTCGCTTTCACCGACGTCTGTGGCAGCGCCGGTGAACGACGCGTTCACATGATCGAGAGTGGAGAGGCCTGACGCGCGTCACGCCCCCATACAGACGAATGCCGCCCGAGCGGCGACGTGCACAGGGTCATCGTGGGTGAGTCCCAGGGTCGCCGCATGCAAGGCTTCTGCCGGAGCAACCCCTGTCGAGATCCTCCTGTGCATGTCTGACATCAGTTCGACGGTGGCCTCGGTGTCCGGGACCAGTCCGACGCTCGCCACCAGTGACCTCGTTCCGAGCGACAAGAGCGCGGTGGCCATCCCGAGCCACTCGTTTCCCGGCCTCGGCTGGGTGAGACCCACGTCGCAAGACGACAACACGACCGTTTCGGGAGCTCGACCGAGCATCTCGAGCTCGTGCACGGCCAGCGGCCCATCCGAGACCCGCAGATGTGAGAACAATGGGTTGTCGGCTCGAAACACCCCGTGGCTGGCGATGTGGAAGAGCCCTGCCCCGTCGATGGCACGCAACAAGCGTGCTGCGCTCGCCCTTTCCCCATCGAGGATGGTCGCGTCTCGATACACCTGGGCGAGCGTGGCAACCTCTGCCCGGGCGTGTGCGAGCTCGGGACCGGCGGCCAGCACGTGGCCTCCCCGTGACGCCACTCGCGAGGCTGCTGTGGCCCACATCGTCGCCGACGGCGCCAGACTGATGGGACGCTCGGAAGCCGCAGGCAGAAGAGCCCACGGCACCGTGAACATGGCCCCCATGGGCACGATGACGAGCGAGAGGTCGCCCCGATCGACCGGACGCAACAACAGCTCGTCGAGACGCTCTGCCCCGGCTCGAATCAGTGCGATGGACGATTCGGAAGCGCGCCCAGATACAAGACGAAGCAGGGCGAATCGGAGATGGTCGAGCTCGTTCGTGATCTCCTCGATCGGACCCAATTCGATGAGTCTCGATCGACGGCCATCGATCCTCACTGCCACCAGACGGCCTTCGATTCCGGCATAGGCGACGAGGACCGAGTCATGCAGCATCGACCGAACGTCTGCGGCCGACACCCTGGCCGCACCGAGATCCTCTCCACGAGCCTCCAACAGTCGCAGACGCAGTGAGCGTTCGGTTTCGGCGCGCCGATTCAATAGTTCAGACACATCTCGCCCGTCCATCTGAGCGTCTTCGATCTCCTTCGCTATCGACCGAAGCGCCGCCCTGGCGGCAACCAGGTCGTGATCACCGCGCGGGCGGACGGGGCGGTATCGAAGCGCGCCGGCCCTGACTCGCTCCATCCAGTCGAACAGGTTTGCGGGTCCCCGGTCGACGGCGATCTCGAGCGCCACTGCTCCGAGCCGGCGCGCGGTCGCCGAGATGTTGACGCGCGCCTCGGTTGAGCCGAGAGTCCGCTGCGACTCGTCCAGCACCTCGAAGCCGCTCCTGCATGCCCTCAGTGCCTCTGTTCGCTCACCCTTCTTCGCCGAGAGCTCCGCTGCCAACTCCCAGTAGGACACGCGCAGGTCGTGACGCGGCGAGCGGCGGCACCCGCCCGCAGATTCCAGGTCGTACTGTGCCGCATCGATGTCCCCGCACCACATCGACAACCGTGCCGCGGCAAGTCGCGCGTCGAGGGCGACATTCACCGTGCCCCGTCTCTCCAGGCTCGATGCAAGACGGCGCGCTTCGGATGCTCTGGCCTCGGTGGCGTCCGCCGGCGTGGCGGCGCGCAGGGAGATCAAGTGGGCATGGTCGGCGTAGATCGGTCGCCCCTGCGCGACAAAAGACGCTCTGGCCTGCTCCGCAACCTCGGTCGCACGGACCCGGTCGTCGAGCAGGATCAACGCGCTCGCCTCCACGATCCGGCTCTCTGCCGCATCGCCATCGCGTCCTGCCGACTCGAATGCGGCCACCGAGGCCGCGGCGTCTTCGACCGCATCGACAACGAGACCCACGGCCATCAAGGTGTTGGCACGATCCCGGAGCAGGTATCCCCTCGACGCCGGAGTGTCGGCAAGGACCATGTCGGCGGCGGTGAACGACTCGAGCGCTCCCACGTAGTCACCGGCCTGATCTCTCACCCACCCGAGGTTCTGCCGGACCTCCGCAACCGCTTGACGTGATCCGAGTTCTCCGAACACTTCGATCGCCTGTGCCAGGTCGTGTTCCGCGGTGGCGAGGTCGCCCATGTAGGCACGGGCGAGGCCGCGATTCGACCAGGCGTTGGCAGCCCAGATGCCTTCGACCCCGAGTACGCCGATTGCACCGTCGAGACATTCGATGGCCGAGCGATAGTCGCCTGCCAAGAGATGAAGGACACCGAGTTGTGAGAGCGCCTCGGTGACGGCGCGACCGCCGGTGCGAGCCGCAATCGTCGACAGGATCACACGTGCTTCGTCGTGGCGGCCGGCCAAGACATCGATGCCGGCTTCCGTGACCCGCAGACGGGCCTCGACCTCGTCGAGGCCGTCGGCGTGTGCCACGGCCAGTCCTCGCGCCAGGTACTTGCGAGCTTCCGAGACGTCGCGGCTCCTGGCAGCGAGCGCTGCGGCCCGCCACGACAGGGCTTCGGCTTCGCGATCACCTTCACGACGGGCAGCAGCTGCCAGCCGCGCGGCCTTGCGCTCGGTGCGGGTGGAACTTTGATCGGCGAGGTCATACAACGTCTCGGCCCGAGCGCTGAGCTCGGACCGAGAATTGCGCGAGATCGAGCCTTCGATCCGGCGAGCCTACAGGCCGTCAAGGCGCTGCGTTGCCCCCGGCGATCCACGCTGCCACCTGTGGAGCGGCAAAAGACGTTCCTTCCCACCTGACAACGCCGCCAAGATGAGACGAGGGCGCATCGCCGACGAGGACCGGAGTCTGGCCAGGCGCCTCGCACCGGCCGCCCTGCACGGGAACACAGTAGGTATACGCCCCACCCGGATAGTCGCTCACCAGTCGCTCTCCCACCGCCCATGCCTCAACCCAGCTGCCGTAATTGGAGAACTCGGAGCGATCGGCTCCCTCGGGCGTCTTGTAGCTGACCATGTCCTTCGATTCGACCACTGATCCGACACTCGTGACGGCGTCGGCACGATCGATCATGCACAGGTTCGTGAACGACTCGCGGTACAAGGTGTTGGTGGGACACTTGGCACGGTACGCCGGCGTCGGCTCGACCCCCCAAGCAGCCGGGTAGAACTCCTGATCGGTGGCGTCGTTGCCGGCGGCCGCAACGAGGTGCACACCTGCGATGTCCAGTCGGGCAACGGCATCAGCGAGCAACAACGGATAGATCGTGTGGTCTCCGGCCTTGCACGCATACGTCCCAGCGGACAGGTTCGCCACGTCCTCACCAGAGAACTTGTGCGACACCAGTGCCGTCGCCATCGCCGCCTCGGTCAAAAGCCCGTTCTGCGCAGTGGCGTCAACGGTCGAATGCGGCCCCGAGTATGCAGCGGCGACGAGCCCATCGATGAACGTGGCGTGACCCGCGGTGGCGTCCAGCCATCCGTCGGCCGGTGCAAGGTCCATCTTCCGAGGATCTGTGGATGTGTCGAAGACCACGATCTCGCCGGAACCCTGCATCACCGTCGAAGGAATCCAGCGGTCCTTCTCATCGGCCGGCAAAGGCATGGTCCCCGGCCCGACTCGCGGAACAGGAGCGGCCGTCAAGACGTAGATCGGAGCGGCGATTCCGGCGACCTGTGGATCGTTCGACGAATACAGGTGTGCGATATACCCATAGGCGTCGTATCCGGCGGAGACGATGTCGAAGGCGTAGAAGCCCGAGGGGACGGCAACCGAAGACTTGACGAGGGCGACCCCGTCGGCCGCCGGCTGAAAAGTGGCAATGAACGTTGCCTTGTTGTAGACCGTGACGATCGTCTTCTCGAGGTAGTAGCCGCCGCAAGACGGGTTGGTGACGACGCCGCCTGCCGCCATGATCTGTGCATCCTGGGCCGCGCCGGCCAACACCCAGTCGTCTGCGAAGGTCTCCGCCAGCGCACAGTTCGACTCCAGGTCGGCCCCCACGAAGCACGAACCGGGTGGGTTCGCCTCCACCTTCACCGGATCGGCGGGCACGGCCGTGGCCGCGTGTGCCGCTGGTATCGCCGCACCGAGGGTCAACAGGCTGGAGAGCAACAATCTGCCGAAGCGTCGTTTCCGCATGGTCATTCCCTTCCTCCTCTCGATTACCGAGAGAGGTCCTCCGTGTCTGATACGGAGCCTGACACGACCCGCCTTCGAGACGCTTACAAGAACGGCCAATAGGCGACGAGCGACGGCGGTTTGCGATCGGCGGACCGGACCCCCCAACAGTCCGACGCCCGGATCACCCCACCCACGGACCAATCGGCAGCAGTGCCGCTCTCCATCGGGCCCGACGTCCGGAGTGGACCACCTGCCATTCCAACCCACGACGCTCGGACTCCGGACCCCCCAATAGTCCGAGGTCCAGGTCATCCCACCCACGGACCGATCGGCGACCGCGCCGCTCTCGATCGGGTCCGACCTCCGGGGTCGGCTACCCGCCATTCAAACCAACGACGGGGCGGACCTCGGACCCGAACGCCAAGCGGCAGGCCAACATCGTGCCCGCCCGATCGGCGGCCCGGATTCCGAACGTTCCAGAAATCCGAGGTCCCTCGCCGACACGACCGAGCCTTGGTCAACCCCGAAGCGCCTGAGCGATGTTTCCCATCGCCTCCAACGACTCCTCCCAACCGGTGCCCGTGGTGAGCCCTCCATCGATCACCAGATCGACGCCGTTGATGTAGGTCGACTCGTCGGAGCCGAGAAACACGACCGCGCTGGCGATGTCATCGGGCACACCAGGCCTCGAGATCGGCGCCCTACCGCCGGCTGTCTCAGAGAGTTCGTGGAGCTTGGCCTCGGCCTCGTCGGCGCTGAGACCCATCGACCGCCCAAAGATCGGTGTTGCGATGAAACCAGGGGACACCGAGTTGACCCGGATGGCATGACGCCCCAGCTCCGTCGCCACCGACTTCGTTAGGTGGATCACCGCGGCCTTGCAGGCGCTGTAGACGTGAGGGCCGTGACCCGTTCTCGAGCCTGCGATCGAAGCGTTGTTGATGATGCTTCCCGAGCCCTGAGCGCGCATCACAGGCGCAACGTGCTTCATGCCGAGCATCACCGCGCGGAACAGCACCGCAACCGTCTCGTCGAAACGAGTGGTGTCGGTCTTGGCGATCGACCCCGTCACGCCGGGATGGCCCGCATTGTGAAACGCGACGTCCACCCGCCCGAACCGATCGACCGCGGTCTGAACCACTCGTACTGTGTCTTCCTCCAGGGCGGCGTTCGCCTCTACGAACACGGCGCTCTCACCCATTGCTCGTTCCAGATCGGCACCCTTGGCGGCCTGCCGACCCGTGAAGACGACCGAGGCCCCCTCTGCCACGAACCGCTCGACGGTCCTCCTCCCGATTCCGCTCGTCCCACCGGTGATGATCGCAACCTTGCCGTCCAGTCGTCCCATGGTTCCTCTCGGGTTCCAGTCGACAAACCGTAGTGAGCGAGCCATCCCGGTGTGTCTCGCGGGTCCGGTTCGGCGAGGTAGCCTCGACTCGAGGAGGAACGATGCCAGGACTCGAAAACCGCACTGCGTTCATCACCGGGGGCACCAGAGGGATCGGACTTGCGATCGCCAGACGGCTCGGTAAAGACGGAGCAAACGTCGTCATCGCCGCCAAGACCGATCAGCCGCACCCGAAGCTCCCGGGTACCGTTCACACCGCTGCCGCAGAGGTCGAAGCGGCCGGTGGAAACGGACTTGGGGTCGTGTGCGACATCCGGTCAGAGGAGCAGGTGCAGGCAGCCGTGGACGAGGCGGTCGACGCTTTCGGTGGAATCGACATCGTGATCAACAACGCCAGCGCCATCCAGCTCACCGGCACGGCCGCCACCGACGTGAAACGCTACGACCTGATGAACTCGGTCAACGGGCGCGGAACCTTCGTCACCACGAAGACGTGCCTTCCCCACCTCATGCAGTCCGACAATCCGCACATCCTGGCTCTGGCGCCGCCGCTCGACATGAGAAGCCAGTGGTTCGGCCCCAACGTCGCATACGCGATCGCCAAGTACACGATGAGCATGTGCATCCTCGGGTGGGCCGAGGAGTTCAGGTCGGTACCCATCGCTGCCAACGCCTTGTGGCCTCGGACCATGATCGCCACCGCGGCGATCGAGTTCGTGGTGGGAGAGGAATTGATGCGAGCCTCTCGAACACCAGAGATCATGGCCGACGCCGCCCACGCCATCGTCACGAAACCCGCCGCCGACTGCACGGGCAACTTCTTCATCGACGACGTCTTGCTCATGGACGAAGGCGTCACAGATTTTCGGAAGTACAAGGTGGATCCCGATGCCGAGTTGGCGCTCGACGGCTTTCTCCCGGCGGATCTGCCACCAATGCCGTGACCGCGATCCCGGGTGACCCTGTGGTCGAAGGTGAGAGTGGATCTCACTCGCCGCCATTCCACCGAACTGGATCGTCTCGGGCTTCAGCTCTCGCTCGGGAGAGCCCGACGTCGACGCACCGCCCACACGCCGATCACCGCACCCACCCCGAGCACTGCGGCGCCACCCGCCACGAGCGGGCCGATCGGCGATGAGGGCTTACGCGCCTCTGCCTCCACCACAAACCCGGCGATGCTTTCCTCGTCGTAGGCCCAGGTGACGGCATTGCCATCCTCGGAAACTGTCCCGTTCGACGCGATGACCTCGCCCGGAAAGCGGACGGCCAGCCGACCGTCGAGGTCGATCACCTCCGCTGCCTGAGCGAAGAGGTCGGCCTGGTTCGAGTCTCCGGTCGGCGGCCCGAGCTCCGCTGCGAGTGAGTACCCGTCGGGGGTCTCTACGACCTCGATGCTCGAGCCTCCCCCCTGCACGGCTTCGCCGAGCAAGCCGGTGAGCTCCTCGAGATCAGCGAACTCGTGCGTGGCGACGACTCCCTCCCACTCGGCGTCTGCCGGAGCCTCAGAAATCGCCCAACCTCGTTCTTCCAGTCCGTCGGTGAGCTGTGCCACCGGATCGGCGTCCGGTGAAAAAGCCGCCACGCCGTCTCGAAGGGCCTGATCGGACGCGAGCTCGAGCGTCACCAAACCGCTCGAGTCATCGGCGATCTCGACATCGACCCACGCCCGAAGGCCGCATCCGGACAAGAGAAGCGTACCAAGGGCAACGAGCATCAGCTTTCGCGTCATCACATCGCCATGATGGCGGATCCGGCCGCCTACGGTGATCGGCGCACGCCCCCGTCCGACCGTGCAGCGCGCGTCACGGAGGTGTCTCTCTCCCCTGGCGCTCCCATCTCGTCGAGCGGACAATGGGACCGAGGAGGTGTGATGGTGAACCGAACGCTCACCAGCCTGCTCGCCATGATGGTGATCGCCGCCTGTGGACAGGCCGGCGAGATCGCCACAGTGACGCCTTCGTCGACCGTGATGGTCGCAACGACAACAGTCGCTCCTGCGACTGAGACGACTGACGCGCCGCCGGTTGTGGCAACCACCGTCCCTCGGGCAGACAGAAGTATCACCGTTGGCGGCATCGGAACGGAGTACGCCGCACCAACGAGGTCGGTGGTGAACCTGGCCGTGTGCAGCAGGCGCCCCACGGTCGAAGAGGCCGGCGCCCACGCCTCGTCGGCAGGTGACGCCATGATCGCAGCCCTCACGTCGGCCGGTGTCGAGGAACGAGACATCCAGACATCGGAGTTCTCGGTGAATCCGTACTACGAGCAGTATCCGGAGATCACCGGGTACGAGGTGACCATCGGCTACCGGGTCACCGTCGGTGACATCGGGAGCATCGGCGAGATGCTGGGTGCCGCCATCCGAGCTGGTGGCGACGACGCCCGGGCGTGGGGCATGCGATTCGAAGCAGACCCCGATGGGCTGATGCAGGCTGCGCGCACCGCCGCGTGGGCCGACGTCGAAGGACGCGCCCGGGCACTCGCTGATCTGGCAGGCGAACCGCTCGGCGAAGTCCTGAACATCCACGAGAAGGTGCTGCTCTCGAATTCGTCCGGAATGATCCAGGGTGGAGAGGGTGACTCGGCCAGTTTCGACATCCCCGCATCGCCCGGCGTTGCGGGAGTGATCGTGCTGCTCACAGTCACCTATTCGATCGGCGACTGACGGCTGACAGGCGGGCGAAGGCGACGGCCGCCGCGTGGCCGACGTTGAGCGAGTCGACCCGTGGGGAGATCGGAATGGTCGCTTCCACATCCGCCGCATCGATTGCGGAACTCGAGAGCCCCACCCCCTCTGCCCCCAGCATCACCATGGTCGGTGGTCCAATTTCGAGTTCGTCGAGGGGGGTCGCGTTGGGACCGAGTGTGAGGGCAACGACACGGAGACCGCAGTCCTTGACGGCGGCGACCTCGTCCGGCCACTCGGGCGCCCGAACCACCGAGAGGTCGAAGACGGTCCCCATGGACACGCGGACCGACCTTCGATACCAGGGATCGGCGCAGGTGGGGTCGAGGAGCATCGTTCCGGCCCCGAACGCCGCCGCCGACCTCATGATCGCACCGAGGTTCTCGTGGTCGTTGATCCCTTCCAGGGCGCACACGAGCCGTTGTTCGGCCACTGCCTGGCCCAGCGCCGGCGGCTTTGGGCGATCGGCCGACGCCAATGCCCCACGGTGGATGTCGAAGCCGACGATCTGTTCCATGACATCTGCCTCGGCGACGAAGACCGGGGCGTCGATGGGCGCCAGCCGCGACTCGAGTCTCTTGAACTTCGACTCGCTGAGCAGGAGGCTTCGCACACCCAGATCCGACTCGAGGAGACGCTCGATGACGGTGACCCCCTCAGCGACGAAGAATCCCCCCTCGGGTTCGAGCCGGCTTCTTCTGGCCGGATCGCGCAGCCCTCGATAATCGTCGAGTCGCCGGTCGTCGACCTGGGCGATCGTGATGACCGGACTCACACCTCTATCTCGGCGACGGATCGAACGACGAGATTCGGCCGGTACGGTGACCGACCGACGTCGCCATCGGCGGTGACGCCGGACAACACGAGGATCGTCTCGAGACCAGCCTCCATACCGCCCTTGATATCGGTGCGGAGGTTGTCCCCAACCATCATGGTGTCCTCAGAGTGCACATCGAGATGGTTGAGCGGAACATGAACGGGTTCGGTTTTCCCACGACGTAGGGGGCGATCCCGGTGGCGGTCTCGATGAGAGCGGCCACCGATCCGGCTGCCGGGACGATGCCCTGCTCAGAGGGGCCGGCGACGTCAGGATTGGTGACGACCAAGGATGCACCTTCCGAGATGTGTCGAACGGCGGCGGTGATGGCTTCGATGTCCAGGCGACCCTCACCGAGGACGACATAGTCGGGATCGAGGTCGGTGATGACGTGTCCCACGCCGTGCAGCGCCGTCGTCAGACCGCTCTCCCCCACCACGTACGCCTTGCCATTGGGATGCTGAGCGTCGAGAAACCTGGCGGTAGCCATCGCCGAGGTGAAGATGCGGTCGGCCGGAACCTCGAGCCGCATCGATTTGAGGCGGTGGGCGAGGTCGGCGGGCGTGTAGGTCGAATTGTTGGTGAGCACGAGGTACCGCCGGCCGGAAGCCTCGATCCCCGACAGGAACTCGCTGGCCCCGTCCATCGGAGTCTTCCCACGAATGAGAACGCCGTCCATGTCGAGGAGGAAGTGTTTGCCGTGCACACGCCGAGGCTACCGGAACCGCTGTCGCGCCCGTACACACGAAGGACAGCCCTCCCCGTACAAGAACGGATCTCCCTCCTCTGAAGGTCTGTCACCCGGCCCGCATAGGGATATCGAGCGACGCCAACGACGCAACGAGGGCTTCTTCGAGCGGGGTGTCGACGAAGCCGAATGCCGATCGGAACTTGGAGTCGTCCACCACGAAGGGCCGATCCCACTGATGGATGATCCCAAGCGTCTCTCGTGAGATCGAGTGGAAGGGAGACACCAATCGGAGCATGGTCTTCGATACGACGCTGCTTTCGAGCGCTCGGTCGGCCACGCGGCGAACCTCAGACATGAACGCCTCACCCGTGAGGGCAGGCCCATGCGGTACGTGCCAGATCTCGCCGTCGGCGACATCCGACTTGCCGAGAGTGACATAGGCCCGGGCGACATCGGGGAGGTATGCAACCGAGTGCGGCATGTCGTTGCGTGCGATCCACCGCATGGTCTTTCCGGCGGCAGCAGGACCAATCACAAGTTGCGAGATCCCGGAATTCGTGCAGTCGGGTCCGAAGTAATCGGACGCACGGCCGATCACAACGCGCAGGCGGCCCGCATGATGCTGCGCCATCAAGGTCGCGGTCATCTCACGGCGCACGGCACCTTTCTTGTCGGTAGCCCGTTCCGGCGTCGTCTCCTTCATCGGCTCTGTCGCCGAGCCATAGCAGTACAGATTGTCGACCATCACGAACTTGGCCCCGGCCGCCGCCGTGGCGTCGATTGCGGCGTCGAGCATGTGCGGGAATCGCTCTCGCCACTTCGAGTACTTGGGTTGTGCGGCCATGTAGACGACCGACGCGCCCTCGACTGCGCGAAGTGCTTCCTCGGGTGTCTCGATGTCAGCGGCCACCGAGTCGGCGAGCGCGTGAACGGTCTCGCCGCTGCGGTTCACAGCTCTCGTTCGAAGCCCGTCGTCGATCAGAGCCTTCGTGATCGCCCTTCCCGCACCACCCGTGGCTCCGAGCACCACATGCAATTCTCCATTCACAACGCTCTCCTCTCCGGGAAATGCGAACATCGTTCGCTATGTCGACAATGTATGCGAACACTGTTCACTTTGTCAAGAGGTGTTTACGATGAGGTGATGACGACGCGACGGGAGAGGGCGCGAACCGCCACCATCGAAGAGATCAAAACGGCGGCGCTCTCCCAGATCGCGGAGGAAGGAACGACCGCCCTGAGTATTCGAGGGATTGCGCGGGCCATCGGGTTGAGCCCTGCCGGCCTGTACCGGTACTACGAAGGCCTCGACGCCATCCTGACCGATCTGATCACCGACGCCTACTCCGATCTGGCCGAAACGGTCGAGACTGCGATCGCCGACACGGCAGGAGGCTCCGCGGACCGATTCACCGCGGGGGTGATGGCATATCGGACCTGGGCGGTTCGCCAACCGAATCGGTTCCTGCTCATATTTGGCACTCCGATTCCCGGCTACGCGGCCCCGGAGCGCGGTCCGACCGTGGAAGCCAACCGTCGTGTCGGCCAGGCTTTCTTCATGGTTGCCGCGGAAGGATGGAACATGGGCGAGATCCAGAAGCCTCAGCTCGGCCGCTCGGTCACCGATGCCGAGCGGGACCTCGCCGCAGACATCGAAGCCGTCGCCGAGGGCTTTCCGAGCGAACTGGTCCCGGTCCTCCTCGGCACATGGGCGCATTTCCACGGCCTGGTGACGCTCGAAGTCCTGGAGCAACTGCACTGGATGTACCCGGACCCCCGAGAGTTCTTCGAAGGCGAGGTCAGACGCATGGTGAATGCCCTGGTTCGCTGAGCACGAGCGAGGGGCCGGTCATCGACCGGCCCCTCGCCTTCTCTCCCGTCGGACAGAGAACTCGGCGCCCGCGGAACCGCCTAGCCCGATCCGCCGGCGCCGGCCTCGGCAAGTGCTTGGGTGAGCGCGCGCTTCACCATCACCTTCGCCAGATGCGCCTTGTAATCCGCAGACCCGTAGAGGTCTTCGAGAACGGTGACGCCCTCGACCGCCCGCTCCGCCGCCGCCGCCACGGCGCCCTCGGACCCGTCGGTTCCGACGATCGCCTCCATCACGCCATTCGCAAGCTGTGTCTTCGTGCCGACACCGGTCAGAGCGACGCGTGCATCGGTCACCGAGCCGTTCTTCCTCACCCACGCCGATGCACCTGCCACTGCGTAGTCTGTGTGCCCGCCGCGCCGTCCGAGCTTTTCGTACGCCGAACCGCCACCCCGGTTGGGTATGCGGATCTCGGTGAGGATCTCGTTCGGCTCGAGCGCCGACGTCAGCACGTCGACGAAGAAGTCGTCGGCTGCGATCTCCCTGGTGCCGTTGGCACTCTTGGCAACCATCGTGCCCCCGAGCGCAAGCACGGCCGATGGCTGGTCGGCGGCGATGTCGGCATGGGCGACGGCACCGCATGTGGTACCACGATTCCGCACCTGCACATCGCCGGTCCAGGCAGCAGCTGTCGTCAGCGCCGTCGGCAACCCGGAGGCAGCCGTCTCGGCATGGGTCACCAGCGCACCGATGGACCAATGGTCCCCGTTGTCGCCGATGTCGCCCATGCCGCCGATGCGGGATATGTCCACCACCAGTTCCGGCGAGAACAGGCGGAGCTTCATGAGCGGGATGAGCGACATGCCGCCGGACATCACCTTGGCCATCTCGGCATTGCCGAGCTCGCGGATGGCCTCGTCGAGTGAGGACGGGGCCACGTAGTCGAATGATCTCGGATACATGGTTCCTCCTACTTCCGAGCGTCCTGCATGGCTTGCCAGACCCGTTTGGGTCTCATCGGCATGTCGACGTGTTTCACGCCCATTCCGGCAAGGGCGTCGACCACCCCGTTGACGAGCGTCTGTGCGGCGCCGATCGTTCCGGCTTCACCGATTCCCTTCACTCCCATCGGATTCACATCCGTGGGCGTCGTCGTGCGATGAAGCTCGAAGCTGGGGACGTCCGCCGCAGTCACCAGCGGGTAGTCGATGAGCCCGGCCGACAGGAGGTTGCCGGCGTCGTCGTAGATCGCATCTTCGAACAGCGCCTGTCCGATCCCCTGTGCGAGCCCGCCGTGGATCTGCCCGTCGACGATCATCGGATTGATGACGTTGCCGCAGTCATCCACGGTGGCCCACCGATGGATACGGACATCGCCGGTGTCCTCGTCGACGGTGACCAGGCATGCCATGGTCCCGAAGGGCCACGTGGCGTTGCCAGGGCTGAACACGGCGTGCGCCTCCAGGCCACCTTCCTCGCCGTCAGGCATGAGGTGGGGCTGGTAGGCGACCAACGCGATCTCGTTCCACCCCACGGACTTGTCGGGCGAACCTGCGACGTGGGCGCCGCCGTCGGCGAACCTGATGTCCTCCTCGGACGCCTCCAGGAGCTTGGCTGCGATGCGAGCCGCCTTGGCCCGCACCTTGCCGGCAGCCTCGAACGCTGCGGATCCGTCGACCGCCGCCGATCGCGAGCCAAAGGTACCGATGGTGACGGGCGCATCCTTCGTGTCGCCATGGGTGACCCTGATGTTGTCCATCTCGATACCGAGCTCGTTCGACACGATCTGAGACCACGTCGTCTGGTGACCCTGTCCCGAAGGACCGGTTCCGATGATGACGTTCGCAGTTCCGTCTGGATTGACACGCACCAGACCCGACCCGTTGAAGGCGGACGGCACGCCGTACTCGCTCCACGAGAAGCCCAGGTCCACCAGCGCCGACGGTCCGAAGCCACATGCCTCCACATAGGTGCTGAGCCCGACACCGGCGAGTTTGCCCTCCCCCCGGAGCCGATCGCGCTCCGCCTTCATCTCGGAGTACTCGGGCAGATCGAGCATCGTTTGGAGGTTGGTGGCGTAATCGCCCGTGTCGATCGCAAAACCGACCGGCGACACCGCGGCCGGGAAGGCCTCCTTGGGGATGAAGTTCTTCATCCGGACCTCGGCGGGATCCATGCCGATCTCCCGCGAGAAGACGTCCATGATCCGTTCGAGGTAGTAGATCGCCTCGGGACGGCCCGCACCGCGATATGCGTCGGTCGTCTGTTTGTTCGTCACGACACAGTCGAGCTTCATCCGAGTCGGGAACGTGTACTGGCCGGATCCGACGAACACCCCGAGGAACGGGATTGCGATCGTCAGGTTCTGGCAATACGCGCCGAGGTCACAGATGGCGTCGAGCTCGTAGCTCAACACTTTCCCATCCCTGGTTCCGGTGATCGTCGCCGTACCCAACCAGCCACGACCCTGGATCGAGTTGTTCGCGGCCTCCCTGCGGGTCTCGGTGTACTTGACGGGAGCGCCGACCTGCATCGAAGCCCATGGCACGAGGATCTCGTCTGCGTACAGCGGCAGCTTCACGCCGAATCCCCCGCCGACTTCGGGGGCGATGCCGTGCACGAGGTTGTAGGGAATGCCGAGGACCTTTCCGACCGCACCGGCAACCGCCGAAATCGCCTGGGTGGACGAGTACAGGGTCATCTCGCCATATCCATCGTTCCACGATGCAACAACAGAACGAGGCTCGATGGCAACCGGGATCAGCCGCTGGTTGACCATCTCGAGCGAAACGGTGACGGAGTCGTCCCGTGCCTTGCCCTCATCGATCTCCGACTGGAGCTTGGCCAGAGCCTCTTCATCCGCACCGAACGGCGCCGTCCAAGAAACGATCAGGTTGCTCTCGGTTCCCTCGTGCACGAGTACGTCTCCCCGGAGGGCATCCTTCAGGTCGACAACGGCCGGCAGCGGGTCGTATTCGACATGAACCGCATCGGCGGCATCCTGAGCCTGGCTACGAGTCTCGGCGACGACCATCGCCACCGCGTCTCCGACGTGATTGACCTCGCCATCGGCGAGAAAGGGGCGCCCGATTGCGGCCGCCTGCGCCGGAAGCACACCGAGGTGACGGGTGTCGTCGGCAGTGAAGATGGCGCGGACTCCGGTCATCGCCGCGGCTTCCGACGTGTCGACCGAGACGATCTTGGCGTGGGCGAACGGGCTACGCACGAACGCCGCATGGAGCATGCCGACGAGCTTCACATCATCGACGTAGAGCCCTTTGCCTTTGATGAGCGCCGGGTCCTCGCGCCGCCGCACGACTCCGCCCAGAGCACTGGTGGTGGCCATCAGTGCATCTCCCATTCGGCGGGGGCAGGTTCTTCACCGCGTATCTTCGAGGCGGCGTACTCGATCGCCTTGACGATGTTGTGGTATCCGGTACAACGGCAGAGGTTGCCTTCGATGCCGTGCCGGATCTCGTCTTCGGTTGGATTGTCGTTCTCGTTGAGAAGACCGACGGCTGACATGATCATGCCCGGCGTGCAGTACCCACACTGCAAGCCGTGGCGTTCCCAGAATCCCTCCTGGACCGGGTGGAGGACGTCGCCCTCGGCCAGCCCCTCAATCGTCGTGATGTCGGCGCCGTCGGCTTGTACCGCCAGCATCGTGCACGATTTGCTGGTCGTCCCATCGACCAAGACCGTACATGCGCCGCAATACGACGTCTCGCACCCGATATGGGTGCCCGTGAGCGCCAGGTTCTCCCGGATGAAGTGAACGAGGAGCGTCCTCGGTTCGACATCCCCAGAGACCGCCCGGCCGTTCACGGTCATCGATACCTGCATGACCGATTCCTCTCGTCGGCGAATCTGCTTCGACGGTATCAGCGCCATCGGCGGTAGGGCGGGCTGACCAGGGAAAATGTGATCGGAGGTAGCGCAGGCCGGGTCGGCAGGAGGTCGAGCGCCGGCGTGCCCGGCGGGCACCGGTGATCAGTTGCGCTCGAATGCAGCGACCAACTCGACGTGATACGTCTGAGGGAACATGTCGATCGGATGCACCTCTCGGAGCTCGAACCCGGCGTCGACCAGCAGTCGTGCATCGCGTGCAAAGCTGGCGGGATCGCACGACACGTAGGCGACCTTGCGAGGCTGGAGCCCCACCAGGGCGTCCACCACCTTCCGACCCAGCCCGTTCCTCGGGGGATCCACCACCACCACGTCCGCACGCCCGAGGCCGCCGAGGCCGAGCTCCACCTTCTCTTCGATCACAGACGCCGATGGTGCGTTGACGCCAAGATCGCCCACCGCCGTCGCGTCCGACTCGATCGCCACGACGTGAGCGGCATCCCGGCCGATCGTGGCTGCGAAGAGGCCGCCACCGGCGTACGCATCGACCATCGTGTCGTCGCCCGTCACAGCCAGCATGTCACCGACGACCGCCACGAGGTGCTCGGCGCCTCCGGTGTTGACCTGGAAGAACGCACGCCGGGTGATCTGAAAGCGATGTCCGTCGACCACCTCGTGCAGCACGCCGTCTTCGTCGTCGACCAGGACCAGCGTCTCACCAGTGTTGACGCCGTGCCTCAACGTCAGCCTTTCACCCTCGATCGGGCCGAGCCGGGCGAAGGCCATGGCCAGCGGGGTGACGAGCAGATGACACTCGTAGATCAGCACCGGATCGTGACTCTGAGCGCGGCTGAGTGCCGGTCGCCCACCGATCAGCCTGAAATCCATTCGATTCCGATATGCCACCGGAGGGCTCGGTGCCACGGTTGCACGAACCTCGGTCTCGAGCTTCCCGATATGGGCGAGTTGCGATCGAACGATCTCGGCTTTCCAGTCGAGCTGTGCCCCGTACGCCGCCATCTGCCACTGGCATCCCCCGCACATCGAGAAATGCCGGCACACCGGGGTCACCCGATTTGTCGACGCTTCCACAACGGCGTCGATGGTGGCCTTCTCGAATCGCTTGCGAACATCGACCGGCGTCGTCGTCACCACGTCGCCGGGGATGGCTCCCGCGACAAAGATGGCCTTCCCATCGCGGCGCCCGACACCGTCCCCTCCGTGGGCCATGGAGTCGATCGTGATCGTCATGGTCCGAGAGCCCACAGCAGTGCCATCTGCAATTCCCCGAGAGCCTGGAGCATGTCGGACTGCGCTCTGGGCAGCTGCTCGTAGTCGCTCTCGATCTCGATGCCGAACCTGGCCGCCATCGCCAGGCGGGCCTCGTTCAGTACCCGCACCATGGCGTACCCCTCTTCTCGGCTGGCCACGGTGCCATCCACGGAGGCGGAGAGTACCTCTCGGAACGCCGATCGATCGGCACTTCGCGACTGGTCGAGTTCTGAACCCATGAACCCCCACCACTCCTCATTCGACTCGGCGTCGTCGAGATACACCGGCACCTTCAGGCGTTGCGCCGCCGGATCAGCGTCGTCGCGGGCGACCTCGTCGAGCATCTCCGGGAACTGCAGCAGGAACTCGACCAGTCCGGGTTCGAGTTCGAGCTCGATGCCATCCTCCGAGGGTCCGATCTTCATTGTTCGAGGGTGGCCCAGAGACCGTGCTGGTGCAAGCGATAGCAGTCCATCTCGGCCTGCTCGCGGGGACCGTGGTTCACGATTGCTCGACCCTCATGGTGCACCTGATACGTCAGCTTGTAGGCCTTGTCCTCGTCGTATCCGAACAACGTACGCAGTACCCAGATCACATAGTCGAAGAGGTTGACCGGATCGTTCCACACCACGACCTTCCACGTTTCGTCGAGATCCGTCGTCTCGTCGATGTCAGGTTCGATGACGGGCGCCATCGGTTGGGCCACGGATCCTCCAGATCGGGTGTCTTCTCGGACGATCGTACCGATGGCCGGTCACCAGCAACCACTCGTCGGTCCCCGGTCACCGGTCGCGACCGCAGCTGCCATGGCTCGTCAAGCGTTGGACCCCACGTTCAGTCCGGCACGAAGTTGGTGCCAAGCGCGGCCGGCGGCTCCGGAACCAGCGCTCTACCCCATCGCGGCAACCGATCGGCAAAAGCGGCGAGGCGCTTCGAGTTCACGATCACCAAGGTGAAGATCATGAGGGGGAAGGGGAGCGACGGCAGGATCTGCGCCAGACCCGGGAAGACGCTCTGCAGGCGAAGCGCCACCACTTGCAGAGCTCCGAACAGATAACACCCGAGAGCGACCCGAATCGGCTGCCACCCACCGAAGATCACGATGGCGAGGGCGATCCACCCGAATCCGGCCGTCGCCCCGTCCGACCACCCTGCCTTCTGATCGAGAGAGAAAGCGGCACCGGCGACTCCGACCAGGAATCCGCCGACCGCAGTCGCCAGATATCGGACCTTCGACACATTGATCCCTCGTGCATGTGCGGCCTCCGGACGCTCGCCCACCACCCGCAACACGAGGCCGGCCCGGGTCCTCGTGAGGAACCAGGCCGCCCCGATCACCACCGTGAAGCTCGCGTACACCGACAGGTTCTGGCCGAACAAGGCCCGGCCAATCCAAGGTATGTCCGACAGGAAGGGGACGGGCAGGGATGGCACAGTGGGTCCCGGCTGTCTGACGAATGGGTCGCCGAGGAAGGCCGCCAGGGATCCCCCGAGCAGAGTGAGCACAAATCCGACGGCGATCTGGTTGAGCCCGAGCCGGATCCCCGACCATGCAACGAGAAGGGCAACGAGGGCGGCGACCAGACCCGCAGCCATGAATCCCAGTACGACACTCTCGGTCGTGTACGCAATGGCGAAGCCGGTCATCGCCGACAGAAGGATCGATCCGTCGAGTGACAGATTGACGACCCCGGCTCGCTCGGTGATCGCTTCGCCGACCGCTGCGAACACGAGGGGTGCGGCGGCGGCAACGATGGACGCAAGGGTGGCTTCCATCAGCCGGCCGCCTTCCGGCGACTGCGAGCGCCACCGATGAGGATCGCCGCCAGCACGACAACCCCCTGAAGCACACCGCCGAGTGACGAATCCAAGTCGAATTGCAGGCTGAGTTGGCTCGCACCCACGGAGACTGCGGCGAAGAAGAGGGCGACAGGGACGACGGCTCTCATCCCCAGGCCGGCGAGCAACACGACGAGGATCGCCAGGAAGCCGCGACCCCCGGCAACCGCAGGCACGAGCTTGTGCTGAATACCCAGCACGATCACGGATCCCGCCAGTCCCGCCAGCCCTCCCCCGGTCGCGAACGCCGAAAGCATCACGCGCTTCGATCGAATCCCCACGAGCCGAGCCGAAGCGAGATTGCTGCCGACCGCCCTGAGCTCGAGACCGAGGCGGGTCCGATCGAGCATCCACCACACGGCGGCCACGACTACCAGCGCCAGGACCGGAGCGACGGGCGAAAGCCGGGTGCCCCCGATCGCAGGCAGCCACACATCCTCGCGAAATGGCTCGGTCCCGGAGGTCGAGGCGATCCCCGCCCGTTTCCAAGGTCCGATCACGAGATAGGTCGCCATCGCCTGGGCGACGTAGCCGAGTCCGAGTCCTCCGAAGATCTCGTTGACGTTGCCGTACACTTTGAGCGCTCCGGCAGCCAGCCCCCACAGCGCTCCCCCTGCGATGCCGGCCACCAGCGCCACCACGATCACGAACCACCCGGGCCCGTCCAGGCTGCGCGCAAAGCCGGTGGCCACGATTGCACCGGCGGTCATCTGGCCTTCGACGCCGATGTTCCAGAGCCCAGCCCGGAACGTGACCACGAGACCCGCCGCGGCCAGCACGAGGGGCGTCCAGGCCATAACGGTGTCGGCGAGTTTCGCGCCGGTGCCGACCGACCCCGTGACGAGAGCCCACAGGGCCGATCCTGGATCGGCTCCGACCGACGCGAGCAGAGCGATCGACACCGCCAGCCCGGTGGCGGCGGCGAGGCCAACCGTGATCGTTCGCTGCAGATTCAAGGTCCGGTCCTTCCGCCGATCAGGGCTCCGAGCGTGTCCGCATCCAGCCTCGCCGCGTCTTCGACTGCCAGAATCCGGCCGTCGAAGCACACGGCGATCCGGTCGGAGTAGCGGATCAGCTCGTCGAGATCTGCCGACGCGAACACGATCGCCGTGCCGTCGTCTCGTCGTTCGAGAATCTTGCTCCACACCATGTCCGCCGACTCGATGTCGAGCCCACGGGTGGGCTGTTCCATGAGCAAGACCCGGAGTTTCTCGGGCAGCATCGCCAGTAGCACCCGTTGCTGGTTGCCTCCGGACAAGTCTTCGACCGGTGAGGTGGGAACGCCTTTCACGTGATACCGATCGATGGCACCGACCGCCCTGGCAACCGCTGCCTCGCGGCTGGGCATGTCCCCGGCCACCAACGTGAGGTGCTCGGAAATCGTGAGACCTTCGAACAGTCCCTCCTCCAGGCGGCCCGCCGGCAGGAAACGGACACCCGCCGCCAGCCGGTCGGCCACCGACCAGTGCGTGATGTCATCGCCGGACAGCTCGATTCGGCCGCCGGCGACAGGCGACAACCCTGCGATCGCCCGGAGCAACGGAATCTGGCCACTGCCCTCCAGCCCCGCCAGGCCGATGACCTCCGCGGCTCGCATGTCCAGCTCGGCGCCCTCGATCGAGTGGCGGCCATGGTGCGCCGTGACACCTCGAACGGTGATCGCAACGTCGCCCAACTGCGCAGGGGTTCGATCCCCAAAGGTCACGACCTTCCCGAACATCATCTCCACGAGGGTTTCAGAGGGACAGGGCAGGTCGATCTCGCCGGTCACACGGCCCGCTCGCATCACGGTCACCGAGGAACACAAGGCCTCGACCTCCTCGAGCTTGTGCGAGACGAAGAGAACGATGAGCCCTTCCGTTGCGAGAGTCCGGAGCGCCGCGAACAGGGCAATCCTCTGGTCGGTGGTGATCCCGGATGTCGGCTCGTCGAGGATCAGAACCCGGACACCGAGTGAGAGCAAGCGCACGATCTCGAGTTGTTGGCGCTCCCCCACCGACAGGGTCCTGACAACGCGATCCGGCTCCAGGGCAAAACCCAGGCGCTCTGAGATCTCGACCAATCGGTGTCGGGCCTCATCACGACCCAGTCGATCGTATCGACCGAACAAGAAGTTCTCGAGCACGGAGAACGGTAGCGCCACGAGAGGATCTTGATGGAGCATCCCGATTCCGGCATCGATCGCAGCTCGCGACGACCCCAGTTGCAGGGTCTCGCCGTCGAACAGGATCTCACCTGCGTCGGCGGACTGGAACCCGGAGAGGATCTTCATGAGCGTCGACTTCCCCGCACCGTTCTCGCCGAGCACAGCGTGCAGGGTGCCAGGGGCGATCTCGATGCTCACACCATCGTTGGCGCGCACCGGCCCGAAGCGCTTCGAGATGTTGCGGATGTCGAGCGTCATGAACTGGTGAAGGGGGGAGCCGTCGGCTCCCCCCTTCTGGATCATCCTTCGGAGACCGAGGCCCCGACCACACCCTCCAACAGCTGAGGCATGTACCAGATGTCGTGCTGGGAGGCCTCTGCGCCATCGGCGAGGAACTCGGTTCCGTCCTGGTAGTTCAAAGGACCGGTCCAGAGGTTGAGTCCACTCGCCAGCTCGGCGATGAACGCATCGAGATCGCCCTCGGCGTCTCCCAGTCCGGCACCCTTGACGAAGCCGACCGCACTGCTGTCCTTGTTGTTGATGTCAGACCAATCCGGGGCGAGCCACTGCCACCCAGCCGTGAAGCTCCCGTCGGCGACGCTGTTCGCCACTTCGAGATATGCCGGACCCCAGTTGAAGTAGGGCACCCCGAGACAGACCGACTCTGCTTCGGCACACGCACCTTCGAAGTCGTAGGGCACCGCCCACACGGTCTCCCCGGCTTCGGCCCGCTGGCCGACCCGGACGATCGCCTCGGTGGTGTCGATTCCGGAGATCAGCACGTCTGCGCCGCCGTCGAGCAGATCGTTGCTCACTTGCGTCGGATCGAGGGTCACACCCGGGATGTTGAACCAGAAACCGATCCACGACACTTCGAAGGCCAGCGACCCTGGATCCTCTCCCCGGACGTTCTCCCAGCAGTGGCGAGCACCGAGATAGGCCGAGTTGACAAGACGCCGCGTCTCATCGTTGATCAGCGGACCGACGTAGCCGATCGAGCCCGTCTCGCTCTTCAGGGCTGCCGCACAACCGGCGATCATCTTGCCGTACTCCATCTCGCCCATGATGTTTCCGAGGTTGTCGAGGCCGGCGAAGGCCTCACCCTCTTCCCACGCCGAGTCGCCCGACGACCAAATCATGGGAATGTCGGGGTGTGCACCCGCAGCAGCCAGGATCCCGTCCTTCATGTCGTCGGAGGTCGCAAAGATCAGTTGGGCCCCCTGGTCCACCATGTCATCGACCACTTGCTCGACGGACGTGTCCGGGCGGTCGGCTGGGTTGACCTTGTCGATCACGATGGGCTCCGGCGCACCCGTGGCTTCCACGACATATTGGAGGCCCTCATAGTGTGCCTGACTCCAGCCACGGTCATCCTGCGGACCGACCAGGATCATCCCGATCTTCACCACCTCCCCATCGGCGGCGTCGCCTTCGGTGGTCGCGGTGGCCGCGTCCGTTTCAGTGGTCGCAGTGGCCGCGTCCGCTTCTGTGGTCGCAGTGGCCGCGTCCCCTTCTGTGTCGGTCGTCGAGTCGGAGTCGCCGCAAGCAGCAATGGCAAGGGCCATCACCAGGCCCAAGGCGATCCAGCGGGGCGTACGCATAGGTTCTCTCCTCGTTGTTCCCAGTTGTGATGCTAGATCTGCCACAGACGGGTCGAATCCAATACCCGTGAAGGTCTGGCTACGAACGCCCGAATTCAATCGGTCCCGGCCAAGGGGTCGGTCCGACCCTCGGCGAACGGACTCGATTCGGTGTTCTTCAACCACAGGGTTCGCTGCGGGAAGGGAATCTCGATGCCCACATCGTCCAGAGCAGTCTTGACTCGACGCCTCAGCTCACGAGAGATCGCCCATTGCTCACCCGGGTGCACTTTGATCACCATGCGGATCGTGATCCCATCTGCGCCGAGTTGCTCCACACCCCACACCTCGGGCACCTCCAGGAACTTGGGAGCCCACGCATCCTCTTCCGCCATGGCCGTGGCGGTCTCCAGCATCACCCTGGTCGCCGCGTCGAGGTCGCTGTCGTACGCCACATCGACGTCGATGAGTGTTCGGGCCCACCCTTGGCTCTTGTTGCCAACGCGGCGGATCTCGCCATTGGGAACATGCCACAGCGTGCCTTCCACATCTCTGACCTTCGTGGTCCGCAGCGTCACACCTTCCACGGCGCCTGTCGCATCCCCGACATCGACGACGTCACCGACGCCGTATTGGTCCTCGGCCAGGATGAAGACACCGGACAGGAAGTCCTTCACGAGGTCCTGGGCACCGAACCCCACGGCCACACCGACGATGCCGGCGGAGGCGATGATCGGGGCAAGATTGATGTCGAACTGGTCCAGCATCATCATCACCGCGATGCTCCAAATGACCACGGTCAGCACCGATCCTGCCAGGGCGCCAAGAGCCGCCGCCCTTCGCTCTCGCCGTACCTGCAGGATGGGGTCGACGTCGTCGGCGAAGTCGATCCCGGTTCGATCTTCGATGCGCTGCAGCCATCCAGGCTGAGCTCGTCCAACACCTGACACAGACCGTTCGATGGCGGCTTTTGCGAAGCGCAGGAGCAGCCACGCAATCAGAGCGATCACGACGATGCGGATCGTCGGCCCGGCCGCCCGTCCGAACAGCTCCGTCCATGATGCGGCATCGAAGAGATCGAGGATGTTCACGAGGATGATGGTAGAGATGCGGCGCACCCGGATGGAAGCCGAGCTCGTGACCAGAATGGGTGCATGTGTACCGACATACCGATCATCGACCTGGGTTTGCCCAACGCTCCCGAGCTCATCGACCGCGCCTGTCGGACAACTGGCTTCTTCGTGGCCACGGGCCACGGCGTGCCTCAGCCGGTGACCGCGGCCGCATGGCATGCCGCCCGCGACTTCTTCGACCTCCCACTCGAGACGAAGCTCCGGGCAATCGCCGAACGGAGCCCATATGGCTATGAGCCGGTCGCTGCCGAGGCCCTCGGCCGCACCGTCGAAGGCGACCGGCGAGACACCGATCCCGATCCCAAACAGACGTTCAATCTCGGACCGCCGAACCGTGGGCCGGGAATGGGGTTCGGGGCCTTCCAGCGCGTTTGGCCGACCGAGCCGTATCAGCTCCGAATCACATGGCTGGCGTACTACGACGAGATGGAACGGCTCTCTGCTCGGCTGCTTCGACTGTTCGCGCGCTCGATGGGACTGGACCCTGAGCGCTTTTCATCGGCGTTCGATCGACACCTGAGCGCCTTGCGCGCGCTCGACTACCCGGCCTCCGCACCGTCGGATCGGTCCATCAGGGCGGGAGCGCACACGGACTACGGCACCCTGACGATTCTGCGACCGGATCCAGACGTCGGAGGTCTCGAGGTTGCGGACGGCTCAGGCGGGTGGATCGAGGTTCCGACCATCGAAGGATCTTTCGTCGTCAATGTCGGAGACCTCCTGCACCGCTGGTCGAACGGTCGGTGGCGGTCGAGTCTCCACCGCGTCGTCGCCGACACGTCGGGTCGCCGGAGAAACTCGATGGCCTTCTTCCACAATCCGAACTGGGATGCCGAGATCGTGCCGATTCTCCTCGAACCGGCCGAGCATCCACGATTCGAGCCCGTCGTCGCCGGCCCATGGCTCCAGGCCAAATTCACCAGCGCGACGACCTGAGCGAGGACGCCCTGCCCGTCGATCCGGCCTCTCTGAGAAGCTCTCAGGCGTGCCGGCCGATTACTCACGCGTTGATGAGATAGACCGTGAAGACCAGCAGTCCCGCCAAGACGACATTGATGATTCGGCGAGCCCGGTCGTTCTCGAGAAACCGCCCGATCGTCGAGCCCGCGGCCGCCCAAGCGGTGATGCAGGGCAGGTTCACCAGGCCGAAGACCAATCCGAACACGGCGGTGGACCGGCCCACGCCGGCGCCGGTGGGAAGAAACGACCCCCCGGCAGTGATGCCCATCACCCATGCTTTCGGGTTCACATACTGGAACGCCACCGCCTCGAAGAAGCTCATCGGCCGCGAGGACGAACGACCCTGGCTTCGGCCCGAGGTGGCAACCCGATAGGCCAGGTACAGCAGATAGCCCGAGCCGGCGATGCGCAGCATCGGCGCCAGCCACTCGATCTCTCGGAAGGCCACGCCCAGACCGAGCGCCGTTGCCATCAGCAGCGAGACGAAACCGACGTTCACTCCGGCGAGATGTCTGACGGTTCGTCTGAATCCGAAGTTCAGGCCCGAAGCCCACAGCATCACGTTGTTCGGTCCCGGTGTGATCGAGCTGACGAACGCGAAGAGCGCAAGCGCTCCTACATTCATCGCCGGCTCCACGTCGTCATGGAGCCAATCGTCCAGGAATTGTCCCTGGATTCCTAGAGCCAATCCCGGGAGAATTGGCTCGAATGACGATCTCGACCCTCGATCTCGCCACCCGCCTCGGACGCCGGACCAGGGTTCCGGCCCGCTCTACCGGCGCCTCGGCGCATCGTTGCGCAGTCTCCTCGAGTCTGGCGACCTGCCTCTGGGCACCGCACTGCCTCCGGAACGGGGGCTTGCGACGGCACTTGCGGTGAGTCGCTCGACGGTCACTTCCGCGTAAGCCGAGCTCCGAGCCGACGGCTGGCTCGACGCTCGGCAGGGCTCGGCGACGACAGTGGCAATGGCGAGCTACTCGCCGTTCGGCGCCCATCGGGCCACGGATATTCGCGAGGCTCGTCGACACCTATGACGTGGACCTCGACCTCACCATCAACGTCCCCGACGCCTCGCCCGTGGTCACCCGAGTGCTCACAGGACCGAACGATCAAATCGAACCCGGCGCGCTCACCGAGGGCCCCGGATATCACCCCGCAGGGCATCCTCGTCTGAGGTCGGCGCCGGCGCGAGTGTTGACGACCCACGGTCTCGGGACCTCCACGGAACAGATTGTCGTGACGACGGGTGCTCAACAAGCGATTGCACTGGCGATACGGGGACTCTGTCGGGACGGCGGCACGGTGGGGGTGGAGGAGACCACGTACCCCGGGGCGCTCGACGTGATCGCCGCATCCGGCCTGAAGGCGAGCCCGTTGGCGATGACACCCGGAGGTGTCTCGCTCTCGTCGGTCCATGCGACCATCAGGGATCAAGCTCCCCGATTGCTGTATCTGATCCCGAGCTTCCACAACCCCACGAGCACGTTGCTATCGGACGAGGACCGCCGGAGGTTGGTGAAGATCATCGCCACGGAGCGGGTCACGACGATCGATGACATGACACTGGGAGACCTCGATTTCGGCGATCGCCATCCGACGCCACTCGCCGCCTTCGACGCTGCGGCGCCGATCGTCACCGTCGGGAGCAAGTCGAAGGTCTACTGGGGAGGTCTACGCATCGGATGGATCCGGGCCAACCCGACCATCATCTCTCACCTCGCCGGTCTCAAGGTCGCCGCCGACATGGGCTCGTCGAGCCCTACCCAGGTGATGGCTACCGCCATGCTCGACCACCACGACGAGGCTCGCACCTGGCGACACGATCAGATCCGCCGGTCGCTCGAGTCGCTTTCGGAGGCGCTCGACCGCTACCTGCCGGAATGGCAGTGGGCCCGCCCCGAAGGCGGGCCTCAGTTGTGGGTTCGCCTCCCGGAGACCGACGCGACCGCCTTTGCGCAACGGGCGTTGCGACGCGGCATCGCGCTGGTGCCCGGTCCGTTGTTGGCGGCGAGCGGCGGAATCGAAACCGATCGCCTCCGGATTCCGCTCTATCCGCGGCCCGAGGCGCTCGAGCGGGCGGCCAAGTCCCTCGCCGCCATATGGAACTACGGCCATCGACCTGAACCCACCCGTGGCAAGCCGGGCTCCACTCACACTCCGCTTCGTAGCGCTTCCACCGGGTCGAGTGAGGCGGCGCGCAGCGACGGATAGATCCCGGCCAGGAGCCCGGTGAGGCCGCCGAGCACCGGAGCCAACAGAGGGACCATCGGTTCGAGAACCGGTGTCCACGTGCGTGACGCCGATACCCCGACCACGACGAGGGTCCCGAAGCTGGCACCGAGGATCCCCCCGATCAGGCCCATCGCCGTCGATTCGAGGAGGAACTGATAGGCGATGTGCCGTCGCGCAGCACCGACCACGCGTCGCAGCCCGATCTCGCCGACCCGCTCCAGCACCGACACCAGCGTCACGTTGGCGATGCCGATCGCACCCACGAGGAGCGAGACGCCACCCAAGACGATGAACAGTGAGTTCACGTCTCCCTCCACCTGCCGTCTCAACGAGTCGGGCTCCGGAGGCTTTTGAACCCGCAAGGTGTCCGGGTCGTCGGGATTGATGGCGATTGCGGCTTGCGTGGCGATGAGCTCGGCCGCCCCGACGGCGACATCGATCTGCACCGTGCTGGCGGATTGAAACCCGTAGAGCTCCCGCGCCGTCCCATCGGGGATGATGACCGAGCTCAGCAGCTCGGGCTGGCGCTCGACGTCCTCGAGCAGCCCGATCACGACGAACGGTTCATCGCCGATGAAGACCACCGGTTGCTGATCGACGCGGAAGACATTCAGACGCTCTGCAGCTCCGGGCCCGAGCACGGCGACAGTATCCGCCCGATCGGAGTGCCCCCGATCGAACCATCGCCCGGTCGCCAGCTCGCCCCTCACCGCATCGAACAGCCCGGGAGAGGCGGCCTGCACGTTGATCTGGAACTCGGATTGCCCGAGGGGATCGTCGATGGGGACCGACCTGATGAGGTCCTGGCCCACCTCCACCGGTCCGGTGCTGCCAGCTGCGATCACTCCGTTGAGTCGCACCAACCGCTCTTCGGCATCCGCGGGGATGATCACGCGCACGTTGTCGCCGAAGAAGCCCTGTTGATTGCTCACGACCACCGACGTGGCCGCCAGCTCGTCGAACGCGCCCACGATCTGATTGCCGGCGGTTTGAGCCACGCCGAGCGTGGCGACGAGGGCGCCGATGCCCAGGACGGTTCCGAGCACGGTGAGGACCGTGCGTCCGGGTCGCCCAACCAGGCCGGCGAGGGATTCAGACGCCAGATCGGTGGCCGAGATGCGGGGGCGGTCGTGGTTGGTCACGATGCCCGCAGTGCTCCGTCCACCATCGTCACGCGCCGGGCGGCGTGACGGCTCACCTCATCGTCGTGGGTGATCACGATGAGAGTCAGGCCGTCGTTGCGAAGGTCGTCGAACAGGTCGAGGATCCTACCGGAGGTCGCAGAGTCGAGGTTGCCAGTGGGCTCGTCGCACAACAGGAGCCGGGGTTGCGAGACGATCGCCCGGGCGATGGCCACGCGCTGACGCTCGCCACCGGACAACTGGACGGGTTTGAACTCCACTCGATGCGCAAGCCCCACTCGCTCGAGCGCTGCCCTGGCTCTCGTCTCGCGATCAGGACGATCGCGGTCCGTGTACAGCATGGAGAGCTGAACGTTCTCGAGCACCGTCCGGTGGGGAAGGAGGTGAAACGCCTGGAATACGAAACCGATGCGACTGCCTCTGATCGACGTCCGGCTCGACTCGGGGAGCGACCACACATCGGTGCCCTCGAGCCGATAGCTCCCGCCGGTGGGCCGGTCGAGCAGGCCGAGGATGTTCAGGAGGGTCGACTTCCCGCTTCCCGACGGTCCGACGATCGAGACGTACTCGCCTGGGTCGACCTGCAGCGAGGCGTGTCTGAGGGCCGGCACATCGACCGCGCCGGCGTGATAGGTCCGTGAGACATCGACGAGATCTACGACCGGGCCGTCGATCGGATCTCGTCTGACCACATCGCTCATCCGCCCGAGCCCTCACGACCGACCACCACGAGGTCACCCGCAGCCAGCTCGCCGTCGACTGGGGTGATCTCCACCAGCCCCTCGGCGGCGAGCCCGGGAACGACTTCGACCAGGCGGGTTTCGCCAGGCGAGTCCTCGACCTCGACCCTGGCCGACCCGTCGGCTGCCGCCGACAGGGCCGCCGCCGGTACCGCAAGCACCTCACCAGCCGTCGACTCGATGGGGATGACCACACGCACGTTGGCGCCGATCAGGTCTGGCGGTATCTCCTCCAACGTGACTTCGACGGCGACGCGCCCGCCCGAGCCCTGGGTTGCAACCGAGGCGATCACTCCACGGAGCGGCGCATCCAGATCGTCCTCGTCCACGAATGCCTCATCCCCTGGCTCGAGCCGTTGAGCGTCGGCCTCCTGAACCTGCACTCTCAGGGTCACCTCGGAGCCGGAGACCGTCATGAAGGAGCCAGAGACCGTCGCCCCCAACGTGACTGCCAGCGCATCCACTCGCACCGGTACACGCTCCAGGAACACGATCTCGCCCGAAGGTAGCCACGTCCCCACAGTGGCTTCCAGATCGGCGAGGTCGGCCTCAGCCCGAGATAGCTCCTGGCGGGCCGCGTCGGCGGCATCGAGAAGCGAACTGCGGTCGGGCGGTGTCAGAGCCTCCGCGAGACGGGCCTCGGCCACTTCTACCGCCGCTGCAGTCTGACGAACGAACGCTGCCTGCTCTGCCTCCACCTGGACCCGGGCCTGTTCCGCGTCCGCCACGGCGCCCTCGGCCTCGACGACGGCCGCCTGCGCCGTTTCGCTCTCGGTCCGCAGCTGCTCGAGCTCCTCGGGCGTGGGTGGCTGACCCGTATCCGGATGCGCCCCCGATTCCGCCTCCGCAAGGCGATCGGCCGCCATCTGCGCATCCGCCTCGGCATCGTCGAGTCGGGCCGCGGCGCCGGTCAGCTGCCGGCGCGCAGCGTCGTTGGCGCCGGTCTGAGTGATCAGCGCCAGCTCGTGCGCGTCTTCCGCAACAGCGACCTCGGCGCGCAACGCCAGGATCTCCGACTTGGCAGCACCGGTCGTCTCCGAGACCGCCCGTTCGGCGTCGGTGACGGAACGCCGTGCTTGATCCACCCGATCTCGAGCCGCCTCGAGCGAAGCGAGCTCACCGGCATCGGCCCCCACCGCCCGGTAGCCGGCCTCGTCGTAGAAATCACGGACCGCGGTTCCCGTCGCTGCGGTCCAAACTTCGTCGGCAGGTTCGCCCAGGTATCCGAGTCGCGCGAGCGCCTCCTCGAGCTGGAGCACGTCGATGCCCTCCGATCCCGGACGAAGATCACGGTAGGACGGGATCACTCCCTGGAGCAGGAACACCGGGCGTCCGGAGATCTCGATGATGAGGGATCCTTCGACCAGTTCGTCGCCCTCCGAGGGAAGCTTGGTCACAACCGGCGTGACTCCGGCCTCCCCGGTCGAACCGGTCGACGCCACCGACACCGGGTCGTCGAACACGATGTCGCCTCGGGCGATGACATCCGCCGACAGCGTCGTCTTCTCCACCGAAACGGTTATCAACGAAGGCTCTGGCGGTTCGGCTCGGGCGGCTGCTTCGGCCGGCGATTCGATACCGCGGCCCACGAGCCATCCGCCCGCAGCTGCCGAGACCACCAACCCCACCGAGATCGCCAGGACCGTTCCGCGCTTCACGTCGTCCTGTTCAGTTCGAGCCGCCCTGGGATGCCTTGATGGCCTCCAGCTCGTCGCGGTGCTCGTTCACGAAATCGGCTTCGTAGTCCTCGGACACCTCACGGAAGACGTCCTCCATCCTCGCGGAGCACCGGGCAGTCAGCACGGCCAGTTCGATCTCCTCCTCTTGCAGAGCCGCCAAGGCCTCCTGGTCGTAGTCGGGCTCCTGATTCTGCGTCTCCTCGAAGAAAGCGTTGATCTCGTCCTCTGTCTTCTCCTCGAAGAAGGCGCTGATCTCCTCTTCCGTCCAACCTTCGAAGGGATCCACGTATCCGCCGTTGGGGCCGACGATCTCGTCGAGTCGGGTCTGGAACTCCGTGAACACCGTCTCGTACATCGCGTCGGGCGACTCGTAGTCGTAGCCTTCGTCGGCCATGCAGGCCGACCACTCCTGGTTGGCTTCCACGATCCGCGGATCTGCCTGCATGCGCTCGTACATGGCCTCCACCTCGGGTCCCAATTCCTCCCACAGGTCGTCCTGGCCGCCATACTCGGCCTCGGCCGCCTCTCCGTAGCACCCTGCGCCGAAGCCTTCCTGGAAGTAGACCTCCTCGCCGGTCTCGGGGTCCACCTCGACGGTGGTTCCCTCCTGCTGCTCCTCCTCCGAGCCGTACAGGGCCTCGTAATACGCCTCGCGTTCGGAATCGGACATCGCCTCGACGATCTCCTGATTCGGGTCGACCCACTCCGAATCGGACTCGACGAACTCGTCTTCGTTCCCCACCCAGGTCGTGATGCCGAAGCCCTGCTCAGCGGCGAATTCCTCCTGGGTCGAGTCATCGAACACATAATCGTCGGCCGGCGGTTCGACCGGGATGTAGTCGAAGCCCTCCTCGGCCATGCAGAGCCGCACCGCTTCCTGAAGTCGTGCCTCCTGCTCGCGGTACTGAGCTTGGGCCTGTTCAGGATCATCGGAACCACCGAAGAAGTCGGCGAGGGTGTCGAGTTCGGAGTCCGCCCCGTCCGGACCGGGCTCGGTCGTTTCGACCGTTTCGTCTGCGTCCACCGAGTCGTCGGGCGCCGCGGCACCTCCGCACGCCACCGCGACCATCGCCAGAATCACCAACAGCACCCGAATCTTCACCGTCGCCCCTCTCTGACCGGTTTTGTGGATCCTATCCGTCCGTCCTCCAAGGGAGACGCATGGGGCCCATCCGGGTTCCCACCGTCCCGAGGTCGCGAAAGATTCGACTGTGGGTCGCTTGCCCTCCGCGTTGTTCTACGATATTCAACGCTCATGGACTCGGTGCCACACAACCACCATCCCGACCTCATGGACCTCGGGAGCTCGCTGCAACGAAGGCTCGATCGCGTGCTCGAGGCCGAACAGGAAGCCGCAGCCGTCCTCGCCAGACGGTCCGCGACGTTGCGGGATCGACTCCTGGAGGCGGAGGACGCCGGCGAGGTGATCCACGTGCGAACGGCCAGTGGGCTCTCGGCGTGCGGACGTCTGATGACGGTGGCGACGGATCACATCGAGCTCCACTTGGGGCCCAGCATCGCACTGGTGTCGCTCGGGGACATCTCGACCGTCCATATCACATGAGGCCGTCCATCGCGACCGTCGTGAGCGCGCTCGCCTGGGAACGGGACCTGGCCACTCTGGCCAGGGCGAGCGCCACGGTCAGATTGGTGCGAAGGTGCCACACCGTCGCCGACGTCGAGAGAGTCATGGATCGGATCGACTCGCTCGTCGTGGGAGCCGAGACAGCCTGGCTGTCGGTCCCCCTGCTGCGCCGCTGGGGCGCAGACGTGGAGATTCTCGGAATGGCAAGCGCTCATGACCAGCCGGGACGAGACCTCCTCCGATCAGGTGGTGTGGCAGAGGTGTTCGACCACACCCGTCCCAGCTCCCACGTGATCGCCGCCATCACGTCGTCGAATCGCTTGCGCATCCCGGCATCGAGGGCGGCTCCGGTCGTCACGGTCGTCGGGCCCCGCGGTTCGCCCGGTCGGACCGAGGTCGCCATTGCCCTCGGTGCCCTGGCAGCTGAATCCCACCATGTGTTGCTCACCGAGCTCGACGTAGCTGCTCCCGGTCTCGGGGTGAGGCTCGGCCTCGATCCAAGCCCGGGCATGGTGGCAGCCGATCCCGCAACGACCTCCCTCCCGATGCATCACCGATCGGGTCCGCTTTCGGTCGCCGCGTGGCCGGCTCGCGGGGGTCCCCTGTCTCCTGCGCTCATGACGAGAGTTCTCGAAATGGCACGAGCGGAGTTCGAGTTCGTCATCGTCGACGGGGGGCCGGCGCTTCCCGAGGATCTCGGCCTCGGAGCGGGCAGGACCGTACTCGTCGTCCAGCCTTCACCGAACGGCCTGATCAGGGCGGGACGGATGATCGCCGATTGGACCGGCCACGCTCCGCTGGTCGTCGCGAACCGAGTACCGGCCACGAACGTCGAGACTTCACTCAGATTGGTACGAGCTGCCACCGGGCTCGAGCCCGCCGCCGTGATCCCCGTCTTGGAACTCGACGTGGCCGAGTCGGGCGCGCCCGCCACCGAGGCGGTGACCGCTTTGAGACCGTTGGCCACGGCGTTGTTCGGGTTGGATCACCGCAGTGCGGCGCGATAGGTGCCGAGGAGCCGCATGTCGCCGACGGTGGACAGCGGCGGCTCGAACACCGACTTCCGGCCTTGCTCTCCGGGCGGGTGCGTCAGATCCACGAAGAAGCGGTACTGCCAGGCAGCGTCGGACGGCCGAGACTCGATCCGAGTCAGGTTGGCACCTCTGAGACCGAGTTCGGTGAGCGCCAGCGCCAAGGCGCCCGGCTGGTGCAGGGTGGTGAACGCAACCGAGGTCTTGTCGGCGTCGTCGGGGATCGGATGCTCTCCTGACGCCACCACCACGAAGCGTGTGGTGTTGTGGTCGCGGTCGACCACCTGCCGCATCAACACCTGAAGCCCGTGGGGCGCTGCAGCCTGTTCGGGGCCGAGGGCAGCCTCGGCGGGGTCATTCCGCTCGGCCACCAGACGCACGGCGCCGGCCGTGTCATGTTCGGGAATCGCATCCCACCCTCGGTGGGTGATGAACGCCTCCGCCTGCGAAAGCGCTTGAGGATGTGAGTGGACCCGCTCGATCGTGTCGAGCGTGGTGCCTGGTGATGCCAGAAGGCAATGGCGTACTTCCACCATGTGCTCACCGATGATGTGGACCTTGCCGGGCAGCAGCCGGTCGAGAACAGGCAGTACCGATCCCGTCGTGGAATTCTCGATCGGCACGACCAGCAATTCGACCAGACCGTCCCGAAGAGCCTCGAACGCGGCGACGAACGAGGGATGTCCGACCCTTTCGTCCTCGGGAAACAACTCAGAGCTCGCCTGGTGCGAATACGAGAGCGCTTCGCCCTGAAAACCGATACGCATGAGAAGCGAGGTTACAGGGGCCCGACGGTCTCCGGGCTTGGTGTGCGGGTGGGAGGCGTAGCCCCTTTGCGCAGGGGCGACGGGCTGCTCAGCCGGGCCGACGGTTTGTCCCGTCTCCCGCCGACCATGTGTCGTCGACGATCGTGAGACCCGACCGCCAACGACGCCGGTTGGACTCACCCTTCGGGGTGGGCGAACTCCTTGAACGCCTCCAACGCCCGTGGGCCATAGACCGACGCGGGTCCGCCGCCCATCAGAAGGGCCACACCCAGTGTTTCTGCGGCTTCTTCGACGCTGGCGCCGGCGTGGACTGCAGCCCGGGCGTGGTATGCGATACATCCGTCACACTCATCGTGGACGGCGATGGCAAACGCCATCAGCTCCTTGGTCTTCGATGAAAGCACCCCATCGGCGACGGCCGCCTTGTGGAGCTGGGCGAAGCCGTTCCACACGTCCGGGATGGCGTCCCTGAGATCGCGTGTCGGCTGCCGGAGGTCGGCGATGACATCGTGATAGTGGCTCATGGGTAGGAACGTAGGTGCCACACCACATCGCGCCTACGGGCTTTCGGCACCTGTCACTGACTTCCGCGGACAGCCTGCGACGGCGGGATTCGAGCAGCACGTGAAGCCGGATACAGACCGGCGACGGCTCCGATGATCAGTGCCGCACCCACCGCCGCGGCCAGCGCCTGCAACGGCAGCGCGACGGGCAGGCCCCGAACCGTGGAGAACCCGAGTGTGATCGCAGCGCCTAGCCCCGCGCCCACCACTCCTCCCAGCCCAGCGAGCATGACTGCCTCGAGCAGGAACTGTCTCCGGATGTGGCCCTTCGTGGCACCAAGAGCCCTGCGGACGCCGATCTCCATCCGCCGTTCGAGCACGGACATCACCATCACGTTTGCGATCGCCACGCCGCCCACGAGCAAGGCCACCGAGCCGAGAGCGATGAGGAGCTGGGTCAGCGCTGCGTCCGCAGCCTCACGGGCTGCGAGAGCATCCGCCGGGCGAGTGATCTCGACTTGGTCGGGGTTCTGTGGGTTGACGGTCGAGGGCAGGACCTCGGTCACATCGTCGGCCGCCTCTGGGAAGACCCGCAGGTAGATCGCGGTCGGTCGCACGTCCCCGAAGACCTGCTCCGCGATCGGAAAGCCGATCATGGCCGATCGTTCGAGGTCGGGGTGCAGATCGAGGTCGCCGGCGATTCCGATCACCGACAGCCACGTCCCGTCGGCGTATATCAACCGCTCGCCATCGACGTTCGTGACACCGAGCCGCTCCGCCGCCACCTCCCCCAACACGGCGACGGGAAGCGCGCCCAGCCCTTCGTCGATGAATCGGCCGGTGGCCATCTCGGCGCCGAGCACGTCGAGGAGGTCGGGCTCCACAGCGACCAGCGAGAGACCTCCGGTCTCCAGTTCGGGGATGAGATCAGAACGTCGTACCGAGGCCTCCACCAGACCGGCGGCCGATACGGCTTGGACCGGCCCGATACGTCCTGCCATCGCGGCCGCTTCATCGGGAAGCTCGGCCGGACCGCCGAGGATGCCCTGACCGGGACCGACGCGGAGGAGGTTGGTGCCGAGGCGATCCAGCTGAGCCAGCAGGTCTGCCCGGCCCGATGCCGAGATTCCCACGACAGCGACGATCGCTGCGATTCCGATCGCAATGCCGAGCGCCGTCAGCATCGAGCGGCCCGCCCGAGACCGCAAGCCCAACGCCGCCAGCGAGAAGCCATCGGATATTCGGAGTCGCGAGCGGAGCTCCTGGGTCATTCGACCGCCCCATCGCGCATGGCCACCTGTCGGGGAAACCAGGAAGCAACTTCACGGTCGTGGGTGATCACGACGATGGTGGAACCCGAGGCGTTGAGATCCAGGAACAGTTCGATGATGGCACCAGATGTGGTGGAGTCGAGGTTCCCGGTGGGCTCGTCGGCGAAGACGATCGCAGGATCACCGACGATGGCCCGTGCGATCGCCACCCGCTGTCGTTCACCTCCTGAGAGTCTGCTGGGTTGGTGATCGGTCCGGTGCCCGAGTCCGACACGCTCGAGCGCATCGCCCGCCCTCGCCCGTCGATCGGCGGTGGCAAGACCGCGGTACAGAAGACCCTGCGCCACGTTCTCGAGGGCGGAAACCCCTTCGATCAGAAAGAACTCCTGGAACACAAATCCCAGCTTCAGGGCACGCAGGCCCGAGAGCTTCCGATCATTGAGAGCCGACACCTCGTTGCCGTCGATCTCCACCCGTCCCGACGTTGGTTTGTCGAGAGCACCCATGAGATGCAGCAGTGTGGTCTTTCCCGATCCCGACGGTCCGACGACGGCAACCAGCTCACCGGCATCGACCACAAGACTCACTGCCCTCACCGCGTGGACGGGAGGGGGACCTTGGTAGGTCTTCGTGACCTCTTCCAGACGGAGGACCGGCATCAGGCCGCCCTGGGAACGTTCACCTCGGCACCACGACCTGATCGCCTTCCTGAAGGGCGCCTTCGATCTCGACCAGGCCGCCGGCGAAGTCACCCGTCTGCACACCTATCAGGCGCCCATCGACATCCACGGCGTACCCGCCATCGGACAGAGCGATCAGGGCCCGCACCGGTACTGCGAGCACGTCGGTCGCCCGCTCGCTCTCGACCTCCACATCCACCGGCGCCTGATCGAGGTCGACCACCGCGTCCGATAGGGAAACCCGGATCTTCAGCACCTCCGCCGCCCCCGACTCCGGGCCAGAGGGGGTCACGACTCGGCCCACCTCCACGATCCGTCCCGGGATCTCCCGATCGTCTGGCAGCACCACCGTGACGGGTGCATCCTCGGCCACCAGCTCGACGTCATCGGGATCGAGATCGATCACCACCTCCTGCTCGAATCCGGTCGTGACATACACGGGTGTACCGGAGGCGATGGGTTGGCCGACGGTGACCGAGCGTGCTCCCACCCGGACGGGACCCGACACGAACACCACGCGTCCCAGCTCGACGGTCGGGTCATCCGACAATCCAGTCTCCTCGCGCCACGCCTCGATCGCATCCTCGGTGTCGCCGTCGAACTCCTGATCCGGCTCCCAGTCGTCGGGACCAAAGCCGAGCCTTTGGAGATTCTGCTCGAGCTGCTCGACGTCGGCGCCGTCGGTGACACCGTCGGCGATCGTCCGCCAGGCCGGCCGCTCTCCGAACATGACGAAGACCGGCGAGCCATCGACCTCGAACGCGACATCGCCACGGCCCAGCTCCGCTGCCTCGTCGGGGAGCCACGTGACGGTGCCCGCCAACGCAGAGCGAACTTCCGACTCCCCTGCGTAGCCCAGCGTGCCCGCCAGAGTCTCGTACTGCACGAGGTCCGTCCGAACGACCGCGACCCGCTCCGTGGCGATCGTGACTGGTGGGGCTGAGTCCGGCTCCGACGCGGCCCGGACGGCATACCCGGCCGCCGCAACCGCGGCGACCAACACGATCGCTCCCACCACAGCGCCCAGGCGACGCATCTCAGCCTTCGAGACCGAGATCGCCGAGAGACTCTTGACAGGTCTGCGTCGCCGGCTGGAAGTCGGGATCGTCGAAGGGGATCTCACCGAGCAGGTACGGCGAGCCGGTGCCGGTGAAGCCCGGGACCGGGTCGGGGAAGTTCTCCACACCATTGGTGCGCATGCACTCGGAGAACGATGCCAATTGGTCGATGATCACCGCTTGCAGTTCAGGATCGGAACTCAGCTCCAGCGCTCCGGCCCGCGTCAGAATCGACGAGCAGGATGCCAGGGCCGATCGGAACTCGGGCGTTGCCGTGTCGAGGTCCTCGAGCAGGTCCCCAAGTTGAGGCCGTCCTTCGGAGTCGATTCTGATGTCGGGAAACTCGATCCCTTCGCCCCGCATGCAATCGGTGAACTCCAACGTTGCGTCTTCGAGCGAAAGCCTGCTGTTGTCCACAGCATCCGACGATGTCGACGCCTCCGTTTGTGTGGAGGTGGTGACGACGTCGCCGGAGTCGGGGATGGTTGGCGTCGAGTCATCCGAGCTGCATGCAGCTACGAGCACGCACGACGCGACGACAAGGAGAATCCGCTTCATCCATGGATCGTACCGCGGACGCGAAACGAGGCGACCTTGCCCCAGGTCACCTCGTTTCAGCCCATGTGTCGTTCAGCGTTGCCCGCTCAGCGCGAACACCGGACCGACCGGGAGGTCCACATCTCGATCGGAACCGAGCGAACGCCCGGGAACCCGGTCATGTGCCAACCGGGAGCTGACTCGCGTGACCGACACATCGCCCGTCAAGTCGATCCCGATGATACCGCATGCGCCGCAGACAGACCTCCGAATGCCGGCACCCACCACCGCAGAATCTGTGAATCGGTGCCCGCCCCGATCACACTTGGCTTTCAACGACACCGGACACCTCTTCCTCGACCAGACCATGGATCACCGTAGACCAAGGCTCGACGATCTTGAGGAACAGTGCGCATACGCGCGATTTCACTAGTCCACACCGGATGCACCCACACGGCCCTCCACCCCGAGTGCCCGCGGGGACCATCCTTGGGTGACTAGTCCGTGTCGGTATCCAATTCGTGTCGGAACACGCCAGGAGCGGCCTCGGTGAGCATCTTCCGGGCGGTGTCGACCTCTACCTTCTCGAGGCCGACATCCCGACCCAGGAGGAACAGGTCACGGGTTGAGAAGGTGACCACATCGACGAGAATGGCTCCCTCTGCGAGCGCTTCGAGCGATCGAGGTCGCCGGCTCGGGTCGAGCCCGCGGTGGTCGTTGACGACCCACCAGACCTGAGCCGGCTGAGTACCCTGCTCGGCGATGTAGGTCATCCGATGTTGGTTGACCGATCTCAGATCGGACAAGGTGGGTTCGCCCTCGAACGAGGCCACATCCACCAGAGCCAACCACTCGGGAAGGTCCGACGACGTCACATGCAGGTGCTCACGACCTTCGCGATCGACTTCTTCGACCGTGAGACCGAGGTCTTCCAAGGCCATCCGTACCGAACCCACGAGATCGTCCTCGGTGGCCCAGAGCATCCATCGTTCACCGATCTCTGCGTCGCGTGCTGCCGACGCCAACGAGGCGATCGCCTCCCCGCGCCATTTTGTGAGCTCGGCGATCTCGACTTCGATCCGAGCCAGTTGGGCCATTGCCTCGAGTTCATGGGCCGTGCGCCACTCGCTCGGCCGGGCCACCTTCGGCGGGCCGTCAGGTACCGCATCCTCGTCGAGGCTGTGGACGTGTTCGAGAAAGGCACGGAACCACTCGACCACGTCGGCGGCGGCCGGTACCGCAAGACCCACTCCCTTGCCTCGGTCGTACAGAGCCGCCACGACGATCTCACCGGTCAGGACCAGCGGACGGGCTACTGCATGGTCCCCGAACGTGAGACCCGAGAACCATCGGGGCTCGTCCGCGTCACCGGCAGTCAGACCGTTGACGGCCGTGAGGAACGCATCCGGAACGTCTTCGGCAGGCGACAGCCTGCGAGTCTCGATCTGAGCCAGGGATGACACCCTCCCGACACCGTTCCTGCCGTCGTGTACTGCATCACCGACGATGAGCACGTACAGGTCATCATCATCGGTTTCGATCGAAGCCTTCACAACGACGACATCGAACCCACTCGACGACGCGGTGAACTCATCGGCGTCGCCGAACACCGTCACCGAATGGGTGATGTGACCCAATTCCTCTGCTGCGGTCGAGTCAAAACCGACAACGGCCACTCGTGGCCGAGCCGGATAGTCGCCGCTCGCGTCATCCTCACTCTGCATAGCCCCTCTTTGCCCTGTATTGCCCCTGCGGGACAGACTATCGCGCGCGATCAGCGAGAGGTACCAGGATCTTGGGAGACTTTGGCCCGCACCACCTCGAGCACAACCGCAATGGCGGCGGGTATTCCCGCCTCGCAACGACCGGTCAGCCCGGTGCCCAGATCGAGGTCGTAGACGGGTACACCCACGCAGTGAGCCTCCGGAACATTGAAGCCGGCCTGTTCCGCGAGGGCCAGGAGGTGCTCCGGTCGCCCGTGATGCGTCAACGATCCTGTTTGCTCCCGGGTCACCGCCCGTACGAGCGGCGACTCGGCCGTCACATCGGCGTCCACGAAGACGACCCGGTCCACGTCCGCCATCTCGACGATCAACTCCGGGACCAACTGCGTGACGACCCGCACGGAAACACCCGCAAGACCGAGTCGATCGATTTGCTCCGCGACCTCGCGCCCGGCCGCATCATCCCGCCTCAGCGTGCTGCCGACACCGACGACGAGCGTTCGGGCCTCAGCCACGTACGGCGGTCGATACGACGTTGCCCTCGACGTCCTCGACCGTGACCACCATCGGCATGGCACCGAGCGCGTGCGTCGAGCAGCTGAGGCAGGGATCGTACGCCCGGATACCCGCTTCGATCCGGTTCAGGGTCGGCTCGTCGATCTCGACCCCGTTGATGAACTCACGAGCGATCTGGGTCACGGTGGCGTTCATACCCAGGTTGTTCTGACCGGTGGCGATGATCATGTTGACATCGGTGAGCATGCCGCTCCCATCGGTCTCGTAGTCGTGGAAGAGAGTGCCGCGCGGCGCCTCCGACACACCCACAGCCCGGAAACGGGTCACACCTGCTCGGGACCGAACCACCGGATCGAGCAGCAGCGGATCTGCCAGGAGCGACTCCATCCGTTCGATACTCGCGAGGATCTCGATGAGGCGTGCATGGTGATAGTGGAACGAAGACAAGGCGATACCGCCCACTCGTTCGCGGAACACCGCCAGCGCCTCGTCGGCGAGGGGTGTCCCCATGGCTCCCGCCATGTTGAGTCGGGCCAGAGGTCCAACCCGGTACATACCTTGCGACACCGGATCTTCGGGGCCGACCAACGGCTTCCAATAGGGAGACTTCAGATAGGAGTCCCTGTGGGTCGCCTCCCCGAGCACGTCGCGGTAGCCCAGGGGGTCGATCTCGTCTGCGACCACGGCGCCGGTCGCGTCGATGACCTTGAGGTGACCCACATGGTGTTCCCATGTGCCCTCGGTGTTGGCGAGGGCGAGGAAGAGCGATGGGAACGAACCGAACGATGCGATCTCGCGCTCGAACCGATCCGCGATCGACAGGTAGAGCTCGAGGGCGGCGACTGCGGTCTCCTTGGCCTCCGGTACACCGGCGGCGATGCGATCCCGCGATTCCGACGTCATCGGTTCAGCGATGCCGCCGGGGACGATCCCAGGCGCGTGGACCTTGCGACCAGCGATCGTTTCGATGATCGACTGACCGAACGACCGAAGTCGGATTCCCCGGCGTGCGATCTCGGGCTCGGAACCCATGAGGCCGAACACATTGCGTATCGAGGGGTCGGCGTCCATACCCAGGAGCAGATCTGGTGCGCTCAAGTGGAAGAAGCTGAGCGCATGACTCTGTGTGATCTGACCCAGGTTTGCCAATGTCCTGAGCGCGACTGCGGCCGGTGGCGGCGTGACACCCATGATCTGGTCGCCCGCCTTGGCAGAAGCCAGGAGGTGGCTGACCGGGCAGATCCCGCAGGTCCGAGCGGTCAGGCTCGGCATCTCGAACACGGGACGTCCCCGACAGAACTCCTCAAAACCTCTGAACTCGGTGACGTGGAACCGAGCATCCGCGACCTCGCCGGCATCATCCAGCCGGATGGTGATCTTGGCGTGGCCCTCGATGCGGGTCACGGGGTCGATGGTCAGGTCATGCATGGCGTCTCCTCATCCGAACCTGATGCCTTCGCCCCGGTCCTCAGGCAGGTTTCCGTCGAGGATCCCCACCACCGCCGCTTTGATGCGGTCTGCGGGCGGTGGGCACCCGGGCAGGTAGATGTCGACGTCGATCACCTGGTGTACCGGGAGTACCCGCTCCAACAGTGCCGGCACCACGGGACGTTCGTCGGGGATCGCTCCGTCGCGATCGACCTTGTCCACATACACACGCTGAAGTATGGCCGCGGGGTCTCCCAAGGGGTTTCGCATGGCCGTGACGTTCCCCGTGACCGCACAGTCTCCGAACGAGACCACGGCGGCGCTGTTGCGACGCACGATCCGGGCCACCTCGAGGTTGTCCTCGTTGGCGATCGCACCTTCGACGAGGGTCACATCCACTCCCGGGGGGAACACCTTGGTGTCGACCAGCGGGCTGTAGACGAGATCGATCCGCTGGGCCAGATCGAACAGGAACTCATCCATGTCCAGGAACGACATGTGACAACCGGAGCATCCGCCGAGCCACACCGTCGCCACTCGTGCCTTCGCCGTCATGTCGCCCCCTTCTCCCGAGTCGGGTCCACCTTCCGCCGCTCCGTCTCAGGGGCGACCCATCGATGCTCGTTGCGGGCGATCACCAGTCGCTGGACGAGGTCAGGCATGTGTTGCTGCTCGCCGACCGAGACGCCCTGATAGGCGAGGGCGCCCGTGGGGCACGACGCCACGCACTTGCCGCACCAAGTGCACGACTCCGAATCTCCCCATTGTTTGCCGAGGTCTGTGACGAGGTAGGCACTGTGACCACGATGGGCGACGTCCCAGACGTGGGCGCCTTCGATCTCGTCGCAGACCCGAACACAGCGGGTGCAGAGGATGCATCGGTTGGGATCGAACAGATACTTCGGATGGGAGGCGTCCACCTTCCGCATTGGCGCCTGATACTCGAACCGCACATGGTCCATTCCCGTCTCTACGGCACGGTCCTGGAGCTCACAGTGGCCGTTTGCCACGCACACCGCACAGACGTGGTTGCCCTCTGCAAACAACAACTCGAGTATCGCCCTGCGATGCGCCTTCAGCCGGGCGTTCTTGGTACGAATCTGCATGTCCTCGGACACGACGAGGGCACACGCCGGCCGGAGCTGCGGATGTCCCGCCACCTCGACGACGCAGAGACGGCACGCGCCCCAGATCGAGAGGCCCTCGAGATAGCAGAGCGTGGGTATGTCGACGCCGCTCCGCCGGGCTGCCTGCAAGACGGTCTCACCTTCGATGGCTTCGACCTCCACATCGTCGATGACCACGTTGACGATCACTTGATCACGCATCGACGGTCTCCTGGATCAGGTCCTCGTATTCCGACCGGAAGTAGTGGAGGGTTGACACGACCGGGTTCGGCGCACTCTGACCGAGGCCGCACAGGCTGGTCTCCCGTACGGTCGCGCAGAGGTTCTCGAGCAGGGCGAGGTCGGCCCGTTTGGCCACCCCCTTGCATATTCGATCGAGCAGCCGATGAAGTTGGACTGTGCCGGCCCGGCACGGAACGCACTTCCCGCAGGACTCATCCATGCAGAACTCCATGAAGTAGCGCGCGACCTCGGGCATGGACGTGTCCTCGTCCATCACGATCAGGCCGCCCGACCCCATGATCGAGCCGAGCTCCCGGAGATTCTCGTAGTCCACCGGGGTGTCGAGATGCTCGGCGGGAATGCAGCCACCGGACGGGCCGCCCGTCTGGGCGGCCTTGAAAGACTTCCCGCCCGGCATACCGCCGCCCATGTCTTCGACGATCTGGCGCAATGTGATCCCCATCGGCACCTCGATGAGGCCGATGTTCTCGAGGTCACCGGCCAAGGCGAACACTTTCGTTCCCGGGCTGGACTCGGTGCCGATCGACCTGAACCACTCGGCGCCATGGAGCAGGATCGATGGCACGTTGGCGAGCGTCTCGACGTTGTTGATCATCGACGGACTGCCGAACAGCCCACGCTCGGTGGGATAGGGAGGCCGCAGGCGCGGAGACCCGCGGCGGCCTTCGATCGAGGCGATCAGCGCCGTTTCCTCGCCGCAGACAAAAGCGCCCGCTCCGATTCGAAGCTCGATCTCGAAGCTGAAATCCGTCTCGAGGATCCTGCGTCCCAGCAGCCGGCTTCGGCGCGCCGCCCTGATCGCTCGGTCGAGACGCTCGACCGCCTTCGGGTACTCGGCTCGTACGTATATGTACCCCTTGCTGGCGCCGGTGGCGTAGGCCGCGATGGCCATGCCTTCGAGCACCCTGTGGGGATCGTCCTCCATCAGGGTCCGGTCCATGTAGGCACCAGGGTCTCCCTCGTCGCCGTTGGCGATGACGAACTTCTGATCGGCGTCGACGCCGGCGAGCAGCGCCCACTTGCTGCCGGTGGGATAGCCGGCCCCGCCTCGTCCACGCAGACCGGACGCCTTGATGACGTCTACCACCTCGTCGGGCTTCATCCACGTGAGCACCTTGTCGAGGGACTTGTAGGCACCGTGCGCCACGGCTGATTCGATCCGATCCGGATCGATGATGCCGCCGTTGGCGAGTACCACCTTCTGCTGACGTGCGAAGAAAGGCTGGGTGAAGTCGACCTCATTGCGTTCGATGGGAACTCCGGCGAGATGACTGTCGACGATTCCGGCGCCGATCTCGGGATCGACCTGGCGGTACATTCTTTCGCCGATACCCCGGCTCAGCACTCTCACGAGCGGTCCACGGCTGCACAGGCCCATGCATCCGGTCGTCATGACTTGCACGTCCGTCGAGCGGCCGGACTTCTCGACGGCGTTCTGAATCGACTTGATCGCCGGCCCGGCGCCGGAGGATTGACAAGCCGTCGCACCGCAGATCTTGATTCGCCACGGGAATCGCGCATTGCGTTGAAGCTCGAGTTCGGCAACCTCGTGCAGATCGATGGGAGCTGCCATCAGCGGACCTCCTCCGCCTCGCGTTCGAGGCCCTCGATGAGATCGAGCGTCGACTCGGCATCCAGATGGGCCGACACCACGCCGTCGATGACAACCATCGGAGCGAGGCTGCAGGACCCGAGACAGCGTGCGGTTCGCAGGGTCAGGAAGCGATCCTCAGATGTCGAGCCGGGCGTCACCGAGTACCGCTCCCCGATGGCGTCGACGATGTCGTTGGCGCCCTTCACGAAGCATGCCGTACCGGTGCAAACACTGCACGAGTGAGCGCCCGGGGCCTCGAATTCGAAGAGGTGATAGAACGTCGCCACCCCAAGCACCATGCTCGGGGGAAGCGCCAGGGCCCGGGCGACGTACATCAAGACGTCCTCGGACAGGAAACCGAACACATCCTGGGCCACATGCAGCGTTTCGATCAGCTGATCCTGGGTGTACCGAACCCGTTTCAGGTGCTTGTCGACGACCGCGAAGCGTTCGTCTCCCGATGGATGTGGCTCAGGAGTCACGTTTCCCTCTTTCAGCAGCCGGCACGATGCGATTGTGACAAATGGAACAAGCTGGATGAAGGGCCAAATGTCCTTCGTCCGAATGTACGCGCCGCCGACTCCGGATGCCTGCAGAGGTGGTCGATGCGCCGGCGTGTACGCCACGTCGACCACCTCTTCACCTGCTACCGGCTGCGGGCGGTCTCAACGCGCCAGCTGAACGCGACCTCGTCCCCTGCGATGGTCACCGCCTGCAGCGTCGCATCGGGGCTGCGACGAGCTGCGCGCTCGAGCTTGTTCGACAACGTCGCGTTCCAGTTGCCGACGATGGCCTCGTCGACCGGATGTCCGGCGACCTCGACCTCCGACACCACCACGTCGAGTCGCCCATCGGACACCCCGAGGTCCACACGGAAGGTCATGGTGTCCGATCCGCCGCCACCCGGTCGGGCTCTGGTGGCGGACACAACGACGAACCCGTCCTGGAGGCCCACCTCGACGTCCTCGATGGCGGGGTTGGCGATGCCTCCCTCGATCTCGGAGGCGAGACTGTCTTCTGAGATCGTGGTGGACACTTGGAGCGAGCCGTCGGCGTTGCGATCGACGTCGATGCTGCATGCGGACGTCGAGACGGCCAGCAATCCGGCCAAGGCGAGAGCGGGGATACGGAACATGGTGACCTCCTGGTCGATCGGTTGATCCACACATCACCCGATCGGCTCGCTCGCCCCCAGTGCCTCCGATCAACTCCAACCGTGATCACGGTCATGAAGCCCCATGACACGAGTCACTGTGGCGCGGGTCCTCGTCCACCGATAATGGTGCTGTGAGGACGCACATGGAGCCAGGGATCCTCAGGACACTCGTTTGGTTCGAGTGGCTGCGGCTTGCGGTGGTCGGCATCCTCCTGCTGCCCCGAAACCAGGCGATCTCGGCCGACACCAGAGCCTTCGCGACGATCGCCGCGATCGAAGTTGCCGCTCTGCTACTCATGCTGACCTGGCCGAACCTCACGCATCGAATGGGTGGATGGTTCCTGCCGCTGGTGCTCGGGGTCGCAACGATGGGCCCGATCATCGAGGTTGCGGTGGCGACGCGTGTGCGGCTGCAGTCGGGCGTCACCGGCGACGATGCCCTCGTGCACGCGGTGCAGCTTCTGTTCCTCCTCTTCGTACCGCTTGTGTTGCTCGCATGGCAGTACCGCTTCCGAACCGTGGCGGTCTATGCAGTCTCGGTGGTCTTGGTCGAGTCCGCGCTCACCGTCGGTGCCGTCCGACGGGCCGGCGACGAGGTCACCATCGGCCCGGCACTCCTGGCGCTGCAACTGCTGCTCTTTCTCTTCGTGGGCGGTGTGGTCACGCGGCTTGCGACGGATCAGCGTCGGGCGAGAGCCATGCTCGCCGAGCACGCGGTCATGCAAGAGGAAGTGGCGACCGAGCGAGAGCGAACCCGCATCGCACGGGAGCTCCACGACACGCTCGCTCACGAAATGAGCGGCATCGCGGTGCAGTTGGAGGCGGCCAAGGCCAACTGGGAAGCTGACCCCGACGGAGCACGAGCGATGATCGAGCGATCGCTGGCTACCACGAGGGAAGGGCTCGGCGAGTTACGCCGGGCGATCTCGGCCCTTCGGGCCGGTCCGGTGGAAGCGCACGGTCTCATCTCCGCTCTGGAGAAGCGGGCCGACCTCATTCGAACGGAGTCCGGTGTGGAGGTGGCCACCAGCCTCGGCGGCCTCGATCAGCTCGGCGACGACGGCCAACATGCGGTGTACCGGATCGTCGACGAAGCCCTGGTCAACATCGCCCGACACGCCGATGCCACACATGCGGTGGTCCAGGTGGTCCGATCGAACGGGGCGATCCACGTGCGGGTGAGCGACGACGGAAAGGGCTTCGACGCAACCGCAGTCGATGCCGAGCACCATCACGGGCTGATGGGCGCCCGCGAGCGAGCAGAGCTCGCCGGTGGGCGCCTGACGATCGACAGTGCTCCTGGAGCGGGAACCACCGTGGCGCTGGAGCTGCCGCTTTGATCTCAGTCATCATCTGCGATGATCAGGAAATCGTTCGAGAGGGCCTCAGATCGCTGCTTTCGAGCGTCCCGACGATCCAAGTCCTCGGAGTGGCCGTCGACGGCGCCGAGGCCATCGACCTCGTCGCACGCCATCAGCCCGACGTGGCACTCATGGACCTCAAGATGCCCCGAGTCAACGGCGTACAGGCGACCAGCGAGATCATCGGCCGGTTCCCCTCGACCCGGGTGCTCGTGCTCACAACCTTGGCCGACGAGGAGTGGGTCCTCGACGCCATCCAGGCCGGCGCCGCCGGGTATCTGCTCAAGGATGCTCCCCGTGACCGGCTCGTCGATGCCATCGAGGACGTCGCCGCCGGCCGCAACCCGGTCGATGCCGCAGTGGCCGGCAACCTGTTTCAGCACGTCGCCCGATCCCAGCGTCCTGTGGCGGCCGCCATCGACGCCGACCTGAGCGATCGGGAGCGCGAGGTGCTCGGTCTCATCGGTCTCGGCCTCACCAACGCCGAGATCGCCGAGCGACTGTTCCTCTCGGAAGGGACCGTCCGCAACTATGTCAGCGACGTCCTCACCAAGCTGGGCGTCAACGACCGAACGCAGGCCGCCGTCCTGGCGATCCGTGCCGGCATCACCCCGATTGATACGTAGGACGTACTACGTAGGACGTAGGAGGTGTCAGTACCCGTCCTGGAGCATCTGGGCGATGTCGCGGACGCGCACTTCGTCGCCCTTGCCCAGCTCTTTGACGCCGTCGTCGATCATCACGAAGCAGTAGGGGCAGGACACGGCGATCTCGGTGGCGCCGGTGGCCAGCGCCTCCTCGGCGCGCTCGATGTTCACCTTCTTGCCCGTGTGCTCCTCCATCCAGAAGCGAGCGCCGCCGGCTCCGCAGCACAGGCCACGGGTGCCGTGGCGAGGCATCTCGACCATGTCGACGTTGCCGGTCGCCGCAACGACCTCGCGTGGCGCCATGTAGATGTCATTGTGACGCCCGAGATAGCAGGGGTCGTGATAGGTGACCTTCTTCTTCGGCATCGCGTCCCCTGCCGCGGCGTTCACCCGCTTCTGCCGGAGCAGCTCGGCCAGGAGCTCGGTGTGATGGACCACCTCGTAGTCGCCGCCCATCTGTGGGTACTCGTTGGCGAGCGTGTTGAAGCAATGCGGGCACTGCGTGATCACCTTCTTGACGCCAAGGTCGTCGAAGGTCTCGATGTTCTGCAGTGCGAGCTGCTGCCAGACGTACTCGTTTCCCGACCGCCGAGCCGGATCGCCGTTGCACATCTCCTTGTGCCCGAGGATTGCGAAGTCGATACCTGCTTCGTTGAGCAGCTTGGCCAGCGAGATGGTGACGGCCTGATTCCGGTCGTCGAAGCTCCCGGCGCAACCCACGTACCAGAGGTATTCGGCGGAGTCGACTCCATCCTCACCGAGGATCTTCACGTCGAAGTCCAGCTTCTTGGTCCACGCCGCGCGGTCTTGTTGACCCATTCCCCATGGGTTGCCCTGGTTCTCCATGGCCATGAAAGCCTTGCCCAGCTCCGTGGGGAAGTTCGATTCCATGAGCGCCAGATACCGGCGCATGTCGAGGATCTTGTCGAGGATTTCGATGTTCACCGGGCAGATCTCGTCACAGGCCTTGCACGATGTGCAGCTCCAGACCTCTTCTGGTTGAACCCGATCCAGCACTCGCTCGGATTCGATGACGATGCCCTGCGCGAGGCTGACCGGCGTGGAGACGGGCGGATGACCCGTCGCCGCCATGACCTCCCCGGTTTTCAAGACGATCTCGCGGGGATCCAACGGCTTGCCGGTGATGTTCGCCGGGCAGACCGATGTGCAGCGGCCGCAGATCGTGCACGCATCCGTGTCGAACAACTGCTTCCACGTGAACTCGGTGATCTCGGCGGCACCGATCACCTCGATGTCCTCCGCCTCCATGAGGTTGGGCATCGGCTTCATTGCGCCCTTTGGCCGATCGTTGGGCGAAAGGAAGATGTTGGCGGGCGACGTCAACATGTGCCGCAGCTTCGTGGTGGGCAGCATGACGAGGAAGGCGAGGAAAGCCCCCGAATGACTGACCCAGAAGACCCGGTGCCAATCGCCCGCTGCAGAGTCGGCGAACAGGAACGACAGTGGGTACCCGATGAAGCTGAAGACCTCGAAATCAGGGCGACCCATCCATGCGATGCGCGCGCCTTCGGTCAGCAGACCCGTGATACCGATGATCGCCAGCAACGTGAGGATCCATCCGTCCTCAGGCTTGGTCTTCGACCTGAGCCGCCAGTGACGTTGGATGTAGCGGCGTCCGAATGCCCACATCAGGCCGCCGAGATACACGACGGCTGCCAGATCGAGGACCAGGCTGTATCCCTGATAGAAGCCGCCCTCGAGAAACTTCAGCGACCTAGGTAGCAGATGGTCGATCTCGAGGGTGACCGTCCCGAGAAACAGGACCACGAAGCCGTAGTAGACCATCGCATGCATAAGCCCCGCTTGTTTGTCACGCATCAGCGTCTTCATACGGAGGCCCTCCTCCAAACGCTTGAAGCGTGCCCCCCAATCACCGGTCCGATTCTCGGATTGACCGCGCTGCCAGTTGCGCGCCCTCAGCGAGAACAAGTAGAGACTCACACCGAGGAAGGTGGCCGTTGCCACGTAGAACGCGGCCTCGAGCGCCTCGGGGATGTTCCCGAACACGACACGTCCGACTTCGGGCTCGAACTCGCCGGGGAGTTTCCCCAACGGCCACAGCAACAACGTGCCGAGCGCTGCCAGGACCGCCAGGATGAGCAGAACCTGAGAGGCTGTGGGCGGGCGACGCGGTGGATGTTCCTCGTCGCTCGTGTGCTCGTGCTCGTGGGTGACGATCGCCATGCGGGCGAGTGTATCGGCAGTGATCCTCGGGCGCGGACATCCGCCGACCGGTCGCCACAGCGCCCCGCTTCAGGCGATTTGGCGTCGGGGCGTGCGGGTGAGAGAGTCGTTGCATGCCTAGACCAAGCCCCGGCGCATTCGCCCAGAACTGGCGGACCTCGAGCGCCTCATTCTCAGAGAAGCTGCGAATGCTCGCCAAGAACACCGCGATCAAGGCCAAGAACAGATCAGACTGTTGCGGCAACTTCGGCGAGGTGGGCTGTTGAGTGGGACCGCAGGACTCCGGTCCGGAGTCACACCGACACTCTCACGATCACTGAGCCGGCCGGCCCGACCAACGACCGGGGCCTCCGCATAGCCCACGCAAGGCCTTCAAAGGGTTTGGAGGCCTTTTGGCTCGCGTCTGGTCTGCCACGGTGCTTGCAACGCCGAGCGACCGTGGCCGCCCGCGTCGCCGCCGTTGTACGCAATTCACGGATCGAGATATCTGACATGACCGATTCGTATCACGCGTGATACGAGGTTGGAACGGCGATCTCAACAGAAGCCCAGCCGCTCCGATCACCAGATCTCGGATCAGTCAGCCCCTCTCGCCTAGTAGCGCCGAGCGGCAGACATGTGGGCGGTGCCGATCGCCTACTGGAGCAGAGGCACGCCATACTGGCTGGGTGGCTTGGTTGAGCACTCTTGGATTGACCGTCGTCTTGGCGGGCTTCGTTGCGTACGCGACATTGCTCTTCGTGATTCACAGGTTCACCTATCGAACCTGGGTCTTTCACTGCGTCGTGGCGCTGGGAATGCTGCTGGCAGCAGCCGGCTGGCTCACCGGCGGCGTCGATGTAGCTGGTGGCGTCGCGCTTGGAGCCGGGGTGGCGTGGTTTCCGCTAACTCGACGCGAGTTGCGGATCCGAGGATCTGAGAAGCTGAATCTGCATCCCGGTGACCAGCTCCCGTCAATGGCCGTGGCCACAACAGAAGGCGCGGTGGTCACCGATCAAGACCTCGTCGCAGACGCCCCCACGTTGTTGGTTCTCTACCGCGGCTGGTGGTGCCCCTCGCACAAGTCGCAGCTCGATGAGTTGGTGGGAGCCTACGAACGTCTGGCCGCGGCTGGGCTCTCTGTGTATGCGGGCTCCGTTGACAGTCCGAGCGAAGCCGCATCGGTCCAAGAACACGTCGGCGACAAGATCACCATCCTGTGCGACGTCCCGACAAGTCTGCTCGATGACATCGGAATGCGTGATACGAAGGGCGCTCCGTGGTACGACCGCCTCCTTTTCGGGGCGAAGAAGCAAGACATCGCGATGCCCGGAGCGGTCGTCATCGACTCATCCGGCATCGTTGTGTACTCGTATAGGGCAACCAGGGTCGATGACCGCCCCGATCCCGACCGGATTCTAGCGAACCTCTAGATCCCGATCCCCGAACCAGCAACGGGAGACGCCGTCAGGACGTGACCCCGCCCCGGCATTGCTGTGGAGACACGGCGCCATGGTGATCGGGACCGCCGTCCCGGAGTTATCAGTGGCTCACAAGCGGTACAGCCCCTCAATGGATGCGGCGATGGCCTTGGTCGCATACGCCTTGCCCGGAACACCCACCAGGCCAACCGACGAACCGCCAGGTCCGAATCTCGGGGCAACCAACGCCTGCGTTGCTGAACAGCGCCGATCGGCGTCTACAACAGCGGTTGGTGCGATGGTTGTTGTGTGCGTTCAGTGGTCAGGGTGAGCGAGCGCGACGACCGTTCGTTCCTCGGCGTACGAGCATTCCTTCGAGTGCTCGACAACGGCGTCGACGTGCGGCTCCACAACCACTCTGCGCGGTAGTCAGCTTTGAAACAGCAGCGCCTCGGCCTCACCACTCGGCTCTGGTTTCGGAGGCGTGGCTCAATTCGGGCGGTTGCGAGCCCCTCGGTAGCGGGTGATTAGCGCGTTGGTCGAGGCATCGTGCTCGAGCGTTGGCGCCTCGTCCGCTTCGAGCTCGGAGATGATTGTGGTGGCGAGTGCCTTCCCGAGCTCCACGCCCCACTGATCGAAGGAATTGATGCCCCAGATCGTCCCCTGGACGAACACTTTGTGCTCGTAGAGGGCGATCAGCTGACCCAAGACCGCAGGCGTCAGCCTGGGAGCGAGGATCATGGAGGTGGGACGATTGCCGGGGAACGTTCGATGGGGCACGAGGTCGTCGGCCGCTCCGCCTGCTCGGACCTCCTCTGCTGTTTTCCCGAAAGCCAGAGCCTCTGCCTGGGCGAACAGGTTGCCCATGAGCAGGTCGTGCTGATTCCCGATGTCGTCGGTCGGCTCGAGGAAGCCAATCAGATCGGCGGGCACCACGGTCGTGCCCTGGTGAAGCAACTGATAGAACGCGTGCTGGCCGTTGGTCCCGGGTTCTCCCCAAACGATCGGACCGGTGTTGTGGTCGACGCCGGTGCCGTCGAGCTGGACCCGCTTGCCGTTCGATTCCATGTCGAGCTGCTGGAGGTACGCGGCAAACCTGTCGAGGTCCTGGGCGTAGGGCAGCACCGCATAGGTCGACAGACCGTTGAAGTTGCGATACCAGATCCCGACGAGGGCCAGCAGAACGGGGACGTTGGAGTCCAACGAGGTGTCGCGAAAGTGCTCGTCCATCGTTCGGAATCCTCCGAGCATCTCGCCAAAGGCGCTCGGCCCGATTGCGATCATGAGCGACAACCCGATCGCCGAGTCCATTGAGTATCGTCCACCGACCCAGTCCCAGAACCCGAACATGTGGTCGGTGTCGATTCCGAACGCGCCCACTTCCTCGGCATTGGTCGAGACGGCAACGAAGTGTTTGGCGACGGCAGCCTCGTCGCCGAGCGCATCCACCAACCATGTGCGAGCGTTGCGGGCGTTCGTGAGCGTCTCGAGCGTCGTGAACGTCTTCGACGCCACGACGAACAAGGTCTCCTCGGGGTCGGCTCCGTGAAGGGCGGCCGCCAAGTGGGCAGGATCGATGTTCGAGACGAATCGTACATCGATCCGTGGGTCCCGGTATGCCCGAAGCGCGTGGTAGGCCATCACCGGCCCCAGGTCGGAGCCCCCGATCCCGATGTTGACGACGGTGCGGATCGGGCGACCCGAGTGGCCGACCCACTCGCTCGACCGCACCCGATCGGCGAACCGTGCCATGCGGTCCAAGACGTCGTGGACACCGGGGACGACGTCTTCCCCGTCGACGTACACCGCTTCTGACTTCGGTGCTCGGAGCGCCGTGTGGAGCACGGCGCGGTCCTCGGTCACGTTGATGTGTTCGCCGCCGAACATCGCCGCCCGCCGCCCCGTGACGTCGGCGGTACGGGCGAGGTCGACCAACCGATCGAGGATGCGGTCCGTGACCAGATGCTTGCTCAGATCCACGATCAGATCACCTGCGCGAAAAGTGAATCGCTCCGCTCGCCCAGGATCCGAAGCGAACAGCTCCCGAAGCTCGAGCCGTTCGTCGGACAGCGCCTCCAGCGCTGCCCACTGATCCGTCCTACTGATCGATTCCACCAAGAACTCCTTCATCGCTCCGGGGTGAGCCACTCCCATCCATCGTCGAGGAGCGTGTTCGTTTCGCTCGGACCCCAACTGCCCCGACGGTACGTGATCGCAGGCTCGTCCTTGGTCAGGATCGGATCGACGATCCTCCACGCCTCCGTCACCCCGTCTTGACGGGCGAACAGACGTGGGTCTCCTCGGAGCGCGTCTCCGAGCAGCCGGTCGTAGGCATCACGTCCCCGTCCCTGCGCCTTCTCGTTGTCGACTTCGAGCTCCACCGGTGCACTCACCAGGTCGTCGCCCGGGCGCTTCGCCTGCATCGCCAACGAGATCACGTCCCCTGGCTTCGAGCGGAAACGGATCCGATTGGGCCCGGGCTCACAGTGGGTGTCGGTGAACAGCGGTCTCGGCGGCTGCTCGAACTCGATCACTGCCTCGGTGATGGTCTGGGCCATCGCCTTGCCGGTCCGAACGATCCACGGCACGCCGGCCCACCGCCACGAGTCGATCTCGAGCCGGACCGCGGCAAACGTCTCGGTGTCGGACGCCTTGGCCACATCGTCTTCCTGGAGGTACCCGTCGTACTGGCCCCTCACCACGTCGGCGGGGTCCAGGGTCCTGATCGCCTTGAGCACCTTGGCCCGTTCGTCCCGCAACGCGTCTGCGTCCTGTGAGACCGGGGGCTCCATCGCCAGCAGCGACACCATCTGGAAGAGGTGGTTCTGGACCACATCGCGGATCGCTCCGACCGAGTCGTAGAACTTGCCCCGCCCCTCCACGTCGAAGTCCTCCGCCATCGTGAGTTGGACACCACGCACGTAATGCCGGTTCCAGACTGGTTCGAGAATGGTGTTGGCGAACCGGTACACCATGATGTTCTGGACTGCCTCTTTGCCCAAGAAGTGGTCGATCCGGTACACCCGATCCTCGGAGTAGTACTGGTGGACGATGTCGTTGAGCTCGGCGGCCGAGGCGGCGTCGCGCCCGAAGGGTTTCTCGAGGACGACCCGTCCTTGGTCGGTGAGCCCAACCCGCGCCAGACCTTGCACCACATCGTCGAACAGTGATGGGGGGATCGCCAGGTAGCAGACGACGTTGCGGATGCCATCGAGGCGCTTCACGATGTCGTCGTAGACGGTACGGTCCCGATAGTCGCCGGCCACGTAGCAGAGGTTCTCCGCCAATCGCTGGAACACTTCCTCGTCGATGTCGACGTCGCTCGCCTCGACCGCTTCGCGGGCCCGGTCCTTCAACTCGGCGTCGGTCCAGTCGCTCGACGCCACGCCGACTACGGGCATATCGAGCATCCCGGTCCTGGTCAGCTCGTACAGAGCCGAGAACAGCTTCTTCTTGGCGAGGTCGCCGGTGATCCCGAAGAGCACGAGTGCGTCAGCCTTCATCGCGCTCTCTCCGAGTGGCCCCCGAATTGATCACGCATGGCCGAGAGCACTTGATTGGCGAAGTCGTCGCGTCCTCGACTGGCGAAACGATCGAACAGGGCGGAGGCAAGGACCGGAGCAGGCACTCCGACGTCGATCGCACTCTGCAGCGTCCACCGGCCCTCGCCCGAGTCCGAAACCCTGCCCTGATACTCGGCGAGGTCGGGGCTCGACGCGAGCGCATCGGCGGTCAGGTCGAGCAGCCATGATCCGATGACGCTGCCGCGCCGCCACACCTCGGCAACGGCAGCTACATCGATGTCGAACCGATAGCTCTCTGGCTCGCTCAGGGGGGCAGTCTCGGCGTCGGCAGTCCTCTCGTGCGCACCGACCCCGGCATGGCGGAGGATGTTCAACCCCTCCGCGTAGGCAGCCATCAAGCCGTACTCGATGCCGTTGTGAACCATCTTCACGAAGTGCCCGGCGCCCGAGGGGCCGCAATGAAGGTAACCCTGTTCCGGTTCGTCTGGCCGGCCTGTGCGGCCGGGAGTTCGTGGAGCCGCCTCCACCCCTGGTGCCAGGGAGGCGAAGATCGGGTCGAGACGAGCGACGACTTCGGGCTCCCCACCGATCATGAGGCAGTATCCGCGGTCCAAACCGAACACGCCCCCACTCGTACCCACGTCGACGAACGAAATGCGGCGTTGGGCGAGCCGAGCGGAATGATCCATGGACTCCCGGTAGTAGGTGTTGCCGCCGTCGATGATGGCGTCGTTTGCAGACAGCACGTCCGCCACATCGTCTACGACTCGCGGCGTGACTGCGGCCGGCACCATCAGCCACACGGCACGCGGGGGCGTTAGTTTCGAGGCCAGGTCTTCGAGCGATCCGGCGGCCACGGCACCTTCGCCTTCGAGGACGGCCACCGCCTCTGAATCGAGGTCGTGGACGACGACCTCATGTCCGGACTTCATGAGGCGGCGGGCCATGTTCGAGCCCATCCGCCCCAGGCCAACCATTCCGATCTGCATCACACGCCTCCGCTGCGAACGTCGTCGCCGATCACCCGAGTCAGCGCCTCCACCACCTTGCCACGATGTGGGGGCAACCGGGTCGCGGCCGACATCTCGAGCTGCACGCCTCCACCAGCAGCGAGATTCACCGGATTGCGGGCGTGCCGTCCCCTGAGCCCCTGTGGGATGTCGCGCAGGTCGTCGACGACTCTCACTTCGGTGTTCGAACGCAGCATTCGAGCCACCTGGGCGCGGTATGGATCGTTGGCACCCCCGACGAGCACCGAGCGCCGCAGATGGTCGCGTCCGAAGCCGTGCAGGCTCACCACACGATCGACGTAATCCAGAAACGCAGCCAGCTGCGAACTGTGCCGCGGGTCATATCTGGTCGACGGAATATGCCACGCCAAGGACTCGGCCTGCTCCACCACATACAACGAGGCGCCGGTGGCGGCTGCGATCTCGCGCGCCATCTCGGCGGTCTCGGCCTCGATCCCCCCATGGATGGCCATCACCCCTATCGACCCCCCGAGCACCAGCTCCTCGGAGACGAGCGGATGAGCGAGCAGTTCGTCGAGCACCTCAGGGAAGGTAGCGGACGACCAGTCACCAAACGACCCCGGCAAGCCGGAGACAGAAGACTGGAGGCGGGCGGGCCAAGGGCCCGGGCGAAACCCCGGCTCTAGGCCGGCGTGACCTCGGTGCCTCCCGTGCCGGCGTCGCCTTCGGTGGCGAGACCCAGCTCACGCTTCAGCTCTTCGAGCTTGGCATCGGCCTGAGCGATGGAGATGGCCTCCTTCAGCTCGGACTCGGCGCCTTCCGGGGTGGCTTCGCGGAGCTCGGTGCGTGCCTTGGCGCCGGCCAGCCGCTGCTGGATCTTCTCTTCGACCTTCTCGAGAGAGGGAGCTTCGGCTTCCATGCTCGTCGAGATCGACTCCACTGCGCTGTTGACGGCCTCCTGCATCTTGGCCTGCTGAAGCTGGCCGACGAGCTGCATGCGCTTGGCGGCGAGCTCTTGCAGACGCATGGCGTTCTGCTGCACCGCGGTCTTGGCCTGATCGGCCTGACCGATCGCGATCTCGTACTGCTCCTTGAGCCCGTTGAGATTGGACTCGGCTGCTTGCAGCTTGAGTGCGAGGGACTGGGCGGCTTGCGTCCACTTGGATTGCTCGGCCGTGTCGCCGGCGTTCTTCGCCTGCTCGGCTCTCATCAGGGCCGACTTGGCCATCTCGCGGGCCTCACCGACGTCCTTCGCGGAGCTTTCGATCTTCTGCTCGATCTGCGTGCGGTGGGCGATCACCTTTGCTGCCTGGTTACGGAGGTCCTGATCGCGCTTCCTGGCCTCTGTGATCGCTTGCTCGATCTCGATTTCGGGGTTCATCGCCCTTTCGGCACCCGAACGGAAGAGCTGCTTCAGATAGCCCCAGATTCTCTTGAACATGACCTCGAAACCCCTGTAGTCGCTGGTCCGCCCATCCTAGGCGGTTGGCCCAGGCGAGGATCCGCCAACGGTCGAGTGATCTGTCCTGACGCCCGGAGTGCCTCGGGTGGCCGAGGTCTCAGCGCGAACGTCGCCCCCGTGAGGTCGACCGAGAACTGCGAGATCGGGACGACGATCGAGAACGGCTGCTGGACGACCTGGAACGGCTGGAACTCGACGACCTGCGGGTGGGCAGGCTCGGCATGCCACCACCGCCTGTCCGGCGCGGCCTGCCCGGAGAACCGCCGAGCATTCCACCCAGCACTCCGCCGAGTCCTCCACCCGGACGTCTTGGGCCCCGGCCCCAGCTGTAATCGGTTCCCCGGCTCATGCCACCCACGAGGATCGAGAACGCGTCGAGCCAGTCCATCCCACCGCCGCCGCTGCTGCGGGGTGCCTGCGGCGCCGGGACCCGACGACCCCCCACGTCGATCGAGCGCGGCTCGGGACGTTCGCCGCGGCGCAGCCGTTCGGCGTCCTGCTTGCACACCATGACCGTGCGGATGCCGGCCGGGGTCTTCAACTCCGCTTCTTCGACCCCGGCGCCATGAGTCGGATCGAAGAAGCACGGCACTGGCTTGTCCGGTTCGGGCTTGGGTGGAATCTCGCGTCGCTCGACGATGGCGTCGGCCGCAGCCATCTCCCATCGCGCCACGTCGAGGTCGTCGGAAAGCGACTCGAGCTCGGCAGGAGTCTTGGCCGCGTCCATGCGATCCTCGGCGGCTTTGAACACGTCCGATGCCTTGCGGTAGTGCTCCACTGCCGTCGGAAACTGGTCCTGATCGACGCGATCGCTGAACTCGAGGATCTCGTTGGCGACGACGCCCATCTGCTCGCGGATCTCCGCCTTTGCAGCCTCGAGTTGGGCCGTCATCGCGTCGGCGCGCTTCCGCTTGCTGCGCCTGCTCCGCCAGAAGATGAACCCGACGATCCCGATGACGATGATCCACAGCCACGGGATCCCGCCACCGTCGTCTTCACCGGCAGTCTGGGTGGGAGCCGATTCTCCGGACTGCGCCTGGGTGGTTGCGACGCCTGCCGGGACCCGGTCCGTCAGGCTGGCCGCCACCTCGCGGAAGTCGGTGAGATAATTGTCACCGGTGGTGGCGAAGGCGGTGTCGAGCGCGTCGTCCATCTGATCGTCGGTGTAGACCCCATCGGTGACCAGACCGGCCTCCGAGGCGGACAGCACAACGATGGTGTCCGGATCCTCGATCGCAGCCAGCACTTCGTCGGCGAAGAGGTCGGCGCCTTGAGATGGATCATCCTCCAGTGCCACGAAGCCGATCCCGGGGAACTCCTGGGACAGGTCTTCGAGGTCGTTGACGGCGATGTCTACGCCCGAGTCCGCGTAGTAACCACGGAACTCAACGGCCTCCGCAACGTCGTCGACGGTTGCCGCCCAAGCGGCGGAAGACACGAGCATCAGGACCAACACGGAAACGGCGGAGACACGTCGCATGGCCGACATGCTACGCCGCTTCAGACGACGCCCCGCTTCAGAGGTCTCTCGCGGTGTTCGCTCTCCCGTGCGCCGTGGGGCCCACTCGGCCTCCGCGTCCAAAGGCGGGAGGGTCGGCGACGTTCTGTGGGCGGTGGTCCGCCAAAATGGCGGACCATAACCCTGGGTTCTAGTCCTCGAGCAGGTCGCGAGCGAGGCGACCGACGTGGCCGGTGGCCTTCACGTTGCGGTACTCGCGTTCGATGTCTCCGGTCGGGCCGATCACGAACGTGGAGCGGATCAGCCCTTCGTACTCACGGCCGTAGTTCTTCTTGGTGCCCCAGGCGCCGAAGGCCTCCGCCACCTTGTGGGCCGGATCGGAGAGAAGCGGGAAGGTCAGGCCCTCCTTCTCTCTGAACTTGGCGTTGCGCTCGGGCTCGTCGGGGCTGATTCCGACGATCTCGTAGCCCGCCGCCTGGAGACGTGCGTGGCTGTCGCGGAAGTCGCAGGCCTCCGTCGTGCAGCCCGGAGTCATGGCCGCCGGATAGAAGAAGACGATCAGCGAGCGGCCTGTGTAGTCCGAAGACGACACCTGATGCCCGTCGTGATCATTGAGGGTGAATGTGGGTGCACGCATGTCTGTCACCGCTTCGTTCGGACTCGGTTTGTCCAGCGTTCAACTCTTGCCGGCCAAAGCCCGCACGAAGAACACCGTGTTGGCGGGACGTTCGGCCATGCGTCGTGTCAGGTACGCATACCACTCGGACCCGTACGGCACATAGACCCGCACGGACGTTCCCACTCCCACCAACTGATCATGGAGATTAGGACGAACTCCGTACAGCATCTGAAACTCCCATGGACCGGAACGGGAACGGGCTAGTTGGGTGGCTCGTTCGATCAGTCTGTCGTCGTGGGTCGCGATGCAGGGCATGACGCCGTCGGCGGCCATCAAGGGCTCGAGCAGCTCCGCGAAGGCCCGATCGACATCGTCTTTGTCGGTGTAGGCGATCGCCGAGGGCTCGACGTACGCCCCCTTGCACAGGCGAATGTGGCCGCCCAACGGCAGAAGCCGATTCAGGTCGTCGGGGGTTCGGTGCAGATACGCCTGAAGGCAAAGACCCAGGTTGCCGTTCTGCTGCTGGACCTCGGCGAACAGATCCACCGTGGCCTCGGTGTATCGACTGTCCTCCATGTCGATCGTGACAGTCGTGCCGATCGCAGCCGCTTCCTGTGCGAGCCGCGTCAGGTTCTCTGCTGCCAGAGAACGGTCGAACTCGAGACCGAGCTGTGTCAGTTTGATCGACACGTTGGCGTCGAGTTCGGCCTCTGCGATCCGTCGGATCGCAGCCACGTACTGGTCTGCCGCGTTCACGGCGGTAGCCCGGTCGTGGACGGCTTCACCCAGAAGGTCCAGTGAGACCTGCTTGCCGCCCGTGTTGAGCGACGTCGTGGCGGCGGTGGCCTCGTCGAGGGTGTCGCCCGCCACGAATCGCCGAGCCAGCGTCTTTCCAGGCGCGGTTCTCGTGACCAGGCGTCGAACGGCTCCATTGTGGGTGGCAGCGAGCATCGCCCGCGAGAACAGGCTCACGCGTGTTCCTCACGAGCCATGGCTCCGAGTTCCCGACTTCGCTGCGCAGCTGCACGCACCGCGTCTTCGAGGACCGCCCGGAAACCGCGCTCCTCCAGGACGTGCATGGCAGCCGCCGTCGTCCCACCGGGGGAGGTCACCTGAGCCCTGAGCTCGGAGGACTTGATCGTCGTCTCCGTGAGCAGGTGTCCCGCTCCCCTGACCGTCTGGTGGACGAGAGCCTCGGCGATGTCCCGAGGTAGACCCTCTCGCACAGCGGCCTCCTCCAGCGCCTCGGCCAGCAGGAAGACATATGCCGGTCCGCTCCCGGAGACGGCGGTCACGGCGTCGATCAGAGCCTCATCGAGAACTTCAACCTGGCCGACTGCTTCCAGCACCCGACGGGCCCGAGCGAGATGATCTTCGGTCACCGCGGTGCCGCCGGCGATCGCGGTCACGCCTTCGCGCACGAGCGATGGCGTGTTGGGCATCGCTCTCACCACCGGTACATCCGTCAGATGCTCCTCGTACAGGGCCAACGGGACGCCCGCTGCCAAGGAGATCACCACCTGGTCGCTCGAAACCGAGCCGGCGATCTTCTCGAGAAGACCGACGACATCGCGAGGCTTGACGGCCACCACGATCACGGACCTGTCGCCAACCGCCTCGACCGCGTCGAGATGGCAGTCGATCCCGATCCGCGTCTCGATGTCGTGGAGCCTGGTCTCCCTGCGCACAGCGGCGACGAGTTCGGGGAGCTCCCAACCGGCAGACAGAAGGCCTCGAACGATCGACTCTCCCATCGCGCCCACGCCCAGAACGGCAACCGTTGGTCTCATGGGCGTGAGTGTAAAGCCGCCACACCCTTCGGAAAGGGCGATACCGCGGCCGGCCGGCGGTCGGGGTGCGTCAGCTCGCCTGCAGCACCACGCACGAACTCGGCGAGCGTCAACACCGCCAGCACCCGCTCGGCCCAGCGCACCTGAGGAACCGGACACGCTCGTGGCGTCATGAACGGGGCCGGGTAGCGACAACCAGGCAGGATACGAACCCCGAAGCGCGAACCCACCGAGACATACGGTTCGACCTGCGGCAGCTGCGGTGCAGCCAATCGCGTCCCCGCCGAGGGTCCCGAACCGACGGCAGAGCGTCGCCTTGCGCCGCTCCCAAAGAGTTCGTCTCGCACTACGGTTCAGTTTCCCCGAAGGTGATGTGGAGCACGATGGCGTCGCCGGCTCTGTCGTTCCGTGACATTTCCATGGTCTTTCCCGACCAAACACACGCCCTGTCCGATGTCACCTTCGACGTCGCCGAGGGCGAGTTCGTGACCCTCGTGGGACCTTCGGGATGCGGAAAGTCGACATTGTTGAGGATTGCCTCCGGGTTGATCGAACCCACCGGCGGCTCGGTGATCGTCGACAGGGAGCACCTCGGATATGTGTTCCAGGACCCGACATTGCTGCCGTGGCGAACGGTGCTCCAGAACGTCGAGCTGCTGGCCGAACTGGACGGGCTCGACAGCTCGGAACGCCGGCGTCGGGCGGACGAAGCCATCCAACTCGTGGGGCTCGGCGGCTTCGAGGATCACTTCCCGAAGTCGCTCTCGGGCGGAATGAAGATGCGCACGTCGCTGGCCAGAGCGCTGACGCTCGAGCCACCCGTGTTCCTGTTCGACGAGCCGTTCGGCGCCGTCGACGAAATCACCAGGGCGCGTTTGAACGAAGAGACGCTCGCTTTGTTCGAACGCCGCCGCTTCACCGGCCTGTTCATCACGCACTCAATCGCTGAGGCAGTGTTCATGTCGAGCCGCGTGCTAGTGATGTCGGCCCGACCGGGCCGGATCGTGGACGAACACATCATCCCCTTCGACTTCCCTCGCGATCCGGAGATCCGATTCCATGCCACGTTCGCGGCCCTGAGCGGCGAGATCGGCCACTCACTGTGGGGCGCCCACAGATGAGCGTCAACGAGGACCACGCCGCCCCGTCCAAGGGCGATGTCGACTCTGTGACTCCCCCGCTCGGACGCCGGTCGATGTCGGCCGCCATCGGCTCGGCACTGTGGCCACCGGCGGCGCTGGGAGTGGCGCTGATCGGAGTGTGGTACTTCGTCTCGTACATCCTCCTCGATGACCGCCGACGTTTCCTGCTCAGGCCGCCGCACGCCGTGGTTCAGGTCGGGTTTCTCGATGGAGCGAACCTGGCCGAGTTGATGAGCGGCCTCTGGTCGAGCACCAAGGTGGCCGCCGCCGGCCTGTTCATCGCCAGCACCATCGGCCTCGCGCTCGCGATGCTGATGAGCCAGGCCAAGCCCATCGAACGAGCGGTGTTCCCGTACGCCGTGACGCTGCAAGCGATTCCCATCCTGGCGATCGTGCCGCTCATCCAGTTCTGGTTCGGTACGGACACGGCGTCGCGCGTGATCGTGTGCGTACTCATCTCGCTGTTTCCGATCATCGTGAATACCCTCTTCGGTCTTCAATCCGCAGATCGCGGCATGCATGACCTGTTCACACTTCATCACGCGTCGCGAATCACCCGACTGCGCAAGCTCACCCTTCCCGCAGCCCTTCCAGCCATCTTCGCTGGGCTGCGCATATCGGCCGGGCTCTCGGTGATCGGCGCCATCGTCGGTGACTTCTTCTTTGGCAAGGGCGACGCCGGGATCGGTCAGCTTCTCCAAAAGTACGCGAATCGACTGTTGGGAGAACAACTCATCGCCGCGATCATCGTTTCGTCGGCGCTGGGCGTTGCGGTGTTCCTCGCATTCGGATGGATTGAAGAACGCGTCACCGGCGAGTGGTACGACAGGCGCGCCGTCTGATGCCATCAGCACGCCCAGGCAATCACAGGAGACAATCGTGAATCGAACCAGCTCGCAGCGAGGAGCCCCCGCGCTGATCCTCGCCATTCTGCTCGCCGGATGTGCGGGCTCAGAGGGCTCCGCGCCGTCCACTGCCGTGCCGACAGACTCGACGGCGGGTACGGGCACGACGTCGTCGGACTCGACGGTTCCACTGGGCCCCGATCTCGTCGGAGTGTGCCCAGACCCCATCGTGATCCAGACCGACTGGTTCCCGGAGGCGGAGCACGGCGCCGTGTATCAGATGGTGGGTGACGGCTACCGGGTCGACGCGGACAATCAGGTCGTCTCCGGTGATCTCGTCGCCGGAACAACGGACCTGGGCGTCGACATCGAGGTCCGCACCGGTGGGCCGGCCATAGGCGGGCAACCGGTCTCGACTCAGCTGTACACGGAGCCTGACATCCACCTCGGATACGTGTCCACTGACGAGGCCGCTGCATTCGCGGACGACGCCCCAACCGTGGCCGTGGTAGCCCCTCTCGAAAAGAACCCGCAGATCATCATGTGGGATCCGGCCACCTATCCCGAGGTCCGCACCATCGCCGACCTCGGCGCCGCCGGAGTGACCGTGGCGGTCTTCCCCGGTGGCACCTTTCCCGATGTCCTCGTATCGACCGGGATTCTCTCGGCCGACCAGATCGATCCCTCGTACAACGGAAGCCCATCGGCATTCGTCGCCGCCGACGGAGCGCTCGCACAGCAGGGTTTCGTCACGACGGAGCCGTACAACTACGAGTTCGTCATCGACGAGTGGATGAAACCGGTGTCGTATCAGCTTATCCACGAGGCCGGCTTCCAGGTGTACCCGCAGGCCGTGGCCGTACGCGCCGACGACGTCGAGACTCTCGCGCCCTGCCTCGAGCGGCTGGTTCCAACGATCCAACAGGCGGCCGTCGACTACGCCACCAACCCCGAGCGGGTGAACGCGATGATCGTGGACATCGTGGCGCAATACGACGACTTCTGGGTGTACGACGACAGCGTTGCCGCATTTGCGGTCGACACCCAGATCGAGTTGGGCCTGGTCGGCAACGGCCCCGACTCCACCCTCGGCAACATGGATCCTACTCGGGTCCAGGCAGTCATCGATCAGATGCTCGAGGCCGACATGGACGTGCTCGGCGACCTGACCGCCGACGACATCTCGACCAACCGGTTCATCGACGCCGGCATCGGCCTCGACTGAGGGACCAGTCCGCCCGAAGGATGATGGTCAGGCCCGTCCCATGCGAGCCCGGATCAGCTCGATGATCGTGGCGACCGCACCGACCTTCATCCCGCCGGGGATGATGATGTCGGCATGGCGCTTCGACGGCTCCACGAACTCGTTGTGCATCGGCCTGACCGTGGTCAGGTATTGGGTGAGCACCGATTCCGGCGTACGCCCCCGCTCACGAATATCACGCTCGAGTCGTCGGGCAAGCCTGAGGTCGGAGTCGGTGTCGACGAACACCTTGAGATCCATCAGCGAGCGAAGTGACGTCTCTGCCAGGACCAGGATGCCTTCGACGATCACCACGGGCGCCGGGGCGACAACCACGCAGGTGTCGCTCCGGAGATGCTCGGCGAAGTCATAGACCGGCTGCTCGAACGGCAGGCCCTTGCGGAGCTCCTCCAGGTGTTCCACCAGGAGCGGGGTCTCGAGGGAATCAGGATGGTCGTAGTTGAGACGGCTACGTGCTTCGAAGCTGAGATCCGACCGGTGTCGGTAGTACGCATCGTGTTTGATGTATGCCACACCGTCGATCGCTTCGGTGAGCGCCTCGGCGATCGTCGTCTTCCCAGAGCCGGATCCACCGGCGACCCCAATGATCAGCGTCGGGTGCGTACCCCATCCTTCCGGATCGAACATGGGTGGCGTGGGGAGGACCATCGGTGGGTACGTTAGATGGCGATGGACGCCGCCCACCCCGATGCTGCCCCTGAACCGACACGCGCAAGTGTCGATCGCATTGCGATCATCGGTTCCATGGGCAGCGGTAAATCGACCGTCGCCCGCCTCGTCGGAGACCAGCTCTCACTCCCGGTGATCGATTCGGACAGCTGGATCGAGGCCACGATCGGCACCTCAGGAGCGATGATCGCCGCGGAGATTGGAGTCGTTGAGCTCCATCGTCTCGAGGCGGAGATGCTCCGGCAGACGATCGAGTCGCCTGCCTCCTTCGTGGTCACGCCGGCGGCGAGCGTCGTGGACGACTCCGTCTCGCGAGACCTGCTGGCGGCTCTCCCGCTGGTCGCCTGGCTCGATTTGGACGCTGAGATCGGATACGAGCGCGCCGTCCGTGGATCCCATCGAAGATTGCTCACGAGAACCGAATATCGAAAGCTCCACGTCCAGAGGCGGCCCCACTTCACAGCCGTCGCGCATCTCAGGCTGTCGGCGGAGAGATCGCCCACCGTGCTCGCAGACGAGGTCGTCCAAGCCGCTGCCGGCTCAGCTCGATGATCGGTCCGGTGTTTCGTCGTCGAACTCGTAGTCGTGCTGCTGGTTCCTGAACCGGTTGCGCATGTCCCCGAGTACGTCTTCGACCAGGGTGGTCTCCGAGGGTGTGACCACCTCGTGCATCGGCGCGACGCCCGGCAGTCGGTCGGGCTCGAAGATCTCGACGATCGGCCCGTCGACGTGCAGCGGTGTGGCTGACTGGAGGTGGGCGTCCTCTGGTGCCTCCAAAACCTCGTCGGCGGTCATCTCCACGAACTCCGAGACGGAGTCCGATTCGAGATCGGTCTCCCCGACCGGCGGTTCTCCATCGCCGAAATGGTCGTCGACGACAGCACGATCCTCTACGGCGTCCGGCTCGTCGGCGATTGCGTCGTGGTTTCCGACGTCCTCGATGTCCCGGGATACTCCGTCGAGGACTGGGGCAGGAACGTCATCAGCGTTCTCCGAAGCGATCAGTTCCTGACGTCGCAGTAACACTCCGAGCGCATCGAGTGTGAGAAGAGTTGCCACTGCCTTGCGGCGACCCATCTTCTGCTGCAGCGACGCCAAGGTGAAGGGATCGATCAGGTCGATCAGCAACTGCCAGACCGCCGGCTTGATCGTGATCGAATCGTCGATGTGGCGGTTGATGCTGAGACCTTCGGCACCCTCGAGGCCCAGGTCGGTCAGCCGCTTTTCGCGGAGCGCATCCTTTTGCATCGCCGCGGTCACGGCGGCCACTTCGATGGGCCGATCGTCGACTGGCGGGGGCAGACGATCTCCAAACTCGAACGATCCCTCTTCGATGAGCGAGAGAGCTTGGATCGCTTCGACGATCTGCGAGAACCTCGACCCCGAGGCTGCTTCGACACCAACCACTTCGACGTCGACGATCGCACCGTTGCGCAGATAGATCACGCCGGAGATGTGCTGTCCGGCTACTTCGATCGACGTTGTCTTGTGTGTGATCCGGGCGATCTGGAGCAGGTCCTCGATGCTCCACTCACCCAGACGCCCCGACATGATCACGGGAATCCACCTCGGTTGGTCTTCGGGCCGTGCTCAGTGCACATGCACTCCGCCCACCGATCCCGTCGGCCGAGACGGCCATCAGACGAGTGGTCACGCGATGGATCGTGCGATCACCCACAGCACCAGGAGGATCACCGGTGCGAAAGCGAGAATGTCTCCCACATTCACGGACCGCTGCCGTGGTTCGAACTGTGTGTGTGCCATGTTGTCCACCCTTCGTGTTCCGACCTGATCGGCAGCCCATGCGAGATATCGGTCGGACGCTCGAAGACTTCAGGAGGTTCCAATGTCGCTGTCGGAAAGATTTCCCGACCTTGGCCAGATCGATACCCGGCAGGCCTGATCCGGTCAGCGGCATGCCACTAGCGTCCGTGACTCCCAGACCAGGAGAACCCATGGCAGAGCCCACCAAGATCCTTCTCGACGAGTCGGAGATGCCGACCGCCTGGTACAACGTCATACCGGACCTGCCGGCCCCACCTCCCCCTCCGCTGCACCCGGGTACCCACGAGCCGATTGGCCCCGACGATCTGGCCCCGCTGTTCCCGATGGCACTCATAGGCCAAGAGGTTGCGACTGATCGGTACATCGACATTCCCGGCGAGGTTCTCGACGTGTACCGGCTCTGGCGACCATCACCTCTCTTCCGGGCACACCGTCTCGAGCGACTGCTCGATACGCCGGCCAGGATCTACTACAAGTACGAGGGCGTCTCGCCGGCCGGATCCCACAAGCCGAACACTGCCGTTCCTCAGGCGTTCTACAACCATCAGGAAGGAACGCGGAAGCTCACAACCGAGACAGGAGCCGGCCAGTGGGGCTCGGCCCTCGCCTTCGCCACCTCCCAGTACGACATCGAGTGTGAGGTGTGGCAGGTCCGGGCGAGCTACGACCAGAAGCCGTATCGCAAGACGATGATGGAGGTGTGGGGCGCGACGGTTCATCCCTCGCCGTCCGACATCACCGGGGCCGGCCGCAAGATCCTCGCCATGGACCCCGATTCGACCGGTTCACTCGGCATCGCCATCTCCGAGGCCGTGGAGATGGCCGCCCAGGATCCCGACACCAAGTACGCGCTGGGCTCGGTGCTGAACCACGTGTTGTTGCACCAGACGATCATCGGCGAGGAAGCGTTGCTGCAGCTCGCCAAAGTGGGTGAGACCCCCGACGTGTTGGTGGGCTGTACCGGTGGAGGTTCGAACTTCGGAGGTCTGTCGTTCCCGTTCCTCCGAGAGAAGCTCGCCGGCAAGATGAATCCGACCATCAGGTGTGTCGAACCTGCGGCCTGTCCGTCTCTGACCAAGGGTGAGTATCGCTACGACTTCGGTGACACACTCGGCATGACTCCGCTCGTGAAGATGCACACGCTGGGCCACGATTTCATCCCCGACCCCATCCACGCCGGCGGACTGCGATATCACGGAATGTCGCCGCTCGTCTCACACCTGTACGAACTGGGCCTCGTTGAAGCCGAAGCCATCCACCAGACGGAGTGCTTCGACGCCGCAGTGAAGTTCGCCCGCACCGAAGGGATCATCCCTGCCCCGGAACCGACACACGCCATCGCCGCCACGATTCGCGAGGCCAATCAGTGCAAGGAGACAGGCGAAGAGAAGGTGATCCTGACGGCCCTCTGTGGCCACGGCCACTTCGACTTGAAGTCATACGAGGCGTACCTCGCCGGCCAGCTCGAGGACTACGACTACCCCGAGGCGAAGGTCGCCGCCGCCATGGCCAACGTCCCCGTCATCGCCTGAACCAATCCCGAACCCAGGGTTATAGACCGTCATTCTGGCGGACTACAGCCCGCGGAAGGGCGGCCCAGCGTGCCTGGGCCGCCCTTCGTGCGTTCTGTGGGCGGTAGTCCGTCATTCTGGCGGACGTTAACCCTGGGTTCGGGGTTGGGTCGCCGGGATCCGAGGTCTCAACGAGCTCCAGGCTTGACGCATAGGACGGGTACGGGCGTGTCGTGGAGGATGTCGAGTGCGTTCGATCCAAGGAGGAATTTGCCCGCTGCCGACCGCTCTCGAATTCCGATGACGATCATTGACGCCCCGGTTGCCTTGACGGCGTCGATGATGTCCTCGGCGGGGGTATTCCCTCGCACGAACTCATGGGTCTCGTAGGCCATCCCGATTTCGTTCAGCCGTTTGGTGAGCGCTTCGAAGGCTTCAGCGGTCGCGATGTACTCCTCTTCGCCTTCCCGACTCCCGCCGTGCATGGAGTTCACGACGACGAGGCTGCCGTTCCGCAGCTGAGCCTCCTCGATCGCCTTCTCGATGGCTGCATGACCCTCGGCCGTATCGATGAACCCGACCACGATTTTCACAACGTCCTCCTGGAAGTGTCGCTAGGTATATAGCGGAGATGCTGCCCCGGTGCCCGCCATGCATCGGTATTGCTCCTTTGAGCCTCGCGACTCCGCGCACACACACACCAATCTCGCACATCGGTGCCAAATGGCCCAGGGCACTTCGCCCGGACGTCTGCCACGATGGCCACAATTCGGTTGGTTGCCACAGGGGACCTTTGTCCCTGCCCTCATGGGCAGAGAGCAGCCACGATGAGTCGAACGCGACGGTAAAGGACGACGGTGTCTGAATTCGCCATGCTCGACGGCAACGAAGCTGCCGCCCGAGTTGCACATGCCCTCAGTGAGGTGATCGCGATATATCCGATCACACCCGCATCGCCGATGGGCGAGCTGGCCGACGCATGGTCACAACAGGGAAAACCGAATCTGTGGGGTGTTGTACCCGATGTCGTGGAAATGCAGAGCGAGGCCGGCGCGGCAGGCGCCGTGCACGGCTCCCTGCAAGCAGGAGCCCTCACCACCACCTTCACGGCGAGCCAGGGCCTGCTGCTCATGCTGCCCAACATGTTCAAGATCGCCGGCGAGCTCTCGCCGGCGGTGATCCACGTGGCTGCCCGAAGCGTGGCGACCCATGCTCTGTCGATCTTCGGCGACCACTCCGACGTCATGGCCACGCGGCAGACCGGTTTTGCCATGTTGGCCAGCGCCTCGGTCCAGGAAGCGCACGACATGGCGCTCATCTCTCACGCTGCCACCCTCCGCAGCAGGCTTCCCTTCATGCACTTCTTCGATGGATTCCGCACGTCGCACGAAGTGAACAAAGTGGAACTCATCCCTCGCGAAGTCCTCACCGAGATGATCGACGAGCACCTCATAGCGGACCATCGGCTGAGGGCACTGAGCCCGCTCCACCCCGTGATTCGGGGCACCGCTCAGAATCCAGACGTGTTCTTCCAGGCACGCGAGGCGTGCAACCCCTACTACTTGGCCGTGCCGGAGATCGTCCAGACGGAGATGGACACGTTCGCTCGACTCACCGGTCGTTCCTACCGGCTCTTCGACTACATCGGCAGCCCCGACGCCGAACGTGTCGTGGTGATCATGGGTTCCGGCGCCGGCGCTGTCTCGGAGGCGGTCGAGGCGATGTCGAAGGCCGGCCAGAAGGTCGGCGCAATCGTGGTCCGCCTCTTCCGCCCGTTCGACACCGCGGCACTCCTCGCAGCCCTTCCGCCGAGCACGACCTCGGTGGCGGTGCTCGACCGGACCAAGGAGCCAGGCGCCACCGGCGAACCGCTGTATCAGGATGTCGTCACCGCCGCCTTCGAGGCAGGACGCCCCCTCCGGATCATCGGTGGGCGCTACGGCCTGTCGTCGAAGGAATTCACACCGCCGATGGTGCGGAGCATCTTCGAAGAGCTGGCCAAGCCCGACCCCAAGAACCACTTCACGGTCGGGATCGTCGACGACGTGACGCACACACATCTCGACGTGGATCCCGAGTGGAACGAACCCGACGACGTCGTCCGGGCCGTGTTCTATGGCTTCGGATCCGACGGGACGGTCGGCGCCAACAAGAGCTCGGTGAAGATCATCGGTGACCACACCGACCTCCATGCCCAAGGCTATTTCGTCTATGACTCGAAGAAGTCGGGCTCGAGGACGATCAGCCACCTGCGGTTTGGGCCGCGCCCGATCACGTCGAGCTATCTCGTTTCCCAGGCCACCTTCGTGGCATGCCACCAGTGGAACTTCCTCGATCAGATCGACCCGCTCGAGCTGTCGGCGCCAGGCTCGACGTTTCTCTTGAACAGCCCGTATGCCGCCGACGAGGTCTGGGATCATCTTCCCGGCGACGTCCAGCGAACGATCATCGAGAAGAACATCGACCTGTGGGTCGTCGACGCTCAAGGGATCGCCACCGACGTGGGATTGGGTGGCCGCGTCAACACCGTGCTGCAGACGTGCTTCTTCAAGCTGACAAGGGTGCTTCCGATCGACGAGGCCGTGAGCGCCATCAAGACTCAGATCGAGAAGACCTATGGCAAGCGCGGCGAGGTGGTGGTGCGACGGAACACTGCAGCCATCGATCGGGCGTTGGAAGGTCTGGCACGTGTGCAGGTGCCGGCGGAGGCCACCAACGAGCCGAAGCGGATCACCGTCGTCCCCGCCGACGCTCCCGACTTCGTGCAACGGGTGACGGCGATGATGATCGCAGGGAAGGGCGATCTGCTCCCCGTGTCGGCACTCCCGGTGGACGGCACATTCCCAACTGCCACCACCCAGTACGAAAAGCGGTCCATCGCCCAGGAGATCCCGATTTGGGATCCAGAGATCTGTATCGACTGCGCTCGCTGCGCGTTGGTCTGCCCGCACGCGGCCATCAGGATCAAGGTCTACGACCCCGCCGATGCCACCGCGTCGGTGCCGTCGAAGGAGGCGACCGGGCGTGAGTGGGATGGACAGCTCCTGACCATCCAGGTAGCGCCGGACGACTGCACCGGATGCGGCGTGTGCGTCGACATCTGTCCCGCCAAGTCCAAGGAGGCGGTCAAGCACAAGGCGATCAACATGGAGCCGAAGCTCGATCATCTCGAGGTCGAACGAGATCGCTTCGATGCCTTCTTGGCGATCCCCGAGCCTGCGCGAGCCGACGTCAAACTCGACACGGTCAAGGGCAGCCAGTTGATCACACCCCTGTTCGAATACTCGGGCGCATGCTCCGGCTGCGGTGAGACCCCGTACCTGAAGCTGCTGACTCAGCTTGCCGGTGATCGGATGATGGTCGCCAATGCGACGGGATGCTCGTCCATCTACGGCGGAAATCTCCCGACGACGCCCTGGGCCGTGGACCTGGCGGGCAACGGCCCAGCATGGGCCAACTCGCTGTTCGAGGACAACGCCGAGTTCGGGCTGGGAATGCGCCTCGCCGTGGACGCAATGGATCAGGACGCTCGGCTCCTGGTCACGGCCATGGCTCCCGAACTCGGGCAATTGGCGGTCGACATCCTGGATGCAGATCAGTCAGACGAACAAGGCATCACCGCTCAGCGGGCACGGGTGGCGGAGCTGAAGCAACGCCTCGCCGGGATGGAAGGAATCCTCCCACGCCGGCTGGAAGGGGTTGCCAACTCTCTGATCAGAACCTCTGTATGGATCGTGGGTGGCGACGGTTGGGCCTATGACATCGGGTTCGGCGGCCTCGACCATGTACTCGCATCGGGGCGGAACGTCAACATCCTCGTTCTGGACACGGAGGTGTACTCCAACACCGGTGGTCAGGCGTCGAAGGCCACACCACGAGCAGCCGTGGCGAAGTTCGCAGCCGGGGGCAAAACCACCGGCAAGAAGGACCTCGGTCAGATCGCGATGAGCTATGGGAACGTCTACGTCGCGCAGGTGGCGATGGGCGCCAACATGACCCAGGTGGTCCGGGCATTTGCGGAGGCAGAGGCACACGAAGGCGTGTCGCTCATCATCGCCTACAGCCCGTGCATCGCACACGGCATCGAGATGTCGACGCAGATGAGCCATCAGAAGGAGGCGACCGACAGTGGCTACTGGCCGCTGTTCCGTTACGACCCGAGCCGCGAGTCCGCGGGTGACCCGGGCCTTCGCCTCGACAGCCGCAAACCCACGATGACCTTCGCCGACTTCGCTGCAAAGGAGGCGCGGTTCGCGATGCTCTCGAGAGTGAATCCGGGCTCCGCCTCGGAGCTCATGTCCCGAGCGCAACAGGACATCGACGATCGCTGGCATCTGTACGAGCAGATGGTCACGATCCACCGCACGGCCGAATACGCCGAGGTGGAGGAATGACCGGTGAACCAGTCCACAATCCGAACGGAGCTTCGGACGGGCCAGGAGCGGGAGGAAAGATGAACCCAGATCTCACGACCAAGTACCTGGGTTTGGAACTTGCACATCCGGTGGTGCCTTCGGCTTCACCTGCCACAAGCGATCTCGACCGCCTGATCGCACTCGAGGAGGCCGGGGCTCCGGCGGTGGTCCTGCCGTCGTTGTTCGAAGAGCAGATCGAGCACGAAGCCATGGCGATCCACTTCGGGATCGACTTCGGCGCCGAGTCGTTCCCGGAGGCCACGGACGGCTACTTCCCCGAAATCGACGAATACAACGCGGGGCCAACCGACTACCTGAGCCTGGTTCACGGCGCCAAGCGCGAACTGTCGATTCCGGTGATCGCGAGTCTCAACGGCACCACCCGGGGCGGGTGGACTCTGTACGCCCGCATCCTGGAGGACGTCGGCATCGACGCACTCGAGCTCAACATCTATCTGGTCGCCACCGACGTCGACACCACCTCCGAGACCGTGGAACGTCAGTATCTGGAGTTGGTCGCCGAGGTGCGCCGAGCGGTCGGCATCCCGGTGGCCGTGAAAGTGGGGCCGTTCTTCTCGGCGATGGGACACATGGCGAAACGCCTGGTGGACGCCGGCGCCGACGGTCTGGTGTTGTTCAACCGGTTCTATCAGCCCGATTTCGACCTGGACACCCTCGAGGTTGCACCCAACCTGAAGCTGTCCACCCCCGATGAGCTGAGACTGGTGTTGCGGTGGATGGCGATCCTGTCGGGCCGGGTCGAAGCCGACCTGGCGGCAACGACAGGCGTGCACACGGCAGAAGAGGTCGTCAAGCTCATCCTGGCCGGCGCCGACGTGACGATGGTCGCATCAGCTCTGCTCCGCCATGGTCCGGCGCACCTCAACACACTGGTCGAGGGCCTTCGTTCATGGCTGTGGACCAACGAGTACAAGTCGGTCAGCCAGGCACGCGGCAGCCTCAGCCAGCGCAATTCGCCCGACCCCGGGGCATTCGAAAGGGCCAACTACATGAAGAGCCTCATCAGCTACTCGTCGGATTGGCTGGCCGGCCAGGTCTGAGCTCTCGGAACGGACTCGACGAACGAGAGAAGCGACCCGACGTTCGGGCCGCTTCTCTCATAGTCGACTGAACCTCGTGCTCAGCGCTGAGACCCTTGCATCGAGGCTTCGAGCTTCGACTGGTCCAGCGCATACAAAGCGCACACCACCTCGTGATCTCCGTCTTCCCAGCCCGTCGCCGTCGGGGTGAGCGGGAACACATCGAGCTCCGAGTCGAGGTAGGGGATACCGACGTAGTCCTCGAACGCGGAACCCGTGCACAACTCCATCGCCTGGTCGAACACGGCATCTTGTCCTGGGAAATCGCCGTCTTCCAGCTGGAACAGCGCAAAGACCTCGTTGTCGTGGGGCTCGGTGCAGTCGCGATCGGGCACCGTGCTCACCTCTTCACCGGCATCGGGCTCGTCGTCGAAACACAGCCCAACGTCCATGGAGAACACCGACTGATCCACGAGCCCGCCGACCGTGTCGGCCACCGAACCACAGGCCGTGGCGACCACCGCCATGACCAACAACATCATCATTCGTCTCATCAGACAACCTTCCGGATTGCTCATCTAGATGAATCGACCCCGATCGGGCATCATTGAGACATGAATTCAGTCTTTTTGGTCGACGCTGCCCGCACACCGATGGGGAGGATCGGGGGTCAGCTCGCACACGTGAGACCCGATGACCTTGCTGCTCACGTCATCCGCGGCCTGCTCCAGCGCCACCCGGACCTGGAAGGCACGGCCATCGAGGACGTCGTGTGGGGAGCAGCGAACCAGGCGGGCGAAGACAACCGGAACGTCGCTCGGATGGCCGCCCTGCTCGCCGATCTCCCGGTCACGGTTCCCGGAGTCACCGTGAACCGCCTGTGCGGTTCGGGCCTCCAGGCTGTGATCGCGGCCGGTCAGGCGCTCTCCGGGGGATGGGGCGAAGTGATGATCGCCGGCGGCTCCGAATCCATGAGCCGCGCTCCCCTGGTGATCGCCAAGCCGAACAAGGCCTTTCCGACGGGAGTTCCCGACGTTGCCGATTCCACACTCGGATGGAGATTCGTGAATCCCAAGATGCGCCGGCTGCACGGCTGTCTTGCGATGGGAGAGACCGCCGAAGAGGTGGCCGACCGATACCACGTGTCCCGTGACGATCAGGACGCCTTCGCCCTCCGATCCCATCAGAGGGCGGTGGCAGCCCAAGAGGCCGGCAGGTTCGACGATGAGATCCTCCTCGTCGAGGCACCCCAGGACGATCGCGGCCGCACGGTCGCCATCGTGGACTCGGACGAGGGTCCCCGCAAGGACACGAATCTCGAGGTCCTGGCCGGCCTTCGGGCGGTGTTTCGCCAAGGTGGGACCGTCACGGCCGGGAACGCTTCACCGATGAACGACGGGGCGGCCGCCACCATGCTCGCAACCGAAGCGGGTGTCGAGCGCCACGGTTTCACGCCGATGGCACGCCTGATGGCCGGTGCGGCAGCAGGCGTGGAACCGGACATCATGGGCATCGGGCCAGTTCCCGCCAGCCGCAAGGCGCTCGAGCGGGCAGGAATCACCGCCGATGATCTCGACCTCGTGGAGCTCAACGAAGCGTTCGCCGCACAGTCACTTGCCTGCGTCCGCGAGCTCGGGCTGGACCCTGAGAGAGTGAACGTCAACGGCGGAGCGATAGCGCTGGGGCATCCGCTGGGCGCGTCTGGCGCAAGAATCCTGACCACCCTCGTCCACGAGTTGCGGCGCCGGGGTGGCCGCTACGGGCTCGCCACCATGTGCATCGGGGTCGGACAGGGCATCGCCCTCGTGATCGAGGCCGTATGAGCACAGGGGCCAACCCACCGATCGGCGCCACGCCTGCGCCACTCGCAGGGATCCGGGTCGTCGAGTTCACCAATCTGATCGCCGGACCGTACGCGGGCATGATGCTGGCGGACTTGGGCGCCGAGGTTCTCAAGGTGGAGCCGCCAACCGGTGATCTCGGGAGGGGCTTCGGACCATACGTGGACGGAGAATCGGCCTTCTTCCTGGCAGCCAATCGGGGCAAGCGCTCGATCGTGCTCGATCTCCGCTCCGACGACGGCAAACGTGATGCGTTCGAGCTGGCGACGACAGCCGACGTGGTGCTCCACAACCTGCGGGCGGGGGCGATGGAGCGGGCCGGACTGGGCGAGGACGACGTGCGCGGGGCGAACCCCAGTGTGGTCTACGCGGTCGTGTCGGCGTTCTCGCCCGATTCCGACAGGGCCGGCATCGACGTCGTGTTCCAGGCCGAGTCGGGAATGATCTCGATCTCGGGCGACGAGGGGCAGCCGCTGTCGAAGACGGCCACGACGATCGGAGACTATCTCGCCGGGACCAACGCGGCGGTGGCGATCTGCGCCGCGCTCGTGGAACGGGCCGCAACCGGGGTTGGGCGGCGACTCGACGTCAGCCTGAGAGACGGGCTTTTCGCCGTGCAAGCAGGGTGGAACGCACTCGCGTTCGCATCGGGTCAGCAGCCTAGGCGGAGGGGAACGGCCTCGCCCTACCTCGCCCCGAACCAGACTTTCCGGGCGTCGGATGGGCACTTCGCATTGGCGATCGTGTCGGAACGGCACTGGCGCATGTTGTGCGAAGTGCTCGATCGGCCCGACCTGAACGAGCGGTTCCCCGACAACGAGTCCCGGATGGCGAACGTCGACGAACTCGGCGACGAGCTGGACCAGATCTTCGGCACTGCCACAGCGGACAGTTGGGTGACTCGTCTGGGCGAAGCCGGCCTCCCGGTAGGCCACGTACGCTCCCTGCTGGGGGCCTTCGAGGCCGCGCCTCACATGCGTCTCGAACTCGGCATCATGCCCATCACTGGATCGGCCATCTCCATCGACGGCCATCAGATCGGCTACACGACGCGTGCGCCAAAGCTCGGCGAGGGTTGACCATTGCGCGTCACGGAGGGTCGGAGCCGGTGTCCAGGGCCACCGGGTGTGGAGTCGCCGGTGACACTCCGATCACGCCTCGGCCACCCGGCCTCGGACCGGCTAGTGCTGACCCGCCGGCGGCTCAGCACCATCCTCGCTCACGCAAGAACGATCAGCACCCATTAGCGTCCGACGGCATGACACTGCGTGTGCCAACACCGTGGGAACCGGCGTTCGATAGCCCTCGGTCGCTGGTCTTTGCCGCCTCGGATGTCTCCGACGACTGGGACCACGTGTCCGCTGAGCTGACAGTGGCTTTCGAGCTTTCGCAGTCGGCCGCCCGAGACGGCCGGGCCATCACGTACATCGTGCACAACGACGATCTTCTGGGACGGCGTGGATCGGGGAGGGCGATGGTGGCGACCGGGCTGCTGTCCGCTGCACGAACCGCCGCGGTCGAGCTGGCGAAGGCGTCCGTTCCTGTGAACGTCTTGGCCGTCGAAGACGACACCACGCCCGAAACGATCGCCAGGTGGGTTGAGCTGCTGGCCGAGCCCGGCGGGCCGACCGGTGAGTTGATACACCTCGGTCCCGGCCATATCGGAAAGGCACTCGCATGAGCACTGCCGTAGTGACGGGCGCCGCACGGGGTATCGGCCGTGCCATCGCCACCAGACTCGCCGCCGACGGGCACAGGCTGGTGATCGTGGACCTGGCACCGACCCTTGCCGAGACCGCCGTGGAATTGGAGCGCTCGGGGGCCGAGGTCGTTCCCGTCCAGGTGGACCTGACAGGCGCAGATGGGATCGAGCAGGTGGTTGCGGCCGGGGAGGGAACGGTCGACCTACTCGTGAACAATGCCGGCATCACCCGGGACGCCCGGCTCGTCAACATGGCGTCCGACGACTTCGACGCCGTGCTCCGGGTGAATCTCGGCGCAACCTACCGGCTCACACGAGCGCTGATCTCGTCGTTGACCGATGGCGCGTCGATCGTCACACTCGCCTCGCGTGCGTATCTCGGCAACTTCGGGCAGTACAACTACTCGATGTCGAAGGGGGCGTTGGTCGGAATGACCAGGGCGATGGCCCTGGAACTAGCTCCACGAGTCAGAGCGAACGCAATCGCCCCGGGATTGATCGGAACCGAGATGGCCATGGGCATTCCCGAGGAGATCCGCCAGAAGATGGTGGCCGCGATCCCGCTGAACCGCATGGGCCGGCCCGACGAGGTGGCTTCCCTCGTGTCGTTCCTCGGCTCGGACCAGGCCTCGTACATCACCGGCCAGGTGGTGGTCATCGGCGGCGGCAGGAGCTTCACGTGAGCGGACATCGGCCTCGAGTCCTCATCTGTGACCCGATCGCAGAGGTCGGAGCCGACCTGCTGCGTCGTTACTGCGACGTCGACCTGATCGAGAAACCTGACGAGGACCAGTTGGTCGAAATCATCGATGAGTACGACGCAGTGATCGTTCGGTCGGCGACCAAGATCACCGGGCGGGTGATCGCCCACGGCGGGCGACTCCGAGTGATCGCACGAGCGGGAGCGGGCCTCGACTCGATCGACGTCGAAGCGGCCGTGGACGCCGGAATCGAGGTCGTCAACAGTCCTGATGCCAACACGCTCGCCGTGGCCGAGCTGACGCTGGGCCTCATGCTTTCGCTCGCCAGGAAGATCCCGCAGGCCGATACAGCCCTCAAACAGGGGCGATGGGCGAAGGCCGAGCTCATGGGCTCGGGGCTCTCGGGCAAGACACTGGGCATCATCGGATTCGGGCGGATCGGCCAGGCAGTCGCAGCCAGGGCGTCGGCGTTCGGGATGCGTGTCGTCACCAACCAGCATCGACCGACACCAGAGCTCACGATGGAACATGGCGTCGCGGCGATGGACCTCTACGACCTCTTGGCCGAGTCCGACTACGTCACCCTTCACGTACCCGCGCGCCCCGAGACCGAGGGCCTCATCGGCGCCGACGAACTCGCAGCCATGAAGCCCACTGCGTATCTCGTCAACACGTCGAGGGGGTCCATGCTCGACGAGACCGCGCTTCTCGACGCCCTGGACCACAACGTGATCGCCGGTGCCGGCCTGGACGTCTTCGCCGTCGAGCCGGCGGTCGAGAATCCGCTGGCCGCTCATCCCAAGGTCATCGCGACCCCGCACATCGGAGCGAGCACCGAAGATGCTCAGGCCCGCGCCGCCATCGATGTGTGCGAGCAGATCCTCGACCGGCTCGTGGACGTGGAACCTCCACAGGTATTGCCGCTGCGATTCGTCGAGGTCGAGCAGATGGTTCCGCACGAGACGGTGGATCAGAAGCGATCAGGCCGCCTCGCCGCGCGAATGAAGGAAGACGGGTTCTTGAGGAACCCGCCGCTCGTCGCTCCTGTCGACGATCGGTGGGTGGTCCTCGATGGCGCGACTCGGTCTGATGCTCTCCGCCAGCTCGGCTATCGCCATGCAGTGGTCCAAGACGTCGCCGTGGGCGAAGGGGTGTCGCTCGAGACGTGGCATCACGTGGTCCGCATGATCGAGCCGGATGCCCTCATCGATGTCTTGCGAGCCGTTGCTGGCGTGACGATCGAGGAGGTGGAGGACGACCCGGCCAGCCGCGCAATCGAATACGGCGGGATTTGCTCGGTCCTGACTGTCGATGGTCGAGGCTTCGTCGTGCATGCGCAGCCCGGTACCAATCGGTTCGATGCGCTCGCGGCCGTGGCCGACGCCTACATCGGCGCAGCAACGGTCTCGAGAAACCTGGAGCGCAGCGTGCGCGCTCTTGCAGGGTGGTACCCCGACATGGTGGCACTCGTCGAGTACCCGCAGTTCACGGTGGAACAGGTCCTGCTGGCGGCAGGCTCCGGCCGTCTTCTTCCTGCCGGTGTGACGCGATTCCTCATCCCCGGCCGAGTGCTGCGTCTCGACATCCCCCTATCGATGTTGGAAGACGAGCGATCGCTGGACGAGAAGAACCGATGGCTCCACGACTACCTCTCCGAGAAGGAACGGCGCGGCAAGATCCGCTACTACCGCGAGCCCGTGTACCTGCTCGACGAGTGAGTCGGTACCCGCTTACGCTGGCGCCATGACCCCGATCGAGCAGTTGCAGCATCTCGTCGACACCGAGCTCGTTGTCTCCGACTGGATGACGATCGACCAGGATCGCATCGATATGTTCACCCGGGCAACCGACGACCCTCAGTGGATACACATCGACCCTGAGCGGGCGGCGGTAGGACCCTTCGGCTCGACGATCGCCCAGGGCTACCTGACCATGTCGCTGCTGGTGCCGCTCAGCTCGCAGGTCCCCTTGCCGCTGGATACCGCGCCCAAGATGGCCATCAACTACGGGCTCGAGCGGCTCCGATTCCCAACACCGGTCAAGGTCGGTTCGCGTATTAGAGCGAGAGTGAGGCTTCTCGACGTGACAGAGACCGGCAACGGACTCCAGGTTCGACGTCGGGTCACCGTCGAGATCGAAGGATCCGACAAGCCCGGCGCGGTGGCCGACACCCTCTCCCGCCTGTATTTCTGATGCAGCCGATCGAGGTCATCGACTATCACACGGCGGGTGAGCCGTTTCGGATCGTCGTCGGTGGAGCACCCTTGCTCGCCGGCGACACCGTCCTGGCCAAGCGCGCCGATGCGAGTGACCGACATGACGACGTACGACTGCTCATCATCAACGAGCCTCGGGGGCACGCCGATCAATACGGCTGCTACGTGGTGGAGCCCGACGACGACGGAGCAGAGTTCGGGGTCGTCTTCTTCCACAAGGACGGCTACTCCACCGCCTGCGGCCATGGGACGATCGCCATCGCCACCTGGGCATTCGACTCTGGCCGGGTCTCCGGATCCGACGGCGCCAACACCATCGCGATCGACGTGCCTTCAGGTCGTGTCACCGCCCGCGTCCAGATCGAGCGCGGCCGCCCTGTTCGAGCCACGTTCGTCAACGTGCCTTCATTCGCATCTGCCCTCGAAGTCCCCGTCGATACCACCGACAACCCGGTGACGGCGGACATCTCGTATGGCGGTGCGTTCTACGCGTCGGTCGAAGCCTCGCAGCTAGGGCTGACGGTCATCCCCGAGCACGTCGACCGCTTCATCGCAGCGGGCCGCAGATTCAAAGCCCAGCTCGCCAAACATCCGGCGACGATCCATCCGTTGGACGACCGCCTTTCGGGTCTGTACGGGGTGATCTTCTACGACAGGGTGACCCCGGGGCACCAGCGGAACATCACGGTCTTCGCCGACGGCGAGGTCGACCGCTCACCTTGTGGATCCGGGACATCGGCTCGCTTGGCAGTGCTCCACTCTCGTGGCGAGATCGCGATCGGAGACGACTTCATCCACGACAGCGTGATCGGGTCTCGGTTCGAGGCGAAGATCACCGAGGTGGTCCGCCTCGGGGAGATCGACGCCGTGGTGACCGAGGTCACTGGTTCGGCCCATCGCACCGGCACTGCGACGTTCACACTCGACCCCGCCGATCTGCTCGGGCTGGGATTTCAACTCCGCTGATCACCCGGATCGGATGAGGTCTGCGGCCTTCTCACCGATCATCACGGCGGGAGCATGGGTGTGGCCACGGTTGAGCGTGGGCATCACGGAGGTGTCGACCACTCGGAGCCGCTCCACCCCGTGCACTCGCAACTGCGGATCGACCACCGCCATGTCGTCTGTCCCCATGCGGCAGGTACCAGCCGGGTGATAGAGGGTCTCGGCCCAGCGCCGAATGCCCTCGTCGACCTGGTTGTCGTCGGCCGGCCGGGAGTCCGGCCGGATCCAGTCGCCCATCACATCGGCGAGCGGCGCCGAGTCCAAGATCTCCACCGCACGGCGAAGCCCGCTCCGCAGCGTTGCGAGATCACTTGGTTTCGAAAGGTATTGGGGGTCGATCGCCGGCCGGGACAGCGGATCGGCCGAAGTCGGACGGATGGTCCCCCGGCTCTCCGGCTGGAGCAGGATCGCAGCGACGGTGTAGCCGTGACCTGGCGGCTCGGTGTCGCCGTGATCGAGATAGGGCACAGGAGCGAAGATCAGTTCGATGTCGGCGCCGTCGAGCCCGGCACGGGTTTCGATGAAAGCATGGGCCTCCCCGACGTTGGAGGTGAGCATTCCCCGCCGCCGGGCCAGGTACTCGAACAGTTGCCTTGGTGTCTCGGCAGCGGCAAGAGAGTCCGTCCTCGAGGTGTAACGAACCACCCCGGCCGCCAGATGATCCATGAGGTTCTCACCGACGCCCGGGACCTCGACCACGGGTTCGATTCCTGCCGCCTCGAGGACCCGGGCAGGTCCGATCCCCGAAACCTGGAGCAGGTGCGGGCTGTTGACGGCGCCCCCGCACAGGATCACCTCGCCGGCGAAGGCCGTGTGCAGCTGCCCCTGGTGCAGATACGACACCCCGGTCGCAATCCCATGTTCGGTCAGGATCCGAATGGCGGGAGCGCTGGTCAGCACCTCGAGGTTGGGTCTCTTCATCGCGGGCTTCAGATAGGCGACCGCTGCCGAACGGCGGTGCCCACGGTCCTGGGTGACCTGTGTGTAGTCGACACCGAGGTTGGTCCCGGCATTCGCGTTCAGATTGCGGGGGATCCCAGACCTGATGCAGGCCTCCACGAAGAGGTGGGTCCCGGGATTCACCGCTCGCTGCTCTTGCACGAAGATGGGTCCGGTCGTGCCGACGTGATCTGGGTCGGTCCGCTCCGAGGACTCGGCTCGCTTGAAGTAATCGACGACATCGGCGTACGACCATCCGTCATTGCCCGCCGTCGCCCACGAGTCGTAGTCGGCCGGGATGCCGCGAACCCACATCATCGCGTTCAGCGACGAACTCCCCCCGAGCATCTTGCCTCGCGGCCAGTACATCACGCGGCTGTCGAGGTGGGCCTGGGGGACCGTGGAGAAGTCCCAGTCGAGTTCGCCGTGGAACAGATCAGAGAACGCAGCCGGGATCGTGACTTCCTTCTTCCGACCCGGCTTCCCGGCTTCCAAGAGCAGGACACGGGTCGAGGGGTCCTCCGACAGCCTGGCTGCGAGCACACACCCAGCCGATCCGCCTCCCACGATCACGTAGTCATACAGAGCGAACTCCTCTCGTCCGTCCCGAGAGTAAGCACGGAGGTGGCCGCCATGACGGGCTGCCCGGGCCGACGTGCGTATCACGTTAGAGCGTTTGCCGTTGCCGAGTCGGAGAGGCCCACGGCCCAAAGCCGACGGCCGAACCGGGACGCTCGAGGTTTATCCGTAGAACGCCGAACGTAGGACGTAGAACTTTGCCACCGAGCGATCGCTCGGTGGGGTCGGCTAGCCTCTATTGGATGCAGCCGCTGCCCACCCGGGTCGACCGGGGTTCCGAGGAGTTCCAGTCGAACCGTGCCGCAATGCTGGCGAAGGTCGACGAGCTCAACCAGCTGTTGCAGCAGGCGAGCATGGGGGGTGGCGAGAAGTATCGCTCCCGTCACCGGGAACGCGGGAAGCTGTTGGTTCACGAGCGGATCGAGCTGCTGTTGGACCGTGACAGTCCGTTCCTCGAGTTGTCGAGCCTCGCGGGCTGGGGCACCGAGAAGCCTCTGGGCGCCAACGCCGTCACCGGCATAGGACTCGTCAACGGTGTGGAGGTGATGATCTCCGCAAACGATCCGACCAGCCAGGCCGGGTCATCCAACAAGTATTCATTGGCCAAGACATTGCGGGCTCAGGACATCGCACGTCAGAACCGGCTGCCGCTGATCAACCTCGTGGAATCCGGAGGTGCCGACCTCCCCGATCAGGCCGAGGTGTTCCTCACCGGTGGCAAGTGGTTCCGCAATCTGACCCAGCTTTCACGCCTCGGCATTCCCACGGTGGCTTTGGTCTTTGGCAACTCCACGGCTGGCGGGGCCTACGTCCCCGGCATGTGCGACTATGCCGTCATGGTGAAAGAACGCGCCAAGGTCTTCCTCGGCGGGCCACCGCTGGTGAAGATGGCGACCGGTGAGGAGTCGACCGACGAGGAATTGGGCGGAGCCGAGATGCATTCACGGGTCTCCGGTCTCTCTGACTACTTCGCTCGGGACGAACTCGAAGCGATCCGCATGGGACGCGACATCGTCTCGCATCTCAACTGGAGCAAGCTGGGGGCAGGACCGACGATGTCGGCCGACGACCCGATCCACGATCCCGACGATCTCCTCGGTGTGGTTCCGGCCGATCTCCGGGTTCCGTTCGACATGCGTGAGATTCTGGCGCGAGTGCTCGATGGCTCACGATTCGAGGAGTACAAAGCGCTGTACGGCACCTCGATGGTGACGGGGTGGGGTTCGATCCATGGTTTTCCGGTTGGAGTCGTCGCCAACCAGCAAGGGGTGATCTTCTCTGAAGAGGCCCACAAGGTCACGGAGTTCATCCAGCTCTGCAACCGGTACGACACCCCGATCATCTTCTTCCACAACACCACCGGCTACATGGTGGGCAAGCAGTACGAGCAACGCGGGATCATCAAGGACGGGTCCAAGATGGTCAACGCCGTGGCCAACTCGACGGTGCCCCACCTCTCGGTGATGGCAGGGGTTTCGTATGGGGCCGGGAACTACGGCATGAGCGGGCGGTCCTACGACCCACGCTTCGTGTTCGGCTGGCCAGGTCACAAGGTGGCTGTCATGGGCCCAAAGCAACTCGCAGGAGTGATGTCGATCATCACGCGTGCGGCAGCCGACGCCCGGGGCATCGAATTCGACGAAGAAGCCGACGCCCAACGCACCGCGCTCATCGAGGCGCAGATCGAGCATGAGGAGCAGGGGTATTTCTCGACCGCCCGCATTCGTGACGACGGCATCGTCGACCCCCGCGACACCCGCACAGTCCTCGGCATGGCCTTGTCTGCGACTCATTCTGCACCGGTGCAAGGCACCGACGCCTTTGGTGTCTTCAGGATGTGACAGTGAGATCCTCGTGTTGGTCGAGCCGTCCGGTTGTGGAAAGAGCACGACTCTTCGCCTCATCAACCGCATGATCCCTTCGGGGCAATCGATCCGATCACGCGAGACCGCCTGCAGAACGAGTTCCTCCGCCTCCAGGCCGAACTCCACAAGACGATCGTCTTCGTCACCCACGACATCGACGAGGCAATCAAGATGGCGACCCAATCGCCATTCTCAGGGACCAGTCGGTCGTGGCCCAACACGACACACCGAAGGCCAACCTCGCTGGGCCTGCCGACAAGTTCATCGAGGAGTTCCTCGGTTCCGGCGCAACGCTCAAGGGCTTGAACCTGATGCGTGCGCGAGAGATCGAAGTCGACGACATGGTGACCGTGTAGGCCCTGACGACACGACAACAGGTGCAGGACGCCCTGGCGCGCGCCGGAGAGGGGGCGTGGGTCCTTCTCCTGGATCGGGCCGGCGCTCCGCAGCGATGGCTGGTTCGGATCGAGACCCGGATCCAGATCATCCAACAGCTCCAACTTCGTGAGCGCGAACGCCAGGCGGCCCTGTGACCGTCGACACAACGGTTGCACCGGCGACCCCACGGTCGACGGTCGGAGAATCGATCCGCCGCAACGTCGACCTCTACATCACGCCGGCGTTTCTTCCTGCTGCTTGCCTTCACGGTTGGAGTGGTCTGGAACTACTCCGACTTCGACTTCCAGACGGTCGACACCCTCGAGCCATCGAGATTGATCACTCAGATCGGCCAGCACTTGAACCTGACCTTCTGGTCGACCCTGATCGTGGCGGTTCCTCTCGGGGTGCTCCTGACTCGACCGGCCTTCCGTCGGTACGCCGGCCCGGTGTTGTCCGTGGCGAATGCCGGCCAGGCCATCCCGGCGTATGGACTGCTGATCCTGTTCCTCATCCCGATGTCTCCGGGAGCCGGCACGGCGATCGTGGCCCTGACCGTCTATGCGATCCTGCCCGTCCTCCGCAACACGATGGTCGGTCTCGATCAGGTGGACCAAGCCGTGAATCGAAGCGGGGCGCGGCATGGGGCTCTCCAAGCGACAGGCCTTGTTCGACATCGAGCTGCCACTGGCGGTACCGGTCATTCTCGCCGGTGTGCGAACGGCTCTGGTGATCAACGTCGGAAACGCCGCATTGGCGGTCTTCATCGGCGGTGGGGGCCTCGGCGAACCGATCAACTCGGGCCTCAAGCTCAACCGTCCGACTGCAACCTTGTCGCAGGCGCCCTGGTGGCGATGGTCGCCCTCGCCGTCGATTTCCTCGCCGCCATGGCCGAACGCTATCTCCGCCCCAAGGGGATCTGATCCGAGCCACGAGCAAGCTCCACCAGTCGCAGGTCGTGGTTGGAGCGCCGTCTCAGCGTTGAACACCCGTGAACAGCACCACGAGCGTGTCCTCGGGCAGAATCTGATCGGCTGTCTGTGGGTCGAGAAGACCTGCGAGACCCGCAGTCCCGGTTGCGCTGGCGTCGATCCCCGTTTGCGAGGTCCCCATCGTGTGAGCCTTGTGGATCATCGACTCGCTCACGACGATTGGCCACCCACCCGACCGGAGCATCGGCCCGACGACCGTTCGCCAGTCGTACGTGATGTCGTCGAGAATTCCCGACGCCGCGGAGTGCCCAACGGCCTCCCATGCCCACATGAAGCGATCGGGCTGCTCGCACGCCGTGTCCAGAGCCTCGTCGATGTAGACCGGATCTTGCATCGCCAACGTTTCGGACCGCATCGGCCGCGAACTCGGCAACACCAACTCGTGCCGCTCTGCCACCTCGATCGTGAGCCGATCCCACGCTCGCGCCAAGGGTGCGCACGCCTCCGTCTGCACCGCGTGCAGCACCGGGTCTGCGAGCAGCCATTGCTGGCGTGTCCCTTCACGGAGCCCCTGCCACACGGCCGAGGCCAGCGCTCCCCCGCCCACCTGGATGAAGACCCGGACCCGGCCTTCGACTTGTGCCAAACCCAACTGAGTCGCCAACTCCCACCCCAACGTCCGGCCGCCGTCGATGGCGGAATGAGTGACCGATCCCTGCACGCTGAACGGAATCGCACCTCGCTCCACGGCCAGGAGGAACTGGTTGTACGCCGGGTCACCCGTGTCGCCGGCACGGCGGTCGCAGACCTCGATCCTGGCGTCGAGGGACTCGAGCATCTTGACGGTCGGTTCATCCGCCCACGTCGGGATGAACACGCGGATGGGGCGTTCGACCGCCTTTGCGACCAGGGAGGCCGCCACGGCTGCATTCCCACACGACGCAATGGCCAACTCCCCTTCGTCTGTGCCATCCACCGCGAGCTGCAGCAGGGTCCCGAACAGGTGACGTGACTTGTGCGATCCTCCGACGTTGCCGGTGTCGTCCTTGACCCACAGCCGCTTGCTTCTCAGCCCCAGGGCCTCGGCGAGCGGCCGTGGTTTGGTGAGAGGCGTCGTCTCGAAGCCATGTCCTGCGACGTGGGTCACCGCGTCGTCGAGACGGGTCACGAGCGAGACGAAGTCGTCATCGGACCACCCGTTCTCCATTGCCACCTGGTACGACCGCAGCAGCCAACGGAAATCGATGAACGGGTTGCTCATGGGATGAGGCCGGTGCGTTCGTTGAAATCGCCGATCATCTGATCCCACCGATCCGTGTATGGCCGCAACCCGTCCCACCAACTCTCATCACGCCTGGCCTCGAACACTTCGAACGGGATCCCCTGCTGTTCCACCCAGGTGTAGTAGCCGAGGTTGAAGACTCGCCGCTTGCCCACCTCACCGAGTTCCCACACGTGATCGGTGTCGACCCCCTGCAGGAACCGAGCATGCACTGCCGCAGCCTCGCTCTCGCCGAATGATCCGCCATGATCTCGATCGATCAGCGGCTGCAGCTCTGAGCCATACATCTCCGCCCCATCGGTCGCAACCGTGACAATGACGTCGTCGGACCCGAGGCGGTGATACTGGGCGGTCTTGATCGCCGCAAGCATGTTGCAGATGGACGAGTAGCCCATGTGACGCAGGTTCTCCACCACGGTCGGGTCGACGCCTTGTCTCGTGAGAAGCTCTTTGCCGGCGGGGGTGTTGAACAAGACGAAGAGCCCATTGGTGGCCTGGTCGGAGATGCCGATGACGTCGTCCGAGTTCGTCACGTTGTGGATGAGCGGAATGTGCTTGTCACCGATCCCCTGGATGTTGTGCTCGCCGTACCCGTTGTAGAGCATGGTCGGACACTCCAAAGCCTCGACCGGAACGATTCGGGCGCCGTGCCGCTCCTTGAGGTAGTCGCCTGCTCCGAGCGTTCCCGCCGACCCCGACGCCGCCACGAACGCGGCCATTCTCTTTCCGCCGATCGCGTGGAACACGTGCTCGAGGGCCGGACCGGTCACCCGATAGTGACCAAGATGGTTCGAGAACTCGGAGAACTGATTGAGGATCACGTTGCTCGGATCCTTGGCGAGCTCGTTGCACGCGTCGTAGATCTCCTTGACATTGGACTCCGTGCCAAACGTTCGGATCACGTCGTTGGGGTCCGAGATCCAGTCCTCCAGCCACTCGAAGCGCTCGCGACTCATGCCTTCCGGCAGGACCGCAACCCCGCGACACCCCATGATCTCGGAGATGGCGACTCCGCCACGGGCGTAGTTGCCGGTCGAGGGCCATATCGCGCGGTGAGCGGTGGGATCGAATGCGCCGCTCACGACCCGCGGAGCCAGGCAGGAGTATGCCGCCAACACCTTGTGGGCCCGGATCATCGGGAATCTGTTGCCCAACGCCAGGACGATGCGGGCATCCACGCCCGACAGCTCACCCGGAATCTCCAGATATTCAGGAACCTCGGTTCGACCGACCCTGGAAGCGTCGTTGTACCAGTGGACCCGCCACAAGTTCCTCGGATCGTCGTCGTCGGGGCCTACACCTGCGAGGGAGTCCAAAGCCCACCTGGGGATGGTGGTTGGATCGGCTAGCTGGGCGAAGGTGGGGAGAACGATTCCGCGGTCGCGAAATCGGGCCACGGTTCGCTCCAGCGCCGCTGCGTCGACGATTTCGTCGTACAGGCCAAGGAGTTCAGCTGTCATCGAATGTCTCATTTCTCGTGCCGGGCCGACCGGCGCCGGCACCATTGAAGCGTCGTTGTCGGTTGTCCCGGTCCAGCGTGGCTACCAAAGGGTCTCGCTCCGGGCGCACTTCACGAGCTGACCGTCACGTCCAAGGTCACCCGGCTGGCTCCGGCGCTCAAGGCCGCTTCGATGGCGGCAGCGAGCGCCACCACGGTGTCCGACAGCTCCCCCGTGACGGTAGTGCCGAACGGCCCGACGTCGGCTTCGAGGCCCGCCGACTCCACCGCATCCAATGCGGCGGACACGTGCGGGCCCAGCGAACCTTCACGGAATGGCTCGACGCGGAACTGAGCTGCAACCTTCACACCAGCCCCGTTCTCGTGTAGGTCTCGGGACGACGGTCACGGTAGAACTGCCAGTAGTTTCTCGTCTCCTCGATCATCGTGAGATCGAGGTCACGTACGACGACCGCGTCGGTGTCGTCGGACGCCATGTCCCCGACCATACGAGCCCGTGGATCGACGAAGTACGAGGATCCGTAGTACTCGGTCCCTTCGTGAGGGTCGATCCCAACGCGGTTGATGGCCCCGACGAAATACTCGTTGGCGACAGCCGCCGCCGGCTGTTCCAGCTGCCATAGGTACATCGAATGTCCGCGCGTCGTGGCCGACGGGTTGAAGACGATCTTGGCCCCCGCCAGGCCGAGTTCGCGCCAGCCTTCTGGGAAGTGCCGGTCGTAGCAGATGTAGACGCCGACCCGTCCGACTGCGGTGTCGAAGACGGGGTACCCCAAGTTCCCCGGTCGGAAGTAGAACTTCTCCCAAAACCCCTGCACCTGGGGGATGTGGACCTTGCGGTACTTCCCGAGAAACGTTCCGTCGGCGTCGATGACGCCTGCGGTGTTGTAGTAGGTGCCCTCGTCCTCCACCTCGAACATCGGCACGACGAGGACCATGGCCGTCTCGCGTGCAAGCTCGACCATGCGCCGGAACGTCGGTCCGTCCGGCATCGCCTCTGCGTATGAGAAGAGCGACCGGTCCTGGACCGCGCAGAAATACGGCGTCGAGAAGATCTCCTGGAAGCAGAGAACCTGTGCCCCCTGCTCGGCGGCCGAGCGTGCGAGGCCCACCTGCTTGTCGACCATCGACTCGACGTCACCTGTCCACGCGGCCTGTACCAGAGCGGCACGAACGTTTTGACTCATCATGTTCCTCGCAAGCTGGTTGTCGTGCCCCGGCAATGGGGGCCGCCATCCATGAAGTGTATAGCGCTCGGGCATGTCGTCCGGATCGGTCGAAAGCACCTCTCGGTCGTAAGATCGAACCGTGGGAACAGCTCAAACACGGGTGTATGTCGACGGCCGGCTCGAGTCGGACGGCGTCCCTGTCGCCGAGCTCAGCGGGACAGTCGGGCGGCCTGGCGCCGTCGTGTGGGTGGATCTGGAGCAGCCGAGTCGAGATGAACTCCACGAGCTGGCACAGGAGCTCGGACTCCACGAGTTGGCGGTCGAAGATGCGCTCGAGCCGCATCAGCGCTCCAAGCTCGATCGCTACGCGACCCACTCCTTTCTCTCGTGCCACCAGGTGAAGATATCCGGCCCAGTGCCGTCGCTCGCCTCCACCGAGGTCGACGTGTTCATCGGGGACCACTGGCTCGTGACAGTGCGGCAGCACCCAGGACTGGCCGTCGACGAGTTGCGTCGGCGATGGGACCGCAACCCAGAGCTGTCACAGTTCGGGGTCGGCTTCTTGCTGCATGGCCTGCTCGACTTCATCGTGGACGGCTACTTCACGGCCATCGAGGTCTTCGACGACTACTACGACGACGTGATGGACGGGATCTTTGCCGAACGACCGATGGAGCCAGACACTCAGCGGACGTGGTTCGAGGCGCGCAGGGCACTGCTTCACTTTCACCGTCTGGTGACCCCGCTCCGCGAGGCGGTCAACTCGCTCATGCGGAGCGAGCAGGAGATCATCGCCGAACGGATGTACCCGTACTACCAGGACATCTATGACCATATCTTGCGAGTGGGTGAGGCGACCGATTCCCTCAGAGAACTGGCGAGCACGGTCGTCGAGGCCAATCTGAGCCTTCGCGACTACCGACAGAACCAGATCATGAAGAAGGTGACCAGTTGGGCGGCCATCATCGCCGTCCCCACACTGGTCACGGGTTTCTACGGCATGAACGTGCCGTACCCGGGCGACGGCACCCCTGGCGGTGTCGTCTGGTCGATCGGATTGATGCTGGCGAGCTCGCTGGCTTTGTACGGCCTGTTCAAGAAGCGGGACTGGTTGTAGCCACATCGAGGTCACTCGTGGCCGGATCCCGTTTCGTTATCGTCTGTTGATGACCTCCATCGCTCGACTTGCTCTTGCTGCGCTCGACTGTCCCGATCCGACTGCATTGGCCGGGTTCTACAGCTCGATCACGGGTTGGCCTGTCGGCAAGGCCCAGGAGGACTGGATAGAGCTGGATTCCGGTGGTGGCGTCACCATCGCATTCCAACTGTCGCCGAATCACCGGCCCCCGGTGTGGCCGGGCGACGAGCACCCCCAGCAGCTCCATCTGGATTTCGATGTGAGCGATCTCGACGATGCGGAACGAAGGGTGCTGGCGATCGGAGCCCGAAAGGCCGAGTTCCAACCTGAGCCGGACTCGTTTCGGGTGTATCTCGATCCGGCAGGCCATCCTTTCTGTTTGGTGCTCGAACACTGATCCGATGCCGACGAGTCGACCAGAGACACAACCACATGCAGCATCGGTTGAGCGCGCCCCGCCGTTGACCGTGCAACCATCGCGTCATGGAACTTCATGACAAGGTGGTGATCGTGACCGGTGGCGCCAACGGGATCGGCGCCGCGCTCAGCAAACGCTTCGTCCAAGAGGGAGCCGCCGAGGTGGTGATCGCCGACCTGGATGCAGAAGCGGCCATCGCGCACGCTGAAGCCATCGGGGCGACCGGGATCGGTTTGGACGTGACCGACGAGGAGGCGACACAGGACCTCGTCGCAGACGTAGAGCGGAGGCACGGCCGGATCGATCTGTTCTGCGCCAATGCCGGTATTGCAGCACCTCAAGGCCTCGAGATGTCCAACGAGCTCTGGCAGAAGACCTGGGAAGTCAACGTGTTGTCCCACGTGTACGCGGCTCGGGCAGTTCTGCCGGGTATGCTGGCTCGCCGCGACGGCTACTTTCTCGCCACGGCGTCTGCTGCTGGCCTGCTGACGAACATCGGCGCAGCCGCGTATTCGGTGACGAAGCATGGAGCCTTGGCTCTGGCCGAGTGGCTGTCGGTGACCTACGGCGATCAGGGCCTGAAGGTCTCGGCCCTCTGCCCCCAATTCGTCGAGACGCGCATGATCAGCGACTTCTCGACCAGCGACATGGACGATTCGTTCATCAGGGCAGTCGCCATCACGCCCGAGGAGGTGGCGCAACGGGTGGTGGAGGGGATCTCCGCCGAGCGCTTCCTCATACTCCCTCACCCCGAGGTCCAGACCTACTTCCAGAACAAGGCCGGCGACCACGACCGCTGGATAGGCGGGATGCGCAAGCTCCAACGCTCCTGGATGCCCGACGCAGCGGCGCCACCGAGCTGAACGGGAGTGCGATCCGCACCCGACGACCGAGCGATCGCTCGGTGGTAGCGGCTACCCTCGCGTTCCGATGATCTCAAAGCTGCTTGTTGCCAATCGGGGCGAGATCGCGCGTCGGATCTTCCGGACCGCTTCGTCGATGGGCATCGGGACCGTTGCGGTCTTCTCCGACCCCGATTCGGGCTCGCCGTTCGTGACCGAGGCCGACGAGGCGATCGCGCTCGGCGGCGCAACGCCCTCCGAGTCCTATCTCCGGATCGACGCCATCGTCGACGCCGCCCAACGGGCGGGAGCCGACGCCGTCCATCCTGGATACGGATTCCTGGCGGAGAATGCAGAACTCGCCCGGGCCGTCATCGGTGCCGGGCTCACGTGGATCGGCCCTTCGCCCGCGGCCATCGAGACGATGGGGTCGAAACTCGAGTCGAAGCGCATGGTGACCGAGGTGGGGGTTCCGACGCTGCCGAGCATCGATGTGACGGGGTTCGACGACGACGCCATCGCCGCCGCCGGCGATCGAGTCGGATATGCCGTGCTGGTCAAGGCCTCTGCCGGCGGAGGAGGAAAGGGAATGCGCATCGTGCGCAGCCCGGACTCACTCGCAGAGGCGGTGGTGGGTGCTCGCCGAGAGGCAGCATCGGCCTTCGGTGACGACACGGTCTTTCTGGAGCGGTATCTCGATTCCCCGCGCCATGTCGAGATCCAGGTCTTCGGCGACCAACACGGACAGGTCGTGAGCCTGTTCGAAAGGGAATGCTCCATCCAGAGACGACATCAAAAGATTGTCGAGGAGTCGCCCTCTCCTGCGGTCGACGGCGACCTCCGCGAGCGAATGTGCGCCGCCGCGGTGACCGTGGCCCGCACCGTCGACTACGTCGGCGCCGGAACCGTGGAGTTCCTGGTCCAGGACGGGGTTTTCTACTTCCTGGAGATGAACACGCGCCTCCAGGTCGAACATCCGGTCACGGAAGCGATCACCGGGATCGATCTGGTCCGACTCCAGATCCTGGTCGCACAGGGCCTTCCCCTGCCCCCGGAGGCCCTCAACCCCACGATGACCGGGCATGCCATCGAAGTGCGGCTCTACGCCGAGGATGCCGCCAATGGTTTCCTCCCGGTCTCCGGACACCTCGACAGGTTCGGATTCCCCGACGTCCCGGGGCTTCGGGTGGACTCCGGCGTCGAGGACGGATCGAACATCAGCGTCCACTACGACCCGATGCTCGCAAAGGTGATCATGTGGGCGCCCACTCGGGAGGAGGCCGCCGCCGGTCTGGCCACTGCGCTGGCCCGTGCGTCGATTCACGGGTCGGTGACGAATCGTGATCTGCTGGTGCGCGTGCTCCGCCATCCCGAGTTCCGGTCTGGTCAGACCGACACGCACTTCCTGGAGCGTCACGATCCGGCGTCCCTGGCTCGTCCGCTCATCGACGGTGTCGACCTCGAGCTTGCGCTGCTGGCGGCGGCGGTCGCTGCCCAGGCCGACAGGGTCACGTCGCGGAACACCCTCGCCACCATCCCCTCGGGATGGAGGAACAACCCGAGTGGGTACCAAATCTCGGAATTCGGGGTCGAGACCCGCCAGCACACCGTCGGATACCGGTTCGACGCTCGGGGCACCGTGCACGCCATGATCGGCGGCCGAGAGACACAGGTGACACTGCACGAATGCACTCCTGATCGGGTCGGTATCGAGCTCGACGGACATCTGCGGTGGTACGGGATCGACCGGCATGACCGGCGGCATCACATCGATGCACCCGGCGGGTCGATCAGCGCAACCGAACTCGAACGATTCCCGGCGAGCGAACGCGATGAGGAACCTGGGTCACTGAACGCACCCATGCCCGGCAGGGTTCTGGAAGTGCGGGTGTCGGATGGCGACGCCGTCTCGGATGGGGCTCCGATCGTCGTGTTGGAAGCGATGAAGATGGAGCACACGCTCAGGGCTCCCTTCCAGGGTGTGGTCAGGAGCGTACGGGTGCAGCCGGGCGATCAAGTCGAAGCAGATCAAATCCTCGTGATCGTCGAAGAACAAGACTGACCGGGTCAGTCCTTCGTTCGGAGATCGATGACCCGTCCGTCTTCGCCTCCGGGCAGAGCGACTGCCATGTAGGAGACGCGATCGAGTTCAACCGGCTCCACGTGGGTCCGACAGATCGACTCGACGGCTTCGACCGTGGTGCGGTGCGCCGTGTCCCGGTGCAGGGTGGGCGCATCCCACACGAGCACCTCGGCTCGGCGGAGATGGGCTTCGGCCACGCTCTTCTTTCGCATGCCGTCCAACACACCGGGACGGGTGGGGTGGGCCACACCTGCGATCACATACCAGAGGGTGCCGGCGGAGACCTCGGTCGGGTATCGAGCGCTGAAGAACTCCGAGGTGATCCCAGGGACGAGGTCCAACTCGTTGGTGAGGAAGGAGACCCCGATCAACTCCTCGTCGTCGTACCCCAGGATCTTGACGACCGAGGATCGTTCCAACAGGCGAAGGAAATCCTCGAGATCTCGCATTGCAGTGGCAGCCGTCAGCGCCCCGAGCGTTTGACCCCATACGGTGTGTAGTGCGATCGCCGCCGCTCTCGTCGACGTTTCGACCAGCCGGCGAGTCTCATAGGTTGTGCCGATACGAGCGACGGTTGACATCGCTGTCCCTTCGGCGGCTCTCTCCCACCGGACAAGGTAGACGCCGCCGCTCCGCGCCTCAAGAGAAGGCGCCAATTTGATCCCTCCAGACCATGCCGATCATCCCTCTCCGTATGCTGGCGTCATGGCAGACATGATCGGATATGTGGGATTGGGGATCATGGGCGGAGGGATGGCAGCGAACCTGCTGCGCTCCGGGCACGAGGTCGTCGTCTGGAACAGAACGGCGTCCCGCGCCCAGCCGCTGGTCGAGGCCGGAGCACGGCAGGCACGCAGCCCTGCGGAGGTGGCCGACATCGCCGACATCGTGATGATCTGTGTTTCGGACACACCCGACGTGGAAGCCGTCGTGACCGGAAGCGACGGCATCCTCGACGGTCTCGACGCCGGTGAGCTGGTGGTCGATCATTCGACCATCAGTCCCTCGGCAACCAGGGAGCTCGCCGAGGCCGTGGCGGCGAAGGGCGCATCATGGATCGACGCCCCGGTGAGCGGAGGCTCAGAAGGCGCGGAGCGGGGCACGCTGTCGATCATGGTCGGCGGGTCCGAGGAGGACGTGGCACGAGCTCGCCCCTATCTCGAGTCCTACGGCACCACGATCACCCATGTCGGGGAAGTGGGCGCCGGTCAGTCGGTGAAGCTGGTCAATCAGATCCTCGTCGTGGTCAATCAGCTGGCCGTCTCGGAAGCGCTCCTGTTCGCCAAGGCAGCGGGATTGGATCTCCAGGCGACGCTCGACGCCGTGGTCGGCGGCGCCGGCGGCTCGTGGATGCTCGCCAATCGTGGGCCTCAGATGATCGCCGACGACTGGCGACCGGGGTTCACCATCGACTTGCAGCAGAAGGACCTGCGCCTCGTGCTCGAAGCAGCCGATGAACTCCAGTTCCCCGTTTTGGCGACCTCGCTGGTTCATCAGCTCTACCTGGCGCTTCAGCGGTCGGGCATGGGAAACAAAGGCAATCACGCGCTGGTCAAGGCCCTCGAGGGCATGGCAGGACTCGGATTGAACGGTTGAGGTTCGATTCCCGCCGCCCGGGCAAGGCGATCCAGTCACTACCGTGCGAGACATGAAGGACGTCCTCGCCGATCTCGCAGCGGAACACGCCGACCTGGACGCGCTCGTGGCAGGCCTTGCCGACGACGAGTGGCACGTCGTCACGCCATCGGAGCCCTGGACCATCCTCGACCAGATCGGACACCTCGCATTCTTCGACGAGAAGGTGGCTCTGAGTGCGGCAGATCCAGACGGTTTCAACGCCGAGCTCCAACGAGTCCTGGACGACGGCATCGACACCTACTTGTCGCAACACATCGACAAGGCGCGCGCAATGGCGCCCGGCGCGGTTCTGACGTGGTGGCGAGACGCTCGACAAGAGGCGATCGAGGCGCTTGGCGCCTGCGACGCTGATCAGCGACTCCCCTGGTTTGGGCCGCCAATGAGAGCCTCGAGTTCGGCCATCGCACGGCTCATGGAGACGTGGGCTCATGGACTCGACGTCGCCGACGCCCTGGGTGTGTACCGGCAACCGACCGATCGTCTGTTCCGCGTGGCCGAGCTCGGCGTTCGCACGTTCCGGTTCTCGTTCGAGAATCGCGGACTGGAGGTACCCGAGGATCGGGTTCGTGTGGCGCTCAGAGGCCCAACCGGAAACACGCGTGTGTGGAACGACGACCAGGACCAGTCCGTGACCGGCCCGGTCGAGGAGTTCTGCGAGGTCATTGCGCAGCGCCGACATGTCGACGAAACCCACCTCGTCACAGAAGGCGACCTGGCTCGCCGCTGGATGGAGATCGCTCAGGTGTTCGCCGGGCCGCCAGGGCCGGGCAGGACGCCGCGCTCCAATTGATCGGCAGAGTCCGGGCCGCTACCCGATGTTGCGGCCATCAATGCTCGTCAAGGGCATCTCTGAGAAGGGCTGCGTACAGCTCCGGTTCGGTCAAGAAGGAATCGTGACCTTTGTCGGAGTGCACGGTGAACCGGCGAACCGGGACGCCGGCCGATTTCAGCGTGGCGACCATCTGCTCCTGCTCGTCGGGGTAGAAGCAAACATCGGAGTCGATCGTGAACACGTGCCATCGCTGATGGGTGCACCGTTCGAGCAGGTCGGCCAGGGCCTCTCCGCCCACGCCGACCTCGCCCACGAGATCAAACTGCTGCCATTCGGTCATGATTCGCAAGTAGGTGTTGGCGTCGAATCGCTTCACGAACTTCTGACCCTGGTGAAGCATGTAGGACTCGAGAGGGTGACCCACCTGATAGCCGCCGAGGTTCTCGCGGCGAACAATCTCGTTGCGTGCACGTTCCCGCAGTGCATCGAGGCTCACGAACGTCTTGTGACCGATCATTCTGGCCAATGCCAGTCCCAGCTCAGGCCCGGGACCCGGGTAGAAGTCACCGCCTTTGAAATCCGGATCGGTGATGATCGCGAACATCTGCTCGAAGTTGTGGAGCACCTGCAGGCTGGTGACCTCGAGTCCGGCAGCAACCGGGATCACGGTCGAGACGAAGTCCGGGTACTTCGTCGCCAGCGCCGCACACATGAGGCCGCCCACCGAGCCCCCCGAGACAGCGTGAAGACGCCGAATTCCGATTTCTCGGAGCAACCTCACCTGGGAGTCCACGAGGTCGATCAGCGCCAACTGGGGAAAGCGCGAACCCCAGGGCTGACCGGTATCCGGATCGATGGTCGCCGGACCGGTCGACCCGTAGCACCCACCGAGGTAGTTGATACAGATGACCGCGAATCGGTCTGTGTCGAAGCCCTTGCCGGGGCCGATGAACCCGTCCCACCAGCCTTCGTGCATCTCTTCGGTCCAGCGCCCATCGAGACCGGGGACGTCGGGGTTGAACCCGGCGGCATGCTGGGAGCCGGTGAGAGCGTGGAAGACGAGGATGACATTGCTGCCGTCGGGGTCGATCTCGCCGTACTGCTCGTACGCGAGCGTCACCTCCGGTATGACGTCCCCGCGGTGCGTCACGAACTCCGCATCGAGGGTGTGAAAGCGAGTTTCGACCCTGCCGGCCGATCCCGTGGTGTGCATCGCCTCGCGGACCTCCATTCGTCAGCGCTCTGCGCCGCAAACGGTCTTCCGTCGCCGGCGTCTCATCGTCTCAGGCATTGGCACCGTGTCGGACGATCGGTTGCCGCGGGGTCGGAGGGCCTGATCCCTCACCCGCTCTGGATGAGCGCTTCACCTGTTGGGGGAGTCTGCCAGAACCTCGCGCGACGTGGCAAGTGATCGAGCGGTCGGACGACCCTGCATGCACCATCCATCCCACCTGCGGGTGGCGGTCGAGGTAGTCGTCGAGATCTTGGACGCCGCTCGGAGCTCGCCGAGCCCGGCACGCACTTCCGACCAATCCTGCTCAATGATCGCCACCGGCGTCCGGTCGAGAATCGCTTCTGCTCGAGCAAGTGCCGACTCGGCATTCGAACGTACCGCAGCGATCAGAAGACCCACGAAGCCCGCAGCGATCCCGGTGTTCAGCGCCACCACCGTCGATCCGCTCCACACATAGGCGACAGCCAAACCGGCGACCACGGTGAGCGCCACGAGCGATCGGGCGAACCTCTCCGCGAAGGTCGCAAGAATGGCTGCCACCACCGAGAAGCCGACGTACGTCGCCGCCCCTGTTCGGCGGAGGGAGCTTGTGATCCCGACACGATCACCAGCACAAGCGCGGTCACGTTGACCGGAATCAGCACCCTCCGACGAGTGAGATATCCCGTGAGGTGTGCCACCGCCATCACGAACTAGTCCATCGGACAACCAGGTCATGGGCCAAAGGCCCTTTTCACCATGTCGACCACGCTGGAAACGACCACCTCCGGCAGCTCGAGCACTACATCGTGGCCCACGCCGGCGAGATCTTTCACCTCGGCATCGGACAACAGAGCTGCGAGCTCGTACGCCCGTCGGGGTCGGGTCATCACATCGGCGCCGCCAGCGATGATCGTCGCCGGCGCCACAACTGCTTGGGCGACAACGCCGGTCGGGTGAGCGGCACACGCCTCCAGGTCGGTGCCCAACGAGGAGATCTCGCGCTCCAGGATTCGCTCGGTCACCCCGCGCATCCACGATCCGGCCTGCGGGTGTCCGCCGAAGCGGGCGCTTCCGGTGTGGGTCCATCCGCCGATCAGGTCGACTGCGAGATGGTCTCGGGCGGCCGCGGCCTTCAGCAGCTCGGGATGAACAGGTATGGCATCACCCGTCCCGGTCAAGACCAGCCCACCAGCCCGGTCGGGGGCATCAGCGGCCGCCTGGATGGCGATCAGCGAACCCATGGAGTGACCCACGAGCAACGCGCCGTGGACATCGAGCACATCGAGGACCCCCAGGACCCACTCTGCGTAGGCCTCGATGGACGCGCAGGGCTCTCCTCCACTCTGGCCGTGACCCGGAAGGTCGAGGGCGAGTACGCCAAGGCCGCGATGCGCCAGGGCACGAGTGACAAATCGATAGTGCGTGTGATCCTGACCGGCCCCATGGATCAGCAGCACCGTGGAACGACAGCGATCGAAGTCCACGCCACCCGTATGGCCGAAAGCCGACGATCCCGAGATGTCGACTCTCATGATCTCTGCGACGCCGCCAGGGCCTGGTCGAGATCGGCGATCAGGTCTTCGGGGGCTTCGAGCCCGACCGATACTCTCACGAGATCCTCTCCGATGCCTGCGGCGGTCAGCTGATCGGCGTTCATCTGCTGATGCGTCGTGGATGCAGGGTGTATCACCAGCGACCGCAGGTCACCGACGTTGGCCAGATGGCTGAAGACCTCGAGTCGTTCGATGAAACGAGCCCCTGCCTCGCGTCCTCCCTCGATTCCAAAGGAGAAGATCGCTCCTGCCCCCGCCGGCAGCAAAGTTCGGGCGAGTTCGACGTCGGGATGACCGTCGAGCTCGGGATACGCCACCCATTCGACGGCATCGTGTCCCGAGAGGAAGTCCACGACCTTTCGGGTGTTGTCGACGTGGCGTTGCATACGCACGGGAAGTGTCTCGAGCCCTTGGATCAGTTGGAATGCGGTGTCGGGCGACATCGAGGGTCCGAAATCTCGTAGTCCTTCGGCACGGGCACGGGCGATGAAGGCCAACGGGCCAAATTCATCGACGAAGTCGATCCCGTGATACGCCGCATACGGCTCGGTGAGCGTAGGAAAGCGTTCTCCCGCCGCCCAGTCGAAACGACCGCTGTCGACCAACACGCCACCCACCACCGTGCCGTGACCGCAGATGAACTTGGTCGCGGAGTGAAAGACGATGTCCGCTCCCCACTCGAACGGCCGACAGAGATACGGGCTGGCAAACGTGTTGTCGATGAGAAGAGGAACGCCGAGATCATGGGAGAGCCGTGCCACCGCCGGGATGTCGAGCACCGGCATCGTCGGGTTCCCGATCGTCTCCGCAACCACCAGTCGCGTGTCATCGGTGATCGCCGCTGGCCATCCCTTCGTGGTCCCTTGGGTCTACGAACGAGGTCGATATCCCGAATCTGGGCAACGTGTGAGCGAGCAGGTTCACGGTTCCGCCGTATACCGATGCCGAGCACACGATGTGACCGCCCTGCCCCATCAATGTGGCAATGGCAACATGGAGGGCAGCCTGTCCTGAGGCAGTCGCAACCGCCCCCACTCCGCCTTCGAGCGCTGCCATACGCTCTTCGAACACCGCGCACGGTCGGGTTCGAAATCCTCGAGTAGATGTGGCCGGGAGTCTCGAGATTGAACAGCGCCGCGGCATGTCCGGTGTCGCGAAACACGAACGAAGCCGACCGATAGACCGGCGTCACCCGGGCACCTGTCACGGGGTCTGGACGGGTTCCGGCGTGAATGGCAAGCGTTTCGAAGCCGGGACGATAGGGCTCGACCATGCCCGCACTGTAGGACGCTCGACATCCGGTGGGACCACCGCTCCGTATGTCCGGATGTGAGCACACACGCTGGATTCGCAACGAAAGGTACTCCCCAATGAAACGAACACCACTGATCGGACTCGCAGCCCTGATGCTCGTCATCGCCGCCTGCGGTGCTACCGAAGATGACTCGACAGAGACCACATCGGCTGCCACCGAGACCACGGAGGCAATGACCGACGACACCACGACCGACTCGATGGCCGAACTCGGCACCATCGTCGACGTCGCCACAGAGGCCGGGACATTCACGACTCTGCTCCAGGCAGCAGAAACCGCAGGACTGGTCGAGACGCTCGCCGGCGAAGGTCCCTATACGGTCTTCGCACCAAACGACGAAGCGTTCGCCGCCGTCGACCCTGCAACGCTCGAAGCCCTGCTGGCCGATCCCGAGGCACTGTCCGACGTGCTGCTCTACCACGTGGTCGCAGGCGAAGTGACGGCGGCAGACGTCGTGGAACTCGACTCCGCCACAACGGTCCAAGGATCCGACCTCCCGATCGTCGTGGACGGCGACACGGTGATGGTTGGAGGCGCCACCGTGATCGCAACCGACATTCCAGCCTCCAACGGCGTGATCCACGTCATCGATCAAGTGCTCATCCCACCGACCAGCTGAGAACACAACCAACCGTTGAGACGGTGGGGTCCACCCGGACCCCACCGTTTTGCGTCTGGCCCGCTACCGTTCCGACTCCGATAATCTCGGGTTCACGCCCACGTCGGGCATCTACACAGGGGACCCTGAACCATGATCCTTGGATATCTCGATGCAGGAACCGGAAGTCTGATCCTCCAAACCGTTCTCGGAGGTGCGGCCGGATTGGCCGTGTTGTTCAAGACGAGCGGTCGTCGATTCTTCAAGCGCGGCTCGGATACACCAGAGCAGTCGGTTGAGACGGCCACCGCTACTGCGGAGAACCCAACCGAGTCCTGAGCGATGACCGAATCCGCGCCGATCGACGGCGCGTTCGATCCCGGGTCGTTCCGCGACCCGGCCAGCCGGGTGCTGCACCGAAACGGTGCGGTCTATCGGGTGCTGTCCGACCGGGGTGTCGCAGATTGGCAAGCCCTCGAGCAGAGCGCGGTCTTTGAGCGATGGGTCCGAAGTGGCCACCTCGTGCGGACCGAAGAGGTCGACCTCGACGGGAGACCGGCTCTGCGCCACGAACGCATCCCCTTCTGGACCTACCCGTACGAATGGTCGTTCTCGATGCTCCGCGACGCGGCATTGCTCCATCTTTCGCTGCTCAGGGAGGCACTCGAGACGGGCCTCACCATGAAGGACGCGACCCCGTTCAACGTCCAGTTCCAGGGAACCCGCCCCATCTTCGTCGACATCGGCTCGTTCGGATCGTACGAAGCCGGGGAGCCGTGGCTGGGATATCGACAGTTCTGCCGGCAGTTCCTCTACCCGTTACTGGTTCGTTCCCACGCCGATGTTCCCTTCCAACCGTTCTTGCGCGGATCGCTCGACGGCATCCCTGCCTCCACCGCCCGCCAAATGCTTCGAGGCCGGCGGACCCTGGCACCCGGAGTGCTGGCCGATGTCGTGCTCCAGAGTCGTGCCGAGCGCTCGATGTCAGGCAGCAATCGCAACGTGCGGAGCGAACTCTCCGAGGCCGGATTCGACGCCAAACTGATCATCGGCAACGTCAAGCGCCTCGAACGTGTGATCGAGAAGACCACGTGGTCGCCCGGGACGTCCACGTGGAGTGACTACGCCTCGTGCGGGCACGTTGCCACCCAACGAGCACCGAAGGAGGCCTTCGTGAAGAAGGCGGCCGCGGCACGTCGTCGAGCGCTGGTGTGGGATCTCGGGGCCAACGATGCCTACTTCTCGGCAGCGGTTGCCGGCGATGCCGACACCGTGGTGGCCATCGACGGTGACGAGGAAACCATCGAGTCGGTCTACCTGCGTCTCCGGTCCGACGGCCCCCACAACATCCTTCCAATGGTGATGAACCTGGCGGATCCATCCCCGGGACTGGGGTGGAGGGGTGATGAACGATCACCTCTCGAGGGGCGGGGAACACCCGACCTGGTGCTGATGCTGGCGGTCATCCATCACATGGTGATCGGTTCGAATCTGCCGCTCGGTTCGGTGATTGACTGGCTTGCATCATTGAGATCCGAGATCGTCTTCGAGTGGGTCCCACTCGAAGATCCCATGTCACAACAGTTGACGGCCAACAAGCGCGCAACCGAGGTGCACGCCGACTACACCGAAGACCATCTCCGCGCATACATCGCCAACCGATTCGACACGGTCGAGGAGTTGGCCTTGGAGGGCCGCCGCCTCTTCCATCTGGTCCCCCATCCATGACGGACGAGAAGTCGCTCTCCGCGTTCGATCGGTTTGCGGCGGTGGCGGTGCTCACGGCGCTCGGGGCAACGTGGCCGGTCTTGGACCTGCTCGGCCGGAACGCCGAGTTCTTCGTTGCTCGCAGGTCCACGAAATGGGAGATCGTGGCCGTCGGAGTCGCGCTCGCAATCGTCCTGCCGGTGCTGGCAGGCGGGCTGGCCGCACTGCCTGGCCGGATCGGAAGCATCCTCTCCCTGGGTCTCATCGGAGTCATGGGTGCATCACTGGCTCAGCTCTACCTGCGACGACTGCCCATCCTCTGGTGGGTCACAACGGCATTGGCGGTGCTGCTCGGTGCAGCCGGGGCATGGGCGTTTCGCCGCTTCGATCCGGCACGCCTGTTCGCCCGGTACCTGAGCCCGGTGCCGCTCGTTTTCGTACTCGTCTTCCTCTTCACGACACCGGTTGGCGCCGTCTTGGCCGACGAAGGCGCCGAGATCGGGAGCCCGGTCACGGTGGCGACGCCGACACCGATCGTCATGATCGTGTTCGACGAGTTCCCGGTGGCTTCGATAATCGACCCCAGCGGTGAACTGCGACGCGATCGCTACCCGAACCTCGCTCGCCTGGCCGACGACGCTACGTGGTACCGCAACGCCGTCACCGTCGAACAGCAAACCGAGCATTCGGTGCCGGCCATGCTGACCGGTGAGGTCCCCGATCAGAGCCTGACCCCGTATGCCGGCCAGTATCCGGACAACCTGTTCACGGCCCTGCAGGACGGGTATCAACTCGAAGTGCTCGAAACGATCACTCAGCTGTGCCCGCGCTCACTCTGCGAGGGCCTCGGCCAATCCTCGACTCCGATCGTCAGGGACGTCGGAATCGTGGCCGGCCACTTGCTGTTGCCGGATGGCTTGTCCTCCGGCCTTCCGCAGATCGACCGGGGTTGGGGAGACTTCGGCGCCGCCACCTCAGATTTCGACGTGGTTGCCGAGTTCCGAGAGAACTTCGAGGCCGACCCCCGACGGCCGATCGAAGCCTTCATCGACAGCTTCCGCGCCCCGAACGAAGGGGATCGTCCCGGGCTCTACTTCCTCCACGCCGTTGTTCCTCACCACCCGTGGCAATTCCTCCCTGATGGGCGGCGATACCCGCTCGTCAGCGAACGGGCCCCCGGCAGCGACTCGCCGGGGTGGGGTCCCGACACCTTCTTGGTGGCCCAGGCCATGCAACGTCATCTCCTCCAGGTCGGCTACGTCGACCATGCGCTGGGCGAGATCGTGAACGGACTGGAGGAGGCGGGGATCTACGACGACGCCATGATCGTGCTCGTCGCCGACCACGGCATCTCGGTGAAGCCCAACGTGCCGCATCAACGGCAGATCAGCGAGGATACGGTCGGCGAGATCGCAGCCGTCCCTCTGTTCGTGAAGCTGCCCGGTCAACACCAGGGAGCGATCGACGATCGGCGTGCGCTCACAGTCGACATCCTTCCCACGATCGCAGATGTGATCGGAGCCGACATCCCGTGGGACGTCGACGGGGCGTCACTGCTGGAGCCCCCCGAGGACCGTGTCGAGTCGACGACGATTGGCCCCTACTCCGTAGCGACCTACGGCAGCGACGGGACCGAGAAGCTGGCCGCAGCCAGCCGGATCGAGGAGTTGTTCCCGGGTGGCGATCCATGGGCGCTTCGACCCGAAGACGCACCCGAACTGGTGGGCAGCGCAATCGATCCGTCGACATTGGGGGCTGCCGACTTCGTGTGGAACCTCGATCGTCCCCTCGCCTACACCTCCGTCACCACAGAGGGAGACGTGATCCCAGCCCGGATCACAGGCGCCATCGTCGGAGACCAACGCGGCCGCAAGGTGCTGGCGGTTGCGGTCAACGGCATCGTTGGGGCGATGACGAGGTCCTATCTGGAGGAAGGCGAGGAGTTCTTCCAGGTCATGGTGCCGCCCGATGCGTTCGCCTCTGGCTACAACGAGATCGACCTCGTCTGGGTCGACTCCGATGGGGCAACCCGACTCGTGGAGCAGGCCAATCGGCCGTGACCGCCCACACGACGATGCCCGGGCACCGGTCCAGCTGTCGATGTCGGCCGGCGCCGAGGTCACCGGATGCGCACCTGACTCAGGCGTCCGCAGCCACCTCCACCGCAATGCCGTTCAGCACCGCATTGCCGGACAGCGGATCGATCGCACTGGGCGTCAGCACGTTCGCATTGACGCCGGCGAACCGACTCGCCACCGACTGGCGCGTTCCGTCCGCACCGTGGCCCCAGCCGTATGGAATGCTCACCACACCCGCCATCGTGGCGTCCGTCACCTCAGCACGAAGAGTCACCGCACCCACGGCGGAGGTCACTCTCACCTGATCACCGTCGTCGACGCCCCGGGAGGCCGCGTCGTCGGGATTGATCTGAACAGTGCACCGGTCCTTGCCCTTGACGAGGACCTCGACATTGTGAGTCCACGAGTTGGCGGTGCGGACCTGCCGGCGCCCCACCAACTTCAGACCACCTGGCTCCACGGGAGGTTCTTCGAACAGGCGATCGAGGTCGTCGACGAGCACGGTCGCCCCAATCTCGATCTTGCCAGACGGCGTGCTCAGCTCGTCGGGGAGTCGAGGAACCAGTGGCCCGAGGTCGAGGCCGCTGACGTGGGCTTCCACCGCCTCCAGGGTGAGCCCTCCGGGCCTGGCTCCGAAACAATCGCCGCGATGCCCCACCCTGATGATGAAGTCGACAAGGCGCTCGTCCACCGGCCGCTCACCGAGCATCATGGCGATCTCCGCCGGATCCCTGCCTGTGATCGGGGAATCGGCGTCCCCCACCGCAGCTTGCACCCGTTGACCGAGTGCAGCCTCGGCCACCGCGTCGGGGTCGGCGTCGGAGCCGAGTCCCGCAGCGATCGCGGAGAGCTTCACGAGGATCTGGAACTCCGACGGACCCGCTCGCTCGAACACCGGGGCGGACCAGTCGACGTAGTCGCGGAGCGAGAGCGTCTGGAACGCAAAGTCGTAGTGCGCCCGCTCGAGCGCCGATGGAGGCGGGAGAATCACGTCGGCGTGGCGGGTCGTGGCGTTCAGATACGGATCCACGGACACCATGAAGTCGAGGTTCTCCAATGCCCGCTCGAGCCGGGTGGAGTCGGGAGTAGTCAACACCGGATTGCCGGCCACGGTGAACAACGCTCTGAGGCGCCCGTCACCCTCCGTCTCCATCTCCGTGGCCATGGTGGCCACCGGGAGTTCACCCATGACCTCGGGTAGACCCTCGACCCGGCTGGTCCAGCGACCCACCGAGAAACCGCGCCCGCTCCGCCTCGCCGGCTGATGCGCAGCCTTGGCGAACATCGCCCCGCCCGGGCGATCGAGGTTGCCCGTGATCAGATTGAGGACATCCACGAGCCACGCAGCGAGTGTGCCGAAGGGCGTCGTGTGGGTGCCGATTCGCCCGTACACTGCGGCTGTCGGGGCGGCGGCGAGGTCGCGAGCGAGGGACCTGATCGTCTCGGCATCGATCCCCACCCTGGCGGCGACGGATTCCGGGGTGAACCGGGCGGAGGCGCGCTCGACGCGATCCAGCCCGGCCGTGTGCTCGGCGAGTCTGTCCAGGTCGACGGCCCCGTCGGCGAACAGAACCTGCACCATTGCCGCCAGCAGGTGCGCATCGGTGCCCGGAACGACCTGGACGTGACGGGTTGCGAGTTCCGCCGTCTTCGTGCGGCGTGGATCCACGACGACGAGGGTGCCACCGCGCTCGATGAGTGCCGATAGCTTGCCGGGCCAGTCGGGCGCCGTCGCGAGCGACCCGTTGGATTCCACGGGATTCGCTCCCAAGATGATCAGGTGATCGGTTCGGTCCACATCCGGCACGGGAATGGTGAACGGGTGGCCGAACACGTGACCGCAAGCCACCTGTTTGGGCATCTGGTCGACGGTCGACGCCGAGTAGACGTGTCGCGTACGAAGGGCCTTGATGAGTGGGCGCAGCGCGAGATTCGACTCATAGTTGTGGGCGTTGGGATTGCCCACGTAGATCCCAACCGACTCGGGGCCTGTCGCCTCTACGATCGCGCCCAGCCTCCGGCCGACCTCGGCGAACGCCTCGTCCCACGTGACCTCCACGTGTCGATCACCGCGTTTGACGAGCGGAGCCCGCAATCGATCGGGGTCATCGTGCAACTTGCCGAGCGTGGTGCCCTTGGGACAGACGAAACCTTTGGAGATCGGATCGTCGAGGTCCCCTCGAATCCTGACCACGGCCTCGTCGCGAAGCTCGATCCGCAACCCACAGGTCGCTTCGCACAGAGGACAAGTCCGGAAGGCCACACGCTCGCTCATATACATCGAGGGTACCCCGGCGTCGGAGTGTCAGGTTGTGCATCGGCTCGTAGGCGGCATTCCTGTCGGGACTCGTGCGCCGTCTCGCGGCACGGGGAGGCTCCGACGCTCTTAGTGTGGGAGGCACAAGGAAGGAGTCCGATCCGCATGGCCATGAAGATCACCTACTCGACGATGTCGGCCGACAACGAAGAGCTCCACGCCGCCTATGAGCAGGGCATCGAAGATGCTCGAGCGCTGCTCGGCCAGACCCATCCGCTGTACATCGACGGCGAAGAGCGGTTCACCGAGGAGACCAGCGAGGAGCGCTCGCCGATCGATGCCGATATCCTGATCGGGCGCTACTCCCAGGCATCGGAGTCCGATGTCGACGATGCCGTACGGGCAGCCAAGGCGTTCCAGCCCACCTGGGCCCGCACCGATTGGCGCGAGCGCGTCACCCTCCTGCGCAAGGCAGGCGACATCCTCGAAGAGCGGCAGTTCACGATGGCCGCACTCATCGCCTTCGAAGTTGGCAAGAGCCGGCTCGAAGCCCTCGGCGACGTCGCCGAAACCGTCGAGTTCTTCAGGTATCACACGTATCAGATGGAACAGAACGAGGGGTACGTGCGGCGTCTCGGCCAGCTGTCGCCTTCCGAGACGAATCTCTCGGTCATGCGCCCTCACGGGGTGTGGGGCGTGATCTCGCCCTTCAACTTTCCATTCGCTCTCGCCGCAGGTCCCACCATCGCGGCGCTCGTCACCGGCAACACCGTCGTGTTGAAGCCGTCGAACGTGGGCGCCCTCGCCGGAATCGAGCTTTACAAGGTCATGCGCGACGCCGGGATACCACCCGGGGCGTTTCACGTGCTCACCGGTCGCGGGACACTTGCGGGCAACGCTCTGGTGCACCATCCCGACGTGTCCGGCTTCACATTCACCGGGTCGTACGACGTCGGCATGTCGATCTTCAGCTCGTTCTCGACGGACAAGCCGAAGCCGGTACTCGCCGAGATGGGCGGCAAGAACCCTGCGATCGTCACCGCCAGCGCCGATCTCGACGCCGCCGCCGACGGCGTGCTGCGAGGGGCCTTCGGCTTCCAGGGTCAGAAGTGTTCGGCCACCTCACGTGTGTATGTAGACCGCTCGGTGTACGCGGAGTTCGTCGACAAGCTGGTGTCACGGACAGCCGAGCTCACCATCGGAGACCCACTGGAACGCGACTCCTTCATCGGACCGGTCATCGACCAGCAGACCGTCGACCGGTTCCGTGACTCTGTCGCCGAAGTCGAAAGCGCCGGCGGCACGGTGCTCATCGGTGGCAAGGTCATAGACGACGGAGCGTTTGGCAAGGGCAACTTCGTCGAGCCCACGGTTGTCACCGCGCCGATGGATTCCTGGGTCTGGTCTCGCGAGCTCTTCATGCCTTTCCTGGTCGTCGGGCCGGTGGACTCGTTCGAGGAGGCCATCGAACGGGCAAACGACACCGAGTACGGACTGACCGCCGGAGTCTTCGCCGGTAGTCAAGACGAGATCGACATGTTCTTCGATCGGATCGAGGCCGGAACCGTATACGCCAACCGCCGGGCCGGCGCCACAACGGGGGCGTGGCCCGGAATCCAGAGCTTCGGAGGATGGAAGGGATCGGGCACCACCGGCACTGGCTTCAGCCCTTGGTATGTCAGGCAGTACCTCCGCGAGCAAAGCCGCACCCTCGTCGAGTGACGGTTCTCGTCACCGGTGCCCGAGGAGTGCTCGGGCACCTGGTCGTGGCCGAGCTCACCCGACGGGGATACGACGTCAGAACTGCCGGGCGCTCTGGCGCCAACGTGGCGGTCGACCTCGAGTCGGGTGCCGGCATCGATCGTGCCGTTGCCGGAGTCGAAGCAGCGATCCACTGTGCGACCGACCGGCGACGTCATCGTCAGGTGGATGTCGGCGGTACGCGCCGGCTTCTCGACCATCTCGCCGCAAGGGTCATCCTCCCCAGCATGGTGGGCTGTGACGTCATCCCTCTCGGGTATTGCGCTTCCAAGTTGGCCGCGGAGGACGCCGTCTTGCGGCATCCGGCGGGTGGTGTCGTCGCCCGAGCGACGCAGTTCAACCATTCGGTCTGGGAGATGCTGTCGCGGCTTGCGCGTCCTCCCGTGATGGTGGTCCCCAACGACACGAGGGCACAACCGCTCGACCCCGCGTCTCTGGCCATCCGCCTGGTCGACGCCCTCCAGCGCAACGACAACGGCCGGCTCGAAGACCTGGGCGGACGGTACGTCTACGAAGCACGCGACCTGGCACGTTCGTACCTCGCCGCCACCGGACGGCGACGTCCCGTGGTCAGGCTCAACTTCCCGGGCCTCACCGGTGCATCGTTCCGGGCGGGCGGCAATCTCACACCGAATCGCGACGAAGCAGGAGAAACCTGGAACGACTTCGTGGCACGCCGCACCGGTGACCGGTCACCGTCCGCGTCCGGCTGAAAAGATCGCCACCGGCCGCTCTACGCAGAGCCGGGCGGCACGACAGGGGGTGATCAGGCGCGTCGACCCGCTACCGACGAGTGGTTCTCTGCCAGATGATCCAGCATCCGTCGGGCTGCATGGAGGTGACCGCCGACGCTGAACCCCTGGGCCAGCCCGCCGGGCACGTCACCCGATTTCAGGTGCTCGATTGCGGTTCTGGCGTGGGCGGCCGCCCGCTCGAGTTCCTCGGCGATCTCCACGAAGTCGGCCTCGAGCCCGAGCACTGCCGTCTGTGGCTGTGCCGGCTCCTCGGCCACCGACTCGACGATCGCCGCAACCGGGCCTTCTGCGATGACAGCCTTCGCCTCTTCGATGGTGAAACGCCCGTGGGTCACTTCCCGGCCGACGATCACACCGGCGAGCCTCCTCCCCGACTCCTCGAGGGCCAGAAGCCGCCGCAGATCGTCGAGGTCGCTCACCCCACCGGAGGCGATCACCGGTTGCTCGACCGTGGCCAGAGCCTCAGACAGGGTCTTCAGATCACTCGGCGCCTCGAGTGCATCCCTGCCGGCCTCGGCCACGAGGAACGCAGCGACACCGGCCGAAGACATCTCGATGAGGACCTCCTCGAGGTATCGACCCGAGTTCATGGTCCACCCGCGAGTGGCAATCTCCCCATCAGGTCGCACATCGACCGATACGACGATCCGATCGGCGTTTTCGCGACACAGATCCCAGACCATGTTCTGATCTTCGATCGCTGCCGTACCCATCACGATCCGCCATGCGCCCGCATCGATGAGACGCGCCGCCTCCACATGAGAACGGATACCTCCCGCCACCTGGACCGGTACGGTCGCCTCCTTGATGATCTGGTCGATGAGACGGCGGTTCCGAAAGTCGCCGTAGGCGGCTGCGTCGAGATCCACGATGTGGATCCGATCTGCGCCTGCTTCGATCCACGCGTTGACCCGACCCAGCGGATCGGCATCGAGGGCAATCGCGGCGGCGACGTTTCCGTGTGGCAGACGGACGGACCGTCCGTCGAGAACGTTGACTCGGGCATAGAGGTCCATGCGCAGGAGACTATGCGGTCCGGGCCCTCGGTGGCGAGTTCACGAGGCTGAGTTCCACAACACGAGGGGTCGCCGATACCTCATTCCGTGGAGGTATCCGTTCCAAGTGTGGCCCAACGGAGCCGAGGTCGGCATTGATCCTGACTCGATGACCGAGGCCGAACACGTTCCTCGCCCTTTCCGTCGAACGCGTCTCTCGCCAGGTCGGCACGGTGCCGCCGGCGTTGATGAGCGCGGTCGCCGAGACCCCAGCGACAAGTACCCGCAACGCCCGGCCTTGCTGCCCGATTCGGGTCACCGCCCCGCCGGGATCGGGCTCAATCCGCCGCCTCGGTCCAACACGCGCCGCCACAGAAGCAACCGCGCATCCAGCCACGCTCCTGCCATCCCGTCTGCGCTCCGGAGCGCCCGCCCGCCACCGATGCCGTTGGATCACATTCGGACGCGCTCGCCCGTGGGGTCGTACATCGGTCGGAGCGATGCTCGAGCCGGGATCAGCTCACCGGCCACCTTGATCTCGTAGGTGCCGCCCCGCACGTAGTCGGCAGTGACTCCGCCCTCGTGCTCCACGTAGCCGAAACCCATGGCTCCTCCGAGCGTGTGCCCATAGTTGCCCGAGCGGAGGTACCCGACCCGTTCGCCATTCCGGAAGACCGGCTCTTCACCGAAGAGCAGCGGGAAGGGGTCCGTGAGCAGGAACTGGACCAACCTCTTGGGCAGAACTCCTGACTCCTTGTCGGCCTGGAGGGCGTCACGTCCCACGAAGCCGCCCGGCTTGTCGAAGTCGACCGCAAAGCCCAGGCCGGCCTCGAGGGGAGAGTCCGTGTTCTCCATGTCCAGGCCGTAATCCTTGCGGCCAGCCTCGGTTCGAGTGCTCTCGAGGGTCGCCATGCCCGCGTGAGCGAGATCGAACGCCTCTCCTTCCCGGACCAGGCCGTCGTAAACACCCATGGCGAACTCTGCTGGCACGTACAGTTCCCACCCGAGCTCACCGACGAAGCTCATCCGAAAAGCCCAGCCGAGTGCAAACTCCAAGTCGATCTCCTGAGCCGTGAAATAGGGGAACGCCTCGTTGGAGAGGTCGGCGTCGGTGATTCTCGAGAGCAAGGCTCGCGATTTGGGTCCCTGGACGCTGATCATCGTGATGCCCGAAGTTGCATCCACGACCGAAACGCGGTCGTCCGGGCCGATGGAGCGCCGCATCATGGTTTCGACGCGGCGATGGAATCCCTCGGCGACGACGACCATGAAGCGATCTTCCGAGAGACGAGTCACCGTGAGGTCGGCGAGGATCCTCCCCACCGGGTTCATCCACTGGGTGTACACACACGTTCCGGGCTCGACTGCGACGTTGTTCCCGCTGAGCCGGTTGAGGATCCGCTCGGCGTCAGGGCCTTCGACCACGAAGTTCGACATCGAAGACATGTCGTACAGCGCCACGCCATTGCGAGTCGCATGGTGCTCCGCCTCGTGATAGCTCCACCACCCTTGACGCCCATAGGACTGGATGAATGGAATCTCGGTCCCCGGCGGGGCGAACCAGCTTGTGTTCTCCCAACCCGACGACTCGCCGAAGTGCGCCCCGGCTGCTTCGAGGCGGTCGTGGAGAACCGATCGGCGGGCGTTTCGTGCCCGCTCCGGATGCGAATGCGGCCACGAGCCTGTCGAGTGAAGACGCCCAAGCAGCTCGACGGTCCGGGCTTCTCGGAACCGGCGGGTGGTTTGAGCCGGCACCGCTCGGGCGATGTCCACCTCGGTGACGTCGACCGGCGGCACACCGTCGACCATCCAATCGGCAATGATCTTCCCCGCGCCACCCCCCAACAGGATGCCGAGGGAGTTGAATCCGGCGGCCACCCAGAAGTTCTCGACTTCGGGAGAAGGACCCATCAGCGAACCGTTGTCAGGTGTGAAGCTCTCCGGACCTGTGAAGAGCTTGCGGATGCCGACCTCCTTCAAGACCGGGAGAGGCGCCATGGCCAGTTCGAGGAAAGGCGCCAGGCGGTCCCAATCGTTGGCGATCTCGCCGAAGCTGAAATCGCCCGGTACGCCCATGAGGCTCCAGGGAGCACCCACAGGCTCGAACAGGCCCACCATGAGACCACCGGTCTCCTCGCGGTAATAGGCGTAGCGGTCCGGATCCTCCAGGATCGGCATGTCGGGCGTGGTCGAGTCGATCTGATCGGTGATCAGGTAGGCGTGCTCAGCTGCCTGGAGCGGCACTGCCACCCCTGCCATGGCACCGATCTGCCGGGCCCACATCCCTCCACAGTTGACGACGTAGTCGCACTCGATGTCGCCTCGCGAGGTCTGTACCCCGGTCACGCGGCCCCGCTCCATCGTGAAGCCGGTGACCGCAGTGTCCTCGACCACCCGTACCCCGCCGAGGCGGGCGCCCTTCGCGAGCGACATGGCACAGTTGGCCGGATCCGCCCGCCCTTCGTTGGTGGTGTAGAAGCCGGCGATGATGTCACTGGCGTCGAGCATCGGCCACATCGCCTGGACCTCGGCGGCGGAGATCTCCTCACGCTCGATGCCGACGCAGCGTAGGAAGTCGGCTTCGCGGCGGAGCTTGTGGATTCGTTCCGCAGACGCTCCCGTCTGGAGGTAGCCAACGGGTCGGAATCCGGTGGAGAGGCCGGTCTCTTCCTCAAGAACCGCATAGAGGTCGCGGGTGTATTTCGCCATCCATGCCGATGTCTCGGTCGTCATGCCTCCTGACACGATCAGACCTGCCGCATGCCACGTCGTTCCCGAGGTGAGTTTGCTCTGGTCGAGGAGAACCACGTCAGACCAGCCGAGTTTGGTGAGGTGATAGGCGACGCTGGAACCGATCACCCCTCCACCAACGATCACCACCTGTGCCCTGTCCGGTAAGTCCATGAAGTTCCTCGGTCGCAGTTTCGCGGCTCACGCTAGCCTGCAATCGAATAGTGAGCTGGGAGTGAAAACAACGATTGAAACACTTGCGCGCAGGAGGAGCGGCGGCCGAAATACCCGATCGAACCGATCAGCGATCGCTGCCTCGAGCGCACGACTCTCAACGCACTGTCAGACGAAACGGGTGACTCACCTGTACGGCCCATCGCGCCATTCGCGTGGTCAACGCAACGGGTAACGATGGACACCTGAACTGCGGAGTTCTTGGCGGGCCGGACATCGGTCGGCAATGCCTCAGCTCCTGGCTCCGCCCCACCGCAACCGGCCTGCGAACAGCAGTGCGCCGAGGAGCGGACGGTCGGGTCGCTGTTTGCGGGATCGCCGGTTCGGCTCGCAACGAGTGTCCAATCGCTCCGCGTGCTGGGTGAGGCCGTGTGGGTGCGGGTAGCGATCGTGTTGATCAGCGTGCAGGAACGGGCTGAACGGTGGAAAGGGTCGGCTCGTTGGCGGCGACCTTGGGGAGGGTGAACCAGAAGCAGGCGCCCCCGAGTCGTTCCGAGGGGTGGTGGCCGGTGTGACCGCCGTGGGCGGCGATGAGTTGGCGGGCAATGGCGAGGCCGAGTCCGGAGCCCTGGACCCTGCTGAGATAGGTGTGGGCGCCACGTTCGAAGCGGTCCCAGATGGAAACCTCGTATTTCTTGGGGATGCCGGGTCCGTCGTCGTGGACCTTGATGATGGTCTCGCCGTTGCTCCGGTGGTGGGCGTGGACTTCAACGGTGCCTTTGCCGTACCGGTCGGCGTTGGTGAGATAGTTGACCAGGACCTGGCGGAGACGGTCTGGGTCGCCGGTGATGGTGAGCCCGGTGGGGATTCTGGGGGTGATGTGGGCGGAGGAGGCGCCGTTGGCGAGCATACCGATGGCGGAGTTGACCAGGTCGGCGACGTCGACGGTGGTGTAGCTGAGGGTCATGGATTCGAGTTTGTCGCGGGCGACTTCGACCAGGTCTCCGACGATGCGGATGAGGTGTCTGGTTTGTGTGCTGACGATCGAGATCATCTCTGCCTTGTCGGCGGGGTCGAGGTTGGGTTCGGTGTCGAGGATCTCTGTGAACCCGGCCATGGCCGTGAGTGGGGTGCGCAACTCGTGGGAGATCGAGGCGACCAGGTCGTTGCGTTGCTTCTCGACCACCTCACGGGTTTCGCGGATGGCAACGCCTTGACGGGCGATGATCAGGATGCCAACGGCGGCGGTGGCCGCCTGGAGGACCGTGGCCTGTCCGCCCAGCTCACCCATGGTGAGAGCAAAGAGGAGGGCGATGGCGGTGTAGGGGGCGATCATCGGCCAGAGCCGGCCGGGCCGGTCGGCCTGTTCCTTGAGCCTCGCCGGGCCGGCGACCAGCAGCGCCACCACGGCGTACAGCCCGTAGTCCACGAGCCAGAGAGCGTCGAGCCGACCACCGTCGACATAGGTGCCGGCCTCGACCTGGAACACGTAGGCGATGTCGGCGACGGTCGTGAGCAGCGTCGCCAATGCAAGCATGAGGAGCCGGCCGTCGAACTGGTATTGCGAGCGACGGGTGGCGAGCACCAAAAGCCCGACCAACAGGATCAGGTCCCCCACCGGGTATGCCAGGTTGATCGTGTTCTCCCACAGGCCGGCCTCCGGGTCGAGGTAGATGAGGTCCTTCAGATAGAACGTCCACATGATGGCCGTCACCGCCACCGCTCCCGCCAGCGCATCCAGGCTGAGACGGACCCGCTCCCACTTGCGGGCATGCACATGGGGAAGAAGCAATACCCCGGCGAACACGAGCGGATACGCCCCGACATAGAACACGTCCGCCCACCCTGGATAAGGCACGTCGACCCCGAGCAGCCCCGAGTAGTACACCCAGATCCCCTCGCCCAGGCCCCAGGAGAAGACACCGAGGCCGATCAGCGTCCACCCCGTCGACCCCGGTCGACGCCCCACCGATGCCGCCCAAACCAGGGCGAGCCCGGCTCCTGCCGGAACGATCGCATACGTCCAAATCGAGAAGAGGTACAGAAAGTCGGGGCCACCTACCTGAGCTGCCAGCACGATCGCGGCCACAAAGGCCCAGCCCACGATCAGCAGCCAGAACGCACGAAGCGCCGACGGCATCGCTACCCATGCCGCCCGCCAGTGGGGGACCCCAGCACGCCATCGACCGCCTATACCGGTAAAAGCCGCAACACTCGCCACGAAGGTCCTGTCGGCGGCTACCGCCAAGTGATAAATGGCACAACCACCTTTCTCGCGGCTGCCCGAAGCAACAGACCCCGATGTGGGCAACGCCGGCGGTGGGCCGAGCCTCGAGCAGCCAAACGATCGATCGACCGCCGGCTCCCGGTCCGCGACGGAAGATCGCTGCGTTCTCTACCGACCTCTCGAGCTGGTCTGCTGGCCGTCGGCGCTCAGTCCGAGCGCAGCCTCCGCCGCATCGAGGGTCTGGCGTCCGATGAGGACGGGCCTGAACAGATCGCCTCGCTCCGACAAGCGACTCCACAGATTGCGGATGTCGATGTGACCGTTCTGCATCGTCTCGACCTCGTCCCACGTGATGGGCGCCGAAACCGGAGCACCCGGACGAGGGCGCACTGAGTAAACGGAAGCCACGGTCTGTCCGGCGGCATTGCGGTTGGCGTCGACGAACACCTTGCCGGCCCGCTTGGGGATGTTGAGCTCCATGGTGATGTCCTCGGGATTGGCCGCGGCAAGCAAGCGGCCGACTCCATCGACGAAGCGGCGCACCCGCTCGTAGGTGTGTACCGGAGCAAGCGGGACGTAGACATGCATGCCGCGCGAGCCCGAGAGTTTCGGGTATCCCGACAACCCCAGACCGTCGAGCGCCTGCCGCAGAAGCATGGTTCCGGTGACGACCTGATCCCATGTCGACCGTTCGGCCGGGTCGAAATCGAAGATGGCGTAGTCGGGCCGTTCGAGGCTCGATATCCTCGAGTGGAGGGGGTGCATCTCGATGCATCCCATGTTGGCGAACCACATCAAGGACTCCCGATCGGAGGCCAGGAGGAAATCAATCTCACCGCCCATCGACTCGGAGGCGACCACGCCCTTCTTCATCCAATCGGGTTGATGCCCCGGCGCACGCTTCTCGTAGAACGACTGGCCTTCGATGCCGTCGGGATATCGCGACATTGATATGGGACGGCGAGCGAGGTGGGGTAACAGCAGGGGCGCCACCGAGGCGTAGTACTGGATCAGATCGCCCTTGGTGGTCCCATCGGGGAAGAAGACCTTGTCGAGGTTCGAGAGCGTGAGCGGACGGGGGCCGCCGACCAATCGGGACTTCCCACCCTTCTCGGCCACGACGTGCACCGGCTTCGGCGCGGCCGACAATGTGGCGACGATGGGAGAGCCCGCCCGGCGTGCCGGAAGGTCGGCGATCGCGGCTTCCATCTCGGCTTGGATCGCACGGTGGCTTGCGTCGTCGCGGGACTCGGAGATGACCACCATGTCGTAGCCGACTCGGTCTGCCGCCACCACCAGCGGACCGACGCGAAGGCTCCCCTCACCGTAAACCGTGTGCTTGATCTCTCCCTTCGGGCCGAAGATGTTGTCGGAGAACTGGGTTTGAAGCGGAGCCATCTTCCAGCCATCGACGTTCTCGGTGAGGAAACCGAACACCGCCTCGAAGGCCTCCGGCTCGGTCAAGGCACCGCCGGTCACTGCGTGGACATGAGCCCAGTCGACCAGCGGACGTACGAACGGATACGAGCCGGAGAGAAGGGCGATGTCTCCCAACGTACCGAACCCGTCATGGGTGCCCGAGGTCTCGAGTCCGAGGGCGACATCGAGGTGGCCGACCTTTGAACCGATCCAATCGAGGCGGCTCGAGATCATGGTCATCAGTTCGTCCGGGGAGTGATCGCCTCTCGAACCGAGGTGTGCGCACACGACCGTTCCACCCAGCGCTTCGCACAGCTTCATGGTGTGTTCGATGGCCGCCACACATTGCTTCGAGCGGTCTTCATCGGGGATCGTGAGCACCGCAAAGTAAGGAGCGTGAATCGAGACTGCGATACCCCTCTCGGCTGCCAAAGCTCCGAAGCGCTCGCAGCGGCGTTCTTTCCACGGGAAACCGGCCGTGAAGGCAAGTTCGAACGCCGTGTGTCCACGAGCAGCCAGGTCGTCGAGAAACGCGTCGTCGTCGAAACCATCATCGGGTGTGTGAGATATGCCGAATCGGATCACCGGTACATTCTGCCCATTCGCGGCATCGAAAGGGGCTTCTCCACCGAAGTGACGATCGGCGGTAGCCAGGCTCCAGGCCGGGCTCCACCATGGCAGGAGAACGTAGAAGGGAGCCATCGATGCAGACCATGCAGCGCAGGCCACCCGTTGAGGCCGTGAAGAGGGCCGGACGCCGTTTCGGGTACGCCCTGTCGATCGGGATCAATCTGGTGGTGCTGTGGATCGCCTTCAACATCCTCGAGTGGGGCTGGCCACCGTTCATCACAGAGGATTGGACCCGGGCCCAGGGCCTGGTCGCGGCCTCCATCATCGTCGCCATTCTCGCCAACGTCGCATACATCGCGTATGACCCCAAGTGGTTCCGAGGGTTCGGCGACGCCTTTCAGAGTGTCTTCACCATGGTCTCTTCGGCCAGGGTGCTGGCGGTGTTCCCGTTCGACTACAGCCGGTACTCGGGCCCGTGGGAGATACTCACGCGCATAGTCCTCATCGTGGCGATCGTGGGCTCGGCGATAGCGATCATCATCAACCTGGCCAAGGGCATTCGGAATCTGTGAGCCGTTGCGGAGCCGGAAACGCCCTGGTTTAGGATCGCCCCATGGCACTCGAGTTTCCCCCCGGCTTCATGTGGGGTACCGCCACGGCGGCACACCAGGTCGAGGGCGACAACTCGAACGCCGACTGGTGGGACTGGGAGCTGAAGGCCGACACGCCGGTGGCCGAGCCGAGCGGGCAGGCCATCGATCACTTCCACCGCTACCCGGACGACATTGCGATGCTGTCCAAGCTGGGATTCGGGGTCTACCGGTTTTCGGTCGAGTGGGCCAGGGTCGAGCCCGAAGAGGGCCGCTTCGACCCTGAGGCGCTGCGTCACTACCGGGCGATGGCGGCAGCCGTCCGCCGCGAAGGAATGGTTCCCTTCGTGACACTGCATCACTTCACGATCCCGCGTTGGCTTGCCCACAAGGGTGGCTTCCTGTCAACAGAGGCTCCTGCCCTCTTCGACCGCTATTGCCGGGCGGTGGTCAGATCCATGGAGGACCTCGTCGACTGGTACTGCACCATCAATGAACCCGGCATCCTCGCCACGGGCGGATACCTGGGTGCGTTCGGATGGCCACCGGGGACGACCGACATGGACTCGTGGCATCGTTCCATCAACGAGCTCCGCCTCTGTCACGTCGCCGGGCGCGATGCGATCAAGAGCCTTCGTCCCGAGGCGAAGGTCGGGCTGACCCAAGCCATGACCGAGTTCGAGGCGAACGACGCCGGGCGCCCGTTGATGGAGTACCTACGAAAGTTCAACGAGGACGTGTTCTTCGAAGTGTGCGGACCTGATGACTTCGTGGGCGTGCAGACCTACACGCGCGCGCAGATCCTCCCGCCACGGTGGATGTCGCCACTGATCCGCGTGCTCGTCGGCTGGTCACCGATACGGCGCATGGCGCTACCCCGCGTGATTCGATCCAACACCGACGACTTCGCCGACACCCCTCGCGGCCCTGATGTGCGACGCACAGACATGGGCTACGAGTGGCGTCCCGAGGCGGTGGCCGCGACGGTGCGACGCGCTGCGCAGATCCTGCCGGGGAAGGACATCATCGTCACCGAGCACGGCATCGCCGCCACCGACGACACCGAGCGGGTCGGGTTCATCACCGCAGCGCTCCGAGCACTCCACGAAGTCATCGACGACGGGATTCCGCTCAGGGGCTACATCCACTGGTCGGCGTTCGACAACTTCGAGTGGGCTCTCGGCTACCGCATGCAGTTCGGCCTGATCGGTGTCGACCGAGCCACGCAGCAGAGATTCCCGAAGCCGTCGTCGCGCTATCTCGGCGAGATCGCCCAGGCGAACGCGCTTCCCGACTGAACAATCGCCCGGACGCGATGAGGTCATCGCCACGGGTATCAGACGCCATCTCGCAACGTCTGTTTCAAACTGCCGACACGAAGAGAAGGCACGATGTTCAGGATCCGGCGGTGGGTCGGGTCGTCAGGCCCGGCCTACACGCCGACCCAGGGCACCATCCAGGAGTCCATCATGTCCACACATTTCACCATCTGTCCGGAACCAGGCTGCCAGGCAGCGGCGTCCATCGAACGTGAAGAGATGTGGCCGTCCACCGACGGTGGAGTCATCATGGCGAAGGTCATCGGTGTATGCGGACACTGGTTCTTGATGCCGGCATGGCAGCTCGACCTCGGTCACGCCCTCGAGGGCCTGCGGCGCGCCGGCTGACCCAGGCGGGGCGCTGCGACCACGCTCGATCGATCTCGTCCGCACTGGGGGTCGCGTCGCAGGCAGGCAAACGCACTTCACCGCGTCAACAAGTCGGTGAAGTCTGCGGGGACCAGGGGACGCTCCACCAGCTGGCCCTCGGCCACCGGTGCGGGCCGATGCGTCCCCTCGATGGCAAACACCACCCCGTCGACGTCGTCGAGCGCTGCCACGGTGGCCACGATCTGAGCGACTGCGAGGATCTCTTCGTCCCCACCGACCAGAGTGAACTCACGGCTGAGATCGACGGTGGCGACGCCGTCGACCACGAAAGCACCGAGCTCACGAGTCTCCGGTGGGATCGCAGACCGGATCGACAAGCCGTTCTCGGCCGCGATCGGCCCCATCAACAGCGCACGAACGACCGTCGCCGGGTCGGAGTCGGCGATCTGCCGCGTCACCGAGACCAGACGATCACCGGTCACGAAGTACACCTCGGCGATGACGGGGAGGTCGCCCCCATCGACGCCGGGATCGACGATGTCGGATTCCAGTTCGATGTCGAGCGAGCGAGGTTGATCCTCCACCGGGATGCCACACGCAGCAACCGATGTCAGGACCACGAAGAGCACGAGCCGTCTCATGCGTCCACCAATGGCAGCTCGAGAACTAGCCGGGCCCCCGGCTCGTACCTGTCGTCCACATAGACCTCGCCGCCGAGGAGCTTTGCGTTCTCGGCGGCCAGCGCCAACCCCAACCCGGTCCCGTCCGTGCTCAATCGACGGCGCGACAACACCCCTCGTGCGAAACGATCGAACACGAGTGCCCGCTCTTCGGCAGGGATCCCCGGCCCTCGATCCTCGACTGCGATGAATGCAGCTGTGCCATTCGCGCTCACGTGGATCCGGGTGAGGCCGCCACCATGGGTCGCCGCATTGTCGGCGAAGTTGGCTATCACACGCTCGAGCCTTCTCGAATCGACCGCCACTGTCGCCCCCAACGCACCAGGCTCGACGACGACAACTTCGGCCGCATGACCGAGACGGGTCGCTACCCGGCGGACTGCCTGCCCCACTGCGGTCAGCTCCAGCTCGACCTCCACCACCCCGGCGTCGTGTCGAGAGATTTCCAGGAGGTCGAGAACCGTCTGGCGCAGCCGCCGGACGTCCGCCGAGATCAAGTCGAGGGCTTCCGCGCCCTCCGTCGACAACTCGTTCCGTCGTCCCTCCAAGACCGACACCGCCGTGACCAGAGTCGTGAGCGGTGAGCGGAGCTCGTGGCTGACGTCGGAGGCGAACCTCGCCTCGCGTGCGATTCGATCGGCAAGTGCGTCCGCCATCCTGTTGAATGACGATGCCAAACGCGTCAGATCGGGATCAAGACTCAGGTCGAGCCTGGCGTCGAGCGATCCGCCGGCGATCCGCTCTGCGATCTCCGACACCTGTCCAACCGGCCGCAGGACTCGGCCGGAGACCCAACGGCCGGTGGCCGCACCGAACACGGTGGCGGCGGCCCCGACCACGGAGAGCGTTCGCCCGAGGGCGACAAGGGATGACGCCAGCGACTCCAAGTCGAACATCTCGAAATAGGCCGAGGTACCGACTTCGATCGGTACGCCGATCGCCAGGATCGGGCCGGCCGGGGTGGTAGCACGCTGTACCAGTGGCATCCCGGCGATCACACCCTCACGCATCCGGTCGGGGATGTCGTCGCTCCGCACCTGGAGAGAGGCCGAGTACCAATCACCGCTGCGCCACAACAACGGACGCGAGCGAACGGGTGGTCGCAGGGCCGCCAACAGGGAGGTCTCGTCCACCTCGTCGGTCTGCAGCGTCCCGGCGACGAGACGAGCATTCACAAGTGTCTGGTCGACGGCACGCTCCTCGAACTCCGAGAGCAAGGTCGCACGTACGCCGACCATCGTCCCGACGGCGATGACGATGGCGGCGGACATCACGACGAGGGCCAACGAAAGCGTGAGACGTGCGCGGAGCCCGAGGCGATTGCGTTCAGCCACCGGTACCCGGCTCGAACCGGTAGCCAAGACCGCGCACCGTGACGACGTGACTCGGGTTCGACGGATCGTCCTCGAGCTTGGTCCGGAGTCGCCTGATGTGGGCGTCCACGATTCGCTGGTCCCCGAAGTAGTCGTAGCCCCAGACCGAGTTGAGAAGCTGTTCCCTGCTGAAGACTCGCTTGGGATTCGTCGCAAACTCATGGAGCAGCCGGAATTCGGTGGCCGTCAACTGGAGCTCGATGCCGTCGCGCCAGACGGTTCCTTGGTCCACGGAGATGCGCAGATCGCCGAACTCCATGAAGTCGGTCTCCGAGGCACCATCCTCGACAGGTCGCCGCCGACGCAGATTCGCCCGGATCCGCGCGGCCAACTCCTTGAAGACGAACGGTTTCGTGACGTAGTCGTCCGCCCCCGCCTCCAGGCCCGCAACGACATCATGGCTGTCGTCGCGGGCGGAAACGACGATGATCGGAATGGTGCTGGCGGCCCGGATTCTTCGGCACAGCTCGAACCCGTCGAGACCGGGAAGCATGAGGTCCACCAGCATGAGCGCCGGCTGCTTGCCGGCCACGAACTGGAGCGCAGACTCGGCATCGACCACCGCTTCCACCTGATATCCCTCGTCAACGAGGGCGAGCCGCAACGCAGCACGAATTCGGTCGTCGTCTTCGACGACGAGGATCAGAGGCGGCGCAGCGTTGGTGGTCATGTGTCGCACGCCATTGTGACCGAGATCATGGCTCCCAACTTGCGGTCGCACCAGATCTTGTCACGATCTTCGCGCACATCCGTCAACGAGAAGTCATCTCGGATGGCCAGAGTGTCGCCAAGCGAGCGCTGCGGAGAATCATGCACGGTGAGATCTTGATCCTCGCCGCCACCCTGCTGGCGGCAGTGGCCGGTGGCCGTCTTGCCACCCGACTCGGCTACCCACCGGTGCTCGGCGAGTTGATCGGCGGCATCATCCTCGGCCCCCCGCTGCTTGGCCTGCTCCGCCCTTCCGAAACCGTGGCTCTTCTCGGCGAGTTCGGCGTGTTGTTGATGATGATGCTGATCGGTATGCACATCGACCCGAGCCGGCTGAAGGCGGTCTCGGGTAGCGGCCTGGCGGCCGCCCTCGGAGGCTTTTTCGTTCCTGCCGTCGCGGGCTTCGCCTTCATGCTCGCCATGAGCAGGACCCTGCCCGAGGCGATCTTCACCGGGCTCGCAATGGGCGTGACCTCACTTGCGACGAAGTCGCGTCTGCTCATCGACCTCAAAATCCTCGACACACGCATCGCTTACGTGCTCATGGTTGGCGCCCTCATCTCCGATGTGATGGTCCTCGTCGCCTTCTCGATGGTTCTCGGCTCGACCGGGACCGACCAGCCTTTGTGGATCTTTGCGATCACCACAGGGCTGGGCGCCCTCGCCTTCGCCCTGACCGCGATCCTGATCGGCAAGTTCGCGGTGCCCCGACTGGTCGCCCGACTCCCTCAGAAGCCCGAGGCCGCGCTGATCTACGCGATTCTGGTGACCGGCGGACTGCTGTTCGCATGGCTGGCCGAGCTCGCCGGTTTCCATGCGATTCTCGGGTCCTTCGTGTTTGGCCTCGTCGTATCCGAGCGGGTGTTGGGCGCCCGTTTGAGCCGAGAGGTCCGAAGGCGCCTCGAGACCGTCTCCGTGGGAACACTGGCACCTCTGTTCTTCGTCTCCGCCGGATATCTGGTGACGCTCGACATCTTCCGCACCCATCTGTCGCTGCTCGTCGGCGTCGTGGTGCTGGCCACCGTCGGCAAGATCGCCGGGACGGCGGTGTTCTACGGGATGTCGGGACGCGGATGGAGGGAAGGACTGGTCATCGGTGCAGGGATGAACGGGCGTGGGGCGGTAGAGATCATCGTGGCCGAGCTGGCACTCGAGGCGGGGCTGATCGACGTCACCGTCTTCTCCGTTCTCGTTGTGATGGCGATCGTCACCACGGCGTCCGTCCCGATCCTCCTCACCAAGGGCGTGAAGTGGCTGGACGACAGAGACGAGTTGGAACGCACCGGATCGCGTCGGAAGATCCTCGTCGCAGGCGCCCATCCTCTCGCTCGAGTCGTCGCCCGGCTCATGCGCCCGTCAGGCCCGGTGATCCTCATCGACAGCAACCGCGCCAACGTTGCAGAGGCCAAGCTCGAAGGGCTCGAGGCCGTCCACGGCAACGTCCTCGACGATCTGTCATTGCGACACGCAGGTATCGAGGAGACGGCGATCTTCATCGCCGCCACCTCGAACCCCGAGGTCAACCTGCTCGCCGCCCGAAGCGCACGTGATCTCGGCGTCCCCGAGGTGGGGGTCATCCTCACGACGGATCACGCCGACGGACTGGGGCACCTGCTCGACGACGTCGGCGTCGACATCCTCCCCCTCCCTGACACCACCTCGTGGGACGCCGCGATTCGCGCCGGGGTCGCTCAGGAGATGAGCTTCCAACTCGACGACCCGCTCCTGGTAGGCGATGGGCCGGCCTGGCACGACGGCAGCTTCCTTCCCCTGGTTTCCGGCCGCGGATCGAACCGCCGCCTCGCCTCACGCATCACCGAGTTGAGGCCGGGCGACACGGTGGTCGGGTTGGGGCTTGCAAGCGCGAGACCGAGCGTCGGTGAACCGCCAGTCATGGAAGGAGTGTGACCATGACATCTACACGACAGATATGGAACGTCCGTCTCGGACCCTGCTGGTGCAGCACGCGCCCAGGCGTCAACGGCGCTTTCGACGTGTTGCGCTGGAGAATCCATCACGTGGCACCGGAGCTGTCTCCCAGCAATCTCGTGATCGCCACCTCCTTCATCCCACAGCACGTCGCTGTTGCCCTCAAGGAGGCCATCAAGGCGTCGCCCGCCTCCTGGACCATCGTGACACACCGGATCTGTCCCCAGGTGGCCCGTCGAGGTGCCCTCGCGACCAACGACCTTGTCGACGTGTCGAGCGTCGCCGACGTCGATTGTCACCTTCCCCACTGCATCGCCGATCAACCGGAGAGCCTTGCCATGACCATGATGAATCTGGCCTCCGACGGTCGGCGGCGTCCGGTGGGTGTGCTTTGATCAAGACCTCACATCTGATTGGACAGAAGGAGTCAGACCTTTGAACGAAGTATTCGGCGCGGCCAGCCACGACGAAGTCCTTCAATTGGTCACTCAGGTGGGCGTCCTTCTCGCCGTGGCCCGGGCAATGGGTATCGCCGCTCAGCGCCTGGGTCAGTCTTCAGTCATCGGAGAGATCCTGGCGGGCATCGTGCTCGGTCCCTCGCTGCTGTCCGGATGGGTTCCCGCAATCGGTGACTGGATCCTGCCGCAGACCGCCGTGCAAGGCCACCTCCTGGAAGTCGTCTCCCTGATCGGAGTGATGCTGCTCATGGTCGTTACCGGGCTCGAGACCGACCTCGTTCTCATCCGGCAGCGGATGGGAGTCGCCTCGGGCATCGCGATCGGGGGCCTGGTGGTTCCCTTCGTCAGCGGCCTCGCCCTGGCGTTTGTCATTCCTGCAGACCTGCTTGCCGACCCACAACGACGTCCTCTCTTTGCGATGTTCCTGGCCACCGCTCTTGCACTGTCGGCCATCCCAGTGCTGGCCAAGGTTCTCATGGACATGGGTCTCATGCGCCAGGCCATCGGCCAGACGATGCTGGCCGCCGGCATGGTCGACGACATCCTGGGGTGGACGCTGCTCGGCCTCGTGACAGGGCTGGCCGGTGCAGCCACGATCGGGGCCAGTGCGCTTGTCGGTTCGGTTGCATCGGTGATCGTTTTCATCGTCGCAACGGCGACTCTGGGCCGCTGGCTCATGGGGCGCGCCTTGGACCTGGTGCAGGATCGTATCCGGGGAGATCACACCGTCCTGTCACTGATCGTGGTCCTGGCCTTCGCCTGGGGCGCCTTCAGCCAGGCTCTACACCTCGAGCCTGTTCTTGGAGCATTTGCGGTTGGCATCCTCTTCGGCGCGCTGCCGCGGGTTCCGTCTTCTGTGATCCACACGATCGAAGCTGCCGCTCTCGGGGTGTTCGCACCGATCTTCTTCGCCACCGCAGGTCTCAAGGTCGACGTCGGGGCAGTGCTCCAGCCCGACCTCCTGTTGGTGACGATCGCCGTGATCCTGGTGGCCACGTTCGGAAAGGTGGCCGGCGCCTACGTGGGCGGCCGATACCTGTCGGGCCAGAGTCACTGGTCGTCGCTGGCGTACGGCGCCGGGCTCAATGCTCGCGGTGCACTCGGGATCATCGTCGCGTCGATCGGGCTTTCCGTGGGGATCCTCAGTGGGGCCATGTTCTCGGTGATCGTGGTGATGTCCGTGGTCACATCGTTGATGGCGCCGATCGGGCTGCGGATTGCACTCCGCAGGATCGAGCCCAACCCCGAGGAAGAAAGACGACTCGCGAAACAGGATGCCGTCAACCGCACCTTCGCAGCTGGGGTCTTGAGAATGCTGATCCCGGTGAGACCCCGGACGAATGTGGTCGGCACCCAGGTGATTCAGGCAACCATCGCAAGACGCCTCGCAGAGACGCACTCGACCTCGACGACGCTGCTGGCCGTGGCACAAAACACTGCCAAGGAAGCGGCCATGACGTACCTCCGGACCTTGAGGGCCTTCTTCGATCAAGTCGCCACCACCTTGAGGGTCGCGACTGGGGATCCGGCGGACGTGATTCGAAAGGAGGCCGCTCACGGCTACGGGCTTCTCATGGTCGGGGTTCCGACGATGGCCGACGAAGAGGGGCGGCTGTTCGGTGAACTGATCGATGACGTCATCAGGTTCGCTCCGTGCCCATCGATCGTGGTCAAGGGAGACACCGTTGACGACACGTGGGAGCCACGGAGGATCGTCGTCCCGGTGAACGGCACCGCAAACTCCAACCGGGCACTGGACCTCGCCTTTGCGATCTCGAGTGTCGACGCCGCCATCGTCGCAGTTCACGTGAGCGTCCCATCGCGTACCGGAGCGATGCCAGGCCTGGCGGTCGACGTGACAGACCAGGTGAGGACACTCGCAACCGATCTGGATCGGACCGTGGCGACCCGGGTGATCGAGGCAACAGACGTGGAGACCGGAGTCCTCGAGGAGGCACTCCTGCAGGACGCCGATCTGATCGTTCTGGGCACCGGGGCCCGTACCGGCACAGCTCGGCTCCACCTCGGTCCCCGGGTCGAGACCATCGCACGCCACGCTCATTGCCCCGTGGTGATCATCAACGGCTGAGGCGGGAACCAACCCTTGCTGGGCCACGTCGGATCGCTTCGAATCACCAATTCGAAGAAGAGAAACCATGCGCTGCCATCAACTGCTCGCATCGAGCATCCTTCCAATCCTCGTCCTCGCCGCTTGTAGCTCGTCGGGGCAGCCACCCGGAGGTGGAGACACCCACATCTGCGCCGGGGAGCACTCCGACGAGCATCACTCTCCCGATCTTCGAGCCTCAAGCGGTGGATTGGTTCGACCCAGCCGTGGTCGCCGAGGTCGAAGGAGGGTGGGCCGTCCACGCTTGCGAAGGGGATGCTCCCTTGCTCTGTGTCGAACGTGACGGCGTCACGGTCGGAACGATCGATGCCATGGCCTACCCCGTCTCTTCGTTCGACGACCTGGATCCATCAGACGACGCAGCCGCCAATTTGCGGACGTTCGCCGAAGGCTTCGTCGAAGCGCTCGGCGAGGACCGTGCTGCCGGTTGCGGGTCCGACTACCAATTCACTCCGCTTCCCTCGGAGTCCTTTCCCATTGGCGGAGCCGGGATCTTCTACGGGTTCGAGGGACACCTCGCCGACGGCTCGCCATCGGAGGTCAACCTGCAGTACGCCACGATCGTCGGCGACAGCATCGTGACGATGGTGGCGATCGCCTACGACGATGGAGGGTGCCCGGGACGTGACGACACGAGCGGTTGGGACTCGGCCACATTGACGGAGTTCCGCCCCTGGCTCGAAATGGTGCTCGTCGACAGCCCACTGCCCGACATCGCAGCCGCGCCGTGAAGCACATCCCGAGGGTTGGTCAACAATCCTTGGGATCCATCCGTCACCTGCAGGAGCAGACGCGTATGCTCGCACCAGGAGAGTGGGGTGGCAATCACCCCTTCGCGACGGAGGATGGGACTCATGACGAGACGGTCAAGCGCGCCTCGACGCCCAACGGTGAGGATCACATGGATAGCGGCTTTGCTGCTGACCATGGTTCTACCGATGGGCACGGCATCTGCGGCGCCATCACAGAACGCCTGCGACACCAGGACCAACAACACCTACGAGAAACTGATCGAATGCGTGCGGGTAGAGGGCGTACGCGCCCATCAAGCAGCCCTTCAGGCTGCGGCCGACGCCAACGACGGCAACCGGGCAGCAGGTACTACGGGCTACGAAGCGAGTGTGGACTACGTTGTCGACACGCTGGAGGCAGCCGGATGGAACGTGGAGCTCGACGAGTTCCCCTTCACCTACACGGCCCCGGCCACTCTGCAGCAGATTGCGCCGGTGATCAGCGACCTACGGCACCGGCGCCTTCACGGGCACCGGCTTCGGCACCGTGACGGCATCGGTCACGGGCGTCGACCTCGCGCTGGCGCCACCGCGGGCAAGCACCAGTGGCTGTGAGGCGGCCGACTTCGCCGGATTCCCGGCAGGCAACATCGCACTGATCCAGCGCGGGACTTGCACGTTCGCCCTGAAGGCCCTCAATGCCGAAGCTGCCGGTGCGTCGGCGGTCATCATCTTCAACCAGGGGAACGATCCCACGTCGTGAAGGACTGATCATCGGCACGCTGGGCGGTCTGAATGTGGTCGGCATTCCCGTCGTCGGCGCCTCCTTCGCCGACGGCGAGGCACTCTCACAGTCAGGTGCCGTGGCTTTCGTCAACGTCGACGCGCCCGAGTCGCGACCCCAGGTCAACGTGATCGCCGAACTGCCGGGAACCAACGACAACAACGTCGTGATGGCCGGCGCCCATCTCGACTCACGTCAGGAAGGGCCTGGAATCCAGGACAACGGCAGCGGGTCGGCAGCCCTCTTGGAGGTCGCCGAGCAGATCGCCAAGCTCAAGCCACAGAACACGCTGCGCTTTGCGTGGTGGGGTGCCGAAGAGTCCGGTCTCATCGGTTCCACGGCATATGTCAATGGACTGAGTGCTGAGGAACTCGATCGGATCGCTCTCTATCTGAACTTCGACATGATCGGCTCACCCAACTACATCTTCATGACGTACGACGCCGACGAGTCGGCATTCCCGGCCCCCGTTGGGATTCCCATTCCGGAAGGCTCGATCGCCATCGAGAAACTGTTCGAGTCGTACTACACGAAGGTCGGCGAGCCCTACGACGACGCTCAGTTCAGCGGCCGGAGCGACTATCAGGCGTTCATCAACAACGAGATTCCTGCAGGTGGTCTGTTCACCGGAGCGGAAGGGATCAAGACCGACGTCCAGGAGTCGATCTGGGACGGCACAGCCGGTGACCAGTACGACCCGTGCTATCACCTGGCATGCGACACCTTCGACAACATCTCGCTCCATGCGCTGGACGTGAACTCCGACGCAGTGGCGGTGGCGGTGATGACGTACGCCTACTCCACCGAGACGGTGAATGGCGTGAAGGGCAAGAAGGTGCCGGGCAACTACACCCTGCCGACTCCGGCAGGCCCTGAAGGCACGACGGGAAGCGGCGGCGGCGCCGACTTCCACGATCACGCTTCGTAGAGCCACGCTCGACTGAGCTGAAGGAGTGGGGGCGGCCGTGTGGCCGCCCCCACTCTGCGTCGGGAACCGGCGTGGTCGTGACCACGTCTCACCTCGGAGATGCAGCCAGATTCGATCCGTCGACGCCGCTACGAGGCCCTGGTCGAACAAGTCCACGACCCGCTCATCCGATATCTGATGCGACGGATGCCGAGCCACGATGCCGAAGACGTGATGAGCGACGTGCTCATGATCCTGTGGCGCCGGCTCGACGTGGTCCCGGAAACCGCTCCGCTCCCCTGGTGCTACGGCGTGGCCCGCCGAGCCATGGCCAATCATCGCCGCGGCACCAGACGCCGGCTGGCTCTGGTCGGCAGGCTGGAAGCGGAACGACGTCCGACGAACGACGCGTCCGGCTCGCCTGACCACGTCGAGCTGGCCGACGCTCTCGATGCCCTGGATGGCGCCGAACGAGAGCTGATCACGCTCTGGGCGTGGGAAGGCCTGGAGCCGAGAGAGATCGCCCAGGTGCTCGAGATCACCCCGAACGCCGCCAGCATCAGGCTGACGAGAGCCAAGGCGAAGATCGCCCGGCATCTGAGAAAGAATCGCCCTCCTGTCGGACATGGAATGGATGAAGACACCGGAGAACGGTCATGAACGACGAGATGAACGGGCACGAGCCCTCGGAGGACGAACTCCGCGGGCTCCTGCGCTCGATCGATCCCATGCACCCCGGCGTCGCGACACCACCACCGTCCCGTGAGCGTCTGGAGGACTTCATGGCCATTGCACCCACGCACGAACGCCCGACCCGCAGCCGTTGGCTGCCGGTTGCCGCCGCCGCGGTCATCGCAGTCGGCATCGGCGTCGTCGCCGCCATAGGGGGCGGCAGTTCGGCGCCACCCACGACGGTCGCAGCAGCAGGACCTCCACTGCAGCTGAAACTGCCGGGCTCAGACCCCATGGCGATGTGCATCCAGTTCGACGTGGAGTTCCTCGCCGAGATGCCGATCGCATTCGAAGGCACGGTCACGTCGGTCGAGGGAGACCAGATCACGGTGTCCGTCGACCACTGGTACCGCGGAGGCGAAGCGCCACTGGTCGAGATGACCGCCACCCAAGGCATGCAAGCCCTCATCGGAGGCATCGAGTTCATCGCGGGCGAGCAGTACCTGATCACCGCCACCGACGGCAACGTCAACTACTGCGGCTTCAGCGGCCCCGCCACCCCAGAGCTCCGAACCGCCTTCGACCAAGCCTTCAAGAGCTGAACGAACCCAGGGTTAAGGACCGCCATTCTGGCGGACCACAGCCCAAAGAACACCTCCGCCGGTCGGCCTGCGCGGCGTCGATCCGAACGGAGGAGGCGGACCACAGTCCACCTCCTCCGTCGATCACAGCCCGAGCCGGCCTGGACGTCTGGCCCTACTCCCGGCCGGCCCCACGCCGGACAGTGGTACCGGAGGTGAAGACGATGACATCGCGTCTGAGAGATTCCGTCGAACCGACCACGGAGGCCACCGGGCCCAAGACCCCCTACGAGCGTGCTCACGAGCGCGCCGAGATGATGCAAGGGCTCTACATCCACCTGCTGGTCTACGCAGTGATCAACCTTGGTCTGTTCGGCATCAACTGGTTGACCAGGGGCGACAACGGCGAATGGTGGTTCCAGTGGCCGCTGCTGGGCTGGGGCGTGGGACTGCTGGTGCACGTACTGGTGACGATCGCGCCCGTGTTCTCCCCAGACTGGGCAGACCGTCGAGCCGAGCGGATGATTCAAGAGGGCGACCGCCGCTGAGTCGGTCCAGGTTCGGGGTCTCACCTCGATCAAGGAGGAGTCGTTCATGTCTGTCTACCCCGACCGCCGATGGCTGACCAAGCAGTGGATGGTCCTCGGCACCATCGCCGCGCTCCTGGCGGCGCTGGCCGGCGTCGTCCATGGGCTCGTTGCGCTGCTCGCAGAAGATATCGACATGGGGCTCTTCGCCGCGGTGCTGTGGGGCGTAGCCGGCGGTCTCGTCGTGTTGATGCTGGCGATCGCCGTGCCGGCCATCATGTTCTGGTACCGGAACCTGGCGTACGAGATCGAGGACGACAAGATCATCATCCGCAAAGGGATCCTCACCAAGATCCAGCAAAACATCCCGATGGGGATGGTGACCGACTTCAGGCTCCAGAGGACGCTCTATGACCGCGCCCTGAGGATCGGCTCGATTCAGATCCAAACCGCTGGTCAAAGCACCACCGCCACCGGCTACGAGGGCAAGCTCGCCGGTTTGGAGGACTGGAAGGACCTCCACGAGGACCTTCGGCAACGGATTCGGCGAGGTGAGCTGAAGTACGCCGATCACGGAGACTCTACCGACCTCCACCTCATCCTCGAGGAACTGCGAGAGATCCGCCAGGTTCTCGAATCGAGCAAATGAGGTGCACCGAGCCGAAACCGTGCAGCCCGAGAACCGAGGACACTTGCGAGCCAACGTGGTGTTGCGATGAGGAGCCCGGTGGCCGTGGTTGGCCACCGGGCTCCTCAGCTCATCTCATCCCAAAGGACGAGTCACGCATCATCCGGCTGTGAGTGTTCCCACGTCTACGAGGCACGCTGGCGGGCCATCCTCCGGCGTGTAGCAGCGGCTGTTCACGTGGAATCGCCACGAGTAGGTGTACGGATTGCCATCGGCGTCGGTCAGGCTGGCCGTCCCCCGGTCCCCGAACGCATTGCCTCTGGTCTCGGAGCCGAAGAGATCGTTGCCATTTGCGTGATACGAGGTTGTTCCGGATGCGAGGAACGCGCCATCGTCGTCGGTGTCGGTGCAAGGGCCGACCAACGGCCGGTTCTCCGGAGAGTCGAGCGTCCAGATCTCGATCCCCAGACTCTTCTCGTTGATTTGCCCTACAAGCGCCCCCTGACCGGTCTCTTTGAGCAAGACCGACACCAATTCATCGCCCGGATATTCGGGTGGTGGTGGGGGCGGTTCGCTCATGCCACCTTCCAGCCATGCGAGAAGGGCGTTCTCGTACTCGAAGCCAACCTCGTCGCAGTAGGTGTCGCGGTCGTAGTTGATGAACACAGCGACTTCATTGCCGAGATCGGGCCACCCGAACGTGAGCGGCAGCTCGAGCTTCTCCGGTGGAGCTGCGCCCGCCGGGACGGCCATCACCCCCATCATCAATCCTGCAAACAGCGCAACAGATATCCGACGACGCATGACGCCCTCCCTCTTGTCCCAACGGTTCCACTGTCGACCGTACACGGGCGTGCACCTCCACGACCCGGATCCGGTCAGGTTTTTTTGGACCACCGAAAATGTCACGTTCTACCCGTTGGGCCGAACCGCTTGGTGGCCAACAGCTGGTCGACTTGGAAGCCGGCACCATCGGCTTCCGCCGCTTCGAGCACCACCAGTGCCAGCGCCAGGTCCTGGAGCCCGGTGCCGGTCGACTTGAAGAGCGTTGCCGCGCCGTGATCTCCTGGACCGGGTTCACCGACGATCGACGCCAGGTCTTCGGCTTCCGCTGCGTCGTACAGCCCGGCATCGACGGCTGCGATCGCGTCTCCGGATTCGCCGAACACCAACTCGACCGAGTCACACACCACACGGTCGAAGAGGGCGAACGTGTCCGGCTCCAGCTCCGACAGGCTCGGTCGGGCAGACCCCACCGAGCTCACGTGCATGCCCCCTCGCAGATGTCTGGCGGAGAACACCGGGTCGGGCGACTTCGTTGCCAACGACACGAGGTCGGCGCCTTCGATCGCCTCGTCCGCCGACCCCACGTCTACGAATTCGGCGATGACCTCCGGTCTCATGCGTGCGATGAACTCCGCCCGGTTCTCGGGATTTCGGGAGAAGACCCTGATCGTGGTCGCAGGCCGGACCATGTTGATCGCCGGGAGCTGATGTCGGGCCACCGACCCCGTCCCAATGATGGCCGCAGTCTCGACTCCTTCCGGACAAAGCCGTGAGGCGGCCACCGCCGCCGTCGCTCCGGTGCGAAACCCGGTGATCGCTTCGGCATCGACGATCGCCCGAAGGTCGCCCGACTCGATGTCGAACATGCTCACGACATAGCGGACGCCGACGCCGCGATTGAAGCTGATCACCTTGTGCCCGAACACTCCGAGGCCTTCGAACACAGCAGGCAGCACCCGCATCCAGCCTTCGCCGTGTTTCAGGTCGGTGCGGCTGACCGGACCGGCCGCACCGGCGGCCTCCAGCTTGAAGCAGCGCTCCATGGCCTCGATGGCCAACTCAGGCGTGAGATAGCGGTCAACGGTGGCGGCGTCGAGGAGACGTGTCACGCCGGGTTGCGTCCCACGAAGAACTCGGCTGGATCGTCGGCGTGGTCGATGATCCCCGACGCCAGGAGCCCGTTGGTCACCTTCTTGATCTGACTGTCGCTCAACTTCATTGCCGGTTGACGGATGGGGCCACCGTTGTAGCCGTTCAGCCAGGCCTGGTATTTCCACAGATAGCGCGGGACGAAATTCGACGACGACACGGCGGCCATCTCGGCGGACCGGGCGGCACGGGCCGGCTCCACCTCCCAGTACAAGTCCATCGCCGTGTCCGTCTTGCCCGCCCGCAACGCCTCGAACATCCTGGGAGTGCGGTCGCCGTAGTACTCGTAGTTGGACGTGCCCATCCATTGCAGGTCGAAGATGTCGGCCCACATCGGCGCGGTGTACTCCATGGGGTCCGACAACAGGACGTCCTTGTCGGCGAGCCGGCGGAAGCAGTCGTAGGTGAGCATCGTCCGGGCTCTCCCCAGCTCGTATTTGACCGCCACCACGGTGTCGACGTCGACGAGCTGTTCCAGCACGTCTTGGGGATACCCGCGGGGATCGAGCCGACCCAGATTCGAGTGCGCCACCACGAACAACACAACCGGCAAGTCCGTCGCCCGGCACACCATCCTCGTGTACTCCTCGAGCTCCTCGCCGGTGGTGGGATAGAAGCTGTTGGGCTGGCCGAGCAGCGCTCCGTCGACGCCGATGGCCGCAGCGTCGCGGTTCATGGCGATGATGTCGTCGGGCGTGTCGAACACCGCTTGCAGCAGAAACGCATGCTGACCCTTGGCCTCGTCGACGGCGATCTCCATGAAGGTCCGCATCTCATCGAGCGTGGTGCCGGCCTCCGAGACGAGAAGCGCACCCCAGAAGCCGAGCTCGATGTTGCGCCGGACGTCGTGGCGAATGCCGGCCTCGTTGAGACCCCGCAGGTCGGATGTGTAGCTGGGGATGATCACGTTGCACACACCGTGGAATCGCTCGCGGGCCCAGGCCTTGGCGTCGGAGCGTGCGGGGGGCATCAGACGGTCGCTCCGATCGCACCGACCAGCCCGAGCGCCTCGAGGTCTGCCCTGAGCTCGTCCATCTCGGCGTCAGACAACGGGATGAGCGGCAGCCTCACCGGGCCCTGGGCCAGCCCCATCAGTCCGAGCCACGCCTTCAGCTGGGCGTCGGGAACGGCACCGGCCATGTTCTCGAGCCAAGGATCACGCATCCATTTCTGGAACGCCTGCCGGTGCGGCTCGAGCGTGGCATGTACGGTCCATGCCTCCTCCATCTGCCCGGCGTCGGCCAGCTCCGTGTATCGAGCGACCCGGCGGTCGTCCGGTGTCTGGAACATGGCGAGAGCCGGCGTCGACATGAGCGCCTGAAATCCGTGATCGAGGTGCAGCTCGAGCCAGTCATCCTCGGAGGCGTCGCAGACCACGATCCGATCCGCGCACAGCTCGTGCACCCTCATCAGATGTTCGCGGGGTTTGGGGTTCTTGATACCGCAGATGATGTCGAGGTCCGCCAGCTCGGCGATCAGCTCGGGTGAGATCACGTACCCGGAGTACGACGTGTTGAAGAGGAAGGTGGGGATGTTGGTCCGCTCGTCGAGCGCCCGGTACCAGGCACGAACCAGGTCATCAGACGGCCGCGGAGGGAAGTACGGGTTCATCACGATTGCCAGGTCCATGCCGATCTCCTCGGCGTGGTTGGAGAGCGCCACGCATTCATCGAAGACGTGCGAACTCGTCTGTGCCATCAGGGGTATGCGCCCGGCAGTGGTGTCGGCCACGATCTCGTGGACTCGCCGCCGTTCATCGATGGTCATCGACCAGAACTCGCCCATGACGCCTCCGCAGAAGATCCCGTCGACGCCGAGGCCCTCTATGTAGTACTCGACCGATCGGCGGATTCCCGCCTCGTCGACCTGGAGCTCATCGGTGAAGGGGGTCGGAATGGCGACCCACAGTCCCTGCACCTTCTCGAAGGCTTGTTGCTTGGCCCGGCTCAATGACATCGTCGACCTCCCATGCGCGCAGATCCTGCATCATATGTGATCCCAGGCGAGCTGCACCGACGCAGCGGCCCCTGGGTCGGGCTACGGAGCGATCAACGCGAGTCCGGACACCACCACCAGAGTGAGTCCCAGCACCACTTGCTGCGCCCCGATGACCGGCGCTTTGGGTGGCCGGGCTCGGGCGAGCACGAGGTGGACCAGCGCCATCGCGATCACAGTCGCTGCAGCGAGTCCCGGGAGAACCTCGAACACCCAACCCGCCGAAGCGCCGACCACAGCGAGGACCTGGGCCACGTCGGACGAACCGCTCCCCCGCCCTGGGTGTTTGGCCCGCACCAGCTGGGTTCGCACGAACGGTATGGCAGCAACAGAGCGCAGTGCGACGACGCTCCATGCCGCCAGCGCCGCGTGTCGTCCACCTCCACCCGCCAATACGATCGCCGCCGCCACCGATCCGATACCGATGGTCCCCGCGAGCTCAGCCACCAACCGGCGGCTTCGGCTCCTGACATCGAACGACAGCCCGATCACCACGAGCGGAGTCGCCACGACCAGGGGAAGGAGGAAGGACTCCTTGGCGGTGACAACGGCAACCACCAAGGCGAGCACGGCGACAGCCGCGTAGGCGAACGCGAAACGCTCGGCGAGCACGGTTCGAGCCATACGGCGGCGACGCCACCGGTCACCAAGGGCAAGCTTGAGCGGCGTTCGCGCCAGGAATGAGGCGAGCGCCGCCACGCCCAGGGCGAATCCTGCTCCGCTCGCTGCCACGATCATCCCGAGCACAACGGGCTCGAGGGTGAGGCTCCACCCGCCGTGTTCCGACGGGATGGCCACACTCCTCACCCGCACCGGGGACTGAGACACAGGGGCGGTTTCCATGCATCGTCACGCTACAGGTCGCGCAACGCCACCTCGACGAGGGACTCCAGAACCTCAACTCGGCGCGCCGACTACAACTAGCCGTTCTGCCCCTCGGCACCCCATCGGACCGCCTTCCGCACTCCGACGGCGACGCCGTCGACGACGAGCAGGCAGGCGGTCGCAGCGCCGGCGCACAGCCAGACGGAGAAGGAAGTCGCCACCAGTCGATGGGTCCACTGGAGCACGATCGAGCACTGGAAAGCATCCATCGCCGTGCATTCTTCGGGCGCCATCTGGAGGAAGACGTAGAGCGCCACAATCCCGGACACCCGGAACACCTCCCGCATCAGGCTGTGGGTGATCGGGGCGTCGTGTGAGGATCGGGAGGTGACAGATTCGATCGCTTCACTGTATCGATAGGCGGGATGGCTGCGGCAGCCCGTTGACGCCCCGAGACACAGTCGGTATCGTGGTTGGCAATCGATTGCCAACCGGCGAGATGCGAGGAGACCCGACAATGGGCGACAAACAACGGATCAGCTACGTACCCCTCGAGGACATGACCCCCGAGATGCGGGTCGAGATGGAACGCTGTGCGCGAGAGGGCACGCCTCGCCCCGAGAGTTCCGCCATCCGGGCTCACGTTCCCGCTGCCTTCTGGTTCTTTGCCAACAGCTGGAGCGACCTGTTCCGCAACGGCATCCTCGACCATGACATCAAAGAGCTGTGCAGGGTCTACGTGTCGCGGACCGTCAAGTGCGAGTACTGCGGGAACCAGCGCTCCGAGAAGGGCAGAAAGCTCGGCCTGGTGGAAGGCAAGTACGACGAGCTCCTCAACTTCGAGAGCTCGGACCGGTACACCGAGCGTGAGAAGGCTGCCCTCGCCTACGCCGAGGCCATCACCTGGCGCACAGACAGCGGCGACGAGCTGTGGGGTCGTCTCCACGCTCACTTCACCGAGCCCGAGTTGGTGGAGCTCGGGTGTGCCATCGGTCTGACGCTGGGCCAACAAAGCTGGTTGCGGCACCTCAACATCGAACACCACGAGGTGATGGCCGATACCGACGCCTCCATGGCACCCGGATTCGAGAACGCCGAGGCGCTTGCGCAGAGCAAGGCCGCCGAGGACTACTGGGCCCGGGTCTGACAGAGACATCGCCAGGGGGGCGGCGCCCCACCATCCGCGACGTTGCGGCTCGGGCGGGAGTCCATCCGGCAACCGCCTCCCGGGCGCTCAATCCCGACCTTCCCGGTCGGATCACTCCGGAGACCACACGCAAGGTCCGGGAGGCCGCGGAGGCGCTCGGGTATCACCCCGACCCCACCGCCCGGAGTCTGCGGACACGTCGGTCGGGCACCGTCGGCGTGGTGGTCCCCGACCTCACGAACCCGGTGCTGGCGCCCATCATCCGGGCGATCGAAGAGGCGATGTGGGAACAAGGTCTGGCGTGTCTGGTGACCGACACCGACAACCGCGACGACCTGGAGTCGGCGCTGGTCGACGAACTGGAAGCCCGGCGGTGTGAAGGGCTGATCATCGCGTCCGCCGGCCGTGACAGTCCGGCGGTCGCGCGTATCTCCGAGGGCGACATCCCGGTTGTCCTCGTCACCCGCGAACCCGACCACAGCACGTTGCCGTTCGTGGGCCCAGACGACTCGCTCGGCGTCGCAAGTGCCGTGGCCCATCTCGCCGACCTGGGCCATCGGAAGATCGCGCACCTCGCCGGACCCGACCACCTGTCGACGACCGTGAGCCGGATACGAGGCCTGATCGATGCGTGCCGCGATCACGACCTCGACGAGCCCGAGATCGTGCGTGGCTCAGGCTTCACGGTCCCCGGGGGCCGGGAGGCATGCAGCCGACTGCTCGGGAGCACCCGTGAGGTGTCGGCCATCGTCGCCGGAAACGACATGATGGCTCTCGGCGCCTTCGACGTGCTGGAAGAGGCCGGCCTCCGATGCCCCGACGATGTGTCGGTGGTCGGCCACAACGACATGCCGTTCATGTCGAGGGTCGATCCTCCGCTCACCACGGTGTCGATCCCCCAGAAGGAGATCGGGGCGACCGCAGCGGCGATGTTGCTCGAGCTCCGTGCCGGTCGGAACCTCAACCAGCCACGCCGACTCGTCGGCACGAACTTGGTCGTGAGGCAGTCCACCGGACCACGACGGGCATAGTCTCCACCGGCATCGGGAACAGCCGCACCGGGAGAGACACGTATGACCATCATCGACCTGACCGTTGCGATCAGCGGGGACACCTACGCGCCGCCGTCGGTGAACAAGCCGATCGGTGTGACGGTGCGAACCAAGGAGCCGGGCTGGCAGGTGACCGAGGTGCAGATGGCGCTGCACGCCGGTCCCCACGTCGACTTCTCGAAGCATTACCGGACCGACGGCGAGACCGCCGAGGCCGTCACGCTCGACCGCACCATCGGGACGGCTCGAGTCTTCGATCTCGGCGAGTTGGAGCCGCAGCACGACATCACCGTCTCCGACCTCGAGGGTGCGGATCCCGGGCTCGAGTCCGGGGAGATAGCTCTGGTGCGGACAGCGTGGACGGACCGGGCATGGGGCGACTTCCCCCGCTACTACGTCGATTCGCCCTCCTGCTCACCCGCGGCCGCGCAGTGGCTGGTGGATCGGGGTGCGAAGGCGATCGGCTTCGACTGTTTTCCCGAGGCCGCTGCAAAGAAGACCGACTACCGCGCCGACGAGTTCGTCGTCCACCAGACGATCGGAGAAGGTGGAGCGGTCTTGATGCAACAGCTCACGGCGCTCGATCGCCTCCCTGCCGAACCGGTGCGCTTCTTCGCCGGGTTCCTCAAGTTCACGGGTGCCGAGGGAGTGCCGGCTCGCTTCTTCGCAATCCCCGACATGTGAATCGCACAACGGCGTCCAGATTCTGCAGGATATAGGATCGCCTCGACACCACCGATCGAGGAAGCGTGCTCGGGTACCGGATACACGAATGGTCGACTGAACCGGTCTGGGAGGAGATCCCCGACCCCTCCCCCGGCGTCGACGAGGTGTTGATCGAGGTGGAGGCATGCGGTGTGGGTCTCACCGTGCTCAACTGCATCAACGGTGACCTCTCCAACGACCCGTCGCTGCTTCCCCGGGTTCCCGGCCACGAACTGGTGGGGAGGGTGACGGCCGCCGGATCTGGGGCGACCGAACTGGTGGGCCGGCGCGTGGCCGCCTACTTCTATCTCGTGTGCGGATCGTGTGCTGCCTGCACGTCCGGATTCGACTCCCGCTGCGCCAACCTGGCCGGATGGGTCGGCGTGCATCGCGACGGCGGATATGCGCCACTGACCGTGCTGCCCGCACGCAACGCCATACCGCTTCCCGACGAAGTCGATGCGGTGGCGGCCACGGTCGTGCCCGATGCGGTCGCGACACCGGTCCACGTCGCCGGTCGGGCCGGAATCCGACCAGACGATCGGGTGGCCGTGCTCGGCGCCGGTGGCGGGGTGGGGATCCACATGATCCAGATCGCCCGCCATCGTGGCGCAACTGTGGCCGGCCTCGATGTGGTCGACGCCAAGCTCGCCCAGATCGAGCGTCTCGGCGCGGTGCCGATCCGGTCACCGGACCTCCGAGCCATAGACCCATCGACGTTGTTCGACGACGGAGCGCCCACGGTGGTGGTCGACCTGCTCGGACGCCCGGGATCGATGGAATGGGCCATCGACGGACTCGCCCCGGGTGGCCGGGTTGTTGCCCTGACGACGTTCCGCGATCGTCCTGCCACGGTGGAATCCCGTGACCTCGTGTTTCGGGAGATCTCGTTGGTCGGGTCCCGATACGCCACCCGGGCGGAAGTGGCAGAGGCGGCTCAGTTGGTCTCGAGCGGAGCAGTGACCGCCATCATCGGCGAGACCCGCGGCCCCGCGGACGTGTTGGAGATCCACGACCAGCTTCGTGGCGGAGAGTTGACGGGTCGAGGCGCATTGGATTGGAGGATCACGTGACCGCTGAGATCGAACAGACGGCCATCCCCGACGATCTCGACGGGATACTCGTAGGGGGCGGCCACAACGCCATGGTATGCGCTGCCTACCTGGCCCGAGCCGGGATGAAGGTGCTCGTGTGCGAGGCGGCGCCCCGCATCGGCGGCGGGACCACGACCGATGAGATCACCCTGCCGTTCTTCCGGCACAATCTCCACGCCTACTTCGTGCGGTGGACGCCGGAGTATGCGGTGTGGAACGACCTGGAACTCGACCGCTACGGCGTACGCTCGATCTACCCGGAGGCGCAGAACGCCGTGCCCTTCGACGGGGGCGACAAGGCCCTGGTCACCTATTCGGATCTCGATCGCTCGCTCGCCGAGATCGCCCGGCTCTCACCGAAGGACGCCGCCGCCTACCGGACGCTCCACGAGGAGTTCTCCGACATCGCCCGGCTGGTGGACACGCCGCTCCGGTTCGCTCCCCCGATTCCCCCCGACGAACTGCATGACCTTCTCGGTCGCAGCCGACTCGGCCGCCGCTATCTGGAGCTGGACGAGCATTCACCGCTCGACGTCGTCCGCGACGCCTTCGAGAGCGAACCGCTGCGAAGTCTGATCCTGTTCAATGTGTCGGTACGCGGGTACGTCCCGAACCTCGACGTACCTGGGATCGGATCGATCGTCGCCTTGGCGCTGGCGAACTCGCACCAGGGACGTCTGGTGGAGGGCGGGACCTACGAGGTGGCGAAGGCGATCGCAATGTCGCTGCTCGACGCCGGCGGCATGCTCCTCACCAACGCCAGCGTGGCCAAGGTCGATGTCCAGAACGGGCGAGCGACCGGGGTGGAACTGGCCGACGGTCGCCGAATCTCCGCCCGGCGTTTCGTGGCGAGTGGAGCACCGGCGCCGATCACAATGCTGGAGCTGGTGGGCGGTGAGCATCTCGACCCAGGACTGCGAGACGACCTCGCCGGCTACCGGTGGCTCGAGGAGGCGTTGTTCGGTGTCCACTGGGCGCTCGCCGATCGGCCACGGTTCACGGCGGAGGCCTACAACCCCGACGTGCCGAGGTCGCTCAACCTGGCGCTCGGATACGAGTCGTCCGACGACCTCGTGACCCACATGGAAGCGGTTCGCGCACAACAGAACACCGACGACGGCCCCAGCCACGTGTCGATCCCCACGGTCCACGATCCCACCCAGGCTCCGGCAGGACGACACACCACCTTCGGCTGGCACTTCGTCCCCGGACCCCCGACCCGCGGGAAGTGGGACGCTTCAGCTGTGACGAACCGCATGGACGCCATGGTCGGGTCGTATCGGAACTACGCGCCAAACATCGAGGACGTCACGCTCGCTATCACAAGCCACTCCCCCGACGCCACCGAGCGGCGGGTGATCTCGATGCGGGGCGGTGACCGCCATCACGGGAGCTTCCACCCCGACAACTGGCAATGGAACCGTCCGACGGCACAGATGCCCGGCTACCGCACTCCCATCGAAGGTCTCTACCTGTGCGGCGCATCCCAGCATCCGGGCGGGAGCTTCCACGGCCAGCCCGGCTACAACGCCGCCGGCGTCATCGCCGAAGACCTCGGCCTGGAGGGCTGGTGGCGGCCGGTCGACGCCCGGAAGGCGATGTCGAGCCTCGAGTGACCCGGGCGACATCATCGTTTCCACCGAACTCGCAACACGCCAGTGGTTCTCACCCCAGGGCGAGGTGAGATTTCGGATCCCGATCATGCCCTGGGCGCCCCACAGAATGCATTGAGTCTCCTCCCACTTTGAGCGGCACCGGTGCCACGCGAGTACGTATCGTCTACGTCGGAGGGGTCGACCGTCTGAAGGCGGCCGGACACACGACCCGCATAGGGTCCGGAGGTTGGGAGACGAAGGTGCGACGGAGAAACCTCATTGCCGCGCTCGCGGCGGTTCTCGTGGGAGCCTTACTGTTACCGCTTGGGGCGACGGCTGCCGAAGGAAACCTGTGGACGTCTGCAGGTGGGAACCGGCAGAACACCCGCTATCAGGCATCGGAACACAAGATCGGACCATCCACAGTCGGCGACCTTGCCGCCAAATGGGTGTTCGAGACCGGCGGAGATGTCTCGGCGACACCCGCGGTGGACGGTGACACGGTCTACTTCCCGGACTGGGCGGGCAATCTGTTCGCGGTCGACAAGAAGACGGGCCAGCAACGCTGGCAAGTGTCCATACCTGAAATCACTGGGGTTCCCGGTGACAAGGCCCGTGCGACGCCGGCGGTGACCAGCGACAAGGTCATCATCGGGACCCAGGGGCCGTTCGGGGGCGGAGGCATCGTGCTCGCCTTCGACAAGTCCACCGGCGCCCATCTGTGGTCCACGGTGGCCGACAGCCACCCGGCGGCGATCATCACCCAGTCGGCGACCGTGTTCGACGGGACCGTGTATGTGGGCGTAGCCTCGCTCGAGGAGGCGTTTGCGTTGTTTCCGGGGTATCCGTGTTGCTCGTTCCGGGGCAGCATGCTGGCGTTGGACGAGGCCACGGGGCAGATCAAGTGGCGGACCTACACCGCCCCGGAGGGCTTCAGCGGGAATGCTCTGTGGGGTAGCTCGCCCGCAATCGACACCAAACGGGGTCAGGTCTACGTTGCAACGGGCAACAACTACTCGGTTCCCCAGTCGGTGCTCGATTGCGTCGCGGCGGCCGGTGACGACGCAAACGCCAAGGCAGCCTGCTCACCGGGTGACAATCTGTTCGATTCAATCCTGGCGCTGGACATGAAGACCGGTGCCATCAAGTGGGCGACCAAGGCGATCCCCTTCGACGCCTGGACCGTGGACTGCCTGCCGTTCCTGGGTGATGGCAACAACTGCCCCGAACCGGCCGGGCCTGACTACGACTTCGGTCAGGCGCCCGGGCTGTTCACGGTGAAGGGCGGCAGCGGGAAGAAGACGGAGCTGGTCGGCGCCGGCCAGAAGAGCGGCCAGTACTGGGCCCTCAACCCCGACACGGGCCAAGTCGTCTGGGTGACCCAAGCCGGACCGGGCGGAGTGGCCGGAGGCCTCCAATGGGGCTCGGCGGTCGACGGACAACGGGTCTACACCGCCAACGCCAACTCCGACCTCACGCCTTGGACCCTGCCGGGTGGGGTTGTCACAACGCAGGGTGTGTGGTCTGGTCTCGACGCTCGCACCGGCGAGGTCCTGTGGCAGGTGACCCCGTCGAGCGGTGGATCGACATCCGGTCCGGTCACCACCGCCAACGGAGTGGTGTTTGGGTGCTCGCTGGACGCGAGCGGACACATGTACGCACTGGATGCGGCGACCGGCGCAGAGTTGTGGAAGTTCGCCAGCGGTGGGTCGTGCCTGTCGGGTGCGGCCATCTCCGGCGGGATGCTGTTCTGGGGCTCGGGCTACACGAACTTCGGGGGGACGCCGAGCACGTCGCTGTACGCCTTCGGGCTACCGGGCTGAGACGGGATGGGCGGGGCGACTCCGCGCGGTGAGTCGCCCCGCCCCAAACCGCGGGGCGGGGCTTGGGGCGGAGGATTGTTCTCGTTGCGCGGCGCCCCTGGCCTCGGGACGTCGCGGACCGCGGTACATCGAGTCAGACTCGATTCGGGGCGACAGATGGGAAGCGTTCTCACTACCGCTCGTCGAAACCTGGCTCGTGACCGGGCTAATGTCGCGCGCCGTGTCGCGGGATACGTCACAGTCCCGGGGCCCCTAGCTCAATTGGCAGAGCACCGGGCTTTTAACCCGTTGGTTGTGGGTTCGAGTCCCACGGGGCCCACGCCGAGTTTCCTCCGGAAACTCCAGGCGCTGCGAGGGATTTCGAGGGATCGAGCTCGAGCGCCATCTGGGTTTCTGGGTGTCGCGCCTTTTCGCGAGATCCTGGCTTTGTCCGTCGTTTGTCCGTCCGATTCTGCGCGTAGAGCATCGTCGATGAGGGGTCGGTGCCCGGCCCGCAGAAATGGAAGTGACCGACCGGGAGCCGAACCCTCACCCGGCCTGAGCGAGGCTCTCCGCTTCGGACGGGAACAGGTGTCCGTACACGTCCATCGTCACCACGATCGAGGAGTGCCCGAGGTGGCGTTTGATCGCTTCTGGGTGGGCGCCCTTCGAGATGAGGAGGGCGGCGGCGGTGTGGCGGAGGTCGTGGATCCTGAGTGCTGCCGGGAGTTGTGCGGTCTCGAGCGCCGGCTGCCACACGTTCTTGGTGAAGTTCGAGTTCCGCAGCGGCGACCCGTTGGAGACAGTGAAGACGAGCCCGTCGGGGTCGGTGCCGCAGTAGGTGACCAGGTGGTGGTTGAGCATCTCCCGCAGGAAACTCGGGATCACCACGGTGCGAGACCGGTGGTTCTTGGTGGTCCCGAAGTGGAGGTCGCCACCCACCTCGGCGAGCGACTCGTTGACGTCGACCCGACCCCGGAGGACGTCGACCCGCCGCCGTCGGAGGGCAGCCGCCTCACCCCACCGGAGTCCGCCATAGGCGAGCACGTAGACGAGTGCCCGGTAGCGATCGTCGACGGCGTCGGCCAGCCGGTCGATCTCCACCGGGGTGAGGAACAGCTGCTCCCGCTTGGGTTTGCGTGGGAGGGCGATCCCGTCGGCCGGGTTGGCGGGGATGTACCGACTCCGGACCGCCGCCTTGAGGATCTGGGACATGACACGATGCGCCTGCCGGATACGGGATGCAGACAGCCCCGACTCCTGCATGTCCGCTACCCATTGCTCGATCGCCAGCCCGTCGATCCGGTCGAGCCGCACCCCACCGAAGCGAGGGATGATGTGATTGCGCAGCAGCGACTGGTAGCCGTCAAGCGTCTTCGGCTTGAGATGGGTGCGGGTGGTGATCCACCCGTGTGCCCAGTCGGAGAAAGGAGTGGCAGACAGGTCCGGATCGATCCACTCGCCCCGCTGTTTCTGAGCCTCGACCTGGATCAGGAAGCGGTCGGCGTCGACCTTGCGCCGGAACGTCTTGGAGCGCTCCCGCCCACCCGGATCGATGTAGCGAATCTGCCACTTGGACTGATCGACCGGATGCCGGCGGATGTGCGCCATGGCTCAGTGTCCATCCTCCGAGGCCAACTCCGCAAGCCACTCCTCGACGTCGACCCACCGGAACCGCAGATGCCGCCCCACTCTGAACCCCCGCGGTCCCTTGCTTCGATGCCGCAGGTGTAGATCGTCTGCACCGGCACGTCGAGGTACGCAGCGGGGTCATCAACAGAGAGGAGGGGGTCACCAACAGCCCCGGTTCCTCGTACGGGCCCGTGTCGGGCACCATGATCGTCCCTCATGGGTGCACTGTATCAACTCATTCCCATTCATACAAGCGTCAACTAACAATAAAACCAAGCGGTTCGAGGGGTCAGGTGGCTCGCCTGACAACCACTCTCCGTGACCGAACACACCGAGTTCATCGGTGCCGATACCGGACACTTGGGGGAATATTTGCTTCTTATCCGGATCTGGTGATCTGAGATAGACCAGCGAGGGGAGAACAGGGCTTCGACATCTACGATGAGAGGATGCCCCTCTACCATGTGCGGCTCTCTGTTGCTGGCGAAACCTCAGACGAAGTCAAGGTTGACCTGTCCGAGACCGAGCTCGAAGAACAGTTCTTGGCTCCATATCGAGACGGCCGAGCGATCACGGTCAACGGTCGGACCATCGAGGTGCCGAATCTAGACCGATCCGGGTCTCCAAGTCGGAGAGATCTGCGCAAGATTTCGTACCCCAGCTGAAGGCTGAGGATCAGGTGTCGTCCGTTACGGTATTCGGCGGGCCGTCGTATCTGTGGCGTGCGGCCCCGCGCTGAAGATGTCACCGACCATTACATCAGTGGACCCCCCGGCCACCCACAGCAGGACGGCAGTGAAGACATCCGCTTGCGTCGCGTGACCGTGCCCTTGGGTCCCGGCGACGGTCGCAGCGTGTTCTTGGTTCACGGGCGAGATCTGTCAAAGGCTCGTGCGATGACTGAGTTCCTGCGCTCGCTAGACCTAAGGGTCATCGAATGGGAGCAAGCCGTTCACCTTACGGGCGAGGCGAATCCGTATGTCGGTGACATCCTTGCCGCCGGCCTCGAAGCGGCCGATGCGGTCGTGGTCCTTGCGACGCCGGACGACATCGTACGCCTGGATCCTGCACTCACAGATGGGGCCGATGACCCCGAGGTCAAAGAGGCGAAGCAGCCTCGTCAGAACGTCATCTACGAAGCCGGCATGGCTATGGCTCTCGCGGCGAACAGGACACTCATCTTGGCAACGAAGGGCACCAAGATCCTCAGCGATATCCAGGGACGACATGTAGCGCATTTGGACAACTCCGCTCAGGCGAGGAAGCGGATCGTTGGACGGCTTCAGGTTCTAGGCCTCGCCGTGGATGACTCCGGCCAGGACTGGCTCGAAGCTGGCGACTTCGAATGACGGGATCTCGGCCTCCCCAATACCCCTCAGTCAAGGAGCGCGTGATCATGGTGGTGAAGGTCGAGCGGCCGGGCACAGGGCCGGAGGTGCTCGTCTACTGGAGCCCGACCTGGCGGACCAAGCTCTTCTACAACACCACGCTTCGCTCGGATACTTCTGTCGAGGAGAAGTGCAAGTCATCTCTGGACGAGGTCTTCCGCATCCCGCCACATCGAGTCGACATCGATGAAACACAAGGCCGGATCTTGGTTGTCCGAAAGCGCAGTGAGGATCCCACAGAGTCTGAACTTGGACTTGTCGAGTACCGGTTTGTGGTCCAGCCCGTGGTCGTCGATGGTTTGCCTCGTTCGCTGCTCGAGGATGGACACAGCGGTTGGGCGTGACGGGTATGACTACTCAGTCGTTTCGCTTGCGTCGCTGATGCACGACGATCGGACGATGGAGGTGAACGGCAAGGAGGTGAGATTCGTCAGCGACTTTGGGGGCAACACCCTTCGGCTGGTCCGCGCCTCTACCTTTGCGGCAGATTAGACCCCGTCTTGATGCCTACGGAGCGGGTCGCGTGAACGTAGCTGGCTGCTCTCTCGGGGAGGCGCGAACCGATCAACCGGGAACCCCAAGGGAGACGATCGTAGCGAACTCACGATCGAGGTTAGTCGCCCTGGCACTGCCAGCCTCCCTCGATATCGAGCGTCCATCCAGATCATTCACTGCGTGGCGCGTTATCGAACACCCATCGGCGTCCGGGACGCGGTAATCCCGCTCACCCCGCCAGCAATCGGATCCCCACGATCCGCGGTCGCTACACAGATCCGTGACAGGCCTTGTACTTCCGCCCCGATCCGCACGGGCACGGATCGTTCCGACCAGGCTTTGCCGTTGTCGGCATGGTCGGTGGTCGCTGGCGAGCGGCTCGTGCCTCCAGCTGGGACGCCAGTGTTCGGAGATGGCGACGCTCGGCCTCCACTTCGGCCTCCCGCTCCGCGAGCGTCTGCTCTCGCTCGTTGAGTTCCTCTCGCACACGATCGATGAGCGCCACCGAATGATCGAGATCAGGATCGTCGACAGTGGACAGCTCGTGTTCGATGAGGATCGCGATCGCCCCGCCCATGGAGACGCCAACGACATCGCAGTATCGCTTCCACGTCGACCAGACCGCATCCGACACCGGCACTTTCACGAGCTGCGTACCCTTCCCGTGATCGAGCTCGGCAAGCACCCGGCGATCGATCCGAGCCAACACTCCACGGTCAAGCGCCATCGCGACCCCCATGCGTTCCAACCGCACACAGTTGCATCAAACTGATGCCGAGTCTACTGGTATACCGCCAAGGGGTAGGTTGCAACTGTGTGGTCATGAGACCGCCGGCTCTGCACCTTGCTGTGAGTGCTGTAATGCTTTCCACGATGTTGCACAACAACGAACCGCACGGAACCTCGAGAGGCATTGAGATCACTGATGCGGTGATCGCCGAGCTCGCTCGGGAAGCCGAGGTGGGCTACGACACAGGGGCCGATGCGCACGCAACCGGCTCCAAGCTACGGCTGTTTGGACGAATAACCATCGAACCCGGCAAGCACGGCGGCCAACCGTGCATCCGAGGACTCCGGATCCCGGTAGCGACGATTGTGGGCATGGTGGCCGCCGGCATGTCGGCCGACGAGGTCGTCGCAGACCTTCCAGACCTCGAGCCCGAGGACGTTGCGGAAGCCCTTCGCTTTGCGGCTGAGACAATTCGAGAAGGACACATCCCGCAGGTATGAGCCTTCCCTGACTCCCGACGAGGAGACATAAACCTTGGGGCGGATGAGAACGACGATACCTCGGACTCGTCAATGCGACGGCGTGCGGGAACCGATCCGATCCGGCCGGCGTGACATGGAAGTGATTTCTGCGTGTCGTTGGGGATCGATTGTGGTGCTGTCTCTCGCATTGGCAGCGTGTTCCCGTGCGGCACCGTTGGACACCTCCCCGCCGGTCGTGAGTTCGTCACCGGCTCCTGAGAGTTCGAGCACGGTGGCTTCGGCGTTCGAACCACCTGACATCGGCGAGTTCGATCCCGGCGTCGCATCTTCCGTCGAGGTCCCGGCCGTCGTCGACTGGGACGAGATCACTGCCGGTCTGCAGGAAGCACACTCAGGGAGCTCCGAGCTTGTGGCGGTAGCACCGGAGTCTTGTGTCGAAGTCGGGCCGGATCAATGGCGTGTCGACGGGTCAGTGACCGTTCCCACGGGGGTCGAATCACCGACGGTGCTTTTCCAGTTTGTCATGCAAAACGACGACGTGATCGAGTCGATCCCGGTCCTGGTCGAGTTCAGCGAGTCGGGTCGGTTCACTTTCGTCGCCGACTTCTTGACCCGATCGCTGCGAGAGGACGAGTTCTGGTGGCCCACGTACGGCTATTCGCCCGGAGTCGAGGGCTGCCTCATCGAGGTCGCATACGGTTCGGCGGCGACCGAGAGTGGATCGTGGACGATCGATGCCCAACGATCCAGCGAGCCGATCAGCTGGACAGCGCCGCCCGACTCGATCCAGGCGTTGGGTTTGGGAGCGTCGATGATTGATCCCGACGACCCGAGGACCAGCTGGATGACCATGGCCTGGCTCGATATCGGCCCAACTCTCGAAACAGTGTGGGTCCCGACCGACCCGCTGCTGCCTCTGGTACGGATGTCGCTGTCTGGAGCCTGCGACAGCATGACCTTAGGAGGCAACGGAACAAGCGCGGCCGTGGTCGAGCTGTTCCATCGTTGCGACCTGACCTATTTGGTGGTTGGAGATCCGCCTGCCGGATCGGGCGTGCCGGACATCGACGGATTCGAGTATGCGACTTGGATCGATCTGCCCGCCCTTTACACCAAGCGAGACGGATGGAACATCGTGATTCACCCCGACTCGCTCGATGCCGACTGGAGTGCCATTTCCGACGTCGCTCGCTCGCTCACATCATTCACGAATCTTCGGGTGTCGGACCGCGATGTGCCCGGTGTAGGCGAGACCGTTAGCGAAGCAATCTCCGAGATCATCGAACGTGACGGTCTCACCGAGCGGAGCCGACGCCAGGTCACGCCAGAACTCGTGACCGTCGTCGCAACCGGTGAAGACCTCGGACAGTACGTGGGAGACATCCCAGGCACCTACGTCGCAACGTTCGATGTCAACCTGCGCGACGGCGCCTGGGTGGCGGGAGACCCGGGTCTCTCCGGCGGCGGTGACCTCTGTCTCACCGGTTTCGGCTCGAGCCATCCGTCTGCACCCGACACATACTCGGCGGCCCTCGTGGGTGCCGAACCGACCTGGACCATCCAGGAAGCCGCCGGCGACGGCGGATGGCTCTCGCTCGACACCGTCGATGGTGTCGCCTGGATGGCCGAGCTGAAGTCGGTCGCCTACCGAGCGATCGACGAGCATGGCGACCCCGTGTATTGCACTGCCGGTGTACTCGGCGATGGCGAAACCTGGTCACCGTGGCAACTCCCGAACGCCCGCTGGGACCTCGACCTCACCGCCATCCCCAACCAGTCACTCTCTGACGGTGACACCATCCGAATCGAGGGCAGCGGATTCCCCAAGAACGCCAACATCGACATCGCCATTTGCCGTGTCGCGGACCCTGGACGACCCGACATCGCAGATTGCCAGTCGTTCGAGGAGTCAGAAGAGCGCTACGGCCGCACCGAACCGGACGGCACGATTGATCGCACCTACACCGCCACGTCGAAATTCATCGACGACTACGGACAACCGATCGACTGCACCACCGACCGCTGCGTGATCCAAGTCCGAACCAACGTCGGACACCTCCGAGCCGGTCAAGCGTCGATCTCGTTCGGTGGCTGAGCCGCCAACAGCACTCACTCCGTCTCGCCAGGGACGTATCGGCTCGACATGAGCCATTCGAACACTTCATGCCGGAGGAAGTAGAGCTTGCGGCCGCCCTCCTTGCGGTGAGCGGGGATGATCCCTTCCCGTGCCCACAGGCGGACGATCTGGTCTGACGTTTGTAGCAAGTCGGCGAGCTGCTTGGCGTCCATCACCGCCGGCACCTCCGGGTACCAGCGGTCGTAGTCGAAGTCCTCGCCCATCCCTCTCAGTCCCGCCCAGTGTCGTCGGATGCGGCTTCGTCCTCGGGAACGGGCTCGCCCGGCGTGTACCGCTTCATGTCCTCGAGCACCTCTTCCCGGAGGAACCGGAACTGCTGACCCCACCGGAACGCCCGCAGCTCCCCCCGGTGCACCTTGTCCCGCACGTCTCCGATCGTCGAATGCATCATCTCCGCCACGTGAGCGGTGGTCAGCACCAGCGGGTACTCGGCCCGGAAGCGTGCAAGGATCTCACCGGAGAAGTCAGAACCGGCCATTACGGCGCAAGATACTCGACGAGATTTCACATCAGAACGCATCGGCACGGATCGTTAAAGACCGGTGCCACGATTCCCATTATTAAAGCAATCGGCATCTAGGTTTAGTAAGCTGAGAACCAATGCAAGGAGACTTGAACAACGAACCGTGGGGCTCCGGGGCGATGCGCACCACCCTGGCCGGCTACCAAGCCTTCCACCCGGCTCCCCTGCCGGCGTCGCTCACCTATCCCGAAGCGACCGTGGTCAAGCTGACGGAAGCCACTGCCGCCGTCAACCGGCTGGGTGGAGCCAGCCGGCTGCTCCCCACCCCCGAGCTGCTGATCGGGCCCTACGTCCGCTTGGAGGCGATTCTCAGCTCGCGCATCGAAGGTACTCGCACCACTGTCGGCGAGCTCCTCCAATACGAGGCAGCCGGTGACGACGAGCCGACCGGTGACATCCGCGAAGTCACCAACTACGTCCGCGCCCTCAACCACGCCGTTCGACGCCTCGACGAACTCCCCCTGTCGAACCGGCTGATCCGAGAAGCCCACGCGCTGCTCATGGAAGGGGTCCGGGGCGAATACGCCAACCCAGGTGAGTTCCGCACGACACAGAACTGGATCGGAGCACCGGGCTCCACCATCAACACCGCCCGGTTCGTTCCCCCACACCCCGACGAGGCGAAGGATGCGATGGGCGAGCTGGAGCGGTTCCTCCACGACCGGAGCCTCCCCGACCTGATCGCCATCGGATTTGCCCACTACCAGTTCGAGACCATCCATCCCTTTGTCGACGGCAACGGCCGCATCGGACGGCTCCTCATCATCCTCATGCTGATCGAACGAGGAATCCTCTCGGCCCCCGTCCTCTACCTGTCCGCCTACTTCGAGCAGAACCGCCAGACCTACTACGACCTCCTCGACCACACCCGATCGACCTCGGACCCGTTCCCCTGGCTCGACTTCTTCCTCACAGGCGTCACCGTCATGGCCACCGAAGCAGAGCAACGCGCCGTCCGCCTCATCGACCTCCAACACACCGTCCGAACCCAACTCCTCGACCAAGGTGCCTCCCCCACCGCCCTGCGACTGGGTGAGGTGATCTTCGACGTCCCATACGTCACGGCCGCCGGCATCGCCAAACGACTCGACGTCACGTTCCCGACAGCGCAGAAGGCCATCGACGACCTCACCCGAGCCGAGCTCCTGGAAGAGATCACCGGCCAACAACGAAATCGCGTCTACCTCGCGCGAGGAGTCCAGGACGCGGTCTACGGGGCACCAAGCGACCGTGATCCCGGACAGGAATCGGCTTCCCGACACGGATGAGTCGGTCACCAACGCTCATCCGGTGCACATTCTGCAACACGAGAGGGCCGCGCTCTCGACAGGACGTCATTCCGAGGTGGGTCGGAAAACTCCTCGGTGGCGACGCTCCCTTCTACGAAGACCGCTCAACGATTGCCGGCGGCGTGTTGCACCCGATCGTCCAATCCCGACCACACCACTCGAAAACGCTGTCAATCATGAAGCTGCGGAACGTGTGTGATGAGTGCAACACCGGGTGGATGCATGATCTCGAAGAGCGTGCTCGGCCCGTCTTGGCCCCGATTCTCACTAGGAGCGATGCGGTGCTGCACAGCAGTGAGGTCGGTGTCACCGTCCAATGGGCCTTGAAGACGGCACTCACTTTCGATGCCTGGTTCCGTGATCGAGCGGTCGATGCCCACGTTGGTACGTGCCGATTCCATATCCTTCAGCGGCCCTGGCCGGGAGTCTTCGTGTGGCTCGCCCGGTATCGATACCCAAGTGAAGGCGTCGTGATGCGGCAAGCACGTTTTCGGCAAGTGAGTGGTCGATTTCCGACATCAGGTCGAGTCGCCGCCACCGATGTCGTTGTATCCATCCAGCTGGGGAACCTCGCCATCCGCGTCGCAATCCTCGGGGACGGTGGATACGGCCAACCCTCCATAGTGAAGCCAGCCGGACACTGGATCCTCGGCCACCCGATGGAGGTGCCCTACAAATGGCCAACGACGCCCGTGAGCAATCGCGAGCTCGCACAGGCCGCTGGAGCAACGCCGAGACTGCTGATCCCCACCGACGGACCAGTCGAGCGATTCACGATTCGGCTTCCCCGAGGTACGAAGGCGGTGCGCGCCGGATCTGACGAACCCACGCCCTAGGTCCTCGGCAAGCTCCGGGCGGTCGCAGGGTGCTTGAGCCTTGTCCGTATCTTGTCCGTGAGAGGACGAGAAACGCTGCAAGATGACACGAACGGACCACAACCGAAATCCTTGATTTCATTGGGTTTCCGGGGGTTTCTCCTGGTCAGCGACGTCGTCAGAAGGGGCTTTTAACCCGTTGGTTGTGGGTTCGAGTCCCACGGGGCCCACGTCGCTGGCCTTTGGCCAGCTAACGGAGTTCCCTCCGGAAACTCCAGCCCTGCCAGGCGATTACGAGAGCCGGACTCGAGCGCCATTGGGTTGCCGGGTGTCTGCCCTTCGCTCCGGATCCTGGCTCGTGGGTTTGTCTGTCGGTGTCCATCTGATTCTGGGGAACGGATCATCGATGGCTCGGGCGAGGGTCCCCGCTCCAGATGGGAACAGGCGTCCGTAGACGTCCATCGGTCGGCGAGCCTGCAAGCCCGAACGTCGAGACTCCTGACGGCTTCAGCGGCGCTTCGGACCGGAATCGCTCCTCCGGTCGCGGCACGGGTGGGTGCGGACTGCCTTCGTCGAATCAGCGCACGAAGACAGTCCGACCTACAACTTCCTATCCGCTGACGGCTGCTTGTAGGTAACCGATCAGGTCGGGCACCTTGTTCAGCGTGGTGTGTCCACCCGGATACGATGTGAACGAGACATCGAGACCGGCGCCGGCGAGGCGGCTCTCGAGCAGCAGTCCAGAGTCGACCGTGCCGACCGTGCCGTCGTCGAGTTGACCGAGCCGCTCGAGATCGGCGCCGATCGATCCATCGGGATCACGGAGCGCGAACCAGTCGGCACCGGTGACGTCGACCTGTCTCGGGGGTATCCCATCCTCAGCCACCCACAGGAAGAACCTTGCGTCCAGATCCGATGGCCAGCGGCTGGGATCGATCATCGAGGCGAGCTCCTGCTGAGCCCCAGCTTGATCGGTCTGAAAGACGGCGTCGAAGTTCTCCGAGTAGAGGAGGTACTCGCCGTCGCCCAGCACGACGCCGGTGGCGGCGGTGAGCGGCTCGTCGACCATGCATCCATCGATCGGTTCGAGGATTGGCTGGAGGGATGCGAAGAGCGTCGGCCCCACACCTGCCGAGAACCCGTACAGGACCGTTCGTGATGGGTCGCCACCGACCTGGCGGGCGTGCTGCTGGGCGAATGCCACCGCGCAACTCGCCTCCCTTCTCCAGAGGGTGAACGAATCGAGGGTCACCGGGAAGGAGTGCTCGTCGACCCAAGTTGGTGCGAACACGATCATCCCCTCGGTGGCAGCCGCCGCGGCGATGGCGGCGTTGGTGTCGTCGTCCTTCGTACCGAGCCCGTGAAACGCCATGACCACGGGCCAGGGCCCTTCGCCCACCGGGGTGTAGATGTCCATGGATATGTCGCGGCCGTCGACCGTCATGTAGACGACATCGGACGTCTCGATGAATCGTTCGGTTGGCGGTGCGACCGTGGACGACGACGTACTTGGCACCGTTTCAGTCGTCGACGACACGGGAGCGGCCGCTGTCGTCGGTGTGACCGGGGGCGGGGGCGACGCTTCGGTCACCGGTGAAGTGTCGGAAATGGCCGCCGACCCACAGGCAGCGACGGTCAAGGCGACAGCCGCGGCGATCGCCGTCGTCCGTTGCCCTTTTCCTGCATGCTTCATGAGGTGATCCCTTTCTGTTCTCGCCGCGTCCTGGCTGGACCGGCTGACCTCGGAGCAGCATGAGGGACTGGGCTTAAGGGATCGTGACCTCCACGTAGAGTCGTGCATTAACAACTTTGCAACCCGTGGTGAGTGATATGCCCAGGATGGAGTTCCAAGCGCTTGGCCCGCTGGCGGTGTATCGCGACGGCGACGCAGTGGACCTCGGATCGCCGAAACAGAAAGCGGTGTTGGCGCTGCTACTCATGCACGCCAACCAGCCAGTGGCGACTGATCGGATCATCGAGGAGATCTGGGGCGACGACAGTGATGGGAAGATCAACGCCCTGCGCGTCTACGTGTCGCGGTTGCGGTCGGCCCTGGAGCCCGACCGGGGGCGAGGCGGGAGCTCCGTCCTCGAGACCAGCGGGAACGGATACCGGTTGGCGGTCGAGCCCGATCACTTCGACGTGGCCCGCTTCGAGCGGGAGCTCGCCAGGGCACGGCCGCTTCGAGGAGAGGACCCGGCCGGAACTGCGGAGGTCCTGGCGTCGGCGCTGAGCCTCTGGCGAGGTCCGGCGTACGCCGACTTCGCCTACGACAACTTCGCTCAGGTGGAGCGGGCCCGCCTACACGAGGCGCGCGTCGTGGCCTACGAGGACCGTATCGAGTCCGACTTGGCGCGGGGTCTGTCAGGCGAGCTGGTCAGCGAGCTCGAAGTGCTGCGTGACGAGCATCCGCTACGGGAACGCCTCGTGAGCCATCAGGCGCTGGCGCTCTACCGATCGGGCCGCCCCGCCGACGCCCTCCGGGCCATCGAACGATTCCGTCGCAACCTCGGTGGCGAGCTTGGCCTCGACCCTTCGCCTGGCCTGCTTCGTCTCGAAGAGCAGATTCTGCTCCACGATCCCGCGATCCAACCCCGACATGGTGCGGCTGGTCGGGACAGGCCGAGAACAGAGGTTGCCAACCCCTTCAAGGGTCTCAGAGCCTTCACCAGCGACGACGCTCCGAACTTCTTCGGGCGGAATGCCCTGGTCGCAGAATTGCTGCGCGTCATCGGCCAGGGTCAGCGGCTGGTCGCAGTCATGGGCGCCAGTGGTTCCGGGAAGTCGAGCGTCGTCAACGCCGGGCTGCTTCCGGCATTGGCCAAGGGTGCCCTCACGGGTTCCGATCTCTGGCTGGTGGCGAACATGATGCCCGGCGCCCACCCTTTCGCAGAGCTCGAGGTAGCGCTCCTCCGCACGATCATCGACCCCCCTGACAGCCTGGACGAACAACTCCGGGACGGCGACGCCGGATTCATCCGAGCGGCCTTGCGGATACTCCCTGACAACGACAGCCATCTGCTGCTGGTGATCGACCAGTTCGAAGAGCTGTTCACGCTGGTCGATGACGCCGTCCGTCGTCGGTTCCTGTCGAACCTGGTCGCCGCGGTCGACGATCCCCACGAGCGCGTCACTGTTGTGATCACCCTGCGGGCCGACTTCTACGATCGGCCGCTCCAGCACCCCGAGTTCGGGGCCAGGCTCGGGGCAGGGGTCGTCAACGTCACGCCCATGACGGCCGAGGAGTTGGAGGAGGCCGCCCTCGAGCCTGCCCGGCAGGTGGGTGTCGGCTTCGAGCCGGCGCTACTGGGACAACTCATCTCAGACGTCGGGAGCCAGCCGAGCGCGCTGCCTCTCTTCCAGTACACGATGACGGAGCTATTCGACCGTCGCGGTGGAGACACGCTTCTGGCCTCGTCCTACAGAGCGATGGGGGGCGTCGAAGGAGCGCTCCAACGACGCGCCACCGACTTGTACGAGCAGCTCGATCCGGCCGAGCAGGAGGCAGCACGCCAGCTGTTCTTACGGCTCGTGACGGTGTCGGAGCACGACAAGAGGACCCGGCGCCGCGTGGCGGCGAGGGAGATCGTGTCGCTGGTCGACGACACGGTGACGATGTACGCCGTGTTGAAGAAGTTCGGCGACCACCGGCTGCTTTCCTTCGACGCCGATCCCCTGACCGGGGCGCCCACCGTCGAGGTTGCGCATGAATCACTGCTCACGGCATGGCCAACCCTGGCCGGATGGATCGACGACAGCCGGGATGATCTTCGTCGGCATGTCAGCCTCACCGTGGCACTACGGGAGTGGCAGCTCGCCGACCACGACCCGAACTACCTGATGACGGGCGCCCGTCTCTCCGAATACGAGGCATGGAGTCGGACCTCCCAAGTGTCGCTCAACTGCGCCGAACGTGCCTACCTCGACGCCGGTGCCGCCAAACGAGCCGAGGAACGCCACATCGAGGAGAAGCAGCGTCGGCGAGAGACCAGATCCCGTCGGCGGATGTGGGCATTGATCGCCGTGATGGCGAGCGCCCTCGGCGTCGCTGCGCTCGTGCTCACTGGTGTCTTCGCCAGCGAAACGCCGGAAGTGATGTTCTTCGCCAACCGGCTGGATGACCAGTGGTTTGCCAATGTCGGGTCGGGTCTCGACCGGGCCGAGCGCGAGCTCGACATGGAACTGGTTGACGTGACATGGGCGGTCGATCCCGTGGCGGAGTTTCGGCAGCTCGCGGCGTCGGGTGCCCAGTTCATCGTCGTCAGCGATGACGTGTTCATAGAGGTGGACCCGTCGGTGCTGGCTGACCATCCCGACGTCCAATTCGGCATCATCGAAGGGACGGCGAGCGCAGACAACGTGACCTCGGTCGAGTTCGCCAACGAGGAGGGGGCGTTCCTCGCCGGGGTGGCCGCCGCCTCCAAGAGCGAGACGGGCATCGTCGGATTCATCGGGGGAAGGAAGGAGCCGGAAGTCGAGGCGTTCCGTGCCGGATTCGAGGCGGGCGTGCAATCGGTTGATCCGCGGACCGAGGTGCTCGCCGTGTATGTCGATCAGTTCAACGAGATCAACGGTTTCGGCCGGCCCGACCTTGGAGAGGCCAGAGCGCGTGCTCTCTACCAAAGAGGGGCCGACGTGCTGTTCGCGGCGGCCGGGACCTCGGGGCACGGCATGTTCTCCGCGGCCGTAGCCGAGTCCGAGGCGCTGGGACGGGACCTGTGGGCGATCGGCGTCGACAACGACCAATGGTTCGAAGTGGAGCCCGAACAACAACAGCACGTGCTCACGTCCATAGTGAAACGGGGCGACCTCGCCGCGTACCGCCTGGTCGAGCACATGCTGAACGGCGGGCCGACCGGCGTCGCTTTCCGGATGGGACTCGCCGAGGGTGGCATGGCCTATTCAACCCAGAGCGACGCCCTGACCTCTGACATCGTCGCCAGGCTGGACGACGCGATCGTCGACATCTCCGAGAGCCGGATCACGGCGCCGCCGGCCCCGACCGGTCCGACGCTGACCGTCGACTACCAGGGGAACGAAATTGTGGCGCCGCGAGGCATAGACGGTCTGGACCTGCGAGTTGCGATCGAACCGGGTACCTACCAAGTCGATGCACTCGGTGTGCCAATCGCCATCAATCTCGGTCCGGAGTGGTGGGTCCTCGACAACATCGAGGGCGCCACCGGGTTCGGGCACCCGGAGTCCAGCGGCCACGGGGATCGTGAGGTGTGGTTCTTCCGCCCGACCCTTCTTGCGGACCCGACCCAGCCCGGGGCCGACGTCCAAGACCAGGTGTGGTGGCCCTTGGAGGACATCGACGGCTGGCTCGAGGCACTGGTCGACGGCATCGTGACCGGAGACCCGCAGGAGGTGGAGGTCGGTGGTCGGCCCGCCACCTACTTCGAGGCCGAGGTGACCGACCCCGACGTCTGCGGCCCGTTCCAACATTGCGCGGGCTTCGTCATCAACACGTTCCTCGGCCCCAGCCAGGTCAGCGCCTGGTCATTCGAGCCGGGCGTACATCACAGAGTGTGGTGGATCGACGCCGGGGACCAACCGCCGCTCGTCATCATCGCCGCAGACTTCACCGGCGACCATGATTTCGGGAAGGCGGTCGACGAACTGCTCGATGGACTCGTCATCGGCGAGTTCGGCCCACACCCGGTCGACGCTGGGTAGTCCCGGCGGATGCGGCGCTGGTGTCGCGCACCCTCGCAAGACCCTGGCTCCCCCGGTCTTGTCCGCCGGTCGTCCTCTGACGCTGCGCATGGAGCGGCGTCGACGAGGAGTCGGTGCCCGTACCAGAGCAGCAGGAGTCTGCACCGGGTGCGACTCCTCACCCGCTTGCTGTGAATGTGTTCGCTTCGGACCGAACAGGTGGCCGAAGTCATCCATCGTCACCGGATGATGCCTCCGGACGTTCGTCACTTGTGTGGTTGCCACGAGGGTTGTGCTGGCCCTGCAGATTCAGCGGAACCAGGCTGAGACCGGTGGGGTACTCTCGAATCTCAGTCGACGAAGGGCAATGCCGTGCTTCGGGGCAACGGAATCGAATTGCGGCTCGTCCGGGAGGGCGACCTGGGGACCCTGTACAACCTTCTGACAGATCTCGGCACGAGGGGCAGCTACTTCCCGCTCGGGGTGATGAGCGAAACCCGCCTGCGCGCCGAGTTCAACGAGAACGGCTTCTGGGATCAAGAAGAGGGCATGCTGCTGATCGTCGACCATGAGGATCAGATCGTTGGAGAAATCGAATACTTCCCGATCATCCACTATCTGCAGGGCTACGAGATCTCCTACCAGCTGTTCGGAACACAGCACTCAGGAAAAGGACACGCCACCGAAGCGGTCGATCTGTTGGTCCGCTACCTCTTCGGACGCAAACGGGTCAATCGTATGCAACTGAACATCCACCCTGACAACGCTGCCTCGAAGAGAGTGGCGGAGAAATGCGGCTTCACCTTCGAGGGGTTGATGCGGGGTTGTTGGTTCCACCAAGGTGAATACCACGACTTGGAAGTCTGGTCGCTGCTCAGGGCCGAATCCCAAGCCCGAGTGACGGCCGACAGATCAACCGCTGGTTGAGTGGCTGACCGCTCTGCAACATGACGAGCCCCCCGTGCGTCGGCGAGTTCACGGCCCGAGCGGATCCCGCCCAGGGCGGGGCGGAGGGGCTGGCGTCCATCAGGGTCAAACGAGCGGAGTGGAGACGTAACGCTTCGTCGACATCGAGCATCAGATCCGAAGGACAGTCCCGATCCCGTGCAACACACGTTCTGCGGATACGGACCGAACCTGCCCTGCCTGAGCTTTCGGGCCACGCTCTAGGTCGGACTCTCTAGCGCGGATGAGCACCTGGAACGGATAGACGCGATCGATACTGGTGGTAATCGGGACGACGTCACTGCGCCACGTTCTGCTTGGCAGTTGTCGTGTTGGCCGGGCCGGCTCGTGCCGGATCGACAGCCACGCCCGAATCTCGCCACGCAGAACCAGCGGCGCGTCAGCCTGGCGCCGCAGTACATCGACGTCCCCACCCGAGCCGAACTCCTGGCAGAGATCACCGGCCAACAACGAAATCGCATCTGTCTCGCACGAGGAGTCCAGGACGCGGTCTACGGGGCACCAACCGACCGTCATCCCGGACAGGAATCGGCTTCCCAACACGGATGAGTCGGTCGCCAACGCTCATCCAGTGCACATTCTGCAACACGAGAGAACCGCGCTCTCGCGAGGACGTCATTCCGAGGTGGGTCGGAAGACTCCTCGGTGGCGACGCGCCCTTCTACGAAGACCGCTCAACGACTGCCGGCGGCGTGTTGCACCCGATCGTCCAGTACCGACCACACCACTCGAAAACGCTGTCAGTCATGAAGCTGCGGAACGTGTGTGATGAGTGCAATACCGGGTGGATGCACGATCTCGAAGAGCGTGCTCGGCCCGTCCTGGCCCCGATTCTCACTAGGAGCGATGCGGTGCTGCACAGCGGTGGCGTCGGTCGGCGTCAAGCTTCACTTGCGCCTCGATCATGTCCGCTGTCGGGGATGATCGGTGCCAGACGCATCCTGGCACCGATCGCCTTCACCGCCCGGGACAAACGGCCCCACAGTGGCGGTCGAAGTCGTTGTGGTCGAGTGGGCGCGACTGGCGACGACCGCCATCGAGATCCTCTCTCGATGAGACGTCCACCGTCCGCATCGCAGCGACACGCGTCTTCGATCGAACCGATCGCCTCCGCATCTTGACGCTCCCGCCAACGTGCAAAGAAGCGGCTCCGGAGGAGGCATTTACCTCCGGAGCCGCCTTCGAAGGTGGATCAGCGGTTGATGGTTCCGTTGAACACCTTGGTGAAGGTGCCTGCGTTCAAATCGACGTGGGTGGTGCCGGTTCCTGATCCGGTTGCATTCGCATACCGGCCCGATCCGCCGATCACAGTCCACGAGTCCGACCCGACGAACACGCCCGGCCCGACCTCGACCGCTTCCTGCAGGCACAAGATCGTGACCGAGTCCCCATTCCCGAAGGTGAGGGTTTCGGTAAGCGTGTCGGTGAGCCCTCCGTCGGTCACACCGGTGATCACCACATCCCCGTGGTACGTGAACGCGCCGATCCGGGTGCCCACTCCCACGCCTTCGAGTTCGAAGGTGGCTTCGCCCGTCGGCGCCACCTTCCCACCGACGGCCACCGTGACCGACGACGGGGCAGCGGCAAACGCCGGCAGGGCCGACATGAGGGTGACCATCGCGACGACTGCTGCGACTGCAGCAAGCCGACCGCGGGCGGCGTTCCTAGAACGAATCATCGTGTATGACATGGGGTTTGCCCTCCCGTGATTGGAGCCCTGACCTCGTGTCGGGCCGGTAGGGTGAAACGTACGAAAAGGGTTGGTTGGGCACATCGGGAGGTCTCCCTATTTCGACCGGTTTTCTGCGGATGGGCGAACTCATCGCGACGCTCGCGCTCGCTCAAGACAATGCCTTCGGCCAGCCCCTCGAATCACAACTGCGATCGTGCCTCTTGTCGGTCTGGATGGCGGAGGCGGCAGGATTGGACTCTGCGACTTGCGACACCGTGTACTGGGTCGCTCTGCTTCGATACATCGGTTGCACCGGACACGCGCACGAGGTGGCGACGCTGCTCGGCGACGAGATCGCCATCCGCGCTCAGACGCTCATACACGACGCCGGCAACCCCGAGGAGGTCATGGCCGACGTGGTGGCATTCGCCACGGCCGGCAAGTCATCACCGGAGCGCGAAAAGATCGTCGCGATGATCGATGCCGGTGCCCACGAATGGGCCGTGTACAACTTCGCCTCGGGGTGTGAAGTCGGAGACATGTTCCTCCAACGCCTCGGGTTCGGACCGGCGGTGCGCGAACCCCTCGCCCACACGTTCGAACGTTGGAACGGGAACGGCTTCCCCAACCATGTCGGCGGGATGGACATCCCGCTCCCGATGCGGATCGTTCATGTGTGCCACGACATGGAGGCCATCGGACGGCGCTTCTCGCCGGATCGGGCTCTCGACGCTGCCGCCGACCGTCGGGACCGCACCTATGACCCCGACCTCGCCGACCTCTTCGGCATCCACGGACTGGACTGGTTCAAGGAACTCGACAGTGTCGATCCCTGGGAGAGCGCTCTTGCCCGTGAACCGAAGCCACATCGCACGCTCACCGGCCCCGACCTCGACTCCGCCCTCGAGACGCTGGCCGATTTCATCGACCTGAAGTCGCCGTTCATGGCCGGGCACAGCCGGCGCTGCGCCGAGGTGGCGATGCTGGCGGCCGAGAACATCGGCCTGCCGGCGCGGGAGGTCGAGGCCGTTCGGAGGGCCGCACTGATCCACGAACTCGGGACCACCGCCATTCCGAATTCGATTTTGGACAAGCCGCGTGCTCTCACCAGATCCGAGCGCGACCGGATGGAGCTTCACACGATGCTCACAGAACAGATGCTCAGCCGTTCGCCGCTGTTGGAAGATCTGAACTCGATCGCCTCCTGTCATCACGAGCGGTGCGATGGGACGGGCTACCACAAGCGCTCGACGCGCTCGACTCAGAGCGATGGAGCGTGCATCCTGGCGGCCACCGACGTGTTCGTGGGCATGACTACGGAGCGCGCTGATCGGCCGGCCCACGGCGAGGATCAGGCAGCAGCTGAACTCCGCCGCCTGGCATCTGCCGGATGCATCGATCGGACCAGTGCCGAAGCGGTTGTCGCAGCGGGCGTGGGTGATTCACGCCGAATCCGCCGAGAGCTCCCAGCAGGTCTCACACAACGGGAAGCGGAGGTGCTTGGGCTGGCTGCGCGGGGGTTCACCACCAAGGACATCGCCGTGCGGCTGTTCATCTCCCCGAAGACGGCCGACCACCACATCCAGCACGTCTACACCAAGATCGGTGTGTCGACACGTGCGGCAGCAGCGTTGTGGGCCGTGGAGCATTCACTCGTCGGCTGACGCCGGAGACCAATGTCAACCGACCACACGCCCGCCTGACGGAACGACTCCGCCGGAAGCCGCCGGAAGGCGATACAGTCGCAGCCGTGCCGCGCGCAACTCCAGTCCCTCGAGACAGGCCGACGCCACCTTTGGGCCGAGCGCTGTGGCGGGCAGGGCCACCGTTGATTCGCGGCGTTGCGAAGCTGGCGTTCTCGTACCGGGTCGAGACCCTCGCACCGCTTCCCGCGCCGCCGTTCGTGGTGGCCGCCAACCACTACTCGCACTTCGACCCGCCCGTCATAGGAGCGGCGTTGAGGACCACCATCCGCTACCTGGCGCTCGACGAGTTGGCCGACGCCTCCCGGTTTCTCGCATGGGTACTGCCCACGTTCGGCACCATTCCACTGTCCCGTTCGGCGTTGCCCATCGGGACACTCCGAGTGGCGCTGGCGAGACTCTCCCGGGGAGAGGTGGTGGGCCTGTTTCCCGAGGGCACTCGCGTCGCCCGTTGGGGCGACCGCGAACCCAAACGGGGTGCCGCCTGGCTGGCGTGCAAAGCCGGGGCGCCACTCGTGCCTGTGGCCGTGATCGGCACCGACCAGGTCCTGGGCATCGACAACCGTCTGTGCCGAGGCACCATCCGGGTCGTCATCGGCCGGGCGATGGACCCGGATGGCGCCGACCCCACGAGCTTGACCGCCGACTGGTTCGACTGGGTGAATACACACCTTGGTGATCGATCCGTTACTTGACTGCGATACGGTCGAGATGCGGCGGTCGCATGATCAGGGGTGTAACACCGAAAGAAGCACCCGTGACAGCGAGCACACACCGCAGCGTGATGATGCTCGCCGCGCTCGCGCTCGTCACCGCATGTGGTGGCAGCGAGGCGAGCGTCGAACCGACCGTGTCGTCGCCTGTCTCGTCGATGGCGACGACGCCGACCCCGACCACCTTCGGGGACTCTGTGACCCCCACGACACTCGCCACAACGACCACCGAGACTCCGACCACGTCGACCACCGACGACGAAACAACCACGACCATCGAGCCCGGTGTGGTCGTCGACATCGGACCGGTACACGGTGATGTCCTCGGGGTCGATGTGCTCAACGTCCGTTCCGGTCCCGGAGTCGATTGCGCCATCGCCGGCAAGCTCTCGCCGATCGCCGCCAACGTCGTGGCCCTCGGCGAGACACGATCTATTCCAGGGGCCCTGTGGATCCGAGTGAGGATCGGTGCCGTGGAGGGATGGATCAACCTCCGCTATGTCGCATATCTCGGAGATACGAACGACATCACCTCCCACGTGATCGACCAACTCGGCGAGACCCCGGAGGCCGAGACCATGGTCGACCTGGGACGGCTGGTCGCCGAAGCCATCGGTAAGGCCGGCGGCGAAAGCGATACCGACATCGAACCCGTGATGTCCGTGGCGCCTTCGGTCGGTGATCTGGGAGAGGTGACGTTCGACGTCATCGGTTTTGCCGACGACAGCGTCAGAGGATCCCGATTGCACGTGTTCGGCACACCGTCGGAGAGCGGTGAAGGTTTCGTTCTCGGGGCCGTGGAGGCAACCGCCCTGTGCGCCCGAGGGGTGAGCGACGGTTCGTGCGTTTGAGTTGCTCGGTCGCCGGGTGGTGATTGCGGGCGCCCAGCGCTGCGGCTTGCCCGGAACCGATCCACGCCGACCTGCTCGAGCCCCGATGGCCTTCGCCGGTGGACGTGACCGCATGTCTGCTGGACGGTGACCCTTCCATCCGATGGCAGGTCCTTGCCGACCTCGAGGGTGCGACGCCGGCTGCCGTGGCGTACGAGCGGACCCGGGTCGAACACGAAGGATGGGGCGCTCGACTCCTCTCACTTCAGGACCCGAACGGGCTGTAGGCGGCGGCGCTTGTTTCGCCGGCGACTTCCCGGGTGAGGAGGCAGGCCAGCCTTGGACAGCCACCATGCACACACTGCAGACGCTTCAGATCCTGGGACTGGATCCGGCGTCAGAATCTGCTCGCCGTGCCGTCGAGTTGGTGGCCGAGAACGGGCGGTGGGAACACGATGGCCAGCGTTGTTTCGACGGCGACGTGGAACCGTGCATCAACGGCCGGACGATCTAGACGGGGTCGGATTTTGGTGTCGACGTGGCACAGATCGTGGAACGGATCCTCACGGAGCGCCTGGCCGAGGGTGGGTGGAACTGCGAGGCCGAGAACGGGTCGGTGGTGTCGTCGATCGACACCACCATCAACGTGCTCGATGGCCTGGCTGAGTTCGAGCGGGCAACCGGTGGTTCGCTCGAGGTGGTCGAAGCGCGGCGCAGTGGCGAGGAGTATCTGCTGGAACGACGGCTGTTCCGCCGCAAGACCACGGGTGAGGTGGCCGACCCGACATTCCTCGACATCGCGTTCCCCTACTACTGGCGGTACGACGTGCTGCGGGCGCTCGACTACTTTCGGCGCACCGGGGCGCAGCGCGACTCGCGGATGGAAGAGGCTGTCGAGCTGGTTCGACCGAAACGCGGGCCCGACGGACGGTGGCTCCGAGACCGGATACATCCCGGCAGAGCCTTCTTCGACATCGAGGGACCGAATGACTCCTCATCGGTGATGAGGGAACCAGTACATGCTGCACAACTCCAGGTTGTCCATCGCGTCCGGCTTTCCGAGTTCCTCGAGCTCACGTTGGATCGATCCTCGCCACTCGGTGAGCTCCTCAGAAGTGTCCTGGATTCCGATCCAGCCGACGAGGTTGTACGTGGCGATCCGGTTCGCAGAACGCTTGGGATCCTTGAGGCCGCTGAAGAAGATCGGGGGGCGCGGCTTCTGCACCGGCTTGGCGCCGAACCCACACGGATCGAAATCGGCAAAACTCGCCGTGGACTCGATCAAGTCGTTCGTCCAGATGCCCTCCGTGATCTCCGACGTCTCACGCACGTGCTTGTGGCGTTTGGGGAAGATGTGTGCGGCGCTTGCCGCTGCGCACTCCTCGGGCATCCAGCCGGATCGGACACCCACGTTGAGCCTGCCATAGGAGAGCTGGTCGACCGTGGCGAGTTCGGCTGCGAGCACCCCCCATGCCACGTCCACACCATCATCGCTTCGGCCAACGACTAGTGCCTGCTCATCGACGACGACTGGGACCGAATCGCAGCCTGGTACCACGTCGGCACCCCTCGGAGCCAAGGCATCTCAGCCGATGATTCACCAGACGCCTCTGCTCGTGTTCGGTCATCGAGGTCTCCTTCCCGTTTCGGAGAACCCGAGATGTAAACAAGCTCCGTCAGTTCCAGATCTCGGGTCTCGCCCGTGCTTGATAGCGTAGGTCGGCCTGGATCAGGAGAGCTGTGATGACGGAAGACGAACGGTGGGACTCCGAGTTCGATGTAGTTGTTGCCGGCGCCGGTGGGGCCGGGTTGGCGGCCGCGATCGAAGCCGCAGAAGCCGGGGCGAGCACCGTCGTCTTTGAGAAGCAAGGGAAGATCTGGGAGTCCTCAACCGCCATCAACGTGGGCATGGTGGCTTTTGCCGGAACCGAGGTGCAAGAGCGGCTGGGCATCGAGGACTCGAGCGAGCTGCTGTACCAGGACCTGCTGGCGGTGGGAGGCGGCAAGAACATCCCCAGCCTGGTCCGTACCTACGCCGACCATCAACTGGACACCTACCACTGGCTGACGGACATGGGGGTGCAGTGGGCGGAGGCGACCACCGCCGCCGCCGGCATGAGCCGTCCCCGCGGGCATTTCTCCGACCCACTCGACATGGTGCGGATCCTCAAGCGCGAAGCGGAACGGCGGGGAGCCACGGTCCTCTACCACTGCGCCGTCACCGGGCTCATCACCGACGCCAGCCGGCGGGTGGTCGGCGTCGAGTTGCGGGACCGAAGGAACGAGACCCGCGTCCGGGCCCACGGCGGGGTGGTACTGGCCACCGGTGGATTCGCCCGTTCCCCCGAGCGTCTGGCCGCCATCGATCGGCGCTTCATCGGAATGGCGGCGACAACCGGAGCAGGCCACACCGGCGATGCCCTGCGCATGGCGGAGCCGCTGGGCGCCTTCTTCCGTGACATGGAGTACGTCAAGCCGAGCTACGAGCTGCACGTGACCGGGGACTCCGCCACCGAGATCTGCCTCGTCTTCTACCTGGGGGCCATCATCGTCAACCGGGAGGGACGGCGTTTCGTAAACGAGTCCATCCCCTACAAGGACATCGGGATGGCTTCGATCGACCAGACCGACGGCGTGGGATTCATGGTCTTCGACCAGAAGATCTTCGACCGGGCGGTGGAGAACACCCGCAACGCCTCGTCCGCCATTCCCCCCGAGAACGTGGTGTCAGGACTAGACGAGTCCAGGATCCGACTGCTGGTCAAGGCGGACACCATCGAGGAACTCGCCGACCGCATGCACGTACCGCGCCAGCAACTGGTCGACACGGTGGAGCGGTACAACGGTTTCGTCGACGCCGGTGCCGACCCCGAGTTCGGTCGCAGCCACCTGTCGGCCAACATCGGCACCCCGGTGAAGATCGAGACGCCGCCCTTCTATGCGTACGAAGCCAAGAGCCACTTCCTCGCCACCTATGCCGGACTGGCGATCGACGACAGCATGCGGGTCCTGACGCCCGACGGCCACATCGAAGGGCTATACGCTGCCGGGGAGGCGATCGGCGGGTTCCACGGAGCGAGCTATCACTCCGGGGCCGCCGTGGGGCAGGCGCTCATCTTCGGACGCATCGCCGGCAGACAGGCCGCGCACGGGACGTGATCGGATCCCTGCGGAGGAGCGGCGGGGCGCCCGTGCATGATCGGAGGTAGTCCGCCCTTGTGCTCGCCCCGCTCCCTCAGTCTCGACCTTCGACGAGAAAATTACGGGTCACCGCAGCAGCGTGGCGAAGGGGTATGAGCGCCTGATACGCATCCGACTCGTACCAATCCCGTGCATGATCGAGGCTCGGGAATTCGATGACCACGGTTCTCTGCGGAGGGGCATCGCCTTCGAGTGGTTCGATCCTGCCTCCACGAACCAGGATTCTCCCCCCGTATGCAACGAGGGTTCCAGGCACCTTCGCGGCGTATTCCCGGTATGTATCCGTGTCATGCACATCGACTTGAGCGATCATGTAGCCGTTTGCCATCGTTTCCTCCGGGTTTGTGTCCGCCATCGCGGTTCATGCTGGCGACTGGATGGCGCCATTCCCGATCGCCGTGTCCCTCGCCATACTCGAGAGACTCGCGGCCCCGCGAGGTCATCGTCGCCATCTTGAAGGCGCAGCTTAAGTGGTGCCGCGCACCACTCGAGCCCGCCGCAGGTCTCAATGACGCGTCGCTCTTCGGACTACCCGACGTGGATGTGTTGGGTCTCGACGACATCGCGGGTGGCCCGCCGCGGGTGCATACGTCGGCCAGAACTCCGCACCAGCGGCAACCGTCGGGCGGTGACATCCCTGCCCAGAGCACTGCTCACCGACGCCCCGGGACCGTGGAGAGCGACCTGTTAGCGTCGCCCGTCGAGCCTCACCCTGGGATGCGCAATCATGGATTTCAACCTGCATGCTTCGACGACATCGGCGAAGACCTACTTCCAGAGGGTGCAGCTGGCCGAAGAACTGGGCTATCGAGGCCTGTACATCGGCGAAGGCCAACTCGACATCCTCAACCCCTTCCAATTGATCGCAGCCGCCCGCTTCGTATCCAGCGACATCCATCTGGGCACGGCGACGACCAACATCGTCTTCCGTGACCCCACCCTGCTGGCCGGGGAGGCAGGCACCGCCAACCAACTGATCGGTGGTCGATTCGTGCTCGGCATCGCCACCGGCGACTCCGCCGCCTATCAACTCGGTCGCAGGATCACCAAGATCGCGGAGATGGAAGAGGCCACGAAGACGATTCGTGCACTGCTGAGCGGAGAGAGCCTCGAGACACCGTCGGGTCCAGTGCCTCTGCGATTCCCGGTGGGTGACACGGTGCCTCCCATCTACTTCGCCGTCGAGGGCCCGAAGGGCCAGCGGGCGGCCGGCAGGGTCGCCGACGGAGTCATGATGGGCACCGGGTTCGACCTCGATCTGATCGACACCGTCCGGTCGCGAGTCGCCGAAGGTGCCGAGGAGGTGGGCCGGGACCCCGCTTCCATCGACCTCATGGCAGCCGGGATCATCTACGTGTCGGACGAGGTGCGGACGCACGTACGCGGGCGCGACGCCGGCTCGCCAACCGCGCCCACCACAACTTCCGCCTTACGCTGGACTCCGTGCCGGAGGGGGAACGTCCGGGCGTGCAGCGGTTCATGGACAACTTCGACATCAGCCGGCCGCTCGAAGACCGAGTTCCGCCCGAGTTCGTTTCCGACTACCTGGTCCAGCGGTTCTCGATCGCCGGCACCCCTGCGGAGTGCATCGAGCAAGTCGAGGAACTGGCATCGATCGGAATCAGCAACTTCCTGCTGACGCCGCCCGAGTACGCCTGGGAAGAAGTCTCTCGGCGTTGGGCCGAGGACGTGATGCCGAACGTGGGATGAGCTCGCAGCCGCAGGCGTGTTTGTCGACATCCCTTGTAGCTGGGCATGTTCGGAATGGCCCACGTGCAGAGATGCATGAAGCGATTCCGCGATTGGGCTCGACGTCGGACTCGAGCCCGCTGCCGTCCACGGTCGCCCTCAGCGTGGATGCACTCGTGATCCAAAGGCCGTGTCGCCGTATCGGCGTTGTCATCGACGGATCGATTGATGTCTGCGACCTGCACAGCCCGGATCGAACCGAGACCATCGGACCGCGAATGCACACTATCGCCCACCGCCACACCCCGCGCGGCTGTGGTCCCGTCCGCTCATCATGGGATACCGTCGAAGTAAATCAGACGCTTGCCGGCCGGCGTCAGAGAGCGTCAACCCCGCTGTCGGGGAACCAGTCCATCACCTCGGGCTGAACCACGGCAACCTGCTGCCAACCGCCCCGCTTCCGAATGGCCAGATCGGTACGAACGCGATGACGTTTGCGCCTCGAGATCACGTAGACCTTCTGATCGGTCGCGACCCGTACCATCTTCCCCTCCACCGAGGCAGGGGTGGTACTCGACGTGAGCCTGTAGTTCGCGAACGAATTCACTGTGCTCACGAGCTCCCACCCGCCCAGCACTTCGACCACCACCTCGCTCGGGACCGGCCGGAGGACGTGATCGGCGTCGACCCACCACACGGTCATGGAGTCTTTCTCTCGCAGCATCTTGCCGGCGATCGTGACCTGCTCTCCACTTTCGGGGTGCTTAGTGATGATATCGGCAGTTGCGCTCCCGCCAATGCCCGACAGGTAGAAGAATCGCTTCATCTCCTCGCGATCCTCCGGGTCGGGTGGCTGCGTTCTCACGAGGTGACGCTTGCCGCCCCGGACCCACCACGATCGTTGATCCGGGCTCACACCGAAGATCGTCTTTCCTTCGATCGAGGGCGGCGTCGGGCTCGGAGGGAAAGCGCTGGAACGCCTCTCCCGCACAGGTCCGATGGTCAGGAACGGCCTGGATTCCGCCGAGATCTCATAGCTGAGCCCGCTGTGGATCCACGCATCGGGAGCGGAGTTCGCGTCCTTTCGCACCAGAAAGCCCTCCCACGCCACGATCGTTGCCGCTGGCGCGATGTCGAAGCTCAGGTCAGCACCGACATCGTCGTCGTAGTCGAAGCCTGACGGAAAGTCATCGAGAAACCCGTCGATCTCGGTACGGAGGTCGTCATAGACGAGCGGATCCTGGAAGAAGACAGGGCTCAACAGATGTGTCAGGTCTTCGACTTCGAGCAGAACCGGAACCGGCTCGGACTCCGAGCCCACCGATCCCCGCGAGCTGACGTCGAGCCCGCTGCCGCTCTTCGACGAGTCGCTCGACTCCTGATCGGTGCTCCCGCTGACGGACGCCGAGCCACCGCCCTCGGGTGTGTGGAAACCGACATCCAGCGACTGTTCCTGGCTCGTTCCGTGTGTCATCGACTCCGACACCGACTCCTCGGTTTCGTGTCGCTGCTCCCACGCCTTTGAGCCAAAGCTGATGGCGTGGGCGTAGTGTGTGCCGAAGCGCCCGAAGAACTCCATGATCCGCTCGGGCCTCGGGTCTAGGGCAAGCGACGCCACGGCCGACCGAAACGCCGGCGCGAGCTGTACGGTGGCGAGGTCGACGACGATGTTGTGGGACAGGTTCATGGTCTCGGTGATCGTCGACACGGTCTTCCCGGACGATGCCGAGCTCAACTCGCCGTGCGCCTTGCTGTTGTTCTTGTACGCCACCTTCGCCCCGAACGCATCCCCTTCGGCGGAGATGCCCAGCGAGGTGGCCCAGGTCTGACGTGACTCCTCGTCCGAAAACGCCGAGGTGGTCCTCCCCTTGTTGGTGCCTGAGACGTCACCGGCGAATTGCCATCCGTTCGGCACGACGGTGGCCTTTCCGTTCGTTGCGACGTGGAAGTCCCGGCTACCCGGAGGAGGCGAACGGAACACCTCCTGTCCAAGTGCGCCACTCGCCTCCTGCAGATTGAAGGGGGCGAGGCGCGAGATGTCGATTCCGCGGAAAGCCCACGCCAGGTAGTCCACGCGTTCGTTGAGGCTGAACACGTTGTCCCACGTCGGACCATCTTGTGCCGCAGGCGCCGGTCGGGGCGCGGCGGTGTATACGCTGCCGTCCTCGAACACGACACGAAGCTCCGCTCCGAGGTGGACCTCGACAGACCCGTATGAGTCGACCGGTTCGCCAGAACCCGGGTCGGCGCGGTGTGCCTCGAAAGCGTGAGACGACACCGTGCCATCGAGGGTCGAGACGACCAACGTGTCGTCCCACTGGTCGATCCGGCGCACGTCCACCCGCCGGTGATTCGGGTTCGGGCGCTTCGACTCCGGTGTCGGATCTCCCACGTGATCGATCCGGCCCGCGTTTTGATCCGTCTCCGAAGGCGCCTTCGGCACCCTATCCTCGTCGAGTCGTGGCGGTCGTCCGGCGTCGACCGTGGGGACGATCCGCAGGCCGCTGGCCGAGGTTATGGCGGTCGGTCCCCGGCCATCGACCATGAACCGCACACCGATTCCCCGGATCGCCAAGCGGTCGTAGTGGCCGAACAGCCCGCACGCACGCGGATTGAGCGGTCCGATGTCTTCTCCGCGTCGGTCGAGCACCTTGGCGGGGATGAGTTCGTACCAGTCGCCCATTGGGACGCCGCCTGTCAGTTCCAGGCGGCCGTCCTGGGTGGCAATCCCGATCGAGTGGATCAGTCCGGACTGGTACCCGTAGAGCCCGTTGACCACGTCGTCCTCACCCAACGCCACGACTTCGTCGGGGTCAACCGAATTCGGATCGATCCCACCCACGACCGGCGAGACGAAGAGCTCGCCTGCGGCAGTCCGCCACGTCACCTGAAATGCCCTGACAACCGTGAGTGTCTGCCCGACTTCGTTACTGGGAATCGTGCCGTGCCAAACCCTGAACTGACGCACCTGTGAATCCTCGCCCCAGTTCAAGCTGAAGTGACGTCCGGTCGATTGGCCGTGGAGGGGTGATCGGAACACGTACCTCCCAACGCTCATGGCGCTTCCTCCTCCGCAGCCTCCGCCTCCGCCGCCTCGCCCTCCTCGTCCGACAGATCCTCTTCGCTGTCGGGTGGAGGAGGGGGCACATCGTCATCGCTGTCCCAGGCGCTGTCGTCGTCGCGCACCATCGTGGCGTACAGGGTCCGTCCAGACTCGCGGAGCGCCGCCACGTCTGCTGTCGACTCAATATCGATCCGCTCATAAGCGGGCTCGGATTCATCATCCGGGGCGGCGCCATACACACCGCCGGCTCGGCGCATGAGCTCGTCGACCGACTGGTACTCATCGGGGTGACCGAGCTCGAGGGTCGATCCCGCAACGACGTCATTGAGGCGTTCGAGGTCGTCCTTCGACAAGGTCCGCCCACCGTCGAGAGTGTTCCTCATCAGGCGTAGCTCGTCGACGTGACGCTGGTAGAGCTTTGGAATGCGCGCATGTTCGCCGAATCCGATCCCGGCCCCGACCACGGCCCTCAATGATTTCGCGAGATTCTCCGAGCGCCGATGGCCCTCCGGGGCATCGAAGAGGTCGAAGGTCACCATTCGGGTGTTCCCCGACTTCGAGGTCAGTTTGCGGCGGACCGTGCCTTCGGCATCGGTCCACCCCCCTGCACATGAGCGAACCACGCCCAGGTACGTGTCGGCTTCCGGGAGGCGTGGCTCAGAGGCCCGCTTCGACGCCTCGTCGATCCACGCGTCCAATCGTTTCTCGAACCTCTTGAAGGTGTCGCCGCGCGTCAGTTGCGACTTTGCATGGTCACTGATCCCTGCCAGATCGCTGAACGAGGTGATGCCGACACCGGCCATTCGCGCCGCCACCTGCGAGCCGATACCTCGTATGTCGGTCAGATCATCGGGCCACCGGGTCTGGTTTGTCGCCTCACCGATTGCGATCAGATGATCCAGTACGGCGCGTTGTTCCTTATTCGATCGACCGACACCCACCTTCAACTTCGGCATGCTGCCTCCCTCGACCGACCTCGGGCCTGGGGGACGCTAAGCGGCCGGCGCCACCGATGTGTGGGAATCCGGGTCGTTTTCTCCGAAGTCTTCACATTCGCTTGTGCATCGAGTCCGCGGACGGGGGCGTTCTCCAGTCTCGAAGGAGGCAGGCCAAGCGTCTTGTTCGGGCGATGCCCCATTGAGCACCGATGTGCATCTGGCGCTCTTCGACGCTGACTTGACATCTCTGGGCGAGCGACGCATCACGCCGGACTCCTTCGACACGCGTCAAATGGTCATCACCGGGTCGCGGGGCTACTTCCCCGGCGACTATGTCGGCCTCGACACCGCCGGTACCGATTTCGTAGCCGCGTTCACCGTGGCCAACAACCTCGGCCTACCGGTGGAGTTCCCGCAACTGCCCGGCCTGTTCGTCGACGACAACAACCGTCAGGACATCGCTTTCGCCCGAGAGACGCCGTAATCGCGGTCTCGAACCGAGGCTCCGCCAGAGCAGCGGAGGACGGGTGGATTTCGGTCGGTCGCGCGCCGATGAAGCGCTCGCGGACCGCAACGCTCAGTGAAATGTGTCTACGGGTCCAGACTTGGTGGTCGGGTGCGGTTTGGAACGCTCCTGGCGAGATAAGGCATCAGGTGTGCCGCCGCCCACCAAAGCTGCAGCCTTTTGACACCGCACCCTGCCGCGTCCTCACGGCCGAGGCCGTCGATGCAGCGTCAGTACGTGCCGAACTCGCCGGTGATGTCCCTCCCTGTTGCGTCGAAGAAGGTGATCACCATGTCCAGCACCGATGCGGTCGCGTCGGCGGGGATGAAGGCACCATCGACGAAATATGCTGCATCGGAAACGCCGAACGAAGTCGTTGTGGCTCCGGACACCAACTCGATCTTCGTTGCACCCGCTCGATTCGATCCCCAGACGACGATCGTCGGTCCGGCCTCCCTCGTGGTGTCGAACTCCGTGATCGAGTACGAGTAGGCGGAAGGAACCTCGGCGACCGGGTCGCTCCAGACGGTGCGTGTGAACCGGCCGAGGGGGAGTCGCTCATATGCGGTGAGTGCCAGCGTGGCGGGGGCGGTCCCGTCGTTCCGCACCACCAGGAACGCGTGGGATGGCAGATCGGCTCGGGCCACGACCTCGCCACCCGTTGACAGCGAAACCGCATCCTCGACGATGCCACGGTCGTCGAGGGTGGCATCGAACACCGCGCTCAGGACCAGCGGCACAGCGATGGCCACAGTGAGCAGCATCGGGAGCCACGCCAGCAACAGCGGTTCCCGCGTTGTCGTAGATCCGAACCGGGTCAACAACGTGCGCCCTGCAGTCCAATGCTCGAGAACCAACTCGAATCCTCGATAGATCAGATAGCCGGCCATGGCGCCTGCGGTGTTCAGGATGATGTCGTCGATGTCGCTGGCTCGAGCACCCGTGATGCTCTGACCCACCTCGATTGCGAGAGACACCACCGCCGCCCGCCAGGTCGTCGCCCACAGCGAGCGCATCCGAGTGAACAGCAGCGGCATCAAGAACCCGAACGGAGCCAGCAGAACGAGGTTGCCCCCTATGTTGGTGATTGCCGTCTCCAGCGACGTCTCCCGGATCAGCTGGCCGATGCTGGCGAGAGGAACGAAATTCGATGTTCCCGCCCAGTCGTAGAAGATGATCAACAGAGGGAAGAAGGTCACCGCCACCAGCAGCAAACCCCACGCCGTCAATGCGACGATCCCGGCCTCGCGAACCGGGTCACCACGACCCCGCAGCCACAGGACAACCCGCCAAACGACGAAGATCGACACCGCAATCACGATGGTCGTTGTTGCTTCGATCTCGACCATCAACACCATCTCCATCGCAGCTCCGAGCCGAAAAGGCTAGCGGCGCATTGGGGACCACTCTGAGCCCACCGACAAGACGGGTCGGCTTGCGGAAGCCCAGGCGCCACCCTGAGGGCTGTTGCGCCCGGAACCGTTGCCATGCACCCGGGTTGGCTGACCGGAACGGTTCGCGTTCCGTCCAAACACGCCCGCCTCGCAGGCCTCGGCGAGCCAACGCTTCCCCTGGGAACCCCAGTCGGGAAACGGGATGTCCAGCGTCCGGGCTTTCCGGGTTCCCGCGGCTTGCGGCGGTCGTGTCACGCGCACCCAGAGGCTGGTCTTCTCAATATCCTGCAGAGCGAGCGATCCGTGCTCACGACAGAACGCATTCGGCGATCGATCGGAGCATTCCCCGTGGGGACTCCCTGAGGGCGCATCGTGCCGTGTCGCTAGCGTCGAGCCGTCGCCACCAGCAGCTGAGGCTCCATGACGAGAGAGCCGCGGTCGGTGAATGGTTCGCACCGCTTGACGACGGCCTGTTCCAACGCGACGCGCTCGTCCTCGTCCAGAGTTGCCGCCAGCGCGGCGAGCGGGGTGCTGTTCACGTATTGCCAGACGAAGTCCGCGGGTGGCGCCACCCGGAGCGGGACCGGGCTCAACTCGACGTCTACAGCGGCGAATCCGGCGTCTCCGAGCATGCTGCGCAAGGCTGCAGGATCGTGGACGGAGAACACGGTTTGGATGAAACGTGAGGCGTCGGAACCCAGGTAGCTGGCGAGCACCGCATCGATGGCTTGGAACAGCGGCGGCGTGGGCCCGATGGTTCCGACGCTGACTCGCCCGCCTGGCGCGAGCACCCGTCGCATCTGCCGAAGCGCGGTCGCCTTGTCGCCGAAGAACTGGAACCCGAGGGAGCACACCACCACATCGAATGCCTCGTCATCGAAGGGAAGGCTCTCGGCGGCGCCCACGTGCCACTCGAACTCAGAGGCGTGCGCGCCGGTGGCACGGGCGACATCGACCATTCCCGGATGCCCGTCGATGCCGACGATCGACCCCGGTGACCCGGTTGCCTCGGCAGCCAAGCGGGCAGCGATGCCGGTGCCGCAGGCGAGGTCGAGGACCCGATCCCCTGGATGCAGTGCGGCGGCGGCAATGGTCCGGCGGGCAAATGGTTCGCCGATGTCGGGAACGAAATATCGCTCGTAGTTCTCGGCCGGGTTGCCGGCGTAACTCGCATAGAGGCTCGTCATTGCGTGGGCTGCTGGTTGAGCAGTCATCTGTCTCCCTTTCGGACGCTGTTGCGACCGTATGGGAAGCGGCGCGCCTCTGCTTCGGGCGAATCATCCATTTCCAGGCTCGCTGGAGATTGGGGGAATCCCGTAGATCAGACCAGGCCGTGGTCGTAGGCGAAGGCGGTGGCGGCCGCGCGATTCGACACGCCTAGCTTGGTGAAGATGTTGCTGACGTGCCGCTCGACGGTCTTCTCGCTGATGGTCAACGTGGCGGCGATCTCGCGATTGGTCTTGCCCGCCGCCAGCAATCGCAGCACCTCGTGCTCACGAGGAGTAACGATCTCCGTGGGCCTGCGCCGGTCCCCACCAATGACGTCGGCGGCGCGCTTCAGGTCCGGTGCGGCGCCCAGCTGCTCGAAAACGCGACATGCGGTCTGATATTCGAGTGCTGCGCCATCATGGTCGTCGAGCTCCCGGCACGCGGCGGCGATCAGCACCTGGGTCCTCGCTGCCTCGTACGGCGCCTCCAGCTCCTGCCATGTCTGCCACGCCTCGCGCAAGGATCGCAGTGCAGGCTGCAGGTTTCCCTCTATGAGCATGACCGCACCTTCCCAATGGGCGGCGGCGGCCTCGAGGTAGGCAAACCCCGTTTCTGTGGCGACCTCGGAGAGCTCGACCGAAGCCTCCTTCGCTTTGTCGACGAACGTGGCGGCCAGCATTATCTCGATATAGGCCGGGAGCAGCCTTGCCCGTCCTGCACGGTCCGAAGCTTCCGCCATTGTTCGTTCGATGGATGCCGCGGCGCCGTCCACCCGACGCTGTGCGAGCCTGAGGAGCGAGAGCCCCGGCTGGGGTGACCGACCATGCTCGTTGGCTCGCTCGTAGGATCGCTCCGCCTCCTCGAACTCGCCACGCAGGCGGTCGATCTCTCCTAGCTGGTAGTGGGCCATCCCGATCGCCGGGTGCGGAGGCTCGGCGAGGCGGTCGCGAGCTCGCGTCGCCTCTCCCAACGCTTCCGCCCATTCTCCGTGGAAGTGCAGGATCTGTGAGCGATGAACGAGACATTGGCCGCGGTACGGAACGAGACCCGGCTGCGTCTCGCACCAACGGTTGAGCGCTGTCGTCCATTCACGCGCCCTTCGCACGTCGAACGCACCCTGACATTCATCGATCACTGCGCAGTAGACGATTCCCGCAACCACCGGCGAAACCTCGCCCGCCAACACCGAGACCATCGCTTGATCGAAGAGGTCGACGCCATTTCTGATCCGCCCCATCTCGACCTGCGCCTGACCCGAGCCGAGCATCCCCAGGGCATCGAGATCGGTGTCGTCGAAACGGCGGGCTGTGGCCAGCACTTCTTCGAAGAGCGCCTTGGCTCGTATGGCATCGCCACCACCGAGCGCTGCCAACGCTTGGGGTACGAGTAGATACCCGGATTCCGCGCAGTCGAGCTCATGCTCGTCGACCAGCGCACGGGCCCGGGCCATCCATCCGCCGCCGAGAGCCACCTCTCCACGGACCATCAACCCGAAGCCGAGCCAGAACGCACACCGAACGGCAGCCTCGAACTCGCCGGCGTCCAGCCGTGCCTGGTGGGCGCGCCTCCAAGCGTCGGTGCTCTCGACGTCGTGGCCGGACAGGTATGCGGCGGTGGCCAGCTGCTCCAGGTCGGCAGCGTCCAGGCCCGCCGAACCGGCCACTTCCGAAAGAACCTCGTAGGCGTCGGCCCAGGCTCGCTTCTCGATGGCCCGTCGCCCCGCTTGGATCGCATCAGCTGTCACACTGCGACACAGCCTACTTTCGGCCGGATTCTGCTTCCTTGCCCGCTTTCCGACCAGAGGACCTGGGCCCAACCAACCCATTGCGCAATGCCGACGGCGACCGAGGTCGACTCCAAGGAGCTTTCGCGGCCGATGGCAGCAGGCCGATGTCCGATGCGACACTCCTTCCATGACCCACGTGTCCTCGTTCTACGTCAAGCAGAAGATCACGATGATGCTGAACCGCTAAGAGATTCTCGAGCGGAATCCGGACGGGAGCGAAGGATGCCTGTTGGCGTTCGCCCAGCGGAAGCGAACGTCCTTCAAGGAGAAGGTCACCTTCTTCGCCGCCGAGTCGCGGAGTCAGGAGCTGTTCTCGTTCAAAGCCCGCCAGCGCTTGGACGTCAGGGCGGAACACGATGTGTTCGACTCGGAGGGCAGAGCGATCGATTGGTTCAAGAAGGACTTCATGAGCAGCCTGCTGCGCTCGACATGGCACCTGAGCTCCAACGATGTCGAAGCGATGGGGCAGGAACGCAACGCCACCATCGCCGTCCTTCGGCGCTTCTGGGTGTTCATCCGGTGACCGGAGAGATCTGGGTGCCGTTCCTGTTCCGTTTCGACTTCACCGACGCACAGGGCACCGTCGTGATGAGCAGCGAGCGGAAGGCCAAGATCAGAGACCACTACACGATCACGGTCCCCGACGAATGCCTCGACTTCAGGGTGGCGCCTTCGATGGCCGTGGCGATCGACGCACTCCAGAGCCGCTTACCCAGGCTTGCGAGGCGAAGCCCAGGGAGTTCGGGCACCCGCAACGCACGCGAAATCAGTGATCTCGAGGGGGTGTGAAGCTTCTTGCGACCAGGTCACCCGCACCGGCCGCGTCTCGCCTTTGGGTGGATCCACCGAACAGTGTCCTGTCGCGCGACAGAGCGACACGGGTGCCTTCCCTCGCCCGTCCTCATGGAAGTGAATCCCCTGCTTCGCTTCCCGCTGATCGGGCGCGCCACTGGTCAACCGTGAGGTGTGCCCAGAAACTGTGTCCCCCGCGGGGGACAGGCTGCCGCAGGCAGCCAGGGGGGATTTCGTAATCGCCGTGTCGCAGCAACTCGCGGCAGGACGCCGAACAGGCGCTGTCAGTCCCCCGAGGCCAGGTGCTTCATCGATACTTGATCTCGGGCGCGGATCGCCATCAGAACCTTCTCGGAGGTGGCAGGGAGGTCGGTGATCCGGACACCTACCGCATCGAAGATCGCATTGCCGATCGCGGCAGCCGTGGGCACGAGAGTCGGCTCCCCCATCCCCTTGGCACCGAACGGTCCCACCGGATCGTGGGTCTGGATGATGTCGATGGCGATCTCGGGCATGTCGAGGGTCGTGGGGATGATGTAGTTGGTCAGGTTGGGGTTCAGTTGCCTGCCGTCGTCATCGAACAGGATCTCTTCATGGAGTGCCATCCCGACGCCCATGGCAATGCCTCCCTCGATCTGACCTTCAACCAGTGCCGGGTTGATGGCCGTCCCGGTGTCGTGAGCGGCGGTGATGCGAACCACCTCCACCTCTCCTGTTTCGTCGTCGACGACGACGTCCGCGATCTGGGTCGCATAGACGTACGCGGCGAACGGCTTCCCCTGGCCGGTCTCGGGATCCATCGGCACCGTCGGTGGATTGAACGTGCCAACCCCGATGGGAGGGTTGCCCCCACCGGTCAGCGCCCGAGCCGCAACCTCGGCGATCGACAGGCTGCGTTGCGGAAACGCCCGGACCCGGATCTGGTGTTCGGCCGCTTCCAGATCGGAGGTGGGTACTCCGAGCATCGGCGCGGCAACCTCGAAGAGGACATTCCGGGCCGCCTCCGCTGCCCGTCGGACCGCTTCGCCCGTGACGAACGTAGTGCGACTGGCGATCGGGCCCGTGTCCATTGGCGACGTGTCGGTGTCACCCGACACCACAACGACAGCGTCGGCGCCCACACCCAGCACCTGGGCGGCGATCTGGCCGAGAATCGTCAAGGACCCCTGCCCGATCTCGACTGTGCCGGTGACCAAGGTGGCAGTCCCGTCTTCGTTCACCTTGACCATGGCCGCACTCGGGTTGGCGGCCACCGTGAAGCCGATCGGGTACCACATGCAGGCGATTCCTCGGCCGGCGTGTCTCATGCGTCCACCTCCGGCCACCCGACCCGGCTGGAGGCCGCCTGCAGCGTCTCCCGGAGGCCGACCGCCTGGAGGACCTGGCCGGTGGGGCTGACCGATCCCTCCTGAAAGGCGTTGCGGAGGCGGATCTCCAGTGGATCGATACCCAAGGCGCAGGCGATCTCGTCCATCTGGGACTCGTAGGCGAAGCACACCTGAGGAGCCCCGAACCCTCTCATGGCACCGCCGACGGTCTTGTTGGTGTAGACGGCACACCCCTCGACGTGGACGTTGGGGATTCGATAGGGCCCGGCGGCCAGGATGGCGGCCTTCCCCACCGTGGTCTCACTCCACGATGCATACGCCCCGCCGTCGAGGACCAGCCGGACCCGGCGGGCGATGAGCCGGCCGGATGCCGACACACCGGTCTTGTAGTGGGCGACAAGGGGATGCCTCACCGTCGACGAGGCAAATTCCTCTTCGCGCGAGTAGACCGCCTTCACAGGGCGACCGGTCTTGCGAGAGAGGATCGCCAGCGCCGGTTCGACGCGGATCTCGTTCTTGCCGCCGAAGTTGCCGCCCAGGATCGACGCCGTCACCCTGATCCTGCCCACCGGCAGACCTAGTGTTCTGGCCAGATCGGTGCGAGCCAGCGTGATCCGCCCGAGTGTCGTCGTGATGTGCACCCGGCCCCCGGCTTCCCACGTCGCGATGGCGGCGTATGGCTCCATCGGGACGTGCTCGATCATCTGCGTGGTGTACCGACCCTCGAAGATGTGGTCGCTCTCGGCGAAGCCGGCCTCGACGTCTCCGCGAACGATGGTCTTCGAGGTGTACACGTTGCTGGGCCCGTGCAGCCGCGGTGCGTCGTCGGTCATCGCCTCCAACGGGTCGAACACCGCCGGGAGCGGCTCGTACTCCATGCGGATCTTCGACAGCGCATCCCGTGCCTGCTGCTCGGTCTCTGCGGCCACGGCCGCCACCAGGTCGCCGTGGTGGCGGACGCGATCGACAGCGAGGACCGGCTGATCCTGATATGTCGAGCCGAAGGAGTTCACCGGGATCTCCTCACCGGTCAGCGTGGCGACCACACCTGGCATCCGGACAACATCCGACACGTCGATCGTTTTGATCCGGGCGTGGGCATGGGCGCTGTGGAGGAAGGAGGCGTGCAGCATGCCGGGCAGGGCGAGGTCATCGGCATAGCGGGTGGCACCCGTCACGTGGGTCTTGCTGTCCGCCCGCACCACCCTGAGCCCGACAGCCGGGGTCTGCTCGTTCACCTGGGCCGTCAACGCAGCGACGGAGAGTTCATCACCGGTCCTGGCAGCGGGAACGGGACCCCCGTCGTCCTGGAGGAGGAATTTCAGGGCGTCTTCCGTGGCCCGGTCCTCGGTCTCGACCGGCCTCGGTCCGGGGTCAGGTTCCCGTGTCACGACCTGTCTCCTCTCTCGCCTCGCGACCGATCTCGACCAGGGTGTCGACCAACTTGGTGTAGCCAGTGCAGCGGCACAGGTTTCCTGCCAACGCCTCGCGAACCCGGTGCTCGTCGGGCGCCGGATCGGTGTCGAGGAGCGCCTTGGCGGCGATGATCATGCCAGGTGCGCAGAAGCCACACTGGAAAGCCGATGCCAGGTGAAACGCCCCTTGAAGCCGATCCAGGTGGCCGAACCCGGCGAGGCCCTCGACCGTGACCACCTCGTGCCCGTCCGCCTGGACCGCCAGCATCAGACACGAGTTCACCGGCAGTCCGTCGACGAGCACCGTGCACGCACCGCAGTCACCAGCATCACACCCCAGCTTGGCGCCCGTGAGGTGCCACACCGTGCGCAGCGCCTCCAGCAAGGTCATCTCCGGAGCGACCTCCGCCCGGCGCTCCTCACCGTTGACGACGACGACGATCGACACGACCGCGCTTTCCGTCATGGCCGCGCTTTCCGTCATGGCCGCACCGCCTGCTCGAGCGCCTGACCGAGCGTCCGCCGAACACCGACCGCCACCAACTCCCGCCGGTACGTCGCCGACGCCCGGAAGTCGTCGATTGGGCGAGTGTCTTCGATCGCCGCCATCGCCGCTTGATCGACGATGCCGTTGAGCGCCGCCGCCTGGCCTTCGAGCGCGGCCTCCGCCTGTGGTGAACGAATGACCGTCGGAGCCACCGCTCCCAGTGCGATGCGCACCTCACGCATCGTGCCGTCGCTCACCGCCACGCTCGACGCCACATTCACCAGGGCCAACGCCTGGCCTTTGCGCAGCCCGAACTTCCAGAACGCCGCAGGACGGCCGAGCATGGCTCTCGGGATCACGATGTCGACCAGCAGCTCATCGGGTTGCAATGTGGTGCGACGGGGACCCTCGAAGAAGTCTTGGATCGGCAACGTCCGCCTGCCGCTCACCGATGCCAGATGGAGCTGAGCGTCCAACGCGAAGAGAACCGGGCCGCTGTCGAGCGAGGGGACGGCGGTGACGAGGTTTCCACCGATCGTCCCGCGATTGCGGGTCTGGGGCGCCCCGATCGACAGGGCCGCCGAGGCCATCGCCGGCACGTGACGAGCGATGAGTGGGTGACACGCGAGTTCGGAATGAGTGGTCAGACTGCCGATCCTCAGACCCTCGTCGGTCTCGGACACACCTCGCATCTCGACCACCCGGAGGAGATCGACCACCAGTTGCGGCGGATCCACTGCTCCCTTCCATTCGACCAGCAGGTCGGTGCCGCCTGCGAGCGGGCGTGCCTCGCCGCCCGCCTGATGGAGTGCCTCGAGGGCCTCACTCACGCCATCCGGCGCCACGTACTCGAACCGCCTCACGCTTTCTCCCAGCGTACCGAGGTCGACGCCGGTCAACCTATCGGGAGTACCGACGACCCGACCCCGGCCGAAGGACCCGACTTGGCCGATCCGGCTTGGACGCGGCCGAGCGCATCACGGGGGTCGAGAGAATCTCCATGTACCCGTCGGATCCATGCGCCCGGATCCGGCACCCGTCTTTGATGAGCGTTGTGCCGTCCTGGCGGAGACGGTGAGGCCGGCGAGCGCTCGGTCCGGCAGGTCGTCCCGTCGATATTCGCCGGTGAGCCCTTCGCCATCCGAGGTGAGCACTCGGGGGGCGCGAGGGACAGATACGACTTGAACTCGGCCTTTGCGCCGACGGATGAGCTCCTCGTCGACGCGCTTCGTTTCGATGACATGCGGAGTTCATGGAACGAGAGGTAATAGATGTCTTCCCGGTCGTCGAGCACGCCGACTCGCACGAGCCTGTTGGCCTCCGCCAGAAGCGCGGGCTTGTAGATGGCGTATCCACTGACCATGCCGAACTTCGGATACTCCCTGCACCCGATGAACGTTCGGACGCTGTCGATCATCGGTTTGGTCTCCTCCGCATTCGGATCGGCGATCACCCGCCCGCACCGGCGAACCATCGATTCCGAGGTCGGAAGGGAACGATCCGGTCCACGACGTTCCAACAGAGCATGTTCGTGATCGGGATGTGAACGCAGGTCATCACCGTCGCCAGGGGTGTGCGACGGGGATCGAGAGGGGAGCGGCCCAAGGTCGCTCCCCTCTCTTCGAAGAGATGCGCACGGAGGTCGAGCCGCCTGTGGACCGGTGCGGTCGGGGATCAGATCGCCATGGCGATCAGCTTCGGGATGAGGAACTCCGCCATTCCCTCGTGCCCTCCCTCGCGGCCGAATCCGGACTGCTTCATCCCGCCAAACGGTGCGACTTCGGTCATGAACACGCCAGTGTTGACCCCGACCATTCCGTAGTCGAGGGCCTCTGACACACGCCAGACCCGGGCGTTGTCGCGTGTGTACAGGTAGGCGGCGAGCCCGTACGGCGTGGAGTTGGCCTGCGCGACGACCTCGTCCTCGTCGGTGAAACCAAACACCGTGGCGACCGGGCCGAAGACCTCTTCAGAGGCGATCGGCATGTCCAGTGTCACACCGGTCAGGACAGTGGGCGTGTAGAACGTGCCACCGAGCGCATGGGCCGAGCCGCCCGTGACTACCTGGGCGCCACGGTTCCCGCGTCTTCCACCAGGCGCACCACCTTGTCGAAGCCATCGCGGTTGATGAGCGGCCCAACATCGGTCGTGTCGTCGGTTCCGGCCCCGACCCGCAGATCCTGGGCCGCGGCGGACAGCCGATCGGAGAACTCGTCGAGCACCGCATGGTGCACGTAGATCCGATTGGCGCAGATGCAGGTCTGGCCGCCGTTTCGGTACTTGCAGATCATCGCTCCGGCCACCGCCGCATCGAGGTCGGCGTCGTCGAAAACGATGAATGGGGCGTTGCCGCCGAGCTCGAGACTGAGCTTCTTCACGGTGTCCGAACTCTGTTTCATCAACAGCCGCCCGACTTCGGTCGATCCTGTGAACGAGACCTTGCGAACACCGGGGTTGGTGGTCAGCTCGAGACCCACCGGGGCCGGATCGGCGGCCGTCACCACGTTGAAGATCCCCGGGGGGATCTCGGCCCGATGCGCGAGCTCTGCCATGGCGAGCGCCGACAACGGTGTTTCCTCCGCCGGCTTGACGATCACCGGGCACCCTGCTGCCAGCGCCGGCGCCACCTTGCGAGCGATGGTCGAGAACGGAAAGTTCCACGGGGTGATCGACACCGCCACCCCGATCGGCTGTGGAACGACGACCAGGCGCATTCCCGGCACATGGCCGGGGATCACCTCACCGTACGCCCGCTTCGCCTCCTCCGAGTACCACTCGATGTAGTCGGCCCCGGAGGCCACCTCGCCACGAGCCTCGCGCAGCGGCTTGCCCATCTCCATGGTGATGATCCGGGCGAGGTCCTCGGCGTGGTCGAGCACGAGTCGATGGAATGCACCAATGACGTGCGACCGCCGCTTGGCAGTGAGCGCCCGCCACGCGGGCCATGCCCTCTCCGCCGACGAGACGGCCTGGCGGGCGAGGTCGGGTCCGGCGTCGGCTACCGAGTTGATCCGCTCGCCGGTGGCGGGATCGGTCACCTCGAACCGCGCCTCTGTACCGACCCACGTCCCATCGACGTAGCAGTCCTTCCGGAGCAGGCCGGGGTCGTCGAGCGTGATCATCGGCTCATCTCCTTCTGCAGGATCTCCATGATCGCAGCGATGTCGGACGCTCCCAGACCGGCCGCCTCCGCGGCCAGCATGATGTCGGCCGCCCGGCCCGTCACAGAGCCGGCAGGCCTTCGTTCCTCCGCCAGCCGCAGGTCCTTGCTCATGAGGCCGACGGTGAAGAGCGGCTGATAGTCGCGCGCCGCCATGGGGCCGGCCTTGTAGTCGAGCAGGCGAGGGACGGCGCCAGAGCGAAGGAGATCGAGGCTCGACGGGACATCGAGTCCCGCCTGTTCCATCTCGATGATGGCCTCGCCGATCGCCACCACATGAGTGGTGAGCAGACGATTGGTGATCAGCTTCATCTCCAGCCCCTTTCCGTTGGGGCCCATGTGGGTGACGGTCGCAGCGAAAGCCTGGAGGAGCGGGCGGATCCGATCGAGAGCTTCGGCAGAGCCTCCCACCATGATCGCCAACGTCCCGGCCTCGGCGTGGATCGAGGTGCCGCTCACCGGGGCGTCGAGGAAGTGGATGCCGGCGCGGCGCGCGGCGTCGGCGACTTCGACAGATCCCTCGACCGAGATCGTCGACAGATCCACACACACCGAGCCGGGGTCGAGGATCGAAAGGAGCGTGCCCACGTACACGTCGTGCACATCGCTTGTCGTCGGGAGCGATGACATCACCACCGAACACCCGGAGAGATCCTTCAACGATCCGACGGCGGTCACGCCCCTGGACTCCATCCTGGTTCGTGCCTCCTCCGACAGGTCGGTGGCAAGAACCGAATGGCCCGCCTGGTGGAGACGGTTCGCCAGGTGGTAGCCCATCCGTCCGAGCCCCACGAACCCGACCTCGCTCATGCTGCACTCCTGTGTCTCACGCCGTCACCCCTTCCACATCTACCCCACCGGCTTCGGCCACTCCGAGCCCGGCCCGCAAGGCGACAATTCGCTGCGCGTGGTCGGTGTGGGCAACGGGAGGCAGCGGTTGCGAATTGTGTACCGGGATCACAACAAAATGCGGACCCTGCTCCGACAACACCTCGGGAAGCCGGAGATCGATGTCATCGAGGGTCTCCCACCGTTCCACGCGACCCGAGCCCTCCCTGCCGCCGCCCTCGATCCCGGCGGCGCGGGCCAAGCCCACGAAGTCGACCAGCGGTGGCAGCGGCTGGCCGCCCACCATCTCGTAGGTCCGGTTCTCGAGCAGGAGCACGACCAGGTTGGGAGGTCCGTACCGACCCAGCGTCACAAGCGAGCCGAGGCTCATGAGCAACCCGCCGTCGCCTTTCCACACGATCACCTTGCGTTCGGGTCGGGCCAGGGCGAGGCCGAGGCCGAAGTCCGAGGCGTGGCCCATCCCGAAGGCGAGGAAGTCGAAGTCGAGGGCATGCTGTGACACGAGAGGCCACTGAAGGGTGGCGGTCATCGTGGTCACCACCACCTCGTCGGTGCGCAGCGCGGCCACCCCCCGGAACAGGTCCATGCGCTCGATCATGGCTCGAACCGCCGCGCCACGAGTACGGCCGCCGGCCGACTCGTCTGCTCAGCCACGGCGTCCATGCGCTCGATCGCGTCGAGGTCGTCACTGCCAGCGAGTATCTCGTAAGGAACGCCCCACGCCTCGAGGAGAGGCTCTGTGTAGGTGTAGGCCGAATCGATCGGGAGCTTGCCGGCATCCGCGCCGGCGAAGCCTCGCCAGCCGACCAGCATCCGCAACGGAACGCTGGGGCCGACCCCACATCCCCTGAGCGCGTCGCCCGCCTCCATCAGCCCCGTGTTCTGGATCAGGAGGAGAGGTTTGGCCCCTCCCACCCACAGTCCGGCGGCGATGGCGATCGACTCGCCTTCCCGACACGGCACGACGAGTTCGAGGTCGGGATCGTGCTCTACAGCGGCATGGAGCAGGCGGCTCTCGGAGTCGGGAATCGACAGCACGTGGGTGAAGCCGAGTCTGCGGATCACGCCGAGTGCGGCCTTGGCGCTCGGTCCGACTGTCATTCCTCGAACCACTGACGCTCCCCGCTCGATGGAACGAACGCACGTTGGGCGGCCACAGAGTCCTTTGGGGCGGATGCCGGATCATACATAACCGAAGTGTGCGCCATACGCGGCCGCTCGCAACCGCTGGTCTCGACGATTGTGGATCGGTGCCACGAAGACCGGCCCGGAGCGCCATGGCGGGTCGGAGGATCCCCGTTTGCCGGGCTCCGATGGGACATTCGCCGGTGTGGTTTGGGCGCGACCGGCGCGAGACTGGTCTCGTAATGGTTGGCTCGCGGAGATCCGAGGAACATTGGGACGAGGTCTATGGGCAGCGCTCCGAGAGTCTGGGGTGGTACGAGCCGGATCCGTCAACGCTCGGGCTGGTGACGTCGCATTCCTCTCCCCGGGACTCTGTGATCGACGTCGGTGGTGGTGATGGCCGCTTGGTCGACAACCTGCTCGATCTCGGCTACGAGGATGTGACCGCGTTGGATCTGAGCGCAGTGGCACTCGATCGCGCCCGCTCCCGGCTCGGATCCCGCGCGGCAGGTGTCGGGTGGATCCACTGCGACGTGACGCTGTTCGAGCCGTACCGGACCTGGGATCTGTGGCACGACCGCGCCGTCTTCCACTTTCTCGTCGGCGAGGAGCCTCGAGATGCGTATTGCGCGGTGCTGAGACGATCCGTCGAACCGGGCGGCCTGCTCGTCGTGGCTGCGTTCGGTCTGGGTGCGCCAGAGCGGTGCGCGGGACTCCCTGTTGCTCACTTCGACGCAGACTCGCTGACGGCCGCGTTTGCCCCCCACTTCACACCCATCACTGTCCGCGGCCTTGCGCCTACACGTTCCGATGAGGGCGACCAACGGCCGTATATCGGCGGCGTCTTCAAACGAACAGGCTCAGTCGGCGACTGAGCTCGAACCCCCAGAAGATCGGTATCCGGAAACGAGCTTGGTCACGGCGCCAAAATTCATGACCCACCCGACACCAAACGCCCTGCTCGACACGATGGGGCCGTCCGGGTTCCAGTAGGCCTCACGAATCCGTTCAAATGACGGCTTCCGGAAGTCATAGGGAACAAAGCCGGCGACTTTGCCATGCCAGGTTCGTTCGTCGGCCGGCTTCCGTAACTCCTGGATGACCGCAGCCACACCGAGGCCCGCAAGCACCAGCTTCCAGAGATCCTTCAAGTTCGGGCCTTTTCGCTGCTCTGCGCTCTTGTGTGCCATGTACTGGAGCGTACCCCTGATCGGAAACAGTGGATCGGGCCATTCTTCGGCAACCCCAACCGAAGGCCCCCGGAGCGTCGCGCGGCCAGAGAGTGTCCCCCGAAGGAGTCCTGTCGCGCGACCGTGCGACACAGGTGCCTTCCCTTGACTGTCGTCGCCGGTCGCGTGCGGCGACCTAACCGAGTTTGCTGCGCAAACTCGACCCAACACCACACGAGCCGTGGGACCCAATCGGCGCTCCGCTGGTCAACCGTGAGGTGTTTCCTGAGATTGTGTACCCCCGGCGGTGTCCTGTCGCGGGGGTTGCGAAAGGACACCGAAGGGGCGACAGGCTGTCGGGAGGCAGCCAGGGGGAATCCGCACCTGAAGCGTCGCATCAAGACGCGACAGGACACTCCGTCTCAAACCGCGGCAATCACCACGATGTGTCGTCATACGCGTTTGCCTTGACCACAATCTGCAGATGGATGAGTCACCGTGGTCCAGGCTTCGCAGTGAGATCTATGCGTTCTTCGGACGCAATCCGAGGTCGAATCGAGACCTGCCATCGACTGCCGATCTCGGCGAATCGCAGGTGGTGCTCGACATCGGCTGTGGACCGGGGGCGGCGGTCCGGGCGGCGGCACCGTTCGTGTCGCGAGCGGTCGGGACCGACCGCAGCACAGCGATGGTGGAGATCGCCAAGCGTCGGTCAAGAGACGTCGCGAACGTCGAGTTCGCGGTGGGCGGCGCGGAGCAGCTTCCGTTCCCAGACGAGACCTTCGACAGGGTCTGGACGATCCACTCGTTTCACCACTGGGAGGACAAGACACGAGGGATGGGCGAGGCCCTCCGCGTTCTGCGGCCGGGGGGCCGACTCTTGATCGTCGAGAGCGAAACCAAGGGTTCACACGGTTTCGACAGAGCCGAGGCCGAGGAGGTCGCCGCCGAGCTCCGGGCGATCGGATTCGACGAGGCCGCGGTGTCGAAGCCACATCGACAGCTCGTCGTCACAGGTGTCCTCAAACCCTGAGCCGGCGCGATCACGGGCGTGGTGGTGTTTCCCAGTCCTGACCCCACCAGCTCCGCCGCCCTCGGGGCTTGCCGAAGCTGGCCGGCCACGGTTCGCCCGCCAGTTCACCGGCCTCATCGCGGCCCGCCAGCTCGAGGAGTGGCGCGAGGTCGAAAGCGACGTCGTCGATCGGCTCCATCAGGTCACCCACAGCCTCGTACCGCTGCGCAAAGGAGTCCATCGGGAAGTCGGAGAGCTGAGCGTCTGGAACCTCGTCCCAGCGCAGCGGCGCCGAGACCCATCCGGTTGGACGTACCGAGTAGGCGCTTGCAACCGTCCGATCCCTGCTGTTCTGGTTGTAGTCGATGAACACTCCGTGCCGGTTCTCCTTCCACCATTCGGTGGTGACCAGATCGGGCCGGCGACGTGCCACCTCCCGCCCGAACGCCAGCGCCGCACGCCGTACGTCGAGGAACGAGTATCGCGGCTCGATCCGGACGTAGATGTGTATGCCCTTGGATCCTGAGGTCTTGGGGTACCCCGTCAGATCGTGATCATGGAGCACCTCGTCGACGAGCAGAGCTGTCGCCTGGACGTCGGACCACGTTGCCTCTGGTGTTGGGTCGAGGTCGATGCGGAGTTCGTCGGGAGACTCCACGTGCTCGACCCTGGTGGGCCAGGGGTTCAGATCCACGCAGTTGAGCTGTGCCATCCAGATCACGTCGTACGGCGTGCGCGGCACGAAATATCCAGCGGTGCGCCCGGAGGGAAACTCCACAAAGTGTCGTTCCGACGCAGTCTTCGGTGCCCGCTTCTGAAAAAACGGCGTCTCCCCCACGCCTTTCGGCCAGCGCTTCAACATCGTCGGCCGGCCGAACACGCCTGCGAGCGCACCGTCGACACAGGTCAGGAAGTGCTCCACCACGTCCAGCTTCGTCCACCCCTGCTCGGGGAACATCACCTTGCCCGGATGGGTGATCGTGATCTCTTCGCCGGCGACCTCTACGGTGACCTCGTCCATGTTCCGATCTAGCGATCAGGACTTAGGGCAGCTCGATTCGGATCATACTGATGGTCGTGGATTCCTCATCGCCATCGTCGAACTTGATGTGGATCGATTCGCCCTCGCGTCGATCCACCTGACCTGGGTAGTAACTGTCGAGACCCCCGTAGCGGGCGGACACGCGAGTTCCGACGCCGATCTCAATGGGAGCCAGCTCCTCTTGGCTCACCAGCGACTCGTCGCCGTCGTCGAACCTGACGTCGTAGTCATCGCCGTCCATCCCGACGATGGTGCCCGGGTAGTAGAAGGAATCGTCCCACAGGGCGAAGACCCGCTGCCCGATCCCCCAATCGGCGATCGCACGAGGTGCGGGTGATCGGGCCGGGATGCCGTGTCGCTCCCTGATGAGCGCCTGGAGTGACTGCAGCAGTGCTGCGGCAGGTTCCGCCTTCAAAGAGTTGTATGACAGGTCATCACCCAACGCAACCTCGTGGGCGCCGGCCTGCTCCACGCGCAAAGTTGCGAACGTTTCGTAATCCACCTCGTGAGATCCGGTCGATACCGACAGCGAAGCGTTCTTGAACCACATCGAACGAACGCCGAACGCCAACCCTACCTTCGCCGACCCGAATGCTGTCTCGTCGATCAATCCGAGGATGGGTTCGTCACGGGGAACTCCATAGCGCTCGTAGGCGCTGTCCGTCTTGCGGTCGGGAATGTCAGGAGCAACGAACAGCGCGTCGGGGAGTTCCGAGAAGCCCAACAGCAAGGCCGTCAGGTCGGCGATCCACGATTCCTCGGTCCCACGAGCAGCTTCTGCAGCGATCGCCGCTTGCTCGGCTTGGTTGGCCGCGGCCACCTCCTGGGTGCGCCGCGCCGATGCATCTTCCTCAGCCTGGAGTGCCGCGGCCGCCTGTTGGGCTCGCAGCGTCTCGGCTTCCTGTTCGGCCCGCTGGGCCGCCTCTCTCCGCTCGGCCTCGTGTTCCTTCGCTCTCTCCTGAGCACGGATCGCTTCCGCCTCTTGCTCCTGCTGCGTCTGCGTGGCAGCAGCCGCATCCCGAGCCGCCTTCTCCGACTCCAGGCGAGCCGCAACCCGCTCCACGAGACCGACGACGTCGTCGTCCTTCAGACCGAGCTTCGCCTTACGCTTCTTCAGCTCCTCCTGCGTCTTCTGATCGAAGGGCAGTCCAACATCGTTGATCGCAAACTCGAGCTCGGCTTCGTACGCCCTGATCTTCTCGAGCTCGGCATCGTGCCGTCTCATCTCGTTGTCTTCGATCTCTTTGGCGACCTTCTCTGAGAGCCCGAGGCGCGTCCGTTCCTCTTCGAGGCTTCGCCGCTCATAGGGACTGATCACGTCGTCATCGGACAATGCTTCGGCAACGCGCATGCGATAGTCGGCCTCGTCGGCGCGCCGCTGCTCGTGTTCACGCTCGATTTCCTCGACGACTTCTTCCAATTCCTTGGCGACGGCGCGTATGGCAGCATCTTCATTCGGCCAGTAGTTGTCTTCGGCTCCGATGTTGGCGACCCACCGCTCGAACCGAGGGATTGCGTGGATGTTCTCGATCCCGAACAGCTTCTTCCATGTCGTTTCGCGCAACAACACGGGGATGATTCGAGGTGGAAACTCCTCCTCCTGCACGCGCTTCAGAGCGGCTGGGAGTTCCTGTGTCGTGACAAAATCGGATGTGAGGAAGTCACGGCTGATCAGCAGCAGGATGATATCCGCAGATGCGAGGGCTTCCTCGATCTCGCTCTGCCACGCATCGCCAGGCTTGATCTCACGATCGGCCCAAACGGTGATGCCGAGGAGTAGGAGCTCGGCTGTGATCTTGCGCTGCCACTCATAGTCCACGTGCGAGTAAGACAGAAAGATCCTGAGCGATTCGTGCGCCATTCTGAGCCTCTGATGGGTTGCCTGCGGAGCGCGCGTTTCAGCACGAGCCTTGTCGGCGACTCTACAGCTCGACACTCATCCGCGCCCCCGAGCCTCACGTATGACTTTCGATCGAGTGGGTCCAATGCTCGAGGAGACGCCTGGGCTCGAGCGGCCTCTGCGCTAGATCCGCGGTCGGTCTGTCTCTGGCATTCACATCTATTCGGTGAAGTCGTGCCGGGAAATGGACGGGACCAGGCGGAGGTCTTCGCAACGGTCTGCATGAGAAGGTGGTGCCATCCAAGTTGGCGGGGTCGAACGCGGCCGGCGTCAGCTGGAGCGGTCCCACCAATCGAGCACCCGGAGGGCACGAAGTGTGTTCCAGCGGCTCGGCGCACCCCGGTCTTCAACGTCGAAGAGGACGCGACCCGGATGAATGCGATCGAGCAGCCATCGGCCGTCGAACTGCCGTTTCGATCGGACGAGCTCCACGGCGTCAGCCATTCGAGGGTCCGGGTCGGCGTCCGAACGCCGGAAGTAGTCGAGGGCACGCAAGACGTCGTAGTGCCAGTAGAACGGGAACCCGAACTCGAGGTAGGCCGGGTCGACGACGCCACCTGTGCTCTGGCGCCGAAAGAGATCTCGGGAGAGGAGATACTCCTCGCCACTGCGTCGCGCCACCCGGACCTCATTGGATTCGCCGGTCGCCCGCTCGAACTCGAGCAGCCCATCGAGCACGTTGATCGTCGTGTCGATCGAGGATCGAACGGATCCGTTTTCGGCCTCACAGTTCCAACCGCCATCGTCGAGCCGCTCATCCAGGATCCGTTCGACGATCGGCGCCACATCCACGCCGAAGTAGGCGCCGGTCTCGATCGTCCTGCCGTTGATGCACGGCTCGACCTCGCCATCGAAGTATCGCTGCCCGTCGTGTTCCCAGCGCCCGTTCTTGGCAACGAGGGCGATCGCCCTGCGAGCGGACTCCGAAGCCGGATCCAGCCCGAGAATCTGCAGAGTCTGCAGCGTGTGCATCGTGGCCGTCCACGGCTGACCGGGCTCACCGCCCCGGTACGCCCTTGGGAAGCAGGCGCCGCCGTCCCACAGGCCGTCGGGATCCTCCAGGCCCAAGAGGCGAGCACCCCATCCCTCGTACTCGACCCGTGCTCGTTCGGCGGCCACTTCAGCCGGAGGTGAATCCTGAAGGTCGGCCATCACCTGCCAGCGGACGGCAGGATCTCCGTCGAGAAGCCAGTCGATCACGTTCATCCGCGCAGCCTACGTCTGGTTGCGGACCACCGGCTTCCGGGAAGGGCGGCAGCCGAAAGGCAAAGGCATGTGGCGTTTCCGCCTCGTGCACGTCCGGGTCTTCGCACCAGGGTTCCTTGGCTCCGGCTCGGCTGGGAACGATGTCGGCTACGTCAGGAGATCATCGGCTCGACGTCGGATATCCTCGAACACCGAGATGGCTTGCTCGGATTTTCCCTGAGCGCTGGTGTCCGCCCAGTCGGAGGTTGCCGACTGCACCCAGCGGCCGTACTCGACGAGCATGGTGCCGTACTCGAGGAGGAACTCCCCGGCCAGGGCGATCAGGTGATATCGCTGCGGGAACTCGGTGCCCGACTCCAGATACACGGTCGCACGCCGTCGGACCACCTCGAGCACTGTGCGCCCGTCTGCTTCGACCCCGGCAGCCATGGCTCTGAGATCTTCCATCGACCCGTATTCGGCGAAGAACAGCCGCCCGAGCATCTCGGATTCGATCTTGGTCGATGACGGCTCCCGATCCGCCAGCCAATCTCGAAGTGCGTGGAGGCCTTTGTCCGTGATGGTGTACCGGACGCGTCGCCGACCGACAATCTCGTGGCGTATCTGGGACGGCAGCCATGATCCCTGGAGAGACCCTTTCCCCGCACACCACAAGGGCGGCCGCTCGCAACAACGAAGCCCTGGTCCGAGCGATGATCGATGCCTTCCGGGCCGGCGACCTCGCCGCTGTCGCTGCGAGCTTCGCGCCGGACGGGATCTGGGACCTTCCAGGGCGAGGCCTCCTCGCCGGCAAGTACGAGGGACCGGAGGAGATCACCAGTTTCCTCGCCCGCGCCCACCAGCTGTCGGGCGGTACCTTGCGACTCCAGGTGCTCGACGTGCTCTCGAGCCCGAAGGGAGCAGCGCACCTGCAACGGGTCACCGCCGAGAAGCCTGATGCCACGCTCGACTGTGTCGAGACGCTCGTCCACGAGATCGAGGACGGTCACATAACCCGCACATATCACCGGCCAGACGCTCACGCGCTCGACGACTTCTTTGGCGCCTGAGCCCGATCTCGGGCCAAACCGGCAACGTGAAGGGAATGAACAGTTCATCCCCTTCACCGGTCGTTTCGTGCGCCGCCGGCTCGGAGACCGCGATCGATGGCGGGAATCGCCGACCGCCATCTCCGAGTCGAACAAGGCTTCGGTATCGCCGAGGCTGGTTCCTTGGATGTCACCCCTTGCACCCCATTGGTTCGTCTCAATGACATGATCACCTCTCACGCAGGCGTGTCCCAAGGGTTGTCGGTCGGTCGGCGGATCGGAATCGCCGGCCTGGCCGCCCTTTTGGGTGGGGTCTTGGTTCTCGGAATCGGGGGCCGGTTGGCGATGCGTCTGTCGGGGGCGATGGCGATCACGAACGACGCAAACACCCGGTTCATGTTGACAGGCGACGGATTCCGGATCGGACACATCAGCCTCGACGGGTCGCTCGGCCTCGTTCTCTTCGGCGGAGTGTTCGGCTCGATCATCGCCGGTGGCTACTGGGCTCTGCTGAAGGACCACCTCCCACGGAAGCGACGACTCCTCCTTGCAGGCGTCGCAGCGGCCGCCGTCGGGGGTAATGCATTCGTCCGGACCGACAACATCGACTTCGTGATATTGCAGCCGGTGATCATGAACGTCGTGCTCTATCCGGTCTTGTGTGCAATCGCCGGAGTCACGATCGTCGCCCTGGACCACAAGATCGAAGGGCTTGCACGGACTTCGACGATCCTGAGTAGCGCCCTGCTCACGGCATTCGGGATGGTAGGTGCGGCGATGGTCGGGACGCTCATGATCGTGAGCGTGCTCGACGACCCGTGGCCGGCACTCGAGCTGGCGGCGCTTTCGGCGGTCACCGTTCCGTTGTGGGTACGAGAGATCATGGGTCGCGAACCAGTCGTGTGGCTGACGCGATCGGCCGGGTTCGTGGCCGGCGCCGTGATCCTCGCCGAGTGGATGCGGCTGGTCAGAACTGCGGCGTTGATCCTGCAGTGAAACTCGCTCGGCGGACGCGCCGTGCTCCCCGTTAGGGTCGCGGCGATGAGTCGCGACTCCGCCGACGTTGCCTGCACGCTGGTGAACCGGCGCGCGCAGATCGCCGAGCTCTGGCATGCCATCCAGGCAGCCGACCGCGTCGCCATCGACACCGAAGTGCCGATCGACGGACCCCGCAAGGGCGAACTACGTGTGATGTCGATCGCCACCCGGTCGGAATCCGGCGAGCAAGCATTTGTCGTCGACGCCCGAGACCTGGACCCCACGCTGCTCGGCCCGATGCTCGACGGAGTGACCGCCGACGCCTGGAACGCCAACTTCGACGCCCGAGTGATCGACGCCGCCGTGTGGCACTCCTCGGACACCACGCCCGGCATCACGTGGTGGGACGCCCAGCTGGGCGACGCCCTCATCCACCAGGGACGGAGCGGGTTCAGCTGGTATCACGGACTGGCCTGGGCGACCTCGCACTATCTGGGCATCGACGCCGAGGGCAAAGGCACGGTCCAGCTGTCATACACCGCCACCGACGATCTGACCCCCGAACAGATCTCCTATGCGGCGGCCGACGCCCTCCACACCCTCTGGGTCGCCGATGAGATCCGCTCCGAAATCGAACGCTCTCGACTCACCGAGATCTGCCAGATCGAACAGGACGCACGCCCGTTTCTCGACCAGATGGAGCGCACGGGTCTGCCGTTCGACTGGGAGGGTTGGCGCACCGAGCTGGAGCGCATCGAAACCCGGCATCGGTCGGTGATCGACCGTCTGGCCATGCTCACCGGTGGTGGACAGGCGACGCTGTTCGACCAGACCGTGGAGCCCACGTGGAACCCCGCGTCGGACCCGCAGGTACGCGAGGTGCTGAACCGGTGGGCGGAACCGGAGGTCCGGGCATGGACCCTGAGCCGTGACGGGGCTGCTCGGCTCCTCACCGGTAGCGACTCGCTGAGGGCGGGCGTGCTGAAGGAGATCGGCGGCGAGCTGTGCCAAACGCTGCTCGAGTTCCGCAACCAGGCGAAGATCCTCACCACCTACGGCGACTCGATCGCCGAGCACCTCCATCCCGACGGTCGCCTCAGGCCCCAGTACCTGCAGGTGGTCGGTACCAACACCGGACGGCTGGCCAGCCGAAACCCCAATGCCCAGAACTTCACGCCGCTGATGAAGCCATACCTGCGACCCAACCACCCGGACCGAGTGTTCGTTCACGCCGACCTCAGCCAGGCCGAACTTCGCTACCTGGCACAGGTGGCCGAAGACGAGCCCCTCCGACTGGCCTTCGCCCGGGGGGACGACGTCCATGTGACGACTGCCGCCTCCATGTTCGGGTTCGACCCCGACGAGCTCGCCCGCACCGATCCCACGCGGTTCAAGCGGCTGAGGCAGATCGCCAAGGCGCTCAATTTCGGAATCGCCTACGGATCGGGACCGGCGGCGCTCGGCCGGTCGCTCACGAGCGAGGGAACTCCGACGACCACCGACGAGGCCGCGGAACTGCTCACCCAGTACCGCCGTACCTACCCGGGGACCGCCACCTGGGCGGAGAACCGAATTGCCGAGATCCGTCAGATCAGCGAGGAGACTGCGGCCATCGACTGGCCGATGTCTATGCGTCTCGCCCGTGGCTTCCGCGACGTCCACGCCATCCGGAGGGAGCTGCGAGAGACCCTGAACCGCTGGCCGACCGCAGAGGAGATCGTCGAGCAGCATCCAGACCGACTCGGGTCGGATGTCGATGCTCTCCGAGATGACGTCGAGTGGCTGCTCCGCTACTCCGCCCCGGTCGCGCTCGTCCCGGGCGGCAATCCATTTCGGTTCTCCAGCCGGACGCTCGCCGGCCGGCGCCAGCAGTTCGAGCTGCACCTCGATCGGTTGTTCCTCGGAACCGTGATCGCAGCGTTCCGATCCGACGAACCCGGGTTCGCCGAGGTTCGTCGGCGGTTCGTGCTCGACCACGGGGTGGAACTCCCCCATGGCGAGCCACGAGAGTCCGAGGTCGAACGGCTTTTCGAAGAGCGTCGCCTCCGCCGGTTCTTCGTCGAGACCATCTCCGCCGAGCTCGGCGAACAGACTGCTCACGCGTGTCTGGCTCGCTCGGCCCGTGAGCGGGTGTCGACGATGGTCAACGCCTGGCGCAATGCACCCATCCAGGGTGGCGTCGCAGACATCATGCTGGTCGCCTACGCCGACCTGCACCGGCGTCTCGCCGCCGTCCCGAGCGCCCGGCCGGTGCAGACCGTCCACGACTCGGTGGTCATCGAGTGCGACCGCACCGACGCCGACCGCGTCGTCGCGGAAGTCACCGCAGCGCTCGAAGCGGCCTCCCGCCGCTTCTGTCCCGACGTGGCACCGAAGGCAGACGTCGACATCCGCACCTCGCTTGCCGAGGCAGACGTACTGGCTCCAGAGGAGAGTCGAGCGTGAGGCGAGTTGCCGTTCCGTATCCACGCTGTGGCTGACCGGGCCTGACGACCCGCATCTATCAGCGGTGGCCGATCGAGTTCGCGTTCACGCCAGGCCGCCCCACGGGGACGAGTGCGGGCCTTTCTCCGACGAAGTGTGGTCGTGCTGGGGCTACGAGTTCGGATCGACGAGAAACCCCCGGAACAGGGTCGAACGCTGTGGGTCTCACCGAAACTCGCACGCCGCGAGTGGGAAGGGCCGTACCGTTCCCTAGGAGTCGAGGATCGGATATGCTGGCATATCATGAAACGGACCACCGTGAAGCTGCCCGATGAGGTCGATGCCCGGCTCCGCCACGAGGCGGAACGGCGGGGAATCACGGTTTCTGAGCTGACCCGCGAAGCGATCGAGCAGCATCTCGGCGGTCGACAGCGCCACCTTCGCGCAGCAGGCGCCGGAAACAGCGGACGCGACGACATCTCCGAACGTATCGAAGAGATCCTCGCAGCCGAGGTGGCCCGATAACCCTCCTCGTCGACGCGGGACCCCTCTACGCCTACGTCGATGCCGACGATCGGCATCATGCCGAGTCGCTCGACCTGCTGCTGCGATACCCGGGGCCCCTGGTCGTTCCGGCTCTCGTGATCACCGAAGTGGCGTACCTCATCGGGAGTCGGCTCGGCCCCGACGCCGAGGTCCGTTTCCTCGGGGACCTCGCGGCTGGTGAATTCTCCATCGAGAGCGTGATGGCGGGCGACTGGCTTCGAATCGCCGAACTCGTGGCTCGATATCGCGACCTCTCCCTGGGGACAGTCGATGGCTCGGTCGTCGCAACCGCGGAGCGACTCCGCATCACCACGATCGCCACGCTCGATCGCCGGCACTTTTCAGTCGTGCGCCCCACCCACACCGACGCGTTCGAGCTCTTGCCCTGAGACGCCACGCGCCATGAAGCCGACGGCTCGGCGGGCTGCTCGTGGTGGCAAGCTGTGTGCATGTCAACCCAGCTTGTTCCCGACATCCCGGACCGCGCTCGAGTGGTGATCATCGGAGGCGGCATCATCGGCGTCAGCGTCGCCTATCACCTGGCCGACCTCGGCTGGATTGATGTGGTCGTGTGCGAGCGGGACCGCCTGACGTCGGGGACCACCTGGCACGCAGCCGGACTGATGGTCACGTTCGGGTCGATGTCGTCGACATCGACTGAGATGCGCCTCTACACCCGTGATCTGTACACCCGGCTCGAGGCAGAGACGGGCCTCAGCACCGGTTTCAAGCCGGTCGGATTCATCGAACTGGCCGCCGACACCGACCGGCTGGAGGAGTACCGGAGGGTCGCTGCCTTCAACCGTTTCTGCGGTGTCGACGTGCACGAGATCGGTCCGGACGAGGTCCGTAGTCGATTCCCGCTCGCTCGCACCGAGGACATCCTCGCAGGCTTCTTGGTCCCCGAAGACGGGCGGGTCAACCCGGTCGACGCCACCATGTCGCTCGCGTCCGGTGCCCGCCGAAAAGGAGTTCGCATCCTCGAGGGTACGCCGGTGACCGGCATCATCTCGGATCGGGGGGCGGTGACCGGTGTGCGGACACCGAGGGGCGACATCGAAGCCGAATACGTCGTCAACTGTGCCGGAATGTGGGCACGCCAGCTCGGCGACGAAGCCGGGATCACCATCCCGCTGCAGGCCGCCGAGCACTACTACCTCATCACGGAACAGATCCCGGAGATCGACGGGTCGTGGCCGGTGATCGAAGACCCCGCCTCCCACGCCTATTACCGCGAAGAGGTGGGAGGGCTGATGATCGGGCTGTTCGAGCCGCAGTGCGCGCCGTGGAACGTGGACCGCATACCGGAGACGTTCTCGTTCGGCGAGATCTCACCCGACTGGGACCGCATGGGGCCGTACCTGGAAACTGCGATGAGTCGTGTCCCGATCTCACACGAGACGGGCATACGGAAGTTCTTCTGCGGCCCCGAGAGCTTCACCCCGGATCTCTCCCCGGTGGTCGGCGAAGCACCCGAGCTGCGTAACTACTTCGTCGCGGCCGGCCTCAATTCGATCGGAATCCTCACCGGAGGCGGCCTCGGCCGACTGGTCGCCAGATGGATCGTGGACGGACGGCCGGACACCGACGTCACCGGTATCAACATCGATCGGCTTCTCCCCTATCAGACCGATCCCGACTACCGCCGGCAACGGACGGTGGAGTCGCTCGGGATGGTCTACCAATGCCACTACCCGAACCGGTCGATGCAGACGGCCCGAGGCGCGAAGCTGTCTCCGATCCACGACCGGCTCGCCGCTCGCGGCGCGTACTTCCGCGAAGTGAGCGGCTGGGAGGGCGCGGACTGGTACGCCCCCGAAGGCGAGAAGCCGGCCGTCGACCAGCTGTCGTGGGGGCGCGAGAATTGGTTCCCGTACTGGCAGGCCGAGCACGAGGCGGCCCGCACCGGTGTCGTGGTGATGGACATGTCGTTCATGTCCAAGTTCCGGGTCGAGGGCGCCGATTCCGGCGCACTGCTCGAGCGGATCTCGGCGAACCGAGTCGCCGGCGAACCCGGCTTCATCACGTACACGCAGTGGCTGAACGAGACAGGGAAGCTCGAGGCGGACCTCACAGTGACCATGCTCGACGACGGCCGGTTCTGGGTCGTCGCCACCGACACCGCCCACCGCCACGTCGAGACGTGGATGCGCCGTCACACGCTTTCGTCCGAGCGCGTCACCGTCACCGACGTCACCGCCGACCACGCCCAGATCAACGTCCAGGGTCCCCGGTCGCGTGAGCTGCTGCAGACTGTGACATCGGCCGACTTGTCCGACGCCGCCTTTCCGTTCAGGGCGGCTCGAGAGGTCGCCATCGGCTCCGCCCCGGTGCTGTGCATCCGCATCACCTACGTCGGCGAGCTCGGGTACGAGCTGTACGTGCCGGCGAATCAGGCGATCGACGTGTACGACCGCATCGTTGCGGCAGGAGAAAGGTTCGACCTCGCACACGCCGGCTTGAAGGCCCTGGGCAGTCTGCGGATGGAGAAGGCGTATCGGGATTACGGCCACGACATCGACAACACGGACGCCGTGTGGGAGGCGGGGCTCGGATTCGCGGTCGACCTCGACAAACCCGGGGGGTTCATCGGGTGCGAGGCGGCAGCCGCCGCCAAGGCTGCCGGCCCCCCGACCTCCCGGCTGGTCCAGGTGCTGGTAACCGATCCCGAGCCGCTGATGTTCCACGGCGAGGTGGTGTATCGAGACGGCAGCCCGGTCGGATACGTGCGCTCCGCGTCGTACGGCTTCTCGCTCGCCGGTGCGGTGGGACTGGCGATGGTCTCGGGCGACGACCCGATCACACAGACCGCCATGGATGCCGCCGAGTGGGAGGTCGAGATCGCCGGCAACCGCTTCCCAGCAGTGGTGTCACTCCGCCCCCTGTACGACCCGACGAACGTACGGATTCGAGCCTGAGCGGCACGGGTCCCACGCAAGACCCAGACCCGTTTTCGCGCACAGAAGGTGCGCTATTCACGCACTTTGTGCGCGAAAACCCGGATCTCAGCCGACCCCCCGGGTCGTCCGGGGGGTCGGCGTTCCGGATTGAACTCAACCGCCGATGGCGGCCACGTACTGTGCCACGAGATTGCGGTGAGCTTCGCGCACCACCTCTGTGTCGAGCTTCATCCTGAGCCCGTCCACGAACAGGTCGGCGAACTGGTCCCGGGCGTTCGCCTCGACCCAATCCCGGTATCCAGCGACACCCGGGCCACTGGAAGGATCATTGAACTCGACCGGTGCACCGTCGGGGAAGTCGATACTCCAGATATAGCCATCAGCTCCGTTCCACAAGGTGACGATCTGGTCACTGATCGTCCCTGGCTCGAGACCAGACACGGCCCGTTCCACACATCGAACCTGCGTTTCGCCGACGACGGTGCAGTCACGCTCATGCTGCATTCCGGTTACGGCCCCGAACCACGAGGTCTCGGCGTCCTGCCCACTCACATAACCGGACATCGGATGGAAGATCGCCTCGTATCCAGCCACATCTCCTGTATCGAACCGCTCCTGGAACGTGGCAACCACGTCGAGGAGAGGCGTGTCGGCAGGCAACGCCTGCTCTGCACGCGGTCCGGTCGATGTGAGGAAGAACGGCACGAATTGGCGGTGACCCGCTCTGGCATCCTCCGTGTCGAGCTTCATGGTGAGCCCGTCGATGAACAACTCGGCGAACGCATCAGGGTTGATCCGCTCGAGCCAATCTCGATATGCAGCGACCCCTGGACCGTTGGTCGGATCGAAGAACTCGGTGGGCGCCGCGTCGGACACCTCGACCGAGGAGATGTAGCCGTCGGCTCCGTTCCAGAGCGTCGTGTACTCGTCACTCGCCGCACCGGGCTCGAGGCCAGACACGACTCGCTCCAGGCAGCGAACCTGGGTGTCGCTCACCACCTCACAGTCACGCTCATGCTGCAGCCCGGTGACGGCCCCGAACCAAGAGGCTTGGGCGTCGGAGCCACTCACGTATCCCGAGGCGGGATCGAAGATCGCCTCGTACCCGGACACGTCACCGAGGTCGAAGCGCGCTTGGAACACTCTGACCACCTCGAAGAGCGGTGTATCGGCGGACAGGGCGCCGGCCGCACGCGCGGCCACCGTCGTCGAGGTGGGTGCAGGCGTGGTCGTTGCAGATGTGTCGGCAACCGGCTGACGGTCGTTTCCTGTATCGAAACTGGTGGTGATCGCGAACACAAGGGCGATAGCCATCGCAGCGGCGATGGCGATGAGCGGTCCACGGCCACGTCGCCAGCCGTCTCTGGGCTCGTGACGCGGGTCGCTGGGTGGGCGGCGGGTCGTCGTGTCGGTCATTGCGGTGTTCCTCTCGTCGATGCGTGCGAGGAGTTCAGCTGAGGACAGCGCGCCGTCCGGGAGCGAGTCTGGCGACGGGACTGCGTTGGCAGACTCGATCAGCTCCACGATTGCGTTCATGTCGGTCATCAGACAACCTCCCCGGACTCGGTCGAGGGGGGACTGCTCAGTGCGGCTCGCCGGCCGCCCTTCAGGATCTTCGATAGCTTCTTCAGCGCCCTCGTGTAACGGGCTTCAACGGCACGATGCGTGATGCCGAGGATCGTGCCGATCGCCTCATTCGAAAGGCCCTCCCACACCTTGAGGCGAACCAATTCCTGATCGTCCGGGCGGAGCGCGCTGATCGCAGCCAGCACCTCACGCTGTGCCTCGTTCCGGAGAACGACGACCTCGGGGCCGTCGACATCCTCGACAGCCAAAGCTGCATGGCGGACGGCGAGAGCCATGCTCCGCCGGCCGCTCCGCTGCAGGTTCCGAACAACGTTGCGCGCCACGCCATAGAGCCACAAGAGCGCCTCGTCCCGGCCCGGCACCTGGTCGGGTCGTCGAAGTGCCACCAGGAATATCTCCGCTACGGCCTCGTTGGCGTCTTCGACAGGGAGCCTGCGCATGCAGTAGGCCAGCAGAGTCCGGTGGTGCGCGTCGAACAACGCCCTGAAATCATGATTTGTCGTCGAGGCAGCCGTCACGCGACGCTCCACTCTGGTGCTTGCAACCTACATGTCCGAACCCTCCTCGAACCCTCAGAATTTTCTTGTGAGGGGTGGAGCCTGATGCGGACACATACGGGTTGCACGATCGGGCATGGGGACGGACTGCCCCAGGAACGAGGAAGGCCCCGGAGTACACCGGGGCCTTCCTCATGGTCGCATGACCCGCCAGCAAACCATCATCGCAGTCATGCGGAGAACCCGTGAGTTTCCCAGGTGCGGGTGTGGCACCGCACTGCAACAGTTGCCCGGGCACCCACGCTCTGAGTTTCCGGGGTTTCCTGTCGCGCTTTGCTGCGAAGGGGTTGGTGCCGTAGGCGAGGCTGGACGCTGGTCCGTCGCAGGTACTGGAGCGTGCCGCCAGGCACGTTCGATACACTCGGAGATGAGCCCCACCTTTCGCGACTGGAGCGGCCCCCATGATGCGCGCCTTGTGCCGAGCGTTCCTCCGCCTGACGGGATGGAAGGTGGTCGGCGGCCCTCCTGACGCTCCCAAATGTGTGGTGATCGCAGCGCCTCACACGTCCAACTGGGACCTCGTCTTCATGTTGGCCATGGCCGGCGCTCTGGGCATCCGCGTCTCATGGATGGGCAAAGACACGATCTTCCGTGCTCCGTTCGGATCGATCATGCGTCGGCTCGGCGGCATCCCCGTTCGCCGCCAGGCCGCCCACAACGTCGTCGAGCAGATGGTGGACGAATTCGGGGCAACCGATCGCCTGCTGCTGGCGATACCGGCCGAGGGGACCCGGTCGAGGACGGACCACTGGAAGTCCGGCTTCTATCACATCGCACGAGGCGCCAACGTACCGGTGGTGCCCTCCTACCTCGACTACGGCCGCAAGCAGGGCGGATTCGCTCCGCCGATCGTGCTCACGGGCGACATCTCCGCCGACATGGACAGATTCCGAGCCGTCTATGCGGGCGTGACCGGAAAGCGGCCAACCGACCAGGGCCCCGTCCGCTTGCGCGAGGAGATGGGCGACGACCCGTCGACCACCCCGACCCTCGACGGCCCGGCAACCGACTGACCACTGCGGCAAACGCGCGCACGGCACTGTGCTACGACCCAGTCGGGTGCGTACTCTCGAAGGTCAACATGCAGCCAGCGCGCAAGGTGATCGGAGCGAGTCTGCTCGTGGCGGTGTTCATCACCATCGGTACCTTCGCAGCACACGCCCAGACAACGGCGTCTCCCGGCGGAACCTTCTTCGACGACGACGGCGACGTCTTCGAAGGCGCCATCGAGGCGATCGTCGGTGAGGGCATCACCGTCGGATGCAACCGGTCCGGGTCCTTCTATTGCCCCGACTCGTACGTCACGCGCTACGAGATGGCGACGTTCCTGACACGGGCGACCGGTCTCACACCGGTCGACCCGATCGACTTCACGGACGTTGGTGGCGTCCACGCCCGCAGCGTCGGTGCCCTCGAATCTGCCGGGTGGGTGAAGGGCTGCAACCCGCCCGAGAACACCGAGTTCTGCGGCGACCGCGCAGTCAATCGCGGCGAAATGGCAGCGATGCTGGTCCGCGCCTTCAGGCTCGATGCAACCGCGCAGAACCGTTTCGTCGACGACGACGGCTCGGTGTTCGAGACCGACATCGACGCGCTTGCCTTCGCCGGTATCGCAAAAGGCTGTGATCCGCCCGCCAACACTCGCTACTGCCCCGACGAGCCTGTCACCCGTGCCCAGATGGCGGGCTTCCTCACACGGGCGCTACATCTTCGAGCGCCTTCTCCCTCCGATCCGTTCGACGGCCGGATGGTGGTCGGCTCGCCCGGCGCCGGCTTCGGGCTCAACGAGCTGGCCACGCTCGACGGCACGCGGGTCCCGCGGGACGTCCTGTCGAATTGGGTGTGGCAGCCGACCTTGTCGCCGGACGCAGCCACCATCGCCTACATCGACCTCTTTCGCCTGTGCCCGAACGGCAATCCGAAGTCGCAAGGCTGCAGCAGACGTCTGTTCGCGATCCCCTTCTCAGGCGGACCCGAGCGACAGCTCACTCCCGACTGGCTCGACGTGGCGTACTACTACGACGCCACCTACGCCTGGTCGGAGGATGGCTCGAGCATCTGGTTCTCGGCCAAAGAGGACGGCGCAACGTCGCTGTGGTCGGTCGACGTCCAAACGGCCTCACTGATCCGAATCATCACCTTGAGCGGCGACGTAGGCGTTGTGTGGTCGCCACGAGGCGCGGCAGCGGCGGTCTCGCAAGACCAGCAGAAGATCTCGGTGATCGACCCGAAGGGTGCAGAGGTGGCCTCCTTCTCTCACTCAGATACCACGTTTGACCTCGTCAGATGGTCTGCCGACGGCCGCCTGCTTGCATACCTCTCGAGCGGAACCAGCGACGCCGTCGAGAGCACGGGCATCTCTTCCATCGTCGTGGCCGACCCGACGAACGGAACGGAGACCACCGTTGCACAGGTCGGACACGTGACGAACCTGGCCTGGTCACCAGACGGGACATCGATCGCCTATGTCGAGGTCGACGAATCCACGACCGGAGACACCGTACGTGTGGTGAACGCGACCGGCGGCGAACCGGAGACGATCGTCGGCCTACCGGGGGGCGCCAGCGGCACACTTGAATGGTCACCTGATGGCACCGGTGTCGCCTTCGTGTGGGACTCCAACGGCATCGAGGACCCCCTCCTCCGCCAGGTGTGGGTGGTGAGGATCGCCGACCGGAACATGTGGCCGCTCACGCCACCCGACGATCGATTCTTCCAGTTCGACTGGGGTTGAACTGCGAACCCGGATCCGACGCCCTCGAGACGGCTGGCTGATTCCCCATGATGCGTGGACGCCGGACGCGATCAGAGGGACCCGGCCGGGTCCCTCTGATTCGCTCGTTGTTGACGGGTTCGTTCATGTCACTTCAGGTCGAAACGATCGTTCATCATGACCTTGTCCCAGGCCGCTACGAAGTCCTCGACGAACTTCTGACCCGCATCTCTGCTGCCGTAGACCTCTGCGACGGCACGGAGCTCTGAGTTCGACCCGAACATGAGATCGACCCGGGTGCCGGTCCACTTCACCTCGCCCGTCGTGCGATCGCGGCCCTCGAACACCTCTTCACCCTCGGCGACAGGCTTCCACTCGGTCGCCATGTCCAACAGGTTCAGGAAGAAGTCGTTGGTCAACGTCTCGGGTCGGTCGGTGAAAACGCCTTCCTTGGACTGCCCGACGTTGGCGTTCAGGGCCCGCATGCCACCGAAGAGCACCGTCATCTCGGGGGCAGACAGGTTCAGCATGAAGGCCTTGTCGACCAACATGTGCTCCGCCGCCAGCGGGGCGCCCTTCTGGAAGTAGTTGCGGAATCCGTCGGCGACGGGCTCGAGCACCGCAAAGGCCTCGACGTCGGTCTGCTCTTGCGTCGCGTCGGTACGTCCCGGCTTGAACGGCACCTGCACGTGGTACCCGGCGGCCTTCGCGGCCGCTTCAACACCGGCGCAACCGCCAAGCACGATCAGGTCTGCCATCGAGACCTTTTTCCCACCTGTCTGCGAAGCGTTGAACTCCTGCTGAATCCCTTCCAGGGCTCCCAACACCTGCGAGACGCCGGACGTCACGTTGATGTCCCAGCCGGCCTGCGGTGCCAGGCGGATTCGCGCCCCGTTCGCACCACCGCGCCTGTCGGTGTCGCGATACGTCGACGCCGAGGCCCATGCGGTCGACACGAGTTGGGAGATCGACAGACCGGAGTCGAGGATCTTGGCCTTGAGCGACGCCACGTCGCCGTCGTCGATCAGCTCGTGGTCAACGACCGGCACCGGGTCCTGCCACAGCAGCTCCTCATCGGGAACCCACGGACCGAGATAGCGTGCGACTGGGCCCATGTCACGGTGGAGCAGCTTGTACCAGGCGCGTGCGAAGGCGTCGGCGAACTGATCCGGGTTCTCATAGAAGCGTTGCGAGATCTCCTTGTAGATGGGATCGAACTTCAGCGAGAGGTCCGTGGTCGCCATCATCGGAAGCACCTTCTTGGACGGATCGTGCGCGGCCGGCGGCATGTCGTCGGTGGCGATGTCCTTCGGACTCCACTGGTATGCCCCTGCAGGGCTCTTCGTGAGCTCCCAGTCGTACTTGAACAGCAGCTCGAAGTAGCCGTTGTCCCAACGGATGGGGTCCTGGGTCCAGGCGCCTTCGAGCCCACTCGAGATCGTGTCGTCACCCTTTCCGGTTCCGAACGTGCTCGTCCACCCGAACCCCTGCTCGCCCATTGCGGCCCCCTCCGGCTCGGCACCGACGTACTTGTCGGGGTCGGCCGCGCCGTGCGTCTTGCCGAAGGTGTGACCGCCGGCGATGAGCGCAACCGTCTCCTCATCGTTCATGGCCATCCGGCTGAAGGTCTCGCGGATGTCCCGGGCGGCGGCGATCGGGTCAGGGTTGCCGTTCGGTCCCTCCGGATTCACGTAGATGAGGCCCATCTGGACTGCCCCGAGCGGGTTTTCGAGTTCACGGTCGCCTGTGTAGCGCTCGTCTCCGAGCCAGGTGGTCTCGGGACCCCAGTACACGTCTTCCTCCGGCGCCCAGATGTCTTCGCGACCGCCGCCGAAACCGAAGGTCTTGAAACCCATCGTCTCCATCGCGCGGTTGCCGGCGAAGACCAACAGGTCGGCCCACGAGATCTTTCGACCGTACTTCTGTTTCACAGGCCACAGCAGGCGCCGGGCCTTGTCGAGGTTCACGTTGTCGGGCCAGCTGTTGAGCGGGGCGAAGCGTTGAGCACCGCTCCCGCCGCCACCCCGACCGTCGAGCGTCCGGTAGGTGCCGGCGGCGTGCCAGGTCATCCGGATGAAGAAGGGCCCGTAGTGGCCGTAGTCCGCGGGCCACCACTCTTGGGAGTCCGTCATCAGGGCGTCCACGTCGCGTGCGAGTTCGTCGAAGTCGATGCTCATGAACTCCGAGGCGTAGTCGAAGTCCTCACCCATCGGGTCGGCCTGCGGGTGATTCTGCCGAAGGATCTTCAGATTCAACTGGTTCGGCCACCAATGCTGGTTGGCGGTACCTCCGACACGCTGGTGGTCGGTGTGCATCACCGGGCATCTGGCGGTCGATGGCTCGTCGCTGGTGACGGTGGTGCCGTGCTCTTCGTTGCTCATGTCTCTCCTCCGTTGTGGTGGCGGAACGTCAAATCCCGCCTGCCGACGGGCTCAGGTCTCATGGATTTGCCTACATGCCGGACAGCGGCCCCAGTAGATCACTTCGGCCTCATCGATCTCATAGCCATGGTCTTCACCGGGGTTCAAGCACGGGGCGGCGCCCACGGCGCAGTCGATGTCGACGGTTTGTCCACAGTTGCGACAGACGAGATGGTGGTGGTTGTCCCCCACCCGCTGCTCGTAGCGAGTCGGGGACCCGGCCGGCTGGATGCGCCTCAGCAAACCCTTGTCGACCAAGACAGCGAGTGCGTCGTAGACCCCCTGGCGCGATATCGCACCGATCTCGGCGCGGACTGCCTCGGCCACATCATCCGCAGTCCCGTGCGGCTGGCCAGATACCGCCCGCAAGACGGCCAAACGCTGCGCGGTGACCTGGACGCCGTGCTGGCGAAGAAGGTCAGAGTCCCTGGCGGGTGAGTGTGTCGACACACTCCCATCATCGGCCCAAGTTCGGACTCTGTCAAGAATTGTCTCCGATCAAGACCGGAGTCGGGTCAACGGCGACGTGTTCCCAGCGATGGTGTCTCCCGTAGGCTGTCCCGTTTCAACCTCGCGCGATAGGACACCCACAGGGGGGACAGGCTGCCGCAGGCAGCCAGGGGGGATTCTGTGATTCACCCGAGTGCCCGATGGAGGAAGGCTGCCATCTGGCCACGGGTGACCGAATCGTCTGGGCAGTACCGATCATTGTCGGGTGGGTTGCACCCTGCGGTGACACCCGCGGTTGCCAACCGGTCGATGTCGCCTTCGAACACCGAGACGTCGTCATCGCGGAAAAGATCTCCACCGCCACCGACGCTGTATCCAAGCGCTCGTACCAAGAAGGCCGCCATCTGTCCCCTCGTCACCGGATCGTCCGGGCAGAAGCGATCGTTGACGGGCGGGTTGCACCCTCTGGTGACCCCCGATGCGGCCAGCCGCTCGATGTCGGCTTCGAACACCGACATCTCGTCGTCGACGAATGGATCATCGAGCCGGTCGGACAAGTCGAGGGCCCTGACCAAGAATGCCGCCATCTGTCCCCTCGTCACCGGATCGTCCGGGCAGAAGCGGTCGTTGGCCGGAGGGTTGCATCCCCTGGTGACTCCGGTTGATGCCAGCCATTCGATGTCGGCCTCGAAGACCGATCCGTCGTCGTCTACGAACGTGATCGGTGGCGCGGCCGGTGGAGGATTCGGAGGGGGAGGCTCGGCCGGCGGCTGTGTTGGCGACTGGGTCAACACCGACTCGGACCAGCTCGACCACGCGCCCATACCAAAGTCGTTCTCCGCTCGCACCCTCACCCTGTAGAGGTGGCCCGAGTCCAGATCGTCGGCGACGTAAGACCGCGCCGTTCCAACGTCGATCAAAGACGTAGTGGCATTCGACTGGTCCTGGATCTGCAACTCGTAGTTGGTGACCGGAGATCCTCCGTCGCCGGCCGGTGCAAGCCATGACACGCCGATCGATGCACCACCGGCGGTCACCTGTGGTGTTGCCGGCGCACCGGGCACGGTGCCAGGCGTGAAGTCGGCTGACCACCCGGACCACGGCCCGTCACCGATGGCGTTCGTAGCGCGAACACGTGTCCGGTAGGTGGCGCCGTTGCTCAAACCGGTCGCCACCGTCGACAGCGTCACCCCGACGTCGGTGAAGGTGCTGCCGGCGTCGCTGCGATTCTCGACCTCGACCTCGTAGCCGACGATGGCAGAGCCCCCGTCGGCGGCTGCCGCCCACGTGAGGCTTGCTTGCATGTTTCCGGAGGTTGCCGTCGGGGTGCCGGGTGCGCTCGGCTCGGACGCACTGCCCGGGTCCGGATCGGCGGTCAGCGTGTAACCGGTTGCGGTGGCAGCTGTGATCGTGACCGTGATGCCTTCGATCTCGATGCTCTCACCCGGCTGGAGCACGTGTCCAAGTCCGCCGGGACTGGGCGGCTCCTGCGTTTGGCTTCGAAAGAGGCCCGGGCAGATCCCGCCACCGAACGCCGACTCGTCGCAGTAATAGTCGACTTCGTAGACCTCCACGCCCTGCCAGGAGCTGGGCAAGGGGTCGTAGGCGCTGGTGGTCCGAGCGCCGAACACGTAGAACCGGCCCTGCGAGGAGGTCTCGATGGCGAACAGCTGGACGCCTGCGACATCGAAGGGCTGCAGCGTCACCGCCTGGAAGGCGCCGTTTGCGACAATCACGTCGGTCGACGACACCCACCCCGCCTGGAGGCGGTTGTATGAGAGCGTGGCGTAGGGATCGGGTTCGGTCGACCCGCCGGTCGTGGCGTTGCCGCTCATCAGGTCGAGCGGGTTGTCGTATTCGTCGCCGCCTCCGGAGTTGGAGTGGGGCCATTGCAGGGCGTGGCCCAGCTCATGAACGGCGACGCTCGGAAAGGAGAGCAGTGCGCCCTCCCCGACCACCGCATACCGACCGTTGCCGGGAAAGATGGACGGGATCGAAGGGCAGTCTGCGTTGTTGTCGAGGCAGATGGAACCCGGCGATGCGAAGCCGCCACCGGTCACGCTGTCGACGATGAAAATCCCCTCCGGCGTGCCGGCCATCGGATATGTGCCGTCCATGAACTCTTGAAGACACCCCGGGTCGGCCGGTTGGGTGCCGCCGGCGCTGAACACGGGTTCGTAGGCACCGCCCGACAGGGCATCGAAATAGTCCACCGAGGCCGCCTCCAGAGCCGCAATCACCTCCGACATGGTGCTCGACACCGATCCACACAGCCACACCTCCCAGCGGTCCTGGTCGAGGGAATAGCGCTGCACGAATGGCGTCTTTGGAACGAGACCGGTCGGATCCTCATCGAACAGGTCCTGCACGCTCCCCACGGGAGCATCGCCATCCACGACGGTGGGCACGGCCCAGTCGTCGGGCTGGAGTACGGGCTCCGACTTGGCCGCGTCGGCAGCGGCGGGAGCGATGACCGACGCGCACAGCACGAGGACACCTGCAATCAGCAGTTTCTTCGGTATCCGCAACCGCACTCCTTCACACGCCCGCCGTGACTGTATGCGATCGGAGCGCTCGGTGCAGAGGTACGGCGCGCAGCCGAGCATCCACGGTGGGATCGCCGGCCTGAGGAACCGCCCTCCCGCCAGAAAGGCCTCACCTCATCCAGCTCGAATCCAATCGCAGCCGGTTCTACAGGATTCTCACGACCGAGCTTGCAGCCGGTCGATAGCCGAACGGTCTCCGAGGCGCACTACGAGCTCCTCGAGTCGGTCCCACCGAGGACCCCGCCACTCGAGATCATCGGCAGACGCCCTGATCGGTAGGTCGCTGCGCAAGACCGCCAGGTCGCGACACAACATGACCTCATCCCAGCGATCGAACAGCGCCGCTGCGAGGCGGTCTCGGCCCCGGATCTCGAGATCCCACGACGCTGGATCGCATGGAACCGCGTCGATGGTGCCGTAGCGCCGGAGCAGGGCGGCGGCCGACTTCACGCCCCAACCGGGAACACCCGGAAGACCATCCGAGTGGTCACCCACGAGTGCGAACAGATCCGGGACCTGACTCGGAGCGACCCCATACCGGTTGCGAACCGCCACCTCGTCGGTCACGACCTTGCGGATCCGATCGAGCACCACCACCCGCTCACCGCGGACGCATTGGTTGAAGTCGTTGTCGGTCGAACAGATCACCACCTGATCGACGGCCTCGTCGGCGTGGTATCGCGCCGCGGCCGTTGCCAGCATCTCATCGGCCTGATAGCGACCGGTCGGCCAGAGGGTGACACCGAGAGACCGCACCGCCTCGGCTGCAAGAGGCGCTTGATGAGCGATGAGCGACTCCGGTTCACGTCCGGCTCTTCCGGGCGGCGCCACGACCGAATCGAAGGCGACCGCGACATGGGTGGCATCGGCGAGGAGCGCCACGATTGTGGCGAGGAAGCCCCTGGCGGCACCCACCTCGGTGCCGTCCGACCCGCTCGCCCGCGGGGCACCGTGAAAACACCGGAACAACTCGAAGGTGCCGTCGACCAGATGGACGATCACGGATCGGAGCGTAGCCACCGCTCGAATCGCTCCGGGTGTGGCTGCCACACGGCTCCAGGCCCCAGGCATCGAGCCAAGCCGTTAGAAACCGTTCGTGCTCCTTCCCTTCATCGCAATGTGCAGACCGCATTTCCTGCTTGGCGGAATCCTGTTGTACGCCCTGGGTGCCCTCGCTGCCGGTATCGACGACCCACGCGCATACCTGGTGGGCCAACTGGCCGTGACAGCGACACAGCTGACGGCCCACCTCGTGAATGAGTACGCCGACCTCGAGGCCGACCGTCTCATCTCCAACCGGACGCTGTTCTCGGGCGGCAGCGGCGTCTTGGTGGCCGGAGCCATCGAGCCGGTGACGGCGCTCAGAACGGCGTGGTCGTCCACGACGGTCGCGGTGGTCGCCGCCGGCATCCTCGCTGTCGGACACCCGGCGGCAAGCTTGGTCGTTGCGGGCGCCCTGATCATCTCCTGGGCCTATTCCATGCCACCTGTGCGTCTCACTTCGACCGGCTGGGGCGAACTGGCAACATCCATCGTCGTCACGTTGGCGGTCCCCTTCACGGGCGCCACCATCCAAGGTCCGATTCCCCCTGTCTTGGTGTGGGCGGTGGTCGGCCTGCTGCCAGTCCACATGGCGATGATGCTGGCGTTCGAGATCCCAGACATCGAATCGGATCGTCAGGCGGGAAAAGACGTGTTGGCCGTTCGGATCGGTCCCACCCGAACGCGCCGGCTCATCGGTGCACTGCTGGTGGCCGGTGCCGGTGCCGCCGTGCTCGGCGCGGCCCAGACGGGAAAGCCTCTGGCTTTGATGCTTCTGGCAATCCCGGCGGGCGCGGTGATCGTGACTGCTGCCAGAGGCGGTCGCCACGCCCTGCTCACCACCGCCGCCGCCCTCTCCCTCGGCCTGGCGACGCTCGGTGCGATCGTCGCCGTCGTGGCCTGACTGCCACGCACGGACCCATCAGGCCGAACCGATCTCTTCGGCGGGGGAACACAGACAGACATCAACCGTGGAGAAGAGGGTGGTCGCCTTCGTTTCCGATGGGTGCGCCATGTCCTCCGTCTCGATCGGCTCCGGGAGCGAGGACAACGGCGGTGACTCCCTTAGAGTCACATGAGTATGACGATGACTGCCAGGCTCACCCAGGTCACATGCTCGAAAGGGCTCGAGCCGTTCCTCCCGCTGCTCCATGCTGCCTGGGCCGACGGTGAGCTCAGCAACGGCGAGCTGCGGGATCTCCGCGAGGCCATCGAGCGCGCACCCCACCTCGACCCCGAGTGCAGGGAGGCGGTGGGTGCATGGCTCGACCCGGAGAACCCGCCTTCGGCAGATGACATCGCTGCGCTCGCGGCGCACATCCGTCGTCACCTCCCGAAGGACCCCGGCCGATCGATCGGCCCCATGGACCTGGGGCTCCGCCTGGTCGGGTCGGTGGACGCAGAGACGGTCGCGGCGCTGGCCGCCGCCAACCAGGCTGCAGGCCCGTTCGAGCCGGCGGCCGCAGTGGAGCTCGTCCGGCCTCTGAACACGCCGCCCGATGCCCTGGCACCACTCCCCGCGCCGACCAAACCGCGGTTCGACTTCGACGAGTTGCGTGCCCTCCTCGACGGATCACATGCCGGCGTGAAGGATCAGGTGCGGCGCATTCTCTCTCGACCAGAGTTCAGGATCCCGCTCGGCGTGCCGACTGCGGAGTATCGCAATCAGGTGTTCGAGTGGGCGAAGACCCTGGCCTACGAGGGCATCGGGGGGCTCGGGATGCCGGCGCAGTTCGGCGGTGGTGGCGACCCAGGAGGGTTCATCGCAGCTTTCGGCGTCATCGCGCACCATGACCTGAGTCTGCTCACCAAATTCGGCGTCCAGTTCGGGCTCTATGCCGGAGCCGTGTTCCGGCTCGGCACGGAAGGTCATCACGCCGGCTTGTTGCCCGGAGCCATCGACATGACCATTCCCGGTTGCTTCGCCATGACCGAGACCGGTCATGGCTCGAACGTCGCCAACATCGAAACCACTGCTCGTTTTGATCGGGACACCGACGAGTTCGTGATCACCACACCCCGAGATGCCGCCCGGAAGGACTACATAGGCAACGCCGCGGTCCACGGGAGACGGGCGGTGGTGTTCGCCCGACTCGTAGTCGACGACCTCGACCACGGTGTTCACGCCTTCGATGTCCCTCTTCGAAACGAGAACGGCGCGCTCCTCACCGGGGTTCGGATCGAAGACGTCGGCGAGAAGGTTGGACTCAACGGCGTCGACAACGGTCGGGTGTGGTTCGCGGACGTGCGCGTTCCCAGAACGGCGCTGTTCGATCGCTTCGCCACGCTGGACGCAGACGGCCGGTACGACAGCGATATCCGAAGCCCCAACCGGCGTTTCTTCACCACACTTGGAACCCTGGTCGGTGGTCGAGTGAGTGTCGCGTTGGCGGGGATCTCCGCCGCCGAAACCGGGCTGGCGATCGCGGTGCGCTATGCAACCCGTCGGCGCCAGTTCGGCACCACCCCAGGCGCCGAGCGCCCGATCCTCGGGTATCGCACGCATCAGTTGCGATTGATGCCGCGGCTCGCCGCCACGTATGGGTATCACGCCGCCCTAACCGGTCTGGCCGAGGAGTACGTGGCTTCGGAATCCGAGCCCGGCGATGGCGACGTGGACCGCCGCAGGCTCGAAGCTCGGGCCGCCGGACTGAAGGCCTATGCCACGTGGCACGCCATCGACACCCTCCAAGAGGCACGCGAATCGTGTGGCGGTCAGGGCTACCTGGCAGAGAACAGGATCGGCATGCTGAGGGACGACGCCGACGTGTTCACCACATTCGAAGGCGACAACACGGTGCTGGCCCAGCTGCTGGTGAAGGCGCTGCTCACCGAGTACCGGTCGAGCTTCGACGATCCCAGCCCGAGCCGGCTGGTCCGCTACATCCGTTCACGCGTGTCGGCCGTTCTGACCGAGGCGGTGCCCGTGGTCGGATCCATCACGGGCGGCCGGGGCGACGCCGACGCTCGCGGTCGCCTACTCGATCGACGCGCCGAGGTGAGCCTCGAAACCCTGGCGATGCGCATTCGCGCCCGGATCGACGACGGGACGAGCGCGGCTGATGCGTTCCTCGATGTCCAGCCCCACGTGCTACACGCCGCCCGATCGACGGTGGAATCGTGGGTCCACCGCTCGATGAGAGACATGGCCGAACAGGCCGACGACCCCGAACTGTCGCAGCTTCTGGACACGGTGGCGGCTCTCGCCGATCTGTGGCACATCCACTCCGATGTCGGATGGTTCCTCCAACACGGGGTGCTCAGCTCGGCGGGGGCCTCGGACACGAGGGATGCCGTGATCCAGCTCTCCGAAACGCTGGCCGGCGACGCCCGCGCTCTCGTCGACGCCTTCGGGATCCCCAACGAGATCCTGGCGGCACCGATCGCGCTCTGACCCTCGAGAGCACGCCGAGTCGTCGGTCGAACCAGAACGGCGTGGACCCTGCGGTTTGCCTCGGCCGGGATCAACAGGTGATGTGATTTTTCCCGTCGTCATGGCCCGACGGCGAGGAATCCGGTAGGGTCCGAACCGGGTCTCGGCTGGTTCCGGCCGAGATCGGGGGAAACACTCGGGGGAGTGAACATGGAACGGGGGAAACTCGAGCCCGCCAAGGCGGGTGGTGTGATCGTCGACCCGTCGCCGCCGCCCATGCGGCCCGCCACCGTGAGAACGGGCATCAGAATCATGCCCGAGTTGCCGGAGCCCTCCGGGTTGATGCTCGATCCAGCCGGGCGCGATGGGGCAGCCACCACCATGCTTCGGCGTTTCGGTCGCCGTCAGGAACGGCGGGTTCCGATGGAGGCCGCGGACCGAAGGTCGATCATCGTTGCGCTGTACCAGGAAGGCCATGCTTCGCGAGGCTTCTTGCGCCGCTTCGCCACTCTCATGGTGATATCGGTCGTGATCGCCGTGTTCGGGCTGGTCGCGAACTCGACGGCCGTGGTTATCGGAGCGATGCTCGTCGCGCCTCTGCTCACTCCAGTGCTCGGGCTGTCTGCGGCCGTGGTCATGGGCTGGCCGAAGAGAGTCCTCCGTCACTGTGCGCTTATCGCAGCGGCATCCGCCGGCGCCGTCGGTCTGGCGACGACCATCGGCTTCGCCCTTCCATTCGACCTCGACCCGATCCCCGCCGAACTGCTCGCAAGAACCCACCCCAACCTGCTCGACTTCGGAGTCGCCACCGGCGCCGGAGCCGCCGGAGCCTTCGCCATCGTTCGGCGCCAGGCGGCCGATGCGATGGCCGGCGCCGCAGTCGCAGTGGCGCTGGTCCCACCGCTGAGTGCCGTCGGAGTTCTGCTCCGGGTCGGAGAGACCGAGCTGGCGACCGGGGCAGCCCTCCTGTTCCTCCTCAACGTCGCCGGCGTCGTGGTGGCGGGCTCGATCGTCTTCGTGGCTACGGGGTTCGTCCCAGGAGTCCAACTCGTGTTCGGCGCACGGCGCACTCTCGGGAGACTGAGGTGGATTGCGCTTGCGACGGTGGCGCTGGTCCTCCTCATCCAAGGAGGCGAGTCGGGTGTGATCCAGACGACGCCCGCGTTCGACGACGTCGAGCAGATCGTCGAGGACTGGACCAGTCGGACTTCACCGACCGCCGAGGTAGTGGACGTAGCGATGGACGTCGACGAGGGGGCCGCCTCCGTCACCGCCGTCCTCGCGTCACCCGGAGACCCACCGCCCGTCGAGACACTTGCCGCGGAGCTGGCCGAGTCCCTCGGTAGACCCGTCGACGTCGAGCTCCAAGTGGTCGTCGCACGGTCGGCCCGGGCCTCGGTCGAAGACACCGACTGATACGTCTCGGGCCATGTGAGTCGCCTGGAACCGGTCGGTGCCGCCGTGCGTCAGAAGGGAGGAAATCAACACTCGTAGAGAGGTTCGGGTCATGCGCAAGACTCATGTCAGATGGATCGCCGTGTCGGCGATCGTGTTGGCGGCCTCGCCGTTCGCATACGCGGCGCTCGCCGGTGAATCTCCTGCCGAACAGCCGGGCCACACCGCCGATCAACCGATCCCGGTCGAGCCCGACGGAGGCATCGGAGACACACCGATCCCGGTCGAATCCGACTCAGGCATCGGCTCCAGCTGAGTCGACGGACTGGATGATCGAGGCCCAGGGGACATGGGGGCGAAGATCCCGCCCCCATGTTGCCGCTCTGGTCAGTGCCGCGAGTCCGGAGCGATCTGAGACTCGCCCGACAAGACAGACACGTCGATCGCGCCTTCGAGTGAGATCTTGCGCGCTCCGGTCGTAGACACCGGAAGCCGAAGGCGGAACACCGAGCGATCGTTCTCACGCTCGTACTCGACCGTGCCGTTCATCAGGCCGGCGAGATGCGAAGCGATCGGCAGGCCGAGACCGATCGAGCCCGGGTGCCGCAACGACTCATGAAGACGCTCGTAGGGGCGGAACACACGCTCGACTTCTTCCGGGGGAACGCCGTCGCCATCGTCTGCGACATCGAGCACGCCATGCTCGCCAGTCGTCCACACCCGAACCGCGATGTTGGGACCGCCGTAACGGAGGGCGTTCGTCAACAGGTTTCGTGCAATCTGCGACACACGCATCGGATCACCTGCCACGGCAACGGAAGGTTCGTGTGGCGAGAGCCTCACGCGGTCGTCGTCGCCGTACGTGCGCACACATCTGCGAGCGACCTGGACGAGATCCACGGACTGGACGTTGACGTGAATCCCCCCGATGTCCGTCCGCGCGGCCACGAGAAGGTCATCGATGATTGCCTGCAACTGATCCGCCTGCTCTGTGATGAGGGCCAGAATCTCGGCGCGTTCGGACTCCACGAGTTTGCGCTCCGACAGGAGCTTGGTGAAACCGACGAGTGGCGTCAGCGGCGTCCGCAACTCGTGTGACACAACGGCCAGGAACTGATCCTTGGCGCGGCTCAACTCCTTCATCCGTTCCTTGTCGGCCCAACGCTCGACCGCGTATCGGAGGGTCCGGTCGAGCCGGTCGGCGTCCACGTTGTCTTTCACCAGGTAGTCCTGGGCACCCCTCCGAACAGCCTCGACCGCTACGTCGCTGTCGTCGTCTCCACTGAGTACAACGATCGGTCCCGGGTAGCTCTCTTGGAGGTCACGAAGACTGTCGAGCCCGATGGCATCTGGGAGCGTCAGGTCGAGCAGCAGGCATTCCGGTTCGATCTCTTTCACCGCCCGCAACGCGGAAGCCAGATCCGGTACGACCAGCGTGACTTCGAAGGCTGAACCCCGAGCCACCATGAGTTTTGTCAGGTGAGCCTGATCCGGGTCGTCTTCGACCAGAAGGACGGACGCCCGCTGCCCCGTCACGTCAGCACACGGAGGTAGGGGTCGAGCCAGAAGTCGAGGGCGTGAGCCACCGACGAGATCAACTCAGGGAACGTGTCGGGCTTGACCAGATAGGCGTTGCATCCGGACTCGTAGCTCGCCACGACGTCGCTGTCGGCGCTCGAGTTCGTGAACACGACCACCGGCACCGTGTGCAGATCCGGATCGCCTCGAAGTGTCCGGATGAACTCGATCCCTGTCATCCGGGGCATCGTGATGTCGCTGAACACAACCACTAACACGTCCCGTGCCGACTGCTCCAGGTGGTGAAGGTGCTCGAGTGCTTGTTCGCCGTCGGCGGCCCGGATCACACCAACCGAATGCCCACTCCTCTGGACAGCCAGGTCGAACAAGTCGGCATCATTGGGATCGTCTTCGACGACCATCAACAGTGGTACGTCACGCGTCGCCACGGTCGAACTCCATGGTCACGGTCGTGCCGGCGCCCGGGGTCGACCGGGCGGATATCTTGCCACCGAGCCGCTCGACGATGCTGGCGCAAATCGCCAAACCGAGACCGCTGCCGGCCTCCTCGATCGACGAAAGACGACGGAACGGCTCGAAGACGGCGTCTTCGAAGCGTGGATGGAACCCACGACCGTTGTCGCTGATCTCGATGCGAGCCACCGTCCCGTCGACCGATCCGGTGATCGAGATCCGGGGCGGATCGTTGCCTCGATAGCGAATCGAGTTCGAGAGGACGTTGTTGAAGACCTCGGTCAGCCCGTCCTGATCACCCAGCACGTCGGGCAGCTCATCGATGTCGATGACCGCGTCGTGAGTCTCTATGTCTGCATGCAGGTCGGCCACCGCCGCAGCCGCCGACAGAGTGGGGTCGATTCGCACGACATCGAACTCACGACGACCCACGGTCGAGTATCTGAGCAGAGCTCCGAGCAACCGCTGCATCCGTTCCGCCGACGCCGAGATCCGGCCGAACAGCTCGATCGTCGCGGGATCGATGCCTTCGACAGCAATCAGCTCTTCCTCGAGGAGGGTGATGTAGCTGCGAATGGTTCGGAGCGGGGCCCGGAGATCATGCGACGCGGCGTGGGCAAACTGGTCCAAGACCTCGTTCCGGACTCTCAGGTGCTCGTTGCGCTGGGCCAGCTCGGCGGTTCGTGCCGCAACGCGGTTCTCGAGATCCTGGTTCAGCTCGCGCAGCGCGCTCTCCGCCAGGAGGCGATCGTGAATGTCTTGCACCACGCCGACCGAATGGATCGATCCGTCTTCCATGAGGAGCGGGTTGATCGTCACGACCGCCCATCGGTACTCGCCGTCGTTCCTCCTCAGGCGATACTGGCCCGACCACGGCTCGCCAGTGCGCAGCACGCCGCGGACCGCGCCCGCGATCCGTTCTCGGTCGTCGCCATGGATGAACCGCACCGCAGCTTCTCCGAGCCACAGCGGGTTCTCGTCAATCGTCAGGCCCAGGAAGTCCCGCATGCCCTTGTTCCGCCACGTCGATCCATTGGGCCCAACGCTCCACATCATCGCCGGGGTTGCCTCGGCGATTTCCCTGAAGCTCGTTTCGGACGACTCGGGCAGGTGCTCGGACTCCGGCTCTCGATGGTCCGCGTCGCCGCCCGGGCGCCGGGTGTCGCCCAACGTATCGCTCGCGGCCGAGGCCACTCGATCGCCGGTTGTGGATGAGGGTCGACCCTCGGTGCCGACCGTCGCGGGTTCGGCATCTGGAGCCGCGAACACGTCGTCGACCACCGTCAACGATCCGGGCTCCGGAACGACATACACGTGTCCGGCGACCAGCCTCGAGCCAGCCGTGGCCCACTCGGCCTTCATGTCGGCAGGCACGTCGAGGCTCTCGAGTGAGATCTCGAGACTGTCGAGATCTTCCTCGTGGATGACGTAGGCGCAGTCAGATCGAGCGTTCGACAGGAATCCCCTGGCCACCACGGGATCGCCGCGAGACGCGCCCAGCCGGATGATGAGAACGGGCTTGTCTACAGAGGTGTCGCTGGTGGTGCGCGGGTTCACTTCCCTGGAGCCCCCTCCTGTGATCGCAGTCTCGTACAGCGTTTCCGACTGGGCAATGATCGTACCCCCGGCCCGCATCTTGTCCAGCAAGGGCCGGTCGCGCCGTCCATTCGATCAGCTCACAACGACCGCGCAACGCCCATCCAGCGCGTACGATCGAGCACGATGGACCGACGATCGTGGAGATGAAACCGTGAGACTCATCGCCAAACTCGCCACCGGGCTCGTAGCAGTGGTGGCCCTCCTCGCCGGCGTCGTACTCGTCGGAATGCGACGAAAGTCCCCCGTCGTGCTGGACGCCGTGCGGAAGATGAACAAGGAGTTCATGAACCCCCAGCAGATGGAGAGCGCCGGAACGCCAGGCGCCTATGCCGGCATCATCAAGCACGTCGGACGCAGATCGGGGAAGCTGTACGAAACACCCGTCGGGATCGAAGAGACAGTTGATGGATTCGTGATCACCCTTCCGTACGGGCGAAGGGCAGACTGGCTGCAGAACGTGCTGGCGGCAGGCCAAGCGGCCATCGTCCACGAAGGGCAGACCTACGAGGTGACGGATCCTCAGCTGATTCCCCTCAACGATGCCCCAGGCCTCTCCGCCGACGACTTGCGCCTCGCCCGGCTCTTCGGCGTGAACGAATGCCTGAAGGTGAGGCGCGCCGGCTGACGTCCGGTGTGCGGAGATCCTCCGGGAGGCTGTTGCGCGGGTGCAGAACGACCGGTTCCTCGGGCGCGCGCCGTGCACCGGATGGGGTCTTTCGCACCTAGGGCAGCATCGGGGATCTGCCGAGACTGGGATTCGGCGATGGAGACGTCATGTTCCGAATAGTCAGTTCGGCTTGGATCGGTCCCGAGGTGAAGCGGTTTGTGATCGCCGCCCCGAAGATCGCTCGCAAGCACGAGGCCGGCCAGTTCGTCATCATTCGTGTCACTGAGGGCGGCGAACGGATCCCGCTCACGATCAGTGAGTCGGACCGGGACGATGGATGGATCGCCATCGTCGTCCAGGGGGTGGGCGCCACCACCCAGGCGTTGAACCAGCTGGAGTCTGGCGACATGATCGCCGACGTGGCGGGTCCGTTGGGTCGACCCTCGGAAATCGACCACTACGGAACCGTCGTGACGATCGGCGGTGGGGTGGGGACCGCCATCGCCTATCCGACCTCGGTGGCGATGAAGAAGGCCGGGAACCATGTGGTCGCCATCGTCGGAGGAAGAACTCACGAGCACGTCATCCTCGAGGCGGAGCTGCGGACCGTCTGCGACGAGGTCTACCCCACCACCGATGACGGATCGTACGGATTCGCAGGTTTCGTCACTGAACAGCTCCAAGCCCTCATCGACGAGGGTCGCACCATCGACCTCGTGGTCGCCATCGGGCCCATCCCCATGATGGCTGCCGTCGCCGAGGTCACCAGACAAGCCGGGATCCGCACCGTCGTCAGCCTCAATCCGATCATGGTCGACGGCACCGGCATGTGCGGAGGCTGCCGTGTTAGCGTCGGTGACGAGACCAAGTTCGCGTGCGTCGACGGACCCGAGTTCGACGCCCACCTCGTCGATTTCGACTTGCTCGCCCGCCGCAATCGCTCGTACATCGACTTCGAGCGAGGCCGAAGCGCGGCGTCGACCGGGGCGTGCGCCACCGCCGAGGCTCAGATCTGATGTCGGAGCTCTCTCGCAAGGAGCGCATGGCCCGTCCGCGCCAGCAGATGCCTGCACAGCAGCCCGACCTGCGGATCCACAACTTCGACGAGGTCAACTTCGGGTTCACCGCCGCCCTTGCGGTGCTGGAAGCCGAGCGGTGCCTCCGATGCCCGAGGCCGAAGTGCGTGGAGGGATGTCCCGTCGGTGTTCGCATAGACGACTTCATCGAACATGTCGCCGGCGGCCGATTCGAGCAAGCGGCCGAGGTGATCCAGTCCGACAACTCGCTACCGGCCATCTGCGGTCGGGTGTGCCCGCAGGAGGCGCAATGCGAGGGGGCATGCGTGCTCGGCAAGAAGCACGACCCAATCGCCATCGGTGCTCTCGAGCGCTTCGTGGCCGACGAGCAGCGGCGGATGGGATGGAGCGAACTGTCTCCACCGACTGTGCGGAGCGGCAAACGGGTCGCGGTGATCGGGAGCGGACCCTCGGGGCTGGCCTGTGCCACCGACCTCGCCAAGGCAGGCCACGATGTGACGGTCTTCGAGGCACTTCACGAGCTCGGTGGCGTGTTGGTCTACGGCATCCCGGAGTTCCGACTCCCAAAGGAGATCGTCAAGGCCGAGATCGGTCGCTTGGAGCAGTTGGGCGTGAGATTCGAAACCAACGCCGTGATCGGAATGGTCGAGACCATCGATGAACTGCTCGAGGAGTACGACGCCGTATTCATCGGAGTGGGTGCCGGACTTCCTCGGTTCATGAACATCCCGGGTGAGAACCTCGTCGGCGTGTACTCGGCGAACGAGTTCCTGACCCGAGTGAATCTCATGAAGGCATACAAGGCGGAGTCCGAGACACCGGTGTTCGACCTGCGAGGCAGGCGCGCTGCCGTGTTCGGCGGTGGGAACACGGCGATGGATGCTGTCCGCACGGCGGTCCGCTTGGGCGCCGACCCGGCGATGCTCATCTACCGGCGCTCCGAGGAGGAGATGCCCGCCCGACACGAGGAGCTCGCCCACGCCAAGGAGGAGGGTGTTCAGATCCGCACGTTGTCCTCACCGGTCGAGTTCATCGGCGACGACGAAGGCTGGTTGACCGGGGTCACGCTTCAAAACATGCAGCTCGGCGAGCCCGACGCCGACGGACGTCGCCGGCCTGAACCGGTCCCCGGAAGCGACCAGACCGTTCGCGTCGACGTGGCGGTGATAGCCATCGGCAATACGCCCAATCCGCTCCTGCCACGGACCGACGAGGAACTCGAGCAAACCCGCTGGGGAACGCTCGTCGCCGACGATGCAACCGGGCGCACCACAAAACGCGGTGTGTTCGCCGGAGGCGACATCGTGACCGGCGGAGCGACGGTGATACTGGCCATGGGAGCGGGCAGGAAGGCGGCGACCTCGATCGACGAGTACCTGCACAGCGGGGTCTGGGATTTGACGGAGAGCGAGGCGCTCGACGAGCAGCCGACAACCTGAAGCGCTCCTCGAAGGCCTCCTCGACTTCCGGCAGCCGGACAGGCCGGGTGACCCAGTCTTCGTCAGCCGCTCGCTCGACGGCGCTCGGCCATCACGTCGTCGATGCGTCGCTTGAGCTTCTTGGATTGCCTGCGGAGACGAGGCAGCTCTTCGGCGACCTTCTTCCGACGCTTCTTCGAATCCACCTTGGCGATCCGGCCCTTCAACTTCTTCATCCGTGACTTGACCTCGGCACGCTGGGCTCGCAATGCATCCAGCTCACGATCGAGCTTCCGCTGGGCCTTCGCCCGACGCTTCTTCGCCTTGTCGCTCTGCTTCTTCGACCCCTTCGACGCCGACCCCCGCCGTGCGGTCGGGCCCGAAGGCCCTGGATCGGGCCCAACCAACGGATCGAACTGGGCCTCGTTCCCGACCGCCGCTCGCCGGCTGGCAACAGCCTCGAGCAACGCCTGGGCTCGCACCTGACCAAAGCCCGGCACTTGAAGCAAATCGGAAACGGACGCCGATTCCAGCGCCCCCAAGCTGTCGAATCCGGCCGCAGTGAGCGCGTCGGCGGTCGATGGCCCGACGCCGGGAAGTCCGAGTAGTTCTTCGTAGACCATTTGGTTTCATCGGCGCCGGCCGCCCCGACATTGAGGACCCTTCCGCACCGATCGGCCCGCGATCGGTTGGCAGGTGACCGAGTGGCCACCGGCCACAGGAGTCTGGACGACGCTTGCCTGTAGCGCAGCCGCGAACTCCTCGAGGCGTTCGGGCGATCCGCCCGCAACGGCGACCAGCGCATTCAGAGTGCGGTCTGGCCGGCGTCGGCTCCTCGTATCATCCGTCGGTGACCACCGAGCCTTCGATCGACCGCCGCGCCTTCTCCGGCTGGCGGGTGCTCGTGTTCGCAACGATCGCAGGAGCGCTTTCGGGCCCCGGTCAGACGATCGGTGTCAGCGTCTTCGTCGATCACTTCATCGCCGACCTCGGGTTGTCTCGGTCGGAGGTATCCACGGCGTACTTGGTTGGGACGATGCTGGCCGCGCTGGGTCTTCCGCTTGTGGGCCAGCGCATAGACCGCATCGGTGTGAGCCGAGCGATGACACTCATCGGTGTTGCGTTTGGCGTGGCCCTCCTGGGGATGTCAGGGGTACAGGGGTTCGTGAGTCTCGCCGTCGGGTTCGTGGCGATCCGTCTGTTCGGGCAGGGTTCTCTCAGTCTGGTCAGCACCGTCGCAGTCACACATTGGTTCGAACGGCGGCGCGGCACCGCACTCGGCATATTCAGCACCGGCATGAGCGTGCTCATGGCACTGGTCCCGGTAGGGCTCAGCCTGGTCATCGAGGCCTTCGGCTGGCGGATGGGTTGGATCGTTTCGGCTGTTTTGATCTGGCTGGTCGTGGTCCCGATCGCTCGATTCGGGCTCATCGATACTCCCGCTCACGTGTCGCAGCACCCTGATGGCATCCCGCTCACGCCGGACGAAGCCCACACGGTCGCGACACGGCCATCGGCGACCCGATCGATGGCGCTGCGAACCGCACGCTTCTGGGTGCTGGTCTCGGCCACGGCGTCGGTGGGGATGCTGTCCACGGCTCTGAACTTCCACCAGATCTCTCTGCTCGGAGATGCCGGATTGACGCCCACCGAGGCGGCTGTCATGTTTCTCCCGCAGGTGATCGGCGCCGCGGTGGCAGGCCTGCTCTTTGGATACCTATCGGATCGGCTCACAGGCAGATCGCTCTTGCCGATGGCGATGGCGCTCCTGGCGACCAGCCTGGTGCTCGCATCCCGCCTGACGCCAGGCATCGTGGTCGTCCTGTATGCGATCAGCCTCGGCGCCGCCGGTGGCGCATCTCGCTCGGTTGGAGCAACGCTCCTGCCCAGGTGGTTCGGAACCCGCCACATCGGTGCGATTCAAGGGACCGCGACCTTCCTCAACGTGGCATCGACCGCGCTCGGACCGGTGGCCTTCTCGCTCGCCCGCGACGCTGCAGGGGACTACGAGGGCGCCGCCTTCTGGTTCGCCCTGGTTCCGGTCGCCGCCGGACTCGCAGCTCTCACGCTGCGCCCGGTACCCCCAAGGAGCATCGACCGCAGCGAGGCGCAGACCTGACTGGGGCGCCCGAGTCGACTCGGCGACTCGCAGCACTTGAAGATCGATTCGTTCGGTTCGGCGCAACCGCAGGACCTCGATGCATGCATCCGCTTGCGGCCGCACTCGTTCACCTCGGTTGACGCTCCCGGCGCCTCAGAGCGGCTCGAACCGAGCCGTGAAGTGTCGCAGCCAGGGCGCCTGCTCGACGATGCGCAGTCCTCGAAGCTCAGAGGCCCGTTCTGCAACTGCGATCGCCACCTCGCCCACGTAGTCGATGTGGCTCTGGGTGTAGGTCCGTCTGGGTACGGCCAGCCGAACGAGTTCCATCTGGGCTGGGATTTCCGTCCCGTCCGGCTGCGGCTTGCCGAACATCACCGACCCGATCTCCACTCCCCGGACTCCGCCCTCCAGATACAGGGCATTCGCCAGTGCCTGCGCCGGGTACTGGCTCTGGGGGAGGTGGACGAGCAGGGAACCGGCGTCGAGATAGACGGCGTGACCTCCGGGAGGTCGAACGATCGGGATTCCGGCGCCAGCGATCTTCGCGGCCAGGTATTCCGTCGACCTGATTCGATAGCGCAGGTAGTCCTCCTGAAGCGCCTCACCGAGCCCTTGGGCGACTGCCTCGAGGTCGTATCCGGCCAAGCCTCCGTATGTGGGAAAACCCTCGGTGAGGATCAGCAGATTGCGACAGGCCTGGGCCAGCTCGGCATCCCGCATGGCGAGGAAGCCGCCGATGTTCGACATCCCGTCCTTCTTCGCCGACATCGTGCACCCGTCGGCCAGGGAGAACATCTCGGCCGCGATCTCTCGCGGTGTCCTGTCGGCGTAGCCGCGCTCGCGCATCTTGATGAACCAGGCGTTCTCGGCGAACCGACAAGCATCGAGGAAGAGAGGGATGCCGTGGCGGTCACACACGCCCCGCACGGCCCTGAGGTTCTCGATGGACACCGGTTGACCGCCGCCCGAGTTGTTGGTCACCGTCACCATCACGAGGGGGATTCGGTCGACGCCGACCTCGGCGATCGTGGCCTCGAGGGCATCGACGTCCATGTTTCCTTTGAATGGGTGCTCAGCCGATGGGACGCGGCCCTCCGGGATCACGAGGTCGCGGGCCTCGGCCCCCTGGTATTCGACATTCGCCCGGGTCGTGTCGAAATGCGTGTTGTTCGGGACGACATCGCCGGCCTCGACCATCGACGCGAAGAGAATCCGCTCGGCGGCGCGTCCCTGGTGGGTCGGGATCACCTCGTTCAGCCCGGTGATCCCCTGAACGGCATTGCGGAATCGGTAGAAGCTGCGGCTGCCGGCGTAGGACTCGTCCCCCATCATCATCCCGGCCCACTGCTTCGTGGACATCGCCCCGGTACCGGAGTCCGTGAGAAGGTCGATGATCACCTCGTCGGCGTGGAGACCAAACAGGTTCCACCCCGCTCGTTCGAGCGCCTTCCTCCGCTCTTCCGCGTCGGGAAAGTCGATCGGATCGACACTGTGAATTCGAAATGGCTCGATGATGGTTCGGTACGGCACGCGACGACTCCTCTCCGGACGACCTGAGTGTGGACCGAATCAGCTGGGCCGCCGAGAGACGAAAGTCACCTATCGCAACCGAAGCGCCTCGAATCCACGATCGCGACGCCGTGCCTGGTCACATGCCGGGACGCGGTTGCCACAGCTGAATTCGGTTTCCTTCCGGATCCCAGCAGTGACCGAACAACCCGTTCATGTCCTCGAAGGTCTCGTCGTCGGTGCGTACGCCGGCTGTTCGAAGTCGGTCGAGCATCGCTCGCAGGTCGTCGACCCGGTAGTTGACCATCCACTGCGACCCGGCAGGCCAGTCGAACGAGGAAGTCTCAGATGGGAAGGGCGCCCACACCGTGGAGCCTGCGACATCGCCTCCCCACCGCAGAACCACGACGCCGTCGTCGTCGACGGGCAGCCCGAGGTGCGCCACGTACCAGTCCGTCAAAGCCTCAGGGTTCTGTGCCCTGAAGAAAACGCCGCCGATCCCGGTGACCCCGGGCATGTCGACCTCCTTCGTACGGTTGCGTCAACAACATCTTGCCAGCAGGTCTCCGCGTCGGCGGCTGTGTGGTCTGCGTCGATACCGGCGTCACGTCGCGGACTCGACACCCTCCCTCGGCAGGAGAGCGGGTATCACGAGAAGCGCCCCGAGCGCCGCCACTGTCATCGAGACCCACATGATGCCGGATATGTGGTGGTGGGGACGCAACGGAGAGATCAGGAGCGCCGTGAGCGCCAGGGCGATGCCCAGGGCATTCGCGACTATCGGTCTTCCGGCGCGCCTGATCGCCCTGAGCACGTATCCAGGACCGTCTGCCCACGCGATGTCGATGGCGGCGACGAAGTGGATCGCATAGTCGATCCCAACTCCGATGACGATGCTCGAGGCCACGGCCGTGATCAGATTGAGCTGGATACCGGAGGCGGCGATGAACCCGAGCAAGGCGACGACCGTGAGCAGGAGGGGGACCAGGGCCACGAGCGTGGGACGAAGTCGCCGGTAGGTCACGCCCAACATGATCGCGACCAATACGAGCGCCGCCACGAGGGACCAGACCTGGGCTCGCAAGACGAGCCTCGCCATCTCGTCCCAGAGGACCGGGAGTCCGGTGATGATCCGAACATCCTCGGATTCATCGGCATAGGCGAGCCATCCCCGGAGGTCCTCCGTGCCGAAGTCCGACGGGAGCAGCAGAAAGCGAAGACCATCGTCGGAAACGAGGTCGCCCACCGGGATCTCGAGCACTCCCGACAACAACGCGTCTGCCTGCTGAGCAGGCAGCACGGCTCTGAGATCGAGTGCCGAGAACACGGTCCGCACTCCGGGAAGCGCTTCGATCTCAGAGACGGCTCGCTCAGCCCGTGCCAGACCAGCATCCAGGTCGCTACGGTCGAGCACCAACTCACCGGTGAGGGGGGTGGCGCCGCCGAACAGTTCCTCGCTCTTTGCGAACGCCTGTCTGACTTCGTGATCGTCGGTGAACATGAACAACGGGTCGGAGTCCACTTCCAGCTGAGGGACGAAGACCGCCCCGAACACGACGACAACGGCTACCAGCGCCATCGCCGGCCAGCGTGCTTTCACAGCCCACTCCAGGGCATCGGTGACCCGCCGACCGATGACCGGACGGTGCCCCGCTCGCGCTACGCCCACCTTCGAGAGGATCGCCGGGAGTGAGAAGAACGAGATGATGCCGGCCAGCGTGATACCGATTGCTGCGAAGACTCCCAGTTGGCGGATCGGCCGGATGTCTGTGGCCAACAACGACAGGAATCCCGCAGCCGTCGAGACCGTGGTCAGGATCATCGGAATCCCGACCTCCCTCAGTGTCGACACCACCCGTTCGTGTGGGTCGTCTGTCTCGGCGGCGACATCCTGGAAGTGGGTCACGAAATGGAGGCCGTCGGCCGACCCCATCACCAGCACGAAGATCGGAACGATCACGGTCACGATGTCGATCTCTCGCCCGAGACCCGAGAGCAGCCCGAATGTCCACAGCGAGCCGAGGAGGGCAGGTATCACGGCAAGAATGGTGAGCCTTCGCTCTCCAACGTTGGCGTAGAAGGTCACGATCAACAGGAACACCACCACGGGTGGGATCGCCAGGAGAAACAGGGACAGGATGTCGATCACAGCGGCGTAGATGGCGGGGTTGCCAGACACGGTCATCTCCATGCCGGGAGGGGCTTCCAGGTCGCCGATGGCCCGCGCCACGGGAATACCGTCATCGTCCGGCACCACCAGGAGCATCGTGTGACGAGCATCTTCGGACAGCAGCAGGGTCGAGAACGGACCCGAAACCACACCGGACAGCATCGGTTCGGGAGCAGCGGCGATCAGGTCGGGGGTAATGGCGGAACCGTCGAGCGGGCTGACGTCGGGCACCACCGAGGCGACGGCTGAAACGCCGTCGAGGGTGGCAAGCTCGTCGCGGAAGCGGACGAGATCGACGAGACGATCCCTGTCCGCAAAGGTTTCGCCCTCGGGTAGTGACAGCAGCACGTTGACGGGGTCGGCAGTCTCGTACTTCGCCTGGAGCGCCGCAAAGGCCTCTCCCCGTTCGTTCCCGTCTGTGATGAACGACGCGACATCGGCGTTGAACTGAATCTGGAAGAGGGCTACGACGGCCAACACGGTGACGAGCGCAGTCGCAGCGAGGATGCGCTCCGGGTGGGTGACGATGACGCGTCCGACTCGATCTATTGCCGTGCCCTGTCGGCTCTCGCGCTTGCTCACGATGCGCTCCTGTGTACTCGCTGATCGCCGCTCGTCGCAGCGCTGATGGCTCGAGCCATCTCACGTGTCAATGCCGGTCCACCCAACGCCTCGACGATGGAGATCATCCGCGCTCCGATCATCGGTGCGGTCCGAGCAACGAGGTCGTGGCCTTGCTCCGTGACGCGAATCCGGACCACGCGGCCGTCGTCGGAGTCCCTCGTTCTCTCCACCAACAGCTCCCCTTCGAGGCGATCGAGAGTGGCGCTCACGGTCGACTCCCGCACCTGGAGATGCCGTGCCAGCTCGCCCACCGTCGCTCCTTCGGGATCCGATTGGAACACAGCCGCCATCAGCAGCCGCCATCGGGCAGGCGATAGACCGACCTCCTCGAGGGTGGCTGCCATGGCCTCCAGCAACGAGACGGCGGAGCGCCCCAGCTCGATCAATGAGCCCGCCGTCTCGATCGGCGCGTCCGGAAGCCGCTGTCCTACGTTCTCGATGAGTTCGTCATCGATGTCTCCGAACGGGAACAAGTCACCAACCGATACGGGCACCGGCAGTAATTTAGGTATCCTAACGAGTTTTTTCAACCCGCCCGTCGGCGATGTGCCCTAGCAATGCAGCAAGAGACCCGGTTGAGTGGGTGAGAGCGCGCACAAGCGCACCCGACCAGAGGAGGAAGCAATGGCAGAGTCGGTCTACAAGGTGCTCGAGCTGATCGGCACCAGCAGCGAGTCGTGGGAGAAGGCGGCAAAGGCGGCGGTCGACAAGGCAAGCCACTCGATTCGAGAGCTGCGAGTTGCCGAGGTGTCAGAGCTGGACATGACCATCGACGACGGCAGCGTGACCCTCTACCGCGCCAAGGTGAAGATCTCCTTCAAGTACGAAGAGGACTGAGTCTTGGATCGTTCGTCCCGTTCGCTGCAGCTGTTCTTCGCCGCGCCGCGAGGGCTGTATCGAGTCGGCTCGGCTGGGTGCTGGGACACCGCTTCTTGTCCGTCGGTCATCGCGGCAGGAAGAGCGGCAAGCTGCGCGAAACCGTTCTCGAGGTGGTCCGTTACGACCCCCGCCACATGTGAAAGCGTTGTTGCTTCGGCGTAGGGACCGCAGCGGACTGGTATCGCAACATCGCGGCCGACCCTGCGCTGCAAGTGCGAACGGGACGAATGGACTACGTGCCAGATCAGCGCTTTCTCACGGCGACGGAGGCCAGGGGAGCCGCAATCGAGTTCTGTCGGCGCCACACGCTGAAGGCTCGCCTTGCGCCCAGGGCCCTGACCACTATCGGCGCAGTCGAAGAGGGTGCCTTCACAGATCCTGTTGAGCTGCTGGCATCGCTGCCGATGGTGGCGTTTCGCCCAAAGGAGTGAAGGAACAGACGCGACGTATCGTTCCGTATGTGCGCGATGCGGTCAGAGAAGGCGGTTACGGGATCGACGCCGCGAGCTCGTCCGGGAAGGTTTGGCGGGCTCACGCACGGGCGGCACCCATGCCGACAAATCGTCCAGACGTTCGTCGTTGGAGAACATCTTCACGATCGGCTCGTGGAGACCGGCCTCTTTCTGGACCCGTTTCACCAAGTGCTCTTGATTCCATTCGACCATCGTCACCACGAGGCCGGCTTGGCCTGCGCGGGCCGTGCGACCGGAGCGGTGGAGGTAGGTCCGGGCATCCTCAGGAGGATCCCAGTGGACGACGACGTCTAGGCCGTCGATGTGGATACCACGGGCTGCGACGTTGGTCGACACGAGCACTTCGGTCTTCCCGCTCGTGATTCGATCGAGAGTGCTTTCCCTCTTCGCCTGTGGAATGTCGCCATGAATCGCCTGGGCGGCGACGCCTAGATCCCGGAGGTCGGCAGCCACTCGATCGGCGTTGCGCTTGGTGTGCACGAACACGATGGTTCGGGTCGCACTGGCGGCGATCCGTGACACGACTTTCGCCTTGTCCATGTGATGGACCTCGATGAACCTGTGGAGCGATTCCTCGACCGTCTGGGACTCGGATTCGACTTCGTGGTACACGGGATCGTGCAGATAGCTGTTCACCAACGCCTGCACCCGATGATCGAGCGTTGCTGAGAACAGCATCACCTGAGCCTCGCGATCGACGTCACGCATCAGATGGTGGACCTGAGGGAGGAACCCCATGTCGGCCATTTCGTCGGCCTCGTCTATCACGACCATTTCAACACCGTCGAGCAACACCGCCTTGCGATCCGCCAGATCGATGAGACGGCCCGGGGTGGCGACCACTACCTCGGCACCGCTGGAGAAGGCATCCACCTGTGGCTTCATGGGTACACCGCCGTAGACCGCTATCAACTCGTGTCCCCTGGCTTTGACCAGCGGCTCGAGTGCTGTCGCAACCTGAAGGCACAATTCCCGTGTCGGGACGACAATCAGGGCCCGCGGTCGTTTCGGTTCGGCGTCCGTGAGGTTCTGGATCATCGGCAGACCGAAGGCGAGGGTCTTGCCCGATCCGGTCTTCGCCTTCCCGCACACGTCGAGCCCGTCGAGCGCGTCGGGAATCGTCAGCTGTTGGATCGGAAAGGGGGAGGCGATACCCGCTCCGGAGAGCACTTCGACGAGATCGACATCGAGACCTAGCTCGGCAAATGAGATTTGTTGTGAGGCTGACAGAAGGACTCCTGGCACAAGAGATGCGTATTGGCCCGGCCGTGGCGGCAGAAACCGGCTCGGGCACATCCTCAATCTAGTCGACTCCGGTCCCAAGTCCCTATCGGGTCACTCTATCGCTCTGACGATCGAGGCCAAGGGAACGAGCCGAAACACCCGCGCCATCCGTCGAGTGAACGCCGTGGGACCGTTGAACTCCAGTCGTCCCGACTTCAGTGAGCTCTGGCCCGTGCTGTCGGAGCGACCTGCGTCGCCTGCGAGTTCGGACGCGATTTCCTTTGGGAGCGCCGACCACCCGGCATCCGATCTGGAATGCCGTTCTCGGCTCGGCCTTGCCGCTCATCATGGCTGGCTACCTGGGGATCGCCGACGTAGCCGTCGACCTTGCGACGGCAGCAGTGAACGGGCGGTCCGATTCCACCGTTTATCAACTGACGGGAGAGATGCTCAATGCCCACACATCGGCGATCGACTCGGTGGAAGCGATGTTTCGACAATCCGAAAACCTCCACTTCGCCAACACCGACGCCCATGCCGCCGCCACCCTCAGCAGAAAGACGACCGCCGGTCAGGCCATCATCGACACCGTGAGGCTGGCCATGGAGGTCACCGGGGGTCGGGCCTACATGCGGACATCGCCCATCGAGCGCCTCTACCGGGATGTACTTGCAAACCAGTTCCACCCCCTCCCCCGGGCCAGGCAGACCCAATTCACGGGACGTGTGGCGCTCGGGCTTGCCCCGGTGCGATTGCACCCGGCGGACGCCATCGTGGGGTCGACCGTGGAACATATCGCTGTCAGGACGACCGATATGTGGGCGCAATGTGCCGGCCGCCCCCTCGGTCCTGCCGCGTCTAGCGTCCGGTTGATGCTGACCCCACCGCCTGGGCTCCCCGATGCCGCCATCGAGTCCGCTCTCCAACGCGGGTGGGGATTCCGGGCCGACACCATCGAGTACGCGCCTCTCGGTTTCGGGAGTCATCACTGGCTGGTGGCCGCCGCCGGTCGCCGTTGGTTCGTGACAGTGGATGACCTGGCCACCAAGGCGCGAGATCCAGATGAACCGCTAAAAGGTCCGCAAGGCCGCCTGCGAGTGGCGCTCCAAGCGGCCCGCCGGCTACGAGATCACGGCTTGGAGTTCGTTGTCGCCCCGCTCGCCGCCGTCGGCGGGGCGATCACGGTCGCCGCAGCCAGAGGTTTCGAGATGGCGGTGTACGAGCACGTCGCCGGCATCCATCACACATGGGGTCCGTACCCCTCGAGGCGCGAACGAATGGCGGCGCTCGAACTGGTGGTGCGCCTCCACCGTGCCCCGGAAGGTCTCCAAGCCGACGCCGGTCGGGAGGATTTCGAGGTTCCCCGGCGCCACCAGCTGGTCGCGGCGATCGGCGACATCGGGTCGACGTGGCTGGAGGGGCCGTTCGCCGAGCGCGCACGGGACCTGCTGGCGCCACACGCAGATGCCGTTTCGACCGCACTGACCAGATTCGACCAACTGACCGATGGCGTCCGCTCCGGTTCCGACCGCTGGGTGATCACTCATGGTGAGCCGCACCAGGCAAACACGATCGGTACCGCTGAAGGCGTCGTGCTGATCGATTGGGAGACACTGCTCGTCGCCCCGCCCGAGCGGGACTTGTGGATGATGGCTCTGGAAGACCGCGAAGTGCTCGTCCGGTATGAGACACGCACCCGACGTGCTGCCGATCCGGACGCGCTCGTCGCCTACCGTCTGTGGTGGGATCTCGCCGAGATCGCGGCCTACATCGACCAGTTCCGGCGACCCCACGAGACCACCGATGACACTCGTGTGGCCTGGAAGGGCCTCCAGGAGTCTTTGAACCCGGATCGGTGGCAGGGCCTCTGACATCGGGTGGGGCCGCCATCCGGCAACCCCGCCCGTCCCGCCTCATGCCAGGCACTCTCCGACCCGTGGGTTGTAATCGGCGAACGCAGCCGCTGGGTGGGATTTCCCACCCAGGCGCGGGCAGTCGCGCGACCGGCCCCTCGTTCTGTGGGCTGTGGTCCGCCAAAATGGCGGACCAATACCCTGGGTTCCGGTTCCGGGCGGGGCGGCTGACCGCGCTCAGGGTGTCGGCAGCCCTCTGAAGAGGAACGCCGCCATCTGACCGCGCGTCACCGGATCATCAGGACAGAACACCGAATTCGCCGGCGGATCACAGCCCAGCGTGATTCCCGCCTCCGCCAACGCCTCGATGTCGGACTCGAACACCGAACCATCGTCATCTGAGAACCGGCCCGCCGAACCCACAGGCAACCCCAACGCCCGCACCAGGAACGCCGCCATCTGACCACGCGTCACCGGATCATCAGGACAGAACACCGAATTCGCCGGCGGATCACAACCCAACGTGATCCCCGCCTCCGCCAACGCCTCGATGTCGGACTCGAACACCGAACCATCGTCATCGGAGAACCGGCCCGCCGAACCCACAGGCAACCCCAGCGCCCGCACAAGGAACGCCGCCATCTGACCACGCGTCACCGGATCATCAGGACAGAACACCGAATTCGCCGGCGGATCACAACCCAACGTGATGCCTTGCGATGCGAGCCACTCGATCTCGGTGCGGAACGGATGACCCAGGGGCACATCGAGGAATCTGCTCTGCTCCGCTGCGCCGGGCATGTCGGTCGATACCAGGAAGTCGTCGAACCAGATGTGTTGGGTTCGGGGTGAGCCAGGCATGTAATCGACGATGGCGATCTCGTTCAGCGTGAGCTCGTCGGTGTCACGCCACCTGATCCCCTGGGTATCGACCACGAGGCGCCCATCGATCCAGAGACGTTGGCTGCCGTCTGCCATGCCGGGGGTGCCGGCGTTCACGTGAACCATGATCTCGTGCCAGACGCCCGTGTTGAGCGGCACCTTCGGCTCTTCCTGCAGGAACAGATTCCCGTAGCAACAGCTCATGTCCGGGTAATAGGTGTAGAAGCCCAGTGGCAAGAGTGCGTCGTCGGCGTAGTCATGCTCGGGATCGACCGTGGTTGCGAAGAAGTCTGTGCCGTTCGGAACGATTCCAGCCTGCCCGTGAGCGCTCCACTGGTTGTCGATCCGATTGCCGTGGACCGAGAAGAAGTGCATGCCGTTGCCGTCGCCACGCAGGTTCTGGAAGCCGTCCTCGAACATCACATCGAATCGGACGTAGATCTCGTCGTAGCCAGGCAGAAACCACTTGTTGAGCTCACCCCACCCGTCACCGGCTGGAATGGTGCCTTCCAGGGCGTAGTCACCCGATCTGACGTGCGCCGGATCATCGGTGACCGCGTAACGATTCTCAGCCACGTTGTCCCAGGCACTCAGGTCGCCAGATTCGAAGCCGTCCTCGAAAATGGTGGCCGCAGCCGCAGGCTTGATCGGCATGGTGACGGCGACCAGTGCAGCCGCCATCACCAGGGCAGCGCGTGAACGCATCGAAACTCCCCCGTTCGACTCTGTGACGATCCTATCTCAACAGGTCTTCGATGCGCCTCGGCTGTTCCCCTGCAAGAACGGCCGGTACCGCCGGGTCGGAGGACCCACCACGACCCGGAGTGGCCCTGGCGCCGCGCCGATGCCTCCACCACCATCCGACCACGCCACCGATCACGGACAGCCCCAAGGCCAGCGCGAGGTACCCGATCGCGAACCCGAGGCCTTCCATCACCGAATCAGCGGCCCCAATGACCGGCTCGCTCCAGAGGAGGGCGTCGAGCGATGCGAACAACGCGGCGTGCACCAGCCAGAGGACCGTCGCCGCGCCGAGGGACACCCGCGCGATGTGCACGGCGGCGAAACCCGAACGTAGACCGATGATCAATCCCATCCCCAAGGGCAGGATGACATGCAGCGGAATTGCACCCGGCCAGATCCCGACCGAGGCTCCCGCCGTATCGGTCTCCCAGGTGACGATGGTCACCACCCAAACGCTCACCCATCCAACGCCGAACAAGAGGAGCGGCCGGGACTCCCGCCTGGCCGCCTCTCGGAGACGTGCCATCACTACCACCTCTTTCGAGTGTCGTCGTCATCATGACGATCGGATCCGTGGACGACCACAGGAAGAAGTCCTGGATGGAAAAGCTCCGCTTGAAGCCGCTTGGTTTCGCGAGCGCGAGATCGTACCGTGGTGCGGTGCTCCACCGACGAGTTCTCGAGGACGCCGAGGTGCCCCCGGGATACCCTCGGGATCTGGAGGCGACTGCCACCCTCGAAGACGGCCGCGAGGTGTGGATCCGACCGCTCGCACCGTGCGACCGGGAGGGTCTGGTTTGGGAGATCGCCAACGCCGACGCCGAGACAATCCAACTCCGCTTCCTCACCCGCGTGATCAAGGCGCGTCCAGAGTTCGTCGACACACTCGTCGACCTCGACTACACAGATCGTCTTGCGCTGGTGGCGTTGGGCGAAGACGGTGAGGGAGCCGGCGTTGCTCGGTATGCCGCAACATCGGAACCTGGCGAGGCCCAGGTGGCGGTGGTCGTGAAGCCGGGATGGCGTCACGCCGGCCTCGCCACCCTGCTCCTGGATCGGCTACAGGACGCAGCACGAAACCGCGGAGTCGTGCGGTTGGTGGCGGTCTACATGTCCGAGAACGCGGCCGTTGAGACCTTTCGCGTCTCACGAGGCATCGCCGAGCCTCGGATCAGACACGGTCTGGCCGAGATCAGCTGGTCTATCGAAGCATCCGACCACGCTCTCGGCTGAGGAGTTGCGCCCGGTCGGTTCGCGTACGAATCGTCCCCGCTCACATGGACCTTATGGTCTGCGATGCCCTAGCCTTTGAGGAGATTCCGTGGAGCCGATACCGCTTGAAGCTGACCCGCTGTGACCTCGAACATGCTCGGATCATCCGTCGACATGGCTGATCGCTCATTGCCCGTACTCATTCAGGGCGGAATGGGCATTGCAGTCTCGAACTGGCGTCTCGCCAACGCGGTGTCCTCAGTCGGCCAGCTCGGCGTGGTTTCGGGGACCGCAACCGATGCCGTGCTCGCGCGACGTCTGCAGGACGGTGATCCCGAAGGCGACAGCCGACGTGCACTCGCTGCGCTACCGATTCCTGGCGTAGCCGACAGGGTTCTCGAGCGGTATCTGGTCGAAGGCGGCAAGGACCCTTCGGCGCGCTACAAGACACGGCCGATGTTCCGAACCGAGCTGACGCGCAGCAGCCTCGATCTCCTGGTGGCTGCCAACTTCGTGGAGGTCTTTCTCGCCAAAGAAGGCCACTCCAACCCCGTCGGGATCAACCTGCTCGAGAAGATCCAGATGCCGACGTTGGCGTCGCTCTACGGGGCGATGTTGGCCGGCGTCGACTACGTGCTCATGGGCGCCGGGATCCCCCGCGCGATCCCGGGTGTGCTCGATCGACTGTCGACCGGCCAGAAGGCGAGCTTGAAGCTCGACGTGAAGGGCTCCGGGGAACTCATCAGCGAGTTCGACCCGGTCGCCTACAGCGATGGCCTCGTGCCGCCGGCCCCACGCCCCGAGTTCCTGGCAATCGTCTCGTCGCACGTCCTGGCCACCATGCTGGCGCGCAAGGTGGAACCACCGGTTGATGGCTTCATCGTCGAAGCGCCCACCGCCGGAGGGCACAACGCCCCACCCCGGGGCAAGACCGTTCTGAACGACTCCGGCGAACCGATCTACGGCGAGCGGGACGAGCCCGACTTCGATGTCATCCGCGAACTCGGACTCCCGTTCTGGCTCGCGGGCTCCCGAGCCGAGCCGGAGGCCGTGGCCGAGGCGCTCGAACTCGGGGCGACCGGTGTTCAGGTTGGGACCGCGTTTGCGTTCTGCGAGGAGTCCGGGTTCGACGCCGATCTGAAGCGCCAGGTGATCCAGATGAGCAAGCGAGGCGAAGCCGGTGTCTTCACCGATCCGGTCGCTTCGCCCACCGGCTTTCCGTTCAAGGTCGTCGAGCTGGATGGGTCGCTGTCCGAGCACGACGAGTACAAGAAGCGGGAACGTGTATGCGATCTCGGCTACCTGCGTTCGCTCTATACACGCGAGGACGGAACGGTCGGGTGGCGCTGTGCCGCCGAGCCGATCGATGACTTCATCTCCAAGGGCGGGGACGAAGCCGACACCGTGGGACGAAAATGCCTCTGCAACGCCCTCATGGCGAACATCGGGCTCGGCCAGATCCAGCGGTCGGGCGATGCCGAGGGATACCTGCTGACATCGGGGGATGACGTCGCAGGTGTGGCGCGGTTCGTGAAGCCCGGAGCGGAGTCCTACCGGGCCGTCGACGTCATCGACTACCTCCTCGCCGAAATCACCTGCTGACCCACCCTGGCCCACCGGCCGCCTCCAATAGCATGTCGAGCCTACGTACTCCGACTTCTTCAGGTATGCCCATCGAGAATCCGCCGATACGATTCGCCAACTCGAGAGGCGCGCGCCTGGCATACCAGGACATCGGGAACGGGCCGCCGACCATCGTGTCGATCCCGCCGACCGCGCAGAACATCGAGGTGGCCTGGGAGCGACCAGAAATCCGATGGATGCTCGAACGGTTTGCATCGTTCGCCCGGTTCATCCACTTCGACAAGAGGGGCACCGGATGCTCGGATCGCCGGAGCCGGGTGAATGGCATCGAGTCGTTTTGCGGTGGAACGCGACAGAGAATGGCTGCCCCCTGCCGGCTGGGGGTCTCGCCCCGCTCGTCAGCTGTGCAAACGCCTCGTGGCCGCCCAGGGATCGCCGGTGACGAGAGACGAGCTCATGGACCTCCTGTGACGCGAGGTTCGTGGCGGCCGCTCGGCGGCAGGCACGGCGGCATCTCGACCGCGGCGCCCACCTTCACGCCGCCTCGCTCACTCGACGCCTGATCGACATAGACGAGTTCGACGAGGACGCCCATCGGACTCTCGTCGTGGCCCTCTCTCGGGCAGGGGAGGTCGGCGAGGCCCGTGTGGCCCACTCGGCATGGCGGGCTGCCGTCGCAGAGCTCGGGGTCGTCCCGCCCGATCTCGAGGATCTGATCTGAAGGTTTTCTGAAGGGTCGTGAGGAGGATGCTCCGCATGACAACACAACACCTGCCCAAGGAGGCGCTGGTGCTCGGTCCCGACGAGGGAATCCACCTGCACCTCCTCAACCACCTCGCCACCATCAAGATGGCGGGGGAAGGCGGCTCGATGAGCGTGGTCGAGTTCCTCGCACCACGCGGTTTCGGACCCCCGCTTCACAGCCATCGCCGAGAAGACGAGCTCTTCGTGATCCTCGATGGCAAAAGCCTCGGTCCGCTCGGGCGACACAACTCGGCGTCCCTACGTCCAACCCCGGCATCCCGGCACCCGGCCCAATCGATCCTGACGCCATGGCCGCAGCCGCAGAGGCCACAGGCAGACCCCCCGTTGTCGACGGCGGGCTTCCCCACACCGTCAACGGCATGCACGCCGATTTGATCGTGACAGGCTGAACTCTGTGCTGCCCGCCGGTTCTGACGATCGAACGGGAACCCGCGGACTTTGCACGGATAGGCTCGTCCGATGGCACACGTGTCCCATACAGATCACGTCGATTGGCTACGACGGCTCACATCCGACTTCGCTGCGGCGTCATCGTCGATCTCCCCCGACACGCCGGTGCCATCGTGTCCGGGATGGACGATCTTTGATCTCGTTCGACATCTTGGGCGCATTCACGCTTGGGCGCAGGCGGCGATCGTGGAGCGCCGCAGCGTCGATATCGAGTCCGAGCCGCCCTCCGGCGCAGGCATCACTGCTTGGTACACGGAACACGCTCGAGCGCTGATCGAAGCGATAGATTCGACGTCGCCCCACGACCCGGTGTGGACGTTCGGCCCTCCTCCGCATCGCGTGACCTTCTGGTCGAGACGCCAGACCAACGAGGCGGCCATTCACCTATGGGACGCCCGAGCCGCAGTCGGACACGACTTCGACCTCGACCCGATCCTGGCCGCCGATGGCATCGACGAAGTGGTCACCATGTTCTACCCCCGGCAGGTGCGGCTCGGCCGTACCGGCCCGCTGACCCGCTCGATCGAGGTCCACTGCCCAGGTGGATCCGTGGCGGGCCCCTGGCTGATTGGTCCTGGGCCGGCGGAAGCGACCGTATCGGGCTCAGCCTCCGATGTGCTCCTGCTGCTGTGGAAGCGGCGCCATCTCGATGATCCGCGACTGACGGTGGAAGGCAATGAGGATGCAGCGCGCACGGTGCTCACGCACAGGCTGACGCCCTGAGCACCTGTCGGCGTGAGCCGGCTCGTTGGAAACCCCTCGGAGCGAGTCTCAGCCGAGGGCTCGCCGCAGGAACCCTGCCATCTGGCCCCTCGTGACCGGATCCTCAGGGCAGAAGAGGTCGTTCGCAGGCGGATTGCAGCCTCGCGTCACTCCTGCGGTCGCAAGAGCGTCGGTATCCGACTCGAAGACGGAACCATCATCGTCCAGGAAGAGGTCGGGTGAACCCGCAGGGAGGTTCAGCGCCCGAACAAGGAACGCAGCCATCTGAGCACGACTCACGAGCTCGTCGGGACATGCGAGATCGGACACGGGAGGGTTGCATCCTCGCAACACGCCGGCGTTCGCAAGTCGATCGATGTCGGATTCGAAAACGGACCCATCATCGTCCCTGAAGACGTTCGATCCTGCGCCATCGGTGAGGTCGAGGGCTCGAACCAGGAAGGCGGACATTTGACCCCTGGTCACCGGGTCATCCGGACAGAAACGGTCGTTGGCCGGTGGGTTACAGCCGAGCGTTACCCCCTGTTCTGCGAGCCACTCGATGTCCTCCTGGAACACGCTGTCGTCGTCGTCGATGAACCGACCATCGCCGAAGTCCATCGCCAATTCGATGAGGCGGCCGTCCGTAGGTGGCGGTACACCATCGCCCGGAGTGCCGTTGTCGTTCCCCCGGTCGACCACGTAGACATGCTGGGCACCCGAACCATCGGAGGCCGGGGCAATCGTCAGGTCGTTCGGCGCAAGGGCCACGCCTGAGATCTTGAGTGGTGACAGATCCACATCCCGGACGAGCATGCCCGCCTTCGAAACTTCGAGGATCGCATCGCGCCGGGAGTCCGTGACGAGGAGCGACCCCACCCCTGGCACGAATTCGAGCCCCGTGGCGTCGAGGATCCCGATCGGCGCCAGTTGGATGGCGGAAACGGCATCGTCCCCGGCCGGGCTCAGACCGTCGAACACCCCATCCTTGCCCGGCGTGATGCGGTACACCGTCTGGGTGCTCGCATCGAGGAGGTAGAGCACGCGACCGTCGACGTCGAACGCCACATCCTCGAGGTCCGACAGCTCCAAAGCTGAGTAGTCGGGAACGGATATCACATCGTCCTCGGTGCCATATCGGCCGTCGGAACCGGGTTGGTCCATGACCACTTCATCCGTCGAGTCGTTCGTCAGGATCAGCGTGCGCTGCACGCTGTCGTACGCAAGGCCCGTCGGCTCGTCAGCACCCCCAGGCCCTGGCGCCAGAGATCCGGTTGCGTTTCCCAACGAACGGTCCGTCGTGATCATGTTGAAACCGGAGAAGATCGACGGCTCCTCGTCGATCTCAGAGTCGACGACGATCAGCGCGTCTTGATCTGGCAGGTAGGCGATGCCGGTCGGATCGATCAACATCGGCTCGACCCCGGCGAGCGGAGTGACCGCTACGACCTCGGCGTCGCCCTCCAGATGCAAGGCCTCGGCGCCGGCCTCCAGGGGCACGGCGGCGACGAGGACGACCAGGGCCAGCGGCAATGCCAGGAGCACGCGACGAAGGAACAAGAATCTCTCCACGTGCGTCAACGTAGACGCATGGGATACCGCCGCACTGGGTCGATCGACTCAATTCGTCCTGTGACGATGCCAGTCGATCTGATTCGCCAGTCCGTCGGCCACGGTCACCGTCGGGCTCCAATCCAAGACCGCTTTTGCCACTTCCGTGGCGCCGCCGGTGCGGCGTACGTCCCCGCGCTGAGCCGGCAGCCGATCGACGGCGATTTCGCGACCCGCGAGACGTTCGACGATTGCGATCACGTCGGCGAGGGTGGTCGAGTCGCCGCCGGCAACGTTGATGACGCTGCCGGGGTCGATCGGATACGTCGCAGCGGCAAGGTTCGCCTCAACGACATCGCCCACGTAGGTGAAATCGCGAACTTGCGAACCGTCACCAAAGACCGGGAAGGTCGTGCCTCGAAGCGCCGCCTCGATCAATCGATGCATGGCCATGTCGGGACGCTGCCGCGGGCCATAGACGGTGAAGTATCGCAGCGCCACCGTCGGGAGCCCCCAGTTTCGGGCATAGACGCCCACGAGATGTTCAGCCGCGAGTTTCGTGACGCCGTATGGACTGTGCGGCTTCGGGGTCGCCGTCTCAGGCGTCGGGTAGGTCTGCGCATCACCGTAGATGGACGACGACGATGCAAACACGAAACGCTGGACGCCGGCGGTGGTCGAGCTATCGAGCAGCCGCTGGGTCACCGCCACGTTGTTGTCGAGATACGACCCGAATTCGTCCCATGAGGCCCTCACACCCGGTTGCCCGGCTTGGTGGAACACCACGTCCACTCCGTCGAGCAATCCCTCCATGTCGACCTCCAGGAGATCGGCCTCGATGTTCTCGAAGGAGTCCAGCCGGGACAGCCCACCGAGGTTCCGTCGCTTCTGCGCCACGTCGTAGTACGGCGACACCACGTCGATTCCCCTCACCAGCCAGCCGGCCGAGACGAGTCGTTCCACGAGGTGCGACCCGATGAATCCCGCCGCACCTGTCACTAAAGCCCTGTTGATATGGCCTCCTTCCCTGCAAGCATCGTACCGAGAGGATGCTGGGATGGAACCATGCTTGGTGAAAAACGAGACCGGCCGGGTACCGTGTCCTCAATGCGGATCGCAGGGCAACTGTTCATGGTCGGGGCTGAGGATCGAACGATCCCAATCGAGCTGAGCTTGGACGACAACTTCCGCATCCTCGACGAGGGCGGGGCCCTCCTCGGCGTTGTCGATCCGCACCTCGTGTCGGTGGACCAGACCTCCGACACGACGTTCTTGCTGAGATTGGCCGACCGGACGTTCGGTTTTACGCCGGCGGAAGCCGGGCCGTCGTTTCTCACGGAGTTGGCGGCCGGTCGAACCGCACCTGGTCGCGAGGAAGAGGTCGAGAGCCCCGCATTGCACGATGATGCAGCGGAGTCGGCGACCGGCGCAAAGGCCGACCGCGACACAACGGAGCGCAGCGATGCCGGCGGTGGCGCTACCCGAAGCGTTCGCCCGCTCAATCTCACGCCGATCCGGACGAGCGACACCGTCCCCGAGGTGGAGCATCGGGCGGACGAGCAGCGGGGGTTGCGGCCGCTCCGGCTCGAGCCCGGGCTCGCAGCGCGACTCGGCCTGCCCCTTCGCCCGTTGCGAAGGCAGAAGACCCATCGCCACAGCACAATCGAGATCGGCGGCATCAACATGGCGTACAGAGCCGAGGGTCGGGGCCGTCCGGTGGTCCTGATCGGTGGTGGCATCGGTTCGATGGACATCTGGGAGAACGTCCTGCCGCAGATCTCATCCACCGCCCAGACGATCTCCATCGATTTGATCGGTTTCGGCGCATCGGACCGGATACCGGGGGCGGATGTGAGCTACTACGACTGGGATACTCATGTCGCGTACCTCGACGCCTGCCTCGACGCTCTGGGGCTCGAGGACGATCTCACCCTGGTGTCTCACGGGCTGAACACGATCGTGGCCCTCGAGTGGGCCCGCCTCCACGAGGACAGGGTACGGGCAATCAGCTATGCCGATGGCGTGGTGCGGCCGATGGCGTGGGCCGAAGCACAACCGTGGTTGCGTGAGGCAGTCAAGCGGGCACGCGCCGGTGACATGGACGACTACTTCCTGACGACGGACGAGTTCCTCGACGACGCTCTCAAGGAGTTCGTTCCGGGACCGCTCTCATCGGATCTGATCGACGCCTATCACCGGGCGATCGGCCCGCCGGGTGCGGCGAGGCTCCCTCACATGGCAGCCATCGCCAACATTCCCCTCGGGGGAGACCCGCCTCGGGCCTCTCACATCATGCACGAGTGCTACGACTGGTTGAAGTCAACGCCGATCCCGAAGCTGCTGATCCTCGGACGGCCCGGATACTTCCTCGTCAAGCGCGGTCGCAAGCTCGCCAGTCGGCTCCCGCACCAGACCGTGGCCACGGTCGACGGGCGCCATCTTCTGCCGCAGACCGCGCCAGACGCCATCGGTCGCTTCATTCAACTGTGGCTGACCAACGTGTGATCGGTCGAGGGCTCAGGTGAAGTAGCGGTACAACAGCGTGCCGGCTTGCTCGGTGAGACCATCGGGCACGTCAGGTGAAACGAGCATTCTCGTCAGTTCGTTCAACACGCCCCGAGCTGCTCGCTCTCGTTGCGATGGCGAACCTGAGGGCGCCGCCCTCAGGCCAATCACCGTGCTCTCCGCTGTCGCGTACTTCCGCTTGTATCGAACCAGGCCCTCTTGATCGGTGTCGCTCACCCCGAAGTCGAGCCATGCCAGGCCCCGCTTGTGGGCTTCCTCGATACCCGTCCACAAGACGAAGTCGTTGGGGCGGACCGAAAGCGTCGTGACGTCGGAGGCGTTGAACTTGTAGTAGAGGGTGTCCTTCCACTCCAAGAACATCACACCACCGACGACGCTGTCGTCCACCACGGCGAGCTGCAGCATGCCGGTGCCCGGTTCCAGGAAATGGGTCCAGATGTGTTCGAAGAACGAGAACGGTTGCGCCAAGAGGCCGTACTTATGTTTGCGAACCCTGAGGTGCAGCTCGTAGAACGCTCGGACATCGGCGACCGACTCAGCCGTTCTCACCTCGACGCCCGCTGAACGCGCCTTTCGAATAGCACGACGTGCCGACGGATCGATGGCATCCCAGATCGTCTCAGTGTCACGAGTGGTGTCGACGGCATGCCAGAAGAGACTGCTCGTCTCCTCGAACCGTTCGTCGGTGGTCGGAATCCGGCTGCGAAGACACTTGAGATGGATTCGCCGGCCGCCTGCCGCAAGTCCGTCGACGATCCGGTTCCAATCAATCTGATCCGAGACGATCGGATCACAGAAGTCGGAGAAAGGCAGCGAGACGATACGAGGATCCATGAGGTCCTCGATCTCCGCATAAACCATGCCGGCTCTCGGAGTTCCGTTGTCATCCCCGATGACCGCGGCGTGCAGCGGAAACCCATAGGTATTGGACAGCACGCTCAACCACTGGGGCGAGTGGAACACATCGGACTGCTGTGCCGACACCAACCGGCGCCACCGCTCATCCGTGATCGGGTCGACGATATGGACTGGTTCGCTCATCGGAGCGACCCAGGGTCGTCCGCGGCCGGGGCGGCGAGCCGGGAGACCATCGCCACGTACTCGGCGGCCGCCTGCTCCCAGTTGTACCGCTCATTGAATCGATTCGCCGCTTCGACCTGGGTGTCGCGATCCGCTTCGTCTGCCGCCAACTCCAGGATGGCGTCCGCCAGTTCCTGCGGGTCTCCGGGCGTGGCGAACCGCACCATCGACTCGTCGAAGTACGCCATGACACCGGGAGTCGCCGAAGCGATCACCGGTACTCCCATGGCGACGTACTCCAGCAGCTTTGTCGGCAGGATGCCATCGGTGAAGATGTTGCTGCGGTTGGGGACCAGTCCGATGTCGGCTCGAGCGATCCGCTCTGGCAGCGCACTCGCCTCGAGCATTCCGTCGCTCACATCAACCACCTCTCCGAGATCGAGCCGTCGAACCTGCTGGATGATCTCGTCCCGGGTCTCCCCCGCGCCCAGCAACGACAGATGGATGTCGGGTCGCCGACGACGAACGATATCGACTGCCGCCACCGCCACGTCGACCCCGTATCGATGGGTGAAGGTGCCGTGGTAGACGACCTCGATACCGTCGTGTTCGATGCGGCCACGGGGCTTGAACAGCCGCCCGTCGGCGAGATTCATGACGACACCGACCTTCTCCGCCGGGACACCGCGATCGATCAGCGTTTGTCGCCACTCGTGGGTGACGGTCACGACATGATCCGCAAACCTGGCCGCCCAGCGTTCCTGGATGATCATCGCCTTCACCCGCCGATCCTCGAGATCGGTCTCGAAGCGACCCGCGAACAGCTCCGGCATCAGATCGTGAAGATCGAGGATCACTGCCGCACCGGCGATCTTGGCGGGAAGGGCTGCGAAGACCAAGAAGTCGGGAAGGTTGTGGACCTGGACTGTTTGATAGCGGTAACGCGGAAGCATCACCGTGAGGTGGAAGAAGGCGACGAGAAAGAACGCCAGGTACTCGAAGAGCTGTGACACCGGGCTGCTGCCCTTGTGGCGGCGAACGGGCATCCGATAGACCCTCACCCCTTCGACGACCTCGAATCGAGGCTCGTTGTCGTCGCGGAGACAAACGACGTGGACGCCGAATCCGGCATCTCTCAGGGCGAGCGCCTGGCGTTGCACACGCGTCTCCCCCACGGGGTAGTAGGAGTGCACGATCATCAAATGGAGTGGGGTGTTCTTGCGACCCACCCTCGTCACGAGGTCACCACGCGATTCCACCGTACGAGACCGCCGGGCCGATGGAGGGGGCGAGCCGTACGAGATCCAACACCGTCTGCCCGGGTCGCGTGAACTCGCCCAGAGAACGGAACTCGGGGTCGGCGTTGCCGATCACGAGAACCGACGAATCCCGCACAAGCGACTCGAGGTCGTCTCTCATGATCGAGGCGATGTGAGGGATCTCGCGTTGGATGTACTCCCGGTTTGCCCCCTGCAGGTTCGCCAGCGACACGTTTCGGTCGTAGACGAGGACCTGGAACCCCTTGCCGATCAGACGTTCGATGAGCTCGACCATCGGGCTTTCCCGGAGATCGTCGGTACCTGCCTTGAAGCTCATGCCGAGGATGCCCACTTGTTTGCTCCCGCTGTCGAGGATCATCTCGAATGCCCGATCGACCTGACGGGCGTTGCTCTCGAGAATCGAGTCGAGCAACGGTGTGTGCAGGTCGTGTCGTCTCGACAGGTGAGTCAACGCGCGGAGGTCCTTGGGCAGACACGAGCCACCGAATGCAAAGCCCGGGGTCAGGTACGCAGCCGAGATGTTCAACTTGGTGTCACGTTTGAACACGTCCATGACTTCGTGACTGTCGATTCCGAGCGACTTGCAGACCGTCCCCAGCTCGTTGGCGAAGGCCACCTTCAATGCGTGGTACGAGTTCGATGCGTATTTGACCATCTCGGCGACGGCGATCGGGACGACGATCGTCTCGGCCGTCAACCCTGCATACAGTTCCGCAACGGTCTGCGCGGTTCCGGCGTCGTCGGCGCCGATCAGCGTGAACGGCGGGTTGTGGAAGTCCTTGATCGAGCTTCCCTCCCTGAGGAACTCCGGGTTGAAGCACACACCAAAATCCGATCCCGCCTGCTTTCCGGATGCGGCCTCCAATGCGGGAATCACGACCGTCTCCATGCTCCCAGGCAACATCGTGCTTCGGACCACCACCACGTGCCGGCCATCGGTGGCGGCCAACTCGGCGCCGATCTGACCGGCCACGCGCTCAACCTGATCGAGGGCCAGACTTCCGTTCGCATTGCTCGGAGTCCCGACACACACGATCGAGATATCGGTGGTCGATACCGCCCGGGCCACATCGTCTGTGGCAACGATCCGCCCCGAATCCACACCCGACCCGATCAGCTCCTCCAAGCCGTCCTCGATGACCGGGCTGCGACCCGACATGATCATGTCGACCTTGAGTGGATTGGAGTCCACGCCGACGACGTCGTGGCCCGAGCCGGCGAGCGCCGCCAGCGATACCGCACCGACGTAGCCCAGCCCGTACACGCCTACCTTCGCCATGGTTCTTCGCCCCTCTGATCGCTGATCCCCGCCCCGAGCTTCTCGGCGAGTACGCCGAACGACCTCTCGAACTGAGCTCTCTGGACGCTCTGCAGCGCCTCTATGCCCTTCACGTAGCCGTCGTGGTCGGACCTGACCGCATCGACTCCCAGCCGAATGCCATCAACCGTGTTGTCGACATGGGCGGTGCCCTCGCTGAAGTAGCTTCTCAAGAGCGGCCAGTCGGAGGTGATGATCGGCTTGCCGAGCGACAGCGCCTCACAAGCACCCCTTTGCATGGTGTTGTCTCTCGTTGTGAGACACATGACTGCATCGGATCCTCGGAGCAGCTCGTAGTAGTCGTCGTCGCTCAAGAAGCCGGTGAAGATGACGTTCTCCGGAGCGTTCGACACGAGAGTCTTGTCAGCCCGATCGATCCTGCCTGTGACGTGGAAGACGACCCCGTCCAGCGACGCAGCGGCGTCCAGCACCTCACCGATGGGTTCGTCGTCGGCGAAGGTCGAGACCACTGTGACGTTGAATCCGTCTGCAAACGGATACGTGCCGCCTTCAGGAAACCTGGCGGGGATGTCCTGAAGCACGACCGCGGTGGCCCCCCAACTGCGTACGAGCTCGGCGAAATGCTCGTTGGTGACGACGGTTGCCACTGCCGCACGGGCCAACCGGCGATACAGCCACCGGGGGCGAGTCCAATGGGGCGCCTGGAAGGCGTCGCTGTGCGCATCGACCACCAGACGCACACCTGACCAACGGCCGACCAGCCAGACAGTGAGTGGAGCGAAGCTGGGCGGGCTTTGCACAAAAACCGTATGCGGCCGTCGGCTTCTCAGCAGCCGAACGGTCCGGACGAACTGAGCCACGTATTTCGCCGGTGCCACCCATGGCCCTCTTCCTTTCACGGTGTGAATGAACTCGATGTCCGCCCCGACCGCACGGGCGAAGATCTTGCTTCGAGGCCCATAGCTGGGAGGTCCCCACACTATGAAGAGGGGATCCTCGCCGGAAGCAAATCGGATCACAGACTCGGTCACGGCCGCACTGCTCCATCGGGGGCCAGGCGGTTTTCCGGAACATCGGTGCCCTTGCGCCGAGTCATGACATCGTTCGCCATCCAACCCAGCAGCCGCCCCGTGTTCGACGGCAGGTATCGCCCATAGAAGCCGGCTGTGCTGGACACAGGGGGCGGTGGGCTTTCACGCTCGTACCCGAAGACCGACGAGTATCTGGACGTCGCCAGTTCGATGTAACGGATCTCCTCGGCTGACAACACCGAGCGGAATCGACCGATCGATCGAGAGGAGATCGTGCCGGCAGGCACCGATTCGAAGGAGCTGTTCCCGTCGGAATCTCGCGCATCGAGCGCCCCGTCCATCCGCAGCATTGCAGGGTCGAAAGACTCGCCGATCAGCGAACACACTGCCTGCAGCACGTTGTCGGTGTCGTGTACGAGATCCTCGTATCGCACCATCGAATACTGCTGGGGGTACTTCTTCTGATTCCGAATGCCGGCCCGCATCGACAAGATCCATCGACCCGTGATCGAACCGATTCCCTTCGATCGGCCTTCGTATCTCCTGGCCACCGAGGCATGACGATCCCGAGGATCGCGCACGAGATGAATGATCGTGGCGTCAGGCCATTCTTCGAACACGGAATCCGCGTGGTGTTCGGTGTGGAGGGATTTGTCACCCCACCGCGGCTTCCCACGTCGCTCCGCCTCCTGCTCGTGGAGTATGGAAAACAGCGTCCCGTAGCTCGGTGTTCGCTCCGCGAACGCGGAGCGGATCCGATCCTCGTCCGGTCGCAACGCTCCCAGGCGCTCGTATCTGAGCATCACCGTGAGACAACGTTCGAAGTTGTCCGGGTCGGAGAGGTCACCAAACCTGCCATAGAACCATCGGAACATATTGGTTCGACGAACCATGGAGATGTTGGCGTGGCTGGCGAGCAGTTGATAGAGCAGCGTGGTGCCGCTGCGATCGGGCCCGCAGACCAAAATCGGTCCATTCATGCAGTCTCCTCGTGTGATCGGGTGATGCACGGATGCAGGAGCATCTCCCGGTAGAGCGATAGATATCGACTGGCGATCGTGTCGAGGCCGTAGCGTTCCGACGCCTCTCGTCTGGCCGCCTCGCCAAGACGCCTCCTGACATCGGGCTGATCGGCGAGTCGAGTCAGCGCGTCGGCCAGCGCGCGCTGGTCACCGGGTGCCACGAGGATTCCCGTCCGCCCGTCATCGATCACGTCGACGTTACCGGGGATCTTCGATGCGACCGAGGGCAAACCCGCGACCATCGCCTCGAGGAGTGCGTTCGACAGTCCTTCCGCTCGTGACGGCAACACGAAGACATCGGACGATTCGAGATACCCGAACACATCGTCCGAGGCGCCGACAAAATGTATGCGACCCGAAAGACCCTCGGCCGCGACTTGCCGCTCCAGCGCATCCCGGAGCGGACCCTCACCGACCAGCCTGACGTCGACCAGACCGGGCCGTTCGGACTCGATGAGCCCGACGGACCTGACGAGCGTCGGTAGGTCCTTTTGCTCGTGGATGCGCCCGACGAAGACCACCCGAAGCGGGCCGGGATGAGTGATGTCACGATGCAAAGCCTGGGTGTCGTCGACGCCATTGGGGATCTGCACGATACGGTTGCGATCCACACCGACGTCCGACAACTCCTGGACGATCGCGGTATTGAGCGCGACGAACCGATCACATCGGAGCGCAGCCGGCAACAGCACACGAGTACCGGCGAGCTGTTGACTCTCGCGCATCTTGGCGATGTCGCTGTCTGGTCCGCTGTTGGCGAGCTTCGCCACCACCGGCTTGCCGAGGCGCCGGCCCACGAGCGTGCTCACGGCAGTGTGGTAGTTGAGACCGTGGACATGGATGATGTCGTACCGCTTTCGCTCTCGCCACAGCAGCCACGCAAGCGTGACCATGTACAGGTACCCACCGAGTTTCCTGAGTCCACGAATGCCGAAGAACTCCCAGAGCGTGTGATTGCGGACCACCCGCACGCCGCCGATGATCTCGGAGCCCGGGGTGCCACGAAACCAGCGCCCCGTCGCAACACAGACGTCCACCCCCATGCCGGCCAACGCGGTCGCCAACCTCTGCGCTTGGCGTTCGGTTCCCCCCACCCAAGGAGCGAACAGGCGCACGACCATCATGACCCGGGGAGTCGGTGCGGTCACAGCCAGGTCGTCTCTCTGCCCGTTCGTACGGTCTCGGCCTCGTGCAAACGGCCAACCGCAGTGGCCATCCGCGAGCGGGAGTCCATCTGTAGTGCATTGCGCCACGAGCGCACGGCTCCGCGGAGCCGGTACTCCTCCCACACCAGTGCGAGAGCCGAGAGCTCCTCCATCTGCAGCCCGGCCGCCGGCCTATACGCTTCGAGAAACTCCCGCCTCAGCCCGAACGGCAGGCGCGAAACCACGACCACCAAGTCGATGAGCCGGCGATCCCTGCGAGCGAGCTCGAAGTCGTGGACCACGGCGAGATCGGGTGCTGTGAAGATCAGATTGTGGAGCCCATAATCCCCGTGGATCACGGTCTGCGAGAACGATTGGTCCTCGAGCCGCGACTCGAGCTCCACCAGCCGCCCAGCGATGTCTTCGACGCGGGTTCCGAGTACCGCATGGTCGGCTGCGAGCGCTTCCGGCACATCGTCCCGACTGGCAAGCTGATGTAGCATGTCCGCGTAGGCTCGACTGCCTTCTTCGACCGGCTCAGAAACATGATGGTTCGCCGCAGGATCGAAGTCCGCCAGCTCGTCGTGGAGCCGGGCCAGGAGGCGGGCGGACGTCGTGAGCAGCGATTTGCGGCGGGTCGACGGGATGTGCATCGATGCCGGGTTGACGCCCTTGACGTATTCGAACACGACATGGCGTCGACCTCCGGCCTCGATCACACTGCGGCCATCGGGCGTGCGACACGTTCGCACCGACGGAAAGCCCAGCCGACCCAACTCGGAAAGAACAGAATGCTCATGCTCGATGGACGGCTGCGGCCAGTCCGGCCGATACGCCTTGATCACTCGCAAGCCGTGAGTGGTGTCGACGATCACAACTTCGCTGCGCCAGCCCTGTGTGGTGTTGCGAGAGGCGTCCGTCACCTGAGCGCCGAGGGCCTTCACGACCTCGGCAACCCTCGCCGGATCGATGGCGGCACGCTCACGACGCGACCTCACGAGATCGACCACACGGCCTGCCTTCGGGAACCCGAGCATCAATGCCGATCTCATCGATCGACCCGCCGGCCCGGACGGCACACGACTTGCTCGAGTTCGGCGGGCCAACCCGGGGTGGTACCACCCGCGCTGTCGATCACAACGACCGGGACCCCCTCCGTGCGGAGTGCTCGGGACGTCAGTTGGATCGCCTCGTGAGCGTTGGACACGTACGCACGTACGTCACCGTCTTCGGACCAACCCCATTGGTCGCGACCGCCGCGTGCGATGGCGCGCTCGGCGCACACATCGGGGGGCGCCTCCACGATCACGACCACGTCCGGGTGGGGTACCTGGGCGACATATCTCGAGATCGCACCGCGGTCGGCAGGCTCGAACGGCGACGTGAACAGTTGGACCGTGCGGTGAATGACTCCCTCGTCCACCACCACGACACGGTTCTCCTCGATCCTCGGGTTCAGGAACTGCGCAGCGCCGATCGCCCTAACCAGCCAATGCAACACTCGTCGTTCGCGAGCATGAGCCGTAGGCGGTCTCCGCCGCTGCGTCGTCCACAGCAAGCGGAGCAACCGGGGCCGCGCCGCCAACGCTGCAAGACCGAACACCAATCGGAACAACAGAAAGAGCCGCCACTCGATCGCTCGTCGGACCCCGCCAGGTGGGAGTGGTCGGAGCAGACGCCCAACCACTGTCGACCGCACGACAGGTCGGACCACGTCTTCGACCATCTCGGCTTCCACGTCGAACGATCGAAGGGTCGAAAGAATCTGGGTACGGAGTGTGGTCTTTCCCGCTCCTGGCGCTCCCGCCAGTTCGATCATCATCGGTGACTCGCCCTGCCGATCACAGCATCAGCCGACATGGGCGTACCTCGCCAGGAAGGAATGCTGTTCGGCGAGCACTCCGATCTGCTCCACATCGCGCTGCACCCACTCGACCTTCGAAGACTCCGGTGGCCTGGTTGAATCGACGATCGAGACACACGCCGAGAGATAGTCCTCCGGCGCATCGACCTCGAGATACCGACAAAGGCTCTCCAGGACGTGAGCCGGATCCGTCACCATGTCCTCGTAGTGCACCGTCTCGATCGTCAGGTCTGCTCGAGCCCGCAGCTGGGACAACCGGTCGCACTGGTCGAAGTAGTCGGTGATCGCACTGTCCTTCGACCGACCGCTCCGCAGCACCATGGCGCTGATGGGATCGATGGGGTTCCTCACCACGTGGATGAACCGCAGCGGAACGTCCCCGAGCATGCCTTGGAGTCTGCCCAGAGAGTTCGGCTCGTCGACCAGGCGCCGTGTGGTTGGTCCCGCCCGGCTGTCGCCGATCACTCGAATCGTTCCATGACGTCCCTGCCAGAGGCCGGGCACGGCGAGCGAGTACGGCTCGATCCGGCGCGCGGTCACTCTCCCCTTCGCGGCCTCTCGCCGGGCATTTCGTACGAGCACGTCGAAGAGTTGGTGACGCCTGTAGCCCGCCTCGGAGAATCGAATGACGTCGGTCTCGTCCGCGACGACGACATCCGGATGCGCATCGAGCAATGCGCCAACCAAGCTGCCACCGCTCTTGGTGTGGCCGATGAACAGGAGGAACCGGGCCACATTCTGGAGGCGCTCGGGGTACCGCAGTCGAGCGAGGTCGGCGCGGATCGCTCGACGCCGGAGATCCAGCCATTCATAGGAGCCGCTGTCGAAGACGCGCTCTCCGACCCGTGATCCGGCCAGTCTTCGCCACGCACGAGAGTCGAACGCTCCGACGCGCCAGCTGCGCCGGGGAACAGTCATCTGACCCGCCCCTCTACACGCTGGATCAGGCCTTCCAGGGGTATGCGGGCGATCTCGTCCTGAAGGGCGCGGGGCTTGGGTTCGTCGGCTGCGAGATCGGTGACAGACGCCAACAGGGCCAGCGTCACCCACCAAAGGCCAAGTCCGTAGACGATCCGCATGTTCGCAAAATTGTTCACGGTGAAGTGCACGCCGAGAAGCAGAACCAGCACGCCCATCAGCCTCTGGGATACGAATCCAGTGGGGGGCAGCCTGCGACGGCGAAGAAAGGCGCCGGCGCCGATCACAAAGGCAGGTCCCAAATACAGCACGATCCCGATCGTCCCCTGCTCGGCCATGATCGTGAGGTACAGGTTGTGGGACGCGTGGTCCTTCTCGGGAACGACTATTCCCTCGATCGAAGCCTGGAATTGCCGGTCGTAGAGGTCGAAGTTGCTGTAGCCCCAGCCGCTCAGCGGTTTCGCCTCGAACATCTGGAGGGATGCGTAGACCACCGGGAGCCGGCTGAGCGCCGACTCGGCCGACTGATCGGAGAGAAAGCGGTTCTGAGCCTGTTCCACCTGGGTGGCGAACAGGCCGGATGCGAGCGCCAGAACGAGCACCGGAATCGTTGCGACGCCGATGCGCAAGAGCTGGCGCGGGTACATGGCGAACAGCCCCAACAACAGCACGATTCCTGCGAGCCAGTTGGCACGACCGAAGGTGAAGAACGCCATACCGAGCGACCCGAGAAAGCCGGACAACGCGAGGAAGCGTCTACCCCTCGACATCGGAATCGTGAGCGCTGCGTGGAACAACAGCGCGCCACATGTCAGCACGGTGACACCGAACACGTTGGGGTGGCCGAGTGACCCGATGGTGCGCTGTCCCTCCCGACCGAGCCAGGCGTTCGGCAACACTCCTGGCGCGAACCAGGACACCAAACCGATGAAGCTCTGGATGGCCACGATCACCCACAACACAGGGAGCATTCGCTTGAGATCGTTCTCCCGGATCTGAGCGAGGCGGATCACCAGGTACAACCCGACCGGAGCGATGACGCGATCGAAAAGGTGATAGAACGTCGCTTCCGGAGTCGGGGACAGATAGAGCACCGAAAGCAGCGAGGCCACGATGTAGCCCCCGATCATGAACTCCGCCGCACCCAGCCTCGGGAGTTTCTTGCGGGTCCCGAGCATCGACCCGACGATCATCACGACCACCACCCCGAGCGGCATCGCCCGGTGGATCACCCAATAGACCCTTCGCTCGAGGCCTCCTTCGCCTTCGACGATGAACTGGGCGATGGCCAGCCACAGCAGCACCGCCCCGAAGGGGTAGCGATTGAAGAGCACGAATCCGGGGATGATCGCCAGCAATGCGAGGGCGATCGGCGCTTGGTCTCTTGTGACCAGGAATGCCATGAACACGGCCATCGTCACTGCGATCGCCAAGAGCAACGCCACGCCGGCAACCCGACGCAGCACGTCACCCATGGGTGGACGGCCGCCAACGTGGAACGCACGGCTCACAGGTGCCGACCTCTCTTCTTCCCACCCCTGACCACACCGAGGGTCTTGTCGACGACCTTCGACACCACGACACGGTCTTCCGGAGCGATACCCATCAGGATCAGTGCCCCTGCATAGATCGTGACAATGATCGCCATCTGCGTACCGGCCACGATCACAGAGTCCGGTGCCCACGAACTTCGCAGCGCAAAGCCCAGCCCGACTGCAAGCGCCCCTGCAAAGGCGGGCTTCAGTTGAGACCAGTCGTAGGGGTGGACACGATCGAGGATGGCAACTTCCACAACGCGCAGAATGTTGATGAATGCTGTTGAGATGAGTGACGCTGCCGCGGCACCGATCAGCCCGTACGCCGGAATCAGCCAGAAGTCGGTGCCGATGACGACGCCGAACCACACGATCGAGTTGGCCATCTTCACGCGCGTGTGCCCGGCCATGTCGATGATCGACCCGCAGATCCCGGTGGCCGAGTTCACGAGCTCGGCGGCGGCGAGGAGCACGAGCGCCGTGGCACCGGCGGCGAACGTGGAGCCGAAGATCGACAGCAGCTCTTCGGAATACAGCGTCATCACTGCGAAGAACGGCAGGTTGAACGACACCATCCATCGAGTGGCGGTGACGTACATGTGCTGGAGGCCGTCCCGGTCACCGGCAGCATGGAGCTGCGCCAGCACAGGCTTGACCGACGTCACGATCGAGCGATAGACGACATGACCGATCATGTTGACGCGCGACGCGATCGTGAAGATGCCTACGTCTGCGATCGTCCCCAACGCTCCGAGAATCACCGTTTCGAGGTTCTTGCGGAACTGCACGAGGGTTCCCGACAGCCACAGTGGCAGAGCAAACCGGAACAGCGGCCGGTACTCCCGGCGGCCGCTGCGCCACCGCATCTCCGAATACCGGACCTCGGACCGAAGAAGGCGCAGAAGGGTCAGGGTGGCGGCGATGTCGGATATGCCGAAGATCACGACGGCCGTCACGGGTCCGAACCCCGAGAACGACAGGGCCACCACGAGCACCATGCGAATGACGGACTGAACGACGTTCTCCGCAAATGCCGAATAGTCCATGCGCTTGAAACCGCGCGCCGCGCCGGCGAGCACGTTGCTCAACGTGAGGAACGGGATGACGAGCGCCACGATCTGAAGCATTGGGGCGAGCGACGCTTCGTCGAACAAGCCGACCGACACGGGTTCCGCTGCCAGATAGAGGATGGCTCCCATGACGATGCCACCAATCGTCCCGACCACCGCGCCAACCTGGAGCGTTCCGACTATGCCCTTGCGGTCGCCCTGTGACGACTGGATTGCCACGTATCGAACCATGGCGTCGTCCAGTCCCAGGGCTCCGATCCCAGAGAACAGAGCAGCGGCACTGGTTGCCAGGTTGTAGGAGCCGTAGCCTTCAGCCGCGAGGATCCTCGCCAAGAAGTAGGCGATGACGAACCTGCTGACGAACTCGAACAGGCTGCCGCCGGCCAGCACCCCGGTGCCCTTGGCGGTCTCCAGAACGTTGCGCTTCTTGGCTGCGACGCTGTCAGTCGGCGCCGGGTCCGTCTGCGACGGCTGTGTCTTCACGACATGACTCCCGCCTCCGATAGGCGTTCCCTCTGGATGGAAATCACGGGATCAGATGGCTCGGACCGAAGCGGGCAACTCGTCGGCGCCGTACTCGCACACCCCGACGGAGACGTCGAATCGAGCGTCGACCGGTGGTACTCCATCGGTATCGGGCCACGTGGCGACCGCCCAGTCGGCGAGCACCTTCTCAGCCTCGTCCTCGGCCATGCCGGCCATGATCAGAGCGTACGTGCCGTCACCCACGTGTGCGAGGACATCTTCTGGCCGGACCAATGGCTCCAGGGCCGCCACGATCTCACCCGGGTCGACCGGTTTGGCGCCGGGTGCGAGCGCCCCACGAGTCGTTTGGATCATGGCGAGCGTGAAGCGCTGGCCCGTGTGTCGGGCGCGACTCATCTCCTGATCGAACCGTCGACGGAAATACACCTCGTTGTAGATGCCCGTCTCCGGGTCGAGGACCTCGAGACTTACGACCTCAGGTGTCGGCTCGGAGAAGTACTCGACACCGAACGTCAACACGACACCGAGCATGATCCCGACGATGCCTCCGAGAACGTTCGTCATGCCCTTGTTGGGACCGGCAGGTGCGCCGGCCATCTGCGGCTCGTCGAGCGGCGCGAGGGCGTACACATCGTTGAGATCGTCGATGTAGGCGACGGTCTCTTCGGCCACCGCACCGGCGTAGTCGCTCACGACCTGCGCGTCCCGGCCAGAAACCGTGATCCTGAGGATGTTGGTTCCGGCTACGACATCGGTCTGCACCGACAGAGCGTTGCCGCGGGTGCGGCTCGAGCCGATGGCCGCTTTCGCCCGGTCCTGGATGATCTCGCTACGGGCGATTCCGGCGAACGTCGAGTTGATCTCGGCACCCCTGATCAACGTGTCCGTCGCTTTGACGACATCGGCGCCCTCGAGCAGCCGCGGGCGAACCACGAACGTGGCCTCGGATTGGTAGATCCAGGGCTGCTGTGCCGTGTAGACGAAGGTGAACAGAAGCGTTACGCCGGCGGCGATGGCGGCGAGCCACCATCGCTTCTTCACGATCTGAAGATAGTGCTTCAGCTCCACGTCATCGCTCCTCGAAAAAAGCACGAACGGCCCCGATGACCCGATCCACGACCTCGACGGGCATGTGCGGATACATCGGGAGGCTGAGGATACGGCCAGCCTTTTGTTCGCTCACAGGGAACGCGCCTTCACTGTATCCCAGAGAACGATAGGCGGGCTGCATGTGAATCGGAATCGGATAGTGGATGCCCGTGGAGATCCCCCGCTGAGTGAGGTGCTCTTGCAGCCGTTCCCGCTCATCCGTCTCGATCACGTAGAGGTGGTACACCGGTGTGAATCCATCACGTTCGGACGGTGTCACCAACGGGAGCGACGCCAGTTCCTTGTTCATGCGACGGGCAGACTCTGTGCGGGAGGCGTTGGCGTCGTCGAGGTGCGGGAGCTTGACTTCGAGGATGGCCGCATGGATGGTATCCAGGCGGTGATTGAACCCCCGGATGTCGTGCCGATACTTCACACCACTACCGAGATTGCGGAGGAGACGCACCCGGTCGGCGATCGCCGGATCGGAGGTGACAACGATTCCACCGTCCCCGGCCGCCCCGAGGTTCTTGCTCGGGTAGAAGCTGAACGCGGCGGCATCGCCCAGCGAACCCGCCCGTCGACCGCCGTGGAAGGCACCGTGCGCCTGACAGGCGTCCTCCACGATCTTGATCCCGCGTGGGCGCGTGATCGCAGCGATCCGGTCCATGTCGGCCGGCATCCCGTAGAGATGGACGGGGACCACGACACGAGTGGCGTCGGTGATCGCCGCCTCGAGTGCGTCCGGATCCATGTTGTTCGTCGTGGCGTCCACGTCGACGAGAACGGCTCGCGCGCCGGTCGACTCGATCGCCGCAACGGTCGCGATGAAGGTGTTGGCCTGGGTGATGACCTCGTCGCCCGGCCCGAGGTCCAGAGCTCGGAAGATCAGTTCGAGGGCCGAGAACCCAGAGTCCACACCAACGGCGTGGTCCACGGCCACGTATCGGGCGAAGGCTGCCTCGAACCGGGACACCGCTTCTCCCAGGATGAAATCACCTCGCTGCAGCACCCCTGCAGCCGCTGCATCGATTTCGGTCTTGTGTCGGGCGTATTCGGACTGCAGGTCGACGAACGGAACGTTGTCGCCGAAACCGGGCCGTGCTTCAGCAGCCGCTGACATGTCGACCCCTCACAGCGCTTCCCATCCCGCCGACTGCCCCTCGCCGAGCGCCGGCTCCAATTCGGCCGTGGGCCCGTATGCGACCGGAACGGGTCCGCCACCCGCCCGGAGTGATCTCTGCGCCGCCTCGATGATCTCCACCACGCGGACTCCATTCTCGCCGTCGGTGAGCGGACGCTCGCCACTCTCGATGCAGTCCACGAAGTGCTCTACTTCCGCCTTGAGCGGCTCCTGGCTCCGGACGAAGGGGCTGACGATGTTTCCGTAGTGGTAGGCGAACTGGAACTCACCAAAGGTGTCGGTCCGCCGCACCGCCTCCACGCTCTTGTCGTACACGCGGAGCTTCTCGATCGGTTCGACGTCGTCGTAGATGGTCATCTTCCGGCTTCCGACCACGGTGATGCGCCGGGTCTTGGACGGATCGAGCCAGCTGAGACGTGCGTGAGCCATGATCCCGCTCGGGAAGTTGAGGGTCAGGTAGACGATGTCTTCCACCCCGTGCTGCAGGCACCCGAGGCCCCGAGCAGACACCGAATATGGAATCTCGCCAAGCAAGAACATGAGGATCGAGATGTCGTGCGGGCCGAGGTCCCACACGACGTTGTGCGTCGGGTGGAACAGCCCGAGACCTACGCGCACCGCATCGATGTAGTGGACGTCGCCCATCTCGCCCGACTCGATCATGTTCTTCAGGGCGTGCACCGCGGGGTTGTAGAGGAAGGTGTGCCCGACCATCAAGGTCCGGCCGAGTTCGTCGGCCAGCCCAACCATGTGGCGGGCGTCGGCCGAGGATGTCGCAAAGGGCTTCTCCACGAGCACATCGGCACCCGATGCCAAGGCGTCGGATGCGAGCTCGCTGTGTGTCTCGGGCGGCGTGCTGATCACGACCCCATCCAGGCCTTCGCCGATGAGACGCCGATGATCGTCGACGACGAGCGAAAGCTGTGGGTACAAGTGGGAGATGTGCTGACGTCGTTCGGCGTCGAGGTCGGCGACTCCGACCAGGTCGACCCGGGGATTCTCGGCGAGGTTGCGGATCAGGTTGGGACCCCAGTACCCGGCTCCGATGACACCAATGCGAATTCTGTCGCTCATCCCGCACCTCTCCCGTCCACGGCCGCGGGCAGCGTCTTCACGAGGATCCGCAGATCCAGGACGATCGACTGGCGGCGGAGGTACTCGAGATCGAGTGAGAGCATCTCGTCGAACGTCGTCTCCGATCGTCCGTTGACCTGCCACCAGCCTGTCATTCCCGGTACGGCTGCCAGCCGCTGGAGGTGAAGAGGCGCGTACTTGTCCACTTCGTATGGGATCGGCGGTCGCGGGCCAACCAGGCTCATGTCACCCACGAGAACGTTCCAGAGTTGAGGCAGCTCGTCGATGCTCAGCCGGCGCAACACGCGACCCACGCGCGTGATCCTCGCGTCGTTCTCCATCTTGTAGGTGCCTTCGACACCGTCACGGAGGACACGCATCTGCTCTTCGTCCCCGTGGATGTACGCCGACATGTACTCCTCGTGCGTGGAGGCATCCGAATCGACGAACATCGTCCGCAGCTTCACGAACTGGAAAGAGCGAACTCGCCAGCAGCGGCGATCGGCGACCGTCACCCGCCGCGCCCCGATGCGTTCCTGGCGGAACAGGATCGGGCCTGGCGAGTCCAGTCTGATCACGATCGCCAGGATCGCCAAGAGGCAAAGCACGATGGGCGCCATGATCAGCACCGCGGCGATGTCGAAGGCTCGCTTCACTCGCCAATAGGCATCCCCCGGCTTGTCGGATGCCGCCAGGCGAAGTCCATCCCACTCTATGTGGTCGGACTCCGACTCCGTTGCCCGCTCGAGATCCCTGAGATCGATGATGATCTCAGGTTCTTCCATCACAGTCGAGAGCGCAGCCCGTGGGGCCGCGTTCGAATAAGGAGATGCCATCTGCCCTGCCCCGTTTGTGTCGCCTACGACGCCGCCCCAAAAAACAGGCGACCCCCTTGCCCAAGACAATAACGACTGACGACCGTCAAGCAACACGAAAGTGTCCAAATCGGAACATTCTTCTGAGAAAATCTGGGCGGGAATGTAATGATCTCGACATTTCGATCCGAGGAGGTGCTACGGTCTGAGGGGGACTGGGAGGTCCTATGGGGTGGAGTGGAAACGCGGAAGATGGCGGCGCGTCGGCTCGGACGCGTGGAGTTGCGATCGTCTCGGCGGCCCTCGTCGCACTGGTGGCGCTCGCCGCAGGTGACGCTCTCGGCTCGCCGACGACGGCCGACCGGACCGGCAGGACGCAACTTCAGGTGATTGAGACGGATCTCGCGCTTCCGGCTGCCGAGACGCTCTCTTATACGCCGAACGAGCGGGCGCTGATCATCTCCGGACCGAACGCGAATGAACCCGTGTTCGTCACACCCACGGGTCTGTCGACCGGAGCGAGCGTCGAGGTCCCGACGGGCGCTCCGTACGCGATCGATGGCACCACTGGTGCCACCCTGTCCATCGAGGGAGGAACGCTCACGCTCGACGGCACGCCAATGGTCGATTTGGAGGCGCGCGCTCCCGTCACCGACCTGGCGTTGCGAAGCGATGTCGCCTACGTCCTGTCTCCCGGCACCTTGTCGACGGTCAACCTGTCGAGCGGTGCCACCACCTCGCTTGCGCTGTCGGACAGGGGCATCGCCGACGCCGTTGCCGTGGCCGCGGACCCAATCGACGGGGCGATCTACCTGCTCGCTCAGGGCGGCACCCGCGTCGTCAAGATCTCCGGCGACGATGTCGAGGAGGTGCCGATCGACCCGGATTCGATCGAACAGATCCTCGACATCGAGGTCGCCCCCAGCGCCGACCTCACGGACTCTCCCGAAGCACAGAGCCTGTATCTGGTGGCAGATGCAGGTGCCGGTGCGACCCTGATGGAGGTCGACCTGACACCACAACCACTGGCCCTGCTCTCGGTTCCGAACGATCCGGTGTCTCTTGTTCGGGCAACGAACACATGGCAGTGGTCGCCACCCAGCCCAGACCCCTCTGGCATCGCCTACGTGGCCGCATCAGGAAACCTGCTGATCTCGGATGGAGAGGTGAATGAAATCCCTTCGCTGTTCGTTGGGTCGAACCTCTTCGAAACGTCTCTCTCGGGCGTGCTGATCGACACCGCAGGAACTCTCGCCTATTCGAACGAGCCGACTGGGGCGGCGGTTGCACCCAACGGTCACCTGTTCCTCACCGACGACACGGGCGATCGTGGGATCTACCAGGTCGACCCCGGTCCCGACGCCACGCTGCACACGGGCGACGACATCGTCACCTTCATTTCGTTCCAGGCCTTCGGTTCCACCGATCCCGAGGGCGTCACGTTCGACACCACCCGCGGGAACCTGGTGGCAGTCGACGGGTTCAGCGAAGAGGTGTACACGATCGATCCCGGCCCCAATGGACAGTTCGACGGTGTGCCACCCTCCGGCGACGACGTGGTGACCAGTTTCGACACGACAGCGCTGGGCATCCCTGACCCTGAGGGGGTCGAGTACAACCCGGACAACGACCACCTGTACGTCTTGAGCTCGGTCGACGACGTCATCGCTGAGACGACGATCGATGGCACCATCATCCGATATCTCGACCTGAGCGGGCATGGACTCATCAACCCGGCCGGCATCGCCTATGCACCGGCCAGCTCGAGCCCGACGCAGATGAACCTGTATGTGGTGGATCGCGCCATCGACAACGACAACGATCCCAACGAGAACGACGGCGTGCTCTTCGAGTTCTCGTTCGAGCTCAACGCACCACCCGTTGTGTTCGCCGGTGACGACCTGACGTTGAACGATGGCGAGGTAGCCTCGTTGTCGGGAACCGTTTCCGACGACGGGATTCCAGGTGGACCGATCACCACGCAGTGGACCGTTGTGAGCGGACCTGGCACGGTTTCGTTCGGAGATGCGTCGGCGCTCGCCACCACCGCGTCGTTCTCAGATCCGGGTTTCTACACACTTCGCCTCACGGCGGACGATGGCCAGGCGACGGCGTTCGACGACATCGGTGTTTCGGTGGCCGGCTCGGGAGGCGAGTTCAGCTTCGAGACTCGGGTGATCGGCGGATCCGACGATGCCGAGGAGCGTGAGAACGGTACTGTCAGCACGGCGAGCTCCGATCTCGAGCTCGTCGCCGACACCGGAGGCAACCAGACGGTCGGAATCCGCTTCACCGGCGTAGATGTCCCGGCAGAAGCCACGGTTCTCAGCGCCTCGATCCAGTTCACAGTGGATGAGGCCACCTCGGTGGCCACGAACGTTGTGATCACAGCCGAGGACACCGACGCCGCCGCCACCTTTGCACGAGCCCAGAACAACGTGACCGCGAGATCCCGAACGACGGCAGCGGTCAGCTGGCAACCGGCGGCGTGGCCGACGGTGGGCGCAGCCGGGAACGACCAGCAAACCCCTGATCTTGCGACGCTGGTCCAGGAGGTCGTGGACCGACCCGGGTGGAACGCCGGCAATGCCATGGCGTTCATCATCGCCGGCACCGGCGAACGGGTTGCAGAGTCCTACGACGGAAGCCCGGCGAGCGCGCCGCTCCTCCAACTGACGTATCGCACCACCACGCCACCGACAGTGGACGCGGGATCGAACGCCACGATCACGGTTGGTGATATCGCGTCGCTCGACGGGACGGTGACCGATGATGGTCTACCCAACCCGCCGGGAGTGGTGACCACCACCTGGAGTGTCGTGTCAGGTCCGGGAACGGTGACGTTCGCCGACGCATCGGCGGTCGACACCACCGCCACCTTCTCGGCACAGGGCACCTACGTGCTCCAACTCCTCGCCGACGACAGCGAATCCCAAACCACCGACACCGTCACCATCGATGTCCTCCCGCAGAACCAGGCGCCCACCGTCGACGCCGGCCCGGACGCATCCGTGGCGCTGTCCGACGCGGCATCACTCGACGGGACGGCGACCGATGATGGTCTACCCAACCCGCCGGCGACGGTGACCACCACCTGGAGTGTCGTGTCAGGTCCGGGAACGGTGACGTTCGCCGACGCATCGGCGGTCGACACCACCGCCACCTTCTCGGCACAGGGCACCTACGTGCTCCAACTCCTCGCCGACGACTCGGCACTGTCGGCATCGGACACGGTCACGATCACGGTCACACCCCCGATCAACAGCGCCCCCACCGTCGACGCCGGCGCCGACCAGTCGGTCGAATTCGGCAACCCGGCGTCGCTCGACGGGACGGTGACCGATGACGGCCTGCCGGACCCACCGGGAGTGGTGACCACCACCTGGAGTGTCGTGTCAGGTCCGGGAACGGTGACGTTCGCCGACGCATCGGCGGTCGACACCACCGCCACCTTCTCGGCACAGGGCACCTACGTGCTCCAACTCCTCGCCGACGACAGCGAATCCCAAACCACCGACACCGTCACCATCGATGTCCTCCCGCAGAACCAGGCGCCCACCGTCGACGCCGGCCCGGACGCATCCGTGGCGCTGTCCGACGCGGCATCACTCGACGGGACGGCGACCGATGATGGTCTACCCAACCCGCCGGCGACGGTGACCACCACCTGGAGTGTCGTGTCAGGTCCGGGAACGGTGACGTTCGCCGACGCATCGGCGGTCGACACCACCGCCACCTTCTCGGCACAGGGCACCTACGTGCTCCAACTCCTCGCCGACGACTCGGCACTGTCGGCATCGGACACGGTCACGATCACGGTCACACCCCCGATCAACAGCGCCCCCACCGTCGACGCCGGCGCCGACCAGTCGGTCGAATTCGGCAACCCGGCGTCGCTCGACGGGACGGTGACCGATGACGGCCTGCCGGACCCACCGGGAGTGGTGACCACCACCTGGAGTGTCGTGTCAGGTCCGGGAACGGTGACGTTCGCCGACGCATCGGCGGTCGACACCACCGCCACCTTCTCGGCACAGGGCACCTACGTGCTCCAACTCCTCGCCGACGACAGCGAATCCCAAACCACCGACACCGCAAGCGTCGGCGTGACCGCTCCCGGATCGGACCCGGTGACCCTGGTCATCCCGGTGACCGGGTCGTCGGACGATGCCGAGGAGCGGGCGAACGGCACCATCGACCTGGTCTCGAGCGACCTGGAGCTCGTACACGATCGCGGCGGTGAACAAACGGTTGGCATCCGATTCAACAACGTCGGCATACCGGCAGGCGCAGAGATCGCCAATGCCTATGTGCAGTTCACGACCGACGAAGTGCCCACCCCCGCCACGACGCTTCGCGTTCAGGGCGAAGACGTGGACTCATCGGCGACCTACACGAACACCGCCTTCGGGATCTCCACGCGTCCTCGCACCGCCGCCGCCGTCGACTGGATCCCGGTCGCATGGAACGTGACCGGAGAGGCCGGTGTCGACCAGCAGACACCCGACATCGCCGGCGTCATCCAGGAGATCGTGAACCGGCCGGACTGGGTCGCGAACAACTCGCTCTCGGTGATCATCACGGGCAATGGCGAACGGGTGGCCGTGTCGTACGACGGCGAAAGCACCCAGGCTCCCGTGCTGCACGTGACGTACCAGCCGCTGACGCAGGGTCGGCCGACGGTGAACGCCGGGGCCGATCAGACCGTGGCAGTCACCGACGCTGCCGTGCTCGATGGCACGGTGTCCGACGACGGGTTGCCAAACCCGCCCGGAGCCTTGACCACGACGTGGAGCGTGGTGAGCGGCCCGGGTGCCGTCGCGTTCGCCGATGCGTCCGCCGTCGACACCACCGCCACCTTCTCGCTGGAGGGCACCTATGTGCTCCAGCTCACGGCAGACGACGGGCAGTTGACCAAGAGCGACGAGGTCGAGATCACGGTCACCGGCGTCGGCGGAGAGATCACGATCGATGTCCAAGTGTCGGCAGGCACCGACGACGCCGAGGAGGCGGCCGATGGGACGGTGTCCAACACCAGCAGCGACCTCGAGCTCGTCGATGAGGCCACAAACCAAACCGTGGGGATCCGTTTCAATGCCATCGGCATACCGCAAGGAGCGTCGATCACGGCTGCCTGGATCCAGTTCACGGCGGACGAGACCGACACCGTTGCGACGACGCTCAACGTGGGTGCTCAAGCCGTGGACGACGCACCGATCCTGCAACAGGTACTGAACGACATCACGTCACGGATCCTCGCTCCCACCACTGCGTCATGGTCGCCACCGGCGTGGAACGTCGTCGGTGAGGCGGCGGAGGCTCAGCGAACCTCCGGCCTGTCGCTCGTCGTCCAGGAGATAGTGGATCGGCCCGGATGGACATCAGGGAACTCGATGGTCTTCGTGATCTCGGGGAGCGGGAAACGCGTGGCCGAATCGCACAACGGCTCTCCCGCCGCCGCACCCGTCCTCCATGTCGAGTTCATCCCCTGAGTGAGGTCCGTGATGTCGACCGCTTGGACGCCGGTATCGTCGCGCGGGGCCACATTCGACGAGGATCGGGCGGGGACAGAGCGATGAAACGATGAGCGAACGCGAGGGCATGGGCCCCGTGTACATAGGCGGCCTCGACCGATCGGGAAAAACGACGATGCGAGCCTTCCTCGCATCCCATCCCAATATCGCCATCCCGTCGGTGGGATCCAACATGTGGACCTACTTCTACCGAAGGCACGGTGATCTCGCTCGCCCGGAGAACTTCGAGCGATGCCTCGATGCCATGTTGCGGTACAAGCACGTGCGGTTCCTCGACCCCGATCCTTCACGCATACGCGCCGACTTCGCCGCCGGCGAGCCCACGTATGCAAGGCTCTTCTCGCTGTTCCTGATCCACTTCGCCGAGCGCGAGGGCAAGCCACGCTGGGGCGCGCAGACCGGCCTGATCGAGCGGTACGCCCCCCAGATGTTCGAGGCATATCCAGGACTGAAGATCATTCACATGGTCCGGGATCCACGTGACCGGTACGAGGCATCCCTTGCGAAGTGGCCCGGTGGCAAGCTCAGGGCGGGAGGGGCCACGGCACGGTTCACGTACTCGACGAAACTGGCGGAACGCCACATGAAAGACCACCCGCAGGACTATCTCGTCGTCCGCTTCGAGGATCTTGTGCGCGACACCGAAGAGACGGTACGGCGGGTCTGCGAGTTCATCGACGAGCCGTTCGATCCGGTCATGCTGGAGCTGCCCGCGGCGCCGAAGATGAAGACCTTCCTGACCGAGGGGCGGGAGCCGTCGGACAAGCTTCTCTCGGAGGCGTTCATCGGCAACCATCGCGGGCGGATACCGGTCCCGGAGCTCGCGTTCATCCAACTCCACGCAGGGCGCCGGATGCGTCGCTTCGGATACGAGCTCGAGCCGATTGTGATGACGACGGCCGAACGCGTGCGATTTGCACTCACGGACTGGCCGGACCAGTTCTTCCGGATGGCCACGTGGCTCAGTGTGGAGTGGGGTCAGCAGCACCTGCCCCGATTGGTCCCCCGCAGATTCGGGGCGCGGATGCTGGTCGATCCGCTGCCGGATGGGCAATGAACAGCCCGGCAGAACCCTCGGGCCCGGTTGGGCCCGTGTTCATCACAGGGTTGTCGCATTCGGGAAAGACCCCGCTCAGGCTGGCGCTCGAGAGCTCAGGCGAGATCGTCATCACCCGCAAGACCTACCTGTGGCCCAAGTACTCCGGTCGGTTCGGCGATCTCGCCGACGCCGACAACCTCCGAAGGTGCCTCGACGTAATCCTGTCCGACCAGGGAGTCGGGCGCCTGGACCCGGATCGACACCGCATAGAGGCCGCCTTCGCCGAAGGTTCCCCGACGTACACCAGATTGTTCGCATCGATTCACGCCGATCACGCCTCACGTGCCGGGGCGCAACGGTGGGGCGACCAGCTCGGCAGCGCAGAGCGGTTCGCCGACACAATCCTCAGTGATCTCCCAAATGCCAGGTTCCTCCATCTGGTACGCAACCCTCGAGAACGGGCGGAGTTCGTGTCACGCGCCCCGGGTCTTCTCGGCTGGGAAACGCGGAAGTGGATTGAATCCGCCAGACGAGCCACCACGAACACGACCCGACACCCTGGCCGCTATCACGTGATCGCCTACGAGACGATGGCTCGAGATCCTGCGGGCACGCTCCAGACGATCTGTGATCAGGTGGACGTGTCCTTCTCAGATCGTATGCTGACAGCGTTGCGGGCGGGGCTGAGCTCAAAGTCGGATGCAGCGCCGATCGACGCCAGGGGCGGGGCATACGTCGCTCGGCGCGCCGGCCGCGAAATGTCGCTGCTCGGCTATCCCGAGACCGCTCCCGACGACAAGACATGGCCGATGCCGATCGAGCGGGTCGGTGCTGCGATGAGAGTGGCGGCCGAGCGAATCGCACCGAGACGAGTGGCAGAGGATTGAAGAAGATGAACCAAGGACCGGTGTACGTGGGCGGGTTGGAGCGGAGCGGCACCAGCCTCATCTACGCCCTCCTGGCTTCGCACTCCAGGATCGCAATGACCCGTCGGACCAATCTGTGGACACACTTCTACGGTCAGTACGGTGACCTCTCCGACGACGCCAACTTCGAGCGCTGCTTCGAAATGATGATGCGGTATCGACGACTGGTCGTGCTGGACCTCGACGCCGATCGCCTGCGTTCCGAGTTCCTGGCCGGCGAGCGGTCCTACGGGCACCTGTTCGACCTGCTCGAGCGGCAGGTCGCGGACCGCCTCGCAAAGCCGCGCTGGGGCGACAAATCGCTGAACACGGAGCGGTACGCCGGACCGATCTTCGAGGCATTCCCGAGCGCCAGGATCATCCACATGGTGCGGGATCCGAGAGACCGCTACGCGTCCTCCAAGACTCGTTGGAAGCGACGCCGAGGCGGTGTGGGTGCGGGTGTGGCCGAGTGGCTCGATTCGGTGGCACTGGCCGAGAAGAACAAGGCTGCCCACCCCGACGGCTACATGGTGCTCCGATACGAGGACCTCGTCCAAGAGCCCGAGCATTGGGTACGCGCCGTGTGCGACTTCATCGGCGAGGAGTACGAACCGGCGATGCTCGACATGGATGGCGCATCGAAGTTCAAGGAGCAGGGGAGCAACAGTTCGTACGGAAGCCGGGAAGTGGGGGTCATCTCCACGGATTCGATCGGCAGATACCGTCAGGTGCTGGCCACGACCGACATCGCGTTCGTCGACCGGGTCGCCGGGAGTGAGATGCGCAGACTCGACTACGGGCTCGAGGACCTCCACCTGAGAGGCGGCGACCTCGCTCGCTTCGTACTCCTCGACTTTCCCCTGGACACCGGTCGATTGATGGCGTGGAGGGCGTCGAACACATTCAAGAACTGGAAGGGCAGGCCACTGCCTGCCTACAGGATCGTGGCGCCGGAAACCAGGTCGTAGTGTTGGATCGCGACACATCGGCGAATCAGACGGAGTCGGCGTCCGCACCCGCTGCGATTCCTGCACCTCCGCTCGTATACATCGTGGGAACGTATCCCACGATCACCACCACCTTCATCGATCGCGAGATCGAAGCGTTGCGCGACTTGGGGGTTTCCCTCGATCTGATCTCCATCCGCACCGCCGCACCCGAGGTGAGTGGGTCGCCGGCCTACGCCGATGTCGCCGAGCGTGTGCACAATCTGCTGCCCACATCGGTGGCTCGACTCGGCACTGCCCACGGGTATCTGCTGACACGCCTCCCAGGAAAGTATCTCGGCACACTGTGGTACCTACTGACCCGCCCTCATCCTGGTTGGCGCGCCAGGGTCAAAACCCTCCTCCACTTCGGCGAGGCGGGCCTTGCCGCCTTCCACCTACGGGATCGCCGCCACGGGCACATCCACGCGCACTTCCTCGACCGGGCCTCGACATTGGCGCTCGCGGTCGGGCGCATGCTCTCCATCCCGTACAGCCTGACTGCGCATGCCAATGACATCTTCGTGGGCCCGGTGATGCTTCGGGAGAAGATCGGTGAGGCGGCCTTCGTCGTGACGGTGTCCGAATTCAACAAGGCCCACCTCCTCTCGATGGCGCCCGATGTGCCGGTCGACCAGATCTCGGTGATCCACCCGTGGGTGGACGTCGCCGACTTCACGGCACCATCGGCTCGGGAAGAAGGCGGACCCTTCAGCATCGTCTCTGTCGGTCGGCTCGTCGAGAAGAAGGGTCACCGATATCTCATCGACGCGTGCCGCACACTGGCCGACCGGGGGCTCGACTTCCGATGCACGATCGTCGGCGACGGACCCTTGCGTGATGATCTCGAGGACCGCATTCGCAAGGCGCAGCTCACCGATCAGATCCATCTGCTCGGTGCGCAGCCACAGAGTGAGGTACGGCGGCTCGTGGCCGACAGCGATGTGTTCGCCCTGGCTTGCGTCGTCGCGTCCGATGGAGACAGAGATGGGATTCCAGTCGCTCTCGCCGAGGCGATGGCGCTAGAGGTACCGGTAGTGTCCACAGAGCTGGTCGGGATCGGAGAGCTGGTGCAACCAGGATCAGGTCTCCTCGCCCCACCCGGCGACTCCGAAGCGCTCGCCGATGCGATCGAAGACATCGCACGAGCCGACGCCGAGGAGCGGCGAGTCATGGGGACCAATGCGCGTGCGGTGGTGGCGACCCATTTCGACCTACGACGAGAAGTCCAGACTCTCGCCTCCCTCTATGCCGGCGCAGGCCGATGATGGCGGGCGAAACGAAGGCGAGCGATCGGATGAGCAGCGACACCCCGGAAGAGAGGTCGGAGCGCCTCGAGCCTTCGCCACTCGTGCTCGAACTCGCCGCAGCATTCGAAGAAGCCGGGATCACCTATTGCCATTGGAAGAGCAACGAGGCCGTCGACCGTGCGATCACGGCGGAACAGGACCTCGACCTCTTGATCGCGCGCCACGACGCCGGGAAGTTCACCGAGATCCTGTATCGGCTCGGGTTTGTGTTGGCACGGCCCACGAGGGATCGGCAGCTGCCGGGAATCCTCGATTACTACGCGCCAGATGAACGCGCCGGACGCATCGTGCACGTGCACGCCCATTTCAAGCTCGTAGTCGGCGACGACATGACGAAGAACTTCCATCTGCCGGTCGAGCGGCCCTACCTGGCCGAACGGCGCACCGACCTGGTGCTTCCCATCCCATCGGCTGAGTGGGAGTACCTCGTGTTCGTCGTCCGAATGGTCGTGAAGCACTCGCCGTGGGATGCACAGCTCGCCCGCAAGGGGAAGCTGTCGCTCTCCGAACGAAGCGAATTGCGTGACCTCACCGACAGGGCCGATCTCACGCACGCGGATGAACTGCGACGACATCATCTCCCACTGCTCGTTGATGAGCTGTTCGCCGACTGTGTGGCTGCCATCAATGGAGAGATCAACCGTGTGAGCCGGATGCTGGTTGCGCGTCGCCTGCTGCGGAGACTCGACAGCCTGGGTCGGCGCGGACGCGCCGCCGATCTGGGGATGCGTGTCTGGAGACGGGCTCTCAGGCGAGCGAGATCCAAATCGGGCTGGCAGACGCCCGGGAAACGCCCCGACGTCGGAGGATCGATCATCGCCGTCACCGGGAGTGACGGGTCCGGGAAGTCGACCAACGTGGCGATGCTGACGGAGCACCTCTCGAAGGACCTCGCCGTTACGCGAGTCCACATGGGGAAGCCGCCATGGTCCAGAGTGAGCCGGATGGTTCGCCGCCCGATGATCAAGGCACGTCGGATCGGGCTCTTCGAGTCCACCCGGCTTCCACCGTGGACCGAGTTCGAGTCATTTCCCGGTTATGCCTACCTGGTGTGGCACACGTTGATCGCCCGCGATCGGTACCTGCAGTATCGGAGGGCGCGGCGAGCGGCAGGGCGGGGCGAGATCGTCGTCTCCGACCGATGGCCGCTGGGCGAGATCCGGCTGATGGATGGGCCGCGTCTCCAGTCGATCCCGACGTCTGCCCGCGAGCCACTGGCCACGTGGTTGTGTGCCCGGGAACGCCGCTACTACGAAGCGATCCTCCCCCCTGATCTGGTCGTGGTTCTGCAGGTCAGCCCCGAGATTGCCGCCCAGCGGCGGATCGAGGATCCGGCCGAGTTCGTGCACCGCAGAGCAAGTGAGATCATGACGGCGGACTGGGATACGGCCCCTGCGGTCGTCATCGACGCAGATCGCGACCTCGAGACCGTGCTCGGTGAAGTCCGATCCGCAGTGTGGGCGCTCCTCTGAGGAGCGCACCTGGGGTGGACGGAATCCAACGAGAGCCCGAGCCGTTGGTCAATACGACTCGTAGGCACCGATGTCGAATCCGGCGCCGCGCGGGCGAGCCGCTCCAACCCGATCGTCGGTTACACCCGACGACCGGAGGTCCTTGCCCCCGTCGACTGCGGCAGAAGAACTCGAGAGCCGGTAGTCGTCGAATCCAGCATCGACGAATCCGATGACGCCGACACTCGACGCCGTCAGGTTGTTCGAGACCTCGTCACCGGTATCGGCGTTGATGGACTCACCGCCGGATCCAACCACGATGTTGTTGATGATCTGATTGTCGGGCCCAACGTCATTGTGGAATCCGATACCGTCGCCCCGGGCGTCGATGATGGTGTTGTTCCAGACGTAGATGCTCTTCGAGGTGTTGGACCCGTCGTGGATTGCGATTCCGTCGCCGTCGGAATCACCATCGGACACAAGGCGGCCGCTGCGGATGATCACGTTGTTGAACACCCGGTTGGTGCCGTTCCCCTGGACGTAGATCCCCCAACCCGCCGCGTCGATCACCGTGTTCGAGTAGATGTCACAAACGGAGCCCTTGTTGTTCATGACCCCGGCTCGATGCGACGATTCGTCGTTCTGGCCGGGCACCTTGATCACGTTGTGGTGGATCGAGCAGTCCGCGGTCGTCGAGCCGACCTGGAGGCCGTCACGTCCGGTGTCGACGACGAGGTTGTGGTGGATGTGGACTCCTTCGAGCACGTGGAACTCGCCGGTCTCGTAGTCGGAGCTCCCGATGTACATGCCTTCGTCGCCGATCTCATGGAGGTAGTTGTGATGGGCGACTACGCCGTGGAGTACCCACTCCCCCCGCCCCATGGAATCATCCTTGATGCTCACTGCGGTTCCGTCGAGAATCTCACCCATCTCGATGTGGTCGATCTCGATGTACTCGGCCCGAGTCTTGGCCGTGACTGCCCGGTCCGATCCGATCACCCGGATCCCACAGGCCTGAGCAGATTCTGAGTACTCGGCGCCGCACGCAGACGTCACACCTGCGCCCGAGACGCGGATGTGGTCGCTCTCCGCGATGTCGATCCCGGAGTACGTGCCCGCCACGTCGAGCGTGACCACGCCTCCCGTATTGACGATGATGATTGGATCTGCCGCCGTTCCGTGGAGATTCACGATCTCGATCTCTCCGCGTGTGCCGGCCTGCAAGCAGAGGACATCACCGGGGCCAACATGGGAGTACGCCGCGTTCCCATCGATCTCCTCGACTCCCAGTCCGACGATCTCGTCACACGAGAAATCCGAACCGGCAGGTGGTGGCGGAGTGATCGGTTCCAGGTCCAGCGCCCTCGTCAAGAACGTTGCCATCTCGGCACGCGACACGGGTGCGTCCGGGCAATACCTGCTGTTCGCCGGGGGATCACATCCCTTGGTCACCCCGGCGGTCGCCAGTCGATCGATGTCGGCCTCGAAGACGGAAGAATCATCGTCACCGAATAGATCGCCGCCTTCGCCTTCGGTGTAGCCGAATGCCCGGACCAGGAAGGCCGCCATCTGGCCCCGAGTGACCGAATCGTCGGGACAGAACCGGGTGTTGCCCGGTGGATTGCAGCCGCGGGTGATACCCGAAGCTGCGAGGGCCTCGATGTTGCCTTCGAACACCGAGTCGTCGTCGTCGTCAAAGGTGTCACCGCCCGAAGGCGTCAACCCGAGCGCACGCCCGAGAAACGCGGCCATCTGTCCTCGGGTGACCGGATCTTCGGGACAGAAATTGGTGTTGTCCGGTGGGTTGCATCCGACGGTGATGCCTGCGGCGTAGATCGCCTCGATCGCCCCTTCGTGGACGCTCCCGTTGTCGTCGACGAACGTTCCGCCCGGAGGCAGGGCGGCGGAAGCCACGCCGGGCAGCAGACCGAGCAACATCGCGGCACTTGCCACAACGACGATCCGGGGCTGCCGGAGGCCACGCCGCAGGGGCGATATGCGGCGCAGGTATCTCCAAGTCACGCCGATACGGTACAGGGCTGTATCTCTACGGCAGGTTAAGAGCGCCTCAAGGAAGGTACCTGCGCTCGGCCTCCTTGAGCTCGGCTGCGTTCTGCAACCGGAAGATCTCGGCGACCGGCACGATCTCGTCCTCGATCGGGGCGAGAGACCGGGCCTCGTGGATGCGGGCCGCGGTCCGCTGCATGGCTGTGACCGAGCTCCGCAGCATGTGGTTCGCCCAGATCGCCAGTGAGACACCGGCTTCCTCGAACGACTCGGTCGGCGTGAACGGATACATCGTCGGAACGATCACGACCGGACCCAGTCCGTCCCACCTGCGCATGAATTCGAGAATCTGGTCGGCCGTCGACTCTTTGCTGTGCATGAGGATGGCGTCTGCGCCGGCTTCGTGATATGCCGTGGCACGACGAACCGCCTCTTCGATCCCCCAACCTGCGATCAGGGCCTCGACGCGTGCCACGACCGAGAAGTTCGGATCGGACTGGGTGTCCTTCGCAGCGCGAATCTTTCCGGCGAACTCGGCCACGTCGGCCAGGGGTTGTTGCTCTCCCCCTATGAACGAGTTGGTCTTCGGGAAGAGTTTGTCTTCGATGCACATAGCGGCAATGTCACGCTGCTCGAGCTTGCGCACGAGACGGCGAACGTTGTTGAAGTTTCCGTAGCCCGTGTCGGCGTCGACCATGATCGGGATGGAGGTCGCATCGCTCATGAACTCGAGAACCTCGAGCACCTGAGTCCAGCTGGCCTCGTTGTTGTCGCGCACGCCCATGGCCGCAGACATCGCCAGACCACTGGCCCAGATACCCCCGAACCCCGCCTCTTCGACGATCTTGGCACTGAGGCCGTCGTGTGCCTCGAGGATCATCTCAAGCCTCGGGGAGGTCAACATGGCCCGGAAAGTGCTTGCTTTTGTGTTCATGGAAGTTCCCATCCCTACATCACGATGAAGTTGTCTTCGGTCGCCTTGAGGCTGGGGGCGCGCTCCTCCGCATACCGTATGCAGCGCACGATCACTTCGCCGATCTCGACCTGAGTGTCCTTGGTTCCTGCGCCAATGTGAGGCGTCAGGATCACGTTCTCGAGATGAGCAAGAGGAGAGATGTTGCCGTCGCCCTCTGCAACGTGCACATCCAGAGCCGCCCCTCCCAGGTGACCTGACTCGAGCGCATCGAGCAGTGCCAGCTCATCGACAACTCCCCCGCGTGCCATGTTCACCAAGATGGCTCCTGGCTTCATCATGGCCAGTTCGTTCCTCCCGATCATGCCCTCGGTCGAATCTTGCAGTGGCACGTGGATGCTCACGAAATCGGAACGCCGCAGCACGTCCTCGAAGTCGACTAGTGCGATGCCCTTGCCGGCCAGCGACTCCTTCACCCCTGCGCCCGGGTGCTCGACGCATCCGAGAACCTCCATCGACCATGCGGCTCCGAGCGCACCGGTCCTGGATCCGATGTTGCCCGCACCGACGATTCCGAGCACCTTGCCCGTCAACAGAGAACCGGTGGCAAGCGGCTTCACCCAGTTTCCTGCTCTCCACTCCCGATCGGCCCAGAAGAGGTTGCGGGCGAGGGCCAGCATCAACGCAAAACTCATCTCGGCGACGGCCTTCGCCCCAGGCCCTGGCACGCGAAAGAAATGGAGCACGCGGCGTTCCAGGTGCGACAAGTCGATGTTGTCGTATCCGGATCCGGCTCTGACGATGACCTGGAGGTTGGGAGCCTCCTCGAGAACCCTCGAAGTGATCTGCACTCCGCTCCGAAACACGAGCGCCCCGCAGTCGGGTATCGCAGCGCACAGCTCGTCTTCGGAGGCACCCGGCAGGTAGACGACCTCGTGGTCGGCGCGCAAGGTTTCGATCGCGTGCTGTGACACGCCACTGGCTATGAGGATCTTCATCGGCTCCCACCGTCGTCGTCGCCCCGTCGTACGGTCCCCGAGCCGTCGCCCCTGAAGCGGCCACCGGACTCTCGAATCACGCGCTCGATGCGCCCGAGGACCTCCTCGTACACCTTATCCAGGGGTTGCGTCGCGTCCACCAACTCGAATCGGTCCACATGCGCTCCCTGCCTCAGATACGCCGTGCGGCGCGAGTCGAGGTAGGCGACCGGCACCTCCTGCTTGCGATCGAAGAGCACCTGGGAAGGAGCGTCGAGAAACAAGACGAGATCGGGTTTGGGATACACGCGCTCCAGGAACCAACGATGAACCCGATCAGACAGTCGAGTGGTTGGTTTGACCGCGCCGTAGTCGAACAGGAAATGCCGGTCGTAGACGACGACATAGCCGCGCAGCTGGTACCACAGCGAAATCGCCTGCCGCAGCGACTCCTCGGCGATGCGATTCACCAACCGAGCCGCAGCCCATACCTTCCCCCGGGAGTCCCGTCGATGCTCTATCCCATGCAGTGAGACCGGCGTGTCGGCCGGCTCCCCCCTTTGTCGGCGCTCCTCGCGCACCTTCCGGACCTTCAAGGCGTGGACGATACGAGTGGTGGGCAGAGAGACGTTGCTCGATTGGGCGTTCACGCCCATGTACACATACCGGAATGTGGTTGGCATCGTGTCGAGCAGCATCGTGGCGACTGTCGTCTTGCCGGCCCCGTCACATCCGATCAGCGCCACGTCGGTCATGAGACGGCTCCGGTGGGCTTCACACAGTGGAACACGTGCTCATCCGTGGTGAGCCCGTGGCGTTCGATGACGGATTCCGGCAGATGGTCGCCCCGGTAGAGCTCGACCTCGAACCCCACGTCCTGAAGCCGATCGATGAGATCGGCGCCGTACACCCGAACGTGATCTGCTTCTCCGAACGCGCGACGCCGCTCGTTCGGAGTAACGAGCGTTGCGTCTTCGAACGTCGGACTATCGAGCGCCACCGGCACGTTGATCACTGCCCAGCCGCCGGGTCTCAGCACGCGCCACATCTCCCCGATGGCCGATCGATCGTCGACGATGTGCTCGAGGACGTGAACGCACAGGATGGCGTCGTAGCGCTCCGATGGGACTTCGAGGTCGGTGAGATCCCCGATCATGGTCACGAGTGGACGTGGGACGATGTCGACAGCCGAATACCGGACATTCGGCATGCGCACGATCCGACGGGACAAACAGTATTTGGGCGCAACATGAAGCAATTCGATCGCTGGACGGTCGAACAAATCCGTCTCGTCCCGGCAGTGGATCCAAACCCGGCGGTGCCGCGCCTTTGAGTTGCAGCGGGGGCAGTACCCGCGACGTCGGCGACGAAAGGAACCTCCGCCCTGTGTGAAGGCCCGTATTCGGGTTCCGCAGACGGGACAATCATGGGCGTTGCCACGGAAGAGGAGGCCTCGCACGAAGAGGAAGGCCTCCATGGCAGCGATCTCGAGATATCTCATGAGCGACGTGGTCACGAGGTACGCCGAGATCGGAGCACGGCCCGGACCGTGTCCACGAGGTCGAAAACGAACGGCACCGGGTCGCGCCACGAAAAGACTGCGAAGGCCTTCGGACCTCGAACAGATCTCCACCATTGCCTCAGCGTCAGCTGGCCCCGACGTCGTGTCACCCATGCCGACTGAAGGTCCCGCCGTAGATGGATCCATTTCACCTCGCCGTATTGCTGCTGGCGGCCCGCAGGCAGGGCTCTCCCGATCGCGTCGCAATACATGGTGTAGAGAAGTGAGACACCCCCGGCCTCGGCGATCGCCGACCGGCCCGTCGGCCGCCCGATGTTGGGCTCCACGATGAAGTACTCGCCTGTACCCGAGTCACGTTTCATCTCGACGTACCCGAGCCCGCGATAGTCGACGCTCGACAGCAGGCGTATGGATTCATTCAGAACGACATCGTCTCTGCACTCGACTCCCAGCGAGCTCTGACCGGTGTCCGGCGGCCACTGTCGAAGCTTCTTGGCGACGAAGGTCGCAAGCAACTCGCCGTCCACACCGAAGTAGCAGTTGCACGAGTACAGGTCGGACACGCCACCGGTCACCCACCGCTGGACGATGAGCTCGTCGGCCCAGGTGCGGCACCGTTCGAAACACTCCTCCAGCTCGGCGCGAGTCTCGATCTTGAAGGCCTTCTCGGTGGTGTTGGCGGTCCAGGTCGACGTTCGGTACGCCGGCTTCAGTGCAACCGGATAGTCGAGGTCGTCGGCGATGGCCGAAACGTCGTCTTCGGGTCCCAGGATGTGCGTCGGCGGAATGGGGAAACCCTGTTCCATCGCGTATCGGTAGAACGCGCTCTTGTCCATCAACATCTCCACGGCCTCCGGCGGCGGCAGGACGATGTGGAACCACTGCGAGAGTTCGTCGCGAGCGCGGGAGACCGTGAGCACCTTTCCGTCGAGGCACGGAAAGAGGACTGGCTTCTCCGATGCGCTCTCTCCGATCGCAGCCAGAGATGCCATCAGCTCCGATCGCGAAGGTGCAACGATGACCCGTTCGCACACGTTGGTGCGGCATGCGTGATGAGAACCGTCCGAGGCGATTCCGATCACCGCCACTCCATGCCCTGCAAGGATCCGCGCGGCCTGAAGCCCCTGCATGGTGTCGAGTCCGACCACCACCGCCTGGGGCCCGTCGCCGGCCCGCCTCATGCCACCCTCATGCGCTTGACGAGTCGCTTCATCACACGCAGGCTGGCGAGCCTCGGATAGACCCGATCGTGGCCGAGCCTCACGATCCGATTGGGAAGGTAGGTCGACGCTTCCGGTAGCAGGAGCACCTCGCCACCAAACCCCAGCTTGAAACGGGTCACCGAGTCGGCCGCGGCGCCGGAGACCTTCTCGCCGGCGAGCACCGAACGGGCTATGTCCGGTTCGATCCCGTCGAAGTCATACCGCTTGAAGCCGTGAGCGTTGGCCCACTTGATGGCCTCCCAATGCATGACTTCGTTGGGACGCCGGTTGCCCTCTTCGCCCGACCAGGCGCCACGCTTGTACACGACGGTGTCGCCGAACGTCATCGCAAGAAGTCCGGCGACAGCCTGCCCCTCATACTCGGCCACAAAGACCTCACACCATGATCCGAGCGTTTCGTAGAGGTCGAGGAGATAGTCGAGGCGATTAGGCACAAATCCCTGCCTGGAGGCGGTCTGTTCGAGCATCCGGTGAAACACGGCGACGTCGGAGCGGTCCCCGCGCCGGACTGTGATGCCCGATCTGAGGCCGAGCCTGATGTTGTAGCGAGTCTTCGACTTCATGCCGGCAAGCAGAGCGTCGGGTTCCTGACGGAGGTCCAGGACCGTGGTGGCCGGTAGCGACATCTTGATATGGGAGGGCCCGAAACCCGAGTTCCGCATCGCAGCGCCCAATAGATGAGCGTGATCCGGAGGTTGCACGATCATGAGATCGATTCGTCGCTCGCGGGAAAATCGCCGGAGGGCATCGATCACCGAATCCGTGAGGTCGGGTCGACCGGCTGTGATCAACGGGCCGCGGTCGAGGTATGCCACCCTGCCGAACCGCGCAACCGACCTCGAAAGAATCTGAGCTCCGGCGAGCTGCTCGCCTTCGCCTGTGAGCAGCAGTCGGTCCACGTCCCAGCCTCGATGTGACTGGACCAAACCCCATCGTGAGGTCTGAGCGTGGTGGCCGTCTTCCATTCGGCCGACGAATTCATCCCAATCCTCGTCGATGCCACCTTGGCCTCGAGTCCAGCCGGGAATCTCGCTCGAACGATGATCAACCATTTTCGGTCCTGTACTCGAAGGCGCCCGCATCGAATCCGCCACCTTGCGGTCGCCGGAGCCCGAGGAGATCCTCGAGGACCGGCACCTGTGCGCCCGAGCCGACGTCGACGGCAGCCGAATCCTGGCGCAGCCGGAAGTCGGAGTTCCACGCATCCACGAACCCCGCATCGTCGAGGTCCCGCACCTCGACGTTGTCCGATACGGCAACATCCGCGTCGACGGGCTGGATCGCACGCGGCGTTGCCACGATGAAGTTGTATGCGACCTCGTTCGAGGAACCACGGTCGTTTGCGTACCGGATGCCTACCCGCGTCGCGTTGACCACCGTGTTGTGAACGACGCGGATGGCGTCGCGCTCGTTGCTTCCACGGGTCACATTGATTCCTTCGCCTTCATCGGGGGCGAGGCTCCCCGCCTGGACGATCACGTTGTTGGCAACGAGATTCCCACCGTTGCCCTGTACGTAGATCCCCTCGGCTGCGGGGGCCACCACGGCATTGCCGACGATGCTGCAAACACTCCCCCGGTTGTTGATGATGCCGGACCGTTGATCATCCTCGTTGGCACGTCCGGCTCTGATGATTCGGTTGTCGCGGATGTCGCACCGTTCGACGGCCGATCCCACCTGAAGCCCATCCCAGCCGGCGTCCACGACGAGATTCCGGGCGGCCTCGACGCCCACCAAGACCGGATCCACGCCCTCGGCGTACGAAGAGCTCCCCAAATAGAGGCCCTCGGTACCGACATCGTGGATGTAGTTGTCGACGACCACCGTGTCGTGCTGGATCCACTCGTCCCGCTGTGCGCCATCGTCCGCCGCCGTTCGAATGAACACGCCGGAATGGGAGGTGCCACTGATCTCCACGTGGTCGATCGTTATCGACTCGCTCTGCCGGGTGCCTGCGACACCCCTTCCCGAGCCACGGATCACGATGCCGCATCGCTGCCCCGACTCGGGAAGTGAAGCCCCACATGCCGACTCGAGTCCGGCACCCGATACGACCAGGTGGCTGCTGTCTCTGATGTCGATGCCTGCGTAATCCTCGTGATCAGCCTCGATCACCACCACGCCACCACTGTTGATGATCTGGACCGGTTCTTCGGCGGATCCCGATACTCCCACCACTTGAAGGGGTCCTCGCCGACCGCCGATGAGACACACGGTGTCGCCAGGCGAGACATCGGTGGACTCGAGCCGCTCGATCCCGGGGCCCACGGACATGTCACAGGTCTCGGTCGGAGCGGTCGAACCGCTCGGTCGAGCCGGTAGGTCGGGTGGAGGCAGCGCGTACGACTGTGCGACGACATCATCTTCCGATCGACTCATGAACACGACGAGGGCCACGATCACCAGAAGACACAGCGCACCGACGACAAGCGCCATCTTCATTCGACCTCCACTCACCGTTGCCCCACGCGCGACGACACCCGATCTCATCGAGCATCTCTCTTCATCACTCGCCCGCCCGGCCTGCAACGTAGCACGGCGGTGCTGGCCGGGAAGTCCGAAGTCGCTTCCTGGGCGCCCCCGAGTCGTCCCGTGTGAGTATGCGAGGTCCACCGCAGTCCATCGCTTGCACTACGACCTCGATGCGCCGAGCGGCCTCTGAACCCACGGCCCATACCCTGACACCGAGGTGCAAGAATCGACCGATGACAGAAGCGCGCCCGAGACTGCCTAGCGGTGTATGGCTGGTCGCCGGGAGCGTGGTCACGACTCTTCTTCTGTTGTCCCCCCGCTACGGGTTCCATCGAGACGAGCTCTACTTCTTGGTCGCAGGACGCCGGCTCGACTGGGGGTTCGTGGACCAACCTCCCCTCACCCCGATGGTCGCCCGAATCTCCGAGATGCTCCTCGGAACGTCGCCGACTGCGATCCGAGTGTTACCGGCGTTGGCGTTGGGCGGGGTCGCCTTGCTGTCTGCGCTCGTGGCACGCCGATTCGGTGGAGGCGCCACCGCTCAGGTTGCGGCCGCACTCATGGGATCCGGAACTGGTGTTGCCCTGGCGATCGGACACCTCCTTTCCACCGCAGCGTTCGACTTCTTCTTCTGGGGCCTCGCCACCTACCTCTTCGTCATGATCCTCGACGGGGCCGACCCGCGATGGTGGATGGCGCTTGGGGCCACGATCGGCGTCGGCGCCATGAACAAGCACCTCATCGCCGCGTTGGCGGCTGCGATGCTGCTTGCCACGCTCGTCACTCGGAGCGGATCACTTCTGCGATCGCCGTGGCCGTGGATCGGTGCGTTGATCGCCGCCGTAATCGCGGCGCCGAACGTGCTGTGGCAGGCTCAACACGGTTGGCCCCAGCTCGAGATGGCGCGGGCTCTCACCGAGCGGAGCGACGGTCGGATCGCATTCGTCATCCAGCAGATCGGACTCCTGTCGATCGTGCTGTTGGCGCCGGCGAGCATCGGCCTCTGGCGCCTGATTTCATCACCCGGTTTCGCTCGGTGGCGGCCGATCGGAGTTGCCTTCGTCGTGCTGTTCGTTACGTTCCTGGCGCTCGAGGGCAAGGCGTACTACGTCGCACCGTTGTATCCGGTGCTCCTGGCCGCAGGCGCATGTTGGTTCGAAGCGAAGAAGCGTCGCGCCAGAATCGTGTTGGGTGTTGTCGGCGCAGTTGGCATCGTCGCCGGCACTGTGATTGCGCTCCCCATCGTTCCTCGAACTTCAGTTTCGACCGTGGACGCAACCGGCGAGCTGGGGGAAACCGTCGGGTGGCCCGAGCTCGTGGATCAGGTCGAGGCCGTATACCGTTCGATTCCAGAAGAATCCCGCGGCGAGGTCGTGATCTTCACCGGGTCGTATGGACAGGCCGGCGCCATCGAAGTTCTCGGCGCCGGGCGGGGGCTTCCGGCAGCCGTGAGCGGCCACAACAACTACTGGCTATGGGGTCCACCCGATGAACGTGGGCCAGTGATCGGAGTGGGACCTGTCGCTGAGGTACTTGCCCTCATCTGCGACGATGTGGCGACCGTGGGGACGATCACAAATCCCTGGGACGTGCCGAATGAGGAGTTCGGAAACCCGCTGCTCCTGTGCCTAGAGCCCTCAGGCGGGCTGGCCGACGTCTGGGACCGCGTCCGGCACTACAACTGACCGCCATACGCTCTGGCGACCCAGCGGTCTTGGGTCGTCGCTCCACCATCGGCAACCCGATCGCGTAGGGCGACGCCCGCCACGGTCCCTCGGAGAATCGAACCGTGGTGATCCTGGAACGCCCCCCGACGCCTGTCGGCGTCTGACACCTCGCGCAGATTGCCTCTTCGCCCGATTGGGACTTCCGTCTCATGCGGCGAAGCGGGCACTCCGCCACGATCTCAGTGCCTGCCAGGAAGGAAAAACAATGGAGAGGGGAAACCATCTGCACATCGTCACCGGCGCACCGGGAACCGGGAAGACGTCGCTCCTCGACAACCTGATCGACGTTCCCATCGACGCAGTGGGCGAGCCCGCTCGCGAGTTGATCGCCGAACACCGACGACCCGGACACCGGGGCGGATGGGAAGGATCGGCGCAAGGTTTTCAGGATCGGCTGCTGGAGCTATCGATCGAGAAGTACCGACGAGGGCGGAACACGGTGCCGCAATGATCTTCGATCGAGGCATACCCGACTGCATCGGGTACGCCAGGCACATGGGCGTCGACCCGAAGCCCAGCGTGATCGCAACCCGGCAGTACCGCTCCTCCCGTCGGGTATTCATCACTCCGCCCTGGGAGGAGATCTACACGACGGATCGCGACCGGATCATGACGTTCGAGATGACGGTTGCCTTTCATGGGCATCTCGTGGACGCCCGAAAACGCGGGCTACGAGCTCGTGGAGATCCCGTTCCGCTCGGTCGAAGCACGGACTCGGTGCATCACAGACCGCGTCCTCGAAGACGAACGCCTGGCGGCCACGGACTGACGCTAGGTCCGATCAGTCCAGAGCCACTCCGAAGCCGCTGCGTGCCAACTCGAGGATCACGCGACGCGGCTCCACCAGATCCGCGACCCTGGCTCGCGCCAAGTCACCCAGTCGCACGACCTCTTCGTCGTAGACGCCGTGCCGGCGGGCGAGCGAGAGGACCTGGGCGTTGCGCCAGACCTTCCGCCTCGACTCGGCCAGGAACCGCTGCGTGCCCCGCCGGTTGAGCGGACGGAGAAGCCGATCCACGGTGGTTCTGTCACCCGGGAGCTCGACGGCTTCGAGGGCGACGTCCTCTTCGGCCACACGTGCCGCCAGAATCGCGTCGATCGCCCGGTGGTCGCGTTCCCGACGCGCAAGCACCTCCTCGTCGTCGAACTCGTCATCTGTGATGACCTGGACCAGTGCCTGCGGCAGGTCGAAGTTGATGTGAGCGTTCATCCCCAGCAGAACCATCCGAAGCGGAGGCACTCTCGGCTGCCGCCCGACCGAGAGCGCAATCTCCCAGGGGCCCGGCGGAATCCTCGCCGCAAGGTGATCGTCGAGCGCGTCGAGGTAGAAGCGGGCGAACACCTCGTCCCACCGCTCCACCCAGTCGGCATCGACGAAGACACCGGCGCCGAGCGCTTCCGAGACTGCGATCGTCGTGCGAAGGTAGGTGTCGTGGAAGTATCGACGCGGGTCGTCGTCGGCGAGCCGGCCACGACGTTCCTTCATCGCTGAGATCACGTGGTCCAGGGACATCAGGCGCCCCACCGGCTGACGAGCTCGGGTGCCCTGCACATCCGATCAACGCTACCCACGCCAGACATGCGATGGCGGAACCTCACGCTGCCGCTACGGCGAGCACCTCATGCGGCCGGTGCTGTCTACGCAGGTGGACCGCGATGGCAATGCTCGTCACGGCCGCCCAGACACACCACAGCGAGATCACGCCGGAGGTGAGGAGAATTGCGAGGGTGCCCACCGCCACCAGGTTGATGATCCCGTACACCCGGACGACCCGGTCCGAAGATGCCAGCAGCGCGCCGCAGGTTGCAGCTACATAGAGCACGGTGAACCGCCCACCCCAGTGGAGGTCCGCCGAGTACGCCACGTGTGCCTCTGAGGTCGTGGCGGCGACCGGACGGGCGATGATGGGAACGGTCAGAAAGGCGGCCACGAGAACACCGAGCCAGACGAGCGCGCTCATCGACCGACGTCGGGACGGCTCGACTTCCAACGCCCTGACGGCGAAGGGAACCAACCACGGGATCACGCCGAACGCAATCAGCAGGTAGAGCCATGCTGCCGAGTGGGCGACACTTTCGGAAACGAGACCTTCCGCTCCAAGCCACACCGGCACCTCGATCAGTTGGTGCACGCCAAAGACCACAGGAAGCACCGCGAGCGTCGCCTCTTTGTGATGCCCGACGTGGCGAAGGGTGTCGATACCGACCCCGGTGACCACGAGGCCGGCAATGATGTCGGCCTCGGCTGAGAAGCACACAACGTGACGCTACAGCGTCTCGGGCTGCGGTGCGCGCGCGGGATGGGCCGACACGTCGTGCAACGAGCTGGCGGTCCATCAGGACGGACGCGAGGGCGAGGGGACCATCTGCGCGGATGGTCCCCTCGCCCCGCCGGTCTCACATCTCGATGGTCTCGGCGACTTCGACGCTGCCCCCGCTCGACAGAATCGGACATCCTTTGGCCATCGCCACCGCCGTGTCCAGGTCGTCGGCAGTCACGATGGTGTACCCCGTAAGCGGGTTCGACCCGCCCCCCTCTGTCACGGAGCCACCGGCATCCACCGTCTGGGCCCGACCCACCGGCGCCCCACCGTCGGCGAGGGCTCCACCAAGCTCGCCGTACCATTGCTCCCACGCCTGCATCACCGCGGCCTGCTCCTCGGGCGTCTCGGCCATACCGCCGCCGTGATAGGCAAGAACGTACTTCGACATGATGTCTCCTCTCCAGGGCGCGCGCCCTGCGCACCCGATCGACATCACGACGAACGACCGCTTCCGTTTTCGACACACTGCCCGCGGGTATCTCTGCCCGTCGCGGTGCGAAAGCACCCTGAAAGCAGCAGATGGCAAAATGAGGCCGAGCCGAGAGTGGGTGGAGGTGTTCGGATGAAGAGGCTGACGATCGCATTGCTGGCGGTGACACTCCTCGCAGGGTGCGGGCGGGTGGTCGAGGAAGTCGCGGAACAGGCCGCAGAACAGGCCATCGAACGAGGGATCGAGTCCGACTCGGGCGGCGATGTCGACATCGAGTTCTCAGGTGGCGACCTCCCCGACGAGCTGACCGTGGAACTGCCGGGCGGCTACGAAGTCCTCAGCAGCTCGACGATGACCGACGACACCGTGACGCTTGCGTCGGCAATCCTCGAGTATCCCGCCGACTCCCTCGACGACGTCGTCGCCTTCTTCGAGGACGAGTTCGCCTCGATCGAAGACAGCCAGAAGGTCGAATCGTCATCCGATGGCAACAACTCCTGGTCGTGGTACGCATCGGATGCCAGCGTGACGGCCGGCGTGTACTACGTAGACGGCGATCCCACGCTGACCGTGAACATCACTCAGCGGGGGTGAGCGGCCGGCGTCCTGGGCTCGCCGCTGGCGGGCGCAGGATGCTCGGGTCCGTCAGAGCATCAATCGGGTTGGGCGTCGAGCCCTCGAGCGGCCGTCGACACGGATATCGGGCTGGCGCGTCATGTGAGCTGTCCTCCTCCGAAGACGCCGGTCGAGTGGGAGCGTTGACCGAACTCCGTCGATCATGCGGGGCGAGCCGATCTCGGGCAACTGGCAATATGACAAAGCCGAGATGTGGCAATCGGCGAGGAGCGCTCCTCGACGTCGGAGAACCCGCAGCCGGCGTCAGGTCCCGTATCGCGCGGCGGCCCTGGCCCGGGCCTTGGCCGCCTCGGTCTCCCGATCCTTGGCCGGTGCGTTCGTGACGAGATTCTCGATGAGGCGGTTGGTCACATCGGCGATGTGGGCGACTGCCGTGTCGAAGGCCTCCGTGTTCACCTGTGAGGGCTTATGCATGCCGCTCACCTTTCGGACGTACTGGAGCGCCGCAGCGTGAACTTCCTCAGTGGTGGCAGGCGGTTCGAAGTTGTGGAGGTTGCGGATGCTTCGGCACATGTTCGAGATCCTACGTGGACGCCTCATCGTGCTTCACGGAAGCTTCACACACGCAAGGCAACGGCCTTCATCGTGACGACGGATGCTGAAGCTGAAAAAGACTGGACCAGAAGGAGGTCTCAGATGCGCAAGACCATCGTCGCCATCTTCGCAATCTTGCTGCTCGGTGCCGCCAGCGTGGCGACGGCGTCCACGGTGGGATCCTCGGACGTCGGAGATCGGGATCAGGACCGGGTGCAGCTGCACGACGGCAGCTGCACCGAGGCCGACCAGGATCAAATCCGTGATCGGGGCAAGGATCAGGACCGCCTACGTGACGGTTCGTGCCTCACGGAGGCGTCGGCCACGGAAGAGTCCGCCACCGAACCGACAGTAGATCAGGATCGGATCAGGGATCGCGACAAGGATCAACTCCGTGACGGATCGTGTCAGGACGACCTGACCGCCGACGAGGCCGATCAGGATCGGGTTCGTGATCGCGATCGAGCCCGGGCCATGGACCAGACATGCAGCCCGTGCACCGATGGCGAGGCGACTCAGACCCGGACTCAGACGCAAGCCCAGGTCGAGGAGCCGGCTGGAGAGACCGTGCGGACGCAGACCAGGACCCAGACTCGCGTCGAGGAACCGGCCGGGAAGGCCGAGCAGATCCAGACCGGCGCAGCCGAGTCCGAAGAAGTCGAGACCCAGTCGATGCACCGCAGCGGTGAAGGGGGCAATAGCGGCTGATGCGGGTAACGGCGTGCCGGTATGCAGCTTTCGCCTCCCGACCGTCCCGCAGTGGTACGCCAACACCGAAGGGGCTCCAGACCCTGGGTCTGGAGCCCCTTCCGTTCGTAGCATCGAACCATGAAACCCTCACGTGTCGTCGTCGTCGACGACGAGGACAAGATCCGCGAGCTGCTGGGGGCCTACTTCCGATCGGACGGATTCGAGGTGCTGGAGGCCTCGGACGGCGAGGAGGCGCTCGAAGTGTGCGAACGCTCGAATCCGGACCTCGTCGTGCTCGATGTCATGCTGCCCGGAATCGACGGAGTCGAAGTGCTCCGTCGACTCCGGACCCGCTCGGACGTGTTCGTGATCCTGCTCACGGCCCGTGCAGAGGAGACCGACAAGCTGATCGGTCTCGCCGTCGGCGCCGATGATTACGTCACCAAGCCGTTCAGTCCGCGCGAGGTGGTGGCCCGTGCAAAGGCGATGCTGCGCCGCGGACGCGCCGGCTCGTCTGGATTCGACGACACGGACGTCATCGATCTCGGCCGGGTCACCGTCGATCGCCAACGCCGAGAGGTCAGGTGTGACGGGCGCATGGTCGAGCTCTCCACGCTCGAATTCGACCTGCTCGAGGCACTCGCCGCCTCTCCGGGCCGCGTCTTCAGTCGCCGACAGCTGATCGAACGCGTGTGGGGATTCGACTTCTTCGGAGACGAGCGCGTTGTGGACGTTCACATCGGTGCGCTCCGAAGGGCGCTCGGGGACGACGCAAACGCCCCGGAGATCGTGGGCACGGTTCGTGGAGTCGGGTACAAGCTCATGGACGGAGCCCGACGATGAGTCGACTCAGCGTGAGGCTTTTCGTCTCGTACATCGCAGTGGTCCTGGCCTCGACCGGCGTCGCCTTCGTGACCGCCCGCTCCCTGGCCCCCACATTCTTTCGGGTGAGCCTCGAGCAAACGCGTGGAGCGTCTGCGTCGCCAGGGTCCACCATCGGCCGGCCAGCAACCGTCGACACGGTTACCCCCGGTACCGCTCACACCACTGTCGCCGACGGCGCCTCGACGCCGGCGACCGTCGGACCTCCGTCGTCCCCGAGCCCACCGAAATCGGGTGCAACGGCGCCACAATCCGGGACGCCTCCGACCCATCACCAGGGCGGATCCTCCACCGCACCCGGAAACGGCGAACACGACGGCGGCCCGAAGGGTTCCGGCGGCGGCGAGGACCTGGGATCCATGTCCGGCGTCTTCGCCGCCGGCACGGTCCCGACCACCATCATCGAGGTCGAAGCCGGCGTCAACGAGGCGTTCCTCGATGCGATCGACGGCGCCCTGCTTGCGGGACTCGCCGCCGCGCTCCTGGTCTCGTTGCTGGCGGCGGGGCTCGTCGCTCGCCGCATCATGCGCCCGATCTCCCAGGTCCGCGCCGCGACGGTGCGCCTCGCCGAAGGCCACTACACAGAACGGGTTCCTGCGCCCCGCGAGCAGGAACTAGCCGCTCTTGCCGGCGACGTGAATCGCTTGGCCGAGAAGCTCGAGGCCACCGAGACACGACGACGCCGGCTCATATCCGACGTGGCGCACGAACTGCGGACGCCCCTCACCACGATTCAAGGCTCCATGGAGGGTCTGATGGACGGTGTTCTCGAGCCTTCCGATCGGGTGTTCTCATCAGTGGCGGACGAAGCGGGTCGACTCCAGCGCGTCGTCTCGGATCTCGGGCTGCTCAGCCGGCTTGACGAGTCCGCGCTCCCTCTCGCGATCACCAGGACCGACGTGGGGGAGGTCGCGTCCCAGGTGGCGGCGCGACTCCGACCACAGTTCGACGACCAGGGTGTACGCCTTGTGGCGTCCGGGCTTCGGGGCCTCGAGGTCGACGCCGACCCGGACCGATTGGCGCAGGTGTTCACGAACCTGCTCGGCAACGCACTCGGCCACACGCATGAGCACGGAGTCGTCTCTGTGTCCGGGTACAACGGCAACGAATACGTCGAGGTGACGATCACCGACGACGGAGATGGCATCGAGCACGACGAATTGGAGCGAATCTTCGACCGATTCCACCGTGGAGCAAGGAGTCGGCGGCAGGGCTCGGGTCTTGGTCTCACCATCGCCCGGAGCATTGCCAGGGCACATGGCGGAGACATCACCGTGGCTTCTCCCGGGCCCGGAGCCGGGTCCAGTTTCACGATCGTCGTCCCGCGCCACATCGCGGCAGTGGGCCGACCGGTCTCCGACAGCACCTGGTCGATCCTCGACTCGAAACCAGTCGGTGATCAAGTACCCCATGACACGGATCTACGCTGAGGCCATGCACAACATCATCTCGGGGCTTTCGGCGCGCGCCATCGGGCGGGCGCTGGTCCTGTGGCTGTTCGGGATCTGCACCACGCTGCTGCTCGTGGGAATGTGGGGACGGTCCGTGACCAGCGACGAAGTCACGCTCGAACAGGGAGCGCGGGCGGTGCTCGAGAGCGAACTCGTCAACCGGCGGATGACCGACTGGCTCACCGAAGCGGTCACCCAGCTGAGCGCCGTGAGCCCGGACCAGACTCAGATCCTCGTCGATGAGCTGGTGTCCAGCCCGGAGCTCGACCAGGCGATTTCGGAGGTGGTCGATGCCACTGTGGTGGCGGCGCTGGCTCCACCCGACCGGCCAAGCACGCTGGACCTGCAACCGGCGGTTGATCGGCTCGAGCCCGCCATCGATCGTGCCCTTGCCGGAGTGGGGCTGCCGCTCGACGCGAGTGTCGTCACCGGCGCTTTCGACGACCTCGTTTTCTCGAGCAAAGACATGGCGCTGGCGGCGGGAAGTGTCGCGGGCGCTCGGTCCCTCCTCACGACGGTCGTACTGGTCGGGCTGATCGGCATGGTCGTGACCGGCGCGATCGCCGTCTGGACATCCGAGGATCGACTCGGGCAGCTGAGATCGCTCTCGTGGCGGGTCGCCCTCTCTTCATTCACATTTGCGATCATGCTCAGGCTGGGTTCGTGGGCGGTGGATCCAGAAGGCGGAAGGTCTCCGATCGCAGCCGGGAGCTCCATTGTGCTCGGCTCGAATGGCCACGTTCCGGCGATCATGGCGGTGGCCTTCGCCACCGTCGGGACGGCCATATCCACCATCCTCGTACGGCGTCGACTGCGGCTGCCCGTCGCCCAAGACGAACCGACCGGCGAGCGGCCGGTGTTGATCGAAGCCCACTGACCTGAGATGACCGGGAGGACCTTTCTGCCCTCTACCGCTCGCGCCTCGTCACTCCCTGATCCACGGCGGTGTGGGTGCCTCGATCCGCTCCAGCGACGAGGGCACCGGACCGAAGCGTTCGGTGTCGTGTGCCTGCCAGTCGCGCCACGCATCGGTGAGTTCGTCACGGGTGCGAGCCACGAAGTTCCACCACATCTGGATCCTCGTGTCCATGGGCACTCCGCCGAGCAGCATCGCCCTGCCGCCTGACTCGCTCCCCTCGATCACCACCGCGTCGTATCCGGCCGGAACGAGAGCAAGCCATCCCGGCTCGACGACCTCTCCGGCCACCAGCACTGGCTGGTCCACCGGTGCGACGCAGTATTCGAAAGCCGCAGTCAAAGGGATCTCCACCGATCCGCCGGCGAGCCGCAACTCGGCGCCCGTCACGGGAGCTTCGACGGTGGCTGGTGAGCCGGCGTCGCCCAGGTGCCCAATGAACAGCTGAGCCCGGGCGTTGGCGAACTCGACGATCGGAAGATCGCCGTGGTGCTCGAACGACGAGCCGGAGTTCCTCGTTTGTTCGGGCTGGGCGAGCCACATCTGGACTCCGAGGAGTCCGGTGTCCGTGGCGAGCTCGGCGTGTGCGATACCGCGACCCGCCGACATGAGATTGAGTTGACCGGGACGAATCGGTTGCTCGGTCCCCAGCGAGTCGGTGTGTATGGCTTCGCCTTCGAGAAGCCACGTGACGGTCGAGAGACCGATGTGCGGGTGCGGGCCCACCTCCATCGGATCAGGGTGTTCGGCGTCCGGAGGCAGCATCAGGTCCACGAAGCACCATGGACCAACGGTCCGGCGGCCTTTGGTGGGAAGCACACGGCGAATATCCAACCCGCCCACCGAGGCGGTTCGTCCCTCTCGAATCTCGATGTCCGCGATCGGGACATCGGCCTCGGTTCGATCACGTTCCTCTATCGGGCCGCTCATGCACACCTCGGGCGTCGTGTTGCCGAGCCTACGCCGATGCTGCCTGTGTGGTGCCTGGGGTGTGGTCGTATGCGTGTTTGTGCATAGGCCGTTTGGAGGGCGGTTAGGGACCTGGTGGGGCTAGTGAAGGTCTTCACAACCGACGAAGGTATTCGTGACGTTGTTCACGAACCGTTGCGAGGAGGTCGCCATGTGGAAGCGTTTGACAACTCTCGGATATGTACTTGCGATCATTGGCCTGGTGTTCACCGTGGCCGGCGGAGTCGCCTATTCGAAAGTCCAGGACGGATACGGCTCGTTGCAGGCTTTCTCAGAAGCCCAGAATGTGACGCTGTCGTACAACGAAGACGGCCAGCTGATCGACCGTGGTGAAACGGCAGGCGCCGAAGCCATCATGAGTCTGCTGGTCGACGATTGGAACTACCCGGTGGTCGAGGCCGACCTCGATCCTGATGACCCGCTGGTCAACACGGCATCTGAGTACATGTACCAGATGGCCACCATCACCTATCACGTGTTGCACGGCACCCAGACCGTGACCTTGGACGAAGCCGTCGAATACAACGGCGAAGTCTTCGAAGCGGGAACCTATGAGGTTCCGGTCGATGGCAGGTACTGGACCGGTTTCGACCGACTCCATCCCCTCGAAGGACCGACCCGTGAACTGGCATGGTCCGGAACCGCACACGGTCTGGTCGGCGAGCTCGGTGTCGGAACCGTCACCCACTCGGCACTCCAGATGGGACTTGGAATGGCCGGTCTGTTCGCCGGTCTGGGACTGACCCTGATCCTGGCCGGTTTCGGTCTGGTGTGGGCAGCCAAGGGACAAGACGTCATGCGGGCTACGGAATCCTCGCAGAAGGAACCGGCCACCGTCTGAACCCAGACAAACGCCGGAACCAACTTCCGGCACCCGTACGACCCAACAGCCCCCACCACCCCGTGGGGGCTGTTGCCGTACCCGAGTCACGGGTCACGGGTCACGGGTCTCCAGTCCCCAGCACCCGTTCTACGTACAACGTTCTACGTTCAACGTTCTACGTACGGCTTCGGAGGGACGGGATCACTTTGGTGCCGAGCAGTTCGAGTCCGGTTTCGGGATGGAGGCCGTGGGGGGTACCGAACTCCACGCGGGATGCGCCGGCGTCGAAAAGGGCGGCGGATTGGGCGAGGACGTCTTCGGGTGAGCCTGAGAATGCGAACCGGTCGAGGTCTGCATCAGAGACTCCGGCGCCGGCCGCTTCGTGATCGCCGGCCTCGAGCGCGGTCCGGATGTGCTCCAGGCTCCCTGGGTCCACCGATACCGTCGGGTCGAGGTCGGCGACCACGTCGATGTACATGGCGACTTCCCGTCGGGCGCGCCGGCGGGCGGCGGAGCGATCTTGGTCGACGACTGTGACGGCTCCCATCACCAGCCCTGTTGACCCGACCCGCCGGCCGGCTTCGGCCTCGCCAACGGCTATCCGCCGCTTCGCCACCGCTGCCATGGCCGGACTGGCACTGCCGCCCACTTTCACCTCGTCCGCGATCTGTCCCGCCATCGCCAGCATCCGAGGCCCCCATCCTCCGACGAGGAGGGGAACGACACTTCGCTTGACCGGGTACCGAAGAGCGGCGCCCGAACCCAGGGAGAAGTGACGACCTTCGAACTCCGTCCGATCACCTGCCAGCAGTCTGCGCACCACCTCCCAGGTTTCGGCCACCCGCTGCGGAGCGTCCGTCTGCTCGATTCCAAGCTCACCAAGCCAGGCGCCGCGCGCCAGACCGAGATATGAACGTCCGTCGGTGGCGATGTCGAGCGCGGCAACGAAGCCTGCGATCTCGTACGGGTGCATCGTGTAGGGATTCAGGCATGCCGGCCCGAGCATGGCCCTGGTCGTGACAGCTGCCATTTCCAGCAGTGCCGGCAACGGATGCTGGTACCCGAGGTCGCCGTATACGCTGATCACGTCGACATCGAACCTCTCGACCAATGCGCCGAGGCGTCCGTATTCACCCAGGCGTTTGTCCCCTTGGAACGCGACGCCGACGCGGGTCACGTCAGATCGCTACTGGGCATCACCCTGAGCCCGGTCCGCTCGATGCGCATGACGAGCCGTTCCTCCGGATCGGGGCAGCACACTTCGACATCCTGCGCCATCCAGTCACCAGCGGCCAGCGCTCGTTGTTTGGCAGGAATCAGCGGTATCACGGCCGACATGGCGTACATGCAGAAATGACGACCCGCAGGAATTCGCACACGACTGCTCTCGGTCACCTCGAAGTAGTCGCCAACCCTGAGACCGCAGACACTCCTTCCTTCGATGCGATCGACGACCACTCGGATGTCATGAAGCTCTGATTGACCCTCGGTCACGCGTTTGCCTGCCGATCAGCTGAACGTGTCACACCTCGACGGGTCGCCGGTGTCGAACCCGGTGTTGAACCAGTCGACGCGCTGCTGCGACGAACCGTGCGTCCACGACTCGGGAGTTATCCGACCCTGGATCGTCTCCTGAATCCGATCGTCGCCGACCGCGGCTGCGGCGTCGATGGCTTCTTCGATCTCCCCCGGCAGGAACACCCCTAGATCGCGGATCGAGTTGGCCCACACTCCGGCGAAGCAATCTGCCTGGAGCTCGAGCCCGACCGACCACCCGTTTGCTTCTTCCTGAGAGCCTGCTGCCTGCTGGCGGCTCTGGACTTCGTCCATGATGTCTAGCTCGTTCTGCACATGGTGAGCCACCTCGTGGGCGATCACGTACGCCTCGGCCACGTCGCCGCCGTCGGCCCCGAATCGTTCCGTCAGCACTTGGAAGAAGGTCTCGTCGAGATAGATCGTCTCGTCGAGCGGGCAGTAATGGGGACCGACCTGAGCGTTCGCCCCGCCACACGCAGACTCGGTCTGTGTGCGGAACAGCACCAGCCTGGGTGGCGAGTAGGTGAGGTCATTTGCAGCGAAGATCTCGGCCCAGGTCTCGTCGTTCGAGCCGAGCACGGTCTCGGCAAAGACCTCGTAGTCGTCTTCACCCTGGAACTCCTCGGCCTGAACATCGGTCTGCTGCGGGGCCTGGGCTTGATTGAGCTGATTGAGCACCTCGTCGAGTCCGCCGCCGCCTCCTCCCAGGAACAGCGCGATCAAGACGCCGATGATGCCGAGTCCGCCGATACCACCGGCTGCTTTGGCGCCGGTGCCCATGCCGCGTCGGTCTTCGACATTTCCTCTACTTTGGATGCGATCCCAGCGGGCCATCCGACTGCTCCTCTCCTGTGCCGGGCAAAGGTAGCCGCAGCCCTGGACTGTTGAACACCCGAGAAGCGGCCGTTTGCCTGTAGAGGCCGGTGTCCCGAGGCCGTACTCTTGTGGGTATGCGGTTGGAGCGGCTCGAAGCAGGAATGAAGATCCCGTACGGCGGGGACAGGGTAACCACAGTGACGAGCGAACTCGCTGATGCCTTTGTGGCAGGCGATCGTCTGGTGGTCGTTCAAGACTCCGGCGACCTGCTCCACATCCCGGCGGCCGAATGGGAAACCGCCGCGTATGCCGTCAGCCGGGCTGCGGATGCGTTCGCCAACATGGGCACCGTCACCGACGAGCAAATCAGCCGATTCTTCGTGGCCTTTGCCGACCGGCTCGAAGCGCCCGCGACCTTCGCACCGGTCGCTGCTGCCAACCTGGCAGACGTCGAGGCCGCACGGAACAAAGGACGATCCACCACCCGCCTGATCCTCACCGACAAGATGCGTTCCGACATGGTCGACGGCCTTCGGACCTGGGCAGGAGCCTCGGGCGGCCGCGGCGCCGTGGTCGACAGCGTTCCACATCCAGGGTGGCGAGTGGACCTGATCCGATCAGGCCTGGGGGTGGTCGGGTTCGTGTTCGAAGGCCGGCCGAACGTCTTCGCCGATGCGTGCGGCGTCATCCGCTCCGGCAACACCGTCGTGTTTCGGATCGGTTCCGACGCCCTCGGCACGGCCCGCGCGATCGTCGAGCACGCCCTGGAGCCGGCACTCGAAGCGGCCGGGTTGCCGAAGGGCGCCGCCTCCCTGATCGATTCGCCGTCGAGAGCCACCGGATGGGCGATGTTGTCGAACCCGAGATTGGCGCTGGCAGTTGCACGCGGATCAGGAGCCGCGGTGGCTCAACTGGGCGCAGTCGCCCGCCAGGCCGGGGTCCCGGTCAGCCTCCACGGCACTGGCGGCGCATGGATCGTGGCAAGCACGAATGCCCGGCCCGGCGACATCTCGGCCACTGTGTTTCATTCACTCGACCGCAAGGTGTGCAACACCCTCAACACGATCTGCATCCCGAGACAGCGCGCATCGGATCTCGTCCCGGCGTTTCTCGATGCCCTCGATCGTGCAGGTGGGCGCCGCAACACGACCCCGAAGCTGCACATAGTGGCCGGCCAGGAGGACTACCTCCCGCCGGCGTGGTTCGACACGGTCACGATCAGTCGGTCCGAGGGGCCCAGCTCAGAACCCAAGACCGAGGCGCTCGACTGGACCGATCTCGGACGCGAGTGGGAGTGGGAAGACAGCCCCGAGGTGACCCTGGCAATCGTCGACTCCGTCGAGCATGCGGTGGATCTGTTCAACACCCTCAGCCCCCGCTTCGTGGCCAGCCTCGTCGGCGGATCCGAGAGCGAGATGGATCGATTCTTCGAGATCGTCGACGCCCCGTTCGTCGGCAACGGGTTCACCCGCTGGGTCGACGGCCAGTACGCACTCGACCAGCCAGAGCTCGGGTTGTCCAACTGGCAATCCGGGCGGCTCTTCGGCCGCGGAGGGGTCCTGAGCGGTGACAGCGTGTTCACGATACGAACCAGGGTGTATCAGGATGACCTCGACATTGGTCGTTGACTCTGCAAGGGTGCAGATTGGTGGTCGACGAGGAAGACATCGTGGTCGCCACACGTTGTACTGATCGACCATTTGTGAAGCTTGGAGGAAACATGACAACCGACCTGATCGAAGGCTCGAGCAAAACAGTGCTCGTGGATGAGTTTCTGGACCAGCACGGCGCGGCCCTCCCAGGACACATCGTGGATTTCGCCCTTGACCTGCGTTCCGTGATCGCCGAACTCGAGGAGCTGCTCGAGCGGGTGCCAGCCGGAGCCATTTGAGCCCGCATCTCCAACAGGAAGAAGGCCTGACAGCCGCGGCGGCGATCCTTGCCGGCGCCGAGCGGATCATGGTCTTCACGGGGGCGGGCATCTCGACCGAGTCCGGTATCCCGGACTTCCGAGGACCAGACGGCCTGTGGACCAAGGTCGACCCGAACGACTTCTCGATCGCCCGCTACCGCGTCAATCGTGACGTGAGGGTGAGAGGTTGGCAGATGCACCAGCGGGGGGAGCTCTGGGGCGCCCGCTCCAAGGTGAACCCCAATCCGGCGCACACCGCCATCGCCAAGCTCTGGCGAAACGGACTCATGACCGGATGCGTCACTCAAAACATCGACGGTCTCCACCAGGCTGCTGGACTTCCCGATCACTCGGTGGCCGAGGTCCATGGCAACGTCCGCAAAGCTCACTGCATCGCCTGCGGGGCATCGTGGCCCACCGAAACGGTTCTCGAATGGGTCGACGCAGGCGATGAGGACCCCCATTGCCCACACTGTCTGGGTCTCGTGAAGACCACCACCGTCATGTTCGGTGAACTCCTCCCACCGGAGCATGTGACGCGGGCGCTCGGATTCGCCTCCGAGGCGGACGCCGTCATCGCAATCGGCACCACCCTCTCGGTGTATCCGGCCGCCGACTTCGCTCTCGAGGCCGTGCGGCGCGGCGCTCCACTCATCATCGTCAACCTCGGCGACACCGATCACGATCGGGTGGCAGCCGTGAAGGTCGAGCTGCGAGCTGGCGAGGCGATTCCCACACTCGTGTCGATCCTGACGGGTGACGAGGGCTGAACGGCGGAGCGGGTGGTCCTCGAGCCGCCGCACCCTTCAGTCGGCCGCGGTCATCTCGGCATGAGGCCTCTTCTTGGACTCCTCGGATGACACGAGCCGAAGCCGAACGCGGAAGGTGGAGCCGACTCCACGACTGGAATCCACATCGATTGATCCACCGTGCGCCACCGCGATCTGCTTGCAGATGGCGAGACCGAGCCCTGTACCGGCGATCCCGGCCTGCCGGGCAGTCCCGGCCCGATGGTGGCGTGTGAACATGTCGTCGATGTCGGACTCGTCGATGCCGATGCCCTGGTCGTGCACGGTCAACTGTGCCCATCCCTCACGGGGCATCACCGAGACGGATACCGCCCCGCCACCGGGTGAGTACTTGATGGCGTTGGTCACGAGGTTCTCGGCAAGCCTGTGGAGTTGGGCGCGGTCGCCCCAGACCATCGCAGGCTGCCCATCGACCACGAGCGACACCCGGGCTTTCGCAGCCTCGACGACGTGAAGCGAGACCACCTGCTTGGCCAGCGCCAGCAGGTCGATCGGCTCCAGGTGATCGGGTTCGATGGTTCCGGCTTGTTTCGACGCAACCAAGTCGCCGATCAGGTCGTTCAACTGGGTCACACCCCTGGTCATGATTTCAAGGAGTCTGCGATCGATCGACCGTTCTGCACCGAGGTCTCCGGTCAGCATCTCGGCTGCGCCGCCCACGGCCACGAGCGTGTTCCGTAGATCATGAACGGCGTTGTCGATGAGATCCTGACGATCCTGTTCCATCCGCACCCGATCCGAGAGGTCGTGGGCAATCGTCGAGAGCATCTCCACCTCGCCTGCATCATTGCGGTGGGCCATGACCACCTGGGCGACCGGGATCTCGTGACCGTCTGGTGCGAGGTACGCGGCCTCGCCTCGCCAAATCCCGTGATCGAGGGCAGCCGGCACTGCGACATCTCGGATCAGGTCACGAGCCCAATCGGGCGCGAACGAGCCGATCGGTTCACTCACCGGGCCATCGCCGTATCCCACCATGGATCGAGCCCCGGGACTCAAGTAGAGGATTTCGCCGCTCGGCGTCGAGAAGCCCACGAAGTCGGGCGACGACTCCACCACCTGCAGCAGGTTCCGACGCTCACGCTCGGCTCTGCGACGCTCGGTGAGGTCACGGACGAGGAGCACGTACGACTCACCGTCCTCGCTGGAGAAGCGGTCGGCCGTGACCTCCAGAGGCACGTGCGGCGTCTCGATCTCGGCGGATCCCTCAGCCTCCAGAACCCGGGCAAGCTTGTTCGGACCCCACAGCTCACTCAACGACTTGCCCAACACATCGTCGCCGTAGATCTCCTGTGCCGCCTGGTTGGCAAAACCGATGCTCTCGTCGGAACCGACCACCATCACCGGGTTGCGAGCGGCTTCGAGAATCTGGGACATTTGCTCGCCCAGGATCATCGAACGTCGATGCACGAGTGCGATGGACGCCGTCGAAATCATCAAGATCGAATAGAAGATCTGGATCTGCAAGACCTGTGCAGGGCCTTCGGTCCCGAACGGGCCCAAACCACCTCGATACAGGGTCGACAACGCCAGGATCATGGCCGCGAGGATGACCGTGAGGTTGCGGCCTCCCACGAATACCGCCGCCAGCATCATCGCTGGGAACGCCAGATACATGACCGGACCTTCGATCCGCCCTGCGGTCACGAACGCAAGCACCACAACGGTGCCTCCGGCGCCGCCGATCGCCACGTTGCGCAGTACGACGCTCCAGGCCGGCCGCGCCCCGTGCTGGACCACGGCAACAACGGCGGGCGCAAAGATGAGAATGCCGACGAACCCGGCCATGCCGCGAGAGGTGACGTCCTCGGCGGCGGTCAGTCCCGGCGCCGGACCCACCAGCGCCAATCCAGAGAATGACGCGGCAGCAGCGCCCAGTATTCCTCCGAGTCCGGTCCGCCAGGGTGATCGCAACACCGCAGCGACGGGGTCCCGGGTTCCGGTTCTGTCGATCACGCCGGCTGCAACTGCCGTGCCGATCATCTCTGTCACTGCGTAGCCGAGAGAGGCGCCCGTGCCCAGGCCGTTCCAGGCGTCGGCGATCAGGGTCGAGACACCGACGACTGTGAGCAGGACACTCCTCGGGACGGACTTCACGCTGAGCAGGCCGCCAACGGCCACGCCGGTGGCGGGCCAGATGACGATGCCAGGAGGCCAATCGCCGAACAGGACGAAACCGAAGAGGGCCATCGCGAAATGGCCGGCGGCGAAGGCCACGACCGGCCACCACGAAGCTCGCGGGCTACCAGGGGACATGCGAGAGATTCATTCGGCACGAAATGCCGACAGCTGAACATCCTCCTGGACCTCTGGCATGTGTAAACCGACCGATCGGTCGGTAACCTTGGTGAACAGCCTTCCCAGGGAGTCCCCGTGTCCGAGTATCACGCACCGCTTGCAGACATCGATTTCGTGCTCAACAATGTTGCCGATCTTGCTTCGATCTCGAAGCTCAACGGCTATCAGCATGCCGACCCCGACACCGTTCAGGGAGTGCTGTCGGAGGCCGGCCGCTTCTTCTCCGAGGTGATCGCTCCGACCAACCGGATCGGCGACCAGGTCGGTTCTCAACTCGTGGACGGCGCCGTGGTCACCCCCGAAGGGTTCGCCGATGCCTACAAGAAGTATGTGGCGTCCGGGTGGGCCGGCGTTCACATGCCTGAGGAGTGGGGTGGCGGAGGTTTCCCCTATGCGGTCGGCATCGTGCTCCAGGAGATGTTCAAGAGCGCAAACATGGCGTTTTCGCTGTGCCCGCTGCTGACGCAGGCGGCCATCGATGCGTTGCTCGAACACGGCTCCGACGAGCAACGCGCCACCTACCTCGAGAAACTCGTCACGGGAGAGTGGGCGGGCACGATGTGCCTCACCGAGCCGCACGCCGGATCGGACGTGGGTGCCCTCACGACCAAGGCCGTGAAGCGTGACGACGGCACCTACGAGATCACGGGCCAGAAGATATTCATCACGTGGGGCGATCAGGACCTCACAGACAACATCATCCACCTGGTGCTCGCCAAGACCCCTGACGCGGCTCCCGGAACCAAAGGCATCTCCCTCTTCATCGTTCCGAAGTTCCTGGAAAGCGGCGAACGCAACTCGTACGAGATCGTCTCGCTCGAGCACAAGCTCGGGATCCACGCATCGCCCACCTGCGTCGTGGCTTTCGACAAGGCCATCGGCACCATCGTCGGCGAGGAACAACAGGGAATGCGGTACATGTTCACGATGATGAACGTCGCTCGGATCGGGGTCGGGGTCGAGGGCCTTGCGATCGGCGAACGTGCATATCAGCAAGCCGTGTCGTATGCCCTGGAGCGGAGACAGGGTCGAGCGATCGGCGCAGACAAGGGTGAGATGTCACTCATCGTCGAACACCCAGACATCCGACGCTCCTTGCTGACCATGAGGTCGTACAACGAGGCCATGCGCTGCCTGCTCTACACCACGGCGGCAGCCGCCGACGTCGAACGCGACGGGGAGACCGACGAGGTACGAACTCGGTCCGGCGAGCGAGTGGCGTTGATGACACCGATGTGCAAGGCCTGGTCCACCGATCTCGGAGTCGAGATCGCCTCGCTCGGGCTCCAGGTGCACGGAGGCATGGGGTACGTCGAGGAGACGGGGGCCGCCCAGTTCTTCCGGGACATCCGGATCGCTCCCATCTACGAGGGGACGAACGGGATCCAGGCGATCGACCTCGTCATGCGCAAGCTCCCACTGAGGGATGGGGCCGTGGTCGCCGAGTTGCTCGAAGAGATGCGAACTCTCTTCCCCGATCTCGACGGGACCGCAGGACTGGAGGTCCTCCGACCCCCACTCGAGGAGGCGGTCGACGCCGTCGAAGCCACCACCCGGCATCTGCTTGGCCGCCTCGCCGAGGGTGCGTACAACGACGCCCTCGCCGGTGCCACCCCGTACCTGCGGATGCTTGGCCAGACCGTCGGCGGCTGGTTGATGGCCAAGTCCGCATTGGCGGCGCGGCAACTGCTCGACACCGGCCAAGGCGACACGGCGTACCTCGAGGCGAAGCTGGTCACCACCCGCTTCTACTGCACCCAGCTGCTGCCCCAGGCGTTGGGGATGGCCGCATCGGTGGTGTCGCCGGTCGACGACCTGTTTGCGATCGACACCGACCGGCTGGTTTCGCGTTGACGACTGCCATCCATCCAATGGTGGGATCGGTGGTGATCAATGCCGTGGATCATGATGTGCTCATGGAGTTCTGGCGCCTGCTGCTGGGCGTTGAGGTGGCACAGTCCGCACCCCCGTATTACACGCGATTGGCACCTCAACGAGAGGGAGGGATCTCCGTTTCCATCCAGGGGGTGGAGAACCCGACGCCCGGGCGCAACCGAGTCCACCTCGACACCGCCGTTCCCGATCTCGATGCTGCGGTGCAGCGGATCGAGGCGCTGGGCGGGGCGTTTCTGGAGGACCACGAAGTCTCGGGGTTCAGGTGGAAGGTGATGGCTGATCCCGAAGGAAACGAGTTCTGCATCTCGGTCGGTTAGCGGCGTGTCGCACACGCACACCGACTCAACCGATGACCAGCACAATCGCCACGAGGGCCCGGACCGTCCAACCAACGGTCCGGGCCCAGTTCCATCTCAGGAGACTGCGATGAGCGACCCGGTCGAAGCCGGACGCCAGCCGGCCGTGGAGCGGAGCGAAGAACAGACCCGTCGAGATCCAGATCGCAGCCAGGATCAGTCCCGCCGACCACGCCCAAGCACTGCTGGGGTCCGCAATGACGATCCACGCCGACGTCACGAGTTCTACCGGGGCGAACAATGCCAGGACCGTCACCACCCGTCGCTGATGGTGACGCTCGAAATCGACGAACGCCGGCGGCGGTACGTCGGCCATTCCCGGGTACTGGAGCAACTGGATCGTCCACGCAAACCCGGTCATCGCCGACGTCGCCGCCAGATGCACCGCGAGCAGCCACGAGCTGGACATCAGAAGCCGATCACCATGCTCAGGAGTATGGGGCTCGAGCGCTGGAAGCGGTAGCCGGTGTCGTCTCACTCGCCACCTCTGGCAGAATGAATCCATGGAGGCGAGACGACGAGTCGTCATCACCGGGCTGGGCGTTGTCTCGGCATCCGGCGTTGGCGCAGACGACTTCTGGAAGGGACTCCGCGAGAGCGACGTGCGGGTGGGACCCCACGTCGTGACGGCCTGGGATCCAGAGGCCTGGATTCCGAAGCGCGAAGCCCGACGCATGGACCTGTTCACCCAATTCGCAGTGGCGGCCACCGAAGAGGCGATGAAGATGGCCGGTGGCCTTGATCACGTCGACCCCAATCGGGTCGCAGTGTCGGTCGCAACCGGTATCGGCGGGTTGGCGTCGTTGGAGGAGCTCGTCAACAAGGCCTACGAGGACGACCCAAGGCTCTCTCCCCTGCTCATTCCCATGATGATGTGCAACGCCGCCGCCGCCACGATTTCCATCAGACATGGGTTCGGTGGGCCGGCCACCACCCCCGTTGTGGCGTGTGCCGCCGGCGCCCAGGCCATCTCAGATGCATTCCGGCAGATTCAGTGGGGCCATGCCGACGCCGCCGTCGCCGGTGGTGCCGAGGGCGCAATCCGGCCGCCCACCGTGGAGGGCTTTGCCTCAGCCAAGGCCCTCTCCCCATCACGCATCGCCCGGCCGTTCGACGAGCACCGGGACGGATTCGTTCTCGGTGAGGGCGCCGGAATCCTGATTCTGGAAGAACTGCAACAGGCGCTCGACCGTGGAGCCACCGTGATCGCCGAGATCCGAGGTGCCGCCTCGACCGCCGACGCCCATCACATCACCGCACCCCACCCGGAGGGCAGCGGGGCGGAACGAGCGGTTCGCCTGGCGCTCGACGACGCCGGAGCGGACTCTTCGGAGGTCGGATACGTCAACGCCCACGGCACCGGAACCGACCTCAACGACCAGACCGAAGGGGCGGTTGTGGCCCGCATTTGGCCCGACTCCCAGCCGGCGATCTCTTCGGTGAAGGGGACGACCGGTCATGCGCTCGGCGCTTCGGGAGCGATCGAGGCGGTGGCGTCCGCCATGGCGATCGACCGTTCGGAGCTTCCGGTCAACGTGGGTATGGATCAGATCGACCCGGCCATCCCGCTCACCAACGTCGTCACCGAGCCGCGTTCGTGGGAACCGGGCCTCGTGGTCTCGAACTCGTTCGGGTTCGGCGGCCACAACTCGGTCCTCGTGCTCGGCCCCCTGCGCTGAGACAGCACACGGCCCTGGCGGGTCGGCCGCGAGCTATGACCGTCGGCCCGGTGGACGAGGGCAGGCACTCGTTCGTGGTTGTCGCAACGCCTCGCCTATGATCCCGTCTTGATACGGGAGCTCGGTGTGACCGGGCTGAGAGGGAGTCTGCAAGGCTCCGACCGTCGAACCTGATCCGGGTAATGCCGGCGCAGGGAAGACTTCAGCCGATCCCCCCGCCGCTCCCGACGAGAACAGAAGGAGCGGATCATGCACACCAGGATCGTCGCCCTGCTGCTCGCCGTCGGGATGATCCTGGCCGCCTGCGGCGAAGACGCGACCACCGCCTCGGAGGGCTCGGAAACAGAACCTTCCGCCACCACGGTCCAGCCGACCGGCGCCAGCACCCTGCGGATCATCTCGCACGACTCGTTCGCAAGCGGCGTCACCGACGATACGTTCGCGGCGTTCACGGAGCAGACGGGCCTCGAGGTCGACATCTTCCCCGCCGGTGATGCCGGAGCGATGGTGAACCAGGCGATCCTCACGAAGGACGACCCCATCGCCGACGTGATGTTCGGCGTCGACGACACGTTCCTGACCCGTGCGTTGTCGGAGGGTCTGTTTGCGCCCCACGAGTCGGCGGCGCTCGCCGACGTCGCCGACGAGCTCGAGCTCGACCCGGTGCACCGGGTCACGCCGATCGACTTCGGCGACGTGTGCCTCAACTATGACAAGGAGGCGCTGGGCGATCTCGCTCCCCCGTCCACCCTCGGCGACCTGATCGACCCGGCATATTCCGGGCTGACGGTGGTCGAGAGCCCAGCGACGTCGTCTCCCGGCCTGGCGTTCCTGCTCGCCACGATCGCCCAATACGGCGAGGACCGCTGGCAGGATTATTGGCGTTCCCTGGTCGACAACGATGTCGCCGTGGTCTCGGACTGGGACGCCGCCTACTACGGGTCGTTCACCCGATACGGCGGTGACCGGCCCATCGTGGTGTCCTACGCCTCGTCGCCGCCGGCAGAGGTGATCTTCGCCGACGAGCCTCTCGAAGATGCCCCTACCGGCGTGGTGGCGGCAGGCTGCTACCGCCAGGTGGAGTTCGCCGGAGTCCTGGCGGGGACCGGGAACGAGGAGGCGGCCGCGGCGTTGATCGACTTCATGCTGTCGCCGGGGTTCCAGTCCCAGATCGCGCTCACCTGGTTCGTCTTCCCGGCCAATCAGACGGTCGATCTGCCTCCCGAGTTCGTGGAATACACGACGGTGCCGGAAACCCCCGCCAGCCTGGATCCTGCCAGCATCGACGCCAACCGCGAGCGCTGGATCAAAGAGTGGACCGAGATCGTGACCCCATGAGCCACACCACTCGAAACTGCGTGAGAAATGTGCGCTGAGCGCATGAAACTGACGCAATTTCGAGTCTGGCGATGGCGATTGGGGCTGTCCGCGGTGCCTCTGCTGTTCATCGGAGCGCTCTTCGTGTATCCGGTGGCCCGCATCCTGGGCATTGCGCTCGAAGGCGGCGGTGGGTTCGGCGAGATCCTCGGAGATCCGCGCATCCGCTCGTCGCTGTGGTTCACGCTGTGGCAGGCGGTGGCGTCGACGGTCCTGTGCGTGCTGGCTGCGTTCCCACTCACCTGGGTGGTGGCACGCCACCACTTCCCCGGACGGGACCTCATCCGGGCGGCAGTCACGGTGCCGTTCGTGCTCCCGACCGTGGTTGTGGGTATGGCCTTCACGGCGGCCGGTCTCACTGGATCGGTGTGGGGCATCCTCGGCGCCCACGTCTTCTACAACCTGGCCGTCGTCGTCCGGACCGTCGGTGGCGTGTGGTCTCGGCTCGATCCACGCCTCTCGGAGGCCGCCAAGACGCTGGGAGCCTCACCATGGAACGCCTTCCGCAGCGTCACACTGCCGCTCCTGGCACCTGCGATCGCGTCGGCCGCGTCGATCGTGTTCCTCTTCTGCTTCACCTCGTTCGGTGTGGTGCTGATCCTCGGCGGCATCCGCTACCGAACGCTCGAGGTCGAGATCTACCAACAGGCGGTCACGTTTCTCGATCTGCCGGCCGCCGGCGCATTGGCGGTGGTCCAGCTCGTGGGCGTGGCGGCGATCATGGCCGTCTACTCCCGGTATCAGGATTCCCGAGCCGTTCGATTCCACATGGTCGCCGAGTCGGAAGCTCTCCAACCGCTGCTCCCCGGCCGACGACGGCGACTGGTGGTCGCCATCATCGCCATCACGCTCGGAGCCCAGCTGACGCCCCTGGCGATCCTGGTGTCGCGTTCCTTCCATCGATCCGGTTCCGGGTGGCGGTTCCTCTTCGACTCGGGACCACTGGCCATCGATCCCCTCGAAGCCGGGGCAACCTCCCTGCGGGTTGCACTCATTGCGGCGACACTGGCGCTGGTGGTGGGCGGGATCGCCGCCCTCGTGGTCTCATCGTCAGCCGGGAGTTTCAGCCGTTGGTTCGACGTCGTGCTCATGCTTCCGCTGGGAACGTCGGCAGTGACGATCGGGCTAGGGTTCCTGGTTGCTCTCGGACCGCTGCGTTCCTCACCCTGGCTGATTCCGCTTGCCCACGCCCTGGTGGCTGTGCCGTTCGTCGTGCGGTCGGTGGTTCCCACGCTTCGCTCTATTCGACCGGAGCTGCGGGAAGCGGCGGCGGTGCTCGGTGCCGCTCCACGCCGGGTCTGGTGGGAGATCGACTTCCCAATCGTCGCTCGGGCTCTCGCAGTCGGCGGTGGGTTCGCGATGGCCATCTCCTTGGGTGAGTTCGGGGCGACGAGCTTCATCGTTCGGCCCGACACGCTCACGCTGCCCACGATGATCTTTCGACTGCTCGGGCGACCGGGCGCCGTCACCTACGCAGCTGCGATGGCGGCTTCGGTCGTGCTCATGGTGGTGACGGGAGGGCTGGTGCTGGCAGTCGACCGACTCCGCTCCTCAGACGTGGGGACCTTTTGACGTGAGCTCCCCTCCTGCTCTCTCGGTGCGCGGCGTCGTCAAACGCTTCGGGGCGACCCTCGCGCTGGACTCCGTAGATCTCGACGTCCAGGACGGAGAGACCGTTGCGGTCCTCGGCCCGTCTGGCTGTGGGAAGTCGACCTTGTTGAGAGTGATCGCCGGTCTGGAGCATGCGGACGCCGGCCGAGTGTTGTGGCGAGGAACCGACGTCACCGACCATCCTGCGCACGAACGCAGCTTCGGATTCATGTTCCAGGGATACGCCCTCTTCCCGCATCGCACGGTGGCACAGAACGTGGCTTTCGGCCTCCGGATGCGCGGCATCGATCCCATCGAACAGCGCAGGCGGGTTCGACAGGCACTCGAGTGGGTCGGGCTCGGGGATTTCGGCGACCGCCGGATCGAAGGCCTCTCGGGCGGCGAACAGCAGCGTGTCGCGCTCGCACGGACCCTGGCACCGGATCCTGGGCTCGTCATGCTCGACGAACCCCTCGGGGCGCTCGACCGGCGGTTGCGGGAACGGTTGGTGGGCGAAATCGATCAGCTACTGCGCGACCGCGGCGCAACGGCCCTGTACGTCACCCACGATCACGACGAGGCCGCCGCGGTTTCCGACCGAATTGCCGTCATGCGAGCAGGCGTCATCGTTCAGGTGGGCACCTACGAGGAGATCCGCAGAACACCCTCCGACCCGTGGATCAGCGACTTTCTGGCGTGAGCCGTGGAGTCTTCAGCCCACCACGTTGAAGGTGGCGAACAGCCCGTGCAACGCATCGAGGTCGGCATCCACCACCAGCTGGACGAGCATGAGCGCGGTGTACGACCCGTCCTCCGGGACTGCCGCCAGCACCACGATTGCGCTCTCCGTGCCTCCACACGAGTCCCCCACCTGATACCGCCCAACGAAGACCAGGTCCGAGTAGTCGACGACTCTCAGGTCGGTGCACGCGTCGGCGAAGCCGCCTCCGTATTCATTCAGGGTTCCTGCGATGTCGTTGGTCGGTTCGAGCTTCACGAACACCATTCCCGATGTCGTGAAGTTGTTGATGAACCCGTCGATGCTGGTTGCGGCAGCGATGTACGGGATCGTGGAACCGTCTTCCTCGACGATCGGTGACGGGTCGATGTCGGACCATTCGACCGGGACCTCGACCACGATGGCGCCGGTGTCGTCGGTGATGCTCTGATACGCCGAGTAGGTGGCCGGACCGCCGCTGTCGTCGACGGTCACCTCCTCTACGATCTCGTCGGCGAACGAGAAAGCCGGCTCGATCGGCAGGCCGTTCATCGACGTGATGATCTCCCCGGGCAGAATGTCCGCGCCTGCGACCGCTGACCCGGCCGTCACGCCCGCCACCGACACACCCTGAGATGCCGAGAGCCTCGTCGTACACGGCCCAACCGTTGATGCCGAGCGACTCGAAATCGCCGTCTTGTAGGCTGTCGACCACGGGCTGAGCTAGATCGGAGACGACGCGGGCGTGGTTGCGCGATCTACAGGAACGACAACATGTTTCTGAGACAACGATGAGAACCGATGGCAGGTTCTCACAGGGCTCTCAGACCAATGCAATATCCTCGTCGCCATGGCACACGGGAAACTGCTGGTGGTCGAGGACGATCGCGGAGTGCGGGAGTCGTTGGCACGAGCGCTCCAGTATGAGGGATACGACGTCGCGGTTGCAGAAGATGGGTTCAAGGCGGTGGAAGCGGTTCGTTCAGAATCGCCCGACGGCCTCATCCTCGATGTGATGATGCCCGGCCTCGACGGGCTCGACGTGGCCCGCAAGATCCGAGCCGACGGCAACACCGTCCCCATCCTCATGCTCACCGCACGCCACGAGATATCCGACCGCGTTGCAGGACTCGACGCAGGCGCCGACGACTACCTCGTGAAACCCTTCGCCCTCGACGAGCTTCTCGCCCGACTGCGCGCCCTGCTGCGTCGTAGCGGCGTCACCGAGACCAGCGAGGTGCTCACGGTGGGTGATCTCAGCCTCGACCCGGCGGCGCGCACGGTCCACCGAGATGGTCGACGCGTCGAGCTCACCAAGACCGAGTTCGATCTGCTCGAACTCCTCGTGTTCAACGCCGGCATCGTCCTCACCCGCGAGGTCATCTTCGAACGCATCTGGGGCTACGACTTCGAAACCAGCTCGAACTCCCTGGACGTGTACATCGGATATCTCCGCCGCAAGCTCGAGGCCAACGACGAGCCGCGGCTCGTTCACACCGTGCGGGGCGTCGGCTACGTCGCCAGAGCCGAGCCTTGATGAGCCTGCGTTCTCGCTGGGCTTCGACGCTCGCCGCTCTCGCGGCCATCGCAGTCGGCGTGGGACTTGCTGCCTCGCTGGTCTTCATCGAAGGCCAACTACGTCGGCAGGTCGACACCGACCTGACCGAACGCGTCGCCGTGCTGCCCGTGGACCTTCGCGCCTTCCTCGGGCAGAACTTCGGTGGTCTGGCAGGTCGGAGGCGCCCGATCGAGCTCGACGCGGTCATCCAACTGGTGAGATCCGACGGAACCGTTCTGGGCCTCGAAGAGGCGCCCGTGCTGCCGGTGGACGAGCGCGACAGGGCGCTCGCCGAAGGCGGGGGCGAGCCGTTCATACGAACAGTCGACGTGGGCGATGTCCCCTATCGGATGATCACGGCCTCCTTCGACAGTCCGCGACTGCAGGGAGCCGTGCAGATCGGAGTCGACATCTCCGGGACCGAAAGGGCCTTGTCCGCTCTTCGGAGACGACTCGTTGTCATGTGGGTCGCGGCGAGCGCAATCGCAGGATTGGTGGGATGGCTGGCTGCCCGGAGGGCGGTCGGTCCGATCGAGCGCCTCACCGAGGCGGCGGAGCACGTGGCCGCAACCGAGCGCCTCGATGTGGAGCTCGACACGCAGGCGCCGGCCGAGATCGGCCGTCTCGCCACCGCGTTCTCATCGATGCTCACTGCCCTCCGTCGGTCGCGCGAGCAACAGGCACAGCTCGCCTCCGATGCAGGGCACGAGTTCCGGACGCCCTTGACCGCACTCCGAACCAACCTGGAGACGCTGGACCGGCGCGCAGACGATCTCAGCCCTGAACAACGCAAGGAGATACTTGGTGCAGCCATCTCCGAGGTCGGCGAACTGTCCGTTCTGTCGGCAGAGCTGGTCGACCTTGCGTCCGACGCCGGCCGGGGCCAGGAAACGACGCGGTCTGTCGATCTCTTCGACCTGGTATCCGGCGTAGCCGACATCTTCCGTCGGCGTGTGAGCCAGCCGCTCGAAGTGTCAGGATCGGGCGAGATCGTGGAGGCGAGACCGCTCCAACTCGAGCGCGCCGTGTCGAATCTGATCGACAACGCCCGGAAATGGAGCCCGCGCGATGCTCCGATCGAGATCATCGTGAACGGTCGTTCGATCCGGGTCCGTGATCACGGGCCTGGCATCGGCGAGGACGATCTCCCTCACGTCTTCGATCGCTTCTATCGCTCGGTCGACGCGAGAGCCACTCCCGGTTCAGGCCTGGGACTGGCGATCGTGGAGACGATCGTCGAAGGCCACGGCGGCACCGTCAGCGTCTCCAACCATCCCGACGGTGGTGCGGTCGTCGGATTCAGTTTGTGAGGACGGGCTTCGCCGGCAGCCAGGCACCAGTCAGTGCTTGCTCATGGCTGGGATTGCAGGATCGACGGACCCCTCGATGATCACAACGGGGATGCGCCGGGCGTCTCCAGGCCGGGGACTGGAGACCGGACGCTGGGGACCGTTTTCGGCTCCTCGCCCCTCGCTGGCGAGGCCAATCCTCGCCGCTAGTGCCTCGGATGGGCCTTGACGGCTTCGACCGCTTCGGCGACACGGGCGGTGATCGTGGTGTGGTAGCCGTCCTGCTCGAGTCGGGCCGCGGTCATCGCCCGCCCCTCCTCGGTGGAGACGTAGGCAGGTGCCAGCTGCGACAGAGCGAAGGCCATGACGTCGGTGAGGCATTTCTCGCATCCACAGAACTCAGCGTCGGCCGCCGTCAGCCGATCTGAGATTTCGAACACGTGGTCTTCGACGAGGTTGTGCGGACGCACCGTTTCTCCTATAGGTCTCTCCCAATTTGTCGGCACGAATCGGGCGGGCTTGAGGAATCGGTACCATCGCGACCACCACAAGGAAGGAACCAACGTGATCCGCTACCGCAGACTGGCAGCGCTGACGGTGGTGTTGGGGCTCGCTCTCGTCGCCTGTGGCGGGGGTGACAGTGCCGACACCACTGCCGCCGAGGCCACTCCCACCACCGACGCGACACCCGACTCCACCGTCGCGCAAGAGACGACCACCACCGAGGCAGAACCGGAGACCACGGTCGCAGCCGATCCCTGCTCCCCGGACTCGCTCGAGACGGTCCAAGCCGGGGTGCTGACCGTGGCGACCGGTGAGCCGGCGTTCCCACCATGGGTGATCGACGACGATCCGACGAATGGGCAGGGCTTCGAGTCGGCAGTGACCTACGCCGTCGCCGACTACCTGGGCTATGACGCCGCTTCGGTCGAATGGATCCGGACCGGCTTCGACGAGGCCATCGCTCCCGGTCCGAAGGACTTCGATTTCAACATCCAGCAGTACTCGATCACAGACGACCGCGATGAGGTTGTCGACTTCAGCGTGCCGTACTACACCACCAACCAGGCGCTCGTCGCCTACGAGGATTCACCGGTGGTGGGAGCGGCCACGGTCGCAGACCTCGTCGGTACCAAGCTCGGCGCGCAGGTGGGAACCACCAGCTTCGACTACATCGAGCAGGTGATCCAGCCGGAGGAACCTGCTGCCGCCTACGACACCAACGCCGACGCCAAGCTGGCGCTCGACGCCAAGCAGATCGACGGTCTCGTGTTCGACCTGCCAACCGCGTTCTACATCACTGCGGTGGAGATCCCTGAGGCATCCATCGTCGGGGTATTCGACGTGTCGCCCGAGCAGGCCGACAACTTCGGACTGCTCTTGACCGATGGCAGCCCGCTCAAGGCGTGCCTGGACGAGGCACTAGAGGCACTTCGCTCGGACGGGACGCTGGACGCCCTTGCAGAGCAGTGGATCGTGACTGGGAGCGATCTGGCCACGATCTCGTCCTGACGTCGGAAGGGAGCGCGAGATGACACAGATCACGGCTCCCGAACCGAGCGGAAGCCGGGACCCGCTACGCGGCAGGTCCCGGCTTCTCGCCGATCTGAAGCAGTCCGGTGGACGCGGCGCCATGATCGCCTTCGTCTCCACCGTGATCTTCGTGGCGGTGGTCGTGTGGCGGGTCGGATCGTCCGAGACCTGGCCTGCCATCCGCCAGCAGTTCTTCAGCCCAGAGGACTTCATCGCGTCGTGGCCGACGGTGCTGCGCGGGTTCTGGCTGAACATCCGCCTATTTCTGCTCGGCGAAGTCGTGATCCTGGTGCTCTCGCTGGTGCTGGCCATGATCCGTGCCTTGCGTGGGCCGGCCTTCTTCCCTCTGCGAGCCACCGTCGTCGTCTTCATCGACGTGATCCGCGGCATCCCGATGATCCTGCTCATCATCGTCATGGGCTTCGGGATCCCGGCTCTTCAGATCCGCGGCCTTCCGAATGACTCCCTCTTCTGGGCGATGACCGCCATCATCCTCTCGTACTCCGCCTACACCGCCGAGGTGTACCGATCCGGTATCGAGTCGGTTCACGAGAGCCAACGGATGGCCGCCCGTTCCATCGGACTCACCCAGGTCCAGTCGCTGCGCCACGTGATCGTTCCCCAGGCGGTGCGGAACGTGGTGCCGGCACTGTTGAACGGCTTTGTGAGCCTCCAGAAGGACGTCTCGCTCGTCTTCATCGTCGGCGCCCGTGAGGCGGTCCGCGAAGCCCAGATCATCACGTCCCGTACTTTCAACTACACCAGTTACCTGGCCGCAACGGTGCTGTTCCTGTTGGTGTCGATCCCACTGGCGCGTTTCACGGATTGGTACTCGGAGCGAGACCGTCGTCGCAAGCAGGCGGTGTCGGCGTGAGCACACACAAGCTGTCGGTCCATGGCGTGGACAAGGCTTTCGATGCCCGGGTCGTCCTCCAGGACATCAATCTCCATGTCGACGCACATGAGGTGGTCTGTCTGATCGGGGCTTCCGGGTCGGGCAAGTCCACCCTGTTGAAGGCCATCGATCTCCAGATCCCCATCGACGCGGGCTCCATCAGCCTCGACGGCGACGTCATCACCGCGCCCGGCGTGAATGCGGATGCCATCCGCGCCCGAATGGGCATCGTCTTTCAGTCGTTCAACCTGTTCCCTCACAAGCGCGTGCTCGACAACATCACGCTCGGCCCCATCAAGGTGAAGGGCCTCGACCGGACGGTGGCCGAGGCGACTGCAATGGGCTTACTCGGCCGGTTCGGGCTCGCAGACAAGGCGAGGGAGTACCCCGATCGGCTCTCGGGTGGGCAGCAGCAGCGCGTTGCCATCATTCGCGCACTGGCGATGGAACCGACTCTCCTGCTGCTCGACGAAGTGACCTCCGCGCTCGATCCCGTGCTCGTCGGGGAAGTGCTGTCGCTTCTCCGGGAGCTGAAACAGCAGGGGATGACGATGGTGATCGCAACACACGAGATGGGTTTCGCACGCGACACCGCCGATCGGGTGGTGTTCCTGCATGCGGGAACCGTGTGGGAGTCGGGCGTGCCCTCGAAGCTGTTCAGGACGCCCGAGCGCCCCGAGACTCAAGACTTCCTGGAGCGGATCGTCGAAGCCGGGCGGCTATGACGTCGGGACCTTGCGGGTGTTGCGTGCCTCGAGGAACCGGCCGCCGCCTGCCATGGCACCTCCGATCGCCGGCAGCCAGTAGGAGACGATCCGGAAGGTGAGAACGGGAGTGGCGGCCACGGCGGCCGGCACCCCGAACAGCGCCAGCGCACCGACGAGCCCGGCCTCCGTGACACCGAGTCCCCCGGGAAGACCGGGCAGACCACCCACCAGCTGAGACACGCCGAACGCCGCCACCACCTGGGATGGCTTCATCTCGACGCCGAACGCGATGAGCGTGCAGCCGAGCGTGGCTGCTTCGAGCAGGACCCGTGCCGACAGGAGGCTCCACGAGCGAACGGTCATCGCGTGATCCACGAGAACGGGCTCGAGGCGAGCGCGGAACCGACGAGGCACAAAGCGTGAGAGCAATCCGAGCTTGGCGCCGAAACCGATCATCGAGAGACCGAACACCGCCAAGGCCAAGCCGATCGGTAGCACCACGCCCGGTGAGTCGTCCGGGTAACGCGCACCGACCCACACCAATCCGAGGCCCGTGGCGGCAGAAAGACCGCCGTAGTTGAGGACGGTCGCACGCACGGCCGCCCCGGAGGTGCCCTGCGTCTCGTGGCCCACCGCCCAGGCCATCGCAACCGGAGTGACAGCGCCACCGGCGGGGAGGAGCCGGGCCACACCTGTCGCCACCATCGCGGCACGGAATGCACCGCGCCTCGAGACGGGGCGGCCCGATTGCTCCGTTCCCTCCCTGAACAGTTCGCCGAAAGCCCACTTGGCGGCGAACTCGGTGACGCAGGCGCCGAGCAACAGAGCCGCCAGCGTGCCGCTCCAGACCACGGACGCTGAGAACGACTCGAAGAGCCATATGTAGACGAGCGGGCCGAACACCATGAGCAGCACGACCCCACCACCCACTCCACTCAGAGGCGGTCGGTCAGGATTGACGGTGTCGCGGTCGTCGTCGTCGAACACGACCCGACGAACCATCTGGTGCGGGATGAATCCGGCATTGCCCTGAGCTCTCCGCACGATCATCATCAGTCCGAGTCCTCCGGCCAAGGCGATCTGCTGCCACGGGGCACCGGTGACAGCCGCATATGCAGGGAGGGCCGCCCATCCGACGAATCCGGCAGGTCCGCCTCCGATCTTCCACCCGATGACGGCCCAGGCAGCCGGCCAGATCATGAGAGCCGGGGCAACCCCGACGACCACACCCACCGACGTGGCGAGCCCTCGGCCCCCACGATCGCGCCTCACGACCGGCCAGTCGTTGCCAAGCACGGCCGCCAGACCCACGAGCACCTGTGTGAGGTCGGGCATCCCCATCTGCCGAGCGACCAGCACGGGGACGAGGCCCTTCAGGCCATCGAGAACGGCGAGGGTGACACCGGCCTTCAGCCCTCCGGTTCGTGTGGCGTTGCCGGCACCGATGTTGCCCGAACCGGAGCGTTTGAGCTCAAACCCCCACAACCGCTCGACGATGCGAACGACGGGGATCGCACCCACCAGGAATGCGGCGATGAGGTTCACCGACTGCAAAGGCAACGATGTCATGCCCATATCTTCTCGTAACGCTATCAACTTCACTATGGGGAATCACCCTGGCCAACCCCCAGGGTCTCAGGGATGTTTCCGACACTCGACGGTCCCAGTGCAACCGCCGGCCGAGTCGTCGGCGTCGTTGTTGGTCATTGCGCGCTCGGTCGAACACACGGTATCGACTCGGTGAACGGCAAGATCGCGAATTTTCCTCGTGTCAACCCTTCAGGGAACGGGGTATGTCGCCGACGGAATGGACATGATTTCCTGGATGATCATGATAGGACTGCTCTGGTACGGCATGCGGATGTTCCGCCGATCGGTGACGCCCATCATCCGCGCCGACCACGACATCGTGGCCGAGGCCGAGCGTCTCACCGGAGTCAGATCGAATCGGTATGGATGGGCTCGCCCCGTGCTCGCCACCAGTGTGGCCTGGGCCGGCCTCATGGCCACTCTCACACCGGTCAACCCCACTCTGGCGGTGTGGGTCGGCGGCATCGTTGTTGCGTTGGGTGCTTTCGCTACGGCTTTGGCGCTCCCGGACCCGACGAAGATCGACGACGCGGACTTCGACGCAGCGCTACGCGACCTGCTCGATCAGTCCTCCTAATCGTCTGACCGGTACCCCTCCGCAGCCGTGGTGAAGCCTTCCGGTGCCCTGATCGGACGTCCATTCGCGTCGGTGAAGGCCGCTCGCACGTCGGCCGAAGCGATGAGTTCGGGACCCCGCAGCACCCGCTGACGCCACGACGTGGTCGACCGTTTCACCTCGCCCACGGCGGTTTCGACATTCAGCTGATCGTGGAGAACGGCAGGAACGTGGAAACGAGCCGTGAGCTCGACCAATACGATCTGGAATCCGCGCTGCTGCATCTCGGTCATGCCGAAACCGATCTCATCGAGCAGTTCGATTCGGGCCGACTCGAAAAAGGTCAGGTATCGGGCATGGTTCACGTGTCCGTATGGGTCGAGATCGGCAAAACGCACGACGAGGTTCATGGTGTGCGGCACGCCATGAGGCTACTGCGCCCGGTCCACGCAATCGGACCTCGCGGAGGCGGGACCGGGGTGGCGCAGTCAGCTGCCGACGATCACCTCGCCGTCCATTCCCTGTTCCAGATGCACGGAACAGAAGAACGTGTAGGTCCCCGGCGAGTCGAACTCCCTCGACACACTCCACAGTGAGGTACTGGCAGACGGCATCCCTGGACCGCCGTCGTCCCAGATCAGATTGTGGAGTCCACCCTCGTTCGTGAACCGGACCGTATCACCAGTGTCGGCGTTGGTGGTGCCGGGTGAGAAGACGTTGAGCGAGGCTCCCACCCCCACCCGCACGTTGAAGGTGTTGCCACTCTGGGTCGTGGTCGTCGTGGTGATGGTCGTCGTGGTGGTCGTGGTGGTTGTCGTGGGCCGCGGTGGTGGGGTGTCGGGGGTGAGTCCGAGTGCTCGGCCCAGGAAGGTGGCCATCTGGGCTCGGGTCACCTGATCGTCGGGACAGAACAGCGTGTTGTCAGGCGGGTTGCAGCCCAGTGTCACCCCGGCTTCGGCCAGGATCTCGATGTCGGCCTCGAACACCGAATCGTCATCATCGGAGAACCGATCCGAACCCGCACCATCGGAATACTCGAACGCCCGCACCAAGAACGCAGCCATCTGGCCACGCGTCACCGGATCATCGGGACAGAACAGCGTGTTGTCAGGCGGATTGCAGCCACGGGTCACACCCGAAGCCGCCAACCGTTCGATGTCGGCCTCGAAGATCGAATCGTCGTCGTCGGAGAACGAATCACCCGATCCCACCGGCAACGGCAACGCCCGATTCAAGAACGCCGCCATCTGCCCACGAGACACCGGATCATCGGGACAGAACAACCCGTCGCCACACCCGGTGGTGATCCCCTCCGCCACCAACGCCTCGATGTATCCCTCATGCACCGACCCGTCATCATCGGTGAACGTCCCACCCGGCTCCTGGTGAGAGGCGAGCACGGGGAGAGCGAGGGCGCCGAACAGGGCAAGCAGGATCGGGAGGGCCATGACGCGGCGAATCCCGGCCTGTCTCCGGTCTCCGGTCTCCGGTCGCCGGCCCCTATTCATGGATTCACCGTCACGGTGCCATCCATGCCGATACCGACATGGATATCGCAGATGTAGGTGAACGTTCCGGCCGAGTTGAACGTCACGTCGTGCGTGAACGTCGCAGTGGTCGGACCGATGGAGTCCGGGAGCGAGGCATCGGCGAAGTTCACGTTGTGGTTGCCGGCGGTCATCTTGCTGAAGGTGACCGTGTCGCCGACCTGGATTGTGATCGAGTCGTCGTCGAACCGATTGTTGAGCACATCCACCACTACGGCGCCGCCACCACCGGTCGTCGAAGTCGAGCCGGAGGTCGTGGTCGTCGTGGTGCCGTCCGTGGTACTCGTGGTGCCGCCGTCGTCGGTCGAACTGGTCGAGCCGCCGACCGTCGTGGAAGTTGTCGGTGGTGGGGTGTCGGGGGTGAGTCCGAGTGCTCGGCCCAGGAAGGTGGCCATCTGGGCTCGGGTCACCTGATCGTCGGGACAGAACAGCGTGTTGTCAGGCGGGTTGCAGCCCAGTGTCACCCCGGCTTCGGCCAGGATCTCGATGTCGGCCTCGAACACCGAATCGTCATCATCGGAGAACCGATCCGAACCCGCACCATCGGAATACTCGAACGCCCGCACCAAGAACGCAGCCATCTGGCCACGCGTCACCGGATCATCGGGACAGAACAGCGTGTTGTCAGGCGGATTGCAGCCACGGGTCACACCCGAAGCCGCCAACCGTTCGATGTCGGCCTCGAAGATCGAATCGTCGTCGTCGGAGAACGAATCACCCGATCCCACCGGCAACGGCAACGCCCGATTCAAGAACGCCGCCATCTGCCCACGAGACACCGGATCATCGGGACAGAACAACCCGTCGCCACACCCGGTGGTGATCCCCTCCGCCACCAACGCCTCGATGTATCCCTCATGCACCGACCCGTCATCATCGGTGAACGTCCCACCCGGCGGCAGATGCGAATCCGCCAACACCGGAAGTGCCAGAGCGGCCGCCAACACCAACACCACCGGCACGGCCAACAAACGTCGCGCCATGATCTCTCCCTCTCTGCTCCCCAGTCTGATGACCGGCTCTCCGCAGGTATACGTGGTTTGAGCGCGCTCGGTTCTCGATTCGGGAGGATTTCTTTGCGATGCCGCAATCCGGCCGCAGGACGTAGAACTGCACTGCTGACACTTGGCATACCTGAGTCTTGACATATCAGATTTGTTGACGTAGCATTCAAGAGAACAAGAGATCTGCTCCCTGGTGGGAGTTCCCTATCACAAAGGAGAAACACACGATGTTGCTTCGATTCGACCCCTTTGCCGAGATCGACCGGATGACCCGCGACCTGGCCCCTGCCGCCCGCCGCAGCATGATGCCCGTCGATGCGTATCGGGTCGGTGAGCGTTTCTATCTGCACTTCGACCTGCCTGGAGTCGACCCGGATTCGATCGACATCACGGTCGAGAAGAACACGCTCACGGTGAAGGCCGAGCGCACCTGGGTTCCTGCCGAGGAAGCCGCGATGGTCATCAACGAACGGCCTCAAGGCACGTTCAGCCGCCAGTTCTTCCTCGGTGAGGCGCTCGACGCAGATCACATCGAGGCCGGGTACGACCACGGCGTGCTCACGGTGACGATCCCGGTGGCCGAGCAGGCCAAGCCTCGCAAGATCACGGTCGGTGCTGCCGACAAGGCACTGGCCGGCTGAGTCTTCGGTAAACCCCTCCCTCTCTCCCACCCCGAAGACTCGAAGGGCCCTCGACCTCAGGTCGGGGGCCCTTGTCATCCCCCCCACCATTCGCGCCAACCATCGGACGCAGCCGTGGAGGTGCGCCTGGCGTACAGTGAGGCGATGGCGTCATACGTTCTCTCAGTCCTCGGCAACGACAGGGCCGGTTTAGTGGAGGCGCTCTCGGGCGTGATCGAGGAGCACGGCGGAAACTGGGAGCGCAGCCACATGACGCAGCTCGCCGGCAAATTCGCCGGTGTCCTGCTCGTCACCGTTCCCGACTCTCGAGCTCCGGGTTTTGTCGAAGCCTTGGGACCGCTCGATGCGGTCGGTCTCTTCGACATCTCCATCGAGGCGGCAGATGAGAGTCAACCGTCCGCCGCTCGCTCGGCCCTGACCTTCGAGGTCGTCGGCAACGACCGACCCGGGATCGTTCACGAACTTTCCCACCTCCTCGCATCACTCGATGCGAACATCATCGACCTCGTGACGAGGACCGAGTCCGCTGCGATGGACGGCGCCACCTTGTTCCGCGCCCGGGCGGTGATCGAACTCCCGCCGGAGATCGACGCCAGGGAGCTGGTCCGACAACTCGAAGCGCTCGCCAACGACCTCATGGTCGATATCGAGGCCGACACGGGAACCCCACAACTGCCGCTGGGTTCATAGGACAGCTCGCAGCATCACGTCGTCCCCGACCCTGTTCTTCCTTGCGAGCGGGACCGAGACCGCAGCCGCTCCCCGATCCCTGCGACCCCTCCGCTCGACCGGGTTGTGGCATGTCGGGAGAGCCCTATACTTCCGGAGCCGTCTCCGAGAGTCCTCTCGGACGACGCACCTTCTGGGGGCGTGGTGAAGCCTGGAGTTCACGCCGGCCTGTCAAGCCGGAGGTCGCGGGTTCAAATCCCGTCGCTCCCGCCAACAAATCGGGACCTTGCCGGGTTCTGGTTTGTGAGGAGGTCAGGTAGCTCAGCTGGCAGAGCGCCGGTCTGAAAAACCGGAGGTCGGCGGTTCGACCCCGCCCCTGACCACCATCGAGGCCACGAGGTCTTGCCCAAAAATCCCTTGTCCCGCAAAGGATCTTCGCCCATCGGTCCGTCGAAGACGTTTCGCAGCTCAACGCGACTTCACCCGCCGTCTTGCGGCCTCTCGCGGTCTTCTCGCGGTCTCTACGCGGTCTGAGCTGGGAGGCGATCTCCGGCCTCCCAGCGATCACAAGGTCCCGATCGGGGTTGGCGTTCGCACCCTCCTGAGCCGGGTACGTTCCTACTATCAGCCATCTCCGACCCTCTGCCGCTGTTGCCGATCAGAATGCCGTTGATGACCGAGAACGATGACACGTTGTCCGAAATTCGAGCCCGAGCAATCGAAGACCTCCGTGCCCAGTACCCGCCCCTCCTGACCTCCGCCCACGTGGCCGAGATGATGCATTGCACCATCGGCGAGGTCCGGGACCAGGTCCACCGAGGCGATCTCCCGGCCGTCCGTTGGGGTCAGCAATTCCGCTTCTTCCGCGAGGAGGTTCTCGCTGTTCTCCTCGGCCGTCCCGCCGGACCCAACGGTGAGGAGTGATCACGGTGGCAGACGCGAGACCCGAGATCACCTACGCCGAGTGGTACCCCGACGTGCCGGCTGTTATGAACAGCACCCAACTCGCCGAGCTCTTGACGACCTCGGAACAGCAGATCCGCATCTGGGCACGAGAGGGGACGATCCCTGCTCACCGCCCGCCGGGTGGCCGCAAGTTCACGTTCCTCCGTCATGAGGTTTTCGCCTGGTTGGTCGAGAACCGCTACGTCCCCGGTGAGGACGCCGACACCGGCTGACCGCAACTGTGAGTGGTCAACCCAATATCTGGGATCATATGCATATTGCCGGATCGGCTCGGGACGGAGAGCGCGGTATCGCTCAGGCCAGTGAGCGATTTGTGGCTCTTCCGATTGGGGTGGGGAGTGACGGTCTCTGAGGGCCCTCGAGTGCGTCAGGGCTTCCGTCATCGTCTGCAGCTGTCAGAGGCGCTGCAGGGTGTGTATCCAGCTTCCTGCTCAATTAGCTTCTCGAGATGTAGCCGAAGGGCCTTCTCAAGTGGACGAGAGTCTTCATAGGGCAGTACGTCCAGTCCTTCACATCGAAGTGAACCTCTGTGTCCTTGCGTGCGATGGTGATCACGGTTCTTCCAATGCCTCGCGCGTAGCCGAGTTCGAAGTACACGTTGGGACGTTCGTGGGTCAGATCGCCGACGTACCGTGCACCTCGAGTCATTTGCTCGATCTTGTCAGTTGTCTTGTAATGGCCGACCACGTCCCTGACTCGCTGCGCTCGGAGGCCGAGTGGCTCGCAGGCCGCAGCGATCGGCATGGAACCAATCGCATCGCTGGCCGAACGAATCCATGCTCCCGTGGTGACCACCTTCAAGGCGAAAGGGCAGATCCCTGACACACACCCGCTCGGTTGCGGTGTACTCGGTCTCAGTGGGACACCGGTGGCGAGCTGGTTCATGAACGAGTGCGACCTCCTGATTGTTCGGGGCGTCGTTCTCGAACCACACCGGGATCGCTCCGTACAAGCCGATCATCCAGGTCGACCGATCCTTGGGCGTGACGCCGCGCTCGCCGCGGGCGCGCTTCGTGTCTGACCCGTCGCCGGTCTTCCGCTCCATCGGTTCAGACTCGAAAAGACTGCCGAAGCTCACGACGCCGTGCACTCCGGCGCAATCGGCAAGGTCCTCATCGACATCGAACCCGCCTGATCGGACACGGTCAGTCCAGAGTCGTCGACGCGAGTGCCTCGATGGCAGCAACGGCGGACTCAGCACGATCGGCCGGGACGAACAGATGGTCGTGGTGGTATCGGGCGATGACGTTGCACGGGCTGCCCTCATCGGCCAGCACCCGAGAGACCGCAGCGGTCAGCCCGACCGCGTCCAGCGACGAGTTGCACCCGAAGTGTCGGCCACGACGCCACGAAATCGGGTCGAAGCCGTGGTCACGAGCAACCTCGACCGGAACGACGGTTGTCACCCCCTCTAGCTCGTGAACCGTTGCGACACAGCTCTCGGCAAGTGCGTCGATGTTCGTGAGGAACCAGAACGATCCCTGTCGCCGATCGACGGTGATCGTCGACAGCATCAGATCGAGGTTCTTCTCGCCGGTCATCGACATCCGGTGCCGCGATAGGCCGGGGTCGACAGATGCGTCTGACTACAGCCGGGTGACCCTGGTGGCAACCCTCGACATCGGGAACGCTTGGGGTCCGGGCGCCGGCAAGGAATCACCAAGTGCCCGGTTTGGTGAGAGCGCCCGAGAAGTCAGGCGCGGAGCCCATGACAAAGACAACGACGACCGCCCAGACCGGCAAGACACCCCGACTCCCTCCCCGGTGGTTCATCTGGTTCGCCTTGTCGACCCACCGCCGGTTGTATCGGCCACCGGTGGCCGGCTGGGTCTGTGGCGTCCGAAACCAGGCAAGTGGGGCACCCTCCGTCTCACGACCATCGGCCGCCGAACCGGACAGGAGCGAAGTGTCATGGTCGGATACTTCGAGGACGGCGCCAACTTCGTGACGATGGCCATGAACGGTTGGGGCGAGGCCGAACCGGCGTGGTGGTTGAACCTCCAAGCCAACCAGGGAGCCCGGGTCGAGCTCAAGGGCGAGTCGCGCCTCGTGACCGGTCGGGCCGCCCTCCGGGAAGAGCGAGATCGTCTGTGGAACCGGTGGCGCGAGATCGACAAGGACCTCGACGCCTACGCCGAACGACGCCCGGCCGAGACGCCAGTCGTGATCCTCGAACCCCGGCCCGCTTCGTAGACCTCGCGGCGGGTGGCGCAACCGGAGTCACGGCCCAAGGCGCTCACGATCATGCCACCACACCAGCCGAGCACCCAGGGATCGAGCAGGCCTCCCCGGAGAGGGCAGTCCAAGCGCCGGGCCGTCGAGCGGCGGGGGACTGTCAGGGTCATGAGCCGGGGACCTTGGAGACGCCCTCGACGTCACGGCCGTGGGCCGATGACCGACGCCAGCCCGCTTCGTCGAGCGCAGATCTCCAGCCAGATCGGCGTGTCTCCATCCACAGGATCACGGCGCGGACCCGTTGGTCTGTCTACGGCTCGGGAAGGAGATCAACCTCGGCAGGGATGCTCCAGACATGTCCAACCCGATCCCGGATGGGCCAATCGCCAGGAGCGTGATCACGGGTGTGTGAAGTACGTACGGGGCGTGGGCTGCTCCCGACATCCTGCGAGCCACCGGACGTGCGTCGATGGTCGGACATGGTGGGCTCGGGGTGACCTTCTCCCCTGTATGCAGCACCGTGACAGGCCGACGATGTACCCGAACCCGGAGAAGGCAACCATGGAATCGATTCGAGACGCCGCAGCTGCGTTTCTCGCTCACAAGCGGATCGCTGTGACCGGCGTGTCCCGCAATCCGAGCGGTCATGGCAGCAACGCCGTGTATCAGCGTTTGCGGTCACGCGGTTATCAGGTCTTCGCTGTGAACCCGAATGCAGAGGAGGTCGAAGGCGACCCCGCGTACAACGATCTGAAGTCGATCCCGGGCGGTGTCGAAGCGGTCGTGATCGGGACGAGACCCGACCTCGCCGAAGCGACCATCCACGACTGTGCCGAGCTCGGCATCACCGACGTGTGGATGCACAGAGGGCCCGGTGCGGGAAGTGTGTCGGAAACGGCAGCCGCCTACGGACGGGAGCAAGGGATTCGAGTGATCGACGGTGGATGTCCGCTCATGTTCGAACCCACGGCCGATTTCGGACACAAATGCATGAAGGCGGTATTCACGCTGACGGGCAATGTGCCGCGCACCGTCTGACCGCGCACACCCCGCGCATCCGGCGGCGACCGGCCGTTCGCCGCCCACCTCATGGCGCACATCGCCCAGGCACACTGTGGTCGCGCCATCGACTCAGTGAGGGTTTCTCGAAGACGGGCGGCGGGCGCTCCGTCGACGCTCGCATGATCGCATGGTCAGGCACCCGTCGTGGAACGATGCGTCGACTATCTGCGGTCGTAACGTGCGCGCACCGACGGTCACTACCAGCGCGACACCCCGCCGTCCTGGCCGAGCCGGTCGCAGGCACAGTCTCGGTGTCGTTATGAAGACACACCTCTTCGGGTCGTCACTCTTGGCTGTCTTCCTCACCCTCCAACCAGAGCATGACGGCACGGACCCGACGGTCGATCGAGGGTTGGGGGTATAGATCGAGCTTGGTGAAAATGCTGCCGATGTGAGTTTCGACCGTGCGCGGATTCACGCTCAATCGGTCGGCGATGGCGCCATTCGAGTGCCCCTCGGCCATCAATGCGAGCACCTCTCTTTCGCGGTCGGTGAGCCGGTCGAGCGGCCGAGACCGCCGCGCACGACGGAGCAAGCGAGCGACCACCTCGGGATCAATGGCGCTGCCACCGGCGGCCACCCTTCGCAACGAATCGAGGAAGTCATCGATGTCGGTCACTCGGTCCTTCAGAAGATACCCCAGTCCCGACGGGTCGCCGGCCAACAGATCCATTGCGTAGGCCGTTTCGATGTGCTGAGACAATACGAGCACGCCGATGTCGGGGCACCGGCGCCTGACCTCGATGGCGCACTCCAGACCTTCGGTGGTGAAGGTGGGAGGCATTCGTATGTCGACGATGAGAGCGTCGGGTGATCGCGTGCACACTGCGTCGATCAGCCCGTTGGTATCGGAGAAGGAGTCGATCACGTCGATGCCTTCGTCGGTCAGGAGGTGCGTGAGCCCGTCACGGATGAGGGCGGAATCGTCAGCGACCATCACCCGCATGGGATGACCGCTTCCACGGTCGTGCCTTGATCGATCGGGCTGGCGATGCGAAGGGTCCCTCCGCGCGCCGACACTCGATCGGAGAGCCCTTCGAGTCCGGAACCGCCTCTGGCGGTGGCTCCGCCGCAGCCGTCGTCGCTGACGACAATGCGAAGATGCCCGTCCGGATGGTGCTCCACGGTCACTCGCGCTTCGGCGGCGCCGGAGTGCTTGACCACGTTGGTGAGCGATTCGGCCACGACGTAGTAAGACGTCAGCTCGGTCTCCGACGACTCTCGGCCGGCGACCACGCTGGTCTGGACCGAGATCGGGAGTCGCTCGGAAAGGCCTTCGATTGCGGCGGCCAACCCGCGTTCGGTCAGGAGCGCCGGGTTCATGCCACGGGACACCTCTCGGAGCTCGGTCAGCGCCTCTCGTACTTCCGCCGATGCCCGATCCAAGAGCACGCTCACTTCGTCACATACGCGCCCGTCGGCCAGACGTCGACCGCGTTGCAGGAGCAGCCCGAGCGCCACCAGGCGCTGCTGAGCTCCGTCGTGGAGATCGCGTTCGACCTTCTTCCGAGCGATGTCTCCGGCCGAGACGATACGAGCGCGGGAGGAACGTACCTCGTCGAGTTGGGCGGTGACCTGGTCGTTGAGACGTTCGACTTGCAGCGCCATTCCCGCCACGGCGGCCACTGCACGCAGACGCTCGGGGCGGCGCAACAGCGATGCGTCGTGATCCAGTGCTCCCACCACCCGACCCGCCGACGTAAGGTGCGTGCGGCGCCTTCCGTCCTCGGTCCCATTCGCCACCGGTCCGCCGGCTTCGTCGACGAGACTGTCCGCCTCATCCGACCAGCGAAGCAGGATGGCCGAATCGTCGCCGAGCGCCTTGGCAAGGGCCGACGGCAGATCGACGTGACCGCCCTCAACGTCGACCACCAGGTCGGCGAGCTCGAGGCGGTCCCACATCCCGAACACGCTGGTCAGGGCCGACGCCACCGGCACGAGAGCAACGACCAGGAGGGTGCCGGCGGGAACGACGTCGCCACTGGAAACGGCGTCGGCGACGCTCAGATCGAAGACACCGACCGCCGCCGTCATGGCCCAGATGCCGGCAATGGCGAGCACGACCCACGAAGCCGGATCACCCATGGACCGCCACACCGGTCGCCGGCGCCAGACCAACAACGCCAGGGCTCCCATCGTCACCGCAGTCAGCGCGGCCACCCACGCCAGCACCACCCGGTAGAGACCAGGTGAGTCCGTCACACCGGGGACGGCAGGGTGCGCCAGCCGGATCGGGTCCACCAAGAGGACAGCGAATACGCCGCCTGCCGCCGCCAATGCGCTCAACGTGAGCAGCCAACGCCTGCCCGACGCGGGGCAGGTGTCCAACAGCACCCACATGGCGACGGGAAGGACAAGGGCTGGAGCCATTCGTCCCACCAGGTAAAGGCCGGGTGCGTCGCTGAGAACCAGCACCTGCGAGAAGACGACGACCGCTCCCGCAAGGAGCCCGATGACGGTACGCCTCCGACCTGAGCGACGGGCAAGTACCCCGGAACCCACGAGCGCCCACCCGGCGGCGAGGATCAATCCGGTCTGCCACGGCGGGATGCGCGGGCCCGACAGCGATTCGGTGATCTGCCAGAGAGAGATCCGACCGTGCTCGTCGACGGCGACCTCGACGAACACTGGCACGCCCCTAGAGCCGATACCCACGGCGGCGCCCCGTTCACCGTCGATGCCGACGACACGGACGAAGCTCACGGGCCCGGTCAGCTCATCCTGCATCCGGTCGAACTCAGCCTGGAGCTCCTCGGCTGTGTTCGTGCTGCGGTAGCCCTCGGCGAGCCGCTCATCGAGGTCGGCGTCGGTAATCACCCGCTCGCCGCCGATGATCTCGAAACTCCACGCCAGAGCGGCGTGGATCGGCGAGAGGGATGGGTCGATCGTCGCTTCGAGACGGACGAGATCGGTGACCGGGATGCTCTTCTGACCTCGACCGAACCAAATGACGGCGGAGACGGCGGCCACCCCGGCCACGACGGCGAGCGTGAGACCGACTCCCATGGTCCGCGTCTTGTTCATCTCCCCATCTTCGCGAATCGGCACGGGCATGGGGTCCGTGCCGGCACGGATCGGCGGTCGGGGCCGGCGCTGGCTCAAGCGACGCGCCCGCACCCACGACAGGCCGGTGGGAGCACCGATGACACGACCCAGTGACACGCCATACGTTGACGTCATCACGAAAGGGAGCAGAGTGAAGCCCAAGCCAGTTGAGAGAAACGCCGGCCCGTTCGCCCGTCTCCAAGCACAGGCCCTGGACCTGCTGGTCGTTGCCGGCTGGCTGGGTTTCGCAGGGGCGGTCGGCGTCGTCGCCCGGGCGACAGGATTCGAGTTCGACTCAGCGGTGAGGAATGACATCTTCGCCTTCACCACCCTGGTTGCGCCGGTTGTGGCCACTTTTGCCTGGCAAGAGGCGTCGGGCCACCAGGCGACTTTCGGGAAGCGCCGGGTTGGCTTGTGCGTCACCGACCTCGCAGGTGAGCGTCTCAACATCGGACGAGCTCTGGGCCGCTCTGCCGCCAAGTTCCTCCCCTGGCAAATCGCGCACACGGCCGTATTCGGCCTGATTGCCGACTCCGCAAGCACGGGATTCATAGTGCTCGCCATCACCGCTCAGGGGCTGGTGGTGGCATCGGTGATCGCCATGGCCATCGATCCCCGCCATCGAGCATTCCACGACTGGGCAGCCGGTACCCGGGTCACCGCCACCATTTCAGAGGGAAGCAGGTTCGACTACTCCAGAAAGGAAGGAACGCTGCCATGACTCCCACAACCGCTATCGAAGCCCGCGGGATCACCCGCCGATATGGAGAGGTCCAGGCGCTCGCCGGGGTCGATCTCGACGTCAAGCGGGGTGAGGTGTTCGCCATCCTCGGCCCCAACGGGGCCGGGAAGACCACGATGGTCGAGATCCTCGAAGGACTGCGGCGCCGTGACGGAGGAACCGCCTCGGTACTTGGCGCCGACCCCGCCGATGCGCGTCGGGCATGGCGCTCACGAATTGGAGCCGTGCTCCAGGTCAGCACCCAGAACGACGAGCTGACCGTTGGCGAGATGATCAGCGCCTTCGCCGCCTACTACCCACAGCCACTCGAGGCCGACGTCCTGTTGGAGGCTCTCGATCTGACCGAGCAACGGGACCGCAGGGTCCATCAGTTGTCGGGTGGGCAACGGCGGCGTCTCGACCTCGCCCTCGGGCTGGTCGGCGACCCCGAGCTGGTGTTCCTCGACGAGCCCACGACAGGACTGGATCCCGAAGTTCGGATCCGAATCTGGGACTTCGTCAAGGGCTTGTCGAACAAGGGCATGACAATCCTCCTCACCACCCACTACATGGAGGAAGCCGAGAAACTGGCCGACCAGGTGGCGGTGCTCGTCGCCGGCAAGATCGTCGCCGGTGGAGCCCCAGAGCAGTTGGTCGGGGCGCAGCAGTCGTACGTATCGTTCCGGCTGACCGGGCCGCTGACGACCGCACCACTCCCCGATGGCGTCCCCGGCATCGTCACCAGGGATGGTGATCGGCTGGAGGTCACCACCCAGAACCCCGCCGACACCGTGACTCGGTTCGTCGGCTGGGCGACGAACTTCGGCGGGAGCCTCGCCGATCTCGACGTCGAGAAGCGCGGGCTCGAGCAGGTCTATCTCGATCTGCTCACCAATACCAGAGAGGAGTCGACGATATGACCACGACGCAGCGTGTGCGCGCTTCCCACAGCGCGCTCTCCAACCCCATTCGTCTCGGGTTCACCCAAGCCGCACTGGAGATGAAGTCCTTCATCCGAGCAAAGGACATGGTCTTCTTCACACTCGGACTACCGCTCATGTTCCTACTCGTGTTCGGGCTGGTCTTCGCCGGCGAACTGGAAGGAACCGAGGTGAGCGTGGGCCAATGGTTCACGCCCGGCATCATCGCCGCTTCGGTGCTGTCAGCGGGCATTGTCAACCTGGCCACCTCGATGGCGATCGAGCGCCACGACGGCACGTTGCGTCGGCTGGCACTGACACCGCTACCGACCACATCGTATCTGATTGGGAAGATCCTGATGACGGTGGTCACAGCTATCGCCATGACGGTTGTGCTCCTCGGCGTGGGGGTCCTCCTCTTCGACGTCACGTTGCCGACCGATATTGATCGCTGGCTCACCTTCGGGTGGGTGTTCGGGCTCGGCGTGGTGGCCTCGTCGGTCCTCGGCGTCGCCATGTCGTCCATCCCGAGATCGGCCAAGTCCGCCTCGGCGGTGTTCAACCTGCCATTCCTCGGGCTGATGTTCATCTCCGGTGTGTTCATCGAATCCAACTCGATACCCGACTGGCTGCGGACCGTGGCCGGCGTGTTTCCATTGCGCTGGCTGGCTTCGGGCATGCGCTCGGTGTTCCTACCTGCGGAGTTCGAACAGGCTTTCGAGCCTGGAGGGTCGTACGACCTGGGGATCGGCGCGGCGGTCCTGGCGGCGTGGGTCGTCGTTGGCTTCGTGTTCGCGGTCGCCACGTTCCGCTGGGGACGGGAGCGCCGCCGCTGATAGATCCATCACCAGGATCCTGACCACCGGTCGGCGGTGCCACATCGCCCGCCGACCGAGCCCTGAAGCCCATCCATCGGAGAAAGGACACTCACATGCTCCTCACAGACATTCTCCTCCTCATGTCGCTTCTCGCCTTTTGCATGGCGTGGTTCTGGCGAACTCTCAGCCTGCGTGACCCCATCCTGTGGGGGGCCGCCGCTCTCGCCGCCGCTGCGGCCCTGTTCGGGGTCGTCGACGGCCGTTGGCAGGCCGCCGCAGGCGGGATCGTTGCCGCTATCTTCCTGCTCGTCACGATGAGCCGGCACGTCCGTGAGTCTCGACCCAAGACTCGCATCCCCCTGCTGTCGGGAGCCTCCTTCGTACTGCTCGCCGGACTCGCCTTCATACCGCTCTACTCGGTACCGGTCTTCAGCCTTCCGGAACCGGACGGTCCCTTTGCCGTGGGCGTCCGCAACTTCGAGTTGACCGATCACAGCCGCTTGGGTGTTTTGTATGCCGCCGACGACGAGCCCCGACGATTGGCGGTGCGGGTGTGGTATCCGGCCGCCACGACCGACGGCTACACAGTTCGACCGTACGCGACCGCGGCGGAGCTCGAGACCACCTTCCCGGCGATCGCCGTGGACGAGTTCGGCATGCCCTCCTTCTTCTTCTCCCATCTGAAGCACGTCGACACTCACTCCTACGAGGACGCCCCCGTGCTGGACGACGGTCAACCTCTGCCGGTCATCTTCTTCAACCATGGCTTCAACGGCTATCTCTCGCAGAACTCGGTGCTGATGGAGCACCTGGCCAGCAATGGCTACGTGGTCTTCTCGATCGCTCATACCTACGACGCCACTCCGATCGTGTTCCCCAACGGCGACGTCATCCGGCTCCCGGCAACCGAAGTGAAGAAGCGGGCCGAAGGTACCGAGCCCAGCGAGGAACTGAAGAATCTCGTTTTGGCCTCCGGGCCGAAGTGGCAGGAGGGCACGACCTATCAGGATCGCTTCGAAGGCGGTGTCGACATGATGAAAGCGACATGGATGTTCGACGACCGTGTGTACGACGAGAGCCCGTGGGTTTGGGTGGCCGACACCCTATTCGTAGAAGACGCCCTCGCCAACGGCCAGGCGCCGAACGCGATCTCCGACATTCTCGATCGGGCGGACCTCTCCCGCGTGGGTCACCTGGGAATGTCGTACGGTGGCTCTACTGCCGCCGCCCTCGCCTACGAAGATCCTCGCGCTGCCGCTGCCGTGAACCTCGACGGAAGCGACTTTCACCTCACGGGGTGGAACACCGACATCCCGGTCCCGTTCATGATGATCTACTCGGACTCGACCAACGCCTGGGGTACTGTCGAGGGCTCTCCCGCCAGGCAGTTCGGGTTCAACGACTTCCTCTACGAGCGGTTCGAAACAGCCGGGGTTCGCGACGACATCATCAGGCTGCAGGTCAAAGGATCGAACCACCCCGGCGTCACCGACTCACAGTTGATGACCCGTGGACCGCTCCACACGATGCTCACCGGCCCACTCGACCCCGTACGCACGCTCGACATCCTCAACCGGTTCATCTGCGACTTTTTCGACACGTACTTGCGTGGCGAGAACATCGGGTTCCCCGAGACGCAGTTCGCCGCCTACCCCGCCGACGTGGTCAGCCACGACGTGTCAGGGGTGCGCGAATGGTGGACCTCCAAGACGCCCGCCGAGCAGGCGGACATGCAACGAGCACTCGACGAGGCCCGATCGGGCGGGGCGTGAGCCGATCCAGCCGTGGAATCCCCAATGCTCACCTCCACCCACGGCAAACCGTGACGCCCCGATGACCCGGCCGATTGCGTGCCGTCCGTTGACGACGTCATATCAGAAGGGGGCGCATGCCCCGGCCCCACCCCGGACGTGACTCCATGCGAAGGCCTGTCGGACTCGAATTCGCGGACGCGCCGTGATCCCCAACGTGTTCAGCGGCACCGCGCTCAGCAGGGTGACTGCGCCGATACTGGTGATGATCGGCGACAGAGAGATCATCTACGCGCCTGGAGAGGCCCTCGAGAGGGCCGCACGTACGATCGCCGATGTTCAGACCGCACTGGTCCCCGGTGCCGGGCACCTGCTCAACGTTCAGATGCCGGCCCTCGTCGACGCCCGTGTGCTCGAGTTCTTCGCAGAGGCACACAGTCGTGTCGGATAGGCTGCGAACCACATTCCGACGCGGGATGCTGCTGGTTGTCAAGGCAGTACACACCGCCATCTGGCTTACGGTTGAATCAGCGACGATCTACTGCTGCGGGCGGGGTTGGCCGGGAGGTCTGATCGGCGGGTAGCCGTTGCCGGCCTCGTCGTGGCGGCGGAGGGGTCGGTCTTCCTGGCGAACGGTGCACGCTGCCCGCTCAGCAGCGTGGCGGAATCGCGGTGCGGAGCGCGGCTCGGTCACCGACATATTCCTTCCCGACTGGGTCGCCCGGAACCTACCGGCCATCCATGTTCCGCTCATCGGCTTGGCTCTTTACCTGCACGGTACGAACCTGAGGTAGCAGCAATGCCAGACGAGTGGGGCTCGAGCCGTCGCCGACTGCTGCCGCGCAACCGAGACGGATCGGTGTCAGCGGTCAGAAGATACCTCTGGCCGCGGGAAGGCGCTTGACGAGGTAGCCGACTGCAAAAGAGGCCGATACCGCGACGGGTGCCACGAGGATGAATTTCAGTCCCATGTCCAACCCGATCCCGGAAAGGCCAATCGCCAGGAGCGTTATCACGGGGGCGTGAAAGACGTAGGTGGCGTAACTTGCACCCGACATCGCGCGAGCCACCCGACCCTGATCGGACACTCGGCGCCGGAAGAGGACCAACAAGGACACGACGAGGGCGACGCACATGGCCTGTTCCCACAGGGAGTAGGCGAACTGCTGCCAATGCCAACCACCCAGGAACGGGTCGAGCACACGGTCGAGCGCTCCACCCGCAGCGAACAGGACCGGGAAGGCCACCACCAGACCGATCGCGACGCGAGACCACAGGCGTCCTTGCGCAGGAGTCATCGCCTGGAACCAGCCGCGATGGGACGCGGCCACACCGAGAGCGAACAACGTGACGTACTGCGGGAAATGGGCGAGCTGGAAGTGGATGGGCTCCAACCACCATCCCACCGGCAGCCAAATCCTCACCACGAAGCTGGCGAGACCGAGCGCGAGGGCCAACGACGCCAGAGCTCCGTTGCTCGGTGACCACGGGTGAGCGCCGGCACCTGTTGGCGGCCTCAGGCGGTTCCAGATGACGTATCCGATGGACATGAGCAACAGCGCTTCCAGGAACCAGGTGGGCCCGACCGCCACGTAATCGAAGTAGCGGCCCCGCAACAAGCCCCAATACCCACCGCCCTGGTCACGTGCGATGAGGAACGCGACAAACAACGGATTCACCACGAAGGCGTACAACAGAATCGGGATCCCGAGACGCCGGAATCTGTCGCGGAGATAGGCGGCAGGACCCTTTCGAGCTAGTGACGCAGAGGCAACGTAGCTCGAGATCATGAAGAAGAACCCCATGAAGAAGGCCTGGTTGATCGCCACGAACAGCGTCAAAAGAACCTCGGAGACCGTTGACACGGTGCCGGGTTCGTCGTAGTACCAGTCGCCCGCAGCGCCGTACCCGATCGCCAGGTGAAGCAAGATCACCAGGATCGTCAGAAGGACGCGGAGGTTGTCGATCCACGCGAGCCTGGCGGATGTGGCGGAACCGTCAGAGACCGACAGCCCCTTCGCTTCTCGGTCAGCCTGGCCGGCAGAGGATCTTTCAGCTCCGATCATGACAATCGGCTCAATCATGAGCCCGCTCGAATCGGATCACAATGGCCGAAATACCCGGCTTCCACTCGCCGTCACACCCGCCCACCGAGCTGTTTACGACGCGGTCACCGTCGTCCGCCTCCCCAGCGCGCACGTGGGCCCCTCTGGACGGACCCAGACGCCGAATGGACCCGAATGAAGATCGCCCAACTTCGCTACGACGAGTCGAATCGCTCCTGGACCCTCTACTGGGCCGATCGCAATCAGCGGTGGCACCGCTACTGGGATCTCGATCCCTCCGAGAGCATCGGCGTCCTCCTCGACGAGATCGACGAAGACCCCACCTGCATCTTCTTCGCTGATGCTTCTCCGACTCCGAGCCCACCACGCAACGTGGTGCCACAGTCCGGACGCCAGCACTCCGACGTGCCGCTATGCGTGGGTTCGGGTACGGCGTGTTATCGCCCGGGAACTGGTGCTCGATGCGGTGCCTGACTCGCCGCGGTCATTCTGAGGACCATTGATCAGAGTCCCGTGTTCCGACTAGAATTATGGTCATGTCGAGAACGCTCCCACTCTCCGAAGTCAAGGCCAAGCTGTCGGAAGTCGTCGACGAGATCGCCACGACACAGGAACGAGTCACGGTCACCCGAAACGGTCGTCCCGTTGCAGTACTGCTCAGCACAGACGACTTGGAGGCCATCGAAGAGACGTTGGCGATCCTCTCGGACCCAGCGGCCATGCGCCAGATCGAGCAGGGTCGGGCAGCACTAGCCAGCGGTGACGTTGCCACCAAGGACGAGATCGAGGCACTCCGCATCCAACTCCGCTCCAAGACAGCGTGACCGAAGCGCACTGGGAGCTGATCGTGGCTGGCCCGGCAAGGAGAGCCATCGATCGGTTGCCTGACAAGATTGCTCTGGCCGTGCTGGAACACCTCGTCGGCCCCTTGCTCGAGAACCCCCACCAAGTCGGCAAACCGCTTAGGGGCGAACTCACCGGGTTCCACTCAGCAAGAGTCGGGGCATACCGTATCGTCTACGAGATCAACCAAGACGGCCGCACGATCCGAGTTATCTACATCGACCACCGGGCAGACATCTACCGGCCCCGATAGACCGCGCTCGTACGTGCCGATCTCGGACACTCGGCAGGTTGGGCGTATGGCGCGAGAACTGTGTGATCGGAGTGCGCTCTCGATGTCGTGACGTCGGCTTGCTGCCCCGGGGGGCTTGATGGACGCCGAGGTCGTCAACCCAAGGGTCGACGAAGCCAGAGAACGCGATCACCCCCCATCAACTCGCCGGTCTCGATACGCCGGGGGGCGTCAGATGACCGATCTGGGGTTCGCCGCACTGCGCTCTCGCTGGCGAAGCGCTGTCGCTTTGGAGCACCTGCTGGACGGGTGATAATGGCTCATGTTGTTGCCGACGGAAACCGCAGTCCTCGATGCTGCGCCGGTGGAGTACCGGTTTGAGCGTCGAGGGCAGCGAACGGTTGTGGTGTTCCACGGTGGTCACATGCATGCGGGTGTGGCGCTCGGCGAGAAGCCGATTCTGGATGGTGGGTGCTCGGTGTTGGTTCCGTCGCGTCCCGGCTATGGGCGGACGCCTCTTTCGACCGGATCTGCGCCCGGGGACTTCGCTGATGTGGTGTTGGGCCTGGTCCGACATCTGGGTCTTGGCGCCTTGTCCGCGGTGGTTGGGATATCGGCTGGAGGTCCGTACGCGGTTGCCATGGCCGCTCGACACCCGGGAATGGTTATGCGGCTCATTCTGCAAAGCTCGGTTTCGTCGTTGCCGTGGCCCGACACGAAGACCCGCGTCGCGGCCCACGTGGCGTTCAACCCGATCACCGAGCGAGCAACCTGGGCTGCCACTCGCCTGCTAGTGAGGTTGGCACCTGATCGCGGGTTGTCCATGCTGCTCGGTAGCCTTTCGACACAATCCGGGCGGCGGGTCCTCGATGGCATCGACGCCGAAGGGCGCGCCGAACTCGTTCAGCTGTTCATGGCGATGAGGTCCGGTCGGGGGTTCGTCAATGACCTCGCAACAACGCTGGACCCAGAAGTTGCCCGCAGCATTCAACAGCCCACCCTGGTGATGGCTTCGCGCTCTGACGGCTCGGTACCGTTCGAACACTCGGCCCAGCTAACCCGGCTTGTTCCCAACGCAGAGCTCTTCATCAGCGACGCCCTAAGCCATTTCCTTTGGTTCGGCCCGTCCGCCAAACAGCTGGACGACGCCATCCTCGGCTTCCTCACGTGATTGTCGAGCGAAGGCCGCCGTGACCTGACTGAAGAGCAACCCGGACGCCCGATTGAACCCGGCCCGCCTTCGCACAGATCGCTCGCAGCCCCGAGCAATATCGCGCACCTCCCGCGCCCGGGATCCGGCCTCTTGTTACAACTGGACTTGATTCGGGGGCTCGACGAGTCTTCGAGTTGAGGTCCTGGATGGCTCGCTCGTCTACATGTAGACATCGGGCAACTTGTTGCACGTGCGGTGTGTGTGTGTGTGTTTGGAGGGTGGCTGGCGCGAATCGCGATGAGCTGCCTGGTTCGTGCGACATCGCGATTGAGGGCCGGACTGTGAGCGTCGATGGCATGCTGCGCTGCGGCTGGTCGGCTGTTGTTGTCGGTCTTGCCTTGGGGTCGGTGATCCGGAATGGGTCGGCATCGGCGCCTGTTCCTCGGGGTATTCGCCGGGATCGAGTGCCACGGCGATCGCACGAACCTCGCTGATCCGCCGCACCAGTCGATCGTGGCAAACGCGACCGGCATCGCGATCAGTGGTGACCCATGCGCCTGAATCGTCCAGCCATCGTGTCTCGATATCACTCCACCCTTTCGTGCGAGTGTCGGGAACCCTCCAGTTCGAGTGGCAAGGACCCTGTCATCGCCACCGACCGCCGAGTTGTGTTCATTCCGGGGAGATCGGTGACAGGTCGTTCCGGACACATGTTGTGACAGTGTTCCGGAGAGATGTGTGACACCACCGAGGTAGCTGCCGCATCCTGATCGTCGAGTCTCTCGGCGAGGAGGTCGGCGGTGGCGTTGAAGGTGGTGACAATGGCTGAACTACGCCGAGAAGTGTTGATGAAGGCGGAACGCACCGGCATGTCGGTGACCGAGATCTACCGCCGCTACGGGATCTCCCGTCAGACGTATTACCGGTATCGGCGCCGGTATCTGGCTGAAGGGTTGGCCGGGTTGGAGGACCGGTCCCGCCGGCCGCACCAGCCAGCGAACCAGATCCCTGCTGATTTGGAGGTCCAGATCGTGGAGATGCGCAAGGATCATCCCCGGTGGGGTGCGAGGCGGATCCGTGCCGAACTGACCCGGGCGGGGATCGATCCGCCGGTGGTATCGACGATCCATCAGGTCCTGGTCCGTAACGGCCTGGTGGCGGTCCGGCCGCCACGGCAGGGACGAGCCGGCAAGCGGTTCGAGCGGGAGATCGCCAACGACTTGTGGCAGATCGACGCCACCCGCATCGTTCTCGCCGACGACACCGACGCCTGGGTCGTCGACGTCATCGACGACCACTCCAGGTTTCTTCTCGCCGCCATCGCCGGACCGACCGCGACCGGTGACCTGGCGTGGGACACCTTCGAGGTCGCCGCCTCCCGCTACGGGCTGCCCCGCCAGGTGCTGTCGGACAACGGCCTGATCTTCACCGGCCGGCTCCACGGCAGCGAAGTCGCCTTCGAAGTGTCACTCAAAGACCTCGGGGTCACGCCATTCTCAGCGCCGCCGAGACGGGTGAAGAGCATGCCAAGAGCGAATATGCAATCGCGCTCTAGGTCGACTTGCCCGATCATGTGAAGCAAGTGATCCGGAAGTAGGCAGCGGCAGTCACCACCGCCGCCGACGATGTGGCTGCTCTCTCCAACAGGAGCGGGGGCTGATGGCCGGCTGGGCAATCCTCGTGCCTGTCGTGGCCCTCATCCTCGGTGGAGTCGGGCTCTTCGTCGAGGCTCTCCGATGGTTGGTGATCATCGGCGTCGTGCTGCTCGCGATCTCTCTCTTCACCGGTAGGCGACTGGCTCTCTGACAAACGAAAACCACCTCGACGAGGAGGGGGGCGGGCGTCTGTCCGTCCCCCTCCTCGGCGTGGCGCATGTTGGGCGCGGACTCATCAAGGGGTTCGATGAACCCATGGACCCATGGCACATCTTCGGCCACACTGTCGGACGGGCAGTAGGAGGATGCGGGCTGAATATGGATGTCTTGTCGTGGGATGAGCGGTCGATCCTGAACGATCGCGGATATCTCCCTCCCGTGAGCTATGACCGTCTCGATCCTCCGGGATCCGACGTCGACCTCATCGACCGGTACAGAGGCGTACTCGTCGGCTTGGGAGTCGGAGATGCTTTGGGCAAGCCGATTGAGGGTTTCCGGGCCACCGAGATCGCGCAGCGCCATGGACTGGTCAACCGCTTCCTGACGGCTCCCCTCCCGCAGCTGTTGCTTCCGCCCGGCCAGTTGAGCAGAGAGACGCAACTCGCGTTGTTGCTTGCGGCCACCGTCATCAGCACCGATCGGATGGAGCCCCGCGACCTCGCTCAACGCATCGGAGCATGGCTGCCCATCGCCCGCAAGCCCGGTGAGTCGACGTCGGCCGCCGCTCGCGCACTCCGTAACGGCACTCCTTGGACACACGCCGGGCAGCGTTCGGCGGGAAGCGGCGCTCTATCCCGTTCGGTCGTGACTGCACTCATGACCCCGTTCGACCTCGACAGCCTCCGGATGCACGCCGCCGTTCAGACCGTGATCACCAACTCCGACCATTCGGCGATCGCGGCCTCCGTCGCCTCCGCTGCCATCGTCGCCCACCTGCTGACGACGCCGCCCGGGGCGTTCAGACCTGAAGCCCTGATCAACACTGTGGATCGAGCATTAGTAGGTGTCTCCGACCCCGCCGTTCAACTCCGCCATCAGGCCGTCGTCTCCAGCTTGATGGAGCGAATCAAACTCGCTGTGAACTCACACGATCTCACGGCGGCCGAGGCGTACGCCACGTTCGGGACCGGGCGTTTCGTGCTCGAAGCCGTGCCCATGGCCGTATGGGCGTTCACCCGCCACGCCGAAAGCCCGGTGGCAGCGATCATCGTCGCAGTGAACGGCGGCGGTGCCACCAGCGCCATCGGCGCGCTGACGGGAGCTTTCGCCGGCGCCTACCACGGAGCCGGCGCCGTGCCCCAGGCATGGACGGAACACCTCGAGTACGTCGATGGCCTCGCCGGGCACGCCGACGTTCTGGCAGCATCGGCGGGATTGGGCAAGGCGGCGGAACCGTTCCGCTCGTTCGATGTGCTGCGCCCGGCCACATACGCCCCGTTCTCACTCGGCGGCATCACGATGGCCACCCTCGAGCACGCGATCCGATCCGCCGCGGCCGCCGATCCCAGTGCGGCGGTGAAGGTGCGGCTGGCACCGACTCCAGCCGATGCTCGACGCCATTCGACGATGTCGCCCCAACGACCGGATTGGCACAGCGCCGCTCGCGGTACGGTCGCCGCCATCCTCAAGCGTCGTTTCGCCGAACACGACCCGGCCAGAGCATGGCTGGACCTGGCCGCTCCCGAGGACATACGTGCCGCGGGGGCACTGTTCCCAACGGATCCCTTCGACTATTCAGCCCTGCTCGAAGAGCGTAGAAACGCAACGGCCGACGTCTGAGAATCAGCCTTGTAGCGCTACCGCTGCGTACAACGCAGCCCCGTTGGCCATCGTGTCCTCGTCGAACACGACGCGATCGGAGTGATTCACGGGTGCCGCCGATTCGTCGACGCCCGGCGGTCTCGCCCCCAGGATGGCCATGACCCCTGGCACCTCGTGCAACACGTAGCTCCAGTCTTCGGCAACCATCAGCGGTTCTGCCAGTTCGAAGACGGCGGAGTCGCCGAACAGGTCTGACGCAACTGCCGATACGCGTTCACTCTCGGGTCCGTCGTTCACGGTCACCGGATAGCCGGCGTCGATACGGGCCTCGGAGGCCACGCCATACGCCATGGACACTCCGTCCACGACCTGGCCCACGAGCTCGTGGATGGCAGCACGGGTGTCGTCCGACAGGGTGCGGATGGTCCCGTGCAGCTCAGCCTGCTCAGGAATGATGTTGGGCGCCGATCCCCCCGCAATGTGCCCGACCGTGATCACGGTTGGATCGTGAGCAGACACGCGGCGGGTCAAAGCGGACTGAAGCGCCAGCACCATCTCGGCCGCCGCCGGGATGGGGTCGACCGCCAGATGTGGTGTCGAGGCGTGCCCTCCGGCTCCGGTCACGCGGATGTGGAACTGGTCGGAGGCAGCCATAACAGGACCGGATCTGAGGCCGACGGTCCCGGCAGCGATGTGAGCAAAGACGTGTATGGCGAAGGCTCTCGAGGGACGCCTGCCGGCCGCATCCAGCACGCCCTCTCGGAGCATGGCCCTGGCGCCGTGATGCCCTTCTTCACCGGGCTGGAACATGAAGATGACCGGTCCCGGCAGATCTTCGGATCTCTCGCACAGCATGTTCGCCGCGGCCAGCAGCATTGCGGTGTGCAGGTCGTGACCGCATGCGTGCATGGAAGATCCAGTGTCCGACGCGAAAGGCAGCGCAGTGGCCTCCACCAGCGGAAGCGCGTCGTTGTCGGCTCTGAGCAGTGTGACCGGACCGTCGGGCTTTCCCGAACGCAGCACCGCCACAACACCCGAGGTGGTTTCGTGCTTCGTGACCTCGAGATCGAGTCCGTCGAGTTCCTGGACGATGAGCGCACGGGTGTTGGGCAACACGAGGCCGACCTCTGGATGTCGATGCATCTCACGGCGGATTCGAACCATGTCCGGTAGTCGGAGCCGCGCGTCGTTCACCAACGAAATCGTCATGACTCCCATGGTAGGGACGACAGATCTCGGCACCCTTCTTGCCGAGACGACGTGCGAGAATTCATCGATGGCAACACATCGCGTGGTCGTGGTCGGAGCCGGGTTCGCCGGCCTCAACGCTGCTCGTGATCTCGCCGGCGCCACAGTCGAGATCACGATCGTCGATCGAAGGAACTTCCACCTGTTCCAGCCGCTGCTCTATCAGGTGGCCACGGCGGGCCTGAATCCGAGCGACATCGCCTATCCGATCAGGTCGATCTTCCGCTCCCAGCGCAACATCACACAGATCGTCCTCGGCGAGGTCATCGATGTGGATGCAATCGCCAAGTTCGTCACACTCGACGGCGGAACTCGGATCGAATTCGACACGTTGGTACTCGCCGCCGGAGCAACGCACTCGTACTTTGGCAATGAACACTGGGCCGACCGGGCCCCTGGACTCAAGACCATCGAGGACGCGCTCGACATCCGCCGCAGAATCCTCGCCTCCTTCGAAGAGGCAGAGCGCCATCCGGAACACGTGGGCCGCCTGCTCACCTTCGTCGTGATCGGTGCCGGACCCACGGGTGTCGAGTTGGCGGGGGCGATGGCGGAGATCGCCATGCATGCCCTCGCCCGGGAGTTCCACCGGATCAACCCTACGGAGGCGCGCATCATCCTCCTCGAAGGCAGCGAACAAGTGCTTCCGCCGTATCCCGGCAAGCTCGGGGCCTCGGCTCGACGCCAGCTCGAGAGCCTGGGCGTCGAGGTCAGGACCAGCGCTTTGGTCTCCGATGTCGACGAGGACGGAGTGACCCTGTTGACAGGCGAGCACATCTCTGCCGCAGTCGTTCTGTGGGCTGCAGGCGTCAAGGCCTCACCGCTCGGTGCCAGTTTGGATGCCTCGACCGACCGTGCCGGCAGGGTCGCTGTGTCACCAGACCTCTCGCTCGTCGGACACCCCGACGTGTTCGTCATCGGCGACATGGCATCGATCGACGGCGTGCCGGGTGTCGCCCCGGCCGCCATCCAACAGGGTCAGCACGTCGCTCGCCAGATCGAGGCCGACCTCGCAGGGCGCCCCCGGTCGGCCTTCAAATACGCCGACAAGGGTTCTCTCGCCACGATCGGTAGGGCGCGAGCCGTCGCCGACATGGGCAAGCTCGAGTTCTCCGGGTTCTTGGCGTGGGTGGCCTGGCTGACCATCCACATCTTCTATTTGATCGGGTTCCGCAATCGGCTGATCGTGCTCATCTCGTGGGCGTGGAACTACCTGACATTCCGTCGCGGCGCACGCATCATCACGAATCAGGGCGCAGCTGAAAGCGTCAAGCGGCAGGGCGGAGAGGGCTGATCCGGTCGGCGCTCGCCAGGCTCAGGGCGAATGTGGCCCCGCCCCCGGGAGTATCCAGCACGTCGATTCGGCCACCCATGCTCTCGACGAGCATCGCCACGATCGCCAGCCCCAACCCCGTTCCGCTCGCCTGGTGGGCACTCGGCAAGCGCACGAAACGCTCGAACACCCGATCGCGGTGCGCGGCTGGGATGCCAGGTCCATGATCGACGACCGCGATCACCACGTCGTCTCGTCCAAGACGCTCGGCTGAGACCTCGATCTGGGATCCCGGGGCGTACTTGGTGGCGTTCTCCAGAAGATTGATGATCACCTGGCTGAGGTGATGGGGGTCGGCCATGACGGCCAGCCCATCCGGGACCGATGCGGTCACCGGGACATCCCCAAGTACCCACACGGCTTCGGACAGCACGTCTTCGAGCAGTACGACAACCGGTTCCGGGCGGACGAGACCTCGATCCATGCGCGAGATCGTCAGTAGGTCGTCGATCAACCGCTTCAACCGGTGCGCCTGCCGACTCGCAGTCGACACGAGTTCGTGCGCGAGGTCGTCGTCCGCCGCCACATCGGGGCGATCCAGGATGTCGAGCGAACCGATCACCGCTGTCAGAGGCGTCCGGAGCTCATGGCTCACCATCGACACCAGATCCGTCTTCATGTCGGCGATCTCTTGAAGTCGTTCGGCGAGCAGAGCTGCTGATTCGTGACGTTCCACCTGCGCGAGTACCAGACCAGCCGGAGCCGCCAACTCGGTGAGGGAGTCGATCGTCTGGCGAGAGAATGCCGCCTGCAGGGGGTCTCCGACGATCAGGAGTCCCGAAGCACGGCCCTCGACCCACAAAGGCACGACCAGACCCGATTCGAGCCCCAACTCCGCTGTGATCGCACGAAAGGAGCCCACCGTCGACCGGTCGAATCGGATCGCTCGACTCGAACGAAGAGCACGACCCGCAAACCCAGCTTCGGTGAGGGCGATCGAGACATCGTCGTCCACAGGTACAGACAGCCCGTTGACCCACACCGGTCCCACGAGCGACAGTCTGTCCGAGTCAGAACCATGGAGGGCCACGGCGCACACGCGGACGCCCACCGCGTCCGCGATCGACGACAGCAGGTCGGGAAGCGCCTCGGGCTTGGTGGTCGACGTGCCTATCGAAGATGCGATCTCGTACAGGCGGATGAGCGACCACCGCTCATCGGACAGCTCACGGACTCGATCTGCCGACCCGAGCACGACAACGCGGTTCAGCGCGGTGAGATACTCGGTTCCGAGAGCCACGACGGCCATGCCGAGCAAGATCCAGAGGTCCCGCACGGATCGCCCTGACACGACCCATCCGGTGGCCTGGATGGAGATCACGGCCGCCAACACCACCCACCTGATTCTCGTGTAGGCGACGAGTCGAGCAAACAGGATCAAGGCGATGCCCGCCACGGCAGCAAGCCCGAACGTCTCGTGTTCTACGGCCAAGGTGGGGATCACCAGCGCCAGCAGTCCGATCCATCCGGCGACCACATGGCGCGGCGCATGAGGCAATGACTTTCCCACGATGGGGATGGCGGTGAGCGCTCCCACCGCCCCGATGGCGATGCTGACCACGATCGATCCCCCGAGGACGACTGCGAAGACGGCCACGACACCTGCCACCACCGGAACGACCCTGACGGCACGGGAGATCGCTGCCCGATAGGGCAGGTCTGACATCATGCCGAGGTCAAAACCGGTGATGGACGTGCTCACACCTAGGCCATCGGCGTCGAGAGGACCACGAGAAGAGGACGATCATCTTTCGGCCCGCAGGGACTAGCCATCCGTGCCACGCGTGTCTTCGATCTCGGACACAGTGGGAAACGGGCCGAGTTGATGGAGCGCGTGCTCCACGTGTGCGCCGGCGCACACGATCGCAGCCCACCCGTGGACATCCGATGGCTGGGAGTCCTCGGAACCAGCGGAGCCGCCCAGATGAATCACCAGCGGAAAGCGGCGTCGGCGCACGCAGAAACGGCGACGTCCTACTTCGTCGTCGAGAGCCAGCGGGCCGCCACCGTTTGATCTTCGCCTGTCGACTTCTGCCACACTCCCCACACCGGGCCACGCGACGTTGGGGAGAGACAAAGCCATGGGCATCCACGTAGCGCTCGAGCATCAAACCACCTATCGCTTCGACAGGCACGTGGCGATCCACCCTCATGTGCTGCGGCTGCGCCCTGCGCCCCATTGCCGGACACCCATCCTCGCCTACAGCCTCGGTGTCGATCCCGCCGGCCATTTCATCAACTGGCAGCAGGATCCGTTCGGAAACTTCCTGGCCAGGCTCGTCTTCCCCGAGCCGGCGGATCATCTCGACATCACGGTCGACCTGGTCGCCGACATGACAGTCGTGAACCCCTTCGACTTCTTCGTGGAGGAGTACGCCGAGCGGTACCCGTTCGACTACAGCGCCGGTGAGCGGGCCGACCTCAGGCCCTATCTGGAGGCGGCTACAGCCACGGGACCGCTGCTCAGCGATTGGCTCTCCAAGATCCACGTGCCGACCGATGGCGTTCCGATCGTGGATTTCCTCGTCGAGACCAACAGGAGGATCTACGAATCTGTCGCCTATTCGGTGCGCATGGAGCCCGGTGTGCAGGCGCCCGAGCGCACGCTCGACGTTGCGATCGGATCGTGCCGCGACTCGGGTTGGCTGCTGGTCGAAGCGCTCAGGCGCCTGGGTCTGGCCGCCCGATTCGTGTCCGGCTATCTGGTGCAGTTGACCTCAGATCAACCGTCGTTGGACGGACCCGACGGTCCTGCGAACGACTTCACCGACCTCCACGCCTGGGCAGAGGTGTACATCCCCGGCGCCGGATGGGTCGGACTCGACCCCACGTCGGGGCTGCTCGCCGCCGAAGGGCACATTCCGTTGGCGTGCACCCCGCACCCGAGTTCGGCAGCGCCAGTCACCGGAGCGACCGGGCCAACGGACGTCGATTTCGCCTACACGAACATCGTCCGCCGCATCCGTGAAGACCCCCGTGTCACGCTTCCCTACGACGAGGAGCAATGGCGGCGCATCGACCAGCTGGGACAGGAGGTCGACCGGCGGCTCGTCGCTGGTGACGTTCGACTCACGATGGGCGGAGAGCCGACCTTCGTCTCCATCGACGACATGGAAGGGCCCGAGTGGAACACGACCGCCGACAGCCCGGAAAAACGGCGACTGGCAGGGGATCTGGCGAAGAGCCTCGCAGATCGCTTCGCTCCCGGCGGTCTCATCCAGCACGGACAGGGAAAGTGGTACCCGGGTGAGCCGCTCCCCCGATGGCAGATCGCGGTGGCGTGGAGACGAGACGGCGAGCCGCTGTGGGCCGAGAGCCGTCTGCTTGCCGATCCGTGGCGGCGCGGCAAGCTCGAAACGGCCGACGCCCGCCGCTTCGCCATCCAGCTCGCCGCCGATTTGGCGATCTCCGATGATGTCGTCCTCGATGCCTATGAGGACGTCCTCAACGACCTGTGGTCGGAGGCACGGCTGCCGGCCGGCGAACCTGCGCGGACCGTGCTCGCCGAGGACGACCATGCCGCCATCGCCGACGCCGATGCGCGAGCTGCCCTGGTCGAGCGCCTCGACGCGCGGGGCGGCGCACCGGTCGGGTTCGTTTTGCCGCTTCATCGCCACGCCGATGGTTGGCGGACGACCCGCTGGCACCTGCGACGAGGCCGGCTGTACCTGATTCCCGGCGACTCTCCTGTGGGCCTGCGGCTGCCGCTCGACTCGCTCACATGGACTCCGGCGCCGCCGACGTACGAACGATCCCCCTTCGAGCCACGCGCCGACCTGCCCGATCCGACCACGCTGATCGTATCGCCGGCCGAGGAGATCGACCGGGGCGCCGCCCCACCCACCGCCGTGGCATTCGAGGTTCGATCCGGCAATCTCTTCGTCTTCCTGCCGCCGCTCGACCATCTCGAGCATGCCATCGAGTTGGTGGCCCTGATCGAGCGGGTGGCGCTGGGCCTCGACATGCCCGTCGTTCTCGAGGGCTACCCGATCTCGGTCGATCACCGAGCGGCCATGTTGGTGGTGACGCCCGATCCGGGAGTGATCGAGGTCAACGTGCATCCCTCACGCACGTGGGACGAGCTCCGTGAGATCATGACCGCTCTGTACGCCGAGGCGCGGCTGGCACGGCTCGGAACCGAGAAGTTCGCGCTCGACGGAAGCCACACCGGCACCGGCGGAGGCAACCACATCACGCTCGGGGGCCTGACCCCAGCCGACAGTCCGCTTCTGCGGCGGCCCGACCTGCTCCGCAGCATGATCACCTACTGGCAGCACCACCCGTCGCTGTCGTATCTGTTCTCAGGCCAGTTCATCGGCCCGACCAGTCAGGCACCGAGAGTCGACGAAGCACGACCAGAGACCCTCTACGAACTCGAGATCGCGTTCGCCGAGATGGAGCGCCAAGGCGACGAACCTGCCCCTTGGATCGTCGACCGTTTGCTCCGTCATCTCCTGGTGGATCTGACTGGAAACACCCATCGAGCCGAGTTCTGCATCGACAAGCTCTTCAGCCCCGACTCCGAACGCGGTCGGCTCGGTCTGGTGGAGCTGCGTGGATTCGAGATGCCGCCGCATCCGCAGATGGCCTTGGTACAGGCGTTGTTGATCCGGTCGCTGGTGGCGCGGTTCTGGGAGCATCCGTACACCGGAGAGCTCGTTCGCTGGGGCACGGATCTGCACGACCGATTCCTGCTCCCCTGGTTCGTACGTCTCGACATCCATGACGTCATCGAAGACCTCGTCCGACATGGGATCGGTTTCGAGTTCGCCTGGCTCGAACCATTCCTCGAGTTCCGGTTCCCGCTCTTCGGCGAAGTCGAGCTCGACGATGCCAGGCTGGAGCTCCGTTCGGCGATCGAGCCATGGCATGTACTGGGCGAGGAGACAGCCGGCGGTGGCACCGCCCGCTACGTGGATTCCTCGGTGGAACGACTCCAGGTCAGGGTCGACGGCTACATCGACACACGTCACATCGTCACGTGCAATGGAATCCCGGTTCCGCTCAGCCCGACGAGCTCCACGGGCACAGGGGTGGCCGGAGTCCGATACAAAGCCTGGCAGCCGTGGTCGGCGTTGCACCCGACCATCGGAGTCCACACGCCGCTCGTGTTCGACCTCATCGACCGATGGAACGGACGGTCGCTGGGCGGTTGCACCTATCACGTGTCTCATCCGGGTGGTCGGGCGTATGACACCTTCCCGGTGAACGCCGGAGAAGCGGAGGCACGTCGCGTCAGCCGCTTCTTCCATCACGGGCACACTCCCGGACCGATCGATGTCAATGCCCTCGATTCCATGAGTGCCCGACCACGACGTGAGTACCCTCGAACCCTCGATCTTCGACGCTGGCCAACCGACGACCGAGACTGATTCGAGCCGTGACCATCGCCTCATCCCGCGACCCAATCGCCCGATACTCGCCGCCCGAGTGGGCCCGAGACGAGCTCGTGAGTGGCGACGGTTCGGTTCGAGCTCACTGGGCGGGCCTGGCCACCGCCTACCGCAGTCTCGGGATGGACGAGCTCCTGCGGCGCAGGGACGAGATCGCACTCCTCCTGGAACAGGACGGCGTCACCTACAACGTTGCCGCCGCGCACCGGCCTTGGGAGCTGGACGCAGTCCCGCTCGTCATCTCGAATGACGAATGGGCGGCGCTGGAACGTGGAGTGGCCCAGCGATCCCAGCTCCTCGATGCGATCCTGCAGGACCTGTACGGGAGGCGCCGGATTCTCGAACGTCGCTCCGTGCCCGCCGAGCTGGTGCTGGGCGATCCTGCATTCCTGCGGGTCTGCGACGGCGTCTTCCTTCCCTCCCGGCACCAGCTCGGCGTGTACGCCGCCGACCTCACCAAGTCGTCCGACGGGCAATGGCTGACGATGGGCAACCGGACGCAGGCGCCGTCGGGGGCGGGGTACGCCATCCAGAACCGCAACGTGCTGTCGAAGGTCTTCCCGACCATCTTTCGGAACGCCGAGGCGATGCGACTCGCACCGTTCACGAGGACGTTGCGCGCCACCCTGCAGGCGGCGGCGCCGGCCGGGGTCGACAATCCGTCGATCGTCGTGCTCACTCCGGGTCCACTTTCCGAGACGGCGTTCGAACACGCCTTCATGGCGACCCAGCTCGGATATCCCTTGGTGGAAGGTTCAGACCTCGTTAACCGAGACGGCCGCATCTGGCTGCGCACCGTAAACGAGCTGATGCCCGTCGATGTGATTCTCCGTCGCGTCGACGCGTGGTTCTGCGACCCCCTCGAACTGCTTCCGGAGTCGACACTCGGGGTGCCGGGATTGGTCGATGCCACGAGAGCCGGGACCGTGTCGGTTGTGAATCCGCTGGGATCGGGCGTACTCGAGAACGCAGCACTCTCGGTCTTCCTGCCCGAACTCGCACGAAACCTCCTCGGCGAAGAACTGCTCCTGCCTTCCGTCGAGACCTGGTGGTGTGGTGATCCGTCGTCGTTGTCACACGTCACGAACAACCTCGAATCGACGGTCATCAGATCATCCTCTCGAAACGGTGGTGGCAGCGCCATCGATGCAACCCTGCTGACCAGCGAGAAGCGACGCGAGCTGCGAGACGTCATCCTCTCCGAACCTCAACGGTGGGTTGCACAGCGCCGGGTGGAACCGATGACCGCACCGCTGCTCGGGACCGACGGACTTCATCCACATCCGACGGTGCTCCGCACCTTCGCCGTCGCCAAGGACGACGGCTACTACGTCATGGCGGGCGGCCTGGCTCGTACCGCCCGGATTCCCGGTCCCGGCCCGATCACGAATCAGACGGGTGCCGTGGCCAAGGACACATGGGTCCTCAGCACCGAGCCGGAGACGCTCGGCGGTTTCTGGCTGACCGGAGGTCCCCTGCAGGCCAAAGAGCCGGCTGCTCCGCTCGCCTCGCGTGCTGCGGAGAACATGTTCTGGCTCGGTCGGTACTCGGAGCGGGCCGAGACCGCCGTACGCCTGCTACGGGTGGTCAACGGCAGACGGACCGAGTTCGACCAGGCTGCAGGCGGACCGGGCGCCGCGGCGCTCGAAGCCCTGCTCGAGGCACTGACTCGCGTCACCACGACCTTCCCGGGGTTCGTGGGAGACGACGCTGCACAGATGCTGGCGCAGCCCGGTGACGAGCTGTTTGCGCTGGTGGTCGACGACAGCCGGCCAGGCACGGTGGCGCAGGCCACCGCCCGGATGTTCGACGCCGTCGAGGTGCTCCGCGACCAGCTCTCGGTCGACACCTGGCTCGTGATCGGATCGATGCAAAGGCGCCTCGAACGGTTGAGCCGCATCACGAGCGACCGCGATGACGCCGTGACGACGGTGTTGAACGGTCTCTTGGAGAGTCTGCTGGCCCTATCCGGGTTGATGGCCGAGTCCATGGTCCGTGACCATGCCTGGCAATTCATGGAAGCCGGCCGGCGGGTGGAGCGGGCACTGCAGATCACCGCCCTCGTGAATGCGCTCCTCACCGTTCAGCACGACCCCGCAACCGAGAGCCTCATCGCCGAGTCGACCCTGACGGCGGCGGAGAGCATCATCACCTACCGTCGGCGCTATCGCTCTCACGCCCAAGTGTCGACCCTCCTCGATCTCCTCCTGGCAGATCCGGGCAACCCCCGATCGCTCCGTTTCCAGATCGAGCGGCTCATCGACAGCGTGAGTGCGCTCGACGCCGCCCGACGGCACGACACCGCATCCGTGGCGCTCACCCACGCCGAAGCGGCGCGGTCGGTTCTTCGAAGCTCCGACTCGCGGGCCCTCGCACAGGCGAACGCCGACGGCAGACGGGCGGATCTCCAGGCGTTCCTCTTCCACACGCGACAGCACCTCCTGACGATCGCCGACGCCATCGGAGCCGACAACTTCACACGACTGCTCCCCCAGCACAGCATGAGCACTCCCTCCGAGCCACCGGGTTGGTCGTCATGAAGTACGAGGTCGTCCACCGCACCCGATACGACTACGACGCCCCTGTCACCGCCAGCTACGCCCAGGTCCACCAACTCCCCTGGGACGTGGACGGTCAGCACTGTGTGCGGCGATCCGTCACCTCCGATCCGACCCCCGAACACGTACGGCACCGGACGGACTACTTCGGCAACCCGGTCGCCTTTCTCGCGATCGACGAGCCGCACTCCAGGCTCACGGTGACCAGCTGGTGTGTGGTCGACACTACGGGACGCCCCACGGAGTTCGGATCGATCGCAGACCAGCCGTGGGAGGCTGTCGCCCGACTCGCAGGAGAGGGTGAGGACCTGGTCGCCGTCGAGTTCGCCCTCGACTCGCCACTGGTGTCGGGGAGCCCCAGACTCGCCGAGTTGGCATCTCGATCGTTCGAACCGGGCCGGCCGATGTCCGAGGTGGTAGTGGCCCTCTGCTCCGAGGTTCATGGTTCGTTCGAGTTCAGGCCGGGCTCGACCGACGTCTCCACCACCATCGATGAGGTGCTGGATTTGGGGAAGGGCGTGTGCCAGGACTTCGCACACGTGATGATCGGCTGTCTCCGCTCGATGGGCCTGGCAGCCGCCTACGTCAGCGGATACCTCGAGACAGAGCCCCCACCAGGCCAGGCACGGCTGACCGGAGTGGACCGCACCCATGCGTGGGTGAGTGTGTATCTGGGGCAAGGGCAGTGGGCCGGCATCGACCCGACCAACAACCAGATGGCAGGCCCCCGGTACATCACGACCGCGCGGGGTCGGGACTACTCAGACGTACCCCCGCTCAAAGGTGTCATCTACACCGACGCCGAGGAGTCCACGCTGACGGTCGAAGTCGACGTGGTGCCTGCCTGACGCCAGCAGCGGCCCCCAGAACGGGTTTTGGTGCACAAAAGGTGCGTTATTCACGCACTTTGTGCACCAAAACCGGGATCCTCACGTGCTGATCAAGACGCTTGAAACGTGCTCAGACCGGGTACGTTGCGTTTCATGCGGGCGTTCACCTGTGAGGTCTGTGGTCAGCTCCTCTTCTTCGACAACTCGAACTGTCTCCAATGTGGAACGCGCCTCGGCCTCGATCCTGCAACTCGCCGGCTGAGGGCGGTCACATCAAACGGCCAAACGCTGACGACGGTGGACGGGGCTGAGTCGTTTCGGGTTTGCGCCAACCAGCTGACCGCACGCTGCAACTGGCTGATTCCGGCCGAGGATCACTCTCCGTTGTGCGCCTCCTGTCGACTGACGACCGTACGCCCCAACGACGGAGAAGTCGATGCGATGGCGGCCTTCGCCGATGCAGAGGCTGCGAAGCGCCGGCTCATCTTCCAACTGGTCGGCCTCGGCCTGCCCGTGAAAGGGCGCGAGGAGGACCCGGCGCAGGGCGTTGCATTCGAGCTCCTGTCCTCACGCGGCCACGAAGTGACGACGGGCCACGAGGACGGAGTCATCACCCTCGATCTGTCGGAGTCCGACGATGCCCACCGCGAGTTCATCCGGCTGCAACTCGGAGAGGCGTATCGGACCGTTCTCGGACACCTCCGCCACGAGATCGGGCACTACTACTGGCCGATCCTCGTGGGATCAACGGGTCGGCTCGATCGCTTCCGTGAGTTGTTCGGCGACGAGCGCGTGTCGTATCAGGCAGAGCTCGACCGGCACTATGCCCAGGGACCTCCGCCCGACTGGACGCTTTCACACGTGAGCGAGTACGCCACCATGCATCCGTGGGAGGACTGGGCCGAGACCTTTGCGCACTACCTCCACCTCCGGTCCGGTCTTGAGACCGCCGATTCGTTCGGGCTCCGAGTCGAGGACCCTTCTGCGGCGGCCGGCCGCAATGCCGGTTCGGACACCGCCCACCTGTCGATCGGACCACTCATCGACAGTTGGCTTGCGTTCGCCATCGCGATGAACGCGACGTCTCGCTCCATCGGACAGGGCGACCTCTATCCCTTCGTGCTGCCGCCCCGAGTTGTGGAGAAGCTCGACTTCGTCCACGGGCTGCTCTCTGAGACCTGACCAGACCCCCTTCTCGTGCACAAAAGGCGTGAATATCACGCCTTTTGTGCACGAAAACCATGGAGGCCCGCTCTTATTCGAGGGCGGCGGAGGTGTAGGTGGTGGCCGCATCCCAGAGGAGGAAACTGTCGACTCCGGCATCGGCTGCGGCGTCGATCTGTGCTCTGACCTCGGCCGGCCCGTAGTCGACGCCGAGTGAGAAGTCCTGGATCCAGATCACGAGACCGGCGTCGGTGCCGGCGAGCTGGGACTGGAAGTCCTCCATCGACCGGAACACGATGTCGTACGGCTGGGCGTTGGGATTGTCCACTCCGTACTCGCCAGGACCCCAGTGTGAGGGGTAGGTCATCGGTGCGACGTAGTCGACCACGTTCCCGATGGCCGGAATGTCCTGTGCGACCTCGTCGGGTCGGGTCGCCGCGATCCCGAACACCGCAGCCGCCAGACGGGCGCCGGCAGCGTGGACTCGTCGTTGCGACACTTCGAGGAAGTCGATGATCGCCTGCTCGGGATCACGATCCTGGCCGGGGAACCGGATGTTCTCGATGTAGTCATCGGGCCGGCGCACATAGTCGTACATGATGTCGTCGACACCCAGCTCCGCTGCCTCCTCCGCCAGGGCGATGTTGTACTCCCACACATCCTCGTTGTACGGGTTGGTGAATCCCCCGTACTTGCCGTACGCGGTGCCGTCGGGGTTCTGGACGACCCAGGACATCTCTCCCTGCTCGACGGCGTACGACGCCAGTCTCGGATCTCTGAAGTTCACGACACGACCCACGACCCGAACATCCATTGCGTGTAGGTCTTCCACGACCTGTTCGAGGTCCCAGAGCTCGGTTACGGCGCCGATGTCATGCGCCATTCGAACGCGGGTGTCGTACCAGACGTCGCCGCCCTCGTCCTTGAGGTCGAGCTGGACGGTGTTGATCAGTCCGTCCTTCACCATCTGGATGATCGGGTCACGGAGTTCGGGGGTCGCCCAGGTCCAGCCACTGGCGTGCACCCCGCGAATCGGGTCCTGCCCCGGCTCGCCTGCGAGCGCCAGCGGGATGTGGACGGGAACCACCGACACGTTGCCCGCCGGGTCGGCGAGTGTCACCTCCACAGGGGCAGCCGGAGGTCGATCGAACGTCTTGGACACCAACCCGTCGGTGACGTCGAGCTGCTCGCCGTCGATCGCCACAGTGGCTTCGGCGTCATCGACTTCGAGCTCGAGCGTCACGGCTTCGGTGACCCGGGCGGCCGATGTGGGGGCCAGCACCGTCATCGACGGCGGAGTTCGGTCTACGGTGAAGGTCCTGGTGACGCTCGAGGAGCCGAATGGGAACGGGCGGGACAAGCTGATCGTCAATCGGTTCTCGCCTTCTGGCACATCGGCGGGCGAAATGACCGCACTCAACCCGTCGGATGCAAGCGCGACCGGGACCTCGACATCCCCGATGGTCGCGCTGAGGTTTTCGGGATCCGGCGCGTCGTCGAACAACACGCTGAGTTGCACGGCGTCGGCCTGTTCGGCGCTCAGCGTGGCGCCATCTTCGATCCCGTCGACGGTGAACGGCTCCCCGTCACGTGTGCTCCAGGCGATGATCGCGATGAGGGCGATCGGCAGCAGCGTGACGACCACCAAGCCACGGCGGGTGAGCTTGTATCGGGGCTGCAGCTCGCCTCCTGCAGGCTCCCTCGGGGGTGAAGGGAACACGGGCGAGTCACGAGCCACCAGCTGTGCCTCGTCACGCAGGAGCTCGTCTAGTCGAGCGGGGTCGAAGCCGCCCTTGGGATCGCCACCTTCGATCACGTCGGACACAAGGTACCAGCGGCCGGCTGGGAACCCACAGCAAGCCTGAGATTGAGACCGGTCGCTCAGTACGCTCCAGCACCAAGCATGCTGTTCCCCACCATCGAGTTTGCGCTCTTCTTTTTGGTCGTGCTCACGGCCAACTGGCTGTTGCTCCCGCACCGCCGGCATTGGAAGTTGTTCATGCTCGGCGCCAGCTACGTGTTCTACGGCGCCTGGGATTGGAGATTCCTCGGCCTCATCATCGGCTCGACCCTCGTCAACCAGTTCACGGCTCAGCGGATCGCAGCCACGGAAGACCCCACGGCACGCAAGCGCCTCATCTCGGTGGGAGTGGCGCTGAACCTCGCCGCCCTCGGCTGGTTCAAGTACTACGGATTCTTCGCCGTTTCGATGATCAACTTCCTCGGCCGTTTCGGGCTCGACGTGCCGCTTCCGCTGCTCCGCATCACGCTTCCCGTCGGGATCTCGTTCTTCACCTTCCAGGCCCTCTCCTACGTGATCGACGTCTATCGAGGAAGCGAGCATCCAGCTCCGCTCTTGGACTTCGCCGTCTATCTCGCCTTCTTCCCTCAGCTCGTTGCCGGTCCCATCGTCCGCAGCTCCGAGTTCCTCCCCCAGCTCCACAGCCCACGCGACCCCAAGAACGTCGAAGCGGCCGAGGCATTCGCTCTGATCGTCGGCGGACTGTTCAAGAAGGTCGTGGTGGCCAACACGCTTGCCACGAGCCTGGTCGACCCGGTGTTTGCGAACCCAGAGGCCTTCTCGGCGCTGGAGGTGCTGTTCGGGATCTACGGGTACGCCGTTCAGATCTATGCCGACTTCTCCGGCTACACCGACATTGCCATCGGCGTCGCCCTGCTCATGGGCTTCCGTTTCCCACAGAACTTCGATCATCCCTACCGAGCCGCGTCACTTCAGGACTTCTGGCGTCGTTGGCACATGACCCTTTCCCGGTGGCTGCGGGACTATCTCTACATCCCGCTGGGGGGAAACCGGAACGGGCGATCGGCAACGTATCGAAACCTCCTGCTGACGATGGTGCTGGGCGGGCTTTGGCATGGGGCGGCGTGGACGTTCGTGGTCTGGGGCTTGCTTCATGGCGGCGGCCTGGCAGTCGAGCGCCTTCTCGCCGAACGGCGAGGCGACCGCGGCGTCGAGATGGTGGAGACCCCGGCAACGCTCGCCACGAAGCGGTTTTTCACCTTCCATCTCGTGTGTCTGGGATGGGTCTTCTTTCGAGCCGAGAACTTCTCGGTCGCGGCAACGGTCCTGTCGCGGCTCGTCGACTTCGGCCCTGCACCGAGGGTGACTCCCGTCGTGCTGTTGCTGGTGATCGGCGGCATCGGCGTCCACTACATCCCGCGGCACATCCGGCTCCGGACACGTTTCTACTTCGGACGTCTGCAGCCCGTGGCCATGGCCGCCGCGCTCGGCGTCGTGCTGTTGTTCGTCGACGGCCTTGGGCCGGAAGGCGTCGCACCCTTCATCTACTTCCAGTTCTGACCATGGCATCCGACCTTCATCCCACTCCAACTGTTCCGTCCAACCGTCCTCCTGGACGGATGGCGGCCGGTCACGTCATCATCGTCGTCGCAATCGCGTTGCTCATCGGGCTCCTGCTGAATGCCCAGGACATCCTGCGCACCGCCGAAAGGCAGGAGGCGGGCTGGCAACGGACGGTGGGAGTCGCCGTCATGAAGCCGATCGCGGCAGTCACCGGGTTCTTGTTCATCGATCAGCCGCGCAACGCCATCGACGCTGCGCTCGGGCGGATGGCGGAGGACCAAACCCCGACCACCAGCGTGGTCTCCACCACCACCACGGCCCCAACGGCGACCACGGTGCCGGTCATCAGAGAGGTGTCGGAGGCCGACCCGCTCCGGATGTTCATCGGTGGCGACTCGATGGTGGGCCAGTTCGGCCCGATGTTGGAGGTGCGCGCCGAGGGAGCCGCTCCCGTGCAGGCGGAGGTGGTGTACGAATTCGAGTCGGGTATCACACGCCCAGACTTCATCGACTGGCCCGATCTCCTACGGGACGTTCGCGCGGAGCAAGATCCCGAAATCATCGTGTTGTTCTTCGGGGGCAACGATGCTCAAGACATCAGAATCGACGGCTTGTGGGAACCGTTCGGAACTGAGGCCTGGCAGCAGGAGTACCGCACGAGGGTGGGCTCGCTCATGAAGGAGCTCGACGAAGACCACCGCGACGTCTACTGGATCGGCATGCCGATCGTCAGCTCCGACACCCTCTGGGAACGGCTCCAGATCATGAACGACATCTACAGCTCAGAGGCCAAACGCTTCGACCAGGTCCACTACATCTCCAGCGTGGAGACCTTCAGCGGACCGGATGGCACCTATTCGGAGTATCTCCCCGACCTGGACGGCGACGTCGTCGACATGCGCCTGAATGACGGCATTCACCTGACCACCGACGGCGGGATTCTCCTCGCAGATGTCGTGTGGAACCAGATAGCCGACGAGTGGGATCTCGGCTGACCGGCCGCAGGCCCCTTCCAAGGGCCCGCGGCACACACCACCCGGCGCCCGGTATTCAGTACTTCGTACTCGATACTTCGTACGGCCCGTTGTGTGGCACAATTTGAGCGAGCAATCAAAAGCTGAGGAGGCACCAGATGGCGAATAACCGACCCGGAGTCGTCGACGGACGGAGGGTGGCGATCGTCGACGGCCTGAGGACACCGTTCGCCAAGTCGGGTACTGCCCTCAAACATGCGACCACGCTCGAATTGGCCCAGGCAGTCGTCACCGAGCTGATGGAGAGGTCGGGTATCGACCCATCCGCCGTCGATCGTGTGGTCTACGGCTCCGTGGTTCAAGACGTCGCGTCGCCCAACATCGCCCGAGAAGTGGTCCTGTCCACCCGACTGCCCGACACCACCGACGCCTATTCGATCACGAGGGCGTGCGCCACGTCGACCCAGACGTTCATAGATGGAGCGCAGGCCATTCTCATGGGTGAGGCCGATGTCGTGATCACCGGTGGAGCAGACTCCCTGTCCAAGCCGCCGGTGTTGTTCACAGATGAGTTCGTCGACGTCATGCAGTCTGCCCAGGCGGCACACGATCTTCCGAGCCGTTTGAAGGCCCTCGCCGAACTCCGACCCAAGGATCTGGCGCCGCAGCCGCCGGCCGTGGCCGATCGCTCGACGGGCGAGAGCATGGGCGACGGAGCCGAGAAGATGGCTCGCATCTGGAACATCAGCCGGTCCGAGCAGGACGAATACGCACTTCACTCGCATCAGAAGGCAGTGGAAGCATGGGAGAAAGGGGTGTACGACCGTGAGGTGATGACGCTCGCCGTTCCCCCCACCTATCGGTCTGTGGTCGAGCGCGACGGCATCCCCCGCGCCGACACCACCATCGACAAGCTGGCTTCGCTCAAGCCGGTGTTCGACAAGCGTCACGGCACCGTGACGGCGGGCAATGCTTCGCCGCTCACAGACGGCGCGTCTGCGCTTCTCGTCATGGAGGAACAGACGGCCCGGAGGCTCGGGTTCGAGCCGATGGCCTACCTTCGATCCTGGGGTTTCTCCGCAGTCGATCCGAACTGGCAGTTGCTGATCGGACCCGCTTTCGCAACCCCGATCGCCCTCGACCGGGCAGGGATGAGCCTCGACGAAGTAGACGTCATCGACGTGCACGAGGCGTTCGCAGCTCAGGTGTTGGCGGTGAAGCGGGCATTCGCCTCCGCCGAGTTCGCTCGAGAGCACCTTGGCCGTGACGCTGCGATCGGCGAGATCCCGGATGACAAACTCAACCTGTACGGCGGCTCTATCAGTCTGGGCCACCCCTTCGCCGCCACCGGCGCACGCCAGCTCATCACCATGAGCAACGAACTGGTGAGGCGTGACACCGGCACCGCACTCATCACCCAATGTGCCGCCGGAGGCCTGGGTGCCGCCGTCGTCTTGGAGCGCTGACATGACCACCACCACGCACCCCACCCTCACCCATTTCCGAGTCGAAATGGTCGAAGGAATCGCCACCGTGACGATGGACCGTCAGGGTGAAGCCATGAACACCCTCAGCCCGGTCCTGATGGAGGACATGGTGATCGTGCTCGACCGCATCGAGAACGACCCCGAGATCAAAGGCGTCGTGTTGACCTCTGCCAAGAAGGACTTCCTGGTGGGCGCCGATGTCCGGTGGTTCTCGGAACTTACCGAGCCGGCCGTCGCCCGCGAGGCGATCGAGGCGGGCCACCAGATGTTCCAGAGGCTGGAAGACTTGTTCACGAAACGAGGGAAGCCGGTCGTCGCCGCCATTCACGGATCGGCTCTGGGAGGCGGGCTCGAACTTGCCCTTGCATGCTCTCACAGGGTGCTCGCCGACGACCCCGCCACCACGGTGGGTCAGCCGGAGGTCCAACTGGGTGTCATTCCCGCCGGTGGAGGCTGCGTCCGCCTTCCCCGCCTCATCGGCGTCGCCGAGGCACTCGACTTGATCCTCACCGGCAAGCCCGTGAAAGCCTCGAAGGCCCTCCGCCTTGGGATTGCCGACGAGCTGGCGCCCTCGAGCATGGTCCTCGACGTCGCCCGCGAGTTGGCTCGCACGGCATCGGGATCGCGCTCTGCGGGCAAACGGAAGGAATCGCTGTTCTCCAAGCTGCGCGGTGACAACCTCCAGAAGCTGGCGTTGGAGACCAATCCGGTGGGTCTCAACGTGTTGTTCAAGCAGGCCCGCCAGAAGCTCCTCGCCGAGACGAAGGGCAACTACCCCGCACCGGAGCGGGCGCTCGAGGCCGTGCGCCTCGGAGTCGTCGATGGCCCGGAGGCGGGATTGCGCGCCGAAGCCAGGTTCTTCGGGGAACTCGTCACGTCATCGGAGTCGCGTGCGCTGCGGTCGATCTTCTTCGCGACCCGTGAGATCGCCAAAGATCTGGGTGTCGAGGACACCTCGGTAGAGCCACGCCCCGTGGCCAAGGTCGCCGTTCTCGGCGGGGGCCTCATGGGAGGAGGCATCGCTGCCGTGTCGACCCTCAATGCCGGCACCGTCGTGCGGGTGAAAGAGGTCGACGGTGCGGGTGTCGGCCGGGCGCTCCAGTACGTGCACAAGGTGCTCGACGGTCGGGTGCAACGCCGGCGCCTTCGAGACTTCGAGGCCGAACAGGCGATGCTCCGGGTCACAGGCACCACCGACTGGTCCGGATTCGCAAACGTCGATCTCGTGATCGAAGCGGTCTTCGAAGACCTCGAACTGAAGCGGTCCATCTTGCGCGACGTCGAGGCGGTGGTGTCCCCCGACACCGTGTTCGCTTCGAACACCTCGACACTCCCTATCACGCAGATCGCGGAAGCCTCATCCCGACCGGAGACAGTGCTTGGTATGCACTACTTCTCGCCTGTCGAGAAGATGCCGCTGCTCGAGGTGATAACGACCGAACACACGGCGGATTGGGCCACCGCCACCGCCGTGGCGTACGGGAGAGCACAGGGCAAGACAGTGATCGTGGTGAACGACGGCACTGGGTTCTACACGTCACGCATCATCGCCCCGTACTCCAACGAGGCGCTCCGGCTGCTGGAAGAGGGGGCGACCATAGAGGCGGTCGACAAGGCGATGGAACGCTGGGGCTTTCCCGTCGGTCCGCTGCTCCTCGCCGACGAAGTCGGCCTCGATGTCGGTCAGAAGGTCTCGAAGATCATGGTCGATGCGTTCGGCGCCCGAATGGCCGGCCCGGAGGTGATGTCGGGACTGTCGGCCGGTGACCGCAAGGGCCGAAAGAACGGCAAGGGCTTCTACCTCTACGACGAAAAAGGGGAACGGGGCGATCCCGACGAGTCTGTGTACGCCGACGCCGGCCTCGGACCGCGCCGGGACATGGCGATGGGAGAGATCCAGGAGCGAGTCTCGATGATGATGATCAATGAGGCGGCCCTGTGCCTTCAGGACGGGATCCTTCGCTCGGCGCGTGACGGCGACATCGGTGCCGTCATGGGACTCGGGTTCCCACCGTTCCGCGGTGGTCCCTTCTGGTACATCGACGACATCGGCGCCGCCACCGTGGTCGACAAGCTGCGGGGTCTCGCCGCGCGCCACGGATCCCGGTTTGCACCGGCGCAGATTCTCGTAGATGCAGCGCAGAACGGCACGAAGTTCCGCTGACCGCTACATCTGGCGCCCGGCCTTGGGACGACCGGTACGGCGGGACGCCGCGGCTGTTGGCCGTATCAGGCGTAGAGGCGGTGGTTGCCGACAATCGACGACGCCACTGCCACCGGAGGCTCGTCGCACCGATCGGGCAGGCCTTCGGTGAAGGCCTTGAACGATGCGAGGTCGATGAGTGGGTTTGACTCTGCCGCGATGCTCGCGATGTGGACGAAGCTCACTCCATCGTCGAGTCGCAGCGTGCCGTATCTCAGGCCCTGTGGGTCGGCGACGGACAACTCGGCGAACACGGCTTCGACGAGCGCCTGGTTGTCGTCGCCTCTTCCCTCTTTCACCCGATATCGAACGACTGTCATGCCCACGGTCTCTTCCTTCCGCGCCGTCTTCTTGCGCCGGATTTCGGAGCCACATGCACGGCACATGTTCGGTAACGTGAACGTTACCGTAACAGAGACGTTACCGACATGGCTGGCCGAGACCGGATCGATCGGCCGGCTTCACGCGGGGCGCCTCGATCGATTCGGCCAAGATCAGATCGACGCTCCGCATGACACAACCGAGGGCGACCTCGGGATGGTGGCTCAGGGCGTCGCACCTACCAAGCGCTGAGTTGAGCGGTGTCCGGGCTGGTGATCGAGCCCGAAGGTGTCCTCCACTCCCGGGAAGGTCGCAAGACAACAGTCGTCCCGGTGGCCGTGGCCAACCCGAGTTCAACGCGACGCGCCAAAACCGGAATGGATCGTGGACCTCACCCGTTGCCTTCTCCGTGAGACCCGGCAACACTCCCATCGTCGAGCTGCGGGCCCTCGCGCCTGCAGGTACTCGGCTCTTTGCCAAGCTCGAGTGGTACAACCCGACCGGCTCGATCAAGGACCGGGCTGCCTGGTACATGTTCCAGAACGCCGTGGTCCAGGGCAAGCTGGCACCGGGTCAACCACTCATCGAAGCCACATCAGGCAACACCGGGATCGGGCTCGCCCGATTGGCGTTGATCCACAAGCATCCCATGGCGATCTGCCTCCCCAGTGCTGCCACCGAAGAACGCAAGAAGATCCTCCGCGCCTACGGCGCCCACCTGATCGAGGTCGAGGGCGGCCCCAACGACGCCATCGCTCACGCAAAGGGACTCGTCGAGGCGGGGGAAGGCCTCATGCTGTATCAGTACGGCAACCGGTGGAACGTGTATTCGCACTTCTTCGGGACGTCCCAGGAGATCATTCGGGACTGGCCGCTCGAGCAACCTCCAACCCACCTGTTCGCGGCGTATGGCACCGGAGGGACCCTCACGGGCACCAGCCGTGGGCTCGTGCGCGAGTGGGGTGACCTCCAGGTGCACTCAGTGGAGCCATACGTCGACGACCCGATCGGCGGCATGCGATCCCAGGACGATCCGTTTCAGCCTCCGATCGCAGACCTCCGGCTCGTCACCAGTCGACACCAGATCCACCGAAAGGTCGCCGACGAAATGGTCGCCCGGGTGATGGAGACGGAGGGCCACTTCGTGGGGACCTCGTCGGGTGCGATCCTGGAGGCGGCGGTCGCCGGTCTCGAGGCCCTCGGCGGCACCGCTATCGCTTTGCTCCCGGACGCCGGATGGAAGTATCTCAGCGGCGCCCCCTGGAGCTGAGCGTCGGCACGTATTGCTCAACCCCAGCCATGACCGGTCGATGCACCAATAGAGTCACCCCGACTGGTCGTGGAGCCACCAATGCGAATCCTGTTTGTCGACGATGACCTGGGCCGCCTGGTCGAGGCGCGGAACCTCCTCCAGAATTCGAGTCTCGGTGTGGCTGCCGCTTTCGTGAGCGACCAATTCGAAGCCGAGGCCGAACTCGATGGTCGCGATTGGGATGTGCTGGTGGCGGCCGTCGACACACCTCGTTCGATCGGTGCCCGCATCATGGCGTCGGCCGAGGACGAACACCCGACCGTGGCGCGTCTCGTCCATTCCCAGGTCACGGCCGCCCGCGATCACCTGGGTGCGCACCTTTTTCTGAAGCGACCGTTCTCGGCGCAGCAACTCCGCCAGGCGCTCTACGGCACTGTGCGATGGCGGGACCGACTCGGCCGGGCGGCCATCTCCCAGCTCGTGGCCGGAGCGCGCGACCTTCCGACACTCCCGGCGATGTACCGGGCCGTGCAACAAGAGCTGAATTCGGATGACCCTTCGATGCATCGAGTAGGCCAGATCATCCAGTCGGATGCGGCCACAAGCATTCGGGTTCTCCGCGTCGCGAACTCGGCGCTGTTCGGACTGCGGTCCGAAGTGGGCGACGTGGTGCAGGCCACCGCCCTGCTCGGCATGAGAGCGATCAGCTCGCTCGCCCTTGCGGCCAATCTCTTCGCACACTCCGATCTCGACCAGAAGTTCCTCGAGCGGATGTGGCAGGAGTCAATGAAGGTGGGAGCGATGGCCCGACACATCGCAGCGGACCTGGAATTGGCGCGCACCGAGATCGAAGAGGCGCAACTCGCCGGTCTGCTCCACGACATAGGCGACTTCGTGCTTTTCCAGAACTGGCCGAAGGATTTCCTGGCCGTGGACCGCGCCGATCGCGACCGCAGCGAGCTCGAACTGTTCGGCGCAACCCACGCCGACATCGGCGGCTACCTCACGGCGGTGTGGGAGCTGCCCCTGGGGGTGATCGACGCAGTCACCACCCATCACGCACCGTCGACGAGCCGCTTCCCGCAGTATCCGTCGCCCGCCACCGCAGTTCATGTGGCCCGCACCCTCATCGATGCCGACGGCAAGTTGGAAGGTGCGCCCATCGACATGACGCACATCAAGGCCATCGGCCGCACGTCGCGTCTGGAGCGATGGGGAGAGATGGTCACCGTAGGCCGGTGAACCACCTCCCCCCCCCAACTGTCGACTCATGGACCATCGGCCGAGGCGGTCGGTCGCTCCCCCCGTCATCCTCCGATATCGACCTTGCCCACCTCGGTGAGACCGTCGAAGAGGTTGCCCTGGAGGTATCCGGTCGACATCGTCCACAGAACGTCGCCGACCACCAGGCTGCGCTGGATCTGCTCCTGCCATCCGTCGTCGTTCGGCCAGCACACCTCGATCACCGACTCGGGAGCGAACCGCTCGGCGAGAGCGTCGCGCTCTTCTGCGGGGACGCCCCATCTCTCGAGCTCGCTCAGAGGCACCGGATCGCAGTAGTAGCTTCCGAAACCCAGATCATCTCCGGGCTCGCACACCTGCACTCGGCCGTAGTCCTCCAGGGTCATGTAGTGCAGCTCGCTGTTTTGGGACGGGAAGTCGTCCTCGGTCAGCTCGGTGCAGGTCGTGGTGGGTTCACCGCCCGGAGCAACATGCGTCACCCGTCCCACCTCTGTGATCGAGGCCTCTCCGATGTCGAGCAGCACGGCCCCGTTGATCCTGTCCTGATTCCACGTGCGTATCGGCAACACGGCGATCCCGCGGTCAGGCAGGTACTGGAACGCCCGGTGATCGTACTCGGCGACAGACTCGGCGTCCGGGAGGGTCCACGTGGCCAGTTCCTCGGGATGCGCCGGATCGGCGACCGAGAACAGGCTCACCTTGAAACCGATGACCTGGCCTTCCTCGGTGGCGTCGCGGCCGACACCCAGGAGGCGGTCATCGCCGATCGGGTGGAGGTAGGTCGAGAAACCGGGGATCTTGAGCTCACCCGTCACCGACGGCGCCGTCGGATCTGACAGATCGATGACGTACAACGGGTCCACCTGGCGGAACGTCACCGCGAAGGCCACGTCGTCGAGGATCCGAGCTGAGTAGAGCGCCTCGCCTTTGCCCAAGCCACCCACCCGGCCCGCCTGTTCGAGAGCGTCGCCACGTTCCTCCAGCACGGTGAGGAACGTCTCGCTCACGTTCGACTCGTCCCACGGTGAGCCGTCGGTGGTCACCACCCTCAGGTATCCGTCGGCCTCGTCGAGCGAGAACTGATTGAGGAGGCTGCCCTTCACCTCCCCAGAGGCGACGTATTCGGCCTCGGCCCCGGTGTTGTCGAACGCATGGAGCTGAGTGGTGTAGTTCTCGCTCCACCGGGCGATCTCCGTCTCGTCGGTCACGTCGGGTTCGATCCACTTGGTGGTGGCGACGTAGAAGCGATCGGTGGACGCGTAGACGGTCTGACCCGACGCCAGCACACCGGTCCCACTTCCGATCCCGAGGCCGGTTCCGAGGTCCAGGCTCACGACGGACACGACGTCGAACCCCGCGAATTCGGCTGGACGGAAGACACGACCACAGTCGATCAGCCGGCCTTCGCTCGCCGTCCCGGCGACGTCGAGGCTGAAGCGTGGCAGCCAATCGTCGATCGTGGATTCTGCGATCACCTCACGGTTGAACTCGGTCGCTCGATCCTCGCCGTTCTGGTTTGCGGGGTACACGAACGGCAGCTGGTTCGGCGGCGACGACATCGCCAACCTCACGGTGTTGCCCACGGCCCGCGCACTCAAGTAGGCGCCCTCCAGGCGGAGGGTGGCGGCGATCGACAGGTCGCTGGGATCGGACAGATCGATCTCGTAGATCACTGCGGCCTGGGAGAACTCGGGGACAATTCGTGACTCGGCGACGTCGTCGACCGGCATCGGGCCTCCGAAGGTCCCACCGTTGGTGATCACGAAGGCACGGTCGTCGGCGAAGAAGAGCTCGTGCGACCAGCCCTCCTCGAGGAGCAGGGATCCACGGGCTTCGGGGGCGTCCCCGGCGAGGTCTACGTAGGTGAGCACGTTCTGGGAGATCGTGAGGATGCGCCGACCGTCGGTCTTGATGATGTCGGGTTCGTCGACGTTCGCCTCCTGCGTGTTGGTGCCGCTGAACTCATCGGACCCGAGGCTCTGCGCCGGCGACCCGTCACCGCCGGAGTCGTCACTGCTCCGCGCCAATTCCTCGACCGCCGCCGCCGTGGTCTCGGTGGCCACGTCACCCTCGAGCCAGATCCATGGATATCCGTCGGTTCCCAGACCGTACGGTCCCACCCGTTCCTGGGCCTCCGCCTTGATGTGGGCGAGCAGAGCGTCGCAGCTGTCGAAGGGAGTCAGCGCGGCCGTGAGTATCGCCGGGTCCACCTGCTCTGGCGAAGCTACGTCGACCGCAGGCGTACAGGCCGCCATGGCCATCGCGAGCGCTGCCATCACTGCCAATCTGGACTTCACCACAATCCTCCCGGTACGAGTTCCACACCTTGGACGTCATTCATCATCGACAGGTTCCCCATCTTTCTGGACGACCACGCAGGGTGTTCGTGTACCCTCTCTCTGCGGGAGAGCAGAGGGGACTGCATGGAGGACGATTCAGAGGCTACGCCGGACACGGTGGTGGACCTCTCGGACAGTAGAAGCCGAAGACGATGGTTTGGTCGGCGCGCCGATACGGACACTGCGATCGCAGAAACGCTGGTCCAACTCCGTCCGGCGCCGCGAGAGGTGCCGTCGACCCAGGTGGCACTCGAGGTGGCACGTGATTGGATGCGGTACTTCGCGTTCATCGACGCCCACGTCCCCACAGGGCCCGAGCCGCTGATCGATTCGTCACGCGGCCTCGCGCACCTCATCGCCGACCCCAGAGGGGTCGGCACGAGAGAAGTGATGGAGGCCCACAAGATCGCAGTGATGGCCGACAAGTATGCGCTTGTGTTCTCACTCGGCGGTTTCAGCGCAGGTGCCATCCGATGGGCCAACAAGAACGCCACGGCCCTCTTCGAGTTCGACCATCACGGCCAGGTCAAGCCCGTGTCCGATGTCGCCAAGACACTGCTCGAGCGATCCGATCGGCGTCATCTCGCCGAGATGGGTCGATCCGACCTCGACGGTTGAGCGCGACGGATCAATTGCGATCGCGAGAAATCGCTCGAAGCACTGAACTGTGGTCGACCCCCGCCGACGGAACGAATGGGGAAAACCATCGGCACCGACTCAAGTTTCGGCGTCTTTACGGCCGATGCTGTCGATATGAACTTCGTGGACTTGGCCCCAACCAGTCCGCTGATCGTGGCAGAGCTTGCTGCGGCGGTGGGAAGTCGGCTCGCTCCCGATCCGACTCGCGCCGTCACGCGGGTGATCCTCGACGACAGACCGACGGAACGGTCGATCAAACCACCAGACCGGGTCGGCCTCGGCGAGTCGCTCGACACCTACCTGTAGAGCTCAGCACCGGGACAGCGGCACAATCGACACACTCGAAGGAACGGGTGACGGGTGGAATCCGTGGACGCTCAGGACGGAAACGGTTTGCGCGGCCCTGATCGGGGAGCGCGGGACGGAATGAGCTAGCGGTCGACCGCGGGTACCCTCGATTCCATGCGCATCTTTCTGACGTTTGCGATCGTTGCTCTCGCCGAGATCGCAACCTTCATGGCCGTCGAGTCGCGAATCGGGCTGGGCGCCACGCTGCTGATCGCATTGGCCACCGCCGTGCTGGGCTCAACACTGGTGCGCCGTGCCGGCTTGACCGTGTGGGAGGACTTCCGCCGACGTCTCGGCTCCGGAGAGATCCCGACCCGGGAGCTGTCTCACGGAGCGTCGATTCTCGTTGCCGGAGCCCTTTTGATATCGCCCGGGTTTCTCACCGACGCCATCGGGTTCAGCCTGCTGGTGCCCGCCGTCAGGGACCGCATTCACCGCATCGCGGCGACTCGCTTTCAGAACAAGGTCACGGTGATCACATCCGGATTCACTCCCCCATCGGATCCCACCATCATCGACGCAGAAGGTTGGGAGATTGTTGACGACGACGTCGACCAGCGTCCCCAGATCAACTGATCAGTCGAAGCGGGGATCGCGTTCGATGCGGTCGGTCGGCCTCTCGGAAGGCCTGTACCACCGACGACACGGCCACCACTGCGAATCCCACGTAGCCGACCCCGATCGAGAACAAGAAGAGATTCACCACCTGGATGAGGGCGAACGGGATGGCCAAAGGCAGGTTGCCGTTGTAGAACTGGCCGAGCCCAGCCCACAGCACCGACAAAACCGCCGCCAGCCCCGGGTTACGAGGATCCACATCTCGTCCGTGTGCAGGAACGACCTGCTGAGGGGCCAGACGGACCGCAAGTCCGGCGGGCGTTGCCGCCTCGGCCAGGTCGTTGCTGAGGGTGACCGCTCGGGCCTCTGATCCGAAACCTCGCGGATCGACCGGTTCGAACACGAGCCTGCCTCCCGGCACGCTCACACCAAAGCGCCCGAACCCGATGCTCTCGAACCCAACCGTTCGCACCGCCCATCGACCGACCTGGACGTCCGCCATCCGGATCGTCACGCGCCCATCGTCGATGACGACCGACCCCGGCGAGGCAGTGATCTCGCCGTCCGCTTCCTCCCACAACCGTCCTGTGTGGTGCATGTCTCATCGGACGCTACTCGGCACCATCGAGATACGCAGGGGCCCACCGGTGCCCCCCGAGCCCTGAGCGCCGCCCCAGCCGGCGCCGGCGGTAGGCTGTCCTTCGATGCCACGTCCACTCCGTGTTGGGATCCAGCTGCCCGAAGTGGAGCGCGAGGTCCCGTGGCCCGAGTACCGCGACATGGCCGTCTCCGCCGAACAGGCTGGATTCGACTCGCTGTGGGTCGGAGATCACCTGCTGTACCGCACCGAGGCCGGAGACGCCGGTCCATGGGAAGCCTGGTCTTTGCTGGCGGCGATCGGTGCAGTGACCGAACGGGTGGAAATCGGGCCGCTGGTGGCCGCAACTGCATTCCACAACCCGGCGATGCTCGCCAAGAAGGCCGCCACGGTCGACGAGATCTCGGGGGGCCGGCTCATCCTCGGCCTGGGAGCGGGCTGGAACAAGGTCGAGTTCGAGGCCTTCGGATTCCCCTACGACCGCAGGGCCAGTCGCTTCGAAGAGGCCTTCACGATCATCCGAACGCTCCTGTCGGAGGGTCAGATCGATTTCGAAGGTCAGTTCTACGTACTCCGAGACTGTGAACTGCTCCCCCGTCCCCGGCCCGGGGGGCCGCCGCTGATGGTGGGGTCGATCGGACCCCGTGTGCTCACCTCGACCCTTCCGTGGGTGCGGTCCTGGAACGCCTGGTACTCGTGGTACGGCAACGGTCCCGAGCAACTGGCGCCGATGCTCGAAGACATCGACGATCTCTGCCGATCGGTCGGACGTGATCCCCGAACTCTCGACCGAACCGTGACGGTGATGGTCCAGATGCCAGACGGTGTCGGTGAGGCCTACGGGTCTCCGGGGCGCTTGACCGCCCCCCCGATCCAATCCGATCGACTGATCGAGTCGCTCGAGACATACGCTCGTTTGGGGGTCGCCGAGGTCCAATTGGTCGTGGATCCGATCACGATCGATTCGATTGACGCGCTGGCGCCCCAGCTGGACCGCCTCGATCGAAGCGCGTGATTCGACTACGCGATAGGGTCGCGGTATGGCAACGATCACTCGCCTCACCGACTCCTGTGTGCTCGTGACTTCGGACAGCGGTACGACGCTGTTGGACCCGGGCTTCTTCACGTTCGATACCGACATCGTCGACCTGGAATCGATCGGCGACGTCCAGAGGGTGCTGATCACCCATGAACACTTCGATCACGTGAAACCCGAGTTCGTGCGCTGGCTGGTCGACCGCGGCGCCGACGTCACCGTGCATTCCAACCAGGTGGTCGCCGACCTCTTGGAGCCGCATGACATCGAAGTGGCAACCGACGCCTTGGTCGGCGTCACCTTCGAAGATGTCCTCCACGAACCCCTTCCCAACGGCATGACGCCCCCCAACCGTGCCTACACCGTTGACGACTTCTTCACCCACCCCGGCGACAGCCAGCAGATCACACGGACCGCGCCCCTCCTGGCACTTCCGCTCCTGGCTCCCTGGACGTCGCTCGCCGCCAGCGTGCAGTTTGCGGTGAGGGTGGGAGCGCAACGCGTGTTCCCGATTCACGACTACTTCATGAGTGCCTCGGGACGCGCGGCAATCGGCGGACTCGCACGAGGAACACTGGAAGCGGCCGGCATCGAGTACCTGGCGCTGGATTGGGGCGACAGCCTCACCGTCTGAATTCGACAAAGCCAGATTTCGCGAACGCTCGTGGGTACGCTCCTCCCGTTCAGGGAGGTTCGGAGTTGGCACTGATCGAAAGAGCGCGTCCACGCGTCGAACGCTGGCGTTCCCAACGCTGGTGGCGATCGGTTGCCCCCGCCCTTCGGCCCACTTCGACCAACGTCGCCGATCATGTTCGGGCGACGTTGTCCGATCTGGACGCTGCTTGGGAGCAACGTTGCACCGAGACCTCGGAGCTCGTCACCGGGTTCATCGGTGCCCTCGAACCCGAGCAACTCGGGTCCTCGGACAGTGAACGGTTCTTGCGGATTGCCGAGAAACATCGCTGGCGAGAACTCCGTGCGCTGCTGGTCTCACACCTCGCTACCGAGATAGTCACACGAATGGAAGTCGCAGCTCAGCCGCTCCTCGACGAACTGGAGCGGGTCCAACTGTTTGGACATCAGCCGGCGCTGATGGCAGGCGATCTTCCCGACTTCCACCGAACCTGCATGGGCCTTGCGCCCGAGATGGTCATCCCCGGCGCATACGAATCGCTGGTGAAGGCGATCGACGCTCGGTCGACAGACTCGGTCGATGCCTACCTCCAGACTCATGAGATATCGTCCGTCGACGGGGAGCTGCGAACATTGCTCGAGTCCGATGACGAGGCGTCGGCGCTCCGGCTCGTACGCGCACTGCGCACTGCGCCGCAGTCGCGTGTGGTGGTGGATCTGGTCGGTGTCGAGCCGATGATTGAACTCGCAGAACACCATGAGCCGGTCGACTTGGGCGTGCCGCCATGGACCGGGCCAGACGCGGCGCACGGGTAGCTGCTCCCTCGCCGGCCGTCGTGAGTGTGAAATCCCCCCTGCTTCGCCTTCGGCGACCTTCCCGAGTTTGCTGCGCAAACTCGACCCAACACCACACGAGGGGGTGGGCTTTGATTGGGCGCTCCACTGGTCAACGGTGACGCGCGTCCAGCGATTGCGTCCCCCCGCAGGGGGACCGGCTGCCGCAGGCAGCCAGGGGGATTCCTCAATCCACGTGTCTCAGCAGCCTGCTAGCGGCTCTTGCCACCGGCGATCGCCTCGACGATCTCCTCGGACTCCTGCATCAGCGTTCCCAGCACGCCTCCGGTCTGGTAGTTGTCAAACCCCGTGAAGAACAGCCCGTGGTGTTTCCCGGATCCCACGACGGAGGCGGGATACCCGTTGGCGTCGAGGAGGTCGGAGCCATCCTCGACGAGTTGCTCGATCAGTGGCCGGTACCCGGTGGCGAGTATGACCTCATCGAACGCTTCCTCGCTGCCGTCGGCGAACATCACCTTCCTCGCTTCGAGACAGCGGACGCCGGGGCGTACGCCGATGTCGCCCGATTTGATTCGGGCCATCGTGCCCACATCGATCACCGGCGTCTTTCCCCTCGTTCTGAGCTGGGCGACGGGCGCCAGCTTGGGAGATTCGATACCAAACCGTCCGAGATCGCCCATCGTCATGCGCCGCAGGACCAAACCGATTCGGTCGGCTATGCGGTCCGGAAGCCGATCGAGCTGCCGAGCCGTCAGCTGGGTCGGACGGCGAAGGAAGTCTCTCGGCACGATGTTCACCGGTCCACGAACCGAGATCGCCACCTCCACGCCGTGCTCGCAGAGGTCCAGGGCGATCTCGGCCCCAGTGTTGCCCATGCCCACAACGAGCACGCTCCGACCGAGAAATGGCTCCGGGTTCCGGTATTCGCTGCTGTGCGTGATCCGGCCTGCGAAGCGAGATTCACCATCGAGCTCTGGCCGGTTCGGTACGCGGTTGGCCCCCGTCGCCATCACCACGTTGTCGGCCATGTACACATCGCCTGCTTCGGTCTGGACATGCCATCGCTCGCCGGCGTGACGGACTGCGGCGACCCTCTGACCGAAACGGGGACGGATCAGGAAGGCCTCGGCATAGTCCTCGTAGTAGCGGACCAGAGCGTCCCGAGAGACGTAGCGGGGATAGTCATCCGGGAAAGGGCGATACGGCAGGTGGGAGAGCTGCTTCACCGTGTGGAGGTGAAGACGGTCGTAGTGAGTACGCCACCTCGCAGCCACGGAATCCGCTCCATCGATGATCTCGAAGGGGAGCCCGAGTCGTCGCATGCGGCCGGCCACCGCCAACCCCGCCGGTCCGGCGCCGACGACCAGCGTGGGGGTCTCGATGGTCTCTGGCATCGCCGCAGAGTACCGGCTTCTCGGCGCGCATCATCGTCGGGATCCGCGAGTCGTCGCCATCGGAGAACGGCCCCCGGAACACGATCCGCCGGTCTGTGCTGGCCGCAAACCCGGATGACAACCGGCGTTCTTGCGGCTCTGCCCGAAACGGGTCGATCGACTCATTCGCCCCAATCGGCGGAACTTCGCATGGCGCCCCGTGTCGTGTGGGTGAGGGCGAGAAAGGATTCAGAGTGGGCAACGTGCTGGACGCAATCGCAGGAGCGGTCACCCGGACTCATCCGACGGGTGTCGGGAGGGGTGGTGAGGATCGAACTGCACACATGGCGACCAGGTGGGCACTCGACTCGGTGATCGCCGGCGTCGTCGAGGCTGTGGCTCTCCGGACCGCCGACGACGACGGACTTGACGACGTGTGGACTCTCATTGCCGAGGTTCCCGTGGCCTCTGGCGACCTGTCCAAGCCCGAGATCAGACGAGAGGTCACCAACTTGTTGCTGTCGGACGACCGACCCCGCGTCGAGCGGCTCCTCAGCGAGACGGTCGGCATCGACCACATTTCTCTGGCCGCGCTGCTGGAATCGGTGGTCGGCGTGTATCTCACCCACTTGAGGAGGCGGGTTGCGCTGGAACGGTTGACTGCGACGGAACTCCGCGAGGCGGTGCGAGACGAGCGTGCTCAGACGACATCGCACATCGACATCGACCTTCGTTTGCCAGAGGTCGACCGACCGGGGTAGGCCGAGCAGTCCACCCGGGACCGGCTCGGTGCCAACGGATACTTCGAGAGCGGGATCCCGGCCTCCGCCGGACGACCCTTCAACCCGCGTATTTGCGGGCCTCGACTTCACCGTCGATCAGGCGACCGGTTGGAACGAAGCCGCTCCGAAGATAGAACCGCTCTGGCGAACCGGGACCGGTCTCCCAACCGACCGTGAATGAGTCGACCCCCCATGCGACGCAGACCTCCTCGAGCAACTCGACTACGCGGGCTCCGATCCCGCGTCTCTGATGGAGTCGGTCGATGAGGAAACGCCACAGATAGGGCTCTGCGTGATGCTTCGTCGGAGCAGTCATCATCACGAACCCGACGATGTCGCCGTCTGCCACGATCGACCGCAGCCATGGCACCACCGGATGGCCGGCCACCACTTCGGGGAACAGCGCGTCGGCGAAGGACACATCCATCGGAGCCACCAGCGCCTCTTGCGTCTTGTGTGTTCGAAGGGCGAGCACCTGGTTGCGGGTTTCCGGTCCGATCTCGACCAACGCCACCTCGTTGGGATGATGTCGCGGCCGGTCTCGCCATTGTTCCCACTCCGGGCGAGTCATCCCGTAGATGTGATCGTCGGAGTTGTCGTCTCCGACCCAGAACGAGAGTCGGGTGTGGCCTTCGAACAGGAGCCCACACCGTTCGAGGACGCGAGCCGAGGCCTTGTTGTCGGGGTGAAGCGTCCCCATGACCCGTGTCACCCGGAGCTCGTCGAAGAGATGGGCGATCAACGCCTCGGTCGCCTCGGTCGCATACCCCTTCCCCCACTGCTCAGAGTCGAGCGAGTAGCCCACCTCCCCACACCGCCCGCCCCAGGTCATGCCGATGGCGAGATCCCCATAGGTCTCTCCGGTGTGGAGGTCGGCGACTACGAGCATGCGCCAGCCGTCCACCTCTTCGCTCTCTCGGTCGGCAAGCTCGCCGGCGATCATCTGCTCGGCCCGCTCGAGAGGGAACGGCAGCGTCCAGTTCTGGAACTTGGCCACCGCCGGATCGTTTCGCCGGGCGTGCAGAGCGGCGGCGTCCTCGGCAACCGGAGGCCGAAGGCGCAGACGTTTCGTGTCGATCACGGGAAGCATCACGGACATTCAACCGTCACCCGGAACCGTTTTGGTGCACAAAGTGCGTGAATAGCGCACCTTTTGTGCACCAAAACTTCTCGGAGTGCGTAGATTCGAGCTGAACGCAACCTCTCAGGAGACAGCACCATGTCATTGGACTCATCCGCTTCCGCCCATTGGGAAGGCGACCTCATGTCGGGCGCCGGCACCGTCACCCTCGCCTCGGGCGCCGCCGACACGTTCGACGTCGATTGGAAGGCACGCTCCGAGGAGTCGGGCGGAAAGACGAGTCCCGAAGAGCTCATAGCGGCCGCACACGCCACATGTTTCTCGATGGCGCTGTCGAATGCACTCGGCAAGGCCGGGACCCCGCCTTCGCATCTCGACGTGACGGCGACCTACACCTTCGTACCCGGGCAGGGCATCACGGGCGTCATCCTTGCGCTCAGCGGCAATGTCCCCGGACTCAGCGACGACCAGTTCGCCGAGGCCGCCCAGAACGCCAAGGAGAACTGCCCGGTGTCGCAGGCGTTGAATCCCAACCTTCCGGTCACCCTCGAAATCGCCTGACTGTCGTTGAGCACAGGCCGCTCTGGTCAGCCGGAGCGGCCTGGCTCAGCTCAAGCCTCGGTATCCGCCTCGAAAGTAGATCAGCGGATCGGTCAAGTCCGCGACCTCGACTCGATCAATGGTTCCGACAGCCACGCCGGTGTAGCCGAGCTCCTCGGTCTTCAGAACACGGCAGAACGCCCGGTCCGCCAGGTCGAGCAGCACTGGACCCCACTCCGACGGCTCCCACTTGAGCCTGGCGAACACTCCCCCCGGGCTGGGACGGATGCCTGCAAAGACGTCGGAGAGGTCCCGGTGCTCTTGCCGGCACAGATGGACGACGAAGCCGCCGCTGGTCTCGATCGCGTCCCACAGGTCGGACAGAGGACCCACCACGGCAACGATCAGCGCCGGGTCGCCCTCCAACACCATCAACGACGAGACCGTGAGCCCGGCCGGACCACGTTCGGTCCCCGATGTGACGATCGACACGCCGGCGGCGTGGCGTCCTCGGAACCGACGCAAGGGGTCGCGATCCGCGTCACCGGGTACGAACGGATGCTCGGAATGGATCATGGCACCCATTGTCGCTGGTCGACCACCAACCGTGCTCTCAGGCTCGGTCAATCCTCGTCTTCGGCAACGCCGAACTGTGCCGCCATCACGGGCAACACCGTCTCGATCAAGCCGGCGAGGTTCCCCAACGCGTCGAAGACCGACTCGGCCTCGGACTTCGCCGGGTCCAGCCGTTCCATGAGTTCGATGCCGAGGAATAGCGCCGATATGGCATACGCAGTCTCACGCGCCGGCAGCAGCGCACCGATCGGACCCTCGGCAGTGGTCTGACGGAGGGCATCCTCGACGAGGGAGATCCACCCCTCGAACCCTTCCAGGACCGCTGCGCCCATCTCCGGATCATTCGCGGCTCCCGCCATCAGTTGGGTGAGGACCGCCACCGACCCATCCTGGGTCGAGTCGGCGTGGAGACGCCGGGCAACCTCAACCAGATCGGCGAGCGACGTCACGTCGTCGGTGACCTCTCGATAGACCTCGACACGATCGGCGGACGACAGTTTCGCCGCCTCGATCAGGAGGTTGGCGACCGATCCGAAGTGATAGAAGATCAATGCCTGGTTGAAGTCACCCCTCGAGGCGATCGCCCGAGCACTCGCTCCGGTGATGCCGACCTCTCGAATCGTGTCGAGAGCAGCAGCCATGATCCGTGAGCGAGTGTCGGGCGGTTCGGTCATCCTCGTCCTGAGTGGGTGCTCAATTCTGACACCACTCGCACTCGGCAGCATCATCCTCGACGAAACGGGACCAGCGAAGTCGCCGCTTCGATACGAGACGGAAGAAGGATTCCGCCATCGGAGCAAGTTTCGGGCCCGAAATCCGATACGACCATGCCCGGTACCTCTTGGTCGCCCACAGAGCGGTGACGAATGCCGCGGGGCCGATCCACGTCTCACCGGTGTCCGAGGCAACGACGAGCTCGGCGCCCAGCCAAGGAAGCGACCCATAACGGGCCCTCGCCGCCGGCGAACCGGCGGCGAGCAACTCGACCGGCACGTGCGTCGGCTGGGTCAGCAGCCAATCGCGTGCCCGACGGCACACGGCGCATCGTTCGTCGTAGACGATCGTCAGCGTTTGCATCGTCATGCCTCAGGAGCCACGAACACCTGGGGTGCGACCGGCGGGGGCGTCGCGCGCATCTCGGCACGATGGCGGATGCGCCAGAAGACCAAGACGTTCACGAAGTGAATCACACCGAGCGTCAGCAGGAGCACGGCCAACCGGTTCACCAAGAAGGCGACGGCGTCGAAGAGCGAGGCCTGCTGTTCGGCGCGAAGGAGGAACAGGCCGTAGCCCAGGTTCAACATGTAGAAGCCGGTCACCAGGAGTCGGTTCACGGCCTCGGCCAGGGCCGGCTTGTCCTCGAAGACATCGTCGAGGAACACCCCACCGGCTCGAAAGAGCGTCCTCGCCAGGATCAACGTCATCCCGACCGCCACCACGGCGTAGATCACATACACAGCAACTGCGTACCCGTCGGCTCCCATTCCTGCATACCTCCTGTCGGCTTCGCCCGATTTGAGCGATCGCTTGAAGCGATTGCTCAAAGCATATGCTCAATGTCTCGAGGTGTCAATGGTCAAATACGGCGTCGAGGGGCAGCGAAGGATGGAGTCGACACACATGAGCGGGTTCGCCCGGCATCAGGGCGATGAGGGTTCGCACTCCCGTTGCCTGAGCGCCGTGCGGATCAGGCGTCGACGGGTTCCGGCTGCCGCTTCTCGACTTTGCCGGATGCCAGCCGGGACTCCAGGCGACGCCCTGCCGCTACCACCAGAGGTACCAGGGCGACACAGATCAACGCCGCTACCCCGAGTTCCCACCAGACGTCTGAAGGAGCTGCCAGCCCCGTCGAGACCCGAAAGATGGGATCGAGGAAGTAGAAGGTCGGACCGAGCTTGGCGATCCACTGAGGCAAGTCGGGCCAGATGGTGAATATCACCGGGAAGATCAGGACGATGGCCCCGCCCTTCCAGACGGCGAACAGCGTATTGGTGTCGGGGGCGATCGACCCCGCCATCAGCCCCACCTCGGCCATCATGATGGCGCCAAGCAAGAGTCCAACCAGGAGCAAGGCCGGGGCCGATCCGAATGCATCGTTGAGCAGAAGCGTCACCGTGCCGGTGAGCACACCGAGCACGACACCAAAGAGCCCCTTTGCGAGCAATACGTCGGTGATGCTGGCTGGGGTCGCCAGCACGGCGTCGAGCGTGCGACGCTCCTTCTCTTCGACCAGAGACGACGCCGGCACGAATGCCCCTGCGATAGCCACCGTGAACATCACGATGAGCGGAAGCATCCGGGTGTTGATGTCGAGTCCCTCATCGCCCAGCGTCGTGACCTGGACCCGCACCGGTTCGTCGAGCCCGACCACACCGCGAATCAGATCGAGCGTGGTGACCGCGATCACGATCCGGTTCGAAGCGAGGCTCTCCCCCGCAAGGCTCAATTCGAGCGGCGGCTGGTCACCGGCACGAACCGCATCGTCGAATCCCAACGGCAGCACGAGCCCGCCGTCGAGGTTGTTCGCCTCGACGTCGGACAACATCTCGTCGACGCTGTCGTACAGCCTGACGTCGAATCCCTCCAGCTCCTGCGCCCCTGCCACGACCTCGGAGAATCCCTGATCGACGATTCCGAAGCGGGGCTCGGGCTGGAACAGCGACCCGAACACGAGCGTGAACAGGAAGGTGAAGAACACGGGCAGTATTAGTGCCCACAGAACAACGGGCGACCGCGGACCGAGCCTCAGGTATCGCCGGAGCAGAACGCCCACGTTGGACCAGCTCACACCGCCTCCAATCGTCTACGCAAGACCAGCCAACCGGCACCGAATACCGCAACACACCACGCCGCCAACGATGCCACGTGAGGCAGATATGCCCCAATGCCTTCGCCATAGGCGGTGGCTCTCAAGATTGCCTGCACGAGCCCGTAGCTCGGCAGCGCCTGTACCCAGGCCGATGCGGTTCCCGGGAACAACAAACCGACGACCGGGATGGCCAGCGGAATCAGGAACACCATGCTCCAGAACACGATGCCTATGAAGTCCCGCCCACTCGACCCGGCAAGCAGCCCGAAGCCGGTGACCAACACCGAACCGAGCAGCATCACGAGCACGAGCCCAAACGACCGAAGCGACGCCAACGCTGCCAGAAGCAGCATCGACTCGGTGAAGGCGAGCAGAGTGCCGAGCACCCCCTTGGCGGCGAGGAACTCGCCAACACGCATGGGCGTGGCCAGCACGGCCGTCACCGTCCGAGTCTGGATCTCCGTGGCGACGAGACCCGCCAGGGCGATCGTCTCGACCAGCAAGACGGCGAAGGCGAACAGAGGCCGGAAGCGCTCACGGAGCGACACCTGGTCGCCTGCCCGGTCCTCACCGAGAATGATCTGCTCCTCCTGAGGTTCCGATACGAGCGGCTGCTCGCCGGCCGCCGCATATGCCAGCTCGCGCACCAGGCCCGACACTGCTCCACGGAGCTGCTCGGGCACTGCGCCTGCCACCAACACCTGCACGGTGGTCTCGGTGCCCGCAGCGACGCGAGCCACGAAGTCGTCCGGAAAGGAGATCCCGATGGTCACTTCGTCGCCGGCTGCCACCGCTGACTCGAGAGCCGCTGCGGTGTCGTACCGAACGAGCGTCACCCCCTCGTCCCCGGCGAACTGGTCGAAGAACGCTTCCAAGCCTGTCTGGTGGACGCCGATCTCGATCGTCTCGTCCACCGTGTCGGGGAGCACCCAGAAGATCACCACGTAGAAGACGAGACCGAGGATCGTTATCAGCATGTAGAACCGATCGCGTGCGAAGGCCTTCAGGTCTTTCTTCACGACAGCGGCGATCCTCCCCATCATTCGGCGAGCCCCCGGCCTGCGTAGGTGACGAAGACATCTTCGAGCGTCGCCTCCTCAGTGTGGACGGTCATGACGTCGCCACGACCGAGGGCCTCCGCAAGCTTGTCGTGGTTTGCGTCGCCGTCGAGGGGGATCACCATCTCTGGAGTGTCGCCGTCGTATCGAATGCGAACGGAACGCGTGCCGTGGGCCAGCTTGAGGCGGTCCGGCTCATCGCAGGCCAGGATCGAGCCCTCGTTGATGAACGCGACGCGATCGGACAGCTGGTCGGCTTCCATCATGTCGTGGGTGGTGAGCACCACGGCCGCCCCCCGCTCGGCTTCGCTGCGGATGATGGACCGCACCGAGCGCGCAGAAACAGGATCGAGCCCGTCCGTTGGCTCGTCCAGGAACAGCACATCGGGTCGGTTGATCAGCGCCCGGGCCATCATGAGCCGCTGCCGCATGCCCTTCGAATACCCCGAGACGCGGTCCGAGGCGCGGTCGGCCAGCCCCACGCGCCGCAACAGATCCGTCGGATCGAAGCCTTTCATCCCGAAGAGCTCGGCAAAGAAGCCGAGGTTCTCTCTGGCGCTCATCTGCAGATAGAGGTTCTTCTCCTCGAAACAGACACCCATTCGGGCCTGCACCTGCTCACGCTTGGACGGCATCTCCATGCCGAGCACCACGATCGCGCCACCGGCAGGACGAAGCTGACCGGTCAGCATCTTGATGGTGGTGGACTTACCGGCGCCGTTCGGACCCAACAGGCCAAAGATCTCGCCGGCGGCGACCCCAAACGAAACCGAATCCACCGCCATCTGTGCGCCATAGGAGTAGGAGAGATCGGTCACCTCTATTGCCGATTGAGCCACGCATGCCTCCATGACCTCGTTGCCTTCCATCAAACGGCACTCGCATGCCCGCGGTCAAGGGCCGAACGCCGCATTAAGCATGCGACCGCCCCGGCCGCGGATAGCATCGGGTCGATGCCGGCTTCTGGACCACCTCGGGTTTTCATGCGGTTCGTTGGGAAAGCCCACAAGTTCCTTTGGCGGGCCTCCAGCGGGAGGCTGGGCCGGCGCATGGGAGGGATGCCGACGCTCGAGCTGACGACGACCGGACCCAAGTCCGGAGAGCGAAGAAGCATATTGATCTGGTACCTCGAAACGGATTCGGGTCCGGCGATCGTGGGCACCAACGCCGGCGCGTCCCACGACCCAGCCTGGGTGAAGAACCTTCGAGCCGATCCTCGGGGCGAGGTGATGATCGACGGCGATCGGAGGTCGATCGTCGCCCGGTTTCCCGAGGGCGACAAACACTGCCTCCTGTGGAATCGCTTCAAGCAGGCGAATGAGGCTTACGCGGGATACGAGGCGATGCTGACCGACCGAGAGATTCCTATCGTGGTGCCCGAGCCGGCCTGACCCGTATCAGTTGTCTGAGCTGACCTCGACGCGCTCTTGGAGCATGACTCGAAGGTCGACGGTCACCGGGACGCCGAACGACGCTGCCAGGGCGTCGGCGAGATCAGCGGTGTCGTCGGGAACGGTGGTGCCGGCGAGCGACACGATCACCATGTCGCCCTCGACCACGACAGAAGCCACCCCGAAATCCCGATCGGCGATCCAATCGCTCACCGCAGCCTCGGCCCGATCCTGGCGGAACCCGGCCAGCGAGCGGCTGGCCCCGTTTGCGAGCAGCGCTCCAAACACGATCACCGACACGGCCACAAGGCCGAGGATCCACGTTCTCAACCCGTTTCGTGCGGCCTCGTACCGGCGAAAGTCGGCGGCGCCGGTCACCACAAACGTGATGGACCCCATCCCGAAGATGGCGGTGGCATTCGTCAGGAACAGAAGGATCGCCCCGGCCGCCGCGGACCATTGGCCGAGCTGCATCGCAACGCGGGCGACAGTCAGAGGGGGTACCAGCGCGATTGCCACAGCCACACCGGGGAGCGAGTCCGAGACATCGTGCCGAGAAAGGGCATAGGCTCCGGCAGCCCCCGCCGCCAGCGCAATCCCGAGGTCGAGCAAGGTGGGGGTGATGCGCGACGCGATCTGCGAGTTCGTCGCCACATCGGGGCCGACACCGGCGGCTGCCAACACTGCGACATCAAGCCAGCGGCCAGAACCACGGTGATTGCGAGGGCGACGATGCCAACGCTGAGCAACAGGACTGCGGAATTGAATATCACCAATAGCCCACCGACGGCAGCGAGGACCCCTCCCATCAGGTACCTGATGCCTGGCCGGATCCTCTTGCGCCGGTATCGAGGATGAACAAGAGCCCAAAGCCGATGCCGGCTGCGCCGCCGACAACGGCGACCAGGGCGATAACCGTGGTGGGTCGGACAGCACGAGTGCTCCACACACGGTGGCGCCGACGCCAACTGCTGCGACCGGCCATGCTCTCGACCCGATTGCCATCATGATGAAGCCCCCGCCTGCGATCAACAGGCCGACGCCCAGGGTGCGCTCGGGGTCGACCGTCGACCGAGCAGCGCTGACCACCAGGGCGGCGGATGCCGTGGCAACCGCTCCCCACGCCACCGGCTGACGCGCAAACCACGCTCATCGAAGAGCTTGCGGCGGGTGAGTCATCAGCGGAGTCTGGCACGAGAGCGTTTCCCCACGAGGCACAAGGGGACCTCATGCCCTTGTGAGCACATGTGGGTCGGGCCACGATGGTGGCGAGTCCTTGTGGGCTCGGAAGGAGGTCGACCATGGTGCTTCGCGAGCGCGAGTTCACGGCGGTCGATCACAAGCCGGCGACATTCGTAACGGAATGGATCGTCGGGATCGTCGGCGCGCTGACAACCGCGATCGGTCTGTTCATGTATCACGGACCGGCGGAAGGCGTGCTGTCGATCTTCGGATGGGAGTGGAACATTGCCGAGCTGAATGAGGCTTGGCCGTTCAGCGTGATCGTCGTTGGCGCGATGATCATGGCCGGCGTGTTTGCACGTCTCTCCCAGAGGCTGTCGATGGACGGCCCAACAACCAAGGCAAACGTGTCCACCGGTTTGACGGTGGCATCGCTGCTGTTGGCACTCACATACGCCTTGATTTGGATCTTCTGATTCCAAGGCGCGTGAACTGACCACCGTCCCCGGGATGGGAGGAGCCAGGGGACGGTGGTTTCGTCATCGAAGCCACCAACGTACGGAGCCCCCGACGAATCGAGGGCTCCTGTGTTATCGCAGCCTCATCGAGACCAAACGATGTTTGGGTACGTCTTGTCAGACGCTCGGTTCAACTGGTTCGGGCTTGGCGTCGAGCGACGGCGCGAGCACATGCGACTCGCAAACGCACTTCGGTACCGAGCAGCCGTCTTCGCCATGATGTTCTTTGCGAGGATGGCCGCATCCCAGACACCGCTGGCGACCGCCATCGAACGATCGACGCACGTTCTTTTTCACCGGCGCGGCTTCGCGATGTTGACCGTGAGGTCGCGACCATCGAGGTTCTTGCCGTTCAGCGCACCGATGGCAGCATCGGCCTCCTCGGAGTTCGACATCTCGACGAACCCGAATCCGCGCGAGCGGCCCGAGTCCCGGTCGGTCACGACCTGTGCGCGCTCGACATGGCCGTGTTCACCAAAGACCCGCTCGAGGTCGGTGGACGTGGTGTTGAACGTGAGGTTTCCCACGTAGAGATTGGTGGACATTGTTGCTCCTCTCTGAAGCATGATTCCGTCGGGGCTGAACGCCCGCTGAGATGCGACGGAAACCGAGTCCAAGAGGTTTCGGAGCGAAGCAATTCATGCGGTGATCCCGCCGGACGAAAAGCGTGCGGGATCAGGCGTGGTACGCAATCGACGTACCGTGTCACGAAGTGTAGTCCGTTGGACCCGATAGGTCGGGCTCAAGCCACTTTCAGATGGGTTTCGACGAGGGAAAGGTCGCGGGTAGGGATCGACTCCGTACCTGCCTCTCCGCGAAGGAGGATGCACCAAACGTCGTAGGCGACCTCGATTCCGAGGTACTCACCGACGGAGATCTGTCCGGTCCGGGTCGTTGCCCGGTACATGTGACCTCGTCGAAGGTTGTTGAGGTCGATGGCCGCCGTGTGCGGCCGTATTGCTGTCGTCATACGTTTCTCTTCTGTGTGTCTGTTGGTTCGTCGGCACCTTTTCGATGCGGATGAACAGTTATGTGGATTGCCACCGATCATCAGGTGTCGTCACTCTCGATTCCGAGTTCGACGAAGATTCGATGACGTTCTTCTTCGTAGTCGTCCAGGCTCACTTGGCCTCCGGCGTGCCGTTCGCTGAGGATCCTGAACTCCTCCATGAGCGCCGCCTCGTCGACCGGGCTGTCTGGCTCCGGGCTGTCGGCGGCAGCTTGCCGCCGCTGGCGCTTTGCCTCTTGGCGCTCTTCCCTGGCCCGTTCCCGTGCCCGCTTTGCCATTCCTTCGCCGCCTCGCCTCGCCATGTCAGGACTCCCAACTCTGGTCGAGGGTCCGCTCATCAGAGGTCCCATCACGGGTTTCTGTGCACCTACCGGTGAGATTTGTCATGTCGACCTCCTGCGGGCGTCCCCGGACGCCGTATATGTCCGATCGGTCATCTCGCATGGCGCGATCGGGAGATCAACTCGACGGGAGCGAAAGGGGTCCAAGGTGGGACTACCCGCCGCAGCACGCCGTGTGCTGGATGCTCCTGGAAGACACGAGGAACGAGTGCCGGTCCGTCTTGAGGACGGCGCTATCGGGGCCCGAACCTTCGGGCTCTGCATCACAGTAGCCGGATTCGTTGGTTTGTCACACCGACTCGACCGCCTCCAACCTCGATCGGACGTCCTAGCGTCGTGAGGTATGAGCGCCCGCACCATTCCATACCGACCCGAACGCCTCTCCCAGGATGAGATGACACGGCGTGCCTCCGAGTTCCATTCCGAGATGGAGCAACGGCGGAGCGTGCGCATGTTCAGCGCCGACCGGGTTCCCCTGACGTTGATCGAGAGCGCCATCCAGGCGGCCTCGACTGCGCCGTCTGGCGCCCACCGCCAGCCTTGGACGTTTGTCGTGGTCGGCGATCCGGCCACGAAGCGGGCGATTCGACAAGCTGCCGAGGAAGAGGAACGCGAGAACTACGAAGGCGGTCGACTACCCGCCCACTGGAGAGAAGCGCTCGAACCGTTGGGGACGGATTGGCACAAGCCATACCTCGACACGGTTCCATGGATCGTGGTGCTCTTCGAACAACGCTTCGGCGTCGGCGACGCGGGAGAGCGGATCCACCACTTCTACGTCAAGGAGTCGGTGGGCATTGCGGCCGGCATCTTCATCACGGCGCTGCATCACATCGGTCTGGCGACGCTGACACACACTCCATCACCGATGGCGTTCCTCACCAGGCTCCTGGGCCGACCCGACAACGAACGCCCATTCTGTCTCTTCCCGGTCGGATACCCGGCCGCCGACTGTGTGGTGCCGGACCTTCGCCGGAAGCCGATCGACCAGGTGATGGTCCGCTTCGACCGATAGCCGATGCCTCGCCACCGGATGACGACACGGGCAAGGCCCGCCGCCTGCTATTCCTCTTCGCCTTCGCCGGCACCGCCTCGGACGAACGCTCCGTACCAGCCGGCAATGGCATCGGCATTGGCGTCGGTGGTGAGTGCCGCTCGAAGCTCATCTGCCTGCAATACACCGATCGGAACCGTCGACCCTGTCGTCCACGCGCCGCCGGGGAGCCACAGCAATCGCCCGGCCAGCAGTGCTCCGGGAGCGTCGACCGAGGGAAGAGTCTGCCCCCTGATTGAAACACGCTCACCGGAGAGTGTGTCGACCACCGTGCCGCCACCGGTTACAGAGCTCTCGACGACTTCCAGGATGGTCAGGTTCGAATCCGCCCACCGAGACAACACCTCACGCTCTTGTTCGGCGAGCAGCGGACCCATCGTGGAGAGGAAGTTCGACAATCCTTCACCTTCGAACATCGACACCTCTTGAAGGATTGGATCGTCGAACAGGCCAAGAAGCCGCTCCTGGCTGCCACCGGCTGCGATCAGGGTGAGCATTGCGAACTCCTCCCCAGACGCAGGGTTGGTCACGAACATCCGAAGCTTGGCCATCAGCGACTGCACGGAGGCTTCGGGCGTGGTCAGCGGTTTGCCGAGATGGCATTGCTTGAACTTCCTGCCTGAGCCACACGGACACGGATCGTTCCGACCGGTGTCGCCGGCGTCCATCTGGGCGTCTCCGAACAGTTCCGCTATCGCCGAACCTTCACCACCGACCCGGTTCAGCATCGTCACCGCTCGGTGGTACTCGCTCCTCATGATCAGGTAGGTGGCAAGCTCGAACGATGCGGCGGCGAAGTCCCGGTCGAAGGCATGGGCGTTCTCGAGGTCCCGTTCCGCCGCCAACACATCATGGGCCGCCTCGTGGAGCGCGGCTCGCACCACGAGCGCAGGTGCCGCCCGGCGCCCGGCGCCCTCGACCACGTCGTCGAGCCAGGCAGCCAACTGCTCATCACCGAGCAAGCCCTTGTGACGGAGCCAGTCGCGGAACCCGAGCGCCACGGCGCTGTGCCCCAACAACTCGCAGATTCGGCGGGCGTCGGTGACAGGTGTGCCCGTGGCGTCGATGACCTCGAAGAGCGCGTCGACGCAACATTCATCCATCCCCCACCGTTGGGCGATCGGACCGACCACCTCGTCGAGTGGCTCGCCACCGGCTCGACCGAAATCGGTGCCGGCCTCACCGATGAGCCCGCGGTAGGTCGCGAGTTCGGCCGACGCAATGAGATCACCGATCGGAAGCGTCGGCACGCGGAACGCATCGCCGGTGGTGGCGAGCAACGTCAACACGACATCCTCCACCGGCACCGTGGCTTGCCCCTGCGACGCTAGGTCGAATGTCTCCCGCATGAGCGCCACGACCGGCGCAGGATCATCGAAGGTCTCCGCCGGCTCGACCGTCAGAACGCCACGCTCCCTCCGCACGACCACGACATCGCCGGTGCCAAAGCCTCCGAGCCAGCCGGACGGCCCGATGAGCAGCGGGATTTCCTCTAGCTGTTCGACGACCACCTGATCACCTGTCGGTGTGGAGAAGCTGTCGGAGTTGTCCCAGTCGAGGACCATCAGGTCCGGGATCATCGAGATCGAATCCGCTTCGACCTCCTCCAGGGACAGACGGTGCGAAAACACAGCACTGTCGAGCAGGACATCGAGTCGACGCACGTCGTCGCCGAGGACGAGGAACAACCCGCTGTCGATGAGCACATCGTCGAGATGTGTCGCCGGTTCGGCGCCGGCCGCTATCGCATCGGCGGCAAGGGAGGTGTGTTCCAGCGACCAATCGAGAAGGTCGTCGAAGCCGACCACGTTGTCACCCACATGGTCGGCGACTGCCGAGAGGATCGAGACGGCTTCGCTCACGACCGCCAGGGTATCGGACCCAAGGCACACCCAACGTCGACCTTTGCCCCTGGTCGCTGCGCCTCCGTTCCTCGTAAGTTGATCGGCGAGCCTTCGAAAGGGACCGGTCTCATGCACGGACGGTCGAGCGTCGTTGTCGGCGCCGTTCTCATCCAATTGTGTCTCGGAGCCATCTACGCGTGGTCGGTGTTCACGCCGGCGCTGCAGGACGCCGGTTGGACCAAAGCCCAGACCCAAGTGGTCTTCTCCGTCGGTCTCGCCAGCTTTGCAGTCGTCATGGTGGGCGCCGGCAAGAAGTTGAAGACCTGGGGTCCGCGCACCCTCGCCATGGCCGGCGGAGTCGTGCTCGGAGCCGGATACGTGTTGGCAGGGCTGTCCGGAGGGGAACAGTTCTGGATTGTTCTGCTGGGCGTCGGGCTGATAGGGGGCGCCGGGATCGGACTCGCATACGTGGTGCCGATCGCCGTCGGCATGCGCTGGTTCCCCGACCACAAAGGCTTCATCACGGGCGCCGCAGTTGCCGGATTCGGATTCGGTGCCCTCGGATGGGTCAAGCTCGCCGGTGAGTGGGGCCACCTCATCGACGAGTTCGGTTTGGGAACCACGTTCGTGGTCTATGGACTGGCCTTCGCCGGGTTGGTGTTGGCCGGGTCCACCGCGATGCGGATGCCGCCGGCAGGATGGAAGCCCGCCGGGTTCGAACCACCTCCGGCCGTCGCCGGCACCGGAGGCGACAACTTCAAGCCGCGAGAGATGCTGAAGACACCTCAGTTCCATCTGATCTCGATCACCTTTGCGGTCAGCGCAGGAGCAGGTCTCATGTCGATCGGCCTCATGAAGCTGTACCCCATCGAGGCGCTCACCGAGAACGGGATCGACCCGATCGAAGCCAGCGCCATCGCCGGCACGGCGATGGCAGTGTTCTTCAGCCTTGCGAACGGAATCGGTCGGCTGGCCTGGGGCACGCTGAGCGACAAGCTCGGGCGCAAGCGTTCCGTCGTGACCATGGCGGCCAGCCAGGGCGTGTTCCTCCTCCTGTTCACCACCATGGCAGGGACGGAGTGGCTCCTATACCTCGGAGCCGCTCTCATCGGGTTCAACTTCGGCGGCAATTTCGCCCTGTTCCCTGCGCTCACCGCAGACGAGTTCGGTGACCAGGCCGTTGGCACCAACTACCCGTGGGTTTTTCTCTCGTACGGGGCGGGTGGCATCGTCTTCCCCATCCTGGGCGGATGGCTGGGCGACCTCGGCAACTTCCCGTTGGCGTTCACCATCTGCGGAGTGGCCTGCCTGGTCGGAGCAATCGCCTCGTTCCTGGTGTTCCCACCCCATCACCATGAGGCACGTCAGCCGTTCAGCGTGCACGGGTTCTTGCACAATGCCCACCTGTTCGAAGACGAGGAGGTCGGCGTCCGCTGAGGAGATCGTTTGGCCTGCCTCGGATGGCTACGCGCCGGGGAGTGACACAATGACCTTCCTCGACGATGGGCGAACGGCGCCGCATGCGCATACGAATCCTCCTCTTGGCGACGATGGCCACGATCGCCGCCTGTACCGCGGGGACGTCCGAGTCGACGTCCACCTCCACCTCGCCCTTGGTGACAGTGCCGGGCACCACGTCGTCGACCGCCGCCGAGGAAGAGGGGTGGGGGACGCTGGTGGTGGAAACCGACGATGGCTCTGTGCTGCTCGTCGATCCGATCGACAGCACGACTGAACAGATCCATCGAGGTCAAGGCGATGGGGCGGTGACCGTTCAGCCGACCGGATCCAACGACGGGCAGTCCATCGTGTGGACATCGCTCGATGGTGTCGAGCCCGTCGTCTCCATGTGGACGAACGGTGTCGACGAGGATTTCAGTCCGCCCTTCGCGCCCTTCTTCTACATGTTCTCACCGGACGACACACGCGTCGCCATGCTCGGCAATGACCCTGCGGGCGGCGTCGGCCTGGCCATGCTCGACCGGTCCAGTGGGGTCGTTGAGAGCTTGGACACGGGTTCTCCCTACTTCATCGATTGGCGGCCCGACTCGACGGCGCTCGCAGCCCACATCGGCGCCTCCTTCGTCGGGACCGTCGACCTAGCCGGAACCAGGGGCTTCATCGAAGGCACCCACGGTGTCTTCCAGGCACCGGCGTGGGTGTCCTCCGAGGAGGTGGTCACCGTCATGACGGGAGCGGTAGAGGCGAAGACCGGGCTTTCGCCCGTTTCGCTGCGCCTGGGCGAAGGAGAGGTCACCGTCGCCAATCCGTCGACCGGCGCCCGAAGATCGATCGCCACCGTGCCCGGTCCAGTCAACTTCCAGGTATCGCCGAACGGACTCCGTCTGGCCTTCGTAACGGCAACAAACGAGCTTGCGTCTCCTGTGATCGGACCATTGACGGTGGTGTCGATCGAGGGCGGCGAGCGTGTCGCGGCCTTCGATGGCCTGGTGCTCGCCTACGAGTGGAGCCCGTCGGGGCGGCACTTGCTGATGCTGACGACCGCTTCCGACGGCCACGAAGTGGTACCGATGATCTGGGACGGCTCCGACGTCGTCGAGCTCTCCCCCTACCGACTCACCAGTCTGTACTTGACCCAGTACTTCCCGTTCTGGGATCAGTACTCGAGGACGCTCACGACATGGGCACCCGACGGCATGGCCTTTGCATTCGCAGCAGCGAACGACGAAGGAGCCGGCGAGATCTGGATCCAGCCCCTAGACGGCGAACGACGATCCGTGGGGCCCGGCGAATTCGTCAGCTGGATCGGGCCCGACACGGGCGCCTCGACGCCTTTTGTGCCGTGAGCGTGTTCCGGCGTCAGGGCCGGTGCTCACATGATCCGCGAGCCGCCGTGCTCGTTGGTGATCACCCAAGCTGCGATTGTGCCGATCTCGAGCTCCTCGGGCAGATAGCCGGCACCCGTGATGCCCGCCGAACCCGGCTGTGACCGCCCCAACCGGGCTTCACGCATGAGCCGGAATCGCTCCCGCCACCGACCGGAGTTCGAGCCCCGCAGATCGACCCAGCCTTTGTCGGCCCACGCGTCGATGTCTCCAGGCTGGACCTCCACCTCGCTCCCACCAGGTACCTCCGGGATGCGAATGTAGGGGCCACGCCGGATGGACGATCCATCTCTGGCCAGTATCGGGAGGCCGAGCGACGTGATCGTGTCGACCAACTCCGGACGGTCTTCGAGAACGCGAGCGCAGGCATCAGAGATCTCGTCAGGAGTTGCAGCGAGGATTGCGGTGACCGTCCCCATCCCGAGCCGCAAGAGCTCCGCCTCCCACAAGAGTTTCGACAGTTCGGGTGGTCCCAGCTGTCCGAGGGCAACCGAGTGCGTACCCGTTTCCTCCTCGAGCCGTCCCAGGACATCGAGGGCGCTGGCTCGGACGACTCCCCCGCGGTAGCTCGGCCCCAGCACCGACCCGTCGAGCGAACCGACGATGTCGCGCCCTGTCGATGCTCCCTTGATCTCCAGCACACACAGTTGTGCGATCTCTTCCGGTGTCACCATCTCCATGAGACCGAGCGCCGTGATGGCCTGGAACTCGCCTTTCGTGAATACGCCGTTCTCACCGGTGTCCACCACCGGTATGGACACATCACCGATCGGGCCGTCCGAGTCGATCCGTAGGGCCAGGTTGTCTCCCAGCATCTCATGCACGGCACGATGCCGTCTGACGGGAACGCCTTTGCGCTGGATCGGACGATGCGCGATGTCGGCGTATCCGATCAGCGCCGCCGGCTTGACCTCCTTGACCACGGGACCACCTCCGGTCCGGGCGAGAAGGAACAGCAGCCCGGTGTGGGCGAACGCCACAGCCGACTTGGTCATCAACTGGGCCGATGGACGATCCTCGGAATGGGTGAACGGAATGTCGAGGCCCATGCCCCCCGTGCCGGTGGTGCCGACCTTGAGATAGAGCCGCGTACCCACTTCCCGCATTCCCCTGTGGAGCACCCGGACGTGGCGGATGAGCTGCGGCACTGCCTGGGAGAGGATGAGGGTTTCGACCGACCCGGCCAGTTCGTCCATGTCGACTTCGAGACCGGCCTGCACCTCGTCGACGTGGCGTTTGGCAAGAGCCGTGGAGGTGTAGACATCCTGGTAGCTGATGGCAGTCGCCGTATTGACTGCGTCGACGATCACGTCGGGCCGATACCTCCTCAGGAGCGTCACGAGCTGTGACCGCTCGTAGGCGTCGTCGAAGGGGCCGAGGAGGTCGGCGAAGACGCCTTCCCGGGTCTGCGGATCGCCAAGCAGGTCGCCTCGGGATCGCTGCGCATAGTCCTCTCGCAGGAAAACATCCCCGAACTCGCCGTGTACCTCGACATCCGGCAACAGATCCCTGAGCCCGGTGAGCGCTCGCTCGATGCTGGCCTCGGTTCGCGACACCACCACCAGCCGTTCCGGCTCGAGATCCAGGCCTACTCGATACGCCACCTGGAATCCCACCAGGCCGGCTCCGCCCAGCAGCAAATAGGTTCCGCTCACAATGCCTCCTGGGACTCGTCCACCAGGGCTGCGGCCATCTGCCGCAACCGATACTTCTGAACTTTTCCGGTGACCGTCATCGGGAACTCGTCGATGAATGTCACATCTCGCGGGACTTTGAAGTGAGCGATCCGTCCCCGGCAGAAGTCGAGCACGTCATCCACGGAGAGCGCGGGGTCCGAGCGACGGATGAACGCGGCGACGGCCTCGCCATAACGGCGGTCGGGCACGCCGACGACCTGTGCGTCCAGAATTCCTTGATGCCCGATCAGAAACTCTTCGATCTCGCGAGGGGAGATGTTCTCACCACCCCGGATGATCAGGTCCTTGATGCGTCCGACGATCCGCAGGTATCCGTCGTCGTCCATCACGGCCAGGTCGCCCGAGTGCATCCACCCGTCGCCATCGATCACATCGGCGGTGCGTTCGGGATCATCCCAGTAGCCGAGCATCACGGAGTAGCCGCGAGTGCACAGTTCCCCCGACACTCCGCGTTCCACCAGCGCTCCATCGCCGTCGACGACCTTGATCTCGACGTGGGGGTGCACGCTGCCGACTGTGGATATGCGGTGCTCGAGGTCGTCGTCGACGGACGTCTGAGTGGACACCGGGGACGTCTCCGTCATGCCGTAGGCGATGGTCACCTCCGACATGTGCATCAAGTCGACCACTCTTCGCATCACTTCCACGGGACAGGGCGCGCCCGCCATGATTCCGGTACGAAGGGTCGAGAGGTCTCGCCGTGAGACATCTGGATGGTCGAGCTCGGCGATGAACATGGTCGGCACGCCATACAGCGACGTGCACCTCTCGGCCTCGACCGCCCCGAGCACGGCGCCCGGGTCGAACCCTTCACCGGGGATCACCATCGCCGCACCGTGTGTGGTGCACGCCAGATTGCCGAGGACCATCCCGAAGCAGTGGTAGAAGGGTACGGGAATGCAGACCCGATCCTCCGGCCCATACCCGCACCGCTCTCCCACGAAATACCCGTTGTTGAGGATGTTGCGGTGGCTCAGCGTCGCGCCTTTCGGGGTGCCCGTGGTGCCCGACGTGTACTGGATGTTGATCGGATCATCGGGCTCTAGCGTCCTGGCGCGCGCATCGAGTGCCTCGAGATCGGGCTCCGACTCCGCCAACGACTGCCAATCCACACTGTCTAGGAAGACCACACGCTCGAGCGTCTCGATTCGAGGTGTGGTCTCGTCCAGCATCGCCGCATAGTCGGAGGTCTTGAACGACCGAGATGCCACGACCCACCTGCACCCCGAGTGCCGCAGACAGTACTCGAGCTCGGCTGTGCGGTAGGCGGGGTTGACGGTGACCAGGATCACGCCGATCCGGGCGGTTGCGTATTGGAGCAGAACCCACTCGTAGCGGTTGGGCGCCCAGATCCCCACTCGGTCGCCGACATCCAGTCCCTGCTCGAGGAGTCCCGCCGCCAGCCGGTCCACCTCATGGTCGAACTCCCGGTACGTAGATCTTCGGCCCTGATGGACGAGGATCAAGGCATCACGGGCGGGATGCGTCTCCGCCGTGCGACGAAGGTTTGCGCCGATCGTCTCGTCGAGCAACGGGACGTCCACAGGGCCGACGGTGATCGATGCAGCCATCACTGCTCCCTCTGCACGGTCTCCCCATCGTGCGGACACGAATGGAAACGGTCCAGGGCAGGAAGTCAGCGTCATACCTTGCTCGACCGACGGGCTCGGCCAGCTCTTCATGGTTCGACGACCTCGGTCTCCCGTCGGCTGCCGTGATCGTCACCGACTTCGGGACCGGGTCCTCGGCCGTGTAGAGGAGCCGACACTCGCCGTGAGGATGATGCCCGACCCCACTCCGGATTGGGTTGCACACGTCGTCGAACGCGGGCTCACCCACATCGCTGAAGTCGGCATCGGCGCGTCACTCTCATGGACCGAAGATGCCCTCGACGCGGGTGCCCTCAGGGGATCTGGCGGCGCAACGATTCGAAGGCCGTCGGCGGGTCTCCGCGGTCCGGGCTCCGAAGAGCCCGGACCGTCCCCCTTCCGAGCGGAGCGTTCACGCCTTGCGTCGTGGAACTTCCCGTCGGCGGCCTCAGGCCACCGGTCCTCGTAATCGCAACGGGTCCGGCAGCCGGAACCGAAATGTACGGCGATACCCGCGCTCGAACCCACGGCCGAACGGCATGAATTCTGACCATGCCGGTACACACATGGCCCACGAACTCACAGGTGCGAGCGGTTTGCAACAATTCGAGAGATTGTCTCGCCTCCGATGGCCACCATCTCCGCAATCACCAGGTAGCGGTGTCGATGGAACGAGCGACGTCTGGACAAGGTGACGGTGGGTGGCTCCGTCTGCACCCCTGTAGACGGAGCCACCCACGTTTCTCCCCATGCTCAGGGAAGGTGTATCGACGACTGCACCTCGGAGCACCCGCCGACGCCAACCGGGTACACACCGGGCGCGTCGAACACTTGACAGCCACGGCCGTAGAACCCGAGATGCTCATCCAACAGATCGACAATCGCCGGTCCATGATTGCGAGCAGGAAGTTCTTTCGTTCCCAGTGCGCATGCATCGGATGCTCCTCGTCCTGTGGCGACCGGGTCACCATGCGGGAGGACTGTCAAGGATCGGTCAAAACGCCGCTGCAATGGCGCCGAGCCTTTCAGCCCTAGGCGCGCTCCGCCGATTCATGTCCAATGCGGGTGAGGCTGAAGGGAGGTCGTTGGTGACGATCCACAAGACCCCCGAGACCCGGAGCCGCGACGTCTACCCGCCCGCTCGAGCCGGCTGGCGGAGCAACGTCGGATGGGCGATGGGCATCATCGGAGCGATCGCAGTGTTCCTTGGTCTTTTCATCTCCTTCGCAGGAGAGGACCAATACGTGGGCTTGGGTGGCGCTCTGTCATGGCGGGTAGGAGAGATCTCCTCCGCTTGGGCATACGGATTCCTGATCGGTGGCGCCGCATTGATAGTCGGCACCATCGGCTTGATCCTCCAGGGGCGCAATCGCCGCTGAGGGTGTGTCGCCCGCTCGGTTGACGCATCCGACCGGACGAAGCCCACGGACAACGGAGCCCGGCTCGACAGCCGGGCTCCGTTTGCATGACCAATCGATCGATCGCTGCGTTTCACCCCGAGGGAGGCGCGGCCACCGGCACGTCGTGTCGAGCAGCCCATGTGGCGATGTCGTGCTTCTGGATCGCCGCCGCCATCAGGTCGGGAAACAGGTCGGGTGTACACGCGAACGCGGGGACCCCGAGTTCGGCGAGCGCCGACGCATTCTCGGCGTCGTAGGCCGGAGCCCCCTGATCGGTCAGCGCCAGGAGCACGATGAGCTGTGCTCCCGAGTCGACGATCGAGCGGGCGCGGGCGATGAGATTCTCGGTGAGGTTGCCCTCGTAGAGATCGGAGATGAGCACCACGATCGAGTCAGACGGTCGTTCCATCTGCGTCTCGCAGTACGACAGCGCACTGGCGATGTCGGTTCCACCACCCAGCTGGACCCCAAACAGCACATCGACGGGATCGTGGAGATCCTCGGTGAGGTCAACCACCGACGTGTCGAACACGACGAGCCGAGTCTTGACCGACCGAAGGGATGCCATCACCGCACCGAACACCGACGAGTACACGATCGACGAAGCCATCGAACCGGACTGATCGATGCAGAGAGTGACATGGCGGAGGACCTGGGTGGTCTTGCGTCCGTATCCGATGAGTCGCTCGGGAATGATTGTCCGGTAGTCGGGCTGATAGTGCTTGAGGTTGGCTGCGATGGTGCGGTTCCAGTCGATGTCGTCGTGACGGGGGCGACGCGTCCGGACCGCCCGGTTCAGAGCACCGCGGATTGCCTCCTCGGTCTTGGCTCGGAGCCGCTGCTCGAGCTGGTCGGTCACCTTCCGAACCACCATCCGTGCGGTCTCCCGCGACTCGTCGGGAATGGCCCGGCCAAGTCCGATCAAGGTCGACACGAGGTGGATATCGGGCTCCACCTGCTCGAGCATCTCCCGTTCCAGCAGCAGCTGACGCAGACCGAGCCGATCCATGGCGTCGCGCTGCATGACCCGCACCACACTCGACGGGAAGTACGTGCGAATGTCACCCAACCAGCGGGAAACACGCGGAGACGATCCGACCAGGCCTCCCTTGCGGTCGGTGGCGTCGTAGAGCTGGGCCAACGCCGCGTCCTTTTCGAGGTCGAGACCGGTCAGCCCAACCCCGGTGCTGTCTCCGGCCTCGCCGAGCAGCAATCGCCAGCGCCGCAGTCGGTCAGTCATCACTGGCTCCCAGCAGGGCCATCACCGTGGGCAGCACCAGGTCGGCGCGCCGCTCGTCGATTTCGCCGGAGCCGAAACGGGAGTCACCGGTCCCCTGTTCCAGATGCTTCAACTCGACACCGAGCAACCGGCGCTCGGAGGAGCTGAAACGACTGAAGGCCCGCCGCAGCAGCGGCAACAGATCGTCGAAGATCTCGGCCGGCACGTCAACGAGCCAATCATCCACCAACCCCAGCAAGCCCCGATCGTGGATGAGAAGCATGGCGTCGCCGGTCAGGAATCCCTCCAGCCACACTGCGGCGCGCTCGTGGTCGGCGCCACGTGACAGTGCCCTGGACACGGCCGCTGACGCCTCATCGGCGTCGATCCGTCCCCGATCCGACAACAGCCGCGTGGCATGACCCGCCACCAGCCCGTGGACGTCGCGCATCGCCGCCACCGAGGCGACCGCTGCCAGCCATTGATCCTCCATCTCGGGCTCATCGTCGAGCAGGGAGACACCCCGATGCACCGCGCCCATGCGCTGGTACATGACGGCGGCGGCTTCGTCATCCAGACTCGAACAGCCGGCCGCCAGCCCCACGGAGACACGGGTGACCAGGCCCTTCAACACGGGGCGCGTGTGCGCGTCGGATCTCCCGCGTACGTCGCCATATCGCGACACGCGCGCCAGCGGTTCGATGGCTTCCATCAGGGCACCGAGATCGTCGAGAGCGGCGACCCGCCGCCGGAGGTGATCGAGCGCAGAGTCGACCGCCGCAGGGAGGTCGGCCAGCATCCCGTGCTCGATCATCCCCACGAGTCGACCCAGATCGGCCACGTCGGCCTCGGCGACGAGAGCGGACGACGCAGCTGCCGCGACCGTAGCCCCGAGGGCGGCCGCCTCGACGACGGCGATCTCATACTCGGGGCGCCACTCGAGAATCCATGCCTCCTTGAATGTCCCCAGGGTCCGGCCGATTGTCGAAGCCGAAGTGGCCCAGCCGATGTTCAGAAGCGCCAGTCGATGGAAGAGCCGGCTGCGATCGAGGTGGGATGGCGTGCGGAGATCTAGTTCGACCAGTTTCTCCTCTGCCGACTTCGTCATTCGGAGACGCTTGATGTGGGCATCGAGATCCCGCGCCAGGGGGACGGTCGGTGCGTTGGCCGGAACCGAGCCCAGCTCCCTGCCCACGTAGAGATCGTCGGCGATCGTGGCGATCCTCACTGCCGAGCCGCCGCAGAGCACGGCCACAGCTGCATCGTCCAGCTCCACGATCCCGGCGATGGGACGTCCACGAATCGACGCAAGTGCGTCGGCGAGGCGGCTCGCCTCCAAGACCGCGGCGGGCGAACATTCGTACCCTCCGTCGCGCAGCAAACGGGCGGCCCGGGTCATCCACCCGGCGATCACCCGCTCTCCGGGCGTGGTGAACAGGTGCCGGTACCACGCGGGTGACGACACTCCGGCGCCATACCCGGAAGCCAACGACAGACGGTCAGACGTCCATGGGACCCACGTCGCCGCCACCTTTGCCTTGGCGAGCCCCTTGAGTAGCTGGTTGTCGGACGTGGCGCTCGGGAAGTCGTCGGGGTCGAGCAGCGGGGCGTGCCAGGCACCACAGACTACGGCGATCCGCTCGGCACCGTTCTTCATGGCTGCTCGGATCCGCCTTCGCATGGCTGCTTCGCGAACCAGGGTGAACCGGGAGTCGGGCTCAGCCCCCCGAAGCGTTGCCATCGCCCCCGTCACCGCCGAGAAGATCTCCGCTCCGGGATGGCGATGTTCAAGCACGTCCTCCCACCAGCGTTCCGGGTCGGTGAACCCCGCAACCTCCGACAGGCGGGCGATCGGATCGGTGCGAATGTGTCGGTGCTCCTCCTCCTCGGTCTCGGACCAGGCGAGCATGAAGGTGGCGGGCAGGTCGATGAACCCAATACGGGCACCGGTGTCCAGGGCGTGTCGGATCGCCTGGTACTCGGGTGAGAACGAGGCAAAGGGGTAGAACATCGCTTTGGACGGCTCGTCGACGGAGTACACGAGGCCGGCGAGCGGCGTCCGTGCCGCTGGATCCGCCAAGAGGTCCACGATCGGTTCGAGCTCCTCCGGGCCTTCGATCAGAATCGTGTCCGGCTCCAACTCTTCGAGGGCGCCGACAACGGCCCGGGCCGAACCCGGTCCGTGGTGGCGAACGCCGAGGACTTCGACCCGTGTCAATCCAGCTCCCGACAGGCCCGGTACAGGTCCTTCCATCCCTTGCGTTCCCGGACAACGGTCTCCAGGTATTCGTTCCAGACCATGCGATCCTGCACCGGGTCCTTCACGACGGCACCCACCAGGCTGGATGCGACGTCCGATGCCGAGACCTCACCATCACCGAAATGCGCCGCCATCGTGAGCCCGTTGACCATGACCGAGATCGCCTCCGCCGTAGAAAGGGTCCCGGACGGAGACTTCACCGTCGTCCGTCCGTCTTCGGTGACACCCGAACGCAGCTCGCGGAATATCGTGACAACCCGCTGGATCTCCGAAAGTGAATCGAGCTCGGCGGGCAACTCCAACGCTCGACCCATCTGTCCGATCCGGGTGGTGACGATCCGTACTTCCTCGTCGGCCGTGTCGGGAAGAGGCAGCACCACGGTGTTGAACCGGCGTGTGAGCGCCGAGCTCAGCTCGTTGACACCCTTGTCCCGGTCGTTGGCGGTTGCGATGACGTTGAAGCCCTGGATTGCCTGCACCTCGGAAGCGAGCTCCGGGATGGGGAGCGTCTTCTCGGAGAGGATCGTGATGAGGGCATCCTGCACGTCCGAGGGGATCCGGGTGAGCTCTTCGACGCGGGCGATGGCCCCGTCGGACATCGCCGTCATCACCGGTGACGGGACCAGCGCGTCCTTCGACGGCCCGTCGGCAAGCAGTCGGGCGTAGTTCCACCCGTAGCGAACCGCTTCCTCTGCGGTCCCCGCCGTGCCCTGCACGACGCGCGTAGAGTCACCCGAGATGCCGGCGGCGAGATGCTCGGACACCCAGGTCTTGGCGGTGCCGGGGACACCCATGAGGAGGAGAGCGCGGTCGGTGGCGAGAGACGCCACGGCCACCTCGATCAAACGGCGCTTGCCGAAGTACTTCGGCGTGATCTGGACGCCACCGACCTGCTCTCCACCCATCAGGTAGGTCGTCACCGCCCACGGCGACAGCTTCCAACTGGGCGGGCGAGGCCGATCATCGGCGTCGGCGAGCGCCGCCAGCTCGTCGGCGAATGCATCTTCAGCATGGGGCCGGAGAACGGTCTCGGTCATGTGAACTCCTCATCGAGTGTCTTGCGGAACGTGATCCTGTTGATGGCACCGCGCATGGGGCGCTGGGCATGGTCGGGGAGTCGGGCGACAGCGGCGGTCAACCGATCGATGACGATCGGATCGCATCGTTCCACCACTGCAGCAAGGTCTCCGGCACCTCCGATAGCGCGACCCGCGCCCGAGTTCAGGAGGTTGGCGACGGCCGTGGAGAGCTCGATCGACCATGGAGCCTCAGCGAGCTGCAACATGCGCGTCAGCTCGTGGAAGGGGGGGACCACAGTAAAGGGTCGGCTCCCCCGACACGCCGCTATCAGCCGGTGCTCGAGATGGGTCTGATCAAGGAGACCGAGCAGCTCCAGGTCGGGCTGGGCATCGAACAGTGCCGCCGCCCAGCGGGCGTCAGCCTGACGAGTCGCAGCCTGCTTCCAGCCGGCCGTCACCTCGGGGAACGGCGCCCGTCGCGCCAGGATGCCGGCATTGTGCCCCAGCGCATCAACCCACCATCCGAGCGGCACGCTTGCCACGATCTGTTGGAGCCACCAGGCGCTCTGACCCACGCCCTTCGGCGCCTTCTCGACGATGCCGTCTCTCCCGGCATGGTCATCGAGCTCGTCGGGAAACTCCACGGTGAAACGGTTCGACAGCCTGCGCTTGTCGACCAACGGCTCCATCCGTTCGATCATCCGCTTTGTCCACGCCGATTCCGGGAGTTTCGAGAGCAGCATCGTCGCCGTGTCTTTGACCTTCGCGGACCGTTCGTCGAGCAACGACTCGAGCAACACCTCGTCCTCTGGCCCCAGACCGTTTTCCAGCGTTCCGTAGAGCACGGCCCGGTCGGCTGCCGAGAGCCCCTCGACGGCCGCCAACACTTCGTCGCGGCCGGACGCCGGATCTCGAAGACGCGCCGAACTCAGTCTCTCAGCGATCATGTCGAGCGGGGCGTCGGAGTCGCCGGCGTCGGCCGTCCCGATCCACGACCACCGGGGCGAGAGGCCTGCCATCCACCGACCCCGCTCTCCGACGACCGCCCTCACGTGCGGCCTGAGCTCCTTGTTGGCGTGTCCGAGCTCCAGCAGGGTCGACACGTGTGCGGCCGGCGAGATCCGACCTCCGGCGCTGCACTTCTCGACCCATATCTTGCCGAGACTCGTCCTACTCCCTTTCCCGAAGTGATCCACCAGAACCAGTTCGAGGAGCTGCGCCGCTCTTGGCGAGCACTCCGGCATGCTCTCGGGCGGTGCGTGGACGATCGTGGTGGCACCACGGCGGACGGTCACGCCGGCCCGGCGACGTGTGACCTCGATGGCGGTCTCTTCGAGCAGGTCCTCTTCGGATCGACCGGGACGCCGCTCGGTGCCGACCAGGAGGGTGGCGATCGTTTCCTCCCAGTTCACAAAGGCACCAGCGTCCCGTCGGCGACAACCGACAGCGGCCTGAAGACGCCCGACTCCCATTCACCGAACACGTCCACAGGACCATGGGCACAGTGAATCGCGAGATCCCACGGTGAGAACGCCTGGACAACGTGGAGCCGATCGCCGGCCGGGTCGACAAGCGAGAACGAGTCGTTGGTGATCTCCGGGACCACCGACGAGAGCGCAGCGGGAAGCGGACCTGCGAACGGGTTGGCCGCCACCCATCCAGCCAGCCGATCGAGGTTGTCGCTGATCGGAGAAGCCGGGAGGGCCGTCGCCGCCGCCGTCACATGCGATCCATCGACCAGCATCACCCGCGCAGGTTCTGCACCGGAGTACGCGATGACCTGTGTGTCTATGACCGATCCCACAACTCGGGCCACGCCGAGTGCTGCCCCGGCAGCGGCGAAATCGAGGATCACCGCATTCGTGCCTTCCGCCGAGCGAAGCCAGGTTCGCTGGGCGAGGATCCGTCCGGTGTCGTCCTGAGAGACTCCTAGGACCGTCCACGGCCCAGCAAGCCGCATGCCGGCCTCCTCGACCTCCGCCCCGGTGCGGGCCCATCCGAGGTACGCCCTGAGGTCGCCGTTCAGTGCGTCGCTCAACTGCGCACGGTTCTTCCAGCCCCGGGCGGCGAGGTACCAGCGGGACAGCTCTCCGAGCAGGAATTCGAGCCAGTCGTCGGCCGCCGCCACGACGTGGGCGGCCCGTCTGACTCGATCGGCCAGCCCCGGGAGTTGAGCGTCCACCAGCCTTCCGGCAGTTCGCTCCCAGAACTCGGGCGGCTGGCTCCGGACGCCGGCAAGGCCCTGCCGGACGAGATCGAGGAGCCACAGCTCGAAGTCGGCTATACCAGCGTCCATCTTCTCGAGGCGCTGCTCGAGTCGCTTTGCCCGCGCTTCGGGATCCGGCGCCTCCGCAGACTCCTTGCGGGCTGCGCGCGCTGCACGAGATCCGGCCCAGTCCGAGGCGAAGCCGGCAGGGCTGGCCATGTCGGCCACGACACCGTCGCTCTCGGCCCACATGATCAGCAGCGCAAGACCATGCTTGCACGGGAACTTCCGTGACGGACATGTGCACTTGAAAGCCGGCCCCGTGAGATCGACCGACACCTGATAGGGGTTCTTTCCGCTGCCCTGACACTTGCCCCATACGAGGGTGTCCGTGGCACCCAAATCCGACCATGGCCCCGGCTTGATGAGCCCGCGCGCCGCCTTCACCGACTTGTCGTCGGGGGCGAGTTTCTCCACCTGGGCTCGGTTCCACCTTGCCACCGGCCAGCATTGTGCCTCAGCTGGGCCGGGTGTCCACGGACAAGGTCAGGGTGTTCGCCGATGGACCTCGACCTGGTGGGCGAGGTCCGGGAAGTCCGAGTCGATCACGTATGGATACCCGTCCCACCATCCGTCTCGCTCGGGCACGAATCGACGAGCCGGCGCGACGCCGCCGTCGAGGGCGATGCGTTTCATTTCCCGTTCGAGCCGACGAAACCCGTCGACATCGAGACCCTCCGGCGCGATGGGGTCGAGCACCCGCATCGATACGCGTTCACCGATGCGCAGCGTCGAGCCGTACGGGTGCTCCCAGACCCGGTGCGACCCGGTGAGCACGACGGGCAGCACCGGCCGACCGAGCCGTTGGGCGATCCGGAGGGCGCCCGATTGGAAGGCGATCTCGATGCCGAGGATGGACCCCTGGGCGAAGACAACCAGGCAGTCGCCCTTCGAGAACACGTCCTGGGCCTGCCGGTAGAACCGCCTGACCGAGCTCACGGTCGGGTGGGTGTCGACCTGCGGATGCCCCGCCGCCCGGAGGTAGCGACCCAGACCGGGCCAGTCGAACAGTTCGTCTCGCGCTGCGAACCGAAGCCCGAGCGGGAGGTGGAGCAAGGCCAACGCGTCGGCGAAACCTTCGTGGAGGGCAACCACGACGTACTGCTCGGAGGAGTCGACCTTGGGCAGACCGTCGACATCGAGTCGAATAGAGGCCAGCCGTTCCGCCATCCTGGCCGCCACGCGTTCGACCACGTGAACGAACCGGCTCGAACCGAGCTTGCCCGCAAGCCAGATCGACCACGACGCCGCCACGACGAGTGGTGCCGCGACGTTCGCCCTAACACGATCCGCTCGACCACCTTCCGCGACGAACCGGAGACGACTCGACGTCGCAGGCTCTGATGGCGGCTCCGACACAGCGGGTGACCGGCGCCACCAGGCACGGCGCTCCCTCAGGATGCGCTCGGTTCCGAGCCTACCCGACCCCGACTCGAGGCCAGCAGCGCCTCCACCTCCTCGAGGATCCCGACAGTGAGCCGGTCCCGACCCGTCTCGTCCACTTCATCCCACTCTGACTCGAGGCACACAAAACCCGAGAGTTCCTCGAACAACTCGGGCACGGTGTTTGCGATCCACCGGATGCTCGTCGCTCCGTCGATGGGTGCGAGGCGTCCTGTCGCAACATCCTCGGCGAAGGCGCGAACGACGATCCAGCCCACGCTTGGCGTGTCCTCGAGATCGAAACCGGCCCGCTGCGCAAAGATCCGCAGTGCCAACTGCCGCTGTTCGGTCCACAGTGGTGGTGTGTTGAGCGCGAGATCGGTCTCATCGCGCGTTGCGGAACCGATCAGCAGGTTCTCCTCGGCAACCGCCATCAACTCCTCAGGAGTCCCGAAACCCATGGAGGTTCGTGCGATCGCCCGGACGAGGTCTACATCCGTCCTGGCCATTCCATCTTCACCTTCATCTCGACTCTCCTTCCGGTGTTGAGGTTCTCGAACCAGTGGGTCTGAATCAACGATCCGTCCTCGCTGACGAAGGTGGAACTGGTCTTCTTGACCCAATCGGAGACCGTACCGCCGTATGTGGACGTGAGCCGCTCGATTACGTCGACGGTGCGCCGATGACCGTTGCCACCTATGACCACCCCTGCCTCTGCCATCTGCTGTTCGATGGCGAGTGATCTTCTCATCGCGAGCCGATTCACCGCGGAAGAAGCCGTGGCCGACCCGGGGCGGATGGCTCCGGTCTCTTCCACATGAAGGCGCCGGATGCCCGCAGCGAGCTCGCCTGCATGTTCGCTCGCCGAGACCACCCGGGCACCGACGGCGCCCAGCAGCGCGTCAGGCACGACCTGTCCCGCCCACCTGTCGGGATTCTCGATGAGCGTGTCCCAGTCCACGAGCTCTCCGACGAACGCGCCCGGCTCTTCGGTGACATCGTCGATGAACCCCGCGACGCGCCCGACTCGGTCTTCCACGTTGGAGGGTGTCGTGTCGAGCAACCATGCGCCCGCCTCGAAGACGGCCGGGGGCAGTTGGAGAAACGACTCGACTCCATCAGCGAATCCACCCGCCACTTCGGTGGTGTGATGGCGGAGCGCCCGCCAGAATCCGATGTGGCGATAAGCGATGTCGGCGGCCGCCGTCAACCGGGCCGCGCACTCCGATGCAGCTTCGTCGACCGCGCGGCAAGCCTCCGCGGCGTCGGCCTCGGCTTGCGTACGGTGGGCCGAGCCCGGGTCATCTGGCGCCCCGCGGTAGCGGAGCTCGCCGATCGGCGCCCGGTCGATCCAGTTCCGTGAGAGGCGCTCGCCCACGTGATACTCGGCAACCGCCCGATCTGCTCGAGTCTGCCCCGTGGCCAACGCTTCACTCCACCCGTCAAGCGCCGCCGTGGCAGCTGCGAAGCCCATGACCGCATCGGTCAGGACTGGTGGGAGCTCCCCGAGCCGCGTTCGGGCGAGGGCAGCCGCCCGACCGTCCCATCTGCCGGTCGTCACCTGCCGCGCCGCGCACTCCGCTCCGGCCAGCGTCGAGCCCATGGACTCGATCGACCCAGCGAGGGAAGCAGCGATCGCCGGATCACCACCGAGGAGCTCATCGCCCCTGCTCGCCGACCACAGCACCGTCATGGCACCAACATCGACTCGTCGGTGGCCCGGTATGCGTCCGCCGCGGTGCGCAGCCGCATCTCGATCGCAGCCGAGTCCTCGAGGGCGGTGCGAAGAGCGACGGACCAGTACTCGCAGAACCCCGCAAAAGCTCGTTGGATGCGATCCGACCCGAGCGACCGACTCGTCGCCAGCCACCGGTCTCGTTCATACCAGAATCTATCGATCTCGCCGGTGGCCATCTCCAGGCGGTTCGCTGCTGCTCGAAGTTCTTCTGGATGGACTGTGATTGCCGACATGCAGGCAACGTATGGCTGCCATATAACGTTGTCAATCGTCGTGTATCGTCATTCGGAAGACAAGGGCCTATTGAGCTTCTGCTGAATTCGTCGATGGCCCTCAACCTGGGTGCATGCGAGAGCAGCGGCCGATACGAGGATAATGACGGCGGCGCCCGGGGCCACGACAGCCGCTGCCACGACGACCATCAGGGCTGTGGCACGCGTGTCGTCGAGCTGGGGATGCCATGACCGACACCGCCGATCTGCGCCTGAAACATCAAGGTGCCCTCCGCCCCTGCACGACGACCGGGCCAAGGTTCACACTCTGGGTCATGGATGGAGAGTCTCGGCCTGGGACCCTCGCATCGCACCCTGCCGTGGTGTGGCTGGTGAAGCACATGGTGAGCCCGGTCGACCGCTGGATCGTCCGCACTTCGAAAGGACGGGTTCCGCCGCTCAGCAGCGTGGCGGTGCCCACGTTGCTGCTCACGACCACGGGTCGAAAGCCCCGAACCGTCCCCTTGGTTTTCGTCCGGGACGGAAACGACTACGTGGTAGCGAACGCCCGGCCGCGGGGCGAGCGCCGGAACCCCTGGGTGCTCAACCTCGCCGATTCCGGCCGCGCCGAGATCAGGGTCGACGGTCGGACCTCGGACGTACTGGCAGCGGTACTGCAGCGCGAAGAAATCGAGGAGTGGTGGCCACGGATCACGGCGGTCTGGCCCGCCTTCGACCGGCACTACACAGCGACCGGCGAACGCACGGCCTTCCGGCTGACGCCGATCGACGACGTCGCATTGCGACCCGCCCGCCCCGCCGCACTCGCCGCAGTGAAAGCGACCCACACGGCGATCTGGTTCAGCATCGAGGCGGCGATGCTGTACGTGATCGGGGCCGGCTTCGCCCGATGTTCCGATCGAAGCGTCGCCATCGCCGCCGGCATCGTTGCGGCCGAGACCGCCGTCTTCCTCGGCAACGGCGCGAGATGCCCGCTCACCAGAGTTGCCGAATCACTCGGCGCCGACCAGGGATCGGTGACCGACATCTACCTTCCGCGGTGGCTGGCCCGCTACCTGCCCGCGATCCACGTTCCGCTGATCGCCCTGGCAGTCTGTCTCCACACGAGGAACCTCCGTGCGCGGCGCTCCTGACAGGGCGCCGAAATCCGCAGCAGCCTGCACACGGTGCACCGCAGCGCAGGAGCGCCTGGCGTTTCGAGGTCAATGGGGGTCATCCCCTCGAGAGTGTCTAGACGCTTGCCGCCGCGAGACCTGCGATGTCGAGCTTCTTCATCTGGAGCATCGCATCGACCGCACCCGGGTGCGCAAGGAGCTCACCGATGTTCCTAGGAACGATCTGCCACGAGAAGCCGAAGCGGTCGACGAGCCATCCGCACATCGACTCGCGGCCCCCATCTGCGGTCAGTGCATCCCACAGGAGGTCGATCTCGGCCTGGTCCTCGCATTCGACCACGAGTGAGAACGCGTCGTTGAAGCCGTGATGCGGACCACCGTTGAGAGCGGTGAACCGGGCCCCTTTCAGTGTGAACGACACCGTCATCACCGATCCCGGCTCTTGGCCGGGAATGCCTTCCGAATAGCGCTCGACGCCCGTGACCTCGGAGTCTGGGAACAGCGACGTGTAGAAGTGTGCCGCCTGTTCGGCCTGATTCTCGAACCACAGCATGGGATATGGGGTGTTCATCGGGTCGCCTCCTCCACTACTCGGGCCAACTTGTCGAGTTCCTGCCTCCAGCCGTCGGCCGCCCGCTCGGTCCTCTCGTCGCTGTGCATGACGTCGAGTGTGACCCCGAGCCGCGTGCCCTCGGCGACCGGCTCGAGATCGACTCGGGTGTCGACCTCGTACGTTTCGACCCCGGGAAGGAAGTCGACGACATTCGTGTAGGCGAGCCGGCGGTACGGAACGATCTCGACGAAATCGAAGTCCTGGGCGGTGCTGAGTGGCATGCCTTCGGTCTCCATGAAGGCGCTCATCTCATTGGCCCGGGCGATCATCGAGTACCGGATCTTCCCGCCGGGCACCAGATCCATCTCGTGGACCTCGACGCCGAACCCGTCCGGCCCCCACCACGACTCGATGCCGTCGATGGTGGACCACAACTGCCACACCTCGGCGGGCGCAGCATCGTAGGTGCGCTCGATCTTCACGGTTCTTTGTTCCTTCATGCCGTCTCTGTCCTGGGCCGATCTCGACGTCACCGCTCCAGCTCCCGTGCCATCCGGTCGAGCCGCCGCTCCCACAATCGGCGGTAGTCGTCCATCCAGGCATCGATCTCCTGGAACGGCTCAGGACGCAACGAGTACAACCTGCGCTGGCCGTCGGCGCGCACTTCCACGAACCCCGCCTCATGCAGGATGCGCAGGTGCCGCGACACGCCGCTCTGGGCGATATCGACCTGTCCGACGAGGTCACCGACTGCGTGCTCTCCGGACTTCAACGCTGCGACGATGCGACGTCTGGTCGGATCGGCGAGCGCCTCGAAGGGGTCGTTATCCATTGCGATGTATATATACAAACATGGATGCCCGCCGGTACAACTGATCAGTCGTCGTCGCGGGCGACCACCAGCACGGTGAACACGGCGATCGACAGCGCGTCGTCGAGTTCGACATCGCCGAGGACGAGCCGCCGGGGGCGGTTGCCCAATCGGTCGTACTCCAAGCCGCCCGGTCCGACGGACCGGGCGCGAGCGCCCATCCGGTCGTACTCGACGCCGTGAGCGCCAACCCTCCGAGCCCGGGTGCCCATTCGGTCGTACTCGATCGCGTGAGCGCCCACCCGCGTGGGACGGGTACCCATGCGGTCGTACTCCACCTCCAACCCGCCGATGCGACGGAGCCGAACCCCCATTCGGTCGTATTCCAGCGTTCTCGATCCGAACATGCGCGGCCGGTTGCCGAGCCGGTCGTACGCGATTTCGACCTCCCCGATCCGGCGTAGTCGCGCGCCCATCATGTCGTACTCGAGGTCGACGCCGGCGACATCTTCCATCTGGGCGATCCTATCGGTCGGCGCCCTCTCGCACCCACACCGAACGGCATAACCTGACCCGATGGTGCTCATCGGCCTCGTGGCCAACCCGGCCTCATCGAAGGACATACGGCGCCTCACCGGCCTCGCACGTGTGATCGACATCGAGGAGAAGGCCAACCTCGTCGCCCGACTCCTGGTCGGAATCGGTTCGGTCGCCGGTGTCGAGGTCATGGCGCTCGATGATTCCGCGGGGCTCGTGAGGCGCGCCATCCGGCTGGCAGGGGCGGCGGGTGCCGCTGTCGACTTCCTCGACCTGGAGGCCGAAGGCGCCGAAGCCGACACCCGGCGCGCGGCCGCGCGCCTAGCCGACTGCGCCGCCGCCATCGTGACCGTGGGCGGAGACGGAACGGTGAGGGCGGCGGCCGAAGGTTGGCCGGAGGCTCCACTCGTGCCCTTGGCCGCAGGCACGAACAACGCCTTCGCACTCACCGACGAACCCACGGTGGTGGGCCTGGCTACGGCGCTTGCCGTGACGACGAGACCGCAGGCGTTCACAGCGACCACCGCAGTCGAGATCGACACCACCGCGGGAACCGCGATCGCTGTGATCGATGCGGTCACGGTTCGCAACCGGTGGGTTGGCTCGGGGGCGATCTGGGAGCCGGCATCGCTCGTCGAAGGGCTCGTCACGTCGTCGCGACGAACAGCGGTGGGGATTGCCTCGGTGAGCGCTGCCCTCGGACCGCTGGCCTCAGGACATGCCCGCCGCATCCGATTCGGTGGCCCACGAACGGTGCGGGCCGTCTTCGGTCCGGGGGCGGTGCTCGATGTGCCGGTGGCCGATCATCACGACCTCCCGTTGGGCACCCAGATCAAGCTCGACGCCTCGGCCGGACTCGTCGCACTCGACGGTGAACGACGCCTCCCGGCAGCCGATGCCTCTGCCCGGATCGTGCCCGGGCCGAAGGTGATCGACCTCGCATCAGCATTTTCCTGATTCTGGACGCACTTCGCCGTGAGGCCTGCGTAGGTTTGATCATGTTCACGGGAAGGCCGAGCCGACCCAGGTTCGCACCCAGAAAGGAGGTCGGCCCATGGACATCCCTCGGGAGCATTTGGTCGACATGTACGAGACCATGGTCAAGATCCGCAGATTCGAGGAGCGGATCCGGGAGCTCTACTTCGCCGACAAGCTTCCCGCCTTCGACATCGCCGCCGGGTTGATTCCCGGGGAGATGCATCTCGCCGCCGGCCAGGAGCCGGTCGCCGTGGGAATGCGGCCCCACCTCAAGTCGGGCGACGCGATCACGGCCACCCATCGTCCGCACCACGTGGCCATCGCCCAAGGAGTCGATCTGAACAAGATGGCGGCCGAGATCTTCGGCCGTGAGACCGGGCTCGGCAAGGGAAAGGGCGGCCACATGCACCTGTTCTCGGTGGAGCCGAGCTTCGGCTGCTCCGGGATCATCGGAGAGGGCATGCCGGTGGCGGTGGGGGCAGCACTGGCGCTCAAGCACCGCGGGACCGACAACGTGGCGCTGTCGTTCTTCGGAGAGGGTGCCGCCAACCAGGGGGCGTTCCACGAGTCGATCAACCTGGCGGCCCTGTGGACCCTCCCTGTCGTCTTCGTGTGCGAGGACAACGCCTACGCCATCTCGGTTCCGAAGTCCGCATCGACGGCGATCGCGGACAACAGCGACCGGGCCTCGGCCTACGGGATCCCCGGTGTGCTCGTCGCAGAGAACGATCCGGTGGCCGTGTACGAAGTCATGGGTGAGGCGATCGCCCGTGCCCGACGGGGCGACGGACCGAGCCTCGTGGAAGTGAAGACCGACCGGCTGTGGGGCCACTTCGAAGGAGACGCCGACGCCTATCGCTCCGACGACTTCAAGTCAGAGATGAACGAACGCGACCCGATGACCACCTACGGCAAGCGGCTGATCGACGAGGGCGTCCTCAACGAGGCAGACATGGCGGACATCCAACAGCGGATGCACGCCGAGGTCGAAGACGCGATCGCATTTGCGATGAACAGCCCGTATCCGGCTCCGGAAGCCGCCCTGCAGGACGTGTTTGCAGGAAGGACGGTGACGCTGTGACCACCACCACCGAACGCAAGCTCACCACCCAGAAGGCGATCGCAGAAGCCATCGCCCAGGAGATGGATCACGACCCGTCGGTCTTCGTGATGGGAGAGGACGTCGGCGTGTACGGCGGCATCTTCGGCGCAACCGAAGGGCTGTTGGATCGATTCGGTCCAGACCGGATCAAGGACACGCCCATCTCCGAGACGGCCTTCATCGGAGCTGCGATCGGCGCCGCCACGCATGGCATGCGGCCGATCGTGGAACTGATGTTCGTCGACTTCTTCGGGGTCTGCATGGATCAGATCTACAACAACATGGCCAAGATCCACTACTTCAGCGGCGGCAACGTCAAAGTGCCGATGGTGCTGACCACTGCCGTGGGCGGAGGCTATTCCGACGCCGGGCAGCACTCCCAGACACTGTGGGGTACGTTCGCCCACCTGCCAGGAATGAAGGTGGTCGCGCCGTCGAACCCGTACGACGCCAAAGGGCTGATGATCTCGGCGATCCGCGACGACAACCCGGTGGTCTACATGTTCCACAAGGGCGTGTTGGGCCTGGGTTGGATGACCAACAATCCCCGTGCCACGGGAGCGGTACCGGAGGCACCGTACGAGGTGCCGATCGGCAAGGCGGCCGTGGCCCGTGAAGGCTCCGATCTGACCATCGTGACCGTGGGGCTCTCGGTGCACAAGGCGCTCGATGCCGCAGAGCGGCTCGCCGGTGACGGCATCGACGCCGAAGTCATCGACTTGCGGTCGCTGGTACCGCTCGACCGCGAGGCGATCTGCGCCAGCGTCGAGAAGACCCATCGACTGTTGGTCGTGGACGAGGACTACCAGAGCTTCGGCATGACCGGCGAAGTCATAACCACAGTGATCGAAGGCGCGTTCGACTACCTCGATGCGCCGCCGGTTCGCGTGGCAACACCGGACATCCCCATTCCCTACAGCCATCCGCTCGAGGAGTGGGCGTTGCCGTCGGTGGATCGGATCGCTGAGGCGGCGTCGGCGATGCTCGTGGCAGGCTGATCCCAGATGCGGATCGACGTTCTCATGCCGGTGATCACCGCCGAAGGAGAGGAGGCGGTGGTCACGGCGTGGTTCGTCGATGAGGGTGGAGCGTGCACGGCCGGACAACTGGTGGCAGAGGTTCAGGCCGAGAAGGTGTCCGACGAAGTGTTCGTGCCCGAGGCGGGCTATGTGGTGGATCGGGTCGCCATCGGTGACCCGATCCACCAGGGCAGGCCGATCTGCTCGGTGGTGGACGAACTGGCGACGACGTCGGCAGCGCCCCCTACTGTCGCTCCACCGATCAAGGCCTCACCGGCGGCCAAACGCGTGGCACGGGAACTGGGTGTGGAACTGGCGGGTCTCACAGGCACCGGACCGGATGGCCGAATCACAGAAGAGGACGTGCGGAACTTCGGAGGCGGAAGGGCGAGCGGAACGTTGCGCTCGGTGATCGCCCGCAACATGCGGCGCAGTCATGCCGAGACGGCACCTGTCACCTTGTTCTCGACCGTCGATCTGGGGGCTGTCATCCCGAGCAGGCTCACTGCTCGCATCGTGAAGGCCGTGGCATTTGCCGTTCCTGGCCACCCCATGTTGAACGGCCGGCGCGACGGCGATCACTTCGTTCCATCGTCCAGGGCGAACATCTCGCTGGCGATCCAGACCGACGAGGGATTGGTGGCGCCGGTGATCCACGACGCGAGCGAAAAGACGGTGGATGAGATCGCAGCCATCGTCGGCGATCTGGCAGAAAGGGCACGCACCAAGCACCTGACCGCTACCGACTACGAAGGCGGGACCTTCTCGATCACGAACCTCGGCAACTACCGCATCGACGGCTTCACACCGGTGATCAACCTCCCGGAGGTGGCGATCCTCGGCATCGGCGCCGCCCGTCCCGTCCCTGTGGTCGGTGCGGACGGGGCAATCACGGCGAGCAACGAGATGGTCTTGTCGCTCACGTTCGACCATGCGTTCATCGACGGAGCCCCGGCCGCCGACTTCCTCCAAGAAGTCGCCAACCACCTGACGTCCTGACCCGGAACGGGTTTTCGCGCACAAAACGTGCGTTATTCACGCCGTTTGTGCGCGAAAACCCGTCTGGGAACGCCCAACGGCCCTAGTGCGACCTCCGACGACGCCCGACATTGACGTCTGGAGGTGTAGCGATGTTCACGACAACCGATGCCAAGGCCGCAGCAGAGTCGATCGGAATCGACCTGGAGAAGGAGGGCATCACCCTCGACGCGTTGACCGCCGGCATGAACGTCGAACTCGAGCATGGGACCCGGTTCCCCGACCTCGACGTGACGGGCAACGATCCGGTGATGACGGCCAAGATCGCCCTAGCCCACCTACGTGAGTTTGCCGACTACTACGAGCGGCTGGAGCGCATGGAGGCCGAAGGGGAAGCAGCCGCCATCGCCGCGTTCGCCGCCGACAGCGACCTCGGCATCATTTAGTCCAGCTCATCGACGGGTTCAACGGTCAGGCAGACATCGGCTGCGGCACGGGCCGTGTATCTTCCGAAGGAATCCGCACTCCATCGCGTGTCGTGATCACCCCGATCAAGAAACGAGGAGACGTGTCCACGCTGGCGCTCGACGACGCGGAGATGCGTCGCGTCGGATATGCGGTGGTCGACTGGCTAGTCGGACAGTTGGGCTCCCTCCACGACCGACCGGTCCTCCGTCAGACGACGGCGACCGACCTCAGATCTCGCCTGTCGGGACCACCGCCCGAAACGGGGGTGCCCATGGACCAACTCCTGGAACGCCTCGCCACCGATGTCCTTCCCTATTCGGCCATCTGGGGTCACCCGCGCTTCTTCGGCTACATACCTGCGAGCGGCACGTGGCCGGGGGCCCTCGCCGACTTCATCGCGGCTGCCTGCAACCTGGATTCGAGCACGTGGCGCGAGGCCGGGGGCCTCACGATGCTCGAGCTGGTCGTGATCGATTGGATGAAGGACTGGCTCGGGTATCCCACGTCCGCCGAGGGGCTGCTGGTCAGCGGCGGCTCGGCGGCGAATCTCACCGCGATGGCGTGCGCCCGACATGCAGTGCTCGGTGAGATGGACCAGCGGGCTGTGGTCTACGTGTCGGATCAGGCTCACTCGTCGCTGGCGCGTGCTGCGAGAGTTCTCGGGTTTCGCTCCGACCAGGTCCGGGTTCTTGCAACCGACTCCCGGTTTCGGATGAGACCTGACCTGTTGGAGCGTGCGATCGCCGCCGATCTGACAGCTGGCCGGAAGCCGGTGATGGTTGTTGCCGCGGCCGGATCGACCAACACCGGTGCCGTCGATCCGTTTCCCGAACTGGCAGACGTGTGCACCCGATACCAGGTCTGGTTCCACGTGGACGCCGCGTACGGCGGCTTCGCCATGCTGACCGAAGCCGGCCGTCGCCTCATGACGGGCATCGAAGCGGCCGATTCCATCACGGTCGATCCCCACAAGTGGCTGTACCAGCCGTTCGAGTGCGGAGGGCTCCTGGTTCGGCGCCCGGGTGCCCTCACCGACACATTCCGCATCACCCCTCCCTACCTCGAGGATGCCGACAATGCGGAGGAAACGAATTTCGCCAACCTCGGCCTCCAGCTGTCGCGCGGAAGCCGATCGCTCAAGGTCTGGATGTCGATCTCGAACCTCGGACTGAGCGCATTTCGGCATACGATTGAAGAGTCCATGCGACTGGCAAAGCACCTCGAACAGCGGATTCGGGCCGACGATCGCTTTGAGTTGCTGAGCCCGGCGGAGCTCTCAGTGGTCTGTTTTCGGCGGGTGGCCGCAGGCGCAAGCGAGGCCGAGCTCGAGGAACTCAACGCCGGTCTGCTCGCCGAGCTCATCGACTCTGGTCGAGCGCTCATCTCCTCTACACGCCTGGCCGGTCGCTACTCGCTGCGAGTGTGTGTCTTCAATCCTTCGACGACGCTGGCCGATGTCGACACCGTCTTCGACTTCCTGGCAGCGGCCACGCCCACCACAGATAGGCGAAGCGCAGGGGTGCTCGATCAAGTGGCTCGCACAGGATGGCTCGACGGCGACACGGAGACCATCGTTCGCCGTCACCCACTGCTCGAGAACATCGACCCCTCGGTGGTCGATCGCCTGCTGACTGCGGGACAGGAGGCGACCGCACTCGAGCGCTGGCGGATCATCGAAGAGATGGGCACCGACAACACGGTCTACCTCATCCTCGCCGGACGGGTGGAGGTCACGCTCAACCAGCGAAGGATCGCCTCGTTGGGCGCCGGCTCGTTCTTCGGGGAGATGGCCGCGGTCGATTGGGGCGCCGGTTTTGGATCACCTCGTATGGCGGCGGTGACCGCCATCGAGGACACGCACTTGTTCTCGATTCCTGCGACGCTGCTCAACCAGGCAATGCGGAGCACCCCCGAGCTTCGCCGTCGGGTGGAAACCGTCCTCGCCGCTCGCTCAGCGGAGCTCCGAGATGCCGGCGGTTGAGCGCATGGCAACGCCTGGGCGACACAACCTTCCGGTCGTCAGTCGGCCGTAGAGCCGGCGACGAGTTCGAAAGGCAGCAGAACAACGTCCCAGCCGGACTCGTATTCGGCGCTCAGGTCGCGGCCGCGCTCGAGTCCAAAGACCTCCCAGCCGCGATGTTCGAGGTCGATACGGCATCCGCCGTCTTGGGCGGTGAACCGCACCTCGAGTTCGGAAGACGCAATCGGATCGGGACTCGGATGCCACGCCAGAACGAACCGGTGCGGTGGCTCCCAGGCCAGAACACCGGCCCACGAGTACTCGGCGCCGTCAGGGGTGATCTCTACGACGCGACCACCGACATGTTCCTCGAATCGAATCTCTGCCTCGGTGGACCCGGAGATCGAGTGCGTCACGAGCGGCCACCACTCTCCCATCCGGGCAGTGAATAGATCGAACGCGGCCGCCGGATCCAGCGGGACGTATCGGGTCTTTCGCACCGGTGCAATCATGTCGGTCGATGTCATGTCTGCTCCTCTCGTTCCTTGGACGCGGCGGCGACGAAGCCGTCGAGGACGTCGTCCCACAGTGATTCGACCCAGGCGCGCAGAATCTCGACGCCCGCAGGGTCTACCGCGTATATGTTCGAGGCGCCCTTGGGTGTTGAGGTCACGAGCTCGGCACGGCGTAGCACTTTCAGGTGCTGCGACACGGCGGGCTGCGAAACTCCCACCAGGTCGGTCAACTCGCGCACAGACGCCGGCGACCGCCGGATCAACTCGAAGATACGTTGTCGCGTGGGATCGGCCAGCGCCGCCAATTGCATCGTCGCCTGCATGACTGTCCTATCATAAGCTGGTTCTTATCATAAGTCAATGCCTATATGTGGAGGATTGGCTTCATACGGGCGAACCCTCGGTAGGTTCAGGTCATGTCGAAGTATGTCGTTGCCACCGCCTATGGCGGACCTGAGGTCTTGTCCATCTACGAGGAAGAGGTTGGTACTCCTGGACCCGGCGAGGTGGTCCTGGACGTCCGTGCGGCCGGGGTCAATCCCGCCGACGTGAAGGCGTACAACGGTACGTTCGGGACCGACCCATCGACGCTGCCGAAGCGACTCGGCTTCGAGGCGGCGGGTGTGGTGTCGGCAGTCGGTGACGGCGCCACCGGTCCGGCCGGGTCGATCTCCGTTGGCGACGAGGTGATCGCATTTCGCATCCAGGGCGGGTACGCCGAACGCAGGCTCGTCCCAGCGTCCACGGTCGTGCCCAAGCCCGCAGGCATGGATTGGGCGGAGGCGGCCGGGCTGATGCTCACCGGGGCGACGGCTGTGCATGCCTTCACCGCCACCGATATCCAAGCCGGCGAGACGGTCGTCATGCACGGCGGCTCGGGAGGAGTAGGACTGATGGCCATCCAGCTGGCGGCTGTCAGAGGAGTCCGCGTGATCGCCACCGCCAGTGCTCGACGCCACGAGCAGCTTCGGGAGCTCGGCGCCGAACCGGTGGAGTACGGCGACGGCCTGCTCGACCGCATCCGTGCGATGGCGCCCGGCGGGGTGGACGCCACGCTCGACTTCGTCGGGACCGACGAAGGGATCGACGTCTCGCTGGCACTGGTTTCGGATCGAGATCGGATCGCATCGATCGCCGGGTTCAAACGAGGCGGCGAAGCCGGGATCAAGCTGCTCGGCGGAGGTCCAGGCGCCGACCCGGGGACCGAGATCCGCAATGAAGCCCGGCTTCAACTCGTCGATCTGGTGGGCCAGGGCAAACTCCGGGTGTTCGTTGCGGGTCGTTATCCGCTGACCGAGGTTGCCGAAGCTCACCGCCAGATCCTCACCGGCCACACCGAAGGGAAGCTCACCCTCATCCCCTGAAGCGCTCACGTCAACACCCGTGCCCTCGGCCACTAGCCGACCGGACACTGGTGCGATATGACTGAGGCGTGCTGAGAACGCTGGCGCTCGTAGTGGCGATGGGATTCGTCGCCTCCTGTGGGTCCACCGAACAGGGCGTTTCTGAAGCCGACCAGGTCCCAGGGTCGTCGTCGAGCGTACGGCTGTTGTTCGTGGGTGACGTGATGCTCGGACGGGATGTCGGTCCGCTCGTCGCCGCCGAAGGCCCGGAGTTCTTCGAGGGAATCCGATACGTCGTTTCGTCGGCCGACCTGGCCATGGGAAACCTCGAGTCTCCGCTCACGACCCGCCCCCACGTCTCCGACAACCCGAATGCCCTGGAGGCCGACCCCGCGGCGGCGACGCTGCTCGCCGGTGCCGGGTTCGACATGATGACGGTGGCCAACAACCACGCGGGGGACGCCGGCGCCGGGGGTCTCGACGACACGGTGGCAGCGTTGTCAAGTGCCGATATCGTCGCGCTCGGGGTCGAGGACACGCAACCGACGCTGACGACGGTCAACGGGGTGAAGCTCGCCTTTCTCGCCTTCGACCTCACCGGGATGGGCCCGGACGGCGTCATCCGGTTCTCCGAAGGCCGAGCCCGCGCCGACACGAGGTCTGCTGCCGCAGATGCCGACGTGGCGGTGGTGAGTCTCCACGGTGGCATCGAGTACCTCAGCGAGCCCGACCCGATCGTGCACGAGGCGGCCACCCGACTGGCGTCGTGGGGTGCCGACATCGTCTGGAGCCACGGTTCCCACGTGGTTCAGCCGGTGACCATCGACAGCGGCTCCGTCGTTGCCGCGGGCCTGGGAAATTTCGTCTTCGATCAGGAGCGTGCGGGCACGCGGGAAGGCCTGATCCTGGAGGTTCTCGTCAACGCCGACGGCCCGGCCGCGTACCGGGTAGGTCACGGCAACCACGCCGCCATGCGACCTCTCTTCGACGACTGGGATCTGCCCTCGGGTCCGGCGGTGCTCCTGGGCACCGAATGGTGGAACCTGGTGTCGTACCCACCGATCGCGCACTCGTCGGCGGGCTCCCACGATGACTTTCCGTGGGGCGACGCCGTTGCCGCCGATCGGGGAGATGCGACGAGCAGCGGAGACGACGTGGTGGTCGTGTCCTATCGGCGACCGTTTCGCCCGAACGAGGCGAACGAGTTGTTTCCAGAGCACGATTTCGAGGACGCTCGCGGAAGGAGCGCCCACCTCGGGGTCTTCGAGCCGGACAGCTTCGATCCGATGTGGGCGTCTGGAACGATGCTCGCCCCGGTGGCCGACCTTGCGGTCTGTTCGGGTTCGATCGCCCTTTCCTTCGATCGCCTGGACGATCCCACGATCACGAGCACGGGAGCGTGGGTGTGGTGGGACTTCGGATTCACGGCAGCCGAAGCGCTGCCTGGCGGTGGGTCTCCGGGATGCGCCGACGTCGACCGGGACGGTCGCCTGGACCCCGTGATCACCGGTCGGTGAACCCACCAAACGGCTCTGGCATCGATTCGCCGCGCGGCCGATGCTGGGTGCAGATGGTGCGTGCGCTCGAGGACGAGCCGGGAGGAAGATCGTCATGCGACGCCTGGTCGTAATCATCAGTGTGCTGGCGATGTTCGCCGCCTCCTGCACCCTGGAGACGACGTCGACCAGCACGTCGTTGCCGTCCACCACGGTGACCACCGAGGCAACTGTCACCACCACGACGTCTGGAGCCTCCACCACCAGCGTCGCGGCGACTCCCGCCGGAGCCGTCACGCCTCGGCGGCTACCGGCATTCGGTGCATTCGCCGAAGTCCCGCTGCTCGGTGACACGCCCGCATACGCTGGACCTTCGACCCCCAAGACCGTCGAAGGGCTGTTCATGCCGTCGACCTACGAGTTCGACGCCACTGCGATCGCCACCTTGGAACAGCAAGGATTCGTCGTGGTTCCGGGTGACGCCAGGTTGATGCATCCCATCTATCAGGTGGGTGCCTACGAGTACGGCGAGACCTACTTCGTCACGACCGATGCCGGATACCACTACTTGCATCTGGCCTTCTCGAAGCTCCTACGGGAACTCGAACAAGAAGAGCTGCTGCCGGTGTTGGAAGAGCTGACAGCCGGGCTCGTCGACGAGGCGCGCATTCAGCGAGACCAGCTGGCCGGGACCGAGCTTGCGGAGGCCGCCGATCGGGTGGCCCAGCTGTACGAGGCCGCCGCCGAGCTCGCCGGAGTCGACGTCGGTGCCATCGGCCCGCTCGCCGAAGAGGAAGTGGCGCTCGCCACCGAGGCCGCCCAGCTCGTGCCTTCCCCGATCACGGGTCTCGGGCCCGCCGACGCCGAGGTGTCGATGGAAGGTCTCGTCGACTACTCGCTCTTCAAGCCACGCGGGCACTACACACGCACCGCCGACCTGGAACGCTATTTCCGGGGCATGTCGCTGCTCGGCAACGAGAACTTCGTTGTGGGACGCGGCGACACGATGCTGCTGGGTGCACTTGCCACCCGGGTGTTGGTGAACCGACCCGACCTCACCGAGGCATGGGCACTGATCTACGAACCGACTGCATTCCTCGTCGGGATCGCCGACGACTACTCACCGTTCGAGCTCGCCGACCGACTCGACGAGTTGGTGCCGGGGTGGCGGGCGAACCCTGCCTTGCTGGACACCGACGTCGCTGCCGCCGCCGGTCGGGTTCTGTTGGAGCAACGTCCCGTCGGCATCGATCCCGAAGCGGCCTCCGTTCGCATCATGGGTGTTCGCTTCGTGATCGACTCCTACGTCTACGACCAGCTCCGTTTCCCTTCGGTCGGTGATCCGCCCTTCGGTCGCCGCTACGCAACACCACTCGACCTGGTCGCCACGTTTGGCTCCGACCTCGCCTACGAGATCATGGACGAGGCAGGCACGCTCACCGACCCCGACACTGGTGAGCGCTGGACCAACTACGACGATCAGCTCTCAGCGATGACGAAGATGCTCGCCGAGCGGACCACCTCGGATTGGGCGGCAACGGTGTACGACGCCTGGCTCTATGCACTCGAACCCTTGTGGACCCCGCTCGGCCAGGCGTACCCCGACTTCATGGGGCTGGACGCTTGGGAGCGCAAGGATCTTCAGACCGGGCTCGGCTCGTACACCGAGCTGAAGCACGACACCGTGCTCTACGCCAAGCAGTCCTTCGCGGCCGAAGGCGGGTTCGATCCGCCGCCGTTCGAACCCCGTCATTGGGTGGAACCGAACCCGGTTGCATTCGCTCGGATGGATGCGGTCGTGGGTCTGCTCGCCGACGGTCTCGCCAACCGCGGCCTGCTGCCCGCCGACAGTGACAACGCCGCCCTCCTCGATGCCCTTCGTGACTTCTACGGTCGGCTCGAACGACTGGCAACCGACGAGCTGGCCGGTCGCACCATCTCCGTCGAGGACAACGACTGGCTGGCCTCGATCGGCTCGGTGATGGAGGCGCTGTGGATCCGGTCGTCGGACCGGACCGGCGAGCTGTACGACTCGATGCCGGATCAGGATCGCAACGCCGCGGTCGCAGTCGACATCATGCGCACGACCTACGAAATCCTGGAGATCGGGACCGGGTACTTCGACACCCTGTATGTGCTGGTGCCGAGAGACGATGGGGTGTTCCAGATCGCCAAAGGTGGCGTGTATTCGTACTACGAGTTCTGGCGTGGCGCCGATCAGGGAAGGCTCACCGACGAGGAATGGTGGGAGCTGCTCGCCACCGAGCCACCCGATCGACCCGCCTGGCAGGGGCCGCTCTTCGGGCCGACCGCAACCTGCGCGACGCTTGGCAACGACTACGACCAGGTGATCGGCTACTTCGTGGCGAACGGAATGCCGGCCGGCCTCGACACCGACGGCAACTCGATCCCCTGCGACGAGGATTCGACCGTGTTCGACCCGGGATTCTTCGCCGGCATCCCCACCGAAGGTGGCCTGTTCTGCCGGGACCTGGAGGCCGCCGGCTTCGACTTCGCCCAGGCGGTGGCCTATTGGCTGACCGAAGGAGCCCCCGAGAGAATGGACGCCGACAAGAACGGCATCCCCTGCGAAACCGTGTACCCGACCGCCGAGATCGAAGCGCTCCTCGGATAGGACCAGCCTCCTACGCGGACTGGGCAATGAGTCGGCGCACCGCCTCGGCGATTCGCTCGACGGAAGGGAGGACCTCTCGCTCCAGATGGCGGGCGTATGGAATCACTCCCGTCGTCGCCACCCTGGCGAACGGACGAGCGATTCCGTTCTCCGCGAGCACCGCCGCGATCTCCCCGGAGAGACCAAAGGACGCGTAGTCCTCGTCGACCACCACCACGGCCCTGGCACTGTGCGCCATCCCGCAGATGGTCTCGGTGTCCAGCGGCCAGACCGTGCGAAGGTCGACGACGGCAGCCTCGGTGCCTTCCCCCGCGAGGATTTCTGCAGCCTCCATCGACCTGTGGACCCCGACGGCCACCGAGAATGCAACGACATCCGAGCCCTCCCGCCGCACGGCGGCGCTTCCGAGCGGAACGGGTTCGAGCGACCCTGCCGGCAACGGATAGCTGCTCGGGACATCGAGCCCGATTCCCGAACGATGGGTTCCACCGAGTTCTTCCCGCCACATCGCCGACAGCAGCTTGTGCTCGAGCAGAACCGACGGGCCATCCCGCTCGAGCAGCGACAGCGTGAGCCCGGCAGCATCCACGGCTGTGGATGGGACGGCCACGGCCACGCCGGGGATGGCAGCGAGCTGGCCCCACAATGATTGTTCGTGCTGGCCGGCGTCGCCATAGCCACCCCCGCAGGCGGCACGGATCACCAGCGGCACAGGCCACTGTCCGGCCGAGAAGTAGCCCAGCATGGCCGCCTCATTGGACAGCTGATGAAGGGCCACCGACAGGAAGTCGACGAACATGATCTCGACCACCGGCCGAAGACCACCCAGGGCCGCGCCCACACCCGCCCCGAGAAACGCTGACTCAGAAATCGGCGCCTCCATCACACGCTCGGGGCCGAATCGCGCAAGCAGTCCTCGACGCATGGCGGGGAGATCTTCACCGATGATGAGGATCCGCTCGTCGGCGGCCATCGCCTGCCCGAGGGCGGCGTCGATGGCGATCGTGATATCGATTTCGCTCACGGCGCCACCCCCGCCGTGGACAACGCCGCTGCTATGGCGGCTTCGACTGCCAGTCTGGCCTCGGCATCGAGAGGTCCAGCACGGTCGCCGAGGCGGCGCGCCAGCGTCCTGATTGGATCTGCGTGAGGAAGCCGGCTGTCTACGAACGCACGGGCCACCGTGGATCCAAGGTGCATCATGCCGCGAAGGCCCTCGAGCCCGCCTTCGGACCTCATCAGCTCACGCGTCATTCTGAGCATCTCCGTCGGACTTCGCACGGTTCTGGACAGGGTGTCATCGAGCATGTGTCCCGTTGGTCGACGGCATCGAGCGACCAGCACGCCGGGGCGGCCACGTCGAGCACCGGCGACCAGCGACCGTGCGGCGTGCCATACGGACTCGACTCGATTGCCATCCACCGCCACGGCGGTCAGGTCGAAGGCTCGTGCCCGGCCCGTGATCGATCCTGCCCTCAGCCGGTCGCTGCGAGTCGTCGCCGCCCACCGGTTGTCTTTCACCACGAACAACACCGGCAACTCCCAGACTGCAGCTAGGTTCCAGGCCTCCATCACCATGCCCTGATTCACTGCGCCGTCCCCGAAGAACGCCACCGCGACACTGCCGGGACGGAGCCGCATCCCGGACAGGGCGAACCCGCAGGCGATCGGCGCCGGCGAGCCGACGATGCCCGTCGATGTCGCCAAGTGGTCACGGTCGAGAAGGTGCATGTGACCACCCCGGCCGCCACCGAGACCCTCCTCGTGACCTATCACCTCCAGCACGATCGCCGCGAGGTCTACACCGCGCGCTGCGAGCATCGGTGTCGGGCGATAGTCGAGAGCCACGGCGTCTCCATCTCGCAAGTGGTCGGCGACACCGGCGACGATGCCTTCTTCCCCGATCCCGAGATGCAGCTCACCAGAGATCAGATTGCGTTTCCACAGATCGGCGAGCGCATCCTCGAGAGCGCGCATCCGCGTCATCGACACGTAGAGCCGTTCCAGATCGGGACCCGCTCTCACGTGCGGCTCCAGTACGCCCGCATCAGCCACTCGGCAACCGGGGCAGGAACCAGGCGACGGAGCAGGGGCGTGGCGCGCACGACGGGGTCACCGACCGTGTAGCGGAACCGGCGACGGCGCGAAGCGACGATGTGCGCCAGCAAGTCAGCGACCTTGGATGGGTGCGATCCCGTGCGCTCATCGTTCTCGGCGGTGGCCAACACGGCCCGCGCACGGGCGCGGTACGGCGACGTGTCCGTGTGTGCCTCTACGATGTGACGCCGATCGGTGAATCCGGTGCGGAAGTCCGACGGCTCGATGAGCACGACTTCGACGCCGAAGACCTCGACCTCCTGCCGCAGGGCTTCCGAATAGCCCTCCACTGCGAATTTGGCCGCCGAGTAGAAGCTCTGGAAGGGCATGGCGATCAGACCGCCGATCGAGGACATGTTGACGATCAGTCCATGACCCTGAGATCGCATGACCGGGAGTACCTCTCTGCACATCCGGGCGAGCCCGAAGAAGTTCGTTTCGAGTTGGGCGTGCGCTTCGGCCGACGACGTCTCTTCCGCAGGGCCGGCAATGCCGAAGCCTGCGTTGTTGAACAGGACGTCGATTCGGCCCTCACGCTCGATCACCGCCCGGACACATGCCCGACACGATTCGTCATCGTCGACATCCAGGCTGTCGAGCACAACCGGATGGGAGAACGCAGGAACATCGGTGCGAATGTCGCCGCCGTATACCCGATGACCAAGGGCGCTGAGCCTCTCGGCGCACGCACGCCCGATCCCGGATCCGGCACCGGTGATCACCACCACGGAAGGGGTCACGACGCTCATCCCAGGACCGTACGCCGGTCGTCTCCCGCCGCATAGGGCACCTCGACCCGGCGGAGGGGCGCCGCCTCGACCATGATTGGGTGGACGACCTGGAGGACCCGCTGACACCTGATCAATCCCGACGTGCGCTGATCGCACTGCGCCTCGTTCTCGGAGCAACCGCCTATGTCCAGCCGGAGTTGGCGGCGAAGGCGTTCGGGATAGACCCGGACGAAGGGGCCGCGATGCCATCGGCAGTGCGCCTGTTCGGCGCTCGGGAGGCCGCGATGGGCGTGGCTCTTGCCCTGGAGTCAGGGCCCGAGCTGCGGCGTTGGTTCCTCATCGGAGCTGTCGTCGACACGCTCGATGTGGTGACGGTGGCGCTCGGCGCCCGCCGGGGGCGGCTTGGTCGGGTCACGATCACCGTCGGCACGGGCATGGCAATAGCAGCGGTGGCCCTCGGCCTGAAGGGCATGAGGGTCACACACCCAGTCGCCGGCGGTCCCTCCACAGCCGCAGCATCGTGAACGGCCCGAACACCAATGACGTGGCGACGATGATCCCCTCGACCGCCATCTCCGGCGTGCGATCGGCAAACTTGTTGTGCTGGAGGTTGTAGAGCAAGTCCATCCCGCCGAGAAAGGTCATTGCACTCCCGGCGGCGATGCCGACCGGCACCGCTTCCGGGCGTTCCTTGGCCAGTCGCCTGGCGGCCAGCAGGAATGCAGCCGCCATGTACGAATCGGCAAGCACGAACGCTCGCTGGAAGTCGACATAGGCCGGGTCGTCCGATGTACGCACCTTCTTGCTCGTGAAGAACTCGACCCAGTAGCCGATCGTGGCGAGCGCCACGATCCTCATCAACCACCCATGGACACGATCAGACATGGCATCAACGGTATCGAACGGCAGGCGCGCCGACTGCGACCGAAGGTCACGAGTTGCAATCGAGATTCGCTCGAACCAGGACACTCGCAGACGATCCCGTCCGGCGTGAAGGCGGTGACGACCGAGCCCGGGGTAGGGAGGGATGCGAGCGCATGTTGTCGCCGATATTCGGCCAATCGCCTCTGGCATCGAGAGCTCGAGACTCCCATCGTGGAAGAGAACTGGAGGCGCTGGGTGTGTCGCCATCTGGCCTGGTTGTTCGCCCTGGTCCTGGTGCTGGCTGCATGTGGTGTACCGTCTCCTGAGTCCGAGATCGCCGAACCCTCGACGCTCCAGACCTCGACTCTCGAGACCTCGACCACGACAGACGCCATCGTCACTACGTCCACGCGCGCTCCGACGACTCCCACGTCCACGCCGCCAACGACCACGACGGTTCCGTCCGAGACCCGGCTTCCCATCCTCGTGACATCGGACCAAGGGGTCTTCCGAGTCGAGTCGACCGGGGCGGTGACGCGTCTCGTCCGCGAACCAGTTGCCCGTGCGGTTGACGACGGCGAAGGCGGGTTGCTCTACCAGCTGCATGCCGGGCGATTCACCGATCAACCCGACCCGTTGACCATTGTGTATTGGGTTCCCGCAGGTGAAGAAGCTCCCCGAGAGCTGCTCGTGACGGGCGCCGGCACCGACCTCGAACTGACGCTGCACGACGCCTGGGTCACGGAGCAGGGATTCGACGTGCTGTACACCCGCCACGAGGGAACAGTGCCGTATGACGACATGTCCGATGCGCTTCGCTTCTACGACACGGCTCACAAGAACGTCACCGAGTTGTACCGGGTTCGTGGACACGAGTGGTGGATCGAGGACGTATCGGCCGGGGCCGGCATGATCCTCTTCACCGAGTATCAGTTGTTCGGTCGCGGCCTCGTTCTCCTCGACACGACCGGTCAGCCGATCGAACGCCCCGGCGTGCCCGCCTCGCCCGACTGCTTCCCATCCGATGACACCGCCGAGACCTCGTGCGCCTACGGCGGGACCTTGTCCAGCGACGGCACGAGGATCGGGTTCTTCGTGCCGACCGCCGCCGACACGGACGACGTGGTGGTGCAGAGCGTCGCCACCGCCGAGGAACTCGCACGACTCACGCCGCCAGCAGCTCTGGAAGGAAGACCGTGCGGCCTGTCGTTGTCGGGTTCGTGGCTGATCGTCAACACGTGTGATCCGGCCGGATCGAGCGGACACGCCACCCTGTTCGATCTCGGCTCGCCCGACGCCGAGCCTGAGACCCTGTCGTTTGCGGGCCACGCTCGCTTCGTCGACGCACCGGCCTCCTTCACTGAGGATCCGACCATCACCTTGCGCGCCGATGGCCTCGACGGCGTGGTGTTCGGGCAGCCGGTCGACACGGCCCTGCCTACCCTCGAGGATCGCCTGGGGCCGCCCTCCACCACGAACTTTGTCGATCCGCTCGCAGAGGAGTACGGGCTCCCCTACGGCTGGGGGGCGATCCGCTACTTTCGCTACGCACGTTGGGACGACGTCGGACTGAGCGTGGTCTTCAGCGATGCCAATTACTACCGGGACGACGGTGAACCGCATCTCGTGTACTGGTCGGTCGACCAACCGGGTCTCTCCGATGCACGGGGCGTCGGTGTGGGCTCCACGCCCGCAGATCTTCTAGCCGCATATGGGCAAGCGCTCCACCTCCCAGACGAGTTCGTGTCGGATTGTGATGTCGGGTGGAGGTTCTCGATCGACGACTCGATCAGCGGCAAGCTCGACGGTGATCCTTCGCTTCCTACGACCCGCGTTCTCGCACTCGAGGCCGGTCGCGGATCGTCCTGTTGAGCGTCTCTGCGGGTCCGATCGTCGGCGCAGGGTCGGACTCAGACGCTTTGTTTAGGGATGAGCGCGCGACAGGGCACGAGGCCGATCATGCTCGAGATCACGATCGGTGCCCCAGCACACCTGTTCGGCGCTGCCGATGCGTTGATCACGGGCGGGCTCGACTTCCGACCTCCGCCCCCGCCCAACGACTGATCAGACGACCGGAGACAGGATCCGGTCGATCACCTCTTCGAGCCCGGCGTGGTGCGACCCTGGCCAGTAGACCCGTGCGCACCCCTCGCAGCGTCGGTACTCGACGTGACGTCCGGCCACGCCGGCTGGAACGGTCACCTCCGACGGGTCCACCGCTTCGAGCAGCCCATTGCAGTCCATGCATCGCGAGAACGGAAGCGTCCGGTCGGCAAGGCCGAACGATCCCACGACCTCCGATGCCTGCGTCTCGGGATCTGTTGCCCGAAGCCACCGCCCCCGCTCCACCACGCTGCGCATCAGCAGTCCCCGGTCGCGAGTCAGCAGATTCCTTTCGGCGACGACCGCCTCCTCCGCCAACTCGTCGTCCGTCGCATCGTTGCCATACGCCGTGTCGAAGCCGAGCAGCCTCAGAAGCCGGGCCAGCTTGCCGAGGTGCACATCGAGCAAGAACCGGGCATCGGGCTCCGCGTGATCCATGGGGTATCGGGGCCACAGCTCGATCGAGGCACCTCCGTCGACCCGTGCCGTCCACTCTGCGACGCCGCCGTCGACCTCGAGGCGGCCTACCTCGACGTGAGGGATGCCACAGGACTGCACCAGGTCGCGCACCCCCACTGGCAGCTCGAACTGAACGAAGAACCGGCCGCCGGCCCGTTCGGGACCGAGGTGGTCGACCAGCTCCCCATGGGCCAGGAGCTGTGCTTGTCGCATCCACCGAGCCTACGACCGTTCGGGCACACGTCGTTGCCTTCCACGCCGTAGGCTCGTTGGATGACGCCTGCTGAGAGATCCGGTGACCGATCGATGCCGAACATCCGGGACTGGATGACCCCGCTGACCGCCACCGGAATCGTGGCGGTGATCGCCTTCTGGTCGGCGGTCGTGGCGTGGCCGCTCGACTGGGTCCTGTCGGACAGCCCGGTCTGGCGACCGGTCACATGGCTGCTGGCTCTGGTGGCCGTGAGTCTTTCGGTCATCGGAGCGCGAGCCAAGGGCGACCTGAGGGAAAGCATGGCCTACGTCGCTCCGATCAGTGCGGTGGCAGCGGTACTCCTGATCCTCCTCGCAAGTGGCAGCGGCAATCTCGGCCTCGGGGTGGAACAGCGCTTTCCGATCGCGGTCGGTGGTACTGCGCTCGGAAGCCTGTTGGTCGGGATCACGCGCTTCGACACCATCCGCGCGGCGGCCTCGTTGTCGGCGGTCGTACTCGTCATCGGCGTGCTCACATTCCCTGGTGGCAGAGAAGCCGTCGGCGAGGACAACGTGGGAACCATCATCGGATGGATGGCTCTGCTGATCGGCGCCAACGGCGTAGCCGAGGCCGTCGTCCAGGCAACCGGTTCGAAGTCCGAAGGCGACCTCGACACGTAGCTGGCGGCATTCCTGCGCCGAGCACTCGACAACTGAACCCCGCCCACCGTCTCGATCCGACTCCGTTCTGGAATCCCCCCTGGCTGCCTGCGGCAGCCTGTCCCCCTTTCTGGGGGACACAACCGCTGGATACACGTAACCGTTGACCCGTGGAGCACCGATCACGCCCACTGGTCGCGGCATGATGCGACACGTCGATTGCGAAGGCCCCCTGGCTGCCTCCGGCAGCCTGTCCCCCCTTCTGGGGGACACAACCGCTGGACACACGTCACCGTTCACCGGTGGAGGTCACAATCAGCTTCCCAGTGATCGTGTCCCCCCGCACACAGGGGGGACAGCTTCGCCGTAGGCGGAGCAGGGGGGATTCCTACCGCACTGGGTCGAGTTTGCGCAGCAAACTCGATTAGGTCGCCGCAGGCGGACCAGGGGGGGTTCGGGGGTTACCCTCCGGTTCATGGCGGTGAGCCGACTTCCGCACGGCTACGACGAGATGGTGGCCACGAAGAACATGATCTTCCCTCCGATCACATTCGAGAAGGGCAAAGACTTCAAGCCCCGTCCCTCGGACGTGATCATCAGTCCATGGAGCAAGTCCGGCACCACCTGGATCCAGCAGATCGTCCACATGCTCCGCTCCGGGGGTGACATGGACTTCGACGACATCTCGAGACTGAGTCCCTGGATCGAGGTGGCGGACGCGCTGGGGGTCGATCTCGACGCCGATCAGGGCTGGTGGCCCCGCGCGTTCAAGAGCCACTACTCGTATCACGCCGTGCCCAAGGGCTGCCGCTACATCGTGTCGTTCCGAGCCCCGGAGCCGGTCATGATCTCGTACTACCGAATGTATGAGGGATGGATGTTCGAGCCGGGCACGGTCACTATGGATGAGTACCTCGCCCCACATCTCGACCGCAGCAAGCGCAAGGACTACTGGACGCACATGGCATCGTGGTGGGGCCAACGCGACAACCTCGATGTGCTGCTGTTGTCGTACGAACTGATGCAAGAAGACCTGCGACCCGTGGTGGCACGTATCGCCGCCTTCACCGGCATCGACGCCGACGACGAACTCATCGACCTCGCGACGCACCATTCGACACGCGACTTCATGCTCGCCCACGAGGACCGGTTCAACGACCTGCTTCACCGGGAACGTTCCCACGAGGTCGGAGCCCTGCCCGTCGGCGTCGGTTCGACCAAGGTCTCCCCTGGCGACTACGACCCAACCCGATACCAGCTGTCGCCGGCGGCGCTGGAGGCGATGGAGCGGAACTGGCGGGAGACCATGGGCGCCTCCTTCGGGATCCACAGCTACGAGGATTTGACCGAGCTTCTCCGCTGAGCCCGAAGGATTCGGAGACGAGGGTCGCTCTCGTACCTACCGGCCTGAACGTTGTCGCGTCTTGGTCGCTGCCCACGAGCAGATCATGCAGGTTGTCAGGTCGTGGCGGAGAGCTGGACAGTGTTCCCGACCGAAGTAGATGATCTGCAGGTGGCGACGGTTCCAGGTGTCCTTGGGGAACACCGTCTTGAGATCCCGCTCGGTCTGCACGACTGTCGTTGCCTTCGACAAGCCCCAGCGAGCGGCGAGGCGATGGATGTGCGTGTCGACGGGGAAGGCCGGGACGTCGAACGCCTGGGCCATCACGACGCTGGCGGTCTTGTGCCCCACTCCTGCCAGCGACTCGAGGAACACCCAGTCTGGGATCACCTCGCCGCCGGCGTCGAGGATCTGGTTGGCGGCCTTCCACACGTTCCGGGCCTTCGTCGGGGCCAGGCCGATCTCGCGGATGATCTCCAAGATGCGGGCCTCGCCCAGCTCCACCATCTTGGCGGGTGTATCGGCTTCCTCGAACAACGCGGGCGTGACCTCGTTGACCTTCTTGTCGGTGGTCTGGGCCGACAGCGCCACCGCCACCAACAGCGTGTAGGGATCGCGATGGTCGAGAGGGATGGGTTGTCCGGGATAGAGGTCGTCGAGGATCTCACCGATCCGCTTCGCCTTTTCCGCACGCTTCACGGGACCGGAGAGTAGGCCGGCGCCCACCATCCCCAACCCCCTGTGCTCAGAACGAGGTGATGAGGACCGGAGTGTGGTCGGACTTCACGTAGATCGCGTCGCACCCACAGTCAGGGCACCGGTATTCGTTCGACACAACCATCGCCTCGAGCGACGCCCGGTCGGTTTGTAGGCCGGCCGGGAACAGGACGGCGCACTGCTTGCAGCGCACGAGAAGCGTCTCGGCGAGCTCCTCGCGGTCGCCGGCGGAGCTCACCGGCCACCGTGACGCGGCGCAGTGCGGTATCCGTATGACGTCCGGCGACGGTCGGTCGCTCCCTTTGGGATCGGGACCCGGGAAGCCCTACGACTCGCGACCGAGCGACGATCGTCGGATCCAGGATGCTCGTGAGATTCGGGCTGATGCTCGTGCGCGTCATCGCGGCGACTGTCGCCCTGTCGGGGCGTCTTCTTCGTTCGACTCACGTCTCCTCCATGAAGCTCAACCCACTTTCTTGCACACCGCCGTCGGTGTGCAGGGCCGTTCGTCAGGGTTCGCGCCTCTCGAGGCATCCATCCTCAGTCGAGGGCGGTTCCGGCTCCCGCCGACAGGAGCCTGCCAAGGCGTACCTGCCGGCCGCCCGACTCCGGCAGTCCATCGAGGACTTCCCACGGGGTGAGTGGGCTCGAACGATCGTGCCAGCCCTCGCACACGGCCATACCGGCCGCAAACCGGTCGAGCACGAAGCGCTGCCCCCGAGGCCCGAACGTCGAGGCGGCCGGATAGTCGAACGGGGTGGGGTTGGTCACGCCCCCACAGGCATAGATCGTCGCTGCGTCCATCCGGAGCACAAAGACCTCCGCCGGGAGATCCGCGGTCTCATCGGGCCACACCCCGCCGTAGAGAGGTGCCACGGGGAGATGCTTGAGGCTCGGCACATCTCTGCGAATCTTCGCACGCCGCGTCAACGACCGACGCGCCCAGAGTCCGGCCGCAGCGGCGGTCCATGCGGCAGAACCGATCCACCACCCCAACCCGCCGTTCAACACCACACCCAGTGCCGGGACCGCGAGCGGTGCGGCGGCCACTGCGTGCGCTCCGTCGAAACGGGGAAACACCACCGCAGCACCCACCCCCGCCAGGACGACCGCGATCGGGGCGTTCTGCACTCCGGCCGCCAAAGCCCAGAGGGTGGCCGCCGGGGCCATGACCACCAAGGCCATCGCCGCAAACGCCGCTACCTGTACCACCGCCAGATCCCAGCGCTTCCAACGGCGGGCGGCGATCCACGACCACGGCTTCACGCCCCCCGATGCCAGGTACTCGCCCTTGTTGGCAACCGCGCTGTGAAAGAACCAGCGGACGCTCGATGGCCTGACCGCGACCGCGACGACCACCGGGATGGCTGACGCGACCAGCAACTGGAGCGCCTGGCTCCACCCGTCGCCGACCCAGACGACGACCCCGAGTGCCAACGCCGCGAGCAGGCCCACGGGATAGCGGCCGAGTATCCCCAATCCAACGACCAGACCCGCCAGCAGCGGCCTGCCCTCGGCGACTGAGGCCGCCGCCCACAGAGTGGTGGCGGCGGTCAGGTGTCCGTAGTGGTTGTGAACGGCGAGGTGCAGCCCCCCGAACGCCACCATGGCGCCGACCACGAAGACGCCGGCGCCGGAGCTGCCGCCCACCAGGACCGTCGCCGCCCAGACCTCGGCCATCACATACCCGACGGTGAGCATCCGGACCACCAGAGCCTGAGGGCGAAGCACCCGAAAGGCCAGGGACTGGAGCCAGATCGCCAGCGGAGCCGCCCCATAGAACACGTCGCGATAGATCCGGTCACCTCGGTTCATCCGCCGGGCCACCACCAGGCTCCACGCCTCGTCGACCGAGACGGGCCGGTACCACGCGCCAACGAGGGTCGAGAGGCCCGCCAGCGCCACCCAGATCATCTGAGGCGAATCAGCCGGAACGCTCCGACCTTCGACCATCCGGGGACGAGCTCGATCACACCTTCGAGCTGCCGACCCCAACTGCGGTTGGTGAGAGCCGGTGGAGTGGCACCAAACGCCTCGAACTCGACGTCTGTGAAGCCGGCCTCGCGGGCTGCGGTGGCGAGTCTCTTCCGGGTCATCTTGAAGATCCCTTTCTCTCCCCGCCAGGTCATGCCCGGTGTCAGCGTGATCTGCAGGCAGTAGGGCACGTAGACCGGATTGGGTTCGAGAAAGACGGCGGTGCCTCCCTCGCGCAGGGCGGTGCGCGCTCCCCTCATCACCGGGGTCAGGTCATCGAGATGGTGCAGAAAGAAGAACCCGGTGACGGCGTCGAACGCCCTGGACAGCACGGTTGGCGGGTCGGCGGCATCTGCGAGCACCACGGGGATGTCGGGTCTCAGTCGCGACAGCTCGTCGACGAGGGCGGGGGTCAGGTCGAGACCCGTGACGTCATATCCGATGTCGGCGAGAGCTGCGGTGTACTTGCCGAGACCACACCCCAAATCCAAGATCTTGGCGCCGGGTTCCACTCCCAGCGCCGTGACGACCTCTGAGACGTGACGTTGCACGTAGGGGGTCTGAGCCTGATCGATGGTCATCCTCGGCAACGACCGCGACGAGTAGTACGACCGCTGGTAGTCGTTGTGGCTGCTGCTCATGATCTCTCCCTTGGATGGACCCGGATGGGCTGCGGCAGTGGCTCGGTGAGACCAGCCGGCATCGACAACCCCCGAAGGCTGGCTACCGCCATGTTCACGCGGGCCCTCGTGGTGTACGACGATTTGCCGTCTGCCCGGCGGTGCCTCCGCACCGGGACGGAGATGATGCGTGCGCCGCTTCGGGCATACGCAACGAGAGGGTCGTCTTCTGGGCGGGCAACCTCGATCATCGCCCGCACCGCTGCGACCGTAGCCACGTGGAACAACCCGCCGTCCGAGGGGATCCGGCCACGGCTGGCGAGCCCTCTCGCCCTTCTGAACATGCTGGCCTCGACCCGGCGCCTTAACGACTGGTGGTCACCTCTACGACCGGCGCACACGACGTCGGCAGTGTTGCGGTCGAGGGCAGCGACGAGGAGCAGCACTGTATCGGGATCGTCCTGGAGGTCTGCATCCATCACACACGCCAACGTCGAGTCGACGAGGCCGAGCCCGGCGAGCACCGCCACCCGCTGGCCCTGGTTGGCGTCGAAGCGATAGACCGAGACGTGTTCTCGGTCCGCCACCAACGAACCCGAGCCCTCCGGACAGGCGTCGTCGACGACCACCACCGAGTGACGAAGAGCGAACGTAGGAGCCAGCGCCCCGATCCTGTCGATCAGTTCCGGCAGGGTGGAGGCGGTCGAGTAGCTGGGCACGACGAAAGTGATCGAGTCGATCATTCGGGTACTCGCGCCGGGGCGGCGAGGTCGGAGAGCATCTGTCGAATGTCCCCCAGCCCAGCACTGGGATCATCGCCGGCATCGGCGAGGAACGACCGTCTGAGGAAGGTGAACGCCGCACCGATGCGCACCATTTCGGCGGCCAGGGAAGTCGTCGGTACTGGGAACCCACAACCCGGCAACGTGAGCCCGCCGAACCCGAACGGAACATCGATGCAGGCCTCGGCCACCCTCCCAAGCGTGCCGTCCACCAGCGGAGTGAATATGTCCGGTGTTCCCCGTTCTAGCGCGAGGTCCATCAGCCCGATATAGGCGCGTGAGATGGGAAGCAACGCGATTTCTCGAGCAGCCCAAACCGCATCGATCGTCTCGATCATCACCCCCACTCCCACCCGACCGGCGGCGACGGCAAGCGCCTGTTCCACCTCCTCGGGTCTACGGACCATCGGAAGGATGACCTCTGAGACACCCACGTCCATCGCGGCCAGGATGTCGATCGGACCCTGAGCAGCCCACGCGTCGATGCGGCAAATCACGGGAACGGTCGAGGCGGCCACAACGGTTTCGAGGTCGACCCGGGTATCGGATCCGATCTGGGTGTCGATGCCAAGCAGGCTGATCGCATGGCGCTGGCGCGCCTTCTTGCCCGACCGCTCCCAGTCGACCACTACGGCATCCGCCTTGTGCGGGGCGCCGGCACCGGCGACCGCCTCCACCACAGTTGGCGTGGAGTCGAAGACGAAGAGCTCGACCGTCATGGCTTCACCGCCACCACCACCAGGCTGGAACCGGTGGGCGGGGCCGGAGCGCGCCATCTGGCGAGGTCGGCTTCCAGCCGGTTGATACCGGTGAGAATGCGGTTGAGCCCGCCCACCTGCTCCTCGCGTTCAGGGCGTTCCTGCCCGGTCACCCGGGCGACCAGACGCACGCCGATCAGCGCCGGCAGCAGGAAGAACTGATATCCGCGCAGTTCTCGGATCTCGAACCCGCTGCGTTCCACGACAGAACGAAGGCTGCGGCGCCGGTAGCGCCGCATATGTCCCGCCGCGACGTCACGGGGACCCCAGAGCGACGGCCAACCGGGGACGGTCACCAGCAGATGACCCCCGGGTCGGAGCACCCGGAGGGCCTCATCGAGTGCGGCCGAGTCATCGACATGTTCCAGGACGTCGCGGACGAGAACGGTGCCGATCGCGTCGTCGCCGAACGGCATCGCCAGGACGCTGGCTCGTACTCCGCCCGGCTCCACCGCGCCGGTGTCGAACCAGACGCAGCCCGGCGCCAGCTTGCGGGCGTAGTCCCCGGTCCCGGCGCCGGCGTCGACAAAGGGGGCGCCCATGTCGTGGCGCGCGACCAGCAGGTCGACGAGATGGTCACGGCCGATCGACCAGAAGTGGCTGCCTTCCATCGATCTGAGGCGTTCGAGGCGATCGACCGGGAGTGTCATGCCAAGCAGCGGCGCAGTCCGTCGATGAGTGTCGTCTCCGCTTTCCACCCGAGTACGGCGGCAGCGCTCGACGGATCAGACACCCATTGCTCCCGATCCCAGGGGCGAGCCTCGAACTCGCCTTCGACAACGTCGATCGTCCGGCCGGTGGCATCCTCGGCGGCGGCGATCAACTCGGGCACCGTCGTTCCCACCCCTGTTCCGAGATTGAACTCACCCGTCACCGACAGGTGGCAGGCGGCGATCACGGCCTGCGCGGTGTCGCCGACGAACACCAGGTCACGGCTGGAAAGAGTGGCCGTGGTCTTGAAGGGGACGCCGGTCATAGCCGCCCGAAGCACGGTTGGCACCACCCGATGTTCGGGTTCGCCAGGCCCGTAGACCGAAAACGGTCGGAGGATCACGGTCGGCGCTCCCGTCTCCGACGCCCACAGCCGGACGGCGCTGGTGGCGGCGTTCGCAGCAATCCCGCGCAGGCTCACAGGGCCGATGGCGGAGGCCTCGTCGTGTGGACGGGTAGAGGGGGCGAACTCGTGGCTGGAGGCCAGATGGATGAAGCGGATTCCACGATGCCGACACGCCTCGAGGAGCGACGTGGTGGCAACCGCCGAGTCGCGCCACGCCGCCAGCTTCTCTTTGGGACTCTCCGGTCGATGCGGCCCCCCGATCGCGTTGACCACCACGTCGGGTGCGACACGATCGAGGATGGCGGCAATGTGCCCGGGCTGGTCGATCGACACTCGGTGGGCGACGACACCCACCCCGGGTGGCCGAGTGCGCCACGTCACGTGGACGTCGAAACCTTCCGCTCCAGCAGCAGTTGCGATCGCCCGCCCGAGAAAGCCCACTCCGCCGGCGATCAGGATCTTCGTTGGCCGAGATGGGTTGCCCATTCGGCGGGAGACTACTGCTCGGCGTACTCGCCGGAGCGCCGAAACCCGGGCTGTGCAAATCCGATTCTCTTCCTCATGATGTTGCCGGGCCGTGGCGTCGCGCAGCATTCGTCCGATCCTCGATCCATTCAGCCCTGGGCAACCTGCTCGACCAGGCATATGTTCGAATCGAGAAGCCGGCGCGGTTCCGCGCCGCGAAATGAGGGCATCATGCGCACCAGGAGCCTGGCGGGTTTGATCGTCCTGATGGTCGTTGTCGCTGCGTGCGGCAACGCCGCCACCACCACGACCCGGCCTGCACAACCCACCTCGTCGCCGGCGGCAGGCGCCACAACTGAAGAGGTTGGGACCACCGCCACGACCGCAACTCCGACCACGTCCACCCGGCCTGAGACGACGACGACCGCCTCTCCGTCCACCACGGCAGCCGAGGCAGCGACGGCGACAGTCGAACTGGCCGTCGCCACCGTTGAAGCATGGCTTGCCGACGAGTATGCGTCGTCTGAACCTCCCGAAGGCGTGCTCGGACCGAGCGAAGTCGTGTGCGTTGAGCGCGGCGCCATCCCGGTCGGAGCGGTTCTCGCCTGCAGATTGGTGCCGAATACGTCGCCCGCCGTCCAGCTGGATGAGGCAGGGATCGTCATCTACGTCCTCGACGGCGCCGGCCGGGTGGCGTGGACGGTCGGGACCGACGTTCCGTCCTCGGGGGCGGGGTTGGCAGAAGCCCTGGCGTTCGCCGGAACAGATCTGATGTGCCGTGACCTGGTGGACCCGGAGGTCGTCAGCGGGATCTTCGGCGGTGTCGGGCGTCCCGTCGACTCTGCGTACTTCTGGTCGCTCGCATACTGGTCGCTGACCGGAGCCCCCGACCGGATGGACGCCGACCTCGACGGAATCCCGTGCGAAACCGTCCACGACCCGGCCGTCGTCACCCAAGTCCTCTCCGGAGGCCCGGTCTCATGAACCTCTGAAGCGCTGGTCTTTGGTCGGTGTGCTCTACCGGTGAGATGACGGGTGGAGCGATAGTGGGGATGTCCACCCGATGTGCGGACTCCAGGGGGTTGTGTGATGCGACGCTCACGGCTGGTCTTGTTCCTGGCCCTGATCCTGACAACGGGTTTCCCGGCCACACCGGCGTCTCCGGCCACACCGTGGCCCGGCTTCGACGACGTGACACCCTCCAACATCTTCTACAACGACATCGTCTGGCTCAAAGACCAGGCGATCACCCTCGGCTGCAACCCGCCAGAAAACACGCTGTTCTGTCCCGAGGACCCCGTCACCCGCGGTGAGATGGCAGCGTTCCTGACCCGGGCCTTGAACCTCAGCGACCCCGGAGCCGGCGACTGGTTCACAGACGACGACACCTCGGTGTTCGAGGCCGACATCGATCGGGCCGCCCAGGCCGGGATCGTCAAGGGCTGTGACCCACCCGCCAACACCATGGCCTGTCCCGACGACCCGATCACCCGCCAACAAATGGCGTCGTTCCTGGTCCGCGCCTTCGACCTCGACCAGGGCGGCGGCCTCGACTGGTTCGAGGACGACGACACCTCGATCCACCACACCGACATCGACCGACTCCGAGCCGCCTGGATCACCTTCGGCTGCAAACCACCCACCGAAAACCGATACTGCCCAACCGACCCCGTCACCCGCCAACAAATGGCCGCCTTCCTCCACCGCGCCCTCAAAGCACCAGTGACGGGATCGGCAATGGGTGCCCGAGCGCGAATCTGGCCGGAAGCCATCTACGTATACGACGTACCAGTGGCCACCTTCGAGGTCCGCAACACCGGCACGACCGGCCTCACCGGCCTGGGCTACGGTCCCACTCCTGGTCCATATGGCGACTACTACGGCAACTGCGCGCCCGAGTACCTGACTGGCCCGACCGAGCTCTTGGGGAACGGAAACGCCGTCTTCGACCCCGGCGAGCTCCAGGTGGTCCGCTGCAATGCGACCCAGGGCGACGTCGACAACTTCATATCGATCCAGTTCTCTGCGACAACACCCGTCGACACGGAAGTGACGGCGGTTGCGATGGTGGAGTACGACACCCGGTACCCACCGATCGAGGTCGAGATCCGACCCTCGGCCACATCGGTGACCAGTGGGTCGCGAGTGACTTGGACGATCGATCTCGTGAACCCGACCACCGCGGTCGACCTCTTCGACATCCACGCCACCGTGGTGTTCAACGAGGGAAACGGTCAGAGCCCCGTCACTTTCACCGTCGGGGTGGGCGATGACGACGATCGGCTGGAACCCGGCGAACGTTGGACGTATTCGTACTCGGCACGGGTCAACGACACCATCCTTCTCGGCGTGGTGGGTGAGTTCACCGCCAGCACCTGGAGCTACCAGCCAATCGGATTCCAGGCCCAATCGGTGCCCGTCCTGGTTCCATGACCTCGTGCCGGCGGGATTGCGCCGGATCAGAGCATGGCCCGAACCGGTGGACCAGGCACTCCCGATCGCCTGGTGCGAATGGAAATGCGGCTTCTTGGCCTCGTGCCGACCCCTCGGCGTGTGCGCCGGGTTGGCGGGGAAGCGGTCATTGGTACCGTCACCGGCATGACAGATTCGCCGCACAACCCCCACTTCGTGTCGGCCGACACGATCGAGGAGGCGGCTGAGCTTCTCACCTTCAGACCGCTCCCGCCCGGGTACACCGCCGGGTTCGGGTTGGCCGCGATCCGGGTCTTCGTACGGGACCACAGAATGCGGGACGTGCCGATGACACGCCGTACGGTGGAGCTCCACTACGGAGGTTTCGTGGTCAGCCAGTCACACCCAGGCCCGGAGGAGGCGAGGCGGCTGGCAGTCGAGGTCCGTTACGGAGCTTCGCCTGTCGAGGTCCTCGTCCTCGGCCGGGAAGGGAAGCTGTACGAGCTCGGACCCGACGCGCGTCCTGACGACACCGACGGCCGCATGCCGTCGGTGGTCACGTGGCATGACGACGGCGTGCATCACCTGATCGCTAGTGGAGAGCTCGAGGCGAGTCGTCTCGTCGAAATCGCGATGTCGCTGTACCACTGACCGCTGCTGTCCGGACATTCGCCCGAGCACGCACTCAGATCGGCACGACCTGGACCGCTGGGGCTCCCGCCGCCAGCCGTTCGAGGTCGTGGGATCTCCTGTCAGACAGACCCCTCCCCCGTGCTCGACGGCGGCGGTGATCACGTGGGCATCGACGATGGCGCTGGTGTCCAATCCGGCGGCCGACAGGAGGGCGCCGACCAGGCGGGCCATTGGCCGGTCGGTGTCCCGCACCGTGATGCCCCTCTCGCGGGGCAGCAAGGCGTCGACCGCCCGCGTGCGCGGTTTACTCCGATAGCTCTCTGCCAGCACCATGGCGGGGATGAGCACTTCCCGTCCGAGACGGGCAGCTGCTTCGAGCGCCGCCAGCACCACCGGCGGGACTGGAGTCCGGGTGAGGGCTTTTACGGCCGCTGTGTCGAGGACGAGCGGCCTGCTCACGACAGGAGCTCGAGGAAGCGGCGGACCTCATCTTCGTCGACGGGGCCGTCTTGATCGGTCAGGTCGTCGAGCCACCGACGCAACGCCGTCTGCCGCCTCCGGCGTTCGACGACGAGTCGGATCGCCTCGTTCACCTGGGCCGACAGGTTGTCTTCGGAGCCCTCCAGCACATCGACGAGGTCCTCGTCGATCGTCACCGAAACCTTGCGTTTGTTGGGAGCCACAGCCGTCTCCTACCAAAGTAGGACGACGGTACGACAGAACGTCGGTGAGCGGACCGGCGCGCAATGGTCAGGTCGGGTCCGACCGGGGCCACGTGAAGGGACGCCCCATCCACATCGTGTCGCGCAGCGCCTCGGCATGGCCGGCCAAGGCGGTGTGGGCATCGACCAGCTCTTCGCAGTCGACGGCAAGTGTCACGGATTCACTCATGAAGCGGATTCACTCATGAAGCGGATTTCACGTTGTTCAATGTCATTCAACAAGCAGCTCGATCGACGCCTGGCACACAAGTCAGCGGCCGTGAGCCACGACCGACCACTGGGCGGTACCGTCGGGGCGACAGATTCGGAGCCATCGGATCACCACCTCGACCCGCATAGCCACCCACCGATCCCGTGCGATCCCGATCGCGCTCGCGCTTCTTGCCCTGTTCGCGGTCGGGTTTGTGATCGCCGGGCTGGACGGGTGGGGCGAGCCCGCGGCAAACGAGTCGCCGATCGGCGAACCGTCACGATGGTGCGAGCGGGTCGACGACGGTCTGCTGCGGGAGCCGGTCAACACCCTCGGCAACCTCGGTTTCGTGGTGGCCGGGGTGGCGATGCTGGCGACCCTCACGCGGGACGTCTCACGGGATCGGCCGAGAATCAACGGATTCATCGGGCCGACTCCGGTGTCGCTCCTCTACGCCTCGGCAGCGATCTTCCTCGGGCCCGGGTCGATGCTCATGCATGGGACCCACACCTTCTTCGGGGCGTGGATGGACAACGTCAGCATGGTCGCCTACATCCTGGTCCCCTGGCTCTTCAACCTCGCCCGGATGGGCCGCTGGTCGAACCGCACTCTGTTCGGATCATATGGTCTGCTGCTGACCGCGTACTCCGCCGGTTACTGGTTCGTCGGGCCCGATCTGGGGATCGGGCTCGACCTGTTCGGAGTCTCGATCGCGATCTGGTCGATCTCCGAGGTGTTGTATCGCTGGTGGTCGCCGGTTGTGCGCTGGCTGTCGGGGCTGGTCGGCTTCGCCGTCGGTTTGGTCTTCGGAGTGACTCCCGCAGTGATCTTGGCGTCGCCCGGTGAGTACTGGTGGGTGGCGCTCTTCTGGCTACCGGCGGTCATCGCCACCAACGCTCCCGATGGGAGGCGGCGCTACCTGCCGTGGTACTGGCTGGGCGTCGCCTCGTTCGTGGGCGCCTACGCCATCTGGCTCACCGGCACCGCCGACCATCCGGCGTGTGACCCGGACTCGCTGATCCAGGCCCACGCCATCTGGCACCTGCTGTCGGCGCTCGCCACCTGGTCGTTCTTCCGGTTCCTACGAACGGAACGAAGCTCCGTCCGCTGAGTCGCGAAACACCTCGAAGCCCCGGGTCACGCCCGGGCCCAACGGCACCATCCGAATGCAGCCCAACCGTACGATCAGCATGGGGACCGGCTCCTCGCCGGACCCAGGCAAGGGCATCATGCCTGGCTCGGGGTAGCGTCGTTTGTCGGCGCCGATGCCGTCTGGCTCACCGGGACCGCCGACCATCCGGCGTCAGACCCTGACTCTCTGATCCAGGCCCACGCCCATCTGGCATCACCTGTCGGCGCTCGCCACCTGGTCGTTCTTCTAGTTCCTGCGCTCAACCGAGCCCTCACCGCAAACCCCGACCGCTACTACCAGCCCAAACCCGGATCCGGACTTGGATGAGTTTGTCTCGGAATCTGGCTTTGACGATTGCTTGACAGCCATCTCCCACAGTGGGCCGGACACCAAGAAGAGGGAGGGCGCAATGCCACGGTGCACCCGAAGGGTGAGCAGGCGACCGATGATCCTGATCGCAACGATCTCGTTGCTGTTCACCGTCACCTCGGCGTCAACGTCGTTCGCAGACATGGCGGGCGCCACCGCCGGGGATCTCGATGTCTTGGTCACCCGGGCGCCGGTCGATCCTGACGGCGACCTGGTCGGGACGCCCACCGATCTGGTGGTCACGTTCGCCGACATCGACCCGACGGTCGATGGGATCGGGCTGAAGACCGGTGGCACCGTGGCGATCCGCCTACCGGATGAATTCGTCAACAACGGCGTTCTGCCCGTTGCTGCCACCGGGAGCGCCGCGGATTGCGCGCCGCCGTTGGTGAGCGGGTGCTCGACCGCAGTGTTCTTGCAGGGCTGGCCGCAGAGCGCGGTCCTTCCGTTCCCGGACGTCACCTGGGACGCCGCCACCAACACGGTGACGATGATTGCGAGGGCCGACTGGCTCCCGACCGGAGTCGGCCAGCCGGGGCCCAAGCAGGTCCATCTGCAGCTCTTCGACTTCGACAACCCACAGCGCCCCGGAAACTACCCCATCAGCCTGGAGATCCGACCCGACCCGGCGACCAACGAGATGCTGAGCGGGGTGGGCATGGCGCACATCGCCAACAACACCCGGCCCAACATCAACCCCAACAGCCAGGGCCAGGGGGCACCGCCGCCGCCGTTCGCCAACACGCTGTTCCAGAGTGTCACGGCCGGCGATGAATCACTGATCATGGTGTTCTACGTGTGGGATCGCGACACGAATGCCTACGTCGGTGTCGACTTCCCGAGCGGCACCGCAGACAACCGACCGATCCTCGACGCCGCCGGAAAGCGCATCGGAACCGTGCTGGTCCGGCCACCGAGCGGGGCCACCGATTGGACGCTCGAGTCCGGCGGTCCGTCAGTGCTCGCGAACGCCTTCATCACCGGGATACCCACGGGTCGCCTGACTGCCGTGCTGACGACCGACCCGGCGGTGTCCGCCACGTACGAGGTGGAGTTCCGCCTGAACGGCGGCAACAGAATCGTTCACACCATCACTGCAACCGGATGACGGACGACCGGAAGGCAACGGCGAAAGGAGCCGCCATGACCGTGAAACGAACCGTGACTGTGCTGATTGCATTGATCGCACTGCTTGTCGTCGCCCTCCCGGCCTTGGCATTGCCGCCCGAAATCGAGCGGCTGGAGAACACCAACGAGGACAACCCTGACGTATTCGTCGATCTCTGCGGACCCGGCGCGGACGTGATGGGTGTGTACCACGAGAGCATCGCTGTCACGACGTTCTTCGACAACGCTGGGAACGTGCGCGACATCAAGGTGCAGGTCCACTTTCTCGGGGAGCTGACACGACTCGACACCGGCAAGAGCCTGTCCGACCCTGGCTACATCACCGAATGGATCGACCCCGAAACGGGTGAGATCACCCACAACGGCCTCGTCTACTCGTGGACGGTGCCGGGACAGGGCATCGTCTATCAGGCCACCGGGAAGGTCATCTTCTCTGCCGACTTCGAGGAAGTGCTCTTCGTCGCTGGACCCCACGATCCCGTGGAAGGTCTCGACGGAATGGCCGTGCTTTGCGACGCCCTGGCCTGATCTTCCACGTCACGACCCTGAGGTACTCATGACATCGCTGGTGTACCGACCGTAGATTCCGGTCGGTACGCCGGCGTGAGGAGTTCAGATGCGGGATCCAGTCGTTTCGTTGCGGGTTTGGAGCTTCTACGTCCTGGGAATCGGGGCCGCGCTCCTCCTGGTTCCCAATCTCGTGTTCGACATCCTGGGGATCCCCAACACCGACGACGTGTGGGTTCGGGTGCTCGGGTTGGTGGCGATCGTGCTCGGCGTGGTGTACCTGGCGGCAGCGGCCGGCGCTCACTTCGACATGGTCCGGGCGAGTGTCAACGCCCGCGCGGTGGCCGTGGTCGGGTTCCTCGTGCTCTGGATCACGGGCGGGCCCTGGCAGCTGGGGATCTTTGCCGCCCTCGACCTGGCGGGTCTGGCCTGGTCGTGGAGCGCCGTTCAAACCGCCGACCGGTGAGCCCCGACCCGGCGACGGGCGCAACGATGTGAACGTATCTGTGACCCCGGCTCGCGGATCTCTCGTTCGGATGTCGATTGGAGATGAGATGCCTGACACAGGCCCCGACCACGAGCTGTACACGACATCGCCGATCGACGTCGCCGGCGACTCGGCGACGAAACGAGCGGCTGCACACGCCAAGAAGGCCCGCAGGAAGGAGAACCCACCTGAGGTCGAGAGAACAGGGGATCAGCGACGACAGATCCCGGTACGGCGGCCCGACGGGGGATACGCCTGGTATCAACAGATCGGACCCGACGGCACGGGCAAGGTCTTCGCCGACAAGGAGCGCGAATACCGGGCGAGCCCACTTCCCGTGATGCGGTCGCATGGACCCAACGCCGGTCAGACGGTCGACCGGGAGGACCAAATCCTGCTGGCGATCTACGAGACCGCAGTGGGCGGGTGGACCACGCTCACCGACGTCCGGTTCCGGCTGCTGGGACTACTCCCGGCCGTGTCCGTGATCGTGTGGGCACAGCTCCTCGGCGAACCGTCGCTGCGGCGCGACCTTGCCGCCCTCGTCGGATTGGCCGTCGGAGTCGCCGGTCTGCTGGTGTCGCTGGGGATCTGGGCCTACGACCGCCGCAACAACGAGCTCTACAACGAGATGGTGAGCCGGGCCCGGCGAGTCGAAACCGAGCTCGGCGTGGACACCGGCGTGTTTCGAGGGCGCCCGGCCCCCGAGCGCAAGACGATCTCTCACGGACCTGCCACGCGGTTGGTGTACGGCACGGTGATCGCGGGGTGGCTCTTGGTGATCGGTTGGTTCGGGCTACTGGCGGCCGGAATCATCGACGCGTCGGCGCTCGACACCTCCGCCATCCCAACCGGGACCACCGTCGCAAACGGCGGCTAGTCCTGACGAGATGCCGCTCGTTCGCCGGCGGGCATCGCTCGCGTCCTTCACGAGTCGGTCGCGTGCCCGGGCCGCAATCAGCGTCCCGACTTCTTGGCAATCCGTAGCAGCAGCCAGCCCATAATCGCCGGCACGGCCGACACCAGGAGTATCCAAAGAGCCGCGGAGGCAACACCCCCGAGGCCGTTCCAGCCGTACTCGTTGGCAAACAAGATCGAAGCCAGGACAGAGAGGATGAACACCACCACCGAAAGCGACGCCATCAGCAAACCCAAGAACCTCACGATGCGCGGCCCCACATTGCTGCGTCTCCGATGGCGCGGAGCGCTCATCATCTCCCCCCTGACGCTTCGGCGAATCTTGCGTTCATCATCAGGCGGTTTCGGCCAATCGCCCACAGGCCCGACGCCATGAAGAAATCGGTTGGCGCTGCTTCGGCTCGAACCACGCCGAGCAAGGTGTCGTGGCACCTGTGCTCAACCACCTCTGCCCATCCACGACTATGTATACCCGCGACGGAACGGCAGGCGTCGCCTCGCAAAGCGGTGCCCCAGCCAACATCCATCCCGGCACCTGAGTAGGTTGAGACACAAGCAGTCCAGGGAGGTTGGCATGCAACGTTTGGGATGGATGGTGCTCTTGGTCGTGGCGCTACTCGCCACAGTGATCGCACCGGCGGCCGCCGGGAGTTCACAGGAAACAGTTCGGTTCGCGACATTCAACGCCTCGCTGAACCGCAACTTCGACGGTCAATTGCAAGTCGACCTCGGAAGTCCCGGCAACGCCCAGGCGGGCGTGATCGCCGAGATCATCCAGAGGTCCAGACCGGATGTGGTGCTCATCAACGAGTTCGATTACGACGCCGGCGACATCGCCCTGAACGGCTTCGCCGACAACTACCTCGCCGTCGCCCAAGCCGCTGACATCGACCCGATCTCCTATCCATACCGTTATGCGGCTCCCTCCAACACGGGGATTCATTCGGGGTTCGACCTCGACAACGATGGCAGCGTCGATCAGGTGGCCGCCCCGTTCAACTTCGTCTACGCCAACGATTCATTCGGTTTCGGCTGGTTCCCCGGTCAGTTCGGCATGGCCGTCTACTCGAGGTACCCCATCGATTTCGATGCGATCCGCACATTCCAGCTCTTCTTGTGGAAGGACATGCCGGGTGCCCTCCTCCCAGACGACCCGGCGACGGCGGCCCCCGCCGACTGGTTCTCGGAGCAAGAACTCGAGGTTGTGCGGCTCTCCTCGAAGAGCCACTGGGACGTCCCGATAAAGATCGGCAAGAAGACGGTGCACTTCCTCGTCAGCCATCCCACCCCACCGGTGTTCGATGGCCCGGAGGATCGAAACGGCACCCGCAACTTCGACGAGATCCGCTTCTGGGCCGATTACATCAGCCCCGGCCAGAGTGGCTACATCTATGACGACGACGGCGCGTATGGCGGGTTGAAGCCGGGCGAACTGTTCGTGATCGCAGGCGATCAGAACTCGGACCCGGTCGACGGAGACAGCATCCCGGGAGCGATCCAACAACTCATCGATCATCCGCTGGTCAACACCAAGGTCACGCCGGCTAGCGTCGGCGCCGTCGAGCAGTCGGCGTTGCAGGGAGGCGCCAATGCGAGCCACCTCGGCGACCCGGCATTCGACACCGCCGACTTCAGCGACACTGCCCCGGGCAATCTCCGGGCCGATTACGTGCTGCCGCGAAAGACGCTCCAGATCAAGGACGCCGGCGTCTTCTGGCCGCTGAGTACCGACCCGCTGTTCCCGCTGGTTGGCACATTCCCGTTCCCGAGCAGCGACCACCGATTGGTGTGGGTCGACGTCGCGGTGCCGACCGCCAAGTAGGACGCGGCCCGATGGGGGCACGGCTCGATGCGGTGGGGGGCCTCCGTCCGGGAGGCCCCCCACCTCGTGCAGGGCCGTGTCTCATCCGCGCCCATCTGGCACCGCACGGGTGCGGTCTTGCTGTCGCGGCCGTTTCAGGGCCTAACCTCTGGGGCAGGCGACGCATCGAGCTCGGCCGGCTGCCGCTTTCGTGCCGTAGGGCCTTTGGACCTGGTGAGGGGGCGGAGCCGGAGGTAGGTTCGAAGAGTCTTGGAGAGGACGTGATGAAACGAGCGGCAATCGTTTTGACCGCAGTTTTCGCCTTCATCTTGGCGCTCGGCGCCGTGGCCCTGGCGCAGGAAGAGGAGCAATTCCTCGGCGGCAAGCTGCGGATGGGAGACGGGATCACAGTCCCCGCCGGAGAGACAGTCGACGGCGACCTCTACATATTCGGCGGCGACGTGAACGTCGATGGCGTCGTCCTTGGTGATCTGATCGTCTTCGGCGGCACGGTAACCGTCGACGGAGAGGTGGAGGGCGACCTGATGGTCGGGTCGGGAACTCTCACCCTCAACGGAACCGTGTCGGGAGACATGCGAGTAGGGGCCGGACAAGTCACCACTCGAGGAGACGTGGGCGAAGACATCCTGGCAGGCGTCGGACAACTGAACGTCAACGGTGACGTGGGCGGGGACCTCGTCTTTGGCGCAGGCATCGTCGGCGTCGGCGGCGACGTTGCAGGCGACGTCCTCGGACAAACCGGTTCGTACACCCTCAGCGGCACCGTGCAGGGAACCGAAGATGTCACCGTCAACGAGCCCCGAGAGGTGGAGCGTCCCAATGTGTTCCTCCAGGCTCTCCATCGCTTCGCCTCATTGCTCATCATCGGGTTCTTGATCCTCGGGCTCGGGCGGTCGACATTCCAGCGCACGGTGGCCGCCATCACCGACAGGCCGGGACCGGTGGCGTTGTGGGGCTTTGGGTTCCTGCTCGGACTCGTGGTCGTGCCCGGGGTGGTGACGTTGGTCGGAGTCCTGCTCGCCATCGTGTTCGGCTGGCTCGGTTTGGGCTTGATCGTCGGACTGATCGTTGTGATGGTCGCCCTCACCTGGGTGTTGACAGCGGCCATCGGCTTCATCATGGTCGCCGTGCTCGCCCCCCTGACAACCGGGACATGGCTTGCTGTTCGCTTCCTTCCCGACCGCACCGCCGGTTACCTGGAGATGGCAGCGGGCATCGCAGTGCTGGTGGTTCTGGGGCTCATCCCGGTGGTACGGGTTCTGGTCGGCCTGGCGGTGACCGTCATGGGTGCCGGCGCCTGGCTTCAACTGATGCAACGGTCATCCAAGGCGGCGGTGGCGGCAGTCGAGCCCTGAGCGCCCCGTGGGTTCGGCGCCGGCCAAGCGACCACAGCTCGCGGGCGGATGAGCGCCGGCCGCTGAGGGACGGCGGCGATGGAGTTCGCGGCCCGCTCACGTCCCGCGCCGGTGGTTGACCCCGTATCGTTTCGGCATCATGTCGTCGTGGTTTCCCGTGGTCGAGTGGCTTCCGAACTATCGGCGCCCGTCGTTCGGGAACGACCTGCGGGCGGCGGTGATCGTGACCGCTTTGATGGTGCCTCAATCGCTCGGATACGCCGCCATCGCCGGGGTACCGGTCCAGGTGGGTCTGTATGCGATCCCGGCGGCGCTGATCGCATACGGCCTGCTCGGTTCGTCACCGCAGTTGGTGGTGGGGCCGGTGTCCACGGTGTCGGTGGTGTCCGGGTCGATCATCGCCTCGGAGGCTGGCGGCGACCCGGCGAGGGCCATCGCCCTCACGACTGCGCTCGCCATCGCCTCCGGGTTGATTCTCTTGGCCGCCGGTTTCCTCCGTGTGGGATGGGTGGCCGAGTTCCTCTCCAAGCCCATCATCAGCGGGTTCGTGTTCGGCTTGTCGGTGGTGATCGTGATGGGTGAGATCCCGATACTGCTCGGCATCCCGCCTGTGTCGGGTGCGGTCGCAGGCCGACTCCTCGGGATCGTCGGCGGTGTCTCGGACCTCCACCCCCTGACAGCAGGGATCGCCGCCCTGTGTCTGGCGGTGCTGTTTACGGCGGGCCGCCGGTGGCCCCGTGTGCCGTGGGGTCTCCTTCTTGTGGTGGGAGGACTGATCGCCTCGCGCCTGGCTGACCTCGCTGAGCGTGGCGTGGTCCTCGTGGGTGCGGTGCCCCGTGGGCTGCCGGCGCCGGCGATCCCCGATGTGGCGGCGTCGGAGCTTCCTGGACTGCTGTTCAGCGGTGCCGCCCTCGCCCTCGTGGGCCTCGCCGAGAGCCTCAGCGCCGCGCGGCTGTTCGCCGTCCGCGGTGGCTATCGCGTCGACGCCGACCAGGAGTTCATCGCCACCGGCACGTCGAACGTCTTTGCAGGGCTCTTTGGCGGCCTGGGCGTGGCAGGAAGCCTCTCCAAGACCGCAGCGTCGGACCGGTCGGGAGGGGAAAGCCAGATGACCGGCCTGGTGGCAGCCGTCCTCGTGCTCGTCACGCTGGTGTTGTTTGCTCCGTCGCTGGGCAACTTGCCACGAGCCGTGTTGTCGGCCGTGGTAGTCCACGCGGTGTGGAGTCTCATGGATGTTGGATCCTTGAGACGGTACGCGCACATCCGCCGCAACGACTTCTCCGCAGCGATCGCGGCGTTGGTGGGGGTCCTCGTGCTCGGCACGCTCTACGGGTTGTTGACGGCGATCGCGCTGTCGGTGATCGGGCTGGTCTACCGATCGACCCGGGTCGAGATCGAGGTCATGGGTCGGATCCCCGCCGAGAAGGCGGCTTGGGGTTCGCTCACACGGCACCCGGAACGCCGGACCATCGACGGCATCCTCGTGCTCCGGTTGAGTGCCCCGCTGTTCTGGGTGAACGCCGCCACGGTCGAACAAAAGGTGATGAGCAAGGTCGCCACTGCTCCCGCCACCCAGGTGGTGATCCTCGACTTGGAGGCGACCAACCAACTCGATGCCACCAGCGCCGACACCCTGACTTCCCTCATCGCCCAGCTCAGGGCCAGCGGCATCGACGTACTCCTGGTGCGTGTGATGCATGAGGTACGCGGCGTCCTCCGACGCACCGGGGTGCTCGAGGAGCTTGGAGACGACCACATGTGGCACAGCATCTCCCAGGGGGTGAGACACGCCCGGAGGACATTCGGGATCAAGGGGTGGTCCGACGACACCGAGCCAGACGAAGCCGGAGACAGCGACATCACCATCGGCATCGACGAGGGGGACGAAACGGCACCCACCTGAGGCGTCCTGTCGCGTCTCGAGGCGAAGCGTCAAATGGGGAATCCCCCTGGCTGCCTCCGTGGAGATCTGTCCCCCTTTGTGTCATGGTTGGGGTGGGTGATGGTCTTCCCGGGTTGGCTCACTGTCCCCGTGTCCACCCTGGCGGGGTGTGACTTTCGCAGGGCTTGTCGTGTCCCGGGAAGGCCAGTCACCGTTCAGGATCGTGTGACCTGATAGAAGTCCCTCCGCCATCGTGTGTGTCGACAAAGGGCTGTCCACGTTCCTGGCGTCACCCGTCAGCAACCGCAGGGTCGTGAAAGGAGACACAGGATGAAGCCTATAGCGATGGGCTGTGACCCGCATTTGGACACGTTCACGGCGGCAGTGATCGACGAGTCTGGCCGGCCGATCGATCAGCGTCGCTGTTCGAACACTCCGACCGGCTACGCCGAAGCGGCCCGCATGTGCCGCCGTCATCACCTCGTCACGGTGGGAATCGAGGGGGCGTCGGGTCATGGCCGTCCCCTCGCCGCCTATCTGGTGCAACACGGTATCGAAGTGATCGAGGTGACGTCTCGGGTCACCGCCGCCGGACGAGACCGAGCCGGCAAAACCGATCCCGGTGACGCGGTGGTCGTGGCCCGGGCCACCGCTGCGGACCGGGGACACACATGGCGACACGACCCTGCACTCGAGGCGCTCCGAGTGCTGGTCCACCGCCGGGACAGCCTGGTCAAAGCCCAAACCGGTGACATCAACCAGCTTCGTGCCCTCCTGGCCGAAATCGACCCCCACCGGGCGGCAGGGATGCGGCGGCTCCGTTCCAAAACCGTTCTCACCCAACTCGGCCGGGTCCGCTACGGCGGCAACCCCCACCGGGTCACCATCGCCGCCGTCATCCGACAGATCGCCCGCACCTGCCTCGACCGCCGACACCACATCCACCAGCTCACCACCCACATCACCGACCTGTTACCCCCCGACGGACACCGACTGGTAGAACACGTCCACGGCTGCGGCGTCATCACCGCCGCCACCCTCATCGCCGAACTCGCCGGCACCGCCGGGTTCGCAACCGCCGCCCGCTTCGCGTCCTGGACCGGCACCGCCCCCATCCCCGTCTCCTCCGGCCGAACCGACCGGCACCGGCTCAACCGAGGCGGCAACCGTCAAGCCAACCGGGCCCTCCACACCATCATCATCACCCAACTCCAAACCGGCGGTGAAGCCGCCCACTACACCCACCGGCGCATCACCGAAGGCAAAACCCGAAAAGAAGCCATCCGAGCCGCCAAACGCCACCTCGCACGACGCATCTGGAAACTCCTCAACACCAACAACTTGACATAGAAGAGCCCCGCGGGCGGCCATGGCGACCCAGGCCCTCGAGCTACTGCGGACCGAACAAAGGGCCGGACGAGAAGGATGGGACGAGGGGTTGAAGACGACACCGCCCCCATCCCCTCGTCGTCGCTCACCGAACCCCGAAGGCGCCGATGATCGTCTGGCGGACCGTGTTCCCCTGACCGTCGGACGCCACGACCCGCAGCGAAACCGGGCCGCTCGCCACGTCGAGGGTCGCCGAGAACACCCCGTCGCCACGTGGCTTCACACCGGACACCACCTTCCAGCTCCGCCCACCATCGGCGGACACCCACACCCGTAGCGAGGTCACCGGCCCGGCGACACCGGTCGGATCCTCCACCGACAGTTCGACAGGCACCCGTCCTGGCCGCACTGTGTTGGACAGGTCGACCGGCAGGTCGTATCGCACCGCAAGCAGCGGAACCGACACGAGCTCGTCGGGTGCCGTGGTGTCGGAACCGAACTGCCATTCGGTGTGGGTGCGAGTCCCCAGCGGCCACCAATCGGCCTTGCGGGCGACGTCCATGACGAGCCGGTAGCGGGCGGGGCCGGCCGGAACCTCGGCCTCGGCGTACTCGACGGGAGAGTCGATCACCAGGTCGCTGCCTGCGTAGAGGCGCATGCGGACGGTGTCGGTGGGAGCTTCGGTGAACCCCGAGTTGGCAAAGCCGTAGTTCCCCTGGGCATCGCTGAAGGCGGGCACCACCATCAACATCGAGTCGCCGAACCGAACTGCCTGCTGGTCGAACAACACAGCGGGCACGGTCGGCGCCTCGTACCAGGTGCGGGTGGCACGTTCTCCTGGGGCGTATTCGTCACCCACCGAGATCATCTCGCCCATGAAGAACTCGTCGTCGGTGGTGTAGATGAAGTTGTCGCCGGTCCACACGAGGCCGTTGCCTGCGCTCACGGTGTCCCGCCGCGTCGTCGGGGCGTTCACCGGCAGGAACAGCGACGTGAAGAAGTTGATGTTCGGGCTGAAGGCGAAGGCCGACGTGTAGTACGTCAACGGCTTTCCCGAGGTGTGGTAGCGCTGGTTCACCGTGGCAGTGTTGGTGCGATCGGCCCGATAGCTGAGCGAGTTCGGTATCCGACCCGACTCCGGGTACACCAGGTCGTACAGCCGCCGGGGTCCCTGGGTGAGGGTCTGGTGAAACACGTGGTTGAACGTACCCAGCGTCACCTTGTCGGTGGGTTCGGCGTACACGTCACCACTCGTGATCGCCCACGACGACCCGTACCACGCCGCTTCGTCGGCGCTGCTCCGCGTCTCGGTGACATCGGTCATCACGGGCGTGGCAGCACCGGGCACGGCCACCGAGATCGGGATCGCGCGCCGGGCGTCCAAAACGACGGTCATGTCTGAGTCGACCACAAACTCGGGGTCACCGGTTTCGACGATGTCGATGACCACGTCTGCGGCTTGGTCGTTAATGATCGTTCCGGCCTGGGCGAGGGCGCTGTAGGTGCCGGGGGCGACCCGCACCGAGGTGGTGGTCATGTCACCAAACAGATCGATGAATCCGGGAGAGGCGATCCCCTCCTCGACATTGACCATGGTGATCGTGCCGAAGTCACCGAACCCGGCGCTGCCGTCACGCTCGATGCCCTCGAAGGTCACGTTGTACCGCACCGGTTCTTTGTAGAAGCCGATTGGCGTTCGGGTGGCCGCGCCTGTGTCGGTGGTGGCCGTGAGGTACCCGCCGTAGAGCGACGGCTCGCCCACCGTGAGGTCGGCCGACACGTCGATGTCCGCCGAGGCTCCCGCCGTCAGGGTGAGGCTGGCGGTGTCGACGCCCACCATCCCGTCGGGAGCGGGATTGCCGGCCTCGTCGAAGACGGCCACGTCGATCGTGACATTCACGTCGTCGTCGGTGACGTTCTCGTAGGTGACATTTGCCGTGGCGGTGCCGTTGGCATCGTGGGGCCAAGGGAAGTAGCCGAGATTCACCGTGGCGGGCTCGGTAACCACCTCGGTGGCCAGCGCCGACGGTACGTCGACGCGACCACCACCCTGCTGGTAGACGGTCAAGACCGGATTGGGTGATGCGCTCCCGACGAGCACCGTCTTGAGCCGATCGCCGCTCCAGTCCGGATGGGCCTGGGCGAGGATGGCGGCGGCGCCGACCACGTGCGGTGTGGCCATCGACGTGCCCGAGAGGGTCTGGTAGTCGTCGCCGACCGGCTCTCCGATGGGCTGGGCGTCCTGGGAGAGGGCGGCCGTGATGTCGACGCCAGGGCCGGTGATCTCCGGCTTGATGGCGTAGTCACCGATGCGCGGACCTGTGCTGGAGAAGGACGCCAGTTCTTCCTGGCCGTCGACGGCGCCGACTGCGAGAGCGGCGTCAGCGGTGGCGGGTGCCGAGACCTTCTCACCGAAGTCGCCTCCGTTGCCGGCCGCTATCACGAACAGGGTACCGGACGAGGCGCTGAGCTCGTTCACGGCCATGCTCACGGGGTCGGTGCCGTCGGTCGGGTAGGAACCGAGGCTGAGGTTGACGATGTCTGCACCCTGGGCAACTGCCCATTCCATCCCGGCGATGACCGACGAGTCCTCGCCAAACCCGTAGTCACCGAGGACCTTGGCGTTGAGGAGCGATGCGCCGGGAGCGACACCCGTGTAGAGACCACCGGAGGCGAAGCCGGACCCCGCCACGATGCTCGCCACATGGGTGCCGTGCCCGAAACGGTCGGTGGTGGAGTCGGAGTCGGAGAAGTTGGCTTCCGCCGTCACCTTGCCGACCAGGTCGGGGTGGCCGGCGTCGATGCCGGTGTCGAGCACGGCCACGGTCACACCGGTGCCGTCGAGTCCCTGCGTCCAGGCGGCGGGCGCACCGATCTGGGGGACGCTCTCGTCGAGGGAGACCTGGACCCTGCGGTCGAGCCAGACCTTGTCGACGCCGGCGAGCGGGTCGACCGCCCGGGCACCCCTAGACGCACGGTCGGCCAGTGACCGTCCCAACTCTGCTGCCCGGTCACGTCGCTGGCTGACGGCCGCGGCGTCGATGTATCGGTACCGGCGGGTGCGGTCGAGGGTGGGAACGTCGATGGTCGACGCCCGGTAGGTGACGAGGGCGGGGAGGGTCTCCCGGCTCTGGTCGTCGTAGCCTTGCTCGACCAGGGCGGTCACGTTGAAGAGCTCTGCATCGAGCCTGTCGGGGATGAGTTCGAGGGCGTACGCGGGAATCACGTAGTGATCGCCGTTGTACTCACGCTGCACGACTGCAAGGTTCTCGAGGCCTTCGACCGGCACGATGCCGTACGCCTTGCGCCCGTTGGGCATGGTGGTGATGGTGACCCGTTCCCCGGTGATCAGGGTGACCGTGGTCGAGTCAGGTGTCTGCAAGGCCTGACCGGCCGCCCGCGCCCCGGCGGTCGATGCGGCGGTCAAGACCACGGCGAGTGCCACCAACAGGACGATTCCCCTTCGCATGCGCTCTCCTCCTACAGGCCGTCTCCCTGGAAGGAGAGGGCACCCCTCTGTTGTCGTGCGGGCATCAGCCCACGCGGATACAAGTCGATCCACCGACCCATACGGTTCCGCACAGGCGCTGTCGACGATGTTTGTTCGGTATGAAAAAGATCGGGGCCGACTATCAGCCGTCGCGTCCGCGCTACGGGATTCGCTCAGAGCCGGGCGGGGCCTCAGAAGGGCGCCGCTCCCCCGGATCGACGCCTCGAGCGCGGCGCATCCAGACGAAAGGGACCCCGACGAGAAACCCCCACACACCGGGGCCATGCAGTGGTAGCTTCGATGTGTCGCGGCGCATCTCGTACGGTTCTCGGAGAGGGTCCGGCGTGCCGCCCGCTCCTCGAACCGCACCCCCGCCTCTACGACCGGCTTCGAGCTCATTCCGACGAAGACGTGTTCATGGACATCGACGCCATCGGGCCCGGCGTGGACCACGCCGCCTTGATCGATGAGACCCTCGAGACGGTCGAGATCGTGATCGTCATGATCGGACGTCAATGGCTCGAGATCCACGACGAGGAGGGCGTGCGGCGTCTCCACAACCCTCTCGACCTCGTTCGCCAAGAGGTCCAAGAAGCGTTGACGCAGGACGTCTTGGTGATACCCGTGCTGGTGCAGGGAGCAGCGCTCCCCCAGCCCGACGACCTGCCTCCCGAGCTTGCGGCGCTGGCCCGGCGCAACGCCTTCGAGCTGAGCGATGGACGTTGGAACTACGACGCCGAGCGGCTGGTCGGCGCTCTCGAACAGACCCTTGCGATACGGGCAGAGCAGGGCTCGCCACCGAGTGGCGGCCCGGTGCTCGAGCGTCGGTCGAGCACCGGGCCGACGAGGAGAGACAAGGTGGAGGTCTCGACAGGGAGCTCCACCGGTCGGTCGGCCCCGCAGGCTCCGCACATGAACCCGCCGTCCGTCCTCGTGGTCGCCGGCGCCGCGCTCGTGGCGATCTGGGGTCTCGTGGTAGGCCCGACGTGGCACGACGAGGGCCTGGGTATCCGGATCTTGGCGGCTCTCATCGTGGTCGGAGGCGCGGCGGCGGCACTCCGAGCCAAGCGATGGGACTGGGCCATGATCGCCGGTGCCGCAGGCCTGACTGCTTTGGGCTCTGGGGAGTTCAGCTTCTGGCCTCTCACAGCCTCTCCGAGTTCATGTCGATCGGTACGGACGGAGTCACGAACGGAATCGTCCTCGTCGGGGCGGCCTTGGTGACGACAGGTGGATGGCTGGGCCGCGGAAGTGAAACAACGGGCGAGCGCCAGGCCCGGGCGCCGAAGGTACAGATCTGAGCAACGGGCCCGGCCCATGCGTTCGTCGTGCAAACCGACGAGTTCGCCCGGCTCGACGCTATCCCTTGCTCTCCAACCGGTCTTTCAGCATGCGAAGACCTTTGCGGGTGGCGGGTTTGATGAACCCGGCGAACAGCACAGGGAACATCAGGCCACCCACCCCGCCCGGACGTGGCATGTCGAGGATCTTGTCGACCTTGGTCCCCGAGCCCTGCGGGCTGAGACGATAGGTGCTGAGGAAGTTCTCACCCTGCTCCTTTGCCGTGAACTCGATCAGCGTCGGCGGATCGAAGCCGGTCACCTCCACCTCGTTGCGGTGTTCGGCGTCACCGGGCACCCAGCCGAACGATGTGAACGTCGCGCCCTGCTCCACAGGCCCGTCGACGCCCTCGGCCCGATACGGGCGCGGCGACCACTCGCCATGGCGGGTGGGGTCTCGGAGGTAGTCGAACACTTCGTCGGGCGAGCGATCGATCACGACGCTCACGGTCCCATGCATTCTCCGGCTCATTGCTGTCTCCTCTCGTGCGGACTCGTGCATACGACGATCGGCCGCACGACGATTCGACATCCGGTCGACCCGATCGCGCGCATCGAGCAGGCACCCGCAGTGCTGCTGCTGGGAACGAAGAGGGCGGCAGGGTTCCGGACTCGCAAGAGCGCGAATTCTTGGCTTCCCGCCCGGCCAGAGCCGAGCGTAGCTTTGTAGGACGGCGAAAGGAGGCGCACACCATGCACTCGCCCACCTGGTACCCCTCTTCCGTCTTCGAGGCAGGAGGTACCGCTCCCGCTCGGCATGCCTCCCATCTGGGGACGGCCTTCACCCGCAGGCAGTTCCTGAAGGCCACGGGAGTCACCGCTGCAGCCGCGGCCATGACTCCATCGTTCGGCGGGCCGGCGTTCGCATCGAGTGGTGCCCGGATCCCCAAGCCCATCCCCTACAGCTCGCCGGTACTGGCGGACCTTCTGGGTGTCGATCTTCCGTTCTTCCTCCCAGTGGAGATCGACCCGTTCCTCGGAGTGTTCGACCCGGTGAGTGATCCATCGACGATCGGAGACTTCAAGGGCCGGGTGGGAATGGTCGAGGTGGAGGGTGTGAGCGACAACAGCAGCGAGCACGTGCCCCGCACCTGGGCAGCCGACATCCGCTACATGGAGGGCCGATACGTCGACCGGGAAGGCAAGGAGCGAAGAGGGGCCTTCGGATTCTTCTGACTCGACGTCTTCGAGGACCCCAGTTTGGGGCCTTTCGATCCGGCACAGATTCAGATCCACGACGTGAACCCCGGAGACCTCAACACTCCCGGCTCGCCGAACGTGTGGTCCGCGGGCGGGGTGTTCTGGACAGGGGCGGTCTCGCCGGAGTCCGTCTCCACCGCCGGCGGGAATGCTCGGTTCCACACCTCGGCGAGGCTCTGGGACTACTTCGACGTCGTCAACGCCATCTTCCGCAACGGTGCAGCGCCGGAGCGGGCCCGGGCCCACGTCGGCGTCGACTGGGCCGCAACCGGGGCTCGAGCGCATGTGGTCAACCCGGTCGGCTTCCGGGCCAGGTACTGGGCGACGGACATCGCCACGACGTGGTCGATCCGAACGGCGTCCGGATACCGGTTCAGCACGGGCGGCTCCAGCTCGACGACCGTCACCGCCGGGTTCACGGCGACGATGGCGAACGGGGTGTACGCCTAGCGCGGTTCCAGACGGCGACGTCTCGCTCGCCTTCCTCTCCATCGGGCACCCGCACGGCGGCCTGTTGATGGCGCTCTCGGGACCACAGGTCGGAAGCCAGCGTGCCCGGTCAGTCGGGAGGGAAGCAACCTCGGTCCACTGGAGGAGCTCCCATGGCCGGGGGGGCGTCGCTCGAGTGGTGGCGGCTGCCGCCGGTCATCCAGGGGACGGTCACCGGGTGTGCGAGAGCACGCACAACCAACATATTGACAGCGATCGATGCACGAGATATCTTCGTATTGACGCCCATCGATATGAGGGAGAAGAGATGTCGAGGTTGAGCCGCAAGTTCCGTCGTCGCCCCCCGCGTGTTTGCTTCTGCGACGAGTGCTCCCAGGTGATCACAGCCCGAGACTGCAACCGTGAGCTCATCGAGTCGGCCCGGGTGCGGGCGCTGTACGGCGCCAGGATGGTTCGCTGATGACTGGCCGTACTGCTGACCGGGAAGAGGTGCGAGCCCACTACGCCGCACGTGCGATTGCGGTCGACACCAGTGGTTGCTGTGGATCCGGAGACTGCGACGAGGATGGTTTTGGCGCCCAGCTCTACTCGGGTGACGAACTGGCGGAGGTTCCGCCGGTGGCGGGTGCGGCCAGCCTCGGCTGTGGCAATCCCACCGCGGTGGCAGAGCTGTCCGAAGGCGACGTCGTGCTCGACCTGGGCTCCGGCGGCGGGATCGACGTGCTGTTGTCGGCCCGGAGGGTCGGCCCCACCGGCAAGGCCTACGGACTGGACATGACCGAGGAGATGCTGACGCTCGCCCGGCGCAACGCCGCCGAAGCCGGCGTCGACAACGTCGAGTTCCTGCAGGGATACATCGAGGACATCCCCCTCCCCGACGCCACGGTGGACGTGGTGATCTCGAACTGTGTGATCAACCTGTCGGCCGACAAGCCCAAGGTGTTCTCGGAGATGCAGCGAGTGCTGCGCAGTGGAGGACGGGTGGGGGTCAGCGACGTGGTCACCGACGACCACCTCACCGACGACGAGATCGTCGAACGGGGCAGCTACGTGGGCTGTGTCGCCGGCGCCCTCCGGATCACCGAGTACCGCCAGGGTTTGGAAGCTGCCGGGTTCACCGACGTCGAGGTGATCACCACCCACTCGGTGGGAGACGGTGTTTTCGGCGCCATCATCGGAGCTCGCAAGCCGTGACGGCACGCCGACGTCGGTGAGCGCGTAGGGTTGGCGGCGATCCCGGTCGAGTCCGATCGGTGAGCCTTCGGAAGGAACCCGCCCGTGAACTCCGCCTTCGACCCCGCCGTCCACGGGTTTGCGTTCCGGAATCGGTTCACCGGTTCGCATGTGCTTGCCGAGCTGAGCCGTCAGGGCCGGCTCGAAGAGATCGTCGGCCTCGACCTTCCCGGACCGTTGAGCGGTGCCCTCGAGCTGGCGGCGCGGACCGAGTTCTGGGACGGGTTCGGGCTGTGTGGGGGGATGTCGTGGTGTGCGCTGGACGAGTTCCTCGCCGACAGCCCACCCGACCCGGAGGAGAAGCCGGAGCCGGGGTCCGAGCTGTTCGCCACGTTGGTCAGCCGCCAGGCCGACTCGTTCCGGGGTCGGGACCTCATCGGCAAGCTGATCGAGTGGCTCCCGCTGCCGACGTCGAATCCGTGGTGGGGGTTCTTTCTCGAGAGCATGGGCCGCCGGGTGGCGGAACTGGAGTGGCCGTCGCTCAAGGCGTCGATCGACCAGGGCCGGCCGCAGGTGTTGTGCCTGATCCGGTCACATCGACCCGACAAGATGGCAGACAACCACCAGGTGGTGGCGATCGGCTACACCGAGACCGGACCCGACGTGTCGGTGTCCCTCTACGACCCCAACCATCCACGCCAGAAGCCGACCCTCGACTTCACCACCGGCACATTCCTCAACAAGATCAACCTCACCCAATCCACCGGCGAGCCCATCGTCGGCTTCTTCGTGTGGCCTCACGAAGCACGCATGGCCTGACCGATATTCCCCCGAGTCGCGGCGATGTCGAACGTAGCCTCCGGGGGAGATGACACTTCGAATCGAAGAGGTGGACACGCCCACCGCTCCCGAGGAGCTGCTCCGGGAGATGCACGAGTACTACCTCCCGCTGAACGGGGAGATGCTCCCCGGTGACCCACCGGTGCCGTTCGAACGGCAGGCTGCGGACTGGCGGCAAGTGAGGAGCGACCACTCCGTCCCCCGCTGGCTGCTGCGGGTCGACGGCGAGATCGTCGCCTCGGCGGTGGCGTGGATCGACCTCGAACAGAACCTCGGTCAGGGGATGGGCTGGATCTATGTGCGCCCCGCCGACCGAGGCAGAGGTCACGCCCGCGCGCTGGCCGCCCTGGTGTGCGACCGGCTCGAGGAGAAGGGGCGCGATCTGGTCGACACCTACGTCATCGAAGGCGACCCGGCGGAGCAACTGTGCGAACGGGCCGGACTCCAGAAGGTCTATCGGGAGATGCGCAGTCGGCTGAAGGTGGCAGACGTCGACATGGCATTGATGCGGACCTGGATCGAGCGGGCCGGCGAGCGGGCCGCCGACTACGAGCTGTGCGAGCTGCAAGCCCCGTTCCCCGATGACGCCGTCGACAAGTACTGCGGGCTCCAGTTCCAGATGAACACGGCACCGATGGAGGACTTCGAGCGTGAGGAGGACGAGGTCCTCGAGCCGCACATCTGGCGGGAACAGGAAGAGCGCATCGCCGCTTCGTTCCACAACCTGCTCACGTTCGTGGCGGTCTACCGGCCGACCGGCGAGTTCGTGGGCTCGACCACGATTCAGACCGACAACCTGCAGCCGGATCAGGCGTGGCAATGGGAGACGATCGTGCATCCGGATCACCGCAACAAGGGCCTCGGCCGGCTCCTGAAAGCATCGATGATCGAGCGGATCACCCGCGACTGGCCACAGGTGGAACGGATCGACACCTACAACGCCGGATCCAACCAGCCGATGCTCGACATCAACGTGGCGATGGGCTTCCGCCCGATCCAGACAACCAACGTCTACCAGGGTGCGCTCGCCACGGTCAGGGAGAACCTAGGGGTCTGACCGCCCGCACGGGCTTCGGGCGCCTCAGTCCTCCTACGGCGGTCGTTCGACGTCCCGGGCGAGGACGGCTCTCGCACGGGCGCTGCCCTTCTCGGTGTTCGCCAGCCAGCAGACCTCAGACAGGTTCACCGGATGCCGAGCTCTTCCCAAGGACTGCGGACGCGCTCGAGCGCCGCCTCGTCGTCGATGTCCCACGGGACGACCCCCGTCTCGTCGATGTCGCCGAGACGCATCCATCCATCCTCGACGGCCATCCGAATCACCTCGAACGCGGGTCACACCGAGCTTCCTGGTCCTCGACGCCCATCCCGGTCTTGACCAGCGACGTCACCGACACCGCCTGCACCGAATCGTCAAGGCCACCGATCAGTACTTCGTCGAGCACCGCATCCACTGTCGTCATCGCACGTGGATCCTCTGTTCGGTTCCATCGAGGAGTGTGATGTCGATTGTCGCATCGCCACACAACGAGGATGGTCCGATTCCGATCCTCGTCCCATCGGGTAGATGCACCAGAGGCCGCCTGTAACGTAGTCCTTCGATCTCGGAGCCGTCATGCGCGAGCCTGATAAACAGCATCCAGACATCGTCTTCGGTGTCCACGAGCCGCACCCACGATCGCCTCCCCTCACCCAGACCCGTCAGAATCTCTCCTGGAACCCGACGGGTAGGAAACCGCAGGGCCCGGGAGATCGGGAATGAGATCGTCGAGCAGCCGCGCATTCAGGCAGCCTCAGGTCCGAACTGGGACAACCTCCGGCTCGGTGCAGCCGGCCAGCAGCTTGAGATCCCGATCGGCGTGCAGGATCGGTGCAGATTCCCTCACGCAGACGGAGGCGATCAGGCAGTCGATCGTCTTGCGGACCGTCACCCCGTGACGGCGGGCCGTCCAGCAGAGGTCTGCGGCTCGCCGGAAGTCGTTAAGCGATTCGAGACGAAGAACGTCGAGACCTCGCTACCTCGCCGTCAGCCTCCGGTCGAGGTCTGCTCCCACATGTCGATGAATCGTTCGAGCGAGCGGGTGGCGTCCTCGTTGTCGCCCTTGGCGAGCACGTCGATCAACAGGCCGCGTGACACGGCGACTCCGAGGCGGAGTAGATCCTCGTCGGTCTCGGCTTCGATCGAGGTTGCGACCTCGGCACCGAGATCGAGCCACGGGTCGGTCAGGCCTTCACCACCGGTGAGGGCCACGCACTCGTAGAACAGACGGACGAATGGTCGCAACTCGGGTGACGACACCTGGCGCCACTGCATCCGGATCAGGTCGGCGGCGTCGGCGGCTTGGGAGGCCATCTCGATGAGCGCTTCACGCTGCCGCGCTTCGACCAGTTCGACGATGGCGGCCACGAGACCCGCCCGTGACCCGAAGTGGTACAGCAGCATGCGGTGGCTGGTTCCGACCGCCTCGGCCAGGTCACGCAGGCTGCGGTCCGCCAGACCGTTGGCCGCGGCTTCGGCCATCAGCCGCTCGAGGAGTTCGGTGCGTGGATCGGACACGAGGAACAGACTAGACAACTCCTGTACCATCTGGTACATACCTCTGTACCAGATGGTACAAGGAGAGTCGCGTGAGAATCGAACACACCATCGAGATCGACGCACCTGTCAGCAGAGTGTGGGAGGTCACTCTCGATGTCGAGTCGTGGCCCCGGTACACGCCGACGATAAACTCGGTGGAACTCCTCGACACCGGACCGCTCACCGTGGGATCCGGTGCCCGCATCAAGCAACCGGGTCAGACCGCCAAGGTGTGGACGGTGACCCGGCTCGACGACGAGAGGACCTTCGCCTGGTCGACCAGAGCGCTGGGCACCACGATGACCGGCATTCACGAGATGCGGCCTTGCAACGGCGGCACGGTCAACGTGCTGGCCGTGGAGATCAGAGGTCGTTTCGCCCCGCTGGTCGGTGGCCTCCTGCGCCGGCCGATGCTGTCGGCCATCACCAAGGAGAATCAGGGCTTCAAGGCAGCCGCCGAGGCCAAGACCACCCCCGACCTCCCGGGTCCGTCGACTCGAGCGTGATCGGGCACTACCGACCCTGCTCGTGTCGGGCGCGGAGCCACGACAGGAATCCGAAGACGGACGGCCGCTGCAGCGTCGTGGGGTCGGTCGTGTAGATCCAGTACACGTCGTCCATCGGGACCGCGGGTGCCGGAGCGACGGCTATCGCCCCCCGGGCGGCGGGTGTGCGCACCATGGTTGACGGCACCACAGCACACAGTCGAGGGCTCGACTCGACGAGCCCGATCGCTCCTTCCCAGGTGTCGGTTGACAGAGTTCCGGGGATGGCCGGCCCGTCGATGGTGAACGAACGCCCGAGGTCGGCGTATCCGAGGACCTCCACCATCTGTGGTCGATCGACCGGTGTGGGATGGGTGATGAGCAGCGCCGACTCGCTGGCGAGGATCTCTCCGTCGTAGGGAGCGGGTCCCAGGCGGATCTCGATGTCCACCTCATCGGCGCTGACGGCCTCTGTCCAGATTCGTGAGACGAGGAGCACCTCGATGTCGGACTCCTCGACGAAGTCGGGCAGGCTCGGGGCGAGGAATCGGCTGCAGTACGAGATCGATGCGCTCACGACGATCCGATCCCTCGAGGCGGGTCCGAACAGGTCTCCGGTTGCCGCAGCCAGGTCGTCGAACAGGCTGCGGACTCTCGGCAGGTAGGCGTGGCCACGGTCGGTCAGCTGGACGCCGTGGGGCAGGCGACGGAACAGCCGATGCCCCAGATGCCGCTCCAGGCTCTTGACCCGGTGGCTCACTGCCGACGGTGACAGGTGCAACTCGGCCGCGGCCTTCACGAAGCTCTCGTGACGCCCCGCCGCTTCGAAGGCGGCAAGGGCATCGAGGGGAGGAAGTGGCGGCCGCACGCTGTCGATTCTAGGCCTCACTGGGCTGAGTCTCAGGCCATCGAACCTTCAACCTGTGCGGCCTCGGTTTGTAGTCGGGCTGTGGCATTCTGCCTCCACCACGGCGTGAGGAGCGACATGCGGATCGACCCTGATCACCTCGAGTTCGAGACGGCGGGTGTTCGGAGACGACTCCACCATGTGTGGTTGCGGGACAACTGCGGGTGCACCGAGTGTCGGGTCATCAGCACCGGTGAGCGAAAGCTCTTCACCGCCGACATCCCCGACGACATCAGGGCTGTCGAGGCCGACGTCACCGTGGCCGGTGATCTCGATGTCACGTGGTCCGACGGTCACCGCTCGACGTACGACGCCGCCTGGTTGGATGAGTTCGACTACTCCAACCCCTCGAGCGCCGCCGACGACGTCATGCTCTGGGAGTCAGGCTTTCAGATCCCACGGTTCGACCACGACCGGCTGTTCACCGACGACGCCGAGATGCTCGGCTACCTCGACGCGGTGCGGAGATTCGGTGTGGCGATCGTCGAAGGGGTGCCCGATGAGGACCACGAGGTGGAGCGGTTCTGCAACAAGGTCGGCCATCTGCGGGAGGTGGCGTTCGAACGGGTTCACAATGTGTTCTACGACCCGAACGGGTACAACGTGGCGCACACACCGCTCGAGCTGAAGCCGCACAGCGACATGCCCAGCTATCACTGGCCGCCCAGCATCCAGCTCTTGCACTTCCGCAAGAACCGGGCCGTGGGCGGCGAGTCGACCGTGGTCGACGGGTGGAACGCCGTCGCCCGCCTGCGAGCCGAGGATCCTGAGGCGTTCGACACGCTCGTCTCGGTTCCGATCACCTTCCAGTTGTTCTCCGACGGCGAGGACACCAAGGCGACCTCGCCGATGATTCAGCTCGACACCGAGGGGCGGGTGTGCCTCTTCCGGTTCTCGAACCAACTGGCACTGCCCATCCAGATCGACTTCGATCGGATGACAGAGTTCTACCGGGCCTACCGGGCGCTCGGCCGGATCGTCGACAGCGCCAGGTCGAAGGTGGTGTTCAAGTCGAAGGACCGCGACCTGCTCACCGTCCACGGGCATCGGGTGCTGCACGGGCGGCTGCCGTTCGAACCCGGCACCGGGGAACGCCACCTGCAGGATGTGTACATGGAATACGACGACTTCATGGCACGGCGGCGGGTGTTGATGGGCGCCCACATCCCCCGGTCGCCGGCACCGGTCGGGTCGTCATGAGCGACACCGTTTCATTCACTCGCATGGAGGACGGAACCGCCGACGACTATGCGCTGCTGTCTGGGTACGAGGCGGAGGATCTCGCCGCGTTCCCGGATCGGGTGCTCGGCTGGTTGCGGTCCATGGATGAGCACACCGGCTATCGGATCAGCCGCCTCGGCCACTCGTTGCAGGCGGCCACCCGGGCCGAACGAGCGGGTGAGGACGAAGAGACGGTGGTCGTGGTCCTGCTCCACGACATCGGTGACATCCTGGCGCCGGCGAACCACTCCGAGGTGGCGGCGGCGATGCTGCGCCCCTACGTGTCGGAGAAGAACTACTGGATCGTGAAGCACCACGGGCTCTTCCAGGAGAAGTACTACGCCCAGCACTACGGGCGCGACCCCGACGCCAGGGACCGGTTCAAGGACCATCCGTACTACGACGCGACGGTTCGTTTCTGCGCCGACTACGACCAAGTGTCGTTCGATCCCGACTACCCGACCGAACCCCTCGAGCACTTCGAGCACATGGTGCGCCGGGTGCTGGCCGAACCGAGGCATCCCTCGACGTGACCGGGGGCACGGGTCCGGCCGTCGACGTCGGGTTCATCGGTTTGGGGAACGTTGGGTCCAAGCTCGCCGGGAACCTCGTCACCAACGGCGTCCGGACGACCGTCCACGACATCGACGCCGACGCCGTTGCCAGGCTCGTCGAGGTGGGAGCCGAGTGGCAGCATCCCCAGCAGCGGACACCGAGGCGAGCCATGTGGTGATCACCATTCTCCCGAGCCCGGCGATCTCAGCGCAGGTGCTCGAAGGAGAGCACGGCGTGTTGAGCGCCATTCGACCGGGCAGGATCTGGGCGGAGATGTCCACGACCGACGCCGACGAGGTCGTCCGGCTCGGTGCGCTCGTCGCGGGACGGGGAGCGGCGGCGGTGGACTGCCCAGTCTCGGGGGGATGCCAACGTGCCGCCACCGGCAACATCGCCATCTTCGCCGGGACCGATCGGCCGATTTTCGAGCGAATCCTCCCGCTGCTGTCGGTGATGGGGCGCGACATCCTTCACACGAGTCCGCTGGGTTCCGCCTCGGTGCTCAAGGTGGTGACGAACTACCTGGCCACTGCCAATCTGGTGGCGCTGACCGAGGCGCTCACGACCGTTGCGGCGGCCGGTACGGATCTCGCCATCGCCTACGAGGCGATCCGCATCTCGTCGGGCAACTCGTTCGTGCACGAGACCGAGAGCCAGGTGATCCTCAACGGGTCTCGCGACATCAACTTCACCATGGGTCTCGTGTCGAAGGACATCGGGTTGTTCCAGGCCATCGCCGATCGCCACGGTGTGCCGCTGGAGCTGTCGCCGCTGCTCATCGACATCTTCGCCGACGGGGAGGCCCGGCTTGGCAGGGACGAGTGGTCGCCCAACATCATCCGGCGGCTCGAGGACGCCACCGGCACGACGGTGCGGGCCGACGGCTTCCCGCCCGCGATCGTCGACGACGAGCCCCCGGCCGCCGGCTGCGAGGTGGTCCC
>CAWBVW010000002.1:0-234872 GCA_963792365.1 uncultured bacterium
AGACCGGACACCGGGCGTTCGCCTCATCGACCATCGCCAGAACCTCTTGGTCGGTCCCGTGACTGATCACGCCCGCTTCGATCACGATCCACTGTGGGTTCGGTGCGATCTCGTCGATGAGATGCTCTCCGCGCATGTCCATGTAGGTCCTGACATCGATCTCGAGCTCTTCGATCGAGAGCCCGACGAGCGCCGCGCCTTTGGCGTACCAAACCTGCTGACAGAAGGCCAGCCCCGACAGGAAGTAGCGAAGTGGACTGGGCGCCTCGCCCCTCCCTGCCCGATCGGCGGACTCGTCGCATCGGAATGAGAACTCCTTGCCGTATTGGACGAAGTCCGATTGTGCCTGCACGTCGGCGACGAGGCGGGTTTGGACGTTGGGGCGAACGTGGCCTGCCGTGGGGTCACGGCGCAGCAACGCCGCGGTGTCGACGACGTTCGTTCTGAGCTTGTCGACGTCGATGCGTGTCATGCATGGTCTCCTCTCACGGCGATCACGGTCTTGCCGATCCGCGAGCGATCGGCGACCGACTCGAATGCCGACACGATCCGCTCGAGCGGATAGATGGCTCCGATCACTGGATCGATCTGATGCTGTGTCAGCAGCGCATACGCATCTCTGAAGTCGACCATCGACGACGAAGCCGACCCCATGAACTGTTGTCGCTTCTGGTACAAGGCGACGAGGTCGAGTTCGAGCGGTTGCGACGAGAAGGTACCCACCACGACGAAACGACCACAGCGGCCTAGGGCATCTCGTGCCGGGACCGTGACCTCCGCATCCCCCGAGCCATCCAGGACGACGTCGATGCCAGAGCCGTTGGTGTGCTCGAGAATCGACCGCTTGAGTGCTTCACCTCGCGTCGTCAAGACGGTCGCCCCCAGGTGGCTCGCTGCGGCCGCCTTCGCCTCGGTGGAGCATGCGGCCAGCACCTCGGCGCCCAGCGCTCGGGCGAGCTGGATCGCAGCGGAGCCGATCGCACCGGCGCCGGCAGTGACGAACACCGTTTCACCCGTGGCGAGCCCTGCTGTCCGGATCATGTGGAGCGCCACCGGGAACACGTGCGCGGCTGCGGCTGCCGCCTCATACGTCATCGTCGATGGAATCGGGAACACGTTCGCCTCAGGGACGGCTACGTATTCGGCGAAACCACCGGAGCGATGGATGCCCGTGAGCTGTGCACCGGAGCAGTCGGCATCGCGGCCCGACCGACACCACCGGCAGCGGCCGCAGGGTGCCGCAGGCTTGATGACGACTCGCGTCGCCCTCTCGTGCTCGCCGCCGTCGAGGATCACACCTGCGGCATCGAGGCCCTGGATGAGAGGGAACGTTGCCGCGCGTCCCAGGCCTCTACCTTCGTACACTGCCCGATCCAGCCGGTTGACGCTGGCTGCATGAACCTCGACCAGCACCTCTCCGTCGGCTGCGACCGGTTCTGCGACCTCTTGAACGGTGATCGGTCCGTTCGGGGCATGGGTGATGGCCGCTCTCACGTCTCTACCCTGTCCTCATGGCCGTTTGGTACCGGGCTGGTGACGGAGGAGTTCCAGTGTTCCGCCAGGTTCTCGACCAGACCGCGAACGCTCCTCGGATCCTTCTCATACACGAGAACCGGGGCCTGTCGCCCTACATGTTTGAGGTGATCGACGACCTTGCGGTTGCGGGGTTCGACGTGCATGCACCCGACCTCCTTCATCGCCTCGGCGGCACCGCTGCCTTCGTGGATGATCCCGACTCGGTGACCACCAGAGCCGTTCCCGAGGAGGCCCACGAGGCCGACCTGATCGATGTCTACGACGCGATGCCCGGGCCGTTGAGCGTTCTCGGGTTCTGTTTCGGAGCAGAGATGGGTTGGCGTCTCATCACACATCGGACACCGCTGCGGGCGGCGCTCTTGTATGGCATCGGGCCCGATCGAGTCGGCTCCATCGAGTGTCCGGTTCTGGCGGTCTATGCACAGGACGATCCGCGGGTGAACGACACCCTTTGGGCGACGTGCGAAGAGCTGGCGGAATCGGATGTCGACTACCGGCTGTGCTCCTATCCGGGAACGCGGCACGCTTTCCACGATCACCATCGCCCCGAGCGTCATCACGCAGCGGCTGCTCGGGTGATGTGGGAAGACGTGCGATCGTTTCTGGGGGCGTGACGCCCGGTCGGCCGGACGCAGCGTGTGACGGGCGGGCTGGCAATCGATTGCAGCGGACATTACGCAAACGATACGCTTGCGAGCATGAGCGACCCGCAAATCCAAGCTGCCATCAACCACTGGGCTCCCCGCTACGTGGAGCACGGGGTGCCCGTCGGAGACTTCCTCGATGTGACCAGGGATCTCGAGAGATGGGACGACTGGTGCCAGGCCTGGAGTGATGCGGCGGATGTGCACGCTCGTGAAGGCGACGCGGCACTGGCAGCCGGCCACACCCGGTCTGCGGCATTCCACTACTCGACTGCCGCCATGGAGTACCACTTCGGGAAGTTCCTGTTCTGCCACGACATCGAACAGATGAGAGCGGCTCACGCGAAGGCGGTGGCGGCACATCGCAAGGCGCACCCGCACATGGATCCGCCTACCGAGCGTCTCGAGTTCCCCTACCTCGGATCGCACACCATGGTCGGGAACCTGCGGAGGCCGGTCGGGGTGGACCGACCTCCCGTGGTGGTCCTGATGCCCGGACTCGACTCGGCGAAGGAAGAGCTGATGGGCATGGAGTTCTGGTTCCTGGATCGAGGCATGGCTACGTTCTCCATCGACGGTCCCGGCCAGGGGGAGCTCGAATACGACCTGCCCATCGAGTGTCATTACGAGAAGCCGGCCGCGGCAGCAATCGACTGCCTCGAGTCGATCGGGGATCTCGACACCGATCGCATCGGTGCACTCGGCGTGAGCCTCGGTGGCTACTACGTGATCCGGGCGGCAGCTTTCGAGAAGCGGATCAAAGCCCTGATCAGTCTCTCCGGCCCGTTCGAGATCGGATCCCAGCTGGATCACGTCCCACCGATGAGCCAACTGGCATTCACCGTGAGAACCCACTCCTCGAGCTTCGACGAGGCGAAGGAGTATCTCCGCGCGATGGATCTCACCGGGGTCGTGGAGTTGGTCGACCAGCCGGCGTTCGTGGTCACGGGCGAGCTCGACCGAATCGTGCCTGCGGCGCAGACGAAACGCATCGCCGATGGACTCGCCGGCGAGGTCTTCCTCAACATCATTCCCGGCGCCAACCATGTGGCGACCAACAAGGCGTACCTCTACCGCCCGCACATGGCCGATTGGATGGCCGAGCGACTCGGGGCCTGATCTGGGATCGCACACGATGACGCCTACGCCGGAGCGGCGCGGATGGTCCTGAGCAGGTCATCGCGGGCGTCGATGAGGTGGGCCTCGATCACCCGGGCTGCGCGTGCTCCGTCCCGAGATCTGATCGCCTTGCGGAGCTCGGTGTGCGCGTGGTTCTTACGGTGTCCCGGATTGAGCACGTGGTACCGGCCGACCTGCGACCGCAGACGGAGAATCGCCTCCCGCATGCGGGGTCGACCGGCGTACGCATACAGCTCGGAGTAGAAGTCGAGGCGGGCGGCGGGACCCGCCGCAGCGTCGTCGGACCTGCGATCCATCTCGAGTGACAGGGCGACCAGCTTTGCAGCGGCCTCGTCGGAGAGCGACGTCACGGCGTGTCGGGCACAGGTGCTTTCGAGCAGCACGCGCATCTCGTAGATCTCGGCGATGTCGTCCGGAGTCAGCGAGGCGACGCGGGCGCCTCGCCGGCCGTCGAGCTCGATGAGGCCTTCCGATGCCAGTCGCCGGAACGCGTCGCGAAGAGGAATACGACTCACCCCCAGTTCGTCGGCGAGCTCGGCTTGACCCAAGCGGGCACCGGGTGCCAGACGTCCGCTCTCGATACCCCAACGGAGGGTTTCGGTGACCGTGTCCTCGACGCTCTTCGGTGGCTGCATGCGTGCCCGGAGTCCTGCCGTGTCGCTGCCAGACATGTTTCGCTCCCTCGGGACGACACATCAACGTGTTGCTTGTATACAGTATGCCACCGACGTCGGGAGCGTGATGCGAGAACACACAGTCGAGTTCTTCTCCGAGGGCAGTCGACTGTCCGGGATCCTCCGGACCCCGGACCTCGATGGCCCCGGGGCGGGAATCGTCCAAGGCCCCGGATGGCTCGGTCTCAAAGATGCTCGCCTATACCTGCCGTATCACGAGGCGCTCACCGACGCAGGCTTCAGCGTCCTCATCTTCGACTACCGCGGCTTCGGAGACTCCGAAGGCGATCGGGGCCGGCTCTCTCCGAGGAACCAACTCGAGGATCTCGTCAACGCTGTCACCTTCCTCCAGACGATCGATCACGTGATGTCACATCGGATCGGGGTCTTCGGCTCAGGCGGTACCGGGGGTGGCAACGCCGTACTGTTGGCCGCCCATGACCGCCGGGTCGGATGTGCCGTCAGCCAGGTTCCGGTGGCCGACGGTGAGGACTGGCTTCGACGGATGCGGCGAGAATACGAGTGGTACGAGTTCCTCTCGCGCCTGGAGTCAGATCGAACGCTGCGGGTGACCACAGGTTCCGGGGCGCTCGTCCATCCGCGCGAGGAGATCATGGTGCCCACGCCCGAGCGGCGCACCACAGGTGTCAAGAAGGACGTGGACGGTCGGATCCCGTCGTCGGTACCGCTGTCCGCGGCAGACGAGATCCTGGCCTATCGCCCGATCGACGCCGCTCCACGGGCGCGCAATCTGATGATCGTCGCGGTCGAGGACGACGCCACGACGCCGACGGACCACGCAGTGGCACTCTATGGGGCCGCTCCGGAACCAAAGAAGCTGATCATGCAACGAATGACGACGCACTACGCGGCTTACGCCCAACACGGGGAGGTCGTCATCCCGGCAATCGTCGACTGGTTTCGCACCCATCTGACGATCGGCTCGGTCGAACAAATCACGCCCGGTGGCATCGAGACATTGAAGGAGCAACCATGAAACGAGTCATCGCGGGCGCACAGGTCTTCGCCGAGAACGCGTTGCGGCCGCTCGACATCGTCATAGAAGGCGAGCAGATCGCCGGGCTCGTGAGCCGTGGATCCGCACCCGCCGACGTCGACGAGGTGATCGATGCGACGGGCCTCGTCGCCATCCCTGGAGCCATCGACGTCCATGTCCACACGAGAGATCCGGGGTATACACACAAAGAGGATCTCATCACATGCACGCGGGCGGCAGCCGCCGGCGGGTACACCACGATCTTCGGGATGCCGAATCTCGATCCACCGACGATGACCGTCGAGGATCTCGATTCCGTGCTCGACCTCTATGCCGCAAAGAGCATCGTCGACTACAACCACAACCCGGCGGCGAAGCTACGTGACCAGATCGATCCCATGGCTGCCCGGGGCGTGGCCGCATTCAAGATCTACATGGTCGTGGACACGGGGCGCTCCTATCCACACCCGTCGGCGATCGGCGTGCACGACCACGGAGAGCTCTACCTCGCAATGAGGGCGATCGCTCCCACCGGGGCGCGGTTGATGGTCCATCCCCACGACCAGCAGATCATGGACGTGGTGGAACAGGCCTACTGGGCGGAGGGGGACCGGTCTCCCGAGGCGTACGCGGAGACCCTCGCCACCGATGACGGCATCATCTGGGACACCGCCACTGCTTTGCTGATCAGGATGGCGGAAGCCACGGGATGCCCGCTCCACATCGTCCACGTCCAGACCACCCGCCAGGTCGAGATGCTCATCGACGCCCGCGATCGTGGCATCGACGTCACCGGCGAGGTCAACCACTGGGCGCTCTTCCTGGGTCGGATGTCGGACATCGAAGAACAGGGCTCCTACGTGTTGTCGTATTACGTGGCGGACCATCACCGAGATGCCCTGTGGGCTGCGATGGAGACGGGTGTGGTCGACATGCTGTCGTCGGACCACGCCCCCCACACCATCGAGGAGAAGGAGCTCGGGTGGGACGACGCCTGGGCGGCCCACACCGGGACTCCCGGGATCCAGTATCAGCTGCCACTCATGCTCGACGCAGTGCGGAACGGACTCCTCTCGTTCGACCGCATGGTCGACCTCGTCAGCACCGCTCCCGCCGACGTGTTCGGTCTTCCCTACAAGGGCCGGATCGCACCCGGATGCGACGCCGACATCGCCCTCCTCGACCTCGACCGCACCTGGACGATCACCAACGAATCGGTTCTCTCGAAGATCGGCTGGACGCCGTACCGCGGTCGAGAGATCACGGGGTCCGTGGAGCGCACGATGGTGCGAGGAACCGACGTGTGGAAGGACAGCACCGTGGTCGGAACACCTGGGCACGGCCGGATGGCAACGCCGAGAATGGAAGGCAGGGCATGAAGTTCGGACTGCTGCTCCCGCACTTCGGCGAGTACGCCGACAAGGACCTGATCATCGAGGGCGCGCGCCGAGCCGAGGGTCTCGGGTTCGACTCGGTGTGGGTACGAGACCACCTGCTCTTCGAACCGCACGGAGAGTTCGAATCCGCCCACAAGGACTTCTTCGAGCCACTCACCGTGCTCACCGCGATCGGGGCCGTCACGTCCCGCATCACGCTGGGAACGGCGACTCTCATTCCCTACCGTCATCCGCTGGTGACTGCGTTCACCCTTGCGTCGATGACCCACTTGTTCGGTCCGAGGATCATCGCAGGGTGGGGTGCCGGGACGTTCGACCACGAGTTCGACGCCGTCGGGATGGGTGGAATCTTCCGCCCCGAGCTCGTGGAGTCGAACGCCAGGATCTTCCAGCGGGTTTGGAACGAGGACCACGTCGATTATCAGGACGACCATTTCTCGTTCCAGGACGTCAATCTGTACCCGAAGCCCACAGGACCAATCCCTTTCTGGTACGGAGGGGCGACACCGGCCTCGGCCCGGCGTGCCGCCGAGTACTGCGACGGATGGATGCCGGGTCGGACCACCCTCAAGACCATCGAGAAACGAGTGGCGGCGATGCGCGTGCTCGTGGAAGAAAACGGTCGACCGATGCCGACAGTGGCCGTCGTGCCACCGACCACTATCGCCGAGACCGAGAACGAAGCCTGGGCGGGGACCAACGTGGAGGGGCTGCTCAAGTGGGCCAACGATCGCGGCAAGTGGTGGGTCAAACCCGCGTCGGGGAAGTTCGAGACGGTCGAGGACATCGAAGGTTCCCTGATCGCCGGCACTCCGGATCAGGTGGTCGAGCAGACCGCCAGATTCGGAGCGTTGGGAGTGGACCACTTGGTCTTCGACACACGCCTGAGCTTCAACCGTTGGTTCGAGTCGATCGAGTTGCTTGGACGTGACGTCATTCCCAGGCTTCGGTGATGGCGACCCTCGTCGCCGTCATCGGCGTCCCCCACAATCCGCTGCTGTACCGTGCGATGCGGGATCCGGTCCCCGAGGATCTGGCGGCCACCGCCGCCCATTTCTTGGGTTTTGCAGCTCGACTCGAGCAGTCGGGCGCCGAGTCGCTGATCGTGGTCGGGTCGGACCACATGCGTCGATTCGGCCACGACTTGTCCCCGCCATTCGTGGTCGGGAAGTCACCCAGGTATGCCACGACCTATGAGAACGAGCAGCGGCACTTCGGTCTCGACCAATGGGAGCTGGACGGTGACGAGGAGCTGGCGGGAGCGATCCTCGGCGGATCGGTGCTGACGACGTCGGTGGACCTCGCCCTTGCCCACGAGTGGGTGCTCGACCATGCGTTCTCGGTTCCCCTCCGTTTCCTGCGGCCGGCGTGGGACCTGCCGGTGGTGCCCGTTCACACGAACACGAACATCCCACCGGTGCCACATGCGTCCAGATTCGCCGAGCTGGGTAGACATCTCGCTTCGGCCATCGGTCGCTGGGAGTCGCAGCGTCGAGTGGCGATCGTCGCTACCGGCCATCTCGCCACCGACATCGGCGGTCCTGCCGGATTCCTCGGTGGTGGGTCGCCCGATGCCGATTTCGATGCGATGGCTGCGGGCTGGATGCGAGACGGCGACCTCGAGGGCGCGATCACCGGGTGTTCGCTGGAGCGCTTGGTGGCGGCAGGGAACGTGACGCCGCAATTCCTCAATCTGCTCACCGCTCTGGCTGCGGCGGGTGGCCGTCCGGCGGATGTCGCAGAGGCCACGCCGTCACGGTTCGCAGCGGGACCGTTCTTCTACTGGGACGGGACGCCATGAGTCGGTTCGAGATCGACAAGCTCATCCGGCACACCGACGACGATGGGAGACGGGTGTCCGAGTTCGCCCGGGATCCCGGATCCTACGTGGGCACATGGGCGGAGCGTGGCGCCGTCGCCGGGCCGCGATCGGTTCCCGACGGAGGCCTGCTGACCCCTGACGAACGGGCGGCGTTCGCGTCCGAGGATTGGGGGACGCTGTACGCCATGGGTGCCCATCCCTATCTGCTGTTCCACTTCGTCCTCGCCGTCGACATGGCACGCGGGGCGACTCCGTGGCCCGAGTTCGTCGAGTGGTACCGATCGATCGTCACGCCACACGGACGCCCCGACTTCACGACCTGACGCCGACGGCAGTTCCGCCTCTGACGCGTCAGTTTCTGAATCACCCCTGGCTTCACACGCGTCACGGTTGGCCTGTGGAGCACCCGCGTGCCACTGGTCGTGTCTCCCCGATGGAGATTCCACACAGCTTCGGGTCGAGTTTGCGCAGCAAACTCGGGAAGGTCGCCTACGGCGACCTGCGGACAGATTCGCCGAAGGGCGGAGCAGGGGAGTTTTCACATCCATGAGGACAGACGAGGGAAGGCACCCGTGTCGCACTGTCGCGCAACGGGGGGAGTCCGGCCGATACGTCGATCCACCGGGTGCTCACAATGCCGACCACGCCAAACGGGCACCGGCGAAGGTCAGCATCACCAGGACGATCTTGCGGAAGGTGGCGGCCTGGATCCTGCGGCCCACGAGGGCTCCGAGGAACGTCGCCACCACGACCGGGATGATCGTGAGGATGGCTTGCAGCGTTCGATCGGCGGTGAAGCTTCCGAGCGCCACGAGCCCGGCCGTCTGGACGGACGACAACACCATGAATGGCACCGACACGGTGAACACGAAGCCGGCTCGCGGCAGGCTCAGTGCGTCGAGGAAAGCACCGAACACCGGGCCACTGTTCCCGGTTGCACCGTGCACCACGCCACCCACGATGCCAACGGGGATCCGCAGCGAATTGGCGCGCTCAGGCGAGAGGGTCAAGCGCATGCCGGACACTGCGCGACCGACATAGAGGAACACCGTCGTCGCCACGGCGATGGCGAGCCAGCGCTCGTCGAGCATCGTCAGGAGCCTGGTGCCGATGAGGGTTCCGACAGCGCCGGCGGAAAGCATCGGTACCAACAGCTTGGCTGCCCCGGATCGTCCCGCCCTGTGCTCCCACAGCAGCATGGCGTTCGACGTCAGGTTGCCCAGCGACAAGGCCACGATTGCGTGCTCCACGCCGATCATCGGCGCAAGGAACGGGATGGCGATAAGCGGTCCACCGAACCCGGCGATCGCTTTGACGAAGAACCCGAATGCCGCTGCCGCGGCGATGAGCAGTAGCTCGGCATCCATCAGTTGATGCTTCCACCCAGTTTCTCGGCCAACCAGTCGTTGGCCATGGGGCGTACCAGATGCGGAAAGTCGTTCACGGAATGGCCGCCGTGGTCCACGGTCAGAAATACCGTCTCGCCCTTCGCCTCGTCGACCACCCGCTGACCGTGCCGCCAAGGAATGAGTGGATCCTCTTTGCCAAAGATGACCATGATCGGACTCTCGATCTGTTCGGCGACGCCGTCGAGGGTCAGGGCCTGCGCCTTCTCCCGGGCCTCGGAGTCGGTGCTCGAGTGCGAGTAGCGGCGGAAGGCGCCCCTCGTGACCACCGGGAGACCGTCCCAACATGCCCCCCAGTCGTACGGACCGCAGTTGGCGACTGTGGCGACCACTCGCGGCTCGAAGGCGGCGGCCCGGCAGGCGTAGTATCCGCCAAGGCTGGCTCCGTTGACGCCGATCCGTGAAGCGTCGAGCTCGGGACGGCTCTCGATCCAGTCGACGGCGGCGGTGACGGCCACCTCGTAGTCGTGTCTGAGCGGAAGCAGTTTCGACATCTCACCCTGGCCCGGCCCGTCGAGGCTGAGCACTGCCAGCCCCCGCGACAACAACGCACCACGTCCGGAGTGGCGGGTTTCCTTGGTGGAGTCGAGTCCAGGAAGCACGATGGCCACAGGGGCACGCTCAACTCCATCGGGAACGCTGAGGAGCCCCAGCAGGGGAGTGTCCGAGAAGGGGATCTCCACCTTCTCCACTTTGGGGCGCTGCCGGTCGAGCACCCGGTCGTGGCACTCGATCATCCGGTCCATGCCGTACAGATGGAGTTCCTCGTCGTCGACCGACAGGAAATATGCGAGGTGGTAGTACTTGGAGGCTGTGAGGAAGGCCTCCACAGCAGACTTGCCCCGAGCGGCTGCGTCCGCCTCCTCCGCTCTTCGTTCGTGCTCGGCGGCGACCTCGGTCCACTCCGGGCCCCAGTCCGACCATGTGTCGATACGGTCGAGCGTCCTATGGAGGTCACCGATACCTATACCGCCGGCGAGGAAGCGAGCGGTCCAGATGTCGAGGACTTCTTGGACGATCGGATCTGAATGGGTCAGAGTGCGCATTGCTGTTCCTTCATGTTGGGTCGCTGTCGAGTCCCGCCGACTCTGCGGCCATCGTGTCGGTGCGATATCCGGTGTAGGACGGCATGAAGCGTGCGATGGCCAAGGCGCCGGCGACACACGCCAGACCGCCGGAGACCACCGAGAACCGCACACTGGTGAGGGTCGCGACCACGCCGGCTTCGAGGTCTCCGAGTCGAGGACCTCCAGCAACCACCGCCACGTGGACTCCCGAAAGCCGGCCTCTCAGGGCATCGGGTACGGACAGCTGGAGGATCGTGTTGCGGAAGACCGCCGAGATCACATCGGCGCCACCGGCGATGGCCAGCAGTATCACCGAACCGGTCACCGAGCCGACGATGCCGAAGGTGGCTATCGACAGACCCCACACCACGACGGCGATCACCACGGCCCGCGCCTCGTGCCGGATGCGCGACACCCAACCGGACGTGAACGCTGCGAACAACGCTCCGATCCCCGGGGCTGCATACAAGAGGCCAACCGTGGTGGCGTCACCGCCGAGGAGCTCGGTTCCGATGGCTGGGAACAGAGCAGTCGGCATGCCGAAGATCATGGCGTTCATGTCGATGAGGAAGTTGCCCTGGAGCACCCGCCGCGACTTGAGGAATCGCAACCCCTCGACGATCGACCGAAATCCGGGTCGCGTTCCACCTCCGGCGGGAGGGAGCGCTCCGATCTGGGCGATCATGAAAGAGCCCGCCAGAAAGCACGCAGCCTCGACCGTGTAGGTGATCGTGAGTCCGGCTCCGGCAATGAGGATGCCGGCCACCGCCGGTCCCACCGCCTTGAAGACGTTGCCCAGGGTCTGGTTGAGGGCGAGCGCTGCGGGGAGCCGGGCACGCCCGACCAGTGCCGGCAGCGCCGCAGCCCTGGTCGGCAGATCGATCGCGGTGAGGGCGGCGTTCAACCCGCTGAGCACATATAACGGCCAGATCTTCGGCGCCGGGAGTCCGGCATTGACAGCAAGGAAGATCGCAGTGCCGGCCAGTCCGATCTGCGTGATCGCAAGCAGCTTTCGCCGGTCGACCGCATCGGCAACCGCGCCTCCCGCAAGCGCCACGAACAGCGTGGGCACGAACTGGACCATCCCGAGAAGCCCGACGGCCAACGTCGAACCGGTGAGTTCATAGATCTGATACGGAACGGCGACCACCGTGAGCTGGCGACCGAGCCAGGTGACCCCAAGGCCGGCGTACAGCCAGCGATAGCGCGGTGATTCCCGCAGCGGGGTGGCGTCGACGACCAGATGCCGGAAGAAGCCGAGCCTCATCCGGACGGGGCCGTGTTCATCGGTACTTCAACCCGGTTCCAGTGTTGAACACGACAACTCGCTCGCCGTCATGGATCCAGCCCGCCGCCCGCAGCTGCTCGAAGGCCGCCCATGCCGCCCCGCCTTCAGGGCAAATGTCGATTCCGGTTCGTGCCGCGAGTTCATGGGTGGTGGCGTGGAGCAGTTGCTCTTCCACGGCGACGCCGGTGCCTCGCGTCTCACGAATCGCCCTCAGACAGATGAAACCGCCGATTGGCGACGGCACTCTGAGCCCCCAGGCGGTGGTGCTGGCGTCGGCCCAGACTTCGGTGCGGTCGGCGCCCTCGTCGAGGGCCTTGACGACAGGGGCGCATCCGGCGGTCTGCACCGAGACAAGCCGAGGTCGTTCCGAGCCGATCCAGCCCATCTGCTCCATCTCGTTCCACGCCTTCCACATCCCGACGAGGCCGGTGCCACCCCCGGTGGGGTACACGACCACCTCGGGCAAATCCCCTCCGAATTGTTCGAACAGCTCGTACCCCATCGTCTTCTTGCCCTCAGGCCGGTACGGCTCCTTCAGCGTGGACACGTCGAAGTCCTCGGGCCCGCGCCTCCCCGCCAGGAACTTGCCGGCATCGGCGATCGTGCCGTCGACCAGATGGACTTCTGCTCCATAGTGGCGGCACTCTGCGATGAAGTGCTGCGGGGTGTCCGACGGCATCGCCACCACAACCGGAACCCCGGCTCTCGCCCCGTATGCCGAGAGTGCGCCGGCGGCGTTGCCGGCCGAGGGCGCCACCAGGCGCGTCGCTCCCAGAGCGAGGGCGGCCGAGACCGCCATCGTCATTCCGCGGGCCTTGAACGACCCGGTCGGGTTGACGGCCTCGTCCTTGATCCACACGCCGTCCTCGATCTCGAAGATCGGTGTCCATCCCTCACACAGCGTGATGGCCTGATCGAAGTCCACGGGGAGTACTGCGCGGTAGCGCCAGAGCGAGGGCTGAGTTTGGTCGATCACCTCTTCGGGTGTGCCTTCGGGCAGCGTGAGGTCGACCCGGAGCGGCATCCCGCAGGCCTCGCAGACCGTGTGGAGAGCATGTGCATCGACGGTCGCTCCACAGTCGAAGCAGGTGAGCTGGATCACGGAGGCAGATAGCGACATCGAGCGAAGATACGGCGTCGAGCCTTCCCGCGCCAAACGATTGCGGTAAAACAGCCGAACCGCTCAACCGAAAGGATTCTGTCGATGAACGTTCCCTTGCGAATGCGTGCGATCCTGCTGCGCGAGTTCGGTGGACCACTGGAGCTCGACGAGGTCGAGGTACCGGTTCCAGGAGCCGGTGAGGTCCTGCTCAGGGTGGGGGCGTGCGCGGTGGACCGCTTCGACCTGGCCATCAGGGCGGGCGGTCGCGAACGCGCCGACCTGCCCCACATTCTCGGTCACGAGATCGCCGGCGAGGTGTCGGCCGTGGGGCCCGGCGTGCGACGCTGGTCTCCGGGCGATCGGGTGTCGTCGAGTCTCTACCTGGTGTGCGGTGAGTGCCGGTGGTGTCTGCGTGGACGGGAGACGATCTGTGAACGTTTTGCAGGTCACATCGGGGTCAACGTCCCGGGCGGCTATGCCGAATACGTCGTGATCCCCGGGCGCAACCTGGTCTCACTTCCCGACTCCATCGGGTTTCCCGCCGGCTCGATCCTGGCCAATGCCATCGGCACGCCGTATCACGCGCTGGTGGCGCGGATGGGGCTTCGGCCCGCAGAACGTCTCGTCGTCACCGGAGGCGGGGGAGGCGTCGGTCTGCACGCCGTACAGCTGGGAGCAATGCTTGGGGCATCGGTGATGGCGGTCGACATCGGTGAGCGAAAGCTGGCCGAGGCGCAACGGCTCGGGGCGGAGCGAGGCGTCGACCCCACCGTGGAGGATCTCGGGGGTGCGATCCGAGAGTGGACCGGCGGAGTCGGTGCCGACGCCGTTCTCGAACTGGTGGGGGCCGCAACCATGAGCTCAACCGTTCCGTCGCTCGCCAAGGGCGGACGGCTGGTGATCGTGGGGTCTCACACCGGAACCGAGGTTCCGATCGACACCGGGTCGATCTACCGCAACGAGTGGGAGATCCGCGGTAGCCGCAACGTGTCGGTCGACGAACTGGCGACCGTGGTCGATCTGGTCAGCCGAGGACTCATCGAGCCGGTTGTGGCCGGGTCTCATCCTCTCGAGGATGTCGAGCTGCTCCACGAACGGGTCAGATCAGGAGCCGTCGTGGGAAGGGACGTCCTGGTTCCCTGATGGATCGAACCTTCGGGTGCCGCCGGTCTGGAAGCCGCGGACGCCGCCGTGGCAGTTGTCGCCGTCAGGCCCTTCGGCAGAGAAGTTTCTCTCGTAGGACCTAGAGCTGCAATCGATTGTACGGGCTTTGTCGCGGCGCTTTATGATGGGTCCATGTCTTTGCCACAAGTTGCTCTTCTCGGGACGCGGTATCCGGATCTGGACATCGAACGGGAGCTCCTCGATGGGGTTGCGGAGATCGTCCTGGGGGATGGCGACAGCGCCGAGGCGATCCTCGAGGTCGCCTCGGATTCCGCGGTGATCATGGCGGGCAACCCGCCGGTGTTCACGCCGCAAGTGATCGCAGGACTCAGCTGCAAAGCCATCATTCGCTCCGGGATCGGGGTCGATACCGTCGATCTCGGCGCCGCCAAGTCAGCAGGGATGTGGGTGGTGAACGTCCCCGACTACGGCACCGACGCGGTGGCCTTCCACGCCCTTTCTCTGGGTGTTGCCGGGATGCGCCGCCTGGTGGCATCCGATGCCGTGGTACGCGCCGGCGGATGGGGATTCCTCGATCTGCGTCCGATGATGCTTCCGGCCTCGTGTGTGCTCGGGGTGGTCGGGTTCGGTCGAATCGGCCGGAGGGTCGCAGATCTCTTCAGAGGCATCGGATTCGAGAAGGTGCTCGCATACGACCCCTACACCGAGCCCGATGGTCCTGGTGTGGTGGCGTCCACACTCGAAGAGGTGCTGGCGGGAGCCGACGTGATCAGCCTCCATGCCCCTCCACCTGATGACGGGTCTGCACTGCTGGGTGACGCCGAGTTGGGGCTCGTGAAGCAAGGCTCGACGTTGGTCAACACTGCCCGGGGCCGTCTCGTCGATTCGGCGGCTCTTGCTCGCAGCCTCGCCGACGGGCGCCCTGCGGTGGCAGCCCTGGACGTTTTCGATCCCGAACCGCCTGATCTGTCGGTCTTCGAGGGTGTGATGGACCGCATGATCCTCACTCCGCACACCGCTTGGTACACCGAGGAGAGCCAGGCGGATCTTCGTCGCAAGAGCGCCGAGGAAGCCAAGCGGATCATCAATGGCGAGCGGCCCAAGAACGTGGTCGTCGACCCCACCGAAGGTAGTTGATGCGCTCGATATCCAACCTGACCAGCCCGGGCGTCGCCGAGATCCTTCAACGGTCCAAAACCGCCGTCCTCTCCTTCGGCAGCGTCGAGCAGCATGGGCCTCACCTCCCATGCGGCACCGATTTCATCGCCGCAGAGGTCATCGCCGAGGTCGTCGCCGGAGAGCTCGACGCGCTCTTCGTCCCTTTCGGACCCTATGGCGTCACACCGATCCACGCCGGCCACCCTGGAACCATCAGCCTGCGCCGGTCGACCTTCGAGGCTCTGCTCACCGACATCTGCGAAGAGCTGGTCTCGATGGGGACCAATCGGTTTGTGTTCGTCAATTGGCACGAGGGCAACATCGCCTCCATGGACGGGGTGGCGACAGAGGTCCAAGACGCACACCCGGACGTGTACATCGTCACCGCCCATGCCTGCTACACCGCGCAGCGCATCTACGCCGCCCAGGGTGGGGAGTTGACCCACGGCGGGGGGATCGAGGCGATCGCCGTCATGGCTCGCAACCCGTCGCTGGTGGATGTCGGCCTCGCCGGAGACCCAACCAGGCCCGACCACGCCATCGCACTCGACGAGATGCGGCGGTCGAAGGAAACCTACGGGTACATCACCGATGTCACCGAGATCGACGCAGATGGCTGGTACGGCAACCCGGCGTGGGCCACCCAGGAGCTCGCAGACAGCTTCGCCGAGACCGTGGCGTCCGATGTCGCAAAGCGAGCAGCCGACATCTTTGCGTTGCGGTCCTGATGGCGGTCGTGGGGAGCGACAGCTTGGACTTCGTCCAGATGCCGGGGCGTCGTTCGGCTGACCCGCTGGCGGGCATGGGACTTGGCTGCAGCCTGCGGATCGTCGAGATGAATCCTGATCCCGAGCGTCGAGCGCACCGGCACCCCCTGTCCGAGGAGATCGTCGTGGTGATGGAAGGTTCGGGCCATGTCTGGCTCGAGGGTGAGCGGACACCGGTCACGGTCGGCGACGTCGTCGTCATTCCGGCCGGGAGCCTCCACGCGACCGTCCCCGCCGGTGCGATGCGGCTGGCGTGTTTCTTTCCGCATCCGACACTCAGCGAAAACATCGAAGAAAGCGACCGACCTGTGGGCGATCCATCGACGGTTGGAGAGGAGAAACCAACATGACCGACAAGGTACGACTCGCCTCTGTGGGATTGGGCCGATGGGCCAGGGTGCTTGCCAGCGCCGCCCGGCGCGGCGACGTGATCGATCTCTATTCGTGCTTCTCGCGTTCGGAGGACAAGCGGAACGCATTCATGGAGGAGTACGGCATCGAGAAGTCGGCCGCCACCTATGAAGAGCTTCTGGCCGATCCCGATGTCGAGGGTGTGATCGTCACGACGCCCAACGACACACATCGCGATGTGATCATCCAAGCCCTCGATGCGGGCAAGGCGGTATACACCGAGAAGCCCATCGCCCAGACCTTGGAGGACGCACTCGCCATCCGTGACGCGGTCGAGCGCACGGGAGGCCTGTTTGCCGTCGGTCACAGTGCTCGCCGTCTCTCCGGGAACCGGGTGATGAAGAAGCTCATCGACGACGGCTCGGTGGGTGGCGTGTCGATGGTCGAAGCGAACTTCTCCAACGAGCGTGGCCTGGAGCTGACACCCGAAACGTGGCGTTGGTATCTCGACAAGACCCCCGGCGGTCCGCTCATTCAGCTGGGAGTGCACCACGCCGACAACCTCCAATACCTGCTCGGGCCGGTGGCGGCGGTCACCTCGCACACCCGCAAGCTCTTCACGCCGTCGGAGGTGCCGGACGCCACGATGACGATCCTCGAGTTCGAGTCCGGTGCGCTCGGGTACCTCGGATGCGGCTGGGCGTCGCCCGGCATCTATCAGATCCGTGTGCAGGGCACGAAGCTCAATCTGATGTACGACCTCGACTTCACCCATTGGGACGATTCGCACGAGGCAGACCGCTACTCGACGCTCGTGTCCCAGGCATACGGACAACAGGACCGCTCGCCGGTGGAGCTGCCGGACACCGACATGTTCCTCGAACAGCTCGACGAGTTCGCACTAGCCATCCGCGGCCAAGACGAGATCGAGGTCGGCGCCGACGACGGCATCCGCGCCCTGGCGATCGTCCACTGCGCCATCGCCTCCAACGCCCAAAATGGCAAGGCGATCGAGGTAGGCCCGTATCTCGAGTTGCTGGGGGTCGCGGCCGGCTAGCGCCGGCCGCGGTACTGAGTATTGAGTACGGAGGCCGGGCGAGCGGATAGCTCGTCGGGCCTTCTGCTATTGCGTGGGCGCGCGGCCGACCACCGCTGGACGGCACCGCCGTGCGTCGGGAGATCCCGGTACGTGGTACGAGGTGCGGCGTTTGGTCTCAGTACCGACTACCCAGTACTCAGTACCAGGCGAGCGAAGCTCGCCCCTACACCTCGAGACCGATGAGGACTACGCCTGCTGCGACGAGCATGACTGCTCCTACCAGCCGGGCGTCGATGTGTTCCTCTTCTCTCATGAACAGCCAGCCGAGTCCAAGGGTCCAGATGCCTTGTGTTCCCTGGAGGATCCCGACCACCCAGGCGGGCAGGAACGAGAAGGCGGTGAACTGCGCCAGCAGTGCCAGGGTGGTGGCGACACCGGCGGCGACGTACCAGAGCGGCGGGTGTCCGAGGTTGCGCTTGACCAGTTCCCCTGTGGAGGTGCGGCGTCCCTCGCTGTAGGTGATGAACAGCATCGCCGCCGCCGATCCGATGAACGCTCCGATCACCGATCCCGGGAACAGCCCGAGCGCCCATTTGCGGATCACGAACGCCGACCCGAAGAAGACCGGAGCGGCGATCGCCCACAGATAGCCGACGAGTGGTGGTTTCTCCGTGCCGGGTCTCACCGCCGAGCGGGCTCGGACGAGCCACACCAGGCCGACCACTACCAAGGCTCCGCCGAACAGCTCGCGGGTCGACAGGCGTTCGGATAGCACGAACCATCCCGCGATCGCCGCCACCACCGGGTTCCCGGCGAGGAAGGCGTTCGAGCGGCTGGGTCCGATCGCACGGATCCCCTTGAGCAGCGACGAACGACCACCCACCGTTCCGACGATGCCGCCGGCCATCAGGCCGACCACCCCAGCGGTGTCCCACTGCGGCCAGTCGGCGAAGGCTGCGATGACGCCGAGCAGGACCGTATTGACGAGAACACTCAGGAACAGCCCGTTGTCACCCGGGTGTGATCGCTGACCGAACTTGAAGCAGATGGCAGCGGCAGCGAAGCAGAAGGCACCGGATAGGCCGAGGAAGATGCCCAAGCGTCAGGCAGTCATCGGGAGGCGTTGAGATTGTCGGCGAGCCAGGCGAAGGAGGCCGGAGCCCACTCCCGGAAGTGCTTGAAGGCGCAGTGCCCGTCATCGGGATACACCCTCGCCTGGCGGCCAGTGGCCGGCCCGTTCTCGAGCATGAAGTAGATGTTGCCGATCGGTGCCAGGTGATCGTGCTTGCCGTTGATCATGAGCACGGGTTGGGTGATCCGATCCACCAGGCCTTGCGACGACAGCGCCCAACGCTCGAAGGCGGCCCGTTCTTTCTCGGCCGACGTGGGAGCGAACGAAGGCGGTCCGTCTGGTTCGCCGAAGCGCCAGGTCGACCGGAGGTTGCGTACCGCGACGAACTCCTCCATCTCCTCGTCGCTCATCTCGTATCCGAACGGGTGACCGGCGCTGGCCACGACGGCTCCGACCTTCTCGGGGACCGTCCCGGCCAGCTGCATCACCGAGTAGCCCCCGCGACTGATCCCGAAAGCGCCGATCTTGGCCGCATCGACCTCCGGGCGATCGGCCAGCCAGTCGATCGCGGCGACCCATGCCGACACCGATTCCGGAGCCCACGGGAATGGGTTCTCGCCGGTACCGGGGGCGTCCATCACGAGGGCCGCCATGCCGTGCTCGAGGCAATAGTCCTGGGCCCAGCCCCGATCTTCCTTGAACACATCGGCTCCGCACATGATGAGGACGGCTGCCACCGGATTGTTCGCACTTGCGTCGTTGGGAACTCGGTAGTGCGAACGGATCGCTTGTCCTTCGTGCTCGACTTCCACGACTTCGAGCGGCGGGTCGAGATGCGCCGAGGCCTTACGATAGGCGCGCGCGCAGTCGTCCGAGATGGCTCTCTTCACCGGGGTTATCTCACCTGGGAAGCGCCCGATTGCGTAATAGGTCTTCGCCTGGAGGTACGACTGGCGAGCGCCGGCCTGGTCGCCGGAGGCCTCCCGTCGGTCACCCTCGTCTTCGTGCTTTCGGCCGGCCTCCTGCCACACCGGCACCCACAGATCCTCCGTGGTGCCCTCGAGCTTGGCAACGGTTGCCTCGAGCTCGGAGATGTCGTCGATCATCGCGAGCCAGCGCCGATAGAAGCCGCCGTGCTGAACGACGAAGGGGTCTTCCGAGGGGGCGAATCCGAGTTCGGGCATGGGGAAAGGCTCTCCTGTTATGGGAAGCACTACCCTACAGAAATCGATTGCAAGCGGGCCCGTCCTTTGGGCGCGAAACGATGGTGGGGAGGAGAAACCCATGGGTCACGTCGAGATGGTTCCACTCGACCGCGAGGGCCTCGATGAGAAGTACGAGCAGTGGGTGGAGTTCATTGCTCGAACCCATCACGGATCGCACCCCCGAAAGAACCACACGATTCCGTTCACGCCGCTCGCAAAGCCGCTGTCGGAGTGCCGGATGGCGCTCCTTTCCACGGCTGGCGTGCATCTCGACGACCAGCCTCCGTTCAACACCGCCACCGTCGACGGCGATCACGGACACAGGATCATCCCTGACGACGTCGACCTCACCCGTCTGCGCTTTTCCCACACGCATTACGACACGTCTTCGGCCGAGCAGGACCCCAACGTGGTGCTGCCCGTAGATCGGCTCCACGAACTGGTCGAGCGAGGTCGCGTCGGCTCCTCGGCGCCGTTCCACATCGGAATGATGGGCTTCAACCCCGACCCGTCGGGTGTTGCCGACGAGCTGGCGCCCGAGGTGGCGCGCCTCCTGGTGGAAGCCGAGGTGGATGTGGCACTGCTGGTGCCTGGCTGACCCATGTGCCACCGGTCGGTCGGACTGGTTCAGGCGGCAATCGAAGAAGCGGGCATCAGCACCGCGACGGTCGTGATGAGAACGGACATATCGCATGGTATCGGCGTCCCGCGTGGGGCCTACGTGCGGTTCCCGTTGGGCAATCCGCTCGGCGAGCCGCATCGCGTGGACCAACAGCACCTGGTGCTGGAGTGCCTCCTGGAACTTCTCGAGACGGCGACGGAGCCCGACACGATCGTGGAGCTTCCCTTTCGTTGGAGGAGGTGGGACAAGTGGCTGTGACGGCACACGAACGGGTCGCCGAGGCGACCCGAGCCATGGAGACGGCGGTCTACGCCGCCCTCGGCGCCATCGACACGTACGCCGGCGTCGTGCGCGGAGTCATCGCCGAGCAGGAGGCATCGGACGAGCCCAATGAGATGCTGGTCAAACGGATGCGACAGTTCGCAGACCGTGCCGACAGGATGGTGGGGATCGTCGAAGACGATGTGCTCACGCACATGATGTTTTGTCTGGACCGGCTCTTCTCGGTCAAGCTGGCCGAAGACGGAGAATTCATCTGACCAGATCCGAGGCTCCCGGACGCCGCGCCGATCTGTGGGCGGTGTCCGGTTCGACTGTGATCGTCATGCTCGGTCAGGGGGTGATCTCGCCCGTCTTGCCGTTGTACGCAGAGAGCTTTGGCGTGGGGCTGGCGGCGATCGGTGTTGCGCTGTCTGCGTTCGCGCTTGCCCGAGTGGTGCTCAACACGCCGCTCGGGTTGTTGGCCGACCGGCGAGGGCGACGGCCCTTGTTGGTGTTCGGGCCGGTGCTGGTGTCTGCTGGGATGCTCGGCTCGGCGCTGGCGCCTTCGCTTCTGGTGCTGAGCCTGTGGCGGTTGGTCGCAGGCGCCGGTTCGGCCATGTACATGACCGGCGCCATGATCTACATCGCCGACATCGCAGCTCCCGACCAGCGCGCCCGCTACATCGGCACCAACCAGGCGGCGCTGGGACTCGGGGTTGCGATCGGTCCAGCCGTTGGTGGGTTCCTCGCCGACCGGTACGGGTTGCGAGCTCCGTTCTACTTGGTCGCTGTGTCGGCCCTCGTTGCGGGGTTGTACGCCGCCCTCCGACTCTCCGAGACACGTCCCAATCATCTCGCCGTCTCCGGCCGGAAGCGGACCGAGTGGCGCGGGCTCTTGCGATCAAAAGCGTTCCTGGCGGTGGCCGTCGTTGCAATGGCCACGTTCTTCACCCGAGGCGCCGCCCGCCTCACCCTCATCCCGCTCATGGGTTCGAGGGAACTCGACCTGTCCGCCGGCGACATCGGACTCGTCCTCTCGGCCGTCGCCGTCGCCAACCTTGTCCTGGTCACGCCGGCGGGCTACCTCGCCGATCGCTGGGGGACCCGAGTCGCCGTCATTCCGAGCATGTGGACCACCGCGCTGGCGCTGGTGTTGTTTGCCTTCGCCGACTCGTTGACGCCATTCCTGCTGGCAGCCGGGTTCCTCGCCATCTCGTCGGCGGTAACCGGCCCCGCTCCGGCCGCGTTCGTGGCAGACGCCTCACCCGACGAGGCTCGTGGCATGGCTTTCGGCTTCTACCGCACCGCCGGTGATCTGGGGCTCCTGATCGGTCCGCCGCTCGTAGGCCTCGTCGCCGACGCATCCGGCTTCGGAGCAGCGTTCATCGTCAACGCAGTCGTCGTGGCAGCGGCGGTGGTGGTCTTCGCCATCTGGGGCCGGGTCGAGCCCAAGCAGTCGCCGAACTGATACGTCGGCGTTGCCAACCCGCCTCGCACCAGAGCGAATCTGGGGTGGGTTCGCTGGACGGCGGGATGCGGACCGCCAGTACTGAGTACGAAGTATTGAGTACTGAGACCGGACACGCCGTCCACCGCTCGTACGAGTACAACATTCGTGGCGATCACTCACGCATACACCGAGACTCCCGGCCGCTGCCGAGCAAGTACCGGTTCAGCGGCCTTGGGTAACCGGTTCGGCCTCTGGGTACTGAGGACTGCGGGCGCACGGGAAAGCCCGACTATGAAACAAGCACTCGTCAAAGTCGCCCGGCCTCCGGTCCGAGTACTTCGTACCTAGTACTCAGTGCGGCGAGTGAAGCGAGCCCGCTGTACTCAGGACGGCGAGCGAAGCGAGCCCAACCTCAGTTCCGCCGTGCGGCGGTGAGACGGCCCGCCAGATCCTCGTCCGGCCGGAGCACATAGACACCGCCGTTGACACGGTCGGTGATGTAGACCAACAAGTCCTCTCCCACCCAGACGTCGTTGATCTGTGAGACCGGCTGGTTCGGGGGGCACTCGGGGATCCAGTGGGCGATCTCGGCCGGATGGGCGACATCGGAGATGTCGTAGACGCGGAGTCCGCCGTTGAAGTACGTCACGAAGATGATGTCTTCGCTCTGGTAGCTGTTCGGCCGGTTCTCGTGGAGGTTGTGTGCACCGAAGCGCAACCCACGCTCACAGAAGTCGCCTTCTGGCACGGGGCAGATCGAGATCACGTGAGGATTGGTCTCATCGGCGATGTCGACGATGCGAACCATGTGCGGGTCGCCGACGCAATCGTCCTCAACGGCCTCGTCGGTGACGACCGCAATGTTCTTGGACGGCATCGGGAGTGCGGTGTGCGTGTTGCCGCCCACCTCCCAGTTGAGGTGCGAGATGGTGCGGATGTTCGAGTGGTCGGAGATGTCGAGGATGCACATCCCGGAGTCCCAGAACCCGAGGTAGGCACGGTCGCCGTGGACCATCGCGTGGTGCACGGAGCGGTCTTCTTCCTCGGGCCAGTCGGGGGTCTCTCCCGGTCCCATACCCGGCCACCACCAGCGACCAGACTCGACCGGGTTCGCAGGGTCGGACACGTCGACGATCGCCCAGATCCGCCCCGAGTAGCCATCAGGCCGCACCGAGACATAGGCGTACTGTCCACCTTCGTAGACGATGCGGTGGACGCCGTTGCCGCCTGTGTGCCAGAACCCGACTTCCACGGGGTGGAAGGGGTCCGACAGGTCGAAGACCGCCATACCGACTCGATCGGGGGAGCCGCCTCGGAAGGCCTCGAAGTTGGTGAGCAGGAGACCGTCGGCCACCTGCACCTTGTGGTTGTGTCCGCCCACCGGTGCCTTCCACTGGTAAACCAGCTTCAGATTGGTCGGATCCGACGCGTCGAGGACGCTTGTGCCCATCCCGCTCGGGCCGAAGTGGCCCACATACAGCGCATCTCCGGACCGCATGACCTGCATTCCGTCCCCGTACCCACCGAGATCGTGATGCCCGATCTCCACGAGACCCTTGATGTCTTCGACTTGCATGCAATCGGTTGTAGCAGAACCAGCGTAGGCATGGCGAATGGGCTCCCATGCGGGTCTCGAGAGAGTGGCCGACGGCTCACCGCCCACGGCCGACGCCCCGGCTTCCGGTTGGAAGACGCGATCGCCGACGTATGGGTGGGAGCCTTGTGCTGTCGCATCTTGCTGAGACACGGCGATTTCACACCCATAGGGACAGGCGAGGGAAGGCACCCGTGTCGCACCGTCGCGCCACAGGACACACGAGGGGGGACACAATCGCTGGGCACACGTCACCGTTGACCAGTAGAGCCCCAATCAAAGTCGCGCCCCCTCGTGTGGTGTCGGGTCGAGTTTGCGCAGCAAACTCGCTTGGGTCGCCGCAGGCGACCGGCGGGCTTCGCCGAAGGCGAAGCAGGGGGGATTGGAGGGTTGCTTGTTGCTTCTTGCGTGTCAGTCGCTGACCGAGCTCGGCCCCGCCACGAGCTGTCCGGTGCCCGCGTCGGCGACGGCCTTTGCCAGTTCGCCTTGGGTGCTGTCGAGGGTCTTGAGCCAGCGTTGGCCGCCGAAGGTGAAGCCGATCCAGTAGCCGAGCTCGACGACCTCTTCGACGGTGTACTCGGCGAGGAGCTCCTCCCACATGGCTTCGTCGGCCGATGGTGGGTCCCACATGATGGCGTCGGCATACCGGAAGGCGAGTTTCTCACGGTCCGAGTACTCGTCGGAGGTCTGATAAGACAGCAGCTTGTCGAGCTGTTCCTCATCGCCCCTGATTTCGCGGGCGACGCCCTGGTTCCCGCAGTAGGTGCAGTCGCCGGAGAGGGCGATGTACGCCCTGATTAGTTCCTTGAACTCGAACGGGAGCACACCTTCGTGATAGATCCATTGGCGGCTCATCGTGAACGAGCGCATCACGCCGGGGACGTGAGACCGTATCGACTGGAACTCCGGGCCAGGCTTGCCCTCGGCCATCGCCTCCGCGAGCCACTCGGCGCACTCGGGGTCATCGATCTCGGTGGGGAGCCGGTAGGGAACGCGGGCCATGGTTGTCCTCCTGGGTCAGGGCTTCGGTGGTATCACCGGGGCGAGCATGTGAGCAAGATACTCGGGGCCAAAATGGACGGTCGTGGTGCCTCCGAAGATCCGCGAGGGACGATCCCTCGGGTCGTCGTGGATGAACGGTCCGACACCGGTGAACCGGTTCTTGAAGCTGGCGATCTCTGACGAGTCGTCGATGGCGCCTTCGAACTCGTAGTCCTTCCCACGCACGGTGAGGGCGAGCCTGTATCCCGCCGGGACCACGATCGACGTCGGCCAGATCTCCACATCCACACCGTAGACCTGTCCGGGCTCGAGCGGTTGGTGCTCATCGTGGGTGTGATAGGGGCGATGGGGCTCCGACAGCGTCGTGTCGAGCTTGCGGTGGGACGCTCGCAACCAGCCGTGGGCGATGGGGGAGTGCGGGTCGAGTGCTCCCTGGAACGTGACTTCGTCGCCATTCGTGTCGAAGACCCGGACGATCAGGAAGAGGTCGGCGTCGGTCGTGGTCGACGAGATCCAGAGCTTCGCCGCCAGTGGCCCGGTGATCTCGGTCTCGGATTCGAGCGGGTCGGTGCGGAAGGTGAGCCCGTCGCCCATCGCTTCGAACGCCAACTCGGCCGGCTCAGTGGCGGGCTCGGTCGACAGGGTCAGGTCCGGATGCAAGTACAGCTCGGTCCACTTCGTGCGCGGCAGCGGCCAGTCGTCCTCGGCTCGCTGCTCGAACCGGCCGAGGTGTCGGACCTGAAGCAAGATCGGCGGACGCCGGTCCCATCCGTTGTCGACGCCTTTCAGGAAGTGGTCGAAGAACTCGAGCTGGAGCTCGCGGCCATAGTCGGTGTAGAAGTGAGTCCAATGCTCGAGCCCGTGAAGCTCGAGCCACTTGTGTTCGGTGGCCGAGCGGACATACGCCTCGACGTTTCCCCGCAGATGCAATCCGTGCCCGCCCCAGTTTCCTGCACTGAGGAAGGGCGTGGTGATCTTCCCGAACACCGGCGATCGGTCGCGGTGGTATTGGTCGTCGAGGGGATGGGCCAGGATCTCCGGTCCGAGGTCGCAGCGGTTGCCGGCCATCTCTTCGGCCGAGAGCGTCTCGTACCCGCACACGTTGCGACCGGTCACTTTGCTCTTCGGGCCGTTGTCGCCGAGCCCGTACTGCACGGTCTTGACCTGCATGTCGTACCAGTTCGCCCAGAACGTGGAGATGATCCCGCCGTGATGAGTCATGTCTCGATACCAGTCTGCGGCACCTTCCCACGCACACATGGCGGCGAGATGCGGGGGCTGGAGGGATGCGACGTGCCACTGGTTGATGGCTAGATAGCTGATCCCGCTGAGCCCGATCTTGCCGGAGGACCAGTCTTGGTCGGCGGCCCACTCGATGCACTCGTAGAGGTCCCGGGTCTCCCGCGGTGAGAAGTGGTCGACGTAACCGGGCGACATACCGGTACCTCGTGAGTCGACTCTCACGCACACGTAGCCCGCAGGCACCCATTTCTCCGGATCCACGACCTCCCAGTTCTGATAGGCGTTGGTGGACCCTTCGGCGACATCCGGATGCTTCTCGACCATCCGGTTCCACTGATCGGGGTATCCCTCCTGGAACGAGAGACCTTTGGCGTAGGGCCCATAGCTCAGCAGCACCGGATAGTTCCCTGGTTCGATCGGGCGGTAGACGTCCGCAAGCATGACAGCGCCGTCGTCCATGGGTATCTCGACGTCCCAGTCGATGGTCATGCCGTCGCGTGTTTCGGTGATCATGACCCGCCCCCTAGATCGCACGTGTGCATTGCCTTGTTCCTCCCTCGGCGCAGATCGTGCATTCTATACGATTGGCCTTTCCCTGGGCAGGCAGCGATCAGACAAGATATATGATCCATCATCCCGGTGAGAGAGGTTCGAGATGACTGACATTGTGAAGCTTGCGAGCGTCGGATTGGGTTGGTGGGGAAAGACCCTGGCGCGAGGAGCGGCGGCGAGCGGAGAGGCCGAGGTCGTGACGTGCTTCGCCCGTCGGCCCGAGGGCCGGGAGGAATTCGCCTCGGAGATCGGATGCCGGGCAGCCGAGTCGTGGGATGCGGTACTCTCCGACGACGAGGTCCAAGGTGTGGTCATCGCCACTTCCCACGAGAGCCACCGCACCCTCATCGAAGAGGCGGCGTCGGCCGGGAAGGCAGTGTTCGTCGAGAAGCCGCTCACGACGACCGTCGCCGATGGCCGGGCGGCGGTCGAGGCCGCCGAGGCCGCCGGTATCGTCTTCCAAGTCGGCCAACAGCGTCGGCGGACCGCCGCCAATCGGAGGATCCGGGCGATGCTCGACGCCGGCGAATTGGGCGAGATCCAGGCGCTCTACGGAGTGCAGTCGGTCCCCAACGGGTTCCGCATGCCCCAGGAAGCCTGGCGGTGGGACGCCACGCAAAGCCCGCTCGGCGGAATGACGTCACTCGGAGTGCACAAGGTGGACTCGATGATCTACCTGGCCGGCCCCATTTCATCTGTGTTCTGCTTCACCCGGCCCGGACGGGAGGTGACGATCGACGAAGCGACGGTGCTGGCATTGCAGTTCGAGAGTGGGGCAGTGGGAACCATCACCACCTCCTTCTTCACGCCACGTATCTCTGAGCTGTCCGTCTACGGAACCAAGGCGTCGGCGTTCAACACCGCCGACGGCTCCGCTCTCGGAGTCCAGGATGTCGATTCGATGGAGACCGTGACCGTCCCACTCGATGCGATCGATCCGGTCGCCGATCAGATGGGCGAATTCGCCAGGGCAATTCGGGGTGAAGCTCAAGTAGAGGTTGATGGTCGCGCCGGGTTGGCCGTGGTTGCGGTGTTGGAGGCCGCGGTCCGCAGCTCCGAGACCGGGCAGGCGGTTCCGGTGTCGGAGGTGCTGTGAGCCCGACCGCCATGTCCTGCAACCGGCGTGCGCACAATGCAGAATCGCCTGTGTTGGCGGCCAGATCCGGCGGGGCCGGGCCCTACAAGGGTAGGATCACCGACGATGTCACCGATCGGCCGCATGCAGCGCTCCTCGACCTCACACAGCCCCTGTCTGGGGATCTCCAAGAGGGGTTGAAAGTGTCCGATCGCGTCACGCTCCGTCGGGTGGCGGAAGAAGCCGGAGTCCACACCTCCACTGCGTCCCGCGCCCTCAACCCGGCCACCAGGGGGGTCGTCAACGCAGCCACCGTGTCGAAGGTGATGGAAGTCGCAGAGAACCTCGGATACCGGCCCCACCCGATGGCTCGAGGGCTGCGCACCAACAGGACCATGACCGTCGGGATGGTCGTGCCCGACGTCGAAAACCCCTTGTTCGGCGCCATCATCGCCGGGCTCGAACAGGAGATTGGACAGGAGGGCTACTCGCTGCTCATCGCCAACACCGATCCGCGCCTCGAGGACAGCCTCCCGCTGATCGACGCCCTCGTGCGCGGTCGCGTCGACGGACTGGTGTTGGCCACCGCTCCTCGCTCAGGGGCATCTCTGGCCCCTGTGACCGGATTCGGCGTTCCGGTGGTCCTTGTCAACCGCAAGAGCGAAGACCTCGCCATTCCATCGATCACAGGTGACGACGACGTGGGCATAGGTCTCGCTGTTCAGCACCTCGTGGAGCTCGGGCACAAGAGAATCGGCCACGTGGCCGGGCCTGCGTCGTTGTCGACGGGCGCCGATCGGCGGGCCGCCTTCGAGCGGTGGACCAGACAGCTCGGCGTGAAGATGGCGCCGGTCGAAGAGGCAGACTGGTACCGGATGGAGCAGGGTCGCGTGGCCTGCGCCCGGCTGCTTCAGCGGGCACCCGACCTCACCGCCATCGTCGCTGCCAACGACCTCTTGGCGCTGGGTGTGTACCGGGCCATCACCGACTCGGGTCGTCAGGTCGGCGTCGACATCTCGGTCACCGGATACAACGACATCGCCTTCATGGAGTTCGTCCAACCGCCGATGACCTCGGTCCGTGTCCAGTATCGGGAGATGGGCGCCGAGGCGGCGGTCGCCCTGCTCCGGCTGATGGCTGGTTGGGACGAGCCCGTCGAGTCGGTGTCGCTGCCGCCCAGCTTGTCAATCCGGGCCTCCACCGCACCACCCACAGGCTGACCGGAGTGTCGAACCCCCCAGCAGGGGGTCCCGACCGTTCGGCACTGGTGAGTGGTGCCACGGTTGCCGGGCTCTTCTTCCTGACCGCAGCTGCGTTCTCACGAATTCCGCTCCTGCCCGACATCGGCGACGACCTTGGGCTCTCCGCGCTTGGGATCGGGCTGCTCGGGTCTGTGTTCGCCGTCGGGCGGCTCATCGCCGACCACCCGACCGGCAGACTTTCGGACCGGATCGGACCGGGCCGGATGATGGCCATGGCGGCGGGTCTCGTGGCCGCCGGGTCCTTCTTGCTGGCGGTCGCGCAAGCACCGTGGGTCTCGTATGTGGCGTCGCTCGTGTTGGGTTTCGGCTCCACTTGGGTCCTGACCGCCGGCATGTCGCACTTCGCCCGTGCTCCCCGTGCCCGCCGGGGGACGTCGATGTCGATCTTTGCGGCGGCGCTCCTGGTGGGTCAGTCGATCGGGCCGGCGGTGGGCGGTGCCGTGGGTGCCGACGACCAGTGGAGACGTGCGCTGTTCCTCGCGGCCGGATTGGCGCTGGTTGTCGGGGTCGGTCTTGCAGCCATCAGAGTGCCGGCGGCGGTTCGCGCACCTCGAGCGGTGAAGGAAACCGAAGAGGCGACGCCGGTCTCGCGGCTGGTGCTGACCGTGATCTACCTCGTGCCGGGGGTCCAGTTCGCGGTCGGTGGTGCGATCCTCCAGACACTCGTACCGGTCGTCGGTGATGCCGAGCACGGATTGGGTGCGGGTGCGATCGGGTTCGCCCTCGGCGTCGGCGGGGTGAGCCGACTCATCTCTTCGCTGTTCTCGGGATACGTCAGCGATCGCGTGTCGAGGCGGGTGGCTCTCATTCCCGGCCAGGTTCTCCAGATGTTGGGTCTGGCAGCGTTCCTCAGCGGCGAGCTTTGGGCCTGGTACGCCGGCATCATGCTGGTGACTTTCGGGTCGACCGGGGTCAATCTGGCGACGACGGTGCTGGCCGACCTCACCGAGGGCCACGGCTTCGGTCGTCGTCTCGGTGCGTTTCGGTTCACCGGAGACGTGGCGTTCACCGTGGCTCCTGTCTTGAGCGGATGGCTCTATGAGATCTCGGGGCGGGTCACCGCCGTCCTCCCAGTGCTGGCTTTCGCCACGATCGTCACCTTGGGGGTGATCTTCGTGATCCCCGAGACCCACAGGGTGCGAAGAGCCTGATCCGGCGGTCGGGGCCCCAGGGGGTCTGCAATCGGTTGTAGTAGCCTCGGGCCATGCCGCGTATCTCATACCCAGACCTCGAGTCGATCGATGATCCGGAGGTTCACGACATCCTGGAGCTCGCAAGAACGGTGGGAACACCCCGTCCCGAGAGCCAGGCAATTCGTGCCCACGTGCCTCCTTTGATGAAGGCTTTCACCACGGTCTGGCAGGACACCTTCGTCAACGGCGTCCTGGACCACGCTCTCAAGGAGTTGTGCCGGGTGTATGTCACAAAGACCGTGCAATGCGGCTATTGCGCAGCGCAGCGTTCCAGCGACGCCGGAACCGGCGAGGACGCATACGACGAGCTCCTCACCTTCGAGAAGTCGGACCGGTTCACCCCCCGGGAGAAGGCGGCCCTGGCCTATACAGACTCCGTCGTGTGGGACTCGAATCTGGCGACCGACGAGTTGTGGGGCCGTTTGCATGAGCACTTCACCGAACCCGAGCTGGTGGAGCTCGGTTTCTTCATCGCCCTGACCTCCGGTCAGCAGCGGTGGCTCAAGACCCTCGACCTGAAGCACGGCGAGGTGCTGCCAGGCGGTGAATCGATGAGCATGGTCGTCGGGATGGAGTCGGCATGAGCACCGAGGTCAAATCTGCATTCGATGTGAGCGAGCCGATCGTCCGTCGCAAGAAGGTGGGAGCGGTGAACCACGCCGGGATGATCACCGAGATCGACTTCGGCGAGTACGGCGAGTTCGCCACCGACGAGCCCACGGCTCACGGAGGCACCGGTGAAGGGCCTTCGCCGTTGCAGGCGGTGCTCGGGGCACTGTTGGGATGCGAGTCGGTGACGTTCAATCGCACCGCCACGGAGATGGGTTTCAGCTACGAGGGCATCGAGTACGAGGCCGAGTTCACGATCGACATCCGAGGCCGGCTCGGGGTGCGTGGCGTGACACAGCATTTCCAGACGATTCGAGTCGATGCGCGTGTCACCACCCACGAATCAGAGGATCGACTCCGCGAAGTGGTCGAGGAGACCGAGGCGCGGTGCCCGGTCTTCAACCTCGTCAAAGATGCCGGGGTCAAGCTCGAGATGCGGTGGGTGAAAGTCGAGCCGTGACGTTCCGACGGGCTCAGTCGAGCCCGTCGGTCACGTCCTTGTTCTCGGGCTGAGGGTCGTAGCCCGCTCCGCGGCCCGCCTTCGTGAGGAGGGCGGCGAAGTCCTGGGGGGTGTATCCAAGCCCCATGCCGTCGACCACGATCTGGTGAACCAGGGCGGAGACGGGGAGGGGCACATCGAGCTCGCGGCCGGCGGCCAGACCCAGCTCGAAGTCCTTGCGCAGCAGATCCCATGTGAACGTGGGGGTGTAGTCCAGGTTCACGTAGGCAGGGGTCTTGTACTTGGTGAACATCGACCCCATCACGGAGTCGTTGAGGAAGTCGAGATAGTCGGCACGGGAGACGCCGGCCTTTTCGACGAGAACCGCGGTCTCGGCCATCGTCTGGGCGACGATCCCGAGCATGAGGTTGTGACAGATCTTCACGAGGCGGGCTTCGTCCTCGCCGCCAACGTAGGTGACCTTGCGGCCGAACTTCTCGAGCATCGGGCTCACCCGGTCGTAGGCAGCACGTGGGCCGGACGCCACGACGGTGAGGCGACCGGACTTGACGACCTTCGGGTTTCCGCTCACCGGGGCGGCGATGAGCTCGACCCCGAGCTCGGCGGCCTGTTGCCGTAGTTCGGCGGAGGTGCCCGGGTCGATGGTCGTGATGTCGACGACGATGCCGGGGCGAGCGGAGTCGTCGGTGAGCACCCCGTCGGGACCCGTGGTGACGGCCATCACGTCCTGGGGTCCGGCGACGATGGTGAAAACGATGTCACACCCGGACAGCTCGATGGGCTTGTCGACCACTTTGGCACCGAGATCGGCCAACGGTTCTGCCTTGGAACGGGTGCGGTTGTACACCCAGACGTCGTAGCCCCCCTCGAGAAGGCGCGAGCACAGCTCGAACCCCATACGGCCCGTGCCGATCCATCCGATTCGCACCTCGCTCACGACCTCTCCTTCACAGCGCCCTGCAATCGATTGTATGTTGGAGCCTTCAACCCGGAAAGTCAAGCAGCAGGCCGTGTTCGGGCCTCGAGTCGGCGCCGTCCAGGAGCTCGATTGGCACCCTCGTCATCCTTGGTACACTCACGCCTCGTACTCGGGGCTGTAGCTCAGTTGGCAGAGCGCTTGCATGGCATGCAAGAGGTCAGGGGTTCAAATCCCCTCAGCTCCACTTTCGGACCCCCTTTCACCTCGAGGAGAGTTCGCCGTCATCTAGGCGGCACGGTCGGGCCGACGTCGTCCCGAAGGTCTCGATGATGTTTCTGATCTGCGTGTTAGCTCGCAAATCGATCTCGATGCGTGCCTCATCTTCGAGTCGCCCTCACTGATGGAGCCGGCGTAGATCCCGGTCTCCGTCGTCCAGGCGGTCCGCCCAGGATCGGAGGAGCGATCGGGCGCGTGTCGCCTGACCTTGTCAGATCACCACGGCAGGCAGGCGGAGCGCCGCTGTCGGGCGACTTCCTCGATCCACGCGGTGTCGTCCGACCCGTCGGTGGGGATGGGGGGCGCGTCGGTCTGCTCCTCTGTGATGGTGGGGGTTCCGAAGCGGGCCGAACCGGCGGAGATCGGATAGCGGGTCTCGGTGATGCCGATCCACGTCTCGTTGCGACCCATCGTCACCTGGGTGATGGCGTCCCGTTCGCAGCGGAAGAACTCGGAGTGGTGGATCCCGATGCCGACCCAGATGTCGGGTAGTGCCCCATCGGCGCCGAGCACGGGCGTGAGAGTGCACCCTGACAGCGCCACGAATCCGTACGAGGCTCCGACCAGGTTGCCTCCGAGTTCGACGACCACCGTGGGCAACCCGAGGTGGATGGCCCGGACCGGTGATGGTGGTGGCGAGTCGGTGACGTACGGCGTGATGTCGGTCTCGGTCTCCCAGCCGTAGGCGAGTTCGACGTGAAGCCGCCACCGGCCGTCGGCGATGTAGGTGGTCACCGTGTCGGGTTCACCGTCGCCGTCGAGGTCGGCTTGCAGCGCATCCACCTGTGATGCTCCGCCGGCCATCGCCACTTCGGGGGCTCCGGCGCAAGCCTGCAGGTAGACGGGCACCCGCACCTCGGTTGCGTTCCCGGCGGCGTCGGTCGCCACGAAGGTGGCGACGTTGCCTCCTGGGTTGAGGATGAGAACGATCGACCAGGTGCCATCTGCTCCGACGTCGGCCTCGTAGCGGCCTGCGGCCACAACAGACGCGCCTGGCTCTGTCGTACCCACGAACCGGTAGTGGGCATCCGTGACCGTGGCTCGGGGTCGAGGGTCGGTCACCTCCAGTGATGGCGGGGTGGTGTCGGCAACGGTCGGGGACGTGGTCGGCACCATCGTCGTCATCGGCACCGAAGGTGCTGTGGTCGAAGGAGCGGTCGTGGATGCTTGTGCGGACGCCATCGACGTTGTCGACGTCGGCGACGGAACCGACGCCCCGCTCGGCGTCGTTATCGACGGCGACGTCTGACTGCAGCTCGCCAGCACCAGCGCCACCACTGCGATGGAAACGCACCTATTCATCGGCCCCCTCACTTCGATCTCTATCCGAGCCGCAGAACCGACGCCAGAGGCATCAGCCCCATCGGTGTCAGGGTTCGACGGGCCGAATCCTCGAAATCGGGTCGATCCGACCGTCTTGGGGTGCCACGGCGCTCTCGACGGACTCTCGTGCGCCGGTGTGCGAGATCCCTAAGCCAGCGGTTGATTCTCCCGGCGTGTGTCGGCAGTGTCGGTCGGTGTATCCCCCGCCTGAGCAGGCCGGGGTCGTCGCTGGAGGTAGACGAGGTAGAGCAGGCTTCCAGCTGTGATGAAGAGGTTCAAGGTCACAGCGGTCACGTAGAGGGCGGGTTCATGGTCGGGGAACGATCCCGTCAGAATCAGAATGAGGGCGACGTTCATGGAGAGCCAGATCGGGACTGCCGGGGTCTCCATTCGTACTCTCGCCCGGCGGGTGACGGTGGCGAGAGCCCTTGTGCGTTCGGTGTCCCATCGATTGAGCATGCTCGACCCCCACCAGAAGGCCAGGAACACGACGGTTGATGTCACCCACAAGCCGTGGCCCGTGACCCCGAAGCTGCTGATCATCACCGGGGTGAGGGCGACAACCACAACCAGAATCCCGAAGAGGACGACCTGGCGGATCATCATCACCTCCTCGTCTCGGGTCGCCTCGTTGCGGATGCTGATCAGCGCCCCGAACCCGACGAAGACGCCGGCGATCTCGGCGAGATGTATGAGGAGCTCGGTGTTCTCCACGACCTGTCACCTCCGGTGATCCCCCAGTGGCAGTGTTGATCACGACCTCCAGAATGAGAAGAGGCGGATGTACCGACTATCGGCTGTCGAATGTGGCAATCCGTGTCGTTGCGAGGCACGCGGCCGTAACACCGATGTGCTCCGCCAAGACGATCTGCTTGATTTGGTCTCGCGCGCCCTCAGATAGATGGCGAGACGGACTCCGTGCGTGATGCCGGCTGTTGGCTCCGGTTGCTGCTGCGGACGCTCTCAGTCGTTGTGAAGCGGCGAACCCGGCCGCTTGCGCTGGAGATTTCAGCAGGGCCAGGCCGCTGGTTGCAGACAAACTCAACGCAGCGAATTCGGCGCGGAGCAACCAACTCGGTGTGGTGCCTCCACCGTGTGCAACTATCCACAGATCCCGAATCGTGAGGCCCGAGCTGAAGACGACCCAGGACAAGAGTCCAGGCTGTCGGCGTTGCATCACATGAACTCTCATCGACAGATTCAATCACGGGTGGGAGTCGGGCCGCGATTGCCGATCCTGCAGTGCAGCAGTAGGCCCCGCGAGCGTCCGCTCGAGTCGGGCCAGACGTTGCGCCAGCGGATCTTGCCGAAGGTGTGGAAGGCGGATGTTGCGGCCTGACTGGTGGCAGGGGCACCCGACTCGGTGAGCCGCTCCAACGCTGCGCGAGCGCCAACGGTACCGATACTGCTCACCTCGTAGCGCAGATAGGAGTCCCGGAAGGCAGAGAGGCCGGCTTCCGTCATCCCGCCGTGGTGGTCACTGCGCAACGCATCCTCGATGCGCAACGATGATCCCAAGTCGCGCCACTGATCCCCACCTCCCGCCGTTCCACGTCGGAGGTCACGATCGAGCCCGACGCCGGAAACGGCCTGACCGACCTTCCCGCCGCGCAGTATCAGCACATCCGTGCGGTGTCGACGAGGCGAGTCGAACCGGCCGGCGGCGACGTTGGACCGGCCATCGTCAGCCAGATCCGCGACATCATTGCATCGATCCTCGACATCCCTCGTAGGTCCGGCGCCGATCACCGAGCACGGAACCGATCAGAGTGCCTGCTCGCAAACGAGACAGACGGAGGGCGATCGGCCGTGCCTTGCAGCAGAATCGGGCATAGGCTTCGTGGCGGGTCCGGGAAGTGACTTGTCCGAAGAGCCGGCGTATCAGGGTGTGAGCCGGCCACGCTGGAATCAGAGACGTCCCTGAGTGTCCTCCCGGACCCACAAGTGTCCGCGCGACCGGCCGACACACCGAGCAGCGCGCATTGCCTTTCAGATCAGCCGTAGCGGACGGTGATGCTCCCGTTCGACGTATCGATGTCGATGTGATCGGCCGCAGCAGGGTCGGTCCGTACGTCCGTTTGGATGCTGCCATTCGATGTCGATGTGCTCAACGCGTACGGCGGCGAGTCCGCCGGCAGCACCAGCTCGACTGAACCGTTGCTCGTGTCGATCGTCACCGAGGTCGGCGGTTCGGCGAATGTGACCTCCACCCGTCCGTTGCTGGTGCCGCCGTCGAAGACGTCCGACGCCAGGCCGGTGCCGGTGATCGAACCGTTGGAGGTGCGCACGGTCACGGCCGAGGACACGTCGGTGAGGGTGATCGCTCCGTTGCTGGATGCCACGTCGATCTGTCCGTCGAGGCCATCGAGGGTGATGCTGCCGTTGGATGTGGCTCCGGACACGTCGGTGCCGGATGGCAGCGTCACGCCGAAGGAGGCGCGGCAACCCCATCCAAACACGAAGAACGGACAGTCCTGGACGAGCCGCAAGGTCCCGTTGTCCTGTTGGAGATCGACCGTCGCACCGAACAGGCCCCTCGTGGCCGAGATGTCCACGACGACTTCTTCCACCCCGGCTGCGATCTCGATTGGGGCGTTCTCGGCGTCGAAGACGAAGCTGGACACACCGGTGAACGTCTGGGTGCTCGTCTCGCTGTCACCACGTGCCACGAACGAAGCGAGTGCCAGCGCCCCGAAGGCGATCAAGACCGTGCCGATCACCAACCGTCCGGTTCGATTCATTCCCGACCTCCTCGGTTCCGCCTCGATCTTCCTTCACCGCCGTGCCTGGCAGATAGAGCAGTACTGCCAGTACATGCTTTGGGTGGCTGCCGTTGGTCACTCAGGCCCGGCCAAGGTTGAGGATCGCCATGTGGCGCTCAGTGGCCGTTCTGGAGGCCGGCTAGTCCTGATCTATCAGCTTGGTGCCATACATCTCGCCAAGCGGGTCGGCGAGGAGTTCGATGCGCGCTCCGTCGGGATCTTTGAAATAGATCGAGACCTCGCTCTCGAGGAGGTAATCGACACCGGCATCGTCCAGCTTGGACCGAAGATGCTGCCACCGCTCGGGTTCGACCGAGATCGCCAGATGGTGCAGGCCACCGAGCACTTCGGCGTACGGACCGAGGTCGAGACCCGGGAAGTCGAAGAAGGCGAGCGTGTTCCCGTTGCCGAGGCTGAAGAAGAAGTGGTTCGACCCCCGGTAGTCCCGATTCTCGAAGATCTCGACGAGTGGGAACTCGAGCAGCTCCTGGTAGAACCGCACCGTACGCTCGACGTCCGACGAAAGCAGCGCAACATGATGGATGCCACGTGCCGAGGACTCGGCGACGGGTCTGCTGAGATACGTGTCGGCGATGCGAGCCCGCTCGCGCTCGATCGCCTCGAGATCGACGGCAGTCATGTTCATTCCTTTCCTCGGTGAGCCGGGAATGGTTCAGGAATCGCCCACCCTCCAGGCGTCTCACCACCCTTGGAGCGTACCGAGGTCCTCGACTTCCCGGCGTAGGGATGTACTCCCGGGACCTGCCGGCACCTCCTCACCGAGTCAGGACCGTCCGCGAGATGATCGCTACCTGCCCTCGGTCCGGTCGACGATGGAATGCCAGGGCGGCGAGGTCTCGATCGTCCACCGCACCTGATCTCGGCCGAGCTCGGTCACGGAGGCGCAGCCAAGATTGGCCAGCGTGATGGTCAGCTCTTGGCGGAGGATGTCGAGCACCCGCACGAGGCCATCGGTACCTCCGATGGCCAATCCCCAACACTGCAGCCGGCCGAGACCCACGGCTTTGGCGCCCAAGGCCAAGGCCTTGCAGATCTCGGCGCCACGCGTGAACCCGGAGTCGATGATGATGTCCACCTCAACTCCCACGGCGTCGACGATCTCGGGCAGCACCTCGATGGTGCTCACCGAGTGATCGAGGACCCGGCCCCCGTGGTTCGAGACGTACACCACGGCAGCACCGCAGGCGACGGCGATGCGGGCGTCCGACACGGACATGACGCCTTTGACGACGACCGGGAGTGACGTCCGGCCGCACAGCCACTCGAGGTCGGCCCAGCTGTACCGACTTCGGTACGACGGATCCCATCCTGGTGCCAGATTCACCGTTCCACCCGGCGGGGTGGCCCATCCGCTCCCAGCTTCGATGGACCTGTCGCGGCGGGCAATCATGGGGGTGTCCAGCGTGACGCACAGAGCCCCGAATCCCATGGTCTCGATGGTGTCGACCACGTCGGCCTGCCAGGCGCGGTCGCCCAGCACGTAGAGCTGAAAGACGTGCCGTCCCGGGGCGGTACCCGCCACGTCGCCCCATGGCGATGTGGTCAGGGTGGCGCACATCGCCGGTATTCGAGCAATGGCCGCAGCACGTCCCGCCGCCACGCCGTCGTCTGGATCGAACAAGCCGAGCGCGCCTACGGGTGCCAGGAACACCGGCAGGTCGAGGTTCAATCCCCCAAAGCTGGTGCCCAAGTCGATCGCCGACACGTCGCGGCCCAGGCGGGCGACCAGCCCCAGGCGGTTGAGGGCTGCCGCGTTGCGGGCGGTGGTCACGCCCTCGCCGGCACCGGATTCGGTCCACACCATGGCCCCGCCGTCGACGACCTCGGATGCACGCCGGATCACCTGGTCGATGGTGAGGATGTCGTCCAGACTCACGCAACGCCGCCTATGCCGGCCGGTGCTCGACGGTCACCCTCGTGCCGTCCTGGGCAGAGCGTCGGATGGCATCGCACACCTCGACGCTGCGCAGCCCGTCCTCACCCGACGCGTTCGGTGGCCGGCCCTCCAGGACCGCCGCCGTGAACTCCGCCACCGCCAACCGGTGCGCTTCCGGGGCCGGATAGTCGGTGGTGGTTTCGCCGTCCGCCGTGGTGACGATGATCACTCCGTCGACCCTCGAGCGGGTGAAGTCCGTGCCCACGATCCGGCCCATCGTGCCGTGGATCTCGATCCGATTGTTGGGCCTATCCAGTTTCTCGTTGCAGTTGAACTGCACCAGCGCGCCGTTGTCGAAGCGCATGGTGATCAGCGCCAGCATCTCGACCTCCCCGCTTCCGGGTGGATGGTCGAACATTGCCGTTACGTCCACCGGGTCGGCCTGAAGCAGCACGCGCAGGAAATCGAGGCCGTGAACGCCGACGTTGTGGACGGTGCCCAGTCCCGATATCGCCGGGTCGGCCCTCCAATTGTCATAGTGTCGGCGACCGGCACCGATCTCGACGTAGACCGACTCGACGTCTCCAATCGTCCCGGCGCCGATCAGGGCGGCGGTGTCCTGGACCCATGGCAGGCGGCGGTTGTGGAAGTTGACACCAAGCCGGACGCCGGCGTCACGACACGCCGCCACCGCCCGCCTGGCGTGGTCCGGCGTCAACGCCAGCGGCTTGTCGCAGAGCACGTGCTTGCCCGCTTCGGCCGCCGCCACCACCTGGTCGGCATGGAACACGTTGGGAGTGGCGATGAAGATGGCGTCGACATCGGGGTCTGCCAGCATGCCGGCGTAGTCGGTGTAGCCGCGCCGTGCCCCGAACCGGTGGGCGAACTGGTCGGCGCGACCTCGATCCCGGCTGACCCCGGCCATCAGGTCACAGGTGGGTTCGGCGACCATCGCAGGGGCGATCGTGGAATTCACGATGCTGCCGATGCCGATGATCCCCCATCCCAGCGGCCCCATGGTTTCCTACAGACCCAGCAGGCGATTCGAGTTGCGCCAAAGGATGGCTTCGCGTTCGGCGGGGGAGACCTCGGGAAGCCCGTTCACCCATTGCACCGGGTCGTAGAGGAACATCGGCGCCGGGTAGTCCGTGCCCAACACCACTTGGTCGATCCCCACCGTGTCGATGAGGAAGCGCAGGACTGCACCGGAATAGGTGCAACAGTCGTACGAGAACCGACCGAGGTAATCGCTGGGAGGGAGCTCCTGGGCGAACCCGTCGTCGCCGGGGAACGGCGGGTGCATGGTGCCGTCGAACTCGGGCTCGAGCGCTCCCGCGACCTTGTCCATCCGCACGATGCCGTACGGCGTGTAGCCGCCACCGTGGGCCAGCAACAGCTTCAGATCCGTAAAACGATCGAGGACGCCGCCGAACACCAGAGCGGCATAGACCAACGCCCGCTCGGTGAGATTGCCGACCGCGTTCCCGAGCTTGTACTTCTTGGTGCGGGTGTCGACACACGTTCCGCCGCCCTGGTGGAAGAACAACACGGCCCCCATCTGCTCGACCGCGGCGAAGAACGGAGCGAAGTCCGGGTGGTCGTAGGTCTTGCCGGACACGTGGTCGTTGATGATTGCGCCGGTGAATCCGAGATCGCCGACCGTACGTTCGAGCTCGGAGATCGCCGTTGGAATGTCCTGCATGGGAAGGGTGGCGAGACCCTTGAAACGGGTGGGGTGTTCCTGGATCATCTCGGAGATCTCGTCGTTGCACTCGCGGGCGATTCGTTTGGTGGCCAAGATCTCGTTTTCGTACTGGTAGAACCCCACGGTCGGAGTCACCAGCTGCATGTCGACGCCTTGAGCGTCCATCTCCGCCAATCGCTCGCTGAGCGGCTTGTCGAACCCACCCCGCCCGAGCTCACCCGGCACATGGTCGAGACCGTGCCAGCGACCCTGGTCACGGATGGCCTTCTTGTAGCGCTCCGGGGTGACGTGGGAATGCATGTCGACGATGGGCATGAGCCGTCCTGTTAGCCAGGTGAACGCCGTTGCGATCACATAGACTGCATCATACATTCTGTCGAAACTGGAGAGAGCACCGTGACCGAGTCCTTCAAGAATCGGCTTCAAGCCGGTGAACGATTGGTCGTCTTCGCCCTCGGGCGGATGTATCACCCCAACGTGATCCATTACCTCGGGATGCAGGGCGACTTCGACGGTTTCTGGATCGACCTCGAACACTCTGCCCTGAACGCGGCCGACGTCGAAACCGCCACCGGTGCCGGCCGTGGATACGGACTCGAAGCCTTCGTTCGCATCCCTCCCACCGACTACGCCACCGTGACCCGGTGTTTCGAGAGTGGAGCCGTCGGTGTGATGGCGGCACAGATCCGGTCTGCCGAGCAGACCGAGGAGTTCATCACGTGGGCGAAGTTCGCCCCCAGGGGGCATCGCGGTCTCAACCCGCTCGGCTACGACGGTGGCTACGGCTCCGTGCCGCTGGCCGATTTCACCGAGAAAGCCTCTCGGGACACCATGGTCGGTATCCAGATCGAAACGGCCCAGGCTGCCATGGAGGTCGAGGACATCGCCGCCATCGATGGCGTCGATTATCTGTTCGTGGGGCCCTCGGACCTCAGCCAGGCGCTCGGGGTCACCGGGGACTTCCTCCATCCCAGCTGCCTCGAGGTCGTCGATCGGATCGCCGCCGCCTGCCGGGCATCGGGGAAGCACTGGGGGGCGGTGACGCCCAACGCCGACTACGCCTCGATGCTCGTCGAGAAGGGATGCACCCTGATCTCGCCGACCAGCGAGGTCAAGCTGGTGGCAGCCGGTCTCGCCGCCACCAAACAGGCATTCTCTCTGTTCTGGTGAGGTGTGCCACTCAGGGCTGGTCGGCGGCCCGGAGCGGTAGTTCGATGTGCGAGTGTTGGATTTCGACGGCGCGCTCGAGGTCTCGGGCTCGGAAGGCCTCGATGAGCTCGAAATGATCGGCGACGGCACGTTCTCGAATCTCAGGATGGATTCGCTGTGCCTGGGCGACGAACAACCCGCCGGCATTCTCCAGCCCGACCAGCATCCCAGCGAGCCGCTTGGTCTCGGTCGCACGATGGAACCGGGAGTGGAACTCGCTGTTCTTCTGCACCCACGTGCCGACGTCGGAAACGTCCGCCAGCTCTTGGGCCAACGCCTGCGCCTCGTCCAGGAACGCCTCGTCGAGGTTCTTCATCGCCAGTTCGAGGGCCATCCGCTCCAGACACCGCCGAATACCGACGATCTCCTCCATCTCGGTCCAGCTCGGCTGACGGACGATGCCGATCTTGTAGCTGTCCATGACGATGAAGCCCTCGGTGGCGAGATCTCGCATCGCTTCCCGCACGGGGGTGGTGCTGACGCCGAGCTGCTCGGCGATCTCGGTCTGAACCAGCCTGGTGTTGCCCGGCAGGTCGCCCCGGAGGATGGCTGCATGGAGCGCATCATGGACCATGGTCACAGCCGTGGTCCGCTTCATACCGGTGACCGGTAGTCGATAATGCCCTTCCGCCACGACTCTCCCAATCGGTTCCCAGGGCGGCGCGCCAGGGTTCAGGCCCGCTCGCCGATCATGTAGAATACCTCATATAGAAGATCGAACAGAGATCCTTGGACCGCGAGGGTCTCGTGGCAGGGGAGCTGGAGCCATCAGGTACGCAAAAGGACCGTTCGCGGTCGACTGGGAGGACCGTTACGACTTCGGTGAGCTCAGGAGGCAGCGGGTTGCAAAGGCTCATGCCGCCCTCGCCGAGTCCGGTGTCGATGCCATCCTGACGTGGAAGGACGAGAACGTCCGGTATCTCACGTCGCTTCGTGCCCAGCTCATCGCCGGCAAGACGACCTCACTCAACGGAGCCTTCCTGTTCGGTGGGGAGGATCCCATTCTCCTCGGGTCGGGAGGCGAGATCGACAAGGCCGAATTCGGCATGAGCTGGATCGGCGAAGCTCATGCGGTTCCCATCATGGAGCAGCGTGAGCTGGTCGACGGCTTCGTGACCGGCACGCTCAGGCCGTTGTTGGCGTCCCGCGGAATCGAGACCGGCAGACTGGCCGTCGACCAGGCCAACATCTCGTTCATCCAGTCGCTGTCGACCCACCTGCCAGACCTCGAGCTCGTCGACGGCGACACGATCATGCAACAGGCCCGCTGGATCAAGACCGACATCGAGGTGGCGGTGATCGAGGAGGCCTGCGCAATCGGAGATTCGGTGACGCAACGAGCTCTCGACGAGACCCGGGCAGGGAGGCGAGAGCTGGAGGTGGCAGCCGACGCCATGCAGACCCTGTTCCGGCTGGGTGGCGAGATGGCCCACGTGATCACTCCGTTCGTGGCGTCCGGCGAGCACATGTCTCCTCCTCATCGGCTGGCCACCGACAAGATCATCCGCAACCAGGACCTCTGCTTCATCGACATCGGCGCGATGTGGAATGGCTACTTCGCCGACATCGGGCGGACCACCATCGTGGGCAAACCCTCGAAGGAGCAGAAGCGGATCTACACGGCCGTGTACGAAGGTCTGATGGCAGGCATCGCCAAGATGCGACCCGGATACACCAACAAGGATTGCGCCGACGCCATCATCGAGAAGATCGGCGAGTACGACCTCGACGAGCATCTGTTCAGCCTCTTCATCGGTCACGGAATAGGAATCGGCGCCAACGAGCCGCCATACATCGGCGAGACACTCCCCGGTGCCACCCAGTACGACTTCCAGCCGAACATGGTGTTCGCAGTGGAGCCGCTGGTTTGGGTTCCTGGTGTGCGCGGTGGTGGCGGCGTGCGCATCGAAGACATGGTTCTCATCACCGACGGCGACCCGCATCTGCTGTCGAGGGTCGAGTACGAGGAGCGACTGCTCCTCTGAGTCAGGTTCCCTCGAGTCGTCGAAGTACGGCATCGACGATGGTTTCGGCGATCCGATCGACAGACTCGCGCGTGTTGCCTGCGACATGTGGAGACAGCAGCACGTTGGTGAGGCCGGCGAAGACCGCGCCATGGTCGGGCCCCAACGGCTCGGACGCGAACACGTCCAGGGCCGCGGCTCGGATCCGGTTGGATCGCAAGGCGTCGGCGAGGGCGCGCTCGTCGACGATGCCGCCCCGAGACGTATTGATCACCGTTGCGTTTGGCTTCATCCTGGAGATGGCCGTGCCATCGATCAGACCTCGCGTGCCGGCGTCGAGAGGCACGTGGAGGCTGATCACATCCGCTGTCGCCATGAGGTGGTCGAGCGGGACCGATTCGACGGTCTCCCAAGCCGTGTCGTCATCGGCCAGGAAGGGATCGTGGGCGATGATGCGCATGCCGAAGCCGGCGGCCCGCTTCGCCACGTGGCGTGCGATCGACCCGAGTCCGATCAGTCCGAGGCATTTGGCGAACAACTCGTGGCCGAAGGCGTGACCCTGCCGGGGCCACTCGCCTCTGATCATCGACTCGGTCATGCCGAACGTACCTCGACTGAGGACAAGCATCGCCCCAATGACGTATTCGGCCACCGATACGGCGTTGCCGCCGACGGCGGGAACGACCTCGACACCGGCGGCGTCGGCTGCGGCCATGTCGATGTTGTCGAGACCGACTCCCAACCTCCCGACCACGACCAGGAGGCGAGCGTGCTCGAGAAACCCGGCATCGATCGTAGTCCGGTTCCTGATGAGCACGGCTCGGGCATCCGCGACCTGGTCGAAGAGCTCGGCCCTGCGGGCGTACAGATCGGGGTCGTACAGAACATCGTGGCGCTCGGCCAGCCGGTCGACGAATGCCGGCGGCAGGTATTCGGGCACGACGATGTCGGTCATGCCGGTGCCGGTCGACCGATCATTTGCCGGAGCCCGAGACGAGGCCGGCCACCACGTATTTCTCCACGCGGGTGTAGACGAGCACGAACGGGAGCACGGTGAGCAGGGTGAATGCCGCTTCCCCGGGGAAGTTTGCGATGCCCTCGATCCCCTGCATCAGGTAGAGCTCAAACGGCAGCGTCCGCTTGCCCGGCGATGACGTGAGCACCAGCACCAGGGTGAACTCGTTCCAGGCCTCACGGAAGGCCAGCACTCCGATGGTGATCATCGCCGGCGCTGCCAACGGAGCCACGATGTACCGCAGACGACCCCACAGCGTGGCGCCGTCGACGTTGGCCGCCTCTTCGATCTCCCGGGGTATCTGTTGGAAGAAGCCGACCATGAGCCACACCGCCAGCGGTAGCAACATGCCGGTGTAGACCACGATCAATGTCAGGCGCCGGTCGAGCATTCCGGTGACCACGGCCAGCCGATAAATGGGCACCATGAGCCCGAGACTGGGCACCAGTCGGGGGAGCAGCGTGAACAGAAGCAAGAGGTGCCGCCCACGGAAGTTGAAGCGCGCAAAGGCGTAGGCGGCCGGGACACCGATCACCAGGCTGAGCACCGTGGTCCCCACGCCCACGACGACACTGTTGAACAGCGATGTGGTGAAGCTCTCGCTGGAGAGCACCTCCCTGTAGGCGTCGAAGTTCGGCGACGCCGGGATCAGCGACGGGTTGGCGAAGACCTGTGCCCGATCCTTGAACGACACCGACAATGTCACCAGGAATGGCGCCAGCGTCCACACCATCAGAGCGATCAGGGGCAGGCTCAACAGCACGGTGCGCAAGCCGCGACGCAGCCGTCCGCCGGCGGTGACGTGCGGCTCGGGAGGGCGGCCGGTGACCGAGGCGGTGGCCCGGGCGACGGCTCCCGAGAATGGCGGATCTGGCTGGTTCTGGTCGGTCATGATTCGTAGTCGTATCGACGTGCGATCCCCGCATATGCCAGTGTCAAGAAGGCGTTGAGGACAAGGATGAAGGTGGCGATCGCCAGCGCTTCCTCGAACTCGAGGTTGCGAAACGCAACGGTGTACATCTCCATGGCCAGCGTCTGGGTGGCCTTGAGCGGTCCGCCGCCGGTGAGTGCCAAGACCACGCCCAGCCCGGTCAGGGTCGAATAGCTGAGCCACACGGTGGAGATGAACAGCTGGGGTGCGACCAGGGGGATCGTCACGCGCCGTGCCCGCGTCCAGCCGGTGGCACCGTCGACGAGCGCCGCATCGAGAAACGCCTTGTCGACCGTCATCAGCCCACCGAGCAGCAGCAGGATCGTGAGCGGGAGATCCGTCCATACCTGGGTGAAGATCACCACGACCATGGCCAGTGTCTGGTCGGCGAGCCAGGACGGGCCGTCGAAGCCGAAGAACTCGATCACGCGGTTCAGCTGTCCGAACTGTGAGTTGAAGAGGATCCGGAACATCACGGCCGCGGCCACGTTCGAGATGATGTAGGGAGCAACGGTGACCGCCCGCAGGAATCTGAGTCGTTCAACGACCCTGAAGAGCGCAAACGAGAAGAAGAGACCCAACGCCGTCCCCACGATCAGCGATCCGAACACAAACACCGCGGTGCGGTTCATCGCATGCCAGAACGTCGGCGACCCGAACATCTTCAAGTAGTTCTCGAACCCCACGTACTCGAGGGGGGCGCCCAGCGTCTCGCGTGTGTACAGGCTCTGCCAGATGCCGTACAGCACCGGGAAACCGAGGATCGCGGCCACCAGCAGGATGGCCGGCAGGCTGAACAGGTAAGGAGTGGCCGCCTTCTGTCCCAGCACCGAGTACTTGTTGGGCGACGGCCCTCGGCGTCGGCCCCGATTCCGGCGCTTCTGTGGGACCGTGGCGGACGTCATCGGGAGGTGCCCTCCTCAGAGCAAAGCGCACCCGTGTGAGTGACACGGGTGCGCTGCACGTAGCGGGGTCGGTGTCGTACGAACACCACCGTCCCGGTCAGGCTTCGTCGAGTAGGGGCTGGTACTGCTCTGCGAGGTCCTCCGCGGACTTGTCGGTACCGATCACGATCTCACCGAACATCTGCTCGAGGATCCCTTCGACTTCACCGGCGCTCGGACCCGCCGGCGTCGGCGTGCTGTTCAGGTAGGCCTGCTTGAGGTCGTCGTTGAAGAACGGCCAGATGTCGAGCAGCTCGGGGCTGTTGATGGCCTCGGTCTGACGCATGGGTACCGATCCGTTGGCGGCCGCCTCCAAGAGGTTGTTCGTTTCGGCGATGTATCTCAGCACCAGGGCCGCCTCGTCGGGGTGTTCGGTGCCATCGACCACTGCCCACGTCCGTGCTGCCGAGAGTGCGACACCATCGGCACCTCCGCCGGAGCGGGACAGGGGCACCGGGGTCAGATTCCACTGATCCGGGTAGTCGAAGGCCTCGGCCTCGTTGAAGTCGCTGGCTGTCGTGAAGCCGTCGAGGATCAAACCGGCATCGCTCGAGACGAACGCCCCGCGAGACTCGTCTTCACCCCAGGCGATGGCCTCGGGTGGCAACAGCCCCTCGTTGGCGGCCTGGAGGAACCAGTTGATCGTGTAGAGGCCGCCTTCGGAGGTCAGGTCCGGGACCGGGCCGTCGAAGGGAGCACCGGCAGCCGCCAGCATGGTCTTGAGCGTGGTCACGCCCTGACCGGCCTGGGCCTGCACCGTGAGTGGAATGCTGTCGGGCCGCGACGCCTTCATGGCCCGCATGGCATCGAGCACACCGTCGAGAGACTCGAACGGGACGCTGACTCCTGCTTCTTCGAACCACTCGACGTTGTAGTACAGGACGTCGAAGTTGGCCGTGATCGAAGCTCCCCATTTGGCGCCGTCGATGGCGGTCTCGTCCCACACCAACGGAAGCAACAGGTCGTACTGATCGGGGTTCTCCTCCTGCCACGCTGCCGCGATGGGGTCGTGGGGGGCCAAGAGCCCCGCTTCGACGTAGTTCTCGATGAGGAACGAGTCCTCGGCACCGAGCACGTCGGGTAGAGCCTGACCGGCGTCCCGCATCCTCAGGAACTGCTGAAGGATGTCGTCGTTGGACTGAACGTCGAATTCGACGTTGACGTTGGGGTTTTCGGCTTCGAAGCTCGCGAACTGATCCGGCGGGATGTAGTAGTCCCGGGTAACCCAGACCAGCAGGTCGATCTGGTCGCCGTCGCCACCTGCCGAGGTGGCGTCCGGATCATCGGACGAAGTGTCGTCTGTCGCCGTGTCGGAGCCGCAAGCGGCCAGGATCATTCCGATCGCCAGCAGCAGAGCCAGCAGGGTCGTAGGTCGATGTCGAGGGTGTGCGCGCAAAGAACTGAAGATCACTGAATCTCCTCCTCCCGTAGTGTCCTGCGGTGGGCTCGATCGCTCAGAGCAGGTGAGAAACGTAGATCTCCTACATAATGTAGACTACCGACTACTTAACCGAGGGTCAAACAGCGCCCGTTTCGGCCAAGACCACCGAATCGGCCGGCGCACTGGAGGAGCACCATGGACAGGCTACGAGTCGCCTCGATCGGACTGGGATGGTGGGGCGGCACCCTCGCCGGCAAGGCCGGCGAGGCAGGACTGAACCTGGTTGCGGCTTTCGCCCGGACCGAAGCCGCCCGTGACGAATTCGCCTCCACACACGGATGTCGATCCGTGTCGTCCCTCGATGCGCTACTTTCTGATCCCGAGGTCGAAGCGGTGCTCATCGCCACGCCGCACTCGACGCACGCCGACCTGGTCGTTGAGGCGGCCTCGGCGGGCAAACACGTCTTCATCGACAAGCCCTTCACGCTCACAGTTGCCGAGGCAAAGCGGGCCATCGCCGCTGCCGATGATGCGGGCGTCGTACTCCAAGTCGGTCACAACAGGCGTCGGCAACCTGCCACCAGGCGTCTGAAGCAGATGGTCGATGCCGGCGAGCTCGGAATGGTCCACTATGCCGAGGCGAATCTCTCCTACCCAAAGGGTCTCAACCCGCGCTCCGGATGGCGAGGCGACCCGGCGGAGAGCCCGGCGGGCGGCATGACCGGCCTCGGCGTGCACATGGCAGACAACCTGATCTATCTGCTGGGCCGGCCCGCTCGTGTGGCGGCATTCAGCAAGCAGGTCATCGGGGTGGGCGCGCTCGACGACGTCACCACGGCGACGCTGGAATTCGAGTCGGGGCCGCTGGGGTTTCTCGCCACCAGCATGGTCATCCCCGACATCGCTCGCACTGCGGTCTGGGGCACGGAGGCGGCTGCGTGGAACGAGATCGACGGGGAGAGGTTCTTCGTGCAGCGGACCGGCGACAAGGATCGCACCGAGCAGCCGGTCGACACCCTCGACACCGTCCAGGACGAGCTCTCCGAGTTCGAGACCAATGTGCGAGAGGGCCGGCGGCCCGAAACCGGGGGACCCGAAGCTCTGGAGGTCGTGGCTGTGCTCGAAGGGATGGTCGAGTCGGCGACGTTAGGGCGGGTAGTGGATCTCGATGAGGTCCGATCCCGGCACTGAACGCTCCAGCGACCGGCCGGACGAGATCACGAATCGGATCACCGATCCGCTTCGGCTGGCTCCAGCCACTCGTCGTGGAGGTCCGCCGTCACCAGATCTTCGCCTTCCAGTCCAAAGAGGTCCTCGATCGTGAACTCCACCGTGTAGAGCGGCGGATAGGGCTGGTGGTGGTCGAGGGGATTCACGATTACTCCGTGACGAGCCGTGACGACTCCCGAGTGTCCGCGGACATAGCGGGGAGTGCGAGGGTTGCCGGTCGGGACGTTGCGGACCACCCGAACTCGGTCGCCAACCGAGAATCGCTCTTCACCGGAACTCGTCATGAGCCAGGGGCAGGTATCTCTGCGCTGCCGACCAGGCTCTCGGCCGTCACCAGATCGGCCAGGTCCTCCTCCGACATGCCCTCGGTGCCGGCGGGGCGCCGTGGGAGCACCATCCACCTCACGTCCGAGGTCGAGTCGTGAACGACCACTTTGCGGTCCGGGGAGATGTCGAGTTCAAACATGTCGTGGAGGGTCGTTCGCGGGTCGGCGACGATCCGCTGCTTGTACTCGTCGGTGCGGTACCACCACGGCGGATTCCCCAGTAGATCATGCGGGTAGCACGAGCAGAGCGTGCACACCACCACGTGGTGTGAGTCGTCGGTGGCCTCCGCCACGCCGAGCTTGCCGAGGCGTCCCGGGGGAATGTCCAGCTCGCGGACCGCCTCCCGGCCTGTTTCGAGCAGTCGTCGTTTGAACTCGGGGTCGACCCACGCCCTGGCAACGATCCGCGCACCGTTGCGGTAGCCGCGCTCGGAGAGGATCGATCGCTGCGTCTCGAGTTGGGCCTCGGTGATCTCGCCTCGTTCGATGAGCGCACGGGTGTACACGTTCACCAGGTGGTTGGTCTCGGCGAGCGCTCCTTCGAGCGCCGTGATTCGAGCGAGGAGATCGCCCTCGTATGTTCGTGTTGCCAGCCGGAAGAACTCGTCGTAGTCGCCGCGTTCGCGTCGGGTGTCGTCGATCGCGATCGATGTCGAGGCGAGCTTCGTGGTCACAGACGCAATCCCGAGGATCATGGCGTCGAGAGCGTCCTCGAGGGCCCGAATGCGGGCTTCGAGATCGTCTTCCGGTTCAACGAGATGTGGTCCGCCGGTCGCCTGATGCGCAGCCAGCAGGTCCGTGAATCCGATGATCCCACGGCGCAACGAGAACAGCACACGCGGCTCGACTCGCTTGCGGCGGAAGTACTCGAGATCGGATGCGACCGCCTCGACGTGACCCTCGAAGTCTTCCATGTGGGGGTGATCGGAGCTCATGGTGCGACGATAGAGCATCCCGCCCCTTGGCGGCCGGTCGTGATCCCTCACGCGAGTGCCTGCCAGGGGCGAGTGGGGGTCGTTCCGGCAGCACCGAGGAATCCGCTCCGGCTATGTTCGGAGATGAGGCGGCCGGCGTGAGAACGTGAGGAGTTACATGGGACGAACAGCCCTGGTCACAGGATCGGCTTCCGGAATCGGCAAGGCGACAGCGGAGTTGCTGTCCCAGCGGGGATACACCGTGATCGGGGTGGATCTCCACGACGCCGACATCACCGTCGACCTGACGACGACAGAGGGAAGACAGGCACTTGTCGACCAGTCTGCGCGACTGTCCGGTGGGACGCTCGACGCAGTACTGGCAATCGCCGGCTTGGCCCAGCCTGTCGCGGCGACTGTCGCGGTCAACTACTTCGGGATGGTCTCGACCCTCACGGGACTGCGCCGGCTCCTGGCCACCTCCAGCGCTCCTCGTGCCGCCGGGGTGTCGTCCATGGCCTCGCTCATGCAGGTGGACGATGAACTCGTATCCGCCATGACGTCGTGGGACGAGGAGGCGGCGATGAAACGAGCATCTGCGCTCGAGGGCACCGAGGGTGATCAGTCCATCTACTCGTCCACGAAGAAGGCGTTCGCGCAATGGGTGCGCCGAAACGCGGCCACCGCCGACTGGGCAGGCGCCGGGATTCCCTTGAATGCCGTGGCGCCCGGTGTGATCGCCACACCTATGACGGCCGACATGCTGTCGACCGAGGAGGCTCGTCAGCAGATCCTCGAGATGGTGCCGATGCCACTCAATGGAATCGCCCAGCCGGAAGTCGTTGCCCGATTGCTCGCATGGTTGGTGAGCGAGGAGAACACGCATCTGTGTGGCCAGGTCGTGTTCGTCGACGGTGGTTCGGATGTGGTCATCCGCGGAGACGCAACCTGGTGATCGCGGGCTGAGGCCTGATCGGTGAGCTCGGTTTGGCACGTCCGAGTCTGAGCTCCGGACACCGCCGCCCCGGATCGAGGGTGACCTGCGCCGGCTGCATTCGATGATCGGCGAGCCGACGGTCAGGCGACGGGCTCGGCCTCCGTCCGCTGTCCCCAACATACGGGAGGGGTGCTCCGGACCTTTCCGGTATGTGGCCGATCGTGGTCGGGCAGGCTGGTTCCGGACACCTCGCCCAGCGGGTCGGCGAGCAGCTCTCCACACCGCTGCCATGAGCCCAGGGATCTGCACGGGTTCTTCACATCCGTCCGACCACCACCCCACATCCCGTCCGTACCTTGGCGTGGAGCCAGGAAAGAGGTGGGGATGTGAAGGTGAAGATGATCTTGCCGGCGCTGATCGAGGCGGTGGCGCCCGGGTGGAGGCCGATCAAGTATTCGTTGTTTCCTCCGCTGGGGCTGGCGACGCTTGCCGGCTACCTGGACCCCACCGACGAGGTCGACATCCAGGACGAGCATGTCGAGGTCCTCGACCTCAACGAAAAACCGGATCTCGTCGTCATCCAGGTGTATGTGACGTCCGCCCGACGTTCCTACGAGATCGCGGACCAGTACCGGCGGCGCGGGGTGTACGTGGCGATGGGCGGACTGCATGTGACCTCGCTTCCGGCCGAAGCGGCGCAGCACGCCGACTCGATCTTCCTGGGTCCGGGCGAGGACACTTGGCCGGCGTTCCTGCGCGACTTCCGGGCCGGATCGCCCAGGTCCACGTACTCGTCGTGCGTGCGCACGCTGGACGGCCTGCCGCCCATCCGGCGCGATCTCATCAAGCGGGATCTCTATCTGTGTCCCAATTCGATCGTCGTGTCGCGAGGGTGTCCTCACCATTGCGACTTCTGCTACAAAGACGCCTTCTTCGAAGGCGGTAAGGGCTTCTACACGCAGGCGGTCGATGACGCCCTGGCGGAGCTCGATCGCCTCCCCGGCCGCCACGTCTACTTCCTCGACGACCACCTGCTCGGCAAGCCGTCGTTCGCCCGCGAGCTGTTCTCCGGAATGCGGGGAATGGGCCGGCTGTGGCAGGCGGCGTCGACGGTGGACGCATTGATGCGACCCGGACTGCTGGAACGTGCGGCCGAGGCAGGCATGCGCAGTGTGTTCGTCGGGTTCGAGAGCCTGAGCGCCGGCAACCTGATGAGTCACGACAAGCGACAGAACCTCGCACGGGACTACGACGCCGCAGTCCGGCGCATCCATGACTTCGGGATCATGGTCAACGGCTCGTTCGTGTTCGGGCTCGACCACGACGGGCCCGACGTGTTCGACCGCACCGTGGAGTGGGCGACGTCGGTGGGTATGGAGACGGCGACCTTCCACATCCTCACGCCGTATCCCGGAACCAAGCTCTTCGAACGGATGCAGCGGGAGGGCCGGATTCTCCACCATGATTGGGACCGGTACACGACCCGCGAGGTGGTGTACCGCCCCATGGGGATGTCGCCCGACCAACTCGTCGACGGGTATGTGCAGGCGTATCGCGACTTCTACAGGTGGGGCTCGATCCTCAAAGGCGCTCGAGGCAAGGCCGGTCGCGATGCCCTCCGTCATCTCGCGTATGCGGGCGGTTGGAAGAAGTTCGAGTGGCTGTGGGACCGGGTGATCTCGGCTCGTCAGGTCAACCGCGCCTTGCCGCTGTTGGAGGCGGTGCTGTCCGGATTCGGTGCCCACTCCGCTCCACGCTCAGCCGAGGAAGCAGACTCGGTCGGGTCCGGACGACGCGGGCTCATCCCGGTGACCGTGCAGCGGTGATCTGGACCTCTACAAGTCGGCCCTGGATCTCGGACGACGTGCGTCTACGATCCCGAATCGCCAACTGACGTGAGGCAATGGCGGAAACGATCCTGATCATCGAAGACGAGGCCGAGATCGCCGCGTTGGTCGCCGAGCGCCTCCGGAGCGAAGGATTCTCCACCGAGACGTGTGGCGACGGCATCAGCGGTGTGGAACGCGCCCGATCGCTGCAACCGGACCTGGTCGTCCTCGATCTGATGCTGCCAGGGCTCGACGGTATCGAAGTGTGCCGGCGTCTCCAGCAGGCTCGACGTGTGCCGGTGGTCATGCTCACTGCGAGAGACGACGAGGCGGACATGCTGATCGGTCTGGGCGTCGGGGCCGACGACTACATCACGAAGCCCTTCAGCCCGCGTGAGCTGGTGGCGAGGATCCGGGCGGTGCTCAGGCGCTCAGCCGAACCGAACCCCGGTGCCGTCCGGCTGACGATGGAAGACATCATGGTCGACAAGGCACGACGCATCGTCGAACGCTCGGGCTCCGAGGTTCATCTCACGGCACTCGAGTTCGACCTGCTGTGGGTGCTCGCCGAGGCCAGGGGAGCGGTGCTGACCCGTGAACAGCTGCTCTACAAGGTGTGGGGCTACCGGGACTCTGCTGGGCATCGAACCGTCGACAGCCACGTCAGAGCTGTCCGCCGGAAGCTCGGCGACCGGGTCGTCCGGACCGTGCACTCGGTCGGCTACGCCCTCGGTATCGACGCGAGCGGCACCTGATGGGCCGGACGCCGAACTGGTTCGAGTACCGGCCGTCCCGCATCGACAGGCTCCTCGAGCCTGTGTTTCGGTGGCTGGATCGTCTGCTTCCGTTCCGGCGCCTCCGCCCGCTCGCTCGGATCAGCTCGCTCAAGGTGAAGTTCACGGTGGTGCTGGCGGTGGCCATCTCAGTCACCGCCGCAGCAGTGTCAGCGGGTCGCGCTTTCGGGGTCCGGCCGCTGTGGACCGTCGCGGCGGCTCTTGTGCTCTCGGTGGCATTGGTCCAGATATTGGCCCGTGGCATCACGGCGCCGCTGCGCGAGATGACCGCAGCCACGCAGGCCATGGCCGCCGGCGACTACTCGCAGCGGGTCGAAGTCGAGTCGTCCGACGAGGTCGGCCAACTCGCAGAAGCCTTCAACACGATGGCGGCCAGCCTCGCCGATCTGGAGCGCCAGCGCGACGATCTGATCGCCAATGTCGGACACGAGCTCCGCACTCCGATCGCCGTGCTGCACGGAAATCTGGAAAACCTGCTCGACGACATCGTCGACGATGAGCGGCACACTCTCGAAGTCATGCTGAAGCAGACCGACCGGCTGGGCCGCCTGGTCGGCGAGCTGCTCGATCTGTCCCGCCTCGAAGGCGGCGTGGCATCGTTCGACGCGGTCGAGATCGATCTCGTCGAGGTGGCCCGCACGGCCGTTGCCGAGGCCGCGCTCCGCACTCCGCCGCCGCAGATCGACCTCGTTGCGCCTCCGGCGCTCACGGTTGAGGGTGATGCGAGACGGCTCCATTCGGTGGTGGGCAACCTTCTCGACAACGCCATTCGTCATGGCGGTGGAGCCGGTCCCATCACCGTCACCGTCTCCACCGCCGAGTCGGACGCGACGTTGGTGGTGGCCGATCGGGGCCCCGGTGTCCCGCCGGAGGAACTCGACCGGATCTTCGACCGCTACTTCCGATCCGATCAGCGACGCACCTCCGATGGACTTGGTCTCGGGTTGGCGATCGCCCGCCGGGTCGCCGAGCTGCATGGTGGGTCGCTCTCGGCGATGAACGCCGAGCCGAGCGGACTGGTCGTGACCCTGTCGATTCCGAGGCCGGCCGCGCACTCGGAATGACGGGCCGATCTCAGTGGCCGGGAGGCATGTGAGTCGGCCGCATGGCAGTGGCCCAGGGATCCACGAGTGTCTTGATGTGGGCTGTTCGCCCATCCGCCAACGGCTCCAGCCCGTCTCTCACCAGCCGATCCAGCGACAGTGCAACCGGGGCGATGTCCGACCAGGGGTCCCTCCGGGATGCGAGGAGGCGCAACGCTTCCGGGAGGTCGTCAGCGCAGACGTGGGCGTTGGTCCCGATGAGTTCGACCTCACGGAGCGACAAATCGCGCACGTCGAGATTGCGGTGCTCGCCGTGCAGGCCGACCGCGACGATTCGGCTGCCTCGTTGTGCAGCCTCGAAGGCGGCTTTGATACCGGCCGCAGTGCCCGTCACCTCGTAGACCACGTCCGGAAACATCGCAACGTCGTCCAGTACCTGCATCACCGACCCGGCCCGGGGATCGATCGAATGCGTAGCGCCCAACCTCGTGGCGATCGCGAGGCGATCGGGGTCGAGGTCCGACGAGATCACGGTTGCACCGACCTCGACGGCTGCGTAGGTGAGGAAGGCACCGATACCACCGACACCGATGATCACCGCGGTCTGGCCAGGTTCGAGACGGCCCCGGCGCATGGCATGGACTGCGATAGCCATTGGCTGACCCAACGCCGCAGCGTCGGGTGTCAGACCGTAGGGGTCGGCGATCACCAGGGTGGACACCGGGACCGTGCAGAACTCTGCGAGCCCGCCGTTGCGCTGAAGACCCACCGAGGCATAGCGGGCGCACAGGTTCGTTCGTCCTCGAATGCACCAGAGGCAGTCGCCGCACGAGATGCCCGCACCAGAAACCACCAGGTCCCCGAGCGCGAAGTCGTCGACATCCGGCCCCAGCATCTCGATGGTGCCTGCCAGTTCGTGACCCGGGACCATCGGGCCGACATGGCCGGTGACAGGGTGGCGGTCGTGGATCGGGAACATGAACGGACCGTGGCTGTACTCATGTGCATCGGTGCCACAGATCCCAACGGCCCCGACCCTCACCAGCGCCTCGCCGGGTCGGGGCTCCGGCACCGGTAGATCCTTGATCCGGATGTCGTTGCGGTCGTGGAAGACCGCCGCTCTCATGCTCGACGTCACACCGGGAACGCTACCGGCGCCAACGTCTCACGTAGTGCCGATGGCCCCGATAGATCACCTCGGCGAGGTCCCCGCGGGCGACTAGGCCTTCCACCACGTCCCACGAGGCGCCGTCACGTTCCAGGAGCTTCTGGACCGCCGACGCTCGCATGGGCTGGACGGCGGTGATGGCGAGCAGGTCTGCGGCGGCGTCCCCCGTGGAGGCGAAGGCGTCACCTTCGTAGCCGATGAGGCACTCGACGTGCGGGACGTACCGTTTGAGCACCTCGTAGGCGGCCGTCACCGTCTGCTCGTCCGGGGCCGTGATCTCGGGATACGGCGTGGGGCGGGTCGGAATCGCCAGGTAGGCGATCGAGGGTTGGATGTCGGCGAGGAAGCCGCCCACGGCGGAGACCGACGCCGGGGTGTCGTTGATCCCGTCGACCAGCATGGTCTCCGACACCAGCGTGCCGTCGAATTCGAATGCGAATCGCCGGATTCCCGCCTGCACCGCGCCCAGGTCGAGATCAGGATGCGGTCGGTTCACACGTCGCCAGATGGACTCGGTGGCGGCGTCGACCTTCACCGACACCCATTCCGCCTCGGACAGCGCCTCCCGGACGTCGTCTCGCCAGAGCAGCGAGGCGTTGGTGAAGACCGCAATAGGAACACCCAGTGGGCCGAGGAGGCGGATCGCCTCTCCGAGCCGGGCGTCGAGGGTCGGCTCACCGTCGGGGGCGAAGGTCAGGAAGTCGACGAACTCGCCTCGTGCTTGGACCTTGTTCAGGTGATCCGTCACGGACTCGACGATCTGCCGCGGGCTGTAGAACTCTCGAGGTTCCATCGGTCGATCGGTGGTCGGTCCGACCTGGCAGTAGAGGCACGAGTACGAACACACCTTGGGCGGGATGTTGTTGATCCCGAGACTCCGTCCGAGGCGTCGTGAGGGAATCGGGCCGAACGCGATGGCATCGAGGTGCGACGGGCGTTCGCCTGAACCCACCGGGCGAACGATCTGCATGGCTCCTCCTTCGGTCGAGGCACCAAACCCACGGTGCCAGCGGCGAGGGCTGTCGGCCAGGGGCCAAGTTCTCGATCCGTGTCGAGAGTGTCGTCTGCACAAGGCGTCCACAGGTTCTCCACATTCGTTTCGCAAGATGCCGGTGACACCGAACGAAAGGAAACGCATGCGGATACGCACCATCGGGATCGTCGTCCTGATCGTGCTGGGACTCGCCGTCGCCGGTGGGATTGGCACCAGCCTGTTCCAGGCCGGCTACGCCCAAGGGGTGGCCGCCGACGGGGCGGAACTCGTGGTCGGCCGTGGGTACTACTACCCGGGCCTCTATGGATTTGGAGTGATAGGAATCATGTTGAAAGCTCTGTTTGCACTGTTGTTGTTCGGGCTCTTTGCCCGGCTGTTCTTCTTCCGTGGCTTCATGCGTCATGGGCGCGGACCGTGGATGCATGGCGAGCACGGCCCTCACGGGGACAGGCGGGAGGAGTTCCGTTCGAGGATGGAGGATCATCTCGCCGAGTGGCACGATCGGGCACACGCCGAGCCCGACGTCGAGCCGGCATCCGAGTGACCAACCGGTCGGGGGCAGGATCCGGCAGGCTCCCGCCCCCGACTCTGGGACAATCCTCGGATGCAGAAGGTCCTCGTCGTCGAAGACGAGCTGAAGATCGCCCGTCTCGTTCGGGACTACCTGGAGCAAGCGGGCTTCGAGGTGTCGATCGCCCACGATGGGCCGGCGGCGCTGTCGTCGTTCCGCCGCCAACCCCCCGATCTCGTCATCCTCGACCTGGGTCTCCCTGGCATGAATGGTCTCGACCTCGCCCGCCGGCTTCGACAAACGTCCGCGGCTCCCATCGTGATGCTCACCGCCCGTTCCGAAGAGAGCGACAAGATCGTGGGGCTGGAACTGGGCGCCGACGACTACGTGACGAAGCCGTTCTCACCAGGAGAACTGGTTGCGAGGGTCCGAGCCGTGCTGCGACGCAGTTCTGCGTCGGGGATGGGGGAGATCGTGCGGGCGGGTGCCCTCGAAATCGATGTGTCCCGACGGCACGTGACGGTCGCCGACCGCAGTCCCGAGCTGACGGCGACGGAGTTCGACCTGCTCGTCGTGATGGCCCGGAGCCCCGGCCGGGTGTTCACCCGAGGTCAGCTGAGCGCCGCACTCCTCGGCGAGGAGGACACCACGTATGAACGCACGATCGATTCCCACGTCAAGAACCTCCGCAGGAAGATCGAGTCGGATCCCCGTCGGCCCGCGATCGTCGAAACCGTCTATGGGGTCGGATACCGGGTGTCCGATGGGTAGGCCGTCGTCGGGTCCTCACCGACCTCCCGATTGGGGACCACACGGGTGGCACCACGGCCCACCCGGCCGGTTCATACGCCGGCGGCTGTTTGGTCTGCTGCTGGCATTTGTCATCGTGGCGATGGTCGTGGGAACGATCGCAGGGCTGGTCTTCTCGGTGGTCTCCAACGCCGGACCGTGGAGCTGGCTGCTGCTTGTGGTCGTGATCACGATGGCTGTCGCCGCCAGACGCACCATGGGCCGCGCGTGGCGTCCGGTAGGTGATCTGATCGACGCCACGGCGCGACTCGGTTCCGGCGAGGACGGTGTGCGAGTCGACCCGCCGGCTCGGGGACCTCTTCGGGGCGTTGCCGTGTCGTTCAACCAGATGGCCGAGCGTTTGGACGCCGAGGAGGCGCGCCGCCAGCGGTTCTTGGCCGACGTCGGCCACGAGCTCAAGACCCCGCTCACCGTTCTGCGGGGCGAGGTCGAAGCTCTCGTCGACGGGGTGCGACCACCCGACCCCGAACGGCTCGCATCGTTGCTCGCCGACGTGACCACCGTCGAACGTCTGGTGGAAGACTTGCGCACTCTCTCGCTCGCCGAAGCCCGACGATTGGAACTGCAGCGAGAGGACATGGACCTCTCTGAGGTGGTGGGCGAGAGCCTTCGGATGTTCGAGGCGACCGCCCAGGACCAGGGCGTGACGATCGAGTGGAACGATGGAGGGCCGGCGCCCATGAACGGAGACCCGGTTCGGATGCGGCAGATCGTGATGAATCTGGTGACGAACGCGCTCCGGGCCATGCCCCAGGGGGGACTCATGACGGTAGACATCGGCCGCGAGCCCGACTCGATCGTGCTGTCCGTTCGCGACACCGGACGCGGCATCGACCCCCAACGGCTCCAATCGTTGTTCGACCGCTACGAGAAGTCGGCCGACTCGACCGGCTCGGGGCTCGGGCTGACCATCGTTCGAGACTTGGTGGAGGCCCACGGAGGCTCGGTCACGGCCTCGAACGGACCATCCACCGGCGCCATATTCACAGCCGTGTTTCCGCGACGAGGCGATGAGGAGCCAATCGGCGGGGAAGAACTGACCTGAGGTTCTCGGGATGAGAGGATCGTGCACCATATATGATCGCCCGGAGTCGTGACGAGCGGAGGTGCTTCTGGTGTCGGCAACGTACGGAGAGATCATCTACGAAGTGGCGGACAGCGTCGCCTGGATCACCATCGATCGGCCGGAGGTCAAGAACGCTTTTCGGGAGCAGACGCTGGATGAGCTGGCGGATGCGTTCAATCGCACCCGTGAGGATCCATCCATAGCCTGTGCGGTCGTGTCGGGTGCCGGGGGTGCGTTCTCGGCCGGTGGCGATTTCCACGCCATGATGAAGCTGAACAAGGCCAACTCGTACATGTGGAACGACCGCATGCTCAAGGTCGCCATGACGATCCGCAATCTCCCTATCCCGGTGATCGCCATGGTCGAAGGGCCGTGTGTCGGCGGCGGGCACGAGCTGATGCTGTGGTGCGACCTGGTCGTCGCCGCCGACGACTCGACCTTCGGTCAAACCGGTGCTCGGGTCGGCGCATGTCCGACGGTGGGGGCGACGCAGTACATCTCCAAACTCATCGGCGAGCGACGAGCCAAGGAGATGATCTTCCTCTGCAAGACCTACTCGGGGAAGGAAGCGGCCGAGATCGGTCTCGCCAACATCTCGGTGCCGGCCGACCAACTGCGGTCGAAGGTGGAAGAGGTCTGTCGCCAGATCGTCGGATATTCAAGCGCGACGATCCGCGCCACCAAGGTGTCGCTCAACTTCGACTCCGATGCCCTCTATCCATCGTGGCAGCACGGCATGGAACTACTGGCCAACATCTGGGGGACCGAGGAGTCGTTGGAGGGCATGAACGCCTTCCTCGAGAAGCGCAAGCCCGACTTCCAGCAATTCAGAGATCGCAACAAGGCTGAGCTCGACCGGTACAAGGACGCTTTCGATGCGGGCCTCAACCAGTCCGAGAAGTCGCGCGACGCCCGCGCATGATCTCGCCGGAAGCCCACTGACGTGGGTGCACTCGATGGCCTGGTGGTGTTGGACCTGACCAGGGTGCTCGCCGGCCCGCTCGCGGCCATGTTGCTCGGCGACATGGGGGCGGACGTGATCAAGGTGGAACGACCGGGGACGGGCGACGACACGCGGGGTTGGGGCCCACCGTTCATAGGCACCGAGTCCGCCTATTACCTCGGCGTGAATCGGAACAAGCGAAGCTGCACGCTCGACCTCGGCTCAGACGAGGGCCGTCGAATCCTGGGCCGGCTCCTCCAGCAGGCCGACATCGTCTTGGACAACTACAAGATCGGGACGTTGGAACGTTGGGGGTTCGACGAAGCCTGGTTCGATGAGCACGCCCCGCGGGCTGTGAGATGCACCATCAGTGGCTATGGCTCGACCGGTCCCAAGGCCGGGATGCCCGGCTACGACTTCATCTTGCAGGCCGAGACCGGACTCATGTCCATCACAGGCGAGCCGGAGGGTGCATCGATGAAGCTGGGCGTGGCGATCGTCGACATCTGCACCGGCATGCTGGCGGCGATGTCGGTCCTGGCCGGGATCACGTCGAGGGCCGTCACCGGACTGGGACAGCGCACCGAGGTCACGCTTCACGACACCGGCCTGCTGATGTTGGCCAACGTTGCCGCCAACCACCTGGCGTCGGGCGCCGTCCCAAGTCGATTCGGGAACGGTCACCCGAACATCGTTCCGTACCGGACCTTCGATACGGCCGATGGAGAGATCGCAGTGTCGGTCGGCAACGATGCACAGTTTGCGGCGTTTGCCGGGGTGCTCGGTCACCCTGAGTGGGCCGACGACGAACGATTCTCACGAAACCGTGACCGGGTGGAGCATCGGGATCTGGTCGACGGACTGATCCAGGAGGTCATGGTGACTCGGTCTCGCGCCCGGTGGATCGGACTTCTCGATGAGGCGGGTATCCCGTCCGGTCCGATCAACACTGTGGCGGAGGCACTGTCGTCGGCCCAGACGGCGGGTAGGGGGATGGTCACCGAGGTCGACCACCCGGTCCAAGGTCTGATCCGGATGCTCGGTCTGCCCATTCGATTCGACGGAACGCCATCTTCGATCAGGCGTCACCCTCCCATGCTCGGCGAGCACACCGACGAGGTGCTGAGGGAGATGGCGGGGTTGAGTCAGAACGAGATCGAAGATCTTCGTTCGCGCGGCGTGGCCTGAAGGCGCGATCGAATCCGCATCACGGAAGGGATGGAGTCGGTTGGTTCAGCACGGCTCGGGTCGGAAACGGATGGTGACCCGTTCCGCCGGTGAGGCCATGAACTCGCCGATGGCATCCGTGGTCCGTGCCGTGCGCACACGAGACACTGGTGCGGTCGCCTCGATCGGACCACTGCCGATCAGGTGCGATCCGAAGTCGATACCGATTGACGTCTGTTCTGCTCGCCCCCCGCTCAGCAGGACCCAGCAATAGGGATCCCGACGGAGGTTGACGACCGTCCGGGAACTCTCGAACGACTGGAAGACCAGGGTGCCATCCGGCATCACGCAACAGACGAGCGACGAGAGGTTGATGGTGGCGTCCTCGTTTCTCGTCCCGACAACCGCCGGACTCGATCGATCGCTCCCACCATTCGAGACTCCATGCGGCGTGTTCATCGGAGGTTTGGATCGTACATCGGACGGGCATCCCTCGGTCGTCGAGCCTCCGTCGGTGGCCGTGGCTGACCCTGGTTCGGCCTCCCGACGTTTCTGCTCGCACTGGGTACGATCAAGGCCAGGCACTACGGGGAGTGGTCATGGCGGTCGAGGTTTCGGGGGAACGTCGAAGCAACGAGCGACGGGAGCGGCGACGGCCGGTGAGGGTGGAGCGAAGGAGTGGCTTCGACCGCCGCGTGCCGACCTCGAACCGACCCGGTGACCGGTACGTCCGCATGCTCCACGCCTACCGCGAGAACCCCCGAACCATTCTGCTGACGCTTGTGGTCTTCACCGCTCTCAACCTCGCCGATCTCGTCTTGACGCTCCGGAGTCTCTCGCTGGGGGCTCGCGAGGCGAACCCCGCCATGAAGGCGCTGTTCGACATCCATCCCGTGTGGGCCGGCGTCGTCAAGATGGGGGTGGGCATGATCGTCGCCGAGCTCATCTGGGCTTGGCGTCACCATCGATCGGCGCTGGCTTTGTCGATCGGCATGACGGTCGCCATGGCAGGCATCTTCTGCTGGCACATGTTCATCTCACAGCGCCTCCCACTTTGAACCTCGGCGTGTGCGATGGCGTGGGGCGGGTAGATATCGATCCCCCGACCTCGAAGGGTCTCGATGCGCCGCAGCCTCTCGGCCTCCATCATTGCCATTCTCATGGGTGCCACATTGGCTTGGCTCGGCTTCATGTACGTCATACCGGCGACCGGACTCGGCGCCTCGTTGGGGACAGATCCGGCGCGTGTCGCTCGACGACCGGGCACGGAGGTCGAGCGGTTGCTCGATGTTGAGATTGATCACGCGGTTGCGATCGACATGGTCGGTTTCCAACGTACGATCGATGCGATCGGTGGGTATCGCATATGCACCGACTACGCCCTGAGGGATCCGAAGTCGGGCTTGGAGCTCGAACCCGGTTGCCACATGGCCGACGGCGAAACCACGGTCGCATTGATCCGGTCGAGACACACCCAGCGCCGCGTCGAAGGCCGTTGGGAGCCGGTTCCCGCAGTGTCCGATCTCGCTCGGATGGAGCGCGAACGCCGACTCCTGGTCGACATGCTCCGGAGAGTTGGTGAGGACGTGGGGTTGGACGACCTGCTGGACCTTGCGAGCGAACTGGCGCCGTACGTGACCGTCGACGACGAGCTTTCGCTGCGCGATGCGGCCAAGTTGGTGTGGCAGCTGAGGGAGGACGAGGTGAGAACGGTCGAGATCCCTGTGATCGACGATCGGCTCGACACCGGCGCCGAGATCCTCGTGCCGACGGCCGACCCCTCGGACCTCGTCGGGGACCTTTGAAGCCGAACCGTGACGAACGCATGTCGGGACTGGTAGGTTCCCAGTTCCCCCTTCAGGAGCGAGCGACATGTCGGAGCGGAGGCTGACGGTCACCCACTTCGGTGCGTTCGAAGTGGAGACCGATGGGTCGAACATCACGAGTGTGCATCCGTTCGCCAAGGACCCCGATCCGTCGCCGATCGGCCAGTCGCTGGAGGCGATCGGGCGCAACCGAGTGGCTCGACCTTCGATCCGCCGGTCGTGGCTCGAGTCCGGACCCGGCACGAACAACCACCTGCGTGGGGTGGAGCCGTTCGTCGAAGTGGACTGGGACATGGCTCTCGATCTTGTGGCCGCCGAGATCGAGCGGGTGCGCTCGACCTTCGGCAATCAGTCGATATTCGGTGGCTCGTACGGGTGGGGGAGTGCCGGTCGGTTCCACCACGCCCAGAGTCAGATCCACAGGTTCATGTCGTGCATCGGCGGGCACACCACGAAGGTCGACACCTACTCGACGGCCGCAGCCTCGACCATCGTTCCCCATGTGGTGGGGACGCCCTGGTGGACCCTGCAGGCCAACTCCACCTCGTGGCCCGTGATCGCGGACAACACCAGGCTGGTCGTTGCGTTCGGAGGGATACCACTCAAGAACTCGCAGGCCCAGCACGGCGGTCAAGGTCGGCATGCCCTCGGGAGCTGGCTCGAACGCGCTCGTGACAACGGGTGCCGCTTCGTGAACGTGTCGCCCGTTCGCGACGACCTGTTGGAGACCGTGACCGGCGAGTGGCTTGCCGCCCGGCCTGGGAGCGACGTGGCAATCATGCTTGGGATCCTTCACACCCTCGTCTCCGAGAGCCTTGCCGACACCGATTTCCTCGGTCGGTACACCGTCGGATGGGACCGGTTGCTTGCATACGTGCTTGGAGAGGGCGACGGAGTGCCCAAGACGGCCGAGTGGGCGGCCGACCTGAGCGAGGTTCCCGCCCAACGAATCCGGTCGCTGGCGAACGACATGGCGTCCCATCGAACGATGGTCACGGCCTCATGGTCACTCCAACGTGCGCAGCACGGGGAGCAGGTCTACTGGATGACGATCGCGTTGGCGGCGGCGCTGGGTCAGATCGGGCTCCCGGGTGGCGGCTTTGGGCTCGGATACGGCGCCATCGGGTCGATCGGAAACGGCGTCAAGCGTCGCGCGCTCCCGGCCCTGCCGGTGCCGCCCAACCCGATCGACTCCTTCATCCCCGTTTCGAGAATCGCCGACATGCTGCTCGGCCCAGGAACGCCGTTCACATACGACGGCGGCACGTACACCTATCCCGACATCCATCTCGTGTATTGGGCGGGCGGCAACCCGTATCACCACCATCAAGATCTGAATCGGCTGCTGGCCGCCTGGCGCAAACCCGACACGATCGTGGTCAACGAACCGTTCTGGACGCCTACGGCCAAACGCTGCGACGTGGTCTTCCCCACCACGACCGCTCTCGAACGTGTCGACATCGGAGGTGCTCCGACCGACGATTTCGTGTTCTTCATGCCGCAGGTCGTTCCGCCGTTCGGGGAGGCGCGAGACGATTACTCGGTGTTCTCCGAGCTGTCCGCCCGTCTCGGAGACGGCGGCGCTTTCACGGAAGGGCGAGATGCCGACGCGTGGGTTCGCCACATGTGGGGTCAGTTCCTGGATGCCCACCCCGACTATCCGTCTCTCGACGAGCTCGAGCAGATCGGCTTCGTTCAGCATGTGGAAGGCACGCCGGGCGAAGCGCACATGGTGTTGTTCGACGAGTTCCGAGCCGACCCCGAGGCACATCCTGTCGGTACGCCGTCGGGACGCATCGAGTTGTACTCCGAGGAGATCGCCGGGTTCGGACTCGACGATTGCCCGGGTCACCCCACCTGGTTCGAGCCGAGCGAATGGCTCGGTGGGGGCGGCGATCATCCTCTTCACCTCACCTCCAATCAGCCTGTCACCAGGCTGCACAGTCAGCTCGACCACGGTGCCACCAGTGTCGATCGCAAGATCGACGGGCGCGAGCAGGCCAGGATGAACCCCGCCGACGCTGTTGCCAGGGGGATCGCCGACGGCGACACCGTGCGGATATTCAACGATCGGGGTGCTTGCTTCGCAGGCGTGCGATTGTCCGACTCGATCAGGGTCGGCGTGATCGAACTGCCAACGGGGGCGTGGTTCGACCCCGAGGATCCTGCAGTGCCCGGATCTCCCTGCCTGCACGGCAATCCCAACGTGCTCACCCGTGACATGGGGACGTCGGGGCTGGCTCAAGGTCCGACGGCGCACACGTGCATGGTCGAGGTCGAACGGGCGAGCGACCCGCCGGCACCGAGGCCGTTCGAACCTCCGGCCATCGTCAATAGGTGATGGTGCCACTTCAGCCCAGGTGGGCCACCAACCGGTCGTAGTCGTTGTCGACCGAGCGTTGCGCCAACAGTCGTGTGAGGGGAGCGAGGGCTTTCATGATGCCGCCCGGACCACCGGAGATCTCAGCGGACACCCGGCACGAAGACTCGTCGATGGGCTCCACCGTGCGCGTGACGGTGATCGGGAACGTGCTCTCGATGGTTTCGATGGTCATCGAGATGCCCGGTGTGTAGGCGGTGACGACGAACTTCGAGGAGATGGTTCGGCCGAGGACCGAAGCCTCTTGGAAGTAGATCGAGCCGTCGCCGACGGGACCAGGCGTTTCCCATTCGCACCGGCGCATGCCCGACTGCCACTTGGGGTTGTTGGAGGCGTCAAAGAAGAACTCGGCCACCTCTTCCTGCGGTCGGGAAACCACTCGTGTGGCGTGGAGTCGCATGCTCATGGCGTATCCGGTCCCGGATCCCCTCCGGATGCTGCCACGCCAAGGCGATCGAGATAGCGAGACCAACCGTCCATGTGAAGATCGAGGGCCGCCGGGCCGGGCAGGCCGTCGTGCACCAGGCGGACGATCGTCGCACCGTCGCGAGCGGTGAACGTCACCTCCACCCTGCTGGAACCGGGCGGGATCTCCGGGTCGCCCTCCCATCCCCACGTGAAGACCACCCGGTTCGGGGGATCCACGATCTCGAACTCGCCGGATGCGAAATGGCCGTGTGGCGCCCGGATCCGGTAGGTGCCTCCGGGACGCGGCTCCAGTGTTGCGTCGACACCCATCCATTTGGTGTACCGGGCTTCGTCGGTGAAGTAGGCAAAGACCGTTTCGGGTGGGGCCTCGATGCGGCGCTCCAACTCGATCATTCGGGGGTTCTCTCTTCGGACTCGGCGAGTTCGGCAAGGTGATCCAGATCGGCGTTCCACATCTGTGTCAGCACGGCCTCGAGTGGACCGAGGGTCGCCGAGTCGGTCGAGTAGATCCGTTTGCGGCCGTCCCGCCGTTCGTTGATCAGTCCGGCTCCTTTGAGTACGGCGAGGTGCTGTGACACCGCCGGCCAGCTGACGTCGAACTGGTTGGCGAGGTCACCGGCGCTCATCTCTCGGTCGTGCAGAAGACGGAGGATGCGCCGCCGGCGCTCCGATGCCACAGCAGAGAGAGCGGAAGGATCCATCCACATCATTTAAGCACATCATGAAATGATGTGGTAATCTCGTTTAAGAAGCGACTGAAATGAGGAGCCATGTCACGTGAGATCGTGCTTGCTGTGGAGACGACGGCGACGGCGAACGAGGTGTTCGATGCCATCACGACCCCGGAAGGGTTGGCGGGCTTCTGGACCTCCGATGTCGATGCCCAACCGGGGATGGGGGGCGAGCTTCGGCTCGGGTTCGCCGAGGCGCCGGCGGACCTGAGCATGATCGTCACGGCCTTCGAAAGCCCGCGGCGCGTCGAGTGGGAATGCCCGGGACCCTGGCCTTCGTGGGCGGGAACCCGCGTCGAGTGGTCGATCACCGAGGGTCGACAGACCGCAGTGCTTTTCGCCCATCGAGGGTGGGCAGAGACGACCGAAGATGGCGAGCTGGGATCGGTGGCCATGGCCTGGGCCCGGATCCTCCTGGCACTGGTGTCCTACGCCGAGACCGGAGAACCCGCGCCTGCATTGGGCTGAGGACACTCTGCGTCCCGCCATCGCTCCAACACCGGCTTGTTGGCTCGTGCCGAGGTTATTCCCTCGATGTATGGGTCGATCGACCCAAATCGAGGGAGATGACGTATCTCTGGCGGATTCTCCCCTGTCCAGGTGGTGAGCGAACGACTAATGTCGCATAGAGGACATTTTGCGCTGTGGGGCGGCGCCGATGTCGTGTCGGGAGCGTGGGAGAAAAAGGATGGGAGTGGTCATGGGCAATGCTCACGTGTGGAGGGGTGGTGTGAACCAACGCAGAGCCGGCGCACTGCTGGTGGTGTTGGTCGTGTTGTTCGGGATGATCGGGTGGTCGGCACCGGCCGCCGATGCTGCGACGGGCGTGACCCTGTTGCATCAATCCGACTTCACATACGGGACCTATGTGATCGACGAGCCAGGCAACTACCGCCTGGCGGAGGACATCAGCTTCAACCCGAACTCGCCTGCAACGTTGACGGCTGCAGTCCGGAGCGGTGCGATCCCGCCCGATCTGGCGGCGGCGATGGAACTCGGCGATCCGGTTGACGCATATCACGCCGGAATGCCTCTCTTCACGCAGTTCGTTCCGGACGGGGTGGCCGACTTCACGCCCGGTGGACCGCTCGACGCTCGCTACGACCCGGCGGCGTACGGAGTCGGCTTCTTTGCGGCGATCGTCATCACGGCTGACGACGTCGTGCTCGACCTCGCCGGCCACACAATCGAGCAGAGCGCGGAGCATGCGCTGCTGCAGCGGTTCTTCGCTGTGATCGAACTGGCCGACCAGCCGTTCGTCCCCGGTCAGGGACCGGCGTCGTTCGGCACCGAGCTCGCTGCGGCACACAACGTGACGATCAAGAACGGGACGATTGGCCGTAGCTCGCACCATGGCATCCATGGAAACGCCAACGGCAACGTCACGGTCAGTGGTGTCACCTTCGACGGTTACGAGGTGGCGGCAGTCGCGTTGAACGGCGTGGACGGGCTGAACGTTCGGAATGTCACCGCACGCAATCGCAAGGATGTCCCGGTGCTCGGTACGTTCTCGTCGGCGAGGTTCATCCAGGCGTACGTCGACCATCTCGTCCGTACGGGATCGACCACCACTCTCACGGTGGGTGGCGTGCCGCTGTCGGCCGCCGATGTCCAGGAGAGACTTCGTCAGTCGATCAACGACACCCATCACGACCTGGTTGTGGCACCACACCTGGTCGGCGGGCGGCCCCAGATAGACGCCGCCACCCATCCCGAGGAATACGCGGTCTTCAACAACCCGCTCGGGTTGCTCGACGGCAACTCGTACTCGTTCGTCGTGAACAACCTCGGGGTTGCGGTCAACGGCTTCCCGAACGTCCCTGACGGCGTGACCAAGATCCCGTCCCGTGACATCGTGTTCACCAATGTCAAGGTGTTCGACCAGCAGGCCTTCATCAACGAGGTGATCGCGCTCGACGCCGGCGGGACGGCCGCGATCGATCCGGTTGGAGCTGTGTTCCAGCTTCGGAATCTCCACCCGGACACCGGTGCGCCGATCACCATCTCCAGCACCGATGACGCCGTGGCAGAGTACACCGGCAACCCTGTGGCGAACGCTCAGGCGCTGGTGGCCAAGGCATCGGCCAACGGCGACTTCGGAAGCGCGCATCTCGACATCACCCGGCTCAACATTCCCGCTGCCGTGATCGATTGGGTGGAGAACCAGCCCGGGTCCGAGACGTTGGGCGACATCGGCGCCGATTGGTACTGCAACGGCGACTCGATGTTCCATGTGAACAAGGGTGTCATCGCCTACAAGATGGACGCCGCAATCAACGTTCGACTCAACCGGACGAGCGTCGACGGGCTGGTCAACCTGGGCGTCGAGGGGTCGACGATGTGCGGCGAGTATCTCCATGACTTCTCGCACCCGCTGGCCAATCTCTACGGCTACGGCGGCTCCACCGTCCGTGCCTACACGTTCGCCGGGTCGGAGAATGTCGTGGTGGCGAATGCCGATGCCCGCAATCTGCATGCCGCCGAGGGTCCGGCGATCGGATTCCACGTGATGACCGACTCCAGGAAGGTGAGATTTGCCAACTCGGTGGTCCGCAACGTCGAAGCCGGCCACGGCGTACCGCTCTCTGGCGGGAGCACGGAGGAGCCCATGGCGATCGGTTTCCGGGTGTCCGAAGACGCCCAGGGTGTGGTCATCGTCCGTGGATGCGCCACCGGGCTCGACGGAGACGGCGGCAGTTGGTTCGTGTACGACGATGGAGGATCGCCAACGGTCGTTGCACCGTGTCGAGCGAATCGGTGACGATGCAGCTCGGGCGTCCTCACACCGACTGCGTGTGAGGACGCCCGACATCTGTCTCCGTGGTGGCGCGACCGCTGTCTGTGAGGGGTAATGTCCTGGCGACCAGCCCGGAGCACTCGAGATGCCGGGGCTCGAGACTGGAGGGCCGGGCGAGTGCGGACCGCGACATGGGGGTGGGACGTCGCACAGGACCTGATTCGTTGGTCTCCGAATACCGGACGGCTGTACATTCGCGCACGCGGGTGCCAACCCGCTCGTACGATGCGTTCCTGGCTCTGGTTCATCCCGATGACCGTGACATGGTGGCGGCTGCCGTCCGGGCCGCAATCGAGCACCAGCAGGACTATGAGATCGATATTCGCGCGTGGCCCGACGGCACCTCTCGCTGGTTGCGTGCGAGAGCGCACGCGGTAGCCGACGAAGACGGAGCAACTGCGCGGATCGTCGGCGTGCTCTCGGACATCACGGATTCGAAGCGCAGGGCGGACGAGAACTCGTTTCTTGCAGAAGCGGGAGAGCTCCTCGCCTCGTCGCTCGACGTTCAGCTCACACTCGGCCACGTGGCCGATCTGCTTGTTCGGCACCTCGTCGACTGGTGCTCGGTCCAACTCGTGAACGGCGGCAAGCTGCGCACTGCGAAGGTAGCTCACCGCGACCCGGAGATGGTTCTGGCGTCGCAGCTCGAGGCGGGGTACCCCCCACCACCCGATCCAGAAGGACCGACCGCCGAAGTCCTGGCAACCGGTCAGTCCGTGATCGTCCCCGAGATCAGCGACGAGATGCTGATCGCGGCGGTCGCCGACGAGCGGCATCTCGATCTGCTTCGTTCGCTCGGGCTGGCCGCAGCGATGTCGGTCCCCGCTGAAGGCACGGGGTCAGGTGCTGGGGGTCATGACGCTCGTGTGGTCCCAGCCCCGGGGCGATTTGCAGGGCGAGGTGGCTTTTGCGGAGGAGTTCGGTCGCAGGGCCGGTCTTGCCCTCGACAACGCCCGACTGATCGAGGAGACCGAGAGCTCGCGGCGAGTCGCTGAGCGACGATCGCTCGAATTGAGTGTGCTCTACGAAGTGATTGCCGAGCTGTCGAGGGCCGTCGACCTCTCCGATGTCGCCGATCTGGGCATTCGGATGGGTATCAAGGCGCTCGGCGCAGATCGCGGGGCCGTGGTGATCGCGGCAGACTCGGGGCCGACCCTGGTCGGTTCAGTGGGATACTCGGCGGCACAGCTTGCAGGCTTCAGCCGTCTGCTCGCCCAGCCCGGTCCGCTGTCGGAGGCAATGGGCACCGGCCATGCAGTGCACTGTTCGTCGGTCGATGAGATGACAGATCGCTACCCGAATCTGGTCGAGGTGATGTCCGGGGTGAGCGAAGGCGCATTTGCGGCAATCCCGCTCGGTACTGCAGGCGGGCTGAACGGAGCGATCGGTTTCGTCTATGAGAAGTCGAGGGAGTTCAATGACGAACGGGCACTGATGGCCGCGCTCGCGCAGCACACGAGTGTTGCCGTGGAGCGTGGCATTCTCTTCGAACGCAACCGATCGTGGCCGAGGAGCTGCAGGCGGCTCTCTCGCCATCACCAAAGGTCCACAGGGAAGGCATCCCGGCAACCGCTTGGTACCGGCCCGCAAGGGTCGGGGGTATCGGAGGCGACTGGTACGACGTGATCGACACGCCTCGCGGCACGCACATCTACGTGATGGGCGACGTGGTGGGTCGGGGGCTGCAGGCGGTGGCGACCATGGCGCAGCTTCGGCACTCGTTGCGGATGCTGCTCCTCGATGGACGCAGACCCGAAGATGCTCTGCGGTCGCTCTCGTCGGTCACAACCGTCGACGCCACCGCGCTGTGTGCGACGGTGTTGTGCGTGGAGGTGGATCCAGAGTCGCACCGCGTCGAAGTGTCATCCGCCGGTCATCTGCCGCCGGCACTCGTCACATCCACTGGGTCTCGCCTCGTGCCCGTGCAGGCAGGCCCGCCCCTCGGTCTCACAAGTCACTATCCGCGCGCATGCTCGGTGGAAGTCGGCGAGCAGGATGCGCTCGTGATCTACACCGATGGGGTGGTGGAGCGTCGTGACTGCACGATCGACGAACCTTCGACCTCTTGACCACGACACTGGATGCAACCGGACCGCACCCCGAGGCGATGGCCTCGGCGTTGATCTCGCTCGCTGGAGATGCCGATGATGACGTTACCTTCGTCATCATCGGGCCCCGCACCTGAACGGACGGAGGCGAATCGGGTCGTATCGGTCCGATGTACCCTATGTCCCCGATGAGGGCCGCCGATCCAACCGATGATGAGGCCGAACGACTGGCCGAGCTCCACGAGTACGACATCCTCGATTCCGTTTCAGAAGAGGCCTTCGACGCGATCACCTATCTCGCATCCCAGATCTGCGATGCGCCGATCGCACTCATCAGCATCGTCGACAAGGACCGGCAGTGGTTCAAGAGCCGAGTGGGCCTGGAGGTCGCCGAGACCCACCGCGACCTCGCGTTTTGCGCTCACGCCATCCACGACCCACTCGCCATGATGGTCGTGCCAGACGCGACCGCCGACGACCGTTTCGCCGACAATCCGCTCGTGACCGACGACCCTTCCATCCGGTTCTACGCCGGGGCACCGCTGCGCACCCGCACGGGGAACGCCCTCGGAACGCTGTGCGTGATCGACCGCAAGCCCCGGAGCCTCACACCCGAGCAGGAACGCTCGCTCCGGGCGTTGTCGCTTCAGGTGATGGCATTGCTCGACTTGAGGCGCACCGTCAACGAGCTCGAGGAGAAGCGGCGGGCTCTCGAAGAGGCCACTCGCCAGCGCGACAGCTTGATGGCGATGGTCTCACACGAGATCCGCATGCCGCTGAGTGTTGTGATCGGCTACGTCGAGCTGCTCCGTTCCTCCGGTGAGGATCTCGAGGCGGCGACGCGGAGGGAGATGCTCGACGTGGTGGCAAGGCAGGCGGGTGACGTTCTTGGTCTGATCGAGGACCTCTTGGTGGTCTCGAGGGGCGACACCGACTCGTTGAAGGTCGATTCGATTCCGGTGGAACTGGACGTCGCGGTGGCCCACGTCCTGGAGGGATTCGACGACGAGCAACGTCGACTGTGGGCGGTTCGGTCATCGGGTGCATCCGCCTTGGGAGATCCGGCGCGGGTCAGGCAGGTGGTTCGCAACCTCGTCGTCAATGCTCGCCGATACGGCGGGCCCAACGTCGAGGTGGCCACGGCGACCGACGGCACGACCTCTCATGTGCTGGTGTGCGACGACGGCGATGGCGTACGGGTCGAGGATCGAGAGCGGATCTTCGAGCCCTTCATACGCTCGGAGGGATCGAGGGATGCGGCCGGCTCGATCGGCCTCGGCCTGTCGATCGCACGCATGCTGGCCGAACGGATGGGCGGATCGCTCACCTACCGCTACGAGGATGGTCACAGCGTGTTCGATCTCGAGCTGCCCGCGGCCTGACACGCTCGAGCTCACCTCGGCACGACAACCGCATCGACCGCCACTGTGCCGGATGGGCCTACGACGACCGGATTCACATCCACCGACTCCAGGTGCCCACGGAGCGACGCGACCATGTGCGCAAACGCCACGAGGGCGTTCGTGAGTGAGTCGAGATCGGCGGGGGGGTTGCCCCTGACGCCCCGGAGAACGTGCCGAACCCGAAGCCGCTCGATCATCGCCAGCGCTCCCGCCTCGTCGAGCTCTGGAAGAGCCGTGGTTTTGTCGTTCAGCACCTCGATCAGGGTTCCACCGGCACTCACGATCAGGATCGGCCCAAACTGCGGATCGTTGACCGCACCAAAGGCCACCTCCACACCGTTCGGCGCCATCGGCTGCACCAGAGCGGCCGGGCCAAGGTGTGAAAGCGACCGATAGGCTGCCCGCACCTCCTCGGCGTTGGCGAGATCGAGACGCACGCCGCCGAAGTCGGTCTTGTGAAGGTGGGCCGTGGTCTTGAGCGCAACCGGGAAACCGATGCGGTGCGCGGTGGCTACTGCGGCACGCTCGGTGTCGACGGATTCCGCTGTCACGACCGGAACGCCGAAGTCCTCGAGCATGGCGAGCGACTCTGCTTCGCCGAGAGGGCTGGATTGGCCGAGCCGGGAGAGCCATTTGGCCACGGCCGGATGAGGCTGTCGACCCACCGGTCTCCCGAGAGGATGGTCGAAGAGGTGGCGAACGGCCCTCAGGCCGGTCTCGAGGCCCCGAAGCACGGGGATGCCGGCGTCGGCGAGCATGCGGGCCTCACCGGGATCGATCGCGTCCGGCACGTTGCCGAGCACTGCCATTGCCTTGGTCGTTCGGCGGGCGATCGTCAGGAGCGTCGGACCGTACGACTCGTCAGGGTTGTCCTCTTGGGTGAGGTCGAGGCTCGCCAGGATTGCGCCGACTGCGGGGTCGTCGGCCAGCGCCAGAGCCGAAGAGGCGACCACCGCGGCGGCTTCGCGTCCCGTTCCCCAGGCGTCGACCGGGTTCTCGGGCTCGAGCCCTGGATCGAGGAAGCTCGCCAGTCTGGTCTTGGTCCGATCGGATATCGCCGCGAGTGGCACGCCGACGCGTTCGGCGATGTCGATGAGCATCGTGCGTTCGCCGCCCGAGTCGTGAACCGAGCCAAGCGCCTGTGTTGTGGCGCGTCGCCCGCCGGCGAACAGCGCCAATGTGTCGGCGAGTTCTTCCATGGTGTCCACGAGGTGGGCTCCGTGGCCCCGGGCGAACGCCTCGAACGCTCCATGGTCGCCCGCAAGAGCAGCGGAATGTGTTGCGACCGCCGACCGTCCGCGCTCGGTTCGTCCGATCTTGAGCACCACCACCGGGATGTCTGCCGCGGCGGCGCGGTCGAGGGCGTCCGCCAACGCCGGAGGGTTCCGCACGGTTTCGAGGAAGAGCCCAACGGCCCGAGTCGACGGCAGCCCGACCGAGTGATCCAGATAGGCCGCCATCGTGGTGGCGAGCTCGTTGCCGCTCGATACCACCAGGTTGAACCGCAGGTGCCGCCGATTGTGGAGCATCGCCGAGAACAGTGAGCCTGAGTGGGTGAGGAAGGTGACACCGCCGGGTTCGAGGTCCCAAGGCTGGTGGAACCCGCATATGCGGAGCCGGTGTTCGAGATTCAGAAATCCCATCCCGTTGCCCCCGCACACCGGCACGCCTGCGTCGCGGGCGATGGCCTCGAGCCGCTCGATGATCGGCTCGCCCCTGTCGGTCACGCCGTGGCAGGATGCGAACACCGCCAGGGAACGAGCTCCTACGGCCACTGCCGCCTCGAACTCCTCGACCAGGGATTCGTTCGCGACCGCCACCACGGCGAGGTCGACAGCTCCCACGTCCGAGATGTGGGCGGCCACCGGAAGCCCCTCGATCTCTGCGTACCGCCGATTGATCGGATGGATGGAACCATCGAACCCGCCGCCCACCAGCTGTCTGATCAGATGATTCCCGACGGTTCCCCTTCGGGCGCTGGCCCCTACGATCGCAACCGAGCGCGCCTCGAGCAGTGCTGAGAGCCCACGATTCGAGGCGTCCCCGGCAACCCGTGCACCCATCGCCCACGCCTCCAGGTGATTGAACGGCGGTTCAGAATACCTCCGGTGAGGTGCCGTCGGTACGCTAGAGCCTCGTGGCCAGACCCAGTGTCAGCGATGAGCGCCGCCTCCAGATCGTGGAGGCAGCGGCAGCAGTGATCGCCGAGCGAGGCGTGTGTGAGGCGCGTATCGCCGATGTCGCCGAACGGATCGGAATCAGCCCGGCCCTGGTGCTGTACTACTTCCCCTCCAAGGACGCCCTCCTGGTCGAGGCCCTGACCCATCGGGACCAGCAGTTCTTCGACGCGGTCGCCGAGGCGTCGGTCGGTGTCGAGCGGGCCTCCGACAGGTTGCGCATGGTCATCGACGCGAGTTGTCCTCCTGAGGACGGGATCGCCCACGACGACAACGAGTGGACCCTGTGGCTGGAGATGTGGAGTCGGTCCCGCCACGACCCCGGTCTGGCCCGTACCCGGAGTCACCTCGACGCGCAGTTCCGGGCGATGATCGCCGGCATAGTCCGATCCGGGATCGCATCCGGTGAATTCGACGCGGGCGTGGACCCGGAGTGGTTCTCGATCATGCTCACCGCGCTCGTCGACGGACTGGCGATCCAGGTTCTGTTGCGGGACGATGCGGTATCTCTCCAGACGATGCGAGAGATCTGTGTTGACACGGCTTTCCGGGCACTCGTGAACGGCAAGTGAAGATCCGCCGTTTTCAGGGCTCGCGAAAAGGCGAAGGGGTAGGGTCTCGTTGAACGAATGTCCAACGAGCGAGCGGAGACGATCGTGGCATTTCATCCCCGTGATCACTGGGATCCCAGAACCGGCAGACGCCTGTATACCCGGCGGGAGTTCATCTGGAGGGCAAGCGCCCTAGGAGTGAGCCTCTCATCCGTGTCCGCCATCCTCGCTGCGTGTGGTGGCGGCGAGAGTGAGTCGGCCGGAGAAGTGGTCATCGGTTCCCCTTCGAGCCCCGTCACCCAGCCTTTGTTCGATGACAATGTCGCCATCGAATCGGGGTTGAGTCCCGAGCCCGGTCCGCTCCGCATCTACAACTGGGCCGACTACATCAACCCCGACACGGTCCTCGCCGCCGAGGAAGCGCTCGGCGTGGACATCGAGTTGAGCACCTTCTTCAACGAGGAGGAGGCGCTACAGAAGCTCTTGTCCGGGGAGGTCAACTTCGATGTCTTCTTCCCTGTGGCGGCGTCGATCCCCAAGGTGGTGGCGGCCAAGCTCATCCAGCCGCTCAACCACGACTACATCCCGAACATCGCCAATGTGTGGCCGCAGCTCGCCGACCCGTTCTACGACCAGGGCTCGCAGTACTCCGTTCCCTACACCGTGTATCAGACGGGCATCGCATGGCGGACGGACATGGTGGACTCGGCCGACGTCGAAGGCATCGACAACCCCTGGGACGTTTTCTGGAATCCCGCGTATTCGGGTGTGACCGGTCTCTACGACGACTTTCGCGAGACCCTGTCGATGGTGATGCTGCGCAATGGCGTCGCCGATCCCAAGAACGCCACGCCGGAAGAGATCGAGGCCGCCGGCCAGGACCTGGCCGAGCTCGTCGACTTGATGAACATCCGGTACTCGATCGACGGCGTCTACTCGGGGATCCCCGAAGGACGGTTCGGGCTCCACCTGTCCTGGTCGGGAGACGTTGTGGCATCTCCGTTCTACTGGGCCGAAGGAGACGACCCATCGATCACCCGCTATCTGTGGCCTGCTCGGACCCCTGGAACGACCAGGGCCCAGATCGCCAACGACACGCTCACCGTTCTGAAAGGCGCCCAGCATCCGGTCCTCGCACACCGCTTCCTCGATTTCATGCTCGACGAGACGAACGCGCTTGAGAACTTCGGTTGGAATGGGTATCAGCCGCCCCAGAACGGGCTCGACGTCTCGCTCCTCGTCGAGGATGAATGGGTGGTGCCGTATCTCGAGTCGGCGGTGGTGTTGCCGGAGGACTTCGACACGGATCGCGGCGTGGTACCCACTCAGCTGACGGCCGAGCAGGAGGCGCGGTTCAACGACGCCTGGTCGGTTGCCAAGGCCGGCGGCTGACGGCCGGTGCCGTCGAACGTGCAGTCGGCGGAGTCGGACCGCGTTGGCGCTCGCTCCTGGATCTGGCAGGCGTTCGCCGCCCCAGGTCTGCTGTGGCTGGTCCTGTTGTTCGTCGTCCCCTTCTATGCCGTGCTCGCGGTGGCGATGGGGCGGATCGACCCCATCGTGTTGCGGCCCGTGCCGGAGTGGAACCCACTGCGCTGGGACCCGAGCCCGTTCGGCTCGGTGATCTCGGATCTGTTCACGGGCGCGCTCGGTCGGATCGCGCTCCGAACGCTTGTCTACGTCGCGATCGCCTGTGCGCTCTGCTTCGTGATCGGGTATCCGGTCGCCTATTTCGTCGCCCGCCGTGTCGAGCGGCGCAAGGGCCTGTGGCTGCTCGGTCTCCTCGCGCCGTTCTGGGTGAACTACCTGATGAGGATGCTCGCCTGGGTGAACCTGCTCAGCCCTGACGGCCTCATCAACCGTATCCTGGAGGCCATCGGCGCACAGGGACAGCCGTGGCTGGAGGGGCGGCACACCACGGTCATCTTCGGGCTCGTATACGGCTATATGCCCTTCTTCATCCTCCCGCTGTACGCAGCACTGGACAGGATCGATCGGCAGGTCCTCGAAGCGGCGAGAGACCTCGGCGCCTCGCCTCGCCAGGCCTTTTGGCGCGTGACGCTCCCGCTGTCGAAGCAGGGGATCCTGGCGGGCCTGGTCATCGTCATGCTTCCGATGTTCGGCGACTACTACACGCCGAACCTGCTGTCCGGCTCTCCCCGAACGCGCATGATCGGCAACCAGATCGATCAGTTCGTGAACCAGACGACGTCCCAGGGTGGTGAAGGGGCTGCGTTGACGATCGTGCTGATGGTGGCCGTGGCCATGCTGATGCTGTACTACCTCTTCAACATCGCCCGGGTCACCCAGGAATCGCGCTCGTGAGCCGCGTGTGGGCGTGGTTCGCCAACCCGTGGGCCCAGCCGAGGGTCCTACGGATCCTGACGCTCGGGTACGTGCTCTGGTCCCTCCTGCCGGTGCTGATCGCGATCCAGTTCTCGTTCAACTCCGGACGGTCTCGGAGTGTGTGGCAGGGGTTCTCTCTGCGGTGGTACCTGACGGATGCTGGATCGGTCGCGCGCGACGAGTCGCTGCGCCTTGCACTCACCCAGAGTATCCGCCTCGCTCTTCTCACCATGTTGGTTGCTACCCCGATCGGGGTGGCACTGGCGCTCGGGCTCGCCCGCTGGCGGGGGAGAGGTGCACGCTCGGCCGGTTTCCTGATGCTGGTTCCCCTCGTCACTCCGGAGATCGTCATGGGCGTCGCGCTTTTCCTCGTGTTCGACAACCTGTATGACTTCGTCGGGTTTGGCACCCCAGCCCAGGTGCTGGGTCACGTCACGTTCTCGATTTCGTTCGTTGTCGTGATAGTGAGGGGGAGGCTGTTCGCCATCGGTCGGGACTATGAGGAGGCAGCCATGGATCTGGGTGCTTCGCCATGGGAGGCGACGAAGCGAGTGTTGTTTCCCATGCTCGCTCCGGCGATCTTTGCGTCGTTTGCCATCGTCTTTGCGATCTCGATCGACGACTTCGTCATCAGCCAGTTCCTCTCCGGAGGCGCCGACTCGGTCACGATTCCTGTGCGCCTCTACTCGGGTGCACGTCTCGCCCCGCCGCCGTCATTGAACGCGCTCGCCACCATCCTGCTCGTCGCCACGGTGGGAGCCGTCGGCACGGCCGGTCTCGTCCTCAAGCGGCTCAACCGTCAGGAAGGCAGTGACGAGTCGGCGGTCGCAGCGATCAGTCGCCTCGAATTCTGAAAGCCGACCCTTCGAGTACCCGGTCCGGCTATGCGGTACCGACCCACAGGCCCCCCCTTACGCCAGCACTCGGAGCGCCTCGGGGGGCAACGTCATTGAGATCTCCGAGCCACGGATGGGTGCGGTTCCATCGCCCCGATTCGGGACGATCGCCTGGATCTCGCCCAGCCCGTTCACCTGCATGAGAACCTGAAGCATCGGACCCATGTAGACGACTCGACTCACCGAGCCGGTGAGGGCATTCGACCCGGTTCCGCCGAGGATGACCCGCTCGGGCCGAATACACACCCGGGCGGGTCCCTGGGTGTCGATGGCTCCCATCCCTGCGATCAGTTCGTGCCCGCCTGCGTTCACAATGCACCCACCGTTCCCGTCGGACCCGACGGCAGTGGCGTCGAGCAGGTTCGACAACCCGAGGAAGTCGGCGATCGCTGCGGAAGCGGGCTTCTCGTAGACCTCGGCTGGGGTCCCGACCTGTTCGATGAGCCCATGCGACATCACCGCAAGGCGATCGGACATGGTGAGTGCTTCTTCTTGGTCGTGCGTCACGTACACGAACGTGATGCCCACCTGTTCCTGGAGGGCTTTCAACTCGATCTGGAGTGCCTTTCGGAGTTTGGCGTCGAGCGCCCCGAGCGGCTCGTCGAGCAGCAACACAGACGGTTCGAGGATGAGGGAACGGGCAAGCGCCACCCGCTGCTGCTGGCCTCCGGAGAGTTGGGTGGGTCGTCGGTTCTCCAGACCGGACAGCTGCACCATGTCGAGGGCGCGGCCGACCTTGCGGGCGACACCCTGTTTCGAGATGTCGGCGTACTTGAGTCCGAACGCCACGTTCTCTCCGACCGAGAGGTGCGGAAACAGGGCGTAGCTCTGAAAGACGGTGTTCACAGGACGCCGATGTGGAGGCACATCCCACATGTCGACCCCGTCGATTCGGATGCTGCCGGCCGTCGGTCGTTCGAAGCCGGCGATCATCCGGAGCGTGCTCGTCTTCCCGCAGCCCGATGGCCCGAGGAGCGAAAAGAACTCGCCGGCGGCGATCACGAGATCGAGCCGATCGACCGCAATCACATCCCCGAACCGTTTGTGGAGTTCGATCAGCTCTACCGTGCCGCCGGCCATGCGGGAGACTACCCCAGGCCTCTCAGCCGACGTGCGAAGATCTCCAGGGTTTCGAGATACCGATCGGCGTCCGCTTCGGAGTGCTGTACCGAGATCAGCCACTGCTCGCCCTTGGTCCACGGTGGGAGGAACACTCCCCGGTTGAACTGCACGAGCCAGGCCGCCAGTGAATAGCGCCCGTCGATGTGCCGGAGGAACTGGCGGTAGTTCGTGATCGGTTCACGGCTGTACACGATCGATCCTTTGGCGCCGATGTCGAGTACGCGCGCCGGGAGTTCGTATTCGCCGACGATTCTGCGGGCGCCGTCGCCCATGCGTCGTTCGATCCGCTCGAGGTGTGCATATGTCTCCGGCACCATCACCTCGGTGAGCATCGCCCGCGCAGCTGCCATCGAAAGCGGGTTGCCGTTGAAGGTGCCGACCTGTTCGTAGATACCTTCGACCACGAGGGACATCACCTCTTCGGTGCCTCCGATCGCCGATGTCGGCAGCCCACCTCCGAGCGCCTTGGCGAGACACACGATGTCCGGGCTCACGCCGAACAGCCTCGTCGCCCCTCCGCGACCGAGTGTCAGGCCCGTCTTCACCTCGTCGAAGGTCAAGAGTGCGCCGTGTTTCCGTGTGAGGGCGCGGACACCCTCGAGGAACCCGTCGACCGGCGGGACGAGTCCGCAGTTCATCAGCACCGGTTCCATGATCACGCCGGCGATCTGGCCGCTGTACTCCTCGAAGATCGAGGTGAGCACGTCGAGGTCGTTGAACACGGCGACCTTGGTCAGTTCCACCAGCGCTTGGGGGATGCCAGGCGAATAGGCGACGCTCGCAGGGCGTTCCGCCGGCCCCAGATCCTCCTCGACCCAGGTGGAAACCTGAACGGAGTCGTGGTGGCCGTGATAGCCGCCCTCGAACTTCACGATCAGGTCGCGGCCGGTGAAGGCGCGCATCATGTGAACGGCGTCCATCGTGCACTCGGTTCCACTGTTGCCGAAGCGCCAGAGCGGCAGCCCGTATCGATCGCTGAGGTTCTCCGCCACGACCACGGCGTCTTCGGTCGGCTGGGCGAAGTGGGTTCCGCGAGCTACCCGGTCCGACACCGCCCTGACGATCGCAGGGTGGGCGTGTCCGGCCAGCATGGCGCCGTAGCCACCGTGGAGATCGACGTATTCGTTTCCGTCGACGTCGAAGATGCGTGATCCCTTACCGCGGTCCGCCCAGATCGGGTGCGGGAACGAGATCTGCCAGCTCGATGTGACGCCGCCTGCGAGTGACCGTGAGGCGCGATCGGTCATGCTCTTCGAGATTTGCATCCGGTCGAGGAACCGTTCGCGTTCCTCGTCGATGATCCGGTCAAGCGTCTCGAGTTCGGTCTCCTGGCTGGTCGCCACCATGAGCGTCCTTTCCTGAACCGTCGTTCAGTTTACCCGGCTATCCTCCACCATGCGTTCCAGGAGGTGACCAGATGCCCCGACCGGCGCCGCTCGACCCTGCGGCCGTGACCGATCTCCGACGTCCGTTCGGTACCAGCCGCACCCTTCCCGCTGCGGCCTACCGATCGAGCGAGATCTTCGACTGGGAGGTCGAGAACATCTTCTCCGGCGGCTGGACATGCCTCGGCCGAACAGACGACTTGCTCGCAGCGGGGCAGATCCGAGCGATCGAACACGGCGGTGAGGAGTTCCTCCTGACGCGTGACGGCGACGGCCGGGTTGCCAGCTTCTCGAACGTGTGCCGGCACCGCGGGCACCCGTTGGTGGAGCCGGGCGAAGCACTCGATGCTCGTCAAATCCGCTGCCCCTATCACTCGTGGGCGTATCGCCTGGATGGCGCGCTGCGAACCGCTCCAACCCTGACGCAGTCGCCGAACTTCGACCCCTCCGACTGGCCGCTCCGATCGGTTCGTGTCGACGAATGGCTCGGGTGGCTGTTCCTCGACCCCTCGGGGTCGGCGTCGCCGCTCGCCGACACCTACGGCAACCTCGCCGAAACCCTCCGGCAGTACGAGCCGGAACGTCTCGTGCGCGCCGAGCGTCACTCGTATGAGGTCGCAGCCAACTGGAAGTTGATCGTGGAGAACTATCACGAGTGCTACCACTGTTCGTCGATCCACCCGGCGCTGTGCGAAGTGACACCAATCGACAGCGGCTCCGATTTCCGCCCAACGGGGTTGTGGTGCGGCGGCACGATGGACCTGAAGGACCACGCCGTGACGATGTCGCTCACCGGCGAATCCGGCGGTGTGTTCTTCCGGCGTCTCGAGCCGGCGATGGAGCGGCAGGTGCTCTACATCGGTCTGTGGCCCAACCTGCTGATCTCGGCGCATCCCGACTACCTGATGACCCATCGGATTGTTCCGCTGGCGGCCGACCGTTCATACGTCGAGTGTGACTGGTACTTCTCGCCAGAGGCGATGTCGCTCGAGGGATTCGATCCGACCTACGCAGTCGACTTCTGGGACCTGACCAATCGTGAGGACTGGTCGGCATGCGAGCGGGTCCAAAGGGGTGCGGGGAACAGGGGCTTCGCGCCGGGACCGCTGAGTCCGTGGGAGTCGACGCTGTACCAGTTCCTCGGCATGGTCGGTCAGGCGTACTCGGGCGAAGCGGTCGTGCCTCCGGAGGCACCATCGAGGCACATGGCCGAGTCGAGAGGCGATTGAATCAGCCCGAGGTCTGATCGGCGATGATCCCCGGGCCACGCTTCCGAAGCTGGTCGCCGATGATCACCCGCTGCACCTCCGAGGCTCCCTCCCAGATCCTGTCCACCCGGAGCTCACGGTTGAAGCGCTCGGCCACGTTCTCGCGCATGTATCCCCGACCGCCGAAGATCTGCACGGCGCGATCTGCGACCCGGCATGCCATCTCGGAGGCGTACAGCTTCACCATGGAGCAGTGTGCGTGCAGTAGTTTGACATCGGTTCGTGCATCGACCTCGGCCGCCACCTCGTAGGTCATCAGTCGAGCCGCCCACAACTCGGTGATCGAGTCGGCGAGCATGAACTGGATCGCCTGGCGATCGGCCAGAGGCTGACCAAACACTATCCGTTCCTCTGCGAACGCCTGTGCCTCGGTGATCAGCCGCTCGGCCGCGCCACAACATCGGGCCGCGATCATCAGGCGCTCGTACCTGAACCACTCATAGGTGAACGACATCCCGTCGCCCTCTTCACCAACCAGGTGCGAAGCCGGCACCCTCACATCGTCGAAGGCCATCTCCCAGTGGTGGTGGGCGTAGGTGTGGGTGTAGGCCGGAGTACGGATGTGTCGGACGCCGGGCGTGTCCATGTCCACGATGAAAAGCGCGTGGCTACCGGCGTGGGGTCCATCGGACAGACGTGCCTGGAAGAACACATAGTCGGCGAGATTCGCAGACGTGACGTGCCACTTCTCGCCGCGGAGCACGTAGTCGTCTCCGTCGCGGCGCGCGGTCGCCGTGATTGCGTCGACATCGGAACCGGCCCCCTCCTCGGTGATCGCGTAGCACTCGTGCTTCTCCCCGGCGATTGTGGGAAGCACATAGCGCTCCATCTGGTATTCCGAGGCGACGTTCGGCAGCCACCCTGCCGGCGTGCTGACGACCCAGCCGAGAGCGTTGGTTGCCCGGCCCGCCTGCTCCTGCACGAGGGCCTGTTGGACGGTCGTGAGGCCGGAGCCCCCGAGCTCGACCGGCTGGTTGATGGCCGTGAGGCCCAGCTCGCATGCCGTGCGTTCGTGGCGGGCGGCGACTTCGGCGGGGATGATGCCGTCGTTCATCTCGGCGTGCACCTCCCACGGGATCAGCTCGGTGTCGACGAATCGGCGTGCCGTGTCTTGGATCGCCCGGTCCTCGTCTGACAATCGGATCGCCACAGCTCCCTCGTTTCCTGAACGACGGTTCAGTGTACGGGCTCAACGTGCCGCTGGGCGACCGTTCAGCGGATTCCGACTCGCAAACGGCGTTGTGGTCGGCTTTCGTGCGCCGACGGTCAGGGGACAATGACGGTACGGGCCGGGCTTCGGTTGGACTCCAGGTCGTCCATCACGCCGTTGACGGCAGCAGCGTCGAGAGGAACCCGTTGTTCGACGATCTGGCCCAGGTTGAGCCGACCACGCAGCGCCATGTCGATGAGCATGAGGATGTCGTCGATGTGATGGTCCGATACTCCGCTGAGCTCCGCCTCCCGCATCGCCAGCTCGGTGAATGGGACCACCTGGATCGGCTGGTCCGAGATTCCGACGGAAATGGCCCGTCCTCCGATCGCCAGGACGTCCACACAAGCACGCATGGTCGTTGCGAGGCCGGTCATCTCGAGCGAGACGTCGACACCGTCACCGTCGGTGGCGGCGACCACGCGGTCGGCGGCGCCGTCACCGCCCTCGAGCGGGGTTGCACCCAGACGCCTGGCGAGATCGAGCTTGGCGGGATCGACGTCGACGGCCAAAACCTCTGCGGCGCCCATGGCGAAGGCGATCTGGATCGCCGACGTCCCCAGTCCACCCGATCCGAACACAGCGACGCGTTCACCTCCTGCAAGTCGGGCCTTGCGAACGGCGTGCATTGATGTGGCCGACGAACACATCATCACCGCCCCATGTTCGAACGAGATCTCGTCGGGGAGGTGGATGGCGTTGCGCGACGGAACCGTGATGTGATCGGCATACCCGCCGTCGCGGCTCCTTCCCAGCATCTGTCCGCTCTCGCAGAATTGGTCGTAGCCGCGTGCGCATCGGGAGCAAGCCGTGCAGGCGGTCTGATAGTGGAGGCAGACTCGCTCGCCGGTTCGTCCTGGATGCACGAGCGACCCCGTCGCTTCGATCACTCCGGCCACTTCGTGTCCGAGCGTCCTCGGCAGAGAATCGACCGATCGTGGTCCGCGCCGGTAGTGAACGTCTGAGTGGCAGATCCCCGCAGCAGCCACCTTGACCACCACGTCCAGGGGGCCGGGTTCGGCGGTCGGCACGTCTCTCAATTGGAGGGGTGATCCGATCTCGACGAGTTGCAGGGCGCGCATGACGTCATGCTCGCACGTCGACGGATCCCGACGACCGTTCTGTGGGCGGTGGTCCGCCATTTTGGCGGTCTATAACCCTGGGTTCGATGTATCAGAGCTTGATGTAGAGCTGCTTTTCTTCGAGGTAGGCCTCGATGCCCCATGGTCCGAGCTCGCGTCCCACCCCGGACTGTTTGAAACCTCCCCACATGCCTTCTGTCGGTGCCGGCTGGGAGTCGTTCACCCACACGACCCCGGCTCGAAGTGCCCGGCCGAGGCGCATTGCACGCTTGAGATCGGTCGTCCACACTGCTGCCGCCAGCCCGTAGGTCGAGTCGTTCGCCAGCCGTATCGCCTCGTCCTCGTCGCGGAAGGGGATCACCGACATGACCGGTCCGAAGATCTCCTCTTGGGCGATCGTCATGCGGTTGTCGACGTCGGCGAAGATGGTGGGTGCGACGAAGTAGCCGCCCGCCAGGTCGTTTCCCTCGGGGAGGTTGCCCTGGAAACTGAGGCGGGCGCCTTCGCTCATCCCGGTGGAGATGTAGCCGGAGACCTTGTCACGGTGCTCCGCCGAGATCAGCGGACCCATGGTCGTGTGGGGATCGAGGCCGCTTCCCAGGCGGATGGCCGCTGCCTCGGCGGTCAAGGCGCCGAGGGTCTCGTCGTAGATCGACGCCTCGACCAGAACCCGGCTGCCCGCCGAGCACACCTCACCCTGATTTCCGAACAGCCCGGCCGAGGTCCCTTCGATTGCGGACTCCATGTCGGCATCGGCGAAGATCACGTTCGGAGACTTGCCACCCAGTTCGAGTGTCACTCGCTTGAGGGTGTCGGCAGCTTCCTTGGTGATGATCTTGCCGACCTCGACGGAGCCTGTGAACGAGATCTTGTCGACCCCGGTATGCCTGACGAGCGACGCCCCCGTCTCGCCGAAACCGGTGAGCACGTTGAAGACCCCGGCGGGAAGGCCGGCTTCGTCGAGCACGGCTGCCAGCTCCAATGCAGTGAGCGGCGTCTGTTCTGCCGGTTTCAGGATGGCAGTGCATCCGGCGGCGAGCGCCGGTGCCACCTTCTGGCTGGCCATGAGGATCGGGTAGTTCCATGGCGTGATGAGCGCCGCCACGCCGACCGGCTCCTTGATGACCAGGCTCAGCGCCTCCGGACCGATCGGGGGGATGCTCCCCATTGTCTTGGTGGCCCATCCGGCGTAGTACTCGAACATGAAGGCGGCTTCGTCGATGTCCCAGAGGGCATCTTCGAGCGGCTTGCCGTTGTCGCGCACCTCCATCTCAGCCAGCTCGTGTCGGCGCCTCCGGATGATCTCGGCGGCCTTGAACAGCACGGCCGCCCGGTCCCGGGGAGCCGAGTCAGGGCCCCAGGGCCCATGGTCGAAGGCGCGTCGGGCCGCACCGACGGCCAGGTCGACGTCGTCGGGCCCGGCGACGGGGATCTCGTCGATCACCTGACCGGTTGCCGGATCGCGTGTGTCGAACCACTTTCCCGCACGCGGCTCGGCCCACGCGCCGTCGATGAAGAGGTGTCGCATCAGGAACGCTCCGCTCTGTCTCTGAGGATCTGCTGGGAGGCGAGGCGGCCCGGCGCACCCATCACGCAACCGCCGGGGTGAGTGCCCGATCCGCACTGGTAGTACCCCTCGATCGGTGTCCGGTACTGACTCCATCCGGGGGCAGGCCTGAAGAAGAACATCTGGGGGGCGAGGAACTCGCCGTGGAAGATGTTGCCTTCGGGGAGGCCGGCGATCTGTTCGATGTCGAGGGGAGTGACAACCTCACGTTGGATCACTCGCTCGGAAAAGCCCGGGAAGAACGACTCGAGCGTTTGTTGCACCGTGTCGCCGAGGTTTTCTCGTTCGGTGTTCCAATCGCTGCCCTTCAGCTCGTACGGGGCGTATTGGACGAAACATGACATCACGTGCTTGCCGGGGGGCGCCATGTCGGGATCGATCGCAGACTGAACGGCGCAGTCGAGGTACGGGCGCGAGGAATACCAGCCGTACTTCGCATCGTCGAACGCCCGCTCGAGGTACTCGATGCTCGGCCCGATGTTCGTGAACCCTCGGTACTTGTCGATCCCGTCGCCGAGGGTGGGGTGCGGGGGAGGGGCATCGAGAGCAAAGTTCACCTTGGCCGATGTCCCCTGGTAGCGATAGCGGTCGAGGGCGTCCACCAGTTCGGCCGGCAGCTCTCTGGGATCGACGAAGTCGAAAAAGGTCCGTCGCGGGTCGGCTGCGCTCACGACGACGTCTGCCGAGAGCTCGGTGCCGTCGACCAGGGCCACGCCGGTGGCGTGTCCATTGTCGGTGAGGACATGCGCGACCTCGGTCCCCAGCATGATCTCGGCGCCGAAGCTCTGGGCGGCCCGGGCCAGCACCTGGGTGAACCCGCCGTTGCCGCCCTTGTGGAATGCCCAGGAACCGAAAACCCCGTCGTGCTCGCCCATGTTGTGGAACAAGAGCACGAGCCCGGAGCCTTGCGACATCGGGCCGACCTTGGTGCCGATGATGCCGGAACTGGCCAGCCATCCCTTCACCACGTCGGACTCGAAGTAGTCGTCGAGGAAGTCGGATGCGCTACCGGTGAGCAGCCGGACGAGGTTGTGCAGCACTCTCGGTTCGAGCCCTCGCATGTGCTGGCCCAGCTCGGCCATGTCCGCCAAATCTTCGGGCGTCTTGCCGAGGACGTTCGGAGGGATCTTGTCGAACCATGGGCGCACGGCCTGGATCACCCTCGTGATGTCGTGCTCGTATTGCTCGAAGGCGTCGGCGTCGCGCTTGGAGTGGCGTGCGATTTCGTGGATGTTCTCGTCTCGGTCCTGGCCCAGGAGCAGATAGTCACCGTTCTCCATGGGGCAGAAGGTGCTCGGCATGAGGAGCGGCATGAACCCGTGCTTTGTGAGCTCCAGTTCGTGGATGATCTGGGGCCTGAGCAGGCTCAGGGCATATGAGAAGGTCGTGAAGTTGAACCCGGGCCGGAGCTCCTCGGTGATGGCGGCCCCTCCGACGATCGAGCGTCGCTCGAGGATCAACGTCCTGAGTCCCGCTTTCGCCAGGTAGGCGCCGTTGGTGAGTCCGTTGTGGCCCCCACCGATCACGATGGCGTCATAGGTGCGGTCGCTGGGCATCAGCTGGTCTTTCTCTCGGGGTGAAACAGCGGGAGCCGGGTCGTGTTTGCCCCCACCAGTTGGTACTGATGGTCGATCGTGTATTCGAGGTTCACCTTGGTACCAGCCGTGGCGGCCTCGGGTCGGACCCGGGCCAGGGCGATGTGGCGTTGGAGCATCGGCGAGTACATCGAGCTGGTGGCGTATCCGACACGGTCGCCGTCGTCGGTGTACACCATCATGTCCTCTTGGATCGGGGTGTGGTCCTTCGGCGGTATGAGGCCGGCTCGGGTGTATTTGGCGTCGTAGTCCTCCCAGTCGACCATGAGCCCGACCATCTTCCAACGGGTGGTGCCGCCGGCCAGCTCCCGCCGGATCGCATCCCGACCGATGAAGGCACGGTCGGTGGTGGTGACGTCCTTCAGCATCCAGCCCAACCCCAGCTCGTGTGGGGTCGAGCGGTGGGCGTCGTTGAACGCAAAGCGTGCCGACTCGAAGTCGACGTTGATGAGCAGCAAGCCGGCCTCGATGCGAGCCATGATGAGCGCTATCTGGCCGAAGGGGATGAGTCCGTACGGGCGACCCTCGTCCATGACCGTGTCCCACACCGAGAGAGCGTCGCTGCTGTCGACCCAGACCTCGTATCCGAGGTCGCCCGTGTACCCGGTCCGGGAGATGATGACCGGAGCGTCGGCGATCTTCGCCGTGGTGTGGTCGAAGTATCGGATCGACTCCATCTCCGGCGCCAGGTTCGCAAGTATCTGCCGGCTCTTTGGACCTTGCACGGCGAAGGCCGCCATCTCATAGGTCGTGTCGACGATGTCGACCTGGAAGCGACCTGCAAGATCGCTGAAGTAGGCCATGTTCGGTTCGGCGGTGGTCAGGAGGAACTCATCTGCCGACAGGCGGAGAATCACACCGTCTTCGAGCACGAAGCCTCGATCGTCGCACCAGATCTGATATTGGGCTTCACCGGGACGGCATGTCCGGATGTCGCGAGCGAGCACTCCGGCCAGAAACCGCTCGGCGTCGGAGCCCCGGATGCGGTATTTGTACAGAGGCGACGTGTCGAAGATGCCGGCGGAGTTGCGGATCGCGAAGTACTCGAACTTCTCGCTCATCTGGTACTTCTCGGCCACGAGATGCCCCGCCCAGTGGCTCCACAGGCCGGTCTCGTTCAGTTTCTCGACGCGGGCGTGGAACGGAGTGGTGCGTATCACGGGTAATTCTCCCTCTCCGACGCCTCTTCGACGCCGGCCCCGCCCAGACTATCTGCTGTTGGACGCGCGTGCAGCAACCAAGGAGGAGGTCTCGGGTCGCCAGTCGCCAGTCGCCAGTCTCCGGTCGGTCGTTGCCCGTTTCAGGTTCGACGTCCGACGTCCGGACTCCGCCCGGACCTCGGACAACTACGCCCCAACTGGACGGGCCTATGCTCGTTGCTCGTTGCTCGTTGCTCGTTGCTCGTTGCTCGTTGCTCGTTGCTGTTGCTTGTTGCTTGTTGCTCGTTGCTTGTTGCTCGTTGCTCGTTTGCTCGCTTGCTCCGTATCCGGCTCTAGGCTCATTTCATGCGCCGCATGCATCCAGAGGATCGCCGGCAGGCGATCATCGACGCCGCGGTCGCCGTGGCGCTGAGAAAGGGATTGGCGGCGACCACCGCCCGGGATGTGGCAGCCGAGATGGGGACGTCGGCCGGCCTGATCCATCACTACTTCGTTTCGATGGACGATGTACTGGCGTCCGCATTCGAAGTCGTTGCGGCCGAGGACCTCGATCGGACCACCTCGGCGATGGCGCTTGCGTCGGATCCAGTCGCCAAGCTGAGAGCCTTCTTCGCCAACTACGCCCCGGCCGACGACGATCGTGCGTACCAGTTGTGGCTCGACGCATGGTCGGAGGCCGCCCGCCGACCCGCCCTCCGGACCACGTCGCTGCGTCTCAACGCAGCCTGGCAACAGGAACTCGCCAAGGTGATCGCCGACGGGGCGGTGGAGGGCTCTCCAGCCGCTCAAGACCCCGACGGATCGGCATGGCGCGTGATATCGATGCTCGATGGCCTGGCCCTCCAGGTGGTGGCGCATCGGGCCAACGTCAGTCGATCCACCGCACTCGGCTGGGCCCTCACCATGACCGAGCACGAACTCGGCCTCGCTCAGGGAACGCTTCGAAACCAATGAGCCCGGATCGAAAGGAGGCCGCGACACCACACGGGCTCGTCGATCGGGCACATCGGCTGCTGGAGTCCACGCCACGAAGGTCCATCATCGGGATCACAGGACCGCCCGGCTCCGGCAAGTCCACGCTCGCATCACTGGTTGCTGCGGGAGTCAACGCACGGAGCGGGAAGGAACGACCCATCTGCGCGGTCGTTCCCATGGATGGGTTCCATCTGTCGGATGCGGCGCTCGTCGCTCTCGGTCGGCTCGAGCGCAAGGGTGCGATCGACACGTTCGACGGGTTCGGCTATTGGGCGTTGCTTCGGCGTCTCGTGACGGAGTCCGATCGCCGCGTATTCGCCCCTTCGTTCCATCGTGACCTCGAGCAGCCGATCGCAGCCGGGATCATCGTCGAGCCATCCGTTCGCCTCGTCCTCACCGAGGGCAACTACCTGCTCATGGAGGATCGACCATGGCCGCACGTGCGGGCAGTGCTCGATGAGGTCTGGTATTGCGACTTGGACTCCGATACCCGCACCGAGCGCCTCGTCGTCCGCCACGTCGCGCATGGCAAGACTGACGAGGCAGCCGCACGATGGGCGGCCGAGATAGATGAGCGCAATGCCGAGCTGGTTGCATCTCGGCGTGCCCACGCGGACCTGGTGGTGAACATGACCCATGTCGGTGGACCACAGGCGGTGTCTCCCGATGGATCATTCCTCGAACCCGGCTGACGTCAGCTCGAGTGACCCAGGGCGCCGTCGGGCCACCGTCGAGGTCCGGATCCTCGCTCGTGGATGGGCGGGCTTACTGCGCATGAAGACTCGTGTATCCAGACACTTGTCGCCTCGTCTCTAGATGTGATCGCACTGAGGGGCTTTGCGATCTCACGGGAGGACTCATGGTGCAGGCAATGGAGGGGACGATCGGCAGCCGGGGGGCAGGGCAGACGCAGGAACTGACGTCTGCGCTCGGACATCTGCTGGAACGCATTGGGGCGTCCAGCTCCCACGAGGACGCCGAACCGTCGATGTTCGAGATGAGTGCCGACGAGGTGGACTCCATGCTCGGGCTGCACAGAGCGGTGCCGGCTTCGCCTTTGGTCGGCGCAGAAGAACCAGTCGACGATCACGACACCCAACGCGAGGCACACACCAATGAAGAGGTGGTTGTTCAGGCGTCTGTCACCGGTGTGGACTCCGAAGCTCCGTCGGCGGACGGCCTGCCGGAGCTCCGGCGCGCACGGATCTTCGAGACGTCCGTGGATCGACGAGCATTGCTGGTGGCCATGACCGTGCCGGGCCTGCTGGCCCTGGCCATCGCCGGTGTCGCCGCGTGGTTCGTGTCGTCGCAGGGTGACCCTGCGATCGAGAGTCCGGCACAGGTGCAGGAACCGGCGCAGGTGCAGGCCTCCGCCCAGGTGCAGACACCGGCCCAGTCGCCGCAACCAAGCGTCACGACTGTGGCGACCACGGTCCCTGGAGGCGGCATCGAGGCCGGTGCCGCCGCCATCATCAGCGATCAGTCGATCGCACTCGAGGCGCGAGCAGCTCTGGATCCGATTGGGATCATCGGTGCCGAGCTCGTTGTCACAGACGGACGCGTGACGGTCGACGCCGTTGCCCCGCTCGATGCACTTGCGGACGGATACTTCGCGTTGAAGGAGCAGATCACCGAGGCCGTCTCCGTCGAGGGAGCCTCCGGGATCGAGGTGCGCCTGGAGCTTCGCGGTGACGCAGTGACGCTCCGGGATATGCTCGATGGGATCACACTTGGATCGCCCGTAACATTCGAATCGGGCGTGGCCGAGGTCGACCCGACGCACCGGACGACTCTCGATTTGGTGGCGGCAGCGATCACCTCACAGCCAGGGCTACCGGTGATCGTGGCCGGCACGACGGATTCGTCCGGATCGTCGGCCTCCAACGAGGCGCTGGCCCGGTCACGTGCGGAGTCGGTCGTCCGTGAGCTCGTCGAGAGAGGCGTTCCGACCAACCGCCTCCAGATCGTGTCGTACGGAGAGTTGTTCCCGGACGCCGAGACGGCCGAGCGAAGCGTCAGGTTCGAGGTCGGAGCATGAGGCGGGGTATTGCGACGTTCCTGGCACTCACAGCACTGGTTGTCTCCGGATGCACCGTCTCGTCCAGTGCGGGGGTGACGACGACGTCCGAATCACCGGTATCTACCACCACGAGCGCTCCGCCGGAGCCGACTGTTGAGATCGACGGTGTGACCGTGACCGAAGAAGCGATCACGGTGGGCGTTCTGGCCGACCTGACCGGGCCGTACTCCACCGGAGTCGTGGACGTCCTCGACGCCCAGCTGGCGTTCTGGGCCGACCTCAACGAGAGAGGAGGGATCGGAGGGCGACAGGTCGAGGTGCTGATCGAGGACACCGGCTATGACACCTCGACGCATCTCCGTGCCTACCACCGGCTCGTCGACGACGTGGTGATGTTCTCGCACTCCACCGGAACCGCCCAGACCGCAGCCATTGCTGATCTGCTGCCTGGAGACCACCGCGTGGCCATCCCGCTCACCTGGTACTCGGGGTGGTCCACAGAGCCCTTGGGGGCGAACCTGATCGAGATCGGCTCGAACTACTGCGTGGAAGCCGCCAACACGCTCAGCTACTTGTCTGAACAGCAAGCCGACCCCCTCGATCTGGCGGTCGTCACGGTTCCGGGCGACTTCGGTGCGGACAGCGGAGTCGGAGCCTTGGGAACGGCTGAGGCGCTCGGGTTCGACATCGTGTACGACGGTTCGGGACACCTGGTGCCTGGCGCCGATCTGGTGGAGATCGCCAAGTCGATCGCTCAGTCGGGGGCGGATTGGACCTGGTTGTCCGCCGACCCCTCCACCGCCATCCAATTGGTCGCGACCGCGACCCAGTACGGGTACTCCGGAGCGTGGACTGGATCCTCACCGACTTGGAACAGCCGTCTGCTTGCGACGCAGCTCGGGCCGATGTTGGGATCGTCGGTGGTGGTGCCGTCGCTGGTGGCGCCGCTCGGTGCCGACGTCGACGGGATGGATGCGGTCTACGAGAGACTCGCCCAGCGGCTTCCCGGACGTTTCCCGTCCGAGGCTCTGGTTGTCGGCTACCTCGAGTTCGAGGCGACCCGTCAGATACTGCAGAGCGCACACGAGCAGGGAGACCTGACACCCCAAGGTGTCGAATCTGTGGCCCGCGCGCTCGTCGGCTCCGGTTTTTGGGGACTCTCACCGGCCGCCGATGCGGACCGACAGATCGTGGAGGCGACCGGTATCAGCCGGCTCTCATACGACACCTTCACCAGCCAGCACGGCCTGGAAGCGACACTGGCGCAGCACGCCGTGACGCCCATCGAGCCGGTCGCCGGATTCGACACCTACGCGGCGAATGCCGGACTCGACTACCGGATGCTGTGCCCAGGGGTCCACTGAGTCGAGACACGCGTGACGCAGGCCATGAACACGTGTGTATCCGCATGTCCGAGCACTGCTCCGAGATGCCATCATTCATCCCGCACCCCCGGTGGCCTTCGGTCCCGCGGGCTCCTGGGGTGACGTGGGCGCCGGAGAACAGGCTTCTCGGCTCGAGAGGAGTACGGCAATGGGACTGCACGCGACCGCCGCAGACGTTTGCGACAGCCGGACGCGGCCGTCCCGACGGGCCGACGCTCGATACGAGCACGGAGGGGTGGCGTCGTGTCGTACGTGATGGGTATCGACACCTCGACGACTGCCACGAAGGCCATCCTCGTTGATCGGAGTGGGTCGGTCGTGGCGGTGGCCGTCTCCGAATACGGCTACGAGACGCCCAAGCCACGATGGACGGAACAGGATCCTCACCTTTGGTGGACTGCGACCTGTGATGTGGTGAGGACCGTGCTTGGTCGATCTGAGATCGGCTCTGGTGACATCGATGCGATCGGTCTGACTGGACAGATGCACGGTTCGGTGCTCCTCGACGAGGACGGCGAGGTTCTGCGGCCCGCTCTCCTGTGGAACGACCAACGCACTGGTGACGAGTGCGATGAGATACGCGATCTCCTCGGCGATCGTCTCATCCCGATCACCGGGAACGACGCGCTCACGGGTTTCACGGCACCCAAGCTCCTGTGGGTTCGACACAACGAGCCCGACACGTGGGCGAGGGTGCGACATGTGCTCCTGCCGAAGGACTACGTGCGATACAAGCTCAGCGGCGATCTGGCCACGGACGTCGCCGACGGTGCCGGAACGCAGCTGTTCGACATTTCGGATCGCACGTGGTCGCACGTCGTGCTCGAAGCGCTGGGGATCGCCCCCGATTGGATGCCCACAACACACGAGGGTCCGCAGAAGACCGGAATCGTGAGCGCCGATGCGGCCCAGGCGACGGGTCTCGCCGCCGGAACGCCGATCGTCGCAGGAGGCGGAGATCAGGCGGCAAATGCGGTGGGAGTGGGCGCCATCGAGCCCGGTGTGGTCGCGCTCTCTCTGGGGACGTCCGGAGTGGTGTTCGCAGCGACCGACGAGCCGGTGATCGAGCCACGAGGACGGGTCCACTCGTTCTGCCACGCAGTGCCGGACCGCTGGCACCTCATGGGGGTGATGCTCTCAGCCGCAGGAAGTCTCCGGTGGTTCCGTGACTCCTTCGCTCCCAACGTCGATTTCGACCATCTCACGAGTGAGGCATCCGCTGTCGAGGCAGGGGCCGAGGGACTGCTGTTCTTGCCCTACCTGACCGGGGAGCGGACACCTCATCCTGACCCGCTGGCGCGAGGGGCCTTCGTCGGATTCACGGTCCGCCATGGCAGGGGACATGCGGTCCGAGCTGTGATGGAAGGTGTTGCGTTCGGCCTCGCCGACTCGCTCGCGACCATGACGACCGCCGGGATGACGGCACCCGCCCAGATCCGGGCCTCCGGGGGAGGCACGAAGAGCCGATTGTGGCGTCAGATACTGGCCGATGTTCTGGGCGCCGAAATCGCCACCGTCGACACCGCCGAGGGTGCTGCCTACGGCGCTGCGCTCCTGGCGATGGTGGGCGGTGGATGGCACGATGATGTTGGAGACGCGGTGGCAGAACATGTGAGAATCACCCCCGTCGCGGAACCAGACCACGACCGACGGGCAATCTACGAGCGATTGCACGAGTTCTACGGCGAGCTCTACCCGGCGCTCCGTACCACTTTCCATGCCCTCGCCGAGGAATGAGCGGTATTTTCGTGGATCGCTGGTGATCTGGAGTGACAGAGCAGAAGAGGAACGGTGCCGGCACCTCCGAAGACACAATACGTTCGCAACGGTGATGTGCACATCGCGTGGCAGGAGATCGGTGACGGACCGATCGACCTGCTCGTGGCCCCCGGTTTCATCTCCCACCTCGATCTCAACTGGACACATCCGGCGTTTGCGACGTTCGTCGAACACCTCGCACGCTTCTCGCGGGTGATCCTGTTCGACAAACGCGGTACGGGGCTGTCGGATCACGCGGCTGACGCCGATCGATTCGAACGACGCATGGCGGACATCGAGCTGGTGCTCGACGCCGCCGGATCACGCCATGCGGTACTCCTAGGACTGTCGGAAGGCGGGCCGCTCGCATCGCTGTTCGCCGCCACCCGACCCGACCGAGTCGAGTCTCTCGTGCTCATCGGCACCTTCGCCCGAGGCTCCGTCATCCCGACCGACGTGCTCGAGAGGTTCGAGCACGCCGTGGACAATTGGGGTGAGGGCCATACGGCCGGTATCTTCCTCGCAGGCTCCGACGGTCCGGTTGTTCGTCGCTTCACTGCCCTCTTCGAGCGGGCCGCTGCCAGTCCCGGAGTGGCTCGCCGGCTGTTGCGTTCCATTGCGAGCTGTGATGTGACCGGAGTGCTCCCTGCCATTCACACTCCTGCGCTGATTCTCCACCGGACAGACGATCCGTTCGCCCTCACTTCGTGGAGCGACGAAATCGAAACCCTGCTCCCGAACAGCACGAGGATCGAGCTCCCCGGAAGCGATCACCTCCCATGGATGGGAGACGGCCCGGCGATGGCAATCGAGATCGAGGCATGGGTCACGGGGCGCCGGCCGGTGCAGGCTCCGGGCCGGTCGCGGTTTGCGGCGGTTCTGTTCTCCGACATCGTCGCCTCCACACAACAGGCGGCCACTGCGGGCGACTCCCAGTGGTCGCGTCTCATCCAAAGCCACAACGATGTCTGCCGTGATTTGTTCGCGATCCACGACGGATGGGCGGTCAAGAGCACCGGTGACGGATTCGTCTCCTGTTTCGACCGTCCGGAAGCGGCGGTGCGTTGCGCTGTCGACCTGCACCGAACACTCGAAGGACAAGGGATAGAGATTCGCGTCGGCCTGCATTGTGGAGAGGTCGAGCGTGTCGACTCCGACGATGTGGCCGGAATCACCGTCAACATCGCAGCCCGTGTGTGCGCGTCGGCCGATGCGGCGTCGACGTTGGCCACGCAGGTCTTCGCCGATCAGTTGGTTGGGTCCGATATCGGCGTCGAGAGCGTCGGGACCCACCAACTACGAGGGGTTCCAGGGTCTGTGGCATTGGTCCGACTGGCGGCCCAAGACGTCGTCATCGATTTGCGCGAGTTGGAGGACGAGCGAGTCACCGGTGGTATCACCTTGGAAATCGCCAGGCGGAGCCCCGGGTTGGTGCGCGGGCTCGCCCGATTGTCCGGAGCACGATGAGCCGAGTCCGGCGAAGCGACGGGTGCGGTCGGTCCGCGGGGGTGTTGTCGTGAGCCGAGATCGCTGATGGGAGTGTCGAGCGCCGATGAACTGAGAGTTCCCGACGTACCTGCGGCTTGTCCGGGCAAACCGCCAAGGCACGTGTGCCGACATCCGATCCTGGGTACGGCGACGTACAACTCCTAGGAGGAGGATTCAATGGCCCACTTCATGTTTTGCGTCAAGACCCCGATGTCCCCTGAGCGTGCGTTCGCCTACATGTCAGATCTTCGCAACTTCGAAGAATGGGATCCGGGCGTCGTCGATTCGAAGCAAGTGCTCCGTGAGGAGCCCGGAGCGGACGCCGCGTATGACGTGACGGTGAAGATCGCCGGTCGGACGTCGACGTTGCGATACGAGGTGACGGATTTTGAACCACCGAACCGACTTCGGGTCGTCGGGAAGACCGGCGTGCTCACGTCGATCGATGTGGTCGATGTGGCACCGGACGAGGACGGCTCGATTGTCACCTATGATGCGACGCTCGTTCTGCCGTTTCCCTTCTCGCTCGGGGACCGCCTCCTCGACAAGGCGTTCCAGAAGATTGGTGCCCGTGCCGCAGAGGGCCTGGAGCGGGTGCTCGACGGGACATTGGTAACCTCGTGAGCCTCGCGTCCGTGATCGATCGAGCCATCGAGATTCCGATCGTCACGTCGTTCACCAACATCGGCTACGCGGCGCGGCGGCGGCTCGACCGCTGGACGGATCTCGACGACTACGACCTCTCGGGCCGCACCATCGTCGTCACCGGGGCAACGTCGGGCCTCGGGATGGCGGCTGCGGAGCAGTTCGCTCGCAACGGTGCATCGCTGCTGTTGGTGGGTCGGAACGAGGACAAGACCGTTGCCGTGGTCGACCACCTGGTGGCGGCGACGGGGAATGCTGATGTCGGTCATGTGATCGCCGACCTGGGCGATCTCCACCAGGTGCGCGTGGCCGCCAATGAGTTGTCCGATCGAACTTCCAAGATCGACGTTTTGATCCACAACGCCGGAGCGCTCTTCAACGAACGCAGGACCGCTCCCTCCGGAATGGAGTTGACCACGACGGTGCAGGTGGTGGCCCCCTTCCTGCTCACCGGCCTCTTGTTTGGCCGTCTGGAAGCGGCGGGCACCGCCCGTGTCCTCACGATGTCATCTGGAGGCATGTACGCCGCCGGTCTCACCGTCGATGGGCTGCAGATGGGTGAGGAGGGTTATCGAGGCACCGAGCAATACGCCCGGGCGAAACGAGCACAGGTGACGCTCAACGAAATGTGGGCGGCACGCACTGAGGGGAGCGGTGTCCACTTCCATGCGTTGCATCCGGGTTGGGCCGACACGCCGGGAGTCGAAGCCGCGCTCCCGGGCTTCCGCAACGTCGTCGGTCCCCTGCTTCGGACGGCCGAGCAGGGTGCGGACACGTTGGTGTGGCTGGCTGCAGACGACGGCAGACCGCTCGATACGCATGGGCGATTCTGGCTGGACCGGCGCATCCGATCCATTCACAAGCTGCCGAGCACGCGATCGACCGATACTCCCGATCGGCGGAGTCGTTTGTGGGAGTGGGTGAGTCAGGCGGCGGATGGGAGCCTCGGCTGACCGATCGCGGTTTGGGTCTCGGCACGTCCGGGTAGTCACAAGCCGCACGGAAGCAAGGAGTGTCATGAGTACCGTCAAGTTCACCACGCCCGGAATCAGCAAGACCAGCGCAGACAAGGTCGTGAAGGCACTCGATCAGCGTCTGCTCGGACTGATCGATCTCTCCCTCACGCTGAAGCACGTCCATTGGAACGTGGTGGGCCCGCACTTCATCGGAGTGCACGAAATGCTCGATCCTCAGGTCGATGCGGTACGAGCGATGGTTGACGAAACTGCAGAACGCATCGCCACCCTTGGTGGGACGCCGGTGGGAACCCCCGGATATCTCGCAGAGAATCGGTCATGGGATGACTACGCGTTGGGCAAAGCCAGCGTCATCGAACACCTCGGTGCACTCGATATGGTCTATGCCGGCGTGATCGAGGACCACCGGGCCGCCACGCAGAGCATCGGAGACCTCGACCCGGTCACCGAGGACATGTTGATCGGCCAGCTCGGTCAGCTCGAGCAGGTCCATCGGTTCGTCCGTGCCCATCTGGAGAATTCATCCGGCGAGCTCATCGTCACGGCTGACTCCGAGCTGGAAGCAGCCAAGCAGGCGGCCGAAGCGACCTCCTGAGACCCGGAATTCCCTGAGGCCCGACGCCCCAGGAGACGCAACGGTGACCCCTTCCGTCGAGCGGAGGGGGTCATCTTCGTGTGAGATCCGGTGCCCTACGACGGTGCGCCACTTCACTGCCCTCGAGTCCCTCCCAGCCCAAATCGACGTTAGGTGAGAGGGATCACTGGGCAAGGATGAACCAGGAGGTGGAGAGGATGGCGAAAGACCATGGACCTTCCATCAAGGACGACGAGAAGTACGAAGCACTCCGCGACGAGGGCTACAGCAAGGAAAAGGCGGCCCGGATCGCCAACCCCGGCGACGAGGCATCGAAGCCTGGAGGCCGAGCACCACCATGTGAGGAGTGGACCAGGACGAGCTCTACGAACGAGGTCAGGAACTCGACATCGAGGGGCGGTCCAAGATGTCGAAGCACGAACTCATCCACGCATTGCGGTCGTGGGCCCGATCGTCAACTCGTGCCTCGCGTCTCCTGGTAGATGGCACGGCTAGCGTCGGAGTTCGTCGAGCGCCGCCTCCGGCAGTGGACCGCGATCGGGATACCGAACTGCGAGGTCCGGACTCGGTCGAAGACTCTCAGGTGGTCACCGGATCGGTGTGGCCTTCGGCCGCTTGGATGATGCCACGCGCCATCTGCGGGAAGATGATGCGGTGAAAGGGAACCAAGAGATACCAGTAGAGCCGGCCGAACAGGCCCCGAGGAACGAACCATGCGGTTTGGACCAACGTGCTCCCACCCGTTTTGGTGTTGGGCTCGACCTTCCAGCCCAGCCAAGCGTCTCCCGGGACCAGCATCTCGGCCTTGAGCTCCAGCGAGTGGTCCGGGTCGATGGCGACCACCCGCCAGAAGTCGAGCGGCTCGCCGACCCCGATTCGTTCCGGATGTCGGCGTCCCCGCCGAAGCCCAGCCCCGCCGAAGAGCTGATCCATCCACCCCCGTACCCGCCATGCCCAATCTGCCGAGTAGTAGCCGTGTGACCCTCCAACGCGGGTGAACGCCCAGGCGACGTCGGCTGGCGAGGCATTGGTGTCGTAGGTACGTGTGTCCTTGAAGATCGTTCCGTACGCGTGCTCTGGATCCGAGGGCAGCGGATCAGACGGTCGCCACGAGCCTCTAGCCCAGCGGGTGGGGATCTCGAGCCCGCGGGTCTGCTCCAAGGCCCGGCTCACGGCCTCGTCGTAGCCGATGGGCTCGTGAGGCATGAGCTCGTGGACGCTGTGATCCGTCACCACGACCTCGTGACGCAGGCTGTCCACCAGATGCGCAGCCACCTTGTTGGACAAGGGGGTGACCAACCCGACCCAGCGAGCTGAGAGCCCTAGCGAGAGGAGCGGTACGTGGAAGATGATGCGTGCCTTGAGACCAGCCTGAGCGGCGTACCGCTTCATCATCTGTTCGTAGCTGATGACGTCTGCGCCCCCGATCTCGATGATGCGACCGGATGTATCTGCGTGGTCCAGTGCCTCCGCCAGGTAGTACAACACATCCTCGATCGCGATCGGCTGGCACAGGGTCTGAACCCATCGCGGTGTCACCATGATGGGCAGCACCTCGGTCAGATACCGGGTCATCTCGAAGGAAAGCGACCCCGAGCCGATGATCACTGCGGCTCGCAATTCGGTCACCGGCACCGGCCCCCCGGCCAGAATCCGCCCGACTTCCTGTCGGCTGGCGAGGTGGGGCGAGAGTTCCCCATCTCCGAGGCCCCCGAGGTACACGATCCGTCCGACGCCGGCCTCGGCAGCCGCCTCCGCCATGTTGGTCGCAGCCGTTCGATCGATCTCCTCGAAGTCCGGCCGCTCCAACGAATGCACGAGGTAGTAGGCGACGTCGGCACCGACGAGCGCGTCGGCGAGAGAATCGGGTCGCAGGAGGTCGGCCGACACGATCTCGACCTGATCGCTCCAAGGGTTGTCGCGCAGGGACGCCTGCGTGCGCGTCGCGGCGACCACGCTGTGCCCCCGATCGAGCAAGGCGGGGATCAGCCGACCCCCGACATACCCGCTCGCACCGAACACGACGACTTTCATTTGATCTCCTGGCCTGTCAGGTCTTCTACGTAGCGAACGTAGTTCTCGATGTCGATCTTGCGATGGAGCCCCGAGTTGGTCATTGGTCGAACCTTCCCGTAGATCTCGGTCTCTCCGAAGGCACGGTCGTGGAGCCCGAAGATCCAAGAGACATTGGCGTAGGAGTTGGCGTCTCGACCGTCATAGAGGTAGCGGTTGTTGAGCTCCAGCGCCACCCGGTGGGCGTGACGGGGTGTGTTCGTCCATCGGAGGATTTGCTTCCCCCAGTACATCCGAAGGTGGTTGTGCAGGTACCCAGTGTCGCGGATCTCCGTCATGGCGGCGTTCCACGCGTGGTCCTCGGTCTTGCCTGCCTCCAACTCCGACGCCGTGTAGATGGCCTCCCGCTGGTCGGACTCGTGAGCGTCGAGCGTGGCACGCGCCCAATCCGGCAGCGCGGCGAAGCTGTCGTAGTCAGGTTCGTGCCACACATAGTTGTGAGCGAGCTCACGTCGAACGACGACCTCCTCGATGAACGAGTCCACCGTCTCCTCGGTCTCGCCGGCCGTTCGGACCGCGGACACGATGTCGATCGGCGCGATGTGGCCGTAGTGGAGGTACGGCGAGAGTTGGGAGCTGTCGGCGTCGGACGGGTCGGGGGACGCCGAACGGTAGCCGTGAAGGCCAGAGGCCACGAAGCGGTCGAGGGCCGCTCGGGCCTGATGCTGTCCTCCTTCGAAGCGGCCGGGCGGAGCCACGACATCGACAGATTCCAGCAGCGTCTCGGTGTTGGTGGCATCGATACCGTCCTCCGCGTAGGTGTGTCGGTGTTCGAGTGGGGTGGTGGTGAGATCGACCACGAACCGATCCACGTGACCGTGGATCTTCGGTTGGATGGTGCGTGCAGCATATTCACGCTTGGCCGATGTCACGTCGACGGGTACGACTGGTGGGAGGCCAATGTTCGTTCTGGGCGTGCATGCCGGCTAAGGCCCTGCTTCGTCCCGGACAAGTGATTGCCGAAGCGCGACGAGTTCCGGGCGTCTCGCGGGCCATGATGGACGTGGAGTCGGTTTTCGAATGGCGCGACGCGGTCTCGGACAACCGTGACGACGATGGTCACGTCCAGGAACTTCAATCAGATGGAGTCGAGATCGTGTGGGGCCATGGAGCACTGGTCCGCGAGCGAACCGTGGTTGTACGCGGGTACGGAGACGCCACGACAATCAAGGCGAACAAGGCTGTGGTGATCGCTACTGGCTCGTCCGCGATCGTGCCGGACATCGACGGGATCGAAGGTGTCGACGTTTGGGACAGTGAGCGGGTGACCACCGCGTCCCACGTACCGTCATCGATGCTCGTCATCGGCGGTGGAGCAGTCGGATTGGAGTCGGCGCAGGCGTGGCATCGTCTCGGGTGCGACGTGGTGGTCGTGGAAGCCGAGGAGCGAGTTCTGGACAAGGAGGAACCCTTCGTTGGGACTTTCCTGGCCGAAGCCCTGCGTCCGCAAGGAATCGACGTGGTGGTGGGACAGACGTGGAACGCGTCCGTCGGGCCGGCTCGGGTGTGACGGCCATTCCGTCCAACGGCCAGGAGATCTCGGTCTCTCAGCTGGTCGCCGCGGGCGACAGCGGTCGTGGGAACGGAGGCTGCGGCGAGTGCGGGGGTCGACTTCATCGACGACGTGACGCTTGCACTCGGCGAGGCGATGCTCGATGTCTGCATCACGCCGGGAGTCACCAGTGTCGAGGTGTCGATCGATTCGCACGTGGACCGGGTCGAGGTGCACATCGTCGGCCGCGGCGCGGATCTGTCATACGACGGCGACACGGGAACCATCGTCGATGCGGTGCTCGGAGGTCTTGCCGACCAGCAGTCCATGGATCGTGGAGAACGCGAGTATTCGATCGGATTCACCATTCGCGCCGCCTGATGGCTGTCTTTACCAAGTCCGTTCGAACTGCACCGTTGTCACTCCATCGCTCTCCTCGATCACCCACGATGAACTGAGTCTGTCGACGAGCATCAAGCCGTAGCCTCCCGGTGTCGAACGTTCAGGGTCGAGGTCCGAGAGGGTCCCAGGCCCGCTCAGCGTGCAGCGGAGCCGGCCGGCGTCGGCGCTCGATGGTCACACCAGGTCGTCGCCGGGAACGCATGTCCCATGAATGATTGCGTTGGTCGCGACCTCGCTCGCCAGCAGCATTGCGTCGTCCAGTCGCGGGGTTCCGGATGCCACGTCACGGACCATCGCCCGGATGATGGAAGGTGCTCCGGCGTCGATTTCGACGACTTGAGCAACATGCGTCGACGAGTGATCGCTCGTCTTTCTGCCGGGGTTTCCACTGGTGGCGTGAGTCATTCGAGAGCTTCGTCCCTGTGCGTGGCGGATGTGCGCATGCCGCGCGCACCGGCCACTACCCGATGTCGGCATGTCGCAAACCAGGGTCGTCGATGATGATACGCAGTGGTTCACCCGCCGTACCGGATGGCTCACACCAAGTCTCGAGCGCCATGCCAGAAACCTTCGAGGGCGTCGATCGTGGCATCGAGCTCCTCGAAATGGGGAAGACCGCGAGATGGGCCGACCCTCCTGGCCGACCAACCGAGCCGGTCGACGAGCTCCGGGAGACGCGCGAACGACGAGTGAGGGTCTTGGTCATAGAGAACCAGAACGGGCTGCTCGATGTGGGCGTAGAGTCGCTCCGCCGCTTCGGGGTCGAAGAGCTGTCCTGACAGGAAAGCCGCCGGCGCGTACCGAGCCCCGGGTTGATGTGAGGTGAGCCAGGCGAACGTCTCGAAGGCAGGGTCGGCTTCGCCCACGAAGTTCAGACCCAAGAAGTATGAGATCGATGGTCGGCTGGCGATCAAATCGAAAACGGCCGTCCCGACCACGGGAGCCCGCAGCAGCGTTCCCAGCCACGCCGGGTTTCCCCCGCGCCCGGCGGTCGAGAATCCCGTTGGAGAGATCATGGTGAGGCTGCGAACCAATTCGGGACGGTCCTTGGCTGCGCGTGCTGCGAATTCGCTCCCGAGCGAGAGGGCCACCGCGTCGACCTGGCCGCCGACCACCTGTTCGGCGACATCGGCGATCGCCGTAGCCATCACGGACTGCGAGTATTCGCGATCGCCGCGCTGTGAGTGACCGAATCCCGGCAGATCGAGTGCAACGACCCGACGTCCCCTGGACGCCAGAGCTGTGTACAGGGGCCTGATGTCGAACGCCGAGGCAGCCGCATGCACGCCGTGCACGAACAGGACAGGTTCACCGTCTTCGGGACCCATCTCGTAGACCGCAATTGTTCCAGCACCGATGGAATCGATGTTCCCCGCCTGGCCCGGGACAGGCCGAGGCAGCGGGGTCTCGTGCGGCACAGATGTGATCGAATAAGCCGTCCATCCCAAACCGGCGAGCAGAGCGGCCCGGGGAATGCGTTTGCCGATGCCATAGGACAGGGTCAAGAGCCCCATGGTCTCACCCGTGTCCTCGGGAGGTGTTTTGGTCGTGTCATGAACCGATCATGCCCGATCTCGCCGCCTTCGAAACCCGGTTCCGGGGTGGCGTTTCGGCCCGGCCCCGATGGGTAGATCTGTTTCTCGCGACCGAAGAGATCAGAATGACAGAAAGAACTGAACCCCTGACCACTCTCGACGAAGTCCGAGCGCACCACAATGTGGTGTGCGCAGTTGGAGGACTCGATGAGGCCAGGGCGATGATCCATGCGCTGGAACAAGCAGGCGTCGACGCTTCGCACATCTCGTTGCTCGGGGCGCAAAAGGCCGCGGATGCGACGGAAGTGGCTCCAGCCGCCTTCGACGACCCTGCGGGTAGAGTCGGCCGAGGATCCGCTGGTGCTGCCGCCGCCGGCGCCGGCATGGCAGCGGTTGCCGGGGCAGCGATCGGGCTCCCGGGCGTCGGACCCCTGGTGGCCGGCGGCCTGTGGGCGGTCTTTGGCGGAGCCGTCCGGGCAGCAGTGGGCGGAGTATCGTCGCTCGGCCTGTCGGAGGCGTGGAACCACACGTTCGAAGCCGTGAAAGAGGGAAACGTCGCCGTCGGAGTTCACAGCGACGATCCAGGCGAGATTGCCAACGCCATCGCCGCAATGGAAGGATTGAACCCGATGAGCATCAACCGATTCGATGACTGACCGGTGACGGACCCCTCTGTCCAGCTCGCCGCCCTCGTGGTTGCCGCCGTCGGCGCCGGCTGGCTCGCCGACCGGCTTCGCATTCCGGCGATCCTTCCCCTTCTGGCCGTCGGGTTGCTCGCAGGACCGGCCTTCGGGCTGCTCGATCCCGATGCATTGTTCGGTGACCTTCTCCACCTCGACCGTGGGTCTTGCGGTTGGAGTGATCCTGTACGAAGGGGGCCTGTCGCTCAGATTGCGCGAGCTCGAGGGGTCGCAACGAGCGATCTGGGGCTTGGTGAGCGTCGGCGTCGCGGTGACCTGGGTGATCGGGTCGACGGTTGCTGTCCTGGTCCTCGACGTCTCGCTCGGCGTGGGAATCGTGCTGGGAGCCATCCTCGTGGTGTCAGGACCGACGGTGGTTGGGCCCGTGCTGCAGACAGTGCGCCCCAGCCGCAAGGTGGGTTCCATCCTCAAGTGGGAGTCCATCTTCATCGACCCCGTCGGGGCGATGCTGGCCGTTCTCGCATTCGACGTGGTCATCGCAGGCGCCGATAGCCCTGGGCTCGGCGAGCTGACGGGAGAGGTAGCTCTGTTCGTGGTCGCAGGGGCGGGAACCGGCGGGTTGGTTGCCGCCGGCGCGGTGTTCGTGCTGCGTCGCCATTGGGTTGGGGAACACCTGATCAGCTTGTTCGGAGTGGCGCTCGCCATGCTGGCCTATGTGCTGGCCGACGCGGTGGCCCACGAGGCCGGACTGCTGGCGACGACCGTCCTCGGATTGGTTCTGTCGAACCATCATCGAGTTCGGACGGAGCCGCTCGTTCGCTTCTCGGAGGTGCTTCGCGTGCTCCTCATCGGCATTCTGTTCATCGTCCTGAGCGCCCGATTGACGCGGGACCAACTCGCCTCGTTGGGCATGGGAACGGTCGTCCTTATCGTCGTTCTCGTGCTGGTGGCTCGTCCTGTCGCAACCTGGATCTCGACGTTCGGTTCCGGACTGGAGATGCGGGAGAAGGCTCTCATCGCCGGGATCGCACCCAGGGGAATCGTCGCCGCCTCCATCGCCTCGGTCTTCGGTCTCGAGCTCGAGGCTGCAGGGGTGGAAGGAGCGGAGCTGCTCACGCCGGTCGTGTTCGCGGTCATCGTGGCCACCGTGCTCGTCTACGGTCTCGGGGCGGGTCCTTTGGCGCGGATGCTGGGGCTTGCGCGGCGCGGGCAGGAGGGCGTATTGATCCTCGGTGCCGGTGTGGTCGAACGGGGCCTGGCCGAAGCAGTGGCCGGCGCAGGCCTCGAGGTAGTGGTCGCCACGATCAACCGGAACGACGAGCGGGCGGCTCGCATGCTGGGCATCCGCACGTTCTACGGGAATGTGCTCGATGAGGACATCGATCTTCGTTTGGAGATGTCGGGCATCGGCCGGCTGCTGGCTCTCACGCCGAACGACGAGGTCAACACGCTCGCGGCGCGCCGATTCGAAGAGGTATTCGGTGGTGCCGAGATCTATCAGTTGCCTGCCACGCCGCCCCCGCCCGGTGTGCAGGCCGGTACTTCAGAACTCGGTGGCAGGGGGCTGTTCGATTCCTCGCTCGTATACCCACGGCTCCGCCGGCTGATCGAAGAACAGGGGATCAATCGCACCACCCTGTCCGAGAAGTTCGACACCGCCCGATTCATCGAGAAACACGGGAACGATGTCATCCCGCTGATGGCCGTCCGAGATGGCCGACTGCTGTTGAACGTCATCGACGCACCTACTGCGTTGATGGACCGACTTCAGATCGGTGATGTCGTACTCTGGGTGAAGCCAGGGGCCGACGGTGACGAGGCCGGCGACGGCTCCCAGGTGGTGTCGATTCCCGACGGGGTGGAGGCGGAGTGAAGAAATCCAAGAGCCGCGCGATCCGGTGGCTGGTCGGTATCGGAGCCGCCATCGTCAGCGCCAGGTTGATCAAGTCCAAGCAGAAGCCCTCGCCGCCGGACGACGTCGTCGACGAGTGGGGCAAGGAGTCGTTCCCGGCGAGCGATCCACCATCGCACTGGTGACCTTCGGGGCTTTCACGGTTGCGTCGCCGCGGATGGAGGGGCGAGTCGTGGGGCTGATCGGTCGGCGACCAGGGAGAGCGCCATCGCCAGCACTCCGTAGCCGGCAAATCCGGCCGCCAACGGGATGACGGTATCGCTGATCGCCCGGTCGAGCAGAGAGCCGAGGATGGCGCCGAGAGCCGTGAAGGTGGTGCCGATGACTGCGGAAGCGGTGCCGGCAACTGACGCCATCGGCTCCATCGCGAGCGTGTTCAGGTTCGGCACCGTGAGCGCATGAGCAGCCAGCAACGGGGCGATCGCGACGACGAACGCCCACAGCGGAGGTCTCGGCCAGATCGTGATCGTCAACACCAGCGTCAGGAGCGACCACGATGTATAGGCAAACAGGGTGGCCCGTGTGATGCGTCTCGTCCCCAGCCGGCGTACCACCGTCCCATTTAGGGCAGTGGCAGCTCCCATGATCGCCGCCAATCCCCCGAACACGAACGGAAAGGCGCCGGGCGAACCCAAAATGTCGGAGATGATCAGCTCTGAGCTGGCGAGATACGAGCTGAACGATCCGAACAAGAAGGTGACGGCGAGTGTGTAGAGCATCGCCTGCCGTTGCCCGACGACGAGGCGCGCCGCTTGCAGGAGCTGTGTCGGACTCAGCGGTCGCCGGTTCACCGGGTCGAGGGTCTCTGGCAGCCGGATCGACCAGACGAGAACCGCGACTGCGAAGATCGCGGCGACGCCGAACACCCATTGCCACGACGCGAACGTGAGGACAGCCGTGCCCAGACTCGGCGCGACCACAGGGACGAGAATGAAGATCGCCATGATGAACGACATCGCCTGTGCCATTCGGTCACCCTCGTACAGGTCGCGTACCATCGCCACGGCCACCACTCGCGGACCGGATGCGGCGACGCCCCACAGAAGCCGGGCGGCCAGGAGGAAACCGAACGTGGGCGACAGAGAAGCGGCCGCCGCCGCCAGTACGTACCCGATGAGGCCGATGGTCAGCGCAGGCTTCCTTCCGAATCGGTCGGAGAGAGCACCGAAGATCAATTGGCCCAGCGCCAGCCCGATGAAGTACGCGGTGACGATCCCAGCTACCGCATTGGAACCCTCCGGCAGTCCGAAATGCAGGCGAATGTCGCCGAAGGCGGGCAACATGAGATCTATGCCGAGGGCACCGGTTGCCATGATCATTGCCAGCATCACCGTGCGCTCGACACGACCGGGTGAACGTCGGTTCGGCACCAGCTGGATCGTAGGCGTGACACAGGAACCTCAAGCCGCCGGTCCATCGGCCGAAGGAATCAAGTGATCTCCGGCAGCCACCCAAGGAGGGCGCAGGCGACGCTCGTCGCCGTCTTGGTGACCCTGCTTGGTCTGTTCGTCACGGGCGCGGCTGTCACGTTCTCGTTCGTCTCCATGGATCGCGCCAGGTCTACGAACCTCGCCGAGCGTGGCCGGGAGTTGATCAACTGGGTACAGACGTCGGTCGGACAGGGCCTCGAACGGACTCGTGGAACCGCCGGGCTGGTCGAGGCCAGCCTCATGGTCACCGAGTCCGAGTTCGAGCGATATGCGCTGAAGATGGGTCCTGGCGACGGCGTCACGGTGATCGGATACTTCCCGCTCGACGCTGGGATTCCGCTCGAACACAGCTACCGCTCCGATGTGTCGGGCAGGTCCGCGGTGGCAGACCTCGACATCGATGCTCGGGTGGCCGAGTTTCGGTGGCGCAAACAGCCGAGGCTCGAAGGTCGTCTCGACGACGACCCGAACTCCGTGTTGATCATCGGCCCGGTCTTCGGAGAACCAACCGAAGTGATTGGCCTGACGTACACGATCGTCGACCTGTCGTACATCCACCGTTTGCGGTCCTTCGCGGACCTCGAGGTGGCGTTCGTCGACCAGCCCGTCCCGCCCCCGACCGCTCGCGCAGCCGACGGATGGCGGGCGACCGACTACGTCGCCGGCAGCCCCTGGTCGTTCGAGATCGTCGATCCGTCGCCGGACCCTGCGCCCCGAGCCGCATGGCTGCTGGGAATCTTTGGTTTGCTCGGAACGGCCCTGGCCGTGGTCGGCCTTCGGCTCAGGACCACGAAGCGTGCGACAGAGGCGGCCCTCCGTGAGATGCGCCACTCGAATGCGGACAAGGACCGGTTCATGGCTTCGGTGTCGCACGAGCTTCGTACGCCGCTCACCTCTGTGGTGGGCCTGTCCTCGGTGTTGGGGGCCTCGTGGCGAGATCTGGGCCCGGAAGACGTTCAGTCGATGATCGAGGACATCCACCATGAAGGACGCGAGCTGTCTGACCTCGTCGAGGACCTCCTGACGGTCGGCCGGGACGAGTCCGGCGTGCTGACGTACCGGGTCGAGTCAGTCGACCTGGACGCGGAGGTGGCAGGAATCGTGTCGCGGCTGGCACGATCGAGCGACCTCGATGTCCAGGTCGCAGACGGTCTCGGCACGGTGAGGGCCGATCCTCTCCGAACCCGGCAAGTGATCAGGAACCTACTGGTCAATGCGATTCGGCACGCCGATGAAGTCGTCCGGATCGAGCCCATCGACGCCGAGGGGTTCGGGGGTGTGGCGGTCGTCAACGATGGGTCCGGAATCCCGATGGATCAGGCACCTCGCCTCTTCGAGGCCTATCAGGCCGGCCTCCGTGAGGGTCAGCCGGGCTCGATCGGGCTCGGGCTGTACGTGTCGCGCCGCCTGGCGAGGGGGATGGGGGGAGATCTGATCTATGCGCCCCGCGATGATCTCGTCGTGTTCGAGCTCCGACTGGATGCCGCCGACAGGGTCGTGCCTCCCACGCAGCCTGCGGCGACGAGCGTCAAGCCGACATCCACGGTCTGACGTTCCGATGGCACCTTCCGCCGGCGACTGGTCGCTCCGCTACTCGAGCGGGAACACCCCATGGGACATGCGCCGGCCGCACCCGGAGCTTGCCCGGCGGCTGGTCCTCGATCCCAGCCTCGGCCTGGCGCGGGTCGGGCGGGTGCTCATCCCTGGATGCGGACAGGGTCATGACGCGCTGGCCTTTGCAGAGGCGGGATGGGATGTCGTGGCGGTGGATTTTGCATCGGCGTTGGCACCCCTGGTGCGGCAACGGATCGAGTCAGCCGGTGGCACCTTCCTGCACGACGATGCGCTCACTGTGGACGACCGGGAGTTCGACTTGGTCTTCGATCACACCTTCTTCTGCGCTGTGGACCCGTCCGCTCGACCCGGCTTCGGCTCGATGGTCGGCCGTGTTCTACGGCTTGGGGGGTCGCTCGTGTCGATCGTGTTCCCAGTGGGAAGGGAACCGGGCGACTGCGGGCCTCCGCACCGGATGGAGGTGGACGACGTCACCGACGTTCTCGGACCCGGGTTTGTCTTGTCCGAGCAGAGCGAGCCGTTCCGGACCGGGCGTCGGGCGTGGAGCCACGTGTGGGCGCGGTGGGATCGGGTTGCGTGAACCGGACCCTCATGGGCACCGTTGGAACAGCCAGCCGAAGACCAGGCCGAAGGTCTCCTGGACCCGAGCGTCGGTGATCGGTGAGCGGGTCCTCGTCGAGGGTGCAGGAATACCTTCGATTGTGGCATCGGTGCACGATCGGTCGAGAGCCGCAGCCCGCCGAAGGTGGTAGTCCGAAGTCACGATGATGACCTCGTCCCATCCGCGCTCGGCGGCGATCGCGCCGAGCGCCCGTGCTTCCCCGGCCGTGTCCACGGAGGGTGGTGTGATGCACACAACGGAATCACTCGACCCGCAGATCCCGCGCGGGACGGACGAAGAGCGCACACCCGGGTCTGAGAAGACCAATACGGGCGCGGCGCCGGCCTCGAACAGATCGATGGCCGCCCGTGCCCGTTCTCCGCGTCCGCCGGCATGCACGAAGATTGCATCGCCCGTCGGCGCCGTGGCCATGTCGGGATGTGCGACCAGATAACCCGCATATACGAGGATCGCGACGACTGCGACCAGGAGGGCGGTGAGGATACGTCGCACGGGGTCAGTGAACCACGCCAGGTCGGCTATCGGCGGAGGTCGATCTGATTATCAGAGGCGTGCGGCGGAGCCGGTTCGAAGATGACATGCGGCGAGGTGCCGCTCGCTGTTCACCCGATCCGGCGCCAGCTCGGGGACGGCGACGTCGCAGAGCCCCGGCTCGGCGATCGGGCAGCGGGGATGGAAGTGACAACCGGCGGGTGGGTTGAGCGGTGAAGGAATCTCACCTTGGAGGATCTGCCGGTCCCGGCGGCGGGTGGGATCGGCGACGGGAATCGCGCTGAGGAGCGCCTCCGTGTAGGGATGTAGCGGATGCTCGTAGAGGGTGGTGCGGTCGGTGACCTCGACCACCCGTCCGAGATACATCACAGCCACCCGATCCGAGATGTGTTCGACCACCGCGAGGTTGTGGGCCACGAACATCAGTGTGAGGCCGAGTTCGCCCTGCAACTCCTTGAGCAGATTCAGGACCTGGGCTTGAACCGACACGTCGAGTGCGCTGACCGGTTCGTCTGCGACGACGAAGTCGGGTTCGAGGATCAGCGCTCGTGCGATTCCGATTCGCTGCCGCTGGCCCCCCGAGAACTCGTGTGGGTAGCGGCTTGCATGACCCGGGCTGAGCCCCACGAGCTCGAGCATTCTCGACACCCGAGCTCGTCGTTCTTCGGTGTCGCCCACCCGATGGATACGCAGACCTTCGGAGATCGAGTTGCCGACCGGCGTCCGGGGGTCGAGTGAGCCGTAGGGGTCCTGGAAGATCATCTGCACGCGGCGGCGGAAGGGCGCCAGGGTCTTTCCCTCCATGTGTGCGATGTCGACGCCGCCGAACTCGATCGAGCCGGCAGTCGGTTCGAGGAGGCGCACAAGCATCCGCCCGAGCGTGGTCTTCCCACATCCGGATTCGCCTACCAGACCGACCGTTTCCCCACGTGCGATGTCGAGATCGACGCCGCCGACGGCCTGTACTTGTCCGACGGTTCGCTGCAGCCAGCCGCCCTTGACCGGGAAGTCCTTGCGCAGCCCCTTCACCCGAACGAGCGGCTCAGTCATCGGTCGACCTGTGCTCCGGGTCGTACAGCCAGCACGCCGCGGTGTGACGTGACCCGACCTCCAACAGCGGTGGCTCCTCGATCGTGCACCCTTGCACGTTGCGCTCCACCCTCGCTCGGCATCGGGCAGCGAAGCGGCACCCGCGGGGTGGATCGATCAGCGATGGAACCACACCTGGAATCGTGTCGAGCTCGTCCTTGCGCTCGCCCAGGATCGGGATCGATCCGATCAGTCCTTGTGTGTATGGATGCTTCGGGTTGGCGAAGATCGTGGCGACATCGCCTTCCTCGACGATCTTTCCTGCGTACATCACCGCAACCCGATCTGCCATCTCCGCAACGACCCCGAGATCATGGGTGATGAGGATGACAGCCGTTCCGGAGTCGCGCTGGAGGTCACGCATGAGGTCCAGGATCTGAGCCTGGATCGTCACGTCGAGTGCCGTCGTCGGCTCGTCGGCGATCAGCAGTTCGGGCGAGCAGGCGAGCGCGATTGCGATCATCACACGTTGTGCCATCCCGCCAGAGAGCTCATGCGGGTACGCCAGCGCACGACGGCCGGGGTCGGGGATGCCCACCTTGCTCAGCATCTCGACTGCCCGCTCATCGCGCACGGCCTCCTTGAAGTCCCTGTGCAGCTCGTACATCTCGGCAATCTGGGATCCCGCCCTGAACACTGGATTCAGAGCCGAGGTCGGTTGCTGGAAGATCATGGAGATGTGCTCGCCCCGGAGCCCGGTCAACTCCTTTTTCGACATGGTCGTGATCTCGCGTCCGTCGAAGCGAACCGAGCCCGACACGAGGCGACCAGGATGGGGGACGAGGCCGAGGATCGACAGGGACGTGACCGACTTACCACAGCCGGACTCCCCGACGATGGCGAGGACCTCCCCGCGCCGGACTTGGAGGTCGATCCCGTCGACCGCTTGGACGACGCCCTCACGAGTGAAGAAATGGGTGCGGAGATCGGTGACCTCGAGGAGCAGATCCTGATCACGTGCGGAGGTGGGCTCGGCCTGGGCTGGACTGGTCATTCGTTCAACGAGGGGTCGAGTGCATCGCGGAGGCCATCCCCCAGGAGGTTGAATCCGAGCACGGTGACGATGATGGCGAGGCCGGGAAAGATCATCAGATGGGGTGCGGTGAACACTCGCGCTCGCTCTGCGGCGAGCATCGCGCCCCATTCGGGTGTGGGTGGCTGTGCGCCCAGTCCGAGGAAGCCGAGCGCCGCAGCCTCGAGGATCGCACCGGCGATTCCCAGGGTGCCGAGGACCACGAGCGGGGTCAGGGCGTTGGGAATCACTCGTGTGAGGAGGATCCTCGTCTTCGATCCGCCGAGGGCCACGGAGGCGGCCACGTAGTCGACTTCCTTGATCGAGAGCACCGATGCGCGCATGACGCGCGCGTACTGGGGAAGTGTGACGATCGCGATCGCCAGCAGCGTGTTGCGTAGCCCTGGTCCCAAGACGAACACGATCGTGATGGCGAGGATCAATGAGGGAAAGCCGAGAACCACATCCATGATTCGCATCAGGATGTTGTCGATCCAGCCGCCCACGTAGCCGGCGATCGACCCGATGGCGGCACCCACGAGGATCGCGACCAGCACCGTGGTGAAGCCCAACGGCAGGCTCACCCGTGCCCCATAGACCACCCGTGTGAACACATCGCGAACGTTCCCGTCCAGGCCCATGAGATGCTGGGGGGTTTCACAGCCGAACAACTCGATGCACGGCGGGGCCCATCGCTCGGCACCATCCTGACCAATGAAATCCTGTGCGATCTCATAGGGGGCGAGTAGCGGGGCGAATAGGGCGACGAGGACCATGAAGCCGACCATCACCAGGCCCACAACCCCGATCTTCCGCCCGAAGAAGCGACGGAGCGCGATCCGCCATATCGAGCCTGAGCGTTCGAGGAGTTGGTCGGCCGAAGCCACGGAGATGGGATCGACCGTCATTTGAGGCGCACCCTCGGGTCGAGATATCCATACGAGATGTCGACCAGCAGATTGACGACCACGTACGTGGCTGCGATGACGATCGTGAAGGCCTGGATGATGGGGAAGTCGCGACTCGAGATGGAGTCGAACAGGGCGGTGCCGATTCCGGCGAGCCCGAAGATCGTCTCGGTGAGCACTGCCCCGCCCAGCAGTCCGCCTAGCTGGAGCCCGATCACCGTGACCACGGGAAGCAGCGCATTGCGCAGGGCGTGGTGACGCACGACGATCCGTTCGCCAGCGCCTTTGGCTCGGGCAGTCCGGACGTAGTCGCTTCCGAGCACATCGAGCAGCGATGATCGAGTCATCCGGGCGATGATCGACATCGGAATGGTGGCAAGTGTCACCGCAGGCAGGATCAGGTGCTTGATCCCGTCGACGAGGATGTCCCATTGGGCACTGATGAGTGCGTTGAAGATCACCATGTTGGACACGAGTTCGGCGATGGCCGCGAAGAAGCCTTCGTCACCCACCTCCAGGCCCCAGACCTGCCAGAACGGGTCGGGCCGTGCACCTGCGCTCAGCTGACCGAGGGCGGGGAGTGCAAATGGCGTGTCACGGAGCAACGAGGCAAAGACGAAGGCAAGCAACAGCCCCAGCCAGAAGATGGGCATGGAAACACCGACGTTGGCGACCGACATCGCGGCCACGTCGGTGAGGGTGTTGTGTCTCCGGGCCGCCAGAACCCCGAGGGGGATCCCGACGATGATCGCCAGCGTCAGGGCGGCGATCGAGAGTTCCAGCGTGACCGGGAGACGCTCCAGAAGGATCTGGGCCACCGGTCGAGAGAACCGAATCGATTCGCCGAAGTCTCCGGAGAGCATGTTTCGGGCATAGACGCCGAGTTGTACGGCTATGGGCTGGTCGAGGCCATTGACCTCGTTGAACCGGGCGCAGGCCTCGGGCGTCGCCCGCTCGCCGAGTAGTGCCGTGCAGGGATCGCCCGGAGTTATCCGAATGAGAACGAACACGACGAGCAGCACCCCGATGAGGACCGGGATGGTGATCAACGCTCGGCGGAAGATGTATCCGATCATGGTTCGCATAGTGAGGGGGGCGCCCGGCGGGCGCCCCCCTCAGCGTTGGAGAGCCTCAGCCCTCTGCGTTGATCAACGAGCCCCACAGGTACGAGTAGTAGTCGAACGAACCGGTGTTACCGGTGTGGAGCGGGCTTGCCGCGTCCAAACCGGCCGTCCACGTGGCGATCACGTCGGTTGCGTCGAAGTCCGTACCGTCATGGAATGTGATGCCCGACTTGAGGGTGCACGTCCACAGCGTGCCGTCCTCGTTGGGATCGCAGGACTCGGCGAGCTTCGGAACGGGCTGGCCGTCGAGGTCGTATCCGTACAAGCCCTCCATGACCTGCTCACACGCCGACAACGACTCACCGTCGCTCTCGTCGGAGCAATACAGGGAAATGGGCTCGGCGTTCTGGACGAACACCAGTGTGTCCTTGCCAGGGTCCATGGTGGCGAACTGCGGTGCACCGAACGGCGGGGACTGAGCGTTGCCGAGTGCCGTGCTGGCAGCGTCGGCAGCGGCGCCCCACGCGATCGGAACCATGGGCACGTGCTGCTTGATGAGGTTGTTGGCCTCGGCGTACAGCGGTGCGGACTCCGCCGGGTCGGCGATGGCGCCGGCCTCGGCGAGGAGCGCCGCGATGTCCTCGTAGGTGTCACCGAACTGAACGTTGCCACCGAAGTGGAAGTCCAGGAAGTTCGTCACGTGCGGATAGTCCGCACCCCATCCCAGCAGGTGGATTCCATCGAGCTGTCCGGAGGTGGAAGCGTCGATGAACGCGCCCGACTCCTGAACCTCGATCTCGACGTTGATGCCAAGGTTCTGCGCCAGCTGTGACTGGATCTCCTGAGCGACCACCTGTGGTTCCGGCAGGTAGACCCGGAACACGTCACGCAGGTACAGCGTGGTGTCGAATCCATCCGGGAAGCCGGCTTCGGCCAGCAGCGCCTTGCCCGCCTCCGGATCGAACTCGTACCAGTCGTCTCCCTCACACCCGTTCTCGATGATGCACGGTGTGAAGTGCGTGGCTACCTCGGACCCTTCCGGATAGAACGTGTCCACGATCCTCTGGCGATCGATTCCCATGGCGATCGCCTGCCGCACCCGCTCGTCGTCGAACGGAGCGAAGGTGTTCGTGAACCCCATGTAGAAGATGTTCGGGTTCAGGTCGGGTAGAACCGAGAGGTTCTCGTTGGCCTCGATCGTCGCGTAGTCGCTGGCGGCGAGAGCGGTGATGTAGTCGGCGTTACCCGACTCCAGCTCCAGGATGCGCGAGGTGCTCTCTTCCGCCCAACGGAACACCAGCGTGTCGAACGCCGGCTGGTCGCCCCAGTAGTTCTCGTTGCGGCTGAAGACGATCTCGCTTCCTCGACTCCAGGAATCCAGCATGAACGGGCCGGTTCCGATTGGATTGTCCAACGGCGATCCGCCGGTTGCCTCGAGATGCTCGGATGGCTGAATGCCGAACGGCACGAAAGCCATCTTCGCCAGGAACGCAGGATCCGGGGAGCACAGTGCGAACTCCACGGTCTGCGCGTCGACAGCCGTGATCGAGCTGATCTTGCCGCCGTAGTCGCAACCGCCGGCGTCGAGGGCAGTCGTCTCGAAATCGTCGGACGGCTCGGCTGCGGCCGTCGTCGTCGTTTCCTCGTCGACCATTGCGGTCGTTTCCGTCGTCGGCTCGTCGCCCGTGGTGGTGTCACTCACGTCGTCTGTGGTTCCGCCGCAAGCGGCAGCCACCAAGGCCAGCAAGGCCACGAGCGCCATGATGCGTGGTCGCTTCATCGATTCCTCCCTGTTCGAGGGCCCTCTCGGAAAAGGGCCACCCGACCACGCTAGCGATGGAACGGCGCACGTGCGATGTGTCGGATCAAGCTTCCGTCGGTTCGAGCTCAGGCCGCAAGAGATGGAGCAGCGCCGTGCCGTAGGCGTCGGCGGCCGTCGAAGCTTCCACACCGAGCACCTGTTGGCCGATCCGTACGTCGCATCGAAACCCTGTGTCGGTTGGGACCAGGCCGGCGAATCGGTCACCGAGTTTGGCCCGCATCTGTGACTCAGAGGGCAGCCACACCACGTCCTGGGTGAGGATGTAGTCGAGAGACCACTCGACGGCGCCGTTGAACGTGATGGCGCCGATGCCGTCCACGAGCGTGGTGAGGTCGATCGAAAGGTCGGCGATCACGAAGAGGTGATCGTCGAGGTTGCGATCGGGAATGTGGAACCGGTCTCCGAGGGCCGGGCGCCAGTACAGGCCGGCGGAGCGCAGTTGCTTGGCGAGCCCAACGCGAACCGTCTCGCGTGCGGGGTCATCGATGATCATCGGTAGCGCCAGACGATCCGGCCTCGGGTGGGGTCGTACGTCGAAACCTCGATGTCGACCTCGTCGCCCGGGAGAATCCGGATCATGCGGCCCCGCCGCATCTTGCCGCTCGGTCGGGCCGTGACCTGCAGCCCGCCTTCGACCTCGACGAGGAAGGTCGCGCTGCGAAGCACCTTCTTGACCGTGCCTCGCATGCGGATGTACTCCTCCTCGTCGGCCATCAGTAGCCCCGGTTGTGATCCCGGCCGTGCCCGTCATCCCGTCTGCCGCCACCCGGGCGCTCGGTCCTGGGTCTCGCTTCGTTCACAGTGAGGGGACGTCCGTCGGCGTCCGATCCGTCCAACTCGGATATGGCCCTGCGGGCCTGGTCGTCGTCGGGCATGACCGCAAATCCGAATCCACGTGACCGTCCGGTCTCGCGATCGGTGATGATCGATGCCGAATCGACCTCCCCGTGGGGGCGGAACAGCGCCGCCAAATCCTCGTCGGAGAATCGGAATGGGAGATTTCCCACGTAGATGTTCATGCCAGCTCCTGCGTGTGACCGCCGGAACGACGGTCTTCCACCATCGTGCACAGGCACATGCCACACCGGCAAGCCGTTCGAACCACGTACCTGGCAGCACCCGGGGGGTGCTCGACGGGGACAATACAAGACGATTTCCCCGGTCACCACTGCGATGGGTGCGGGCGCTGGCCGACGATGGTGGCGCCGTGACCATTCGGCGGGCTGTCGGACCCGATGGCAGCCGAGTGCCTCGCGCGCCTCGGTAGCCTTGCGCGCCATGAGCGAGTTCCCTGATCGCTTCACCTGGGGTGTGGCGACGTCGGCCTACCAGATCGAAGGCGGGATCGAGGACGGGAAAGGCGAGTCCATCTGGGATCGGTTCGCCGTCGAGGGACGCATGTCCGACACGGGTGCGGTTGCCTGCGATCACTACCACCGCTTTCCAGAGGATGTCGAGCTCATGCGACGCCTCGGAGTGGACGCCTACCGCTTCTCACTGGCGTGGACCCGGATTCTCCCCGAAGGCGTGGGATCTGTGAACCAGCGCGGGTTGGACCTCTACCGCCGGCTGGTCGACGAGCTGCTCGAAGCCGGTATCACGCCGTGGGCGACGCTGTATCACTGGGACCTCCCCCAGACGCTCCAGGATCGTGGTGGGTGGCCCGACCGATCCACCGTCGACGCGTTCGTCGAGTACACCGCGGTTGTGATGGATGCACTGGGTGATCGGGTGGATCATTGGATCACTCACAACGAGCCGTGGGTGGCCTCGATGCTCGGCTACCGCGAAGGGGTGTTTGCTCCCGGGGTCAGCAACTGGCCGGATGCATTGGCGACGGCACATCATCTGCTCGTGTCGCACGGCCATGCCGTCGACGTGATCCGCAACGAAGTTCCGGGTGCGACAGTCGGGATCGCCCTCGACTGCCGTCCGGCGCAGCCGGCATCGAACGACCCTGCCGATGTCGCCGCCCATCGCCACTTCGACGGCTTCCGGAATCGCTGGTTCTTTGATCCTGTCTTCGGAATGGGGTACCCGAGTGACGTGATGGAAACCTACGAGGTGCTCGGGCGCTTCGACTCCTCGGTCGTCCGCGATGGGGACATGGATGTGATCGCCCGACCCATCGATTTCGTCGGGATCAACTACTACACGAGTCTGGTCATCGCTGCCGGCGGCGAAGAGTCCGAGGACCCAGGAGTACCCGCCGGTGCGCCGGCGCAACCGGGCCACACGGAGATGGGGTGGGCCACAACCCCCGATGCTTTCAGGGACTACCTGATGCACATCCACGAGCGCTACGAACCGGCATCGATCGTGATCACGGAGAATGGGGCCAGCTACTCCACCGGCCCTGACGCAGACGGGCTCGTCGACGATGCCGATCGAGTCGCCTATCTCGAAGCCCACGTGGCCGCCGTGGCGGAGGCGATCGCCGCCGGGGCACCTGTCGACGGGTACTTCGTCTGGAGTCTTCTCGACAATCTCGAGTGGACGTCGGGATTCTCGCAACGCTTTGGCCTCGTGTGGGTGGACCACAACACACAGCAGCGCATTCCAAAGTCGTCGTACCGCTGGTATCGCGATTTCATCGCCGGCACCCGCATGGCCTGATCAGCTACGCCGTTCGTTTCCGCGTTTGTAGTTGCCGGTGAACCGCGCCATGACTTCCTGCGGATCGAGGCGATCAACCTTCGAGAGGAAACTCTCGGCGCGTTGCCCGCGAAGAGTCGCGGCCGTGCGCCCGTTGTGGGTGATGAGCACCGTCCCATCGGGGCGCCGCCGGAACTCGAATCCTGAGGGGCCACCCATGCGATCAGTCCCACTCCAGCAGGACCTTGCCGGAGTGTCCGCTCTCGGCCACTGCGAAGGCCTCCCGATGCTCGTCCACCGGGAAGCGGTGCGTCACCGCCGCCGAGATGTCGAGTCCGCTCTGGAGCATGGCGGCCATCTTGTACCAGGTCTCGAAGATCCGTCTGCCATAGATCCCCTGGACCGTGAGACCTTTGAAGATCACGTCGTTGACATCCAGCGTCATCGGTCCTGAGGGAATGCCGAGTGCTGCGATCCGCCCGCCGTGGTTGACGACATCGAGCATCTGATTGAACGCTGCTTCTGCACCAGACATCTCGAGCCCCACGTCGAAGCCCTCGGTCATACCGAGTTCGGACATGACGACATCGAGGTGCTCGGAGGAGACGTCGACGACGCGGTCGGCGCCCATCCGGGCGGCCATCTCGAGTCGGTACGGGTTGACGTCCGTGACCACGACAAATCGAGCTCCGATGTGGCGGGCGATGGCGGTCGCCATCACTCCGATCGGGCCTGCGCCCGTGATGAGCACGTCCTCTCCCACGAGATCGAACTTGAGAGCGGTGTGCGTGGCATTGCCGAGCGGGTCGAGTACGGCGGCCACCTCATCGTCGATGTGGTCGGGTATCGGAAACACGTTGGCGGCAGGGATCACGAGGTACTCGGCATACGCCCCCGGCCTCGATACACCAACGCTGAGATGGTTGTGGCAGAACTCGCGGCGCCCGGCCCGACAGTTCCGGCAGTGTCCACAGGTGATGTGCCCTTCACCGGCCACGCGCTGGCCGACAGTCAGCCCTTCGACACCATCGCCGAGTGCCACGATCTCTCCCATGAACTCATGGCCGACCACCATGGGGACGGAGACCGTCTGAGCCGCCCACTCGTCCCAACGATCGATGTGCAGGTCGGTCCCGCAGATCGAGGTCTTCCGCACACGGATCTTGACGTCATGGTGCCCGGCGACCGGCTCAGGGACGTCGGTGAGATCGAGCCCGGGCGCGGGAGCGGCCTTCACCAGCGCCCTCACTCGAGCACTCCCAGCTCCGCTCCGACTTCGGTGAAGGCGTCGATGGCACGATCGATGTCGGCAGCGGTGTGAGCGGCTGACATCTGGGTGCGGATTCGAGCAGCGCCCTCCGGCACCACAGGGTACGAGAAGGCGATCACGTAGATGCCACGGTCGAGGAGCTTGTCGGCCATGTCACCGGCGAGCTTGGCGTCGCCGAGCATCACCGGGATGATCGGATGACCGGCGCCCGCCAGTCTGAACCCGGCCTTCACCATCCCGTTGCGGAAGCGTTCCGAGTTGTCGGCGAGTCGGCGTCGCAGTTCGCTCGACGACTCCACCAGGTCGAGCGCCGTGATGGTGGTCGAGGCGATGACCGGGGCCAGGCTGTTCGAGAAGAGGTACGGGCGCGATCGCTGCCGCAGCCACTCGATGATCTCACGACGCCCGCTGGTGTAGCCACCGGATGCTCCGCCCAGAGCCTTGCCGAGCGTGCCGGTGATGATGTCGACCCGCCCCTCCACACCTGTCGCTTCGGGCGTGCCTCGACCGCCTGCCCCTACGAAGCCGACAGCATGCGAGTCGTCCACCATCACGAGTGCGTCGTGAGTCTCGGCCAGATCGCAGATCGCCGGAAGGTCGGCGACGAGGCCGTCCATGGAGAACACGCCGTCGGTGGCAATGAGGCGGTGTCTGGCGCCTCGAGCCTCGTTCAGCCGCTGTTCCAGCTCATTCATGTCGTTGTTGGCGTATCGAAGTCGGCGCGCCTTGCACAGTCTGATGCCGTCGATGATCGAGGCATGGTTGAGACTGTCCGAGATGATTGCGTCGTCCTCGCCGAGGATGGTCTCGAACAGCCCGGTGTTGGCATCGAAACACGACGAGTACAGGATCGTGTCCTCGGTGCCCAAGAACTGCGATATCCGTCGTTCGAGGTTCGTGTGGACGTCCTGTGTTCCGCAGATGAAGCGGACAGACGCCATGCCGTAGCCCCGGTGCTCCAACGCATCCCGCGCCGCTTCGACGATGCGAGGATCGTCGGCGAGCCCCAGATAGTTGTTGGCGCAGAAGTTCACGACCTGCGTGCCGTCGTCCAAGGTCATGTGGGCGTCCTGAGGCGAGGCGATCACGCGCTCGGATTTGTACAGGCCTTCGGCGCGTAGTTTCTCGAGACGAGAAGCAAGGTCCCCGAGCAGCGAAGTTCTCATGACGCAGACGGTACCGAGTCCGCGGTCCTCCGTACCGGGTCTCGGGTCACGAATGAGTGCCGGATGTCGGCGGGAGCTGTGTGCGGTCACAGCTGCCCGGCGTCGGCACCTTCCATGGAGGCGACGTAGTCAGCATCGTCGAACCTGCCGGGGTGGAATGCGGATGCGTACTCGGGGAGCGGGGAGTTCGTGGCGTGGAGGGCGGCGAGCTCGCCGGCTGCAGCCGCGATCATCACCCCGAAGCCCGACATCGCCCCACACACGACCGACCCGGCAGGTCCGGATGGTCCGATCAACGGCCTGTTGTCGGGTGCCTTGGTGTAGAAGCCGCCATCGACGAACGGCTGCGGCAGGTGATCCATGTACGCGCCGAGCGCCGGGAGCATGCGCGACATCCCGCGCATCACCACCTCCGGATACAGGTCGTCGGCCGGCATCGGCCATCGTGGTTCCATCACTGTGCGGTCGTACTCCCAGAGCGCAACGAGCCACTGCGAATCCTCGGTGCCTTCGGGGCGGCCGTGGCAGAACCCCGGCAGTGTCCCGGTGAGCTCGGCTCTACCCGCCTCGGATAGCAGCCTGCGCTCCTCCACCGACCACCCGAGGCTCTGCGGATCGCACCAGATGAGCATGGGTGCTTCCCGTGGCATTGCGGACGCGACATCGCGAAACGCAACCTTGAGGTGTGCCTCGGAATGCACGGGCAGCTCAACCCCTGTCATCGATGCCACATGCGGGAGCATCGGCCCGGCAGCGTTGACGATGGCGCGAGTCGCGATGTGAGACGAGTCGCCCAGCACCACACCGCTCACCGTCGACCCGCTGGCCGAAACCTCTACGACCTGCTCAGGTACTACCCGAACACCCCGATCCCGTGCTTCGTTCAGCATCCAAGTGCCGAGCTGTTGGGCCGACATCCAACCGGCGCGCCGGGCATGGACGGCGCCGATGGCGTCGGGTGAGAGATAGGGGAAGTAGTGGTCCAGCCCGTTGCGATCCAGGATGTCGGCGCCATCGATGCTCGGAACCCCAGCGGCGTGATGTGGTCGATAGTGGGACACACCGTCGTGGTCCCGCAACTCACCTGCGCCGTGGTGTTGGGCTCGGAGTCCGTCCGCTCGCAGCGTCGCCATCTGTTCCGGGTCGGACGTGACATAGAGGTATCCGCGACGGCTGAGGTTGAAGAATCCGCCCGAACGCCGGTCGTACAGCTCGAGCAGGTCGATCGACCGGTTCATGATCTGGACCATCGCCGCCGACGGCCACCAGTTGCGATAGCACTCGGTGCTCTTGTCCGAAGTGAGCGTGAGCGGTGCGCGCGGGTCGCAGATCACAATGTCCTCCACACCGCTGTGGGCGAGGTGGAATGCCGTCGACACGCCGGCAATCCCTGCTCCGATCACGACCACCGATGCCTGCATCGAACCGAGAGTAGGCCCGTCGACTGCGGGTGAGGGGAGCCGAATCCAACCCGGGCACGATGGCCGAATGGTGGCTGACCCTTTACGCTGATCTCAATGTTGTGGGTCGATGCGCCGGGTCCGTTCATCACGCCGACGCTTGTTGTCGCGATGGACGGATGGGTCAATGCCGGGAGCGCCGGGACACTGGCGGCGTCGGTGATCGCCGACGAGGGCGAGGTCGTGGGGCGGTTCGATCCGGATCGGCTCTACGACTATCGAATGCTCCGGCCGACGATCTTCTTCGAGGACGGCGTGCTGAACGAGCTGGAGTGGCCTGAGATGAAGATCCGGCGGGTAACGGTGGAGGGCAGAGATCTCCTGGTCATGTCCGGGCCTGAGCCCAATTGGGCGTGGCGAGAGATGGCTGGAGCGCTCGTGGACGCCTGTCGGACGTGGGGCGTCGTCGAGTTCATCGGGATCGGGGGAGTGCCGTGGGCCGTACCCCACACTCGGCCGGTCACTCTCATGACGACATCCACCTCGGGGGAGCGTCTCCAGCGGTGGTCGGACGGTCCACAGGGTGTGATGCAGGTCCCGGGGGCGGCCGTGAGCGTTCTCGAATACCAGATGCACCAGGCCGGCATCCCGACGATCGGGTTCTGGGCGCGGGTTCCGAACTACGTCGGCTCTGCCTTCCCTTCGGCGGCCGAAGCCTTGTTGGCGCGGCTCGCCGAGCATTTGGGGGTGCAGCTCGACCCGGGTGAGCTCGCTCAGCAGGCGCTCGATCATCTCGGGCAGCTGGACGGCCTCATAGGCGAACGTCCGGATGTCGCCGCGATGGTGCGGCAACTCGAGGAGGTCTACGACTCGGCCTCGTCCATCTCAGGCGATCAGCTCGCTGCCGAGATCGAACGCTTTCTCCGCGAACAACGCTGAGACCCTCCACTGACTAGCGCGTGCGTGCGAGACGAACATGATCCTGTGGTTTGTCATGCCGTGCCGCCGAAACACTCGGTGTACGAACAGCAGACAGGAGTCCGAACATGAAGCGCAAGGGATTGAGCTGGGACGGCGGAAAGAAGCGCATCGTCGCTGCAGCGATGATGTTGTCGGTGCTCGCTGCTCCAGGTGTCGCTCATGCCGCTCCGATCAGCGCCAACCCGGATGCGGGGACCATTTCGGTGTCGACCGATATTGGGAGCGTGAAGATCAACGCCCGCGCATTCGGAGTCAGCTGGAGCTGAAACCCGCTGCGGTATGAAGCACAAACGAGGAGGTAGGGCCGGCTCGTACGAGCCGGCCCTACCTCGTTGAGGACTGCGTTCAGTAGAGAACGTTGCTCAGGGCAGATCGATTGGACGCATCACCCGGTTGATCACGTGGATCACGCCGTTGGACGCCTGGATGTCGAGGTTCCCGAGAGAGAGGGAGGCGTTGAGATCGTCGTGATCCTGATCCCGCAGCCAGACGGCCTTGAGGTCGTCGGTGCCCTTCTCGTACTGGATGAACACCTCGAACGTCGGGCCCAGCAGCGTCGGAACCTCAGCACCTTGGAGTCCGGGGACGACGTCGCTCGAGTAGACCTGTCCCGCAACTACGTGATAGAGCAGCACGGATGTGATCGTGTCGACGCCCACGTTCTCGACCAGCCAGCCGGCAACGTCCGCCTCGTGGGCCTGCCAGGGTCCACCGAGGTCGCGAACGAGGCGCCGGAATGCGTAGTCGGTGGGAGCGAACACGGTCACGTCCAGATCTGGTGTGGCCAGCGTGCCGTCGAGTCCTGCGGCAACCACGGCTGCTGCGAGGATGTCGAAGTCACGGGCATTGCGGTCGAACTCGCCGTCGCCGACCGCGATGTCGGTGATCGTCGAGTCGTCGGCGGCCGCGGGACCGGCGAGTACGCCGAGCGCCATGATGGCCGAGAGTACGAGCGTGATTGTGCGTCGCATGGGACCTCCTTCGGGGTTGTGTGTTCCCTGCTGTGTCCCATACGGAGCATCGGAGAGGTTGGATGACGCGCCCCCCGAGTGTTCTCCCGTCGGTTCCTTGATTCTTCGCCGGTTAGGCCGACAGGAACGCAACCACGGACAGGTACCTCGGCGAAGGAACGCACATGGGATCTCCGCAGCGCTCGAATCTGGCCTTTGGGATGCTTGTTTCGTTCCTCGTGACGGCGCTCGGTGTGGGCGTGTTCGGCGTCGCCTCGATCCGGTCGTCGATGGCTCCGGCATCCGCTGCCCCTCAGTTCTTCGATTGGGCCGCCCCTGGTCCGATCGACGGGCGGTTTCTCGTCACGTTCGAATCCGAGGCAACGACGGTGGACGGGCGGCTGATCGAGGACGACGGCACGCTCTACGTGAACCTTGATGTTTCCAGCGTCGACAGCGCGGGCGTGGACGAGATCCAGGATGCGATCGGAGAGTCGATCATCGCCACGACCGATGCGACACTTGCCGGACTCGTCGCCGACCCCCGGGTAGACACCGTGGACCCGATCGGCTTCGACACGTATGTCGTGGTCGGCGATCTCACAACGGAGGACCTGGAGTCCTTGCCCGGTGTTGCACGAGCCGTTCCCGACGTCGGACTGGCCGGCGCCTCGGCCGACGAGCTCTTCCCGCTCCAGTGGCCCCTCGAGAACACAGGCGCCACCATGAACTTCGAGACCGTACCGGATGCCGACATCGACGGTCCGTTGGCCTGGCATCGGGCCCGCGGTGCCGGGGTCACAGTGGCCGTTCTCGACTCGGGTGTCGATGTTGCCCACCCCGATCTGGTTCATGCGCTCTGGACGAATCCGGGGGAAACATGCGGCAACGGGATCGACGACGAGGGCAACGGATACATCGATGACTGCACTGGCTGGAACTTCGGGGACGGGAATGCCGACGTCTCCGACCACGTGGGGCACGGCACCCACGTCGCCGGCATCATTGCCGCCGAGGCCGACAACGGGATCGGAGTGGCTGGAGCTGCCTACGAAGCTTCGATCATGCCGTTGAAGATCGGAGACGAGACCCCGACGCTGTCGGCGGCGATCGAGGCGATCGCGTACGCGATCGGCAACGGCGCCAGGATCATCAACGCCTCCTGGGTCACACCCGATCCCTCGGCGGAGGCGATACTCCAGCGAGCGATCGCAGCGGCCGAAAAGGCCGGAGTGCTCGTGGTGGTGGGCGCAGGCAACGATGCCAGCGATCTCGGTGATCATCCCGTGTATCCGGCGGCACTCGATGGTCCGAATCTGGTGACGGTCGCAGCGTCGTCTGCGGTCGATCGGCTCGCCATGTTCACCAACACCGGTTCTTCCGTCGACATCGCAGCTCCGGGGGAACACATCATTTCGACGATCCCGAACGGATATGGCGTGTTCTCGGGTACGTCGATGGCCGCGCCGCACGTGTCGGCCGCGGCAGCTCTGCTCTGGTCGGCCGAGCCGGCGGTGGGCTACGACGAGGTTCTGTCGGCGATCCTCGACCGGGCCGATCGCCCGCCCGCGATCGTGGGATCGATCGGCGGAGGACGGCTCGACGTCGGGGCCGCCGTCGAAGTACGCCGATTCCGGCCATCTCTGGGGTTCACCTTCATCGGATTCGACGCCTTGGTCCCCGACGAGGTTCAGGCGGTCTCGATCCGGGCCGAGCTCACCGACCCATGGGCTGTGCCACCCCAGACTCCGGCCCGGTACCGAGTGTCTGTTCTCGCTGCCGGGAGCGAGGGCCCCATGGCCGTAGGTGGCCTCGACATCGGCACGGCCGATGGCGCGGTCACGACGGATGCAACCGGTCGGGCTTTCGTCGGTGAGTCCTTCGTCCGTTCCTCGCGGTCGGCGCTCGTGCGCGGCGAGGAAGTGACAGACCTGTCACTCGAGCTGCCTGCCGGCACCTACGCGCTCGTCTACGAACTCATGGATGTCTCCGATCCCGCAGATCCGGTGACTCTCGGCGACCCGTCGGCGGTCTTCTTCAGCATCGGTCTCGGTGAACACGCCATGCCGGTGCCCGTGATCGGGACATCACAGCCGCTCGACCCGGGACCGGACCAAAGCGGTGAACCCGCGCCGGAGGACCCGGTGAGTGCTCCAGGTGTGCAGGACGCGGCCACCGGCGACACGAGCCCGGCGTCCCAGGATTCCGGTGGCGGGTCCGCTGCCGAGGGTTCCGACCCGGCGCAACTGTCACCGGGAGCGGGTGGCACAGACCGCGGCCCGATCGGGACGGAGAACGGAAACGAGGGGGTCCCTTCGGCGGGAACCGCCGACGAATCCGAGGTCGAGGAATCCGGTGATGGGGGCGTTGGGATCGACGAGGCACCCCCACCCGCGATCGACGACCAGCCAGCGGACGGACCTGCCTCGGCACCTGGATCCGGGGAGGTGGCCGATGACGATGCCGGCGATGGCGAGTTCGACGGACAGCAATCACCGGGGGCCGGTGCCGACAGTCTCCATCTCGTTCGGGTGAACCCGGCGACGGGGACGACGCTCGGAGGGACCACCGTCACCATCGTCGGAGATATCCCAGCGCAGCCGTTGGTCGAGTTCGGGTCCGGCGCAGCCAGGGTGGTCGCGGTGGGCGAGGGCTACGTGGTGGTGGAGACGAGGCCCCACCCAGCAGGTCGCGTCGACGTGGTGGTGTCCGACTCCGGAACCGGACTGCGAGGAGTTCTCACCGGCGCCTTCACCTACGTCGAGGAGGTGTCGGGAGACGAATCATCCGATCAAGGGTCGAGCGAGCCTGAGGTCGATCCCATCGTCGGCGATCCCGGTCCTGGAGGCGACGCGCCCTCGACCACCGTCGATGGCGGAGTCGACCAGGATCCGGGCGACGGATCGGGTGTCAGCTCGCCCTCACCGGTCGCCGACGATCCGGTTGCTTCACCGCCTCTCACCCCGCCCGAAGGTTCCGCGGGGCTTCCCCAGGCGGAGGAGGGCGGAATCGGCTCGGCCATCGGATACGACGACTGGTTCAATTCGGTGGTCGTGAGTCCCAGCGACCTCGATCTGGTGCCGCTGGCGGCGGATGATCCCCTGAGATCGATCGATCTGGCGATGATGGCTGGACAGCACTGCTCGGAGCCCGAGTGCCCGGGCTGGGTTCTTGCGCCGGGCGTCCACCACGCCACCGACCCGCGGACCCGAGACCATCAGCACGGAAGTGGGAAGGTCGACAGGGCGACGACCCGCAAACCCTGAGCGAGTCAGAACCGGCTGCGATCGATGACGAAACGCTGATGGGTGCCGCGACCGATCACCCGATCTCCGACGCTCACGGACACCTCGAATGTGAGTCGACGCCGGTCGACATCGATCAGCCGTGACTTGACGGTGACCGTGTCCCCGTCGTTCGCCGCCGCCTCGTGGGATACATCGACGTGAGTGCCCACGGTTGTGCGGTCTTCACCCAGGAGGGGTTGGACCGATGCGGTGGCGGCGATCTCCATCAGCTCGATCATCTTCGGTGTCGACAGGACCACGGCCGGTGCCAAATGCGGTGGCGACATGTTGGGCGACACCGTGACTTCCGTGACGTATTCGATCCCTGGGATGAGTTCGGACATGAGGCGACGATGCTACCCGGCCTCTGCGCCTCGGACCATACAGTCGATGACCGAGGCCACCAGCTCGGTCCTGCTCATCGGCCCATCGGGTCGGTACCACCGGTCGACGGCATTGAGAATCGAAAGGAGATAGATGACGAACATGCGGACGTCCAGGTTCGGTCGGAACGTCCCGTCCGCCACGCCCGCGGTCATCACCGTCCGGAATGCCTGCTCATATCGGTCCCGCGCCTCGACTACCGCGTCCCGCTGAGCGGTTTCGAGCGTGGCCGCCTCGTTGAGAAAGGTCCGCGCCTCGTCCAGGTGGTCGAGCACCACCGCGACGTGACCTGCAACGAGGAGCTCCAGGCGTTCGAGGGGCGTCTTGCCGGTCTCGAGCGCATGGCGCGCGGATCGCTCGAAGAGATCGGCGCCGCGCATCACCACGTCGACGAGCAGATCTTCCTTCGAGGTGATATGTGAGTACAACGAGCTGCCGTTGAGGCCGAGCTCGCGACCCAGGTCTCTCATCGACGTGCCGTGGTAGCCGCGACTGGCGAAGAGCCGTCCTGCGGCCCTCACGACGTCTTCGCGTGTATTGCGAGCGGTCATCGCTGATCGAAATCCACCACGACCCGCTCCGATCGCGGATGGGCCTGGCACGTGAGGGTGAAGCCGCGACTCAGGTCGTCCTCGACGAGGGCGAAGTTCCTGGTCATCTCGACCTCACCCTCGGTCACCTTGGCTTTGCACGATGCGCACATTCCGCCACGGCACGAATACGGCAGCTCCGGCCGGACGGACAGAGCGGCGTCGAGGAGCGCCGTCCCGGGATCCAGTCGGACGCTCGACTCGCGACCGTCGAGAGTGAAGATCATCTCCATGGAACCGCTGTGGGCGACTGGCGCTCGCACGACGTCGATCGGTCCGGAGAAGAAAAGTTCGTCGTGCACCAGCTGCGGGTCTACGCCGCGGTGCTCGATTAACGACCGGGCTGTGGTGACCATCTCGTATGGTCCGCACAGGAACCACTCATCGACCGACTTGAAGTCCACCAGGGTGGTGAAGAGAGCGTGGAGGCGCTCCTCGTCGATCCGGCCCGTCAACAGGGGCACCGTCTCTTCTTGCGAGAGTACGTGGATGAGGTGCAGGCGGGATCCATATCGGTCTTTCAGTCCTTCGATCTCGTCGAGGAACATCACGGAGGTGGCACGGCTGTTGCCGAAGATGACCGTCCACCGCGACCCTGGTTCCTTCTCGAGCGTCGTGGAGACGAGTGACAACACAGGGGTGATACCCGAGCCGGCGACTATCGCGCATCGGTGAGCAGACACGTCGGCGTCGGCCTCGATCACGAAGTCACCGATCGGTGCCATCGCCTCGAGGGTGTCACCGGCCCGGAGTCGGGTGGTCGCGAAGGTGGAGAAGGCACCGCCTTCGAGCCGTTTCACACCGATTCTGAGCTTCCCCTGGTTGGCGTTCGAGCAGATCGAGTACGACCGTCGTACGTCCTCACCGTCGATGAACGCTCGGATCACCATGTGTTGTCCGGGTAGGTAGCGGAACACGTCCCTCAGATCCTCGGGCACCTCCAGGGAAATGGCCACCGCATCCTCGGTCAGCTCGCTCACCTCGGTGACGGTCAGCTTGTGGAACTCGAGTCGGCTCATGGCACTTCCACCAAGGGCTCGCGGTCGCGCTCGGATCCATGTTTCTCGTGTTCGGTGCCCACAGCCGACGGCCGACCGCCGACGATCGGTGCGGGCGGTCTGCCGTTGGCCGTGTGCCGTCGGCCCGATTGTCGACGCACGGTCACAACGGTCGTCGCGATCATTTCAATTCCTTGAACAGGTCGAAGGGTTCACCGCAGCTGGAGCACACCATCAGCGCCTTGCAGGCGGTCGATCCGAACTCGGAGACGGTGCGCGGGTTGCCCGTGCGGCACCGTGGGCAGCGGGCGGCATCCGGAGACGATGGGGGAGCGATGCCGGTGGCCTCCAACTTGGCCCGGCCCTCGTCTGTCATCCAGTCGGTGGTCCAGGCCGGTGAATAGGTGACTTCCACCTGAACGTCTCCGGCGTCGACCACTTGCAGGGCGCCGCGGATGTCCTCGACGATCTGGGTCATGGCGGGGCAACCCGAGTAGGTGGGTGTGATCACCACGCGTATCCCACCATCGATGGCTTCGACGGAACGGAGGATCCCCATGTCGGCGATCGTGAGCGATGGTATCTCCGGGTCGACGACGGTCCGGACGACACGTTGGGCGAGTTCGACGTCGAGGTGGGTCACCACGAAGCTCCCGGATGGGCCCGTGCCAGCCATTGCATCTCGGTCAACACGTGGCCGAGCGACTCGGTGTGGAAGCCGGCCCGACCGCCGCCGCGCTGGCCGCCGCCGGAGGGGATGGCGACCGTGGCGTCGCCGAGAACCGACTCCACGGTCGAACGCCACACCGGCTCGAGCTCGGATGGTCTCGGTCCCCAGCCGTTGTTGGCGGCGATGTCGTCCACCTCATCGGCCTGGAACAACTCTGCGGTGTATCTCCACAGTGTGTCCACGGCGTCCTGCATCCGCCGGTGTGACTCTTCGGTACCGTCGCCGAGCCTGATCACCCAGGTGGACGAGTGCCGGAGGTGATAGCGCGTTTCCTTCAGTGCCTTGGCCGCGATGCCTGCCAGCGTCGGATCGGACGATTTGGTCATCTCGTCCCACAGCGGCAGCTGGTAGGCGTCGAACAGCAAGGCCCGCGCCATGGTCTGGGCGAAGTCTCCGTTCGGCTGTTCCGTCAGGAGGAGGTTCGTGAATGCCCGCTCGTCTCTGAACATGGCCAGGTCGTCCTCGTTCCGACCTGCCCCTTCGAGGGACGCAGCATGGGTCAACAAGGCTCTGGCTTGCCCCAGATGGTCGAGGCCGATGTTGCCGAGGGCAATGTCTTCCTCCAGCTCCGGCCCTCGGGAGATCCACTCGCCGAGACGCTGGGCGAGGATCAGATTGTCGTCGGCGTGTCTGAGGACGTACGCCACGTGGGGGTCGGATGTCGGCATCGGTGTGCCCTGCGGGGCGGTGGACATCGATCGATCAGCACTCACATGTGCCCCACTTCGTCGGGAATCTCGTAGTACGTGGCGTGGCGATAGGGCTTCTCGATGGCCTCGAAGAGCTCTTCGCCGTCGTCGGGATCCGAGGCGGTCACCTCGTCCGACGGAACGACCCACACGCTGACACCTTCACGGCGCCGGGTGTAGACGTCTCGTGCGTGCTGGAGTGCCGTCTCTGCGTCCGGCGCATGGAGACTGCCGGCGTGGGTGTGTGACATCCCGCGTCGTGCCCTGACGAACACCTCCCACATCGGCCACCCAGGGCTCTCACCCCCGGCAACCGTGACTTCCGGGGTCGGGTTTTCGCCTGGAGCGCTATGGACCTCGTACGGCATCAGGCGACCTCCCTGCCCGACTCGTGCTTGGCCGCATGGGCGGTCGCGGCCTCCCGGACCCAAGCGCCACCTTCCCAGTGCTCGACCTTGTGATCGATCCGGTCGCGGTTCATCGGTCCGTCTCCTTTGACGACCCTCCAGAATTCGTCCCAGTCGATCGCTCCGAAGTCGTAGTGAGCCCGGTCTTCGTTCCATGTCAGGTCGGGGTCCGGAATGCGCAACCCGAGATACTCCGCTTGGGGGACCGTCATGTCGACGAACTGCTGGCGCAGCTCGTCGTTCGAGACCCGTTTGATCTTCCATGTCATCGACTGCTCGGTGTGGGTCGATTCCGAGTCGTGAGGTCCGAACATCATGAGTGATGGCCACCACCATCTGTCCAGTGCGTCTTGGGCCATCTCCCGTTGCGCCTCCGTGCCGGACGACAGGGTCATCATGATCCGGTATCCCTGTCGCTGATGGAACGACTCCTCCTTGCAGATTCGCACCATTGCCCTCGCATAGGGCCCATAGGAGCACCGTGTCAGCATCACCTGGTTTGTGATGGCGGCACCATCGACCAACCATCCGATGGCGCCGATGTCCGCCCACGACAGCGTCGGGTAGTTGAAGATCGACGAGTACTTCTGCTTGCCCTGGTGCAGAAGGTCGACCAGTGTGTCCCGAGTCACACCGAGCGTCTCTGCGGCCGAATACAAATAGAGACCATGTCCCGCTTCGTCTTGGACCTTGGCCATCAGGATCGCTTTTCGCTCGAGCGATGGCGCACGTGTGATCCAGTTGCCTTCCGGCTGCATCCCGATGACCTCGCTGTGGGCGTGCTGGGCGATCTGGCGGATCAGGGTCGAGCGATATCCGTCAGGCATCCAATCGGTCGGTTCGATCTTCTCTTCGGCGTCCACGAGGGCTTGGAAGCGGTCTTCGGCTGTGTCCATGGCGCCAGGCTAACGAACGATCGTTCGTTCGGCAATGGATGGTCGCAGCTCCGGTCTACGCTCATCGCCATGGCGGAAGCGCACAGGCTCGACCCCAAGATTCGTGTGGTGTGGACAGTGGGATCGCTCATTCCGATCGCGGTGCTGGCCCTCACGTCGATCGCTCTCGCCGTTGGAGGGATCCCCGAGGCGGCGATCCCGGTGGGGGCGGGCGCCCTGGCGTTCGGTGCCTTGGCGTTGTGGCTGCCCACGGCGCGATGGAGATCCTGGCTCTACCGGTTGACCGACACCGAGCTCATCATCGCTTTCGGGGTGCTGGTGAAGGTCGAGCGCTGGCTTCCCAGAACCCGGATTCAACACGTCGACATCGTCGGAGGGCCCATCGAGCGGGCCCTTGGGCTCCGTCAGCTCGTCATATACACCGCCGGCACGAGAGAAGCGGACGTCACGGTTCCCGGGCTTCCGCAGGCGACCGCAGAGTCACTCCGCGACGATCTGTTGTCCTGGGTCAAGTCCACACGCCCGCCCGCGGATGCCGGTGTGCCCGAGCCATCGACCGGCAGCGATCCTCGGGACGACGAACAAGCGCCGGCACAGGACCCGGACGGAGACCGGTGGGAAGCTCCGATCGCCGGTCCGGATCCGCTCGATCCCCGGCTTCCATGAACGAGCCCCAGCGGCTCCATCCGCTCACGCTCGTGCTCGGTCCACTTCGAGTTGCACGAAGCTGGCTCGTCCCGCTCGTCATCGCCTTTGCCATCGGCCGAGGCGGGGGAGTCGAGAGCCTCGCCGACTTTGCCTTTGTGTTCGCTCTCGTCGGCTTCGGTGTCCTCCGCCAGTTGCTCGAGGTCATCAGGGTGCGGTGGTGGATGGACGGTGAAGCATTTCAGATGCGGGTGGGGATCCTCCAGCTCGAATCGCGGTCGGTTCCGATCGAGCGCATCCAGAATGTCGACATCACGGAGCCGCTCATCGCACGATTCCTGGGCCTGGCAGAGGTCAAGATCGAGACGGCGGGTTCCGGCGGAGGAGACTTGGCCCTCCGCTACATCTCACTGACCCAGGCTCAGGAGCTCAGAGAGGCCCTGATCGCACGGGCAGGTGTGGCAGACGGGGAAGAGCAGCGGACGGTCGAGACGCTGGTCCAAACCGATCTGGGGGAGTTGTTGATCGCCGGAGCGACGGCCAACCGGATCGGAGCACTGCTGGTGCTGATGGGAGCGGCATGGGGATGGGCGCTCGAGGTAGGCGTGGATCCCCAGGATGCGCTCACCGGTGCCGGCGACGTCGTCGTGGACACCAACCCGGTGGCCCTGGCAGGGCTTGCGCTGGTGACGATAGTGCTCGTCGGATGGGTCGTTTCGATCGGCGCCACCGTGCTCCGCTACCACGGCTTTCTGCTCACTCAGGATGGGGAGGACCTGCGCCGAGAACACGGGCTTCTCAGCCGGTCGTCCGGGCTGATCCCCCTCAAGAGGGTGCAGGCAGTGCGAATCGAACGACCCTGGCTGCGGAGGGTCTTCCGCCGAGCCTCGATCGTGGCCGACACGGCGGGGTCGGTGGCGGCCGCCACGGATACCGGGTCGGGGGTGGTGGCGCCCATCATCGGAGATGGCGCGGTGGCACGACTGGCCGAACGCGTGCTGGGCATTCCCATTCCCTCTTCAGAAACGCTCCTCTCGGTCAGCCGGTTGGCGATCCGACGAGGGTTCATCAGGGTGGCGGTGCCGATCGGGCTCGCCACGGTGGCGTTGTTGGTCTTCCGGCCTCGATTGGCTTGGGCGCCGCCGCTGCTTCTCCCGTTGGCGTACGGGTGGGCTTTCCTACGCTTCCGATCGCTGGCGTATCGAGTCGACGGTCGTCTGGTGATGGCACAGGCCGGCGTGTTGACGCGTCGACAGTGGTTGGTTCCCACGGCCAAGGTTCAGTCCACGGTGGTGCGATCCTCGTTCTTCCAGCGAAGACTCGGGCTGGCGACGCTGTCGCTCGACACGGCAGGGCCCGGGACCCGAAAGGTGACGGTGATCGATCTCCCCGTCGAAGACGCTCGGACGATCGCTGCCGACCTCTCGGCGTTGTCCGCACTCACGGGCCTCGACTCCGACGGTGTGTGAGTCATCGGTTCCCGGTCCAGTGGTCCTCGACGGGATGCGCAAGTCGCGTGAGCGCGTCCGGGTCTGAACCGCTCACGCCACGCGGGGTTCCTTCACTCGCGGGGGAGCACGAGTGTGAAGCAGGAGCCCCCCAGCAGTTGTGAGCGTCGGTACTCCACGTACCCGCCGTGGGCTTTGGCGACGGCGTCGACGACGGCGAGTCCGATTCCGGAGCCCTGCACTTGGGAGTCCAGGCGATGGCTGCCACGCTCGAAGTGCTCCCAGATCACCTCGCGGTACCGATACGGCACGCCGGGACCGTCGTCGTGGACTTCGATCATCAGCAGACGATCGGTGCCTTGTACATCCACGATGCACTGACCGTTGCCGTACTGGATTGCATTCGACAGGTAGTTGCTGATCGCCTGCCGGAGCCGATCCGGGTCCGCGGTCAAGGTCACACCGGCCAGGCCGCGACGTTGGACCGCGCCGGTCTGAAGGTCCGCCGCTGCTGCGTCGATCACGTCGTCGAGCTCGATGTTGCGTGCTCGGAGCTTGAGCCCGGCGCGACTGTTCCTCGACAGAAGGATCAGGTCTTCGACCATGCGGGCCATGTACCGGGTCTGGTCGAGAGCGATCCCGGCGAGTTCCCCTCGCTCTTCCTCCGGCAGCTGGTCGCCGTGACTCTCGATCAGCTCGAGCGAGGCGAGTATTGCGGTCACCGGCGTCCGAACCTCGTGGCTGATGGAAGCCACGAGCTCTCGGCGCTGGGTCTCGAGCGAAAGGCGGTTCTCCCGTAGTGATACGGCCTGGCGGATGAGGACGAGAAGGATGACGAGCGCCACCCCCACCGCGTACTCGAGCGATCGCGATTCGTCCACGAGCGAGATGAGCGACGCCGCTTCGAGGCTGAGGACGGTCACCAGCGCAATGACGATGGCATACGGGAAGGCGGTGACGACCTTCGGGGCCGACGTCCGCCGGATCTGAGGTTCCAGAACCCGGTCGGGGAGGATCGCGGTCACGGCGTAGGCGCTTACCGCCAGCAACGTGAGGCCCACCACAAGGCGGTCCGGCTCCGTCGCCACCAAGGTGTCCGGCCGGGTGGCATCGAGGTAGACGAGGTCCACGATCGCCTGAATCGTCAAACCCGCGGAAAGCATCAGCAATCGACCATCGAGCGTCACCGCCGTCCGGCGAACAGTGACCGTTATCACGGTGATCAACACCATCAGGTCGATCAGCGGATAGAGCCGGCCCATCGTCATCTGGTAGGTGCTGCCCGACGTTGCAGCCACGATGTCGCCGACGAAGAAGACCCACAAGAGCACGGCAATGCCCAGTCCACCGATGAGCCCGTCGAACGCCGTTTGGACCCGCAATGCCTTGATCCCGCCGCCATGTGGCAGCTGGATGACTCCGATCATCCCGCACAGGCTGCCGGACAGGAAGAACACATCGGCGACGCCGAAGCGGAGCTGTTCGCTGGCAAAGGTCGCTTCGGCAACGACGCTCACGATCAGCCCTACCGAACCGACGAGGAGCCCCGATCCCACCCAGCTCCATCCCCGGCGTTCCATCTTCGAGAGGTGGCGGGCCCGTCGCAAGAGAACGGCACCGGAGGCGGTCATCATCGCCCAGGCGATGGCAATCCCGGCCACGAGTTGCCAGTCAGATCGTCCCCAAACGACCACGGGCACCGCGATCAGAGCCGTCCCGACCACGTAGGGGACCGCTCGATGAAGCCGGGGAAGGGCAATCAAGCCCTCGCTGGGTACCACTGCCACCATTGAATCGTCGGCATCTGTCACCCATCTCTATAGCTGATATTGGCCTTCGAGACCCGGCACCCGGCCTATTACCCTCTCGAGCGATGCACTACGACCACCGTGAGATCGAGCCTCGCTGGCAGGCCGAATGGGACGAGGAAGGGCTGTACCGATCAGAGGTCGATTGGTCTCGTCCGAAGCACTACGCGTTGACGATGCTCCCGTATCCCTCGGGGGATCTCCACATCGGTCACTGGTTTGCAATGACCCCTTCGGATGCGCGCGCTCGCTACATGCGGATGAAGGGACACAACGTTCTCTTCCCTATGGGATTCGACGCATTCGGCCTTCCTGCCGAGAACGCCGCCGTCCAACGGGGTATCCATCCGGCCAAGTGGACATGGGAGAACATCGGTCGGATGCGAGACCAGCTCCGGTCGATGGGAGCGATGTTCGACTGGGACCGCGAGGCGATCAGTTGCGAGCCGTCGTACTACAGGTGGACCGAATGGTTCTTCAAGAAGATGTGGGAGCACGGTATCGCCTATCGAGGCGAGGCGATGGTCAACTGGTCGCCCACTTTGCAGACGGTGCTCGCCAATGAGCAGGTGATCGATGGCAAGGACGAACGCACCGGCCAGCCGGTCGTCCAGAAGATGATGGAGCAGTGGTTCTTCGCCATCACGAAGTATGCCGATGAGCTTCTGGGGTACGGCGCGTCCGACTGGCCGGAGGCCATCAAGACGATGCAGACGAACTGGATCGGGCGATCGGAGGGCGCCAAGGTCAGGTTCCACACCGAAAGCGGCTCCCCGATCGTCGTTTTCACCACGAGGCCAGACACTTTGTGGGGGGCCACGTTCATGGTGCTGGCGCCGGAGCATCCCCTGGTCGACGAGATCACGTCCGACGGGCAGCGGCTCGCCGTGCAGGCATATCGGACCGAAGCCGGCAAGAGGACCGAGTTGGAGCGGCTCGAATCCGAGGAGCAGAAGACCGGCGTGTTCACCGGCGGTCATGCGATCAACCCGGTCAACGGTGAACGAGTCCCGGTGTGGATCGCCGACTACGTGCTGATCTCCTACGGCACTGGGGCAATCATGGCGGTTCCGGCACACGATCAGCGCGACTTCGACTTCGCACGGAAATTCGGTCTCGAGATCCGACCGGTGATCCGGCCCGAAGGAATGGATGCCGTTTCGGGCGTCGAGATGACAGAGGCATACGTCGGGCCTGGCGTCATGGTCGGGAGCGGGCCGATCGACGGTGTCGAAGCGACCGACGCCAAAGGCCGAGCAAATCCGTCGATCGCAGCCACCATCGACTGGTTGGTGGAGCACGACCTGGGCGAGGAGGCCATCAACTACCGGCTTCGCGACTGGTTGATCTCCCGTCAGCGGTACTGGGGCTCCCCGATTCCGATGGTCCACCGCTCCGACGGCCGCGTGGAGGCGGTTCCGGACGAGGATCTGCCCGTGGTGCTGCCTGAGGACGTCGTGTTCGAAGGCCGCAGCCCGCTTGCCGAGGACGAGGCGTTCCTGGCCGCCGTCGACAGCGACGGCAACCCGGCCCGGCGCGAGACCGACACGATGGACACCTTCATGTGCTCGTCGTGGTACTGGTTCCGGTATCTCTCGCCGGGCGACGACGATGCTCCCTTCGATCCGGAGGAGGCGGCCTATTGGCTGCCGGTCGACATGTACACGGGTGGCGCCGAACATGCCGTGATGCATCTCTTGTACGCCCGCTTCTTCGTGAAGGCGATGAGGGACATGGGCGTCTTCGATGACACCAGACGGATCATCGAAGGACACGGCCACGATCCGCAGGGCCGGTTCGACGAGCCATTCATGATGGTTCGCAATCAGGGCCAGGTCCTTGGTGAGGAGCGGGAGGGCGATCGGCTCGTCGTCGACGGGGAACGGGTCGATGGTCGCGTCGTGGCGACCTCCGTGCGGGTGGACCCCGGCGCTGGAGGCGAAGCCGGCATCGTGGTCGGCGAACTGATCAGACGGACCGAAGCCACACTGCAGGTGATGACCGCAGACGGGCCCGTCACCGTCGAGGTTCCTGCGACAGCCACCCTCGAGATCCCCGGCATCCCTGGCGACAACGACGTCAATCAGCTCAAGCACCATCTCGACGTGCAGCGGATGTCGAAGTCGAAAGGCAACGTGGTCAATCCCGACGACCTCGTGCAGCGTTATGGGGCGGACACGGTCAGAACGTACCTGATGTTTGCCTTCGAGTGGCAGAAGGGTGGCCCTTGGGACTCGCGAGGGATCGTCGGAGCGAGGCGTTTCATCGAGGACGTGTGGCGTATCGGGACACTCGAGTACCGACCGCAGACGGTGTCCTCCGACGCGGACTTGGGTCTGCGACGTCTCACCCACCAGACGATGCAGAAGGTCGATGCCGACATGGTCGACTTCAAGTGGAACACGGCGGTGGCCGCGCTGATGTCGCTGAGGAATCGCATTCTCGGAGCCGCCAAGTCCGAGGACGTGTCCGAGGGGGCTTGGACGGAAGCCGTCGAGACCTTGCTGAAGCTCCTGGCACCGATAGCGCCCCACATCACGGAGGAACTGTGGCGTCGCGACCATGAGACATCGATCCACCGGGAGTCGTGGCCCGAGGCCGACCCTGAGGTCGCACGCGAGGAGGTCGTGACCATGGTCGTTCAGGTCAACGGGAAGGTGAGGGACCGCCTCGAGGTACCGGCAGACATCTCCGCCGAGGACGCCGAGTCGATTGCACTGAGCTCGGAGAAGGTCAAGTCGTACACGGAGTCTGGCGTGAAGAAAGTGATTACCCGACCGCCCAACCTGGTCAACGTCGTGGTCTGACGCTTTGTATCGGCCATCCACCATCCTGCAGTCGGCCGGAATCGATCCCGAAGGTGTGCGCGCATCGTGCGGCCTGTCCGACGCCGACAAGACCCCGATTCGCCCGGCCCCCCGCTGGCTCACGCGTCTGTGGCGCGGACCTGTGGCCGCGATGACGGTGCCATGGGCGATCTATGTGCGAACCGATGTGTTGACCGGCGATCGTCCGGCCCTGGCCGGGCTGGTCACGCACGAGCTCGTGCACGTGCGGCAGTGGGCAGAGCTGGGCCCGGTCCGATTCGCCGTCCAGTATCTGAAGGGATACGTGGCAGGTCGACGCCGAGGCCTCGACCATCAGCGGGCGTATCTTGCGATCCCTCTGGAACAAGAGGCACGCTCCATCTCCGGGCACTGACCCGGGTGTTCCTCACTCGATGACGACGGCAGAGAGGTCGTCTTCGTTCTGCGGGTACCGAAGATCCATCGCCTCCAGCGTCTCGACCAGAACCGACGACACCACGAGGTCGCGGTACCACTTTCGGTCGGCCGGAACCACGTACCACGGTGCCCATTCGGTGGACGTCTCGGTCAGCATCTCGGCGAAGGCAGCCTGGTATTCATCCCAGTGACGGCGCTCGTCGAGGTCTCCCAACGAGAATTTCCAGTGCTTCGCCGGATTGTCGAGCCTCGCCTGCAAGCGCTCACGCTGCTCCTCCTTCGAGACGTGAAGGAAGAACTTGACCATCGTCGTGCCCTCGTCGGCCAACAGCCGCTCGAATTCGTTGATGTGGCGGTAGCGCTTCGACCAGCGCTCCCGCGGCACCAGGTCGTGGACACGGACGACCAGGACGTCCTCGTAGTGGGACCGGTTGAAGATCGTCATTTCGCCATTACCGGGCACGTGGCGGTGGACCCGCCACAGGTAGTCGTGGGCGAGCTCGACGTCGGTCGGCTTCTTGAAGGAAGCCACCTTGACGCCCTGGGGGTTCACCCCGTCGAAGACGTTGCGGATGGTCCCGTCCTTGCCGCCGGTGTCGGTGGCCTGCAGAACGATGAGCAGACGCTGCCGGCCCTCGGCATAGAAGACCTCCTGGAGCTCCTCCAAGCGATCGTTGAGCTCGTCGTTGAGGCGGCGCCCGTCCTTCTTGGAACCTCGGTAGTCACCGGTGCTCCGAGGGTCGAGCTCGGCGAGGTCTACTGGAGTGTCCGGGGAGATCCGGTGGAGTGCGGTTGCGATCGGTGTCATGGCGGCACCGTACATCGCGGATGCGCGGTTGTGCCGGAGAACGCTCAAGGCCCCACTCAGAGTGACGATTCAATCCTGACGCTCCGGACGAAGGGGTCTCGATGGAGGCACTGCATGAATCGGCCATCAGATCGATCGTCATCGACGACGACCGGGACTTCCGGCTGTTGGTGCGGATCTGGATGGAGAAAATCGGCCCCGGCCGGTACGAGGTCGTTGGTGAGGGTGGGACGGGCGACGAGTGCCTCGACCTTGTGGACAAGCTGCGCCCAGATCTGGTTCTCCTCGACCTGACCATGCCTCGAACCGATCCCTTCGAAGTGATCCACGACGTGGTCAGTCGATATCCGGGGACCGACGTGATCGTGTTGTCGGGGTTTGACGCCGATGGCGTCGAGACCGCCGTGATCGCCTCCGGTGCGTTGGGTTACCTGGAGAAATCGTCGAGCATCGCCAGGCTGCGCGAGCGCCTCGATCAGCTCATCGCCTGAGATTGCTCGACCGCCCGTCCCGCAGACCCCTGGACTGCCTACGTCCGTTCCGATAGACACATGTCCGATGGCTCGTGGGAGGGCCGGGGAGTGTCGTGGACGATCGCACGTGGCGGATCGCCGGCGCCGTGGTGCTCGCACTGTCGGTGGCCATCGGAGTCGGCATCGGTTTCCTGGGCGGAGCCGAACCGCTTCCCCCCGAGTCGCTGGTACCCGCCGGCACTGCCGGCGGCGGGCAACCCGCTCCGGAGATCGTCGTTCACGTGGCGGGAGCAGTCGTCGACCCTGGTCTCGTCCGTCTCTCACCGGATTCGAGGGTCGCAGATGCCATAGCCGCTGCCGGTGGACTGACGGCCGATGCAATGGAGACGGCGATCAATCTGGCGGCACCATTGGCCGACGGCGCACAGGTGGTGGTGCCGTCGGTGACCGACGGCACGGACGGAGCGGGTGTGGCCGCCGACGACGGACTCGTCCACGTGAACCAGGCCACGCCGGCGGATCTCGAACGGCTGCCCGGTGTGGGTCCGGTGCTTGCACAGCGGATCGTGGACCATCGAGACGACAAGGGGCTCTTTCAGAGCATCGAAGACCTGCTGGACGTCCCTGGGATCGGTGAGTCGAAGCTGGCCGCCATGCGAGATCACCTTTCGATCCCGTGACCCCCCTCGCTCGACGACTGTGGCTGGTGATCGGCGTCGTCTGGCCCGCTTGCTGGCTGGGACTCAATTTCGATCCCGCGGTCACGCTGGGAGCGGCAATGGCAACGGCCGGACTGGCGTTGATCGCACGTGGGGGCCGGTCCCTCCCCTGGATCCTGGTTCTGGTGCTCGGCTGGTCGGCCGGGGCTCTCGCCCAGATGGCAGAGGATCGAGAGCTCGGAGCGTTGGGGTCGGAGACCCGGAGCCTCCATGTTGCCGCAGCGGCGGAGACAGACGCCCAGCCCACACGTTTCGGGACCCGCCTGGTCATTGCTCCATTTGCCAAGGAAGGTCCGACCGGATGGGAGAAGTGGAACGGTCCACGCATCGCCACGACGAGCCGGGAGGTGGAGCGGATCGTCCTCGGTGATCGACTGATCGTTCGTGGAATCATCCGTCCGGGGGAGGTTCGGGTCGGAAGACTGACGGTCGCGGGCAGCATGTCGAACCCGGCCATCGAACTCCTCGGTCCCACCGAGCTGCCGTTGGTGGGGTTCGCCAACGAACTCCGGGGCCGGGTCCTCGGCAACCTCGACCTCACCGATCCGGGGGATGCACTCCTGGCAGGGTTCCTGGTTGGCGACACCACCGGGGTGAGCGCACCGGACCTGGAGGCACTGCGAAGGGCGGGACTCACGCACTACGTTGCCGTTTCCGGGAGCAACGTGGCGACGTTCCTTGCACTTTGGTGGCTGGTGCTGGCGCCGGTCGCCCGTCATCCTCGGCTGCGGGCGGCGATCGGCCTGGTTGGTGTGGTGGTCTTCGTGGTGGTCACCAGGGCGGAACCGTCGGTGGTGCGTGCCGGGGTGATGGTCTCTGTCGTGCTTGTTGGCCGTATGTTCGGATGGGCGTTCGATCGGTACACGGCGCTGGCAATCGCCGTGCTCGGATGCCTGTCGTTGGCACCATCGCTGGCCGCCGATGTGGGGTTCCAGTTGTCGGTCGCCGCCACGGTGGGTGTGATGTTCGGGTCCCAGCACATCGTATTCGAGCCGAGGCCGGTCGCGACCGTCGTGGGAGCGACGATCTCCGCTCAGATCGCCGTCGCCCCGATCCTCCTGACCGTGTTCGGGTCCCTCCCCGCGCTGGCACCCCTCGCCAACCTGGTTGCGGCTCCGCTGGTGAGCGTGTCGACCGTGCTCGGGGGCCTCGGTGCGCTGACCGGATTCCGACCGCTCACGATCGTCGGTTCCGTGTTCGCCGACGCCGTTTTGTGGGTGGGACGGGTCGCAGCACCATGGCCACAACTAGGGATGATGGGGGCGACGCTCATCGTGGCCGCAGGGCTGATGACGCTGCGATTCCCCCTGCTTCGGGCACCGGGAGCCGTCATCACGGCCGTGATCGTTGCGGCTTCCATCGCCGGTGTGGGGAGTCCGCTGGCGCCGGGGACCGTTGTGTTCCTCGACGTGGGACAGGGCGACTCCGAGCTCTTGGTCGGGGATGGATTCACCGTCCTGATCGACGGGGGACCCGACCCGGGGCTGCTCACCGAGAAGCTCGCTGACTTCGGTGTCGACCACGTCGACCTGTTGATCGTGAGCCATGTTCATGCGGACCACATCGAAGGTCTCGCCGCGGTGGTCGACAGGATGCCGATCGGTACGGCGTGGCTCGCCTTCGATCATCAGTCGACTCCTGCGTCCAAGTGGCTCGTGGAAGCTCTGGCCGTTGCCGGTGTGCGGGTTGTCCAGCCACCGATCGGCACCGTCGTGTCGGAGGGCGGCCTGACGATCGAAGTGCTCGGTCCGCTCAGGCGATACGCCTCTCCCAACGATCAATCGCTGGTGGTCGAAGCCACCGTCTCAGGGCGGAGTCATCTGTTCGTCGGTGACATCGAGGAGGTCGCACAAGCCGAGCTGGCCGGCTTGACGGCCGACGTCTTGAAGGTGCCGCATCAGGGTGCCGCCACCTCGGACGCCGAGTGGCTGTCTGCGGTGGCGCCCGACCTGGCTGTGATCAGCGTCGGGCCCAACGACTTCGGACATCCGGCGGACTGGGTGATCGACGTGCTCGAGGCGTCGGGTGCCACCGTGATGAGGACCGACCGCGACGGTGACGTGATCGTGGGACCGTCGGGTTTGTCGTCGGCGCGTCCATGGTGGAGACTCTGGCCGTGATCGAGATCGACCTGGGCGAGGGGGTCGGGCTGTCGTTCGGCGGCATCACCCACGTGATGGGGGTCATCAACCTCTCGCCCGAATCGAAGAACCGTCATTCGGTGGTGCACTCTGCGGAAGAGGCGTTGGAGCGTGCACGACGATTCAGAGAGTCGGGTGCGGCGATCATCGATCTCGGCGGGCAATCGTCGCACTACGACAACCCGACCGTTGCGGTGGCCACCGAGCTGGAACGGTTGCTTCCGGCGGTCGAGCGCATTGCCGGCGACGGATTCGTCGTCTCGGTCGACACCTGGAAGCCCGAGGTGGCGGATGCCTGTCTCGGGGCGGGAGCCTGCATCGTCAACGACACCGGCGGCCTCGGTGCGGAGGCGATGCGTCGCACGGTCGCCGAGCACGGCGCCGCTGCGGTGGTCATGTACGTCGAAGGGGCCAACCCGCATTCGGTGGGCGAGGTCACCATCTCCGACGCCAAGTCCGAGCTCACGGCGGAGTGGATGCGCGGCAAGCTCGAACAGCTTTCCGGGCAGGGCATCAACAAGACCATCGTGGACCCAGGTATCGCCATCAACTACCGCGGCGACTACGAGGCCTACACCCGGATGCAGCTCGACGTCATCCGGAACCTGGATCCCATCCGTGCCCTGGGGCGGCCCATCCTCGTACCGATCCCCCGCAAGCAGGAGGATCATCGGGTGGCGGCGTACATCGCCATGGCGCTCGAATACGAAGCCGACGTGATCCGGGTACACGACGTGGAAATGGCCTGCGACCTCGTCCGGCTCTACGACAGATCCGGCAGCTGAGCGTCAGCGAGCTGCACCCGTCGGCAGAAGGCAGCACATCGGCCGGAGTGGTCCACCCCTCTCTTGGGGCACCCGGGTTCCCACGGACGGCACGATCGGCGTCCGGGCCTGTCGCACCCTCGGACTACCGTCTCGAGTGTGAGTTCGATCCTTCTCATCTCGGGGCCGAGCGGAGCCGGGCCCGGCGAGCGTCAGGAGCTCCTGGCGCGGGCGCGGGCGTTCCTGGCCGACGCCGGCATCGACGGCTCCGACGTGGTGCGAATCGACGTTCCCGGTCGTGGTGGTTCGACCGAGGACGGTGGCGGCTCGATGCGAGGCGAGCTCGAGGCCGTGATCCCGTTGCTTCAGTCGGGCTCGCTGTTCGGAGGCCGGCAGGGCCTCGAGCTCGTCGACGGGCAGAACCTGGTCGCAGCAGAAGCCGAGGTGATCGCCGAGCTGCTCCCGACCGTCGACCAGGATTCGGTTGCGGTGGTGATCGTCTCGGAAGGGAGCGTTCCTGCGGTGCTGTCCAAGGCGGTCAAGGCCGTCGGGCGCACCGAGTCGGTACGCAAGATCTGGGAGTCGAACGCCCACAAGTGGCTCCACACCGAGATCGGCAGGAGGGGCATGGAGATCTCATCCAATGCCGAGGCGGCGCTCATCCAACGATTCGGGGCCGACACCGCCTCACTAGGTCAAGCACTGGATCAGCTCGCCGACTCCGGCAAGAAGGTCACAGCCCCGATGGTGCTGGATCGGTTCCGCAACCGACCAAACGAACCGATATTCCACTACACCGACGCGGTGGCCAAAGGTGACGTTGCCGAGGCGCTGCGGCGGCTCTCCGATCTCCTCACACACCAGCATCCGCTGGTGCTGCTGGCATCGCTCGAGACTGAGCTGCGGCGCCGGTCACTTGCGCTGGCGGCCCCCGACGCCGAGACGCTGGCTCAGTGGGCCGGTGCGAAATCCAACGACCGATGGGTGGAGCGCACGTACCGGCAGCGATCCAAACTCAAGGATTCATCGCTGCGGAAGGGGTTGGGTGCACTGGTGCGAGCCGACCGCGTGCTCAAGTCCGCCCCAGAGGAGCTCCACCAGGTGACATTGGAGAGACTGACCGTTGCCATGTGTCGGTGGATGATCGGCAAATAGCCGTTCGCGCCGGGCCTTCGAAAGGCGTGTACGTTCTCCTTTGAACGTTCTACAGGCCGCGAAGACATATGCTCAACGACGAGGGCCCCGCCGAATGGTGGGGCCCTCGTCTCAACGATTCCGCTCCCGGTCAGCCGGCAGCGTTGATCTTCCTGGCCAAGCGGCTCTTTCGACGGGCGGCCGTCTTCTTGTCGAGGACGCCCTTCGACACGGCTGAGTCGATGCGCCTCTGGGCCTCGCGATAGCGCTCGGCGGCGTCATCTGCACCGGCCTCGGCTGCCTCGAGGGTCTTCTTGATACGGGTCTTGAGCTCGGACCGCACCGCCTTGTTGCGCTCGTGGCGAACGAGCGTCTGGCGGTTGCGCTTGATCTGTGACTTGATGTTGGCCATACGACACCTGTCTAGGGAAGAATGTGCGTCGGGGCGATCCCGCTCGGATCTGGCGCAGGCGACCGTGAGGACGCGTACAAACCCGGGACGAGCCCGCAGGTTAGCACCCGCCTCCTTGCCGGTACAATCGTCGATTCACGGCCCTCACCCCACCCCGAGAGATCGAGTGACCGACCAGGCGCGCATTCGCAACTTCAGCATCATCGCCCACATCGACCATGGAAAGTCGACGCTGGCCGACCGTCTGCTCGAACGTACGGGCGCGATCACCGGTCGTGAGATCCGCGAGCAGATGCTGGACACGATGGACCTCGAGCGAGAACGGGGTATCACCATCAAGGCCAACAACGTTCGGCTGAGGCATCGGGCGAACGATGGGCAGGAGTACATCCTGAATTTGATCGACACGCCTGGCCACGTCGACTTCTCATACGAGGTGTCGCGGTCGCTGGCAGCCTGCGAAGGAGCGTTGCTGTTGGCGGACGCCGCGCAGGGGGTCCAGGCCCAGACCCTCGCCAACGCCTATCTCGCGATCGAGGCTGGGCTCGAGATCATCCCCGCCCTCAACAAGATCGACCTGCCGGCGGCCGAGCCCGAACGGGTTGCGGAGGAGATGGTGGGCATCCTGGGCGGCGACGCCGCAGATGTCCTTCAACTGTCGGCCAAGACAGGCCAGGGGATCGAAGATCTCCTCGACCGCATCGTCTCGGACATCCCATCGCCGTCGGGCGACCCCGACGCACCCCTGCGGGCACTTGTCTTCGACTCCTACTTCGACGCCTACCGCGGGGTCGTCTGCTACATCCGTGTGATCGACGGAAAGCTGTCGGCGGGGCAGCGTCTGCGGTTCATGGCCACCACCGAGGAGCACAACGCCGCAGAGGTGGGCGTCCTGACTCCCAAGGCCCAGGAGATGGCGACGCTCGGGCCAGGCGAGGTCGGGTATCTGATCACCGGCGTGAAGGAGATCGACCGGATCAAAGTCGGTGACACCGTGACGAGCGCAAACGCTCCCGCCCAGGTCGCGTTACCCGGATACACCGAGCCGCGACCCATGGTGTTCGCCGGCATCTTCCCAACCGATGGCGACGACTTCGAAGAGCTCCGAGATGCCCTCGACAAGCTCCGCCTCAACGATGCCTCGCTGGTCTACGAACCGGAGACCTCCAAGGCGCTGGGATTCGGCTTCCGGCTCGGGTTCCTCGGACTGCTGCACATGGAAATCGTTCGGGAACGCCTCGAACGCGAGTACAACCTCGATCTGGTGGCGACAGCGCCATCGGTGGCATACCGGGTCACCGGCATCGACGGCGAGGAGACCGAGGTGCGGTCGCCCCAGGACCTCCCCGAGCCCTCCGAGCGGTCCGACGTGCAGGAGCCGTACATCAAGGCGATGATCCTGGCGCCGTCGGACTACATCGGACCCATCATGGAGCTGGTCACCCAGCGCCGTGGCCAGATGGGAAACATGCACTATCTGGGTCCCGAACGGGTGGAACTCACGTACTCGATCCCTCTGGGCGAGGTGGTGTTCGACTTCTTCGACACACTGAAGTCCCGCACCCGTGGATACGCGTCGCTCGACTACGAGCCCGACGGGTACCGATCCTCCGACCTCGTGAAGGTGGACATTCTGCTGAATGCCCAGCCTGTTGATGCCTTCAGTTCGATCGTGCATCGCGACAAGGCCTACGAGTACGGCAAGAAGATGACGGAACGGCTGAAAGAGCTCATCCCACGACAGCTCTTCGACGTGCCCATCCAGGCAACGGTCGGCAGTCGGATCATTGCCCGAGAGACGGTCAAGGCGAAGCGGAAAGATGTTCTCGCCAAGTGCTACGGCGGCGACATCAGCCGGAAGCGCAAGCTGCTCGAGAAGCAGAAAGAGGGCAAGAAGCGTATGAAGATGGTGGGCTCGGTGGAGGTGCCGCCGGAGGCCTTCGTAGCCGCACTCCAGGTCGATGACTGAGTCGGTCTCCAGTCTCCAGTCTCCTGTCTCCGGTCCGGACTCTGCGGACCTGGCCGATGCTTCGCGGTTCACCCGGTCCGCCTACGTCCACGTTCCGTTCTGCGCCCGTGTGTGTCCGTATTGCGACTTCGCAGTGATCGAGGGCCGTGGGAGCCTGGCGGCTCGGTACATCGACGCGGTACGGACCGAGATCGAGTCCGAGCCCGACTGGGCGACGCTCGACACGGTCTTCGTGGGGGGCGGGACCCCGTCGAGTGTCGAGCCGCACCTTCTGGGAGCCGTCATCGAGGCCCTCGACGACCGATTCGGCATCGCCCCTGGAGCCGAGGTGACACTGGAGGCGAATCCGGAGGATTGGACCACGGAACTCTCGGATGAGCTCGCCGAAGGAGGGTTCACGAGAGTCTCGTTTGGCGCCCAATCATTCGACGCCGCCGTCTTGTCGGATCTGGGACGACGGCACGACCCGACCCAGATCGAGAGCGCGGTGGTACGGGCGCGGACCTCGGGATTCCACTCCATCAGCGTCGACCTCATCTTCGGGACGCCAGGCGAAACGCTCGAATCGTGGGATTCGTCGGTTCGCCGCGCGATCGATGCCGGCGTCGACCACGTGTCGACGTATGCGCTGACCGTGGAACCACCGACTGCCCTCGGTCGAGCCGTGCGACACGGCGCCGCAGCACCCGACGCCGATGACCAGGCCGACAAATGGGAACTCGCCGCCGACCTGCTCGCTGGTGCCGGGTACGTTCGATATGAGGTCTCGAACCATGCGCGGCCGGGTCACGAGTGCCGGCACAACCTCGGTGTCTGGGCGCAAGGTGAATACCTGGCATTCGGACTCGGCGCTCATCGCTTCCGCGACGGCGTCAGGAGCCAGAATGTCCGCCGACTCGACACCTACATGCAACGGATCGAACAGGGGCTGGGCGCTGTGCAGGTGGCTGATCGGGTCGATGGATGGTCGGCGGAACAGGAACGACTGATGCTCGGTCTTCGCCGGGCTGCCGGTGTTCTCCCGGGAGAGGGCGGAGTTGCGCTCGTACGTTCTGCGGCTGGCCGCCGTCTGATGGAGGCCGGTGTGCTCGATCTCTCAGAAGACAGAGAGCGGCTCGTCGTGGCTCGACCACTTCTCACCGACGAGGTCGTACGGGCGGTGTTGGATCTGCAGCCCTCGGAGTCGAACTAGAGCTTCGCAGCTCGATAGGCCGCCATCACGCGGTCGGCCTGGTCCGCCGAGAGCGGCTTCACGGCTTCTCTCACCGTCACACCCGAAGCTCGGTCGGCCCGGGGAAGGATCCATCCGTAGACGAGATCGGGCCGCTTGCGAGCGGTGTCCCGAAGGATCCAGCCGATGGCCTTGCGGATGAAGAACTCCTGCTCCTCGAGCATGTCATCTGCGTAGCGGGTGAACCGCTCCCAGTCGCCGGCGCCGGATCGGAGCGGCCCGAGGTGCGCCAGCAGGGCCGAGCGCCTGATCCAGAAGTCGTCGTCCTGCGCCCACCGGTCGAGCTCTGAGTCCTCATCGGGATGGCGGGCGAGAAGCGGCCCGGCCACGTGTACGGCCAGTGCGTCGACGTAGGCCCAGGTCTTCGCCTCCCGGAGCATCCGTTCGAGGAATGGGAGGTCGTCGCCGTCGAGAATGATCTGTCGCTTGCAGAGGAGTTCCACGGCGGCCATGCGCAGCTCGTGGATCGGACGATCCCACAGCGCTTCGACGAGTCGGACGAGTTCGGCTCGTTCGATCGCCTTCAGATCGATTGCGCCCTTCAGGACCCGTCTGATCTCGGGCAGCGGCGCCCCCCAGTGCTCGAGTGCACTCTTCAGGTAGCGCTTCTCGTTCTCCGCCCTCTCGGGCCGCCCAGCCGCCCGAAGCCGCTCCTCCAGTTCCTTCACGACGGCATGCACATCCATGGCGCCATTGTGCCAACGTGCTGTCGGTCGTCGGCTGTTGACCGTCGGCACTTCGACCTCGCCGTCTCAACGATGGCGCACAACCACCGATCGTTATCACTCTCGGGCGGCGACTGCTAATCTGGCGCCTCGATGGAAGACCCCAAGGACGACCGTAGGAATGCCATCCTGCGGGCCCTGGTCGAAGAGCACATCAGGTCCGGTGAACCGGTCAGCTCTCGCTGTGTGCTGGACGCCACCGGGCTCGAGGTGTCCGCCGCCACCATTCGCAACGAACTGGCCTCTCTCGATCGCGAGGGGTATGCGGTTCAGCCCCACACCTCTGCCGGCCGGGTTCCGACCGCAAAGGCATACCGCTATTACGTGGATCATCTTGCGCCGAGCAAGCCGAGAAACGCCGTCCAGGCCAAGGTGGCCGAGTTCTACTCGACGATGCATCTGGAGCTCGGGCGACTGCTGAAGGCGACCACCGAGCTGCTCACGGACATAACTCACTACCCGGCCGTCGCCATCGGACCAGGACCGTCCGGCGAGGCCATCAAGGCGGTGCATCTCGTTCAGATGGGTGCGGTCACCGTGTTGGTGGTGGTCGTCACCGATTCGGGGCGCGTGAGCCAAGAACTGCTCCGCCTCGACGAGCCGATAACACCTACGGAGCTCGAAAGGGCTGAGCAATTCCTGGCCAGATCTCTGGTGGGACGTGAGATGGGCAAGAACGAGGGCGAGCGAGCACCTGAACTGGCTCCGCGGGAGCTTGCGGTCGTCCGTATGGCTCAAGCGGCTTTGGCGAGGGCAGCCCAGCAGACCGCCGAGATATACGTCGGCGGTACGCGACAGATGGCGACGGTGTGGGACAACCTCGCCACCGTCCATCATGTCCTCGAAGTGCTCGAGCGTGAGGCCAAGTTGCTCGAGATGCTCGCCGGCCATTCCGGGACCACGATTCAGATCGCCGAGGAACTCGGGATGCCCGCCGACGTCGATCTTGCGGTTGTCTCCAGCTCGTTCGAGTCTGGCCCGGCCGAAGGTCGGATCGGCGTGATCGGACCGATGAGAATGGACTATCGCCGGGTGATTTCCGCGGTCGAGGCGGTCAGCCGCGAGCTCGGCGACAGAGCCGCCCAGTGACCGACCGAGGTGTTCCGCCTGTGCTCAGATGAGAACTCGGCCTCCAAGTCCGTCCGTTCCGCCGGCGATCGCCCGCCCCTAGGATCCGGCACTCGTGGCAAAGGACTACTACGCAATCCTTGGCGTCCCTCGGGACGCCTCGGGTGACGACATAAAGAAGGCGTTTCGCCGCCTGGCCCGGGAAACGCATCCCGATGCCAACCCAGGGGATGCCCAGGCCGACGCTCGCTTTCGCGAGATCGCCGAGGCGTACGAGGTTCTGAGCGACCCCGACAAGCGCCGCCGGCACGATCGTGGCGACACGATCGACCTGGGTGATCTGTTGGGCGGGTTTGGTGGCTTCGACGACCTGCTGCGTTCGGTCTTCGGCGATTCGGGGCTCTTCGGCGCCACCGGCAGGCCGGCGCCGCCCCGTGGCCGTGACATCCTCACGCGGGTCCAAGTCGATCTCGCCGATGCCGCCTTCGGGACCGACGCAGAGGTGAGTTTCCGGACCAATGTCGCATGTTCGATCTGCCGTGGCTCGGGGGCAAAACCCGGCTCCGACCGACACACGTGCCCGACCTGCAACGGCGGCGGAGCAGTCCGAGTTGCACGAAGGGGACTGTTGGGAACCGTGATGTCCGTGACCACCTGTGACACCTGCGCCGGTTCCGGCGAAGTGGTCTCGGAGACATGTGCGCAGTGCTCCGGGCAGGGCGTGCATCCATCGGACCGTACGGTGAAGGTGGAGATTCCCGCAGGCGTCGATTCGGGCACGCGACTTCGCCTGAGCCGGGAGGGTGAGGCGGCACCCCGGGGCGGGCAAGGTGGTGACCTCTATGTGGAAGTGGCGGTCAGACCCGACGATCGATTCGAACGGGCCGGCGACGATCTGATGCACCGCACATCGGTGAGCATGGCAAACGCCGCTCTCGGCACGAAGATCGATGTTCCGCTGATCGACGGAGGAACCGACGTGATCGAGGTTCCGCGCGGCACGCAGCCCGGCTGGGTGCACCGCATTCCCGGTCGAGGGATGGGAAGGCTAGGCAGACGTGGTCGCGGCGACCTGCTCGTGCACGTGTCGGTGTCGATCCCAACCGACCTGACCACCGAACAAGAAGAGCTGCTTCGCTCCTTTGCGGCCGCAACCGGGGACGAGCAGTCCGGCCGGCGGCGCCGCCGAGGCCGCTGACTTCATGCCTCACGTTCCCCATGTCCTCGTTCCTGGGCCATGGGAGGGCCCGTCGATCGAGCTCTCACCCGATGCCGTGCATCATCTCCGCGTCGTGCTGCGAATGAGCGACAGAGAGCGGTGTTCGTATACCGATGGCCACGGCGGTGGGGGATCGGGGGTCCTCGAGGGATCTCGCATCGTGCGTGGGGACGAAGAGACGTTCCCCCGTCCGGCTCAGGTCACGCTTGCCGTCGCCCCTCCGGCTTCCAAGGAGAGGTTGCGGTGGATCGTCGAGAAGGCGGCCGAGATCGGCGTCGCCCGCATCGTCTGGATCGACACCGTCCATGGCCAGGGTCGACCCCCCCGCCTGGACAAGGCGGCGCAGTGGGCGGAGATGGCGTTGGAGCAGTCTCGCGGCCACCACCTCACCGTGGTCGACAGCGCCCTCACCCCGATCGGCCGGCTCGAAGGTGCTCTCGTGGCGGCCGACCAAAGTGGTGGCACCGTTGAACACCTGAGTGCGCCTGTGACCGTCATGGTAGGCCCCGAGGGCGGTTGGGCGCCCGATGAACTCGATCAATCCATCCCCCGGATCACGTTGGGTGAGCGGGTGCTGCGCACGGAAACGGCCGCAATCCTGGCGGCGTATCTTGTGCTGTCCGTGACAATCTGAGCGATGGCGCCACTCTGCGTGGTTTCCGTGGTATCATCCTCGCTCGAGAAGGGTAGAGGAGCTCAGATGGAATCGATCGATCCGCTGAACCAGATGATCGGCAGCCGTGTTCGGGAAGCGCGGCGGGCCCGTGGCTGGTCGCTGCTCGATGTCGAGGCGGCCTCGGACGGCGAGTTCAAGGCGTCGGTCCTCGGTGCGTATGAACGAGGCGAACGTGCACTCTCGGTGGCGCGCCTGTTGCGTCTGGCCGCCCTCTTCGAAATGTCCCCGGTTGTGTTCCTTCCCGAAACGCCGGACCACACCGACCCGATCATCGATCTCGAGGCTGCCGAGGCCGCCGGCGATCATCAGGGCGAGACGATCGACCGATTCCTCCGGGCCATTCAGCGTATGCGAAAGGGTGGATCGCCCAGAGCCGCCGTCCGCCAGTCGGATCTGAAGGTACTCGCAGCTCTCTTGGACCCCCTGCTCGTCGAAAACCTCCCGCTGGAGGTCGACGACCAGTGACAACCAGCCGGTCCCCTGCGGCCGGTTGTGATGCGGTGTCGTGTCGCGACCCGTGGTCCCTATACTGCCGGAGCCCACTCCCGGGCCCAACGTCGTGACCTCTGATCTCTCCCACGATTCTTCGCAGCGCCATGTGCGCGTTCCTTCGAACCACCTCATGATGGATCTGGTCGGTGCGGGCGATGTCCATGTGCGAGCACTGTCGGACCTGTTCCCGACGGTGAAGGTTGTCGCGCGGGGCAATGAGATCACGCTCGACGGTCCTGAAGCGGACACGGCCGTGGTCGAGACCGTCCTCGACGAGCTGTTGATCCTCATCCAGGAGGGCCAGTCTCTCGACGACGGCCGCCTCGAGCGGGTCGTCGAAATGGTCCGTGAGAAGGTTCCCAGTCCGTCAGGGGTGCTGACCGAAGGCATTCCAGTCGGTCGTGGACGTGTCGTTCGTGCCAAGACGCGTGGGCAGCAGCAGTACATCAAGGCCATCAAGGACAACACCCTCACCTTTGGGATCGGTCCGGCGGGTACGGGCAAGACCTATCTGGCGATGGCCGCTGCCGTGGAGTCCCTGATGTCCGGCTCGATCCGGCGCATTCTGCTCACCCGGCCCGCCGTCGAGGCCGGTGAGCGTTTGGGGTTCCTGCCGGGAGACCTCACTCAGAAGATCGACCCCTACCTTCGCCCGCTCTACGACGCCCTCTGGGACATGCTGGGTCCCGATGAGACGGCTCGTCTGACCGATCGGGGAACTATCGAGATAGCTCCGCTCGCTTATATGAGGGGACGGACTCTCAATGACGCCTGCGTGATCCTCGACGAGGCACAGAACACGTCCCAGGAGCAGATGAAGATGTTTCTGACTCGACTGGGGTTCAACTCGAAGATGATCATCACCGGCGACATCACCCAGACCGATCTGCCGAGCCAGCGTCAGAGTGGCCTGGCGGTGGTGCGTCGTATCCTCGAGGGGATCCCGGGTGTTGCTTTTGTCGAGCTGACCTCCAAAGATGTCGTTCGACACCGGATCGTTGCCGCAATCGTCGAGGCGTACGGTCGGTACGACCACGAGGGGGACACGTGAGACGAGCGTCGATCACGCGGATTGCTGCCTTGGTGTCGACCGTCGCCCTGTCCTGGGGAGTGCTCACGCTGGGTTTCGCCGACGAGGCCGCCGGCGGGCCCCAGGTGGGAGACACAGCCGATCGCGAGTATCGGGCCAGGACCGACGCCGAGTTCGTGGATCAGGTGGCAACCGAGCAGGCGAGGGAGCGGGCGCGAGCGAGTGTTGAACCGGTTCTCGTTCGCGACTCGAGCCTCGAAGATGCCGCCTACGCCGAGGTCTCTGGAATCCTCGACGCCGTTGCGATCGCCACGCAACCCATCGAGGGCCAGGTGGAGTCGGTTCCGCCGCCGACCAGTTCGACGACGAGTTCCACGACCACGACGACGACCGCGGACGGAGAGCCGGTCGTCGGAGCCGAGACAGGGTTGGTCTCGACCGGGATCATCACGGGTCTCGTGTTCATCGACGTGAACGGCGACGGAGTTCTCGATGACACCGAAGTGCCAGAGGATGGGTGGACCACCGATAGGCTGCGACAGGGCGTACAGGCGGTGGCGATCGCCTCGGACGGCACGCAATACCGCGGCACGACCGATCGGAGTGGCGAATACTCGATCGAGGTTCCCCATGGCGAATACGAAGTTCTCCTCGACTCCGAATCCACGGGGTACCCGCCCGATTTTGTTGCTTCGGCACCGAACTCGTTCTCACAGGAAATCGTTTGTGAATCGGATGAATGCCCGACCCAGCCCGTAGGGCTGTCTGCCGTGTTCGCTCCGCTCGACTCGATCGTCGATGACGTGCAATCCGAGAGCCCGCTCCTCGGCGACACCACGTGGGCCGTGCTCGCGGACTACGGGATGCGTGACGTCTACCGGACGCTCTTCGACGATGAACCGCTCCTGCAACAGATCAGCACGGCGGCCCAGGATCGACTGACGACGTACTTCCGGTTCGAGATCACGGACGAGGAAGTCGATCAGATCCGGAGCGACGCGTTGCGTGATCCGCAATCGGTTCAGATCGACGGAGCGATCAACGACGTGGCGCGCGAACAGGTGAATCGCCTGGTGAGCGTCAGCCTGGTTGCGAACATGGTCGCCGACCAGGAGCGAACGGATGCCGAGATCGAACGTGAGGTCGCGGCCGTGCCCGATCAGATGCGGTCGTACTCGGCCGGGCAGTTGATCCTGGCGCCGGGCGACACGTTCACCGAGCGAACGCTCGCCGCCGTCAACGCCACGGGGGCCAACATCGAGCGTACCGTGCGACAGGCCGCCGCAGGCGGGTTGCTCGCAGTGCTCGTGGCGGTGCTCGCCTACTACCTGGCTCGGTTCCGCAAGGTCTACTGGAGCCGTCCCCGCATGGTGACCCTCTTTGGCATGCTCATCGTGATGGCGGCGGCGGCCGTGCGGATCACCATCGAATTCCAGGAGACAACGAGCTGGTACATCCTGCCCGCCGTCGCCTTCGGGTATCTCGCCTCGGTGTTGTTCGACAACCGGATGGGCACGTTGATGGCCATGGCCGTGGGCGTGCTCGCCCTCGTGGGCACGCTGGAGCCCGGAGTCGGTGTGTACGCCACACTGGCGACGCTCGCGCCCATCGGGTTCGTGTCGTCGGTCTCTACACGGCGGGCATTCCGTAACTCCGTCCTGGTCTCGGCCATCGCAGGAGCGGTGATCGCCGCTGCCGCATCTTGGTTCTTCGAGGCGGAGGTGGGGCAGAGCCCGTTCGAACAGATCGGCCGAGACGCTGCGTGGGCCGGTGCCGTCGCCCTCGTTGCCTCGCTCGTCGCCTTGGCGGCGATGCCCTTTTTCGAATCGATGTTCGACATCACCACGACGTTGCGCTTGCTCGAGCTCACCGACCGCAACCATGAGGCCCTGCAGGTGTTGCAGTCGAAAGCCTTCGGGACGTTCAACCACTCCCTGATGGTCGGGACCCTGGCGGACTCGGCCGCGAAGGCGATCGGTGCCGACAACATCCTCGCCAGGGCGGCGGCCTACTACCACGACCTCGGCAAGACCGAGAACCCGATGTACTTCATCGAGAACCAGTTCGGGTCCGCCAACCCCCATGATGGGCTCGCCCCGGAGGAGTCCGCCCGCATCATCCGCCAGCACGTGCTCGACGGGGTGGATCTGGCCCGGAAGTTCAACATCCCATCTGCGGTCGCCGAAGGCATCGTCTCGCATCACGGCGATGGGATCATGCGCTACTTCTACGAAAAGGCCCGTCAACAGGGCGACACGGAAGTGGATCCCGATCTGTTCCGCCACGCCGGTCACAAGCCGCAGACTCGGGAAATGGCGATTCTGATGATGGCGGATGCCGTCGAGGGCGCTTGTCGCGCAGTGTTCGCCGACGAGGAGCCGAAACCGGAGTCGATTGCCAAAGTCGTCAACCGGGTCATCGACGAGAAGGTTGCAGACGGCCAGCTCTCGGAATCGGACCTCACACTCAGCGAACTGTCAACGGTCCGACGGGCCTTCATCGACGCGCTCACAGGTCACTACCATCAGCGTATCCCTTATCCCAACTTCCCCGGAAGCTGAATTGGACGAGCCCCCGAGTTCCAATGTGCCTGCTCGTGGCGGGATACGCTGATGAACGTGTTCCTCACCGATGAGCAGTCGGTCCCGGTCGACGTGGCGCGAATCCGCACGCTGGCCGAGCTGGTGCTCGAGCAGCAAGAGTTCCCGCAGGACACCGAAGTCACGATCATGTTGGTGACCGACACCGACATGGCCGGATACAACGAGCGCTTCATGAGGCGGAATGGTCCGACGGATGTGTTGGCATTCCCACTCGAACAGCTCTCACCGGGCGTCGTGCCCGACTGGCGACCCGGTGATCCCCCGCTCAATCTCGGTGACGTCATCATCGCACCCGACTACGTGGGTCGTCAGGCGAGCGAGCAGGGCTCCGAGTTCACCCACGAGATCTCACTCATGGTCGTGCACGGGATGTTGCACCTCATGGGATGGGATCACGGCGCCGATTCCGATGCCGAGCGAATGGAGGGCCGGGAACGGGAGTTGCTCGGGATGATCGGAGTGCCGAGAACATGATTCCCGGCATCATCATCGTCGTGATCACAGTGCTCGCAGCCGCGCTGCTGCGCCTGGGCTTGGCTTCTCTGGCCCGGACGCCGCGGGCGGACGCACTTCGGGACGTAGCCGAACACCGCGCCGGAGCGCGGAGGGTGGCGGACCTGCTCGAGGATCGGGAGGTCGTGGCGCCATCCGTCAACGTCATCCACGCTCTTCTCCTGGTGTTCGCGGCCGTGGTGGGCTCGTGGATTCTTGCGCGGTCTGTGGTGGGCACACCGCTCGCCGTGGCGTTGTTGGCCATGACCATGGCCCTAGTGGTGATCGGGGACCTGGTGCCGCGAGCGATCGGCCGCCGACGGCCGCGGTCTCCTGCCTATCGGCTGGCGCCGATCCTGAGCCTGAGCGTGAAGGTGGGCTCTTGGGCCACCGAGATCTTCGCCGATGAGGATGATGAAGACATCCACGATGAGGACGAAGACGATGAGGGGGAATCCAAGCTCATTTCGTCGGTGCTGGAGTTCTCAGAAACCATCGTGCGGGAAGTCATGGTGCCAAGAACCGACATGGTGATGGTCGGTCGAGATGCCGGCTTCGAGGACCTGCTGCTCGTGTTCGAAGAGCATGGCTTCAGCCGCTTACCGGTGGTGGGCGATGGTCCTGATGACGTGGTCGGTCTCGTCATCGTGAAGGACCTCCTGCCGGTGCTGGCCGCAGGGGAGCGTCCGGAGCGCTTGTCGACGGTGATGCGGTCGATCGACTTCGTGCCGGAGACCAAGCGCGTACCTGAGCTACTGAGGGAGATGCAAGCCTCCAAGTCGCATTTGGCCGTTGTCGTGGACGAGTACGGCGGGACGGCCGGCATCGTCACCATCGAGGACCTGCTCGAAGAGCTGGTCGGTGAGATCGTGGACGAGTACGACGACGAAGAGCTCCTCATCGAGGAGAGGGGCGAAGGCCGGTGGGCGGTCGACGGCCGGCTCCCGGTGGAGGAACTGTCGGAGCTCGTGGACTCCGAGCTTCCGGACGAAGACTGGGACACGGTGGCCGGTCTGGTGCTTGGTCAGGCAGGTCGCGTGCCCAAAGAGTCGGAGCGCTTCGTAGTCGGTGAGGTGGCTCTGACCGTTCGAAGGATGCAGGGACGGCGCGTCGTACTCGTGGAGGTCGAACGGTTGACCTCCAAGTCGATGGTCGAGGAGGCCGGGTGAGCGAGGTCCATTCTGGTTTCGTGCCGATCGTGGGTCGACCGAACGTTGGGAAGTCCACGCTCGTCAATGCCCTGGTCGGGGAGAAGGTTTCGATCATCTCGTCTCGACCGCAGACCACGCGGAACACGATTCGTGGGGTCGTCACCGGGATCGACGCCAAAGGTGACCCTGAGTACCAGCTGGTGCTGATCGACACGCCCGGTGTTCACAAGCCAAAGACCGAGCTCGGCAATCGGCTGAACAGCCTCGTGTACGGCACGTTGTCGGAGGCGGACGTTGTGGTGTTCGTGCTCGATGCGACTCAGCCCGTCGGACCCGGCGACCGGCGTATCGCCGATCGACTACGCCAGGCAGACGCCACGACGGTGGTGGTCGTGAACAAGGTCGATGTGGCAGACAGGGGCTCTGTGGTGGCGCAGCTGTCCGAGGCCGCGGAATGGGGCTTCGACGCGTACGTGCCGGTGTCTGCGCTCCAGTCGGAGAACCTCGACCCGGTCGTCGATGAGCTCGTAGCGAGGATTCCGGAGGGCCCGCTCTACTTCGATCCGGAGACCCGCTCCGATCAGCCCGACCACGACCTGGCAGCTGAGATCGTCCGAGAGAAGTTCCTCGATCGGCTCCGTGACGAGGTTCCGCACTCGCTCATCGTGGTGGTCGACGACATGGCCGAACGGAGCGATGACCTCCAGGTGATCGCGGCGCGCGTGATCGTCGAGCGGGATTCGCAGCGAGGCATCGTCATCGGCAAGGGCGGATCAATGCTGAAGGTCGCGGGCACCGAGGCCCGCCAGGAACTCGAGAAGTTGTTTGGCACGAAGATCCACCTGGACCTCAGGGTCGTGGTGGAACCAGACTGGCAACAGAAGCCCCAGTTGCTGGACCGCCTCGGGTTTGGTGCCTGACCAACGGCCCACAAGACCTTCATCGCAGTCGTCCGGCAGATCTGTGTCTCCGCCGCAGGGGCCGGTCAGGCGTTCGGCAGCGTGAGCCTGAAGACACTCCGACCGTTCTCGAACCGATAGACGAGAGTCCCGTGCATGAGCTCGGCCAGCTGTCGGGAGACCGCGAGACCGATCCCCACCGACCCGGGCTGGCCGGGTGATCTGTGTGCCCGCTCGTACGGTGCGAAGATGCGTTCCCAGTCGGGGACCGGAAGGCCGGCACCGTCGTCGGAGATCTCGAGCAGCGTGCTCTTTGCTTCGACGCGCCCCTCGATGAGGACGTTGCTGCCGCCGTACCGTTCGGCGTTGGTGAGAAGGTTTCGGATGATCTGGCGCACTCGAGTGGGGTCACCCGTCGCCATGCAGGTTTGTTCCATCCGGACACCCACGTCGATGGCCACCATTCCGCCGTCGAGCACTTGATCGACCTGCTTGCGGAGATCCACCGAGGCCCGGGCGACATCGATCCGGCCGATTTCGACTCTGGCCGCGACGAGCAGGTCGTCGACGAGGTGTGCAACCTCTTGGGAGTGCTGGGCTATCGACGAGATCATCAGCTTGCGATCGTCGTCTTCGAGCATGTCGTGCCCGTCGTCGAGCAACCTCGCAAAACCGAGGACGGCAGTGAGGGGGGTGCGGATCTCGTGGCTCACCGAGGCCAGGAACCTGTTCTTGGCCTCCATCAGCCCGATCATCCGACGCTCTTCGTTGCGATGGTCGGATACGTCGAAGATCGTGAACACGGCTCGAGAGAAGTCCGGCACTCCTGTGATCACCGGCGCCGCGAGGATCGTTTCGGCGTCATACTGCTGGCCCGACGCGGTGGCGGCCACGATCATGGAATGGGCAATCGGCTTGGAATGCCAAACGGCGTCGAGCTGCTCCAACCATCCTTCGACGGATCCCTCGTTTACGATCCTGGGATCGATTGGGCCGAGTAGCTCCTCGGGCGGCAGACCCACCGCAAGAATCGCAGCCGGATTGGCGGCCACGATCCGAATCATGGGAACCACCCCCCGGACGCCGGCAAGCGAGGGTCCGATGGCCTCACGGATGTCTTCGATGCCTTGGCTCTTGAGGTCGTTCATCCACGCCTGGGCTTCGGTGTAGTCCTGCTCCATCAATGGAACCGGTGTGATCCGAAACAGGTTCTCGAAACTCGACCACCCGCGCAACCCGTCCACGAGGTCCATGCGAACCTCATCGTCTTGTCGGTACTGGTCGTCGACGGCAAGTAGCAGCCGGTGCCACGACTCCATGGATGGGACTTGGTCGCCATCGAGCGCCAGTTCACCGAGTTGGCGCTGCAAGGTTGGATGGAGGTTCTGTTCTGGGCGCGGGGGCGAGCTGACCGCGGTCTTGACGGCAGTCCGGGGGCGGGACATGCCTAGTTCTTCGGCATCCGGAGGGAGTCTGCTTGAGCGGTCTGAGTACCGCGGTCAACGCCTGTTGCTCGGTAGGCTGACGCCGGTGGGACTCCGACATGACTCAGGCATCGTGCTGCGCGGGTATCCGTTCGGTGAGGCGGACCGCGTCGTCGTGTTGCTCAGCCCTCACCACGGCAAGCTCAGGACTGTTGCCAAGGGCGTTCGGAAGACCAAGAGCAGATTTGGTGGCCGCCTCGAGCCCTTCACACACGTCGAGTTGGTGCTGTTCGAAGGTCGAAATCTCGACACGATCACCCAGGTCGAGGTCGTCGATGCCTACCCCCGCCTGCGGACCGATCTCGAGCGGGTCACCTCGGCGTCGACCATGGTCGAGGCGATCGACGCCGTAGCTCAAGAAAGGGAACCGTCGGTTGCGCTGTTCGGTTTGTTGACTGAAGGCCTCGACGCGTTGGAGGCCGGGGCGGGCGGGTCCGACCTGGTCAGTGCCTTCTTGCTGCAACTTGCGGGTGTCGTCGGTGTCGCCCCCGCTCTGGAACGGTGCGCGACCTGCGGACGATCGGAGCTGCTCACCCGGTTCAGCTTCGACGGTGGAGGAGTGGTCTGCGACCTGTGCCGGGCGGAGGGAACGTTCCGGCTTCGCCCTGGGCTGGTAGAGCACCTTGCCGTGCTTGCTCGAGTCGATCTCGCTTCGGTGTCGATCACCCAGTCGTCGTTCTCGGACGAGGCCATGGGGGTGACGCGCCGCTTCGTTGAACACCACCTGGACCGTCGCCTGGCCAGCCTCGCCGTGCTCGACATCTGATGGATCTGTCGCGCCTCGACCGCGATCAGATCCCCCGCCACGTCGGGCTGATCATGGATGGCAACGGCCGGTGGGCCAATGCTCGTGGACTCCCTCGCATCGCCGGGCACAAGGCAGGTGAGGAGGCGTTGTTCGATGTCGTACACGGCGGTCTGGAGATCGGAATCGAGTGGCTCAGCGCGTACACCTTCTCCACCGAGAATTGGGCGCGGGATCCCGAGGAGGTGGAATTCCTCATGTTCTTCAACCGCGACCTGCTGATCCGCCGCCGGGACGAGTTGCATGATCTGGGCGTGAGAATCCGTTTCGCCGGGGATCTCGGCGATCCCCGGATCCCGGACGAGAACCGCGACTACATGGCCGAGAGCGAACGAATCACTGCCGGAAACGCTCGGATGCACATGGTGTTCGTCTTCAACTACGGATCTCGGTGGGAATTGACGAGGGCGGCATCCAGAGTGGCTGAAGCGGCACTGGCGAGGCAGCTCGATCCCGCCGAAGTCGACCAGGACACCTTCGCCTCGTTCTTCGCCATCCCAGAAATGCCCGACCTCGACCTCGTGATCCGATCCTCGGGAGAGCATCGGCTCTCGAACTACCTGCTGTGGCAGGCGGCCTACGCCGAGTTCTCGTTCCCAGGAATCCTGTGGCCGGACTTCGACCGGTATGCCCTCCTGGACAGCGTGCTCGAGTACCAGCAGCGTGACCGACGGTTCGGCGGCGCCATCGACCGCTCGTCGGAAGCCGACGAGCCGGCCGCACGCGAACCCGCGTCACTCGAGACGGTCCGCTCCGAGATCGACACGATCGACCGCGAGATCATCCGGCTCCTGTCCCTCCGCCAACGCCAGGTGGAGGACGCAGCCAAGTTCAAAACCGACGACGAAGAAGTCCGGGCTCGCGACCGAGTCGAACAGGTGATCTCGAAGGTCCGGGCCGAGGCCGCCGCCCTGGGCGCGAGCCCGGAAGTGGCGGAGGCCACCTACCGCGCCATGGTCGCCGCCTTCATCACCCACGAACTCGACATTGAAACCCGAACCCAGGGTTAAGGTCCGCCAATTTGGCGGACCACAGCCCAAAGAACGGCGGGCGCCTCAGCTCGATGGAAGTCCCACCGCCACGAGCCCGGCCAGGGCGACGATGACCAGTGGGGCTGTGAGCACGACCCGTTTCACGCGGCCGGGCGTGGGCGACCCGTCGACTCGGGGGGCGACGACCACCGAGAACGCCCACGCCTCCACGGTCAGCATCGGCAGATACCAGGCAACTGCGGCAGCGGCCTCGACCGTCCCAGAAGAGGGATTGTCGAAGGCGAACTCGCGGATGATCGGAATCTGCACGGTGAGGGCGGCGACGCCGAGCACCCATCGAAGCCAGGCGGGTCGTGGACGCCCGAATGCGATCGCGCCGGCGACCACCGACGGCCACATGACCGCCCCTGCCGCACCGAGCAGGGCGAGGGAGAGTGCCGTCGACCGCCACCACCCCACCCCACCTCTCAGGCGCCTGAGCCGAGCGAACCCGAGGAGCAAGCCCACGATGGTGGCTGCGCCGAGGATGAAGAGCGTGCCGCTCCACGAGAACTCAGGATCCGTGGATATGTATCGCATCCACAGCCGCATCAGGATCCCCCACGCCAAGCCGCCCACGGCCCCGAACACCAGGGGGTGATCGATCTGTCGGCTCATCTCAGAACTCCATCGGCAGACATGCGAGCCGGGTACCGGCGGCACCGTCTGGGGCGGTGGGTAGGGCGTGGATGACGATCGACTGGGCTGCGCCCGCATCGATGTGGAAGGGGACGATGGCGAGCGCCTGTGCCGTTCCACCCGATGTGGCGGTGAAGTCGAGCCACACCTCGGTTTCAGGCGAAGGATCGCCGCCGGTGTTGTAGTGCCCGAGCGCCGCGGCGCCGTCGCCGGCCACGCATGGACCGACGTGCACGTGGGCGCCGAATGCCGTCCCGGCGGCGGCCGGGTCGAGCCGGTCGATTTGGAGGTGCACGACTGTGCGTTCGCCTGCAACGATCGATCGAGCTCGGGCCCTTGCGCCGTCCGTCGGATCCTGGGCTGCCGGGTTGAGATCGGTGAGGGCCCCGGCCGACGAGATCCCGGTTCCGGCCGACACCGGTAGGGCCGTCAGGACCACCATGAGAGTGGCAAGGAGGCAGGTGGCATGTATTCGTCGCATCGTGTGCTCCTTTGGGGTTGGGCGAAGCCTTCGTCTGACGGACGCCCACCGTGGAGGCTTTGGGTGACACGACCGGCTGACAGGGGCAGATGTCACCCCACACGGCGGTTGAGATCGTCTGTCGAGTGGATGGATGCGGTCGCATATGCGGATTGGGTCTCGAATGAGGCTGCTGCGGCGGGTTGGGCGCGGTCTCAGGTGGACGCGCTCGTCGAGAGCCTCTTCGTTCGCGAGGCTGCGCAACTGGTGCGGCTCGCCCGGTTCTTCGTCGACGATGCGGATGCTGCGGAAGACCTGGTTCAGGAAGCGTTCATCAAGCTTGCACGATCGGTCCACCGCATCGACGACCCGGACCGTACCCCGGCATATCTGCGTTCGATCGTGCTGAATCTGGCTCGCGATCACAACCGACGCGGGCTGGTTTCGCTCCGGCACCGTAGCCGGCTCTGGGCACCGGATGCGGTGGGGCCGGACGAGACCTGGGCGATCCGCGACGACCAGCGACAGGTGATCGAGGCGCTCCGTGAGCTGCCACCAGGACAACGGAACTGTCTCGTCCTGAGGTACTACCTCGAACTGTCGAATGCCGAGATCGCCGAGACGCTGGGTGTGTCGATCAACACCGTCAAGACGCAGATCCGGCGTGGCATGGCCGCGCTGGGACGGTCGCTAGGGGAGCTTCGATGACGAGCCTCGAACGCCTTCTCGCCGACGCATTGCAGTCGGGTGCCGCGACGACCACTCCGGCTCCGGATCTGTTCGAACGCGTGAAGGGCTGTATCGAGGACGATGTCGTTCGGCGTCGTCGTCGGCGCCGGACCGCTGCGCTATGGGCAGGTCTCGTCGGGGCACTCGCCTCGGCGATGTGGGGCCTGTCGACCAATACAACCGGGAGAAGGACTATGAACTGGTGGGCACTCGAGCTGATCACGACGGTGGCGCTGATCGGCGTCGCCTTGTGGTTGGGGCCGTTCATCAAGCGTTTCGGTCGGGCGTATGCCGCCGACGTCTTCCGAACGAACCCCCGGACCGGGAAGTCCTACATCGTCCTCACCGACATCGTCTACTACCTGATCTTCTCGGCGTACATCCTGTTCACCATCAGACTCGAGCCCGAGCCACAATGGTTCGGTCTCGTGCACGCAGAGCAGGTTCAGTTGGTCGTCTATCGCCTCGCCGGGATTCTTCTCATCATCGGTGTGCTCCACGGAGTCAACATCGTGTTGATGCCTGTTCTCGGGCGCCTGTTCTCGTTGAACCGGAGGCTGGACGCACGCAACGAGGAAGACGGCCTGGATGGATGAGTCGGGATCTGGCGCCGTTCTTTGGGCGGTGGTCCGCCATTTTGGCGGACCTTAACCCTGGGTTCGTTTCCGAGTTCGATACGGGCCCTACACTGCCGGTTTCCCCCAACCAGGCAACGCATGACCGTCTCTCTCGACACCATCTCAACGCTCGCGCAGCATCGCGGCTTCGTCTTCCAGTCCTCGCAGATCTATGGCGGGACCCGATCGGCATACGACTACGGCCCGTTGGGCGTGGAGATGCTCCGCAACGTCAAGAACGAGTGGTGGCGTTCGATGGTGCAGGAACGTGGCGACGTGGTGGGCCTCGACTCGGCGATCATCCAGGCGCGGAAGGTGTGGCAGGCGTCCGGTCATGAGGAGGTCTTCACCGATCCCATGGTCGAGTGCACCAACTGCAACGCTCGGTTGCGTCTCGACAAGCTCGATGATGCCCAGCAATGCCCGAACTGCGGGAAGCGAGGCACGTTCACCGAGCCCCGGCAGTTCAACCTCATGTTCAAGACCCACACCGGCCCCATCGAGTCCGAGGAGAACATGGTGTATCTCCGTCCCGAGACGGCCCAGGGAATCTTCATCAACTTCGAAAACGTTCGGCGTGCCAACCGTCAGAAACTGCCCTTCGGTATCGCACAAGTGGGCAAATCGTTCCGCAACGAGATCACTCCCGGTCAGTTCGTGTTCCGAACACGTGAGTTCGAGCAGATGGAGATGGAGTACTTCTGTCACCCGTCCGAAGGTGCAAAATGGTTCGAGTACTGGGTTGATGCGCGTCATCGGTGGTACACCGATCTGGGGATGAACCCCGATCACATCCGCATCCGACCCCACGATGCCGACGAGCTCAGCCACTATTCGGCCGTGACCGTCGACGTGGAGTACGAGTTCCCGTGGGGCTGGGACGAGCTCGAGGGTATCGCCAACCGCACGGACTTCGATCTCAAACAGCACATGGAGTGGTCGGGCGAGGATCTGAGCTACTTCGATCCGGAGTCGAACGAGCGTTTCGTCCCCCACGTCATAGAGCCGGCCGCGGGAGCCACCAGAACGACATTCGCCTTTCTCATCGACGCCTACGACGAGGAAACTCTCGAGAGCGGCGACAAGCGCACCGTGATGCGTCTCCATCACCGGATATCTCCCTTCAAGCTCGCCGTGTTGCCGCTGTCGAAGAAGCCTGAGCTGGTCGAACCGTCCGAGAAGCTGGCCGACGAACTGCGTAAGCACTGGATGCTCGAGTTCGACGTCACGCAGAACATCGGGAAGCGGTATCGGCGCCAGGATGAGATCGGCACCCCATACTGCGTGACATTCGACTTCGACTCGCTCGATGACAATGCTGTCACCGTTCGTGATCGGGACTCCATGGCACAGGACCGGGTTTCGATGGATCAGCTGGTCGACTATCTGAGGCCTCGTCTCGACTGAGAGAGGTCTCGCGACCGCCCAGAACCATTCGCCCGACGGGAGCCTCGTTTAGAACTGTTTGAGGCACTGTTGCGTATGGTTCAGCGCCAATTGGAAGCCGAGAGAGGTCAGCGATGAAACGTACGGTTCTGATTCTGGTGGGGCTCGTCGCCATCGGCGTGGTGGGCGTCGTCGTGTGGTGGTTCACCTCAACCGACATCGACGACCCGGTCGAGGTCACGGCACCACCACTCCAAACCACCGAGACCACCGAGACCACGGAGACCACCGAGACCACGGAGACCACGAGTGGAGCGGTTGATACGACCGTTTCTGCCGGTGATCCGGCGAGCACAACCGTGGCGGCGGCGAGTGACGGACCCGTCGTCTACGAGCTGACCGAGGGTTCGTCGGTGACTTTCGAGCTGGATGAGGTGCTCAACGGGTCGGACAAGCACGTGGTGGCCACCAACCCCGAAGTCGCCGCCCAACTCTCCGTGGACCCATCAGACCTGTCGACACTCCAGCTTGGCACGGTGCTCGTAGGCGCACAGACGTTCGAGACCGACTCCAGCAATCGCAATCGCGCCATTCGCGGTCCGATTCTGGACTCATCCACGTTCGAAACCATCCAATTCGTTCCCGCCTCGATCGACGGACTATCGGGGTCGGCAGTCGTGGGAGACGCGTTCGAATTCACGATCACGGGTGATCTGACCATCCGCGACATCACCAATTCGGTCACCTTCGAGGTGTCGGCATCACTCACCGACCCATCCACGATCGAGGGGACAGCCGAGTCCACAGTCTCACGCGGTGACTTCGACCTGAACATCCCGTCCGTTCCGTCTGTCGCCGACGTGTCCGACGAGGTGCTTCTCAGGATCGACTTCGTGGCCGCCCCAGCGGGCTGACCGAGCGAACCACCTCCCACGTGACCTTGCGTCCGGCGTACACTCGCCGGGCGCATGGCGTTTTCGGACGAAGACAAGGACAAGGTTCGACAGGCGACGAACATCGTCGATCTCGTCGGTGCCGTGACGACGGTCAAGAAGTCCGGCCGCAACATGATGGCGGTGTGTCCGTTCCACCAGGAGAAGACGCCATCGATGTCGGTCGACGTGGCCCGGGGCCTGTACTACTGCCATGGGTGCCATGCACGAGGAGACGTGTTCACGTTCGTCCAGGAGACCCAAGGTCTGACCTTCCCCGAAGCCCTGGAATGGCTGGCTTCGAGGGCCGGGATCGCGCTGGAGGAGGATCCGGCGGCCAAACGGATGCGAGGGCAGCGTCAGCGGCTCGTGGAGGCTGTGGCCGATGCGGTCGACATCTACCACCGGACGCTCATGCGGTCCGAGGAGGCCGGAGTCGCACGGGCGTACCTACGGAGCCGCGGCTACGACTCGGACATCGTGGTCGACTTCAAGCTCGGGTACGCACCGGCGCGCGGCGATGCACTCGTCCGGGAGCTGAAGTCTCGCAACGTCGGTGACAAGGCGATGCTCGACGCCGGCCTCGCCCGCCGCGGCCGCAACGGTCTCTACGACTACTTCCGTGAGAGGGTCTTGTTCCCCACCTATGACGTACGCGGCGACCCGGTTGGCTTCGGTGGTCGGATCCTTGGAGAGGGCCAACCCAAGTACCTGAACACACCCGAGACACCCATCTACAAGAAGTCGCACCTTCTCTATGGCCTGGATCGAGCCCGCCGCGACATCCAGAAGGCCGGGTACGCCATCGTGGTCGAGGGCTACACCGACGTGATCGGACTTCATCGGGCGGGAATCCCGGTGGCCGTGGCAACCAATGGCACCGCGCTCGGCGACGACCATTTCGAGCTCCTACGGCGGTTCTGTGACCGGATCGTGCTGGCCTTCGACGCCGATGCCGCCGGCGGGCGGGCTGCACTTCGTGGCGACGACTTGGCCGTTCCGGTGAATCTCGAGCTCGACCTGCGGGTGGCGGCGATGCCTGCTGGAGTCGATCCGGCGGAGATGGTGCAGTCGGGTCGGGTCGAAGAGTTCGAACGCTCGGTCGAGCGTTCGCTTCCGCTCCTCCAGTTCTGGCTCGAGAAGGAACTGGAGCATTTCGACGTACGTGAGCCCGAAAGCAGGGCACGGGCACTGAAGACGGTCGGAGCCAGACTCGCCAGGGTCGACGACGATCTCGCCCGCGGCGAGTACGCCCGGTTCGTAGCAGATCGCCTCCGGGTCGACTTCGCCACCGTGGAGCAGGCGATCGGACGCCGGTCGGGACGGCGGGGCGCGACGTACCGTCGAGGAACACCGCCCTCGGGGCAGGCAACGTCACGTTTGCGCGCTGAGCACGAGCTGCTTCGCACGTTGCTGAGTGACAGCGGCTTCATCGGCGGAATCGACGCCGGCATGTTCTCGGATCCGAGCACGGCATCGGCCTTCGCCGTTCTCGCAGCCGGGGCCGAAGGGATGCCACCCGGTACCCCCGTGCCGCTGCCGACCGACGAGAGCCCGGAGAGCGAGCTCCTCACCCGCCTCGCCATGAGCTCTGCGCCACTTTCCCCGTTGGGGGACGTGATGCTGGCGGTGAAACGGTCGTCGCTCGACGAGCGCATCGATGCACTCGAACGGGAACTCGGTACTCTCGATGCTGCGGAGCAAACCTCTTCACCGGTGCTGGCGGAGTTGTTACGTTTGCAGACAGAGCGGCGGCGTCTGGAAGGCGGTTCTGAGTGAGCATCGACACGGTGATCTCCCAGCTCACGAAGCGGGGAGTTCAACGCGGATTCCTGACGGTGCACGAGGTCCAGGTCGACCTCGTCGAAGCAGAGGCTTCGCCGGAGGAGTTCGAGCGCGTCGTCGAGTTGCTTCGGGGCAAAGGGATCCGGATCGAGGAGGAGCTCGAGGGCTTCGACGAGAACATCCTCGACGACGAGACGGTTTCGGTCTCGGACCCGGTGAAGATGTGGCTTCAGGAGATCGGACGCTACCGGCTGCTCACGTCCCAGCAGGAAGTGGAGCTGGCGATGGCGATCGAGGCCGGAAAGCGGGCCCAGGAGCGTCTCGACAAGGAAGAGGAGTTCACCCTCGAGACCAAGACGCTGTTGGGTCGTCAGGTACGCCAGGGGAACACCGCGCACAAGCGATTGGTGGAAGCCAACCTCCGGTTGGTGGTGTCCATCGCCCGCAACTACGTCGGGCGAGGGCTTCCGCTTCTCGACCTGATCCAGGAGGGCAACCTCGGCTTGATGCGTGCGGTCGACCGGTTCGACTACCGCCGGGGCTTCAAGTTCTCGACGTACGCTTCGTGGTGGATTCGCCAGGCAATTACGCGTTCGATCGCCGATCAGGCGCGAACCATCCGGGTGCCGATCCACGTGGTCGACATGATCAACAAGCTGACGCGCGTGCAGCGCGATCTGGCCCAGGACCTGGGGCGTGAGCCCACGATCGAAGAGATTGCCCGTGATCTCGACGTCGACGCCGACCGTGTCGAGGAGCTTCAGGGCATCGCGGTCAACCCCGTGTCTCTGGAGACCCCTGTGGGCGAGGAGGACGACTCGACGCTCGGTGACTTCGTCGAAGACGAGTCGGCCGAAGTGCCGGTGGAGGCGGCCACCTTCCGGTTGCTGCAGGAGTATCTCCAGCTAGCTCTGGAGAACCTCAACGACCGGGAGCGGCAGGTGCTGATCATGCGCTTCGGTCTCGCCGACGGCAGGGTCAGAACCCTCGAAGAGGTGGGGGAGCAGTTCAGCGTCACCCGCGAGCGGATCCGTCAGCTCGAGACCAAGGCTCTCGCCAAGCTCCGCCATCCCAACAACTCCCGCAAGCTGGAAGACTTCCTTCGGGAGTGAGCGACACCACATATGGTACCATGTATGGTATGTCGATAAAGACCACTATCTACCTTCCAGATGACTTGAAAAGGGACCTGGAGAGGGAGGCAGCGCGCCGTGGCACCTCCGAAGCCGACGTGATCCGGACCGCCATCGCCGATGCGGTGCGCCATCCGAAGCCGCGGGCCGGCATCATCGATGGAGAGCCGTTCGCCCAGTGCGCTGAGGAGTTGCTGGCCGGGTTCGGTGAACGGTGATCGTCGCCGACACCAGCGGGTTGCTCGCGTTTTTCAATCGGAGAGAGCCCTCGCATGACGCCGTGCGACGGCTGGTGGAAGATGAAGCCGACCCACTGATCGTCTCCCCCTTCGTCGTTGCAGAGCTCGATTACCTCGTGGCGACACGATTGGGTGTCGACGCCGAGTTGGCGGCTGGTCGGGAGCTCGCAGGCGGAGCATATGTGCTGGCAGGCGTCGACGGATCACACCTGATGCAGGCGATCGACGTCGTGGAGCGCTATCGAGATCAGGACATCGGTCTCGCAGACGCGTCGATCGTGGCCCTCGCAGACCGCTACGCCACGAAGTCGATTCTCACGCTCGACCGACGGCACTTCTCGGTACTGCGCCCACTCGACGGTGGTCGCTTCCGGATCGTCCCGTGACTACCGGTCGGAGGAGGCTTCGGCCGCCTTGCGCATTTCGCGGGCACCGGCCGAGAGGCCACCCGCCACACCGGACCTGAACAAGTCGGTCACCCCGCCGGCCTGGTCGAGGACCTGGGCGACGGCTGGGTGTTGTGCCGTCCTGGCGGACACGCGTTTGATCTGCTCGTATCGCTCCCGTCCCGCACGCGCTCCCAGCACGTATCCGGCCGCTGCACCCACGATCAGTCCTGCTCGAAACCTCATGGTGTGCATTTTGGCATCCTCGAAGGTGCAACGGACTCGCTCAAGTCGATTCGAAGTTCGGCCGACGGGTATTACCATGCCGGCTGCGTGGTTTCCCACGCGCCTTCCGGGGTAGCTCAATTGGCAGAGCGGCGGACTGTTAATCCGTAGGTTGTGAGTTCAAGTCTCACCCCCGGAGCCATCACGAAACCCCTGTTGACCAGGGGTTTCGTTGTCTCTTACCCCACCGCGCACGGCTGCCATTTTGGTCCCAGGGCGCGGAGAGGGCGCGCCACGGGTCAGCCATCGCCGTTCTCACTTTGAGCGCTGCCGCTCCAACCGGTCGGCGATCTCGTCCTTGGTGTCTTCGTAGAGGTGCCCGTAGACATCCATGGTGACACGAATCGATGAGTGCCCGAGGTGCTCCCGTACGTGTCCAGGGTGGGCGCCGGCGGCGATGAGCAGCGAGGCACAAGTGTGTCGGAGGTCGTGAATGCGCAGCCCTTCCTCGCCGAGCTTGGCGACAGCGGGGCTCCACACCCAGCGTCGGAAGTTGGACGAGCGTAGCGGCGTCTCGTTGTCTGTCACGAACAGCAGACCGTCCTGGGTGTCGCCTGTGAATCGCCCGATGTGCTCGCCCAGGACGTCGGCGACGAAGGGTGGGATTGCGATGGTGCGAGACTCCCAGGTCTTCGGAGGCACCGGGTGTAGCCGACCCTTGACCTCGGAGAGGGTCTCGCTGACCACGATCCTGCGCCGCAGCAGGTGCACATACTCCGGCTTGAGGCCGACTGCTCCCGCCCAGCGAAGGCCTCCGTACGCCAGAACGTAGATCAGTCCGCGATACCGGCGAGGGACGAGGTCGGCGAGTTCGTCCACCTGGTCGGAGGTGAGAAACCGCGGTGTTCGGCGAGTTGCCCGCGGCAGCGGTGTTCCGTCGGCCGGATTGGACGCCAAACGCCGGGCTCGCACCGCCGCCTTGAGGATCATCGACAGGAGCTGATGCGCTTGTCGGGTGCGGCTGGCGGAGAGTCCGCGGTCGGTGAGTTCGACGACCCAGGTTTCGATCATGAGGGGATCGATGGCGGCCAGGGGGAGCTGACCGAAGCGAGGAAGGAGGTGGACGGTGAGGAGCGACTCGTAGCCGGCGAGGGTCTTGGGTTTGAGGTGGCGGCGGGTGTCGAGCCAGGGAATCGCCCAGTCGGCGAAGGTGGTGCGGGCGAGGCGGGGGTCGGTCCATTCGGAGCGGTCGAGGCGGGCTTGTTCATTGCGGAGCCATTTCTCGGCGTCGATCTTGCGGTCGAAGGTCTTGTTGCGGGTACCGGCACCCGTGATCGACAGCCGTGCCTTCCAGCGGCCGCTGTCGGTCTTGATGATCCATCCTGCCATGAGCACCTCCTCGTGATCGATCTGGCGCACGTGTGTCCTCGAGGCAACGCTACCCGCCGGCTCTGACACGCTTCTGTTCGGTTTGGCTTCCGTTGATTCGTTGGTTGATCCAGTGGGTGACGTCGCTGGTGCGGAAGCGGAGGTGGCGGCCGACACGGAAGCCGGGTGGGCCGTGGCCGCGGTGGCGCCATCCGTAGATGGTGGCGACGGGGACGCCGAGGTAATCGGCGAGGTCCTGGACGCTGAGGAGACGGTCGAGGGTGTCCATTTGCCCGCATTGTGGGCCTTGACCCTGTCATCACGATGCCCGCAACCCTGTCACGGACCCTGTCAGGAACCCTCCAACTGCCGGGAGCGCACAGGGATCGCTCGGGATCGGACTGGATTGTTGGCGGCGCCGGAAACCCTTGCACGGCCGGGTTTGGGGCCGGTTTCGGCCGTCGGGTGACAGGGTTTTTGACACTCTGGTGACAGGGTCGCGGTGTCTGATGCGAGGCGATGGACCGCGATCGCGTACTCGGCGAATGCCCCGGTCATCCAGCCGAACACGTTCTGGCCGACCTCGAAGCCGATGACACCAGGCCCGACCTGGACGACGACCCCGCAGGCTTCACGCCCGGGGATCTCATTGGCTGGACGGCGGAAGCCCTCGGCGAGGCGCACGATCCCCGGCGAGCCGGTCGCGAGGTGCCAGTCCATCGGGTTGACCGTGCTCGCGGCGACCTCGATCAGCAGCTGTCCGGGCCCGGCGGATGGCACAGGCACCTCATCGAGTTCGATTGAATCGAGCCCATAGGCGCGCTGCACGACGGCGGTCATGGTGTTCGGCGTTTCGGCCATGGCTGTCCCTCGTCTCTGGCCGGTCGTGTCACGGGACCTCGCCGGCTCGGTTTGTACGTCGTAAGATAATCATACATTGTAAGGTGGTCAAGCCTTACCGTGTACGATATGATGATGCTCCCGAGATGCGATGAACCGACGAGCGGACACGATGAGCGAGCCCCGAATGCCGTTGACGAAGGAGCGGGTGCTCGATGCAGCCGTCGCATTGGCCGACGGTTCGGGAATCGCCGCCGTCACCATGCGGAACGTTGCGGCCGCGCTGGGCGTCGAGGCGATGTCGCTCTACTACCACGTCGCCAACAAAGAAGCCCTGCTGGACGGAGTCGTCGACACGCTGCTCGTGGAGTTGGAGCGTGAACTCGGCGGCTTCGACTTCGACCTCGACGAGCCGTCCGAGTGGAAACCACTCCTGCGCGATCGGATCCTCACCGCCCGCAGGGTGATGCTCCGCCACCCCTGGGCCCCGGCGCTGATCGAGACCCGGGTCCGGATGACACCGACGATGCTGCGATACCTCGACTCCTTGCTCGGCATCCTGGTCGCGGGTGGTTTCTCTTACGATCTCGGTCACTACGCGATGCACGCGCTCGGGAGTCGGTCGCTGGGATTCAACCAGGAACTCTTCGTTCCCGACGATCCCGAAGCCGGTGCCGAAGAGAGCGAGGCGATGCTCGCAGAACTGGCACCCCAACTCCCGCACATGATGCAGATGATCGCCGAGGTCGCACACGAGGATCCAGACTCCACGCTCGGTTGGTGTGATTACCAGGCCGAGTTCGAGTTCGGCCTCGACCTGCTCCTCGGCGGACTCGAACGCTCCCAGCGCGGCTAACGCCGGGACCCAGGCGACCGCCACACACCCCCATCGAGCACGCCATTGATCGGCCACGACCGCGCGCCCACAACCCGTGTGATCACCCGTCGATCGAAGCGACGAGAAACCCCTTGACAAACTTACGTTGTAATATGTACCTTACGCTGTACAACTTACAACGTATGAACACCTCGTACGTGTTCGAGAGGGAGACACCCCACCATGAACACGCTGACCCGACCACGTAGAACGGACCAATCGTGAACATCGAAGACCAACTCATCGACATCAGAACACGAGCAACCATCTCCTCCCTCTGGGTGTTCTTCTTCATCAACCACTTCTTCATGGCAATTCATGAGTTCGCCAATCCGGAGTTCATGGAAACTCTGCTCGCCGGCGAGTTCGCCGTCGGCGACACCACGCTGCTCATCGCGGCAGTCGCGCTCGAGCCGACGATTGCCATGATCGTTCTCTCCTGGGTCCTGCCGAGCAGAGCAAACTGGATCTCCAACGCCTCGGTCGCCGTATTCGCCATTGCACTCGAAGTAGCGTCCGGCCTCGACTCGGACCTGGACAACAAGTTCTTCATCGCTGCCGAACTCACAGGCCTGATCGCCATCATCGTCATCTCGGTCAAATGGCGGTCGAGGCTCAGACTCAACATGCCATTGGAACCAGCTCGAACTCTCGGGGAGTAAAGGTCACCGCACTGGGGCCCACGAGCACGGCCGCACCAACCGCCCGCCCAGGGCTGTTGCGGCACATCCGCTTCGCTACATCGGGACGATGTCCTCTGGGCAGCCGAACACCGCCCGGTCGAACGTGGAGTCCGACGAGGAGGACCGATGACCGTCACGACCGAGAACGTGTGGGCCGACTTTCTGGCAGTCTTGGCCCGGTCGCCGAGCAGGTGTCGAGGGCGCGGTCGACCGCAACGTCCACCGGGGGACGGTCGCCGAACTCCGTGCTCTTACCCAAACCAGCTGAACCACCCAGATCAGCTGATCGGGAGCGATAACACCCATCTCTCCGAATGCGCGGGATCGAAGCCTCTTTGTGTCAAGTGGGTTGTTTTGGGCGCGGTGGACCTGGCCGGGTTCCCGGCCGGGGTGTAGGTTTGGGGGTGGCCCGGGGTGGCTTAGCTGAAGAGCCGGTGATCAGGATGTGAGGCCGGCCACGCGAGCTTTGGAGACGTTCCTGGGTGCCCCCCGGGCCCTAGCTGGTGCTGTTGTGCTGGTCGGCGATGAGGCGGCGATACACGGCGTCAGAGACGCGTCGTTTCAATGCTCGGAGAGCTTCCTTTTTCGTTTTGCCCTCGGCCAGTTTCTTGTCGTAGTAGACCCTGCCGGGGGTGTCGAAGCGGATCTGGGTGACGGCGGCCATGTGGATGGCGTGGTTCAGTTTCCGGTTGCCGCGCAGGCTGAGCCGATGCCGGCTCTTGCCCCCTGAGGAGTACTCGATGGGTGCGGTGCCGTTGTATGCGGCGTAGTGATCTGCGGTGGCGAACCGTGCCGGGTTGCCGGTGTATCCGATCAGGAACGCGGCCACGATCGGGCCGACGCCGTAGACGTCGGTCACCGTGGTGCCCGAAGCAGCTACTGCCCGCCGAATCTGTGTCTTGTTGGTCTTGATGTCTCGATCGAGACGGCGAATGTCGGCGAGATGGGTTCGGGCGTGGGCACGGCGTTGTTCTGAGACGTAGTCCAGGGTGCGCATGTTGCGCAGCAGTTGGCTGGCCCGGTTTGGTGACACCCGAGCTGGGATTCCGCCTGGTCGGAGCTGGACCAGTACCGAATGCAGGCGGCATACCGCCTGGGTCCTCAGCGTGAGGCGGCCGAGCGGGAGCGAAGGCGCGAGCGCAAAATGGCGGAGCGGGCGAGGAGCGAAGAGCGAGAGTCGCGAGACGAGCGCTGAGATTCCGAGGGTCGGCCGGGTCAATCACCGCTACCACTGGAAGCGGCGGGTGGCCCCCCAACGTCCTCGTGGCCCAACCGGCACGTCGTGCCCCGAGGCATGCAACTGGGACGCGGGTCACGAGCACATCGAGCTCCCCGAACTGTGAGAATTCGGATGGCGTCGCCCCGAGGTGTCGTGTCTTCCTGTGCAAGCCACCACAGCGCGTCGTCGGGAGGCGGTGGCCGTCCCAGGGAAGGACAGCTAGGTCCCGTGAGAGGTCAGCCAGCCGGCGAGTGAGTCGGCCCAGTGATCGTCGGTCTGTGAGTCCTCACGCCTGAGATCGCCGCCGATGAGTCCGTCTCGGAGAACGACCACGCGCCGGGCCCGGGCGGCGACGTTCGGGTCGTGCGTGACCAGCACCACGGTGCGGCCTTCCCGATTGACCTCGGTCATGAGGTCCATGATCTCCTCCGCCATAGCGGCATTCAGGGCGCCGGACGGCTCGTCGCCGAAGACCACGTCCGGCGAGTTGATCAGGGCTCGAGCGATGGCGGCACGCTGCAGCTGGCCACCGGACGCCTGCGTGATCTCGCGATCCGCCAACTCCCCGATCCCGACCCGATCCAACAGCTGCCTGGCGCGGCTGACGACGGCGTCGCGATCGTCCGGGGTGGCGGTGAACCCGGGGAGCACGACGTTGTCGAGGATGGTCAGGTTGCGCAGCAAGTGGACCTGTTGGAACACGAAACCCATTCGTGTCAATCGGAGGTCGGCCAGATCTCGCTGACGGAGCGCGGTGATCTCGACGGCGCCTGCACCGTCGACGTGGAGCGTCACCGTTCCCTCGGTGGCATCGTCCATTCCGCTCAGGCAGTACAACAGGGTGGATTTGCCAGAGCCCGACGGTCCCATGATTGCGACGAAGTCGCCTCGGTCGATGTCGAGGTCGATGCCTCGAAGGGCCTTGGTTCGAGCGTCGCCTTCGCCGAAAGACTTGTGGATGCTGTGGGCAGTCAGGTGAACGGGGGACATGTCACTCCTCGCTGAGATGGGTAATGCCGAGACGATCGAACGACCTGGTGGAGATGGCGGCCACGATGACGACGGTCGCTATCAACGACAACGGCACGGCGACGTAGGCCAGGAGCGGATCAACATCGAAGCGGAGTGCCGGAGCTCCCAGCGTTCCGATGACCCCGGCCACCATCCATCGGCCTACGGTGGCGACGAGCACGGTCCCGAGCGCGATGCCAGCGACCAGCACGACCAGGAACCTGGTCAGGTACTGGAGGCGGAGCGACCGATCGGACACGCCGAGACCTCGCTGGATGGCGATCTGGGATCGGTCGCGGGCAATGACCATCTGGGCGAACATGGCTGCGATGAGGGCTGCCAGCGTGACGGCCGTCAGGGCTGCGGCGGTGGCCACGGTGGCGGTCTGCTCGATCAAGTCACCCAAGGTCTGATCGGCGAATTCGACCATCTCGATCGTCTGGACCGCCGGGTAGGTGCTCGACAGCCGTTCTGCGAGCTCGGTGGGGGTCACACCGTCGACTGCGTCGAGCAACATGGTCCGCCAAACGATTGGTTCTCCTTCGACCACGACCTGACCCTTGGCCGTGCGGCCACCGTTGGTCATGTCCTGGTAGATCCCGACGAGCGTGACATCCCGCGAGCCGGTCTCACCGCGCAGCGTGATCGTCCCGCCGACGTCTGCACCCAAGGTGTCTGCGGCGAGCGAGGACACCGAGATCTCATCCGGCGCGTCCGGAGAGGTCCCTTTCAGATACGACAGCGGGAAGACGGCGTGATCGCCGGTTTCGAGGGGCAGGTGCTCCCACTCCCCGTCGACATTGAGAACCTCGAACCGTGCCGTCACGAACGATGCCACTCGGTCCACATCGGGGTCTTGCTCGAGCGCCGACACGAGCTCGGACGACTGGGTGACGGCGGCCGGCGTCCGGAGTTCGAGTCGGAGGTCGGCGACGCCGGTGCCCAGGTAGGTGATGAACGTCGGAGAGGTGACGGTGGTCCAGAGATTGAGCGGCACCAGGATCAGGAAAGTGCACAGCGTCAGCACCGCCAGCAGCATCCTGTGGGTCCGGAAGCCGCGGCGGATGTCGTTCAGTCCCATCCACACTCCGGGTGGGAGGTGGCTCCCGACGAGTCGGAGAGAGGCGGTCCGGGCCGGCCACCACGCTCGCCTTCTTTGCGGCGCGGTTGTCGCTCGCAGCGCATCCATGGTCGAGATCCGTCCCAGCCGTCGCAGCATCAGCGCACACCAGACAACGATGGCCACGACCACCAGGCCGGCGCCCAAGACCGGGCCGGCGGCGACCCACCATGATCCCTCGGCTTCGCCCAATTGCAGCCGCAGCGACGCGGTGACGGCTCTGGCAGCGGGAACACTCAGCAACGCCCCCAGGACCCCGCCGATCAGCGCCAACGCCACATACTTGCTGAGATAGAGCCTGCGAATTCGCTTCTCGGGCATCCCGATCGCCTTCATGACTCCGATCTCATGGGTGTCGCGTTCGACGGCGGTCAGGAACGAGAACCGCAGCGCAATGGCGGCAACGGCAAGCATCAACGCGGACAGCAGGGTGAGGACGGCGATTCCGATGCCGTGGGAGACGGCGTTGAGGAGAAAGAAGGTGGTTCGATCCAGCAGCGGCCCGTTGGTGGCCGGCCCGGTTGCCGTGTAGGCGTCCGACACTGCTCTTGTCCCGGTCGGGTCCGCCACCAGGAACTCGATCAAGTACTCGGGTTCGTCGATGTGTCGGGCGATCGCCGTGTGATCCTCCGCCGAGATCAGGAGACGCTTCGAGGTGGCGAAGGTGGGGTTCATCATCGAGTCCCGCAGGAACCCGGTCACGGTGAAGTCGAAGCGCTCCTCGGGGAGACGCACCGAGACCGTGTCACCGACCTCGGCGTTCTGTGTCTGGAAGTAGTAGAGCGGAAGGACGATCTCTCCGGGACCGACTTCCAGGATCTCGTCATCGAGGTCGAGCAGCAAGTCGAAGGTCTCGTTCTGTGTGACGAGCGCCGGTTGGAGCACGCTCCCGGATTGTGGTTCCTCGCCCAGGTACAGCTGATCGGCGGGGATGGGCAGGGTCTTGCTCACCTGCGACTCGGCCACCTCGGGCTGGCGGTCCGCCCAGGCGTGGACCGATGCGGGGTCCACCTCACCCAGATGCATCTGCACCACATCGGGGGTACGGGCAACCTCGAACAGCTCGCCGATGGCGCCGCTCAGCTGGGTGATGACACTTCCCCCTATCGCCGCCAGGAGCGCCGCCAGGCCGATGAGCCCTGCGAGGACGATGCTCGTAGTGCGGGTTCTACGCAGATCTGCGCGAAGCATCCGGGTCAACATGCGCCCACCTCCAGTTCGGTCTCATGCGCCGCGTCGGGCTCCAATGCCGCAACCGCCGAGCAGCGGTCGACCGCCCTGCCGGAGATCAGCACCATGACGCCTGCGAGGCTGAAGATCAGCGCGATTCCACGGCCAGGTCCGACACCAACGACTGTACCCAGCGTCGAGCCGAGGAGACCGTCGGAGGCCATCAAGGGCTCGAAGACGAGGTCTGCGAGCGGCCCGGCGACCACATAGGCCACAGGGAAGCCGAGCTGGGAGACCAAGCCGATCAGACCCCATGCCCGGCCCTGGGTCTCGTTGGGCAGCGAAGACCGGACGAGCACGTCGGCTCCGGTGTTGACGAGTGCCAGGGATGCGAAGAACAGGAACCCCATCAAACCGACCCACCACACGGAGCCGTAGGGGAGTGCGAACAGGAAACCGCCGGCGCCGAAGAGGCCCAACACGAGGGCGCCGTGGCTGCCTCGGCGGGCGGTGATTGCGGCCACGACGACGCTGCCGGCGATCAGACCCGACGCCGCCACCGACTCCAGGGCCCCCTGGGCGGTCACGGAGATGCGAGGGAGCATCAGCGGCTTGAACAGCACCTGGGCGAGCCCGGCGGCGAAGGTCGTCAGCACGAAGATCCTCACCAGGACCATGACCCCACGGGCATTCGAGAGAACCCTGGCTCCCTCCCTCAGGTCGGATAGGACGCCTGCGGTGACCTTCGAACGGGTGGGTCGATCGATGGAACGCCGAACCACCATTGTGCAGGCGACGGTCACCACGACGGTTGCCGCATCGATGGCCAGGACCGTGTGGATGGAGGAGAGGGCAAGGACCAGTCCGGCCGCCAATGGAGCGACCAGCAGCCGTCCGGCACCGATCAATTGCATGAGTGCTGAGCTTCGTGCGTAGTCGTCGGCATCGACGAGGTCGGTGATCGAGGCCTTGAACGACGGCTCGGACAGGGACGCGAACGTTCCGGTGACCAGCATCCCGAAGCACACGAGGACGATCGATGGGTCCTGATGTGACAACGCCCACCACACGATGGCGATGCCGATGACACCGCCCCCGTCACCCATCGCCATCAGTAGGCGACGGTCGTAGCGGTCGGCTGCCACCCCGGTGATCGGTCCCAGGAGGATCGGAGGGACCAGGCCGCATGCGAGTACGGCAGAAACTGCGCTGGCGCTGCCGGTCAGCCCGAAGACGATCGCCCCCACCCCAAAGGCGGTCATGCCGCTCCCCATGGCGTTGATCAACCCTCCGGCCCACAACACCAGAAAACGCTTCACCGAGCGAGATTGGATGTCGGTCACAGCGCTCATGTCAGTCTTCTCCCAGGAGTTGGGCGCGATCTGAGAATGTCCCCTCCGCAGCACCGAACAGCCGCTCGGCCGCGACGAGCAGGGCGGGCAGCAGCCGATCCATGTCGGGTGTGTACCCCTCAAATCCTCCGTCGGTCAGGAACGCGGCGGCAGTCAGCAGAATCGCCACGGCCTCGTCGGGGAATGGCGTGTCGAACACGCCGTCAGCGATCCCTTCCCGAACCACCTTTGCGATGACCGGCGTCAGCAGATTCACGGTGGCGATGTGGCTCAGCAGATGGAACTCGGCGTTGCCGGCTTCGTGCAGCGAGGTCACCAGGGCGGCAGTGTCGTCGCCGAGACGTTGCGCGGCGAAAATGGCCAGAACCCGGTCGGGACTGGGCATCCCCGCATCCGCTGCGATGGTCTCCGCTCGAGCCCGTCCCTCATCGGCGACCTGCAGCACCACCGCCCGCAGCACCTCCTCTTTGGAGGGGAAGTGGTGATAGAAGGTGCCCTTGGCGATCCCGACCGCCCCCAGGATGTCGTTGATCGTCGTTGCGGCGTATCCCTTCGACACGAACAGTTGGATCGCCGCCGCAACGATCTCCTGGCGGCGCACAGCCGGGGCTTTGCTGATCCGGACCATTTATCACTCGCAGTCGTCGATAGCTGGCGAACGGGAACATAGACCGACGGTCGGTCGCCTGTCAAGGGGTAACAGCAATTCGCACAGGAACCGTCGGACGCTCACTGGAAGAACAATGGCGGTAGGCACTCCTGATGCACGATCAGATCCATCCATCACTACGGGGGTGGGATTGGTCGGCATGGGGAACATACTCACCGAGGAGATCGACGGAGAGGTCTGGCGGTGTGAACTACGTGAGATCTCCCGCCGACCCATCGTTGTCCTCTCGCGAGACGTAGCAGTCCCGCGGCTCCGCCGAACGCTGACCGCTCCGTGTACGACCAACACCAGGGGTCTGCCCAGCGAGGTCGTGCTCGACCCAGAAGACGATCCGATCCTCGAACGTTGGCGGTGAATCTGGATTCGATCGAGAGCGTCTCGGTCGGAACGCTCACCGAGCGGCCAGGACGCCTGAGCGATGAGCGAATGCGCCGGGTGTGCGACGCGCTCAACGTCGCTGTCAATTACTTCCTCTGAAGGTTGTCGAATCCGCACGGGATCGCCAAATCCCGGACACGAACGCACGGTTCGGCACGTGCACCCGATCGGCACATACGAGTGCGGTTACAGCTCTCTGAGGCGGAGGGTGCGCACGGGTTCGAAGTCGGATCGATTCCGGGTGGCCAGACCCAGCCTGTGTTCGATCGCGGTTGCTGCGATGAGGGCATCGGGGAGACGGATGCCGCTCTCTCGGCGGATTCGACCGGCGCGTTCGGCCACCGTGCGATCGACCGGGATTTCGCGGAACGGTGCAAGGAGGGTGCTGACCATGTTGGAGGCGGCGTTGCCGGCGAAGAGCTCGGCTCGAGTGATGACCGAGTAGTGCAGCCGGTGGCGGCCGGGGGCGAGCTGCCGGGCGCCTCGGAGGTGGTCGATGAAGACGTCGGTATCGACGAGGATGTCAGCCACGATCCCACTCGTCCCGGCTCGGCACCGTGGCATCCGGAGCGGAACCGAAGGTAGCCGCAAGCGCCAGGTCGGGATCGGGTGTCTCGTCTTCCAGGTACGAATCGAGGGCACGCCGGATGATCTCGGCCATGGTCACGCCTTCCGCTTCGACGAGGGCATCGATGCGTTGGCGCTGCTCTTCAGTGAGGTACACCTGGGTGCGAGTCGCGGACATACAGCAGAATGTACAGCACGATACCGCCCAGATCAACGGTTCCGGAGCGAGAACGCCCACTTCGCTGACTAGCGCCGAGCGGCACCGTTGCGCTCGGGTTCCGAACACTCATCGTGATGATTTGGCCTTGTCCCGCCGGTGGCTTGATGCGCGTCCGAGGGGTCGTGATTGTCTGTGGTGGTCGACCGTTCGGTCTAGGAGGATCGTCTCGATAGGATCGGCAAATGAACACGGCAGACGGCTTTCGTCGATTTTGTGCGCTGTTGGTCAGCCCGCCGCTAGTGAGTCGGGCCTGCACCCAGGTCACGCCCGGTACTGAATGCTTCTCGCCAGCTCAGTTTTGAGCTGGCTCTCGCTACGCCGCCTCGATAGACCCAGCCGGCTATCCGGATCACGGCGTATATGGATATCAGCATTAGCGCCACCGACGCCCCCACTTCCCAGGCTGTTGCCCAGCCACGGGCGATCCGGCCTGGCATGGTCATTGGAGCCCACAGAGGGATCAGTGAGAAGGCACGCAGCATCGCGGTGTTGGTTCCCTGCGAGAAAGCGATCACGCCGAAGATGTATCCGACAATCGGCAGAATGTTAAGGACCGTGAGTGTGCTGCTTGCCTCGTGGGTGTCGGCCGCCAGCGAGCCGCCCGCTGCATATATCGCCCCGTAGAACGCAAAGCCGAGAAGGAACCAAACAAGCATCCAGATGACTAGGCCCGAGGCCAGGTCGGGCATGTTCACCAGATCGGCGGCGACGCCGTAGCCGACGACGAGGGACCCCAGCAGGGTCATCTGGGCGATACCCATCGACCCTACGGCCAGCAGCTTCCCGGCGAGAAGATGATGCGGCGGTACGGCGCCCAGGATCAATTCGACGACACGGCTGCCCTTCTCCTCCGCAACCGAGTACCCGATCCACTGGCCATACGCAATGATGGCGCCGAACATCACGATCACCGCAATAGCCCCGGCAGCTTGTTCGGCCTCGGTACCGTCATCTGCAGCCGCAACGTTGCGGAACTCCAGTTGCGGGTCGAGGAGAGACTCCACCTCTCTAGATGTCAGACCGAGGTCCGCAGCTTGACCTCTGGCCTTCAGTGCCTGCAGCGCGTCGACCAGGCTCTCTGCCATGATGCCCGACACCCACGGGCCCCACACGATGGTGTCGTCTCCGACAACGACCACTCCGACATTGCCCTCGCTCAAGGCTTCCTCGGCCGCATCCACTGTACGAAAGCGAGCGGTCGCAAGGGAATGGCCCTCCGGCAGCCGAGAACGCACCTCACTAGGAAGCTGGGCAGGAACCGCACCGACCATGCCGAGACCGTATGTGACGGAGCCATCGTCGGACCCATCGTTGTTCTCAACGACCGTCATCACTGCCAAACCGGCCGCCGTCACCACCAGAAGGATGACGGTGGAGATCCAGAAGGGCTTGCGGGCTGCCCGCAGTTCCCTGCGCATCACGAGGCCGATCGTTCGCATGATCACGCTTGCACCGCCTCGGTGAAGACCTCCGACAACGGAGGCGGTTCCAGGATGAACTGGCTAACCGAGCCGTTAGCAGCGGCCAATGCGGCGAGCGCGGCCAGGTCGACCTCTTCCTTCATCGCCAATCGAATTCGACCAGGACGCTGCTCCACAATTGCCGTGCCGGCGACGTCGAGTGCCCAGCGGACATCATCGCCGGCGACTTCGACATAGCGCAGGGGTGAATCCGCCCGCAACCGATCGATCTGACCGGAGAGAACTACCGCACCCTTGTTGATGATCACGACCTCTTCGCAAAGGTCCTCCACAACGTCGAGCTGATGGCTGGAGAAGAGAACCGCCACACCGACTGCAGCGCGTTCTTCGAGCACAGCCGCCATGCTCGCTGCACCCAGCGGGTCGAGACCCGCAAACGGTTCGTCGAGTACCAACAGGACTGGGTCATGAACCAGGGCGGCGATCAGTTGGACACGCTGCTGGTTACCGTGAGAGAGTTCCTCGAGCTTGGACTTGGCGCGATCCGCCAGCCCGAATCGGTCCAACCAGCGATCGGTTGCTTCCGCCGCTGCGGTTCGGTCGAGGCCGTGCAACTGGGCGAAGTACACAAGCTGATCACGGACCTGCATCTTTCTATAGAGCCCCCGCTCCTCTGGCATGTACCCAAACGAACGTCGGGCGGTCTGCCCTATCGTACGCCCCTCCCAGCTCACCACTCCGGAGTCAGGCCGGACCAAGCCGAAGACGGTTCGGATCGCCGTTGTTTTGCCTGCACCGTTAGGACCGAGGAAACCGAGCATCTGGCCGGGCTCGACCTTGAGGCTGCATCCGGCGAGCGCAACCACCTCCCCGAACCGTTTGTAGAGACCGTCGAAAAGCAGCACCGCTTCCGTCACGCTATCGGGTCGCGCTCATCGCTGATAGAGCCGGATTTCCTTGACTGGAAGGGTGCGCTCACAAGAGGCCTCAATCGACGTTTCCATGTCCCCTCAGACTCAGCGATTTGCGGTCGGCCACCGAAAAGGCTGAACCACATCTCTGTTGCAGAAACGCTCATCCCGCGGAGTGCGACGATACCGATGCCTCGGTGCGCGGATAGGTGAGTGTCTCGGCTCAGCCGGCCCCTCAGCGCCGCTGACCCGCCGCCCTAGATCAATCACTATGCGCCATATCGCACATTTCGCTGACCGTCCCCGATCGGCACGACTGTGTGCGGCCCGGCAGCGGAGAACATCAGACTTGCTCGACGACTTCCCCGTACCTTTGCTGTGCTGCTTGTGCTGAAGTTCCGAGAAGCTCGCCGATCTTCGCCCAAGAGATCCCTGCACTGCGCGCTGCCACTACTGCATCGAGGATCTGACGTTCACTGCGAGCACGCGCCAATGCAGCACGCTGGAGGAGATACTCCTCGACGGGTCTCTCGTCGCCCTCGGCCGGCTCGTAATCCTCGAACCGCTGGGCGAGTTCGTCAGCGTGATCGAGGATCTCTTGGATGGATCTCGGCATCAGGATCTCCTCAGGAATCTTGGTCGGGCCTCCATGGCATGCACAATGAACTCCACCCCCTCACCCGCCACTACCCCGACCTCAAGCAGGCGCCCGGACTCGTCACCACCGATCAGCATGACAAGACCATCGAGATCAAAGACCCTGACTGGATTGCGGTAGGCGTGGCGCATGTCGTTGTCACTGACCCCGTGCTTGCGGGCACCTGCCAGGATCACCGGGTCCATGATGTCAACTTACCTTGATGGTGGATGGATGTACATACCATCCCATTCCCACGCCGATCGCCAGATATGAGCCATATCGCCCACTCGGTCGAACCGCCCAGACCGGCACGTCGTGCTCCTCCGGCACTGCTTCGTGGCACGCACGGACCGTGGCGAAGTCGGTCCAACATAGCCCGGTGCGGGCGTCGATAATGAAGCAGCATCAAACCGGGTAAGAAGCACATGGCGTTCCCCGAAGGGAAGTGAAGGATGGGGATGGGCAAGCAACTCTTCAAGATGATGAACAAGGGCCACGTCTGGCTGTACCGAACGACCAACGGTCGGCTCGGGACCATGGGCGGCACAGTGCTGCTCCTCACAACGAGGGGGGCCAAGTCCGGGCACCCGCGAACGAACCCGCTCATGGGTGTCGTCCACGACGACGGGTGGCTGGTTGCTGCCTCGGCCGGTGGCGCTCCTCGACACCCTGCCTGGTACCACAACGTTGTGGCCAATCCAGCGGTGACGGTTGAGAGAGGGTCTGAAGAGCTGCCGATGAACGCCCGTGTCGCCGGACCCGAGGAGCGCCCGGCGTTGTGGGCCAAGATCGTGGAGTTCGACAAGCGTTTCGCCGGCTACGAGACGAAGGTGGATCGGGAGATACCCGTCGTTACCCTCGAGCCGAAGGACTAGCCGAAGGCACATCGCGCAACATCGGTCGAGCACTCCGCCCGGCGCCGACACAATCACTGCTCAAAACCGCCCCATATCGCCAGATCTCGCGCCATAACGCACAATTCTCGAAATGCTCTGGAACGGCACCTTCAGCGCTACCGGCCATGCTCGGGCGTGACGCCCGAGATGGCGGTGTCCCTTCTGGGGATGCGCTCGATCTGCCGGTTCCAGAGTGCGTTGCGCGACCGAGTTCGTCTCGCCCGTCCGTCGTTATGCGCTACTTGGAGGCGCCTCGGCCGACTCCGTTCCAGATAGCGGACAGGTAGCGCCGACTGCCGGCGATGGCCGAGTACAGCTAGAGCGAGCTAGAGGTTCAGCAGGAGCCACGTTGTCCAGCACCGAGGGACCTGACCCTTGCGTCACGTTTCGGAATGCCAGTCTCGTCAAATGCTCCGAAATCGCCGTCGTCGAGACTCCCGCGGACGAGACCCTCCTTGGATTCTCCCCCTTCAGTGATCGTGAAGTCGACGAAGTCTCCGCAGGGATTCCATTCGAAGGAAACGAGGGGGCCAAGCGACAGCAGCTCCGCGGTCGTGGAACCAACGGTGATGCCATCGACGGTGTACAGCGACCCGCCTCCCGAGTAGCCGTAACCCTGGAAGCTCGCTGGGACCTGGACCCAGTAGTCGTCGTCACCGGGGACCGCCTCAGAGTCGACCTCCAGGTCCGAGAAAAGCACCCAGAGTCTCGGTTCCTCCCACCAGACCGTCCGGACGTAGTCGAAGCAGATGTAGCCAGGTGAGCCTGCGTGGCAGGCATCCGGCCCGCGTTCGTCGCCCTGCCAGCCGGAAGGGACCTCAAAGGGCGACTCGTACAGCTCGTCTTCTGTCGGCGGTCCCAAACGCTCCGTGAGGAGGGTTAGCACCTCGTCGACGGGTTCGCCGAAAGACACCACTCCGAGTCCGTCGGCGCGGAGAACGAGTGGGGGGTCGTAATCGACGCGGAGCTGATCTGTGGTGGTGTTGCCTGCGGGGTCGGTGGCGGTGAAGGTGGCGAGGTTGCTGCCGAGGTTGAGCACGAGGATGATCGACCAGTTCCCGTCGGTGTCGACGTCAGCTGAATAGCGACCCGCAGCAGTCACGGTGCATCCCGGGTCGGTCGTGCCCGCAAACCGGTAGGTGCGTGTGGTGACGGTTTCCCCGGGCCGGGGTGCGGTGATCACCAACGCCGGTGGGGTCACATCCGGCGCCACCGCTGTCGTGATGGTCGGCGTCGTTGAGGTGGTGGTCGTCGTGGTTGAGGTAGTGGTCGATGTCGGGGGTGTGGTGTTGGGTGTCGCCGTGGTCGTCACCGGCAAAGTGGACGTGGTGGTGGTCGATGCCGTGGTTATCGATGATTCTGTGCCGTTGGCATCACATGCCGCGACCGCCACGATAAGGATGAGACTGACAACGACGCGGAAGCAGCGATTCATGTCGAACCTCGGCTCCATTGTCGCGCCTCCGCTACATGGGTCCCTAGTGCCACAAGACCCGGCGTGACCTCGGGTTCTGGTCCCTTGCCGTGGGTTGATGGACGGCTCGAGCGCCGATCACCAAATCGAGGACACGAACGAGCGCTCCGCAGAGTGCTCAGTATCGGCACATCGAGGAGCGGCTCGGACAACGCGATGGCCGACGTCATTGCCGAGACAACCAGCCCCACCGTGGTCCAGCGACGTTGGGTGGGCGACCGGGGCCGGAGGATTCGGAGACCCTTGGAGCGTTCGGTCACAACGTGGCTGGGTCCGGGGCGCGCTCAGGGCGCGATAGGGCGCGCAACGACCGAATCGATCGCAAGACGATAAAAGACGCTGAAAGGTGCAAAACCCCTGCGTACCAGAGGATTCTTCGCTCTAGCGGTGCAAACCCAGGCGACGCCGTAAAGCCCAGGAACGGACTGCTAATCCGTAGGTTGTGAGTTCAAGTCTCACCCCCGGAGCCCTCGAGACTCGTACGTCGCTGGGTTTCTCTGTGCGGTTTCGTCGCAGATTCGTGAGGGGATGTTCTTGGGCACTGTGCTCGCAGGTACTGATGGTGCATGGTGAACCGCAGTCGATGATCGGCAGTCCTCCAGTCCGGTGACGGTGATCCGTGCGGCTCGACCGCAGGTCATGTGGAGTGATGTGCTCGTGGAGCGACTCACCGTGGCTACCGTCATGGTCGGAGGTTCTGATCTCTTCTGAGAACAGTCGTCAGCGATCGGTGGATCGGAGGGCGTTCCCGGCGGCTCGACGTTGGGTCACTGCCGGGATGCGAGTAGGTAGACGGATGTCGCCTGTTCACGGCCTGCTCGAGGTCGACGTGACCACGGCAGTGCAGAAGCTCGCGATCTCCGATGTCTCGTTCACCGCCTTCGTGGTAGCAACCGTGGCGCGTGCGGCGGCCCTGCATCCCGAGGTCCACGCGTACCGGGACTGGTACGGCCGAATCGTCATCCACCGCTATGTCGATGCGACAACCCTCATCGAGGTGAAGTCCGATGCCGGCAGGTTTCCTCTCGCCCATCTGATTCGGGACGCCGACGTTCGGAACGTGGCGGACATCAGCGAGGAGATTCGCGAGGTGAAGAAGAACCCATTTGGAACCGTCGAAGGCCGTCGCCTCGAACGGTTCGCGCCGCTCGCTGCCAGGGTTCCCGGTCTCGCATGGATCGTGTATCAGGTCATGTCTCGATCGACGAGGATGAGAGCGATTTCGGGTACGGTGGCGATCTCATCGGTTGGCATGTTTGGACGCGGACCCGGCCACGGCATCGGTTTTCCCACGGTCCTGAGTCTGTCTGTGCTGGTCGGAGGGCGAACCAGGCGGCCCGTGGTCGAAGGGGAGGAGATCACCGTTCGTGATGTCTTGGATCTGACGGTCACGTTCGATCACAACATCGTCGATGGTGCTCCCGCCGCCAGATTCGTCGCTGACCTGCAGAGACTCCTCACACGCGCTGAAGTCCTCGCTGACGGCGACTCGAGTGACCGGTTCGGTTGACGACGTGCCAGCCGTGTGGCCGGCCCGTGGTGGCCGGAGCGCTGAAGGGACCCGGTAGCCGGGTTTGAATGCGGGCGATTCGTTGGAACTGATGCCGAAACTCGAGACCCTGGCGAGCTTCGGAGGCGCCCAAGTCATCGACTCCAACACGACCGACGTCACCCGAACCGGCTTGACGCAGGGTTCGTCCTCCGATCCGGACGCACAAAGCGCTCCTGCATGGGACGTGGGGCAGACGAGGCCAGAGTGAGCGTCGTGTTGGCTGACCCCTCGATCGTCGGTTGCCGTTGCGTCAAGGCGCGGTTCGAGCCGGTTGGGGGGCCGCATCGAAGAACCGGAGCAGTCGATCGTCCACCAATTCGGGCATCTGGAGATTGGGCAGGTGGCCGGCCTTCGCCACGAGTTCGGTTTGGGCACCAGGAATCGAGCTTGCGGCTCGTGCCAGCGCCTTGCGTGGATCGTAGATGATCTCACGGTCGCCGATCATGACCAGCACGGGAGCCTTGACCTCGGCGAGAGCGGTGTCGCTGAACACATCGGGGAAGACCGATCGCTGCTGATACCGGAAGTGTCTCATGCCGGCCGCCATCACTTTGACGAGGCGCTCGTCGAGTTCGAAGTCGGGCCCGAGGATCTTCCGAAGCGCAGGCCCCGCCGTCCAGCTCGGCAGATGTAGTCGCAAGCCGACCTGCGTCTGCCACGAGAAGGGCAAGAGTGACGCCGCCGGAGCCAACAGAGCGGCGGCGGTGATCCGCTCGGGATTCATCACACACAGATTGAGGACGATCCAACCTCCTTGGGAAGAGCCGACGAAACCGGCTCGATCGACCCCGAGATCGTCGAGGATGTCGGTGATCCAGACGGCGTAGTCGTGGCGATCGACCATCGCGTAGGTCTGGGTCCCGCCGCCAGGTCCAGCCACGAAGTCGAGACCCACGACCCGCTGTTCGGCCGCGAGGTCGGCGATGTTCGGGTACCACTGGAGCGCTCCGATGCCGGTTGCCGCCGGCAACAAGAGCAGCGCAGGGGCATCCGGAGGACCGGACACCACGGCTCGGGTCGGCCCGAACCTGGTCGGGATCGTTTGTATGTCGTATGGGGCAGACCACAGAGCGAGTGCGGCGTCGTACGCCTGCCGATATTTGTCGCGTCCGCGGTCGGTCTTCCATCCCGCCAGTCTGAGATCCATCGGTGAACCCCTTTCACGGTTGTTGTGATCTGGCAGGCTCTCGTCCGTTGGCGCTTCCACCGTGCCAGTCGAGCCGCCATGAGCGTCGTCGAGCTCGTCTTGTGTGCTCGAATCCTCGGGTTCGAATGCGAAGACCGACTGTTCGCCGGTCGCTGCATACGCTTCGGCGAACGATGGCCAAGCCGCAGTGAAAGCCGGCCAGTAGCGAGCTATCTCGCCGTGTGAGACTCCGCGGGCGGCCACGCCGCTCGTGTGGCATGGATGCGGCTCCAGGTTCCGTCATCCCAGGATGTTTCCCGACGAGCGCGGCAACCAGGGTCAAATGGCCGCGCCGAACTCCGAAGCGGTACTGCGGCCCTGTCGGCATCGGTGTCCCTCAGTCACGGTGGCCGTATCCGTCCGAGGAGGTACGTCGTGACCACGACAACGAAGAGATCGGTCGATGGCCGAGGCAAGACGATCACGTCCTTCGTCGTGGTCGCTGCCGCCTCCGAATTGGAGGAGATGGTGGAAGGTGAAGCACTCGAGATCCTGACCGACGAGTTCGAACCCTTTGAGCACGACATCCAGGCGTGGTGTGTGCGGTGTGGCCATGTGCTTCGCGTATCGGAGACCGTCTCTGGCGGGCACCGGTTCGTGATCGAGAAGGGGAGCGCCGCCCGGCCGGGGACCAGTCTTGCGATGGTGATCTCTTCAGCCGGGCTCGAAGAGTTGCTGTCCCCCCTTGGGTTTGCGCTGGGTGCGGCGCTCGAAGGTGTCGACGTGCACCTCTATTTCCAAGGGCCGGCGGTGAGGGTCCTGACCGGGGGATACCAACCTCGTTTGAAAGGGTGGGGGAGGCCGTTCACCCGGTTCGCCGCTGCCGGCATGGCGAAGTCCGGCCACGTCCCGGCGCGCGAAAAGCTAGACCAGATCCGACAGCTCGGAGGACGTCTCTACCTGTGTGGTGGCTCGATCCAGTACTACAAGGTTCGGTCCGAGGATGTCATATACCCCGACGTGCCGGTCATCGAGTACCTGAGTTTCGTGCCGATCATGGAGCGAGCCGCCATTCAGCTCTACATCTGAGAGCTTCGAGAGACCGGTCAGTCGCGCCGCTCCGATCGCCGACGACCTCCACCTGTCGGCGCACCCCGAGTCTCCGAGCGTCGAGTCCCCGCTCCTGGCACGATGCGCACGATGGCACCGGCCGCCCAAGGCTCGAACGGGCGCCCTGCTGTGAAGCGGGCTCGTAGGGGGCGATTTCGGTGTGTGTGCGGTGGAGAGATGGCGCCTCAAAGAACAACGGATTCATCATCGCTCGCGTTCACCTCGTGACTCGACATGCTCTGGCCGCTCACCGCCTCGTTGGCGCAGCCATCGGTTCAGCCGACTCGGAGGCTTCGGCACCTCGAATGCTGCGGCACCCACCGACATGGCCATCGAAATAGTCGCAGTGGCGTTGGCCGTCGTGACGTTCGTGGTTCGCATCTGGCTCCCCGTCGGATAGTGGCTCGAGCCCATTCACTTCCAGATCGCTCACTTCCCCCAATACGTCGCCCTCTTCGCCCTCGGAGTCCTCGCCCACCGGCACGGCTGGTTCGACAGGCTCTCCGAATCACAGGGCAGACTCTGGTTCCGGGTGGCGATCGCCCTCGTGGCCGTCTTCCCGGTCCTTTTCGTGGCCGGGCGTGGGTTGGACGGGGATGTCGAGCCGTTTATGGGGGGCTGGCCTTTGCGCTGTGGGAGCAGACGATGTGCGTCGCAATGGTCGTGACCCTCCTCGTTTGGTTCCGGGAACATGTCGTCGCACAGGGGAGACTGGGCAGGGCCATGTCGACCGCCGCCTACGCCACGTACGTGCTGCACGCTCCCGTCATCACACTTCTTGCCGTGGGTGTCCGCGGCGTCGAGCTCGACCTCGGCGTCAAGTTCCTGTTGGTGGCACCGGTCGCCGTGGCGGCGTCATTCCTTGTGGGACTGCTCGTGAAGCGGCTGCCGCTCGCCCGCGACATCTTGTAACGCCTCGGGGAGGGAACCTCGTCGCAGCGGGATTCGTTCGAGGACGACTCTTCCGCAAGCTGAGGTGTTGCCTGACTCGTCTGCGATCGCTGGTGGGCAAAACGGTGAAATGGTTTCCTGACGGGATGGGTTTGGCTTTCGCGTGGAAACGGACAGCGTGTTGCGCATAGGATCAGCGCCGTGGTACTCCGTCGCTCTTGGCCCACACCGACGAGCTGGGACGGCCTCGTCGCGGTCGTCATACTTCTGATCGAGGCGTTCGCCGCTGGTCGTGATCTGCCTGGAGTGACTCCTGGACTTCGTGCAATGGCTGGGCTTCCGATGCAGGCGTGGCTCGTGTTACTCGTGGGAAGCGGCGCGCTTCTGTGGCGACGGCATCGTCCGCTCGTTGTGTTGTCGGTCGTCGTCGGCGCCTACGTCGCGTGGCACTTGGTCGGATACGGCGGCGGGCCATCGCTGGCGATCCTGGTGGCGATGTATGGGGTCGGTCGGTACATCGCTGAGGTTCGGGCGCCAGCGATCGCTGTGGGCGCGGCCACCGCGGTGTTCGTTGCGGTTGCCATCTACGACGGCGACACGATTGCCGATGTGGCGCTCGCCGCCACCCTGGTTCCCCTTCTTCCCTGGTACATGGGACGACGAGTCGCAGCCCGTCAGGACCGCCTCCAACTGTTGGAGGAGCGGACGCAGATGCTCGAGCGCGAGCGTGCCGCCGAGATCCGTCGAGCCCTCGATGAGGAGCGGCGGAGCATCGCTCGCGAGCTACACGACGTGGTGGCGCATCGGGTGAGCCTCATGACGGTCCAGGCCGGTGCCGCCCAGGCTGTCATGGACAAGGATCGCGAACGAGCGGCGCAGGCGATGACGGCGGTGGAGGACGCCGGCCGAGCAGCCCTCGACGAGCTGCGCCATCTGCTCGACGTCCTGGGGCCGCAGTCCGGTGACCAGCCACGGACGCCGGCCGCTTCGCTCGCCGATCTGTCACGGGTTCGTGAGCAGATGGTCGAGGCCGGTCTCGACGTGACCCTCACGGTCGACGACCTCGTCGGGACGATCCCGACCAGAGTCGATCTGTCGGCGTTCAGGATCGTCCAGGAGTCGCTGACGAACGCACTTCGTCACGCTGGTCCCGGCGCTCGGGCGACCGTCCGGATCTCGGTCGATGGTGACGAGCTCCAGATCGAGGCCACCGACGACGGCTCCGGCGGGTCATCGTGGAGCGGAGGCAGTGGTCGCGGCCTCGCCGGGATGCGTGAGCGTGCCGAGCTGTTGGGTGGCCGGTTCGCCGCAGGACCCATCGACGGAGGCGGCTTCCGTGTTCGAGCCTCCCTGCCGCTCAGGGGGCCGAAACCATGAACATCCGGGTCGTCGTGGTCGACGACGAGGCCCTCGTTCGCGACGGGATCTCATTGATGCTGGAGAGCGAGCCCGACATCGAGGTCGTGGGCCATGCGGCAACGGGAGTCGAAGCGATCGATGTGACTCGCGAAACACGGCCGAGCGTGGTTCTCATGGACATCCGCATGCCCGACATGGACGGTCTCGAGGCAACAGCCCGGATAGTCGGCGAGGTGGACCCGTCGGCTCGGGTGATCATCCTCACAACCTTCGATCCCGATGAGTACGTCTATGAGGCTCTGCGCGCAGGGGCCAGCGGATTCCTGTTGAAGGACACACCTCGCCACGAGCTCGCAGCCGCCGTGCGGACCGTGTTCGAAGGCGGTGCGATGCTGTCGCCCACCATCACGAGCCGCCTCATCGGACGGTTCGCTCAACGCCTCGAGGTCGACACCAAGACGTTGCATCGCCTCGATCTGCTCAGCGATAGGGAACGTGACGTGCTGGTCGAGATCGCCCACGGGCACAGCAATGACGAGATCTCCGAGCGCCTGTACATCGCGGCGGCAACTGTGAAGTCCCACATCAATCGCCTGTTCACCAAACTCGGAGTCAGAGACCGCGCCCAGGCAGTTGCGTTCGCCTACGAGAGCGGGCTGATCACGCCCGGCGACGTCGACACGTAGCGCCCGGCGCGGCATTCGATTCGATCACGCCGTCAGGTCGATTGGCCCACCGGAGTCGGTCCCAAGTGTCACCGCTCCGCCCACCTGCCCGACCAGGGTGTTCCTCCCAACGTGACCCTGAAGCGGAGGCCGAGATCTACGCGGTCGTCGCCTGTGTCGGCGCGAGAGCCGACGCTCCCGGCACGACAGCCTCGCCTCGCCGCGCACGCTGGGTTTTCTCCGGTTCAACCCTTGGGGGGATGGCCGAACCAACCCGTGCTCCGAAGACGTGTCGCCCGGATCTCCATACGTTCGAGGCGGACAGGCGAGAGGAACGACGATGACGGGAACGACGAGGTCCAGGACGGCCGTCCGATTCCTGCGCCGCGTCCGGGACTCTGTCCCGTGGCGCCGTGAGCCGTTCCCCGCCTGCCGAGACGGTGAAGAGATGACGGCACACCAACCATCGCACGGAAAGAGAGGCACGCCATGACCATCGATCGGTCCACAGTCCAAGACTCAGACTCCAAGCGGCGGCTGGGCGTCTTCGAGCGAGAACACCTCGTCTACTTCGGGATCGCGTTTGGCTTCAGCTGGCTCTTCTGGATCGGAGCGTGGTTCATCACCATGCGCATACAGGCCGGCGACCAGCTGATCAACGCCGACCTGGCCTGGGCGCTCTTTTTCGACGGCGGAGGTGTGACGGGGTTGGTGTGGCTGTCGCTTCTGTCGCTGGTCGGGGTGTGGGGTCCGATGATTGGCGGAGTCGTCGCTTCGAGAATCGACCCGGCGACGTCCCCGAAGCGGCTCGAGTCGAGTGTTTTGCACGTCGGGATCGGACTGCGCTGGTACGGGCTGGCCTTGGGGATCCTCGCGCTCGTGGCTGGACCGGTAGCGGTGATCGTGGCTTCGACGGCGGACCCGATCCCGGGCGCGCCTGGCTGGGGCACCGTCCTCGTCTTCCTGGTGGTCTTCTTCGTGTTCCAGATGCTGACGTCTGGCACGGAAGAGATCGGCTGGCGGGGATATCTGAACGAGAAGTTGAAGCGCGGACGGAGTTTCTACGAGACGGGATGGGCGGTGGGGCTCCCGTGGGCGATTTGGCACGTGCCGATCGTGCTGATCGTCTTCGCCCAGCAGGGCATGGAGCCGGTTGCGATGGCGGGCAGTCTCATCGGTTTTGGCATCGGCATCGTCGCTGCAGCGATCCTGCACGCCTGGTTCTACGAACGCACGCGGAGTGTCTTCCTCAGCATCTTCATCCACGCCGCCTTCAACACGTTCCCACTCGCGACCGCGCTCCTCTACGAGAACTCACCGGTCGGCCTGACCGCCAATCTGTCGCTCTGGGCGGTGGTCGTCTACCTGAAGCGACGCCACGACAAGGAGATCTCAGGCGAGCCGGCAGCCGCTGCGTAGCCGGCTGCCGGGGCACCAGGCAGCCGAGCGCAACCGTTGGGAACTGCAACGCAGCCAGGGAAACGCGCTCAAACCCACGGGTTGGGAAGACCGGGCCCCGGGGCGTCGGAATGGGCGCCCCGGTGCTGCTGTGGGTCTGTATCGCTGCACACGTCGAGGGACGGTGCCGACCATCCGCGGCGCCCGCCCGACTGTCGCGCCCTGGCGGACCCGGGTGAAGTTGGATTCGCCTCCGAGAACCTCGCCGATCCTTCAGCGCCGGACTCCGCTTCTTTCAACCCATGGGGGGAGAGCCCAACCAACCCACGCGCCGAAGACGTGCGGCCGGATTCTCCATACGTTCGCCATAGGCCGACGAAAGGGAGACCATGGCCATCGCAACAGCAACAAGTGTCGACACAAAGACCGCGACCCGCATGGGCGGCCTCGGTGCATTCTTCACGCTGACGTTCGTTCTGACGTGGGGCATCGCAGCGATCCTCATCTTCGCTCCGGACATGGCGGAGCGGGCATTTGGACCGATCGGACTCACGAACCCGTTGTACATCCTTGCGGTGTACGCCCCGGCGTTCTCGGGTCTGACAGTCACGTGGCGGCGTCTCGGCTGGCAAGGAGTCCGCGGGTTGTTCCGGCGACTCGGTGTGGCCCGGATGCCGGCGTGGGGCTGGTTGTTCCTGGTGGTGGGATTCCCGGCCATCGTGTACGCCGGGGCAGCGTTCTCGGGCACAGCTGGCGACTCGCCCGTGTTCTCGCCGTGGTACACCGCGCTGCCGGTGCTGGCCCAGATGATGTTCTTCGCCGGAACCGTGGAAGAAATCGGATGGCGTGGGGTTGCGCTTCCGCTGCTCCAGCGCCGATTCAGGCCTCTGACCGCCGGACTGGTGCTGGGCATCGCCCACGCCGTGTGGCACCTCCCCGCATTTGCGATGTCGGGGACGATTCAGAGCGCATGGTCCTTCGGTCCCTACTTCGCAGGCGTCGTGGCTCTGTCGGTGATAATCACCTCGCTCTTCAACGCCTCGAAGGGAAGCCTGCTCGTGGCGTGGCTCGTCCACTTCCAGGCGATGAACCCGCTGTTCACCGATGGCCAGCCTTGGGACAGCCTCTTCTACGTGGTCGCAGCGGTGGCCCTGGTGATCTTCGATCGGCGGCGAATGCTGGGTGGTGCCGACGCAGTCGTGGATATCGTGGCGCCGGCTGACAGCGACGAGGTCACGAGGCACGAGGTGCGTCGGTGATGAAGACGCTCGCCTACCAGCGGACCGACCCACGGGCGGAGGCGCCCGTGGGTCGGCCCCGTCTCCGTCGGTCGTCCCATGATCCTGCTGGGCGTTTGGGCGACCGCATCGGCCATCACCGCCTAGGTGGTGATGCCAAGCGGGGATGAGCCGGCTACGACCCAGGCGCGGGTGTGCTGTCAGGATCGCTCGCCCGGTGCGCACGTGACGAAGGATCCAGGGCCGGGGCGACGTCTCACACGCCGCCCCGACGCCGAATCGAGCAGTCGATGCCCTGCGAGACGCGGGCTCTAGCCCTCCACCACAATCGGTTCGTGCATGCCGAGCTCGTAGTGACCGGCGATGTGGCAGGCGAACTCGGGCGGCATCCCGATCGAGTCCTCCGGGAAGGTGAAGTCGAATTCGACGGTGGCTCCGGCCTCGAGGTCGTCTTCCTCGATGACGTACATCGCCATCTCGTCCATTGCTTCCATGTCCCTAACGCCCGGTTCGATGGGCTCGACGATCATCAACTCGTGGGCGACGGATCCGGTGTTCTCGACGACGAAGTGGTACGGCACTCCGGCCTCGTAGCGGAGTCCGTGAGGCTGACGCGGACAACGTTCTCTTCGGTCGCGCCGTCACCTCCGCCGCAAGCGGACGCAACGAGCGCCATGAGCAGCAGAACGGCTCCCATCCGTGCCAGCGCCTCGTGTTGGTGTATCGCTCGTCTTGGCCTCGTTCCGCCTCCGCATGTCGTGGCGAGCCGATGGTATCGAACGGCTCCTGTCCTCGACTCCAGCCTATGGCCCTCATCCGGGGCGCAGAAGCCGTCGGTTTGCCCAAAGGGCATCACCCGTTGGGCGGTTAGCCGATGTGACTTTCGGCCCTTGCCTCGCCTCCTGCCGTGGGTTACTCGTCGCCGCTGCTTCGGCGCCGACGGTCACAGACGTCGCCGAAACAAACTCAGTCGACGAGTCCTTGGCGAAGGGCAGTGGTGGCGGCCTCGGTTCGGCTCCTTGCGTCGAGCCGCTCGTAGATCGATTTCAGATGGGTCTTCACGATGGCCTCGCTGATACCAAGCTTCATGGGCGATCTGCTTGTTCTCGTAGCCAGATGTGAGGAGTTCGACGATGTCCAGCTCCCTCGAAGTGAGCTGTGGCACATGGACTCCGTCGGGCGTCTCGACGAGAGCACCGATGAGTTCCCCTTGAACGTATGGCCGACCCTCGGAGACGAGTTCGAGCGCCCGGATCAGCTCATCGCGTCCAGTGCGCTTCAGCAGGTACCCTGCTGCTCCCAGCTTTCACGGCCTGCTGGACGTATCCGGCTTCGTCGTGCATCGACAGCATGATCACCATGACGTCTGCTTGTTCGCGGCGTAGGGCCATCGGTCGACGGTGGCACCCATGCGTTGTCGCAGCGAGCGCAGCTCGGAGCGGAGCCGGGTCAGTTCAGCGATTCGGTCATCAACGGCCTCCGCTTCACGGGCAATCGCGGCACGGACCGGCTGGCACGGGGCTTCCGCCCGACGGAGCTTGGTCTCCGCGCAACCTACGGCGTCGCCACTGGACCGATCGATTGCTCGTTGGAAACGGCGGCGGTGTCGTCTCCGGTTCGTCGGCACCCGTAGCAGTTCACTGCGGTTGCGACCGGCTTTGGGATGGGTAGAAGCGTTTGCGCGCCCACAGCGCGACGTAGACGAGGCCGACGAGGACTGGGACTTCGATGAGGGGGCCGACGACACCGGCGAGCGCTTCGCCGGAGCTGACCCCGAACACGCCGATGGCCACTGCGATGGCGAGCTCGAAGTTGTTGGATGCGGCGGTGAACGCAAGGGTGGTGTTCTTCTCGTAGGAGAGGCGGAGTCGCAGCCCCAAGGCGAACGACGCGGCCCACATGAGCGCAAAGTAGAGAAGCAGGGGTAGCGCGATGCGTGCGACATCGAACGGTTGGTTGGTGATGGTCTCACCTTGTAGCGCGAACAAGACCACCACCGTGAACAACAGCCCGTACAGCGCCCACGGGCCGATGCGCGGCAGGAAGCGAGTCTCGTACCAATCGACCCCGCGGGTTTGCTCTCCCCACCGTCGGGTGAGGTATCCGGCGGCGAGGGGGATGCCCAGGAACACGAGCACGATCTTGGCGATCTCCCACATGGTGACGTCCAGATTGGCCGTGTCGAGTCCGAGCCAGTCCGGAAGGAGTTGCAGGTAGAAGTAGCCGAGGATCGAGTAGGCAACGATCTGGAACACCGAGTTGAGGGCGACGAGGACGGCGGCGGCTTCACGGTCACCGCAGGCGAGATCGTTCCAGATGAGGACCATCGCGATGCAGCGCGCCAGGCCGATGATGATCAGCCCGGTCCGGTATTCGGGAAGGTCGGGGAGCATCAACCATGCGAGGGTGAACATCAACGCAGGGCCGATGACCCAGTTGAGGATCAGGGACGTCGCCATGAGTTTGCGGTCGGTGGCGACTTCACCGATGTGCGAGTAGCGGACCTTGGCGAGAACCGGGTACATCATGGCCAACAAGCCGATGGCGATCGGGAGCGACACGGTGCCGATCTTGACCGCGTCGAGCCAGTCGTTCAGCTCGGGGATCATTCGTCCGAGGAGAAGCCCGGCGACCATGGCCGCACCGATCCACACCGGTAGGAACCGGTCGAGCAGCGAGAGGCGTTCGAGCACCGGTGCCTCCGCTGTGCCGGTGTCCGTCATGTCGTGGCGTTCCGGATGAGGTCGACGAGTTCTGCGACGGTTGGGACACGCCCGGCGAAGACGACCTGGTAGTCGATGGCGAGCGCCGGGGTCGACATGACCCCATACGACGCGATGTCGGCGTAGTCGGTGACCTTTTCGACCTCCACGGTCCGGCCCAGCGCAATGAGGGCTTCGGCGGTACGAGCCTCCAACGTCTTGCAGTTTGCACATCCGGACCCGAGCACCTTGAACTGGTTCATCTGTTTCTCCTCGATCTCACAAGATGGTGTTGAACAGGAAGCCCACGGCGAGGATCCCGAGCGAGACGACGCCGACGAAGGTCGCCAGCAGTCGCGGCTTGAGGACCCGACGGAGCAGGATCATCTCAGGCAGTGACAGGGCCACGACCGACATCATGAACGCCAGGACGGTGCCGATGGCCAGGCCCTTGGCATGGAGTGCCTCAACCAGTGGGAGGGTGCCTGCAGCGTTCGAGTAGAGCGGTACGCCGAGTATGACCGCCGCCGGTACTGCGAAGGGGTTGTCGGGACCGGCCACGTTGGCGAAGAAGTCCTCCGGGATCCAGCCGTGGATGGCAGCGCCGACTCCTATGCCGACCAGCAGGTATGGCCAGATCTTGCGAACGATGGTGCGGACCTCTTCCCGGCCCATGGCCAATCGGTTCGACCAAGTGAGGCCCGCCGAGAGGTCGACGGGTTCGCCCCGCAGGGTGGTCTCGAAAACGAAAGGTTCCACCCACCGTTCGAGCTTGAGCCGTCCGATCGTCCAGCCGGCCACGACCGCCACGACCAATCCGGCGGCGACGTAGAGGGCGGCGACCCGCCAGCCAAAGAGCTCATACAAGAGAACGATGGCAACCTCGTTGACCATCGGCGAGGCGATCAGAAAGCTCATCGTCACCCCCAGCGGCACACCGGCGGCGACGAAACCGATGAACCCGGGCACCGCCGAGCAAGAACAGAACGGGGTAGCGACGCCCAATCCGGCGGCGGCGAGGTTGCCGACGCCTTCTCGGCGGCCGCCGAGCAGGGCCCGGGTGCGTTCCACGCTCATGAAGCTGCGCAACACCGTCACCACGAAGATGATCCCGCTCAGCAACAGCAGGATCTTGGTGGTGTCGAAGAAGAAGAACTCGACTGCCGAGCCCACCCTCGATTCTTGGTCGAGGCCGGCGACGTCGAACAGCACCCACTCCCACAGGCGCCCGTTGACCGAGTAGGCGGACAACCACAACCCGGCTCCGAACACCACCTTCGCCCACGGGACGAGGTTCCGATGCTCGATCTGACCGGGGTCGATTCGGGTGGTCACCGCGACACCTCGTAGGTGAGCGGCGATGGCAGCGCTGCCGCCACCACTGCGGCGGCGACATCGGAAAGCCGATAGTCGACCCATCGGCCGCGGCGGGTCGACTCGACCAAACCCGTTTCGCGCAGGATGCGTAGGTGATACGACAACAGGTTCGGGGCGATGTCCAGAGCTTCCTGCAGTTCGCAGACGCAGCGCTGATCTCGGCCCAGGCGGTCGAGGATCGAAAGCCGGATCGGGTCGCTCAGTGCCCCGAACGTGGCCGCTCTCGATTCAACGGTCGTTGTTTCAAGATCTGTTGAAGTCACACGTGGAATATCAGCGTTCCGCCGGTCTTGGTGACAGGGCAGAAAGCCACATCGGTGGGTGGGCGAGATGTGCGGTTCTACTCGATCTCGGCGATCGGCGCCGCCGGGATGAATGGACGAACTCAATCAGCCCAACTGCAGCGCCTCCCGACCGAGATGGGACTCACTTCCCTTCTCTTCTGTTTCGACCTGGAGGGCCAGGCTCAGTCAGGTCGCGGCGTCAGTCTGCTCGTGGCTCGAGAACCACGACCGCTGTCTCGGTGGACCGTCGGGCGGCGTAGGCGTCGAGGTCCTTGTCTATCCCACGCCATTGGTCCCACAGGCGGGCTCGCTCCTCTCCGAGAGCCGCCCGTCCCGTCACGCGCAGCGACCCGCCCTTGAGGTCGATCTGGGCGTTGGGGTTGGCTTGGAGGTTCAGCCACCACGCAGGTTCGCCTTCGCCCCAGCCGTTCATGGCCATGGTCACGAAGTTGGGCCCGTCCTCGAAGTATCCGACCATCACGCTTCGCGGCTCTCCGGTCCGGCGGCCGGTGGTCGTCAGGCGGAGGGTGCCCCATTTGCCCGGCTTGGGACGCCACAGACCCAGCCGACCGCCGGTGATTCGATACAGCCGGCGATGGGTGAACCAAGCGAGGCGGATGAACCACCGGGGCGGGAGTCGCGGTGCTTTCTCGATCTGCTCGCTCATGGTTGTTTCTGTCATATCGAGCCTCCTCGAACTCGGGTGCGGGTCGCCGCGGCGATTTCACACGCCCGTCTCTCGGGCTCTGGCCTCCCCGCCGCCTCTCGGCGAGCGGCAAGCCACACGAGCCGGTCGTACCGGTGAAGGGCCACCAGACCATGTGCCAAGACGAGGACGATGCGTGCCCGGACTTCCAACGATACGGATGCTACGGGTGCGGAAAAGGGCCACCTGTCGGTATTCGGACGTCATCGCCGATGGTCGGGTGGCTCGACGAAGGTGGCATCGTCCGCCACCAGATCGGCCCTCCAGGCACGCCAGGGACCAAAGCCTCAGGACACGTCGATGAGGACCTTGCCGACGACTCCGGAGTGCACCGCGTCGTGAGCCTCGGCAGTCTCGTCGAGGGTGAATCGATGGAATGGAAGACCGGCGTCCGATCCCACGCGAATCGCACCCTCGGAGACCGCAGCCGAGACGTCCGCGACCGCTTGGTCCTTCGCCGGCAGCGGCACTGTGTAGACGAGAACGAACTGGAATCGGACGTTTCGGAACATGGCCTCACGAATCGGCACCGTCAGCTCTCGGGCGTCATCGCTCGCGTATGAGGCTATCGAGGCACCTGGGGCAAGCGCATCCCAAATCGATGGGAGGTTGGTCCCGACCGCGACATCGACCACCAGATCGAATCCCTCGGGAGCCTCTGCCCCGAGGCGCTCGGCGGCGTCGGGTTGGCTGTAGTTCACGTAGGCCTGTGCGCCGGCATTCGTCGCCAGCCTGGCCTTTTCCGGACTGCTCACCGTTGTCACCACATCCGCTCCTGCCCAACGGGCGAGTTGGATAGCGGCGTTGCCGACTGCTCCCGCCCCGCCGGTCACGAGCACCCTACGGTCTGCGAGAGCGCCCGGGCCGAGATGCCGGGGGCCGCCCTCTCCGACCGTCAGGCAGCGATGGGCGGTGAGGAAGGGTATGCCGAGCGAGGCGCCGAGGTCGAACGTGGCTGAGTCTGGGAGGGCCACCGCCTGCCGAGATGGGATGACCACGTACTCCTGGGCGGTGCCGTGGGGTCGCCGCCACGCAGCCTCCCAGAGCCAAACCCGCTCGCCGATCCTCGAAGGGTCGACGCCTGGACCCACTTCGTCGATGACGCCGGCGCCGTCCTGATTGGGAACCTGTTGAGTGACGCCGGCTGCGGCGAATCCAGACGAAAGGCGCGCCTTCCAATCCGTCGGGTTCACTCCAGAGACGCGGACCGCGACGCGCACCTCGCCGGGGCCCGAGGAAGGGATCGGCCGCTCGACCAAACGCCAGGAGCCATCGGTCGTGTCATAGGTCATCGCCTTCATCACGGTCACGCTACCTCCGGTCGCCGGTGAGGGCTCGGCCGATGTGGGGCCGGCCTTGATCCGAACATCTGGGATCCTCCGGTCTCGTGCGCGCTCGTGTGCCTCAGACCGTTATGGCGCGCCAGGTGGCGTCCACGAGGATGTCCAACTCGGAGTCGTCGAGAGCGATGCTCGAAGACGCCAGCTGGATGGCGAGTCCAAGAGACATCGCCCAGATCACCTCGGGCGGCAGTGGCACAAGGCGGTCCTCGAGCAGAGGAACCAGCATGGCGACGAGGCGATCCCCCTGCTCGAGGTACCTCGAGTGCGCCTCCTCCCGGTATGGCGATCCTTCGATCTGTGCGAGGAATCTCGCCCGTTCTGGAACCGCGGTCATGTGTGCGTACGTCGACTTGAACGCCTGGCGATACTCTTCGATCACATCTGCTCTCGCGTCGTGCTCTGCCAGCACGGCGTCGGCGAGCTCCGACTTGACCTCCAGATAGGCGGCGATGACCAGCTCGTCTTTCGACTCGTAGTGGACGTAGGCGGTTCCCGTCGCCACCCCTGCGGCCTTCGCCACCGCACTCATGGATGCACCGTGGAAGCCCCGGTCGGCGACTAGATCGCGGAGGGCACGCCGGATGGCGGCGGGACGATCGACGACGGTTGTCATGCCGGCGCATTCTCCTCGCTGAACAAACTCACGCCGGTCAGTTCCTCGGAGACCTTCCAGAGAACGGCGATGTCACGGTCACGGTTGGGACGTACCACCGGAAGCCTGACCGGCCACCCGTTGTTGACGAAACGCGGCCCGTAGAACTCGCCGCCCCTGGCTTTCGGGTCGGTGGCCGCCCGGAGCTGGGGGAGTGCACCCCGTGCGGCGCTCATTCCGGTCTTGGCCGCCAGCCACTCGAAGAAGGGGGCCGCGGGCCCGCCTCCACCCTGTGTCACCGTATGCGTTTGGAGGTCGGTGTTGGACAGTCCGGGATGCGCAATGAGGCTCTGGGCCGGGAGGTTGCGCTTCTCCAACTCCTTCTGGAGACCGAGGGCGAAGTGATAGTTCGCCAGTTTCGACCGGCCATATGCGGGCCAGGCACCGTAGCCGTTCTCGAGGTTGACGTCTGCCGGGTCGACAGGCCGTCCCTGGTGGTGGGCGGTCGAAGTCACCGTGACGACGCGGGCGGCATCGGCGGCGAGGATCGAGGGCATCAGCTCGGCCGTGAAGGTCCAGTGGCCGAGGTGATTGACCCCGAATTGGGTCTCGAACCCATCGACGGTCCGTCCTTCTGGCATCGCCATCACGCCGGCGTTGTTGACGAGGATGTCGACGGCCTGGTGAACCTTGCGGATTGCGGCCGCCGCCCGCTTGACGGACTCCTGCGAGGCGAGGTCGAGCTCGACGATCTCGAGCGATGCTCCTTGATGGACCTCGAGGATCTCGTCTCGTGCCCGTTCCGCTTTCTCCCGATTGCGGGCGGCGATCACCACGTGGGCGTTGGCGCCCGCAAGGGCCTTGGCCGTCTCGAGGCCGAGACCTCCGTTGGCGCCGGTTACCACTGCGACCCGACCGGCGAGGTCGGGGATGTCGGGGATGTTCCATGTCATGGCGACGACTCCTTGTGAGTGAATGTTCGTTCATTATGAATGACTGTTCAGTCAGAGTCAAACCGCAATGCGGGACGTATGAGATGCAAGGATGCGGTGGTGAGGCCGCGCCTGTCATCGTCTTTTCGCGGATTGTCCCGCACCGTGATCGCTCTGGGGCTCGTTAGTTTCTGGACCGACCTTTCGAGCGAGATGATCTACCCACTGCTGCCGGTGTTCCTCGTGGACGTTCTGGGGGCAGGTGCCTTGGCCCTGGGAACAATCGAAGGCGTGGCAGAGTCCACCGCGGCCGTGCTCAAAGTGGCGTCCGGTTGGTGGACCGATCGGGTCCATCGTCGGAAGCCCTTCGTCGTGGCGGGCTATGGGCTGTCCGGTTCCATGCGTCCTCTGATCGGGCTCGCCACGGCCTGGCCCATGGTGGTCGCGCTCAGATTCGGTGACCGGATAGGCAAAGGGCTTCGCACCTCGCCGAGGGACGCGTTGATCGCCGAGACCACCCCTGCGGACCGGCGAGGGGCGGCGTTCGGGCTCCATCGCGCCATGGATCATGCGGGAGCCGTCGCAGGGCCGCTTGTCGCGGCCGGGCTGCTGTTGCTGCCGGGTTTCACGTTGCGCAGAGTCTTCCTGCTCGCGGCCATCCCTGCTGCGATCGTGATCGTCATTCTGATCATCGGGGTCCACGAACCGGAGCGCTCCCAACCGGCATCCGACGCCGAGCCGGTCCGGATCGGCATGTGGGGAGATCTCGGTGGACCATTCAAACGACTGCTGGTGGCGCTGGTCATCTTCACGCTGGGGAACAGCACCGACGCGTTCATTCTGTTGCGGCTGACGGATGCCGGTCTCGCCGCCGGGTGGGTCGCCGTTCTCTGGTCGCTCCACAGCCTGGTCAAGTTGGGAGCCAACCTCTATGGCGGCCAGCTGTCGGACCGGGTGGGGCGCAAGCCGCTGATCGTGGCCGGGTGGTCCGTGTATGCGTTGGTGTACCTCGGCTTTGGCGTCACAACGAGTGCCCCGGCCCTCGTCGCGCTCGTTTCTCGCCTACGGGATCTACTTCGGTCTCACAGAACCCGTGGAGCGGGCATGGGTGGCGGCGCTCGCACCTGCCGAACGCAGCGGATCAGCCTTTGGCTTCTATCACGGTGCCGTCGGACTCGTGGCGCTCCCGGCCAGTCTCCTCTTCGGACTCGTCTATCAAACCGTCGGGCCGGCTGCCGCCTTCGGACTGGGCTCCATTCTCGCCGTCTCCGCTGCCGTTCTCCTGCTCAGGGTGCCCTCGGAGGCATAGCGAAGACTCGAGATGTCGGATCTCGTTCAGCCGAGAGTCAGGTAGGTAGACCACAATGCACTGATGAAGATTCTCGTGGTGGAGGACGACAAGAAGATCGCCTCCGTCGTCAGGCGTGGACTCGAGTCGGAGGGCTACACCGTCGAGACCGCCCTCGACGGCACGGACGGTCTGTGGCTGGCCACCGAGGGCTCGTATGACCTCATCATCCTCGACATACTGTTGCCCGGCCGCAACGGGTACCAGATCTGTGCTGCCCTGCGGGAGGCGGGCGACTGGACGCCGATCCTCATGCTCACGGCGAAGTCCGGTGAGTTCGACGAGGCCGAGGCCCTCGATACCGGGGCCGACGACTACCTCACCAAGCCGTTCTCGTTCCCGGTCCTCATTGCACGTGTGCGGGCGTTGCTCCGGCGCTCCGTGGGTCGTACCCCGGTGCCGGTCGAGGTAGGTGATCTCACCATCGTCCCTTTCCAACGAAGGGTGTTCGTCGGTGAGGCGGAAGTGACCCTCACTGCCCGTCAGTTCGATGTGCTCGAATACCTCGTCCGGAGGACGGGGGAGGTGCTGTCCAAGAAGGAGATCCTGGACGGCGTGTGGGACTACGACTTCGAAGGCGACCCGAACATCGTGGAGGTCTACGTCCGGCGTCTTCGCACTCGGATCGATGAGCCTTTCGGACGGCGGTCGATCGAGACGGTCCGCGGCGCCGGCTATCGGTTGGTCGCCGACCACGCCGTGCGCAGCCCATGAAGGGGCGCACGCATTCGGCATCCATCCGTGTCCGTATCACACTGATCGCGGCGGTGGCCGTCACTGCGGTCATGACGATCGCCTCCATGCTGCTGGTTTCGATCCAACGAGAGCAGCTGACCTCCAACGTCGACACTGCCCTGCGCCAGCGGGCCGATGACATCGCGTCGCTGTTCGGGTCGGCGACGTCCGGATTGGTCGACATTGCAGCAGGCTCTGACGAGGGGTTCGCGCAGGTCGTCGACAGCACCGGAACCGTGGTGGCTTCGACGCCGAACCTCGCGGGCGAGCCGCCACTGCCCATCGATGGGCCACTCGGGAATGACAGGACGATTCGCACCGTGGAGGGACTGGCGGTCGACGACGACGTATTCCGGGTGCTCACCCAAATCATCGATCTCCCCGGCGAGCATGTCGTGCTCCATGTCGGGGCAACGATCGACGTTGTGGAAGAGAGCGTCGCCGTCTTGCTTGGGACCCTCGGCGTCACGATCCCGCTGGTCGTCACGGTGGTCGCGGCGCTGGTGTGGTGGCTCGTCGGGCGCACCCTTCTACCGGTCGAGGCAATCCGCCGGGAGGTGGCGGAGATCGGGAGTCTCGAGCTCCATCGCAGGGTCCCCATGCCGCCTCATGCCGACGAGATCAGCCGCCTGGCCGGAACCATGAACGACATGCTGGATCGCGTCGAGGTGGCGGTAGCCCGCCAACAACGTTTCGTAGCCGATGCCTCGCATGAACTGCGGAGCCCTTTGACGCGGCTGCGCTCGGAACTAGATCTGGAACGAGGTGGCGCCGGCGGAGACCGCGAGGTTGTCGAGAGTCTTCTAGAAGACGTCACTCATCTTCAACAGCTGGTGGATGACCTCCTCGTGCTTGCGCAGAACGACGCCGGTCGGACCGCTGTCGGAACGACGCTGGTGGATCTCGACGATGTGGTGCTTCGGGAGGCGCAGGCGATGCGGGAGGGAGGGCGGATCACGGTGGACATGGCCGCCGTTTCGGCTGCTCAGGTCGTGGGCGATGCACCGCAGCTCGGTCGTGCCATCCGCAACCTGTGCGACAATGCTCGGCGGCATGCTGCAAGCCTGGTGAAGCTCTCGCTGCGAGAAGTTGGTGACCGGGCGGTCTTCATCATCTCCGATGACGGCCCGGGGATCCCTCCTGACCAGGCGGATGCCGTCTTCGAACGTTTTGCACGGCTCGACGACGCTCGGAACTCGGCGATGGGCGGAACCGGGCTCGGCCTGGCCATTGCCCGGGAGATCATCGAACGACATGGCGGCCGACTGGACCTGGATACCGATCACGTCGAGGGAGCGAGCTTCGTGCTGGAGCTGCCCTTGGCATGAGTCGGAGGGTGCCGCACGAAGCGACACCCTCCGAACCCGTCCTCAGTGGTCAGTCCAGACCGACGAAGTTGAACGACTCGTCGAGTTGGACGTCGACTTGGCGTCCGTTGTCGAGTTCGACCTCGATCTCGTAGTAGCTCTCCTCGTCGCCGACTTCGGTCGCTGTGACCCTGCCTTCGCCGAGATGCTCGAGGGCAGCCGCCGAGGCTCGCTCGAGGTCGGGACCGGTGATCGGTACGTCGGGTCCTTCCGCTGAGTCCTCGGCCGATTCCGTGGCGCTTTCGGTCTCGGCCGCATCGTCGTCGGCCACCGCTACCGGCGACTCGGCAACCGACCCCTTCGGATCGCCTCCACCGCTCGCCAGGGCAGCACCCGCACCTGTGGCCGCAAGGGCCAAGGCCAGTACCGCAATCGCCGTCCATCGCTTCTTCGACATTCTGCTCCTCTCTGATCGTTTGACGTGACGTGGTGACGCCACGGATCCAGCTTCTCGAAACCGAGCTTTCCCCAACCTGACCGGGGCCCGCGTTTTCACCTGGTTCGACTTGCGGATCGTTCAAACTCCCAACCCTCCGGGACATTGAACCGGATCGCTGCCCCACGGCAGCTCCTGAGCGTTGACGCCGAGAACGAGCGATTGGTGCTCGACGTCGAGGAGATGTTTCGATTCCACTCCGGATTTCGACCAAGACAATCGCCGATTCGGGCTGGCAGAGCGACCCTCGGGCTCACTACGAAGGAGCCATGAGCCGCCAGTCGAGGGGCTCACCCCACCACCACTGGCCTGAGACGCGGGTCCACAGAAACTGTGCTCGTCGTCCGCCAAAGCGGGCAATGGGGCCGCTCGAAATCTAGGTTCGTCTTGCACGTCGTCGCCCCGGTCTCAAAACGAGCCGCCGCAGCCTTCTTCTGCGGTCGAACTGGCTCGTGGGTTCCTCGCCCTCGACCGGAGCGATATCCGTGTCTCGATCGGGCCGGCGTAGCCAGGGCGTTGAAGCGCCCATTGCGGTGGTGAGGCTGTCTGGACCGACGCCAGTTGTGCGCCGGTGCCGCTTGTTTGCGGCCGTTGTGGGCCGACCGGGAGCTCATGCGCAGGCAAACGCATTGGCTCGTCTTCTGGTGGTGCGCCGGTGGCGCACTTCTGGGCTCGTTGTTTCCTGTCGCTGGGTGGCTGTGGGCGAGCGAGGGGGATCTCGGTACCCATGCGATCATGGAAGCCCATCGTGTGCAACCCGTTCTCACCATCGTTGCGTCCGCTCCGCTGGTGCTCGCCCTGGCCGGCGCAGTGGCCGGCACGTTCCATCGTCGCGTCCACATGGCCTTTCGACGATGCGAGCAGACCGTGAGAGAACGGACTGCCGAGCTGCAGTCGGCCAACAACCGACTGGTCGAACTCATGCACGCCAAGGACCGGTTCGTCAACACGATCGGTCACGAGCTGCGTACACCGATCACAGCCGTTGTCGGATTCGCCGGATGCCTGGAGTCGGCCTGGGAACAAGGGGACCCCGGAGAGCTTGCGGAACTCGTGAGCTTGATCTCGACCCAGGCATCCGAAGTCTCCGGGATTCTGGAGGATCTCCTGGTCGCCTCGAGAGCGGACCTCACCGGCCTCTCAATTGCGAGTCAAGAGCTCGATCTTGGCAACATCGCATTGGAATGCGTGCGGGCGCTGGGCCACACCCCGGAGTTCGTTGCCAACCTGGTCGTCGACGCCCATCCGGCGACGGTGACCGCAGACGCAGGTCGAGTCCGCCAAATCGTGAGGAACCTGCTCACGAACGCAGAACGTTATGGCGGTCGTCACGTTCGGATTCAGTCCGGCAGTCGCGATCAACGTGGGTTCGTTCGCGTTTGTGACGACGGAGACGGCGTCCCCGCAGCAGATGCCGCGATCATCTTCGAACCTTTCACGCACTCCGAGGGGACGGCTGTTGCATCTGGGTCGGTTGGGATCGGACTCAGCGTATCTCGAACGCTCGCGCGTCTGATGGGTGGGGAAATCGAGTATCGGCGTGAGTCCGGTTGGACGGTCTTCGAGCTCTCACTCCCGCTGGAGTACACCACCGTCGCCTAGCGCCCCAGTTTCCCGCATCCTGGGATCAGGTCGGACAACCTATCGACAGGGACTGGTTGTCCGTCTAAGTTCTTGGACGGGCATTTGGGGCAATCGTGGTGGGAGGTATCTCGTGCGTTTCGCGCTGTCTCCTGCGCATGTCGTGCGCAGGATTGATGATGATGGTGTCGTTGGTTCTGCCGGCGGGCGCACAGGCGGAAGCGAGAGCGACCATCACCGTGGTGCATGCCGTGGCGGGCGAGGGTGGCTTCCCGGCCGACCTGTATCTGGATGGTCGACTCGTCGTCAGCTCCATGGTCTTCGAGGCTGTCAGCGACCCCATCGAGGTCGCGGCCGGACAACTCGAGGTGGCCCTGTTTCCTGCAGGCGTCGATGCCTCGACCACCGAGCCGATCTTGGCGGAGCCTGTGACGCTCGAAGCCGGGTCCTCGTATACCGCCGTGGCGCAACTGCTCGACGAGAAGCCGGCTATCGCGCTCTATCTGAACGATCTCGAGCCATTGGCGACGGGAAACACACGGCTCACGGTCCGGCACACCGGACTTGCCGGCCCGTTGCAGGTGACGGTGTCCGGTGAAACGCTGGTGGTGGATCTGATGTCGCCCAACGAGGTGACCGTCGAGTTGCCTGCGGGGAGTCATCCACTGTTGGTGGCGGCTGCAGATGGCTCGCCGCTGGTCGAGCGGGATGTGGAGTTTCGCGCCGGTTCGCTCCTGGTGCTCTATGCGGTCGGCTCGGCCGACGATGACAACTTTGCGCTTCTCACCCAGCAGGTGACCACGCCACAGGTGAATCCAACGGGCGTTCCGACCGGTACCGGTGGGATGCGAGCGCAGAGTGCGAACGCTGCATGGCTGCTCGTGCCATTAGGTCTCATGGCGGCGGTCTTGTTTACCGTCAGGCCCAAGAGGCTATCGGGCTGATGATCGCTCGGGTGGCGCTCGTCATGGCAACCTACGTCGCGGTCGGCTTGTTGCTGGCCGCTCCCGCCATGGTGCCGGCAACGGACGATGTGTCGATGAGCGCTCAAACGCAGCCGCAGGCCGCGGCCGCCATCGCCACCGACCCGGAATCGCCGTCGACCACAACCACCGACCCGGAATCCCCGTCGACCAGCGTGTACTCGAAGAGCGGATCGACCGTGCCGTGGGACTCCGGTCGCCTCGCCGAAGGCTCCGAGCCCGGTCTGGTGCCCATCGCCATAGATGCTCCCTCGATTGGTGTGCGCGCCGAGGTCGTGGATTCGGGAATCGATCCAGACTCGGGGCAGATGGCGATTCCGCCCGAGGCGCGACAGGTGGGCTGGTATCGATATGGCCCGACACCCGGCGAAGAAGGCTCGGCGGTGCTGGCGGGCCACGTCGACATGGCCGGTCAGGGCCCGGGGGCCTTCTATCACCTGGATCGCCTGTCTCCTGGTGACGAGGTGACGATCACGATGTCCGACGGTTCCGCCCGGACATTCGAAGTCGTCGAGACTTCCAGGGTGCCAAAAACCGAACTCGACGTGGATGCGGTCTTCGAGAACGCCGGGCCTTCGCGCGTGACGCTCGTGACCTGTGGCGGTGCCTTCAACCACACCGAGCGCACCTATCTCGACAATGTCGTCTCTGTGCTGCGGCCGGTGGGAGCGAGCGCATGAGCGCGCCCCAGACGCCGCCGGTGACGGTCATCACCGTTCCGCCGGCTCAGACGACCACGAGCACCACGACAACGAGCACCACGACAACGCCGACCACCGAAGTCACCAAGGCGTCGGTGGCCACCACGACGGCACCGTCCGAAACGTCGACGAGCGTCGCGGCCGACGATCCTGCGGAGGGTCTGGTCGTTCTCGTGTTCATGGGGGCAGGAGTGGTAGCGGCGCTTGGCATCGTGGCCGCGAGGGCGCTCAGGCAACTACGAGCGAGGTGGACAGAGCCTCCGGTGGTTCTTCCCGCAGGTGTGACGCTCGCAGACCGGGTGCGTGAGGTGGCGGCACGGGCGGAGACCGAAGAGCCGGTGGAAGTGGACGTGGGGGACGTATCGGTCGCCGACCTCTATCCGTGGCTCGGTTCCCCGGATGATCTGACGCTGGTCGTCGATCTGCGCACCGCCGAGGCGCTCCAGCAGGTCGGTGTCACGTCACTCAGCCAGCTGGCGTGCATCGACGACGATACGGTGCAGTCGATCAACGCGGCCGGGATCGACCTCGACACCGGAGCGGTCAAGGCTGCTGCCCAGGGCATTCTCGGCCGAAAAGCGGACGGCGAGGTCAGCTGAAGCTGTCGCTGCCACGTTCAGAGCGCAATCCGGCCGATTCGGTCCCCTCGGTCCCAACCAGCGGTCGTGAGAGCGACCTCCGGCTGCGCCAGCATTCGATCGCCGATTCCCGTCCGCGCTTGCACAGACTGCCGATCGGCGCTGAGCCCGAGCACCCTGCTCAGAGCGGGTGTGACTCGCCGAGTGTCGGTCCGGCGACTTCCATCCAGGAGCGCTCGGCAATCTCCCGGTACCGATCCGGATCGACCGGGCCGGCGGGAAGCTGCGCATGCTCCTCGAAGAACCGCTCCATCCCGGACGGGGTGAACATCACGAGCAATCGTGAGGTCGTGGCCTCGAGATTCTGGAAGCAGTGGGTGGTTCCTCGCGGCACGAACATGAATGAGCCCGTGTTCGCCTCGAAGAGCTCGTCGTCGGCCAGGAATCGAAAGCTGCCGTCGAGGATGTACCACATCTCGTCTTCACGGTGATGGAGATGCCGTGGCGGGCCCTGGAGCGGGCCGATGTGGACCTCCAGCAGAGAAAACGACCCATTGGTGCTGAGGGTGTCGGCTTTGACCGTGCTGGGACCTCCTGCCGGACCACGGATCACATGACCGCCTCCGTCCGGGACCAGAAAGGCACGAGTCGAATGGGCCATGGGCGACCTCCTCGGTCTGCGGCGGCCGCAGTGGACGTCGCTGTGAGACCTTATCTCCGATTCGGATCCTGTGGGGTCGTTCCGCGTGGTGATCGACAAGCGACGCAGCGCCTATGGCTGCTCCGATGGAAGCGGGATCTCGATCCTGATGGGGCTGCCACCTCGATACCCGGCAAGGAGAACGAGTGTCTCCAGGTCGACCGGGATCGTATACCCGACACCGAATTCGATCGCCTGGCCCGACTTGAGGGCCTCGGAGGCGAAGATGCCCCGATCCCAATCGTGGGAACGCAGCGCTCCGTCGACCTCGATCAAGAAGTCGTCGGCGGTCACCAGGGACCCGCCGCATGCTCCCGCCGCCTCGGTGCTGATGCGGATGTCGAGTTCCACGAACCTCGATCCGATCGGTGCCCGGCGCGGGACCGGGGTCACGACCCCCGTATCCGGGTCTACGTTCAACACGTCGTCCTCGTCGACGGTGACATCGATGTCGAGGCGTCCGCCAAGGATCTCGAGTCGGGCAGGATCGGTGAAGCACCCCGCCTCGAGCACGATGTCTTCGGTCACCTCGACGGCCAGTTCCACCGGGTACCCGTGGTCAGGGACGGGGCCGGCCAATGGCACGGTCGTCGTGCGCAGGCCTGGCTCCCCGATGATGAGGCTCGCATCGGACAGGTCGGTGGACACATCGGCGGGGAAGTGGACGGCAATGGATCCGGATCCACCCGGACCAACACTGTCGTTCGGGGAGAGGTCGGTCTCGACCCTGCTCATCGGCTCCACGATGTCGCCATTGCCGAGGTCCAGGCCGAACAGGTGAGCCAAGTCGAACCTCACGAGGGTCTCGGCGAAGCGGGAAGCCACTTCCACGTCGACGGTGACCGAGTAGTCGTCGGTCGGATCGCCCACCTCCGCGATCGGACCGTGGTCTTGGTTGCTGACGCGAGCACCGGTGACGCTCCACTCGAGCCCCTTGTAACCGACGGTGCGGGGCAGGTCTCCCCGGAACTCGACCGAGTCGAAGACCAACGGGGCGTCGGTCGCCGGTGGGGTCTCCGAGGACGACCCAGGCACGGGGTTGTCGGTGGTCGAGTCGATGGGCCGCTCCGTCGCGACGGTCTCTGCGGTGCCGCTGCCCGCGCAGCCCGTGACGACGAGACTTGCCACCATGAGTCTGCCCAACCCGCGCCGCAACATGCATCCGAACCTAATGCGAGTCGACCAGGGTTGCAGTGTCGGCGAGACTGGTGCCGGGAGCTGGCTGGTTCCCGTCTGCTCCAGCCGCCGCAACGGTCGCCGGGACCCGCTGGTCTCCCGGTGCCGTGCAGGTCTGGCTGGCCTCCGCCAGAATGGGCGCTCCGGCGTGCTTCCTCTCGCATGTGTGTCTCGAATGTGGTCGATTCGTCGATGATGCTCCGGAGGCGGGGATTTGCCGCCATTGCGGCACGCGCCAGCTCGAACGCCTAGCCGTGGTGTTCCCCCGATCCACCAACCTCATCCTGTACTGCAGGTCGTGGTCGGACACGGTTGCGTTCTACAGAGACCGCCTCGGACTGACCGAGACCTTCGGAAACGACTGGTTCGTCGAATTCGGTTTGGGACCAGATGCCCACGTGAGCATCGCAGACGCATCGCGGGCCTCGGTCGGCGCAATGGGCGGCACCGGCGTCACCTTCAGCCTCGAGGTTTCCGACCTGGAGGACATCAGAGCGCGCTTGGTCGGTCGTGGAGCGGATCCAGGGCCGTCGTCGACGCGATTCGATGCGTTGGTTCTCGACGTTCACGACCCAGACTGCAACCGGATCGAGTATCGGTCCGCATCTGCGCCCGGCTAGCGCCGCCACCGATGCAATGGCCATGGCTCCGCGGCCCTGATTCGGCAGCAGAAACCCGGGTCGAGGTCTCGCCGGTTGCGAGCGGGTAGCGTTCGACGATGAACGCAGCCCACCTGGAATACTGCGCCGGCGCCGCCTGGGCGAAGGTCGTGGCCGAGGAGTTGATGCCCTGGGTGTTCGGTTCCGGCGCCATCGGCGATCACGTTCTCGAGTTGGGCCCGGGGCCGGGACTCACCACAGACGTGCTCGAGCCCCGCGCCCGCCGTCTCACCTGTGTCGAGTTGGACGCCGCTCTCGCCGGTTCTCTCCGGCAACGTCTGCGCTCGGTTGAGGTGGTTCGGGCAGATGCGACGGCATTGCCATTCCCATCGGACACATTCGATACGGTGGCCGTGTTCACGATGCTGCACCACGTCCCACGGATCGAGCTGCAAGACCTGGTGCTGCGAGAGGCGCATCGGGTTCTGCTCCCTGGTGGATTTCTCGTGGGCTCCGACAGCATCGACACCGCCGATCGAAGGCGGTTGCACGTCGGGGATGTCTTTGTTCCGCTCGACCCTGCGGGCTTGGGGAGACGGATCGAGGACGCCGGGCTAGGCGACGTGGGCGTCGAGGTGAGGGGCGAGAGAATCCTGTTCATGGGTCGTCGGCGTGAAGCCTGAGATCGCTGACCGCGCAGGCGATCGGGTGTCACGTCCGATGCGGAGGCCGCTGACGGCGGGGGACTCAACAGTCGCGCCAGAACTGGCGTCGGGCGGCGAGCAGACTCTCTGGAGTCCCCACATCGAACCACGGCCCATCCAACACGACACCCTGCATCTCCGCGCCGGCTGCGAGCATCGACGCAAGCGCGTCGGTGAACTCGAGCTCACCCCGGGTAGATGGCCGTAGCTTCGCCACATGGGGCCATACCTCGGAGGTGAGGACCATGAGCCCGGCGTTGTTGAGATTGCTGGGGGGAACACCGGTCGGCTTCTCGACGATCTTTGTCACTCGCTCCTGCCCATCCAGCACGACCGCCGCCCCCGAAGACAGGTCATCCAGTTCGATCACTCCGAGCGTCGCTGCCGAGGCCGGGCGATGCCCATCCACCACGAGCGTGTAGTCGCTGCATCCTGTGATCACGTCACCCCATGTGAGAAAGAACGGCTGATCGCCCAACCAGGGTCTGGCGATCCGCACGGCGTCGCCCGTCCCGAGCGGCTCGGGTTGGTGGACGATTTCAAAGGGCACGTTGCACCTGGAACGGAGGTGGCGTTCCACCTCGTCGGCGAGGTGACCCACCACAACGCAGACCTCGGTGATCCCGGCACACGCCAGCGACGAAATGACCCGGTCGATCAGCGCCACTCCTGCAACGTCGATCAGTGGCTTCGGTGTCAGATCGGTGAGGGGAGCCAGGCGACGGCCTCGACCTGCAGCGAGCACCACTGCCCGGCCAATCACCCGAGACCGCCTGATGCGACGACCTCGAACGACGGGCCGCCGGTGGCGGCAATCATCGCAGACCGCACTTCTGTGACTACCGCGGGCGGGCACACGGCCACGGCCCAGCCTCCGAAGCCGGCACCGGTGACTCGGGCGCCCCAGGCGCCGGCGCCACGAGCCGCCTTGCACACCATCGTCAATCCGGGGGTCACCGATCCGAATCGCTCGAGGCTGGCATGGGATTCGTCGAAGATTCGACCGACGGCCACTCCGTCGCCCGCATTTAGGGCCGCCACCGCTTGATCCACCCTGGTCGCCTCCGACAGCACATGGGTCGCCACTGCTCGAACCGGGAGGTCCATGTCTTCGGGAAAGACGCCGTTTGTGAGCGAGACCAGGTCCGCAACCGGGTACCCACTGCGGGCGGCCGCCCGTCCGGCGGTCATCTCGGACGGCAGCTCGGCCAGGGCATCGGACGTCATGTCCGTCATCGAGGCGAGCACGAGAGGTGCCGGGACCTCACGCTCTGCCATGTGTGCGAGCAACAGCGTGGCTGCCCGGCCGGCCACGACCGAGCGGTTGTAGAAGTCCCGAGCACTGCCGCCTTTGGGGGCCGACTCTCCTGAGTACCCGGCCACGAGCTTGAGCTCGGGAGGGATCGGGACGTGGGTCAGGGAGTTGGGCTCGAATCCGATCCGAAGCGCGTGCCCCGGTTGGGCGAATGCGATGACCGTCTGGTCCATACCCCCGCTCTCGACTCCGACATGACGCTCCGCCACGATCGAACGGTCGACGATCTCGCGCAGGGACAACCCGAGGTCCCACACCTCGTTGAGCGTGCACGACAATCCAACCGTCAGCGCTGAGGACGAGCTCAGTCCGCCGGTCGTCGGGAGATCCCCGTCGATGAGAAGAGATGCGCCTCGGTCTGGCTTCCGATCGGCCAGGACCAGGAGTGCCCCACGCAGATACCGTCCCCAATCCTCTTGCTCATCCTGCAGCGAGTCGAGCGAGACCTCCGCAGTGCTTGATGTGACGAGCGAGTGGGCGACAACGAGCCGGTCGGATCGGTGGGCCCCGGCCACATCGACGCCGTACTGGATCGCAATCGGAAGCACCGGCAAGTTCGAGTAGTCGGTGTGGTCGCCCATGAGGTTGACGCGACCTGGCGCACGAGTCTCGACAGCTGGGTCGCAGGCGAACCGACGGTTGAACTCGGTCGAGATACGATCGGACACGGCGCAGCGACGCTACCAGCCCGGATTCGCATCGGGTCGGCGACCGTCCGGTGGGGTGACGGTCGAGACGATCTCCGAGTCGTGTGGAGGACCGCTACGGCCTGGAGCGCGCGGTCCTGGCGGACTCGGGTCGTGCCGATGTGAGATCGGGCAGACCGGGTTTGGCGACGTGTTCGAAGATGAGGGACGTCTCGATGTGGGCCACCTCCGGCCACGAGGTGAACGAGCTCACCGCCAGATCGCGGAGATGATCGGCGCCGCGTACGACCACGTGCACGAGGAAGTCATTGCCACCGGTGACGTGGGACACGCCGATCACCTCGTCGAGGGCAAGGGCCCTGGCCCGGAACACCTCGACGTCGTTTGCGCCGTGGCGGCGAAGCCGGACCGCGATCATGGCCTGGAGTCCGATGCCCAACGCCCGTGGGTCGACATCGGCGTGAAATCCTCGGAAGACGCCGAGGCTCTGCAACCGACGGAGCCGCTCGGAGCAGGTCGAAGCCGCGATGCCCACTGCCGCAGCCAGTTCCTTGTTCGATCGGCGCGCATCCTGCGTCAGAAGGGCGATCAGCTCGCGGTCTGTGCGGTCGAGATCGTACATCTGAGCCCTCGTTTCGAACAACGGTCGAACTTCGTTGCAATCCGGCGTTGATTCTATAACTTGGATCATGAAGGGCCGTTCATGCGTCGGCACGTCGTCCCTTGGGCCGAGTGACCTTCGGAGGTGGCAATGCGAAAGCGTCGTGAAGAGGTGATTGCCGGACATCGGCTCGAGCCCGAATCTCTCTCGATGGGCTACGGATATCGCCCGGAGTGGTCAGAGGGGGCGATCAAGTCACCGATCTTCCAGACATCCACGTTCGTCTTCGAGAGCGCAGAGCAGGGCAAGCGGTTCTTCGCCCTCGCCACGGGTCAAGCCGAGCCGGAGCCCGGGGAGCAACAGGGCATGATCTACTCCCGGCTCAACAACCCGGATCTGGAGATTCTCGAAGACCGGTTGTGTCTCTGGGAGGACGCAGACATGGGTCTTGTGTTCGCGTCCGGGATGGCTGCGATCGCGACCACGCTGCTCACGTACCTCCGGCCGGGGGATGTGCTGCTCCATTCGGAGCCGCTGTATGGCGGCACCACCCATCTCGTCGGAGAGACGTTGCCAGAGTTTGGCGTGACCTCGGTACCGTTCAGGGCGGGCATGGCGAGGGAGGAGATCGAAGCCCGCATCGACGAACGGGCGCCACTCGGACGACTCGGCATGATTCTGATCGAGACACCCGCCAACCCCACCAACGACCTCATCGACATCCGCATGTGCGCCGACATCGCCGAAGGGCGCACCGACGAGCGGGGCCGTCCCCTGTTCGCCGTCGACAACACGTTCCTCGGCCCGCTGTGGCAGCACCCCCTCCGCCATGGAGCTGACCTCGTGCTCTACTCGGCGACCAAGTACATCGGGGGTCACTCGGATCTGGTCGCAGGGGCGGTCATCGGTTCGGAGGCTCACGTCAAACCGGTGGCAGCCATGAGGACCTACCTCGGCACCATGGCCGACCCCTGGACCGGATGGTTGCTGATGCGAAGCCTCGAGACGCTTCACATGCGCATGTCACGGCAAACGGAGAGCGCCGCCAAGCTGGCCCGGTTTCTCGATGAACACCCGAAGGTCGAGCGCGTCCGGTTCCTGGATCTGCTGGTGGCGTCGGACCCGCAATACGCGATCTACCGGCGTCAGTGTCTTGGGCCGGGCGCAATGATCTCGTTCGAGGTGGACGGAGGGGAGGCGGAGGCTTTTCGCTTCCTGAATGGACTCAAGCTCGTGAAGCTCGCCGTGAGCCTCGGCGGCACCGAATCACTCGCCGAGCATCCTGCCACCATGACGCATGCGGGCGTGCCTCTCGACGAGAAACAACGAACCGGCGTCACCGAATCACTCGTACGCATCTCCGTCGGCGTGGAGCATCCGGACGACCTGATCGCCGATCTCAACCAGGCGCTCGAAGGCATGTAGTCAGATCTTTGGCAGTTTGAAGCCGGATTTCTCGAGGACGTAGCTCCGGGATTGGTCGACCATTCGCTTCGTGGCTTCCCAATCGATGTGAAGAACCCGGCCGCCCTGCTTCATGAGACGGCCATTGATGAGAACCGTATCGACATTGCCGGTGTCCATCCCCGTCACCACGGCGGCGTAGGGGTCGTTGAGCGGGCTCACATTCAGACGGTTGGTCCGAAGGATCGTCAGGTCTGCCCGTTTGCCCGGTGTCAGCGTTCCGACTTTCGACTCCAGCCCATTCGCCTTGGCTCCTTCCCGTGTCGCCCAGGCGAGAACGTCACGAGCCGAGACCGCCGGTCTGTCCTGGGACGAGGCAACCGCTCGTTGGAGGGCGAGGGCTGATCTCATCTGGTTGAACATGTCGCTCGGAACGTTGGTCTCGACATCGACACTGAGGCTGGGGGAGAGGCCCCGATCCAGGAACTTCTGCACTGGCGGAAGTCCATGACCCATCATCATCTCGACCGGGAAGGCAAGCGTGACCGTGCCGCCGGTGTCGACGATCATCTGGATCTCGGTGTCGTTGAGACTGGTGCAGTGGATGTAGGTGGTGTCGGAGCCGAGCAGACCGGCCTCGCCAAACCGTTGCACCTTCTTGTCGAGGCCGTAAGTTCCGACGCCCACGTGAACGGATAGTCGGGCGTCGGCCTCACGAGCGAGTTTCCAATGGTCGCGTGCGACTTCGAAGTCGGTGAACTCGGGGCCGGGCGCAGCGAGTGCGAGGGTGAGCATCTGATCCTTCGAGGAGAAGTGCTCGCTTGCGGCCCGTACGAACCAGCTCGGCTGGCGCTCCTCCCATTTGCCCCACCAAGGGAAGCCGTATCCGAAGACCGCACGCAGCCCGCTGTCCTCCAGCGCTTGGATGCCGGCCTCGGTGTGGGCGGGAGAGCTCTGGATGTGCGACCAGTCGAGGAGGGTCGTCACCCCGGCGTCGATGGCGCCGATCGCCGAGATCATGTTTCCTGCGTAGACGTCCTCGGGGCGATACGCCGGTGCGAGGGTGCGCAGGACGAACGAGATGTAGGACACGCGGCCTTCGAGGGGGATGTCGGTACCGATGTTGCGGAGGATGCCCTCCCAGATGTGTCGGTGGGTGTCGACGAATCCAGGGATCACGATCATGCCGGTTGCGTCGATCACCTCGGCGCCCTCGGCCGTCAATCCAGGTCCCACTTCGACGATCCGGTCGTTCTCGATCAGCACGTCGCCGTCTGCATGATCGCCGACCTGCGGATCCATCGACAGCACGGTGCCACCCTTGATGAGCTTCCGACCCGTTGGCACGACCCGGAAGTCGGTGCCTTCCGGGTACAGATCGGGGATGTCGGCCTGGTCGGCGATGTTGGCCCCGAGCACCAGACGCCTGGCTCGACGGAAGTTCCGCTTCACGAGCTCCTTGATGTCGCCCACCTGGAAGAGGACGATTCCCAACAGCACCAGGACGCCGATGATCATGAGGCCGTGATCGGGGGTCAGCCCCAGGAAGGGAAGGGCAGTGATGATCAGCGCCAGCAGCACTGAGGCGATCGTCGTGCCGATGAACGTCGCCCTTCCTCCGGCGAGCGATGCCCCACCCAGCACGGCGGCGGTGATGCTGTTGAGCGCGTAGCTCGACCCGATCTGGGCGTTGCCAACAGGGGAACGGGACATGACGTAGAAGGAGGCGATCGCCGCCAGAATCGCCGAGATCAGGAGTGCCCGGACGCGGATCCAGTTGGTGCGTACCCCGCTTCGCTTGGCCGAGCGCTCGTCGTAGCCGGTGGATCGGACGATGAGACCCGACCGGCTGGCATGGAGCCAGTAGTCGAGGGCGACCGCCACCACCGCGACGCCGACGAACGCGACCGGCACGGGACCGATGCTCGCTTTGAGCCAGTCGACGAACACCGGGTCGATGGTTCCGCTCGGCGTCTCTCGGAGCGTCAATGAGAGCCCGTCGAGAATGCTCAACGTGGCGAGCGTGGCGATGATGGATGGGATCTTGACCCCGCGCACCAGAGCCGCGTTGACAAGCCCGAGGGCAGCGCCGCTCACAATGATCGCCCCGACCCCGACCGCGATGTCGCTGCCCGACGATGAGGGGACGATGAGATACGACGCAATCACCACCCCCAGGCTGATCATGGCGCCAACCGACAGGTCGAGGTACCCGACGAGCAGCGCATGGGTCTGGGCGATGGCGGCGATCGCCAACGGGATGGCGATCGCAAGCACGGTCGTGACGTTGGCCGCATTGAGGAAGCCGTCCGACCGGGTACTCGTGTACCAGATCACGACGCCGATCAGAGCGAGTTGGAGGGCGATGGGCATCCACAGCCGTACCTTGACGACCTTGCGCCACTTGTTCTTGTCTCGGGCGTTCCGGATCACCATCCGGACGAGTTGACGCGCTCGATCCACCGCGCTCTTGGCGGCGTACTCGCTGGTCATCCGTCGCCGCCTCCGGTGGGGGCCTTCGGCATTGCCACACCGAACGGGGAGCGGCCGGCCTTCGATAGGCCAGGACCGCGAACGATGGCCTCGACGATGCGAACCTCCGACAACTCGTCGCCGGGTATCTCTTCGATGATCTGTCCACGCGACAACACCAACACGCGGTCGCACAGTCCTGTGAGCTCGAGCGGGTCGCTCGACTTCACCAGCACCGCTGCCCCATCGTTGGAGCGGGCTCGGAGCGCTTTGTAGATGTCGAATCGCGAGCCGACGTCGACACCCTGGGTCGGTTCGTAGGCCAGGATCACAGCCGGCTGCTTGACGAAGGTGCGGGCGACCACGACCTTCTGTTGATTCCCTCCCGACAGGAATTCGACCGGCTGCTCGAGCGATGGGGTGCGGATCTCGAGCTCCTCGACGAGCCTTTGGACCGTCTTGCGCTCGGCGCCGCGGCGGAGGAAGTTGAGAACGCTGAACTGACGGATCGACTGGATCGTGGCATTGACCCTCACCCCGAGGACGGTCATGAGTGCCTCACGTTTGCGATCCCCGGGCAGCATCATGACCCCGGCCTTGATGGCCTCGTGCGTCGACACGAGCGAGAGCTCCGTGCCGTCGCAGGTGACCCGACCGGCGCGAGGTGGGGTTCGACCCGACAACGTGTCGAACAGTTGGGGTTGGCCGTTGCCCTCGGCACCGGCGACGCCCACGACCTCTCCGCTCTCGAGCGTGAAGCTCACGGGTCCAAACGACTGACCCTGGAGCGCATCGACGACGAGAACCTCTCGCCGGGCCTCGTCGGGGATCGTCGCCTCGGGAAAGGCTCCCTCGAAGGACCGTCCGACGATCAAATCCACGAGTTCGTGTTCCGTCGTCTTCTCGGCGTCGAACGTGCCTCGTGCCTTTCCGTCGCGCAGCACCGTGATCCGGTCGGCGATCTCGAGGACCTCGGGGAGGCGATGGCTCACATAGACCACGCCCATGCCGCGATCCCGACACGCCGACACCACCCGGTGAAGGTCTTCGACCTCGTCCGGTCCGAGGGCGGTGGTGGGCTCGTCGAGCAGAAGCACCTTGGGATCCGACACGAGCGCCGTCGCCACCTCGAACAGTTGACGCTCGGCCAGCGTCAGGGTCCCGGCCGGAGCATCCGGGAAGAGCTCCAAGTCAAGGTCGAACTCGCCGAGCAGTTTCCGGGCCCAGCGTTTCCGGTTCCAGTAGGGGGGACGCTTGTCCGGCGGAGCGGCCAAGAAGAGATTGTTCTTGACCGGCTCCGCCTGGACGAGCGACAGGTCCTGGTACGCCATCGCCAGGCCCAGCTTTCGTGCCAGTGCCGGCGAGTCGGTCCGGAGGCGCTTCCCTCCGATGAAGATCTCGCCGAGTGACGGCTCGACGAAGCCGCTGGCAATTCCGAGGAGCGTCGACTTGCCGGAGCCGTTCTCCCCTACGAGGGCGTGAACCTCGCCGGCGCGACAGTCGAAGTCGACGTTGCTCAACGCACGGACCGCCCCGAACTGGCGGGAGACCCCGCGCAGTTCGAGGACGAGTCCGTCGGGCGTCGACGCCCCTGCGGAAGTGCCGTCGTCCATCAGCTTCCGAACATGGCGGTGAGCACGGCGCCCGGCACCAGTGACGTCCCGGAGACCGTCGGCGTGGGAGCGTCCGGGTCACAGTCGGCCGCGGTCACCTGGCGCTCCACGTGAGGAACGTCGATCTGCGTCGGGATCTCGGCTCCCTTCAGGTACATCATCGCCGCCGTGACGGCCACCCGCGACTGGAAGTTCCCACCTGCGGTATAGAAGATGTTGTACGACTCCGGCTCGCCGCGGGCGACCCAATCACAGAACAGGGTCATCTCGTCGGTCCGCATCGACAGCGTCAGATTCTCGACCGGAATCCCCAGCTGGTCATATGCCTGGAGGGCCGTGTTCATGCCATCCGAGTACTCGTAGGCGTATCCCTTGATGTCGGGATCGGTGGACAGCCATCCGAGCACCGTCTGCAGCGCGATGTCGTTGACCCAGAAGGTGTCGGCAGGGCCGACGACCTGGATGCCGTCATTCAGCGCCGGGACGAGGCACTGCTGCCAACCGAGCGACAGGGCGTTGCCGGGTGTGCCACCGAGCACACCGACCTTGCCTTCTCCGACGTTCTCGTTGAGGATCTCCGCCATGCTCTCACCGAGAGCGCACAGGTTCTCGCCGACGACGGTCAGGTAGTCCTCACCGGGTACGAGCGCTCCGTCCTGTCCGGGAAGGCCGACCCAACCGGCTGACCATGGGATGTAGGGAACTCCGGCGGCTGTCGCCTCCTTGATCGCATCCCCGATCGCCACCCCGGCATCGGGATACCCCGTGATGAAGTCGGCGCCGCTCTGGACGAGGAATCGGATGTCGTTGGCCGCCACGTTGGGATCTTGATCCCACAGCGCCTCGGTCGAGATGATCTTGCCGATCTCTGGGTAGGTCAACGCCTGGAGAATCGCCTCCATGTGGGTGACGCCACGCCACACGTTGAGGTGTCCACCGCCGTCGGCAAAGCCCATCGTGAGCTCTCCGCCGGTTCCGGTGTCGCATTCCGGCGTGTTCCAGCATTCGAGCGCCTTGTCGATGGTGGCCTGGTCGAGGTCCTGGTCTGCCCTCGCCACGGCCGCCAGGATGATGTCCCATGCCGGATCGCCTTCGGGTGCGGCGATCGGGCCCATGGCCTTCTCGAGCAGAGCCGGATCGGCGTCGCGGCTCTCGCCGTACTGGCCGAGCATGTCGTCGCCGCCGGCCGTGGTATCGGTCGAACCCTCGGTGGTATCCGGCGTGCTCGCCTCGGTAGTGTCCGGCGTGGCGGCGGCCGTCGTGGGTGTCTCTTCCTCTCCGCCTGCCGTCGTGTCAGAGGTCGAGGCGCCGCTACAAGCGGCGATCACGATCGCCAACACGGCCCATATGGCAATGATTCTGATCCGTTTCATGTCTTCTCCCGGTTGGGCGTGTGCCCGGTCTGTCTCGATGTGGCTGTGGTCGATCCGTTGCTCGTAGGGGATGTCCTTTCTCAACCGTCCGGCCTTGTCGCCGGAGACTGCGGTGATCGGCGTCGACCGCTCCTTCGTTCTCGAAGTAGCCGTTCAACGGTCTTGATGATCCGATCTCCCGATACCAGCATCCCCCCAATGATGACTGCTCCGAACACCACGAACTGGAGAGCAGTGGGAAGACCCATCACCCGCATCATCTGGTTCAGGCCCGCAAGAAAGAAGGCTGCGGCCCAGGTGGAGAGAGGGCTGGCGAGTCCACCGGTGAGCGAGGCGCCGCCGATGACGACCGCTGCGATCGGACCCAAGAGGTACGGCGCCCCGATCGTGACCCCCGGGTTTCGAAGGAGGGCGGCGATCAGCACGCCGGCCACGGCATAGAGCATGGCAGCCACGACATAGGCGGCGATCTGGTTCACGTTGACCCTGAGCCCGTTGACATGGGCAGCAACCGGGTTGGCTCCGACCGCCTGGAATCGCCGACCCACGGTCGTACGACGAAACCCGATGATGAGCAGAATCGTCAGTACGACGCCGGTCCAGAAGATCCTGGAGACCCCCAGAAACCTGACGTTGAGCCATTCGGGGAGCCCGGCGGGCACCGAACTCTGGATGGCGAAGGTCTTGTGGTAGCGGTTCACGAGGCCTGTGACGATTTGACCGGCGGCCAACGTCACGATGAGCGCGTTGAACTTGAGTCCGCCGATGAGGAGGCCGTTGACCAGTCCGACCAGCGCTGCGAACCCCAAGGCCGTGAAGATCGCAAACCAGATCCGATCATCGGACTGCTGGCCGACTCCCACCAACACGATGGCGCCGAGCGTGAAGGTCCCGGGAACACTCAAATCGATCCCGCCCGTCATGATGACCAGCATCTGGCCTAGGGCGGTGATGGCGAGGAAGGTCCCGAACAGGGCGATGGCGGTGAGGCCGGACTTCTGAAGTGTCTCCGGTGCCCAGATCGATGCCACGACCACGAGGACCGCCAGCGCCAGGTACACGGGCATGTACCGCGAACCCACCACGAACGCGGTGACAGCCGAGGATGGAGCCTTGGTGGTTGGCGTCGTTGCGGTCATGCGGTTTCTCCCCGCTCCGCGCCAAGTCCTGCAGAGGCCATCACCCTGTCGCGGGCGGCCGCGGCCAGGCCCCGCACCCGTTCCACATCGGCCTCGAGCCGGCCCTCTCGCATGACGGCGCGCCCGGCCACGATCACCCAGTCGACGTTGGATGTGTCGACCCCCCAGACCACCGCTCCGATGGGGTCGTTGATGGGGTAGATGTTGGGGCGATCCGTCCGGAGGACGATCACATCGGCCTGTTTGCCCGGTTCCAGCGAACCCGTCTTGTCGCCGAGACCGACCGCTTTCGCTCCTTCGATGGTGGCGTAGCGGATCACGTCTCTTGTGGTGAGGAGATTGGGAAGACCTGCTTTCCCGGCGAGCTTGAGGTCGAAGTAGGCGGCGTGTTGGATCGAGTTGGCAGCCCGCATCTGCGCCAACATGTCGCCTGGGGCCAGCCGCTCGTCGTCGACTCCCAACCCGGGCAGGATCTTCCGATCGAGGAACTTCTGAAGTGGTGGAGCGCCCAGGCCGCCCGCCATCTCACTCGACGGAGCCACGACCACCGACGACTTGTGCTCGGCGATCGCATCGAGGTCGGCCTCGCCGAGGTGGGAGCCGTGTACGAGCGTGACGTCGGCACCGAGCGCACCCTTGTCGGCGATCTCCGACACGATGCCGGCGTCGGACGGGTCGAGTCCGGCATGAGCGTGTACCCGCATTCCCGACTGCCGCGCAGCGGTCCAACGTCGGATCACATCGTCCGTCATGCCCCGCCGCAGGTCCGGTGATGCGAGGGCCAGGGTGGTGTATTGGCCCAGGACGGCGTGGTTGGGCGCAGGCTCAGGGTTCACGAACACGGTCCTGAGCCCGGCATCGACGTGTGCTTGGAGCGCGGCTTCGACGGAGGCGCCGTCGGTGTACGGGGCCCAGTCGACAACCGTTGTCATGCCAGCTTCCAGTGCTCCGAGCAACCCGACGAGAGTGCCGGCGTAGATGTCCTCGGGTTGGAAGTAGGTCACTTCGGTCGACTCGGCCGTGGAGCCGAGATTGCGAAACAGCGACGTGTAGGTGTGCCGATGGGCGTCGACGAATCCCGGCATCACGATGGCGTTGGTCGCGTCGATGACCTCGGCGTCTCGAGCCCGCAATCCCGAACCGATCTCGGCGATCCTGCCCTCTTCGATGAGCACGTCGGCCACGGGCTGGTTCGGGATCTTTGCCCCCAGCGTCAGGACGCAACCGCTCCGTATCAGTATCCGTCCCATCGATCTCCTGGGTGTTCCGCCGTGCCGACGCGACGCATCCTATGCCTGCCGAACAGGGCCGTGCAAACGTTTGCGGGGTATATTTTCCCCGCGTGGAGTCCGGCGGATTCCCGACCAAGTCGGGGGGTTGCGGCCGCGCCGGCGGTGCCCGGCCCGTGCACCGTTTTGGGAACCGGCCGGCAGTTCTCGTCCGGCCATGCGACCCTATACCTCGTGGACTCTGCGCAGCGTCGCCGGCTGACTCTCGAAGCTCTCCATGGCTACCCACGTGGACCCGACGCTCCGATCGAGGCCGCCGTCGCCGCCCTTTCCAGGGCGAAGGCCGCCCGGTCGGTCGTGTTGGTCGAGGGGATCAGCGACCAGATGGCACTCGAAACGCTGGCCGGGCGTCAGGGGAGAGATCTTGCGGCAGAGCGGATCGTGATCGTCCCGATCGGAGGGGCCCAGGCCATATCTCGCGTTCTCGGCGAACTCGGCCCGCGAGGACAGGACCTTCGGATCACGGGGATGTGCGACGCCGGCGAAGAATGGCTCTTTCGGCGTGGTCTGGTGGCTCAGGGCCTCGGTGCCCCGCAGAGCCGGCGAGAGATGGGGCAACTCGGATTCTTCGTGTGTGTCGACGACCTCGAACAGGAACTGATTCGGGCCTCTGGTCGGGCGACGATCGAACTCCTTCTCGAATCTCAAGGCGATCTCGGGTCGTTCCGAACCCTCCAGCAGCAGCCATCCTGGCGCGGACGAGAATTCGAAGCGCAACTGCACCGATGGTTGCGAGCCGGTGCCGGCCGTCACCTTCGTTACTCGCGTCTGCTCACCTCGTCGATCCCCTTGGACCAGGCGCCTCGGCCTCTCGAAGGGGTCCTGGCTGCAACGACCCAATGACCTGTCCCCACCGTACCGTCGCGAGAGACTCGATCGACCGGTACGATGATTGGCTCTCAACACGGGACGTCGAGTGTCGAGCTTCGAGCGAGCGCTGCTACCGGTGGGGATCGTCCTTGTAGCCGGTCCGTCCGTTCTGCTGACCCCCGCCGGAACCGAGACCTGGGAGCTCGAGCTGATCCGATGGCTGGGGGCGGCATCGATCCTGCTCAGGTGGGCGTTGAGGTCGGCGGCGCGGCGGAGGCTGGAGGTCGATATCCCAATTCGCTTCGCCACTGTCGTCGGACCCTCGACCGGGATTGCCGGCGTAGTCATCGGTGCACCGATCTTGTTGGTGCTCGGTCTTGCGGTCACGGTCGGCGTCGCGTGTCGCGCCGGCATTCAGATCGGATCTGACGTTCACGCCACCACGCTTCGAAGGCTGGAGGACTGATCCTTCGGCCCAGTGAGTGCGGTCGGGTTGCTGGGTCCGGTCTGAAGGCGGTCACCCGCCGCTCCGCAGAACCGCCGCCCCCCGTTTGCCGATCATCGTCACCGCTGCGAGACCGACAGCACACGGCAGCGTCACGATCGCGACTGCGTCGCCCACCGACAGGCCGGTGCCCGCGAGTGCGCCCACGAGCGCCGGCGCGATCAGGCCGCCGATCCGCATTCCAGCCGTCATGGCCCCGAGCCCCGCCCCACGTCGTCCGGGGGCGCGTGCCGCGTCGTCGTACAGCTTCGGCATGAATGTCGCGACGCCGACACCGGAGAGCCAGTATCCGACGAATACCAACCATTGCAGCGAGCTGAGGGAGGCCCCGGCCAACCCGACGATCGCCGCCGACACCGCAAATCTGTGCAGATTGTGGCGCCCAATCCTTGCTTGGACCTGGTCGCCTCCGAGCCTTGCGATCGCCATGCCGACGGCGAAGGCGACGTAGCCCAGGCTCGAAACCCCGGGCGAGGCGCCGAAGTCGTCGGCGAGGCGGAAAGCAGCCCAGTCACTTCCAACCTGTTCGACCATGATGGCGAAAGCTCCCGCGAGGGCGAGCAGGGCGAACACGAAAGCCGAGGAGCCCCGAGTTGGGATCACGGGCTGCTGCGGCGGAGCGTCCGCGTGGACTTGCTCGTCGGTTCGGAGTAGTCGGCGAGCGACGATCACGAGCAGGCCGGCGCTCGCGAGCGCCACCATCGACAGGTGGGCCGTCAGCGAAAAGCCGCCGCCGGCCGCCTGCGCCGCCACCAGTCCGCCCGCAACGGTTCCGAGGCTCCAGAGCCCGTGCAGCCTGTTCATCACGGGAACGCGTCGTCGGGCGCTGATCCACGACCCCTGCAGGTTCATCGAGATGTCAACCAGTACATCGAGCAGGGCGAAGGAGACCATCCCCAAGAGCCAGAAGGCGGGTGTCGTCGCTATACCGATGACCGGTAGCGTCGCAGACATCACGACGGCGCCGACCATCATCACCCGTCGTGTTCCATGTCGATGAATCACGCGTCCGGCAGCGGCGCTTCCGACCAGACCGAATGCTCCAATGAACGTGAGCATTGCGCCGAAACTCGAGACCGCCACACCGATCTGGTCTCGAAGTTCGGGGAGGCGTGATGCGAAGGATGCCGTCATGGCTCCATTCACGAAGAACTGCACGGCCACGGCCGAAAGGGCGTGCCGGTCGCTCCCAGACAATCGGTGCGCCCGGGCGCCGGAGTCACTCATGACGGATCGACGCTAGCCGTGTGACGGAGACGCTCCGGGCAGTACCACTGGCTCGCTTCCGACTAGCTTCCCGAGCGTGCAAGCTGGTGAGTCCCGATACCCGCGCTTCTCTCCGGAGGAGTACGAACGTCGCCGACGACTGATTGATCGTTTCATGGACGACCGCGGGCTCGATGCCCTGGTCGTGTTCGGCTGGTCGGCGATGGGCCGTGCAGTGCAGGCCGACGTTCACTATCTCTCGACCTTCTTGGGCATGCGTGACAACTACGTGGTGACGTCTCCAGGTGAGGCGGCCACGCTCTTCGTACAGAGCTACAACCACGTCCCGAACGCGCTCGAGGTGAGCCACCTCGACGACGTCCGCTGGGGTGGAACCGATTCGGGCGAGACGATTGCGCTGGAGTTGACTCGAAGGCGAGCATCGGCGGTCGGGGTTGTCGGGCTCATGCCGTATCAGCACCACGACCAGATGAGAGCGGCGATGCCGGACGCGAGCTTTCGCGATGTGACCGGCGAGTTCCGGGCGTTGAGGTCGACCAAGAGCTTCGAGGAACTCGAATGGCTCCGACAGGGGGCCGCCTACACCGATGACGCGTTGGTGGCGTTGGAGTCGGCTCTTCATCCAGGCATACGCGAGTTCGAGCTCGCGGCGGCGATCGAGGCTGCGTACCTCGCTCGGGGTGGCCTGACGACGTTCTACTACCTGGCGTCGACGCCGATGGACCGGCCGAGCCGATGTGTGCCGGCCCAGGTGCTCTCGTCCCGGCGGATCGAACAGGGCGATGTGGTGTCGTGCGAGATCTCGATCTCACACGGTGGCTACGCCGGTCAGGGCCTTCGCACGTTCACCGTTCATGCCGAACCCACACCGCTGATCGCAGACCTCCACTCGGTGGCCGAAGCCGTCTACGAATCGGTCCGATCCGCCATCAGGCCCGGTGCAACCCATGAAGACGTGTGGGCGGCGTCGGACCTCATCGACGACTCCGGCTACACCATCAGGGACGGCCTGGTCCACGGATTCGGCATCGGGCTGCTCCCACCGAGCCTCCGCACCCGTTCGACGACCCAGGTCGCCGACCCGTGGATCTTCCGGGAGAACCAGACAATCGTGATCCAGCCGAACGTGATCACACCGGATGAGACCGTCGGCGTCCAGACCGGGGAACTGTGCGTCGTGACGGCGGAAGGGTGCGAGAGCCTGCATCGATATCCGACAGGCCTCCGACGTTCGGGCTGACCAGACTCCGCGTGGGCTTCTTTCAGCCGGCTGACGAGAGGTGCCGGCCCCGATCGGTATCCCCGGGGACCTCATTCCAGTGCTCGACGGTCTGCACCACCCAGAAGGCCACGAACAGGGTGATCTCGGTCGTCTCGAGCACGAGCAACATGTGGTCCCATCCCGAACCCAGGAGTACCAGCACGATGGCGGCAGCGACCATCAGAGCTGCGATCCCGCCGTACAGCCATCGATAGCGCGTCCGTATCGGCAGGCGCCGCCGCTCGGCAGCATTGGCGAACGCTGCGGCGGCCAAAAAGCCAAACATGCCGATTGCGGCGATGTCATGGGCCCACCGGTCGAAGTCGTCCCACCGGTAGAACGCAAGCGCGATGACGATCAGGAGTCCGAGGATCAACCACATGCCGAGCCTGACCGATTGTGGCCCTCTCGTGGTGATGACACGGAGATCCCGTGCAGCGATCGAGGCGATGACCGCGGTGACGATCACACCCGCAAATCCGGCGAACAGCAGAGCTTTGACGTTGTTGTCGATGTTCGCGATCACCCAGTCGGCCAACCCACCGTCGGCTTCGACCGGGAGTGGCCGGGGTGCGACCGACCAGCACCGGCCGACGTCGGAGATCGGAACGATGGCCACCATCGGGGCAAACATGCCCGCAACGTTGAGGAGAACGTCTTCGAGCCACGTGTTGCCCTTGACGACGATGAGCGACAGCCCGATCGCCATCAGGACTCCCACGAATATCGCCCTCACCGGTGTGTAGTAGTACGCGCTGATCGATGTTTGCCAGCAGTCCACGGCGGCCCGCTCGATCCAGATCGCAGCACCCAGAAGCAGGCCCGCCAACACCATCCCAATCCGAAGGTATCGGTAGGTCTTGATAACCTTGCCGTTGTCGATCGGTCCGCTGAGTTCCATCTCTTCCCTCCGTGGCGATGACGCGACGCGGCATCCCCTCGAACCGTACCCGCGGCGACCTCGGAATCACCCGGTCTTCGTTGAGCGTCGTACGGCGTCGATCGAACCCTCGCGGGCCGGATACCCATGGGCGCCGACGTCGGGCGCCAAACCACCGGCCCCAATGGGATCACTCTCGCCCTTGCAGGCTCCGGCGCCCGGTTCGAAGAAGCGTGAAAGGGCGTTTCCGGGCGGTGTGGAGTCAGGCTCCGCGATGTCCGAGCACGGTTGCGGCATCGACGATCGCCTGGGTGCCCATGGCGCCCTTCCATCGATAGATGACACGGTCGACCTCCAAGTCCGTGAGCAATGACCGGCCCGCCCCGACCATCCAATGGTTGTCGAGTGGCGCCTCCACAGTGGTGGAGAAAGGACGATCGCCGCTCGCCTGCCGAGAAGTCTCGATCAGGTCGGCCAGATCGGTCTCGTACCAATGAAAGTTCACACCCTCGGCGATCCGGCCGGCCAGCGCAGCCATCTTTGGACCGTTGGCTCCGACGATGATGGGCGGGACGGGGGACGGCCGGCGAAAGCCGCGAGCATCGTGGAGCGGGTGGTAGTCGGCCGCCAGTGACGCCTCTCCCCGCCACATCCCCCTGATCGCCTCCACCGCTTCCTCTGTTCGCTGCCGGCGTTCGGCGGCCGGTCGACGCGGGATTCCGACCATGTCGAGCTCCGTTCCGTATGGGCCTGCGCCTGCCCCGGCGCCCATTCCCAACATCAGTCGGCCCGACGACAGCTCCTGAAGGGTGGCGGCGGCGACCGCGATGTGTGCGGGCTGCCTGGCGGTGGCGTTGAGGACGAGCGGCCCCAAACCGATTCGCTCGGATGCGACCGCGATCGCCGACAAGACGACCCACGGGTCCAAGACCGAGTCCGCCTCCGCACAAACGCCGGAG
>CAWBVW010000003.1:0-31335 GCA_963792365.1 uncultured bacterium
CCCCAGCTTTCGGATGGCGTGCAGCTGGTCTTGGCGGGACTTCAACAGGACGACTGCTGCGGGCCAGTCGAGATGGGGTCTCACCAAGTCTTCCAGGCGAGCTTGCGAATCGGCGATTTCGTGGTCCAGCGATCGTAGCCTTTGCTCCATCCCGGTGATTGCCTGACGAAACGGAACGGCCTCGTACTCGACGGGGAGTCGAAGCCGGCTCACCTGCTGATGCCCGAAGATGGCCTCCACCTCGGACAGCGCCCGTGCCGGAAACACGACCACGGCACCGACCGTGCCGGCGTCGACCCGATCCGAGATGATCTCGAAATTGCCTCCGAGGAGTTCGGTCATGCGCTCATTCAGATCGCCAAGCGCCCCTGCGTGGCGGGCGTCGATGACCACAGCCATCGTGTCGTACGTGTCGAACCGTGTCAGCTCCGGTACCAGAGGGAGCAGCTTCCTGAGTGCCTCGAGATGGCGCGGGAGTGTGTCTCGTTCGATGACCAGGTCCTCCAACTGCCGAGCCAGTCTCTCTATCTCGGGGCCAACGGTGTCGAGTTCCTGTCGAACCGCGCCGATGTCGACGTGCTTGTCTCGACCCTCGGACGAGGACAACCCCGCGAGTCCGAGGAACGATTCGAGTCGCGCGGTCAGGTAGCGGGCGTCCTCGAGTTCATGGAGGTGGGAGTCGTCGACCGCCAAAGGAGGCAGCCTCACGGAAGAATCCTGCGTCACGTCGATGAGGTGGACCGTTCCGAGACGCTGGATGGCTGCCAACGTCTCGTCGAGGCGCCTCCTATGGCCGATCACATGCACCTTCGACATCGGGATGAGCACGTCATGCTTCCTTGGTGCTGGGCGGCGACAGCACCAGCTCGACGATGGAATCGACTAGTGCCGGAAGCCTCGGCTCGACCGCCGCGATCACGGCGGCGATACGATCATCGGGAGTGATCGAGGCCGCCTTCGTGCGGGCGGCCGCGATCGTCTTCCGGAAACGGCGATCGGCTTGCTCCGCACCCTCCTCTCGAGCTCGCTCCACCCGTTGCTGGGCTGCCCGGTGTGCCTCGGCGACCAGGGCACTCGCCTCCGCTTCTGCGGCCTCCACCCGCCGGGCAGCATCGAGCTCCGCCCTGCGAATCGATTCGAGCGAGCCGTTGGTCACTGTCGTCCTCGATCTCGGTGTTCTTTCACACGCTTGAGGCGGAACCGATCCTGGCGTTCTCGCTCATCCAGGACGGCTTGTATGGTCGCCGCCTCTGCGCGCAGACGCGGTACAACGACGAACTCGAGGGCGTTGACGCGACGGGTGGTGGTTGCGATCTCGTCGACGAGCCGGCGCAGTAGGACTTCTCTCGTCGCCAACTCGAGAATCAGCTCCAGCTCGGCTTCGAAGGTCTCCGCTGTGGCATCGACCCGAGGCGTGGAACCGGCAAGGGTGTAGCCCCGTTCGCATCGAGCCCGACCCACCGGCGGCGCTTCGATCTCGGCAATCCGGACACCCATGATCGTGTTCGTTCTGGCGGCGAGCTCGATTTCGGATCGGCCTGCCATCCCCGCCGTTCCGATGATGCTCGGGCCGTCGGCGGCTTCGGCAAATGCGAGCGCCGTTCGAGCGTCGGCGGCGGCTTGCTCGAGCGTTTCCTGACCGGCAAGCACGTCATCGACGACCTCGCGGAAAGCCTCCATCAGCTGATCCCGCTTCTCCTCGAGCAGGTTTCTCCCGCGTTGGGCAAGTTCCAACTGGGCCCGTCGTTCCAAGAGGGCCGATCTGGTTGCGGTGACTCGTTCCACCCGGCTCCTTGACCTCTCTTTCACGAAGTATGAGACACCTGGTTTGGCACGGCCACGGCAGGTGGTCCTTTTGTGCCGAGTCGGTCGACCGCAGATACCGACGTGAGTATGGGCTGGGGACTCTCGACCCCCAGCCCTCACTCCGGACGAGCGGCTCGCCAAGAGCCGCCACGGGTCTATTGGGCCTCGAGGTCCATCACGGGTCCCAGGAGCGCACCTCCATCGATGATGAACTCGGATCCTGTGCTGTAGGTGGCCTCTGACGCCAAGAACATGACCAGCTTCGTCACCTCTTCCGGTTCGCCGAACCGAGCGATGGGTTGCGCCATCGTGATTTCATCTCCCATCTCGCCCGTCATCGGGGTCCGGATCGGACCGGGATGGATCGACACGACGCGGATACCGTCCTTGCCGAGTTCCATCGCTGCGGTCTTGGTGAGACCCCGCAGCCCCCATTTGGATGCGACATAAGCGCCGATCTGGGCGTACCCCATCATGCCGGCGGTGGACGAGATGTTGATGATCGCTCCGCCGCCTGCCGTGCGCATTGACGGGGCGGCGAAGTGCATTCCGAGGAACGGTCCGAACAGGTTGACGTCGATCACGCGCCTGAATTGCTCGGGTGTGAGCGTGTCGATCTCGCCATACTCGATGATGCCGGCGTTGTTCACCAACAGGTTCAGCGGGCCGAACTCACGCTCGGCCATGGCGATCGCCTCTTCCCAGCTCTGCTCTTTGGTCACGTCAAGGTGTACGAAGCGAGTCGCGTCTCCGAGAGTATCGGCAAGTGCCTTCCCCTCGGCGTCGAGCACATCTCCGATGATCACCCGAGCACCTTCGCTCGTCAGGCCACGAACATGCGAGGCGCCCATGCCGCGGGCACCTCCAGTGATGAGTGCCACCGTCCCGTCGAATCGAGCCATTGGCACACCTCCTCACATCGTGTCGCCGCTCGATCCGTCCGATTGCCAACCGTCTGTATGGGGAATCATCGAGTATCGGCGGTGCCGGTGGCAGGGTCATGGGTCCCGAGATCGCCAGGTGTGCACGTGGTGTGCTGCTCACTTCGTCGAGTCGTCGGCTGCCGCGGGCCAATGGTGGGCAACATCTGGCCGCCTGACCCACCCAGGCACATACCCGGGACTATCCGATGTTCGAGCCAAACGTCACGTCGCGGACCTGCGCGACCATCGTGGTCGGGTCCCCTGCCGGCCTCCAAATGGCGCGGTCGACGGCTAGGTCGGACGGCGTGTTCGGCCATCGACGAATTCAGAGCAGTTCGGCACTGGCCACCGCTCTACGGGCCCATCGATGATGGAGCCGAAGAGCCTGAAGATCCGAGGCCTGGACCGCCCCCATCTGAGATCGGGGTCGGTCCGACCGGGCCGTCGCAGCGGCCCCGGCGTCTCGATCGGCGGGCTCTTCCGTTCGCGGACGACCGACAGGCGACGACGACCGCTGGAACCGTGCATGATGCCGAAGACGATCGAGGTGGAGGGCGCGCTCGCATGGAGTTGATACAGGAATCACCGTGGCGTTGGCGTATCGACCCGGCGGGAGACATGCGGGTCCCTGGCGTCGTGTTCGCCTCACACGAGCTTCTCCCGGATGTGATGTCCGATCGCTCGATCGAACAAGTCGCCAACGTCGCCACGCTCCCCGGGATCGTCGAAGCGTCGTTTGCCATGCCCGATGTGCACTGGGGATACGGTTTCCCGATCGGGGGAGTGGCCGCCACAGCCGTGGACGAGGGCGGTGTCGTATCCCCCGGTGGCGTGGGCTTCGACATCTCGTGTGGCGTGCGCCTGTTGATCTCAGAACGAACCCGCGACGAGATTCGAGCACCTTCGGCCCTGATGAGTGCGATCGCTCGCCATGTGCCCAAGGGAATGGGGCCTGGAGCGGTGTGGGAGCTCAACGACCAAGACCTCGATCGGGTGTTGGCCTCCGGTGCCCGATATGCCGTTTCGCAGGGATATGGGACAGAGCGAGATTTGTTGCGATGTGAAGACGGAGGTGCACTCGAGGTTGGAGACGCCTCGGTGGTGAGTGACAGGGCGCGACGGCGGGGGGCTCGTCAACTCGGCAGCATCGGGTCGGGGAACCACTTCGTGGAGGTGCAACACGTCGCAGAGGTCCTCGACGAGCGCGTTGCCGCACGATATGGCCTGTATCCGGGTCGAGTGTGCGTCATGATCCACACGGGGTCGAGAGGACTCGGGCACCAGGTGTGCACCGATCAGCTGGGCATCATCGAGACCGCGATGCGCAGGCACGGTATCACCGTCCCCGACCGGCAGCTCGCATGCGTGCCGGTGAGGTCCCCGGAGGGAGAGGCATACATGGCGTCCATGGCGGCGGCCGCCAACTATGGACGGGCCAATCGCCAGTTGCTCACACACGCCGTGCGTGAGGCCTTTTTCGACGTCGGCGAGGGAGAACTCGAGCTGCTGTATGACGTGAGCCACAACCTCGCCAAGATCGAGCGCCATGCCGTGGACGGTCGGACGATGACGCTGTGTGTGCACCGCAAAGGAGCGACTCGGGCTCTTCCCGCGGGCCATCCCGATGTGCCGGAGGACTTGCTCGACGTCGGTCAGCCGGTGCTGGTTCCCGGGTCTATGGGAACCGCCTCCTATGTGCTCGTCGGTGACGGTGACGGCGCCGGCGGGGGGCGTGGGGCGTTTCAATCGACCTGTCATGGGGCGGGGCGCCGGATGAGTCGCACGAAGGCCCGGAAGTCGATCGACGTCGGAGTGCTGCGCGAACAACTGAGGGCTCAGGGGATCGAAGTCCGGGCGGGATCGTCACGAGGGTTGGTCGAAGAGGCGCCCGAGTCCTACAAGGACGTCGACGCCGTAGTCGACACCGTCGTGCGAGCCGGGCTCGCCACCGCCGTCGCCCGACTGGTTCCGATCGGCGTGGTCAAGGGTTGACAACGATCAGACGTCCACGATGAAGCGGGCGAAGACGACGTTGGAACGATCGAGTGTCATCTCGGATCTGGATATCGCTTTCGGCACCGAACCTGTAGGCGTGACCCGAGACCGAGGCGCGAGTCCGATCGAGGCTGTCAGAAGCGCGTCGTCGTCACTGACATGGCAGGCAACAGGGACATCATCCTCCGTGTCCAGAAGGTAGATGAGCTCGTCGAGGAGTTGCTCGAGGGCTTCGAGGTCGGCGCTGTCGATCGTCGTGCGTACCTCGACCGTCGCTCGGGGCAGGGGGTTCTCGGCATATGTCTCGATCACGCCCATGCATGCCTCGCTCAGGCATGCAGCCAGGGTCGGGCCCCAGGACTCCACGATCACGTCGGCGGTGTGTTCACGCAGGCGATGCCCCGACATGTCCCGCGACTGCTCGCCTGGTGGTCTCATCGGAGACTCGACCCTGCTCGCTCGACGAGCGTCTGCGTCTCATCGAGATCTATCTCGAACCCCACGTCTGGATCGATCGACCACGCGTGTGTCGGCCCCCTTCGCCCACCGCTTCCTGCTCGACGGAGAGAATTCCGGTTATGCGGCTGGTGTGTCGTGTGGACTTCGTGCGACTTGGCGGTCCGTGATCGATGGGACGTGGATGCTCCTCCGTGCGACCAGGCTATCTCGGTGACGCTCCCGACCGTGTCTCGCGATCTCCGGACATCACGGCCGGATGGCCCAAGGCCCCGTCTCCTTGCCTGCCGCTGGCATGCCCGGGGGTAGTCTCCCCGCTGCTCGAGCTGGCATCGTGCCGGCATGACGATGGAGGATCACGTGGATCGGAACCGTTTCGTGCTCTACGGCAACGAGCTCAAGAGGTCCTACGCCCACAGGGCCGCCAAGTGGCAGGACATGTTCGTCGAACGGTTCGACTTCGACCCTGATGAGCGCTACGACCTGAGCCTGCGGCCCAACCCGTACCTCGGCGATGTCTTCGGGCTCCAGGACGTGGTCCGTGATGGTGACGGCGAACCGATTCGGTCGGACTCCGGTGTTCTCATCGGAACCGTGCGAATGGGATTCGGGCACTATCGAATCGCCATGGCCGGGGCATCGGCCGCACGTGCCATGGGCCATACACCCCTGTGGCTCGACCTTCTGGCGATCCCAGGTATCACTTCGGACGTCATCAACTGGTGGAATACCAACTACTCGAAGTACTCACGGCTGTCGCAACGGAGCTCCCTGTTCAACAAGTACGTCTGGGAGCCGGTGACCACCGGACACCGGACCCTGCCCGGTCTGTGGTGGCTTCTCAACAACACGGCGACCGGGTTCCCGTGGCGATTCCTCAAGGCAAACGCCCGTGACTACCGCAAGAGCGAGCTGTTCGGCCCGCTCCATCGAGCGTTCCCGTCGGAGATGCCCATGCTCACGTCGCACATGTGGAACGCCATGGGTGCCGTCGCAGGTGGCATGTCCAACGTCGTCGACATGATGTTCGACAACTGGCCAATGGCGTTTCAACTCACCGAAGGTGCCAAACACGGTGTGCAGTCGCCGTCGGGCTACTACGGCTTTCGCGTCATGAACGGTTTCGACGAGAAGGACGCCATCCTCTCACCGACGCCGGCTGATGCGCTCTACTACGTGGGTCACCACGTGGACCACGAGCTGGTCGAGAACATCGAAACCGATTGTGGGGCGCGCCTCCGCCGGCTTGCAAATGGCGAGCCTCGGCGTTTCCTGCTGACCATGGGAGGGGCAGGTGCCCAGCGCGACCTCTTCAAGGCGATCATCGATCACGCCGTTCCAATGGTGCAACGGGGCGAGGCGACGCTGTTCGTCAACCTAGGCGACCATGCCGACAACTGGACGTGGCTCCAAGACCAGCTGGGTTCGAAGACCGAGATGGTCACGCTTCACCGGACGTGGGACGAGGCTCGTCAATTGGCCGATGCGATCCGCGACGGAGAGGCATCGGGTCTGCACGTCCTGTTGTTCGACAACACCTTCCACGCCGTGTACTCGACCAACTACCTCATGCGAGTGGTGGACGTGCTGATCACCAAGCCGAGCGAGCTGGCCTTCTACCCCGTTCCCAAGATCTTCAACGAACGAGTGGGCGGCCACGAGGCGTGGGGTGCGATCCGAGCCGCCGAGCTGGGCGACGGGACGATCGAGACTCGAACGATCCCTCGAACGCTGCAGGCGATCGATCTGTTGACGAGAGAGCCCGACCTCCTCGGGATGTTCTGCGACTCGATCGTCAAGAACAAGCAGATAGGGGTGTACGACGGCGCCTACAAGTGTGTGGCGCTGGCCACAGGTACGAGCTGGGAGCGGCCCTCGAGTGAGCCATCCACAATGCAGCGAAGCACTACCAAACCAAAGTGAAAGGGACGTAGGACCCTAACCGTAAGGACTTGACCAGCAATCGTAAACAAACGTAAGCTCCATTCATGGAGGAGGGCATTCCAGGTGAACTGCGACGAGATCGAATGCTCACCCTCGTGCGAGAGCGGGAGTTCGTCAGGGTCGCCGATCTCAGCTCGATCTTCGGGATCTCCGAGGTGACGGTACGTGCCGACCTCGCCCACCTGGCAGAACAGGGCTACCTGCAACGGGTGCACGGCGGAGCGATCGTTCGTGGGCCCGAACTCCGTCTCGAGCGATCGTTCGAAGAGGCCATGGACGAGTCCACCGGCGAGAAGGCGGGCATCGGCCGACATGCGGCCGGTACGATCCGCTCCGGAGAGACCATCATCCTCGACGTGGGGACGTCGACCACCGCCTTGGCGCGGGCCATCGTGGCCCGACAGGATCTCGTCGACGTGATCGTGTTCACTTCGAGCCTTCCCATCGCTCTCGAACTCGAGCCAGCCATTCCCAGGATCACCGTGGTGGTGACCGGTGGCACGCTTCGCCCCAAGCAGCATTCTCTCGTGGATCCGATGGCCGGATTCATCTTCGAGAACACCCACGTCTCTGTTGCGTTCATCGGATGCAACGGGGTCCATCCGGAAGCAGGTGTGACCAATGTCAACCTGCCAGAAGCCGAGATGAAGCGAAAGATGGTCGCCGCCGCCCAACGGACCGTGGTGGTGGCCGATGGTTCCAAGCTCGGGAACATCAGCGTGGCCAAGGTGGTCGATCTCGCCGCCATCGACCAGCTCATCACCGGCCCGTCGGCGCCGCCACACGTCGTCGACGAGCTCGAGAGCCGGGGCGTTGCCGTGGAGATCGCAGAGCCCGATACCCGGGCTTGAACAGGAGCTCGTGCTCCAGAGAAACAACGGGAGGAAGAGATGAAGAGAAAGCTGGTTCTGCTTCTTGCGGTGCTGGCGCTGGTCGTGGCCGCGTGCGGCGGGGACGGAGATACCTCGGAAGACACCGAGACCACCTCCGACACTGCCACCACCGAGACCACCACTGCAGGCGCAACCGAGACGACGGCGGCAGAGACCACCGAGTCGTCGATGAGTGGCGAAGAGGTGACGGTCCGTTGGCGGACACGTCCAGACAACGACGAGGAAGCCGGGGTCTATGCCTCGATCTCCGACGAGCTCTCTGGTCAGTTGGATGGCATCGACTTGAGTTACGAGCCGGGTGGGCAGGAGACCGCTGGGTACCAACAGAACCTGCTGACAGAGTTGTCGGCCGGCACTGCGCCCGACGTGTTCTGGCTCCCCGGTACGGACATCGCCGACTTTGCCACTCGCGACGTCATCCTGGACCTGCGTGAGCTTGCAGATGCGAGCGGGCACAGTGACGGCGATTTCTACGAAGGGCCGATGTTCCACCTCACCTTCAACCCCGAAACGGGGAACTCAGGTGAGACGCTGTGGGGACTTCCCCGTGACGTCTCGACCTTTGCTCTGTATCTCAACCTCGACCTGATCGCCGAAGCCGGCGTCGAGGATCCCCGGGTACTCGCCGACAACGGAGAGTGGACGTGGGAGAAGTTCACCGAGGTAACCGACGGCATTGCCGCCCTCGGCGGTGGCATCACCGGATACGGCCAGAGCTCGTGGTGGGGACCGTACGGCTATTGGATGGAGGCGGCAGGCGGCGGCTTCTTCAACGACGACAGGGCAGCGTGTGGGCTGGACAGCGAGGGAAGTGTCGCCGGTTTGACCTTCCTGGCCGATCTCTACTCGGGCGGCTCGGTTGTGCCATGGGGTGAAGACCCCGAGGCCCCGTTCCGTGCCGGTACGCTGGGCATGTTCCAGAACGGTCGGTGGGCGACGCCGGGCATCCGGACCGTCGACTTCAACTGGGACGTCGTGAAGCTGCCGGAGGGCCCGGGTGGTCCTTCGAACTGGTTGTTCTGGGGCGCGTATGTCGTCAACGCCAACACCGAGCATCCTGAGGCCGCCTGGCAGCTCGTGCAGGCGCTGACCACTGCCGAGACCCAAGCGGAGATCTCAGCCCTCGGGGCCAACGTCCCCAGCAGGGTGAGCCAGGAGGCGCTCGACGCTTTCCTCACCTTCACCCCGCCTGAGAACAATCAGGCGTTCCTCGATGGTCTGGCCGAGAACCCTGCCACCGAAGGCCCGCTGTGGGCCGGAAGCTGGCCGGACTACGTCTCGATCATGGATGCCGAGGTCGGTGCCGTGGTCACTGGAAGCAAGTCGGTCGACGACTTCGCAGCGAACATCTGCTCGCTGACCGAGTCGGCGTTCTCCGGCTGATCGACCCATCAGTGTGGGGCCGGACCGACCGTCCGGCCCCACACTCGACCGAGGGGCGCGCATGACCGCTGCAAATCGGACTCTCACCAATGCCTACCGTCCTCGCTGGCTGTTACCGCTCGTTCTGTGGCAGGTCTTGTTCGCGATCGCTGCGTCCTTGCTGGTCGCGCTCGTGGCGTCCGGCACGGGCATCGCGATCGAAGGCACGCTGCGGTGGGTGGCAACGGGGTTGCTGGCGGCGGTTGCAACACTGGCAGCACTCTCCGTTCCATGGATTCAGCGGCGCCGCCATAGAGGTCGCCTCTCCGGGTTCACGCTGAACTTCCTGCTGACAATCGTCGCCGCGTTCTTCATGCTGCAGGAGGTCAACCTCTTCAACGGTCTGGACGCGGTCGGTGAGACATTCCCGAACGGCATTCCGTTTCTCGTGGTGGTGGGGGTGGGATGGCTCATCTCCGGGTGGGCGGCCAAGCTTCCGCGATATGAGCATGCGCTTCGGCTGGCCGCCCGATGGATGATCTGGATCGGTCTGGCGTTCTTGCTGATCGCGGTCGGGCTCTTCCCGGGCCTCTGGACGTTTGCGCAGCGAATCGTCCAACCGGGCGCCCTCGTGTGGCTTGCCATCGCTGCCGCCGGTGCAGTGTGGGCCATTCTCTTGTGGCGTGATGAGTCGACCCAGGTCTTCTCCTCGTCGCAAGACCAGGTCGAAGTGATGAACGGCATGGTGTTCGTGGCGCCCAACATCATCGGATTCCTCGCGTTCTTGGCGGGACCTCTGATCTTCTCGTTGCTCGTCTCATTCACCGACTGGGATGGTCTTCGCCAGGCGACCTGGATCGGATTTCAGAACTATGTCGACCTCGTGACCGACCCGTTCTTCCTCAAGTCCCTGCGCAACATCATGCTGTTCGGAGTCGTGGCAGTTCCCTTCTCCGTGGCCCCGGCGTTGGGGCTCGCCGTGCTCTTGAACTCCAAGTTGCCCGGGATGAAGGTCTTCAGGGCGTTCTATTTTCTCCCGTCTGTGGCCGGCGTCGTCGGCGTCGCTCTCATCTGGAAGCAGCTCTACAACGCCACCGTCGGATTCCTCAACTACGGGATCCTCCGGCTCTTCGATTTCATCAACTTGTTGCCCGGCGTCGAGCTGACCGCTCCGCAACCACAGTGGCTCTCGAACTCTTCGACCGCTCTGCTGTCGATGATGATCGTGTTCGTGTTCCAGACGCTCGGGTTCGACGCGGTACTGTTCCTCGCCGGACTCCAGGGCGTGCCCACAACGCTGTACGAAGCTGCCGAGATCGATGGGGCGGGGCCGTGGGCGAAGTTCCGCAAGATCACGGTGCCCATGCTGGCCCCGACCACCGTTTTCGTGGTGATCACCACCACCATCCTCGCTCTTCAGCTCTTCTCTGAGCCGTTCATCTTGAACGCCCCTCAGCTGTCACCGAACGGCCCCAACAACGCCACCCTCACGCCGGTGATCTACCTCTACCAGAACGCGTTCGAACGCTTCAACCAGGGGTATGCGTCGGCGATCGGCTGGGTCCTGTTCCTGTTGATCTTCGCCATCACGCTCGTCTACTTCAGGACGCAGCGCGAGGAAGGAGTCCTGAGCGCATGAGTCTCGCATCGACGACGGTGGGAGAGCGGAGCGACCGACGGCGCAGGATCGGCCGGTTGATCGTCGGTCGGGGAGGGGTCTATCTCCTCCTGGCCGGGCTGGCGATGCTCATGATGTTTCCCTTCATCTACATGGCTTCGTCTGCGCTCAAGACCCCCGAGGACACGTTCCGCTACCCACCCAAGATCCTGCCCCGAGAGCCGGCGGTCATCGACGTGAACGGCGAGCAGCTCCCCGCCTACGCCCTCCCGATCGACGGGTTGGACCGGACGGTCGTTCTGGCCGAGTCGGGTGTGCCCGCGGGAGTGTTCGTCGACCCGGCCTCGCCTGATGACGAGGTTGCATGGCCGATCGACCTCGCCACCGACACGGGTACCACCACCGTCCTCGATGGGGAGGACGTCCCGGTCTATGAGGTCCCAGTGGGTGCTGCCGTCGAACGGTTGGCACTGAGACGGACCACTGTTGTCGGGCGCTTCGTGGACCCGAGTGATTCCTCCGTCGAGACCTACGCAGTGGTCCGGACAGCCCCGGCGGCAGAGGAGATCAGTGCTCGTACCGAGAACTTCTCGGATGTCCTCGAGCGGAGGAGTCTCGACCGGGCGCTGACCAACACGATTCTCGTCACGACCCTGGTCGTCGGAGGGATTCTCTTCACGTCGATCATGGGTGGGTACGCCTTTGCGCGGTTGAAGTTCCCCGGACGCAACGCCATCTTCTTCGCCTACCTCGGGTCGATCATGATCCCCTTCATCGTTGTGATCGTCCCGCTGTTCCAGCTGATGGTGGCGTTGGACTGGATCGATCATCTCGGGGTGCTCGTGTGGCCTTTCCTGTTCAACGCCTACGGCACATTCCTCATGCGTCAATTCTTCATCTCGATCCCCAAGGACCTCGAGGAGGCGGCTCTCATCGATGGCGCTAAGCGGTGGCGGATCCTCTGGACGATCTTCGTGCCGCTGTCGTGGCCGGCGATCGCAACCCTGGCGACGTTTTCGTTCCTGTACGCGTGGAACTCCTTCGTCTGGCCGTTCGTCGCCATAAACACCGCCAACGAATCTGACTGGGTGTTGACCATCGCGCTGCAGCAGCTCGGCGGGCAGTCGGTGGAGAGTCCCAATTTGATCTTCGCGGGGATCGTGATCGCAGTGGCGTTGCCAATGCTGGTGTTCGTGATGGCCCAGCGGTATTTCGTGGAGAACGTTGCGACTTCAGGGATCAAGTGAATCCACCGTGAGCGACTCGTCGTCGGCTGTCATCCCCGAGGGAGCCGGTCGCTTCTATCAGCATGGTTGGCACTCATGGAGCCCAACCGGGTGGCGCTCTCGTACCGTTCCGGTCCGGTACCCGGTCGTTGCCGAGCACCGCCGCCAGGCCACGGAGCCCACGCATCTCGACGATCCGCTCCCTGGAGGATCCGGTGTCGGGGCTGTGGAGACCGATCCGGGTCACGTGACGTTGGTCGGGGCCCGAGCGGTCGGAGGTTGGGTCACGGCGCACCCGGACCACTTGGTCGGAACCGGTGCACGAGACTGGTATCGGGCCTGTGGGCCTGAGAGCGAGGTGTTCGCCGAGTACGCCCAACAACTCTCGGCCCAGCTCGGGGCTCGGACCGGGAACTCAGGCCCGGTCTGGTGTTCTTGGTACTCGTACTACCGGGAGATCGCCGAGTCCACGCTGCGGGAGGTTCTCGCCGATATCGGCGATCTTCCTTTTGCGGTCTTCCAGATCGACGATGGGTGGCAACGCGCGAACGGAGACTGGCTCCCGAACGACCGATTCACCCGCGGTATGGGTTTCCTCGCCGACCAGGTCGAAGACACCGCACGCACCGCCGGCCTGTGGTTGGCACCGTTCCTCGCAGATGCCGACTCGGAGCTTGCTGGCCGGTACCCCGACATGCTGCTGTGTGACGCAGACTCACGACCGATTGTCGCGGCCTCCAACTGGGGTCCGGAAACCTACGCTCTCGACGTTGGCCGGTCCGACGTTCTCGAGTGGCTCGAAGAGCTCGTGCGGACGGTGGTGGGGTGGGGTTACCGGTACCTGAAGCTCGATTTCCTCTACGCCGGCGCCCTGCCACGTTCTCCCGAAGAGCGGTACGGGCGGGAGGATCGGTACCGGCGAGCCGTCGAGACCATTCGTGCCGCTGCCGGCGACGACGTCTACCTGCTGGCATGCGGCGCTCCGATCATCCCGTCGATCGGAGTCTTCGATGGCATCCGGGTTGGCCCCGATGTGTCACCGTACTGGGACAACGAAGATCGCACGGTCCATCTGGCAGACCGAGCCGGCCCGGGCACGGCCGATGCAATCACGACGTCGCTCGGCCGCTTCTGGCTGCGATCGGTCATCGACATCGACCCCGACGTCGCATATTTCCGGTCGCGCCGTTGTCTTCTCACGCGCGAGCAGCAGACCTACCTGGTCCAGCTCGGTCACGTGTGCGGGTCCCGGGGTACCTCGGATCCGCCCGCTTGGCTCGATGCCGGCGAGCGAGCGGCGCTCGAGTCGTTCCTCACCACGCGACCCACAGTCGAGCAAGTGGACAGATACCGGTTTCTCATCGACGGCGAGCTTGTCGACTTCACGCCGGTGGCGGAAGCCAGGCCATGGTGATCGATGGTCCCCACCGTCGGTTCAACCCTCTGCTCGGCGAATGGGTGCTGGTATCCGCCGGACGGACCGACCGCCCGTGGCAGGGAAGCCAGGAGTCCCCGCCCGCGGAGCTCCGGCCGTCGTACGATCCCGACTGCTACCTCTGCCCTGGCAACACCCGTGCGAGCGGTGAGACCAACCCCGCCTATCCCACAACGTTCGTCTTCACCAACGACTTCGCAGCATTGCGTCCCGACGTCCCAATCCAGCGGGTCAGCGACGGCCTGCTGAAGGCGGAGAGCGAGCCGGGCACCTGCCGGGTGATCTGCTACTCGCCCCGCCACGATCTCGACATGGCGGTCATGGGGGCCCACGACGTCCGGACGGTCGTCGACCTGTGGGCCGATCAGATCCACGAGTTGGCCGAGAAGTACCGCTGGGTGCAGGTTTTCGAGAACCGCGGCGCGACGATGGGAGCCTCGAATTCGCATCCCCACGGTCAGATCTGGGCGGGTACCGCCCTCCCAAACGAGCCAAGCCGCGAGGACGACCGGCTCCGGGCTCATCACGAAACGACCGGGTCCAACTTGATCGTCGACTACCTCGATCAGGAATCGGGAGGCGAGAGGGTGGTAGCCGAATCCGAAACCTGGGCCGCAGTGGTGCCGTTCTGGGCCGTGTGGCCCTTTGAGATACTCGTCGTGCCAAAGCGCCACGTTCGCTGGATGCCCGACCTCATGCCCGTAGAGCGAGACCACCTGGCTGAGATGCTCGCCGACGTGCTGCGTCGGTATGACAGGGTGTTCGATCATCCGTTCCCGTATTCGATGGGCTGGCACGGGGCGCCCACCCCGGTAGATGACCATTCACATTGGCAGCTCCACGCACACTTCTATCCTCCGCTGCTCCGGTCGGCCACGATCCGCAAGCACATGGTCGGCTACGAGCTGCTTGCAGAGAAGCAGCGTGACGTCACCCCTGAGGTCGCTGCAGAGCGGCTCCGCGCGCTCGGCGGCGACGCCGATCCCACGAGTGGGCGCAGCGTCACCATGCTCCCGTGATCCGGCGAAGGTCACAGCATTCGACCCGGGATGTCCTTGCGGGTCGGCGACAGAGATCCGGGGATGGGGCGGAGGTGGATGCGAGCATCGAGCACTGCCACACCGTCGCCCGGCGACAGCACCCTCACGGGTTCCAGGTCGATTTCCACCACCTGCGGGTGATGTTCGATGAGCGTGGAGACGCGGAGGATCAGATCGACGAGCGCTTCGCGATCACCTGGCGCGCTGCCTCTGTATCCGGACAGCACCTGGGCCGAGCGGACATCTGCGATCATCTCGCGAGCATCCAGATCCGTGAGCGGGTTTATGCGGTATGTGACATCGTGCATCAGCTCCACATATATGCCGCCCAGGCCGAATACCACCAGCGGTCCGAATTGAGGGTCCTCCCGCATGCCCACGATGACATCGTGACCCCGCTCGAAATACTCCTGAACGAGCGCCCCTTCGGCGTCGTCGGCGGCCGACATGACCTGTCGAAATGCCGCGCCGACCGCCTCCGCACCCTCGACACCGAGGACGACCCCGCCAACGTCGGACTTGCAGGCCAACGTGGGTGAGACGACCTTCACCACCACCGGTCCGCCGAGTCGCTCCGACGCCTCGATGGCCTCTCGCTCGTCCTTCACCCACTCGGTTCGCGCGGTGCGGATCGAGTAGAGACCGAGCAGCTGCTCTGCAAGACCAGGTGCCATCGCACCGCCGCCCGGTCCCAGCCTGGCCAACTCACGCGTCAGCAGCTGTTCGGACTCCGTGCGCTCGATGTCGGTGAAGTGGATGTGCTCTCCCTCGGGCCGTTCACGCCAATCGTGGTATCCCGCAGCACGTCCGAGCGCGTCGGCTGCGGACTCCGGGTATGGGTAGACGGGGATTCGCCCTGAGCCACCTCTCATCGATGCCCGGGTGTCGGCCGAACCCATGAACACACCGAGCACCGGGATTCGCCGCCCGCCGGCCGCTGCGGCCTCGTCCACTGCCCTCGCCACGTCGTCGGTTCGCTTCGGATCGGTCGGGATGAAGGCCACGATCACCGCATCGACCTCGTTGCTCTCGAGCAGCAACGAGAGACAGGCCCGGTACGCCTCGGGATCGGCTGATCCGGACAGGTCGATCGGATTGCGGACGCCTGCAGCTCCGGGGGCGGCGGCGACGATTCGGCCACGGAGCTCGTCCGAGAGCAGAGGAACCTCGAGACCCGCACCGGCCAGTGCGTCCACCGCGAGCATCGCAGGCCCGGCGGCGTTGCTGAGGACCGCGGTTCTCCGCCCCTCCGGAAGTGGTTGATTGGCAAGAAGCGCGGTCACATCGAACAGCTCCTGGAGCGTTCGGCACTGGATCACGCCGGCCTGCCGGAACAAGGTGTCGACTGCGACATCCAGGTCGGCCAACCATCGGAACTCTCGTTCAGACGGAGGCCGGGCCACCGTCGAGCGCCCACCCTTGACCACCACGACCGGCTTCTTCCTACCCACGCGTTTGGTCAGGCGACCGAATCGCCGAGGATTGCCGAAGGACTCCACGTACAGCGTTATGACGTCGGTGGCAGGGTCGTCCTCCCAGTACAGCAACAGATCCATTGGTGACACGTCGGCCCGATCGCCGAGCGAGACGAACGTTGAGATACCGACGTTCAGCCGGGTCGCCTCCTCGAGCATCGCCAGACCGAGTGCTCCACTCTGGCTCGCCATGGAAACGGTGCCGGCCGGCGGGAAGGTGGGGCCGAACTGGCCATCGAGGCTGATCTTGTCGTCGGTGTTGATGAGGCCCATGCAGTTCGGCCCGATGAGACGCATGCCGTGCCGGCGAGCGGCGGCAACCAGCGCCCGTTCGAGGGAGGTGTCGCCGTCATCACGGGACCGGAATCCCGACGAGATGATCACGACCCCCCGCACCCCCTTCTGCCCGCACTCTTCGACCAGCAGCGGCACCAGCGGCGCCGGAACCACGATGATCGCGAGATCTATCGGATCGGGGATGTCCCGGATCGACGGGTACGCCTTCACCGCATGGACGAACGCGGCGTTCGGGTTCACCGGGTACACAGGCCCGGTGAACCCGCGCATGAGCACGTTGGTGAAGATCCGGCCGCCGATCGAGCGGTCGTTGCGACTTGCGCCGATCACGGCCACCGATCTCGGGTAGAGGATTGGCATCAGCGAGGCCGTCACGGCCCGCTTTTCGTGTTCCCACTCTGCGGCCTGGGCCTCCAACGAGTATTCGATAGGGAACTCGACCTCGTAGCAGCCTTCTTCCAGCTGACGGGTCAGCCGATATCCGGAGTCGCGGAACAGCCGAAGCATCGCTCTGTTCTCAGAAAGGACGTAGGCCTCGAATGCCGTTATTTCCTTCAGCCGTGCGTAGACGGTGAGATGCTGCAGAAGGTGTGAGCCGATGCCCAGTCCTTGGAAGGCGTCCTCCACCAGGAACGCCACCTCGGCGACTCGACCGGTGCTCGAGCTCTTCTCGTGCATCACGTCGTACCGGCCAACCGCCACCATGTCCTCACCGTGAAGCGCGATGAATGCCATTCGGTCGTCGTAGTCCACGTTTGTGAAGTAGCGGAGTTCCTCAGGGCTCAGCTCTTTGCGAACCTGGAAGAAGCGAAAGTAGGAGCTTTGTGGGCCAACGCGTGCGATGAAGGCCCGCTCGCGCTCGGCGTCGTCGGGGCGAATCGGCCGGAGTTGGATGACGCGGCCATCACTCAACAGAACGTCGAACTCGAATTCCTTCGGATAGTCGGGCACCTTGTCCTCTCGCCGGTCGACCGCGCCAATCTACGGTCGCTCAGAAGAGGTGGTTAGGGGCCAGCGACACATGAGGGTCGTGGTCTGCCGGGTTGACGTACTGGTCTTTGACGACTTCCGGCTCTACGTGACCGAGTCTGCAATCGTGTCAGATGAGAAGACTTTACGACCGCAGCAACGAGAGGAGCGGGACATGGACACAGCGAGGCACGCCGGGAAACGGGCCGTGGTGACTGGAGCCGCTTCAGGCATCGGACGCGCTACTGCCATCCGACTGGCGCAAGAAGGAGCCGAGGTCATCGCCTGTGACGTATCGGAGGAGGGTCTCCACGTCGCGGCCGAGGCGCATGACGGCATCACCGTGATGCGGGCCGATGTCACGGCATCGGCGGATGTCGATCGCGTCGTGGAGGCGGCGGGACGGATCGACATACTCGCGAATGTCGCCGGGATCATGGATCACTTCCTCCCACTGGGTGAGGTCGACGATTCGACATGGGATCGAGTGCTCGCCGTCAACGTCACCGGCGTCATGAGACTGACGAGGGCCGCGCTTCCGCTCATGCAGGCGGAGGGGGGTGGCGCCGTGGTGACGGTGGCGTCCGAAGCCTCGCTCGGAGCAGGCGCTGCCGGAGTGGCGTACACGACCTCGAAGCACGCAGTGATCGGTCTCGTCCGGCATATCGCGTTCTTCTATGGGCCGTCGGGGATTCGTTCGAATGCGGTTCTTCCCGGGGGAGTCGAGACCGGCATCGGCACCACGGCCGAGCCTCGCAGCGGTTGGGCCATCGAGCGGGCACAGCTGAAGATGGCGACGATGGGCCCAACGGCCCAACCGGATCAGGTGGCGTCGGTCATCTCGTGGCTGGGGAGTGACGAAGCTTCGAACGTGAATGGCGCACTGGTCACTTCGGACGGTGGGTGGTCCGCAGCATGACGCTCGAGTCGTCGCTCAGCCGGGAGCGCGTAACGGGGTCGTGACCTTCGGCAGTGGAAAACCCCGATCCCAAGTACCACGTTGGGGTGAGCGAGCGGTGCCGTAGTTGGTTGCGGTAGGAGGTCGTGGTGGTTGAGGTGATCGACGACCGCCGGACGGTCGTGGCCGAACGGACCTTGCGAGTCGAAGGACTGCGCAAGCGCTATGGCGACGTGGTGGCGCTCGATGCCGCCTCCTTCTCTGTGGATCCGGGTCGAATCGTCGGCTTTCTCGGCCCGAACGGGGCCGGCAAGACGACGGCGATGCGTTGCATCCTGGGTCTCGTCGAACCCGACGCCGGCACCATCACGTTCGGCGCGGCACCGCTCGACGAGTCGACACGACTCTCGTTCGGATACATGCCCGAGGAACGAGGGCTCTACCCGAAGATGCGTATCGGAGAACAGCTGTCGTACTTCGGACGACTCTCGGGCATGACTCGTGACGACGCCCGCTCGGAATCTGTGTCGTGGCTGGAACGGTTTGGTCTCGGTGATCGCGCCTCTGCTCCGCTCGAGCAGTTGTCGCACGGCAACCAGCAGCGGGTGCAGCTCGCGGCGGCACTGATCCACAGACCCAAGATCGCGGTGCTCGACGAGCCTTTCGCCGGCCTCGATCCCATCGGTGTGCACACCATGTCCGGGGTTCTACGCGAGTTGTCGGCACACGGGACGGGTGTCCTGTTCTCGAGTCACCAGCTCGACCTCGTCGAGGACGTCTGTCAGGACGTCGTTGTCATCGAGCGGGGTCGGGTCGTTCTCTCCGGCGTGCTCGACCAGTTGCGTGAGGCATCTCCCATCCGCCAGCTCGAGCTCGACGTCGACGGTCGTCCCTGGACACGGCCCATGCTCGACAGCGCTCGAACCGAGGCCGTTGATGGCCACGTCGTGCATCTGGTGGACAAGGCGGTCGACCTCGACAGCATCCTCCGGGCCGCCGAGACCGATGGGAGGGTGACCCGCCTGCGGTTCGAGCCGCCCACGCTTTCGGATCTGTTCAGAGAGGCGGTGCGATCGTGAATGCTCTCCGTCAGGTGTTCGAGGTGGCACGACGCGACTTCCTCCAGCGGGCCCGTAGCAAAGCATTCCTCATCATGACGGTCGTCATCGTCGGTGCGATCTTTGGCCTGGCCCCGATTCTCGCCTCCGACATCGGGGACCCGTCGCCAACATCGATCGGCGTGACCGGCGTGGTTCCCGTCGGCTTCGGGGATCGGCTCGCTGTGATCTCAGAGTCGATGGATTTCGAGACCGAGGTACAGAGCTTCGAATCGCTCGATGCCGGTGAAGAAGCGCTCGAGTCGGGCGACGTCGATGCCCTGCTGGTGGATGGCGTGACGCTCGAGTTCGCCACTCAAAGGAATACCCGGATCTCAGGCTCCGTCGATCTCACTGTACAATCCATCGAGCGTGACGCCGCCCTCGCGGAGCTCGGAATGACCGCGGCGGAGGCTTCCGCAATCCTCGCACCGTCGGGAATCGAAGAGCAGATCCTGTCACCCATCGACGTGGAGGAGATGCCCCGAAGGGTGGGCGCCTACATCGGATCGATTCTGCTGTACATGGCGATTCTCATCTTCGGTCAGTTCATCATGCTCGGGGTGATGCAGGAAAAGCAGAGCAGGGTGGTCGAGGTGGTGCTGTCCAGGGTTCGGGCAGAATGGCTGTTGACCGGCAAGATCCTCGGCATCGGGCTGCTGGGTTTGTTGCAGCTCACCGTGATCGGGGGAGCCATAGTGGGCGCCCTCGTCATAGTCGGCCTTCCGGGGGTTGATCTCTCGATGTTGGGGGCATCCATTCTCATTCAGACCATCCTGTGGTTCCTGCTCGGTTTTGCCGTCTACTCGGTGCTCTACGGTGCGCTCGGCGCCACGGTGACCCGTCAGGAGGACTCGCAAGGAGCGGCGATGCTTCCTGTGATCCTGTTGCTCCCGGGCTATCTGATCGCCATGACCGCGATCGAGTCTCCGCACAGTCTGGCCGCAGTCATCGGATCGTTCTTCCCCTTCACGGCGCCGATGGTGATGCCGGTGCGGGCCGCAACGGGCACGCTGCCAATGTGGCAGATACTGGTGTCGATCGGCCTGGTCGTGGTGACGACCATCTTTGTGATCAAGTTGGGTGCCCGGATATATCGCGGTGCGGTGCTCTCGATCGGAGCAAAAGTCAAGATCCGAGACGCCCTCCGATCCAGCGGACCGAAGGCGGCCTGAGTCCTGCGAAGCCGACCCTCGAGGGGTAGCCTCGGCGGGGTGGATCTGTCCGTGCTTGATCAGATGTCGATAAACGTGGAAGGTCCGGTGACCGTCGAGGTGTTCACGCTCGTACGATCGGATGACCAGGTACTGCTGACGGGGCCGTGCGGGGCTGCACCGTGGCTCATCGAGGCAGGGCCGGGGGAGCATCCGCTCGAGACGGCGCGGCGGATCGTCGAAGGCGCATTGGACGGCTTGCTGCTGATGCACTCCACATCGTGGAGATATGAGCGCGACGCCGTCGTATTGAGCTTCGTGGCGGTCATCGACGGAGCCACCCTTGGTGACATGGAGGCTCAGGTGGTTGGTCGGTCGGAACTCGCACACGGTGGAACGCACGCTGCTCCGGTCGACGTTACCTTCGAACAGGTCGTGGAACACGGTTTGCGCCACTTGTCGTGGCTCACGCGAGACGACGACGTGGTGCGCGCAGCGCTCGATTCGGAATGGCAGCATCTGTTGAACGGCTGGATTCCGGAGCCTTTCCGGCAACTGCCCTGAACGAGGAGAAGACATGAGCTCATGGAAGATCGCATGTGCCTGTGGATGGGAGACGACCGGGACCGAGAACGAGGTCGTTGCTGCCACTCGAGAGCACGGGCGCACGCTTCACAACATGGACCTCGACCACAGCCAGGCGATGGCGATGGCGGTGCCCGTCGACTCTGAAACCTGATCGACCTCGGGTCAGCCGGCCAGGGTTCCGCCGAAGACCTGCCAACCCAGGGCGGTCTTGGCCGCCAGGCTCAAGATGATGTAGGTGCGCTCCCCGTAGAGGTAGTCGCGCCACTTGCCGACCGCCCGGTACTGGAGCCACTGGTTGAGAGCGAAGCTGTTGAAGAACACGAACAGCGAGAAAAAGATGCCGTACACGAATGCCGGCGGTTCGGCTTCGGTACCGGGCGAGACCAGGTAGATCCCTACCGCGATCCACGGGACGATTCCGGCCAGCGACCCCAGCCAGAACGGGAGGAGCGAACCGCCGGGAGACTCGTACTTTTCTTGAACCGCGCCGAAGAAGATCATCGAGGCGTTCACTCCGAACAGGGCCACCAGTGCGGCCACGTCGGAGATGCCGGTGATCATGGCGATCAGCACGATCATCAAAGAAGCAGAGAGCGAGTACTCCACCCAGCGGAAGTTGTTGTGACCTGCTTCGAGGCCGGCGACATACCGATCGTGAAAGGGCCCCGCCACCAGCAGGTGAAACAAGGCCGACAGGAAGAAGAACCCGGCTACGCCCGTTGCGATACTGACATCGAACAGCCCAACCAGGTCTTGCTGACTGCCAGGAGGGCCTTGTAGGAAGGTCGCAGTGACAGGGAGGGTGAACTGATTGGCGAGGACCAGTACCAACACGCCCTGGGCGGCGTGGAGCACGGTCATCGCGATGTTCCAGGTTCTCAGCATTGTTCTCCTCGTCGGCGGTCGAGTTGGAAGGTACCGCCAATCCCGAACATTCGGAAACCAGGTCTGGGACCAACGGCCCTGATCGAGGTATATCTTTAGTTATAGAGTAAAGAATTAATGAATATCTCGTTCCAGCGAAAGACCGATCTGGCGCTCAGGGTCATCACGACCCTCGCAGCCTCGGAGGATGCGACGAGTCGAGAGGAGCTGGCGGGGGAGGTCGGGACCAGCCCGGCATTCCTGGCACAGGTGATGACCCCGCTGGTGCGAGCCGGCTGGGTTCGGTCGGAACGGGGCCCGGGCGGTGGGTATCGACTTGCGATCTCGGCGGAGCACATCTCGTTGTTGGCCGTGATCGAGGCCGTCGAGGGCGAGACCGTGACGGGCCGTTGTGCACTCCGCGATGGCCCGTGTCCCGGGACCTCGAGTTGCCCGATCCACGATGCGTGGACCGTGGCCCGGGCCCACTTGTTGGAACGTTTGGAAGGCATGTCCGTTGCAGAGGCTTCAGGAGATCTGAGATGACACAGACAATCACACCAAAAACCGAGCCGGCGGACACGCCGGAACCCAAGCACGTACACCCCCTGCTCACCTGGGTCGCCATCTCCGCGTTGGCGCTTGCGGTGGTGGGAGGAGCCTTTGCCGTCGGGGCCCTCATGATCATGCCGGACGAGGCGGTCGGGGCAGATCCGGTCGCGGTTGCGGACGGTGCGGCGGCGGGAGTCGGCACCGGTACCGCAGACGTCGTCGACGTGATTCCAGACTTCGTTCCGAAGGCGCAACTGTCCACGGTTCCGGCAAGTGAGGTCAACGTGTCGTATGCGCCCGACGTGCCCCCGGCAGCGGTGCGGACCACACCCGCCATCGTGGATGTTCACTTCGAGATCGCCGAGAACGTCGTCGCCATCGACCCTGCGACCGGGACCGAATACGAGACATGGGGATATCGACTCATGGGCGATGGCCTCGACGTGTCCATCGGGACGCCGGGACCGATGATCCGTGCGCGGGTGGGTGACGTGCTCCGTTTCACACTCACCAACCCCGAAGGCAACGTCCACCCGCACAACGTCGACTTCCATGCGGTCACCGGTCAGGGTGGCGGTGCCGCCGACACGACCGTCGCTCCCGGAGAGACGAAGACGATCGAAGCAAGGCTTCTGTATCCGGGTGTGTTCATGTATCACTGCGCATACGGCGACGTCCCGGCCCACATTGCCCATGGTATGTACGGAGGAATCCTGGTCGATCCCGAGACTCCCCTGCCCGAAGTCGACCACGAGTGGTACATGGTCCAGTCCGAGTACTACACCGATGGCACAACCGGAGGCATCGCAGAGACGGATCGGGCGGCACTGAGCCTCGAAGAGCCGACCATGGTTGTCTTCAATGGCGCCAAGGGAGCGCTGATCGAGGACAACGCCCTCCACATGTCGGTGGGAGAGCGGGCACGCTTCTACTTCGTCAACGCAGGGCTGAACCTCGACTCCAACTTCCATCCGATCGGCTCGCATTGGGACGTCGTGTACCCGGAGGCGGCGCTGTTGAGCCCGCCCATCAGAGGATCGCAGACCACCTTGGTGCCAGCGGGAGGGGGAGTGGTCGCCGAGCTCGTCGGGCAAGTCCCCTCGACCATCGTCTTGGTCGATCACGCCCTCGTCCGAACGTTCGACAAGGGCGCCGTTGGCCACTTGATCGTGGACGGCGAACCGAACCACGAGATCTTCGAGGTTATCGGCGGCGAAGCCGCAAACGAGAAGGCCCCGTCGGCCGTCGCGGAGTCGGAGGAGGGCATCCCTGTCTCGATCCTGGCCGGCTCGGGGACTTTCCAGGCGGATGATGCCGCCGACGAGTTCTCGGACTCAGAAGCGCCGGGTGACTACTCGGTCAACGTCCTCACCATCCCCGTGGGGACAACGGTCATGTGGACCAACGACGACGCCATGGTTCACACCGTGACGGCAGTCGACGGCAAGTTCGATTCGGGAATGATGGCCGAAGGCGATACGTGGTCCTACACGTTCGACACCCCCGGCGAGTACGAGTACCTCTGCTCGCCGCATCCGTGGATGCGGGCCAAGGTGATCGTCGAGGGCTGATCCCGAGTCGCACCGGTGGGCACCGCAGTGGTGCCCACCGGTGAACAACTTCCAGTGAGAGGATGAACCACCATGACGGTCTCTATCGACGATGTAGCGTCCGAAGTCGAAATCCCGCCCGGCGGAACCCTGAGTCGCGTGCTCGTGAAGCAGGGTCCAGTGCGTCTGGTGGTCTTCGCCTTCGACGACGGCCAGGAGCTCTCGGAGCACACGGCCAGCGTGCCTGTCATCCTGCAGACGATCACCGGCGCGTTCCGAGTCGAGGCTGACGGCGTTGCGACGAGGCTCGAACCCGGCGGATGGCTCTACCTCGAAGCTCATCAACCCCACTCTGTGGTGGCAGAGGGACCTGCTCGGCTCCTGCTGACGATGATCCGCTGCGACACCTGACCGTTGCACGGCATCGGGCAGGCGAGAGCGTCAGCCCACGGTGGAGAGGTTCACGAATACCGCAACAGGGTCCGTGCAGCGGTCGGCCGGCACGTTCGCCGGGCCATGCCGGCGGAGACCCTTCCGGGCAAAGACCTTGATCTACGGCCGGAATCTGCCGAGAGAAAAGGGGTGAGAGGCTTGCGCCACGGTTCGGCGCCACTCGCGGCTGTCGTTGCGGCCTTGCTGGTGTTGATGATCTGTGGGGTCATCGACAGCTTCGCCAGGTCTGCATACACGGTGGAGACCCGAGCGCTGGTGGCAAAGGACGTCGAGGCCCTTGCCCGTTATCTGTCAGATGAGGTTGCGCGGGAGTCTGCGGCCGCAGACACGCTCGCCGCTTTCGTGCTCGTGGCCCGCAGCCAGCCGAAACGACTCGAGTCCGATTTTCCCTTGTTCGCCGAGACTCTCATGGAGCAGGCCACACACGTCCGATCCGTCCAGCTTGCACCGGGATCCGTGTTGAGGTTCGTGTATCCGCTGGAAGGAAATGAGGCCGCAATCGGTCTCGATCTGATGGCGGACGCCGACCGACGCCGGTTGCTGCTGCCCGCCATCGAGACCGGCGAGACGGTGATTCAAGGACCCGTCGAGCTCGTACAGGGCGGAACCGGACTGCTGGTGCGACGCCCGACCTACGAGCCCGACGGCACGTTCTGGGGATTCAGCGCCATCGTCCTCGATTGGGATCAAGTCGCCGAGCACGCCGGCCTCCGCGACCTCGAGGGCATGGTGGTGGGTTTGCGCTCATTCGAAAGCGGCGAGCTCCTCGACGGGGACCCCACGGCATTCGAGGGCGACCCGGTGACTCGGTCGCTCTATCTGGGTGCAACCGACACGATCTGGGAGCTGGCGGTGCGACCTGTCGACGGTTGGCGCTCGGCAGCGCCTGTCACGTCCGACCTGTGGATCGGTGGCGTCTCGGTCGCGTTGTTCGCCGGACTGCTGGCTTTTCGTGTGGCGCGGAGACCCCAGATTCTTCGGCGAGAGCGCCAGGCGGCGATGGATGACCTCGCACTCGCCGAGGCGCGTTATCAAGCGGCATTCGAGCATGTCGACGCCGGGATCGTGATCAGCGGGCTCGCCGGCACCATCATCCGGGCCAACCCTGCCTTCCGACGTATCCTCGGGCTCGGCGACCGTGCCCCGCTGGCCAGAACCCTGCAGGACTACATCCATCCCGAGCACCTGGCGGTGCACTGGCGGAGGACTCTGGAGCTTCACACGGCGGGCGAGCCGTTCGTACATGAGATCAGGCTCGTCCACGGAGACGTGGAACGGTGGTGCCGCATGCGCGTCGCCGCCATGCCGGGAGATTTCCCGGAGGAATCGGTGTTCGTGGCTGTGACGGAGGACATCACGGAACGTCGTGCCGCCCAGCTCGCCTTGGTGGAGAGCGAAGCCCGATTCCGAACCCTGTTCGAGCTGGCCCCGGTGGCCATTCAGCGTGAGGACTACCGAGCGGCGCTCGCCCGGGCGGCCCAGCTGGCCGAGCCCGCCGACCTGCGCAGCCACCTCGAGGCCAACAGGGACGACATCGCGGAGATCCTCGGGCTGGTGACGATCACCGACGCCAATCCGGCCGCCACAGAACTCCAGGAACACCTCGTGCAGGGTGCGGGCACCCTGACACTCGAAGACCGACTCTCGGACGCCGCAATCCCGACGTACATCGACACCCTCGTGGCGATGGCCCAAGGCGAGATGAATCGTGAGCTCGAGGTCACTACCGTCGACGCCAGTGGCGAGCCGATGTATCTCGTCGTGCGCTGGCGAGTGCCGATCACCAACGGTGAACCCGACCACTCCGCAGTGCTCGTGAGTATCTCCGACGTGACCGAGCTGGTGCGTGTCGAACGCCAGCTGCATGGCCTGCTGGCCTCAAAGGACCAGTTCCTCGCAACCGTCGCCCACGAGCTGCGAACCCCCCTCACGGCGGTGGTGGGATTCAGCCAGGAACTGCTGACGCATCGAGCCGAACACAGCCTCGATGACTGTGACGAATTCCTCGACCTGATTGCCTTCAACAGCTCAGAGATGGCGCACCTCGTCGATGACCTCCTCGTACTGGCCACGGCAGACGTCGGAGAGGTCAGTGTGGTCCCCGTGGCAGTGGAGCTGGGAGCTCTGATCCAGGACTCGATCAGAGTCGTCCGGGGTCTCAACGCAGGCGTGGATCTGCCAGAGTCAGAGGTGGTCGCACTCGTGGACCCGGCCCGTGTCCGTCAGATCGTGAGAAACCTCGGCACAAACGCTCTCCGCTACGGGGGGGACGACGTGCTGGTGTCCCTTCGGATGGAAGGATCCTCGGCTTTGATCGAGGTGTCAGACGACGGTCCGGGGCTGTCGCCATCGGTCGTCCAGCGCATCTTCGAGCCCTATCAGCGAGCTGTGACGGAAGCCAACGACCCGGGCTCGATCGGCCTGGGGTTGACGGTGTCACGTGGCCTGGCGCGATTGATGGGGGGTGACCTCGTGATGATCCGCCGCTCAGGCCGCAACGTGTTCAAGGTGTCGCTGCCCTTGGCGGAGGCCGTTGTGTCGGCCATCGCCGATGACCGCGTCGCCTGAGCCTGGGTCGAGACCGGCTCGCTCAACCTGAGAAGCCGCGAACGTCTGGAGCACCGAGCCGAGCGGCGTCGGCCGTTCGATCGTCCCGCTGTGCTTGGGAGTCGAGCTCCGCCCGGACACGCGCGAGATAGTGCTCCACCTCGCGTTCGATGACCGCACCGGTCCATCCCAGAACCGGCGCCAGGATCTGAGCGACGGCCTCAGCGGATTCCGCGCCGCGATGTGGAGTCTCTATCGAGATCCGGGTCCGGCGCGTGAGGACGTCGTCGAGATGCAGAGCCCCCTCGTGGGATGCGGCATACCTGATCTCGGCGCCGATGTGGTGTTCGGCACCCGAGAGCGGGGTGGCGAGTTTCGGCGAGCTGCGGATGATCTCGAGAACATCGAGCGCGCGGTCGCCGTAGCGCGCAACGAGGCGTGAGACGAGGGTTGCGTCGAGGCCATACTCGTCGGCGAGAAGAGTGGTTCGTCGTCGGAGCGACTCGTACTCGACGGCGCCAACGAGAGGAGTCGCCTCGGTGATCGACGGAAGAACCTCGATGTCGAGATGTTTGGCCGCTTCGTCTACGGCGTCCTCTGCCATGACTCGGTACGTCGTGTACTTGCCTCCGGCCACACTGATCAGGCCGGGCGCCGAGACAACAACGGCATGTTCGCGACTCAGCTTCGATGTGGCTTCCGTCTCACCCCGGAGCAGTGGCCTCAACCCTGCATACACCCCTACGACATCCTCGTGTGTGATCGGTGATCTCAGGATCCGGTTGACGTTGGTGAGGAGATAGTCGATGTCACTGCGGCTCGCTGCGGGGTGGGCGAGGTCGAGGTTCCAATCGGTGTCGGTGGTTCCGATGATCCAATGACGTCGCCACGGGATCACGAACAGCACGCTGCTCTTGGTTCGCGTGATGATGCCCGAGTCGGAGTCGATCCGTTCCTTGGGAACCAAGATGTGCACGCCCTTCGAAGCGCGAACGTGGACCGCGCCGCCCCCGACATGATCCTCGATTTGATCGGTCCATACACCTGTCGCGTTGATCACCTGACGGCCTTGGATCGCCAACGCATCCCCAGATTCGAGGTCGGTGGCTTGCACGCCCCTCACATGCGGTCCGGCTGTCATGAGTCCTGTCACCCTGGTGGACGAAGCGAGCGCGGCGCCGTGCTGGGCAGCGGTGCGTGCCAACGTCATGGTGTGGCGGGCGTCGTCCACCTGCGCATCCCAGTACTGGATCGCCCCTTCTAGCGCGGTCTCGGCGAGCGCGGGTGCGATCGCATGGGCCGCACGCTTGGAGAGATGCCTGTGCCTTGGGAGGGGGCTTCTTCCGACTGCGGCGAGCAGGTCGTAGAGGGCAATACCTGCGCCGACGTACGCCCGTTCCCAGACCTTATGGGTGAGCGGATACAAGAACGGAACACCTTCGGCGAGGTGCGGACAGAGACGCGTCAACATCAGATTGCGCTCGCGCAATGCCTCCCTCACGAGGCCGAAGTCGAGTTGCTCGAGGTAGCGAAGCCCACCGTGGAAGAGCTTGCTCGACCGGCTGGAGGTCCCGCTTGCGTAGTCGCGCTGTTCCACGAGGGCGACCTTCAGGCCGCGGAGGGCGGCATCGAGGGCGATGCCGGTTCCGGTCACGCCACCGCCGATCACGACGATGTCGAAGGCCTCCGATCTCATCCGGTCGAGATCGCGGAGGCGTTGAGCCGGTCCGAGAATGCTGTGGTCCGTGCTCAAATTGCTCTTCCTCCGCCCACGCAATGCTCGGTGGTGCTCGGGTCTGCAACCCGGCCCTCGGCCATCGACGCCCACCCGCGACGACAACGGTGATATAAGCGCCATGGACCGCCACCACCAAAGCCGGTGGGCGGTGGAGCGAGTCGTGAACACGCGGTCTCACGCCCGGCCTGGCGCCGGTGCCCACATCGCCCGAGCGTCGTGGCTCGCTACGGGGTGGACGTGGTCGTGGTGCTCTGCGGCCCTGTGGTCGTCGTGCTGGTGACCGGTGGAACCACGTCTCCCAGGATGAGCTGCCAAGCGATGTCGAGGTCGGCCGCCGCCGCCACTGGGCGATCGGGAAGCGCGGCGATGGTGACCTCGAGCCGATCGATTGCGTCGGCAACGGTCTCGTCGGCCGTTTCGATGTCGGCGAGTACGTCCCGAGCAGCCACAACGTCTTCCCTGGCCAGCCCGTAGTTCGCCTGATAGAGAGAGAGTCGGGCCCGCGACATCAGTTCCATCGCCCTGAGTACCGTCAATTCCCGCTCCAGAGTGGCGGCCGCGATCTCATCGGTCTCGGCGAGTCCGAATGCCGTTTCTTCCAGTCCTTCCAGGCGGGCGGTTTGTGCATCGATGGCCGCTGCGAGATCGTCGAGGCGCCCGACGAGCTGGGTGTCTTCGGCCGCTGCGCTGTCGGAGGTGGTGAGGATCGTCTCGGTCCGAGATTCGAGCTCTGCGATTCGCACCTCCAATTCATCGATCCGGGAGGCGAGAGTGTCGATGTCGGCGCTGTTGTCCGAAACCGGCTGGAAGAACCGTTCGTCGATGGTGGGCCAAAGCAGGTATGCACCGTACGCGAGTCCACCGAGCAGGACCAGCGTGAGCACCAGCTTCGTCAGACGGCCCAACCAACGGCGTCGCGGACGCTCTTTGCGGGGCGGTGGAGGTGGGTCCAGGGTGCTGAGGGTATTGGTCAGTTCAGACTCTGAGCTGGGCGACGCCATTCGAGTTCCTCGGCGGGTCGGGGGCGGCCGCGATCGATCCGGCCTCGTACCTGAACGTTACCGCAGTCTGTGGGACGAATCCGACGTTGTCTGCCGGCACCAGGTTCTCATCCGCCGATGATCCGAATCCTAGGCGTCCACGAGGATCGGCACGGTACGCGGGACGACGATGATCGAGGCTTCGCCATGGCCGATGGTCTTGCCGTCGCCCCGGACCCGATGCGCGAATAGGTCCCCATCGCGACGTGCGAGAAGCACTTGCGTCGGCCGTCGACATCCATCGCATCGATCGCACGTGTGCGACCTCCAGCGATCACGGCCGCCGCAGCGTCGAGGTCGAGCGGCAGTTCCAACTCGCAGGCCAGCAGATTTCCGGTCCCGGTTGGCTGGACCCCGAGCGTCACGCCGGGGTGTTCGGCGACGACATCGGCACACCTGGCGACGGTGCCGTCGCCGCCGGCAGCAACGATCAGTCGATGCCCTCCTCCGATCGCCTTCCTTGTGAGCTCGCGTCGGCTCTGGCCCTTGGTGCGCAGCACCCACGTCCACGTGAGCCCGGCAGGGGTCAGATGGCGGTCGAGCGCCTCGGCGATGGCTGCTTCACCATGCGATGCCGAGCGGGTGTTCACGATGACACACGTGGGGCTCGAAGGTGGGGTGCTCATCGTTGCGGTATGCCTACAACTTGGGGCATTCGACCCCTTCCACCACCTCGAAGCCCCGGCATGGCGACCGGGGCTTCGATGGGCGGTTGGAGATCGTCGACTACGCCAGCTTCTTCGCGGAACTGATCCACGACCTGAGTGTCGCCTGGGATGGCAGGGCGTCGTTCATCCCGGTGTCGGCGCGGACCGAAACGATCTCCGATCTCAGCTCCTCCGGCTTGCGATCCCGAAGGTCCGAGATCGACGCCACCCTGCAAAGTTCAACAGGTTCATGTACTCCTCGCCGACGCCGGTGATCCGAGTGAGGTCGGCATCGGCCGCCCATTCCGCGAGCGAGGCCGTCGGGATGTCGGCCTGTCGCCCGAGCTCCTCGAGACCATCCGTGGTGCGGGCACGCTCCACGAGCGCATGCGTCGAAATGACGCCGGCGGCCTCGAGTCGTCTGGAGAACGCGGGGCCGATCCCTCCAATCCGGTCGAGTGAAACCACGGGTGTTGTGGCTGCCGTAACGACTCCTCGAGCCACCCGACCGGCAGTGTCGGCTGCGGCCCGCTCCATCGTTCGGTCCTGCATGGACTCGAGCGACTCCACGGCCTCGGCAGAGCGGTCGGAAAGAGTCGAAACGAAACGCTCACCTTCATCGGCCCACTCCTCGATCAGTGCGCTCACTTGCTCCGACATCCGTCCCCGAGCCTCGTCGGGCATGTCTCGTGTCGACCTGACTCGATCCATGAGCTTGTTGGCGACGTCGACTGGCACGCCGAGAGCTGCATATGCCGATCGCTTCAG
>CAWBVW010000004.1:0-554435 GCA_963792365.1 uncultured bacterium
GTTCGGCCGAGACATCGTTTGCAGCGCTACGAGGTCAACGGGCCGTCGGCCGTATGCGGTCGGCCCGCGGGCCGGACGTTCCGATCACCCGCCAACGCATGCGCAACGGGCTCTTGGCTAGCGGTCTACGTCGCCCATCACCGGGTCGAGTGAAGCGATCGAGGCCACGGTGTCGGCCACCAAGGAGTCGGCCATCATGATCGGAAGCGCCTGGAGGTTGGTGAACGAAGGCGCCCGCGTGTGCATACGGTACGGCTTCCCGTCACCGGTCGACACCAGGTAGCACCCGAGCTCACCACGAGGCGATTCCACCGCCACGTACGTTTCCCCGGCCGGGACCTTGAAACCTTCGGTGAAGATCTTGAAATGGTGGATGAGAGCTTCCATCGACTCGTCGATCCGAGCGCGAGGAGGCGGGGTGATCTTCCGGTCGTCGATCCGGTAGTCACCCTTCGGCATCCGATCCATGGCCTGACGGACGATCTTGATGCTCTCGTGCATCTCGTCGACGCGCACCCGATACCGGTCGTAGACGTCGCCTCTCGTACCCACCGGCACTTCGAACTCATAGTTCTCGATCCCGGAATACGGGAAGGCCTTGCGCAGGTCCCAGGCGACCCCGGCAGCCCGCAAGGTTGGTCCCGTGATCGCATAGGCGTTGGCCTCTTCGGCCGTGATCACACCAACCCCCTGCGTACGGCGAAGCCAGATCGGGTTGTTTTGAAGAAGATCGTCGTACTCGCGGAGTCGACCAGGAAGGGTTTCGAGAATGTCGGTGACGTCTTGGCGCCATCCAGGTGGCAGGTCGGCGGCGAGACCGCCCGGGCGGATGTAGTTGTGATTCATCCGCAGACCGGTGGTCTTCTCGAAGAACGCCAGGATCTGTTCCCGCTCTCGGAAGCCGTAGAGCATCATCGAGAGTGCGCCGATGTCCATGCCGTTGGTGGCCAGCGCCACCAGGTGCGAGGAGATCCGGTTGAGCTCGGTCATGAGAATCCGAATCGTCTGCGCCCGCTCAGGCACTTCTACATCGAGCAGCCTCTCGACGGCGAGAGAGAAGCACAGCTCGTTGTGAAGCGGTGCCAGGTAGTCCATCCGGGTGACGTTCGTCGGGCCCTGTAGGAACGTGAGTGTCTCCGCCGTCTTCTCCATGCCCGTGTGCAGGTAACCGATGATGGGCTTGGTTCGCCGGATGATCTCGCCGTCGAGCTCGAGTTGAAGTCGGAGAACACCGTGGGTCGACGGGTGCTGAGGCCCCATGTTGACGAGCATCCGCTCGTCCTCGACGACCACTTCCTCGTACATGTAGTCATCGGAGACCACCGTGCCCAGCTGCTCTTGCAGCCGGGACCCGGACTCCTCGAGTTGCATCTTCTGGGCGCCCTCGTCCGTGGAGTCGGTCTCCCATCCGATGCCCGCAGGCTCCTCCGTGCCGGCTACCCAAACGTCGACAGTCTTCGGATCTGGATCGAGTGTCTCGGTGGTTTCGTCGCTCATCATGTGACCTTGTGGGATCCCTTGAACTGTACGGGAACTGCGCCGACACCGAAGTCCTTGCGGAGGGGATGACCCTCCCAGTCGTCCGGCATCAGGATGCGCGTCAGATCGGGATGGCCGTCGAACTCGATGCCGAACATGTCGTACACCTCGCGTTCTGCGAAGTTGGCACCAGGCCACACAGGCACAACGGAGCTCACCTTGGGTTCGTCGGCGGGTACCGGGACGATGATTCGCAGCCGACATCGATGTTGCAATGAAAGAATGTTGGTGACGACATCGAACCTGACGCGACGGGAGCGGTACCAGTCCACCGCAGTCACATCGCTGCACACCTCGAAGCCGGCGGCCTTGGCCGCCCCGGCGAAGGAGAGGTAGGAGTCGCGCTCAATCGTCACGACATCTTGCCCGTGTGAAACCGACCAGACGGCCTCGTCGAATTCGCCCGCCAGCGCCGCGAGCACCTCGTGTTCGGGCCGATCGACCGGAGGGGAAGGAACGTCCTCGGCGGCGCCTTCGGCTGCGAACGGATCGACCTCCTCGACGGGGTGGTTCTTCGGAGCTTCCGTGGCTGCGGCGGTCGTCGCGTCGGTGGCGGCGACCGTGTCGTCGCCGTCGGTCACACCCTCGGGCGCGGCGCCGCCGGTCGTCTCTTCACCGGCCACGATGCTCACCAAAGTCGAGATGGCTCATCGGGCGATCTCCCCGGTCGTGATCTTGTCGTGAAGGGTGAGAATGCCGTGCATCAGGCTCTGCGGGCCGGGCGGACACCCAGGGACATAGATGTCCACCGGAACGACTTGGTCCACACCCTGAACCAGGGCGTAGTTGTTGAACATGCCACCCGAAGAGGCGCAAGCACCCATCGAGATGACCCACTTCGGGTCTGGCATCTGGTCGTAGACCTGCCTCAGAACGGGAGCCATCTTCTGGCTCACCCGACCGGCGACGATCATGAGATCGGCCTGGCGGGGCGAGGCCCGGAACACCTCCATGCCGAAACGCGCAAGGTCGTAGTGGGCGGTGCCGGTGGCCATCATCTCGATGGCACAACACGCCAGCCCGAAGGTGGCAGGGAACATCGAATTCGTCGCCGCCCAGCGCGCCGCCTTCTCGATCGTGGTCGTCAACAGGTTGGGAGGCCCCGACGCCTTCGCCATCAGGCGGCCTCGTGTTCCGCCGTTGGTGAGTACCGGGCGCGTCGTGACACGTTCCAGTCCAGCGCCCCGCGCTTCCAAACGTACAGGAGCGTCTCCAGGACGAAGAAGGTGAAGATGCCCACCGCGGCCACGCCGTACCAGCCGAGGTCGTTGAACCTTGATGCCCACGCGAACAGGAAGATGATCTCCACGTCGAAGATCACGAAGAGCATGGCCACGAGGTAGAACTTCACCGGGAACCGCTGCGACGGTTCCGACTCGGGAAGGATGCCGCACTCGTAGGGGGCGACCTTCTCCGGAGTCGGGTTGAACGGCATCACGAAGCGCGACACCACCAGCGACACCACCACGAACCCGGCGGCCAGAACCATCATGACCACGATCGGGAAATAGTCGGCGAGTTCCATCGCCCGCAAGGATAGAGATCAAGGCGGGATGACGGAAACCCACCCACGATCCACGTACTACTCAGAACGCCGCACGTGGAACGTGTGTCGGTTGTCGGCCCGGGGCCCACAGCACGTACTACGTCGAACGTAGAACGCGGTGTCGGTTGTGGGCTGGCCGACAGCCCACGGCCGACTGCCGACTCCCCTGATCCTTAGCGTGCAGGCCGTTGGCTGTCGGCTGTCGGCCCGGGGAAACATCACGTCGTACGCAATACGTAGAACGTAGAACGTAAAACGTGTGTCCGTTGCGTGCGACGGGCTGTCGGCTGTCGGCTGTTGGCCAGGGGGGCAACACCACGTGGTACACCACGTAGAACGTGCGTCGGTGTTGTGGCCATCTTGCTCTGGCGGCCCCTGGACGCCTGGTCCACGATTGACGCCAGAGGCATTCAAAGGAGGTGCATCGTGAATTTGTCCAGACTGTTCTGGGGAGGATTGCTCATCGTTGGGGGCGTGGTGTTCTTGGGCGACGCTCTGAACGTGTGGGATGGAGGCGAGCTCGCATCGCAGTGGTGGCCACTGGTGATCATCGCTGCTGCCGGGCTCAGTCTGCTCTCCCGTCCGCGGCGTTACCTGGGGCCGGCAGTCGTGGCAACCATCGGTGTGATCTTGTTGATCGACCGGCTCGATCTCGTCGACGTGGACGCGGGCGTGATATGGGCGGTCATCCTCATCGCTGCCGGGGCGATCATGGTCTTGAGGAAGCCCGGCAGTTCGATGGCAGGCGACGAAGCGCGCGTGTCGGCGTTCACGGCTTTCGGGGGCACCGAGATCGCCAGTCACTCCGACCACTTCGAAGGGGGAAACATCGGTGCGGTCTTCGGAGGTGCCGAACTCGACCTTCGAGACGCCCGTCTCGCTCCCGGTGCTGCCCTGGAGGTCTTCACCGCCTTCGGCGGTACGGAGATCAAGGTGCCAGAAGGATGGAAGGTGATCACCCACGGGCTCCCCCTGTTCGGCGGCTTCGAGAACGTCACGACCCGCGAGACGCTCCCGCCCGACGCTCCAACGCTCGACGTTGCAGCAACCGTGCTCTTCGGAGGCCTGGAGGTGAAGCACTGACCGGTCCGATCCACGTTTGACGTTCTACGTATTGCGTAAAACGTGGTCCGGACACCCCGGGCCAACAGCCGACAGCCCTTCGCACGCCACGGACATCATGGAGGTCGGCAGTGGGCCGTCTGCCGCCCGCACCGGACATACGTTCTACGTAATACGTAATTCGTGGTGTGGCCCCCCGGCCAACAGCCGACAGTCAACGGCCAGTCGCACGCAACCAACCCACGTTCCACGTTCTACGTATACATATCGCGACTCCCGGAGTCGGCCGTCTGCCGTCGGCCAGCCCGCACCCGACATACATTCTACGTAATACGTCCTGCGGACTCCCGGAGTCGGCAGTGGGCCGTTTGCCGTCGGCCAGCCCGCAACCGAACACCTTCTACGGTCGACGTTCTTCGTAATACGTGACCTGTGCCGAGATCGGCGATCGAGCTCAGGAAGTGGGGAGCGGTCTCACCATGGTTGCGAGTGCGTTGTACGCCTGTTCGCCGATGCCCTTCTCGTCGTCGTCGAGGAGGTTGGACATGACCTTGAGCGTCCATTCCATCAGGGGGCGATTCCGCAGTCCAACATGGGCCAATGAGCGCATGACGGGAGGGTTGCCGATCAGCTTCACGAAGATGCGGGCCATCTTGTAGTAGAGACCGAACTCGTCCTCGAGATATTGCGGATACCGGCCAATGATGCTGAGGTCACCGGCGCCCAGGGCGTCGCTCACGATCCCAGAGGCGATCCGACCTGTCTCGTACGCGTAGGAGATCCCTTCGCCGTTCCACGGGTTGATCGCACCGGCGGCATCGCCAACGGTGATCCAGTTCGGTCCGACCAGTGGCCCCTTGCTGAACGACATGGTCAGCTTCCCGCCCTGGGGGTCGCTGAGCTTCGACTCGGCGTTGAGGCCCCAGTAGTCCGGTGCGGTGTCGACGTAGTCGTTCATCATCGCGGTGGTGTTGACGTGCTTCCACCGCTTGAACGTCGACAGAAGCCCGACCCCCACGTTCACGGTTCCATCTCCGAGTGGAAAGATCCATCCGTACCCAGGCATCGACGCACCTGACGCATCACGGATGTCCAGCTGGCTTTCGAGAAAGGGGTCGGCCGAACGAGGACTCGAGTAGTACCCGCGGGCGGCGAGCCCCATGGGGTAGTCCTTGCGCCGGGAGCTCCCGAGCTCCCGGCCGAATCGGTTCAACGAGCCGTCGGCAATCACCACGACCCTCGGTTCGAGCACCTCGGTCTCGCCACCATGGTGGAGCTCGACACCCGAGACCCAGCCATTGGTGACCAACGGACGTGCTTCCGTCTTCTGGCGGATGACGACACCCTGCTTTTCGGAGAGGGCGGCAACCTGTTGGTCGAGATCCCTGCGCCGGATGACTCCGCCCCAGTCCGGAAAGCGGGAGTGCTGCGGCCATTCGAGCTCGAGCATCAGATCGTCGCCGGCGTACGACCGCAGACCGGTGATCTTGTGAAACTCGGGTACGGCGAAGTCGAAGCCCATGTCGAGGAGCTGCTTGATCGCCCTGGGTGTGAGACCGTCGCCGCAGGTCTTGTCGCGGGGGTATTCCTTCTTCTCGACCATCACGACGGAATGCCCATCCTTGGCGAGCCAATGAGCTGCGGAAGCACCGGCGGGTCCACCGCCTACGACAACGACGTCAGGATTCATGCGGCGAGTCTATGGGGCTTTCGAACAGAGGGTGAATCCACCGTGGCCCGGTTTTGGCGGGCAGGGCGGGCATCTCTAACGTCGATCCTCGTGAGCCGACCGCTGCCAGCCGCCTCTGTCGCCCGACTGCCCCGCTACCTCCGATACCTGGAGAGCGTTGGCTCGATGCACGACACTGTGTCGTCAGATGACATCGCGGAAGGCTCGGGTGTGAGCGCCGTCCAGGTTCGCAAGGATCTCTCGTTTCTGGGCGCCTCGGGAACCCGTGGCGTTGGATATGACGTCTCTGCCCTCGCCGAACAGTTGGCAAAGGCACTGGGGCTGGTGTGCCAGATCGGCGTGGCGATCGTGGGCGCCGGGAACCTCGGCTCGGCGCTGGCCAACTATCAGGGTTTCGAATCCCGCGGATTTGCGATGATGGCGATCTACGACGTGGATCGAAAGACCGTCGGCAAGCAAGTCGGGGGCATGCACATTCGTCACCTCGACGCCCTCGTCGAGGACGTCGCAGATATGGAGATCCTGATCGGCATGATCGCCACACCCGCATCTGCTGCTCAGCCCGTGGCAGACCTCATGGTCGAGGCCGGCATTCGCTCCATCCTCAACTTCGCTCCGACCGAGCTCCACGTGCCGGCCGGGGTCACCGTGCGACGGGTCGACCTCGCAACCGAGCTCCAGATCCTGTCGTACCACCTGGCCAACAGAGGCTGAGGCGCGGCTTCGCCGTCCCCAATCCCCAGTCACCGGCGGCACAGCCGCAGCTCGAGACGGACGAGCAAAGCGAGCCCCCTCGGGACGCCAGGGCCAAATCCCCGGCTAGAGCTCCGCTCGTTCCTGGGTCATCTCGTACTGATGCAGGGCCACCAGGAACATGGCGAACAGAATCGCCGAGATTCCGAGGAACGTGAGGGGGATGATTCTGATCTCGAAGTTGTTGAGACCTTCGATCCCCCCCGATGGCTGTGGCCCTCGGGGGGCGTAGAGCACGAACAGCAAAGAGCCGATCGTGCCCCAGGCGAACACGCCGGCGCCGGTCACAAGGAACCCGAGTCTCTTGCCCAGGTTGGTGTAGTTGAGCAGGTAGATGGTGCCGTAGAACACCAGCACCGAGATCAGGAACAGTGCGATTCCAGTGGCGAAGATGTTCGCCGAGAAGATCGTGCGGAACACTTCACGCATCAGGAATCACCCTTTCCCATGAGGTTTCCTTCCCGGAGCCAGTGGGCGAGATCGAGAAGATCCTCCTCCGAGAGAACCTCGCCGAACCCGGGCATCCGGCCGCTGCCCATGCCGTTCACGCCGTACGGTTGGTTCGGCACCGCACCCACGATGAGGAAGTCCTTGAGGTCCTCGTCGCTGAGGAACTGCACCGCCGGACGTCCTTCGAAGATCGCCGGTCCGAAACCTCCCGAGCCCGCCTCCTGTGCGAACGCCGGGCCGGCGGAATAGCCAGAGGTGTGACACCGGGCACAGTAGGCCTCGAACACGCCCACGACCCGGGTGGCACGTTCCACGTCTCCGTCGAACGCATGAGCAGCCACACCCTCGAAATCGAACGACCACGCCTCTTCAGCGAGCGCCTGTTCGAGGAAGCTGAGCGACTCGTTGGCATCGGCGAGGAGCGTGTCTCGATTGGTGGCGTTCAAGCGGACGTTGGTGTACAGCGTGTTCAGCTCGGTGAGCGCAGTCGCCGCCGTCTCGGAGTCGACGACACCGCTGACCGATTCCGGGTTTGCGGGGTCCAGGTTGGTAGGTGCGTAGTCGTTGGTGATCGCTCCGATCGCCAACGTCACCTGGCCGGGAATCTGCGTCTCTGCCGTGTCGGTGAGACCGTCTCCATCGGTATCGGTCGTGTCTTCGCCACCTCCGTCGGTGATCAGCGCCTCGATGGCGTCGGCGTAGGTCTGAAGGACCGGCGCCCGACCGGTGTCCGCCAGGTCTCGATACGTGTCGACGATCGCCTGGGCGACTTCGAGATCCGGGGTGCCATTGGTCGCCGGGTTGTCTGCTGCCAAGGTCACTGGCTCGACTCCCGGAAGCAACAGAGCCTGACGCGTCTCCGTGGTGAGCTGATTGAGCTCGGTTTCCTTTGCATCGGCAACGCCGTCGCCATCGGTGTCGATGCCTTCGCCGAGCGTGTCGCCCAACGTCCCGGCCCGATCCAGGATGTCGGCCATGATCGGCTCGAGCTCGGAGGCTCGCTCGATGTTGGCGATCCGCTGGCGCTGCTGGAGGATCTGGTCCTCGACGGAGGCCTGCGCCGTTCCGAGCTGGCTGACGGCGGTGGAGATCTTGGTTTCCACCTGTCCGACCGCCTCGTCCTGGGAGATCGAGAACTGATCCGACTCGAGGTAGTCGAGGAGCTCTTCGATCTGCTGTTCGTTCATCGGACCGCCACCGTCGAGACCCCACGCCGGCATCGGGCTGTTCTGACGCCCGTACACCAGCCAATACCTGACTTCATCACGCTCGTACCGGTAGAACACATCGTTGATCGAAGGAGCAGCCCAGCTGACCGTCACCCCGGATCGCTTCTCCACATAGCTCGCAGCACCACCACCACCGTCCGCACCGTGACAGCTGGCGCACAGATATTCCTCGAAGTGGGCGAGCCCGCGAGCCACCGATTCCTCAGCATACGCCTCGACGAACGAATCTTGTCGAGCGGGTTCCCCGAGGTAGTACAAGGGAATCCCGACTGCGAGAAACGCCGACAACAGGACGGCCGCCTGCTGTGCGCGCTCCAGCCGCTTGGTCTCCATCACCTCGTCGGTCTCTCCCGGCGCCAGGTTGGCTGGCACCTCTTCGGAGCCTCTCGACCGGAGGGCAGAGACACCGAGCACCGCCATCCAGACGATGACACCGATGACGACGATGGTGATGATCACGGTCGAGTCCACGTCAGCCCCCGATGCACGACGGGCCGAGCGGATACTCCACCGACTTCTCGATGGCTCTCGGCGTTTCGATGATGGTGCCGGTTTTGATGATGAAGTCACCAGCGTCAGTGGCCTCGACCACGAATCGATCGAGGTTCCTCGGTGCGGGTCCAGCGAAGTATTCGCCGACGCCGTTGTATTTCGACCCGTGGCATGGACATTCGAACCCCTGCGACGGCTGACACCAGGGCACTCGGCACCCCAGGTGGACGCAGCGCTGGAAGAGCGCCATCAGTCCCGCGGCATCCACGCCCCTCCCTTCGAACTGCGTCGAGATGACGGTGGGGGCAGGGACCACGTACGCCCGAGCCTCGGGGATGAACACGGGTGTGACACTCCCGTCGGCGTTGAACGCCTGATCGAGGAGGTCGGTGACGCTACCGGCTCGCACGTCACTACCGAACCCTCCCGTCACCTTGGGCCACAGGAACGAGAGGAACGCGAGCGCCTGAGTTCCCAGGAAACCTCCGAGGAACGTGATCCCGAGTGCCCGGTTGAGGAAGGTCCGGCGCGTGACGCCCGCCTCCTCGGGGGACACTTCGATCACCCGCTGGGCCGACGCCACAGCCACCGCTGCCACCGGCTCGGCCTCGGCCGGTTGCTCGCTCGCTTCGACGGTTTCCACGGTTGGCGCAGGCTCAGGCCGGGCCACGGCGATGTCGACCGGACCCGAACGGTCGGATGCAACTGTCTCCTTCGTGAGGTTGCCTTTCCACTCCGGTCCTGACGATCGACGCCAGGCGATCGTCAGCGCCGCCGCGATCGCCAGGATGGCCACGACGGCAACTCCGATCGGGATGAGCAGTTCTGCGTTCATGTGCACATCACCTCGAGCTCATCAGTGTCCGCCGCCGAGCCCGATGGGGACCCAGTCCTTCAAGTCGTCGAAGTAGATCCCGTCACGCCAGGGATATGAGAAGTTGAACCCCTGTCCGCGGAAGAGCACTCCGATGATGGTCAACGTCGCCGACCCGGCCAGGAAGATCGTGTAGAGCATGATTGCGAACTTCCGGTCGGACGGCTTGGTGGAAGGGTTCCGGTCGATGTATGGAATCATCATGAAACCGACCAAGCCGATGATCGTGGGAACGGTCACACCGGCGATCTGGGGATCGAAGTAGCTGAGCAGCTCCTGCAGCCCAAGGAAGTACCACGGGGCCTTCGAGGGGTTCGGCGTTGCGTTGAAGTTGGCAGGTTCCAGCAACGGTGCGTGGAGGATCACCGACAAGATCAGCAAGAGCGCGGTCATGGCGAGCAGGGCCGTGAACTCGGCGATCATGAGATGCGGCCAGGTGTTGACTTTGTCCTGAGGCTCTGCCTTGACGTTCTGGATGGCGCGGGCCTTGACCACCGTGAGCAAGCGCTGCGTTCGCACGCCCTCTGGCGCGTTGGCGGGCGCCGCCATGGGCCGGGCACTGACGGTGGCCGCAACACGTGTCGCTCCGTTGCCCGAATGCCCGTTGCCGCCGCCGTCGCCACCGGGCGCGGGTGGCTCATCGACTGCCACGGCTGTCGCAGCTACGGCGGGCTCCGCGGCCTCAGCGGCAGGCTCTGCGGGCGCCACCGGCTCGGGAGCGGGCTCTGCTGCGGGCGGCTCGGGCTCGCTCTGTGGGGCAGCTTCGGGGGCCGATGCCGGCTCGGGAGCGGGTGCCGCCGGTGGAGGCGACGGCGGGGCCTCACCCTTCATCTCGGCCAGCACCTGTTCGACCGGAACGCCGAGCGCCTTCGCCTTGGCCTCGGCCGACCGCCTGAGCAGGCTCTCTGGAATTTCAGCCATCTATGCCTCCTCGACTCTCACAGCGGGCCCGAGATCCCGCCGTCCTTCCGGACACGCCAGAAGTGCACGGCCATGAAAATCACGATGATGAACGGGAAGAACAGGACGTGAAGCACGTACCACCGGAGCAGGGTGCCGGCCGTCACCTCGGATCCCGCCAGGAGCGCGAACTTCACCTGGCTTCCGAAGACGGGCACGAATCCGGCCATGTTGGTGCCGACCGTGACCGCCCACAGCGCAAGCTGATCCCAGGGCAGGAGATAGCCGGTGAACGAAAGCAGCAAAGTGAGCAGCAACAGGATCACGCCCACCACCCAATTGAATTCACGCGGTGGCTTGTAGGCGCCGTGATAGAACACCCGGCTCATGTGGAGGAACACCGTGAGGACCATGAGATGCGCACCCCAACGATGCATGTTCCGTACCAACGAGCCGAACGCCACATTGGTCGACAACGCCGCCACATCGGCGTATGCCCTGTCGGCGGTCGGTGCGTAATAGAACATCAGGAAGATGCCCGTGATCGTGAGCAGGATGAACAAGAAGAATGAGAGCCCACCCAGGCACAGTGTGTACGAGAGCTTGACGCCATGCCGCTTCACCTTCACGGGGTGTAGGTGATAGAGGACGTTGTTCATGACGACGTAGGACCTGTTCCGCGGGCTGTCGGAATAGCCCTTCTTGAAAGGCGATCCGGGGCGGAGCACCGAATCGACGAACTGGGAACCGCGGAACGACTCGAACCCTTCGGCGAGTCGCTCCTTCAGTCCGGTCTTCTCGTTTCCGTCTGCCACTCCTGAACCTTTCTCACCAACGGATGCCGTAGGCGTAGCCATTCTTGAAGTCTCGTTGCCCCGTGTCGACTTCCCACGGGGCCGCATTCAAGCCGAGATCGTCGGCCTGCTGGGCGAGCGAACCTTCGAACTTACCGAGCGAGATGACACCCGTGGGGCACCGGTCGACGCAGAGGGCACACCGGGTGCACTCATCCTCGTCGACGACGAAGAACCCGAAGTTGGTCGGATCCTCGGCAGGCATCGAAACGTTGAGCGAATCGCTGATGGCGTCGACGCTCAGATAGTGGATGCACTTCCAGGGACAGATGTCGACACATCCTTCACAGAGGATGCACTCCGCCTGATCGATGTGGAGGAACTGCTTCGGACGAAGCTTGTCCTTGAAGTAGTCGCCTTCGACCAGGGCCAACTGATAGTCGTCCCGGAAGGGAGGCGTCTCGTCGACGACACCGCGTGGCATCAGGCTTCATCCTTGGCGGCGCGCTTGACGAGCGGACGCCCATACGGGGAGATGCGCTCTTCGGTCGCTGCCGCTGGTCGGGGTTTGGTGATGTCCTGGACTTTGTATGCGAACCACCCTCCCAACACCAGCATCGTGACGTTGTATCCACCGGAGATCGCGTCCTTGAGGGCGCCCCAGGTGATCGTGACGTCGTTGTTGAGCACGAGCCATGCGGGAAGCGGATCGAGGCCGGGCACCGGCCGCTGAAAACTCCAGTCGAGGTCGGTCTGGGAGAAGTTGAGCCACTCGGACGGAACGATCCCGAAGATCACGACCATTTCCATCCAGGTCAGGAAGGCCGCAAACGTGGCCCGTGCCCAGGTCATCTTCTGCTTCAGCAGCCAAACGATGGCCGCACCACCGATCAGCAACTGGGATGCGGCAAACGTGATGAGATAGCCGAAGCCCTTCATGAACTTGTGAAAGCCGAGATCGATCCCGGTGAACATCTGCTCGAAGGGCCACACGGTCGGCACGTCTTCGGCGGGTCGCCCATAGATGTGGACGACCGTGACTCCAATCACCATGAGCAGCAGACCGACGACGATGGCACCAGCGCCGACGCGGTATCGCTCGCGGTCCGTCATCTCGCCGAGTCGATGCATTCCTCTGCTTCTCCGGGCTCGTTGGTCTGTCTTGTCTCTGTCGGATCGGCGCTCCCGGCCGGTTCCATTTCGACGGACCGATCCATGGGGGAGGCCCGACCGGTTGCTTGAACCGTATCGGTACCGGGTACAGCGGACTGGTATTCCCGCCGCTGTGCACGAACCGTCTCCCGGACCGTGTGCCGTCCTCACCTGGTTGTGTCGCGTTCTCCCAGGTTGAGGGCCATGTTGTACCACATCCACGGTATGGCGTGAAGTTGAACTGTCTCCCACGCAGGTCGCGTTCGGGCCTGGACAGCGAGCTATGCTCCGGCCGTCCCGGAACCGTCTGAGAGGAGCCTCGTGGCCGACGCCTCTACGAATGCAGACCTGCGACCAGCTGCATCCGACGACGTGGTGACGCTCCACATCATCGTCTCCACGTTCTTCCTCGGCGTAGGAGGAGTGCTGTACGCCTTGTCGATCGCTGCGGTCGTGTTCCCGACCGTTTTCTCCGGCCTCCTCGCCTACGGTGTCCTGCGACCAGCTGCCATGACGGCGACGATGATCGGGTGGCTGCTCATCTCCTTCCTCGGTGCCGCCTACTACGTCCTACCCCGACTCACAGGCGCCGCACTGTGGCAGCCTCGGTTGGCGGTGGTGTCGATGTGGGCGATCGCTGCGATCACAACGATCGGAATCGCGATCCAGCTGTTCGGGCTCTCAGACGGCATCGAGCCGCTGGGCTTGCCATGGTGGCTCGACACGATCCTCTTGCTGGTTTCGTTTGCGCCCCTCGCAGTGGGCGTGCAAACGGTGCGATACCGCTCAGAGCCTCTGGCCTACGTCTCGCTGTGGTTCGTTCTTGCGGGCCTCGCCTCGTTGCCGATCCTGTTCGCCGTCTCCACGACGGGATACGACCTCGCCCTCGGCCAGACTCTCCAGGGCCTGCATTTCACGGCCGGTTTTTCAACTATCTGGGTGACCGGCATGGGCGTCGGACTTGCCTACTACACGGTGGCAAGGATCACGGATCAGCCGCTTGCGAATCGTCAGCTGGCTCGCGCCGGCTTCTGGTCCCTCATGTTCGCTGCGAGTTGGTCCGGCCCTCTCCAGCTCGCATACGGACCGACCCCCGATTGGCTCGATGCTCTCGCCGCAGTCTTGACGCTGGCCCTCCCCATCGCAGCAGGCGCCAATACGATGGCGCTCGCCACCACGGCGGCTGGTGGTTGGCCCGAGCACCGCGACCACCCCTCACTGCGAGCCACCATGGCGGGCATGGGAGTGGCGATGGCCGTCGGCCTGGCGACCGCCATCGCCGGATTCCGCTCGGCCGCAGCGCTCATCGGATTCACCTCTTACTGGGAAGGCGTGGTCATGGCGACCCTCTTCGGTGTCGGCGGACTCCTCGTGGCAGGCTGGACCCACCACGCACTTCCGGCTACGAGCGGCCGAGAGTTGGCATCTCCGGCACGAGCAGTCCAACACATCCGGCTGACTCTCTGGGGAGTCGGATCGGCCGCATTGCTGCTGATGTTGGGGGGCCTGATCAACGGGTTGTCGTGGACCGGCGGTGCGTACACATCGATGCCTGCCGTCGGCGAGAACTGGTCCACCGTCTCCGGCACGGGTTCGCTTCTGATCGGGCTTTCGCTGGTCGGCATCGCAATCATGGTCCTCGGCCAACTGGCCTTCATCCTGTCGGTGCTCGGCACCATCTCGAGTGGTCGGGCCTCGATTCAGGAGGTGCTGGTGACGCGAGGGGAGACAGCATGAGCGATCAGCTGTCTGCGGCTGCGGCCGCATTGAACGCACCAGAGACGATCGTGCAACGCTCGGCCGAGGCCAGAGCCAAGGCCACGGGCGCGTCGATCGACGACATCCTGGCGGCGTGGGCAGGAGGCGGCAGCGCACCATCCGCACCCACCCCCCCACCCGCACCGGCACCCGAACCTTCCACGACCCCCGAACCCGACACGACTACAGAACCGGCACCCGAACCCGCCGCCGCACCGACCCCCCCAGCAGGCCCGGCGGCGACGGCCGTCGCCGTTCCCAGAAGCCCTGCGGAGCCGCCGATCCTCGAAGGCCGAACCGATCGCCCATTCCTCGTGACGATCGGAGCAGTGGCGGCTCTCGCCCTCTCACTCGTGGCGGGACTGTTCGTCGCGTCGACCCCAGAGGAGGGGAACGGCGTCTACACCTCCGCCGTACCGCTCGACGCGCAGGGTGAACACGGTCGAACGGTGTACCTCGAACTGGGCTGCGGCGCCTGTCACACCCAGGTGGTCCGTCCGCTGGTGACCGACGCCGCTCTCGGCGGCGTCACCATCTCGGACAGCAACCAGGTGCTCGGCGTTCGCCGCTTCGGCCCCGATCTCACCGATGTGGCATCACGGGCCGAGAGTGCGAGCATGTTCGCATCGGTGTTGGCCGGAGAAGGCGGTCACCCCGCCTACACCGGGCTGAGCGACGACGATGTCGCGGGACTGGTCGCCTATCTGAACGCAACCAACGCCGTCCCGACAGACGAAGAGACGGATTCATGAGTGAGCACCTGTCGGCGGCCGCGGCCGCATTGAACGCACCAGAGACGATCGTGCAACGCTCGGCCGAGGCCAGAGCCAAGGCCACGGGCGCGTCGATCGACGACATCCTGGCGGCGTGGGCAGGAGGCGGCAGCGCACCATCCGCACCCACCCCCCCACCCGCACCGGCACCCGAACCTTCCACGACCCCCGAACCCGACACGACTACAGAACCGGCACCCGAACCGGCCGCCGATACCCCCGCCGCACCGACCCCCACAGCCGCGCCGGCGGCATCCGCCGCCCCTGGGACTTCTGCGCCGACCCCACCTCCCGCACCGGCGACCGTGACACCGGAACAGGCGCTCTCACATCCGGTGGTGGTGTCCGTTCCGACGGCCGGGCTCAAGGAGCGGACCGCCGGAACCCTGCCTCGATGGCTTGCGGCTGCGTTCATGATCGTGCCTTTGTTCGGGTTGCTCTATCTCAGCTCCAACCTGACGTCGGCCGGCTGTGTCGACGGTGGATTCGAACTGTCGGTGGATCGGGTCACCGGCCGCGGCGAGAACTGCGATGGCTCAGCGTTCGAGGGCCGATCGGCCGCGGGTGGCGCCGGGGCTGCCTTCATCGGCGAAGGCCGCAGTCTGTACACTTCGACCGGCTGCGCCGGGTGCCACGGCGCAAACGGCGGCGGCGGCCAGGGCCCGGCGTTCGCCAACGTTCTCATCACATTCGGTTCATGCCCTGACCACGTCGAATGGGTGCGGTTGGGTTCCACGGGGTTCCAGGCGCTCGGTCTGTCGACCTACGGGGACGTCGGCAAACCGATCAATGGCGGGATGCCCGCTCACCAGTCGCTGAGCGAAGAGCAATTGGCCGCGGTGGTGGCCTTCGAACGAGTGGCGTTCGGGGGCGGCAACGCCGACGAGGTTCTGGTCGACTGCGGGCTCGTGGCCCCCGCCGAGGGCACGACGGACTCGACTACCGCCGACGGAGCGACACCCACCACCGCTGCCGGCGAGGCACGCTCGGGGACCAGCGGCTGACGCAAGTTGGTCGGCCCGAGCGACGGCCCCACACCCTCCGCAGGATGCAAGATCGGTTGGCCGCAGACGTCTGATGGATCTCCGGCGGCCACCCCGTACGCGACGAAGCCCCCGGGGCAAGGGGGCTTCGTCCAACGAGAGAGCGGTCCGCCATGGGGCGGGCTGGGAGGCTATCCAATCACACCTAGGGTTTCGAACGTGCCCTTGGCATGAAGGCGAATCCGTCTCCTCTCGCAGGGGCACTTTAGGTGCCCTCTCTTACTCTACCTGATCGGCAACAGAGAGAAAACACTTGAGCGACATTCTGGAGTTTTTGGAGAAGCCTGGATGCCACCTGTGCGAAGACGCTCTTCCGCTGGTCCAAAAGCTCTCACGGCGCCTGGACCTCGTGATTCGTCGGCTCGACGTCGACCAAGATGACGACCTCATGCTCGAATATGCGCTCAGGATCCCCGTCGTGCGAGTGCACGGGACTGTGATCGCGGAGGGTCTGATCGAGTACAAGCCGATGTTGACGAGAGCGAGGGCCGCGCTGCGGGCGCATCGGTGAGGACGACCATGGGCCGGCTGCCGCTACCGTGTCATTCCATGCGCCCAGCCACAGCCATCGTCGTGCTCGCGCTGCTGGCGCTCATCGGTGTGGCATTCACGGTTTGGTGGTTCTGGCTCCAGAGCCAAGGAATGTGACAGCGGTGCCATCCGCGAGGTTGAACTCCTCGGCAGCGCTTCCGCCCCGCACGGCTATCGCCAGCAGACCCGAGGAGTCGATGTGTACCAGCGGCCGACCGCCGTCGACGTCCCCGTAGGTGGCCACCCACGGAGCCTCGGTCCCTGCGCCGCCGACCCGCACCGTGAGATCCGAGCCCGGCTCGATCCCGGCCTCTGCCATCACATCGGGTCCGATGTTGCTCTGACAGTTGCCGAACCGGTCGACCCACCAGATCTCCCCCACGACCCGGCCCGGACCGACCTCGGGTAGCGGCAACAGCAGCGGCATCACGGTCTCGGGAGCCACCGGGGGACCCAGGTCCTCGAGCTGAGCTTCGCCCGACGCGAGCAACGCCGCAGCCGGAGCAAAGAGATCTCGCCCATGAAAGGTCTCGCCCGGACTCGGGATGCGGGCCTCGGGGTTCTCGATGGCCACGATTCGCGTCGCCCCTCCGACCATCGCGACGGACGGCGAAAGCAGACCGTTGTCGGGACCAACGAAGAAGCCCCAGGCGGTCTCGGCGGCGATCGCCCGGCGGCCGGTGCCGACACCGGGATCGATCACGGCCAGGACGACACCCTCCGGCAGGTACTGGATGGCACGGGTGAGTGCGAGCGCTCCGGCTCGTATCGACCCCGGAGCAATCTCGTGGTTCAGATCGATGACCCGCGATTCCGGTGCCAGCTTGGCGATCACCCCATGGACCACGCCAACGAATTCGTCGGTGCGGCCGAAGTCGGACAAGAAGCTGATGGGAAGGGTCATGAACCACCGGTGTCGGAACTGAGTCCGTTCAAGTTAGATGGTCGGTCCTGGCATTCCGAACCGGCGCGATTTCGGTGACTCGATCGACCGGTAGCATCGGAACCATGTCGCACCCCGACCAGGCAGAGGCGATCGAGCGCGCCGCGGAAGCATCCATGGTGATGCTCATCGGCGCCATGGACACCGGCAAGAGCACGCTCGGCCGTCGAATCGCGGCACGGGCGCTGGCGCTTGGCAGGACCGTTGCCTATGTGGACGCCGATGTCGGGAATTCGACCATCGGACCTCCGGCATGCGCAGGCGTTGCAGTGCTGGAGAGCCAGTCGGATCTCGACACGATGGACACAGCCGACCGCCTGCACTTCGTCGGGTCCGTGACGCCAGATCGGCTGGTCCTCCAGCATGTGATCGCCACGGCCTCATTGGCCGAGTACGGTCGGCGGGCGGCGGACCTGGTCATCGTGGACACGACCGGCGCGATCTCCGGAGTTACGGGCGAAACGCTGAAATACCACAAGGTGGAACTGATCCGACCCGACCTGGTGATCGCGCTACAACGGGGTGGCGAGCTGGAGCCGGTCATCGGCATGCTCCGGCGCTTCTTGGCCGCCGATGTGGTCACCCTTCCCGCAGACCCGGACGTCAATCCGGTCGGTCCCGACCAGCGAGCGACTCGCCGCGCCGACAATTTCGCAACCGCTTTCGAGCCCCCACTGGATCGGTGGCGGGTGCGGCCAACGGTGTTCGCACCGACACTGCCTCCGGGCCTCGACCTGGCGCGGCTCGATGGCGTTCTGGTCGGTGTACAGGACGGAGAGGGCCACTGTCTCGGATTGGGCAGGCTCGAGTACGACGACGGGACCCTCAAGGTGATGACTCGCGCCGGAGAGGGCATGCAGGGATTGCGTCTGGGCTCTCTTCGCATCGACCTGGACACGTTCATGACGCGTCCGGTCAATCTTCGTGAGCTCATCTTCGGACTCGAACGCTGATACCTGGCAGTTGAACAGGAGCCAGACGCGCTAGTTCCTTCTAGCGTTCCTCTTCTGGTCATCGCGGCTCAAGTCTGTGACCACGTGCCGCCGATAGACGCGTGATGCGTCGCTTCGTCCGCCACCTGCTCATCGCAGTCCTCGTGCTCGGCCTCGGGATGCTTCCCGCGGGTGCCGCACCGGACGAAGAGGTCGAGCTCATCGACCTCGTGAACATGGGGCGCGCCGAGGTCGGGCTCGCTCCTCTCGAGCCCGACATGGGACTCATCTTCGCCGGTCGCGGCCACTCGGCTGAGATGGCGGACGCCGGAGAGCTCTACCACAGCACACGCGGTCAGCTCGCCTCTTACGCAACCGACTGGGAGCTGCTCGGAGAGAACGTCGGGCGTGGACCGAACGTTCGTGCCATCCACGACGCCTTCATGGAGAGCGAGAGTCATCGCGCCAACGTCCTGGGCGACTTCGACGCCGTGGGCGCCGGCGTGGACCGTGCGGCCGACGGCACGCTCTTCGTCACAGTCGTCTTCCTGAAGCGCTCGGCCGACGCCGAGGTGTCCGGTGCATCGGTGGGGCCGATGGTGCTGGTCTCAGGCCTCCCCGAGTTCGCCGTCTCGCGGCTCGTGGCGGCGGCGAGCATCTTCGAGCGCTCCGGGCGCGAGCTCTGCTCACCCGTCGGCTGCATCGATTGAACCGGGAAGTACTGAGTACCCGAACGGCCAACCCGAGCGGAAATGCAAGCGCCCGAGGAACCTCGCTGTGGCCGCCCCGCACTTCCCCGAACGGTTCACGGCCCCAACTCAGCACCTCGGGCGTCGCACTGACGAAGCTACCGAGCCGTCAAATCAGGGTCAAGATGGTCGAAACGCACAGACGTGAGGCGCTTCGTCACGCCCTGTGGCGACAGGGATCCGAAACCAACACGCAGTGTGGTCGCGGACGAAGTTGTCCACTGTTTCCACAGGTTTCCACAGGGTCTTGTGCACAACCCCCTGTGAACAAGTCCTCACGGGGAGTTTTCGCGTTCGGGGCCGAAAGCGATGCGGACCAGAAGCGGAAACGTCACCTCGACCTGTTCGTAGATCTCGCCGAGGATCTGATCGAGTACGATCTCGGTGAGGTGTTCGATCGCGACTCGAGATCGGAGCACGATCGCCTCTTCCTGATCGAGCGCAAACGCGACCCGGAAACTGGACGCGTTCCTCACCAAGCAGAGGCGGTAGACCTCCGACACCCTCTTCGCAGGGGGCGGGAGCACATAGGCCTCTGCTCGAAGCGTGCGCTGGCCGAGATCCCACCAGACGGTGGTGGCATCGCGGACCTCCTGTCGCATCCGGGTAGCCCACCGGCCGTCGACCAACTCGGCGTACTCGACCGAACCTTCAGGATCCTCGACCCATCGTTCGATCCGCCGCTCCAGGAGCTCACGAGGAGGCGACACGCTCGACTGCCCCCTGGTAGAGCTCCAGGAATCGATGGGCCGTGGCGTCCCACGAGAACCGCTCGGACCAGTCCAGGGCTCCATGGGCCAATCGGGACCGCAGCTGGTCGTCGACGAGCACCGACCTCAAGGCTGCCGCATGGTCTTCGGGTGCCCAGCCGTCCACCAACAGACCCGAACGATCGTGAGACACCACGTGTGTGAGTCCGCCGACGGCGGCCGCCACCACAGGCAGGCCACACGCTTGCGCCTCGGCCGCCACCAGGCCGAAAGACTCGCTTCGCGAAGGAAGCGCCAGCACATCGGCCGCTCGATAGTGTTGAACCAGCTCGGCGTGAGGCACCGGGGGCCTCATGTCGACGGCGTCAGAGATTCCCAGACCTTCGATCGTGCGGCGCAGCGCCTCCACCTCGTCCAGACCTGCCGGGCCGCTGGGGCCACCGACGATCACCAATCGTGCATCGGACACCTCTCGGCGGATCACGGAAAGCGCGTCGACCGCAACGTCCACGCCCTTCAGCGGTTGGATCCGCCCGACGAACAGGATCGTCGGCTCGTCGGTCAAGCCGAGCTGCCTGCGAGCTTCTGCTCGATCCCCGGGGCGGAACACGCTGTGGTCGACACCTGGGGGCGACGTGCAGAGTCTCGTCGGGTCGGCTCCGTAGTGGTCCATGAGATCCTCTGCCTCTAGCGGCGTCGACGCCACGACGCAATCAGATCCTTCGATGACTTCGTGCTCGGCGGCAATCCTGAGGAGGCTCTCGGGTGGCTCGTCGTGTCGCCGGGTGAGGTCCTTCACACGACCCAGGGTGTGGAACGAGTTCGCCAGCGGCACCTCGAGCTGACGTTTCACAATCAGCCCCGCCCAGCCGGACAGCCAATAGTGGCTGTGCACGATGTCCGGCTTGGTCGAGTCGTCCTCCAAGCGTGTGATCACGCCCTCTGCGTAGTCCCGGACGTGGCGAGCGAGCCGTTTGATGGGAACAGGATGGGCGGGACCGGCGTCGATGTGGTGCACCCGATATCCCGGCCCCACCTCGATCGTGTCGTCCAGGCCGGCACCATGGCGCCGTGTGAAGACATCCACCTCGACGCCTCGTTGCGCCATCGTGCGAGACAGCTCGTCGATGTAGACGTTCATGCCGCCGGCGTCGCCCACGCCCGGCTGCAGGAGCGGTGAGGTGTGCATGGAGAGGTAAGCCACCCGGCTGATCACAGCGCACCCGCCACTCGGTAGAGCGGCCGCTCGTGGGCCCCCAGCCGGAACTTGTACGCCTCGTCCCCCTTGAGGAAGTCGAACCGTGGAAGTCGTTCGTCGATCGCCCGTTCGATGGAGGCACCGATGATCGCGACCCCCGGCGAAGCCTCGGACAACTCGGGGTCGAAGGCCGAGTTGTACAGGTAGATGCCCTCATCGTCGACGTACAGGAACAACCCCGCAGCTGCCCGCTGCTCGCCGGGGATTCGCAGGATGTCGACACGCCAGCCGGGCTGCTCGGCAAGCGAACGGAAGAGATGCTCGTGATCTTCCGTCATGAACGTGCCTTTGGCCCCACCCGACATGCGGTGGAGACGAAAGAACTCCTCGAGCCAGAACCCTCCGCCGTGATGCGACTCGTACCTGACCTCTCCTACGGCCTCCTCGTAGCGGCGCCGTTTACGACGGACTTCGTGGCGCTGCTTCTTCCCGATCGCGTCGAGGTAGTCATCGAAGGTCGACGGCAACTGGAGGACTGCAGCCACGGTGTGCTGCTCCATATCGACTCGCACTCCGGCCCGCTCGAGTCCCTTGGCCACGGGCTCCGCTGCCTCTATCGGCATGGAATCGAGGTCGAAGCCCAGAGCATGGCCTTCGGACACGATCGCGGCCAGCAGCGCCTCGACATCCGAGCCGAGCGGCGAGTGGTAGTCGGTCAGTTCGGCGTCCCCGGCAAACCGGGCAGTTCCATCGTCGATGACGAGGACCGCGAGCGCGTCCTGATTGTCGAACAACTCACCGTCGATCCCACCGGCGACGCGAAGAAAAGGAGCTCGCACGAAAGGACCCGTCGCCGGGGCGAGCGAACGGAGATCGAACGATGCCGTCGACCAGTCGTTGTGGCGTTTCACGTTCGCTCCATCTCCAGCACCGGTTCCACGGTACCTACGGGTTCACCCCCACCAAACACCGGACGTGCCAGCGCTGATTCCAAGTTCTTCAGGGCACCTCGCGGAATCCAGCCGACTTCGTCGAGCGCATACAGGGCGGCGACCGCCACCGCACGTTCGGCTCCGTCCCATGCCTTCACCCCGATCGCCCCACGACCCGCCAGGCCGATCCCGAGACAGCCCTCGGCACCTCGCTTCGCCACACCCCCAAGCCACACGGCGATGTCGGCGTCGGCGTGCCCAGGGCCGGAAACAAGCATCGGATACCTGCTCATGGCCTGAACCACCGGTGCATACGCCTGGGACGTGACCAGCGATGCGAACGACCGCGCGAGGCTCGTGGTCGTCCCCCTGAAGACGGGAACCCCGCAACCATCCACGCCGACAGGCGTGGTCTCGACACCAAACATGTCGACCATCCGCGCCGCGATCGCCCTCTGGAGCGGATGATCGGCATGGGTGTAGCCCGCGGTGGGCCACCCCTGCGTGACGCACGCCGCCAGCATTCCGGCATGCTTTCCCGAGCAGTTGTTCCATATCGCACGGGGCTCGGTGTGTCCCGCGGTGACCGCCATCCGAGTGGCCAGAGCAGACTCCGGCCACGATGGCGGCGTCGCAAGGGCGGACTCGTCGAGACCGAACTCCTTCAGCAGCCGTCCGATCAGTGCCACATGCACGGGGAGACCCACGTGGCTCGAGCAGATCACGGCCGTGGTCTCGACGTCAGACGGCGACATGTGGTCCAGCACCACGCCGGCCTGGAAGGGCTTCGCAGACGAACGGAGATAAAAAGGTCTGTCGCCCTCCAATGACTCGAAGATCATCGATCCGTCGAGCGAAACCGCCGAGACCGACACTGGGTGCACGGCCTCGACCAAACCAGAGCGAACAACGCGGAGGCGCACCCTCGGCTCAGCCGGCGCGATATCGAGTGGCGAGAACCTCGACCAGCGCATCCTCGACGGTCTGAACCTCCCGGCGATGCTCGCTGATCTCGGATTCGAGGCTCTCGATGGTCTCCAGCGCCTTCACGAGGTCCTCATCTGGGATCTCGTCGAGACGGATGAGGACGTCGTTGCCAAGGATGTAGTCGATGTCGCGCTTGCCGACGTCCGGCAACGTCGGAAGCTCTGGGACCTCGTACCGGCCGGGGCGATGGGATCGATCGCTTTCGGGATCGGCGAGGATCTCGGGAAGAGCATCGATGAGGCTCCGCTCCTCTTCCCCGGAGCGGCGGCGCTGCTCGAACCGGATGAGATCCATCCGTCCGTGGAGAAGGCGACGGTAGTAGGACAGCTCGTTCTCGACTTCGCCCGCAAGCTGGCGCCTCGAGCGCAGTTCATCGATGTCGATGTCGTCGACTCCCTGGACGAACTCGGGGTCGAGCACCTGATCGATTCGGCGGCGTGACTGCATGATCGAACAGCCTACCGGCAAGCCGGAGCCACGGTGGGATAGGGGTTCACGGCGCCCGAGCCTCGACCGCCCGGGTGGATCTCGAAGTGGAGATGCGGTGCGCCGCCGGAAGCGTTCCCAGAGTCGCCGTTCCAACCGATGACGTCACCGGCCGACACGCTCTGCCCGTTCGAAACGGCCCAGTCACTGAGGTGGGCGTAGTAGTACCCGAATCCGCTCGCCGACAGCCAGATGGTCCGGCCGCCCAGTCCTCCGTTGCCGATGGAGACGGTGCCGCTCGCGGCTGCGATGATCGGCTGTCCGTAACCACCCATCATGTCGACGCCCTGGTGCCGCCGTCCACCCGACCGGGGGAAACCCCACGAGTCGATGAATGAGGAACCCGGGAAGGGGCAGCGGAACCCGCTGATGGAACCAACGCCTCCGCCACCGCCGCCACCACCACTCGATTGCGCCTTTGCTCGGGCCGCTGCAGCCGCCTGCTCCGCCTCGTACTGCGCCTGCAGTGACTGGCATTCGCTCGAGAGCTCGTTGAAGGCGGCCTTCTGCTCTTCGGCCAGCGACAGGGTGTCGTCGACGATGTCGGCTCGCTCCTTCTCGGTCTCACGGAGCTGGGCATCGAGGTCTTGGAGCTCGGTTTGGAAGCCTTGCATGTCGGTACGGAGCGAAAGCAGGTCGTCGAGCGAACCGAGGTCCGACTCCGACGTCGCCGCCAAGAACTCGGTTCCGGTGATCAGCTCGTCGACGGAGTCGGCGAAGAACACGAACGCGTCGGTGTTCCCACCCTGCATGTAGAGCTGCACGGCCTGATCCTCGATGCGGATCTGGACGTCGTCCATGCTGGACTCGCGTTGCTGAAGGGTCGAAGACACGCGATCGCGCTTGCGGGTGGTGATCTCGATGTCGTTGAGCACCGCCTCATATTCGATGGCAGCCTCCTCGAACTTCTGGCGTGCCTCGACGTAGTCGGCGTATTGGGCTTGGGACGCCGCACACGCCCGGTCGACCTCGGACTTGCTCACCGAATAAGCGGCGGGCTGACCACTCAGTGCGACGAGGGTCAGCAGCAAGGAGAAGACGAGGGCACGGCGAATCGTTTGACTGCGCATGCGGTTCGACATATTAGCCCTTGGCACGTCGTCCAACGCCATCTGAGCACCGGGAGCGGATCTCGTACCGCATCAGTCGATCAGGGCGGCGAGCACGGGGAGGTACAACATCGCAGATGCCACGACCCCATCGAGCGGGAAGGTGAGACCGGGCGGGCGCTCCACGAGTGACGCCGTGCCGGTCCTGATGATCGACCCAAGTGTGCGTCCCGCCACCAGACCAACAGCGAGCACGACACCGACGAACAGGAACGTCGCCAGATCGAGATCCCACACTGCGGCCGCAATCACCGCCGTGGCGATGGCGCTGATGGCGCTGATCGTGAAGGGGTCGCCGAATGGAAGCGACCTGAGGCGCTCCGTCAGTGCGCTCGCCGCGGTCGCCACCACGGCGACCGCGATGAATACGCCGAACACCTTGGCATTCTGGGTGAAGCGAACCTGCAGGAGCGAGGCAGTGGAAAGCCCCGCCAACAGCGACACCAACATCGTGGGGGCGATGATCGTCAAGAGTCGAGAGGTCTCTGATATCACACCCCAGACCATGGGCGCGATGACAGCCATCGCGGCGGCCACAGCCAGACCCGCACCACCCAGAATGCGGGTCCCAACGACGGCGGCGATCACCGTCACCAGGACGGGAATCACCGGGAGGTCCTTACCCCTCAAGGCAACGGTGGAGGCGATGTCGGCCACCCAGACCGCAACCGCTCCGACCACGGCCGCAGCCACCCAAGCCTCGGTACCGAACACGTTCGCGGCCGCGAGGGCAAGGCCGATGAGCGCCAGCGTCAATGCGGCCGGACTGATGCCTGCCGGCATCGTCACGACGTCGGAGCCACCTGACACCGGGGGGATCAGAGCTAGTTCGTCACCATCACCCACGGGGTCGGCACCGTTCGCCTCTTCACCGTTCAGCCACACCCGCGCCCTCGCCACTCCGGACTCGAAGGTGGGACCGAACCTCTGGACCGCGGCTGAGATCACGTCGTCCACCGTGGCGCCAGGCAGCTCCACGTGTGAAGCGCCCGCCGCGTCCCGCAAGCCCGCAAACAACCGAAGGACAGCCATCTCGCCGCCAGCCTACTGGCGCAAACCCTGGTTCCTCGCCCACTCCGGTGATTGCGCTTCTGGGCCCCCCGGAGACGGCGTCAACCCGATGAGGATTCGCCTGCGTCCTGGTGCTCGCACTCGTTGTATCCGATGGCCGACCGCCGACCGCCCACTGCCGACTCCCGGACTGCCCGGGGCCTCGTCTGCTGTCGGCCGTGTGCCGTCGGCAGCATCCACGCGAAACTCGAAACTCTCGCCGGTATCAGGGTTGGCCCGAGCAACTCTGTTTGAGACCGGAAGGGGGACCGCATCCCTCCCTTCCCTCCTCGGGGCCGGGCCCTCTTGGGCCCGGCCCCACCAGCATCGTGTCCGTACGACGCCGAGGGGCTTCCTGATGGGCCGTACCCCCGGTACCCTCGCTCCCATGCAAGACGCCGCACCGGTCATCGCCGTCGACGTCCCCATGGTCGGTGACGAGCGACACAAGCACTGGGCGAAGGTCGTTCACGCCGTGGATCCCACCAAATCCTCGGGCTGGGCGTACGTGGGCGACTTCATCGCCGCCGGCGGGGTCCAGGATGTACCCGCAGGTTCGGTCTTGCTCGTATACGGGGAACGAGGCTCCCGGGCCAATCCCCAGATCGAAGCCCGCGTCTACACGGTGAATCCCGATACGACCCTGAGCCATCATGGCGAGGCCAAAGGACGGGCGTGGGCCCGGACGCTGCGAGACACGGTCGAACGGCTGCTCGACAGCGACCGACCCACGCATCTCGAGTGGGAGCCCGAGCTCCAGTCGTTCAGTGATCGCGCCTTGGCCGACGAGTTGAAGCGTCGTGGATGGTCCGTTACACCACCCGGATGACCCTCAGGACGTCACAGCATCGCCCGCAGCGTCGACCACGTACCACACGTCGTTGACGGCTTGGCCGTTGGTGTCGCCGGCCGCGGCGTCGTTGGCGAAGTAGTACAGGGGCCATCCGTTGTACGTGACTTGCGTGGAACCATCGTCGCGTTCCGTTGTTCCCAGCAGTCCGCCATCCACTCCTTCACCGGCTGCAACGTCGCCGACGAGCGGCGGCCAGTTGGCCTCACACTGGTCGTAGCACGTGCTGTCGCTCTGGTTGTCGGGCGTGAAGAGATACAAGACCATTCCTGAGTCGTCCACGAGGATGTCGCCGAGGTCGGTGGACTCAACCCGGATCGAAGGGCCCGCATCGGCGGCTCCCTCTCCGCCGGTGTCATCTCCACCGCAGGCGGCGACAACGGCCGCCAGCGCCAACAACCCCACCAGTCCCTTTCGCATGATGTCTCCTCTCGAGTCCGGCTGGTGCCGGAATGGGAGGTAGTACGGCGCATCGATCTCGTTCGGTTCACGGCGCCGTGGGAGTGGGGAGGAACCTCCGTATACGCTGGGAACACGCGACCAGCGGCAAGGAGTAGAAAAGATGCGCGGCATCCAGATCGAGCAACACGGGGGACCGGAAGTACTGACCTGGACCGAGCTCGACGAGCCATCACCCTCCGACGGCACGGTGGTCGCCGAACTCGCCGCCGCCGGGCTGAACTACATCGACACCTACCACCGCTCTGGCCTCTATCCGGTGGACCTACCCATGGTGCCCGGTCTCGAGGGTGCGGGCACGGTCATCGCCGTTGCACCCGGCAGTGAGTTCGCAGTCGGTGATTGCATCGCCTGGTCTTCTGCGATGGGCTCCTACGCCGAGCGGGTCCGCGTGCCCGAGGCATCGGCCGTCCCGGTGCCCGATCGGGTACCGCTAGACGTGGCCGCAGCGGTGATGCTGCAAGGCATCACCGCCCACTACTTGGCGACAGACACGTTTCCGCTCCAGCCGGGCCACGTCTGTCTGATCCACGCCGGCGCCGGCGGTGTGGGGAACCTCTTGATTCAGGTGGCAAAGATGCGCGGCGCAGAGGTGTTCACGACCGCAGGCACGCAGGAAAAGGCGGACCTCGCTCGCAAGGCGGGAGCCGATCATGTGATCGAGTATTCCCACGAAGACTTCGCCGATGCGATCGTGAAGATCGCAGGCGAGCGGCCCCTCGACGTTGTGTACGACGGCGTCGGCAAATCGACGTTCGACCGTGGGCTCACACTTCTGAAGCCAAGGGGCATGATGGTCGCGTTCGGAAACGCCTCTGGTCCGGTGGACCCGGTTTCCCCCCTACGCCTGATGCAGGAGGGTTCGATCTACCTGACCCGTCCGACGATGTTCCACTACATCGCCACGCGAGAAGAGCTGCTGGCGAGGACGGACGATCTCTTCGATTGGATCGCGGAGGGCAAGCTCGAGGTGCTCATCGGCGACCGGCTCCCGCTGGCGGACGCAGCCGAGGCGCACCGACGGCTCGAAAGCCGCCAGACAAGCGGCAAGATGCTGCTGCTTCCGTAGCGGCCAACCCCGGGGGCGACGCAGGTGCTACCGCGCAAAGGCGAGGCGGCGCGCCTCGTCGATGATGCGCATCACCTCGAGGGTGTCCTCGAGCGGCCGGGTCGGGCTCTCGGTGACCCCGACATCGAGACAGCGGTGCACTTCCTCGACCTCGAATCGATAGCCAGGACCGGCGAAGGTCGTGTCGACGTGCTCGGCCAAGGCGCCATCGCGATACACGCTGAAACTCGGTGGATGGTGGAAAGGTTCCGCAACCTCGATCCGTCCGCGTGAGCCCGAGATGGTGGCCACGATCGCGCGCTCTGAGACGAACGAAGCAGACGATACGGACAACACATCGGAGGCATGGGCCATCACCACCGCCACCTGGACGTCCACACCGGTGTCCCCGAGCATTCCTTCTGCGGAGATGGAGGTGGGTGGACCGGCGAGCGACGCTGCCAGGCTGAGGGGGTAGATGCCTACGTCGAGCAACGCACCTCCGCCCTGGGTCGGGTCGAACCATCGACGTGCCGGATCCGGGCTGGCCGTGATGTCGAACCGGGACGTCACCGTCCGGAGTCGACCGATCGTTCCATCATCGATTCTCGTGACCAGCCGATCCCAGAACGGGAGGAAACGCATCCACATCGCTTCCATCAGGAAGACGCCGTTGGAGCGAGCATGCTCCACCATCCGGACTGCGTCGTCGACATTGGTCGCCAGGGCCTTCTCGCAGAGGATGGGTATCCCGACGTCGATCAACGCGATGACGTCATGGAGGTGCCGATGGTGAGAAGACCCAACATATGCAACGTCGACGTTGCCGGCCAGGTCCGATGGGTGACCAAACCTGAGATCCACATCGTGTTCATCGCCGAAGGCGTCTGCCCGTCCGGGCGTCGGCGAAGCCACCGCGACAAGCTCGGCATCCGCCACGTATCGAAGGGTCTTTGCCATCGCCGACGCAATGCCCCCCGAACCGACGATGCCCCATCGAAAAGTCATTCTGAGACAATACGGCAGCCGCCCAGCAGCCGCCTGAACAACAAGCAACGAGCTTCTCGGAAACCACTGGCTCAAACCACCATCCACTCCGTGATGACCCTGCCACCGCCTTCGGTGGTGACTGCCAGCTGGATCGAACCGGTGGGCACCGCCCCGAATTGGAATCGTCCAAGGCTGTCGGTCCCGGTCTCCCGGACCTCATCGCCAAAACGGAGCTCCACGGTTGCGGCCTGTGGCGGCACGAGTTGACCGATCAATCGGCGCTCACCCTCGGCCATCACCATGATCTCGATCTCGACGCCCGGTGCCCGAAAGGTGACCTGACGTGTCGTCTCCCCGCTCCTGACGCCGACCAACTGGTCGGTGGCGGAGTCGAAGACGAGCCGGGCCAGCTCTGCATCGAACGTCTCGGCACTCATTGTTTCGCGTGCAGCTTGCAGCGCGTGGGCGGGGACGGGCTCGGCGGCGCTCAACGCCTGTCCGAGCATCCCGATGAGTTGGTCGTCGGTCAGGTGCTCGCTCATGCGCTCGCCCCTCCTTCCAGTTCTTCGGTCATCAGTTTGCGGAGTTTGTCGAGAATGCGCTGCCGGGTCGGGCCGAGGCTGCCGACCGGACGCCCCACCATCTCAGAGATGGTCTGGTAGTCGATCGGAGGGTCGGCGCAGAACAGTCGAAGAAGCTCCTGGGAGTCTTCTGGCAGCCGTGCGAAGGCCCGGAGGGCCGCTCGCTGGGTCTCGTCGTCGATCAACCGCTCGTCGAATCCCACCGCGGTTGGGTCGGCTACGTCGAATTCGAATTCGGACGGAACCTGCCGCTTCTGATGCCGGACGACGCGAAGCGCCTCGTTACGGGTGGTCGTCGCCAGCCAGCCTGGAAGCCGCTCCGGATCCCGGATCCGGTCGCAGTTCTCCATCAAGCGCTGCCAGACCGTCTGGAACACATCTTCGGAGGTCGCCGCGTCGAAGCGGAACCCCCTGATGACGGACCATACGAGGCGGTGATACTGGTCGACCAGGGTGTGCCATGCAACCCGGTCGCCCTCCGCCGCCTTCGACAGCAACTCTGCGATGGAGTCTGAAGTCATGCGACGCCATGCTACGGGCTGAGACGATGGGGTGATCGCCGTATTCATGACGGACAGAGTCGGCAGAGGGCGGCCAGATACCTGCGATCGGCATTCCCGGGGCCCCTGCCCGACGTCCCTTTGCGCGGGCGGCGGGACGTGAACCCGAGCCCGGATCACACCCCGAAAGCAACGAAAGATGCGGCGACGGCATGCTCGGCCAGACTCGCGCGCTCGATCGAATCCAGAGCGGTCGCCAGCGCAGGACCGACCGGATCACCCGCTCGGATCCGTTCGTGAAGGGCCATCATCAACGGTGTCGTGGCCTCATCCGAGATCGGCACCACCGGTGCCACCACTCCGGTGACTCCCAGAGCCAGCAACGCCGCCGTGAAGCCGAGCAGCTCGTCGGCTCGGGCGACCTCGCTCACGGCCATGTCACACGAGGGCACGATCACCGTCGACGGCATCGCCAGAACCCGCTCGAGGTCGTACACGGTGAGCGGGCCGTCGGCGAGCCGGATCGACGAGAAGAGTGGATTGTCCGAACGAAACTGGCCGTGGGCTGCGATGTGAGCGACGTCGCCTGGCTCGAAAGCAGCGAGCACCGCACCCACCGTGGCGTCAGAACCGGACAGCGTGCGGTGGTGGGGCCACCGGCGCGAGAGCTCCCTGACCTCGTCGGCGCCGGCTGGCACGTCGGGGCCGGCAACGAGCAGCGCTGTGCTCTCTGAGTCCGCAGGGCGCCATCGTCGCAGAGCCTCGTGCCAGGATCCGAGCGAAGGCACCACTGAGAGACACCTCCCCGGGGCGATCGCCTGCCAGGGCAAACGGTGCAGCCCGCCGGTGGGGATCACCAGAAGCGCCTGGTCGCGGTCCCCGGCAGGGATCAAGAGACGTCCCAGTTCGCGAACCTCGTCCTCGAAGGCGGCGGCAGCCGCCGCCAGGGATGCCTCGCTCCCCACGCCGCCGGCCATCCTGTGAAGCATGAAGACCAGTGATCGGGTGCTTCCAGCAACCCGTTCCGCATCGTCTAGGTCGATCAGGCTCGCACGATCTCCGTCGACGGTGACTGCGCCAAGCCGTCCGCGATCGACGAAGAACGCGATCACCCGCCGATCCCCGAGCGCGCCGATGGCCTCATCCACGAGAGCTTGCGGCCCCTCGGCCCCCGAACCATGGGACGCCAATGACCGACGCCGGACACGGCCCTCGATCTCTGCGCGCCGTCGTATCAGTTCCTCGACCGAGGCTCCGATGCTCTGAGCCTGCCGGACTTCGGCGTCCAGCGATCGGATCCGAGCCATGTCGTCGGCCAGCGCCTCGTCGTCGGGAGGGCGTACCGGCGGGAATCGCATCGATGCTGCCCTCCACGACTCGATCGTCGAGAGGACGTCGATCGCATCGCCGCCATCGACCGCGAGCTGCAGACCGAGTTGGATCAGGTCGCGCGCTCGAGCCGCGACCCGAGCCCGCAACTCGATGGACCCGAGGGTCGCCCTGTGCCGGTCCAGCTCTTCGAGACCACGGCGGACTTCGGCTCGGGCGCCACCGGCGTCGCGCGTCGTAGCGAGCGCCACGGCCCGCGCCTGATGCGCCTGAACTCTTTGGATTGCGCTGCTGGCCGCCGATCCGGCGAGCTCGAGCAATGCCAGACCCCCAGTGGTGTCACCCTCGCGTATGGCAGCCTTGGCGGCGCTCAGGCGCGCCTCCTGAGCTTCGAGCAGCCACCCCCGGCGCTCCAGGTCCAACGCCAGTCGCGTTCCGTGATCCAGTGTTCCCTGCCCCAGGTCGACCGTGGCGGCATACGCCACCAGGTCGGCGAGCAGCGCCCAGTCCTGGCGGTGCTGATCCTCGAAAGCCCTCCCTGCCACCGAGGCATCGTCGAGTGACCGATATGGGTCGTCCGCCACGGCAGCCAGCCGCGCCGCGGTGAGGCGAGCTTCCGCGGCGTCCAACACGTTGCCAGCCAGTTCGAGCATCTGGACCGCGTCGGTCACGTCGGCCAGGGCGTCTTCCACCAGACCGACCTCGGCCAGGACCTCCGCCCGGTCTTTGAGAACGACGGCGACACGGCCGGATTCGTCTCCGAGTCGCCGATACTCCGCCTCGGCCTCGGCGAACAGTTCGAGCGCCGCCGGCACCTCACCGAGCCGCCCTCGCACAAAGCCGAGGTTCTGTGCGCAGGCGGCGACCTGGAGTGACTGTCCGCGACGCCGGGCGATCGAAAGCGCAACCTCGAGATCGTCGATGGCCGCTCGGTCGGCGCCTTGCCACATGTACACGACGGACCGGTTCAAGAGCAGCCGCACCTCGGCCGTCTCGTCACGGCCCGCCCGAATGACGGGTAACGCCCGACCGTAGGCCTCCAACGCCTCGTCCAGCCGACCCATGCGCGTCAGTATCAAGCCGCGCTGTTTCAGGCTCCGGGCGGCCGCGGCCCCTTCGAGCACGAGATCGGCTCGATCGAGAGCAGAAAGCCCGGCGTCCACATCTCCCCGATAGGCGAGCACCAGCGCCTGGCTGATGAGTATCTCTCCCTCCAATCCGGGCATGCCACCGTCGCGGGCGGCCTCCACGGCCAGACGAAGACATCGATCGGCTTCGTCGAGGTCATGGAGCTCACGGGCGGCGAGACCGAGCGCCCAATGGGCGTGGGCGAGCACGTCCGACGTGTCGTTGTCGTCGAGGGCGGCGATCGCCACTGCCCTCACGGCGGACGGGTCGTCTTGAACCGAGTCCACGAGTGATCGCAACTGTGAAACGACGTCGGCCATCGACGCATCGTACGATCGGTATCCAGGGCAGGCGATTGTGATCATTGACCACACACCTACGAACACGAGGCGGGAGAGACAATGGCCGAGCAGGCATCGGGTTGGGACGGCAACATCCTCGAGCTTCTGAAGTATCACGCCGATCGCTATCTGGCGCGTCTGGAGCAAGGAAACATCGGCATGGCGAACGGCCCCGGCGGCAGCTTCGCCTACCGGCAGGGCCAGGTTCTCGTGGCAGGTGGCCAGGCCGAACACGAACGGACCATGAAACTCGTGGGTGGCGAACCGGAGTACGTCACGATCGGGGACGAACCCATCCGCTGGGTCGCACGATTCCGGGTCGACGACACCCAGGAGATGCTGGGCCGGCTGCGCGGTGAGGGCATCGCGGCACGGCCCAACCACGTGTTCTTCACCAATCCCACGTTCTTGGGGAGCCCGACGTTCCTCGGAAGCCCCACCTTTCTCGGAAGCCCCACCTTCCTCGGCAGCCCCACCTTCCTCGGCAGCCCCGAGTACCTGGGCAACCTGCTGATGACGTCGGCGACACCGGCCCCGCCGCTGGATGAAGCCGTGTTCCGCGCGCCTCGCGAGGACTCGTGTGCCCCCACCGTGGCCGTGCTGGACACCGGGCTGTCGACTGCGGGAGAGGCCGAGAATCGACGTCCGATCCACGCTGCGCTGCGAGACCATGTTCTGGTCCATGCCGGTTGGACCGAGGGACGGGACATCGACGCACCGACCGACGAGGACGAACCCGACGTAGCGGGAGACGGGATGCTCGACCGGGTCTCCGGACACGGAACGTTCATCTCGGGCATCGTCAGACGGCTGTGTCCGGAAGCCCAGATCCACATCGACGGGGTCCTCACGAGCTTCGGCGATGGCGATGAGTTCGACATCGCCGCCGGCATCGCGGCCGTCGTCCAGCGCTTGGCCGACAACGGGAAAACACTCGACATATTGAATCTCTCGCTGGGCTGCTACACCGAGGACGACTCGCCGCCGCCCCTCATCCCGGAGGTGATCGACTGGCTGGTTGCGAACGGCACGGTGGTCGTGGCGTCCGCCGGCAACGACAACACCTGCAGAAAGTCGTGGCCTGCCGCCCTCCCGAATGTGATCGGCGTGGGTGCGCTCGATTGCACTTCGAAGGCATGGTTCTCGAACTACGGTCCCTGGGTCGACGCCTGTGCACCTGGCGTCGACGTCCACTCGACCTTCCTCCGCCATGATGGTCCTGCGTCCCAACGCGGTGACGTGGACGTCGACCGCTTCGCCGGATGGGCGATCTGGAGCGGGACCTCCTTTGCCGCTCCGAAGGTGGCGGCAGCGATCGCCGCAGAGATGGTCAGGGACAACGCTTCCGCACAGGCAGCCGCAAACAAGGTCGTGTACCAGCACGGTCTTCATCGGATCCCCGACCTCGGCACGGTCGTGAACCTCGTCTGAGCCGGGTGCGGAGAGAAACCGAACAAACAGGTGTATCAGCCATGGCTCAGGGGTATCGCTAGATCGGGTGTGACGCGGTCGCGGGGTGACGCGATTGCACCCACGAAGGGGCAGGGGTGGTTCGACGGTGAGGGGTCGCCGTCGGACGGACTCGGGGAGATACCGGGGGATCCACACGGATCCCCCGGTCACTCCTTCAGGGCTTGCATCCTCTCGAGCGCGGCCGCCAGCACCGCTTCCTCCTTACAGAACGCAAAGCGGATGAGGCGCTTGCCCTCGTCCGATCCGTGATAGAAGTAGCTCGGAGGGATCGCCGCCACACCGATATTGCGGATCAGGTGCTCCACGAAGGCACGGTCATCGGGAAGGCCAAAACGCCGGTGATCGGCGAGCACATAATACGCCCCTTCCGGGATCGAGACGTCAAAACCCACCTCGGCCAGCCCTCTCGTCAGCAGATCTCGCTTCTTCGAGTACGAGGAGAGAAGACTCTCGTAGTACTCCTGCGGTGCCTGGAGCGCGACGGCCGACCCATGCTGCATCGGGTTGGGCGTCGTGAACGTCAGGTACTGGTGTGCGGACCGGACCCCCGCCGTCAGCGGCGCCGGACCAATGGCCCAACCGGTCTTCCACCCCGTCAGCGAGAAGGACTTCCCGATCGACGACAACGTGAGGGTCCGCTCCCACATGTTTGGAAGGGTCGCCATGCGGATGTGCTCCCCGCTGTACACCATCCGTTCGTACACCTCGTCGGTGACGACGATGGCGTCGTGCTCGATCGCGAGCGCAGCGATGAGTTCCATCTCGGATCGGGAGAACACTCGACCTGTCGGATTGTGTGGCGTGTTGACGAGAATCGCCACCACACCTGTGGCGAACGCCTCACGCAGCTCGTCCTCATCGAATCGGAACTCGGGAGCGTGCAGCGTCACGTACACGGGTTCCGCACCCGACAAGCCGCATCCGACCGGGTAGGCGTCGTAGGTGGGTTCGAAGAGGATCACCTTGTCCCCCGGGTCGAACGTGCCGAGGAACGTCGCCGCCAGCGCCTCCGTGCATCCGGAGGTCACCGTGATGTGGTTCTCCGGGTCGATCTCCGAGTCCGTGTCGAGCGCCCATCTCCCGGCGATCGCTCGTCTCAGCTCGGGAACACCCATCGATGGCGGATACTGGTTCGAGCCATCTCTGATCGCCGCCACGGCGGCATCCTTCACGAAGTCCGGGCCTTCCCAGCTCGGGTAGCCCTGGCCCAGGTCGATCGCACCCGCCTCTCGAGCCTGTGCCGTGATCGTGGTGAACACCGTGGATCCGAACGGGGCAAGACGTGAGGACACCATCGGGGCAAGCTAGCAAACCGGCTGGACGCGCCCGACCGCAAAAGCGTGTGCCGAGACCACCGCAGCACAGGAAACCGCACCGAGCGAGCACTCAAAGCGCTAGCGATGACTGATGGTTCTGACGCCGGGAAGGTCGGCGAATGCATTCTCGTCGGCGGTCACGACCATCCGGTTGCTCGCTCGGGCAGTCGCGGCGATCAGCAGGTCATGAGCGCCGCGTGGCCGGCCCTGGCTGCGAACGGCGACGAGGAGGTCGGCATGTTCGACCGCCACGTTGTAGTCGTAGGCAATGATCGGGAGCGACTCAACGATCTCATCGACGTAGGTCTGGCGCGCGTTCTTCCGCTCCGCCGAGGCGAGCTCGACCCCCACAAGTAGCTCGGCGACTGTGACCGCGGCCATCGCCACGTCGTCGGCGTCGTCGATGGCGTCATCGAGATCGACTCCCCCGCGTTCAGCATCGACCAGGAACGTCGTGTCGAGCAGGAGCAGACTCACCTGCGGTCTTCGATCTCGAGCAGCCCGCGAAGATCGCACAGCTCCTGGGCCCAGGCCGAATCGGGTCTGTGCCGGCGCAGCAGCGATTTGACATCGGCGCCGCGTCCACTGGCCACAGGTTCGAGGTGAGCAACCGCTTTGCCGCGGCGAACGATGGTGTAGTGCTCGCCACGATGCTCGACGCCATCGAGCAGATCGGCGAAGTGACGGGCCGCATCGGTCGCAGTGATATCTGGCATTCCATCAGATTATCTGATTTTCGTCCCCGAGTGAAGGCCTGTGCCCCACCAGATCACCAGATACCCACTGCGGCGATCGGGCGCAGGCAAGGGGCGGATCGGTCTGCGAATGGCGCGCTCCCTGCCAGACCGGACACCCATCGCACCGTATACGCCGCGCCCGTTGCCCCGTCCGACCAGACCGCGTCGGACCGGGCACCTGCTCGACGCCGGGCGGATCCGTGGAGTAAGTTCAGAAGCTGAACGGACTCTGGAGGTCAGGCCCATGGCGACGGTGAGCGAGTGGAAGCGGACAGCTTGCATTCTGTGTGAATGCAACTGCGGGATCGAAGTTCGACTTGGCGACGACGGCGGGTTCGAGCGGATTCGAGGGGACAAGGCGCACCCGATGTCGCGGGGATACACCTGCGAGAAGGCTCTGCGGCTGGGGCACTATCAGTCGAGCAACGATCGCCTCACGTCGCCACTGCGTCGCCGCCCCGATGGCACGTTCGAGGCCATCGGATGGGACACCGCGATCGAGGAAGTTGCAGCCAAGTTCGCTCAGATCAGGGATGCCCACGGTGGCGAGACCATTGTCTATTACGGCGGCGGTGGACAGGGCAACCACCTCGGCGGGACCTATTCCACCGCGACCCGCGCCGCGCTCGGTTCCAGATTCCGGTCCTCGGCGCTGGCACAAGAGAAGACGGGTGAGTTCTGGGTGAACCACCGGATGTTCGGCGCCTCGGTCAGAGGCGACTTCGAGCACACCGACCTCGCGGTGTTCATCGGCAAGAACCCCTGGCAGTCACACTCGATACCCCAGGCCCGTCGAACGCTGAAGGAGATCGCGGCCGACTCCGATCGCCACATGATCGTGATCGACACCCGTCGCACCGAGACCGCCGAGCTCGCTGACCTCTTTCTCCAGGTGAAACCAGGAACCGACGCATATTGCCTGGCAGCGATCGCAGCTCTGTTGGTCGAGCGGAACGCCATCGATCGCCCCTTCCTCGACCAACACACCAATGGATTCGACGAGGTCGCCGAGGTCATCCGACAGGTCGATGTGGACGACTACGCCCAGCGCTGCGGCATTCCGCGGACCCAACTCGAACGGGCTGCCGAGCTGATGGGAGCGGCCGGCAGTATGGCGGTGTTCGAGGACCTCGGCGTCCAGCAGGCACCGAACTCGACACTCGTCTCGTACCTGGAGAAGCTGGTGTGGCTGCTCACGGGCAACTTCGGGAAGCCAGGCGGGCAATACATACCGACCGGCCTGGTCGATTTCGCAAACGGCCGTGAAGGGCGTCAGCGCTCTCCGGTGACACAGTCGCGAGTGATCGGCGGCATGATCCCGTCGAACGTGATCGCAGACGAAATCCTCACCGATCATCCCCGCCGATTCCGAGCAATGTTGGTGGAGTCGGCCAATCCCGCGCACTCGCTCGCTGGGAGTGCACGGTTTCGTGAGGCGCTCGATGCACTCGAGCTCGTTGTTGTCATCGACATCGCCCTCACCGAAACCGCCCGACACGCCGATTACGTGCTGCCGGCGGCGACCCAGTACGAGAAGTGGGAGGCGACGTTCTTCAACTTCGAGTTCCCCGACAACGGATTCCACCTGCGTGCCCCCGTGCTGGCCCCCGCACCGGGAACCCTGACGGAGCCCGAGATCCACGTGAGGTTGTGCGAGGCTCTCGACTCCTTGGACAGCGGCCTCGTTGCCGAGCTCGAGACGCTCGCCTCCTCCGACCCTCTGGCGTTCGCAGGACGATTCGTCGAAGCGACCACATCGAACCCGTCGACGGGACGAATGGCCCCGGTTCTCCTCTGGAAAGCACTCGGGCCGGTGCTCGAACAGGCCTACGGGCCAGGTGCTGCGTCCGCAGCAGCATTGTGGGGGTTGGCGCATCGAGCGGCGATGGTCAACCGCCAGAGCGTGGTGGCGGCGGGGCACGTGGGGGATGGACCCCTCCTCGGGGAGGCGCTGTTTGCAGCGATGATGAGCTCGCCGTCAGGCATGGTGGTCACCTCCGACGCCTGGGATCAGACATGGGCCCGGATTCGAACAGAGCACGGCCGCATCAACCTCGCACTCCCGGACCTGTTGGAGGAGCTGGCGTCTCTCGCCGGCAGGGACCACCGACTCACCTCCACCGAGTATCCCTTCGTGCTGGCGGCCGGTGAGCGACGCTCGTTCACCGCCAACACCATCATCCGTGACCCGGGCTGGCGGAAACGTGACCACGAAGGCGCACTGCGGATCAATCCGGACGACGCGGACGCTCTCGCCCTGGCCGCGGGCGACCGGGTACGTGTGATAACGGCAGCCGGTGCGCTCACAACCGTCGTCGAGGTGACCGACACCCTCCAGCCGGGGAATATCACCTTGCCCAATGGCATGGGAACGGACTACCCGGTCGACGATGAGCGGCATCCCATCGGCGTGTCTCCGAACGAGCTGACTACAACAGGCGGCCACTATCAGGACCCGTTCGCCGGTACTCCCTTCCACAAGCACGTGCCCGCCCGACTCGAACCGGTCACATGAGGAACGACCTGTGTCCGATCGCACGGACGATCGAGATGGTCGCCGGGAGGTGGACGTTCCTGATCCTTCGTCAGCTCCTGTACGGGCAGTGCCGCTTCGACCAGATTCAGAAGTCGCTCGGTCTCAGCCGCGCCACCCTGAGTGATCGCCTCGAGCGTCTCGAACGTGAAGGCCTCGTCGAACGCCATCGGTACGAGGATCGGCCACCGCGGTACGAGTACCGCCTGTCCGAGAAGGGTCGCGACCTCTGGCCCGTGCTGGCCTCGATGTGGGCCTACGGCTCCAAGTGGCTGTTCGACGGGCCGACGCCGGGCAAACTCGTGGACACCGAGACAAGGCGCGAGATCCTTCCCATGGTGGTCGACGGATCCACGATGGAGCCCGTCGATCTCCGACGCACTCGCCTGGTCACCCGCGGCTCGGACGACGCATGATGTGGACCGAGCAATCGCTCGGTCGGGCGTAGCATGGGTTCCCGACCAGGGAGCCGTGCTGGAAGAACAAGCGAAGGACCGCGTGCGGAGGCGGGAGGCCGACATCGCCGGTGGAGCACTTCCGCTGTTCCAGGAGAAGGGGTTCCACGGGACCTCGATCCGCGAGATCGCGTCGGCGGCAGGTCTCAGCATGGGCGGTCTGTACGAGTACATCTCGTCGAAAGACGACGTTCTCTCGTTGGTCTATCGCCAGATGACATCGCCGTTCGCAGAGTCCTTGGCCGCCTCCGACACCGACGACCTGGAAGACGTGATCGCCGACGCTCTGATGGCTTCCTGGGAGCGTGCGAGGGACGTCCAGATCCTCTATCGGGAAACCGTGAACGTCGATGTTTCGCATCGGGACCAATTGGCCGACGAGGAACGGCGCCACGCCCATCGAATCGCCGATGCGATCCAACGGGGAGTCGACCGAGGCGACTACCGGTGCGAGAACCCGGTGCTCGTCGGGCACCTCGTGCTGTTCCTTGCGGCGTTCATGCCGCTGCGAGCGTGGATCACGAGATCGGACGGAATCGAGCCGACGCCACGAGTGGCGGCGGAGCTGGCCCAGCTGATCGTGGGAGGATTGCGAGCCTGATCAACCGCCGGAAACGGCGACTTCGTCGATCACGTCCTGGTCCCATGTACCGTGGAGGTAGCCGTGGGGAAGTTTGACGGGACGCGGACCGCGGCTGTGCCCCCTCGTCATGCGGGTGGACCCCTCGTGTGGAAGGGCATTGCGATCCAGCTTGCCGACGAGGTCGACGAGCTGGGCCACACTCTCGGCCGAGGCGAGCCCGGAGCGCACTTCGGGTCCGGCGGGATAGCCCTTCAGGTACCAGCCTGTGTGCTTGCGAAAGCTTCTGATCCCCACGAACTCGCCGAACCATTCCACCAACAGTCCAGCGTGCTCAACCATGACGTCCGACACGAATCCGAGTGTGGGAATGGTGTTGGTCGGCGTACCACCGAAAGTCGCCGACAAATCACCGAACAGCCACGGCCTCCCGAGACACCCGCGACCGATCACCACACCGTCACACCCCGTCTGTTCCATCATCGCCACGGCGTCGGCCGCCTCCCAGATGTCGCCGTTCCCGAGGACCGGAATCCCGCTCACGGCTTGCTTCAGCGTGCGGATGGCGCTCCAGTCGGCTTGACCGGAGTAGAGGTCAAGAGCGGTCCTGGCGTGCAAGGCGACGGCGGCCACCCCCTCCTCTTCTGCGATGCGGCCCGCATCGATGTAGGTGAGGTGGTTCTCGTCGATGCCTTTCCGAATCTTGATCGTGATCGGCACCTCGCCCGCGTTGGCCACTGCTTCCCGGACGATGGCCCGCAGCCGATGCCGGCGCCACGGCAACACGGCGCCTCCACCGTTGCGGGTGACCTTGGGAACCGGGCACCCGAAGTTCAGATCGACGTGGTCGGCACCCTCGTTGCCGACGAGGTACGCAACGGCCTCACCGACTGCGCCGGCATCCGTTCCGTACAGCTGAATGGACCGTGGCGACTCGTCTTGGGGGAACCGGGCGAGCATCCGCGTCTTTTCGTCGCCGTCAACGAGGCTGCGGGCACCGATCATCTCGCACACGTACAGGCTCCCGTGCTCCCCGCCATGCCGGCGGCAGAGGCGCCGGAAGGGCGCGTTCGTCACACCCGCCATGGGGGCGAGCACCACCGGCGACGCAACCTCGAGCCTTCCGATCCGCAGCGACATGGATCCGACAACGTACCAGGGCCCGGTTCGCAAGCCGCACCGGGGATCCCGTCCCGAGCACGCAGAACGAATGGAGCCGTTCGATGAGCTTCGCAGCCGACACAGCAGTCACCGCCACCGCCGAGACGAGCTTCCGGGGTCACATCGCCGAGGGATGGGACGTCGTGGGCAACGCCAACGGCGGGTACCTCATGACCATCGCCGCGTGGGCCATGGCGGCGGCGGCGGAACGCCCTCATCCCGTTTCGATGACCAGCCACTTCCTGGCACCGGGCGCGGTGGGCCCGGTCGACGTGCACCCGGAGGTGCTGAAGCATGGGCGCACGTTCACCACCGTGCGGGCGGATGTCCGCGCCGGTGATCGCACGCTGCTCACGTCGTTGGGGACGTTCTCGGATCTCTCGAAGCTCGAAGGCCCCGTGAGAGTGGATGCAGCTCCCCCGGACCTTCCGCCACCAGACGAGTGCGTGAGGATCCTCCCCAGCCCGGCCGGCTTTCCGCCCTCGATCATGGACAAGATCGAACTGCGGCTGCATCCCGAGGACGCCGGCATCTCAGGAGGAACCGCGGACACGACGCCCCTCTTCCGGGGATGGCTACGGCCGCTCACGAGCGAGCCGCTCGACGTGTTCTTTCTCATGCTGGCGGTCGACTGTTTCCCGCCGACGATCTTCAAGGCGAACCTGCCGGTGGCCTGGACACCGACGGTCGAGCTGACGGCGCACATTCGCGGCATCCCCGTTCCCGGCTGGCTGCGGTGTCGTTTCAGCACCCGCTTCATCACCGGCGGCATGCTGGAGGAGGATGGCGAGGTCTGGGACGAGACCGGTCGCCTGGTCGCCCAGAGCCGCCAACTGGCCCTGATTCCCCGGAAGTGAGCTTCGCGGGAGTTCCATGGTCCGTGACGTAGTACGTGGAACGTCCGACGTAGTACGACCTCCAACATATGGGAGAGCACCCTGAGGTGCTACCAGTACTCCTCGTAGTGGATGTTCCCGATGTCGCGACGATGGTCGGGGGTGAACCCGCGTCGGTGCAGCAGTTCGATCACGCCCTCGGTCTCGGGGAACAAGGGCGTGTGGCCCTCCCAGGTGGGGAGACCGATCATCGCCGGATTGCCGCAGAGGAACACGTGGGTCCTCGCCGGGTCGAGCCCGTGATCGAGCATCGAGGCCAGCTCGTCGGTGCGCACGAGATCCTGGATGTAGCGCTTGGGCTCGTCGGGCTCACGCGTGGGAAGCGGGACGTAGGTGTAGTTCGAGTGGTATCGCTCGAGCCGGCGATGGTGCTCCAGGTACCCGAGGTCCCGCAGCTTCCGAACGGTGACCAGCGACACGATCTTCCCCCGATGCCCCATCCGGAAGAGCTGGCCGATCATCCCATTGTGCGGCGCCTCGCCCGTACCCGTGGCGAGGAAGACCACGTCGCATTCGGGGTCCGTCACCGGATCCAGCGTGTAGCGACCGGCGATCTTGGGACCGAGGTAGATTCGATCTCCCGAGCGTTTGGCGGCGAGCCGCGGCGTCAGCGCCGGAATCCGGTCGCCGTCGGGGCGGACATGCACGATGTAGAACTCGATCTCGCGTTCTTCGCCCGGATCGACCAGATATCCCCGCTGGTCGAACACTCGGGAGCTGATCGAATAGGAACGACGGATGAGCTTCGAACGCTGCTCGTCGCTGAGCTTCTCGTCGGCGTCGTCAACCCTCGTCTCCCAGTAGCCCAGGCCAAGGGTGGCGTATTGCCCCGGTCGGTGGGCCGTGTCACGTTGATCGGGTCGCACTCTGATGACCCACAGGTCTTCGTGACTGAAGTCGAAGTGGGTGATGGTGGCGTTGTAGTGATCGAGTCGCAGCTGCTCCGCTTCGAGCGTGATGATTGGCGGGGCCCAGCCGGGCTTTCTGGCCGGCAGCTCCGACGCCCACATTTCGCTGATCGTCTCCCAGGCGTTGAAGGCGCCGAGAGGATCGGTGTCCGGGGCTGCCGCGTCCACGGTGATGAGCCGGCCATCGTGTCCCGCGATCGTCGCTTCACCCTGATAGAGCGCAACGACATGATCGAACTGGAGGTCGGGCGTCCGCCGGTCCGTGAAGAACGCCATCGGGTATCCGTCGATGTCCTCGATCGAATCGGGCACGGAATGCCACAACACCGTGATCCGCCGGGAGTGCTCCAACTCGGCGAGCGTCTCGCGCGCCACCCTCGACAGGGTTTCGTGGGGGCTGACCAGCGAGGCCACGACGCGAGCACCACCGTCGAGCAGTTCGACGGCCGCCGCCACCACGTCGTCCCCCTGACCGACGACCAACACATCCCGGTCGGTCGGGTCGAAGCCCCCAACGGACAGATGTATCCGACCGGTCAGCGTCTCCGGACAATCGAAGGGAGGCCGGGCGCCGGCGCTCGTCGACACCACAACCACGAGACGCGCCCGGAGGCTCTCCGTGTCCGACTCGATCACGACGTACTCGGGAAGCGTCTTGATCCGCTCGACTGCGAACTGGTACCGAACGGACAGCCGATAGCGGCCCACCGCCTCGTGCGGGATCGCCCGCTGACCGGGTTCCAGCACGAGTACCTGCTCGAGGCCACGGCGCTGGGCATGGGAGGCAATGGACAGACCGGTTGGACCCGCGCCCACGACCACGAGGTCGTACGTCGACTGGTTCACATTGGCCTCCGGCTCAGATCGCCGTCGGTGTGCGGCCGGTAGAGTGACCGGCCCCGACCACGGACTTGAACATGAGATGGGTACGGTTTCGACACGACGGCACCGAGCATACGGGACGAGTCACCGACGACAGCGTGATTCCGGTCAGGGCATCGTCGCCACTCGCCGCCGTGATCGAAGGCGCCGCGGACGACGGCGGACCGATCGCCCTCGACTCGGTGGAGTTGCTGGCGCCGGTGGTTCCCATCCGCAACGTCTATTGCGTGGGCTGGAACTATCTGCCGCACTTCGAGGAGGGCGAAGTGGTCCATGGGCAACGTCCCCTCCCGGACCTTCCGAACTTCTTCACCAAGGCGACTCGCTCGGTCATCGGACCGTTCGACCCGATTCCCTCCCACGTCGGTCTCACCGAACGCCTCGACTGGGAAGTCGAACTTGCCGCCGTCATCGGACGGGAATGTGTGGACCTCGATGAGGCTACGGCGCTCGATGTCGTCGCCGGCTACATGGTCGCCCAAGACGTGACCGCCCGAGACGTGCAGCATGGCCACGGCGGACAATGGTTCAGGGGCAAGAGCCTCGATGGCACCTGTCCCACCGGACCGTGGCTCGTCGACGCCGAAGAAGTAGGCGACCCCCAGAGTCTGGACATCTCAGCTTCGGTGGACGGTGTCACGAAGCAGTCATCGAACACGTCGACCATGATCTTCCCGATCGCTCGACTGCTGGCCGAGCTCAGTCGAGGACTGACGCTGCTCCCCGGCGACATCTTGCTCACCGGAACCCCCGAAGGTGTCGGACAGTCTCGGAAGCCGCCGGAATTCCTGCATGCCGGTCAGATCCTCGAGGGCACGGTCGAAAAGATCGGAACCATTCGCAACCCGATCGCCTGACGGCGTGTCCCCGAACGTGTGCGGCAACGTGTGGCCGGGTGCCTGCCGAGAGCGGCAGACGGCCGACGGCTTCTTGAGGGCCGACATCCGCTTCGCGTGATCGTCGACTCCCGGCCGGCATCATGTCTGCGGTGAGCTGTGAGCTGTCGGCCCTTTTCGGCGACCCGGGTCTGCGCATCCCGGCCGTTCTCACAGAAGTATGACGTGGACCTCTTTTGGGCCGTGGACTCCGATGTTGAGATTCATCTCGATGTCGCCGGTCCTGGACGGTCCCGTGATGAAGACCACGTTGGTGTGCGCCGACAGGACTTCGCCGTGGTCAGCCGCCCAGTGAGCGAGGCTCCTGTGGATGTCGGTGCGACGGAGGAATGCGATGTGCACGTCCGGAATCAACGACGCCATACGCGGGCGACCCGGTCCAGAGGCAACCACCAAGGATCCGCTCTCGGCGAATCCCCCGATCGCGCCGGTGACGCCCAGGTCGAGGTCGAGGTATCCCATCTGATGTTCGAGCCGCACCTCGGTCCTGACCAGCGGGTCGACCTCGGTGAGACCGGCATCCTGGAGGGTCACGGCGACGCCGGGGACGGGTAGCTCGGCGCCATCCCAGGCCATGAAAGATCTGGCACCGGCGTCACGAGCGATCCTCAACACGAGATCCAGCGGATCGCCTGAGTGGACCTGACCGGCGACCATCGAGACCGAGTTCATGAACTGCTCCACGAGATCGACGTCGGCGAGGTCCGGGACCAGAAGACCCGGATCGTCGAGGGGGACTTCGGGCAGCGTCGCTCTCCCGGCCGCATGTCTCACCCGCGCGAGAAAGTCGTCACGATCCACGTTGCTCCTTCCACCAGGACCGGAAGGACTGTCTCGCAGGCGCACGCAGCGAACGGTGCCGGGTCCATCCGCCGGCATGGAACGGGAGGCGCTCGAGATGCCCGCTCCGACCGGCGGTGCGCGACACCAGTCCACCGAAAGACATCACACCTCTCCAGACGGACGGACGGGTGGCGGCCGCCGCATAGGCGCGCATCCCCGGTTTCAACCAGGCGAACCCTTCGCCCTCCGCGGCGGCGACGGCACGCAACTCGAGCAGCATCCGCGGGATGTCGATCCGGATGGGGCACACCTCCTTACACGCTCCGCACAGCGTCGAGGCATATGGCAACTCGGACCATGGACCCACGCCGTCGAGCGCGGGATGCAGCACCGACCCGATCGGACCCGGGTACACCCCGCCGTACGCATGCCCTCCGACGGCGCGGTACACCGGACATGCGTTGAGACACGCCCCGCACCGGATACACCCGAGGATCTCCGCCGTGTCCCCCGCCAGGGCACGACTCCTGCCGTTGTCGAGGATCACGACGTGCATCTCGTCGGGCCCATCGGGGTCGCCCGGGCGTCGCGGCCCCGTGAGCACGTTCGTGTAGACGCTCAGCCTCTGACCGGTTCCGGACCTGGCCAGCACCTCGACCATCTGCACCATGTCGGCCAGGGTCGGGACGACTCGTTCCATTCCCATGACCCCGATGTGGACTTTGGGGGCCGTCGTGGTGAGCCGGCCGTTCCCCTCGTTGGTGACCGTACAGATCGAACCGGTCTCCGCGACCCCGAAGTTCACCCCGGAGATGCCCACGTCGGCCGACAGAAAGACCTTCCTGAGGTGCTGTCGCGCGACCGAGTTGAGTGTCGTCGGGTCATCGGTGTAGTCCACACCGAGCCGCTCGGAGAACAGCTTCCCGATGTCGGCGGCGGTCATGTGTATCGCCGGGGCGATGATGTGCGAAGGGGCCTCACCGGCAAGTTGGATGATGAACTCGCCGAGATCGGTCTCGACCACCTCGCAGCCGTTGGCCTCGAGCGCGTCGTTGAGGTGGATCTCCTCAGTGACCATCGACTTCGACTTGATGACCCTCCGGGCGTCGTGCTCGGCGACGATCCCTGCAACGATCACGACGGCCTCGGTCGCATCGGAAGCGAAATGGACGCGCCCGCCATTGGCCTCGAACGCATCGGCGAACCGTTCCAGATACGTGTCGAGGTGGGCAAGGGTGTGCAGGCGAATGCTTCGGGCACGATCGCGCATTGCGTCGAGGGCGGGATACGCCTGTTCGGCGGCGCTTCGGAGGTTGACCATCTGCCTCGCACCCGTGCGGTTGGCAAGGGCCGAATGGGTCCCGATGGCGCGATTGGCACGCTCGACGAAGGTCACCGGCTCCATCAGTCCTCTCCAGCCAGCAGTTCGGCGATGTGCATCACCTTCATGGTGCTGTTGCGCCTGCGGAGACCCCCTTCGATGTGGAGCAGGCAACTGACGTCGCCGCCCACCACCACGTCCGCCCCGCAAGCCTCGAGAGCATCGAGTTTGGCGTCGAGGATCGCCGCGGAGATCGCCGGCATCTCGACTGCGAACAATCCTCCGAAACCGCAACATTGCTCCGGCTCGGCTTGAAACCGTCGATCGATGCCCGACACCGCCGCCAGCAGTGCCTCCGGTTCCTCGTCGATGTGGAGGTTGCGGCGCCCGTGACACGACGAGTGGAACGCCACGGCGCAGCCGTCACACGATGCGCCGACGTCGGATCTGCCACGGTCGTCGACCAGGTATTGGGTCAGTTCTCTCACACGGCCGGCAACCCGCACTGCGGCGCTCGCTTCGGGCTCGCCTTCCAGAAGATGTGGCGAGTGATGAACGAGCATGTCGGCGCACGAGCCGGAGGGCACCACGATCGGCCCCGTCGTGGAATCGAGCACCCGAACGGTCTGAGCCGCCATGGCTCGGGCGTCCCGCACGTGCCCGGCGTTGAACGCCGGCTGCCCGCAGCACGCTTGATCGACCGCGAAGTCGACCTGGTCGCCGAGTCGCTCGAGCAATGAGACGGTGGCGCGCCCGACTTCGGGTGCGAATCCGTCAACCAGACACGTCACGAACAGCTGGACTCTCGCCACCACATCGAGCCTAGACCTGGGCCCGGCAGGGACGGGCGCCCGGCCACGATCGCGCCGACAATGGGATCGTGGTGGCGGTCCGCCACAGACCGACCCGGCAAACCTTTGCATCGAATGCGGGTATCGGCGTTGTCCGCCCGCCCATGCTCCTACCCTTGCGCTCATGACACTCCTCGACGAACTCAAGAACACAGGAGCCACGAACCTGCACATCGGCGGTCAGTGGCGCGAAGCCTCGGACGGTTCGGAGATAGAGGTATTGGACCCGTCCACCGGCGAGCCGATCGCCCAGGTCCCGAGCGGCTCCGCGGACGACGCGATGGCGGCAGTCGACGCCGCAGCCGAAGCCGGGCCCGCCTTCGCCGCGATGTCTCCCCGCGATCGATCTGAGATTCTGCGCCGGGCGTTCGAGATCATGACCGATCAAGCCGACCAGCTCGCCGAGCTGATCGTGGCCGAGATGGGCAAGGCGTACGGCGAAGCCCGAGCCGAGGCCACGTATGCCGCGGAGTTCTTCCGCTGGTTCTCTGGTGAGGCCGTCCGCAACATCGGATACATCAACACGGCTCCGGGTGGCGACAAGCGCATCATCGCCGTCCATCAACCGATCGGCGTCTCGCTCCTCATCACACCGTGGAACTTCCCCGCGGCAATGGCCACCCGCAAGATCGCACCGGCGGTTGCAGCGGGCTGCACCATGGTGCTCAAGCCGGCCTCCGACACGCCCCTCACCGCTCTCGCGGTGGCTCGCATCATGAAGGAAGCGGGCCTTCCCGATGGGGTTCTCAATGTGATGCCATCCCGGAGATCCGGGGAGGTCGTCGGCAAGATGCTGGCTGACAACAGGGTTAGGGCGCTCTCGTTCACGGGCTCGACCGAGGTGGGACGGAGACTTCTCGAACAGACCGCGCAGACAGTGATCAGGCCGTCGATGGAACTGGGAGGAAACGCCCCGTTCCTGGTGTTCGAAGACGCCGACATCGAGGCTGCCGTACAGGGATGCATGATCGCCAAGATGCGAAACGGTGGTCAATCCTGCATCGCTGCGAACCGGATCTTCGTGCACGAAGCGGTGGCCGACGACTTCGTGGAACAGCTCGCACAGGCGATGGCCTCCATGAACGTGGGCCCTGGCATGTCGGAAGGCGTGGACCTCGGACCGGTGATCAACGACGGTGCTGCGTCGGACATGGAGAAGACCGTCAACGAGACGACCGATCGTGGAACGCAGGTACGCCTTGGAGGGCACCGCCCGGCCCGGGCCGGGTTCTTCTTCGAGCCCACTCTCCTCACCGATGTCAAGCGCGACGATCCGATCCTCGACACCGAGGTGTTCGGGCCGATCGCTCCGGTCGTGACGTTCTCGTCCGAGGAGGAGGCGATCACGATGGCCAACGACACCATCTTTGGGCTCGCCAGCTACCTGTACACGGGAGATCTCGCCCGTGGCATGCGCGTGGCGGAGGCAATCGAATCCGGGATGGTCGGCGTCAATCGCGGCCTCATCTCGGACCCGGCCGCGCCGTTCGGTGGGGTCAAGCAATCCGGGCTCGGCCGGGAGGGCTCCCACGAGGGGATGATGGAGTTCCTCGAGACGAAGTACATCGCCGCCGACTGGAGCTAGGCGTCCGTCGACGCTCGCCCGTCGGTGGCCGGCTGCCCACAGCCGGCGACAGCCCCTACAACACGCCGCTGTCGCCGCCGAGTTCGGATTCGAACTCGGCGGCCTGGGCGTCGAACCAGGCGTCCCAGTCGAAGCCCTTCGGGACCACCATCATGTTGTCGCATTCGAGCCCCACATCGTCCAACATCCATGTGATGGGTGGCAGCGTGCCTGCGAAGACGCCCCGGGACGTTATCTCGAACAAGAGCGGTTCCACCTCCACCGGAACACCGGCCACTTCGATGCGCTGAGCAACCTCCGACAGGAGGACTCCGAGAGGGCTCTCGAGATCGAACTCGGGGTCAGGCCCAATGGCCGGCGTGACCTCGAGCCCCTCGGCCGAGAACCTGAACCCTGTGACCTGCTCCGGATCGGTCAAATGGAGCCAGCGCTGATGGTGCAGTCGGTAGCCCTTGTCATGGGTGTTGACCCCCGCGGCTTCACCGTCGATGCTCAAGGGCACCTGGTTCTCCGCGAGCAACTCGACGAGCACGAGGTCGATCTGATGATCGAGCAGATCGTGAGACTCGGAGAAGTCGACCGTGAAAGTGACATCGGAGAGCAATGGAAGCGGGTCCAGCACGGTCGCATCATCGAGCTCGATGATGCGATCCGCAGCGGCGAGGAGCGCCTCGAGCCCGGCGTCGGGGTCCGCTCCCAGATCGTGTCCGAGTTCGATCAAATGGTCTTCGAGGTCGTAGAAGTTCTTCGGTCCGCTGGACAGCGCCTCGAAGAGGTCGGCCATGACGTCACGCATGGGCGCAAACTAGTGCAGTGGCGTCGTGCGATGCGCAGCTCCACACCCGAGTGGGACGTGGGCTCCGCTACTTCGTCGGAGTGCAGGCGCTCAGGCGCTTGTTGCGAAGTGCCTGAGCGGCTCGCTCTCGCTGCTCCTGGCTCCAGTGTTCGTACAACGGACGTTCGATGACCGCCTGCGCCCAGTCGACGGGGTGCGACGCGTCGACTTGCGGCACCGGCTCGGCGACCGTTTCGACCTCGATTGCCTCGAACTCAACGACGTCGACGACCTCGACCTCGACCTCGACCTCTTGGAGCTTGACGATCTCCGACTCGAGATCCGCGATTTTCCGGTCGAGCGCAGCGGCTCGGGCACGTTCCTCGGCCAGCTCAGCATCGCGGTCGGCCAGCAGACGTTCCAGCGCCTCCGGACGCTGACGTTCGTGGTCGAGCTCGCGCTCGAGGTCGGCGATCCTGGTGGCCGCGTCGAGATCGACGTCGGACGTCGCCGGAGACGCCGATTCGAGTTCCGCAAGCCGCCGCTCCAGGCCGGCGATGTGGGCACGCGCCCGCTCGGCCAGCACCGAGACGAACTGGTCGACGATCTGGGGGGAGTAGCCGTTTTCGACGACCGGGAATGCCGTGGGTGCCGCTGTCATGTGATGTGTATCGACATTCGGTGGTCCACAACTTGGGAGCTATGCAGCGGATGGTCCTATCGGACTAGCCCCCGAACGTCGGAACCTGCCATTCCGCGGCGATGTGTCAAGATGCTGCAAAACGACAGGAGTCACATGAACGTCGAGATCGAACAGATAGATGGGCGGCGGATGCGCATCAAGGCGCGAGGCAACGAGATCATCGTGGATGACACCATCGAGGCCGGCGGGCCGGGCGACGGCTTCCGACCGTCCGAGTTGCTCTTGGGCGCCCTCGGCACCTGCATGATCGGCACCATGATCACCTTCGCACGCAACCAAGAGATCACCGTGTCCGACATCTCCATGACCATGGAAGACGAGGCGTTGGGACATCCGGACCGAATCGGCACCATTCGAATCGCCATGAAGCTCGACACCGACGCCGAAAATCGTCGCGTCAAGACTCTCGAGCGTGTGGCCGGTGCCTGCAAGATCCACAACACGCTGGAACGCTCGCCCGAGATCGTCTTCGAATTCGAACCGCGCCAGGTCTGACAAAGGGCACCCGAGGATGATGCCGGTTCTGGCATCATCAAGACATGCACTATCTGGAGACAGTCGAACAACTCGAGACCCTGTACGGGCAGAGCTCCGCAACTTCACTGCGGAAGGAGACGGACCACCTCACGGAGGAGTACAAGGCCCTGATCGCCCTGTCACCCTTCCTGACGATGTCGACCTCCGGGTCGGGCGGCATGGACTGCTCCCCGAAGGGAGACCAGGCAGGTTTCGTGCAGGTCGTCGACGCCAAGACCCTCCTCATCCCGGATCGACGGGGCAACAACCGGCTCGACAGCCTTCGCAACATCGTCGAGGACCCGCGGGTCGGCCTCCTCTTCCTGATCCCCGGCGTGGGAGAGACCCTTCGGGTCAACGGCACGGCACGTCTCACCGACGACGAGGAGGTGCGCTCGCGTTTCGAAGTGCGCGGCCGAGTCCCGAACCTGGTGATCGAGGTCACCGTCGACAGCGTCTACTTCCATTGCTCGAAGGCGGTACTTCGGTCCAACCTCTGGGATCCGTCCGCTCATGCAGACCGGTCACAAGTCCCGACCTGTGGCCAGATACTCAGCTCCATCACCTCGGGAGAGATCGACGGAGCGGAAGTCGATCGGACATATCCTCAGCGACAACTCGAGAATCTCTACTGACGATTCTTGCGGCCGACATCGCTTGACGCCTGGCCGCCGTTGCCGACAGGGTATCCACCGGAGATACCGGAGACGCGCGAAAACCAGGCAGGAAATGTCAGATACGACCGCCAAGATCCTCGTGGCCGAGGACGATCCCGACATTCGGGACCTCGTCGTGTTTCGCCTCGAGCGCTCCGGCTGGACCGTCGTCGAGGCCGCCGATGGTCAGCAGGCCATCGACCTCGCTCGCAGTGACCGACCGGATGTTGCGGTGGTCGACTGGATGATGCCGATCAAGTCGGGGATCGAAGTGATCTCCGAGCTCCGGGGCGACCCAAACCTCTCATCCATCCCGATTCTCATGCTCAGCGCCCGAGCTCAAGAGCCCGACATCGTCCAAGGCTTCACAGCCGGCGCCAACGACTACCTCACGAAACCATTCAGCCCCCAGGAGCTCCACCTCCGGGTCCAGGCGTTGCTGGCACGGCGGTGATGAGCAGCCATGCCGCCGTCCACCCGCTGCGAGGGTGACCGCTCCAGACTGAATCTCGGGAGCCGCGACGCATGAGCGCGCTGCTCATCGAGCTGTCCATCGGTCTGGCCGCTCTCAACTTCGCCATCGCCGGACTCGTCGTTGCGAACCGCTTCGTGTTGCGCCGGCACGAGCGGCGGTACCAGGCCGCCGCCGCCCGTCTCAAGCCGGCGGTGCTCGACTGGATCGACGGGGAGGGCGAGCCCCCTCACCCGAGTTCGGGTCTCGAGCACCGAGCAATGATCAGCCTTCTGGCCAAGTACGGAAGGTCACTCACCGGGGATGGCCGCCGCAGAATCACGGACCTGGCCGAAGACACCGGCCTCGTGGCGACAACCGTCCGTCGCCTCGGCAGCCGGAGCTCGTGGCGACGGGCCGAAGCCGCCTACACCCTCGGCGACATTGGCCGTTCCCAGACCAAGGAGCTGATCCCGCTGCTCTCCGACAGATCACGTCAGGTCAGGAACGCCGCGGCCAGGTCACTCGGCAAACAGGGTTCGATGGAGTCGGTGGCGCCGATCGTGATCGCCCTCTCGACGGGCGAGGTCGCCCGCGCCATCGGTGGACAGGCCCTCATCGACATCGGATCGTCCGCCGCGCCGGGGCTCGCCGCCTTGATGGCGTCCGCGAACCCAGACGTACGGGCCGTCGCCGCCGAGCTGCTCGGCCGAGTCGGCACTGTCGAGCACGGCCGAGCGCTGGTCGCTCATCTGGAAGATGATGCTCCTCAGGTTCGGGTGGCCACGGTGCGGGCGCTTGGGCGTCTCGGAGGAAGGACGGCGGCGGCGGCGGTCCCAGCACTCCTGGACGACGAAATGGACTATGTCCGCGCTGCGGCCGCCACCGCGGTCGGTGTGACGGCTCGAAAGGATCACTTCGACAGGCTCATCCGCATGGCCTTGGACGACGAGTACCTGCCGGCGCGAGCGGCCGCCGCCGCCGCTGCCGACCTCGACCTCCAGGCCGTGATCGCCTTGTCCGCCGAGTCAGGCAACGCGTTCCTCACCGAGGCCGCCGAGATGGCGCGAGGGGCCGCATGATCACATTCCTCGAGGTGACCGGGCGCGTAGTCCTCATCTACTTCCTGATCCTCAACCTCAGCTACGCCTTCTTCACGCTGCTGGCATGGCGAACGCTCGTGAACCACCGACGAGCCGAGCCATCACTGACGCTCGAGGAGATCTTCCGCTCGCCTCTCACACCTCCGGTCAGCCTGCTGTTACCGGCCTTCAACGAAGAGGCCGGCGTGGTCGACAGCGTGCGCTCGCTCCTGATGCTGGTGTACCCGGAGTTCGAGGTGATCGTGATCGACGACGGATCGACGGACTCCACGCTCGCGCTGCTCACGGAGGCCTACGACCTCGTTCCCGTGCGCCGGGTGCTTCCCGAAGGCCTGGAGACGCGCCCGATCGATCACGTGTACATGTCCCGGACGCAACCCAACCTGACGGTCGTCAGCAAGGTCAACGGCGGAAAGGCCGACGCGCTCAACTGCGGCCTGAACTTCGCTCGCTATCCATACGTGTGCTCGGTGGACGGCGATGCTCTCCTGGAGGAAAGCGCTCTGCTCCGGGTGATGACACCGATCATCGACGACCCTCGCGTGGTCGCCGCCGGCGGCATCGTGCGTATCGCCAACGGTTGTGAAGTCAGTCACGGTCGGGTGACGCGCGTGGCGCTCCCGCGCCGGCCGTTGCCCACACTTCAAGTCGTCGAGTACCTACGGGCGTTTCTGGTGGGCCGAGTGGGGTGGAGCTCGATCGGGGCCCTCATGATCATCAGCGGCGCCTTCGGCGTATTCAAGAGGTCGGTGGTCGTCGATGTCGGCGGATACGAGACCGACACCGTGGGCGAGGACATGGAGCTCGTGGTCCGGATGCATCGGGAGCTTCGGGCCGCCGGGCGCGACTACAAGATCGCATTCGTGCCCGACCCCGTTTCCTGGACCGAGGCGCCCCATTCACTGTCGATCCTCGGCAGGCAACGCAAGCGTTGGCAGCGGGGCCTCGCTGACACGCTGTGGCGGCATCGCGGCGTCATGTTCGACCGCAATCAAGGCGTCCTTCGCTGGCTCGCGTTCCCGTACTTCATGATCTTCGAGTTCCTGGGACCACTGGTCGAGCTGTTCGGCTACCTCGTGATTCCGATCGCCTGGGCCATCGGCGCACTCTCGGTCGACTTCATGCTCGGGTTCATGCTGGTCGCCGTGGTGTGGGGCGTGCTGCTGTCGGTGTCGGCCGTGGCGCTCGAGGAACTCACGTTCCGACGCTATCCGCTCCGTCGCGAAGTCCTCCGCCTCACGTTCTACGCCCTGATCGACAACTTCGGGTACCGCCAGCTCACGAACCTCTGGAGGATCCAGGGACTCTGGCAGTTCGCACGTGGACGAAAGGACTGGGGGGCGATGCCGAGACAGGGCTTCGCCGCGCAAGGGGCGTCCAACGCCGTCGTGACGGTGCCGGCACCGGCTCACAAACCAGGACCACCCGTCCGTGCTGTCAGACGGCCACGGCGATCGGCCATGGTCCACCGCCGAACCTCGTTCGCCGGCTTTGCGATGCTCGTTCTGATGCTTGCCGCAACGTGGAGCCCGCTCGCCGGCCTGGGCTCCGTCGAAGCATCGCCCTCCGGTGGCGCTCCGGCCGAGGCAGATGGGCTTGCGCTCGATTCAGACGGACCGCAGCTCGGTGTGGTCCCGGGAACCCAACCCTGATCACCGAATCAACACGGCTGATGCGGAGTTCTCGCTGCCGGCGATGACCTCCGGCTGCTCGGGTCAGCGCCCGCCCAGCTCGATGTTCGTCTGCGCGAACACGTCGACGCCGACCTTCGTGCGCTCGTGCCACTCGACTGACGACCACGGATCCCACGAGTACACGCCGCCAGCTTCGAGTCCGGAATCGCCGGCCAGGGCCAGACGGAGGCCCGAGATACTCCTGCCGGTCACGACTCCCTCGTCGTCGACGTCGAGCATCGTGAGACTCGACGGATCCGACATCCCGAGTGCGAGCCACGGGATGCGGATCTCGATGGTCGAACCGTCCGCCTCCCATCCGGCGCGGCTGTCGAAGGCGGTATCTTCAGGATCGGAGCTGCCACGAAGGTGCTCCGACACGTCGAGGAGCTCCGCATCGAAGACCTCACCCCACGGGGCCTTCTGGACCCGGGCCGTCAGAAGCCGAACCGGGTTCCAGCCTTCGGCGTCCTCAGCCGTAGGGACGTACTCGGTCGGACGTGACCCATGATGGGCAAGGAATGGATCGAACCCAGACCACCATTCGAGGCGCGATCCTGCCGGGTCCACGACGATCCTGCTCACCGCAGCTGCGTCTACAGGATCGGCCGGGGCAAACTCGATGGTGAACAGTGCCCCGTCCCACGGCTTCGCGGTACGGACGTGTACATACAGGAACGACGGGTCGTGCGTCACCTCGAGCTTGGTTGCGCCATCACCATCGAACAGCCCGGCGAACACGCCTCCGAAGAGATCGTCGAAGGTCTCCTCGATGCCGCCGCCGCCGGCCAGCACCACGCCTTCGTCCCAGTCGCCATCGGCGCCGTCGATCACGATCGGAGCCTCGCCGGCTCCCGGCTCCACGGAGAGCACGCCGAAGAACGACTCATTGGTGTACGTGTCATGCCACATCGCCCGACGATCATCGGGGTGCATGTATGCGAGCGTGTTCCAGGTGAACTTGAACCACTCGTCGGTCCATTCGAACACGAATCCCCCGGCCAGGCCCTGATCGTGGATCACCCGCAGCAGTTCTGCATCGACCGCCATCTGCTCCGGCTCTCGGTGCATACCGTGTGTTCTGCCGTTCGGCTCGTTGTGGGCGAATGCCCAGCCTCCGGAGACCCCGTACTCGGTGATCATCACGGGCATGCCGGCATGATGTGTCGTCAGCTCCTCGAGATACGCGGCGTACGGGTCATCGGAATCCACGTACTCGTGGCGGAGGAAGTCCGGGAAGTAGGGGTAGGCGTGATAGCTGGCGAACTGTCCTCCGGCCCAACCCGAGGTGTCGATGTTGTTGGCATCGATCGAGACGAGGTCCTCGGTGCCGGGATTGGGTTCCGCCGGATGATGGAGCGGGTCGGTGGTCGGCCAGTTGACGAAGGTGAAGGGAACCGATCTGCCGCGTTCGGATTGTGCGATCGCCAGGTGGTCGAACATCGACGCCAGCCACGTCTCCGTGGGAGTGGCACTCTCCACCGAGGAGACGAGCTCGCCCCGGTACGGTGACAGTCCGGCGTTGCGCCGATCGGAGGCGTCGATGATCGTCGGTTCCCACTCCGCACCGATCGCCCATGCAACGAGCCACGGCGAGACGTCGCCCTCGTACGCTCCGAACTCAGGACGCAAGTGGTAGGCCTCGAGCTCACCGTGTACTGCGGCCACCGCCTCGTCGATCTCGTGCTCGAAGGCCTCGACCACCTTTGGGTCCCAGAGGTCTTCGGTCTCGAACATCAGCTCCTCGGGCGGCCATATTCCGTGAATGAGGTAGAGCGGGGTGTCGACATGTTCACGATTGAACCGTTCGAGTTCCGTGTAGAAGGCCGGAGGGTGAACCGTGTACACCCGGATGGCACGAAACCCCATTTCGATCATCTGGGGGAACCACCGCCGGTAGTCCTCGGCCGTCAGCTGCAGCTCACCGGGATAGCGGCCCGGCACGGTGACTCCCAGGTTCACGCCCGGTAGGAACGTCCGTTCCCCGCCGACCGTGTGCACTGTGAACGTCTCGCCCTCGATCGTCGCCACCGCCTCCAAGCCGTCGCCAACCGTCACAGGCGCTGCGGCCCACGAAGAACGACCGGCGAGCGCAGACGATGGCCCCGCCGCCATGCCCCAAGTCAGGGCACCGACGAGAGCAACGGCGAGCAACCCCGCCACCAGGCGGCGGAGACGGGCGCCACGACGTGGCTTGGGCGGAAGGGTGTCCATACGAGCAGGGACCTCAGAGCGGCGGTCTCACACCTATCGGGAGCCACACCGGTCCGCTGGATCGAAATTGCCTGAGAATCGTGCGCTCTACGCCACTTTCTCACGCAATTTCAGGGCTGGGCGGCTTCCACCTGAACCCGCGTCCCGGAATAGGCGACACCGCCACCCCAGTCGGTGAGCGTGTCGCTGGTGAGATCGTTGGCGGTCTGGCCGTCGATGTGATCGGCGGACCACCATCCAAAGGGTACCGCGACCACTCCGGGTCTCATCCGGTCTCCGACCCGGGCGACGAGCCGGAGCTCGGCGCGATCGTTCCACACACGGGCGATGTCGCCGTCGGCGATCGATCGTGAGGACGCGTCCTCCACCGACAACTCGACATACGGACCGCCTTCGGCGGGACCGTGCTTCGGCAGCTGTGTGTACGAGGTGTTGAGGAATCTCGTGTGAGCCTTCGGCGTCAACAGGCCCAGGGGGAAGGCCTTCGGCTCGTCGGTGGCGGCCGAGAAGTCGGGGAGCCCTGGCAAACCGGCCTCGAGGAGCTCCTCAGACCAGAGATGAGCCTTGCCGTCAGGGGTTCCAAACCCGCCGTTGGCGTACGGCATCAACTCGTCGGGAACGTCCACCCTCACAAAACCCTGCTTCCTGAGAAGCCCCTCGTGGACACCCACAAAAGCCGTACGGATCAGCGCCTCGTCGTCGAGCTCGAACAGCGGATCCTGCATCCCGAAGCCGCGAGCCAGTCGCCGCCACAACTCGGTGTTGGGGACCGCCTCGCCCAGCGGATCGATCGCCCTCTCGTTCCACCCGAGATAGAGGTGCCCCCAGCTCTCGACCGCGTCGACCTGTTCGATCTGGGTCGTGGCCGGGAAGATCACGTCGGCATACTTCGCGGTGTCCGTCATGAACTGCTCGCTCACGACGGTGAACAGATCCTCGCGCCCGAGACCGCGCCGGATCGCCGCGGCGTTCGGCACGCTGACGAGCGGGTTCCCGTTCCACACGAAGAGACCGTGGATCGGAGGAGAGAGCTCCGCGTCAGTGAGGACGCGCCCGAGGTGATTCATGTTGATCGAGCGGCGATCTGCAGGGATGTCAGGGTCGTAGACCGAAGAGTCCACGTTCACCGACATCCACGAGCCCACACTCCGCGCCATGCCGCCGCCCGGATGGCGCCACGAGCCAGTGAGAACCGGCAGGCAAGCGAGCGTGCGGAAGAACATCGCTCCGTTCTCGTGATGCTCGGCGCCGATGAGCGTCCGGATGAAGGCGGGCTTGGTCGTGCCGTAGTCACGGGCGAGCTGCTCGATGTCTGCGGCCGGCACGCCGCACACCGAGGCTGCCAGCCCCGGAGTCCAATCCGTGACATGGTCTTCGAGGCGTTCGAACCCCGACGTGTAGGAATCGACGTAGTCGGCATCCACCAGACCATCGCGGATCAGGACGTGCATCATGCCGAGCATCAACGCCGTGTCGGTTCCCGGGAGCGGCTGAATGAACCAATCCGCCGACTCTGCGGTCATCGTTCGCATCGGATCGATCACCACGACCCGAGCGCCACTCGCTCGTGCTTCTTCGACGAACGGCCACAAGTGTCGGTTGGTGAGCCGCGTGTTCGTTCCCCACAGGATCACCAGTCGAGCATGCCGGACCATCATCGGGTCGGCCGCCCGTGACGTTCCATACGTCGCCGCGGTGCCCGCCCCGGCCGTAGCCCCACACAGTGATCCAGTCAGCAGCGAGGCACCCAACCCTTCGAAGAAGCGTCGATCCAGCGAGCTCATCTGGATGAGCCCTTGGGTCCCGGCTGATGACCACGGGAGAATCGACTCTCCGCCATGACGTTCCACGATGTCGCCGACCCGCTCGACCACGGCGGAGATGGCTTCGTCCCAACTGCAGCGCTCGAAGTCCCCTGAGCCTTTAGGACCGACCCGACGCAGAGGATGAAGCAGCCGATCGGGGCTGTACACCCGATCGAGGAACCGGTTCACCTTGGGACAGAGCTCGCCGCGCGAATACGGATGGTCCGGGTTGCCCCGCATCTTCACGGCCCGCCCGTCGTCGACGGTCACCACCCAGCCACACGAATCCGGGCAGTCGTGATGACAAGTTCCGAGCACGGTCTCCATCGGCCGGAGCCTACCGGTCTCACCGGCCGGCCACACCCCCGAAATCAGAGGTGACTAGACACCAAGGTCGAACATCCATCAATCCTTGTGAACTCGGGCACGTGACCGATCATATGACCGCCGGGGTCTCGGGTGAGTGCCCCCTTCCTCGCCTCGGGATCCCGGCAGATACGTTCTACGTAAGACGTGGGCGCCGCCACCCATGCCACAGCGTGGTGGCGAGAGACGCGCTTGTCGTGACCACCTGGCCCACCGCCGACGGCCAAAAGCCGATTACGTATCACGTAGAACGCCGGTCCGCCTGGGCTTCCGCTCCCAACCAACTGAACGCAACCGGCGGCCGACCGCCGACTACGGAGAACGTCTTGCGTAGAACGTCTACGTACTGCGTGGGCCGTCGGCCGTGGGCTGTCGGCCACCTGCCGTGTGCCGTGCCCCCCTCCCGGCGGCGGTCTGCCGCTTGCCTTGGCCGGGTCTACGCTGTCGCCGATGACCACTCGACATGACGTGTGCGTGATCGGGGCCGGGATCGTGGGGCTGGCGACGGCGAAGGGAGTGGCTGAGGCCAATCCTGGCGCTTCGATCGTGGTGATCGACAAGGAACCTCAGGTCGGCCTGCATCAGACAGGGCACAACAGCGGCGTGCTGCACAGCGGCCTCTACTACAAGCCCGGTTCACTCAAGGCGACGTTGTGCGTTCGGGGGCAACGAGCGATGGCCGACTTCTGCGAGGCGAACGGCGTCGCGTTCAATCGGAGTGGCAAGGTCGTCGTCGCCTCGCACCCCCATGAGCTCCCGGCGATGGACGAACTGCATCGACGTGGCACGGCGAACGGCCTCATCGGGATACAGCGCCTCGACCGGAGCGAGTTGCGGGAAATCGAACCACATGCGACGGGGATTGCTGCGCTGTACGTACCGGAGGCCGGGGTCTTGGACTATTCGGCGGCGACGCGGACACTCGCCGATCGGCTCCCCGGGGACATTCGACTCGGGTCGGGGGCACAAAGGATCACGTTCGATTCCGACGGTGTCGAGGTGAACACGGCATCCGAGACCCACCGAGCGAGGGTGCTCGTCAACTGCGCCGGCCTGCACTCGGACCGCGTGGCGGAGATGGCAGGGCTGACTCCGTCCGTGAAGATCGTGCCGTTCCGCGGGGAGTACTACACGCTGACTCCTGACGCTGCCGAGCTCGTGAAGGCACTGATCTACCCGGTGCCAGACCCGCGATTCCCATTCCTGGGGGTCCATTTCACACGGCGAATCGACGGCTCGGTGGAGGTGGGTCCCAACGCCGTTCCGGCGATGGGACGCGAGCACTACCGAGGCACCAAGCCAGACCTGTCCGACATGTGGGAGACGATCACGTACCCGGGTGTGCGACCGCTCGTCCGCAGGTACTGGCGCACCGGCATCGCCGAGGCGTGGCGTTCCGCTCGCCGATCGACCTACGCCCGGAGTGCCCAGACGCTGGTGCCTGAGATCCGCGCCGAACACCTGATGCCCGGGGGTGCCGGCATCCGGGCCCAGGCTCTGACCACTGACGGACAGCTCGTCGACGACTTTGCCATCATGACCAGCGACCAATCGGTCCATGTGCTCAATGCCCCGTCGCCTGCTGCGACGGCGAGCTTGGCGATCGGTGAACACATCGCGAACCTCGTCTCCGAGCGACTGAGGCCCTCGGCCTGATCGGCGTCCAGTCGATTTCAGCCGGTGATCGGGTCGGGCGTGTCGCCTTCGATCGGAGACCAAGCCCGCCAACGGCGATCGGTCAGCTCCAGACGGAGGGGCATGTCGAAGGCGGTGCTGAGGCTGTCGGAGGTCAGTACATCGGAGATCGAGCCGTTGGCGACCACACGGCCGCCTGACAGCATGATGATGTGACCAAAACCGGGTGGAATCTCTTCCACATGGTGGGTGACCAGCACCACCGGAGTCGGGTCGCCGTCTCCTGCCAGAGCCGCAAGCGATTCCACCAGCCGCTCGCGGGCACCGAGGTCGAGTCCGACCGCCGGCTCGTCGAGCAGCAGCAACTCCGGCCTCGCCATCAGGCTCCTCGCGATGAGGACTCGCTTCTTCTCGCCCTCGGACATCGTGCCGAATTCGCGCTCCGCCAGATGCTCGGCATGCATACGGCGGAGACACTCTCGTGCCCGGTCCCAGTCGGCGGGCTGATAATCGTGCCAGCGGGTGTCTACGAAGCTCGCATGCATTCCCGTGAGCACCACTTCGACAGACGGAAACGTCGTCCGGACCAGTGCGGCAGGCGCCGCCCCCACATATCCGATCCGGGGACGCAGTTCGCGGACATCGGCCTTGCCGAGTCTTTCTCCCAGCAGTTGGACCGATCCCCGCGCCGGGAAGAGGTAGCTCGACACGACCTCCATGAGCGTCGTCTTCCCGGACCCGTTGGCCCCGAACAACACCCAGCGCTCTCCTGGAAGGATCTGCCACGAGACGTCCTCGAGCAAGCGCTTGCCGCTCTTGATGACCGTGACTCCCTGAAGTGACACGACGGGATTCCGGGTGCTCATGGCCCGCCATGATACGGACTGCGGAGTCGGGCCGAGACCACCTTGACTTCAACCCCACTTGAACTCGTACGCTGCTGTCATGCCTTTGGACCACACCACGACCAACCGCCTAGCCGACCTCCGCACCATCGACTTGACCACCTTTGGGCGAAGAACCGGCCGTCCGTCACGCATCGAGATCTGGTGGTTCCACTTCGAGCAGAGCTTCATCGTTACCGGGACCCCAGGCCCACGTCATTGGCTGGCGAACGTTCGGGCCGACCCCCGCGTCATCGTCCACGCCGGGGAAACGGATCACCCAGGCCACGCCACGGAGGTGCTCGACCTCGAGCTGAAACGGCGGTTCTTCTCACAACCGGACTCCGAAGTCCACTGGTACCGCTCGCAAGCGGAGCGAGACCGGCTCGTGGCGGAGGCACCGATGATCGAAATTCGGTTCGATTGACCCCACGCCGGATGCCGGGTTGCTAGGAATGTGGCATGACGTCGGGCGCAGCATCCGCCCGAGGACTGCGGACCCACGTGAACGACTCGATACTCGATCTCGACGCCACTGCGGCGATGGACCCGACGGTGGCCGGAGCCAAGGCCGCCTGGTTGGCGCGCGCCCGTCGCGCGGGGCTGCCGGTTCTGCCCGGCATCGTCATACCTGCGCGAGTTTCGATCCCGACGATGGAGCTCGGGCTCTCGGCTCTCCGAGAACGCGGGCCCGGCGGCGCACGACTCACGATGGCACAACATCCGCTACCGATCGCGGTCTCACACGCCCTCGAGGAAGGCGTGCGCTCCCTCGGCAGCCCGGTGATCGTGCGATCGTCGAGTCTCCTGGAAGACAACGGCGAGTGGGCGGGTGCGTTCGAGTCCTTCGCCGCGACCAATGTCGACGACGTAGAACCCGCCGTGAGGAGCTGCTGGGCATCCGCCTTCACCAGCTCGACGCTGATGCGGGCCGAGGCCGCGGGGATCCCGCCGGGATCGGTGCCGATGGCGATCCTCATCCAGCCATTCGTGACGCCCAGATTCGGCGGTGTCGCCCGGACCGTCAGAGGTGACGTCGAGATCCTGGTGGCCGAAGGCTCATCGGCGTTGCTCCTCGACGGCAAGGTCGACGGCAGCGGCGCAGACAGCTCCCTCGACGCGACCACACGCCGCCGAATCGTCCAACTGCTCGAGCGAGCCAGTGACGAATTGGGGATCACAGCCTTCGACTGGGCTCTCACAGATGACGATGTCGTCCTGTTCCAGCTGACACGTGCGATTCGCCGGGTCGCTCCCCAGTCGGAGCCGACCGCCCGTGTCGACCACCCGATGGCTGTCAGGGTGAGCCAGGTTTTGCGCCGGACCCCCGGAGCGCTGGGTCGCCAGTTCGTGCTGCCGTGGTCGATGGGATTGGCCCCCGAGCTCATCGACGAACTGGCGAGGGCGGCCACCGCCGAAGTCGGACCGCTCAGGGCCATCGACCGGGCCGACGAGTTGGCACGGTCGTTGACCGCCGAGGTGTGGGACCTTGCCCGGCCGATCGCGTGGGCCGAGGCGACCAAGACGATGGCTGCCCTCGCCGAACCGGATCCCACGCCGGCGCTCGAGGTGCTCGCCGGCCTGCGGACGCCCGATCTGGAGGCGGCCAGCGAAGTGATGGCCCTGGTCAGCCGGGTTCGACAAGCACTGACTGCGCTCCGTCCAGGCCTCCCGCCTTCTGAGGCGTGGCACATCGACATCTCCGCAGCCGTCGACATCCTCGCAGGGACGCCGGTTGAGCTTCCGACCCGCGTCGACATGTACGACCCGTTCCACTCGGCGGTCATCTCACACGTCGGCCGACGCGCGGACGGTGTGTCGGCGTCACCCGGACGCCAGTCGGGCCGCGCATATGTCGTCGCCGACCCAACGGATCTCTCGGCATACCGACCCCGCGATGTGGTGGTCGCCCCCGAGCCCGATCGAGATCTCGCCCCTCTGCTGTGGACGGCGTCGGGGCTGGTCACGGCAGTCGGATCACCAGTCGCTCATCTCTTCGAAGTCGCCAGAGCCCGCAACATCCCAGCCGTCAGCAGCATCGCCATCGACGCGCTCGGCCACGCCGATGGGATCGAACACGCCCTGTGCGTGGACGGCTTCGACGGTTCCGTCTTCTCAACTGGCTGGTGAGTCGGGCGCGCGACGCATCACCAGCCCGGCAACGCCGATCGCAGCGAGGAGCAGCCCGACCACGGTCAGGAACGCGGCGAGTCCAATCGATGTTCCGTGGCCGACCGGCAGCGACAGCTTCGGGTCCGACTCCAGGTAGCGGATGGCTACCGGATCCCCGACCGTCAGGTCGTTCCATGCTTCGCGGTCGATCGGCCACTCGCCGACGTGGTACGCGCCGGCTGGCGTCGACCAGCGGTACTCGACCAGGAACTCCGTGGCGCCGTCGGTGTCGAACGCCTCGGTCTTGTCGATGACCTGGGCCGCGACCTCCGTGCCGTACGTGACCACGTCGCGATGTCTCGCGAACACGACCCAGCTCGCCACTACCACGAACAGCCCGGCGATCAGCAGACCGGCGCCGATCATCCGCAGAGTCCGTATGGAAGCGGGCTTCGCCACACCCATCAGCGTGGCAGATCACGCCTGGGTGTCGAGGCTCCGCAGTTCGGGGAGCACCTCGGTCCGCATGATGTCGAGGAGCCGATCGGGGTCGGTGGAGGCCACCTGGATCGACACGTAGTCCGCTCCCACGTCGGTGACGAGCTCCGCGTACGCGTCGATCAGCCCGGCCACGTCGTGGACGATCGTGTACTTGTCCAGGATCTCATCCCGGTCCATCGCATCGGCACGCTCTCTGAGCACCATCGGATCCACGGCCTCGAGTCGACCCTCGGCACGAAGACCCCGCATCGACCCCAGCGCCCTCCATGCTTCGTCGAGATCCTCGGCGAACACCGTCCAGCGGGTGGCGAGAACCGTCCCGGTGTTGCCGTGCTCCTTCGACGACTCCCGGAACGGAGCGATCACGCGCTCGATCGTCTCTTCCGGCTTTTTAACCGACGTGATGAGACCATCGGCACGCCGGCCGGCGAAGGTCGCCGATTGAGGCCCGCCCGCCGCCATCAGGATCGGGAGCTTCCCGATCGGAGGGCTGTAGAGCTTTGCCTTGTCGGTCGTGTACCAATCGCCTTCGAAGTCGAGCTTCTCACCGGTGAACAGACGGTGCATGATCTCGAGCGCTTCCCGCATGCGGTTGATGCGCTCCTTGTAGTCACCGAACTCGAATCCGAGCGGGCCTTCATTGATGTTCTCGCCGGTCCCGACCCCGAGCAGGAACTTCCCACCGCTCAACCGGTCGACAGTGGCCGCAGCCTGGGCAATCAGCGCCGGGTGGTAGTGGTAGAGCGGACATGTGACCGAGGTGGCCAGCTCCAGGTCGGTTCGAGCCGCCACCGCCCCCAGCCACGACCAGACAAAGCCGGACGCCGACTCGTCGTCGACCCAAGGGTGGAAGTGATCGGACCCGAGCACCATGTCGAAGCCCGATTGCTCTGCTTTCACCGCCTGGTCCACGAGCAACTCGGGCTGATACGACTCGTGCGAGCAGAGCCATCCGAACTTGACCATTTCCCTGTGTCTCCTGATACGACTGCCACCGATCCTAGGGAAAGGCGGCGTCTGTGAGCAGTCGGCACTCATAGAGTCGCATCGTGCGCGCCCAGACCGAATCGGACTTCACGGATGCGGTGAATCGGCTCGTCGAGATCGACCGCCACCTCCGCGATGTTGTGGAGGCGTTCGGTCGTCCACCTTTCTGGACCCGTGAACCCGGCTTCCAGACGCTGGTGCTCTTCATCCTCGAGCAGCAGGTCTCGCTCGCATCCGCCGCCGCCGCATACGCCCGCCTCGAGGTGCGCACCGGCGGCGTGAGCCCGGAGTCGGTGTTGATGTCGACCGAGGACGAACTGCGGGCAGACGGATTCTCACGCCAGAAGCAGGGTTACGTGCGTGATCTAGCGGTCGCGCTGTTGGAAGGCGACTTGGACCTGGATGCGCTCGCCGGACTGCCGGACGCCGGAGTCCGCCGAGTGCTCACGGCCCAGAAAGGCATCGGCAATTGGACCGCCGACGTGTATCTGCTGTCGTGTCTCCGTCGCCCCGACCTGTGGCCGGTCGGCGACCGCGCCCTCCAGGTTGCAGCGGCCGAGACTCTGGGGCTCCCCGCGATACCTGACCCCGATGGTTTGGCGGAGATCGGCGAAACCTGGCGTCCGGATCGGTCGACCGCCGCCCGCATCCTGTGGCACGGCTACCTGTCTCGTCGCGGCCGCACCGCCCCACCGGCGTGACCGGAGATCGAAATTGCGTACGCCAGTGCCGCATGCGGCACTGAGCTACGCAATTTCGGGGTGGTTTCAGCCCCCCAGGGCTCGGCGGAGGAAGGCGGCCATCTCGCCGCGGGTCACCGGGGCTCCCGGACAGAAGCGGGTGTTGGCGGGCGGATTGCAGCCGTAGGTGATACCGGCATGGGCGAGCCTCTCGATGTCGGACTCGAACACGGAGCCGTCGTCATCCGAGAACTCGTAGGTACCCGACGTTGTCAGGCCGAGCGCCCGAACCAGGAACGCCGCCATCTGGCCCCTGGTCACCGGATCATCCGGACAGAAGCGGGTGTTGGCGGGCGGATTGCACCCGAGGGTGATGCCGGCATGGGCGAGTTTCTCGATGTCGGACTCGAATACGGAGCCGTCGTCGTCGGAGAACTCGAGAGCGCCGGACGACGAGAGGCCCATGCCCCGCACGAGGAACGCCGCCATCTGCCCTCTGGTCACCGCATCCTCAGGGCAATAGAAATCCGACCAGGGGGGATTGCATCCGCCGGTGATGCCCTCGGCGGCCAACCACGCCACATCGGCGGAGAAGACGTTGGAATCGAGGACGTCGAAGAACCCGGAGGCAGGCATGTCGATGGCCAGGGGGGCAGGAACGTCGTGACTGGCGACGAGCTCTCCCGATTGCGGGATCCCGGACACCGAGAACTCGCTGAGGATGTTCCACAGCATCCAGCCGAGCCCGAGCCCGTCGACGGCGACGATCTGGGTCCGCACCTGATCAGGGGTGTACCAGAAGTCCTGGAGCCAGGGCCTCAGCACCACCTGGGAGTCGCCCATGCGGGCCAAGGCGTCCTTCGATGCGTTGGTGACGACCGGACCGGGATGGTCGTTCGGAACCGCGAATCCGTACCAACCCGTCGAATAGTGACTCGGGTAGATCATCGGCGAGACGACGTCGACGACCGATGCGATGGACTCGAAATGCTGGCCGATGTTCCCGTCGCCCGTCGTGTTCGTGATCCATCCGAAGATGTCGGCGGCGGTGGCGCACCCCATCGGTTCCAGCCGCTTTCGTGCCTGGGCGAGGAAGTCGGTGATCGTGGCGACCCGCGAGTCGGCGTCGACGGGGCCGTCGAACCTCACCTGTTCGTTGTCGCCGTCGGGGAACCTCACATAGTCGAACTGCACCTCGTCGACGCCGAGCGCACAGGCCTCCTCTGCCAGGCGCAAAGCGTATTCCCGCGGCTCGGGGTCGGTGGGGTCGAGAAAGTACTGACCGTTTCGGTTGAGCGGGCCACCGGTGGCGAGATCGGTCGCCGCCCATTCGGGACGCGCCTTGGCGGCGATCGGATCCTGGAAGGTCACGATCCGAACCACGACATAGAAGCCCTGATCGTGGGCCTGTTTCGTTCTCGCCGCCAGGTCGAAGGATTCGGCGGCCTGTGACCCGAGAGCCTCGACAGTGGCATTGTCGGAGAAGTGGTACACCTTGCCGTTCTCGTTCTTGATGTCGATCATCAGCGTGTTGACGGCGGTCGTGGCACCGATGTCCAGCATCTCCTGGAACTCTGCGTTCGTGGCTGGAACCCAGCCGGCGACGTGAATCCCGCGGCTGATTCTCTCGGGCATCGTGATTCTCAGGTACTCGGCTGAGCCGTCCCAGCCGACACTCTGGGAGATGTAGGCGACGCGGTCGAGAGTGAGGGTTCCAGGCGCCACGCCGCGGAACACGAACCGCCCGTCGTCCTCGGTGGTGTAGGTGGCGCCGCCCAGAGTCACGTCCACGTCGCCGAGAGGCACACCACGGCGGTTGACGACGATCCCGAGCAGATCGTCGCCGGCCGATGCCGGAAGGGGCATTGCGGCGAGGAGCATCAGCGTGATGACGACCAGATTCCAGCGGCGGCGCACCGAGGGATTGTGCCACCGGCGCGCCTCCGATTGGTGGTTCAACGACTTCGCAAGGCCCGGCGCATGATCTTGCCGGTCGCGGTCCGAGGCAAGTCCTCGACGAAATGCACCTGCCGCGGAACCTCGTGGGCGGCCAGCCGCGTCCTGACGTGCGCCTGGAGCGCCTGTATCAACTCGTCGCTCGGCTCATGGCCGTCTCGCAGAACGACGAACGCGGCGGCGATCTGGCCGCGGATCTCGTCTGGCATGCCCACCACCGCGCACATCGACACGGAGGGATGACCCATGAGCGATGCCTCGATCTCCCCGGGCCCGATGCGATAGCCCATCGAGTTGATCACGTCGTCCTTGCGACTCCGGAACCACAGGTATCCGTCATCGTCCTCGATTCCGAGATCTCCGGTGAGCAGCCAGCCGTCGTCGTACTTGTCCGCAGTGGCCTGGGGACGGTTCCAGTACTCGAGCATCATCACCGGATCGGGGGCTCGCACGGCGATCTCGCCCTCGACGCCCACCACAGGTTGGAGGTCGGCGCCCAGTACCCGCACGTCATGGCCGGGCATGGCCCGGCCCATGGATCCGGGGCGGACCGGAAAGAGCGAGGCACAGTTCCCCACCACCAAGTTGGCTTCTGTCTGACCGTATCCCTCGTTGATCTGACACCCGAGATGCTCCCGGCCCCAGGTCAGCATCGCGTCGCCCAACGCCTCACCGCCCGTGAAGATGGCCCGTAGTGCCAGGTCCGAGCGCGAGATCCCGGCCGCTCGCATCATTTTGAGGGCGGTCGGCGGCAGGAACGCCAGTGTCACCCCCTGAGCCGCCATCACGGCGGCAGCCCACTCGGGATCGAAATCGTGGGCGGCGGTCAGAACCGGCATGCCGAAGTACCACGCCGGGATGAGCACGTCCATCAACCCACCGATCCAGGCCCAGTCCGCCGGCGTCCAGATCAGATCGCTCGGCGCCGGCGCGGGATCGAGGCGGGTGAACACCGAGAGCTCGGTGCGACCCATCGGCGCGAACTCGACGAAGTCGTAGTAGAGCTCGAATCCGGGGAGATGCCCCACGATCGAACGATGGGCATGAAGGGCCCCCTTGGGTTGGCCGGTGGTGCCCGAGGTGTAGATCAGATAGGCGGGATCCTCCGCGCCGGTTGCGAGCGGCTCCACCGGCTCTCCCGAGCACAGCGCCTCGAATGACGTTCCGAGTTCGACGATTGGAATGGATGACGCAGCCTCGCGGACCTTGTCGAGGTTGTCCGGACTGACGATCGCCATCGTCGCCGCCGAGTCCTTCAGACGGTACGAGATCGCATCGGGACCGAACAGCGATGCCAGCGGCAACGAGACGGCACCCAGCTTCCAGAGCGCCAGATGAGCCAACCCGACCTCTGGCGACTGTGGTGCGACGATCGCCACGCGGTCGCCACGCCGGATGCCGGCGCGCATCAAGCCGCCTGCCAGCCGACCAGAGGTGTCGGCGAGGTCACCAAAGGTGCGGGTGGTGACAACACCCTCGGCATCGATCGACACCAGCGCCCGGTCGCCCGGTGGATGGACGTCTGAGCACATGACTCCCATATTCAGACGGTCCGGGACCGTCCACTCGAATCCGGCGCGAAGCGTTTCGAACCGCGGAAGCGAAGCCATCGACGACCACGGTACCGGGCCGGACCGGGGGCTTGACGGATGATGATTAACGCCGTTATGTTATCGCAATTCAGTTAACGGCGATAAGTCAAGGCTGTTCAGCGAGAGGGAGACGGACATGGAGACACTTGCTCGCCTGGTGGTCAGATACCGCTCGGCCGTGTTGATCGCAGCGATTGTTGCGGTCACGGCGGCAGGCATCTACGGCGGAGGCGTCGCCTCATCGCTGTCGAACGGCGGCTTCAGCGATCCTGACGCAGAGTCGGTTCGAGCCGCAGAGACGTTGGCCGCCGAATTCGGGGCCGCACCGCCGGATGTGATCCTCGTGATTCGCACGGAGCAGGGCACGATCGACGATTCGGTCGTGGCGACGGCGGCAACGGCTCTCACCGACGAGCTCGCCGCCGAGGTGGGCGTGACGCAGGTGTCCTCGTATTGGACGTTGGGCTCGCCGCCCGGGCTCCGGAGCGACGCCGCAGACGCCGGCCTCGTGTTCGCCTCGCTGGCCGGCTCCGACGGGGAGGTCACCGAAAGAGCGGCTGTGCTCGCCGAGGAATACCGCGGCCAGGCCGGCCCGCTCGAGGTTCTGGTGGGAGGAAGTGGCCCGTTGTTCGCCGAAATCCAGGAAACGATCGAATCCGATCTGGCACGAGCAGAGGTGATCGCCCTCCCGATCACACTCGCGCTCCTGGTGGTGATATTCGGCAGTGTGGTGGCAGCCTCGCTCCCGCTGGGAGTTGGGCTGTTCTCCATCATCTGCACGTTCGCCGCCCTCGAGACCATCACCCGGTTCACCGAAGTCTCCATCTTCTCCCTGAACCTCACCACGGCGCTCGGCCTCGGATTGGCGATCGACTACGCCCTCTTCGTGGTGTCGAGATTCCGCGAGGAGCTCGCCGGCGGATGGGCGGCGGACGAAGCCGCGCGCCGCACGGTTCTCACGGCCGGCCGAACAGTTCTGTTCTCGGCAGGCACGGTCGCGGTGTCATTGGCTGCGATGCTCGTGTTCCCGCTCTCGTTTCTGCGGTCGTTCGGGTACGCGGGCATCGCCGTGGTGGCTCTCGCCGCCCTAGGTGCCGTCGTGGTGCTCCCCGCGGGCCTCGCACTGCTCGGCCACAGAGTCGAGCGCCTGAGCATCCGCCAGGTTCGGGCAGACACAGACGGAACGGGCGTGTGGCATCGCATCGCAACCGCGGTGATGAGGCGACCGGTGCCCATCGCCACGATCGCAATCGTGGCGTTGGTGGCCCTCGGCGCACCCTTCCTCCAGGTCAGGCTCTCCCAATCGGACGACAGGGTCCTGGCACCTGGATCGGCGGCGCGAGAGGTTGGCGATGTCCTGCGGGACGAGTTCGCCGCATTCGAGGCGAACTCCCTCGACGTGGTGGCCGCCGAAGGGACGCTCGATGATTCGGCGTCCCTGGCAATGAGGTTGTCACTCCCCGACTCCGTTGCGCGTGTCGACGGCCCCGGGGGCTCGTACATGGGAGGAACGCTCGTAGCGCCTCCGACCCCGGCGTCGGCCCGGTTCGTGTCCGTCGATGGGTTCTATCTGTCGGTGGTGCCGGAGGTCACGCCGTCGTCTGTCGCCGGCGAGAAGCTCGTCACGGACATTCGAGCGCTCGACTCCGACGTCGACTTCATCGTGGCCGGTCCGGCCGCCGACCTCGTCGATACGAAGCACTCGCTGTTTGCCGCGCTCCCGTGGGCGTTGGGCATCATCGCCAGCGTCACCTTCGTCGTGCTGTTCCTGATGTTCGGATCCCTGCTGGTACCCGCCAAGGCGGTGGCGCTGAACATGCTGTCCTTGTCGGCAGCGTTCGGATCGATGGTCTGGATCTTCCAAGAAGGTCATCTGTCGTCGATCCTGAACTTCACTCCCACCGGAGCACTCGATCTGACGATGCCGATCCTCATGTTCTGCATCGCATTCGGGCTCTCGATGGACTACGAGGTCTTCCTGCTGTCGCGAATCAAGGAGGAGCACGACCGTGGAGCGACCAACGAGGCGGCAGTCGCGGCCGGCCTCGAACGAACCGGTCGGATAGTCACGGCAGCGGCGCTTCTGATAGCCGTCGTCTTCATTGCATTCGCGACCTCGAGCGTCACGTTGATCAAGATGTTCGGACTCGGAATGACCATCGCCGTTCTGGTCGACGCTTTCGTGGTGCGCGCAACCCTCGTACCGGCATTCATGCGTCTGGCGGGCTCGGCCAACTGGTGGGCGCCTCGCTGGATGCGGAGACTGTACGACCGGTTCGGGATCTCCGAGCGGCTGGTTCTCGACCCGGCACCGCCTAAGCTCAAACCGGAGCCCGCCACCAGCTGATGACCATCCACAGTTCTTCGACCGAAGCCGACCACGCCCGCACCGGCGGGCGTCGTCGCGCTCGCAAAGGCGAGGGCGAGCTCCTGCGGGACGAGATCATCGACGCAGCCGAGGAGCTGTTGGTGGAGAAGGGGTCGAAAGACGCGGTCACCATCCGGGCCGTGGCCCGCGCCGTGGGCGTGAGCGCACCCTCGATATACCTGCACTTTGCGGACAAGGACGAGCTGTTCTACGAGACGTGCCGACGAGTCTTCGACGGGCTCAACACTCGCTTGCTGGTTGCGTTCGCCGACTCCGAGGGCGGCAGCGTCGTCGATCGGATGCTCCGAGCCGGCAAGGCATACATCGAGTTCGGTCTCGAACATCCCGGCCAATACCTGGTGATCTTCGGCACCGTCCCCCCCGACCAGATGCACCCCGACGAGCTCATGACCGACCCAGGAGTCCAGTCCTTCGAGCTTCTCGTCGGCGCGATCGAGGCCGGCGTCGACAACGGCGAGCTCCGAGCAGATCTCGACGTCGCAGCAACCGCCGTCGCCGTATGGGGGGCAGTCCACGGCACCACTCAGTTGCTCATCACCAAGCGAGGCATCGAGCGCATCAACATCCCGGCCGACGATCAAGTGATCGAAGCGTCCCTCAGGATCATCCTCGAGGGGCTCCGTGCCTGAGCGCCCGGTCCGGACGATCGATCATGTGGTCCATGCGGTGGACGACCTCGACGAGGCGGCGTCGGCCTACGAGGCTCTCGGTTTCACCGTCACGCCTCGTGCCGACCATCCCTTCGGCACCTCGAACCGCCTGGTCGTGCTGCAGGACGCGTACATCGAGATCGTCTCCGTCACCGATCCGAAGCGCATCCCTCCGGCGGGCTTCGCTGCGGGCGTGACGTCACGCCTGCACGAGCGCGGGTCCGGGATCTCCCATGTGGTCCTGTCTTCGTCGGACCCGGCCTCGGATCTCGCCGAACTCGGATCGCTGGCGACAGGAGAGATCTTCAGCTTCTCGCGACCGGCGCCTCAGGTCGACGGATCCGAGGTCAAGGCGTCTTTTGAATGCACCCTCGCCAAGGGCACGGAAGACCTCGGCATGTTCTTGTGCCGGCACGTCGTGCCGGCGGCGGTATGGAACGCCAGCAACCAGCGGCATCCGAACCGGGCGCTCCACATCGAGGAACTGAGTCTCCCGGTGCAGAGTTCCACGCTCGACACCCTTGCCACGATGGCACGGACCCGGGTGACCGATCAGGGGATTCAGGCCGGGAACACGTGGATCACAACCGGTCCCGCGGCGATCCGCTTCGACACGATCCTGCGGCCGATACAGATTGGCGGCGTGGCCGTCGGCGGCGGAGCCGATTGACCCACGATCCGGATCAACGGGAGGCCTTGCGGTCCTTCAGCGCGTTGTAGTCCGCCATGAAGCGATCCATCTCGGCGACGTAGGCCTTCGAGTCCTCTTTGATCGACTCGTCGTGGTGACCATGACGGAGCCCCATGGCCTGCGCCGCAAAGCGGGCTCCCCGGAGGTAGAACCCCAGTCCTTCGAAGGGCATGGCTCGCGGACCGGGCTCTGCCGGGCCGATCTCGATCGGCTCCTGGGCCGTCGGCGGGAGCCCGAGCTCCCGGGCCGCGGCCACCACGTCGTCCTCGGGAATCCGATCGGCGAAGTCGCGCGACGTCCATCTCCACTTCTCATCACCGTCGGCGCCGATCAGCACGATCGCCGGGTACGCCAGGTTGCGGGCGTCGTGGGGGTTCGAAAGACCGAACGGTTCGATCGCCTGCGACCGATCGGGATCAGACAGATATGGGAAAGGCAGCTCGAGCTTCTCGACCATTGCGGCGTGTTGGGCAGGCGAATCGATGTCGATCGCCGCCACTCTCACACCGGCGGCCAACAATTCGTCGTGACGTGAGGCCAAGCTGACCAGCTGGCCGTTGCAGTATGGTCACCAGTCCCCTCTCAGGAAGACGAGGAGCATGCCGGCACCAAGTTGGGTGGATAGCGTCCACGGGCGGCCTGCCTGGTCGAGCACGGTGAAATCGGGAGCAGCCATTGCGACACCGTAGCGGCAGCCGCCAACCGACGAGCGCATCGATTCCCGCCACGTGTTGCGCACGAAGCCCCGTATGCCACTGACGACTGTGATCGTGGGGGCCGGTCAACGCGGTCGCGACATCTACGGCGCCTGGGCCCTCGCCCACCCCGACCTGCTCTCGGTGGTGGCGGTCTGCGACTCCAACCCAGAAAGAGCCCGATTGATGGCCGAGCGGCATGGCGTCGGCCGCGGCTCGGTAGTCACCTCGACCGCCGAGCTCTTCGGGCTCGGCCGCGTGGCCGACGCGTGCATCATCGCCTCTCCGGATCGTCTGCACCACGAACATGCCACCCACGCCCTGGAAGCCGGATACGACGTGCTGGTCGAGAAACCCATGGCCGCGACCCTCCAGCACTCCGTCGATCTGGTTCGCAGCTCCTGGCGCTCGACCGGATCACTGCACGTAGGACACGTCCTGCGACACACCGCCTTCTTCCAGCGACTCCACGAGTTGGTGGGCGAGATCGGCGACATAGTCACCGTCGAGCACCGCGAGAACGTGGTGGCCTGGCACATGGCCCACTCGTTCGTCAGAGGCAACTGGTCGAACGCCGAGACGTCCACACCGATGATCGTGGCGAAGTGCTGTCATGACTTCGACATCCTGGCCTGGAACCTCGATTCGCCGGTGACCCGGATCGCCTCCTTCGGGTCGTTGTTCGAGTTCCACCCGGAGCGGGCACCGGCCAACTCGACCGGTCGGTGTTTGGATTGCCCCGTGGAGGATTGTCCCTACGACGGTCGCCGTGTCTACCTCGATCAGCGGACGACGGGATGGCCCGTGTCGGTCATCACCGAGGACCTCTCCCCGGCGGGTAGAGAACACGCCCTCCGCACCGGTCCGTATGGCCGTTGCGCCTTCCAGGCCGAATCCACGGTCGTCGACCATCAGGTCGTCGCAATGCAAACGGAGAGCGGCGCGTCGGCGACTCTCACCATGCACGGCCACTCCCCGCACGAGCATCGGAGCCTGCGCTACGACGGGACACGAGCGACCATACGCGGGGTGTTCGGGAGGCGTCAGCACCTGGAAATCGGCCGGCATCGGGACGGGACATTCCGCGAGGTTCCGGTCTCTGCCCAGGACGGTGGCCATGGTGGGGGCGACGATGGGATCATGCGGGCCTTCGTCGAATCGCTCAGCAGCGGAACTCCGGGCCCTACCGACGCATCGGATGCCTTGGAGAGTCATCTGCTGGCATTCGCGGCGGAACAGGCCAGAGTCACCCAGGAGATTGTGAACATGTACGACATCCGGAAGATGGCTCGATGAGCGTCCGTACCGCCTTCCTCGAGGCGGCCACCCTGACGCGCAGTCTGATCGAACAGCCGGTGGTGGGAACCCGATGGCACGAGCCATCGGCCCTCGATCGGCTCACGATCGGTCAACTCACGGCTCATCTGGTGCGCTCCGTGACAACCGTGGCCACGTACCTCGGCTTGCCGGACCCGGGGATACGCGAAGATCTCGTTGACGCACCGGGGTACCTGGTGTCGATCGAAGGGCTTTCGGCTGCGGATGGCCCGGATCTCGACAACGAACTGCACACGCAGATCCGGAGGCGGGCCGAGGCCGGGGCGGCGGAAGGGCCGATGGCGGTCCTTGCGGCGTGGGAGGCAGCCACCGAAGAGCTCACGGGCCGGCTGGCAGTCGAACCTCCCACCCGGGCGGTCGAGGTCCTCGGGAGCCGCCGGATCCTGCTCGACCAATACCTCATCACCCGGCTCGTCGAGATGACCGTCCACGGCGACGACCTCGCCGTCTCCGTCGGATTGCCAACCCCCGACTATCCAGACAACGCTTGGGAGCTGGTGATCGGTTGCCTCACCGAGGTCGCCATTCGGCGGCACGGGCCGCTCGCAGTCGTCAGGGCCATGACTCGCTCCGAACGCGACGATGCGCGGGCGATGCGAGTTCTCTGACGGGCGATGCTGATCGACTCGCACGGGCGGCCTCCGACTCCGAAACCCTGAGGCTTTGCGGCCGACTGGACCAGCCAGAGCATCGAGAGTGCCTATGGCTGCCACACGCGATCCACATACGAATGCGACCCGCCATTCCGTCCTCGTTGTCGCGCTCGCGGTAGTCGGGATGATGGCTGCGGCAGCGACCGCCCACCTCTCGCCCGCCCCCTCCATCTCGGCCGCAATCGTGGTCACATCCGCAGCCTTGCTCGCCATGCGAGCTCCCCTGCGAATGGTGCTTACCGCCGGGACGGCCCTGGCTGCAACTTCGGGCATCGCCAGCTACACCCTGTTCGGGGGAACCGTGCTCGACGCCGCCTCCGCGGCCTTCCTGGTGGCCCTCACGTGTCTTCTCGCTGCCGATGTGGCAAAGCGGGTGCGCGCAATGGTCGGCCCGAGGCCAAGACAGGTGCACAGGCCCCAGCTCGACGATCGCCACCCCGCCGAGCCACCGTTGCTCGAACTCGCGCGCTCGACGTTGGGTCAGATGGAACCAGCCGAGGTCGAGGCGTCATTGGAGGCGCTCATCGAGGCGCTCGATTGCGATGCCATCACCGTGTGGCGGAACACCGATGCCCAAGGGACACTCCGCGGAACCGTGACTTGTTGGGCCGGTCTCTCACCCGGCACCGCCGACGAGATCCTGTGGGCACGGGCGCCATCGGTGACGGCGAGCTTCTCCACCGGAAAGCCACACGTGTTCTCCGACGTCAACCACGTCCCCAGCCCCGACCGGGCGATCTACCGCCGACTCGGAGTCGCCGCCGCAGTCGAGGTCCCCGTGATGGTGCACGGAAAGTGGGTCGGCCACGTGACCCTCGCCTGCCGGGCCGGCGTCCGGACGTGGGAGCAGAAGGAGATCGAGGCGGTGGCGATCGTCGCCGATCTCATCGCGGCGCGTTGGGAGCGAAGCGCCGCCGTACAGCAGATGGAGCAAGTGGTCGCCCAGCGTGACCGGTCATTGGTGATCCAACGGGCGATCAGCGAGTCGGCTCGCATGATCTTCGAAGCTGATCACGAGGAACTCGGCGGTGTCTTGAAGATGGTGTTGAGCAGCCTCGGAGGCGACGCGGCATTCCTGATGAACGTTCGCAGTCACGACGAGCATGGCCAGGGTCTCGAGACGGCCGCCTCGGCGCTGGCGCCGGGCACGCAGATTCCCGACCATCTCCAGACTGGCGCCTGGATCACCACCCCTGTCCACTACCTCCCGGTCACCGCAGGCGACGCCTTGATCGTATCGGACGTCGTGGACCTCGGACCTGAGGTGCAGGCCTGGTACGCCGACAACATGACGAAGACCCGAGCAGCGATGCTGTTTCCGATCGTGAGCAACGACGCCGTGGTCGGCGTGATCGGGATCGCCTCGTCGCGGTCGAGAGCGTGGGAGGCCGCGGAGATGCGCACGCTGTCGACGATCGCGCAGATGATCGGCGTCGCACGAACCAGGGGCGATGCTCGGCGCGGACTCGAAGAGGTGGTGAAGGCCAAGGATTCGTTCATCGCATCGGTCAGCCATGAGCTTCGTACGCCGATGGCCGTCGTGATGGGGCTGTCTTCCGAGCTGGACGCCCGCTGGTCGGACTTCTCCCAGGAGGAGGTCACGGAGTTCATCGACCTGATCGCCCGAGAGAGCCGGGCCGTGTCCCACATCATCGAAGACCTGCTGATCGCCGCCCGCGCCAGCGCCGAGTCGATCACGATGCTCCCGGAACTCATCCGCCTCGATGAGGTCGTAGCCGAGGCGATCGCGGGCATGCCTCTCGACACGACCCACCGCTTGACGAGCTCGTCTTTGGCCGAAGTCGCCACACTCGCCGACCCGCTCCGGGTTCGCCAGATCGTCCGAAATCTCGTGGCCAACAGCCATCGTCACGGAGGATCGCGCATCCACGTCACGGTTGCTGAGCGAGACGGCATGGCCGTGCTCGAGGTCGCCGACGACGGGCCTGGCATCCCTCTCGATCGACGCGACCGGATCTTCGAGGCCTACGAGGTGGGCGAGACCAGCGGACGAACGGCATCCATCGGTCTCGGTCTCACGGTGAGCCGCCAGCTGGCCCGACTCATGGGCGGCGACGTGGTCTATGACCCGGAACCGATGCCGACGTTCCGATTGTCGCTCCCGGTGGGCGCGGTACCCGAGCAGACCCGTCTGCGGGCCATCGCCTCCTGAACCGTCAGCTCAGACGCGACAGCACCTCGGCCGGCTCGGGATTGGACAGCACCTCCCCGTGGATCACCACGGTCGGAACGGTCTCGGAGCCACTGTTCACCGAGCGCACGAACGAGGCGGCCTCGTCGTCTTCCCAGATGTTGCGCCGCTCGTACACGACCTCAGCCGCAGCGAGCGCCCGATCCAGGCGGATACAGAAGCCGCATCCGGGCCTCCAATACACCGTCATGCCGGATGCTGCGATGGGGCACCTCCACTCGGGTTCGGGTCGTAGGACCGATGTCGGCAGGGTACAGGAGCCCCCTCGCGGGTCCATGCCAGATCGCTCGACCGGACACCCAGTCGTGGCAAGCTGATGTCATGGTTCGGCTTCTCGGCGCGATCGGTGCGATGTGCTTCGTCCTGGCGATGGCCGGCGTCCTGATCACTGATCGGCGGATGCTCGCCGCCTCGATGATGACGGCGACGGCTGTCGTCGTCCTGTTGGCATCGCTGACCAGCCCACGAAAGGCCGCCCTTGCGGCCGCCGCCACGATCGGCACCGGTCTGATCGTGGGCGACCGGCCCATGGAGGGCGCCGGCATTCTCGTCCTGGTGGCCGCAGCGGTGTTCACCTGGCGCGCCCCGAAGGCGCACACCGAAGGCTGAGGAGTGGTCTCTACTGGAACGAGACGAACACGGGCACAGGTTGCAGGTTCAGCACCTCGCTGGGCCTCGCCATCGGATCGTCCTCGTCGAAGAAGTTCTTCCAACCCCACAGATAGCCGGTGTCTTCGGTCCAGCCGACGGTCAACGCGTCCCAACTGTCGAACTTGACCGGCAGGGTGCCCTGGCCGTCCATCTGTACCACGACCGCCAGCTCCTCCGGAGACAGCAGCTTGTCGCGGTTGGTGATCATCGAGTCCCGGAACTGGTGGACAAGGAACAGCTTCTGTGGCAGCACCTCGTCGCGAACGATCTCGGCGAGCCATTCGGCGACCACGTTGACCTCGGAGCTGTCGACCGTACCGATCTGTTCGAGGTGCCGTTGATCGGCCCCTAGCCTCCACTCCGGGTCGAGCGCCAGCCCGACATGGGGAAGCCGGAGCAACTCCTCATATCGTTTCGCCTGTTCGAGGAAGTGCGATCGTCCGGGCTGCAGGTCGAGTACGACGTAGATCCCGTTTTCGGCGGCGTAGTCGACCCAGGGTCGCAGCGTGTCGATGGACGCCTCATCGGAGTAGTCGCCGTCCAGGCCCGACGAGGCAGACGCCACCGTTGCGATCAGCTCGAACATCGGCACCACGGTTGCCCCGTCGGCCCCGTAGTCGTCCACGATGGTTCTCATCCGGACATCGGTGGCTTCGGGGCCTTGCTCGCCCAAGACGCCGAGGTCGTCGGTGAGCGGGCTGCCGTAGAAGCCGACCAGGCGCTTGCCGGGAAACAGGGTCGTGCCACCGCCGGGCAACTCGGCGTCGGACCGAACCAGCTCGACTTGCCATGCGGTGCTCGGCTCGAAGCCACCAACCAGCCTGAGGGCCGATGCCTGTTCGATGACGAGCCTCATCGCATCGGGGAGATCTGAGAGCTCGACGTCACGAGCGACCAGCACCTTGCCTCCCGTCTCGGATGCGATGGTCTGGATCGCCGGGAGGGCCACCGACACCGCCGAATCCAACAGGAAGACCGGGCCGCCCCTTTCCTCACCGGCCGGTGGGGCCAGCGCCTGGGGGTCGACCTCGAGCCGATCGACGTCTTCCACTCCGAGTTCGGCGACGGCCGTTTCCAGCGCTTCGGAGCCGCCGACCAACGTCACACGCTCGGGCTCCAACCGGTTCAGCTCGTCCCGCACCTGCGGGTCCAGATCAGCCGACACCAGCAACAGCGGCCCGCCTTCGTCCACGGCGTTTCGGGCCCCGGTGCGTACCGCGGCCGGGTCACCGACGGCCGCGAGGGTCACGTGTGCTGCGCACGGGAAAGCGGACTGCGAGGATCCCACCACGGCGTCGATCGGATCGTCCGCCAGCACATGCCCATCTTGAGTCACATCGGCTCGACACTCGCGGGCAGAAGCGAACGAGAAGAACGGTCCAGCGCCGGAGATCTGGACCGCCGCCAGCGTGACGATCACGGCAGCGGTCAGGATCAACGGAAGCCGGGCCGAGCGGCGGCGGATCGGAAGGTCGTCGAAAGGCGAAGGCATGGAGTCTCGGCGCCCGATTGTATGAAGATCTGTGGGTCAGCCGCCAGGCCGCGAAATCCAGGAGATGGATCCGAGTACCCGGGCGCTCCAGACCCCGGCGGCTCGAGCCTCCGATCCGATTCGGCAATCTGCGACTCAAACCCAAGGGCGCCTTCAGCCATCGCCCCCAGCGCACCGGCGTTCACATTGTCCTTTTTCAAGGCCGCCGCCGAAGCGGCGGCCCCGGATTCCCCGTTCTCAGCCGTTCAGCCCGTAGTGGCCGGCGGTGGCCAGCTTGAGCTCCCTGGTCATGACGTGGTGTTTCGACGCCTTCGGCGCGCCCTTCACGAGCCGCTGGTCGTATGGGACCACCAGCCGCCCGTCGGCGGTCTTGTAGGCGTGCTCGAGCGGCACGTAGTGCCCTTTCTTCAGCGGGCCCACGCCCACCACGGCCCAGTTCGGCGTCGCCGACGCGTCGTCGTCGTAGAGCACGTCGATGACCTTGCCGATCGGCTTGCTGTTCTCGTCAATCACCGGTTGACCGAGCCAACCCCCATCGGTGATCTCATTGATGCGCTGCACAGATTCCCCTTTCTGCCCAGCCCAGCCCGAAGCCCCCTTTGGATGAGGTTGGCCGCACCCCCAATTCCGGTTCCGATCCCAAACCGAACCCAGGGTTAAGGTCCGCCATTCTGGCGGACTACCGCCCACAGAACGGTCGGACTACTCGCCGATGTCCTCGTTCCAGAGGTCGGGACGTGCCCTGACGAAGTCATTCATCAGATCGATGCAATCCTGGCGGTCGAGAATCTCGAGCTGGACGCCCCTGGACGCCAGGTACGACTCGGGGCCTTGGAAGGTTGCATTCTCTCCGATGATGACGCGGGGAATCCCGTAGAGGAGGATCGCACCAGAGCACATGTCGCAGGGAGACAAGGTGGTCACCATCACGGACCGGTGGTATTCGGCCGCCGACCTGCGGCCGGCATTCTCGAGCGCATCCATCTCGGCGTGCAGGACGGGACTCCCCTGCTGAACCCGGCGGTTGTGTCCGCGCCCGACCACCTCGCCGTCGACCACGAGAGCGGCGCCGATCGGGATCCCGCCTTCGGCGAGCCCGGCCCGAGCCTCCGCCACCGCGATGTCCATCGGTCCCATTGCGTCACCATACGCGCGGCCAGGTTTCGGAGACGACCATTCGGGGAATGGCGCTCAGGATGCAACACTCGCCTGCTGATGATGCTGGCGGAACCGAACAGGGAAGCGCATGAACCCCGTCCACGAGAGGATCCGAGAGGCCGAGCAAGACGACGACATCGTGCCCAGCTGTCCAGAAGAGGACTGTGCGCGACGTCTCGAGCCGACGGCACATCGCCAAGGAGGCGGAGCGGAGAGCCGATGCGACCGAGGACGCCGAGTCGCACCCGTCTGAACACACGGAGTCATTCGTGGTCAGGGTGCATCTTCGAGACGCCGAGGGCGTGCTGCGAACGCATGCGACCGACACGCCGACAGGCGAGGAACAGCGGTGGCAGGGCTGGGCTCCGGCGGAGCTCGGCGACTTCATCGCCTCGCATGCCGGGATCGCCGGCTCGGCCGCACCACATGGACGCCGCAAGGTGATTCCGATCGGCCGCGTGGTCGGCGGGACCTCGACGCGCATCGAGGCCGAGCTCGATCTGGAACCGCAAACGGTGGGCCAGGCTCATCGGACCGACTCACTGGACGCGCTCTGGGCGCCGAGGCTCCGATCGTGGGGCCGCTTGCGATCAGACTGGGCATCGTGCCAACCGGAGCGTCGCTCGAGTTGGACTTCGAGGAGGTCACGTTGCCGGATGGTGTGGTCGATCTGATGGTGGCGTTGGAGCTCGATCCGGCTCTGGTCGACGCCTGACACCGAGTCGGTGCCGCTTTTCGAAGAGCGGCGCCGACCCTCACCCCATCTCTGCTCTGAGACGGCGGTACATCTCCTGCGTCTCGGTGCTCGGATCTGAGTCGAGGCCGGCTCTGACCGCCCTCACGCAGAACTCGTATTGCCTCACCACCTGATGTACCCGCCCCTGGGAGGCGTAGACCCGCATCAATAGCCGGTGGGCATCCTCGCGGCATGAATCGACCTCCACCACCCGCTGCGCGACGGGGAGCAGGCGATCGAGGTCCCACTCCGACAGCAGCCACCCGCACAGCCGGTCAAGTGCGTCGACGAACTCGACTCGAAGCCGTTCCCTGGGCAACAGTGCCCAATCGTCGTAGACGGCGTCGGGAGCGAGATCATCGCGATAGATGCGGATCGCATCCTCGTGGAGCCTGATGGCAGTCAGCCGATCTCCGACCGCAGCCGCCCTCCGGCCGTGGAGCACGAGGTTCCGAAACTGATCCACGTCGAGCTCGAGGTCGAGACGATCCGAGATCCGATAGGCCTCTCCGCAATACTCGATGATCTCCTGATCGGTGACCCGTCGGATCACACGCCTGATTCCCGATACAGCCACCTGCAACCGGTTCCGGGCGACAGCCTGGTCGGCACCAGGCCAGAACTCCTCTATGAGCACGTCGCGGGGACAGCGGTAGTTGGCTCGGGTCAACAGGTACCGGAAGATGTTCGACGCCAGCCTGCCGGGAAGCGGCTCCAGCGGCTTTCCGTCGATTGTGATGTCGAGTGGTCCGAGCATGCGAAGCGTCACGTGAGTGGTGACGACGGTCTCGGTGGCTGTCGATGCGATCCACATACGCGCCCCCTTGGCTGCGTTCTGTCACAACGACGGATCAGGGCGCCCTGAAATACGTCACACCCCGCAACGACCGGTCGCGAAATCACGGCTGCTGCCGGATTTTCGCGAGCGCAGGGTCAGGTTCTAGCGTGCCCTCCTGCGGGCTGGGAGGCTGTCTACCCGCACACTTCCCCCTTTCGACAGCGCGATCGGCGCGCTCGCGAAATTTCCCAGTCTCAGACGTTGACGAACAACACCATTGTAATTACAGTCATGTGTCCGCCCCAAGATGTGGTGTCCGACAGGCAAAGGACCACAACATCTTGTGGTTGGGAGGGAGTAGCCGAGATCTCACCGAGCTGTATTCGGTGTGCTCTCAGGAGTTGCGAGACGAGGGAGGAACTCCTCATGTCCAAAGTCGCCACCGGTCTGCGGGTCGAACGTCGGTTCACCACAGAAGGCACCGATCCGTACGACACGATCGAGTGGTCGCACCGAGATTCGAGGATCACCAATCCCGATGGGTCGATGGTCTTCGAGATGCTCGGCGCCGAGATCCCATCCGCGTGGTCTCAGGTCGCAGCCGACATCATGGTGTCGAAGTATTTCCGCAAAGCAGGGGTGCCCCAGTTCGACGACTCCGGTGAACCGCTCGTCGATGAAGACGGCCAGCCGGTCACCGGACCGGAGCGCTCGGCGAAGCAGGTCTTCGATCGCCTCGCCGGTACCTGGAGGCATTGGGGCGAGAAGCACGGCTACTTCGCCACGACCGACGACGCCTCTGCCTTCGAGGACGAGCTCAAGTACATGCTCGCCACCCAGATGGCCGCCCCCAACTCGCCGCAGTGGTTCAACACCGGCCTCTTCCATTCCTACGGGCTCACAGGCCCGGCACAGGGTTTCTGGTACGTCGACCCCGAGACCGAAGAGATGGTCGCCTCCCCCGACTCGTACTCCCGGCCGTCTCCGCACGCCTGCTTCATCCTCAGTGTGAAGGACGATCTGGTGAATCCCGGCGGAATCATGGATCTGTGGACCCGCGAAGCTCGGATCTTCAAGTTCGGTTCCGGAGCCGGCTCGAACTTCTCCTCGATCCGCGCCGAGAACGAGCAGCTCTCCGGTGGCGGAAAGAGCTCCGGTGTCATGAGCTTCCTCAAGATCGGCGATCGCGCAGCCGGCGCCATCAAGTCCGGCGGCACCACCCGGCGGGCCGCCAAGATGGTCATCCTCGATGTCGACCATCCCGATGTGGAAACGTTTGTCGACTGGAAGAAGGTCGAAGAAGAGAAGGCGCGACTCCTCATCCAGCACGGGGGTTTCCCGGCCGACTTCAACGGCGAGGCGTACGCCACGGTCTCGGGGCAGAACTCGAACAACTCCGTGCGAGTCACCAACGACTTCGTCCAGGCCGTGATGGAAGACGGCGACTGGCACCTGATCAACCGTTCGACAGGCGATGTTCGCAAGACGATCAAGGCTCGCGACTTGTGGAGCAAGATCGCAGAGGCCGCCTGGGCCTGCGCCGATCCGGGACTCCAGTTCGACACCACCATCAACGAGTGGCACACCTGCCCCGCCGGTGGTCGCATCAAGGCGTCGAACCCCTGCTCCGAGTACATGTTCTTGGACGACACGGCCTGCAACCTGGCGTCGCTCAACCTCATCAAGTTCTACGACACCGAAACCAGCGCATTCGACATCGAGGCGTATCAGCACGCGATTCGCATCTGGACCATCGTGTTGGAGATCTCGGTGGCGATGGCCCACTTCCCTTCGGCGGAGATCGCTCAGGGTTCCTACGACTACCGCACCCTGGGTCTCGGCTACGCCAACCTGGGATCACTCCTCATGCAACAGGGCATCGCCTATGACTCCGACCGTGGCCGCGCAATCGCAGGCGCACTCACGGCCGTGCTCACCGGGTACTCGTACGCAACCTCGGCCGAGATGGCCTCGGTCGTGGGCACGTTCCCCCGGTTCGATGAGAACCGCGAGCACATGTTGCGGGTGATTCGCAACCATCGGCGCGCCGCCTACGGAGCGCAGGCCGACGAGTTCGAGGGTGTGACGAGCCACGTGATGAGCATCGACCAGACGCTGGCGCCGCTCAACCTTCTGCTCGCGGCTCGCGAGAGCTGGGACCTTGCGTTGACGCTCGGCGAACAGCACGGGTACCGCAACGCGCAGGCCACGGTGCTGGCGCCCACCGGCACCATCGGTCTGCTGATGGACTGCGACACCACGGGCGTGGAGCCCGACTTCGCCTTGGTCAAGTTCAAGAAGCTGGCGGGCGGCGGGTACTTCAAGATCGTCAACCAGTCGGTGGCCCCCGCTCTCCGCCACCTCGGTTATGCGGAGTCGCAGATCGACGATGTCGTGAAGTACATCGTCGGGACATCGAGTTTCGACGGCGCCCCCGGCATCGACCGGACCGCTCTGTTGGACAAGGGCTTCCTCGACGAGGAGATCGACAAGCTCGAGAAGACCCTCCCGACCGTGTTCGAGTTGAAGCACGCCTTCAACGTGTTCGTGGTGGGTGAGGCTGCATTGCAGCGCCTCGGTTTCGAGGTCAACGAGTACACGAGCTTCGACTTCGACTTGCTGCGTGCGCTCGGGTTCTCCAAGGACCAGATCACACAGGCCAACGACCACATCTGTGGCCGTCAGACCATCGAGGGTGCACCGCATCTGGCGCCCGAGCACCTGTCGGTGTTCGACACCGCCAACAAGAACGGCAAGTACGGCACCCGGTTCATCCACCACACCGGGCACATCAAGATGATGGCCGCCGCCCAGCCGTTCATCTCCGGCGCCATCTCGAAGACCATCAACATGCCCAACGAGGCGACCACCGAGGACATCGAAGAGTCCTATCGGATGAGCTGGGAACTGGGTCTGAAGGCGATGGCCCTGTACCGCGACGGTTCGAAGGCCGCTCAGCCACTGAACTCGTCCAGCGACGACGGACAGTCCGATGAAGAGACCGAAGAGATCGCAGTCGCCCACCAGATGGAGAAGAAGATCGCCTGGGGTCAGATCCCGGCCGGGGTCTCCCCCACACAGGCGTACGCCCTGGGCATGGCGCCGCCCCGCTTCGTGATGCCCGCCCGTCGCGGCGGATACACGCAGGAGGCGCGGGTCGGCGGCCACAAGGTCTATCTCCGTACGGGTGAATACGAGGACGGCACCCTTGGCGAGGTCTTCATCGACCTGGCCAAGGAAGGCGCGACCCTCAAGGGCATCCTGAGCTGTTTCGCCATCGCCGTGTCGAAGGGCCTGCAGTACGGCGTTCCGCTCCAGGAGTTCGTGGACACGTTCACGTTCCAGACGTTCGAGCCACGCGGCATGGTGGAGGGACATCCCAACATCAAGATGTCGAACTCGATCGTGGACTACGTGTTCCGTGCCCTCGGTGTGGAGTACCTGCACCGTGACGAACTGGCCCAGGTTCCACCGGTTCGCGACGGCGAATTGCCGGAGCCGGCAAAGGGCCTGGCCGTGGAGGCGGGTGTTCAGCTCGACCTCACTGACGCCGCTGCCGAGAAGGATGTAGACGCCGTAGCGAGTGCGGTGAAGTTCACCGAAGGAACGGTGACGGCACCGAGCAACGACGGCGGCGCGGTGACGGCAGTCGCTCGAGAAGGCTCCGCCGTGGCGGCGGCCAAGGTGAGCAACGGCAACGCCATGGCGATGGCGGCGGTCGACGCCGGCACCGCCAGCATGAACGCCGCACTGAGCGACATGATGGGCGACGCCCCGCTGTGCGACACCTGCGGTCACATCACCGTCCGCAACGGCTCCTGCTACAAGTGCCTCAACTGCGGAAACAGCCTCGGCTGCAGCTGATGTGAACGGTCATGGTCTCATGGCTGGACAATCCACGTCGAGACAGGACTGCGATCGATCGGGACCGAAGCGGCTCGTTGGCGGCCAGGCGGGACAACTCACGACAGAGAGGCGGGGACCTACTGGAAGGTGGTCCCCGCCTGCCGTGGAGCGAACGAGGCCACGACGACCGTTCCCTCTCAGCGCACCCGCTCCTCTGACTTGGGGTCGTAGTAGTACCCCGCCCACTCGTGGCCGGTCCAGAGTTCCAGCAGACCATCACGGTCCGGAGATGGATAGACCCCGGGCGGGTCGAGCTCATCGGAGGGAGCCGACACGACCTCGTCTGCGCCGTTGAGCACCCACGTACCCCTCCAGTCCCACTCGATCGAACCTCGCGCCCAGACCACGTGGGGCCCTCCCATCCAGAACGCCCCGGTCAGTGTGGTGGTGGCGTATCAGAGCCTAAGCTCGGCAAGAAGCGAGCGAACGAAACGTTGGGCGACAAGGGAACTCGTAGCGAATCCGACGGCCACTACGATGAGCACGGTCACCACTACAGGCCAGGACAGCCGGCCATCGGTGTTGCCGAGTGCGATGACCAGGATCGTCGCCCCCGCGGACAGTGACCACCACATCTCGCATCGCACGATGAGCGGTGGGTTCTACCTCAATGCGGGTCGGTGCGACAGCCGCTGATGTCCCGCTCTCAGGTCCGGTGACGGCACGTCAATCGGGAGTCCGGGGATCTGGATCGTCTGCGCTCGTACCGTCGGCGGGCGGTAATTGTCGGCCGATCGCCAGCTACTCCCCGGTGGTGTAGTCGGGACTCTCGAAGGGCCAATCGGATGCCAGCCATTCGCCGACGGAGCGCCGCACTACGGCGTCCATCTCGGCACGACCGGCGGTGACCCACGACTTGACCTCCGCGTCGTGACCTGGCTCGGACGACGGGTAGATGTACAGGCACCCGATGACGTCGTCGCCATCGAGAACCGAATAGGTGAAGCCGGTGCGGTCGGCGAAATCGCGGGCGTGGCGCTCGAGATCGGCGAGGTTCCTCTCGAGGGTCATGGGGCTGGGCCAGCTCCCATCGGGGAAGCCGGGCGAGGCATGGATGTGATCGATGCTCGACATCCATGCTTCGTGGTCGCGTTCGTTGTGCTCGGGTCCAAGTGGTTCGAGCCGGAATCCCGGCCCATCGAAGTCGGCAGGAACGGCGAAGTCCACGGGGACGAAAGGATCGGCCATGTCGGTATGCTACGACGGGTCTGAGGGCGCTGCCGCGCGGTGGTTGTGCAGCCGGCGCTCACGACGAGGATCCTGCGCTGGTGTGCGGCAAGTTGTCAGTCCACGAGTGAGACCGACACGGCGAAGGCGGATCCGTCGGGATGGACGGCGACCACGACGCTGGGATACCCGTGCTCGATGTCGTAGATGACATCGACCTGGCTGCCCGATCGGGTCCAGAGCATGATCATGTCGAACAGGTCGTCGATCGTCGGGATCTCCGCGTCGGGCACGAAGTCGACGCCATTCTGTGTGACCGAGGCGATGTCGCCGGCCACTGTTTCGACCGTGAGGGGATGGGAGAATCCGGCCGCCTCCACGTCATGGAACACGATCTCATAGGTGTAGGTGTCACGCTCCAGAGCGTCCCAGGTCTCCCGCGCCGACTCGCTGTCGCCGAGTCCAGCGGTACCGATCGGAGCGAGGCCGCTGACCGTGAACACCAGCCGGTCCGGGAGCGGTGGGTCGATCGAGGAGCCATTCAGACCGACCACCTCGATGTCGAGCCCGATCCAGACCGGGAATCCCCACTCGTCGTCGTAGAGCGCAGACCCGCTCACGCGAGTGCCGTCGATGATCTCGCCAGAGAGCATCGACTCGACGTCTCTGAAGAGCTGGTCGATGGTGATCGGTGAGACAGTGACGTCGTCCGATCGTGGTGTCTCGACGTCGAACGATGCGATCCGGCCGTCGACCACCTCGGTATGCATGATGGCCTCGTAGTCACAGTCACACACGACCTGTGCGTCGTACTCGTATGCCGTAGGCCCGTTCTCGCGCCACCGAGTCCACGCAGCGCGGTGAGCATCGATCGACGCCTCGTCACCCGGCAATCCGGGCTCGACTGCGCTGAACAGCAGGTGGGTTCCGCCGTCGTACGCCCTCGCCTCCCGGTCGATCCACACATCGGCGGGGTATCCGAGCCGAGGGTCGTATGCGACCTCCACGTCAAGGCCGGATGCAAGGGCCTGCTCGATGAGAGCGAACGCGCTCTCGACCGATGCCGTGCGGCCGCGCGGGTCTACGACGTTCCCGTCCCACACGACCGCCGTCCGCTCGGGAAGCTGATCGCACTCGCCACAGTCGTCGAGGAAGCGGTACGTGTAGGTCTCCAGTCCGGCAGCCGCCCATCGAGCCTGCGCCGCGGCCAACTCCTCGAGAGCACCATCGGTCGGTGGCGCGGTCGAGGTGGGGTCGGCGATGATCGGAACGGTTGACTCGACGACGCCGTTCCCTGGCGTGGTGGTTTCGACGAGAGCCGGTGTACCACAGGCGACGAGCACCCAGGCCAAGGCCATGAACGTCCACAAGGATCGCATGTTCTTTCGACGCCCAGGCAGCGCTCGGGGTTCCCTGATCATGGCGAGAACATCGTCTGAGACCGGTCCCACCTTCATGGATTCCGGACTCGCTCTCGATCAATGGCTGTCGGCGGCGCGTTCGATTCTGACGAGCATCGCGGCCGAGGGCACGACCTTTCCGCTGAGATAGGTGCTCAGACGTGAGGCGCTGGTACCGACCACCTCTGCGAACTCCGTCTTGGTGAGCCCCGAGCGCTCAACGGCAGCGCACACTCGATCCGCGATTGCGGCGCGGTCGGCCCGATTGGCGTCGGCGCGGGCCTGCTCGATGGCGAGGGAGAACAGCAGGCTGACTCCATCGCGGTCTCGATACGACAGATACCGTTCGACGCGCCGAGCCACCTTGCCCCAGGGGGAACGACGGAGCTCGGCGAAGATGGGCTGCCAGTCCGGCACGAGCCCGCGATCGATCACGGTGACGAGCGCCTCGTAGGGCCATGTGCGAACGTCGTCCGACGGTGACGCATCGACGTTGCGGAACGTGACCGGCATCAGCCGGCTCCACTCAGTCGGAGGGCCAACGAACGGCAGCTGTCGACGATATCGCTCCACCGGTGGTAGCGCTCGTCGAGCCGCTTGTAGCGTGGCAACTCGTCGATCACATCGGTGTCCCGCGGGTTGGGATCGGCGAGTGCGATCACGAGCGAGGTGAGCACCGACCCCTGCTCACCGGATCGATCCTCGCAATAGGCATCGCTGTCGGACAGGACACCGACGGCGACGTCGTGACCGAAATGATCGGTCAACGCAACGACGTCGAGATAGTCACGCACGAGATTTCGTTGCACAACCAGGAACGCCTTGACACGCAATGCCTCTGGTGCAGTGGGTGCCACGACCGTTGCACCGTCCCCGACATCCACCCTGCAGGTCTCGAGCGGTCGGGTGCGGCGCATCTGCCGGAGCCCGGCCTCCACGCCGCCGAGTCGACCCATGATCGTGAACGGAGGCTTCGATGCGCGCACCAAGGTTGCCCACCCCCCCGGTCGCCTCGACGGCCTCCAACACCGCCTCGTATCGCTCGACGAGATCGGAGAGGACATGGTCGTGCACGAAGGAATCACGGTGACCGGCGTGGAGCGCGGCGGCGGAGCCACCCACCAGAACGGCGTCAGGCACGACCTCCTGCAATTGTGCTGCCGAGGTCAGGACTTGCTTCAGCGTGGGACCACTCCGGCGCTGATGGGTTCGAGCACAGACGGTCGTCGACAGATGGACCCGTGCCATCATGACCGCGGTGGAGGGCATGAGCGACGTGGAACTCGGGGCGGTGACTCCCGACAGGGAGGGACAGGCGGTCGCGTGGCGCCCGTGAACCTCATCAGCGTCGAGAAGGTGTGGAAGGCGTATCCCGAGCGTCCCGTGCTGGAGGACGTGACCTTCGGGATCGACGACGGCGACCGAGTTGGCGTGATCGGGCTCAACGGCTCGGGGAAGTCGACCCTGCTCGGCTTGCTGGCCGGCACCATCGAACCCGACCAGGGGCGGGTTGTGCGGGGACGGCACGTGCGGGTGGCGATGTTGGAGCAAGAGCCCCATTTCGATCCGACCATGACGCTCCACCAGATCACCGACACTCAACGGGAGCTCATCGCCCTGGTGGATCGCCTCGGGCTCACCGATCCCGATGTGACGGTGGGTGAGCTGTCAGGCGGCCAGCGGCGTCGGCTCGCCCTGGCGGAGACCCTCGCCACCGAGGCGGAGATCACCATCCTCGACGAACCGACCAACCATCTCGACGTCGACGTGATCGATTGGATCGAGGAGGAGCTGGCCGCCCGGGCGGGTGCGTTGGTGATCGTGACCCACGACCGCTACCTCCTCGACCGGGTGGCGAGCAGGATCCTCGAGATCGACCGCCGCCACATCTACACGCACCGCGGCACCTACGAGGACTACATCGAGGCCCGGGCCCGGCGCGAGGCACAGGAGATCGCCACCGAACGCAAGCGCCAGAATCTGGCCCGGATCGAGCTCGAGTGGCTCCGGCGCAGCCCCAAGGCCCGCACCTCGAAATCAAAGGCTCGGATCGACGCCGCCCACGCCTTGTTCGACGCCGCCAGGGTGGAAGAGACGAGAACCCTGGAGCTGGCGCTTCCATCTCGGCGGATCGGCACCAAGGTTGTCGACCTGATCGACGCCGGCGTCCGTTTCGGCGACCACTGGGTCCTGCGTCACGTCGAGCGCCGACTCCCTGCCGACGCCCGCATCGGGGTGGTCGGTCCCAACGGGGCAGGCAAGACCACGCTGCTCCGGTTGATGGCGGGCCGGCTGGAGCCGTCCGAGGGTCAGGTTGTGACCGGCGACACGATCGTCGCCGGTTGGTTCGGTCAGCACCCGGAGCCTCTTCCCGAGTCGATGCGGGTGCTCGACGCGGTCCGGGAGATCGCCGAGCACACCCGGCTCGCATCGGGTCTCACGGTGTCGGCCGGTCAGTTGCTCGAACGGTTCGGGTTCCCGTCGGCACAGCACTCGACACTGGTCGAGGAACTGTCGGGCGGGGAACGGCGCCGTCTCGAGCTGTTGCGGATGCTGGCCGGCGCCCCCAACCTGCTCCTGCTCGACGAGCCCACCAACGACCTCGACCTGGAGACCCTCGGGGTGCTCGAGGCCTTCCTCGACCACTGGCCGGGAGCCGTGGTCACCGCCACCCACGATCGGTATTTCCTCGAACGGGTATGCCACGAGATTCTCTCGATCGAGCCGGACGGCCGCATCCGGCACCACCCCGGAGGCTGGGCGGCATACAGGGCGGAGCAGACGAACGACCCGACTGCCAAGCGTCTCAAGGGCGGGGACACCCGTGACCGTTCTGACCGCTACGCCGACCGCTTGACCTACAAGGAACGTCGCGAGTTCGAGATGCTCGAGCGGAAGATCCCGGAGCTCGAATCTCGGATCGAGACACTCACGGCCGAACAGGAGCAGACCGGGTCGGACTGGGAGGCGGCGACATCGATCGGTGAGGTGCTGGCGGGAGCGCGGACCGAGCTTGCAGCGGCGGAGGACCGCTGGCTCGAGCTGTCGGAACGGGCGTGAGTCCCTCTGGACGAAACGGTGGGCCACCGACGTTCCTGATCGACGATCACTCGGTCTCAACCTCGAACTCCTCGTATACGACGGAAATGGTCCGTCTGTCGAAACGGCCACTGCGGGGACACGCGCCCCTGAGGCTGGCACCTGTCAGAACTGGGGGTCGAGAGCCTCTCTCAGTTCGGCGGGATCCATCACTCCTTCAAAACGGTCGGTGACGATCCCGAAGGAATCGACGACGAACACCCACGGCTCAGTCGGCAGGTTCCAGCCTCCGGCGGTGACGGATGGCGCCAGGTGCGCCGGGTCCGGGCTGAAGTCGGCCTCGTCGAAACCCTCGTAGATCTCGACGTGAACGAAGTGAACGTCCGGATAGTCGGGGGCGACTTCCTTCGCGAGCTCGAGCATCGGGCCACACGCGGTGGTGACGCAAAACGCCGGCGTGCTGAAGACGGCCACTGTGGGGTGACCCGAGGTCACCGCCTCGTCGAGCGACATCGCATAGAAGCTCGGGTCGGGGTTGGGATCTGTGCTGATCGCTTCGAGGTCGCCACCCGACAGCGTCGGAGTCGGCGTGAGCGGAGCGTGATCGCCGATTCCGGGGGCGAAATTGTCTGGGTTGACTGCAAAGGGAACAGGGTCGAGCGGCCGGGCGCCCTCGGGGACGACGGTGGCGACGTACTGCCCGGGCTGGTCGATCTGGAACTCGGCCCGATACAGCCCGATCCCACCTTCGATGATCCACGTGAAGGCACCGGTTGCCCGGCTGCGAAGGTCAGGCCGATCGGCAGGCGCAATCTCGATGGCGATCTCGTCCTCGGGTGAACCGAGACGGGTTCCATCGGGGCCTACGAGGCCGACGAGCAGGCGGGCGCGGCCCGGTGCCAGGTCGGAGCTCACGACGATTGCCGAGGCCGAGGCAAGGGCATCGCCCGAGGGGGCGGTGCCGCATCCGGCGAGCAGCACACCGAGGATGACCAAGGTCTCGAGGCGCCTCATCCCGTATCCCCGACGTGCCGTGCAATCAGGGCACCTTCCTCGCGGACGAACTCGACGTACACCGGTTCCCCGTTTCGGAGGTGGTCGAACAAGTGACTGAGCGGGCCCTCGTCACCAAACGTCGATTCCGGCCCCGGCACGAAGACCTTCTCGACGCCATTCGCGTCGAGAACCGTGAAACGATCGATGCCCTGGAGACTCCCGTCGACCGCGACCACGACTCCCGAGATCGACTCGGCGTCACGGTCGGTCCCGGCTGTGCCGCCGCACGCCACGACCAGCGACATGATGCCGACGATCACCATGCCCCGCGTCCGACGAAACCGACGAACGGGAGGGCTCACGTGCGCTCCGACCGAGGTGTACCGAGAGTGAGGGTGAGGCCTCCCAGCACGAGAGCGAAGAGACCTGCGGCGAAAGCTCCGACACCGGCCGGTCCAAAGATGGCGGGTACCGGCCGCACTGCTGCAAGCGCGGCAGCCGCTTCACCTGCGGAGGTGTCGAGGGCGGATGCCGCACCACCCGAGGTGGTTCCATCGGACATGCCGGCCGCCAGGACGGTGATCTGGCCGACCATCTCCGGATGGATCGTGCACCAGTACTCGTAGGTCCCCTCGGTATCGAAGGTCATCGTCCACGCGTCTCCGGGCATCACAAATCCCGAGTCGAACGACTGTCCACGGTCGGTCACCGTGTGTGGAGCCTGTCCAACGTTGGCCCAGGTGATGCTGTCGCCTGCGGTGACCTCGATCCCGGCCGGATCGTAGGCGTTGTCGATCATGTTCACCGCGAAACCCTGCGGCGCAGAAGCAGCCATGCCCCCTACGCCGGCGGCAGTCTCGTCCGTGGCCCCCACCTCGGGCGCGGATCCGTCGGAAGCCTGAACCACGAGCGTGCCGGCCATCCCTGGATGCAGTGTGCAGACGTAGTTGTAGGTCCCGGCGGTACCGAACGTTCGGCTATAGGTCTGGCCCGGCATCAGGATCCCCGAATCGAACTGCCCACCCAAGGTGACGGTGTGCGGGAGAGCCCCATTGTTGGCCCACTTCACGGTTGACCCAACGCTCACGGTACGGGTACGCGGGCTGTAGTCGTTGTCGACGATCGAGATGCCACCTGCCACCGACCCCGGGGTGGTACCGGTGTCCCCGGCCGGATCGTTTGGCTCAACCTCAGGGGCGGTCCCGTCGGCAGCCTGGACGACCAGGGTGCCCGCCATGCCGGGGTGCAGAATGCACACGTAGTTGTAGGTCCCGGCGGTACCGAACGTTCGGCTGTAGGTCTGGCCCGGCATCAGGATCCCCGAGTCGAACTGCCCGCTCATGGTCACCGTGTGGGGGAGAGCTCCGTTGTTTGCCCACTCGACCGTGGACCCAACGCTCACGGTCCGGGATCGCGGGCTGTAGTCGTTGTCGATGATCGAGATGGACCCCGATCCGGCAGGGGGCGGGGAGGTGGGAGGCGGATTCTCGTCGCCCGGCGGCTGGTTGCCGGGTGGCGGTGGAGGCGGCGGCTGGGCGCTGCCCGGGGTTTGGACGATCAGCCTCCCCGTCATCCCGGCGTGGAGGGTGCAGATGTAGTCGTAGGTGCCGGCCGAGTTGAAGGTCCGGGTGTAGGTCTGACCGGCCATGAGGATCCCGGAGTCGAACTGGCCGCTCATCGTCGCAGTGTGCGGGATGGCACCCGTGTTGACCCAACGCACCGTGGTTCCCACGTCGACCGTTGTGGGTGAGGGGTCGAAGTCGTTGTCGACGATCGAAATGTCGATGGCACCCGGTGCCGGGGGAGGAGGCGGAGGCGCCGTGGTGGGTGGAGTCGTGGGCGTCGGGGTGGTGGGCGGAGGCGCGGTGCCACTGCCATCGGTGACTGTTACCGTCCCGGTCATCTCCGGATGGATGATGCAGAAGTAGTTGAACGTCCCAGCTGTGTTGAAAGTGCGGCTGTACGTCTGACCGGCGTCGAAGACACCGCTGTCGAAGGAGCCGTCCCGAGCGGTGACGGTGTGGTCGCGGTCTTGGTTCGACCAGGTCACGGTGCCACCCACGGCGACACTGATCGACGCCGGCACAAACGTGTCGTTTTGGATCACGACATCGCCGGCAGCCGGGGGTGGTGGTGGCGGGGTTCCCGGCTCCCCGCCGGCGTCCGCCTCGACAACGACGGAACCGAAGTAGTTGGCGTCGTCACGATCACGGTCATCGACATAGAGGTACGTGCCTTCGGTGTCGAACGTGAAGCTGAAGGTTTCACCCGCGTCGATGTTCCCGGAGTCGAACTCCACCGGACCGTCGGTGGTTCGCATCCTGTGACGCTCACCGTCATCGTTGGTCCAGGTGACGGTGGTGCCGGGTGCGACCGTGAGATCCCGCGGGGTGAGAGTTGTGGTGATGGACACAGCTGCGGTCGCAGCGCCTGCGACCAGCGGCAACGAAGCCACCACGAGGAAGACCGAGAGCATTGCGGCCGAGGGTCGGCCGATGTGACGTCGCCGCACGATGGATTCACGAGACCGCTTCATAGCCAACACCGTTCTGTATTCGGGCCCCATCGGAGGTCGCTCGATGAGGTCTCCCGTCCAAGCTCATTGACGAGACCGTGACGGCGCGGCTGTTTCGATTTCCTCGTGAGACCATCAAGAAAGCCTCAAGGAGACCGGTGTCATGGGCACATAGGGCCGAAAGTCCTCGGCCGCCCGGGACCTCGGGGCAGCGGCCATCAACCGGCAGACCGTCCGGTTCATCGCCGTGGCCGGTTCCGGCAAAGGTCCACGGCGATACCTTGCACTTCTATGTACATGGTGCTTCTATGTACATCGTGCTTCTATGTATATCGCGTCGTAGGACGCGGAAGCACCGAAAGGTCGTCGTGAAGACCACTACCAGTCGATCCGCCTACGGCCGTGACACCGTCGACGGTGCCGCGGGCATGCTCCAGGCCTACGCGAGAGATCGCCGACCCTCCGGTCCCGGGGGCGCCTGATGCAGATCGACAAAGACCTCGTGGCGGCGTCGGCAACTCCCCTGGTTCTGTCGATCCTGGCGGAAGGCGAGAGCTACGGCTACGCCATCCTCAAGCGGATCCGCCAGCTGTCCGAGGGCGAGCTCCAGTGGACCGACGGCATGCTGTACCCACTGCTGCACCGGCTCCAGCGTCTCGGCTACGTCACCCCGGAATGGCGGACGCCGCCCGAAGGGCGACGCCGCAAGTACTACCAGATCACCGACGACGGGCTTGCCGCACTGGCAGAGCACAAGCGTCAGTGGGAAACCGTGGCGAGAGCGCTCGGCGATGCGTGGCGTTGCATCGACCCACCCGCCCTGCTGATCGGAACGGCCTGACGATGGAATCGGTGGAATCTCAGATTTCGGAGTGGCGAGGCTTCGTTTCGCAAGGCCCGGCCGTTGGGAGCCGGGACCTCGAGGAGCTGGAGACCCACCTGCGGGATCAGATCGCCGAACTCACCGAGGTCGGGCTCAGTCCCGACGAGGCGTTTCTCGTGGCCGTGAAGCGCATGGGGTCCGTCGACGAGCTGACACACGAGTTCGCCCAGGAGCACAGCGGACGGCTTTGGAAGCAACTGGTTTTGTCGACCGACATCGAGAAAGGGTCCGTCGACAGTACGTGGCCGGCGGCGGTGGCGTTCGCGTTCGGCGCTGCAATCGCCCTCCAGATCGGGCTGCGAATCGGAGGCTTTCCCGACGAGACAGCCACGTGGCAGCTTCGGAGCCTGAGCCTCTTCGTGCTGCCGTTTCTCGCCGGATGGGCGGCTCACCGCCGAGGGCTGACCGCCCGGCAGCTGCTCGTGGCGGCACTTCCATTCGTAGCGGCCGGTGTCGTGGTCAATGTGTATCCGTGGGCGTCCGCCTCACAGACCGAGATCCTCGCCACAGCCCACGTGGTCGTTGCCCTCTGGTTTGCCGTCGCATACCCCTACCTCCGCGGGCGGATAGGGTCACACGAAGGTCGGATGGATTTTGTCCGGTTCACCGGCGAATGGGCGATCTACTACGCCCTCATCGCACAAGGCGGCGGCCTGCTCGTGGCCTTGACGGTTGGGATTCTCGAACCTGCCGGCGCCGATGCCGGGCGCATCATCGAGTGGGTGGTGCCGTCCGGGGCGGCCGGCGCCGTGATCGTCGGGGCCTGGCTGGTCGAGTCGAAGAAGCGGGTGGTGGAGAACATGGCGCCCGTGCTGACGATGATCTTCACTCCCCTGTTCGCAGTGATGCTGTTGGCCTCGGCGGTGACCTATGCAGTGTCGAACCTGGGTCGGACCTTCGACCGAGAGGTCCTGGGCATCTTCGACGCGATGCTGATCGCAGTGTTCGGGCTCGTCCTCTACACCACCTCGGCGCGAGACCCCGACCGGCCGGCCGGGTGGATGGACCGGATTCAGCTGGCCGCCGTGGTGGGTGCGCTGGCGCTCGACGCCATGGTGCTGGTGGCCATGATCGCTCGGATCGGAGAGCTCGGATTCACGCCGAATCGAACGGTCGCCCTCGGCCTCAACGTGGTGCTTCTCGTGAACCTTGCGGTGACGGCCTGGTTGTCGACGCAGTTCCTCCGAGGACAGACCACCTTCCACCGGCTCGAACGCTGGCAGACGGCCTATCTCCCGGTGTTCCCGGTGTGGGCGACAGCCGTAGTGGTGGTGATCCCACTGCTGTTCGATTTCACGTAGCACCCAACTGAAACGCAGGTTCCGGCGTCCGTTCAGCCCTGAGCTCGTTCACCGCGGGCGGCCTTCTCGACCACGGTTGTGATTCGTTGGGTTCGCGTATCGTCACGCACCGCGCTGATGATCCACCACAGCATCTGCTTCCGAGCACTCGGCGGGAAGGCATCCCAACTCGCCCGAGCGGCAGAGTCGGAGTTGAGCGCTGCAGCGAGTTCGTCGGGTTCGATCAGATCCTCGACAGGGTCGAGGATCGTCCACCAGCCGTTCGCCTTGGCGACCTCAACGGCTCGGCGGCCGGCGTCGGTCATGAGACCGGCTGCCTCGAGGTCGGCGAAACGCCGGCGATTGAGACGTGTCCAGGTGCTCTTCGCCTTGCGAGGCGTTACGAGCTGGCTGCCTCGCTCGTCATCCAGAATGGTGGTCGTGGAGTCGATCCAGCCAAAGCAGATCGCCTCTTCGACAACCTCGGGATACGGGCAGAATGGGCGACCGGTCGCCTTCTTCCAAGAGCACAGCCACACCCCCGGCGCCGAATCGTGGTTCTCTTGGAGCCACGCCCGCCACTGCGCTCGCGTCTCGGCGTGGTACATCGGATAGTCGAACTTTCCGGTTTCGGGATGCTCGGAAGACGAGGGTGGGACGGGCGACATCGCGGCCGAGGATAGGCGGCCCGAAAATGAGCGTTCGGTCCTCCAGTCACTCGGCGGTTCGCCGCGAGTTCGCCACCTGGCCATCGCTGGGGCGCCCAGACCTTGGGAGCGCCAGACGATGCGGCCCGGCTCTCTCGGATCGTCAGCTCGGGACGCCGTAGGGGTCTGTGGCCACCGCACTCAGGGGGATGACCTCGCGACCCAGCGGGAGGAGCGCCAGCGGAACCATCTTCCAGCAGGCGACACCGAATGGGATGCCGATGACGGTGAGGAACAACAGCACCCCGGCGACGATGTGGAGGACCGCCAGCTCCCAGCCGACCACCAGGAGCCAGATCACGTTCCCGATCACCGACCAGGCTCCAGCAGTCCGTTGCCAGACCACCGTTCGCCCGAACGGCCAGAGCACGTATCCCGCCAGCCGGAACGAGGCGATGCCGAACGGGATCGTGACGATCAGGACAAACGAGACGATCCCGGCCGCCACGTAACCGATGGCCAGCCACAAACCGGCCAGCAACAGCCACAGCACGTTTCCGATCGAGCGCACTATCCGAGGCTAGTGGACGGCTCTCGAGAGACGACCCTGCGATTTGGTCGTCACGGCCGCTCCCCGCCGGCCTCGAACCCGACCGTGAGGCGGCCACCAACCCGCGCCAACACGGAGTCGGCGACGCCGATCAGCATGTCATCGGAGCCCACTAGCGCCTCACGGTGTCCAGCGACGAGCCGCTCGCAGAGCCGGGGATCGAGATCCGCCAGCTCCCGCCCCAGCCATTTCCCGGTACCCAACCAGTGCCGGGCGGCGACGAGCGCAAGCTCGGCGACCTCGACGAACAGGTTGGCGATCACGAAAGGTCGCTCGACGTGCGAAGGATCACCGGCCAGGTCGTCGAGCAGATCCGTGATGCCGTACCGGCGACGAGCGAGTTCGGCCGGCTCAGGTTCGGGAGGCCCGGCGTGGAGCAATCGGTCCGCCTCTTCTTGGATCGCCTCGGCCCGAGCGCCAACCGAAACCAGGATCACGCTCTCAGCGCACATCCGAATGAGTGCCGGCTTGCGATCCGCGGCGTCCTTGGCCCAGTAAAGACGTAGCGACTCGGCCGTGTGAGCGAACACCTCCACGGTGATTCCCTCCCACACCGTGGTCATGCGCTTCGGCGCAGGTGGGCCGTCCAACAGGAGCACGATGTCGAGATCCGACGTCGGAGTCACGACTCCCGTGGCAGAACCTCCGCCAAGGAGCGCCGCCAGGGCGTCGGGCCAGTGGTGTTCGACGTATGTGCGGGCGGCGTCGACGCGGTCCATGTCTCGAACGTACAGCAAGGCCCGGAACGGCTGCGGTCGGAGCTGCCAGGCCGCAGGGTTCATCGGTCGTACCATCGACAGATGCCCGAACACATCGGCACGCTCAGGGAGGGGCCCCTCCACGCCGCCCTCAAGCGCTGGTATGCCGAACCGGGCGATCGAGTCGAGCATCGGGTCGAGGGGATGGTCATCGATCTCGTGCGGGGCGATCTCCTGATCGAGATCCAGACCGGTGGCTTCGCTCCCCTCCGACGCAAGCTCGACCGGCTGCTCACGAACCACCGCGTTCGTATCGTGCATCCGATCGCAGTCGACACATGGATCATGCGGATGGGCGAAGACGGCGAGGTGCTGACTCGGCGCAAGTCCCCCAAACACGGTCAAGTCGTCGACGTGTTTGCCTCCCTGGTCTACGTCGTCGGTCACCTCGACTGTTCGAACCTCGAACTCGATGTCGTGTCGACGGCCGAAGAGCAGCTTCGACGCCACGACCCGAGCAAGGCGTGGCGCCGCAAAGGCTGGGTCATCGAGCAACGCAGCCTGATCGATGTGGTGAACGTGACCGAGTTCCGCTCTGCGACCGATCTCGCCGCCCTCATACCCGACGGCCTGGACGGCGGATTCACGACCGCCGATCTCGCAGACGAGCTCGGAACGAGTCGCCGCACGGCACAACAGATGGCCTACTGCCTGAGGTCGGCAGGTGCCATAGGGCAGACCGGAACCTCCGGGCGTGCGCCGGTGTACGGGCGGATCTGACCCAGCCAGGCACCGGGCGCGTCAGGCGTGACCGACGATCACGACCTCGATCGTCGAGTCGACGGGGTGTTGGGTCGTTTTCACATCGGCGAACCCGGCGGCTCGCATCATCTGGGCGATCCGCTCGACGCCTTCCTCGTCGACACCCCAGGGCTTGCCCGGATCCAACAGTTCCATCACGAGAAACCGCCCACCCAGAGCCAGCACCCGACGAACCTCTGACACACCGGCCGCCTCGTCTCCCCAGTGGTGCATCGAGTGGATCGTCCACACCACAGTGAAACCGCCGTCTTCGAACGGCAGCCGATGTGCCGGGGATTGCACGAAGCGTACGTTCGGCAAAGCCCGTGCGCGACGGCGTGCCGAACGGAGCATCCGCTCCGACGGATCAACGCCGACACTGTCGCGCACGAGCGGCGCTGCGAAGCGCACCGCGGCCCCCGGACCACATCCGACGTCCAGGACGCGGTCGTCGGGCCCGACCTCGGCCAGGTCCACCATGAGCTGGTTGGAGGGAGGGTTGGGGTGCAGGATGGGGTAGAGCCAGGCCATGAGCCCGCGCCAGATCGCCGGGCCATGGTCGTCGTTGCCATGACCGTGGCTCCCGTCTCCGTGGTCATGAGGGTCGCAGTCGCTGGACCGATGGTCCTCGTGATCGCTCATGCCGAATCCGTTTCTTCGAAGTCTGCTCAGACGATAGGAGATCGCTCAAGGTGCACCGTGATCCTTCCGATCAGGTTGCAGGTTCGGGTCACCGCGCCGCTCGAAAGATGCGTCCCAGGCACCGGCCCACGGGACCGAAGGGGAACACGATGAAATCTGCTCACCCGCGCCGTGCCGTGGGACTCTTGACTATGACGCTCTTGGTGTTGACGTTTGCCGGATCGGCAGCGGCGGCACCCGTGGAGCTGTTCGTGTCATCGGACTTCTACATCCCTCGTCCCGCCGCCACCTCCGATCAGGTGGGGGTGAGGCGTTTGATCACGTCCTTCGACCTGGCCGCCAACGGACACGGCGACCTCATCGGGCAACAGTGCCATTTCACCGTCTCTGCCGACAACGGGGACAGCGTCCATTTGGACAACTACGCCGTCTTGGTCACCGGAGGGGTCGAGACCGACGTGCTCGACACGGAGTCGGCGCCCAACGTGACCACCACGACGCTCGAGATCGACACCCTCACCATCGGGTCGACGATCGAGTTCTACAACGTGATGCTGCCAGATCCGAGTGCAACGGTGGGCACGTCGGTCGACTTCACGGTCATCGCCGACTGCTCCCCGGCGGCGGTCACCACGACGACCACTGCAGCGACCACCACCACGACCGCCGCAACGACCACCTCCTCGACGGCGGGGACCACCACGACCACCAACCCGTCCTCCACCACCTCCACGACGGAAGGCTCACAGGGACCGACCACGACGGTCCAGCAGCCGACGACAACGGCCGCAGACGTTTCCACGACGACGGCTCTGGCCACCTCGACGACCTCGGGTCCCTTGACCTCGACCGACCTGGGATCGACGACGACCGTCCCACCGGTGACCGATGGGACACTGCCGTTCACAGGTCCCAGCAGCGTCGTGAGCCTGGGGTGGTCCGCTGCCGCCTTGATGCTCGTGGGCGGATCGCTGGTTGCCGCTGCCCGACCGCGCGGCCGGCACTCTCGCGCCTGAGGGGGGCATGAACCAGATCGCCAGTGCGCTGCGAAGGCGCAGCGACGCCTGGAGGGATGGTGCGGGAGCCGGTTGGCTCCGCACCATCCTGAGCGGCGTAGCCTTCGACATGTGAACCAACTCTTAGCCATCCTGAGCAGCCTGATCGTGGTTGCGCTCACCGCAGCCCCGGCCGCAGCCACCACCGACACGACAACGCAGCTCGCAGAATGTCCCGCCGTCGAAGGGATCACCTGTCAGGGCTGGGTCACCGACGACGCCGGCGTTCTCGAAGATCGTGCCCGCCTGGAAGAGGCGGTCGGCCGCGTGGTTGCCGAAACCGGATCCCAGATCGCAGTGGTGATCACCCAGACCTCGGGCGATCTCTCACCGGCGGAACTGGCGGCGGAGATCGGGAACACCTGGGGTGTCGGCGACTCCGAACGCAACGACGGCGTCGTGGTCCTGGTGGCCCTCGACGAGCGACGCACCGAGGTCGACAGCGGCCCAGGAGCGGGGCTGACGGACGACGACGCATCGTTCGCCGCCGGTCTCGGCGACTCGTTCTTCGCCGCAGCAGATTACGACGGAGGGATCTCGGCCATCGTGGGCGGCATCGAGCAGTTCCTCTCCACCGACAGCTCCCCATCGGCTACGACCAACGACCGCGATCAGCAACCCGTGGACACGGTTGCACCCGACACCCAGTCCGAATCGGGAGCCGCCGGTGGCGCCCTCTTGTTCCTCGGCGGCGTGGCCCTCGTCGGGGGTGGTGCTGCTGCGGTCGTGGTTCGCAGCAATCGGGAGCAGGCTCGTCGCCGGCGGCGCCAGCGCCGCAAGACGCTCGTGGACACCGAACTGTCCCGACTCACCCCGTCTGGTCACGAGGTTCAACTCCCCGAGTCGTTCTTCCTGCCGGCGCCCGACGCTGCCGAGTCGGTCGAAACCGACCGGGCGCTGGCGACACTCGAGCAGCTGTCCAACGACGAAGAACCGGCCGACGAGACTTCGCTCCGGGCCTTGTGGGCGGCCGGAGCGGTGGCGGTGGGTGATCTCGAACAGGTCGAGCAGTACCGGCTGCTCCCTTTGGAGATGCGGGCTTCAGGCGAACAAGAGCTGCTGGAGACCTCGGTGCAGACGACGGCACGCGAGGCGATCGAGATCGACGATCAACTGGAGTTCGACGTGAAGCACGGCGAACTGGCCGGCCTCGTCGACAGCCTGCGACCCTTCCGCGTGGCCGAAGCGTCACGCAACCTCGCCCGAGAGGTGGCGGTGAAATCTGTCCGCACGCCCGTCGGACCGGTATCGACGACCGACCTCGGCGTCCGCCTCCTCCAGGCTCGCCCGGTCCTGGTGGCGACCGACCCGCTGATCGACTCGATCGAAGAGCTGGGCAAGGCAACCACGATCGCGGTCGAGAAGACCAATCGGATGGAGTCCCTGTACGGACGGCTTCCGAGCGGTCCGAGCCGACCGGCGGTTGCGGCTGCTCTCACCGACCTCAGCGACGATCCCGACGAGGCGATCCTGAGATACGAACAGGTCTTGGCGGAACTCAAGGACAAGGGTTCGGCGCTCGGGCGGGACGGACTCGACGAACCGGCGGTGGCTGCGTTCCTGCTGATGAACCACGACGAAGACGACATCGACGAGTTCGTCGCCGCCTACCAGGAGGCCCGGGGATTCGGCGTCGATCCGCCGACGGCGGTCGAGATGGCGCTCGCAGGGTTGAGGACCAAAGCCGAACTCGATGACGTTCGCGACAAGGCCGGGAAGATGGGTCTGCCCGTGTCCGTGGCGGCGGCTCTCCTCAGACGCGGCGATCGCTCCATCGACGACTACAACCGGTTGAAGGGCGAGCTCGCCGAGGCCGACGTGGATCGCGAATCCATCAGGACGGTGGCGGCCGTGCTGGCGCTCTCGCTCGAACCGGCACAGGCGCTCAGACGCTGGGTCGAGGCCCGGAATGCCTTGGCGTCGATCGGTCTCGAGGGCAGCTACGCAGACGTGGCGGCGGCATTCGGCGCCTCCGACCCTCGGGGACCCCGGGCGTTCGCCCTCGCATACGCTGCCCAGCGCCAGGCACTTGCACGTTCGACGATCTCGGACGCCGACCGCTACGCACCGGAGCTCGCCCACGCCGGCACGGGCCGCCAGGAGGACAGTTGGACCGGCGAGCCGATCCCGTCCGGCCTGCCTCACTACGACCCGTTCTTCCTGTTCTATTACCACTGGGTCATCATCGGCGGGAGCTCGCGGTCCCTGGGCTGGGAGCCCGTGTACCGCGACGACTCGTGGAACCGCAAGAACACGTGGTTCGGCGGGTTCGGAGGAGGCGGCGGGTTCGGTGGCGGGTTCGGTGGAGGATCGACATGGGGAACCGGCTCCGGTTCGATCGGCTTCCCGGGTGGATTCGGAGGCGGCGGCGGGTTCGGAGGTGGCGGTGGTGGAGGTGGCGGGAGCGGCTGGTAGCCCCGTCCCGCTTTCGTCGGTCACCAGTCGTAAGTCATCGGTCGCCGGACATCAGACGCACGGCATCAGTCGGCAGTCGGCATCGCCCGTCCTCCGGAGTTCCGGCCTCGCATGGGTACACCGGTGCAACCATGGAGCAGATCGCCAAGCTCGCGCGGGTAGGCAAGGACACGCTGTATCGCCGTTGGTCGACGAAGGAGCAGCTTGCACTCGACCTCGTGGACACCCTCGCCCGAGACGCCGTTCGGCCGTCTCCGATGGATCCGGACCCGCGCCTCACCTTGTTCATGTTCGTGAAGGACATCGTGCGTCTGTTCCGCACAACCGACTTCGGCGCCCTGATCGCCGGAATGGTCGGTGAAGCCGCGCTGAACGACGATCTGGCCGAGCACTTCGCAGAATTCTGGAAGCGCCGGCGTGCGATCGCGGCTTCGCTGGTCCGGGACGTCCTCGGTCCGCGCACGAAGACATCGAAGCAATCCTCGACGGCCTCCCCGGGCCGATCTACTACCGCCTTCTCCTCACCCGCGTCGACGTGACCGACGAGTACCTCTGGGATCTCGTCGTCGCCATCCCATGGACCGTCGACAACGACCTGAACCAACACAACGAACCAACAACCGAGTACGACGGCGAAATGATTGACGGCGTCTCACGATGAAAGAAGAACCCATGTCGAAGAACGAACACGTGCTCACGATCGTCGAACCCACCATCGGTGGCGACACCACGCTCGACATTGCCAGAGACATCGTGGCACGCGGCGGCACAACCAGCGTGCTGATGGTAGTCGGCCAGGTCGACTTCACCGAGCAAGCCTGAGATTGCGTAAGAAGCGTGCGCCCAGCGCACGTTTCTTACGCAATTTCGGGTCGGGACACCGCCCTCAGGGGGCCGGAACGAACAGCCGCGTGTCTGTCTGGAACGGGGAGCCGGCCGGCGGCCACACGCCGAGCACGTCCGGGCCGTCGAGCAGGTCGAAGGCGACGATCGGGTCGGCATAGGTATCCGCCTCGACACGAACCCAGGTGACACCACTGTCGTCGGATCGCCACAAGCCCGGGATCTCCACGATGTTTCGACTGGCGTCGAAGTCCCGGCCGGCCGCCCACAGCACACCATCTCGAACTGTCACTGCGTGTGCCGTCATCTGCGCCACCGAAGGATCGGTGGTCTCGTCGGGATGCGGCGAACGCGTCCAGATCAGGCCGTCGTCCGACGTCCAGGCCGTCATGAGACCGGTCACGAAGAAGTCGCCTCCGACTGCCACGAAGCCCTCGTCCACGGCCACGATGTCGTAGATCACCTTGTCGGTGTAGTCGGCGTCGACCGGCGTCACCCTCCTCCAATCGAGTCCGTCGGGCGAGGTCCACACGGCGGCAGTCGGCACGAACTCACCACCCGGCGAGGATCCGACCGCCAGCAGTCCGTCACCACCGGGGACCACATCGAACACGTCGGCATTGTCGAAGAGATCGGCGGATCCGCTCTCGACGAGCTCCCAGCCGGTCCCATCGGTGGTCGTGACCAGGCGTGCGACGGTCGACTCCGCTTCGGCGGCCGCCGAATAGAGCAGCGTCACCCGGGCCTCGTCGGGCGCAACGAACACGGCGCGCAGATTCCCAAGCTGCCCTGGGTACTCGAACCCCAGGTCCGTGGATAGGTCCAGCGGCTGCCAGCTTCCACCATCGGGTGACCAGAGGCTCCCGCTCCATCCAACGGCGAACAGACCGAACGACGACGAAGAGATCTGGCTGATGCACGCGTCGCCTGCAACCCGGTTCCAGGACACCAGGTCGGGCGACCACCAGATCGAGCCTTCGTTCCCATCGGGGGTGCATCCGACAACGTAGGTGCGTCCGCCCAGCTGGGCGGCGTCGCGCAGCCGCACCTCGCCCCACACGTCGGCGGGCAAGGCACGCCATCCGTCGAGGCTCGGCTCGGACGTGGTCGTGACCGGCGAGGCCGAGGTCGTAGTGGTGGACGCGAGGGTTGTCGACGGTGCCACCGATGTGGTCGTCGCCCCCGCGACGGTGGAAGACGAGGACTCGCTCGTCGCGGCGTCGCCCGCACACGCAGCCAACACCAGCGTCATCGCCGCCAGCCAAGACCCGAGTCCGTGTGTCATTTCTGCTCCTCGGTGGGCTCTCGATCCACCGTGCACAGGCGACTGTCTCAGGGTGTCGTCGGTGGTGTCACGAGATTGTCACAGGCGACCGGGCGGATCACTCCTCGGCATCGAGTCGGAAGCCGACGGATTCGGCCAGCACCGCCAGCAACGCCAGCCCTTCGGGGTCGTCCAGGTCGTCGACGATCGAGACGAGTTTCTCGAGCGACTTCCTGACCTTTCCTTCATCACCCTCCTGGTGGGATTCGAGCACCTTGTCGACCTCGGAGAGCAACTCCCGTCGGTCCTTCGGTTTCAGGTCGTTGGGACGGCGTTGTATCACCCACGAAACCAGGTCGGACGCCGCCTGTTCGGGAGTCGATACGAACGTAGGCGGTTGGATGGTGGTTGTCGGGCCGGGCGCGGTCGTGGTGGGCGGGGCCGTGGTGGACGGAGTCAGCACGCTCGGAACGACGGCAGTCGTGGACGGCGCTGAAGTGACGGTTGCGTTCGCCGCGACCGAGGTGTCCGCCGCTTCCGCGTCTCGGCCGGCCAAGCTCAGCGCGAAGGCCAGGGACGCAACAATCGCTACCGCCGCCACTGCGATCACTGCCCATCGCCCTCGCCCATGTCTGTCATCAGGGGACGTCACGACCAGAGCCACACCGAGCTGTTGGGTGGTCTCCGAGTCACCCTGAGCCGAGATCGGCTGGGTTTCGGATTCGGGAACACCGGCGGGAATCGGGAGCGTGAGGAGAGCCCCTCGCCGCAGTGCAGCTGCGAACTCGGCCGCTGTGGGCCGCGCAGCAGGATCGTCGGAGGTCGTCCGGGCTAGGAGATCATCGAGTGCCGGATCACCGGTCCGCACGGCCGAGGACTTTCCTTGGCCACGCCGACCCGTGATCATCTCCGCAACGACAACACCGAGTGAATACACATCGGCGCTTGGCCCGGCTTCCGCCCCCTTGAGGACCTCGGGAGCGACGTACAGCGGTGTGCCCATCACCTGGTGCGGTTGGGTGAGCCGATCGGTGTCATCACGGAGGGCGATCCCGAAATCGGTCAGCTTGGGACCCGAATCCGAGACCACGATGTTCCCCGGCTTGATGTCGCGGTGAACGACGCCGGCCGCATGGATCGCCGAGAGCCCATCGGCGAGCTCGGCTGCCGCTTTGCGAGCGTCGACAGGACCCAGCGAGCCCATCATGTCCGACAGCGTCCGGCCCTCGAGGAGCTCCATCACCACGTACGGCTCGCCCTCGACGATCCCCGAGTCGTAGACGGTGACGACGTTGGCGTGGGAGATCCCTGCCGCGAGCCGGGCTTCCCGCTCGACACGTCGAATCATGACATCGTCGAGGAGTTCGGCACGCGGCAATTTGAGCGCCACGATCCGCTGAAGCCGGCGATCTCGCGCCCGCCACACCGTTGCCATCCCGCCGCGACCGACCTCGTCGATCAGCTCATAGCGATCGGCGACGATTCGAGTCCCCATGTAGCTCCCCCGATACGAGGAACCAGCCTCTCAGGTCTCGTTGGGCTATGCAAGCGCGCGAGCGGAGTGGAATCCGCCGGACTGCCGTTCAGAGCGAGGGATGCAGAGAGTGGTGGGTGTTACGCCTTTGACTTGTTTGCGTGCTCGATGACCACGTCGGGGCCGGGGTAGAGCAGCGACTCGTGCCCGTCGTCCGTCCAGCGGATCCGGAACGGCGGGTCGCCATGCTCACCGGTCTCGAGGACTTCTCCCGTCCGCACCCGCTCGCCGACCTGATGTCCCTTGACCACCAGATGGTCGCCGACCTTCGCCTTCATTCGAACCTCCAGCTTGCGTGTCGTACCGATCGTCGTTCGCCGCCCCCCGTCGCGCCAGGGTCCATCGCCCCATGCGGAGAGAGCGGATTGGGTCATCCGCCACTACAACGGAGAAGGCGGCGGGCAGACACTCGTGATGACGCCCGCCGTCTCGGGCGGCGACGGGCCGGATGCATGCTCGCCCCAGAAGGGAGGTGAGAGACATGGTGGAGTTGAAGACGTGGACACCGGTCTTCGAATTCGACCGAGGCGATTTTCGTACGGTCTTCGAGCGACTTCCCCGGCTCTTCGGAGACGTGACCTTCGATTTCCGTCCCACCGTCGACATGAAGCGCGAGGGCGACGACCTGATCGTCACCGCCGAGCTACCCGGAATGGACATCGAGAAGGACGTCGAGGTCACGGTCGATGGGGATTTCCTCGTCATCAAGGGAGAGAAGACGACCGAGGAGAAGACCGAAGAGGAGAACCTCTACCTCCACGAGCGGCACTACGGGAGCTTCGAACGCCGGCTGCCGATTCCGCAGGGCGTGAACCCCGAGACGATCGAGGCGTCTTATGACAAGGGCGTGCTCACGATTCGGGTTCCGACTCCGAGCGAGGAAATCGAGACGAAGAAGCGCATCCCGATTGCCACATGAAGTCACGCTTTGGGGCGCGTGCCGGGTACACGTGCCCCAAAGCCCGTCAGATCGCTGGTGAGACCATGAGAACCCTGTTGGGTGTGCTGGTGTTGGGACTGGCTCTCGTCGGATGTTCCGAAACGATCACGTTGACACCCGACGACAACCAGGCGACGGTGGAGCTCGGGCCGGGCGAGAGATTCGAGCTGATGCTTCCCGGAAACCCGACCACCGGATATGCGTGGACCGTCGTGGCAGGCGACTCGACCGTCGTCGGTCAGGTCGGCGAGCCGGTGTTCGTGGCAGAATCCTCACTGGTGGGTGCCGGTGGCGAGTTCAGGTTCACGTTCGAAGGAGCGGCACCCGGAACGACGACGCTCAAGCTCGCCTACGAGCGGTCGTTCGAGGATGTCGCACCGGTCGAGGAGTTCGAACTGTCTGTGGTGGTCTCCTGATCACGTCCAAGCCATCCGCGCAGCCCGACTCTCCTGTCGGTGCGTCTCCTGGGCCTCCGTTTACCTGATCCTTGCCTTCACAACGTTTCGTTGAGGTCTGCCTGATGCGAGGCTGACCCGATCCGGGCGAATGTGTCATCACGAGAGTTCACGACCACAGAAGGAGCCTCTCATGATGCAACGTCTCGTTCGGTTCGGGGCCGCAGGCGCGACCCTCTTGCTGGTTGGCGGAACTGCGATCGCAGCAGTCGCCACGCAGCCCTCGCAGGTCTCTTCCTCGAGCACCGTGCCGGTGGTCGTCGACGACAACCCATCGGCCGGCGACATCGGTATCGACATCTCGGGTCCCTGCGACGAGGCGGAACATGCCACAGACCCTCGGTGCACACCTTCCGGTGTCGTCGCTCTCGTCGGACACGGATCGTGGCGGCGCCGGGGCCGAGGACCGGTCGGCGAACACGACCGACTCCGACTCGATGGACGACACCACCCACAGCACCGTCGACGACCACACCTCGACGACCGTGGGAGACGACACGACCTCCACCACCATCGACGACAACGGAAACGACGACACGACGTCGACCACCATCGACGACCACACCTCGACGACCGTGGGGGACGACACGACCTCCACCACCATCGACGACAACGGAATCGACGACACGACGTCGACCACGATCGACGACGACGGCGGTGACGACGACGATGACGACTCGAAGCGTGGTCGCGGTGGCGACGACGACGACAGCGATGACGATGACTCCGGTCGGGGCAAAGGCGGCGACGACAACTGAGTCCTCCTGACCCCTTGACGACGGAGCCCGCCGTGCGGCGGGCTCCGTCATGGGTCATCGGCACCGCCCTGCTGATCAGGACACCTCGAGCCGATGTGGGTATCGGGTTGCCGCCTACGGCTCAACGCTTGTTGGACATACGGCTGTACCGGTGCACCGCCAGCGGCGCGAACACTGCGATGATCACCACGATCCATCCGAGCGTGTACAGCACCGGGTTCTCGAGCGGCCATGCGGTCGGCTCGGGTGTTCCCGCCGGGATGTTCCCGAACAATTCCCTGGCCGCTTGCGTCACCGCAGAGACCGGATTCCACTCGGCGAAGACCCTCAACGCGGTGGGCAGGTTTTCCGACGGTACGAAGGTGTTCGCAACGAACGTCAGCGGGAAAATCACGATGAACGAGGCGTTGTTGATCACCTCAGGGCTCGGCACGAGCAGTCCGACGTACCCCATGACCCATGAGAAGGCGTAGGCGAACAAGACCAGCAAGCCGAACCCGAACACCGCGTTCAACAGGCCGGCGTTCGCACGCCAGCCCACCAGCAGCCCGGTGAGCGCCATGATGAGCAACGACAGCACGTTGTAGATGACGTCGCTCGCCGTGCGGCCCACCAACACCGCCGAGCGGGACATCGGCAGCGCCCGGAAGCGGTCGATGATCCCCTTCTGCATGTCCTCGGCCAGGCCGGCGCCCGTGAACGTGGCGCCGAACACCACGGTCTGCGCGAAGATCCCGGCGATCAGGAACTCCCGATACGAGCCCCCTGGAATGTCGATGGACGCACCGAAGACGTAGGCAAACAGCAGCACGAACATGATCGGCGAGATCAACACGAACACGAGCACCTCGGGGACGCGCTTGATCTTGATGACGTTGCGTTTCGCCACCACCGCGCCATCGGCGAGTGCGTACAGAATCCGACTCATGAGTACACCTCTTGGGAAGACTCGGGCTGCTCTGCCTCTTCTGCTGCATGTCCGGTCAGAGACAGGAAGACGTCGTCGAGCGTGGGTCTCCGCAACCCGACATCGCTGACCTCGATTCCGGCACCATCGAGGGCGCGAAGTGCTCTGGTGAGAACCGGCGCTCCACCAACGATGGGAACGAGCAACGAACCCGTTTTCGGGTCCGAGTGCATCTCGGCGACCGCGAATTCCGCCAGGACTCTCATCGCCTCGTTCACTTGATCGTGGTGCGTGGCCGTGACCTCGATGCGCTCGCCGCCGATCTGTTCCTTGAGCTCGTCGGACGTGCCGTGTGCGATCGCGCGTCCATGGTCGATCACCACGATGTCGTCGCAGAGGCGATCAGCCTCTTCGAGGTACTGCGTGGTGAGCAAGAGTGTGGTGCCGTGCTCCACCAGTTCGCGGATGACACCCCAAAGGTCGATCCGGCTCCTCGGGTCGAGACCGGTCGTCGGCTCGTCCAGGAACAGCACCGGCGACTCGGCCACGAGGGCACCTGCCAGGTCGAGGCGTCTTCGCATGCCGCCCGAGTAGGTCTTCACGGGCCGATCGCCGGCGTCGACGAGATGAAACCGCTCCAGCAACTCCCTCGCCCGGGTTCTCGCTCTGGCCTTTCCGAGCCGGTAGAGGCGACCGATCATGTCGAGGTTTTCGAATCCCGTCAGGTTCTCATCGACTGCTGCGTACTGGCCCGAGAGGCCGATGCGCTTCCGAACTTCGTCGGGATGGGCCAGCACGTCGACGCCGGCAACGGTCGCCGAGCCCGAATCGGGCTTGATCAATGTCGTCAACACCGACACGGCCGTGGTCTTGCCCGCACCATTGGGCCCCAGGAGCCCGAACACCGTGCCCTCTGGGACCGACAGGTCGAGACCGTCGAGGGCCACGATCTCTCCATACCGTTTGACGAGGCCGGTGGCCTCGATGATCTGCACATGTACTCCCAACAGTCGCCCGACCAATCTACGGGGTGGGTGGGACAGAATCGGTCCTATTACGGGCCGGGTGTCAGGCCCCTGCAGGGAACGCATCCGCTGCGGACGGCAAGAGCCTTCGTTGCCATCTAGGTTTGGAGACGTGCCGCACACACAGATCCATCCTGAGGGTGATTGGGCCGCCTACTATCGCGCCACCGCCGCACGGCTTCCGAGCCGATGGTTCGTCGCTGCGACCGACGTCGTAGACATCAACCACGGTGCGGGCCGGACCGTGATCGATCTCGGCTGCGGGAACGGGGTGGAAACGAAGGCCTTCCTCGACCGGGGCTGGACCGTGTACGCCTACGATCGGGAGCCCGCGGCGATCGAGTTCACGAAAGCCCGGGCCACCGAGGAGGAGCTCGACCGGCTGACCGCCGAGGTCTGCCGGTTCGGTGACGTCGAGCTGCCGGAGGCCGACCTCGTGTTCGCCCAGCTCAGTCTCCCGTTCTGCCCGCCCGACGCCTTCCCGCATCTCTGGGAACAGATCCGGACCGCGGTCAAGCCCGGCGGCTTCTTCGTCGGCCAGTTCCTGGGACCAAACGACGACTGGGCCGGCGGGGCGTGCCTCTCACACGGAATGCACGACATCGAGCTGCTGCTCGACGAATGGGCGATCCTCGACGTCTCCGAGGAGGAGCACGACGGCGTGGCAGGCGCCCAGCGTGAGCCGAAGTACTGGCATATCATCTCGGTCATCGCACGCCGACCTTGAGGCCGGGAGAATTCTGGCCGCTCTGGGCGACGGCTGGATCTTCGTGCTGCAAGGATCGAATCATGCGCACATTCAGCGCTCGGAAAGAGATCGACGCCACACCCGCCGAGCTGTGGCCTCTCATCGAGGATCTGACGCGGCACTCCGAATGGTCTGCCGATCAGATCGAGATCACATCAATGGGTGAAGGCCGGTATGCCAGCCGGGCTTCATCCAGGGGAAAGACGTTCGCAGCCCAGATCGAGCTGCTGACATCTCGCCCGGAGGAGCTCCTCGAGTTCCGCGTCCGGGATGCCACCGGCTCATACACCCACCGGATCGGCCTCGCAGCGCTCGAGAACGGAACATTGGTGACCCGACAGGTGACGCCCGAGAAACTGAATCTCGGTCAGCAGGTGCTGGCAACGGCCGCCCGCTCGACGATCCGCGTTCCGAGCCTCGAGAGCAGCCTCGAGCGGCTCGAAGAAGCGGTGAAGATCTCGCTCTGAGCAACATCTCATCGCAGGGACGCCCGCTCCGAGCCCCCACCTTGGTGGCCGGTCGAACCGGGTCTGTGTCCCGGAGCGCCTGCGGCATCCGCGATCCCCGAGCAGTTCGGCTCGGAGCCTCACGACCCGTTGTGTGTTCGGACGCAGCGGTGGACTCGGCCGCTCGAGGTGACGAAGCACCGACGACGCCCAGGTAGAAGGCTACGGCGACCATGCCTCCGATCCCACCTCGGATTCGTGCAGTTCGGTCAGAGGATCCTTGACACGACGGGAATCCGCAGCATCAACGCCCCGACACCGAAGCTGATCGCGACGCCGAGGCCGGCGACTGCCACATACTCCACCTCAGCGGGCAGATCCACGAGACGGCTGGCGAGCACGAGCCAGACGAGGATCAGTTGGTGGATGACGAATGCGGCAAACGCCGACCTTCCCATGATCCGCAACGTCGGTCCCTGGCGTGCCAGCCGCCGGCGGAACAGGTCCACGAGCCAGAAGGCCATGGCCACGATGAGCGTGCCCTCCGTCGCCGCAACGAGCAGCGACAGCGGTGTACCACCTCCGGCGAACGGCTCCATCTCGGCGTCGATCCAGAGCACGAGAGAGACGATCGAGCCGACGAGGGTGAGAGCGCTCGCCAGCGCGGTTCGTCCCGCCAATCGTGCCACGTGCGGCGAAAGCGGCTCGAGCCATCCCTGTTCCGCTGCCGCGATGCCGAGTGAGAACCCCAGAATCCACGATGGCGACTGCCCGAGTGCCAGCCGGAACATCTCCTGGCCGAGCGGCACGCGGATCCGCACCAGGTAGGAGACGATGGCCATGAGAGCCACAGCTGCGGCGAGGCCCCTGAGCCGCGGTTGGGAGGGCGTCGCGGCCTTCGGCCTGAGCGTGCGCAAGACGGCGTAGGCCGTCGAGAAGGCGAGGAGGACGCCGAGGAACCAGGTCGGGCCCGGGGCGGGCGGCCACCACACCTCGGGGAGGAACGCCCAGAATCCCTGCTCCCAGCCTGACCAATCGGGATCTACGTACTCGACCAAGGGGCTGATCAGCAGGACGAAGAAGGCCATGGGGAGCCCGAGCCTCAAGAACCTGTCCCGCATGAACCGGCGCAGGCCCTTCCGCTGAAACGAGGAGGGCGTGAATAGCCCGGCGAGGAAGAAGAACACCGGAATCGCGAAGAGAGCGGCCACCACCTCCACCAACACGAGAGCCGTCAGCATCGGTTCCCGCACGGGAGGCTCCGTGAACACCCAGTCTCCGACTCCCGTCCATGCCATCGTGGCGTGCCCGACGATCACCCCGATGACGAGCACAACCCTGAGATTGTCGATTGCGCTCGACCGCGTTGTGGGGTGGATACCCACGGAAACAGTGGCGGCCATCGAATCTCTCTACCCGACCTTCCCAGCGTCCCACGCCGGTGACATCCCTCACTAGAGCCGAAGGATGCCTCGTGTGATGACTGATTCCGGAACCGGCGTCACGTGTCCCACGAGGGCGTCTGGCAGGCGCAAACCGGGCCTCGGCCTGCGTGGATCTGGAACCGAATTGCGATCACCGCAACATCATCTGGCCCGACGGGAATCCACAAAGGGGCACCCGGATGAGCTCACCCTCCGACGCAGGAACGAACTGCGCGGCCCAGAGCAACCGTTCGACTGTGGGCCCGCCTCCCAACGAACCGGCGAATCCGGACCGATCGCTCCCTGCCGGCCCGAGCTCGTCGCACCAACCGTCGATGCTCGGCGTCCCTCAACCTGTCGTCGATGATCGCACGTACGTGCTGTTCGTGGTTCAGCGTCATGTCAGTGCTCCTGCCCGTAGAGGTCGCGCAGCAGTGCGACCTCGGCCATGTGGTGGATGAAATCGCGGTTCACCCACCAGAGAATCCCGATGAACGGGATCTAGGGGTCGAGCCCGTGCGGATAGGCCCCGACCCCCGGGATATCCAACTGAGGGTCGGTGAGCGTTTCGACACCGCCGATCCAACGATTCACCTCGTGCCAGAGTCGGTCGACCGCCACCTCGGCGACGGGTGAGAACTACGGCGTGGTCGGGATCGATAGAGCGCGACCCGAAGGTCCATTCCCACCGGCCGGCGAAGTTGGACGTGACATGTCCGATCACCCAGGCGACCGTCGTCAGCGGACCGGGTGAAAACGGGTCACCCCCTTCCCGGTCGAGTTGCCACTCGCCCGGGCCGCATGCGCGCGCCGTTGCGTTCGTCCCGGTCGGCCTCAGCGACCACATCCCGTCGTACGTTTTCCACACGTACTCGGCCGACTGCCTGAGCTGGTCGATGATGATCCCCATCCGGTCGGTTCGAAGGTCCACGCGTCTCCTCTCTGAAACCAGACCGTACGAGGCATTGCGGACCGAAACTGTCCGCAGTGGTCGTACCCTGTGACGATGGACAAGGCGGGTCGTCTACTGAAGCTGCTCGGGCTCCTCGAGACCCGACGCGACTGGACCGCGGCCGAGCTCTCCGAGCGGCTCCACGTCACGACCCGAACCGTGCGGCGAGACGTCGACCGGCTTCGCGAGCTGGGTTATCCGGTCAACGCCATGTCGGGTCCCGGTGGCGGATACCAGCTGGGAACGGGCGGCAGCATTCCCCCGCTCATGCTGGAGGAGGACGAGGCCGTGGCGCTGGCCGCCTCACTCAGGATCGCCGCCCGCGAACAGGTGCTGGGCATCGACGACGCCGGGCTGACCCTGATGGCGAAGCTGGAGCAGATGCTCCCGCCGAAGCTCCGCACCCAGCTCGAAGACGTCACCTCGGTCACGCTTACCACCGCCGGCCGACCGGCGCCCCGCGTCGACCCCGGCACACTCTCGGTCCTGGCGAGAGCGGCACGCAACGACGAGCGGATCCGCTTCCTCTACACCGCACCGGGAAGGGATCAGGTCGAACGTCACGTCGAGCCCTATCGCGTGGTCGTCGTGTGGCGCAACTGGTATCTCGTCGCGTTCGATCGGGATCGCGACGACTGGCGCACGTTCCGACTCGACCGCATGGAGACGCCGTATGCAACCGGTATGCGCTTCAGTCGCGTAGACCCGCCGGATCCGGTCGCACTCGTCGAAGAGGGCGTCTCGCTCGCTTCGTATGCGCTTCGAGCTCGTGTGCTGTTGCACACGTCCGTCGAGCAGGCGGCCACGATGGTTCCCAGAACCGTCGGGAGGTTGGAGGCCGCCGGTCGCCACACGTTCCTCGAGATCGGCGCCGACGATCATGAATGGATCGCCCGCTATCTGGCATCTCTCCCGGTGACCTTCGAGGTCATCGACCCGCCGGAGCTCACCGAGGCGGTCAAGAGCCTGGGCCGGCAGCTGATGGACAGGTAGCGGCCACGCGTATGTCACACAGCCGATTCGACGGCCTCGGCCGACGCCGGGTCTGATCGCACGGCTGCGGCACGGTGCACCCAGAATGCCGACAGGACCCCCATGAGGACCACCAGCGCCGTTTCCCGCAGCACCAGCGTGGGTGGGCGTATCAGCACCGTGACCACTGCGATGACACCGAACACGCCCACAGCGACCACGGTCGCCGGCGATGGCCTCAGACGAGTCGTGACACGGTCCCAGTCGACGAGGGTTGCGGTCATCACTACGAGCGGCCAGCCGCCGAGATCGAGGAAGAGGTTCAGGCCGAAGATGACTCCCGCTCCCTGAGCCAGGAAGACCGCCGACAGGATCGGGCGACGGCTGAGGACGCCCACCACCAGCCCCAGCTCACCGAGGACCGCCATGGCCGCTGCGACCCTCCATCGCCACGGCTCCTCCGCCACCCACAGGGCGACGTCCGAAAGGGCCGGCGCACGCAGCAGCAGGTTCTCGGAGACCAGGATGTTGCGCATGTTCTCGGAGAAGACCCACTCGAGGCCAGATGTCCGGATCTTCGACACGCCGGCGAACAGGAACATGAGCGAATAGCCGAGCGCAACCCCTGCGACGGGCCACCGAAACCGGTACGACCGGCCGTCGCCGTCGTCGGCGGCCGGAGCGAAGGCCAGCAGGAACAGCGCCATCACCAGGACGTTGCGGTCGTGGTTGATCTTGCCCAGATTGTTCCCGATCGCAGCCAGGAGGCCCCCGAAGATGCCCGCCGGCACCGACGTCCAGCGCCCTCCGAGCCCGAAGGCGGCGAGCCCACACAGCGCCACGGTCAGCGGGTACATCACGTCGAGCACGGCCTCACCGGGCTGCGGGAGCAGCCGGTAGTACGAGATCGGGTCCCACAGCGATCCTGCGTTGACGATCGACGGTTTGAGCACCCCGATGTCTGTGAACAGCACCATGGCCGCCACGCCAAACACCACGACGCGCACGATGCGAAGACCGGTGGCCGTGACCGGACGGAACCAGAATCGTTCCCACCACGTGGGCTCGTGGTCAGACATCGACCACCATCCGCTCCTCGATACGGGCTGGTTCGACGGTCGCCTCACCGGGGTACGGCACGACCCTCCAGGTCTCGGTGACCAGGCGTACCGAGACGAGATCCGAGCCGCGACGCTCTTCATGGGCCTTGGCGGCGAGCGACACGGCGTCGGCCACCTCCGACTCGTCAGGATCGGAGACGAGCTTGGCAACCGTCGCCGTCCCGAGCACCGATGTGATGTCGATCTCCCTGCCGTCGGCTGCCGTTGCGATCAGCCGATGCCGGGTCACCTCACGTGGATCGAGCTGGGGAACCGAGTACATCTGGAACGGAGCAAACGGGTACTGCTCCCGCTTGAACATGGCCGACATGCCGAAGGTGACCAACATCGCCGCGAGCACCAGCGAGATGGTGGTGCGGGCGTCGACACGTCGGAGCAGGCCGAGGACGGGCGTGACGACGACTACCGCAGTGGCGGCGGCGACTGCGTCCTTCCACACCCAGTCGGTCCTCGTCTCCACCACGAAGGCCACCGACCACGCCACACCGGCGACCGCGAGCTGGACCAGTCGTGACGGAATCGCTCGCAGAAGTTCGTTGACCCGGGGGAGCCGCATCGAACCGTGCGACATCACCGCCAGGCCCACCGCAGCAACCACCGCACCCCACGTGAGCGTGGCGATGCGCACTCGTGGGATCAGGCCGAGAGCCTTGACCGCGAGACCTGCAACCCCCACGGCGACGCCGATCAGACCACACAGGAGCACGGTCGTTCCGGCCGTCACCTGGCGATCTGGGCTTTCGATCATCGGCCGAACTCTACGCAGCGCCGCAGATGTCTCCTTCACTCACGCCCGGGAATCTGCTGGACTGACCGGCGTGATCGAAGATCCCTACCGCGTGCTCGAGGTGGGCGCCGAGGCCACCGATGCCGAGATCAGGCGGGCGTTCCGGCGCCTGGCGCGGCAGCTGCATCCGGACCTCAATCCCGACGACGATTCGTCGGCCGCACGCTTCCGCCTCGTTTCGGAGGCCTACCGCGTGCTGCTCGACCCCAGGGAGCGAGCCCAGGCCGACAGATCCGGAGCGACGGCGATGCCACCCGACGCCGGCGCCACCGCCAGTGTGTTCCAGGAGTCGGGCCGGAAATGGGCACGCAACGGTCAGGACGTGGTGGCGGTGGCGAAGATCGATCTGGTGACGTCGATCGGCGGCGGACCGGTGCAGGTCCGGGTGACCGGCCCGGTGACGTGCACCGTCTGCGCCGGATCCGGGTACGACCCCGATGGCAGCGTCGTCACCTGTTGGACATGCGATGGGTCCGGGCAGGTGACGTTCACCAACCGCATGGGCGAGAGCACCGGGATCTGCCTGACGTGCGGCGGTGAGGGGCGGCAGGCCTCGCAGGAGTGCGGCGCCTGTGCGGGCCATGGAACGGTGGTCGGCGAGCGCCTGGTCGATGTGACGCTTCCTCCCGCCGTCGACGAGGGGGACATGGTCACCGTGACGGGTGCGGGCGGTCCGGGAGGTCGCGGTGGGCGACCGGGCGATCTCCTCGTGTTCGTGACGATCGATCCTCATCCGGTGTTCACACGCAGTGGACTCGATCTCCGCGTGACCATCCCGATCACCTTCACCGAGGCGGCTCTGGGGGCCACCGTGGCTGTACCGACGTTCGACACGCCACTGTCGGTCGCCGTCCCGCCGGGAACTCAAGGAGGCACGGTGCTGGCGGTGGAAGGCCGCGGAGTACGGACCGCCGACGGCACGACCGGCCGGCTCCTGATCACGCTGAACATCGGCGTCCCGACGGACCTGATAGAAGACGATCGAGGCTCCCTCGAGTCGTTGACGGGGACCTTCGGGCCCGATCTCCGATCGATTCTGTTCGGGGAGATGCAGGACTGAGCCGGCACAACGGCCGCTTCAGCGCCGCAGCGGCTCCGTCACCTTGTCGATCCATCGGTACGTGAGGTCGATGAACGCCTCTTGACCGTCGACCGCGGGGAAACCGTGGATGACGCCAGGAAGATCTCTGGCCACTTCGACCAGATCGCCGCCCTGGTCGAGGATCGTGCCGAGCCGTCCCCCGCGGGCCCTGTCGAACTCCCTCAGAAGCGGATCGTCGACCCCGTACGCGATCAGGACCGGGACCTTGCGTTGGACCATGGCGTCGAGCGGCTCGAGCAGTTGGCGGCTGACCCAGCTGAACGGGTCGGCGGCCTTGCCCGGGACCACCCGGCCGCTCAACTGCCGAAGCTTCGTCTTGGCGAGCTTGAAGTAGAAAGCCCGGTGAGTCGGGTCGGCGAGGGACTTGATCGTTTTTGCCCGCATGGCCAGTGAGGCGTACTCGCCGATCGTGCGGTCACGCGTCATCCGCTCTGCCACCGCCTCGGTTCGTTCGTAGCTGCCGATCGGAGGCGTCGCCATCACCACGGCCGAAACATCGTCGAGCAAAGGTGCGGTGGAGAGTGCTGTTCTCGACGAGAAGCACGCCCCTGCAAGTACCAGGTGGTCCACACCGTCTTGTTCCCGCAGCACGCGAGCTGCCGCCTCGGCGTCTTCGGTGAACGGGGTGCTCAGGCGAAGCTCACCGATCGTCCCGGTGGACTCGCCCAGCCCGTGGTAGTCGAACCGCAGGCATGTGTAGCCCCGCTCCGCCAGCTCTCTTGCCATCCGCACGGCCAATCGGTTCCGTTGGAGCGACACGTTCACGGTGTCGCCGCCCTGGATGATCATCACCCCGACGCCGTTCGGCGTCTCGGGATGTGTGACCATTCCGAACAGTTGGGATTCGCCCACGTCGAAGAGCACCGGTGTCTCTGCGCTCATGCGACCGGCCCCGTCAGCCATTCGAGGGTCGTGTCGACCAGGGCCTCGTCGAGCAGGGTTCCCTCCTCTGGCCTGAGGAGGTTGACGTCCTGGTGAAACCACCAGGCCTCTTCGAATTCGAGTGGCTTCGCCTCGGCCGTCCGACCGGCATCGCCAAAGATCTGAACCGCCGACTCGATGTCTCGGCGCAGCTCGCTGCTCCGTCCCAGTTGGAGGATCAACCCGGCACCATCGCCTTCTGGGACCTCCAGACGGCGGCCGATGGCCGAGTCCCGCAGGGTCCGAGCGACCGAGAACCCGGCGATGTCGAGCAACCCGCGGGATTCGAATTCGGCCTCGAGATCCTGAGCGGATCGCTGCGCGCCATGTTTGACGCCGAGGATGAGGAGCGAACGGGTGAGATCCCGGAAAAACCGCTTGCCTTCCACCACGGGTTCCCACAGAGCGAGGCGAGACGACGGCCCGGCCACCGATGCGGCCGCGAGCGACGCAAGCCGGGTCGCGACGAGGTCGGGCTCTGAGATGCCCGCCACCTCCGACAGGCGCTTGACGGCGGCCGCTGCGTCCTCGCTCATCGTCTCCAGCGACAAATCCCCGGCATCACCCCTGGAGTTGCCGGTGCCCCGATAGTGGAACCGCTGCACGGCAAAGCCCCGCTCGGCAAGGCTGCGCCCCAGCTGGACTTCGCGACGGTTGTTCTTGAGGAACTCCGAATACACGGGCGAGCAAATGACCACGCCTCGTTCGGGAGTTCCGGCAGGCAGATGGGTGACCCCGAACAGATCGCCGAAGAACCCCAGTTCCTCGGACGTGCCACCCGCCAGCTTCATGGTGAGACTGCCCCTCATGCGCCGGGCAGTGTACGCAAGGTGCGCACTACCGGAAGAGGGAACTCGACCCGCGCTTGGCCCCGGGCGCCGATACCATCCCGTTCGGGATTTCAAAGGAGTGGTCATGAGCGTGTTGCGTTCTGCGCGTCGTCTGGCGGTCGCCGCTGCCTCGGCGGGGTTGATCTTCGTTGTGGCTTCGACGCCTCCGGCAGGCGCCGCGATCGGCGATGTGGGCGTGCTCGGTTGCTCGAACACCGCCATCGCCACCATCGGCTATCACCAGGTGTCGGACGTCGGACGACTGTGGTTCGCATCGACCGAAGACAACCCGCTCGCCGACTATTGGGGCCAGGACATCGTGGCGTGGGCGGACGAGAACGGCCAGGGACAGAAGGCGTGGGCGGCGTTCGATGCCATGCTCATCGCCAACCCGCAGACCTCTTCGGTGTGGTTCCAGGTGTGCGTGCGAGCAGACTCCCCGGGGTCCACCGCGACCGTCGACACCATCGTGGATCTGATCAGGGATAGGTTGCCCGCTGCCACCATCTACGCCAGCGCCCTCGACGACACCCCCAGTTGCATGGTCGGTGACCCCGAGACCTCGCAGACCTACGTCGATCATCTCGTCGACACCGGTCAGGCAGTGCGCGGTCCCACCATGAGCCCGCTTCCGGCCGACCAGGTGAAGGGATGTCACGCCAGCGGAGACGGCCTGATCCTGCACGGCACCGACCTCGCCTCGTACTTCGACGACGGGGTGACACCTGGGCAGCCCTCCACCGGATTCGCCGACGTGCCCGACACTCACGTGTTCGTCGACGACATCGTCTGGCTCGCCAACTCCGGTGTCACCCGTGGATGCAACCCGCCCGACAATGACCTCTTCTGCCCCGGCGATTCCGTGACCCGGGGACAGATGGCGGCCTTCCTCACCCGAGCTCTCGATCTGCCGCCGTCGGCAACCGACGTCTTCACCGATGACGACACGAGCGTCTTCGAAGCCGACATCCAGGCGCTGGCGGCGGCAGGGATCACCACCGGGTGCGGGGGCAACGCCTTCTGCCCGGACGATCCGGTGACCCGGGCCCAGATGGCCACCTTCCTCGTCAACGGCTACGGCTGGACCCGGGGTTCTGGGGACGACCTGTTCGACGACGACGACACGAGCGTGCACGAGCTCGACATCGACGTGCTGGGAACGGCCGGCGTGACATTGGGCTGCAACCCACCGATCAACGACCGCTACTGCCCCGACGATCCCGTCACCCGTGGCGAGATGGCAGCGTTCCTCCGTCGCGCCGCACCCTGAGTGATTGCGCCAGGACGCGACTCACAGACCGGTGAGCCGGATCCAGGCCGGGTCGTGATCCGACCCCACACCGGCCGCCGAGGCCGACCATTTGGTGCGCCGTTCGATCTCGGCGTGGTCGAGCTTGGGTCCGAGTGACGGGCTCAACCAGATCTGATCGAACAACTCGAACTTGTCGGGCCCGCGGCTCACGCTGAAGCGATGGGTCCACCGGGCATCGACGGGTGCGTCCTCGGGGTTGGTGGCCGGAGGGGCGGGCCGGCTCTCGACGACCTGGGCGAGGGCGTCGGTGAGCGGCTCGGTGAACGGAGCCAGCGTGTCGCTCTCGGGTGCGTCGTTCATGTCGCCGACCACCACGTATCGGGACGTGGGCCGGGTCTTGGCGTCGACGATCCGTCGCACGACCTCCGCCTGCCGTCGACGTCGAACGTTGTTGGCTTGCCGGGTGGATTCGGGATCGGGGTCGTCGAAACGGACGAAGTTCGATTTGAGATGGTTGACGAACACGCTGAACAGCTTTCTCGACCTGGTCGGCGACAGAACCTGGGCCTCGAGCAGGTCACGCCCGAACACCGGCATCGCCGGCTCGGCGGGATGCACTTCGAAGCGGTGGCTGGTGACGTTGGCGATCGGGTAGTGCGAGAGGATTCCCACATCGATGAACCGGGGGTCGTTGCCTTCGACCAGCACCTCGTATCGGTAGGGGTTGGCGAGCCGGGACCGGTTGAAGGCGCGGAGAGCGTCGAGGTTCTCGACCTCCTGGACGCACACGACGTCGAGTCCCATCGCGTCGATGCGGGAGGAGATCGCCTCCAATCCGTCCTCTGATTTGGGTTTGATGAGGGTGCCGTCGGTGTTTCGCTGAATCCGGTAGTAGGGCGACGTCGACTCGGTCGGGTCGAGCTGCGGCGGTGGATCTTCCGGTCCGTGGCCGGCGCCCACCAGCACCCACTGATACGTGGTCCTCACGTTGCGCGCATCGGCTGGCATCGCTGCGATCTCGGCCTGGAAGTTGAAGCGGTCGAAGAGGTTGTTGAGGTTGAACGTCCCCAATGTGATGTCCATGTTCTGCCTTCCAGTTCCCGGTCAGACGCTCGTCTCTCCCCGATGGATACACCGTTTGACGCCGACCCTCACCCATCGGCGAGGATTTCGCTATCTTGCAGGGAGCTTCCATCCGATATCGAAACGATATTTCGGTATTCTGAAAGAGTGACGTCTGATCCCATGCTGAGCGAGCTCAATTCACACGAACGCGAGACCTTGAGCGCCATCGCACATCTGGCCGGCGACCAGAGTCCGGTTCGTCCTGGTCAGCTCGTCAAAGCACTTCGGGTTTCACCTGCCACCATCACGGCCCGGCTCAAGCGGCTCGATGAGCTCGGCCTCGCCGAACACATCCCCTATGCCGGGGTGACGCTCACCGAGCAGGGCTCGAAGATCGCAGTCACGGTCGTGCGGCGTCACCGCATCGTCGAACGATTTCTCGTGGACACCCTGGAGTACGAATGGGACGAGGCCGAGACGCTCGCTCGCCGGTTCGAGCACGCCATGCCGCGAGAGGTGGTGCAGCGCATCTACGAGCATCTCGGAAAACCCGACACCTGCCCCCACGGCTTCCCCATCCCGTCACCCGACAGCGACTCGATCCCCCAGCTTCGGGCCCTGGTCGAGTTGGAGCCCGGCGATGCCGCCGAGATCGCGGTCCCGTCGAACACCGATCCCGACGTCGTCGCCTACCTGGCCGAGATCGGGGTCCATCCCGGTGTCCGGGTCCGGGTGACCGAGAAGCTCCCCTTCGACGGTCCGGTGACGATCGCCGTCGGTGGAGAACCGATCACCGTGGGCAACAAGCTGGCCCGTATGTTGTCGGTGAGCACACCCGACCGATCATTCTGAGCCTCGAAGAAGGGAACCCAGGGTTAAGGACCGTCAATATGGCGGACTACCGCCCACAGAATTGGCGATTCACATCGCCTGTGGACCGACGACGAGGACGTATCTAGACCTGTGTGATTCCGTCTCACGGACGTGAACGATGTGACCATCTTTTCCGAGCTCCGGGTGCATGGGGTCTCGGGCACTCCGCCCCGAGACATGCTCTACACGGACCGATGAATGTCGAGGGACAGTTCCCGAACCCCGACCCACGGTCGAAGCCGAAGAGCTACGCCCGCATCGTGGGGCGGCCGCATCGCGATCAGCGCTACAACGTCGGATTCGACGTGCGCGGGTTTCATTGGGGTGGGCTCACGTCGGGACCTGCCATCACGGCCTTTTGGATTCTCCTGGCCCCGTTTGCGCTCGCGAACACGGCAGGCTGGATGCTCTCTCGACCCACGCAGCTCCGCCGCGCCCTGGTGAGGCTGACCGCTCTGGCGTTGACACCCATCTTCGCCACCCAGCTCGGCACGAGCCTGGTGCTGGCTCCCCAACGGTGGGACACGTCGGGCCTCGGCTGGTGGTCGGACGCCGTGGTGCTGCTTGCGTCCATCGGCGCCCCGGTCGCCTTCACCGGACTGATCGTCTTCACCTGACCACGTTCTGGCCCCGCTGGTTCAGCCCGATCGGACCGCCGTCGTACGGACCGTTCGCCGTACGGACGCTTCGAGATCGTGTGATCAGGGGTCAGCCACCCGACGCCGCAGACCCGGGCGCCGGATTCGACGTCCTCAGCGCCCACTCGCAGGGAAGCCTCATCGCCGGCATCGTCGTCGAACGGCTGGTACAGGAGGCGAACACCGAGAACGAGCGCGATCCCGAGCGGGTGCCCCGTGCGGTGGTGGAGGGACGACTCCCCAAGATCTTCGTGACGTACGGCTCACAAACTCGGCGGGCTGTATCGGCTGATGTTCCCGAACGTCGGCATCCAGAGCCTGTGCACCTCGTTGTGCAAGAGCCCGGTGGTCTGGCGCAACCTGTGGCGCCCCACCGATCCGATCGGCGGACACTGGATCGACGAACTCGGCGTCGGAAACGTCCAAGTGATGTCGAACCTCGAGCGGGGCCACAGCGCCTACGAGCTCACGGAGGAGTACTGGAACGCTCGCGTGTTACGAAGAAGCAGGTCCGGACAAAGCAGAAGGCGGGAGCCGGTGCGACTCCCGCCTTCTCACTTTGCAAGCCCAAGCCCACAGCCTCTACTGCGAACTCACTCCCATCCAACGCCCTACAGCAAGGTACGTCGCAGGGCGCCGCAACTGAATAGGTCGTCCGACCCGTTTCTACCCAAACCGTGTATCGCGGCGGACTGTCGAGCGTCTTCCCAAAAGAATGCGTCGATTGACCCATACCGGCATGCGACGGCGTGCGATAGGTTCCGCGATAGGGCAAGTTACGGGGAGGAAATCGTGGTATTGGTGGCACATTCCGCCGAGCTGAACACGGCTCGTGCGGCTCTCATCGATCCACCGTTGGGCATGGTGACGATCGACCTTGGGGACGACACGATCTCGATGGCGTTCTCCGACGGCGACATCGACGAGGTTCCACGCTCGGCGGTTCGCGCCTTCGAGCGGAACGAGAACGAGGTCACCGCGCACTGGGCGGGAACGCCGGTGGTGCTGGCGTTCGAGTCCTCGATGGAGTCGGCTCGGGTGTTCGACGAACTCGGCGGGTTCGACACCGACGACCGTACGTTCACCTTCATGGTGGCCGAGGTCAACGAGACCGAAGACCGTTCCAAAGCCGTCGAGCCACGGCTCGCCAAGTACGTCCGCCGCGGAGCTGCCGGAATGATTGGAGCAATGGCTCTACTCGCCGCCTTCGGACTCGGCGCCAACCTCGGAGCCTGACCTCAAGCCATTGAGCAAACCTCCGGCTTGCAGAAGGTTCTACGGGTGGTGCGGAGCTGAGAGGGGTCCCCCGCAGAGTCAGTCCCAGCGCACCCTTGTCGGCGCCGTGTAACCCTCGACTACGGTTCCGAGCAGCAAGTTGGCTTGGTGCGCTCTGGGTCGATTAGCGCCATTTGAACTCGAGGGGGCGACCTCGAACCGTGATGGTGAGGCGGATGGGCCCCTCTGCGGAGCCACCAGGCCCAAATCTCAGCACGTATCCGTCCCCCGTCGACTCTACGGACAGTAAGGGCCAATCGACGGTCCCGACCTGCAGCTCTGCAGAATCAATGTTCGCTCGGGCAAGCCCCCCGACAACGAACTCCCCACCATCGGCATTCAGCATGACCGGTTCGATGCTCGCCTCCACATCTCCGACCGCCGACACGCGACGATCGAGTGGCACATCTGGCCACCCAAATGCCGGAGGCTCCGCTGGCTGCAGGCCACATGCACCGATAAGGATCGCCCCAGCAACACCGGCCGCTAGGCACCGCACGCTACGGGGTACCACTCATCCACCCGTGGCACTTGCTACGAGGGCGTCAAAACGATGAGCGACGTTTGTCGTCACGTATTGCTCAGCGGAGGCCCGGGCTTGAACGCCCATGCGATTTGTCAGTTCGCGGTCCATGAGGATGCGGTTCATGGCCTCGGACAACTGACCGACGTCACCCGTGGCGAATCGCAAACCGTCTTGATAATCCTCGACCGCGGCCCGTGGGACACCAGTCGATGCGATGACTGGGAGCCCGCGGGCGTGAGCCTCGATGGTCACAATTCCGAAGCCTTCGAGTTCAGAAGGCAAGATAAGAGCACACGAATTGTCTAGCAACAAGATCTTCTCGTCGTTTGAGATCGAGAAACGAAACTCAACTCTGTCTGCGATGCCCAGACGGTCCACCCGCTCACGTAACCAATCACAGTACCCTTTATCAGGGCTCCTGCCTGCGATGACTAGACGTCCACCCGTCGTCACCGCAAGCGCTTCGAGGATATGGTGGACGTTCTTGTACGGTCGCAAGACTCCTAGGAATAGGAAGGTGCTCGAGTCTCGGTCTGACACGAAGTCCACCAACAGTGACTCGTCGATCGTCGGCGGCAATACTGTTATCCGAGAAGGATCAAATCCAAGGGCAACCGCAACCTCTTGAGCCCTTTCGTCTGAGGGAGCCCACAACAAGCAGCGGCGATAAAGCGTTGCGACCAGGCGCTCGACGATTGAGAGCGCCCGCGCAACCAATCTGTTGTGCATAGCTTCCAACAGTTGGCCCGACACCTGATGCCAAACTGCCACAACCGGGACACCGGCATACAGAGGGCTCAGATACGGGACTCGACCTGCACCAATAGGGTCCTCATAGATCAAGTCAAATGGTCCTCCGCGCTTAATCCACAGCCCGGCCCTGAGCGCCAACTTGGGGCCGCGCCCCAAACGCAGCACAGCCACCGATTCCACCAGTTCCGACTCCGCAAGACCGGCCGCAGATTGACACACGTAGAAGACCTCATGGCCCTGTCCTGCACACCAGGCAGCCCACCGCCATGCCTGTTCATCGCCACCACCTGCCAGTGGATGCCGTGGGTCGCGACCAGCGAGAAACACGAGTCTCACGAACCGACTCCCGGAGCGCCGGATCCCCGATCAAGGTCAGCGGGAGCGTCAATGCCGGCTACAGCGGCGTGAGAAAGCTCTATTCGGAACGTCCTCCTCGGCAAGGCGAGGACGCTATATACGCCAATAAGTACGACGATCAGAAGATTCATCAACGCGAGCCCACTAAGTACCCAGTCCTCCTGAGGAATAGCTGCGACGAAGGTAGCAAGTGGATTTCCAGGAGAATAGAGCCCGAGTGACCACGTCGGATGCTGCGTCAACCAGTACGCACCCATCGCATACATCGAGATAAACGACGTCAACGATAGTCCGGCGACGGAACCTACATAGGCCCATCGCGGCAGACTAGCTCGGGAAGCAATAAGCAAACCTAGGGGGAGAATGAAGTGATATGTAGGCGTCGCAGTATTGAAAGTAAGAAATGCCATCGAGGCTGCCGCAAGTACGATCACGATCGGGCGCATGTCTGCTCTCCGAGCTCTAACGAAATAGGCGACGGCGATGCCTAGTACCGAACAGATCGCGAGGAGGGTTCCAGCTAGATGGGCGTTCACAGGGCCAGCGATCAATGCTTCCGAGCTGGACAATACTCGGTCGATACCTGTAAGCCCCAAAGCGGCGGATCCGACCAGGATCCATATGCTCATTCCTCCCCAAGACAGCGGCAGAGTCCAGAGATCGTTCGCGTCACCAACATGGAGAAGATACACGTTAACGAGGTTGTCTACCGGAAGCGTTGGGGAGACCTTTGTCGTCCAAGGCAATAGAAACACGTAGGCCATGGCAATCCCAGCTGGTAACGCATCAACTGTTCTCCTAGATCCGCGCCGAAGGAGAAGGGAGATTGCAAGGATCGCCACAATAGGTAGATACTGAGGTCGCGTCATTGCCGCCGCTATGCATGCGAACCATGCCAGTGAACCCCAGTCCTCTTGTACGGCGAGTACTGCGAAGAGCAAGAACGCCATGCTGACGACCTGCGAGGAGCCCCACACGGACGAAGCAAACCAGACCGCCGGATTGACAAGGAATACCATTCCTGCGATCCACCCGGCGCGACGGGTAGTAGCTTTGCTAACGATCGAGTAGATCAACACTCCACAGACAAAGATGAATAGGAGATTTGTGGCTTTCGCCAGGAAGTCAACCAGATTTGCATTCGGCACCCCGCTGGCACCGTCAACGAACAACCGATATAGAAGGCCCTGTGCCCCCGTGATGTAGCCCATAACCGGACCATACGGATATCCCGCCTCCTGAAGCGGGAAGCCGCTCCACTGCTCTGCCTCCGCGGATGCAATATTGGGGAGATGATACAGAGACCATAGGCCATATCGGCCCGCCACATATCCCCAAACTCGGGCTCCGACAACATCGGCGTTGAGGCTGCCAACGCGCGACAACCAAGCATTCGCGAAAACGGTTACAGCACTGGCGATGGCGGTTAAAACTCGCTGTCGCGGTGTGAGCCATAGGACGCGACGCTCGCGCCGAATGCGCCGGACCCGCTGGCGCAGCGGTGGGCCGTCGCTTGTGCGAAGCATGAAGAGGAGCAATGCAGCGACAGCGAGCGTGACCGCTGCTATCCGCAGTCGGGCGTCCTCGACGGTGACGGCCAGCCATCGTTGATGGGGCAAACTCATACGCAGGTCAAATGCCTGCACACTTGCGGAGCCGCCCTCGGAAACCGACTCGACAGTGAGCGCCAACCGAGTGGGTTCGAACAATTGCGGCCAGTCGTCGCGCGTGATGACCCGTTGGGCATCAACGGCAGAGAATAGCCGGCGATCGAGCTGCCCCCCTCGTGTCGCAGGGCGCCACAGTGCCGACTCAGGTGCCATGGACCCCGCCGGCACGACGTTGTTCCCCCCGCTGCGCGAGAATGCCACGCCTGTGAATGTGGCCGCTGACCCTGACGACGTTGCGATCTCGAGCCGGGCCGAGGCGGCATCTGCGGGGGCTGTGTCGGTGACAACGAGGTCGAACCACTCGGGATTGGCTTGCCGGTTGAGCCAGGATTCCGAGATGTCGATCCGATTGCCGTCGGCGTCGATCCACTCGATCGACATGCCAACCGGTCCCGACCGGAGCTGCTGGACACTGGACGTCATCGTGTACGTCTCTCCCTCGGCGACTGGGAACGTCTGGTCGGTGATCAGGTGGGAGTCGAAATTCACCCCGTACGACTTGACTGCCAGGCCATAGCCCTCAACGGCGTCGTCGTCCGAGCGAAGCACCAATGAGGCCGCTCCCAGGTCACGATCCACAACGATCGAGACAGAGTAAGAGACTCCGATCTCGTAGGTGCCGATGACCTCGGATTGCGTCACCACACCTCGTTCGACACGCCGGAGCTTGATCTCCTTCTCGGGTGTGTCACTGAACTCGACCTGCCACTTCGCATTCTCAAACGGCGCCCACATCGACACAATCAAGGGGACGGCGCCGGACTCGGCTTCGATGACCCGGACGTTGAATACCGCCTCATAGGACAAAGGCGTGGTCAGCAAGTGGACATTCGGGTTCGAGCCCGGCAACGCCGACAGCAACAGCGACTCTGGTGCGAATTCGATCGATCCACGTGCGACGCCTTGCCCTTCTTCGTCTGATGCCATCAAGACCGGATCGAACTCTGTGTGCGTGGCGTCGTACATGGGACCGCGCCACAACTCCGCGGGGATCAGCACTGTGAGCACCATCGCCGAAGCGACTATCGCCAAGCCTATCCGCGCCACGCGCGCCTTCATGGGGAACCACCCCACGTCACTGCGTTGACCCGCTCGACCGATACCGATGTCGCCCACCACCAGGTCACCAGAGTGAGAAGGACCGCCGACAGGATCGCGTATCCGGTGGCGACCTGCGTGATGTCGGGTGCCGCCAAGAACGGCACGGTGACGGCCGCCCCAAGGTAGCCCACGCTGGCGAGCGTCAAAACACGGTTGGCCGCACGAGCCAAAGCTGCCGTTAGGTAAACCGAACTAACCGCTACGCCGACGGAGGCAGCGAGATACCACGGCAACAGCTCGTTCGCCTGCCTGTATTGGTCCCCGAGGACAAGTTCGAGTGCGCCCGTCGGCCATGCCGCAACCCCAATCGCGGCAGGCAGCGAGATGCCCAGGACCACTCGGCGAGCTTGCACGACGATCAGGTGCGCGGCCGTCCACCCGGACGCAACAACGAGCCGCGGGTAAACGACGGTGTTGACGGCGATGGCTGTGAAGATGATCGCGCGGCCGAACAGGCTCGCTCCTGCGTATAGGCCCGCATCACTAGGCGAGTACAAACCCTTCACCAGAGATACATCTGCTAGTGAGGCGAACCCCACTGCAGCGGAGTAGCTCACCGCGGCGACCACCCACGCACGGTGGCCAGTGACCCAAGCGAGTCCGCTCCGCAGACTCGCCAACGCGGAGCCACGCTGCGCCGACAGACCCTGCCACGCAATCAGGACGCTGGGAAGCACAGCCACCGCAAGTGCAGCGAATAGGATCGCTGGACTTCGTGTCCATATGAGCGCAACGAGCGCACCGAGCCGAAGAGCCGAATGCGCTACTGAGAGCCAAGCGATTCGATCGATCCTGTTCGTCCCCTGCAGCACCCCCAGGGCACTTGCCCAGGGGACGAGCATCAAGGCAAACGCCCCGCCGGCCAGGACGGGCGCAGTAGATGGGAGTTGCATCCAGTTGGCGAGACTCCGGGCGCTCAAGAGGAGCCCCACGGCTCCGAGCGCACTGACTGCCAGCGCACACCAAGCCACAATGGAGACCAGCCTCGCAAGCCGCTCGGCATCCGAGCGAGCGGCCTCTGCGGCTACAGCCGCCTGGAGAGCGCCGAGAAGCGCCCCAAATATCGCCGCAATGTTGAATACCGCCGCGAACTCTCCGTATGCCGGGGGGTTCAAGGACCGCGCAACGACGGTTGGATATAGATACAGCAGCGCATTGGCCATCCCCGTGATGACCATGAATCGAAGTGCAAGAAGGGGAAGGCGCGAGCGGAGATCCTGCAGTCTCCCATGGGATCCGGACGGCGTCTCATCGACGACGCCGCTGCCAATCATCACATCTCCCCTGTCTGCTCAACTTGCAGGAGTTCAGGCGGCGGTGACACGCCGAGTTCGATCCGCATTGTTTGCCGGTCGGCCACTCCATCTTCGAGATCCAACCGAATAGCTTTCGACGGTCGGCCCGTCCGAAATGCGGACTCGACTCGGAGGCGAACGATGAGGACTGTCATGCGGAGTCCTAGCGCGACAGCCTTGCCGAGGTGACCCGTGACTGACGATGTTCCTACACGCTCCATGTAGTTCACCGGAACCTCGACGAACCGAGCACCTGCGAGGATCGTCCGGATCATCAATTCTGGACCCAATTGACTCCCTCCAACGGTCAGTTGTGGCAGAACGCGATTGACAACCTCCCTCCGCAACAACCGGTATGTGCATCCCACGTCGCTGAGGTGGCCGCACCGAAACAGCAGCATCATGAGCTTCGCGACTAGAGCGTTTCCGACTCGGAGCAGCCATCCCATGTTGGCGCCATGCCAGATCAGGCTCCGGTGTGTTCGCGTTCCGAAGACGGCATCGCACTCGCTGCTGTATGCAAGGAGTTTCACCACATCTGCTGGACGGAACGTACCGTCAGGCTCCGCTAGCACGATGAGATCACCGGTTGCCTCCGACAGCCCTCGTCGCGTGGCATAGCCGTAGCCCTGGCGTGGCTCAAAGACCTCACGAGCATTGGTTGCCTGAACGGCCTCGGAAGTCCCACGCTCGGCGTTGTTGTTGACGACCACGACCTCATCAACGACGCCAGTCGCGTGGAAGCCCTCAATCACCGACCTGATGGAGTCTCGCTCGGCATAGGTCATCAGAACGACAGAGACCGACTTGCCTCCCCACATCCTCCTGCCTCCCCTCGACGTGGCACGTATCCCGGCGCGGGAGCCCAGGTAGCCGGAACCACGAGAAGGTAGCGGATCAACGCCCCTTCAGCGGCCGCCCAGACGCAAGCCGCGCCTGTTGAGCACCGTAACCCTCAGAGTCGATCGGTCAATGGGGCGCCGGCCCCACACGCCAATCTGAACACAACTGGATCCCAGCGACGAATACGGTGCCCGCTGAACGTTGAGTCAGCCGCCGTCGGACAGAGCCACTTCCGGACATCTTCAGCCTGCGTCGAGCTGAAGGCCGCGCAGCGCGATCTCGACCATCTCGTCGAAGGTGCGTTCCCGCTCGTCCGAGCTGGTGGCGGCGCCGGTGCGGACGTGGTCCGAGACCGTGACGATCGTCAGGGCTCGAGCGCCGAACTCGGCGGCCAGACCGTAGAGCCCGGCGGCCTCCATCTCGACTGCGAGGACGCCCATCTTCTCCATCACGTCGAAGGCATCCGGCGTCGGGTTGTAGAACAAATCGGCGGAATGGACGTTGCCGACACGGACGGAAACCCCTGCCTCTCGGGCAGCCTGGACGGCTGAGGCAGCCAGTTCGAAGTCGGCGACGGCAGCGAAGTCCCAGTCGTGGTAACGGGTGCGGTTCACCGCCGAATCGGTGCAGGCCCCGGTGGCAACGATCACGTCACGGAGCTCGACCTCGGGCGCGATGCCGCCGCACGAGCCCACTCGCACCAACTTCTTGACCCCGTATTCGGTCACCAGCTCCTTGCCGTAGATCGACGCCGATGGAATACCCATTCCCGTCCCCATCACCGATACCGGCATGCCCTTCCACGACCCGGTGAAGCCGAGCATGTTCCGAACCGCCGTCACCTGACGGGCTTCGTCGAAGAACTTGTCGGCGATGTACTTGGCTCGCAGCGGGTCACCGGGGAGCAGGATGGCCTCGGCGAAGTCACCGGGCTCGGCGGAGATGTGCGGTGTGGGCATGTAGACCTCGAAGGTGGGCTGGCCCAGACGGTAGTCCCTGTGGGGCCCCCGATCGCTCTGACGTTCCGTCTCCCCAGCTCGTCCCGGTCGACCCCTCCACATGTCTAGCCCTTCCGTGCGGATCGCCAATGGCCTGGCAAATGACGCAAATCCGTCGATACGCTTGGCCGCAGGGAGCGGGAGGTTTCGAACGTGGGAAGTGGTGTCGCCGATCGGCATGGCGCCGTCGCGGGCAAGATGGCCGGGACGACGATGACAGGGATCCGTAATCCGATCACGACGACGCTCGTCGTGCTCGCCGTGATCGCGCAGCCGCTGCTCCTGCCGGCGCCGGCGATGGCGGTCGACGACAGCGGCTACGCCACCCGTGGTTACGAACGGCTCGACGGCGACTACGTGCTGATGGCGGTGGAAGAGGCCAAGCAGGGCGGCGCCGATCTCAACGGCGATGGCGACGCAGTCGATGACGTCCTCCACGTGTGGAATCGGGTCAACGGCACTGTCCAAAACCTGGGCGTGGCCGTCGAAGCCCAGAACGGCGCATACTCGTACAACGGGATCTTCGAGAACTGGAACGTCGCGTTCGAGGACGGCATCGCTGCGTTCCTCGTCACCGAGACCGAACAGGGTGCCACCGACCTCAACGGTGACGGCGACACGATCGACAACGTCCTCCACGTGTGGCAGGTCGGTGACGCCGCCCCCACCAACCTCCAGGTGGCACTGTCGGACGCGCTCGCGGATACGACGCCAATCACCATCAGCAACGGAACCGTGGTGTTTGGCGTGGAAGAGGTGGCTCAGGGCAACACCGACATCGACGGAGACGGACTGGTGACCGACTCGGTGATCCATTCGTGGGATCCCACGAACGGGCTCCAGAGCCTCGGGTACCGATCGCCCTATGGCCAGCTGTACCCGGTGCGGGCAGAAGGAAGCCAGTTCATCTTCCCGACCAAAGAGACGAACGGCTTCAGCGACTACAACGGCGACGGCGACAGCCTCGACGAGATCATCTTCATGTGGGATTCGGCCACAGGAGACATCTTCAACTCCAACCTCTCCATCCAGAACTCGACGGACTACCGCATCGGCGGGGGTCTCGTCTTCATCCCGGCCTACGAAGAAGACTCGGCCACGGACTTCAACAGTGATGGCGACTTCTTCGACTTCGTGCCCCACCTGTGGGACCCGTCCGCCGGAAACGCCACCAACTCGGCGATCGGCACCAGCGGCGGCTGGGTCGACTCGCTGGGGGATGGATCGTTCACCTTCCTCGTCCGCGAGCTCGCCGACGACAACACCGACCTCAACGGCGACGGCGACACGAGCGACTACGTGGTTCACGTCTGGCCGGCAGGCGACTCCGCTCCCACCAACCTGGGGTTGGCGGCATCCCTGGTCGGCGAACACGCCGCTGGTGACGGGCTCGCCGTGTTCACCGTCGACGAATCGGCCCAGAACAACACCGACCTCAACGCCGACACCGACACCCTCGACGAGGTGGTCCACGCGTGGAACGTCGGCGAGGGCACTCGCAACCTCGGCGTCACCGGCATCGCCACCTGGCCTGCGGCCATCACCGGTACCGCTGCTGCCTTCACCGTCAGGGAGACCGAGCAGGGATCAACCGACCTGAACGGAGACGGCGACACCGCCGACTGGGTGGTGCACCTGTGGGACGAGTCCACCAATACCCTCGACAATCTCGGGCTGGCCGTCGCAGAGTCCTCGGCACCGATCTTCGCAAGCGACGGGACGGTGGCGTTCCTGGTGAGTGAAGCAAACCAGGGCAACGACCTCAACGGCGACGGCTTCACCCTCGGACTCGTCCCCCACCGCATCGACACCGCAGGGACGGTGACGATCGCCCCCGACGCAGGAGTGGTCACCCCGATGGTTGCGTTCGGGGACACCCTGGCGTACCGCATCCAGGAGAACTTCGTCTTGGCCGACCTGAACGGCGACGGCGACCAGGTCGACCTGGTGCTGGTAGCCGACGCCCCCAACCAGGCCCCCATCGCCGAGGCGGGCGGCCCCTATGAGGTAGCGGAAGGCTCGGGCGTGCAACTCGACGGCTCGGCCTCGTGGGATCCCGACGGCACCCTCGTCTCCTACCAGTGGAGCCCAGCCGACGATCTCGACGACGCCACCATCGTCCAGCCGACGTTCACCGCCGTCGACGATGGCGACACCCCATATGCGCTGACGGTCACCGACGACGACGGCGCCATCGCCTCGGATCTCACCACGGTCACCGTGACCAACGTCGACCCGACGGTCGAGGCCGGCGCCGATCAGACGACGACCGCCGGCGGGGCCGTGTCGCTGGCACCGGCGACGTTCACCGACCCGGGCACGGCGGACACCCACAATGCAACAATCGACTGGGGCGACGGCACCGTGGACGGCGGAACCGTCGACCAGTCCTCGGGCACGGTATCGGGGTCGCACACGTATCTCTCCGACGGCGCGTTCACCGTCACTGTCACTGTCACCGACGACGACGGCGGCGTCGGCACCGACACGATGACGGTCACCGTGGAGCCGGCGATCGTCGCAACCGGCACCCTCGTCTTCTCTGGCCAACTCGACCCGGGCGGCGTGGGCCTGTTCCTATACGACATCGACACCGGTGTCGAAACGCGCATCCCCGGGACCGATGGCGGCAACTATCCCGAGTGGTCGCCCGACGCCACCACCATTGCCTACTCCGCCGGCCGGTCCGTGCAGGTCGTCGACCCGGCAACGGGCGACATCACGGTCGTCGTGCCCGACACGGCGGGTCTGTTCCCAACCCGGGTGGCGTGGTCGCCCGACGGCCAGTGGATCGCCTTCGATGCCTCCGACGACATCTGGGTGGCACCGTCGGACGGGTCGGCTGCCCCGACGCAGCTGACCTCAGGCTCTTCGGCCGACACCAACCCTGCATGGTCGGCCGACGGCCGCCTCGCCTTCCGTCGCAACGATGCGCAGCGAGTGTGGGTCGGGACCTTCAACCCGACCACGGTGGCACTCGACGGGCTGGCAGGCCTTCCCAATTCGACCAGCATCTTCTCCCAGCAGCGCGAGATGGACTGGTCGCCCGACTCGTCGACCATCGTGCTGGGCGCCGCCTTCAACTCGGCGTCCGACGATGAGCTCTTCCTGCTGCCCACCGATGGGACGACTACGCCCACCCAGCTCACGACGCTCGCCGGTGACGACACCGCCCCTGCCTTCAGTCCCGACGGCCAGCTCATCGTGTTCATGTCAGACCGGGCAGGCGGACGCGACCTGTATGTGATGCCCGCTGTCGGCGACGCAGGCGGTGGCACGCTGCTCTACGACCGACCCGACTTCGACGTCTACTCCGTGGACTGGGCCGACGACGTGGCACCGGTCGACTCCGACGGCGACGGGCTCACGGATGCCGAGGAAGCGGCACTGGGGACCGACCCCAACAACCCCGACACCGACGGCGACGGACTCTCCGACGGAGACGAAGTCCTGGTGCACGACACCGACCCGTTGGACGCCGACACCGACGGCGACGGGTTGTCCGACGGAGACGAGATCACCATCTACTCGTGCAACCCGCTCGACGCCGACACCGACGCCGATGGTCTGTCCGACGGCGACGAAGTCACCATCCACCTGACCGACCCGGCCAACTCCGACTCTGACAACGACGGGCTCTCCGACGGCGACGAGATCAACACGTACGGAACCGACCCGCTCAACGGCGACTCCGACAACGACGGGCTCTCCGACGGCGACGAAGTCCTGGTGCACGGCACGAACCCGCTCAACGGCGACTCCGACAACGACGGGCTCTCCGACGGCGACGAGATCAACACGTACGGAACCGACCCGCTGACCGGCGACTCCGACAACGACGGACTCTCCGACGGCGAGGAAGTCAACACGTACGGAACCGACCCGCTGACCGGCGACTCCGACAACGACGGATTGTCCGACGGCGACGAAGTGACCGTCCATGGCACCGACCCACTCGATGCCGACAGCGACGACGACGGCGTCACCGATGGAGCCGAGATCGCGCATGGGTGCAACCCGTTGAACCCCGACACCGACGGCGACGGCCTCACCGATGGTGAAGAGGTCAACATCTATGGCACCAATCCGCTCGTCGCAGACACCGACGGCGACGGTGTGAACGACGGCGACGAGGTGGCGGCAGGCACCGATCCCACCAGCGGCGACACCGACAACGACGGGCTCAGCGACGCCGAAGAGGCGGCGCTGGGCACCGACCCGCTGAGCGCGGACTCCGACGGTGACGGCCTCACCGATGGAGAGGAAGTCAACACGCTTCTGACCGATCCGCTAAGTGCAGACAGCGACGGCGACGGGCTCTCCGACGGCGAAGAAGTCAACACCTACCTCACGGATCCGCTGAACGCGGACACCGACGGCGACGGACTGAGCGACGGGGACGAGGTGCTGCTGCACGGCACCGACCCAACCACCGCCGACACCGACGGCGACGGTCTGAACGACGGCGACGAGATCAACACGTATCTGACCGATCCACTGAACGCCGACAGCGACGGGGACGGGCTGACCGACGGCGACGAGGTCAACACCCACGGAACCGATCCGCTCGTGGTCGACACCGACGGCGACGGACTGTCAGACGGCGACGAAGTCCTCGTGCACGGAACCGACCCGCTGGCTGCCGACTCCGATGGCGATGGGCTGACCGACGGCGACGAGGTCAACGTCCATCTGACCGACCCACTGAGTTCCGACAGCGACGGGGACGGACTCACCGACGGCGAGGAGGTCAACACGTATGTGACCGACCCACTGGCGGCCGACTCAGACGGGGACGGCCTGAGCGACGGCGAGGAAGTGGCGGCCGGGACCGACCCGAACGACGCCGACTCGGACGGCGACGGTTTGAACGACGGCGACGAGGTCAACACGTATCTGACCGATCCACTGAACGCCGACAGCGACGGGGACGGGCTCACTGACGGCGACGAGGTCAACGTCCATCTGACCGACCCACTGAGTTTCGACAGCGACGGTGACGGACTCACCGACGGCGACGAGGTGCTCGTGCACGGCACCGACCCGCTGGTTGCAGACACGGACGGGGACGGGCTCACCGACGGTGACGAAGTACTGGTGCACGGTACCGATCCGAACGACGCCGACTCCGACGGTGACGGGCTCACCGACGGCGACGAGGTCAACACCTATAGCACCGACCCGCTGAACCCGGACACCGACGGCGACGGCGCCAACGACGGCGACGAGGTGACGGCCGGCACCGACCCGTTGGTCCCGGACCAGGGCGGGGTCGCGTGGGCAGTCGGTTACGACGGCAACGGGCAGCTGGGCGTGGGCTTCGATCTCCTCGATTCGTCCCCGGACACGGCCCTTGTCTCCGACATCGTCCAGGTCGCGGCCGGTGCCAATCACTCACTGGCAGTCGACAGCACCGGCACCGTCTGGGCCTGGGGATACAACGGACAAGGCCAGCTCGGCACCGGGTCAACCGAATACCGACAATTCACCCCGACCGAAGTCGAAGGGCTAACCGACATCACCCAGATCGCCGCCGGCAGCTATCACTCGCTTGCGGTCGACGCCAACGGCACCGTCTGGGCCTGGGGATACAACTACCAAGGCCAACTCGGATTCGAGCCAACCTCCTCCTCGTACATCCAGACGACCCCCGTCGAAGTCGGCGGACTCACCGACATCACCCAGGTTTCCGCCGGCAGCTATCACTCGCTTGCGATCGACACCAACGGCACCGTCTGGGCCTGGGGATACAACTACCAAGGCCAACTCGGCACCGGGTCAACCGAATACCGACAATCCACCCCGACCGAAGTCGACGGGCTCACCGACATCACCCAGATCGCCGCCGGCAGCAACCACTCACTCGCAGTCGACGCCAACGGCACCGTCTGGGCCTGGGGATACAACTACCAAGGCCAACTCGGATTCGAATCCACCTCATATCCCTACATCCAGACGACCCCCGTCGAAGTCGACGGACTCACCGACATCACCCAGGTTTCCGCCGGCAGCTATCACTCGCTTGCGGTCGACGCCAACGGCACCGTCTGGGCCTGGGGATACAACTACCAAGGCCAACTCGGCACCGGGTCAACCGAATACCGACAATCCACCCCGGTCGAAGTCGACGGGCTCACCGACATCACCCAGATCGCCGCCGGTGGCAACCACTCACTGGCAGTGGACGTCAACGGCGGCGTCTGGGCCTGGGGATACAACTACCAAGGCCAACTCGGATTCGAATCCACCTCATATCCCTACATCCAGACGACCCCCGTCGAAGTCGACGGACTCACCGACATCACCCAGGTTTCCGCCGGCAGCTATCACTCGCTGGCGGTCGACGCCAACGGCACCGTCTGGGCCTGGGGCGCAAACTGGAGCGGCCAATTGGGCCGAGGGGGCCAACTCCAGCGGTCGAACCCGGTTCAGCCCACCGGGCTGCCCGACATCGCCCAGGTATCTGCCGGCGGCAGCCACTCGCTGGCCGTCGACACCACCGGCGCCGTCTGGGCCTGGGGATATGGCTACTACGGCCAACTCGGATTCGAGCCAAGCTCCTCCTCGTACATCCAGTCGACACCGGTCGAAGTCGACGGACTCACCGACATCACCCAGGTTTCCGCCGGCAGCTATCACTCGCTGGCGGTCGACACCAACGGCACCGTCTGGGCCTGGGGATACAACGGACAAGGCCAACTCGGCATCGGAGTCAACCTCCTACCGACAATCCAGTCGACACCGATCGAAGTCGACGGACTCACCGACATCACCCAGATCGCCGCCGGCAGCTACCACTCGCTCGCCGTCGACACCAACGGCACCGTCTGGGCATGGGGATACGAACTGGTACGGCCAACTCGGATTCGAGCCAACCTCCTCCTCGTACATCCAGTCGACACCGGTCGAAGTCGACGGACTCACCGACATCACCCAGATCGCCGCCGGCAGCTATCACTCGCTCGCGGTCGACACCAACGGCACCGTCTGGGCCTGGGGATACAACGGACAAGGTCAGCTCGGATTCGAGCCAACCTCCTCCTCGTACATCCAGTCGACACCGGTCGAAGTCGACGGACTCACCGACATCACCCAGATCGCCGCCGGCGGCTACCACTCGCTCGCCGTCGACACCAACGGCGCCGTCTGGGCATGGGGCGCGAACTGGTACGGCCAACTCGGCCTTCGATCCACGTCGAGCACGACCGAGCCGACCCCGACCCAGGTGGCCGAACTCACAGATATCGTCAAGATCGCCGCCGGGAATCACCACTCTTTCGCGGTCGACACCAACGGCGCCCTCTGGGCATGGGGCGCAAACTGGAATGGTCAGCTCGCCGATGGCACCCGGGCGGGTCGAAGCGTCCCGATCCGCATCAACGCTCTGTCGGGGGTGTCGTCGATCTCGGGCGGGTACAACCACTCGCTGTTCGTCGGGAACGGGGTGGTGACGCCGATTGCGTTCGACACCGTCTCCCAGACCGTCGCTGCCGGTGGGATCGTCAGTTCCGACGTCGACGGTGACGGAGCCACCGGGGAGGATCCCGTCGACGTGACGGTGGAGACCCCGGTTGCCGGCGACGTAACGATCACCGAGAGTTCGACGGCGTCGGTGTCACCATCGGGGTACTCGATGTTCGGCTTCACCGTGGCGATCACTGCCCCCACCGCCTCGGCGTCCGATCCGCTGCGGATCACCTTCGAGATCGATCGCTCGATCCTGCCTGTGGGATTCACGCTGGATTGGGTGAGCATGTTCCGGAACGGGGCAATCGTCAGAGCCTGCTCAGACGACTCCGGGGCGGCCGATCCCGATCCGTGCATCGCGTCGGCAACGTTCGACGCCGACGACGACCTGGTGGTCACCGTGCTCACCTCGCAAGCATCCGACTGGGACGCCGGTGTTCTCGAATCATTGCTCCCTGTTCCCCTCACAGTCGACGCCGGTGGACCGCACGTGGCGCTCGAAGGCGATCCGCTCATCCTGCCCGCTGCGGCCATCGGAGGCACCGGAGCAGTGAGCTTCGAATGGACCTCCGATCCGCTGTCGCTGGATGACCCGAACAGTCCGGCGCCGCTCGTCGACACGGGACTGGCCGACGACGGCGTCTACCTGGTGACCGTGACGGCCACCGACGAAGCCGGAGCGGTCGCCACCGGTGATACGACCGTCGAGATCCTCAACGCGCCGCCACTGCTCGCCGACGTGGAGGGCCCAGCCGACCCGGTTGCGCTTGACACCGTGGTGTCGGTGTCAGCCGGATTCGTCGATCCCGGAATGCGCGACACTCACACAGCCACAATCGACTGGGGCGACGGCATCATCACGCATGCCACGGTGCTCGAGACCGACGGGTCGGGGACGGCATCCGGCGAGCACGCTTACTCGTCTGCCGGGATCTACACGGTCGCCGTGACCGTGGTCGACGACGACGGCGGGGAGGCGAGCACCACCTACGAGTACGTGGTCGTGTACGACCCGGCGGCCGGCTTCGTCACCGGTGCCGGCTGGATCAACTCGCCGGCCGGTGCCTACGTCCCAGATCCCGGAGTGGCGGGCAAGGCCACGTTCGGGTTCGTCTCGAAGTACAAGAAGGGCAAGAACGTGCCCGACGGCCAGACCGAGTTCCGCTTCAAGGCCGCCGGACTCGACTTCCACTCGGCGTCGTACGACTGGCTGGTGGTGACCGGCAACGACTATGCCACCTTCAAGGGCTCGGGAACCGTCAACGGAGAAGGCGGCTACAAGTTCAGAATCTGGGCCGGCGATGGTGATCCCGACACCTTCCGGATCAAGATCTGGGAGGAGGACGACGCCGGGAACGAGACGGTGATCTACGACAACGGATTCGATCAGGAAATCGGTGGAGGCAGCGTCGTCATCCACAGCAGCCGCAAATGAGAGGGGCAAAGCCTCGCTGACGCCAACGTGATGCGGGGCTCGCTCCTCTCAATCTCGATCGCCAGGGACTACGGCGCAGCAATGACACCGGTCGCCGAAGCTCGGCTGGTTGCCGGCCACGGCATCGAGGGCGACCGCTACCAGGGTTCCTCAGGCCGTTCACATGGCGTGCACCAGCGATGTCGGAACCGCCATCGAGTGCGGGCAGGCGATCGACCCCTTCGAGACGCGCCGCCACCCGGTGGTGTATGTGGAGGCGCTGCCGCGAGGTCGTCGAGGGCAAACACGACACGATCCGCGGAATCTCGTGAAGGCGCACTTCAGATCTTCCGAGCCGGTGGTACGAGGTGAGCAGTACGACTGCAGCATCAACTGGCGGTTCGAGGATTGGCCCGAGGACGAGAAGTTCCCCAAACGTTTGAACAAGGGCAGTTGAAGGCCGTTTGCCGATCCGAGGTCCGAGGATCGGCAGCGTCGTGCGCTCATCAAACGACAGAGGGGGTGCCGACCTGCGGCACCCCTCTGCCTGGTGAGCCCAGGGCGGAGGAGGGAGGAATGGGAGAGAACCGACACCCTGGTCTTTGTTTGTGGGCCCAGTGTCTCCCTTCCACCTCCGTACCGCGTGAGCGCCGGCTGAGCGTTCGCTGTGAACATCACGCATGCCGCGGTGCGGTGCGACGACGAACATCGCCCCGGCGCCAGGATGCAAGCGAGATCCGAGGGATCCTGACGAGGCCGCTCCGACGACGCATCGGGCTGGTTCGGCGTGTGGCCTCACGGACACGATCGTTCATGCGAGCGGTCGCCAGGTACTGATCGGTGATTGGATGCATGACGGTCTCCCTTCGGATCGCCACCGGCATCTCCGGCGACAGGGACACCATCCGCCACACCGAACAAGAAACCGTCCAGACCGCGTCAAGAACCTGTCAAAGACCCGAACCCAGGGTTAAGGACCGCCATTTTGGCGGTCTACAGCCCAAAGAAGCTGGTCACGACCCCTCGTAGACCGAGCAATCTTCGGCAATATCGAATCGCTCGCATTCCTCGACGTTGAAGTCACGCTGCCGCCGCGAGCGGGCGAGCGCAGCCAGTTCCTCGGGGTCGAGCGGCATTCTGCGGACCACGCCGCCTTCACCCGAGTAATAGAGATATCGGTCGTCAGCGGTGACCGCGGCCACTCCCAAGCCGTTGTAGCGAATCGGAAGCACGAACCACTGCTCTCTCGTATCCAGATCCCAGACCCGCAGATTCTCCCCGCTGTGGACCGTGACTCCAAGGTCCTCGCCTGCTGTGGCGTATACCGTCGGCCCCCCCGCCACAACCGGATTGAAGAGCATCGCATCCTCCATGGATTCACCGTCGCGGACCCTCTGGACATCGATGAAGTAGCCGCCACCGTTCTGGCTGCCGAACGCCAGGATCGCGCCGTCGAGGGAGAAGTTGGGAACGAATGGGTATTCGCTTGGGAAGACCATACGACCCAGTTCTCGCCCATCTGGCACCGACTCGATCGTCATCCACTCGAGGTCTTGATTCACAGCAACCAATTGCTCGACTCCATCCCCTGCAGGAGAAAACGCTGCCGCAGCAACCCAATGGTCCCACGTCTTGACCACATCCTTCGTCACGAGGTTGATCATGCGACCGCCGTCCGGGCATCCGGGGATGTCGCGGCTGGAGATGACGCTCCACTTGCCCTCAGGGTCGATGCCGGAGGGACGCTCACAATCGGACAGCTCGACGACAGCTTGGCCCGCCATCGTCTCGATGACGCCCGGCTCACCTGGGCCGCCGACGAGATCGCCATTGAGGGAGGCCTTGGGCGATGACCAGAACTCGATTGGATAGGAAGGGCCTTCTGCAAGGACTCCGCCAGAAGCCAAGTCGAAGAACCGCGGTGTGACGCCGGAATCCCCGATCTCCATCACGAGCGCTGTACTTCCTGGCCCCAACAGCAGCTGATCGATGCCACCAGCGGTCGGGAGATTCCCGAGGGCCGGTGATCCGGTCCCGCTCAGATCCCAGATCAGGGTCTCCTCCGACTGCGCGAAAGACGGCGAGGCGTGAGCCGTCGGGCCAGAAGGCGACATCGAAGACACCACCGGAGTGACCTGGAAGATTCACCAGCGAGCCGTCGGAGCCCACCACCGAGACGATGTCGTCATTTCCGTACATCGCCAACAACCGCCCGTCCGGAGAGAACCGCGACGGGTACCCGCCAGCATGATCGTATGAGACTGACGGTTCCGTTGCGCCGCGATCCCACACCTCCACTCGGTTTTCGGCCTGAACGGTGACGGCCACCCGCCCGGTAGCCACATCGACTACGAAGGCGGCGCTTGCCGCGATGCTCTCAGGTACGGGCATCTCGCTTGTGATGCGTCCGGTCGCCAAATCGACGTAGTCGAGCCTCGTCGACTGCCCGAGGTCGTACGCCAGCACGACTTCCCCCGCACGTGTGGAACCGGCCAGGATGGCGTCGTAGTCCGTCGCCGGTGCTCCGGAGCTCTCGAGATCCCACACGCTGACGCAATCTCCCGTAGGACCGCCCGGTCCCACAGCGAGTCCGTCAGCAAGCACGTGCCGACCGTCAGGAGCGATCTCCACGTAAAAGGAATCGCACCCACTGGCGAGAGACCGAACCGGCTGGAAAGTCGTGCCATCCAAGATCACGCCGGCGTCATCCGGAAGCTCGTCCTCCGGCGGCGCAATGTCGAAGTAGACCACTGCGAACAGGTCGCCATCATCGCTGAAGTCCACGGCGCCGACCGGTCCACCTGCGTCCACCCTTTCGATCGGTTCGAGTCGGGTCGTGTCGTATACGACCAAGCTGCTCGGGTCATCAGTGGCAACGACTACAAGACGGGACCCGTCGGGGCTCAAGCCGCCCGCCATACCACCATCCTCCAGCCGCGCGACGAGCCTCGACCCCTGGGTCGTCAACTGAAGAGCCGCCATCACCTCGCCCGGCGTGCGCTCGTTGCCCAGCTGCTCCGACAGTCCAAACGCCTCCAATGCGAGATTGATGGCGAGATCCGAATCCTCATCGATCGCGACCTCTGCCTTTGTGGCCAAGTCCCGCATCCGCGCGGTGATCGACTCGCTCTTCGGCCGCCCCTCGCTGCGCCCACGCGAACGAGCCCAGTGCTACGGCCAGCGCCAGGGCACCAGACAGCGCCGTCACCACCCGGCGGCGAGTCCGACGCCGCCTTGCGATCGTGGCGTCCGTCGCACGTCGGCTCTCGAGGACGAATCGGGCTTGGTTGTCGTCGACAGCACCGGTTCGTGACCGCCATCCCTCGGCCTGTTCCAGTCGACCACCCGTCAACAGAAGGCCGGGGTCCTCTCCCGATGCGACCCAGTCCTCGGAGGCCATCTCGAGCCGACGCCGGGTCAGCAGATCGTCACGCACCTCGTCGACCCACGCCCGGAGACGCTCCCAATGCTGGATCAGTGCCTCATGGGCGACTTCGACCGTTGGATCCCGGGTGGCGGCGTCGCGGTCGAACACGAGCAGGCGGTGGCGACCGAAGGCGTCGAGCACGCGCTCGACGGATGCAGTCGGCGCTCCCATGCCCATCAGCTCTGACCTGCGAACGCGACGGCGGGTGTCCTCGGCCTGCTCCTCGACCGTGACGAGCCGCAGGAACACGTCCCGAGCCGTCGATTGGTCCTCGTCGGAAAGCCCGGCGTAGATGGCGTCGGCACGGCGGCCGATCGACCCCGACAGCCCGCCCGCCTCGCGGTACGACTCGAGGGTCAGACGATTCCCATCGCGCCGGTCGAACAGCTCCGTCAGCGCGTGCTGCAACAAGGGAAGTCCCCCAGCCTCGCCGGCGGCATCGGCCACCAGCGCAGCAACCAGACCTTCCTCGATGACCACCCCCACCCCACCGACCGGCCCGACGATGATCTCAGCCAGCTCGTCACGGCTCGGCGCCGCCACGGCCAGCACCGCAGACTCGACGAGTTCGCCGAACTCGGGGTGACGCAGCGGACGGTCGAAGAAGTCCGCTCGCAATGTGAGCACCAGCTTCACCCGGGAGGACTCGGATCGGGCCTCGGCGACCAGCGTGTCGAGGAATCGCCGTCGGGTCTCGTCGTCGGCGACCTGAGTGAAGACCTCCTCGAACTGATCGACCACCAACAGCAGGTCCGAACCGTCGGGGAGCAGGCGATCCAGCGACGGCACTCAGGCTCTGCCGACCGGACCGGACTGCCTCCACCTGCTCGGAGGGTGGTTCCGTCGCCACCCGAGCGAGCGCCCCCTCGAGCTGATCGAACGGTCGGGGACCGGGGATCATGTCCGTGATGAGCAGGTCCTGCGCTACGGCTCGCAGACGCGGGATCAACCCGGCACGAACCACCGAGGACTTCCCGATCCCCGACGGTCCCACCAGAACGGTCAGCCGACGGCCCAGCACCGCAGTCGTGAGGTGATCGACCAGCCCGCCTCGACCGTAGAAGTCCCCCGCGTCGGCCTCCTGGAACGCCGACAGCCCCTTGTAGGGATTCCGCACATCGCCCACGGGCGGACGAGGTGCGCCCAGCGCAGCACGGACGTCGTCGAGGAGCTCCTCCACCGTGTCGTGTCGCTGTGTCGGATCGTGCGCCGTGGCCCGTTCGATCACCGCCGCCAGCGCTCCGGACAGCTCGGGCGCCGGCCGATCGGCGGGGAACGGAACGCCGGAGACCAGTTCGGTCACCAGCACCCCCAGCGAATAGATGTCCGAGCTCGGCGAAGGGTCACCGATGACGGCCTCGGGGGCCGTGTAGGCGTCGGCGGGGAACGACACCAAGCCGTGGAGCATGCCGACGAGCCCGAGATCGGCGACATAGGGATTGCCGTCTCCGTCCAACAGGACCGACTCGGGACGCAAGCGACCGTGGAACATGTCGGCGCCGTGTCCGGCCCTTACGGCGCCAGCGACCCGGTCCACCAGATCGAGTATCTCGGTTCGATCGAACTGCCTTGCCTCCATCTCGTCTCGCAGCGTGGAGGCTTGGAGGAGCCGGTGGACCATGAACGCAGAACCCGGGTCCCGCCAGAAGTCGAGCAGCGGCACCAGGTGCGGGTGGGTGATGGCCGCGATCCGCTGCGCGCCGGCCTCGAATCGGCGAATGAACCGGGGATCGGACACCAGCTCGGAGCGGAACACCCGCACCACGACCTCGCGCCCGACGGTCGCCTGATACGCCCGATAGAGGGTCCCCGCGGGACCGTCACCGACGACGTCTCGAAGCTCGTAGCCAGGAACCAGGCCAGTTCGGCCGTCGGGCATGGGTGGAGGAAGACGGTCCGTCAGGAGAGGGGGATAGTCACGGGGTCGCCCGTCGTCGACGAGCTGGAAGATCTGGGCGGCACCATCGATGCCCCTCACTTCGTGCATCCCCAGGCTCCGCACCGTCCAACCTGCCGCCGGGCCCGACGCCAAGGCGCCGTGCGTTTCGGCGGAGACAAGCACTTGGCCGGGATGGGCGACCGCCGCCAACCGCAGCGCCCTGCGGATCGGCGGGCCGGTCACACCATCATCCGCGACCTCGAGCTCCCCGTGGTCGACCGCTAGTCGCAGCCGCCCCCCGGCGAGCTCGGAGGCAGACCCCACCGCTTCGGCGACGTCGCGGAACGATCCGTACACGGTGACCCCGCGGATGCCGAGCACGTCCCCACCGTGGCGCGTGACCGCCTGAGCGAACAGCTCGTCACGGGCAACGAGTGCCGCATCGCGCTCTCGCTGCGACGTGAAACGAATGGTGTCATCGAGCTCCGCCGCGAGCACCGCCCGGCGTTCGATGGCCGCCTTGATCCGAACGTCCAGCTTGGGATCCTGGCTCAGAATCGCCAGTTCCAGGTCCCTCAACTCGGGGGAAGGATCGATGCCCAGCTCCTCGGCAAGCATCGTTCTCGTGCGGCCAAACGCACGCAACGCTTCGCTCTGCCGGCCCGACCGATAGAGAGCCATCATGTGATGTGCCCTAAAGCTCTCCCGCAGTGGGTACTCGGCGGTGAGCGCCTCCAACTCGCCGACGAGGTCCCGGTGCAGACCGAGAGCGAGATCCGCCTCGACGCGTGCATCGATGGCTGCCAGCCGCATTTCGTCGAGCCGGGTCATCTCAGCGGTGAGCAGCGCTCGAGCCTCGACGTCGACATAGGCATGACCCCGCCACAGCGCGAGCGCCTCGCGAAGCGCGGACGCCGCCCGGGCCGGATCATCGGCGACCAGTGCAGAGCCGCGCCGGTACAGCTCCTCGAACTCCTTGGCGTCGATCCGGACAGCTGGATCGAGATGATATGAGTCGCCCACCCGCACGATGGCGTCGCCCATCTCGCGGCGCAGATTGGAGACGTACGTCGAGATCGTGCGTCGCGCTCCCGGTGCCGGATCATCTCCATAGAGGCCCTCGATGAGCTGGTCGACGCTGACACCCCTTTCGCCACCGGCCGCCAGCAAGGCAAACACGGTGCGCTGCTTCAGCCCGCCTGGAGACAGCTCCATCCCCTCGCGGTGCAGAACCGTGGGACCCAGCACCCAGATCTCCATGGCTGAACCATATGCGATGGTCTCGGCAGGTTGTCGGTCGATCGCCATGGACGGAATGTCTCACGGCGGCGTCAAACGAATGCAAAAAGAAGGGGCCGCCGTCCACGCGGAATCCCCTTTGCTTTACCCTCGGCGAGGCAGTCCGCCGGTCGCGCGCTGACTCAGGTGAGGGTTTGGCCCGGTTCTGCCGAGACGACCTCGAAGGCTCCGGACGATGCGTCTGCCATCTCTTCGGGGCGGCCGGTGAGGATCGGGAAGGTGCCGTAGTGGATCGGCACCACCGACTCCACACCGAGCATCTTGGCGGCCATGGCGCCCAACCCGGCACCCATCGTGTAGTGGCCGCCGATCGGGAGCAGCGCGATGTCGGGGCTGAAGATGTCCTTGATGAGCGACATGTCGCCGAAAACGGTGGTGTCACCTGCGTGATAGAGCGTCGGTCCGTCCGGGACGTCGAGGATCCAGCCGGCCGCCTCTCCCCCGGCCACCACACCCTGGTCGCCCGAGATGCCCGACGAGTGCACGGCATCGGTGAGGAACGCCCGGACGCCGCCCGGTCCTTCGACCATGCCGCCCTTGTTCGAGCCGACCGTGGTCTCCACGCCCTGGGATTCCAGGTACAGCGCCACTTCGTGGATGGCGAACACCTGAGCTCCGGTCGCCTTGGCAACAGCGACGGTGTTGCCCACGTGGTCGAAGTGGCCATGAGTGACGTAGATCGCATCGACGCGATCCTGGGAGTGCTCGGTTTCGGGACAGGCCGGGTTCCCCTCAAGCCACGGATCGATGAGAATGGTGGTGCCGTCGCCCAACCGGAGCCGGGTCGAGGCGTGCCCGAGCCAGGTGAGTTCGATTCCCTTGAGGTCCATGACGATCCTTCCTACTTGGCGGACTCGAGAAACTCGAAGAAGACCTGTGACCAGCGTTCGGCGGCGTCGATGAAGGGCCCGTGGCCCGACCCCTCGAACTTCTCGGCGCGGACCGTGCCCCCTTTCGTGGCATACCGCTCCAACACGTCGCCGATCTGTGTGACCATCAGCTGCGGTGGATAGACATCTGCCCCGGGCCAACCCGGCACCATCTCGAGTTGACCGAGCGTCCCCATCTCCCACGGCGAACCGTCGGCGACCACGATGTCGGCGGTCCCATGCGTCCACAACACCGGGGGCTTGGGATCCAGGTCCACGATGGCCGACCACCCGCCGTACTTGCCCGACAGGGCGTTCAGGATCCCCGAGGTGCCGGGTGCCACCCCGGGCCAGTTCTCGGAGGGCTGCAGATCACCGGGGTACCCGCCGTCGCCGATCGTCGACAACAAAACCTCGTCCAACAGGATGTCCTCACGAGGTTCGGTGTGGTCGGTGGACCAGTACGAAGTCCGCAGCACATTGAGCGGAGAGGTCGGGTCCTCAGTCGACCTGTCGCCACGTGCCAACCGCTCCACGAAGTCGGGGCTGCCGGTTCCGCCGCCGGTGCCGGCCCAGTCGGGGAAACACGGTGTGCCGTCACGATGGCATCCGCCGTAGCCGTACGGAGATACCGGATCGATGAAGGTGAGGGATGCGACCGGGCGGTCCATTGCGTACATGGCGATGGCCGACCCTCCGGTCGACCACCCCGCCAGGTGCAGGGGCTGTGTGACACCGAGCGCTTCGATGACGGCATGGGCGTCGTCGGCCCAGTCACGGAGGCCCCGGGTGGCGTCGAGCGGCTTCGCCTCGGATCGTCCGAAACAGCGCATGTCAGGGGCGATGAATCGATACCCGTCGGGTGCCCGCGGCCACAGGTGCTCGTAGAACCGGCCCGTCGAGAGATTGCCGTGGATCATCAGCACAGGAATCCCGTCCTCGGGGCCGTACTGATACACGTGGGTCTTCAACCGGGAAGTCTCGATCGTCTCGGCGGTGACGCCATCCAACAGGTCCATCGATACCTCCATCGCTTCGGTTTCCGACCCTACCGACCCGCCGGAAGCGGCGCCGCTCAGGCGAGCACCGAATTGACGAAGGCGTGCATGCGCTCCCGAGCGGCGAGCCCATAGTCGGAGTCGAAGTAGTCGAACGCGTGGATGGCGCCGGGCCACACGTCGACCTCGGCCTTGCCCCCGGCCGCCTTCCACCGGGCCGCCATGAACAGCGAGTCGTCGAGCAACGGATCGGCGTCGCCCACCACGAAGAGCGCCGGCGGCACCCCGTCGAGATCGGCGAACAGCGGAGACACATCTGGGTCGTCGAGGTCGACTCCGGCGAGGTACTGCGCACGGAACCATTCGATGATCGGCGTGTTGATGATCACCGGCCGGTCGCCGAAGCTGCGAGCGCTCGGAGTCATCCGCTGGTCGTAGACCCCGTACGGGAGCACCGCCACCTGGAACGGTGTGAGACCGTGACGATCCCTGAGTCGCAGCATCGTCGTGACAGCCAGGTTGGCGCCCGCCGACTCGCCGCCGATGGCGATCACCTCGACGCCGAATCGGTCTGGTGCCTGTTCGACCAGCCAACGCGCACCCGCCTCCGCGTCGTCGGTCGCGGCCGGGTACGTGTGCTCGGGCGCCAGCCGATAGTTCACCGATGCCACCGTCAGACCGGTCGAGTCCGCCAGCCGGCACAGCATCGGATCGTGGTGGTGGTTGCCGCCCACCACGAACCCACCACCATGGATGTGCACGAACATGCCGCGACTGTCACCCGCCGGAGGGATCACCCGTATGTCGATGGGTCCCCCATCCGTCTCGGCGACGAGATCCTCAGACCGTTCGGACCGTTCCAGCGGTCCGAAGATCGATCTGCCCTCTTCCCGCGCCTGGCGGGCGGCAGGAGCACCCACCTCCCACATCGGTGGCAGGCTCCCGAAGGCCTCCTCGATCTGCCGATTGAACTCGAGCACCTCGATGGGAGCGACTGCCGGGATCTCCGGAATACCGATTGCGAATTGTGACGACATCGCGTGCCCTCCGTCGGCGTCGGTCGAAAGGTAGTGACATCGTCGCTCCTCGCGCCACGATGTCTCGGTCGTCCGGCTCGTGATGAGTCGGCTGCCGACGCTCCCGGTCGTCTCAGATGCGTCCTTCGAAGATCGCTCGGACGGTTTCGATGGTGTCGGCATCCTCGGGTTTCTTGTCGGGCCGGTGACCCCGCACCCTGGCGAAGCGAAGCGCCATGCCGCTGGGGTACCGGGGTGACGGAAGCAGTCCGTCGAAGGCGATCTCGACGACCAGCTCAGGACGGACGTACACGGTCGACTTGGTGCGCCTCGTCTCGAGCGTGAGCAGGTGTTCGGTCTGCCAGGTGAGCATGGCGTCGGTGAGACCCTTGAACGTCTTGCCCAACATCACGAATTCGCCGTTCTCGGTGTCGAGCGCTCCCAGATGCAGGTTCGACAGCCATCCCGTTCGTCGACCATGGCCCCACTCGGCGGCGAGGATGACCAGGTCGAGGGTGTGAACCGGCTTGACCTTGAGCCACGACGAACCCCGGCGTCCCGCCTCGTAGACGGATGTGATGTCCTTCACCATCACTCCCTCGTGGCGGAGCTTGCGAGCCTGGCGCAGGAAGTCGGCCGCCGCTTCGGGGTCCGAGGTGACCAGCCTCGGGATCCGCATCGCTGGCGGGACCACGTCGTCGAGCCGCTGCTGTCGATCGGCGAGACTCAAATCCAAGAGATCGTCGCCGTCGAGGTGGAGGATGTCGAAGAAGAACGGCAGCACCGGAACCTCGTCTCGCGGTGTGTCGGCGCCGAACCGGCTCATCGTCTCCTGGAAGGGGCTCGGGCGACCCTGCTCGTCCACGGACATCGCCTCCCCGTCCATCACCAGGCTCTCCACCTCGAGCCCGCGCACTGCACCCACCACCTCCGGCACTCGGGCCGTGACGTCGTTCTGATTGCGGGTGAACACAGCCACTTCCCCGCCCCGGCGGTGGACTTGGATGCGAGCCCCGTCGAGCTTCCATTCCACCGAGGCCACGTCGAAGGCATCCATTGCCGTCTCGATCGACTCGGCGGTGGCGGCGAGCATCGGGAGGATCGGGTTCATCACCTCCAAGCCGATCGCCGTGAGCGCGTTGACATCGCCTGTCATAGCAAGGGCCGCGACACGGCCCAGATCGCCGGACAGCATCGCCGCCCGCCGCACCACGGCCGGCTCGATGCCGCTGCGCCTTATCACTGCGTCGAGCACCACCCCGTCGAGGGCGCCGTGCCGCACTCCACCCGTCAAGACCTGACGGAGGAACTCCTGCTCCGGCGCGGTCGCTCTCTCGAGCACTCCGCCCAGCAGCTCGGCCCGTCGTGCGGCAGAGCCCGCCCCTCGTTCTGCAGCGACCTCGGTCAGCGCGGCGTCGACGTCCTCGACCGTCAATGACGGCTTGACGGCGGGAGGCGCCTCCACGCCATAGGCCTGTGCGTATCCGACACCGATCTTGCCCTGCCGTGGCTCGCCACTGAGGAAGCCGACGATGATCGGCACCGAATCTCCCGCCTTCGACAGCAATCCGGCGATCTCATCCGCCTTCTTCACGCGACTGCGGGTGGCAGCCATTCGCTCGGATACGGAGGCGACCTCGGCGAACAAGACTGGCGGCATGGCGGTTGAGCCTATCGGTGCCGCCACCGAATAGGGTTCGGTCCTTCATGCGTTTCGCCATCAACCTGCCCAACTTCGGCGATCTCGCCGATCCGAACCAGATGGTGGACCTCGCTGTCACCGCCGAGAATGCCGGGTGGGACGGATTCTTCGTCTGGGATCACATCGTGATCGCCGATGGCGTGCCGGTCGCCGACCCTTGGGTCTTGCTTGCGGCCATCGGTCAGGCCACCGACCGGATCGTGATCGGGCCGATGGTCACACCAATGCCACGACGCCGGCCGTGGGTGCTCGCACGCCAGGCGGCGTCGCTCCAGCAACTGACACGAGGGAGAACCGTGTTGGGTGTCGGGATCGGGTTTCCACCCCAGGAAGAATTCGGGACGTTCGGCGAGCCGACGGACGAGCGCATCCGAGCAGACATGCTCGACGAGGGTCTGGAGGTCGTCCGGGGCATCTGGTCCGGAGAACCGTTCGCTCACGAGGGGCAGCACTATCGAGTCGCGGTCGAGACTCGGTTCGCCCCCGTTCCCGCCGACCGAATCCCGATCTGGGTGGCGGGGATGTGGCCCCATCGCCGACCCATGCGTCGCGCAGCGCGCTTCGATGGGGTGTTTCCGATCTCGGCCGACATGTCCATGCTCTCCCCCGAAGAGGTGGCCGAGATCGTGGCGTACGTGTCGGAGCACCGCTCCACGTCTGATGAATTCGATGTGGTGATCGGCGGCCCGTCCACCGACGTCGACCTCGCGGCGTATCGCCATGCGGGTGTCACCTGGTACCAGATGACGCCGGAGCTTCCGTCCGAGGAGCGCCGCCAGATGATCGCCGCCGGACCGCCCCGCCTCGATTGACAGGTTGGTGAGAGCCGGTCACCACGGCCGACAAGACAGAGATGCCGTTGTCGTCGAAATAGCCCGAGTGACCGACCGAGCCTGTGAAGTCGAGTTGCAGGGCGCCGAACGAGGCGTGGGTCGGATTGGCCCCGTGAACCAGTCGTTGCGGGTCCCCGTCGGCATCCGATGTTCCGCCGATCGCGGCCAGCGCAGAAAGCTCGTCGATCGGATCCCACGGTGCCGAACCGGACCACACCCGGGCGCCGGGGGCGAGATGCAACGACGCGACCGACGTTGGAGGCACTCCCGGGCTGCCCACGAGAACCAGATCGTCGACCGCCAGGCCTTCGGCCGCGGCGATGGATGCCACAACGGACCCGTAGGAGTGGCCGATCACCGTCACATGTGCGTCGGGGCGATGCTCCCTGAGCCAGGTGACGAAGGCGGCCAACTCCGTGGCCCCGGCCTGGGCCACTTCGGTATCGAGAGCCGACCAGGCGATGGGGCCGGTGCCGAGCGGTCCGCCACCGGGTGCGTCGTACCCGAGCCACGCCACCACGGCCACGGTCGGATCGGCGGCCTGGAGGTCGGCGGCCGCCCGGCGAAGCCGCTCATCGAAGTTGTATTCGGAGGACGTCACGCCCGGCACCACGACGGCGATGTGGCGAGCCGAGTCGATCGGTCCGAGAACCTCGACCACCCGGCCACCGCTCTCCGCCGAGTAGGCGAGGAAGACCCTGCCGGACGCGGCCCACTCACGAAGCCGGTCGCGATGGCGCCGCAGCCTTCCGATGATCGCGAAGTCGACCCCGCGCACTCCCAGCAGACGGAGATACACCCGGAACCGTTCCAATCTGGCGATACCGTCGGTGAGTCGACCCTCGGCGTGATGCGTCATCGCCACCCGTGCATCCCGGGACAACGCGGCAAGCTCGGACTCCATGGAGTCGGAGGCCACGATCGATCCCAGCGCCACGGCGGCTTCTGCGAGCCGGATCACCGGTCGGCGGGTCAAGAGCGAGTCCAAGAGAAAGGCAGCTCGGCGATCCTCACGATCGAATGCCTCCACCGCCGTCGCGATCCCGACGGTCGCCTGCCGCTCGATCTCGATGGCGGCGGGGTCCTCGGCGATCACGCTCTCGGCCGCCGTCAGCCGGGCCGACCAGTGGCTGACGGACGCCTGCGCGACCTCCGCCGAGACGGCCAGTTCGGCGACGACGCCGACCGCATTCCGAAGGTCGATGCCGATGTGGCGACGAGCATCACCCAGGCGAGCCCGGACCGCGGCGTACGCTGCCGAACCCGGTCCCAACCACAACAGGGGATCCGCATCGGCCGGCCAATCGGTGTCCGCCGCGATGAGGTCCCCGAGGGTGGCCAGGTCCCGTGCGACCCGCCGGAGCGCCGATGGGTCCGGTATCGGGTTCACGATGCTTCGAGCGCTACATACCGATCGAGCGAGCGGTCCAGTGCTGCGGCCAGATCGGCATCCGCAACGGCGAGCTCCTCCATCCGCAACGACAACCGCTCACACAGGTAGGCAAGTGATCGGCATCCGACCCCGGGCTCGAACGCCACCGGATCGCCGATTCGCCGATGCACGATCGTCGCCGACCGCTCTGACCGAAGCATGTGGGCTCGGCGGAGGGCGGCCAGCTCGGGAAACGCAACTCTGATTTCAGTCATCACCGGGCGAACGTATCGACGCCGGCGAGGTCGATCAAGAGGTCTGACCGAACACCGAGACACCGGCCCGACGAAGCAGTCTGACGGCGAGCGCCATCGGTAGTCCGACCACATTCGACGGGCTCCCCTCCACCGATTCGACGAAGGCACCCGCGGCTCCCTGCATGCCGTACGCCCCGGCCTTGTCCATCGGCTCCCCCGAGTCGACGTACGCCCCGATCTCCGTGTCCGTCAGCTCGACGAACCGGACTGCCGTCCGCTCCGTGTCGGACCACACCTCCGTGTCCGATTCACAACGAGCGACCGCAACGCCGGTGACCACGGTGTGACGATCACCGGACAGGCGCTCGAGCATGGACCTGGCCTCATGGGGGTGGCCGGGCTTACCCAGCATCACACCGCGATGCACCACCACCGTGTCGGCGGCGAGCACCACACAGCCTGCCTCCACCACGGCGAGGGCCTTGTCGCGCGCCACCCGCTCGGCGAACGAGCTCGGAGACTCGTCGGGATGCCGGGCCTCCGACACACCGGAAGGACGCACCTCGAAATCGAGGCCGAGGGTTTCGAGCATTCCACGCCGTCGCGGCGACTCGGAGGCCAACACCAAACGCATGGACCGCACGCTACCCCGTCGGGCCGGGCGTTCGATCGACCGCCGCGCTGTCAGGTTCTGGGAATGGTGAGTACCGGTCGAGTCGACTGGAGGATGATCTCCTGGGCTTTGCTTCCCATGAGCATCTTCCCGACCCGCGAGCGGTTCTTGATCGTGATCACAACAACGTCGGCTCCGACTCGATCGGCGACCGCATGGATCTCGGTGGCGGGATCCCCAAACGTGACGTGACGTTCCACGTGGAGGTCCGGCGCCAGCTCCAACACCATACGTTCCATGCGGGTCTGGGCTTGTTGCTCGACCTGCTTGCGCCTGGTGGGGACGTCGTGCGTCGCCAATTCGGCGGACACGTCGCTCCCGGTGAGCACTGCCACAGTCACGAGCCGGCCACCGACGCTGCGGGCCAACTCGATCGCCGCCTTGAAGCCGGCCTGCGATGAATCCTCGAGGTCCATCGGTGCAAGGATCGTCTCAAACACGTTGCCTCTGGGGTCGGTGACGACACCGAGCCTACTCGGGCATCACCGGCGCGCCCCGTCGAGAGCCGAACCGGCAACGAACGCCGAACGGGACTGGTGGCCGCCGACGAAAACGCCTCGAAGATTCGAACGCACGCCGTGTACATTCGTTCGGATGACCGAGACCCTGGTGCATGCCCGCGGACTGGTGAAACGCTTCGGAGACTTCACCGCGGTCGACGGCATCGACTTCGACGTCCGTCGCGGCGAAGTATTCGGGTTCCTGGGGCCGAACGGCGCGGGGAAGAGCTCGACCATGAAGATGATCGGAACGGTGTCGCCCGTCACATCCGGCGACCTCACCGTGCTCGGCCTGGACCCGGCCAAAGACGGTCGCGACATTCGTGCCCGGCTTGGCGTCGTTCCACAAGAGGACAGTCTCGACATGGAGTTGACGGTCGAGGAGAACCTGATGATCTACGGCCGATACTTCGACCTGCCCAGGGCCGAGGTCCGATCGCGGATCACAGAGCTCCTGGAGTTCGCCCAACTGACCGAACGCCGCACCAGCAAGGTCGACCCCCTTTCGGGCGGCATGAAGCGGCGCCTCACCATCGCCCGCGGGCTCATCAATCGACCCGAGATGTTGCTGCTCGACGAGCCGACCACAGGCCTCGATCCGCAAGCCCGCCATGTGCTTTGGGACCGCCTCTACCGGCTGAAGCGTGATGGTGTGACGCTCATCATCACCACCCACTACATGGACGAGGCGGAACAGCTGTGTGACCGGCTCGTCATCATGGATCGCGGCACGATCGTCGGCGAGGGTTCGCCACGAGAGCTCATCGAAGGCCACACCTCTGGCGAGGTGGTTGAGGTCAGGCTCAACCCCGATGATGCCCCCGAGACGCTTCACGGGATCGGAGACAGCCAGGAGATACTGCCGGATCGGGTGCTGATCTCGACATCCGACGCCGAGAAGGTGCTGTTCGTGGTCAACGAACGGGTGACGCCTGCAATGACGCTCGTTCGGCGATCGACACTGGAAGACGTGTTTCTCACCCTCACCGGGCGGACGCTGGTCGACTGACATGACGACCACGCTGCGAGTGATCGAGTCTCACGCCCGCCGCTACCGCCACACGTGGCGGTCCTCGGTGTTCACGAGCTTCGTCAACCCATTCCTCCTACTGCTGGCGATGGGCGTCGGGCTGGGCTCTCTCGTCGACTCGAATGCGGGAGTCGACGGCCTCCCGTACCTTGCGTTCCTCGCGCCCGGGTTGCTGGCGGCCACTGCCATGCAGACGGCCGCGGGCGAGTCGAGCTACACGCTCATGGCCGGCATCAAATGGATCAAGACCTATGACGCCGCGCTCGCCACACCGGTGACCGTCGACGATCTGTTGCGCGGCCACATCGGATGGGCGACAATCCGCTGCGCACAGGTCGTCACGGTGTTTGCGGTCGTGGAGATCGCCTTCGGCGCAGTGGGCATCGGTCCCGGACTCGCCTCGATCGTCCCGGCGGTGATCACCGGCATCGCCTTCACCACACCGATCACCTGGTTCACCGCCTCGCTCGAGAACGACGCCGCCCTGGCCAGCCTCTTCAGGTTTGGGATCGTCCCATTGTTCCTGTTCAGCGGGACGTTCTTCCCGATCAGCCAACTGCCGACCTGGATGCAGCCGCTGGCGGTGCTCACGCCCCTGTGGCATGGGGTGGAATGGGCTCGCAACTGGGCGCTGGGAACCGAATCCGCATGGCCGTGGTGGGGTCATGCGCTCTTCCTCGTCGGGGTGGCCGCCGTCGGCTGGATGGGCGCGGCAAACACTCTGCGAAGAAAGCTCATCAAGTGACATCCCAACTCGATCTCAGGGCGACGCCTCCGATCCTGGTCCGCGGCCTTCGTGGGCATCGCATCATCGAGCGCAACCTGATGGTGACCCGGCGTGCCTGGACGGTGATCGTCTCGGGCTTCTTCGAGCCCGTCTTCTACCTGTTCTCGATCGGTGTGGGTGTCGGAGCCCTCGTCGGCGACGTGACGGTCGACGGACGCCCGATCCCATATGCCGCGTACATCGCACCCGCCCTGCTTGCGGCGTCAGCCATGAACGGTGCCGTCTACGAGTCGACGCTGAACATCTTCTTCAAACTCAAGTGGGGCAAGGTCTACGACGCCATGTTGACCACCCCATTGCGTCCGATCGACATCCTCACCGGTGAGATCGGCTATTCGCTGATGCGAGGCGCGATCTACTCGGTGGGGTTCTTGGTGGTCATGGTGGGCTTCGGGCTCGCCGAGTCGTGGTGGGCGGTGATGGCGATCCCTTGCGCCTTCCTCATCGGGTTGGCATTCGCCTCCGTCGGCTTCGCCGCCACCACCTACATGCGGAGTTGGCAGGATTTCGACCTGATCAACCTGGTGACACTGCCGCTGTTCCTGTTCTCGGCGACCTTCTATCCGTTGGACGTGTACCCCGAGTTCTTCCAACAGTTCACCAAGATCTCTCCCCTCTATCACGGCGTGAGTCTGATCCGGGGATTCACCCTGGGGATCTTCGAGCTGAGCATGATCGGCCACACCCTGTTCCTCGTCGCCATGGCGTCGGTCGGGATGGTCGTCGCCCGCCGACGCCTCGACCAACTCCTCCTCACCTGACGCCCCGAATCGGGTTTTCGCGCACAAAGGGCGTGAATAACGCACCTTTTGTGCGCGAAAACCCGGTCGGGGTGTCGTCGGGGGTTGTCGCCGGATAGATTGTGAGGCCATGCTCTCGCCTCGCCTACGGACCGACATGTACGCATGGATGAGCCTGACCCGCGCGTTCGACGACACGATGGTGTCGATGTGGAAGTCGGGGCGAGGAGTCGGTGGGACCTTCAGCGAGCGGGGACACGAAGCCATCTCGGTGGGGGTGGGCATGGCCATGGGCGGCGACGATGTGGCGACGCCCATGCACCGCGACCTCGGCACCTACCTGGTCCGCGGGATGGCGCCGGAGCGGATCTTCGGCAACCTGCTCGGACGGGTCACAGGCCCGACGCAGGGACGCGACGCCAACCTCCACGGCCTGGGCGACCTGTCGCTCGGGTTGATCGGCTTCATCAGCCACATCCCCCAGGCCCTTCCCACCGCGCTCGGGGTAGCCATGTCGTTCCGGCACCGGTCCGAGCCCCGGGTCGCCGTCACGTTCGTCGGCGATGGCGGCACAACATCCGGCGGCTTCCACGAGGTGCTCAACATGGCCGCGTTGTGGGACGCACCGCTCGTGATCGTGGTGGAGAACAACCAGTACGCCTACTCGACACCGCTCCACCAGCAGATGCGTGCCATCAACATCGTGTCCAAGGCCTCGGCGCACGGCGTCGACGGCACCAAGGTCGACGGCAACGATGTGGAAGCGGTGTTCGAAGCGGCGAGGCGCGCCATCGAGGTCGCCCGGGGCGGAGGCGGGCCGTATCTGATCCAGGCGGACACGATGCGAATGCTGGGTCACGCGATCCACGACGGCGCCGAGTACGTCCCCGAAGGCATGCTCGAAGAGTGGGGTCGACGCGACCCGCTTGTGGTGCACCGTCGCCGGCTGCTGGCGGAGAGCGTCGCCACCGAAGATGCGCTCGACTCACTCGACAAGGCGGCCAAGGCACGAGTCGAGTCGGCCGTCGAGGCCGCCGAAGCGGCTGACCTGCCCGATCCCGACACGCTCCTGGACGGGGTGTTCGCATGACGGGCGACAACTTCGGCTTCACGGAGGCAGAGCATTCCGAGGGGCGAGAGCTCACCTATCTCGAGGCGATCGCAGAGGCCATCGCACTCGAGATGAAACGAGACGAGAACGTGATGGTCCTTGGAGAGGACGTCGGTGGCGACTTCGGAGGGGCGTTCAAGGTCACCAAAGGCCTGGCGGCCAAGTTCGGCGACAACCGGGTGTTGAACACTCCCATCGCCGAGCTGTCCTTCACGGGCATGGCGACCGGGATGGCATTGATGGGCATGCGCCCGATCATCGAGATGCAGTTCGCCGACTTCATCTCGACTGCCTTCGACTCCATCGTCCAGTTCGCCGCCACCACCCACTATCGCTGGCAGGCAGCGGTGCCGTGGGTGATACGAGCACCGTCGGATGGCGGGATCAGCTCGGGGCCGTATCACTCCCAGAATCCGGAGGCATGGTTCGTCCACACGCCTGGGCTCAAAGTTGTGGCCCCGTCGAACCCAGCCGACGCGAAGGGTCTTCTCGCCGCCGCCGTTCGCGACGACAACCCGGTGATCTACTTCGAGTCCAAACCGCTCTACCGGTCGTCGCGAGGTCACGTGCCCGAGGGTGAGCACGTCCTCGAGCTCGGAAAGGCGGCGACGGTCCGAGAAGGCGACGACCTGACGATCATCACGTACGGCACCATGGTTCGCGAGGCGTGCGCCGCCGCCGACCGGCTCACCGGGAACGGCGTGAGTGCGATGGTCGTGGACGTGCGCTCCCTCAAGCCCCTCGACACCGAGGCTGTGCTCACCGCGGCCTCGCGCACCGGAAAGGTCATCGTTGCGCACGCCGCAAACCGGCTTGCCGGGGTGGGAGCTGAGATCGCGGCCCTCATCGCCGAGGAGGCATTCGAGTCGCTCGACGGACCGATCATCAGACTGGGAGGCGCCGACACGCCGGTTCCGTTCAGCCCTCCGCTGGAAGCCGCCTACCGGCCGAGCGCAGAGAAGATCGAGCAGGCAGCCCTGAAGTTGGCGGCGTACTGACCGCTCATCACGTCGCCGCGGGGCCGAGAATCCGACCGTTCTTGTCGGCCGGCCGGTCGTTTGGCTTGGTCAACGTCATTCGACCTACTCTCTCGTTCGGACGGGTTCCCGTCCACCATCAACGTGGAGGAAACGAGTGAAGCGACTGAGCCTGATGGCGCTCGTCACGGTGCTCGCACTGGTGCTCGCAGCCTGCGGTGGCGAGGACGAGGGCAGCGAATCGACGGGGCCAACCGAAACAACCGAGGCTTCGACCGAGACGACCGAAGCCATGACCGACACCACCCACGGTGCGACCGACACCACCGAAGCGATGGACGCCGGCGTGGGATCGGCGGACAACCCGATCCAGGTGCTCTTCGTTCCGTCGGTGTCCGCCGACGAGATCGTGGCCGGCGGAGACCTGCTCGCAGAGACCCTGTCCAACGCCACCGGCCTCACCTTCGAGGTCTCGGTCCCGTCGTCGTATGCGGCAACGGTCGAAGAGATGTGCGCCAACCCGAGCGGGGCGATCGGCTTCATCCCGGCCCAGGCGTACGTGCTCGCCAACGAGCTGTGCGGCGTCGACATCCAGCTGAAGGCCCAGCGGTTCGGCTACACCGAGTACTGGGCGCAATATCTCGTCAGCCGTGACTCCGACGTGGCGACCATCGAAGACCTGGCCGGGTTGTCGTGGGCGTACCCCGATCCCGGTTCGACTTCCGGCTTCCTGGTCCCCAGCGGTGAGCTCTCGAACCTCGGCATCGAGGTCGGAGAAGAATTCGAAGCCGGCAGCCACGACGGAGCGGTTCGCGCCGTGTACAACGGCGAAGCGGACTTCGGAACCTCGTTCTATTCGCCGTACACCGACGTCGAAGGGAACTCCCAATGGGACGGGGAACCCGCCAATGCCGACATCCCCGCCGATGCGGTCGAGAGCTGCGCCATCAACGAGGACGGTGAGATCCAGTGTGGTGACTTCGTCGTCCGCGACGCCCGGCGCAACCTCCGAGAGGAACTTCCCGACGTCGTCCAGAAGGTGAAGATCGTCACGGTCTCCGACCCGATTCCCAACGACGGTGTCGCCTTCGGGCCCGAGTTCCCCGAGAATCTCAAGACCCAGATCGTCGACGCGCTGGTGGCTTTCGCCACCGACGACCCCGATGGTTTCGCCACGGCATTCGATGCGTACAGCTGGGACAACGTGGCGTCGACCACCGATGCCGACTTCGACTCGATTCGAGCCATCGTGCAGGCGCTCGGCATCGAGCTCGGCGATCTCGGCTGACGCCGACACCGACCGATGAACACGGAGGGGTGGGGTCGAACCCCACCCCTCCGTTTCTATCGATACCACCGCCGAAGTAGGGTCACCACTGGCCGATGCTCAAGGTCGAACACCTCACCAAGGTCTATGACAACGGGACCGTCGCCTTGCGTGACGTCAGCTTCGAAGTGCCCGATGGCCAGTTCCTGGCCGTGATCGGTCTTTCCGGATCCGGCAAGTCGACGCTGCTCCGCTGCATCAACCGTCTGATCGAGCCCACCGAAGGTCGGATCCTCTGGGACGGAGAGGACGTCACCAACGCCAGTCAAGAAGACCTTCGCCGTTTCCGCCGGCGGGTCGGCATGGTGTTCCAACACTTCAACCTGGTGCATCGATCAAAGGTGATCACGAACGTGCTCGCCGGCCGACTCGGATACACGAATCCCGCGCTCAGTCTCGTCAACCGATTCTCGGCCGCCGACGTCGCGAAAGCCCTGGCACAACTCGATCGAGTCGGACTTCGGGAAAAAGCCCGGTCCAGGGCCGATGAGCTGTCGGGGGGCCAGCAGCAGCGGGTCGGCATCGCCCGGGCGCTCATGCAGGACCCTCAGATGATCCTGGCCGACGAGCCGGTGGCCAGCCTCGACCCGGTGCTGGCGCACTCCATCATGAGCTACCTCGAGCACATCAACGACGATGGAGTCACCGTGATGTGCTCTCTGCACTTCCTGGACCTGGTCCACCGCTACTCGGACCGCGCAATCGCCCTCAACGACGGAATGCTCGTCTTCGACGGTCTCCCCTCCGAGATCGACGACGATCGCTTCAAGGCGATCTACGGCAAGGAGGCCGAGCGAGTTGGCTGAGGTGCGCGAATCCTCGACAGAGGGCGCCCGCCTGGGTGAAACGCCTCCCGACGCACCCAGACCTCCGCACAAGCGAAAGCCCCGCAGTTGGACTCTGATCCTCGGGATCGTGGCGGCCATCGTCATCTACGCACTCGCCTTCGAGTTCACCCAGGTCCGCCTCGACACCATCACCTCCGAGACCCGCCAGCAGTCGCTCTCCAACATTCTCCGGGCCCTGGCGCACCCTGAGCTCGTCACCTACGACACCTCGGAGGAGATCGTTTCCACCGAGATCGCCATCCCGTGCGGCCCGGCGACGGAGACCAACGCAAGTCTCAGGATCACACCCGCCTGTGCGGCACCCGGCGACAACGTGACCGTGTCGGGCAGTGGCTTCGAGCCCCGCCAGAACGTGGCAGTGGTGTTCGTCCCGAACTCGGACTTCGACATAACCCTGCGGCTTGGACAGAGAGAGGCCGACAACGACGGGAACTTCGAGATCGAAGTCACGCTTCCGGATCGTCCGTCCGAGGACCCCCAGCAGATGTGGGCCGTCACCCAAGAACGGATCGGCAGCTGGGGCAACCGCATCGAGGTGTACGAGGACACCAACGAGAACGGGGTGGAGGACAACCCGATCCTGGGCGAGGACGGGACGAGACGTATCGAGCTCGTCGGGAACCCAGACATTCCCGCCGCCGCACTGGTGAGCCCGGCCAGCGAAGTAGTCCAGTTCGTCACAACCGGCGGGCCTTTCGAAGCGGTCCAGGGCATCGCCAACGGACAGACCGCGATCCCACTCGGGGAGGACGAGACGCCCGAAACCGACACTCGGATCACCGCCATCGGCGACGACGGAACGGCGACGATCGAGGGCCAACCCGGGTCCGACCTCAACGGGTGGCGTATCGCCTTCTACGACGGCGCCACCGGCGAAGCACCCCAACCCGTCTTCATCGCCGACAGCATCCAGCTGTCTCCGCGGGTCTCGGAAACCGCCAAGATCACGTTGGACAAGATCCTCGAGACCGTCTTCTTGGCGCTGATAGCCACCACCGCCGGTCTGTTCCTCGCCGTGCCGCTCAGCTTCGTAGCAGCACGCAACATCATGCGCGAGATCTCGGTGACTGTCACAAACCTGGGACTGGTGCTGCTCGCCGTTCCGTTGGGGGCCGCCGCCGGCATCGCCCTCTCCCGGCTCGTGGTGCGATTGGTGGAGCCGATCGGCGAGTCCGCGATCGCCGGCCTCGCCGGGTTGGTGGTCGCCGGCGCGGCCGCCTGGTTCCTAGTTCGGTCTGGAATCCAGGCAGAGGACACCGACGTTCCCACTCGGCTCGATCGGATCCGCCGCAACGGACTCGTGGTGCTCGGGGGCGTCACCGGGTTGGTCGCCTTGCTCCTGCTCTCGAGAGAGCTCCAATTGGCTGGCGGTGCCGTCGCTCCCCGTCTCGGGCCGTTCGACTTCATCGGTGGGTTCTTTGCGGATGTGGGCGAGATCCTGGAGGTTGCGCTCACCGTGATCGCCGCCATCGCCGTCGCCGGAGTGTTCGCCACCATCGCCTCACGAGCGGGATACGCCATCCGCAGCCGGACTGCAGCGCCACTCCTCCGGACGTTCAATCTGGTCGTCGGAGCGGCCGCCGGAGCCGTGTGGGCGGTCCTGAGCGCACAGGTCGTGGACTGGTTCTACCGCTTCGACGACCAGACCGTCACCTTCGTGATCCCTGCCATCGTGGGTGCCGTGCTCGGGCTGTTCGTCGCCTGGCGGGGGATGTCGAAGGGTGAAGTCGATGTGGGCCTGAGCATCTATTACGCGGCACGGACGCTCTTCAACGGACTCCGCTCCATCGAGCCGCTCGTGATGGCCATCGTGTTCGTGGTCTGGGTCGGCATCGGGCCCTTCGCCGGCTCGCTGGCACTCGCCCTCCACACCACCGCAGCACTGGCCAAGCTCTACTCCGAGCAGGTCGAGTCGATCTCAGCGGGGCCGATCGAAGCGGTACGGGCCACCGGTGCCAATCGTCTCCAGACCATCGTCTACGCCGTCGTTCCGCAAATCGTTCCGCCCTACATCTCGTTCACGATGTACCGGTGGGACATCAACGTGCGGATGTCTACGATCCTCGGCTTCGTGGGCGGTGGCGGCATCGGGTCCATCCTCCAACAGAACGTCAACCTCCTCAACTATCGGGCCGCTTCCGTCCAGATGCTGGCGATCGCAGTGGTGGTCGCCAGCATGGACTATGCCTCGTCCAGGCTGCGAGAACGCTACGTCTGAACCCTCCACCCCAGGCTGACAAGAGGATCGTGAGGATGACGACGGCTCGGTGCTTGGAGGTTGGACGCAATCGAAGCCATGACGGTTCCGGAATCCGACGTGAACGCCGTCACATCTACCATCGCGGTCCATGAGCGAGCAACCCACCGCCGTCAGCGGTTCCATTCTGGGCGCATCCGTCAAACGTGTCGAGGACCCGCGATTCGTTCGCGGCGAGGGCCAGTACATGAACGACATCCATATCCAGGACGAGGTGTGGATGGTGCCGGTGCGGTCGCAGATGCCCCACGGGACGATCATCTCGCTCGACATCGAGGACGCCACAGCGATGCGCGGCGTCATCGGCGTGTACGGCCCGGCCGATCTGCCCGGAACGATGCCGGTGGACTTCGCCGGTCAAACCGACGACACCCTGGTCGATCTCGTGACCTCGGACCGGGTCCGGTTCGTGGGCGACATCGTGGCCGTGGTGGTCGCGGCCACCGAGCAGCAGGCCATCGACGCTGCCGAAGCGGTGTGGCTGGAGGTGGATCCCCTCCCGGTGGCGGTGACGCCCCACAGTGCGCTGGCCGAGAGCGCCCCCCTCCTCTTTCCGGATCACGGCAGCAACGTCGTAGCGGCGTTCGACCAGGAGGCACCCGGCGCGCTCACCGACGCCGACGTGATCGTCGAGCTCGAGATCGCCCATCAGCGGATCGCAGCCATCCCCCTCGAAACCAACAACGCCCTGGCGGTGCCCACGCCGGAAGGCGGCGTCGACATCCGGCTCGGAGCCCAACAGGTCCACGGCGCCCGAAACGTGATCAGCAGTGCGCTCGGCATAGATCGCTCTCTGATACGGGTCAGGGTGCCCGACATGGGCGGGGGCTTCGGAGCGAAGATCTACACGTATCGCGAACATGTGTTGTGCGCCCAATTGGCCATGAAGCTCCAACGACCGGTCCGTTGGGATGAGTCACGCACCGAGAACATGCTGGCGATGAACCACGGGCGGGCCCAGCATCATCGCGTCGAGGTCGGGGCGCGACGCGACGGAAGGGTGGTCGGGATCCGCTATCACGTGATCCAGGACTGTGGCGCCTACCCGGTCTTCGGCACGCAGATGCCCAACTTCACCCGACGAATGTCGTCGGGCCCCTATGACATTCCCGCGATCGAATACCACGGTCGCAGCGTCGTCACCAACACCACACCGGTGCATGCCTACCGCGGCGCTGGTCGCCCCGAGGCGACGATCTCTCTCGAACGGGCGATGGACGCGGTGGCGGCAGAGCTGGGCATGGATCCGGCCGAGGTACGGCGACGGAACTTCCGGGCGGCAGGGGCTTTCCCCTGGGTGACGGCGACCGGGGAACGGTACGACTCGGGCGACTACCTCCAAGCACTCGATCTCGCCCTGGAGAAGGTCGACTACACGGCCGTGCGAAAGGAGCAGGCGGAGCGACGTGGTCGGGGCGATCGCATCCAACTCGGGATCGGCATCGGAAGTTATGTCGAGGTGACGGCTCCCGGCGGGCGAAAGGACTGGGGTGCCGTCGAGGTGCACCCCGACGGAACTGCGACGGTCTCGTCCGGCGCCCTCTCACATGGTCACGGTCATGAGACGACCTTCCCCCAGCTCGCCTCGAGAATCCTCGGGATCCCCCTCGAGGACATCAGGTACGTACAGGCCGACACGGACCTCGTGGTGCGTGGCGGAGGCACGATGGGATCCCGCTCACTCCAGATGGCCGGGTCCGCGGTTCACCGCTCGAGTGAGGGTGTGCTCGAGAAGGCACGGCACCTGGTCGCCCACCTGACCGAGGCCTCGATCGACGACGTGGTGCTGTTCGACGACGGACGAGTCGGCATCGCCGGGGTGCCGGACAGCGGCCGCACGTGGGGAGAGCTTGCCGAGCTGGCGTCCGACCCTACCAACCTGCCGCCTGACATGACGCCGGGGCTTCGGGTCGACGACACCTACGAGCAAGAGCATGCGAGCGTCCCGTTTGGGACTCACGTCTCTGTTGTGAAGGTCGACACCGAAACGGGCGACGTGAAGCTCATTCGACACGTGGCGGTCGACGACGCCGGAAACATCGTGAACCACGTGGTCCTAGACGGTCAGATCCACGGCGGTATCGCACAGGGCGTCGGTCAGGCTCTGTACGAGCAGTTCCGCTACGACGAGGACGGGAATCCGCTGACCGGCAACCTGACCGGCTACCTCCTCCCGACGGCGGCGACGCTGCCGATGTTCGAGCTCCTGCACACGATCACTCCCTCGACCTCGAACCCGTTGGGCGTGAAGGGCGTGGGCGAAGCCGGAACCGTCGGATCGACACCTGCCGTATACGGTGCCGTGCTCGACTCCGTGGCACATCTCGGTGTTCGCCACATCGACATGCCGGTTACGCCGGACAAGCTCTGGGATGCCATGAGGCGGGCGGGCGGCATGGGGACGGGCACCCGCTCACAAGGACCTGTGGATGACGCAAGCTGACATCCCGCTCATCGCCCTGTTCTTCCTGGCTTTCGGGCTCTCGGTGTTCGTGGCGGCCGGAGAGACCGCCTTCCTGAGGATGCCCGCCGTTCGTGCCGAAGCGCTTGCCGCCGAGGGCAGCCGGAGCGCAGGCCGACTCGCGGCCCTCGCCGACCGACTGTCGGAGGTCTTGAACGCCATCCTCTTGGTGGCGCTGCTCAGCCAGATCTTTGCTGCCACCATCGCAGGCATCCTCGCCTCGCGATGGTTCCCGGGTGGTCTCGGCGTGACGGTCTCGTCGGTCGTGCTCACGGTGGTCTTGTTCATCTACTCCGAGGCAATTCCCAAGACGTTTGCGGTCCGCCACGCCGATCGCGTCGCCCTTGCATTGGCGTTCCCGCTGTCGTGGTTGGAGGCCGTGGTCCGCCCTGTCGTCAAGGTGCTCGTGTGGGTCGCCGATCTGCAGATGCCGGGCAAGGGCGTCGTGACCTCACCCACGGTGACCGAAGACGAACTGCGCATGCTCGCGGGCAGAGCGGCCCACGAAGGCGAGATCACATCCGAGGATCTTCGGCTCATCGAGCGGGCGTTTCGTGTCGGCGACCGCGAGGTGGACGACATCATGATTCCCCGCACCGAGATCGTGGCCGTGAACGAGACGACATCGGTCGACGAGGCATTGGGTCTCGCCCTCGAGTCAGGGCATCGGCGCCTACCCGTGTACAAAGGCAGCCTCGAGAACGTCGACGGAATGGTTCGGCTCCGTGACCTCGTGGGCGTTCCGGAGGAACGGCGCAAGGCCTTACCCGTATCCCGCCTCGCCGAGGAGACGCTGGTCGTGCCGGAATCCAAACGGGTGCTCGACCTGCTGACCGAGATGCAGACGAGTGGGATACACATGGCCGTGGTGGTCGACGAGTACGGAGGGACCGCCGGTCTCGTCACGGTTGAAGACATCGCCGAGGAGCTCCTCGGTTCGATCACCGAACAGCCGAGCAGCGACGACGTGATCGAGCTCTCACCAGGACGATGGTCCGTCGATGGCTCTCTGCCGGTGGAGGACGTCGAGGAGCTGTTGGGCGACGATGTCGAAGGAGCCGACTCGAACACCTTGGCGGGCGTGGTGCTCGCCCTTCTCGGCCGGCTCCCTCAGGTGGGAGACCGGGTCGAGTGGCACGATCACGTGTTCCGGGTGACCGCCGTCCGCGGACGTCGAATCGCGCGCGTCGAGGTGATCCGCCACAAGAAATGAGCTTTCGGGCGCCGGCTCAGGGAAGGGTGAGCTGCTCGCCCCTGGCGTAGCTGACGGATCGGCCGGAGCGCATGACGTGGGCCGAACCCGCCCCGTACACCGTCCACCGATCCGGACCGCCATGGATGGCCGTGTTCTCGTCGATTCCCACCAGGGTCACGTCCCGGTCACGCATCCGGAGGACCGGCTGCATGAACCGGCCGAAGTGGTCATAGTGCGGAATCACCGAGATCTCCGGCAGCAAGCCCAGAGCCTCCGCCGCAGAGCGCCGAAAGGCAGGAATCACGGCTCCGATCGCCATCGCTCCGCCAGAACAGCCGACCAAGGCTGCGCCATCCAGCCATGCGGCCACGACCGCAGCCCAGACGGGCGTGTCCACCAGGGTCTCGACGACATGATGCGGGTCCCCCCCCGACAGGAAGATCATTCCTGCTGCGGAGATATCTTCTGCGAAGTCGGTCCTCTCCGCGCCGGACCGATCGACGACGTCGAGCGTTTCGACGTACACGTCGAGCCGGCCGTAGTGATCGCGAGCGAGATCCGCCCAATGGCCGATCCGGTCGGGTCCTTCGAGACCCGCAGCCGTAGGCAGGTGAACGACCCGGTGAGGTCGACCTTCGAGCAGCTCGAGATCGAGTTCCGCCATCACCGGAAGAAACTCACCACTTCCGAGCAGAGCAAGCGGACCTGGCATGAGAAGTGCAGCCTATCGTCGAGTCATGGAACACTTCGATGTGTGCGTCATCGGCGGAGGGATCGCCGGCGTGGCGGTCGCCCATTTCCTCGCCCCCAGGCGCAAGATCGTGCTCGTCGAGGGGGAACCGACCCTCGCCTATCACACGACCGGTCGATCGGCTGCGCTCTACTTCGAGAACTACGGCCACCTGTCGATACGCGAGCTGTCGAAGGCGTCGCGCCGGTTTTTCGAGTCACCTCCCGAAGGCCTCGCCGACGGACCGCTGCTGTCGCCGCGAGGGGCACTGACGATCGCCCGGCCCGATCAGATGGAGCACCTGGCAGATGTCGCAGCTGAGGGTTTCGCATCCGGGACCGGCATCCAGGAGCTCTCCGGACACGAGGCGGCCGAGCGGGTCGATGTGCTTCGCCCGGAGCGTCTGGCAGGCGCCTTGTGGGAACCGGACGCAGCAGACATGGATGTCTCGTCGATCCATCAGGTGTTCGTCCGCGGAACCCGACGGGCCGGTGGTGAGATCCGGACCTCGGCTCCTGTCACCAAGCTCGTTCGGACCGGCGATGTCTGGACGGTGACTGCCGGAGGCGTTGAGCTGGTGGCCGACGTGATCGTGGATGCGGCTGGAGCCTGGGGGGACACGGTGGCCCAGCAAGCGGGGCTCGAGCCGGTAGGGCTCGTGCCGAAGCGCCGAACCGCCTTCATGGTCCCGGGACGGGAGGAGTGGAAGGGGTGGCCGCTGGTGGTCGACGTCGACCACGACTTCTACTTCAAGCCAGACGGGACCCAGCTTCTGTGTTCGCCCGCCGACGAGACTCCCAGCGCACCGGTGGATGCCCGGCACGACGAACTCGACGTAGCAATGGCGATCGAGCGGATCAACGAGGCCACCACTCTCGACATCCGCACCGTTCGCTCTGCCTGGGCAGGACTACGTTCCTTCGTGTCCGACGGTGGGATGGTCATCGGCTTCGATCCGGATACCGCCGGCTTCTTCTGGCTGGTGGGCCAAGGCGGCACAGGGATCCAGACCGCCCCGGCGGCAGGCATGCTGGCCACCGGGCTGATCTGCGACGGCGCGGCCCCCGAGGATCTGGATGTCGACCCGAGTCAGTTCTCCGTCGAGCGCTTCCGGACCTCGAGCACACAACCGAGCTGAAAGCGCCGCCGCACGGACCAGGACGGGTTTTGGTGCACAAAAGGTGCGTTATCCACGCACTTTGTGCACCAAAACCCGATCTTCCGGCTATTCGATCCGTCCGTTCTTCTCGGTGACGACCTCGTTCCCGGAGATGGCCGAGCCATACAAAACAGAACCTTGGTCCTTCACCGTCACCTTGCCCCTCAACGAGATGATGGTCCCTCGGACGACCGACCCGCTCTCGACCGAGGAGTCCTTGTCGCCGAGGACGTTGAAGATCACATTGTCTGCGGTTACGCCACCGACCAGCACGATCGAGGCACCATCCTTGAGCTTGATCTTCTCGTCCAGGTTGAAAACGAACACCGCGTCCGCTCCACCGGAGATGGTGAGAACCTCGCCCTTCTCAAGCTCGATCTTCTTGCTCTCGATCACATTCAAACCGGCGTGCCCGACGATAGTCCCGGTGTCCTTGATCTCGGGGAGCACCTGATCAGCCGACAGACGCGCCAGACCGTGGGAACCGTCGACGGCATCAGCCACCGCCTGGGAGGCGCTCTGAACGCTCACACCACCCGAGACCACGACCGAGTTCGACCGGCTGTTGTCGGCCGATGGGTCGACGATCAACGAGCCGAGGATCGAGCCGGAGCCGAACTCCTGCTTCGAAAGTGGACCGAGGACCACGTCGCCCGCGATGGTGGAACCACTGTCGCTGATCTTCACCTTGGCTGCCGGCAGACCCAGGACCGCCGAGGTATCAGCCAAACCGAGATCGCCGGCCGACATCGCAACATCTCGAATCCGCCCGCCATCCTCCAGGTTGATCGCGTTGCCCCCTACGAGCGTTCCCAAGAGGATCGAGCCTGCACCCTTGATCTTGAACTTGGCGTTGGGAGAGAGGACGGTGCCAACCACCGTGCTTCCTTCCTCGATCGAATTGTCCTCTGACCCGAGGATGTTGATCAGCACCCGATCGCTCACGAGCCCTCCTGCGACGACGAGAGCGCTTCCGTCCTTCAGCTTGAACTTGCCCGAGACATTGAGCACGAACGCCGCATCCGGTGGTCCCACCAAGGTGAGGGTCTCAGCATTGTCGAGATCGATCTTCTGGATGGCGATGACGTTGAGCCCCGAGCCACCGGTGATCGTCACCGAGTTCTTGATCTCACCGAAGGTCTGCATCGGATCGAGGACGGAGGCCGCCAGCGCCGCGTAGGCCGCATCGGCTGCCGCCTCGGACAGATTCCTCGATTCGGTCCCGCCGGAGATCACCACGTCGTTCCCGTTGCGGTTGTCGGCGGATGGGTCTACCACCAGGGTTCCCGTGAGCAATCCGTCGTCGAAGTCCTGCTGGCTGTTCGGTCCCAGCGCTACGTCTCCCACCAACCCCGTGAATCGGTCGCCGTCTTTCATCTTGAAGTTCGATCCGGCCGAGGCGAAGACGCTGAACCCCTCGGCCGCCCCCAGATCACCAGGAGGGCGGTCGAAGGCGATGCCCGTCAGGTTGTCGAGGCCCAAGGAAGTCGAGCCGTTGTTCGGAGCGAACGACGAGATGATCTGCGACCCGTCCTTCGTGACCCGATAGGCCTTGTTGGTGACGCGGTCTGTGAGCCACAGCACTCGTGAAGACTCCACCGTGATGCCCTGCACGTCCAGCAGCGGTTCGGCGGCGAATGCGCCGCCGGTGGTGCTGAAGCTGCTCAACAGCGTGCCGCTGGTGGTGATGTTGTAGACGGTGAGCGACTCCCTGTCGGTGATCCACAGGGTCCCCGTGTAGGCGTCGTATGCGATCGCCTGCGGCTCGGCAGCCCCAGGGTCGAAGCGCGAAGTGGGGAATGACGAGATCAGCGTCCCGTTTTTCCTGACGTTGAAGACGTTGGCAGATATTGCGCTGCCCGCCGGCGAGTCCACCACCCAGAGGGTGTCGTTGTCAGGCGAAACGGTGACTGCAACACCCTCCGCACCCACGGCGCCAAAAGCCTCGGCTGGGATCGTTCCGATCGGATTGCCTTGGCGGTCGTAGTTCAACAGTTGTCCGGGCGCCTCCGGCGTGCTGGCCTTCTCGTTCGCGCCCCACAATGTGAGATTGGTCGGGTCGATCGCCACGGAGGAGTTGGCCGTGCCGCCCTCGCGGGGAATCTGGAATGATTGGATCACGGACCCGTCGAGGTTGACGTGATAGGCCCTGTTGGTGCCATCGTCTGTCAACCACAGAGTGGGACCGATCACGGGGTCGGCAAGCGCGGGGCCTGCCAGCACAATCAGCGGCGCCAACGCCATCGCCACAACGAGCCACCATGACACCCGCCGGGCAGTAGCCGCACCGGCCTCCTGCTGGCGAGAAGTCCTCGATCGACGTGGAACTCGGTCCGAGCCATCGACGCGACGAACAAGCAAGGCACTGTGCATGCGCCACTCCCATTCCTGCCTACGCCCGGAATCCGCTCCCGGCCCGGACGTTCCCCGTACCTGCGACACAAATCGTGTCGCAGTCCCTTCCGATGCTTCCAGCGGAACCCCATTTCCGCTGGGAGCGACTGGTTCATGCTACCCGGAGCGCCGACCGCGTACAGGTGTAGATCGTTGTCGTCTCCGATCGCGGCCGAGGACGGGGTTTTGGTGCACAAAAGGTGCGCTATTCACGCACTTTGTGCACCAAAACCCTCTTCGGCAGCCCTTCTTCGGCTCAGAATTGGGGAGGCCGCTTCTCGAGGAAGGCCCGGACTCCTTCGGAATGCTCGGGTCCGAGCGCGGCATCGCGCTCCAGCCTCTTCGCAACGAGCTCCACCTCGGACGCGGCGCGTTCTGTGAGGTTGACGATCTCTTTCATGGCCCGGACCGCCGAGGGGCCGTTGGCGGCGATCTCGGTCACGAGCCGGTCGACACCCTCGTCGAGCTCGCCCGGCTCGTACAGCTGATCCAGAAACCCGATCGCCCGGGCCTCGACGGCGTCGAAGCTCCGTGCGCTGAACAGCAGCCGCTTGGCTTGACCGGGTCCGAGCAGCCACACCAACCGCCGGAGGGCGGGATACGGATACAGAAGGCCCAGGCGCGCAGGAGGTATCGAGAACCCCGCCGTGTGGTCGCCGAGACGGATGTCACAGCACACCGCTATTCCAACTCCCCCTCCGTGACACGCTCCGCGGATGACGGCGATCGCCGGTTTCGGAAACTCGATCAACGCCGAGAACGCAGCTTGGATCACGGCGAGACCCCTGTCGGCCCCCTCCGGATGCTCGAGCCCTTTCCTCAGCTCTGTGACGTCGGCGCCCGCGGAGAAGACTCGAGCATCGGTGCTCTCGAGGACCAATACTCGGACGGCTTCTTGCTCGGCTGCCATGTCGAGCAGGCCGGGCATCTGTGCCCACATCTCCTCGGTGAAGGCATTGTGGCGATCGGGGCGATCGATGAGCAGGTTCGCAATCGGCCCATCGGTTTCGAGACGCAGCATGCCGGCGATTGTGGCATCCGCCCTCGTGTTGCGGGTCTCAGGCGGAACGGCTGGCTTCCTCGAATGGCAGCTTCTGCTTGAAGAGGTGTTCGGGGACGTCGGCGCCCGCGCGAATGAGCGAAATACGCCATCGGGGGGATGAGCCCAGGGCCCACCGCAGGAAGCCGGTCGAGGCCCGACCGAGCGCCTCGGATCCGGGAGAGACCTTCACGTCGAGCACCGAGCGAACTCGTTCGGGGATGATCGCAACGGCGGCCTTCGCCAACACCACGTACCCGGCCTTGATCGCAAAGTCGAGTGGCGGGTCCTGCAGGAAGGCCATCGCCTCCTCCATGCCGGGCGATGCGCCGACCTCGGGGTGGTTCGCGACCCAATCGGCGAGCTCCTGAGCCGTCTGCGGGAGGGGATCGGCGTCGAGAAGCCTGCCGATCTCGGCCTGCTCTCGAACGAACTGGTCGGCTTCTGCCTCGAGCAGACGACGACGCCCGTAGGCCTGATTGGCCGCGAGGAAGGAGTCGGTCAGCGAATTGTGGACCCAGGCTGCAAACCGTGGGGTACCGGCCGTGTATGCGACATCCCGGTGCGACCTTCCTTTGACCGGTCGATGGGCACGACGAACCTCGGCAACGGCCGCTTCGACTTCGGGCATCGCTCCGTAGCTCGTGGCGGTCACATAGTTCGAGGTTCTCGAGAGACGTCCGAGCGGGTCGGTGCGGTAACTCGAATGGTCCTTCACCCCAGCAACCACCTCGGGGTGCGCGGCCTGGATCATGAGCGCCCGGATCCCGCCCACGAATGTCGCCGGATCCCCCATGACCTCCCACGTGACCGAGCCGGGTCCGAACAACCCGAGGTCACCGCGATGGTCGAGGGTGTTAGCCAGCGGATCGTCGGCATGGGCGAACAGCCCGGTGGTGTTCGCGACCACTCGGCGTCTCCAACGGTCGATCGGGTTCTTCGACATCGCCGACAGTGTGTCAGGCCCCGACGCCAAGCGGTAGCCCAAGCCGAAGAAGGTGTGCCATGGTGGCGGCGTGGCGAATCTCTTCGTGATCGTGGCGACAGCAATCGCGTGGTGGTCGCTGATCCCCCAGATCGTGCGGTTGGTGAGGACGAAGGATCCGAGCGGTGTGTCGTCGGCATGGCCGGCGATCGGTTTGGCCACCAACGCCGGATGGACCGCATATCTCTCCGCCCAGGGTCTATGGGCCGCCGTGCCATCGACCGCCGTCATGACGATCTCCTACTCGCTGGTGATCTGGGCACTGAGAAGCGCCGGAGGAGCCCATCGGCTCGGCGGCGCCGCCGGATTGACTTGGGCGACCACGCTCGTGGCCATGTGGGCGGTCGCAGGTTGGCGCAGTGTCGGCGTTGCGCTGGCGGCCTCGTACGTCGTGCAGTTCACGCCTGCAGTCGTCACCGCCTACCGATCGGCGGCACCAACAGGTGTTGCCCCCGTGACGTGGGCTTCGATCGTAATCGAGTCGTTGCTGTGGGGTGCCTACGGCGTCGTCAACCAGGACCTGCCGATCGTAGCCTACGCGGCGGTCGGTGTCCTCGGCGGTGGGGCGATCCTCGCCCGCTACCGGTCGCGGGTGGAGAGTGCCTCGACCGGGGCTGCCGGCAGCGACACCACGAAGCAGGTATGAGGACCCAACCGCCGATACTCGAGGTCCCCGCCCATGAGACGTGCCAACTGAAGCGATACGGACAGCCCGAGCCCCACCGAGGATGGGTTCGCATGGCCCCCCGATGCCCGGCCGTACGGCTGGAAGATCTCTTCGAGTGACTCAGGCGGAACGCCGTCACCATCATCGAACACGCGCAGCTCCACCTGGTCGTCGCATCGGGCCACCTCGACCCAGATGTTCGAGCCTCCGTAGCGGAGTGCGTTGGTGATGAGATTCCTGACGATCTGACGGAGTCGCATGGGGTCGGCAAGGGCACGGTCCGTGGCACCGCGCGGGACCGGATTCAGGGTCTGACCGGCGGGGCCGACCTTGCGAGCATGACTGGTGAGGACAGGTTCGAGCGACTCGACCACGTCCATCTCCACCGGCTTGACGACCAACGTCCCGATGTCGGCCCTCGCCGCCACGAGGAGGTCTTCGATGATGCTTCCAAGTTCATTGCTCTGCTCGTAGATGTGGCCCAGGAACTCGTCCATCTCTTCCGGACCGAAGAACTCTCGATTGTTCCGAAGCTCCTGAGCGAGCCCGACGATTCCGGTGAGCGGTGTGCGGAGCTCGTGGGAGACCGAGGCGATGAACTGGTCCTTGGAGGCGACGAGCTCCTCGAGTCGCTCCTTCAGGCGCATGACCTCGGACAGAGAATGCTCCAGACGGCCGTTCTCGAGTGAAACACCAAGGCGCCCGGACAACGTCTCAAGGATCTTCAGGTCCCGATCGGTGAAGGTGCCAACCGCGCTCAACGGGTCGGCGACCAACATGAAGCCGCTGTGTCGCTCACCGGCCATGAGCGGTGCGACCATGACCATGCGATCGGGCGACGGCGTCAATCCGTTCCACTCGACATGGTCGTCGACGCGGAGGATCGCACCCTCCATTGCGCCTGTGAGACGTGGCCACACCCCGGCAGCGGCATCGTAGAAGACAGGGACCATCGTCTCGTCGCCCGATGTCGAAGAGACGGTGCGGTAGCTCAATGGACCATCCGACGTGAGAATCACGTGCACCGCTTCGGCCTCGAACAAGTCTCTGGCGCCGGATGCGGCGGCCGACACGGCGTCTTCGATAAGCGGCGCTGCATGGAGTGCCAACGTCAACTCGTACAGCGCCTCGATTCGGGCTCGCTCGTCCCTTTGACTCGTGTATGCCCGATAGGCGATGAACAGGATCGCCGTCGGAACGAGCGCCAACCAGGCGGACTCCGGGCGAAGGATGAAAAGCGTGACGAGCAGAAGGGCGAGACCGGTGTTGACCGAACCGGCCACGAGCCCGAAACCGATGACCGACGCCAGCTCTGAGGGATTGACACCGCCACCGGTCAACCAGATCGCGGCGGTCACCAACGCGTCGGCCACTGCGAAGGCGGCAGCGACCCCGACGAACGCTGCGAACCAACCCGTCACGCCGAGCGGATCGAAACCTTCGATCAACGCCTTGAACACGGCGTGGCCGACCACCACCTGAGCCGCGAAGCAGACCAGGTTGAACCAGAGCTTCACCCCGCGTTGACGGCGGACGAAGGTGAGTGCGACGAGATTGCCGATGATGACCGCCACCACGAGGTCGATGGTGCCGGTGAGAAAGAACCCGATGACGAGCGGGACATCGCTCAACGAGAACGAATGAGCATCCCGGCGAAACCGCATGTGGACCACGGCGAGCTCCGCCATGGCGAAGATCGGTGCAAGCACGTACCAAGGGAGCTGGATCGGGAGATTCGCTGCGGGCATCCGATCGACGATCGGAATCAGGAACAGCAGAATCAGCGCAGTGCCCAGACCCAGCACGGCGACGCGATGAGTACGGGTGAACACCCATCGTCGGTCCCGAGAGGTTCCTCGGAGCCGATCCCATACTTCGCCGCCGGTGGTGGTTGGACCTGCACTCACGGTTTCCATATCGGCAAAACAGCCCTGAACATGCATGACTATTGCTCAGATGGGCCCCGTGACTAGCCCGCCGGCCCTACGCACCGTGGCGGCCTCGAGCGGTCTCGACTCGGCTCGGATCGAGTGGTTGCGATGCGGTGGATCGAGAGAGTCCAGGGAGGGGCGTGACACCTTCCCGAGGGGATGCGCCTCACCCCTTTCTCGACATCCATCCCGCGATCCGTGCCACCGCCTCGTCGATCTCGGCTGTCGCCTCGGAATAGGAGAGCCTGACAAAACGGTGTCCATGGTGGGGATCGAAGTCGACGCCGGGAGTCACGGCAACACCGATCTCATCGAGCCAGCGCCGGCTCAACTCCTGGCTGTCGGCGGCGATGTCCGAGACGTCGAGCCACACGTAGAAGGCACCGTCGGCGGGCGCCATCCGGTCGAGCCCGACGCTCCTGAGCCCTCTGATGAGGATCTCGCGATTCGTGCGGTAGCGTGCGACGTTCTGTTCCAGTTGGTCCGTGGCCTGAAGGGCTGCGAGGGCCGCGAACTGTGAGATCGTCGGAGGTGAGATGAAGAGGTTCTGTGCGAGGCGTTCGATCGGCCGAACCAGCGCTTCGGGGGCAACCATCCATCCGAGCCGCCACCCGGTCATCGAGAAGTACTTCGAGAACGACTGAACGACGATGGCCGACTGCGAGTGTCGTATGGCAGTGTCCTGCGCCTGGTCGTAGACGAGGCCGTGGTAGATCTCGTCGGACACGAGCGTGACACCGAGATCGTCGCAGTACGTGGTCAGTTCAGCGAGCTCTGCCGGTGACACCATCGTGCCGGTGGGGTTGGAAGGGCTGGCGAGCACGAACCCGTCGAGCGGCGAATGGGCATCCAACAGATCCGGCGTTGGTCGGTAGCCCGTGTCGGGGCCGACCTCGATCCCCACCAATTCGAGGTCGAGCGCCCCGATGATGTTGCGATAAGCGGCGTATCCGGGTTCGGTGATCCCGATTCGTGCGCCCGCATCGAAGGCCGCGAGCACGGCGAGCACGAACCCGCCCGATGCACCGACCGTCGTCACGACGCGCTCCGGTGACAGCTCGACACCGTAGACGGCTTCGTGGCGAGCGGCGATCGCGGCGCGCAGCTCGGGAATACCGCGAGCGTCGCTGTACCCGAGCCGATCCGACTCGATCGCACCGATGGCCGCAGCTCGGGCCGCTTCCGGCGCCGGAGTGGAAGGCTGGCCCACCTCCAGGTGAAGCACGTCTCCCTTCACACGATCACGCTCGGCCGCTGCCTTCATCACCTCCATCACAAGAAAAGGCGCGACGTCTGAGCGACGGGACGGACTCATGCGTGCAGGCTACCCGGGGCGCGTGGACCCCAGTCGATGGCGCCCGGCGGGCCTACGACCGCAAGTGCACGACGTGTGCCACGACCATCGCGAGAATGAGTCCAGTGGCTGGCACCAGTCCTAGGATCGAGAGCATGAAGATGCCAGATTCCCTCGCAGGGCAGTTCAACCAACAGATCACACTCGAACTGGCGTCGTCCCTCGCCTACCTCCAGATGGCGGCCTTCCTCGAAGCCCGCAGTCTCAAAGGCATGGCGGCGTGGATGCGGATCCAGGCCGAAGAGGAGCGAGTCCACGCGCTGAAGTTCTTCGACTACGTGCTCGATCGCGGCAACGACGTCCACATCGGTGGAACGGATGCTCCTTCCATGGACTTCGAGAAACCGGTCGATGTGTTCCGGGCCGCTCTCGCCCAGGAGGAGCATGTCAGCGCCGCCATCAAGGATCTCTATCGGGCGGCGACCGACGAGGCGGACGCCTCCAGCTTTCCTTTGCTCCAGTGGTTCCTCGAGGAGCAGGTGGAAGAGGAGGCGACCGTCTCCGAGATCGTGGATCAGCTCGAGATGATCGGCGATGACGGCGGGGCGCTGCTGCTGCTCGACCGTGAGCTCGGTGGGAGAACCAACGGCGCAGAAGGGTGACGACTTGTCACCGACGGTCGAACACCAGTCGTCCGTCGAAGACCACCACGACCGGAGCCGTGAGCACCGCCGGGTCGTCGAACGGATCATCTGCGTAGGCGACGAGATCAGCAGGTGAACCGACGTGAAGGCCCTGACCGAGGCCGATATGGGAGTAGGCGCTGGTTGTTGCCGCCTCCACCGCCTTCCTCGTCGGATAGTCGTATCGGATCAGGGCCTGCACCTCCAGCCCGATCTCGGCGACGCCGACCGCAAGGTCGCTCCCTGCCAACACCATGACGCCGAGCTCCGACGCCACGGGGAGGAGCCGGCGAATGTTCTCGAGCCCTCGACCGAGAAGCTCGGCGCCGGAGCTTCCCGCCTTCATCTCGGCGAGCACCTGCTCCATCCGCAGAATGGTGGGAACCCACACAGTTCTGTGGCGAGTCATGATCTCGAGGTCCTCCACGGTGAGGAACAGCCCGTGCTCGATCGAGTCGACGCCGGCACGCACCGCCGCACTCGGCACGTCTGGCGCCATCGTGTGCACTGCGACTCTCGCCCCTCGGCCGTGTGCCCCTGACACGGCTCGAGTCAGCTCCTCCTCGGCGTAGTTCGGCAACGCGCCCCGGCCCTTGCGTGGCCAGTCGGCGACGATCTTGACCCAGGACCGATCGGAGGCGAGGGTCGCCACCGCTCCCGACAGACGCTCACCGTCGACGACTTCTCCAAACCCGTCCCAGTATCCACCGGAGGAGCGCACCATCCGTCCGGCCGCCACGACGCGAGGCATGGCGAGGCGTCCGTCCGTGACCATGTGGAGGACGAGATCGTCAGCCCATCCCTTGTCCAACGCGGCACTCACTCCACCTTCGACCGCTCGAATCCCGCGCCGAGCGATTTCGTCGGGGTCGGCGACGGTCTCGATGTCGAGGCTGTCGGCGGACAGATGGGCGTGGGCGTCGACCAGTCCCGGAACACAGCGCAGGCCCTCGAGGTCGAGCGCAGGCTCGTCCGCGGCTTCCATCCACCTACCGTCGTGGGCGGACAGGTCAAACGGCTCTCCCCTCCCGTCGATACCTCGAACTCGCACCCGGCCAGCATACGAGTGCGGTGCGGGTCCCAGGGGGGTCGCACAATGTCCCAGGAGTTGTTGAATGTAGGAGGTATGCGCCAGCTGTCCATCCTCGTCGCCGTGGCCGTGCTCACGGCCGCGTGTTCACTGATCGACCTCGGCACCACAAGCGAGTCGACCGGTGTCACCGGCACCCAGACCACCGATGTCACGTCCTCACAGGAGACGCCGAGGACCGCCCAGCCGGTCTCCGACTGCGCCGATTCGGATTCGGACATCGTGCTGCTCTGCCAAGCGATCGATCTGGTCCAGCGGAACTATGTCGACGACATCTCGGACCAAACTCTGATCGACGCCGGTCTCGAAGGGATTGCAGGGCTGCCGCAAGGAGGCGAAACAGGGGATCTCGCATGCCCTGGGACCGACCCCGTTGCGGGCCCGATCTGCGAGTCCATCGACGCCACCGACGCCGATCTGATCACGGGGGTGGAGGCCGCGCTCACCGCGATAGCCGGGGATCTGGACCCGAACAGCGCCTATCTCGACCCCGAGGCCTTGCAGCTCGCCCAAGACGACACATCAGGTCGAGTCGAAGGGATCGGCGCCTTGGTGAACGCCGAAGACGTCACCGTGTCGGACCCGGTCGAGGCGCAGTGTTCCACCATCACGGACACGTGTCGCCTTGTGATCGTGAGCACGTTCGAAGGCAGTCCAGCACGACGCGCCGGCGTTCTTCCTGGAGATGCGATCATCTCGGTGGATGGCCGAGACATCGAGGGCTATCACATCGACGAAGTCACCGAACTCGTGCGTGGTCCGGCGGGCACAGAGGTCAGAGTCGGATTCGAACGAGAAGGCGGGATCGTCGAGTTCGACATCGTCCGCGAGGCGATCGACATTCCCGTGGCCGAGTGGCAGATGGTGGGCGATGTGGGATACCTACGCCTCAATCTGTTCACAGTCACGGCCGGAGATCAGGTCCACACGGCGGTGCGTGAGCTTGTGGACCAGGGGGCAACGGCCCTCGTCCTGGACCTACGGGACAACCCGGGCGGGGCCCTGCAGGCATCCATCGAGGTCACGAGCGAGTTCCTGGCGGACGGACTCGTGGTGATCACCGAGTCACCGGAAGACACCAGAACGTATGAGGTCACAGGCGATGGGTTCGCAACCAATCCCGATCTGCCCCTGTGGGTGGTGGTGAACGAGGGAAGTGCCTCCGCGTCGGAGGTGACCGCCGGCGTCCTCGGTGAGTCGGGGCGAGCCACCATCATCGGACAGAACACGTTCGGCAAGAACACGGTGCAGCAGCGTTTTCCGCTCGGCAACGGCGGAGCCATGAAGCTCACCATCGCCAGATGGACCACACCCAGCGGCACCGACTTCGGGGCGGTCGGGATCACGCCGGACATCGAGGCGGAGTTCGACTTGTTCCTCGAACCGGCCGAGGTCGTGGCACGGGTCCTGGAGGTGACTGGAGCGTCAGGCTGAGCGGAGCCGGTCGTTCTTTGGGCGGTGGTCCGCCATTATGGCGGACCTTAACCCTGGGTTCGATCTGTCAGGCGTACGCGACCTGGCAGAAGCCGTGATTGCAGTAGCCGTTGGGGTTCTTCGCCAGGTACTGCTGGTGGTACTCCTCGGCGTAGTAGAACGGCCCGGCTGGGGCGATCTCTGTCGTGATGGTGCCGAAGCCGCTGTCGGTGAGCGCCTGCTGATAGCGGTCGCGAGACTCGACCGCCGCCTGGTCTTGGGCTTCGGTCGTGGTGTAGATGGCGGACCGGTATTGGGTTCCCACATCGTTGCCCTGGCGGTTGAGCGTGGTGGGATCGTGGTTCTCCCAGAACACCTTCAGCAGGGTGTCGATGTCGACCTCGTCGGGGCGATAGACGATCAAGACTGCTTCGGTGTGCCCCGTCCTCCCGGTACACGTCTCCTCGTACGTGGGGTTGGGCGTGATTCCGCCCGCATACCCGGCGGCCGTCGTGACCACGCCCGGGATCTGCCAGAAGAAGCGCTCTGCTCCCCAGAAGCACCCCATCCCGACGTACAACGTCTCGGAGCCATCCGGGAACGGGGGCAGCATCGACGATCCGTTCACATGATGCACGCCCGAGATCTCGAGCGGTTGTTCGCGCCCTGCAAGTGCGTCTTCGGGAGAGGGAATCTCCGCCTTCTGGCGTCTCGACCACATGTCTCAAGATGATATGACACGCACCGAACTAGCGAGATCGGTTTGAGAAGGTGCCCATACCTTCATTACCCTGCAACTCCTCGCATGAACACCCCAAGGGCAGCGCTGGCCCTCATCGTGCTTGTTTTCCTCGCCTCATCCCTCCCGCTCGGGGTGACGCCTGCCCGCGCCCAAACCGTGGCCGACGCCGAGGACCGTGCCGAAGAAGCTGCGTCCGAACGCGACTCGGCGTACGCAGTGGTTTCGGATGCCGTGGCCAACCGCTCTGCGGTCGAGGCACAGCTGTTCGATGCGCTGAATCGATACGAGCAGGCAGTGGCGGCGCTCGAAGCCGCGAACCGGAAACTCGATCGTGTGGGCCGGACATTTGCCGCCGCAGAGGCGGATTCCGTCGGAGTCTCCCAAGAGCTTCGCCAGCAGGCCGTCGCCGCCTACATGGAAGCCGTCGTGCGGCCCGGATCGCTGGTCGTCGGGACCGACACGGCCGAACAGGCCATGGTCGTCGACCAGGCGTTCACGGCCGGCCAGACCGACAACCTCGCTCGGCTCGACCTGCTGACCGTCCGCCAGACGGACCTACAGCGCCTGAGGACGGACTTCCAGTCCGACCGTGCCTCGGTGGAGCGGCTCCAGGCTCAGCTCGATGCTGAGGCGGCTCAGCTCGAGGCTCTGTTCGCTGAGGCAGATTCCGCCGTGGCGGATGCCTACCGTCGCGCTCAGGCGGCCGACGAGGCGTACCGTTCCGCCCTGTCGGACGTCGAACGAGCGCGTGCCACTGCGACTCCGCCCCCTCAGCCACCGTCCACCACCGCCACCACGACCTCGACCGCTCCGACCGAGCCGCCGCCGTCGGACCAATCCACGACGACAACGACCACAGGGCCCACGACGACCGATCCCCCTTCCGAGCCGCCGACGATCAAACCTGAGGTGGAGCGGTGGCGCTCTCTCGTCGCCGCGTACTTCCCGGCCGACCTGGTGAACGACGCTCTGCTGATCATGCAATGTGAGTCGTTGGGCGATCCGAGCGCGGCCAACCCGTACAGCGGTGCCTCGGGCTTGTATCAATTCCTCCCGGGAACCTGGGCGGTGGCGAGCGTGGGCGCCGGATTCGCCGATGCCTCTGTGTTCGACCCCGAGGCCAACATCGCCGGGGCTGCCTGGCTCGCCGGCTACTACCAAGCCAACGGCTCGAGCCCTTGGGCGCCGTGGGCCTGCCGCTACTACCTGTAGGGCTTCACCTCGTCGGCGCGGTGCCGATCGGCGAACCGGTACTGCGAGACGTACGACTGTTCGCGGGGTCGAAACCCTGGTGTAACACCGATCGTGCATGCTCAGAGCAGCTAGATCACAGGGGGTCTCACATGGCAACAGAGGACTCTCGCCCGTGCGCTGCAACAGGCGCACTTGGAGACCGTGCAGGAGCTGACGCTGGGCTGAGGGGGAACGCTGACAACGTCAGGTGCGGCCAATGCGGCACCCGACCGTGCATCAGTTCGCTGATCAGGTCGACGTTCTCCCTCGTCGGCGCTGCCGATGATCGACTTGGGGATGGCCCGGATCGATCCGACTTCGTAGACGTCGGATCGATCCGGGGCCCGCGTCGGCTTCTGCCGGTCTGCTGGATGACGACGGCCCAACCCGTGCCATCATGCCCCCAATGGAGGCGAACGAGGCACTCGACGGGGCGCATTGGGACGGGTCGGCCACCACTTTCTCTCTCACCAGCCGGCATGCAGACGGGGTCGAACTGGCGGTCTTCGACAGCGAGGACGCCGAACAACGACATGCGATGTCGGAGATCGCTCCAGGCCGTTTCGAGACCGTACTGAGCGGGGTCGGTCCAGGTACTCGGTACGGCTATCGGGTGCACGGCCCGTGGGAGCCCAACCGAGGACACCGGTACAACCCGAACAAGCTGCTGGTGGACCCGCGAGCCCGTCACATGGTCGGACACGTCACACCCTCGCCTGCCCTGGCCGGCCACTTCCTACCCGATCCGGCACTCGCCAGCCCCCTCGACTCTGCGCCGTACACCCTCAGGTCGGTCGTCGTCTCGAGTGCTTTCGACTGGGAGGGGGTGACGAGTCCCAACCGTCCACTCGCAGACTCCGTTCTCTACGAGACCCACGTCAAAGGAATCTCGAAGCTGCACCCCGGGGTGCCAGGAGAACTTCAGGGCACCTACGCCGGCCTCGCACACGAGGCGATCATCGGCCACCTCTTGGAGCTGGGTGTCACGACCATCGAGCTGCTGCCGATTCATCAATTCGTCCAGGACCAGCACCTGCTGCAGACAGGGCGCCGCAACTACTGGGGCTACAACTCGATCGGCTTCTTCGCACCCCACTCCGAATACACAGCCACCGACGATGCGGTCACCGAGTTCAAGTCGATGGTCAAGGCGCTCCATGCCGCGGGACTGGAGGTGATCCTGGACGTGGTCTACAACCACACCGCCGAAGGGAACCACCTCGGGCCGACTCTCTGTTTTCGCGGGCTGGACAATCGCGCCTGGTACCGGCTCGATCCGGCCGACGCGTCGCGCTACCTGAACTGGACCGGCACGGGCAACACGGTGAACATCGCCGATCCCCACGTGCTGACGCTCGTCATGGACAGCCTCCGCTATTGGGTCCAGGAGATGCACGTCGACGGTTTCCGGTTCGACCTGGCAACCGTGCTCGGGAGGACTCATCACGACTACGACCGGCTGTCGGGGTTCTTGGGCGCGGTCGCCCAAGACCCGATTCTTCGCAACGCAAAGCTGATCGCCGAGCCATGGGACGTTGGGCCCGGCGGCTACCAGGTCGGCGGGTTTCCCGAGTCGTGGTCGGAGTGGAACGACAAGTATCGAGACGCGGTGCGGTCGTTCTGGAAGGGGAGCGAGGGAACACTCGCCGAGTTCGCCACCCGGATCACAGGCAGCTCAGACGTGTTCGAGGCATCCGAGCGCAACCCCACCGCCTCGATCAACCTCATCACCAGTCATGACGGCTACACGCTCGTGGATCTCGTGAGCTACGAACGCCGACACAACCACGCCAATGGCGAGAACAACCAGGATGGTCACCGTAACAACCTCTCCTGGAACTCTGGTGTCGAGGGGCCGACCACCAAGCAAGAGATCATCGAGATGCGCAATCGACGACGGCGGTCCCTGATCACCACGCTGATGCTGTCGCAGGGCGTGCCGATGATCCTCGGTGGCGACGAAATCGGACGCACTCAGAACGGCAACAACAACGCCTACAACCAGGACAACGAAACCTCCTGGTACGACTGGGCCGACATCGACCGAGACATGCTCGCCTTCACGCAGACGGTCGTTGCGCTCCGTCGCCGCCACGAGACCTTTCGCCGGACCGCCTGGCTCCACGAACACGCCAGTCCGGGAGAGGACCATGTCGGTTGGTTTACTCCCGCCGGCAGGGGCATGGCGGAGGACGACTGGCAGGCACCATTCGCCAGGTCGGTCGCACTGTTCCTCGCCGGTGACGCAATCCACACTGCGACCGGAGTGGCCTCAGATCGTGACTTCCTGCTGCTGTTCAACGCATATGCGGAAGAGCTCGAGTTCACCCTTCCCACCGAGCTCGGTTCGATCCGGTGGGAGCTCGCACTGGACACTGCTCTGGCCACCACAGAGCCCGGTCCGGTCGAGGGCGCCGTGGACGTGGCCGGCTTCGCGGTGGTCGTGCTCAGGAGCATCCCGTGACGGCTCGTACCTTCCGGTGAAGGAGTGAGGTGAAGGAGGATGAGCCGCCTGCCCAGGGCCTTGGTGCGAGACGTCAAAGGCGGAATCCCCCCTGGCTCCCTGCGGCGGCCAGTCCCCCCAGCGGGGGGACACAACCGCTGGACACACATCACGGTTGACCAGTGGGGCGACGATCGGGCCACACGGCTCGTGTGGTGTTGGGTCGGGTTTGCGCAGCAAACTCGCTTAGGTCGCCGCAGGCGACCGGCGGACTGATTCGCCGAAGGCGAAGCAGGGGGAACTTCACACCCATGACGACAGGGAAGGCACCCGTGTCGCACCGTCGCGCGACAGGACAATGATGGGGTCGCGCACGGCCGACGCCGTGGGCGACCGATCCGGGTCGACACGTGGTGGGAACCTGCGGACCGTCAATCCAGCCGTTTGCTCTTCGGCACCGCCAGGATTCCCTTGTCCGAGGCATCCAGATGGCGCTGGGCATCTGCCTCAGCGTCGTATCCGAGTGAAGCGCCCGGCGACACCACCACGTTCTTGTCGAGGATGGCGTTGCGGACTCGGGCCCCGGCACCGATCGTCACGTTCTCCAGAACCACGCAGTTCTCCACCACCGCGCCTGGCTCGACCCTCACCCACGGAGAGAGGACCGAGTGGCGCACGAACCCGCCCGAGATCACGACTCCGTTCGAGAGAAGCGAGTCTGCGACGTCCCCCGCTCCATACTCGGCCACGGCAACCACCTTTGCAGGCGGTGCGGTGTACGAACTCGTGTAGATGGGCCAGTCGTCGTTGTAGAGGTTGAACACGGGGTCGACCGACACCAGATCCATGTGTGCCTCGAAGTACGAGTCGAGCGTTCCCACGTCTCGCCAATAGGCGTGCTCACGGTCGGTCACCCCCGGTACCTCGTTCCCGGTGAAGTCGTACACGTGAGCCTCGCCGTCGTCGACCAACGTCGGGATCAGATCGCCACCCACATCGTGGCGGGAATCGTCCTTCAACGAGTCACGGTGAAGCAGATCGAGCAGAACGTCGGTGGAGAAGATGTAGTTGCCCATGGACACGAGCGCGGTCTGCGGATCGTCTGGGATGGGCTTGGGGTCCGAGGGCTTCTCCCGGAATCGCTCGATCTTCGTGGTGGATCCGCGTTCGATCACGCCGAACGCGGGTGCCTCGGCGAGCGGGACCCTGATCCCTGCGACGGTCACGCCCGCACCGGTGGACAGGTGGTGTTCCAGCATCTGGCGCGGATCCATGCGGTAGATGTGATCGGCGCCGAAGACGAAGATGTACGAAGGTTCTTCGTCTTCGATGATGTTGATGTTCTGCAACAGGGCATCCGCCGATCCGAGAAACCAACGCTTGCCCATGCGCATCTGTGCGGGCACCGACGTGATGTAGTTGCCGAGCAGCGTCGACATCCGCCAGGTGCGAGCGAGGTGGACGTTGAGGCTGTGACTCTTGTACTGCGTGAGTACCACGATCTTGCGGTAGCCCCCGTTCACGAGGTTCGACAGTGCAAAGTCGATCAACCGATAGTGACCGCCGAAGGGGACGGCCGGCTTGGCCCGGTCGCGGGTGAGCGGCATCAGCCGCTTTCCTTCCCCTCCGGCGAGCACCATTCCGAGAACGTCTCGGGGAAGGGTGCTGGCGACCATGTCGTGAACCTCCTGGCTCGAGCGCAGCCTCCAACCTAGCCAGCCGGGCTCCGCCCCATTGAACCGGACCCGACGATTCCGGCCGAGATGCTCAGGCTGGCTGCAAAAAGGTGACAGACATCGGTGGCACCGACATCCTGATCGAGTGGCTCATGCCGTGCGTTCCCTCGGGCACGGCGTCATACCCATCGCCGACGAGCCCAGAGCCGCCGAAGGTCGCAGCGTCCGAACAGGCCAGCACCTTCCATTGCCCCCCGGCAGGTGCTCCGATCACATAGTCGTGCCACACCTCGGGTGTGAAGTTGCAGATGACCAGGACCGGGGGATGGCCTTCGGTCGAGCGGAGGTACGCCAACGTCGACCGTGACACGTCGTTGGCCTCGATCCACTGGAATCCCTGGGGCCGGATGTCGTCGACGTGCAACGCCGGGGTCGACCGATAGACCCGGTTGAGCTCCGACACCCAATCCATCACGCCTCGATGGATCGGATAGTCCAGAAGGTAGAAGGGAAGCTCACCCTCGTGGTTCCACTCGTATGGATCCGCCAACTCGGTGCCCATGAACACGAGCTTCTTTCCTGGGAGGCTCCATTGGTATCCGAGCAACGCCCTCAGGCCGGCGAAGCGCCGCCACTCGTCGCCGGGGTTCTTCCCGAGTACGGAGCGCTTGCCGTGCACCACCTCGTCGTGGGAGAGCGCGAGGAGGTAGTTCTCGGTGAACGCGTAGATGCCGCGAAAGGTGAGCAACCGATGGCTGTCCTCGAATCCTCGGTAGATCGGGTCGAGGGAGAAGTATCGGAGGGTGTCGTTCATCCACCCCATGTCCCACTTGAACCCGAACCCGAGTCCGCCCGTGTCGGTCGGGCGGGTCACCGACGGCCACGCCGTCGACTCCTCGGCGATCATCTGTACATCTGGGAACCGGCCGTACACCGAGGCGTTGAGCTGTCGAAGGAACTCGACGGCCTCCAGATTCTCGCGACCCCCGTAGCGGTTGGGGATCCACTCGCCTTCGCGGCGGGAGTAGTCGAGATACAACATCGACGCGACGGCGTCGACCCGCAGACCGTCGATGTGATAGCGGTCGAGCCACGAGTGCGCAGAACTGACGAGAAAGGCGCGCACCTCGTTGCGGGCGTAATTGAATATGTAAGAGCCCCAATCCGGGTGGTATCCCTGCCGCGGGTCGGCGTGTTCGAACAGATGCGTGCCGTCGAAGTAGGCGAGACCATGCCCATCGACCGCGAAGTGCGACGGCACCCAGTCGAGGATCACGCCGATGCCGTGCTCGTGCATCGTGTCGACGAACGCCATGAAGTCCTGGGGCGTCCCGAACCTGGAGGTGGGAGCGAAATAGCCGAGCGACTGATAGCCCCAGGATCCGTCGAATGGGAACTCCATGATCGGCAACAGCTCGATGTGCGTGAACCCGGTCCGAACCAGATGTTCCGCCAGCCCACGAGCCAGGTCTCGGTAGTTCATCGAGTGCTGACGGGACCACGAGCCCAGATGGCATTCGTAGATCGATATCGGTGCATCGGGACCGTTGTTGCGGTGCCGTCCAGACATCCACTCGGAGTCCCGCCACTCGTAGTCCACATCCCAGATGACCGAGGCTGTGTTCGGCGGTGTTTCGGCGTGGGTGGCAAACGGGTCGGACTTCTCGAGGATCTGACCGCCGGCGGCGCCGATGGCGTACTTGTACGTCTGCCCCGGATGAGCGCCTGCAATGGTGGTCTCCCAGACCCCCGACTCGGAGGGATGCATGGGGTGGGCCTCGGGATTCCATCCGTTGAAGTCGCCTATGACGGCTACCTTCGCTGCGTTGGGCGCCCAGACGCGAAAGATTGTATCGCCACCATCATGATGGGCCCCCAGCACCTCGTGCAGCCGGTCGTGTGTTCCGTTGTTGAACAGCCAGCGATCGTCGGAGGTGAATGGGCGAGCCATGACACGAGCGTACAAGCCAGGCGGGCCAAGAGTGACGCAACGGTTGGGCGACGGCTGAGTTGGCCGACGATCGAGGCGCGGAACGGTGGTGTCACCCTGCTCGGGTCATCTCTTGCGGACGGGAAGCCCCTTCCGCTGCCATGCGAGCATGCCCCCCTTGACGTTGAGCGCATCGAGGCCTGCCGCTCGAAGCTGTCGGGTTGCTCCGGCGGAGCGGTTTCCTGATCGACAGATCACCAGAATGGTGCGGTCCTGGGCATGCCGACTGATCCAGTCCTTCCGCTGCGGTAGCGACTCGAGGGAAACATTGGTGGCACCCGGAACGTGAGCTCCGCGGAACTCTCCCTTGGTGCGAACGTCGAGCATCATCGCCCCCTCGTCCTGGAGTCGGCTGGCACCCTCGACGTCGATCGAACTCTTGCTTCGGAAGAACATGATCGGAGCATTGTAGTGCGCAAAAGTCCGTACTTTTGATTCGCTCGGCTGGGCGGAACCGTCAGGGATCCGCCGGCAATCCGCTGCGGAGCGCCCACCACCCCGCGGCGATCGGCACCGTCTGGCCGACTGCGAGAGCCAGACCGAGCACGAGCGTGACTGTGCGGGCGAACCAGATCTGACCCTCGAGTTGTGCCTCGAGCTCGTCGAGTACCTTCGTGCCGCGCCGGACCGTGGCGTCGTACTCGGCCAGGATCCAGGTCGATTGCTCCAGCGTCGTGCGTATCGCACCGAGCTCACGAGCGATGTCGACGCTCGAACCCGCAAAGGCCGATATCCCGGCAGCGGCGGCTTCGAAGTCGGCGGCCTGGGCACGAAGCTCGCCGGGAATCACGGCGAGTTGGGCGTCCACCGCCCGAAGGGAATCGTCGAGGGGAGCGTCCGGGTCGTAGTCGACCCCGACAAATCGGAGCGTGCGCATCACACCATCGATCACGCCTGCCGTGGCGATGACCTGCGGCATGGTGGCGCGCAGGGCATCCAGACTCTCGGGGATGTCCGAGGTGACCACGGTCCCCAGATCATCGGCCAGGCCGGCGACGTCGGACAGCGTTCCGGCCCCTGTCGCCACCGACCCTTCGACGGTGGCAAGGCCATTCGCTGCTTCACCGGTGATCTCGTCGATCGTGGCTGCCGTCTTGCCGGCCGTTGCAAGCAGGTCTCGGGTGACACCGAGTACCTCGAGGCCGTATTCGGTGCTCGAACCGATGAATCCGGCGCCGAGCCAGCCCACGAGGAGCGCCGAGATCAAGCCGACGATGCCCGCACCCATCCACGAAACGGCTAACCAACGGGGAATCGGAGGCACGGATCGAGGCTAGTGCAGCCCACCGGGCCGGTGCGATGTTGCGCCGTCAGTCACCGGCCGCTGGTGGCTGCTTCGCCAGGATCGGGATGCTCGCACGCTTCTCCGCATCGAGATGATCGGCGAGGACGCCCGAAGGTCGTGGCAACGATGTCTCGGTGCGGAGAATCCGCTCCCCCACCACGATCATGTCGAGGGGAAAGTCGTGCTCGGTCACCGGGATGGCGCCGGTCTCCAATAGCTGCGAAGGATGGACGGTCGTTGCGATCATCGTGTTGTCGCCGATGAGCCCGGCTTCGACGCAGATCGCGTACTCGAGGTCGGAGTAGCCGCCTCCTTTCCCGAGGCGGGCGCCACCCGCTTCGACCGCCACCGACCCACACACCACCAGATCGATGTGCTCCATTTCGTCAGGCCCGACCGGCACCCCGTATCGCGCAGCCCCCTTGATCGTGGCTGCCGCGTGCGGAGGCACATCCAACTCGTCGAGGCTCAACCGCCAGAAGGGACGTGGCTCGGCGAGCCTCGGCACCGCCATGTACAGGGTTTTTCCGTCGGCGAGCGCGCGCTTGCGCACCGGAAGCTGCGGCGAGTCGGGGTTGGCCTTGATGTGCACTGCCCGGCTCCACTCGTCACTCGACGCAAGGCAGGCCGCTGCGGCCTCGGCGCCGACGAAGTTGGGGATCCGACCCTCGACCCCGGGGAAGCGGGCGGCCCCGGCCTCCCGGAGGGCGGCCCAGGCGCGCTCGCGGACCGTCGTCTTGTCAGCCACGTCGCATGCGCAGAAGCTGATCGACACGCAACAGCCGGAGCATGACGCGGACCCCCACGGGAAGGAACGGCTCGGCCTCGGACGGTGTGATCATTCGCGGCTGGACCAGCGCGATGTCGGCGCCGGCGTACTCGAGGATCACGCCGCCGGCGTGCATCACATTCTTCACCCAGTCGGCGTCCCCGCCGTAGGTGAGCGCAAACACGAAGTCGTCGCCGGCAGGAAAGACGTTGATCGGAATCCGGTGCTCCCTCCCCGACATCCTTCCCGTATGACGTATGGCGCCGAAGGGCGGTCGACCGGACAACCCGATCATCACGCGGTTGGTGAACACCTTGTTGAGCTTGGCGACGGCCCTGGGAAACGGCACCCGTGCATTCTCGTGACTTGTTGCCGCCCTGTCACCCGGCAACTCCGACCAGGCTCGGGATAGGGTTGACCATGGCCACTATTCCAACGTCCCTGTTCGACTTTCTCGAGGATCTCGCCGACCACAACGACCGCGAGTGGTTCGCCTCCAACAAGGGGCGCTACGTCGACGAGGTCCAGGAGCCGGCTCTCGAATTCGTTCGCGCCTTCGCCCCAAAGCTGGCTGCGATCAGCCCCCACTTCACTGCCGACGCCAAGGTGGTGGGCGGATCGCTCTTCCGGATCCATCGCGATACCCGCTTCTCCAAGGACAAGACGCCCTACAAGATCAACACCGGCATGCAGTTCCGCCACGAACTGGGCAAAGATGCGCATGCCCCGGGGTACTACATCCACCTCCAGCCCGGAGAGTCGTTCGCCGGGCTCGGCTTGTGGAGACCGGAGACCCGGGTTGCGTATGACATCCGAGCGGCAATCGACGAGCGCCAGGCAGACTGGAAGCGTGCCGCCCACGGCAAGGCTTTCCGCGATAGGTGGCAGCTCGCAGGCGACTCGTTACAAAGACCTCCCAAGGGCTACTCGGCCGATCACCCGTGTATCGACGACCTGAAACGCAAGGACTTCATCGCGTCGTGCAGTCTCAGCGAGGGGGAGATCACCAGCGATGAGTTCCTGGACACGATCGTCGAGAGGTTCAAAAAGGCCTCCCTCTTCATGCGATTCCTCTGCGATGCCGTGGGAGTGCCCTTCTGAGCGGCCGGTAACATCGGCGCCACCACCGTACCGAGCCGGGTCCAGAGTCCGGCGACAGCAGAAGGGGAGCGCAATGCGCGGCGTCCGGATCGGTTGATCACCCTCGATTCTTCGCGAACCCCTCGACGGGTTCTCAATGGTCGGTTCCACCTCGCTCGCGAGCCGGTACGCTGCTGCCTCATGCAGGCCGGATTGGAGCAAAGGCGTCGCGCCCTCGCGCTCGTGTGGGGTGTCGTCTTTGTGGCGATGGTTGGCCTCACCGTGAGCCAGAGCGCACCACAGGGCGAGGATCTGCCGGCCGCCATCGTGTTGACGCTGCTCATCGCGGCCCTGACCTCATGGCCGAATCTCCGCGGCAGCCGCGTCGAGTACGACCCGAGCACCCCCGTGGTGGTCGTATCCGCACTCTCCGTTTCACCAGGGTCCGCTCCACTGCTCCTGATCACCCAGGCAATCGTCGTCACCTTGATCGACTGGGCGACCCACAAACGATCGCCCGCGCATGCCATTTCCAACGCCGGCGTGTTCGCCCTCTGGCACGGCGCCCTTGCGGTGATCGTTGCGAACTCACAGCTCGTGGAGTTCACAAGCCTTCGCACCTTCGCGGTGGGTCTGTGCGTCGTCGCAGCGCTCGCCGTGATGCTCAACAACCTGACGGTGGCGATATCGACCGCCTATCTGTACGGCAACCGGCTCGACAAGCTGGACCTCGGACTGGCCGATCAGCTGAGGGATGTCGCAATCTCGGTTGCACTCGGCGTCGTCGTGTTCATCACCCCGGGTCCGGACTGGACCGCTGTGCTGGTCTCGGTGGCGATCCTCGTCTACGGCTTGTGGTATCTGGGACGGTATCGGGGCCATAGGGCCGCCCTCATGCTCGAGGCGCAGGCTCGGATAGCTCGGCTCGAGTCGTCGGGTCCCCTTCCTGGACACACGGAACGGGTGGCCAACGCCGTGCGGACCCTCGGCGCCCTCCACGGATGCGAGCCCGCGCTGGCTGACGCAGTCGCCTGGACGCACTCGTCCGTCGTCAGCGGAGGGCATCACCGGTGCTCCGGGACCAACCAGTCCGAGTTCGTCAACGCGGCTCTCAGGTCGCTTCCGCGGATGATGGCCGTGCGCAGGCTTCAACCCGTCGACGGACTACCCGCCGCCGACGCCCCTTCTCTGACCCACATCGTGGCTGCAGCCTGCGCGTGGGACTCGCGCGTCCTGCCGGGCAGTCCCGTGAACTCCCCGGCGGATCTGCACTTCACGTTTGGGATTCGAGCGGACATCGTGGACCGCGTGGTCGACCTCGACCCGGGTTGGGTCACGGACCGCGTGCGTAGGCACGCCGGTAGGTCCACAACACGGTGACAGTGGCAGCGAGCAACGACGCTGCCGTCAGGAACCAGGCCGCGTCGTAGCCCCACTGCTCGACCGCAAAACCGATGGCGAGCGGGCCACCGCCGGCACCGACGAATACGCCGGCCTGGACCATCGACGACGACGATGCAGCCGCCGCCCGGTTGGCATCGACGACCGTGTACGTCATCAGGCCCGGCCACCCCCAACCCGTGGCATAGGCCACGATCACCACCATCACGAAAGATGCACCGATCGTGGCCGGCAGGATCGAAAAGGCGACCGAACCGAGACCCATCATCACCATCAGTCCGGTGAACCCCGCAGCCATCCGACGGTCGAAGACGGCGCCCGTCATCACCCGGACTGCAATGGACGCTCCAGATCCTGCGAACTGGAGCGTCCCTGCTGCCGACTCCGTGAAACCGAGGTCGACCGCCGCAGACACGAGATACGTTCCGAGTGCGGAGGCGGCAACTGCGCCAAGCGCCGCCGCCAGGGCCAGTCCGGCAAGTCCCGATCCACCCAATGGCCGACCGCGAATGGGAGCCGAGGCGAACTGCTCCGGGGCGCGGGCCTCGGTCCGTGGGATGAGGAGCAGCACCGCCCATGCGAGCAGGCCCGACACCATGAACGACGCCCGCCAGCCGAAATGCACGATTATCGCTGGAACCGCGAGCCCGGCGAGCAGGGTGGACGATGGGATGCCGGCATGCTTGAGCCCGAACACGGTCGCCGCCCGATCCGGGTCCGTGTGAGTTGCGAGTGACTGGTTGGCGGCCGGATTCGACATTCCGTAGACGAGCGCACCGGCCACGAGAAACGCGGAGAGAGCCACAGCGGACGACGCCAGCCAGGCACAGGAGACCATCAAGGAGCCGGAGACGATCAGGTTCAGCCGCATCGCTCGACGCCAGCCGGCGGCCTGCACCCAACGACCGAGAAACGGCGACGACACCGACGACGCCAGGAAGAAGGCCGCGGTGAGCGCACCCAGGCCCACCGGGCCGATTCCGAATTCCGGCCCGATCTGAAAGAAGGCCGCTCCGACGAGAAACACCGGCTGCGTGCTCACGGTGACGACCGCCACCGAAAGCAGAAGAAGACGGAGTTGGTGCCGCTCGAACACCATGGCGATGGTAGAGCCGCCGCTACGGCCCAGGTCCGAACGTGCGCCGCCACTCCGCAACCCGTCATCGGCTCCAAACCTCGGAAGCGCACCAAGGTCTGGGAATGACAGGAACGTCTCAGCTGTTGAGGCCGGTGGACCGAGAGGAAGAACCATGACTCGTGTGATCATCGTGGGAGACGGACCGGGCGGCCTGAGCGCTGCCTTGTTCCTGGCGAAGAACGACGTTGAGACCGTCGTTTTCGGCATGGATGCGACGGCAATGCACCATGCGTATCTCCACAACTATCTCGGCGCACCGGATGTCGCGGGATCCGTATTCCAGGAACGCGCCATCACGCAGGCGGCAGGTGCCGGGGCTTCGATTCGCAGGGAGACGGTCAGCACCGTCAAGGCGGACGCTCAGGGCGTGTCGGTACAGATGGAGACAGGCGAGTCACTCGAGGCCGACTATCTCGTGCTCTCCGAAGGCAAGAACCCCGCTCTCGCCCGAGCGTTGGGCTTGCAGGAGGGAGAGAGCGGTGGCATCGCCGTCGACGCTGAAGGGCGGAGCTCGAACTCACGCACGTACGTGGTCGGGAGGAGTGCGAGACCATCACGCAGCCAGGCGATAATCTCCGCCGGGGACGGTGCAAAGGCTGCCCTCGACATCCTCGCCCGAGAAGCAGGCAAGGACGTCCAAGACTGGGACACACCGCCCAAGCAGTGACGGCCCACATCACCCTCGACCTCAGCCGATGAACTGCGCTTCCACCGCCGCTCCGTGAACCCCATGCCCCGGGGACGGCGACTATTGCCGGATCTCGGGGTACTGGCCGACAGCGAACAGCCAACGGCCTGGCCAGCAGTTTCCTGGGCCAAGACCAACTCCGTTGCAGTGAACTTCACCGACGCTGATTGACTGCGGATGTATGCCGCCGGCCGTATGCCTCGGCCAGACAACTGGCTCAGATGGCCCGGTCGAACCAGCGGATCGAGAGCGCCACTGCGGCGACCAGCGCTATCAACGCACCGCCCACGAAGCGGTCGGTGACCTGGCGCTCTTCCTCTTCGAAGGCGATCTGAGTCTCCAACGAGTCGAACACACTCCGAAGCTGCGCTTCGGTCGCAGCCTCGAAGAACGTACCGCCGGTGGACTCCGCAACGTCGGCGAGCGCTCCCTGGTTGACAGGCACGGGGATGGTCTGGCCTTCGAAGGTGACCTCGCCCGCCGGGGTGCCGAACGCGATCGTGTAGACCGGGATGCCGTCGGCCACCGCCGCCTCGGCGGCCTCGGCATCGGGACGGCCCATGGTCGTCTCCCCATCGGACAGGACGACGATGGCCGCCGGAGCGCCCTCCGGTGGCGCCGCGAGGCGGATCTGTTCGAGCGAAGAGAACACGGCTTCGCCGACAGCAGTTCCCTGCCCCAGTCCCAGCCGCCCCACGGCCTCACGGACCAGCGCTCGGTCGGCAGTCGGGGCCGCCACGGGCAAGGCGTTCCCCGCGAAGGCGACCAGGCCGACCCGAAGCGTGGGCGGAGCAAGATCGAGGAAACGGTCGGCGGCGTCTTGTGCTGCCTCCAGACGCGAGGGTGCGACGTCGTCTGCAGCCATGGACAGCGAGACGTCCATGGCGAGCACGATGGTTGCCTGGTCGACCGGCACGTTCACGGCCATCACGGGCCGAGCGAATGCGACGACCATCGCCACCATGCCGAGCAATGCGAGCACGGCCGCCAGGTGGCGTTTCCACACTGTGGCCGAGGACGCCCTTCTGGCCGCCTCCATCGCCGAAAACCGGATGACCACAGACTCGCTGCGCGCTCTGGACACGAGGTACCAGACCGCCAACCCCAATGGCACCAGCAGGGCCGCCAGTCGCATGGGCGCCTCGAAGCTCACGTCAAGCTCGCCCGCTGGCTGCCAGTGTGTGGCGCCGGGCCAGCACGGCCGACACGAGAGCCGCCGCCCAGTCGCCGGACGTGGACAACGCGATGTGCGTCACCCCGGCACCGGCGATTTCCCGAGCAAGCTCCTGTCTCCGGTGGCGAGCCACGGCCGAGAACGCCGACCGGGCGCCGGCGGTACCGGTGTCCACCCAGGCAGACGCGCCGGTCTCTGGGTCCACCATCTTCACCATGCCGACGTCTGCGAGCTCGACTTCGCGCTGGTCGTACACCTCCACCGCGACCACGTCGTGGCGCTGAGCAAGCGAGCGCAGTGGCCGCATCCAGTCGTCGTCGGCGAGGAAGTCGGACACGACCACAACGAGACCGCGTCGCTTCTTCAGCCGAGAGGCCCTCCGAAGCGCAAGCTCGAGATCGCCACGGCCACCGACGTTTTCGTCGCCGAGCATCGAGAGGATGGCGTACATGTGGGCTCGACCCGACCGCGCAGGAATGGAGCGAACGTCGTCGCCACCCACGACCACCGCGCCGACCCGGTCACCGGCCCGGTCGGTGAGGAACCCGAACACGGCGGCGGCACCCAGAGCAACCTGGGCCTTTGTCGTTTCGCCCGACCCGAAACCCATCGAGCCGGACACGTCCACGACGAGTGTGGTTTCGAGCTCGTGATCGGCAGTGGTGTCGCGAACGTGTGGTCTCCTGGCGCGAGCGGTCACGTTCCAATCGATGCGGCGCACATCATCACCGGGAACATACGGGCGGGCATCCCCCGGCTCGCCACCCGGCCCTGGCAGAAGTCCACGGTGGTCGCCCTGGAGCAGACCTTCGACCCGTCCCAGCACGGCGAGCTCGATACTGCGGATCCTCGCAGCCAGCTCTGGCGTCATGACACACCGAATCCGCTCACATCGCACCAACCCAGCCGTCCCGGGCCGGGTATCGCGAGAGGATCTCGACCAGGACGTCGTCGATACCCACCCCATCGGCAACCGCCTCGAACGAGAGGATCAGGCGATGATTCAAGACGTCATAGGCGATGTCATATACATCCTGGGTGGTCGCGGTGTCACGCCCGCCGAGAAGGGCGAGGGCACGAGCGCAACGCACCAGAGCGATCGATGCTCGCGGACTGCCGCCAAAGGAAATCAGGCCTTCGAGATGGGTCAACCCGGCAGCATTGGGATGACGGGTGGCCTGCACCAGTCCGAGCGCGTACTCCTTCACACCATCGGGAACCACCACGGTGCGAGAGGTCCGCTGGAGGTCGAGGACCACCTCGGGGCCCAGGACGTGGTCCGCAGCGTTGGCGCCGAGGTCCATCCGATCGATGATCTGGCGCTCCTCATCGAGAGTGGGATAGTCGACCGGCACTCTCATCAGAAACCGATCGCGTTGGGCCTCAGGGAGCGGATAGACGCCCTCGGATTCGATCGGGTTCTGGGTGGCCATCACGAGAAACGGCCTGGGTGCCGGGAACGTCCGGTCGGCGATGGAGACCTGCCGTTCCGACATCACCTCGAGCATGGCCGACTGGACCTTCGCGGGCGCACGGTTGATCTCGTCTGCCAGCACGAAGTTGGCCAGTACCGGCCCCGGCTCCACATCGAACTCCTCTCGAGAAGCCCGGTACACCCGGGTGCCCACGATGTCGGACGGCAGCAGGTCGGGGGTGAATTGGATCCGGGAAAAGGTGCCGCCCATCACTCTGGCCAGCGTCGACAGTGTGAGGGTCTTGCCGAGTCCGGGCACGCCCTCCAGCAGACAGTGACCGTCGGCGATGAGGGACACGAGGATGCGGTCGAGCATGCGCTCCTGACCGACCACGACCCTGTGGAGCTCCTCGCGGGCGCGTCCGATGATGCCGGCAGCGTCCTCGAACTCGGTCATCTCATCTCCAGAGACTCGGCCAGCAACAGCACTTCGGTCACGTCGAAGCCTTCCGGGGCGTCGATCTCGAACGAGATCTTGCCCGGCTCGATCCACGAGAGCAGGTAGCGCCCCTCTTCACCCCGTGTCACCACGCCCTCCTGTCCGCGAACCGTGATGGGCTCTCCGATGGGGAGGGTGGGCTCTGCCGCCGAGACCCACGCCCAGATGCTCACTTCGACCACGCCATCCGTGAGCACGATCGTCTGATCGATGCGCTCGGAGGTCGCCTGCGTGAGATCGTCGGTCTTCCGGAATCCGTCGGGGGGACTGGGGACCTCGAACAGCCGCTCGACGTCGGGCGCAGCCTCGAGGTCGGGGATCGTGAGAGGGGGTTCACTCTCTGGCGGAAGCGTCGTGGGCGCCGGGGGCACGATGACGTCGGGGAGCGTGGTGTCGGAAGGGGCGAGAGAGGAATCCTGAGAGCCATCGGAACGAGGGAGCATCAGCCCGACTATGAAGCCGAGCACGACCACAGCCACCCCACCGACGACGAAGGGCCACACCTTCACCCTCGGGCGCTGCACGGCCACAGGGTCTTCGGCGATCACCGGTGCTGGGACGAACGTGGATGGCGGCGAGGGTGGAAGGTCGCGCCACGTGCGACCTGTCGGTATACGCTGGGACCGAGGCATTGCGCCACGGTAGAGAACACACGGTAAAGACGGAATCAAGCGCCCGAAAAGGGCGTTCGCAATGGCGATACGTCGAAGATCTGCCAGGATGAGTCCCATGACCGACCTCCAAACGGAGTTTGCCGACCTCCACGCCCACATTTGCAAGGGGCTGGCCGATCCCAAACGGCTGCTGATCTTGAATGCCCTCCGCGATGGGGAGCGATCGGTTTCCGATCTCGTGGAAGAACTCTCGCTGCCGCAAGCGAATGTGTCGCAGCACCTGGCGATTCTCCGTGATCGCGGTTTGGCCGATACTCGTCGTGAAGGCCAGAGGGTCTTCTACTCGGTCACGTCGCCCAAGATCATCGAGGCCATGGATCTGTTGCGGGAAGTCATGCACGAGCAGGCCGACCAGGACCCCGAGTTCCTGATGAGGGTCTCGAGCTGAGCCGATGAGCGGTTCCGCTCCCCTGCGGCACCGGTTGCTCGGAACGCTGCGGCGCCGCCTCCGCGACCCCGAGTTCCAGGGAATGCTGGCGCTTCTCGCCGGTGTGGTGGGCGTCGGTACCGTCTTCTATCGAATCGTGGAAGGCTGGAGCTGGATCGACGCGTTCTACTTCTGCGTGATGACACTTGCCACCGTCGGATACAACGAGGTCGAGCCTTCCGGCACTCTCTCCAAGCTGTTCACGATCGGATTCATCGTGATCGGTCTCGGAATCATGCTCGGTTTCGTCGGTGTGGTGACCAGGAATGCAGCAGAGGGCTCTCGTCAGCTCATCGAAGAAAGGCACGCCCGGCACGAACGAAGCTGATGTGCGAACTTGAGGTGTCCGAACGATCGGACCCTGGATCAGGACTCGGCGAACGGTACCGCGACCGGCCACGGTCGACCGGTCGTCGGGCAACCGTTGAATGCCGGTACGGCGAACGACCACGGGTCCACCGCCCACGCAGGAAGCTCGACACCTCGCCTGCCGCGGTATGCGGGATCAGTCGACGTGAAGCGTGGCAGCACCGGCACCTTGACCCTGTCGTTGACCTCGTCGTTGTAGCCGGTGTTCACCACGGCCCAGGGGCCCCATCCGCCCCACCCGGCTCCACGACGGTTCATCGCAACGAAGTACGTGGCCGCCGAGTACGCGTTGTCCACCGGATCGAATTTGGAAGCGCCCGAGAACCCGAACATCCGCATTTCGGTTGCCCCCATCTGGAACAGACCGCCATAGCCCCACGGGTTGTTTCCGGTGAGCGCAAACCCGGCGAACGCCTGAGACTCGCAATACGCAACCACCACCGACTCGGCCGCCACCTGCTGCGCCAGACTTTCGAAGCCCCAGATGCCGGCGGCGTCCCAACCCGAGGAGGTGGGCGCCCGGTCGGCGAACCCGGCCACGGACGAGACACACTCGAACACCGTGTAGGTCATCTGTGCGATCAGGTTCCGGTTCCATGCACCGTTGTCGTCGTCGAGCGGCATCTCGTCGGCTCGTTCGTGGCACTCGAACGGATCAGTTGGTATCGGTTCCACAACCAACGCTTCGTCGCTGGCGACCGCCCTGGTCGACACGTGCCCCAGGTCCACCGCGAACACGGCAAGGTCGACGGCCGCCACGGTGTCCACCGTGACCTGTGCGGGCACGAAGGCCGACTCGATGCGTGACGTCGTCGTGACGAATGGGCTGACCTCTGGTGTCATCGCTGCTGGTCGGTCGGCGAGAGCCAGGTACTCGGCGGCTGGATCCGGGCCCGCTTCGGGTTCGAGCGTGGGGCGGCTGGTCGGTGCCGGCGCCAGCGAGGTCGGGGGAATCGAATCGGTGGTGCTCGGGAGAGCGACCGCTACCGGCGTGAAGCGCGGCGTTTCGACCGGCTCTGGTGCACGCATGACGGCGGTCGCAGTGACCAGTGCAAGAACCGAAGTCAGGACGCCGAACAGGCGCGACGGCGTCGGCCAACCGCCATGGCGGTGGCGCCCTCGGGGTATGGAACGAGTTGCGGTTGGGATCCAGGGATTGGCAAGCATGATGAGACGCCACCTATCTCATCGGCACTTGCCCCCCAGAACATGAGTGAACGGATCACCACAGGACCGCTGCGGAGCGCCCTGGCACCTCGATGCCGCCTTGGACCATTGTCCCCTCACCCCATCTCACGCTCACACGACGGTCGAGATCCACACGGCTCTTACGAGCGCCACGGTTGATGACCACGGTGGTTCGCTCGCGCCCGACGACGCGGTCGAAGGCCACAGTATGGCCACTGCCATGTCGGGGCACCCAGCGCCCAGCCGTCAACGAACGGCGGGCCCGACGGATCCGAACGAGATCGATGATCGTCCTGGCCAGCGCGTGCTCGGCGGGATCGGTCTGCCATGGGAACGCGCCACGACACCCGGGGTCGTTCCCACCGACCAGTCCCACCTCGTCTCCGTAGTAGATGCCGGGCGCACCCGGAAACAGCAACTGGAAGATGGTGGCCAGGCGAAGCCGCCATTCGTCGCCGCCGGCCTCGCTGCGGAATCGCGGAGTGTCATGACTGCCCAGCAGGTTGTGGTTGACAGAGGTCACGGCCCACGGATGTTGGGCGATCATGCGAGCCGACTCGTCGAGCAACTCAGAACCATCGATCTCGTCGTGGGCGAAGAACCGCAACGCAATGGACCGGAACGTGTAGTTCATCGTGGCGTCGAATCGGTCACCCTGGAGCCAGGCTCCGGCATCACCCATGATCTCGGCCAGCAGATAGGCGTCGGACCGAACGGACTTCACGGCTACCCGGAGGTCGTTCCAGAAGTCCGGGTCGACGTATCTGGCAACGTCCATGCGCCAGCCGTCGACGTCATACTCCCGAACCCAATGAGTCGAGACGTCGAGCATGTAGCTCCGGGCCTCGGGGTCGGCGAGGTTCACCCGAGGCATGGTGGGCACGCCGTACCACGCCTCATAGGTCGGCTCGATCATCGGCCCGGGCCCGTCCACCGTTTCGATCGGCAGTCCGGTCTGCTCAGCCCACACCTCCAGCCACTCCTTCGGGCGTCGCGGCCGACCCCAGCCATGCGGACGGTGGAGGAGCCTGAGCGGCCAGTCGTCGACCACGAACCAGTTGCGGTACCGGGACTTGCTCCCTCGCTCGATGAGATCCCGGAATGCGAAGAATCGAGGATGAACGTGGTTGAACGATGCATCGAGGATGACCCTCATCCCCCGCCGGTGGGCTGCCTGGACGAGGTTTCGGAGCGCCTCGTCGCCACCGAGTGAGAGGTCCACCTCGAAGTAGTCGACTGTGTCGTAACGATGATTCGAGGGGGAGGCGAAGATCGGGTTGAGGTAGATGGCACCCACACCGAGCATGTCGAGATACTCGAGACGTTGTTCGACCCCTACGAGGTCGCCACCCTGGAACTGCCGGGGATGCGGTTCAGTCCCCCAGGCCACCGCCCCAGGAGGGTCGTTCGAAGGATCTCCGTTGGCAAACCGATCAGGGAAGACCTGATAGATGAGCGCTCCGCGTGCCCACGCCGGTGTTTCCAGATGGTGTACCGACTGCGGGTCGAGGTGCCATCTGTCGAGCCGCTCGACTGCTGTCGTGATGCCGCTGGGAACCAGGTACACAGGCGATCCGTCCCGTGATCGGAACGCAAACGAGTACTCCATGGGTCCGGGAACCTCGACCTCCGATTCCCAGTAGGTGAACCGCCCGGTCTTGGACCAGGCCGTCATCGCGTGTCCCGTGACCGAGCCGTCCGGCAGCCTCACGACGATCCACGCTTCGTGGAGGTCGGGTTCGGTCCACACGGTGAAACGGATCGTGTCGTCGGTGATCCGCTCGACATGTTTCACATCGTCAGGGTCGAAGCGCACGTCCCACGGCGACACATCGCCCGGCACTCCCAGCACGCCGAGATCGCTGTCGAATCTACGGGAGGACCTCACCGCCGAACCCCCATCGTCACGGTGGCAACGGCCGATCGCAGTCGTCCCGATCCGTCGTCAGCGCTCGCAATGACCTCGACCGAAGCCCCATCGGGCACGTCCTGATTGGCCCAGTAGACCCGATACGGCGGGGCATCGTCGGTTCCCACGACGACGGGCTCACCGCCGTCGACGGACACGGCGAACGTCACCTCGGCGTAGCGATCGTCACCTACTTCGGCCTCGAGGCGATACCGATAGGTCGGGATCTCGCTGCCCGACGGGCGCGTGACCGCGATCGCGGGCGGAGCGTCGGGTGGAGCGAGCGCATCGGCGGCTCGAAGCACGACGCTGCTCATCGGGGGAACGCGCACGACCACCTCACCCGCGCTGTCCGAGGTCACCGCTTCGGCCGTGTCCGGTCGCACCGGCTCGAAGGTCGTCCCGGCGGTCAGGGCCGTGAAGCGGGCGGGGACTTCGAGCCCGGAGTTGTTGGTCACCACGAGATACTCGATCCTCTCGTCACGGTCGATGCGCGAGAAGGCGAACAGCGGTCCGGTCACTGCATGCACGATCTGCGCTCCGGTACGGAGCGCCAAGTGGTCGGCACGGACTCGTGCGAGTTCGGAGACCCACGCGTAGAGCGGGTGATTCCGATCGAAGTTGTCGATCGCCGGAGTCGCATCTGTCCCGATGTTGTCGTCGTCGACATACTCGGGCACCGCCGTCTCGAACATCGGCTGCCGGGCCAACTGGTCGCCGCCGTCGCCGACAAAGCCCTGCTCGTCGCCGTAGTAGACCACCGGAATCCCGCGGATGTAGAAGAGCAGATCGAACCCCAGCTTCATGCGTTCGAGGAGCCGCTCTTCGTCGGCCGACGGATTCGAGCGATCGATCAAGAACCCCATGCGCCCCATGTCGTGGTTTCCGAAGAAGGTCACCTGCATCGATGCGTTGTTGTCGATGTCGGTGAACCAATCGTCGGAGTCGAACGCCTGCGCCAACCTGTCTCCCCCCTGTCCCCCGGCGACGTATGCGTCGAGTGCAGAGGCGGTGATGAAGTCCAGCATCGCCGGAACCCCGACGTTGGTGAAGCTCGACTGGAAGATCGGGTCCTCATCCACGACCTCGCCGAAGAAGAAGAAGTCGGGCCGTCCGGCTTCGGCTGCCGCCCGACGGATCTCGGGAGCAAAGACCTCCCAGAACGCGAGGTCGACATGCTTCATGGTGTCGACCCGGAATCCGTCTACGCCGTATCGGCGAACCACGTCGGCGTAGAGGTCGGTCATGCCTTCGACCACAGCCGGGTGCTCGGTGAAGAGGTCATCGAGCCCGAAGAAGTCTCCAAACAACGAACTCTCGCCCTGGAAGGTCGAATTCCCGCGGTTGTGATAGAGGGTGACGTCGTTGAGCCACGATGGCGACTTGGCCCCGGCATCGCCGGGATCAGCGAAGACCGGCGTGTAGGGGAAAGAGATCTCCGAGTCGAGTTGCGGAAAGTCGTCACTCCCGGCCACCTCGGTGGGATCGAAAGGGGTGCCGTTGGAGGCGAGGTAGGGCGCCGCCGATTGTGAGGTGTACACATAGGTGCCTTCGGCATAGGAGATGACGTCGCCGGTGTGATTGACGACGATGTCGAAGTAGACGTGGATGTCCAGATCGTGAGCTGCCTGGATGAAATCGATCATGTCAGCTTCGGTCCCGAGGTGCGGGTCCACGTGGTCCCAGTCGATCTGCCAGTAGCCGTGGTACGACGACGACGACCCTTCGACGGTCCCGTTGCCCTGGACGAATCGGTTGGTGAACGGCGGCGTGATCCAGATGGCGCCGACCCCGAGTTCCGCCAGATACGGAAGCTGCTGGGTGAGACCCGCCAGGTCACCGCCCTGGTGGTACGCCCGATTCCCCGGCAGGAACCCCGTCACGAGCGGGCCTCCGTCGAGACCACCGGCGTCGTTCGTCGGATCGCCGTTGGCAAATCGATCCGGCATCACGAAGTACACCGGCCGATCGCTTGCGGGATGCCGAAGGGGAGGCGCCACCGGGCCGAGGCTCTGATCGAGGGCTTCCGTGGTCGTGGTGATCCGGGACTCGATGGTGCTCGTGCTGGTCACGGCCACTCGATCGGGGCTCTGCGTGCAGGCACCGATCACGATCACCGTCGCCAGCACCCCGATCGAACGTCGACGCATCAGCACCGGTCGAGAGACGAGGTCATCCCTTCACGGCGCCTTGCGTGAGACCTCCGATGAGTTGCTTCTGGGCCAGGAGGAACGTGATGACGATGGGGAACGCGCCGATCAGGGCGGCGGCTGCGAGCTGCCCCCACTGCGCCGAGTAGTCGCTCTGGACGAACAGGTTCAGCCCCACGGCCAGTGTGTACTGGTCGACATCCCTGATCAGGAACGTGGCCAGGATCACCTCTGCAAACAGCGAGACGAACGACAGCACGAAGATCACCGCCAGGGCCGGGCGGGTCAACGGGAGCACGACTCGAAGGAAGATCTGAAGGGGGCTGGCTCCGTCCACCTCGGCCGACTCATCGAGAGACGAGGGAATGGTGTCCATGAAGCCCTTGATGAGAAAGGCGTTGAAGCCAATGGCGCCACCCGTGTACACCATGATCAGGTAGAGATGCGTCCCGAGGCCAAGCGCCGGAATGACGTCACCGATCTGCTGGCCCAGGATGAACAGCGCCACAAACCCCAGGAATTGTGGAAACACCTGAACCAGGAGAAGGCTGAGGAGACCGGCTCGACGACCCTTGAAACGCAGCCGGCTGAAGGCAAAGGCCGCGAGCGAGGCGAGGATCACGTTCATTGCCGAGGCGATGAGGGCGATCTTCCACGAGGACAAGATCCAGTTGGCGACCGGGTATCTCGTGTCGCTGAACAGGTTGGTGAAGTTCCTCAGCGTGACGCCCTCAGGGATGAGACGAGCGGTTTGCAGATTGTCGATCGGGTTGAACGCGGCCGAAACTATCCACACCACCGGATACAGAGATACGAACACGCCGATCAGGAGCAAGATGTGGCGCCAGCCGATCTCCCGCATCCAGCGCCCGAAGGGCATGCGCTGCTGCACGGCCGCCGAGGTGACGCGAGCCGCTCTTGGTGCTTCCGCTGCGACCTCACGCGTTGCCATAGATGTCCTCCAAGCGCCGGGTGAAACGGAAACTGAAGGCGGAGATGGCGGCCACCAGCAGGAAGATGATCACGACGATCGCCGAGGCGAGTCCGAAGTCCGCCCCGCGGCCCGAACGAACGGCCAGGTCGAAGGTGAACGAGATGAGGATGTCGGTCTGGCCGAAGGGGACCGCTGCCCCCGCCACCGGAGGTCCGCCCTGAGTGAGCAGGTAGATCAACACGAAGTTGTTGAAGTTGAAGGCAAACGAACCGATGAGCAGCGGCGCGGTGGTCACAAGCAGGAGCGGAAGCGTCACGGTTCGGAACACCCGTATCGGCCCGGCACCGTCGACACGGGCTGCCTCCTTGAGCTCGGTCGGTATCGCCTGGAGCGCACCCGTCGTGATAAGGAACATGTACGGGAACCCCAGCCACGTGTTGACCATCAGCACTGCAACCTTCGCCCACGTCCCATCGATCAGCCACGGTATGTCACCGATGCCAAACGTATTGAGCAAGTCATTCACCTGGCCGTACCGGTCGTTGAGCAGACCGCGCCAGACCAGTGCCGACAAGAACGCCGGGATTGCATACGGGATGATGAAGATCGATCGGTAGATGGCCCGCCCCCGAACCCGGTCGTCCTGGAGGGCGTTTGCAAACGTCAGTCCGACGAGAAAGGTCAGCGACACCGAGAGTGCCGCGAAGACGAGATTCCAGATGAACACCTGGGCGAACGGCCCCCGGATGCCGGGATTGGTGAGTATCGAGCCGTAGTTCTCGCCTCCCACGAGGATTCGCCAACCTGGATCGATTCTCCTTCCGTCTTCGCAGACGAAGTTGCCGTCGATCGGCGTGCACGTGACGACCGCTTGCCGCGTCGTACAGGGTGTCCGCTTCGGGGTCGTACACGTATCGGCGACCGGCCTGGATGAGCCGTGCCTGCGATGTCGTCGACACCTCGGCGACTCCGCCCGGCACGTCGAGGACCCGATTCTCGATCTCCCCTTGCGCCACGAGCCCCGTGAGCGCAAGCCCGGTGACGGCCTCGAACTCACCCACCGCTTCTGGTTTGCCGTCTCCGTCGACATCGGTGACGCCGAGTTCCTGCGGATCGATGAGACCGCCCTCGAGCGGATCTTCGTTCCGCTGGCGGGCGATGCCGAAGTACACGGTGCCATCGGGAGCGGTCAGGTAGTACGCGATTTCGCCGGCGGGGTCTTGGAGCACGGTGAGCGCCAGGTTGGTGCCGGTCTCGGCTCGAATCACCTCCCGTTCGAGCTGCTCGACCACCTGTTCCTTGGTGAGCACGTTTCCCGTCGCCCAGTTGGTGAGCGACACGTAGGCCGTGTAGAACACCGGCCACACCACGAACAGTGCCAACGGGATGAGCCCCGGGGTGAGCCATCGGAGCGCATTGGCCCGGGGTGACAGGTACGCCCAGTTGATGAGTCCGACCGACAACACCAGGATCACGAGCAACGGCCACGCCCGATCGGCCGCGAGCACCGGGATCGAAAACACGGCCATCGCATCCGTGAGTGCGACGAACGAGATCTTGATCCATGACTGTTTGAGCCACGAGGGCAGGACCCCTGTGCGAGTCCTGCCCTCGTGATTCGTCATCCACTCGATCCTAAATCAGCGTCAGCCGGCGACGGCGCTGCGAACGGCCTCCGCAGCCGTGGACATGGCGTCCTCTGCAGCGGCTTCCCCGTTGCGGACCAGCAGCAGGTTGTCACCGAGCGGGCCCCACACGGCCCCCATCTGCGGGATGTTGGGCATGATGTAGCCCGTCGACACGGACTCGAGGAAGGCGTCCACCGCCTCCTGATTCGACCCTGCGTCCACGCCGGCGAACACCGGTGGGCGGGCATCGGCGTCGAAGATGGCCTGCATCACGTCGACCGTGGCCACGTACTCCAACAGGAATGAGTTGGCGAGGACCTTGTTCTCACTGAACGTGCTCAGGTACATTCCCTGCGCCCCAACCATTGGTGCAGGCACGTTGCCGTCGATCGTCGGGAGCGCGGAAGCCGCCCAATTCACGGTGTCCTGGCCGTTGAGGGTTCCGAGCTCCCACGGACCCGTGACCCAGAAAGGCTCGCTGCCTTCCAGGAACAGGTTCTTGGCTGTGTCGTAGTTGACAGACCCGACGACACCCTCGGACACGAGATTCGACAGGAACGAGACACCGGCGATTGCGCCCTCGTTGTCGAGCCCCACGTCGGTCGGGTCGTAGCCGACGCCGTCGTCGTACCGGAAGATGTAGCCACCGTCGGCCGACACCCAGAAGTAGTTGTGATAGGCATCACCGCCATCGCCACCACCGGGAACACCGATGCAGTTCTCGATGGCATCGAGACCGGCGCAGATGTCCGCCAGCTCTTCGAACGTCGCCGGTTCGTCCGGCACCAAGTCCGTGTTCCGGTAGAGACCAACGGTCTCGATCGCGACCGGCAGACCGTAGGTGTTTCCCTCGACGGTGAAGGCGACGATCGATTGCGGATCGAGGTCGGACTCGATCGAGCTCAGGTCCAGAGCCTCGACGATGCCGTTGGCAACCAATTCACCAGTCCAGTCGTGGGCGCCGATGAAGACGTCCGGTCCCTCGCCGGCGGGTGCAGCCGTGGTGACGAGGTCCTTGATCTGTCCGAAGTCCTGGACTTCGACGGTCACGTTGACACCCGTCGCGTCCAGGAAGGCCGGGGCGATCGCCTCGACCACCGGTGCGCGGTTGGCGTCGGCCCATACCACCAATTCGGCGGCAGGCTCGGCGGCTGTCGTCGTGGTCTCCTCGGCAACCGTCGTGGCGGGGGCCTCCGTCGTGGTCGTGGTTTCCTCGGCCGGTTCTGTCTCTTCGGTAGCTGTGTCTCCACCACCGCAGGCAGCAAGGATCATCGAGATCGCTGCGAACAGGGCGAGCCAGCTGAGTCGCTTGCTCTTCACCATTTCCTCCTCAAAGGGTTTGATCTCACCCGACGTCGAGCAGGGCGCCCGCGCAGATGATGCGCGAAGTTAAGCAGGACTTGCGCAAGCCTGCGCCGATCTTGCAGAAAATCCCCGAAAGAACGGGAAGTTCTTGCAAAGGGGCTGATACCCTCCCACCGTGGTCCCACGTCCCAAACTCGATCAGGTCGCCGACCTCGCCAATGTTTCGCCGGCAACGGTGAGCCGAGTTCTCAACGGCAAACAGGGTGTGGCGGCGGCCACTCGCCAGCGGGTCCTCGATGTTCTCGCCGATCTCGGGTACGCCGAAGTCCCGATGCGATCGACCACGAGCGGCGTGGTCGGCATCGTGACACCTGAGATGGACAACCCGATCTTCCCCCGTCTCGCCCAGACGATCGAAACGCGGTTGGCGGCCAAGCGAATGCTGTCCATGATCTGCCCGGTGACCACTGAAACCGTGAACGAGCAGGAGTACCTCGAACACTTCGTGGCCACGGGCGCAGCCGGGGTGATCGTCATCAACGGCCGCCACTCGAGGATCGACGTCGGATACCGCCCCTACGAGGATCTCACGAGCAGGGGTATCTCGACCGTCCTCCTCAATGGTGTCGAAGCTTCGACGCCGGTGCCGGCGGTGACGGTGGACATCGAAAGCGGCGGGGAGATGGCGGTGCGGCATCTGATCTCATTGGGACACCGCCGGATCGGATGTCTGGTGGGTCCCGGGCAGTACGTCACCACGAGGCAGTTCCTGGACGGCTATTCCAGCGGCTTGGCGAGCGAAGGCCTCGAGACCGACGACCGCCTCGTCAGCGAGAGCATCTTCACCATCGAGGGCGGCCGGGCGGGTGTGGCCCAACTCTTGGAAGCAGGTGTTACCGGGGTCGTGACGGCCGGCGACCTCATGGCCCTAGGCGCCATCGCCGGAGTGCGGGCGCGGGGGTATTCGGTCCCCCGAGACGTGTCCGTGGTGGGTTTCGACGGCACCAACCTCGTGAACTACACCGACCCTTCACTCACGAGCGTCCGGCAACCCGTGGAGCGGATGAGTCAGACAGTCGTGTCGCTTCTCCTGGCACCGAACAGCGGAGGGCCAAAGCTCCACATATTCGAACCGGATCTTGTGATCGGTGGCTCAACCGCCCCCGTATCTTCGTGATCCGGACGAACGGCGTGCGGGTTCACATCCAACTCTCGGTGCGATCCACGAGATAGAGGCTGATGTCTTTGGCGGCGTCGAGCGCGTCACACAGTTGCTCGCGCGCCATCAAGATGTCGACGAGCGAGACCCCGGTTTTTCCCACCAGCTGCAACCGGCGTTCGGGAGCGTCGGTGACCGCCGCGAACGAGTCGATGGCCGCGACTTCGATCGGAAGGTCGGCACCAGAGACCCCCGCCAAGTCTGTGGCAAGGATCAAGAGATCCGGCGGATGGGTGAGTGGCGGAATCCCCCAGTTGAAGAAGAGCTGAAGCGAGTACTCGTCCTCGGGCTCTTCGAACTCGTCGCCGATCTCCTCCAGCCGATCCTGGAACGACAACAACACCCTCGGGTCCACATCGAGCGCAATGTGCAGGTCGATGGGACCGTTGCACGCCTCCTCGGGATGCAGATCGACCTCCCAGGACTGGCGGAGCGAGTAGGTCTCTACGAAATGACGCTCATCATGGACATGAAACCCATGTTCGATGGCGTGCTCTTTGAAGTCGGCAACGAAGCCGGGGATGTCGACAGCCATGTCCGGGACGAGCCTAGGCCTCTGCTCGTCGATGCGGGACCCGCTGGGTCGATACCGACGTGGCGCTCGGTGGCATACTCGAGAAGTGACCGACCGAACACCCAGCCCAACCACCGCGGTGGCACTCGCACGCGCTGCATTCGATTCCGGTCGAACGCGACCGGTCGAGTGGCGCGAGGCCCAGCTCGACGGTCTGGTGGCGTTGCTTCGCAAGGAGGAGCGAACGCTGCTCGACGCCATGCACGAAGACCTGGGCAAGCCGCGATTCGAGGGGTGGGTCACCGACATCGGCGTCCTGATCACCGAGTTCGAGTACATCCGCAAGCGCCTCGATCGCTACCTGCGTCCCCGGCGGGTGAGAGTGCCGGCCTTCATGCAACCCGCGAAGGCCGAGATCATGCTCGAACCCCTCGGGGTCGTTCTCGTCATTTCCCCTTGGAACTACCCGGTCAATCTCGCGCTGTCGCCACTCGCAGCCGCAGCGGCAGCCGGCAACGCCGTCGTGTTGAAGCCGTCCGAGTACTCCGGCTTCACGTCAGGGGCCCTGGCGGACCTGATCCCCCAGTATCTCGATGGTGAGGCGATCCGGGTCGTCAATGGTGACGCCGAAGTAGCCCAGCAGCTCCTCGCCCAACCTCTCGACCATGTGATGTTCACAGGAAGCCCCAGGGTGGGATCGCTCGTCATGAAGGCAGCTGCCGAGCACCTCACTCCGGTCACCCTCGAGCTCGGCGTCAAGAGCCCGGCGATCGTCCACCCTTCCGCCGACCTCACCGTCACGGCCCGCCGCATCGCGTTCGGCAAGCTCATGAACGCAGGTCAGACGTGTATCGCCCCCGACTACGTGTTGGTCGACGCCGGAAACCGCGACGAACTCGTCGATCGGTTGACCGACGCGATCGGCAAGCTGACCGGGGGTGACGCTCTGAGGAGCCCCGACTACGGACGAATCATCTCCGACTGGCACTGGGGTCGTCTGATGGGGTTGCTTCCCGAAGAGGGGGTGGTCCTGGGCGGCTCCGGGGACCGAGACAGTCGTTTCATCGAGCCGACACTGGTGATCGACCCGCCCCTCGACGCACCGATCATGCAAGAGGAGATCTTCGGGCCGATCCTCCCCATCCTCTCCGTCGAGAATGTCGAGGCGGCCATCACATTCGTCAATGCTCGCCCCAAGCCGCTGGTGCTGTACATCTTCGGTTCGAACGACGAGGCCATAGATCTAGTGAACGAACGCACCAGCTCCGGAGCGACCAGTATCAACCAAACGATGTACCACGCCGGGATCCCCGAACTCCCGTTTGGAGGAGTCGGCACCAGCGGGACTGGCCGCTACCGCGGACTCGCAGGGGTCAGCACCTTCAGCAACCACAAGAGCGTTCTCCGAAAGAAGCTGACTCCGGACCCGGGCTTCGGCTATCCGCCGTACGGGCGAGTGGCGAAGCGACTACTCAAACGCCTCATCTGAGCGTCAGCGCCGACGACCGCCCAGCCACCCGAACACCCCGCCGAGGATGAACGCCACCACGCCCGCCTTGGCCACCGACTCGGCATCGGCACCGTCGGGCTGAGCTCGACTCACCGGGTGTGGCGACCGCTCGAGCTGTTGGCGACTCGCCCGCACCGACGGCCGCACGATGTCGCCGAACTGCAGATAGTCCGAGTACACCTTGGTCACCTCGGCCCCGAACAGGTACACGGCCCACATGAGGTTGAAGAAGAACAGAAGGATGGCCGCGCCGCCGAGCGCACCGAGTGCTCCGGTGCCGCCGGCGTTCCCGAGATAGATGCCGACCAGGAACGCAGCGATCAATCCCACCGCCGCAGTCGCCATGCCGCCACGAACTGCCGCCTTCCAGGGGATCTCGACGACGGTCATGACCTGAAACGTAAGCCCGACCACGCCCATCAGCAGGAGCAGCGAGACCACCGGCACTGCGAACCGTGCAGCGGTCCGGACCCACCCCCAGTCGTCGGGGATCAACCCGACTGCGGCGACCGCCGCCACCGGTGTGAACGCAAGGACGGCGAGCGTCAGCGCCGACAGTGCACCGATTCCGCGTTGGACGAGAAAGCCGATCGGACCGGTTCGTCGCTGGTCTTCGGGTACGTGGAACACCACGCTCAGCACACCCTGCACCTGAGCGAAGATCGTCGAGGCCGAGAAGATCGACAGCACGATTCCGATCGACAGCGCTCCACCGGCCTGTTCCTCGACCACGTCGACGATCTCAGCGAGCGAGCCGGCGACCTCGTCGCCTGCCACGTCCTGCACCGAAGAGATGAGGTTGTCGGTGTAGGACGGATCATCGCTCGACCCGTTGGCGGCCGAGACGAACCCGGCCACGGCGACCACGAGGAAAAGAAGCGGCACGAGCGAGAAGATCGTGTAGTACGAGAGCGCGGCACCCATCCGTCCGGCCTTGTCCTCGCCGAACTCCTTGCCGGCCGCCTTGAGGATCTCGAATGTCCGCTTGTGGAGCGGAAGGTCGGCGACGTCCATGACCCGAGGCTAGGTGACCTCGCGTGCTCGATCGAGCACCGACAGCGGAGTTCCGCTTGCGAGCGGCCACGGGGGGTATCGCGGACCGTGTAGCACCTCCCTGATTCCACCCTGATGTCCTCAGGGTCTCGGGAGGGCCATACCCAATGGTCGCGGGCGCCTCGGAGCGAGACGATGCAGCCATGGAACAGGAACACACGACAATCGAAGACCCGACGGAAACTCCCGTCGAAGAAGCCACTCCCCCAGACCCCAACGGGGGCAGCCGTCGCTGGGTCCGACCACGAGACGGCCGCCTCCTCGCCGGAGTTGCCGCCGGCATCGCCGACCGACTCGAGCTGCCTGCATGGCTGGTGCGCGTCGTGTTCGTCGCCATGACGCTGGCCGACGGCGTCGGAATACTCGTCTACCTCGGGGCCTGGGCCTTGATGCCGGAAGTGGGCAGCACCACTTCGGTAGCCGACGACCTCCGGGTGCGGATTGGTGCCGTCGACCGGCCTTCCAAGGTGGCCGGGCTGGTGCTCATCGGCATCGGCACGGTGATCGCCATCGGCACCACAGGCCTGCTGAGCTCGAGGCTGTCCCTGGCCTTGGTCCTGGCGGCTGCCGGCGCCGTTCTGATTCGCAAGAACTGACTCGACAACGAAGAGGAGAGAGATCGTGAAAGTTGTGAGAGCCATGGCCGGAGTGGCCGGTCTACTGGCGGTGATCCTTGCCATCCCGGTGTTCGTGACAGGGACCGGACTGTTGTGGTGGACCGCCGACGGAGTCGCCGAGTTGCCGACCGTAGCGGTGCGTACCGACGCTCGCGCTTTCGTGGCGGGAGACATCGCCACGGTCTGGTCCGAAACGGAGTTCCGCGTCCCCCGTGTCAGCCACGCGACTCTGACGGTCGACGGCGACGAACCGCTGTTCGTTGGCATTGGACCCGCCGGTCAGGTGGAACGATTCGTGGCTACGGGCCTCAACCCCCACCAGGCTGACTTCTGGGCGTACTCGTCCGACGGAACCGCCACCGAGATCGGCTGGGACCTCGAACCCGGCAGCTGGTCCGCCGTGGTCATGAATGCCGACGGCTCGCCAGGCGTCGAAGCCGACGTCCGAGCGACGTTGCCGACCTCGCCGATCCGATTGGCCGGAGGAATCCTCGCCGGCGTCGGATTGGTGATCGGCGCAGTCGGATCACTGATGTTGACCGCGGCATGGGGCGGCGGTAGAAGAGGAACGACTGCAGCCGGCGCTCCTGCCACTGCCTGAGCGGCAACACAATCGAAGGGCTCGAGCAGAGATGCTCGAGCCCTTCGTCACGTATTCGGATCGATACCGGCGATCGGCCGTGTCTCGTATCGATGATCCATGCCAGCGATCATTTCGCCACCGGCACCGATCGCCGCCTGTACTTCAGGTAGCTCCAACGACCGTGAATGGGCCTCCGATGTCTCCCACACCTCCGTCACCCACAGAGCGTCCGGATCACTCAGATCCTCGGCGACCACATAGGAAATGCATCCGGGCATCGCTCCCATTCCGCCGAGGATTGCCGCGAGAGCATCGCGCCTTCCCGGCGCACACAGGATTCGTCCGATCAGTCCGTACATGAGGCGATGTTCCCAGATCGAGTGAGAAACCGTGGATCGGAGAACTGGATCAGTGAACGCCGACCGACAGGGCTCTGGCAACACGCTCTTCGGCGGCGGCCACGCAGGCAATCGCCTCGGCGAGCGCCTCTTGATCTTCGGCCATGCCGCTCAGTTGATAGTGGCGTGCCAGGGTTTGGCGGATCGCTGCAAGGTCGCTGGTGATGTCGGTGAGACTCACGGTCACCTCCCTCCTCGAAAACGTACCGGGACCGCGTTTCCTGTCCATGTCGACTCCGTCCCGTGCAAGTTAGGCGGTGAGTCGTGCCAGGCCCGGTATCGTCCGTGCTACCCCGGGCTGCGGACAGGGACGACCACCTGATCGTGGTAGACGAGGAGCGCCGCCACCAGGGCCGGATCCGGGTTCCACGACGGCTCCACCACCGTGAAGCCCTTGGAGAAGACGAACTCGGCGAGCTCGACGAACAGCGTTGAGGCCACCGCCCGAACGACACCAGCCAACGATTCTCTAGGTCTGCCCATACCCGTGACCCCGAGAACGTTGTCGGATGCGTCGAACAGCCGAAAGGTGTCCGTGTGGGCCAGCACCATCGCTTTGGCGGTGTCGACCAACGCCGGGTCGAACGACCTGAATGTGAACGTTCCCCCCGGCGTTTCGATCCGGGTCTTGCCGCGGCCCAGGTTGGCGAGATCGAAGTCCGCGAGTTCGGCACCCGTCGACCAGGTCGCGGCCCAACGATTCGCCAACTTCGACTCCGGCCGGATGGTGAAATCTCCTCCAGCGGATGAAAACGTCGCCGGCTTCCTGAGCATCCGACCCGATGTCCTACCCGACACCACCACGCCGCCGGCGGAGCGCAGTTCGAACGCATAGTCGCCCCCGAGCGACCGATTCTTCGTGCGCTTCCTCCACAGCTCGAACTGCGGTCCGCTCACCTGGGTACTCCAATCGCTTCGACCATGCCCACCTAGTCATCGTCCCGATCTCCAGCCGACCTGAACCCGGCGATCGAGGATCAGGTCACGACGTCCTACCCTTGTTCCACGCAATGCCACAGCGATCATGAGCCATGCAGGCGATCTGAGCCCATCGGAGTCCTACAAGCTGCTCGGCGACGACCGGGCTGCCGTGCTCGTGGACTGCCGCACCAAGGCCGAGTGGTCCTACGTCGGTGCGCCGGACCTGACCTCGCTCGACAAGAGCGTCGTGTTCATCGAATGGACGACGTTTCCCCAAGGCGCCGTGAACCCGGATTTCATCACCCAACTCGAAGAGGCCGGTGTCGAGCGGGATCAGCCGGTCATGTTCCTGTGCCGATCGGGAGTGCGGTCGAGGGCTGCGGCTGCGGCGGCGGCCGCAGCCGGTTGGCACAAGTCCTACAACATCTCCGACGGATTCGAAGGCCCACCCGACGACGACGGCCATCGCGGCTCGAGGAGCGGTTGGAAGGTCGAGGGTCTGCCGTGGAGACAGCCATGAATGAATGGGGCCTTGACACGCGGGCGGTCCACAGTGGGGTCGAGCGGAGCCAGTTCCTCGAGACTGCGGAGGCTCTCTTCCTCACTTCTGGCTATGTGTACGAATCCGCAGCCGAGGCGGAAGCCGCGTTCGCCGGGGACGTGTCCCGCTTCATCTACTCCCGCTACGGGAACCCGACGGTGGCGGCGTTCGAAGAGCGTCTGCGCTCGATCGAAGACGCCGAAGCGTGTTTCGCCACGGCGAGCGGGATGGCAGCGGTGTTCAACGCCCTGGCCGGGCTGCTCGTGTCCGGCGACCGGGTCGTCGCGGCCCGTGGGCTCTTCGGGTCCTGTTTCATCATCCTCGACGAGTTGTTGCCGAAGTGGGGAATCACGACCGAGTTCGTCGATGGCGCAGATCTCGCCGAATGGGAGCGCGCCCTGTCGACACCTGCCCGAGTGGTGTTCTTCGAGACTCCGTCGAACCCCATGCTCGAGCTCATCGACATTTCGACCGTGTCGAAGCTGGCGCACGACGCCGGGGCGACCGTGATCGTCGACAACGTGTTCGCCACGCCCGTGCTGCAGAAACCCCTCGCCCTGGGAGCCGATGTCGTGGTGTACTCGGCGACCAAGCACATCGACGGCCAAGGCCGCACCCTCGGAGGAGCCATCCTCGGCACTCGATCGTTCATCGACGAGAAGATCCAGCCCCTCATGCGTCACACCGGGCCATCCATGTCACCCTTCAACGCATGGGTCCTGACGAAGGCCCTCGAAACGCTCAGGCTCAGGGTGGAGCACCAGGGCGCATCGGCGCTCCAGCTGGCAAGGGTCCTGGAGGACACGACCGGCGTGGATCGGGTCTGGTATCCGTGGCTCGAGACCCACCCGCAGTCCAACCTCGCCCGCAGCCAGATGCGGGGCGGCGGCACGGTGGTGACGTTCGAAGTACCCGGTGGCAAGGCCCGAGCCTTCGAGGTGATCGACCGGCTCGAGCTGATCGACATCTCCAACAACCTGGGCGACGCCAAGTCGCTCGTCACGCATCCCGCCTCCACCACCCACCGCCGTCTCGGGCCGGAGGTGCGGGCCGCCATGGGAATCACAGACGGAGTCATTCGTGTCTCCGTTGGCTTGGAGGACATCGAAGACGTCACCTCCGACATCGTCCGGGCGCTGGCCTAGGCGAGTCTGGGAGCAACCCGCCTAGCCGGGCTTGCGGACCATCCAAACCTGTTCGCTCGGGTGATCGTGGGCCCAGTCGGCCGTGACGAAGAAGTTGACCTCCGGTCCCGTACGGGGCGATTGAACCTCGATGAAGTCCTCTACTTCGAACCCTGAATCCTTGAACAGCCGAAACCACCCTGAGATCGGCAGGTTGAACTCGATCCCCCCGGGCTCGTCGACCGCGTCGCGCCAGTCGAACCGATGGATGCCGAAGGTCGGGCGTTCCAACTGCCGAGTGCAGGGAATGGCCCCATCGAGCCGTGAACAAACATGTGCGAGCGTCGAAGTGCTCAGAGTCACCAGGCGGCCACCCGGCCTCAACAGCCGATACGCCTCGGGAACCCAGACGTAGGGATCGCACCACAGCACTGCCCCGTACTCGCTGATGGCGAAGTCGAACGACGCATCGGCCCGGGGCACCGCCTCGGCGCTGCCGTGGATGAAGTCGATGTCGGCGCCGTGATGCGTCGCCAGCCTCCTTGCCGTCGCGAGTTGCGCATCGGAGATGTCGACGGCTGTGACGTTGGCGCCACGGCGCCACATCCAGCCGGAGATGTAGCCGGTACCGCATCCGAGGTCGATCGCGTCCATTCCGGCCATGTCAGCGGGCAGGAGCGGCATCTGTTCGTCCGGTATGGACCACATGCCCCAATCCGGATCCGACGCCCAGTTTCGCTCGCCCGACTCCACCCAGTTCGGCGCGTCCTCGTTCCACTCTCGTCGGTTCTCTGCGACGTGCTCGGGCATACCGCCGCCGTCGAGCATCACGAAACCATCCAGGGACCCGACCCGCCGATGTGGGTCGGCGTGACTCTGATCACATGCCCGGGAGGCGGATCCGGCATCGGCGGGAAACGGACGCCGGGACCGACATACACCTCGGCGAGCCGCTGCAAGAGCTCGGGGGCACCACCCTCGACGAGTCGGGCGGTCCCGCGCACCAACAGATAGTTGGACATGCCGATCGAATTGGTGCCTTCGGCTTCCACTGTCAAGGCGACGCGTGGGTTGCGAGCGATGTTGCGGACCTTGCGGCCACCCATGAGGTGGGCCATCACGATCTCGTCGTCGTCCACTCCGATCCACACGGCGCTCATCTGCGGACTGCCGTCGGGATTCACGGTGGCCAGGTGGGCGAGCCGCCCGGACGTCAGGACCGACAGCACTGGTTCGGTGAGGAGCGACATGGGGGCAACGCTACGCCGCAGTCGGTCCGACCGTCGGGCGATTCGGCGGGATCAGTATTCGTCGTCGGGTCGTCGCTGTTTGCTCGGCTGGACCCGCGGAGGCTCGCCTGGTTGCTTGGGATAGTGCGGAGGCCACGGAGCGTCGCCCAAACCATGTTCCTCGTGGTCGCGGATCACCCACTCGAGCAGGGTCTCGAGTCGGAAAGGCGCATCGTCGATGCCATCGGTGAGGTCGCCGACCACCGAATACCGGTCGGCCGCGAACCGATCCATCGGGAAGTCCTCGAGTTGCACGTCGTCGAGTTCGTCCCAGGTGAACGGAGCCGAGACAAGGCCGGTCGGGCGAACGCCGTACGCCGAGGAGATGGTCTTGTCCCTGGCCATCTGGTTGAAGTCGATGAAGATGCCGTGCCGTTCCTCTTTCCACCACTTGGTGGTCACCAGATCCGGCATACGCCGCTCCAGCTCGCGGGCGAACGCCAGCCCGGCCCGCCTGACCTGGATGAAGTCCCAGATCGGCTCCAGCCTGACGTAGACGTGAATGCCCCGACTGCCGGAAGTCTTGGGCCACGCCACCGCCCCCAGCTCATCGAGGATCTCCTTGGCACCACGCACGGCCTTGCGGACATCTTCGAACCCGAACCCGGGAGTGGGATCGAAGTCGATCCTCCACTCGTCCGGATGATCGATGTCCTCGGCTCGGACCGGCCACGGATGGAAGTCCAGACATCCCAGTTGCGCGAGCCGAAGGACGTCTCCCCCGGTTCGCGGAACGTTCATGACCCCCGGACGTTGGGAAGGAAAGCTGATCTCGACGGTGTCGAACGGGGTGTTCTTCGCCGCCCGCTTGTGATACACGGGAGGCTCCCCAACGCCCTTCATGTAGCGCTTGAGCATGGTCGGACGACCCTCGATACCTCGCAGCGCCCCGTCCACACAGCCAACGAAGTGCTCGATCACCTGAATCTTGCTCCACCCTCGGTCGGGGAACACCACCCGTGATGGCGAGCTGATACGGATCTCTTCGCCCGCAACCTCGACCGTCGTCTCATCGGCCATGCCGGGACGCTACCACCGGAACCAGACGGGTTTTCGCGCACAAAAGGTGCGTTATTCACGCACTTTGTGCGCGAAAACCCGCATCCGGTCGAGGGTTGGTGCAGGCGGTACGCTGATCGGCATGGATTCGGCCAATCTCGTCGAAACGATCCGTCGATCGGTGATCGGGTGTGAGACCGCCGTTGCGACTCCCTACGGGACTCGCCGGGTCACCTATGCCGACTACACCGCATCGGGCCGATCGCTCTCGTTCATCGAGGACCTCATCCGCGACGAGGTGATGCCGCTCTATGCCAACACTCACACGGAGACCTCTGGGACCGGAAGACAGACGACGCGATTCCGAGAAGACGCCCGGGAGATCATCCGCACCTGCGTCGGCGGGACCGCAGCCGATCACGCCGTGATCTTCGCCGGCTCCGGGTCCACCGGGGCCATCGACCGTCTGATCACCATCCTCGGCATCCGGCTCCCGGCGGCGCTCGAGGACCGATATGGATTGTCGGATCACATCCCGGTCGAAGATCGCCCCGTCGTCTTCGTGGGTCCCTACGAGCACCATTCCAACGAGTTGCCATGGAGAGAGTCGATCGCCACCGTGGTGGAGATCGCCGAGGACCACGACGGACACATCGACCTCCTCGACCTCGAGCGCCGACTCGTGGAGTTCGGTGACCGACCGCTCCGCATCGGGAGTTTCTCCGCGGCGTCGAACGTGACCGGAATCCTGTCGGACACGACCGCCATCTCCTCGCTCCTGCACCGGCACGGAGCCTTGTCGTTGTGGGACTTCGCTGCCGCCGCCCCGTATGTCGGCGTCGAGATGCGCTCGCCCGTACACGACGGCGACGACTACAAGGACGCGATCTTCCTCTCGCCCCACAAGTTCATCGGCGGCCCAGGAACGCCGGGGGTCCTCGTTGTGCGTCGCGACCTGCTCAAGAACAGGGTGCCCTCCGTGCCGGGTGGAGGGACCGTCGCCTACGTCAATCCGGAACATCACTCGTACCTCGTCGACGCCGAGCACCGTGAGGAAGGCGGTACTCCGGCCATCCTCGAGTCGATTCGGGCCGGGCTGGTGTTCAAGCTGAAGAGCACGGTCGGAGTCGACCAGATCCGCTCGCTCGAGCAATCGTTCATCCGTCGGGCGATCGAGTCGTGGTCGGCGAATCCGTCCATCCGCATCCTCGGAAACCCCGATGCCGAGCGGCTGTCGATCGTGTCGTTCGTCATCCGAGCTCCCGAGCACCTCGGTGCCGATCGATACCTGCACCACAACTTCGTGGTGGCAGTCCTCAACGATCTGTTCGGCATCCAGGCTCGCGGTGGCTGCAGCTGCGCCGGACCCTACGGTCACCGCCTCCTCGGAATCGACCTCGAGACCAGCCACCTCTTCGAACACGCCATCGCCGAAGGATGCGAGGTGATCAAGCCAGGATGGATTCGGGTCAACTTCAACTACTTCATCTCCGAAGAGGAGTTCCAGTTCCTCCTGTCGGCGCTGCATCTCGTCGCCGACGAAGGTTGGCGCCTGCTGCCCGACTACGAGTACGTTCCTGAGACCGCGTTGTGGCGGCATCGGGAGGGGACACCCGTGCCTCCGCTGTCACTGCATGAGATCGAATTTGCGCCGGATGGGCCACAGGTTCCCCATCGCCCCGCGACCGGAACCGAACACGACTTCGATCGGTATCTCGAAGAGGCGAGGGAGATCATCGCCCGACGACACGAGAGCTGTGAGGATTCCGAGCCACTCGGGTCTGGTGCCGAATCACTGCGATGGTTCCCGCTGCCGGCAGAGGCTGTTCGGCGCTGAACGATCGACACGGTCGCTGCCGGTGTGCCAGCATTGCACGATGATCGATCCTGTCACCGACCCATCGCCGGACGAGGTCGCTCGATGGCATCGCACCATGGGTCCTTTGTTGTTCAATCGAACGTGGGAACTCCTCGACCTCGACGAGCGCAACGAACACGACGACGACGCGATGCTGTCTGCCACCTTCGGGCAACGGTTCCACTGGTATCAGGTCGGCACACCGCTGCACATGGCGATTTCGGACTGGCAGGTGTCGCGAGTGGCGGCGGTGCTCGGTTTCGCCGACCTCGCCGAACGATTCGGGCGCCGCTCCCTCGACCTGTGCGAGGAGAACGATCTTCCCCCGTTCTACCGGGGGTATGCCCATGAAGCGCTCGCCAGGGCCGCCGACGTCATGGACGATCACAAGACCCGCGATCAACACGTACTCGCGGCCCGGGAGTTGCTGCATCTGATCCCCGACGATGACGAGCGGGCCATGCTCGAAGCAGACGTCCAGATGATGATCTGATCGCTCGCAGCCGATCAGGCGAGCGCCTCGGCGGCGGCCCGGTGCGCTTCGACCGGCTCGAGCGTGGGGGCGGGAGGACCCGGCCCGACGTCCAACAGCACATCGAAACCTGCGAAGCCCGCAGCAACGAGCTGGCGCCACTTCGGGTGGAACCGGGACAATGTCCGGACGATTCGTTTGCACAGTGCCACGTCGATATCCATCGCCACGAGCCCCGCCGTCGTCAATGTGAGGGCATCCCATTCGGCGCTGCCGAACGCCACCTGGAGACGGCAAGCCTCTGCCGCCAGCCGTCTTGCGTCGTCGAGCCCCGCGCCATGAGCTGCGTAGGCGGCCAGTGCCGTGCAGATCTGGGCGTTGAGCCAGTTCCGATCGCGCCTGAGCGCTACCGCCGAATCCTCGAACTGGCGAAGAGCGTGCTCGAACTTCGAGTCGCGCAGATCGACGAGCGCGCGCATCGCCGATGCCATCGCCTCGAGGTCGACCGGACCAGCCGACCGAGCATCATCGAGAGCCCCATCGAGGAGCTCATCGGCGGCCGGATCCGCCCGCATCACTGCGTTGACGCCGCCAAACATTCCTGCGAGGCCGGCGCCGGCGTGGACGCCGCGATCGACGAACTGCTCTCGGGCCGAGGCGAGCAGGTCGGCGCCGTGGTCGAGCTCATCAAGGTCTACGATGCCGGCGATCGCTCCGACGGTTCTCGCCCGCCCACCCTGGAACCGAGCCCATGCGAGAAGGGTGCGGCTGCCCACAGCCTCGAACGCGGCTTCGGCCCGTTCCAAACGTGCGAACGCATGGTCGTAGTCGATGTTGAAGTCCGCTGCGACACCTGCAGCCATCTGGAGACGCGGGTCCGATTCCTCACCGGACGTGGCACTCACCTCGTGCACCCACCGTGAGGCCTCCTCCGAGTGCCCTTGCGTCGTCCAGTAGGGCATCAACACCTGAACCATCGCAGACGCCAGGCTGGATGTGGGAGCGATCTCGTTCTCACTGTCACCGTCGAGCGCCAGCCTCAGGGCAGCGCGCATGTTGTCGTGGTCGGCATCGAGGGCATCCACTGCCTCCGCCGTGCCCACGTACATCCGAGGACCGTGCTCTATCGCTCGGCCCGCAAAGTAACCGCGGTGGGCTTCCAGCAACCAGCGACGCTCGTCGGGGTCCAGCGTCTCGAGGGAGGCTCGACGGACGCTCTCCAGCATCGAGAATCGGATGCCGGAGTCGCGGTGGTCCACCAGCAACACCGACTTGGTGACGAGACGGTCGAGGAGCCCGTCCAGCGTGGCTCGGTCCAGCGATCCGTCTGAGCACAGGTCGAGCGCCGCCATGCTGTCGAACCCTCCCCGGAACACTGAGAGTCTTTCGAGAGCGTGACGCTCGTCGTCCGCCAACAGCCTGAGACTCCGGCTGATCGCCTCGTGCCAGCTCCGATGATGCTTGATGCCGTCGGCTGTGTCCTGGACCCGAACCTCGTCCCCACGCTCGAGCGCAGCCAGGATCTCAGGGATCGATCGCGACTCACACAGGGTGGCAGCGAGCTCGATGGCCAGCGGGATTCCGTCGAGACGTCGACAGGTCCGGGCGATGTCCACCGAGTGTCCGTCGAGATCTGCACGCGTTCGCTCGCGAGCTCGTTCCTTGAACAACAAGACCGCATCGGACCCGGCGAGGTCGCCTGGCCAGTTCGACGCCGGCACGGTCAGTGGTGCCAACTGCCACACCACCGCACCTGGAACGAGCGGCTCGTGCTGCGACGTCGTCATCACCCGAACCCCGGTCGATGCGGCGTTCAATTCACGGGCCATGGACGAGGCTGCCTCGGCAACGTGTTCACAGTTGTCGAGGACGACGAGGAGCGACCGGTCGAGGACTGCGGTCTTCACCGCCTCGAGGGCCGTGACTCCGGCCCGCTGACCAGTCCCGATCGCGGCGGCGACGGTCACCGGCCTCCACCCCCGACGACCGCGACCAGATCCGCGGGCGCGACCTCGAGGATTGGTACGCCTTGCTTCCGGACGAACCCGGAAGCGACGAGCGGCTCGAGCTCGGCAGGGACTTCGACATCGTGGTCATGGCGATTCCGCCTCCGGCGCACCCGTGGACGTGTTCGAGCCTCCTGAAGCACGATGGATGGCGTGCGATGGTCGACGGCCTGGAGTTCATCGCCACCCAAGGGGTTCAGCTCTGGCTCGAAGACCCCCCTGAGAGCCTCGGACTGCCCGGGTCGCCTTATCGATCGGATCCGGAACGTTGGTCGACCGCCGAGTGGCTCGACCCGTTCTCGTGCTGGGTCGACTACTCCGACCTGATCCAAGAGGAGACCTGGGGGCACCGCCGACCCCGAAGCCTCGTGTACTTCTGCGGTCCGCTCCCGCATCAGGATCCGTTCCCAGATCCGGCTCGTGGCGAACGTCCGGAGTTTGGCGTGGAGGCCCAGAACGAGGTCGAGCGCCAGACCCACCGGATGCTGCACAACATCGAGAAGCTCCTGCCCGGTGCCATGCGGAGCGGCTCTTTCGACTACGACAAGCTCGTGGACCACGATGGCAGTCGAGACGCGACGGGCCCGGATCGGCTGAAGAGCCAGTATCTCCGCGCCAACGTCGTCCCAACGGAGCGCTACGGGCTTGCACGTCCCAATGACACGCGCAATCGCAGGTCTGCGTGGGAGTCGGGATACGGGAACATGGTGTTGGCCGGCGACTGGACCAACACCGGGTTGAACATCAACTCATTCGAGGGAGCCGCCATCTCCGGGGCATTGGCCCATTCGCCGTGACCGGCACACCGGACCTTGCCTCGATCATCGGCTATGACTTCTTGCGTGCCATGGGTGGGCCGCGCCCGCCACGGGATTGGAGGCCCGCCGCAGAGAAATCGCGGAGGTGCTTGGAACTCAGGTCAGCCGACAGCGAGGCGTTGTACCAGGAACCCAAGCATCCGCTCCCATGCCTGGGCGGCCGCCGCCGGATCGAAGGCGTCGCGGTCCTCTTCGAAGAACCAATGAGACGCACCAGGGTATCGGTGGGTTTCGACCTCGAGGTCGACGAGCGCCATGGTCGCCTCCATGAACGAGGCCTCGTCGTCGGGCACGAGCGGGTCGTTGTCGGCCAGATGCAGCTGGTATCCGGCTTCAGCACCTTCGAAGTCGATCGATTGCGTTCCGTAGAACGACACGACCGCCGCGATGGTCTCCGGCATGCGGACCGACGCCCAAAGTCCGAGCGATGCCCCCATCGAGAAGCCCACGACCGCAATGCCCTGCTCGGGGTCGGCGGCACGGCTCTGCACCAGCCTTGCCGAGCTCAGCACGAGGCGGGCCAGGTGGTTGGGGTCGGCATCGGCGAGATGCTGTTCGGCCAGCTCCGGGACCTCGAACACCGCGCCCTGATTCAGGTCGGGCGCGAGGACCGTGAAGCCCTCCTCAGATATGCGATCGGCGAGTCTCCGAAAGAAGTGCGAGAGACCCCACCATGAGTGCAGGAGGAGAACTCCGGGGCCGGTTCCGGTGGGCGGCGTGACGAAGTAGGCGGAGTCGCTCACCGTTGCGAGCGTACCGCGCAAGGCACGTCATGTCGGAGTCGGCATGGAGTAGCGTCGGGGACGATGGTCTGGTTCCGAAGACGCTCCACACCGTGGGTGCTGTTGGTTCTCCATGCTCTCGGCGGAAGCTGCGCCGCAGGGCTGGCGACCGCGATCTGGATGATGATCCGTCAGGGCCGGGACCCAATTCCGTGCTTTCTCGATGCGTGCGAGACCGAGATGGCGATCGCTGCCGTGCTCGTGACCGGAACCTACTTCGCTGCCTGTGTCGGCGCCGGCGCCGCTCTCGGCCTGAGCGAGATGACCGGTGCCGGCTCGACGAGGGTTCGGTCTTGGTTGGCGTTCGCAGGTCCCCCGGCGCTCTGGGTTGTGGTGTTCGCGTCGGTTGCGTGAACTCCGCCCAGCTCGATCACTCCGAAGGCACCCACACCTTCGCTACGAAGTTCGGGCCAAGGAGACGAGCCCTGGAGACCGCTACCTCGGCGAACGCGACATCGGCCTCCTCCTTGGCACCGAAGAACTGCGAGAGCGTGAACGGGAAGTGCCCGGCATCCCATATCTGGGACTTGTCGTCGTCGCTCTCGCGCACCGTCGCCGCACCCCACGCCGCGAGTTCTCCCGGTCCCTCCGAACCCACCGGCCAGTAGAAGGCCACGGCTTCGTTCTCCCGCAGATTGCGGAACTTCTTCGAACCGGGCCGGGTTGCGATCCACAGCGTGCCCGGCGAGAACCCTGGCGCGACCGCCGACACGTGGGGCCGACCGTCTGCATCGGCGGTTCCCAGGTATGCAACCCACGAGATCGCCTGGGCCGCACTCACGAACTCATCCCAGTCCATCGCATCGAAGCATACGCCCGGCTCGGATACGCACGTCGCCGGGGTCCATACACTGGATGTCCGTGTCCGACGCATTCGCTCCGCTGCGAGTACCCCGATACCGAGCTCTCTGGGTGGCATCCGTCTTCTCCAACATGGGCTCGTTCTTCCAGACCGTGGCCGCTTCATGGTTGATGAAGGACCTCACGGACTCGTCGGCCACCTGGGTCGGACTGATGGTGGCCTCGAACATGCTGCCTCTGCTGTTCCTCGCCCTCATATCCGGGGTCATCGCCGACACCTTCGATCGGGCCAAGGTGATGCTCGCCTCCCAGGTGGCGATGGGTGCCGGAGCGGCAGCCATGGCGGTGCTCACCGCGACCGGAGTCATCACCCCCGGCCTGCTATTGGCGCTCGGATTGCTGATGGGCGTGGGTATGGCCTTCAACCTGCCTGCGTGGCAGTCCCTGGTGCCCGACCTCGTCCCGCGTGGAATGCTCGCCAGCGCCGTCGCCCTCAACTCCGCCGGCTTCAACGTCGCCAGAGCGATAGGACCGGCGATCGGCGGCATCATCCTCGCCACGGCCGGTCCGGCCTTGGGGTTCGGGCTCAATGCTGTCAGCTATCTGGGCGTGATCGTTGTGTCGTCGGTGCTCGCCCAGCGGTTGGTGACCCCTCAGCGTGATCAGACTTCCATCACCAGCGCGATCTCCCAGTCGATCCGCTTTGCTCGTTTCACCCCTTCGTTTCGCCGGCTCCTGCTCCTGGTCTCGTTGTTCGCGCTCACCTCGGCTTCGGTGCAGTCCGTACTGCCGAACCGAACGTCGGAGCTGGGTGGGGGTGAGACGATGTATGGACTGCTGCTCGGGGCAATGGGAGCCGGCGCCTTGGTCGCAGCGGTGATCCGAAAGCGTCTGTCCGATCGACTCGGAGCCAGAGCCGTCCCCGCAACGGTGACGCTGTTCGGTCTCGCCGGTATGACCGTCGGGCTGGCCCCTTCGGTGTGGGTCGCCGGAGGGGCGATGGTGCTGTCAGGCCTCGCTTGGGTCCTCACGCTCACGACGCTGAATGCATCGAGCCAGATGATGGCGCCGGAATGGATCAGGGGACGGGCGATGAGCCTCTACACGCTCGCGTTCTCGGGTGTCTTCCCCATCGGTTCGATCATCGCGGGAGCGCTCGCCGACCTCATCGGGGCGGGACGAGCCATGACCCTCCTCACGGCCGCCACGACCGGTCTCGGGGTCATGGCGCCGCGGTTCCGGCTGCCGATCCTCGGCGAGATCGAAGCCCCCGAGTTCAACGAGGACCGTCCCGCTCCCGAACACGTCGACACGGAGGGAGGGCCGGTGATGGTGCTCAATACCTGGACCATCTCCCGCGCCGATCTCGCGCCGTTCCTCGAGTTGATGAGCGACATCCGTCTCATCCGGTTGCGCACCGGGGCCTATCGCTGGCGTCTGTACCGGAACGCCGACGATCCGCACCGTCTCAGCGAGATGTTCCTGTGCCGGTCATGGGAGGAGCATCTCGCTCAGCATCGCCGCATCGATGACGCCTCGGCCGCCCTCATCCGCAAGGCCCGTGACTTCGCCACCGACGGAGGCCCCACCAGCCGCCACCTGGTGGCCGTGGACGTCGACCATCCGGAGGACTGGGAGCCTCTCATCGTCGCCCATGAGGAGTACCACCGAGTCGACGGGTCTGTCCCCCTCGACCGATGATCGGCGATCCCGTCAGAAGACGAGCAACGAGCAGCCAGCGGACACGAGACCGCTCCCTGGCGATGGCGGGCCAACCCTCTCAGACGGCTTCCTCAACTCCTAGCCTCCGGGCATGGAGTACAACAGCATCACCTATGCGGTAGAGGGGCGCGTCGCCACGATCACCCTCGACCGGCCCGATCGGTTGAACGCCATCGACGAGCACATGCCCGCAGAGATCGCCTCGGCGGTGGCTGCGGCAGAGGCCGACGATCAGGTGCACGTGGTGGTCGTGACCGGTGCCGGCCGATCTTTCTGTTCCGGATACGACCTGAAGGAGTACGCCGAGCGTGGCGACGCCCCGTACAGCCAAGATATGCCGTGGGACCCGATGGTCGATTACCGGATGATGTCGGAGAACACTCGCCACTTCATGTCGCTGTTCCGATCAGACAAGCCGACGATCGCCAAGGTGCGCGGTCATGCAGTCGCAGGTGGATCCGACATCGCTCTCGCCTGTGACATGGTCGTGATGGCCGAAGACGCGCTGATCGGATACCCACCCGCCAGGGTGTGGGGCTGCCCCACGACTGCGATGTGGGTCTATCGCATCGGTGCAGAGCGAGCAAAGCGCATGCTGTTCACCGGAGACCTCATCGACGGCGCCGAAGCGGCGCGTATCGGCCTGGTGCTCGAGTCGGTACCCGGGCCGGATCTGGACGAGCGAGTCATGGAACTGGCCACTCGCATGTCGGGGGTTCCCCGGAACCAGCTCATGATGCAGAAGCTGATGATCAACCAGGCCTTCGACAACATGGGGCTCGCTTCCACCCAGATGATCGCAACGCTGTTCGACGGGATCACCCGCCACTCCCCGGAAGGCGTGTGGTTCAAGGAACGAGCCGAACAGGTCGGGTTCCGGCAAGCAGTGCGCGAACGGGACTCAGGCGGCCCGATCGCGCCCGGAGTGAGCAGATGATCGACGTCTACCTCGAGGTGGGGTCGAAGAGGGTCTTCGCCTTGAGCCGGTGGTGGCCGGGGTGGGGCCGCTCGGGCAAGACTGCCGACGCCGCGCTCCAGGCCCTTGCCGCCTATCGCCCAAGGTACGAGAGCACGGCGTCCCGCGCCGGGCTGGTGCTGCCACCGGGGCCACTGGAGGTGGTACTGGAGGTCGAAGGCGGCTCGACGACGGATTTCGGCGCACCCGGGGCCGTTCCCGACTTCGACCACGAGCATCTGACCGAGGATGAGACCCGGCGTCAACTCGCACTGCTCGATGCCGCGTGGGACTCCTTCCACGACCTGACGGCCATTGCGCCGGAAGCACTCAAGAAGGGCCCAAGGGGTGGTGGACGCGCGACCTCGAAGATCGTGGAACATGTCGCCGGTGCCGAACATGCCTACGTGCCGAAGATCGGCATCCGCGCCGGCACGCGATCGGTGTCGGAGCTACGGACGGACACGACCGACCGCCTGCTGTCTCTGGCCGACCAACCCGAGCACACCAAGTGGCCGCCGGCTTATTTCATCCGACGGTCTGCGTGGCACGTGGTCGACCACCTGTGGGAGATCGAGGACCGTTCTCCCAGTTGAAGGTTCAGGCGAATCCAGCCGCCATCAATCCTCTATGGCACCCAGCGTGGGTGTCGCCGAAGAGCGAGGTACGCCCTCGATGTCGAGAGGCACCGAGTCGTCGAGCGGTTCTCCGGCCGCGCGCGCTGCGCTTTCATCGGTCGGCGTGAAGCGAGAGACGGCGTCGGCCACCGATCCGAGTCCGGCGTAGGACGGATCGGTCACCACACCTTCGATGTTTGGCGCAGAGACGTCGAAGGACTGCGGGAAGGACGGGACGAGTGGCGTCGGGGACCCCGAGTCGTGGAAGGGACCGAACCAACCCTGTGGCCCGAAACGGATGTTCTCGCCGCCGCAATCGTTGCGGGCGTACTGGGGGTCTCCGCCCGTTCCGATGACGAGATTGTTCGAGATGTCGATGTCGGTGTTGGAGGACAGTCCGGCCATGTCGGTGTTGCCGCACGACAGCCGGAAGATGGCGAAGCTCGTCTGGGTGACGATGGTGTTGTGATAAACCCTGCCTTCGTAGACCCCTCGAATCTCGATGGCCGAGTCGGTGAAGTCCGTGATGAGGTTGTTGCGGGCCGTCTGGTCGATCCCCTCCCAGTCCGGCCACGAAGGGTTGAAGAACCCGAATCCGGTGTTGCCGCCGAGTTGGAGGGCGGCGTTCTGCGTGATCCCTCGAATGAGGTTTCCTTCGATGAGAACATGATCGGATCCGCCCTTGAAAAAGACGCCATGACTTCCCGGTTCGTTGTCGTGGATGTGGCTGTCGCGAACCACCGCGTACGATGCGCCGACCCCGTCGATGACCGCGTTCGCCAACGACTCCGAAACGTCGACTTCTTCGATGTACACCCGAGAGACGCCGGTGGCCTCGTCGTTGTTGCGGTTGACCTTGATGGCCGCGCCCGGCCCGTCACGGAGATCGTGGATGTGGACGCCGCGCACGACGATGTTCGAGATCGTCGTTGCCTCCGGAGCGATGTGCAGGTTGTTGCCGCTGCCATCGACGAGCTCGAGGTTCTCGAGCAACACGTAGGAGCTCGAGACCCTGAACTCACCACGCCCGTCGAGGTCGATCACCGGGCGGCTGCCTTCGGCGCCCCGGATGGCGATCCACTCGGTTTCTGTTCCGGGACCCCGGACCACCAGATTCCCCGTGGTGTTGACGTGGGTTCCGGCAGCGAGCTCGATGACGTCGCCCGGCCGAACGTCGGCGAGCGCCTCAGCCAACGTCGGTGAGCCTCCGGGGGACACGGTGACGACCCGCTTCCCGAGCCCCGCCGGCTCGGGAGTGGTGTACCAGGCGGGGTCGGTCGGCTCTGGTCGGACCGGGTCGAGTCCGAGCGCTCGAGTCAAGAAGGTCGCCATCTGGGCTCGACTCACCGGATCATCGGGACAGAAACGATCGTTGTCGGGCGGGTTGCATCCAAGCGTGATCTCCGCACCGGCCAGAGCCTCGATGTCTCGTTCGAACACCGAGGTCCCCGTATCGACGAAGCGACCGGCCGATCCCGCCGGATAACCAAATGCCCGAACCAGAAAGGCTGCCATCTGCCCACGGGTCACGACATCGATCGGGCAGAAGCGATCGTTGGACGGCGGATTGCATCCGAGCGTGATCCCGGCGGTCGCGAGCCGATCGATGTCGCCTTCGAACACCAATTCGTCGTCGTCGAGGAACAGGTTGGCGCCCGCACCCGCCTCCAGGTTCAGCGCCCTCCTCAAGAACGCAGCCATCTGGCCGCGCGTCACCGGTTCATCGGGGCAGAACCTGTCGTTGTCGGGTGGATTGCATCCCCGTGTGATGCCCTGGGCCGCCACGGCCTCGATGTCGGCTTCGTGGACCGAGCCGTCGTCGTCGGCAAACGAACCGCTGTATGCCGCGGCCGGCATTGCGAACGCGAAGACGAGCAGCAACACAACGACGCGTACGACTTTCCCCCGGCGCGACATGACCGCACGATAGTTGCGGCCCGCAACGCCGGCGCCGGGCCGCTTCAGATCACCGCGGCCTGGACGAAACCCCTCCTCCAGCCGGACGCTGCGTCGAGACGCCTGCGGATGCCCACCGCATCGAGGAGGTGAGCCGACTGGTGCTCTGCCGCCGTCCCGTAGCGCCTGAGCTCAGATCGTTCCACGCCAAGGGCGATGAGGCGTACCGGCAATCCCTCCAACGCCTCCACGATCGCGGGAATCGTCGAGCCCTGCAGATAGGGTTCGACCACGAACAACGAGCGGCCTACCCGGCGACGAAGGCCTTCGGCGTCCAGTGGAGCCACGGTCGACGCATACAGCACGGTCACGTCCAGGTCGGCCACTGCGCGCAGCACCGGATCGAGCATCGGACCGATCGCCAGAATCGTTCGGGCGTCGCGACCACCCTCCCGCACCGATCGAATACGGCCGTCTGCGAGGAGGGGCGTCTCGTTGGCGGCGTCGGACAATCGGAGGTACTCGACGCCCTCGGTGTGAGACGCGCGCCGCATCAGCTCGACCACCTCGTCGGGATGACCCGGGACGTGGATCGACACATCCGGAAGGGTCGACAAGAGGGCCACGTCCTCCGGAGCCTGATGGGTGCGACCTTCCCTGGCGGCGTCGTAGCTGCCGCCAATGCCGATCAACACGGCTCCCAATCCCTGGTGGACCAGGTCGAGCTTTATCTGCTCGAAGGGCCGTTCTACGAGGAAGGGAGCGTACGAGTGAACGAATGGCCGGAGACCCTCCAACGCCAACCCCGCTGCGATCCCGATCATGGCCTGCTCGCGGATGCCGACGTTGAAGACTCGCTCGGCTGCTTCGGGGGGGTCGAAACGCCCTGCACCGATGTCGGCGGTGACCACCGCGGTGCGTGATTGCCCGGTCAGGAGCTCGGACATCGTAGTCGTGAAAGCATCGCGCATGGTCATGCCGCCACCTCCGCAACCACGGCGTGCGGCGCCTCTGGACGGCTACCGAGCGCCGAGGCGATGGCCCGGTGGTCCCGCCCGTCGATGGTGGAGACCTTCCAACCCTCGATCTCGAAGCGGCTGCCCACCCCGCCGGGCCAGCCAAGAGAGGAAGAACGGTTGTCCACCACCACGACGGTCAGGCCCTCCAGGCCGAGACGTCCTGCGATCGCTATCGCCTCGTGATTGCTCCCTTCGTCGAGCTCGCCATCGCCGACCAGGCAGAACACACGAGGTTCGGTGCGCCCTTGCGCCCGCAGAGCCAGTGTGGCGCCTACCGCAATGGGTAAGCCGTGTCCCAGTGAACCTGATGAGATCTCGACTCCGGGAATGAGGATTCGGTCTGGATGATTCCCCAGAGGTGACCCGAACTCTCCGAAGGATCCCAACCAGTCGACGGGGAAGAACCCCTTCGCGGCCAGCACCGCGTAGTACGCCTGTGGCCCGTGGCCTTTCGAGAGCATGAACCGGTCGCGGTCCGCAGAGGTCGGGTTCCCGGGGTCGATCCGGAGCACTTGGTCGTACAGCACCCAGATGACGTCGAGCGTCGACGTTGCGGCCCGCTCGTGTTTGGCGTCGCCCGACTGCTTGTCCATGAGACGAACGAGATCGCCGTATTCGTATTCGAGTTGTGTGGTCATTCCTCGAATGTACGACTTCAAGTTCACTTGAAGTCAAGGCGGTATTGTTGGTTCATGGACCATCTCACGATCGGCGAACTCGCCCAGCGGGCAGGGGTCGCCAGCTCGGCTCTCCGATACTGGGAGTCGGAAGGTTTGATCGCCTCCGAGAGAACCGACGGCAATCAGAGGCGGTTTCACCGTGCGACGTTGCGAAGAGTCTCCCTCATACGCGCCGCCCAGGAGGCGGGGCTCACACTGAAAGAAGTAGCCGACGCGCTCGAGACCCTCCCGTACGACCGCGCCCCGACCAAGGCCGACTGGGAGCGCCTGTCACGGTCCTGGAAGGATCGGATCGACCATCGCATCGCAGAGCTCACGGCGCTCCGGGACCAGCTGACCAGTTGCATCGGATGCGGCTGCCTGTCGCTCAGGAGTTGCGGGATCTTCAATCCATCGGATCGGGCCGCCGGCCTCGGCAGCGGACCGCGCTACCTGCTCGGCGACTCGGCCGACGACCTGGACCCCGACATTGCGTAGGAGACGTGAAACGAGCACACGTTGCCCACGCAATCTCGTGCAGGTGCAACGCGATCGCGTCCCGTGGGGTTCGTCTCGGTGATGGACGAACTGTGCGACCGCCTGGCAAAGGATCTCGACGGGGCGTTCCCCGATCTCGTACGCGAGATGCGGAACCCGCTGTATTCGGGTCTCCGCCGAATCCACGGCGCCGACGCCGAGGACCTGACCCAAGAGGCTTTCATCCGCGCCTACAGGGCGTTGCAGGGGTACGACGCCTCGCGGATCCGCGAACTGCGGCTCACAGGATGGATGTGGACGATTGCGCTCAACCTGGGCCGAAACGCACTCAGGGATCGAGCGAGGCGTCCAGTACCCGTGGAACTGGAAATCGATCGGCACGGCCGGCAGGACCCCGAACCCAGCGACGACGCAGCATGGGAGCGTCGGTTCGGGGCCCTGAGTGATGCACAGCGACGCGCCGTGGTCCTCCGGCACGTCGTTGGGCTCTCGGTGGCCGAGACGGCCGAGGCCCTGGACCGTCCGGAAGGAACCGTGAAAGCAGACGTCCATCGCGGATTGGAGAAGCTGAGAACGATGATGGAGGCAGAGACATGAACATCGAAGACACCCTCGCCTCGCTGCGCCTTGATGCCCCCGCCTCTGTCGAGTCGGGAGCAATGCTCGGCACCGGACTCGCCGACGGGTATGCCGAGTTCGACTCCCCGGTGGGAACGGTGATCGTCACGTTCAACCCCATGGGGGTGTCGTCGGTCGACCTGGCGGACGACGACCCGATCTCTCGATTCGCCGACCGGTTCGGACGGCCCCTCTACGAGGCGCGGCCGCCCAAGGGCTGGGACACACGCATCAATCGTGCCATCGAACGGGGAACGCCCGGAGACCTGCCCGTCGACCTGCGTTCACGAAGTCCGTTTCAGCAAGCGGTGCTCGAGATGACGGCCACCATCCCCAAGGGCGAGGTTCGCCCCTACGGCTGGCTCGCCAAAGAGGTCGGCAATCCGGGCGCAGTCCGGGCGGTGGGATCGACCATGGCGCGAAACCCTGTCCCACTGATCATCCCGTGTCACCGGGTTGTGCGGACCGATGGACACATCGGCAACTACTCACTGGGCGGTCCGCACAACAAGCGATCGCTCCTGGCCGAGGAGGGCGCCGACCCAACCGACCTCGAGGCCCTCGCATCGCGCCACGTCCGGTACTGGGGGTCGGACACGACCGGCGTCTACTGCCATCCGACCTGCCACAACGCCCGCCGCATCACCCAGGCCCATCTGGTGGAGTTCCGCTCGGCAGATCAGGCGTCGCACGCCGGGTATCGCCCCTGCAAGGTGTGCAGGCCCTGATGCAACGGTCAGCTCGGCTCGTTTCCGGGCTTCCACTTGATGCCGCAGCCCATCGAGGGCCGCTGCTCTTCGGGCAACGCATCACCGGCGAGCACAGCGTCGATGGCTGCTCTGAGGTCGGCGCCGGTGACCGGAACGTCAGAGCCCGGTCGCGACCCGTCGAACTGGCCTCGGTACACGAGCCTGCGATCGGCGTCGAACAGGAAGAAGTCGGGCGTGCACGCCGCCCGGTAGTCCTTGGCGACCTGCTGGGTTTCGTCGTAGAGCACAGGGAAGCGGAAGTCCAGCTGGTCCGCTGACTTCGCCAGAGCCGCGGGCGCGTCATCCGGGTACTGTTCGGCATCGTTGGAGCTGATGGCCACGATGTCGATGGCGGCGTTCTCGTAATCACGGCCGAGGGCCACGAGCCCCTCGCGCACGTACATGACGTACGGACAGTGGTTGCAGATGAACATCACCAGCAGAGGTCCGGCAGACAGATCATCGATCGACAGGTCGGCACCTGTCCTGACATCGGGCAACTCGAAGGCGGGCGCCTCGGTGCCCAATGGCAGCATCAACGAGGTCACGGCCATGGCTTCTCCTCAACTCGGGTTCTGATCCGGCACCCTAGAGGGCCTGCGGCGATACCCGACCCGCGTGGAGTTCAGCATCTACTCTCCAGCGGATGCGCGGTCGATGGCTGATAGTGGTGGGCTTCACCGCCGCCGCCCTGGTGTCTTGCAGCGGGTCCGAGTCGGATGCAGTCGAGGTTCGGATGCTCGACAACACGTTCGCACCCAACGTCGTGGAGGTCGGCGTCGGTGAGGTCGTGCGTTTCGCGAACGTCGGCCGCAATCCCCACAACGCACTCGCCGCCGACGGCTCGTTCTCGACGCTGACGCCGGAAGGCGCCAACCAGGAGTCCGGTGAGTCGGCGGAGATCACCGTCGACGAGCCTGGCGTGTACCAATTCTACTGCTCGCTCCACGCCACCCAGAACGATGAGGGCGACTGGGAGGGAATGGTCGGCACACTGGTGGTCGGCGACGCAGCCGAAGCGGCCGATGTCGTGGGTGGGGCCACGGCGGCACCGTCCGAATGGTCAGGGCAGACCAGGGCGGTACCCGAGGACTATCCGACAATCCAATCAGCGGTCGACGCCGCATCCCCCGGGGACCTGGTGCTGGTGGGACCTGGCGTCTACAAGGAGGCGGTCTCGGTGACGACGCCTGGTCTTGTGATCCGGGGCACCGACCGAAACGAGGTGATCCTGGACGGCGAGTTCACGCGCGACAACGGTATCGCGGTGACGGCCGATGGCGTTGCGATCGAGAACATGACAGCCCGCAGCTACACGGTCAACGGGTTCTTCTGGAACGGGGTCACCGGGTATCGGGGGTCCTATCTCACAGCCATCGACGATTGGGTCTACGGGGTCTACGCCTTCGATTCGGTGGATGGCCTGTTCGAACACTCCTATGCGTCCGGCGCCTGGGATGCCGGTTTCTACGTCGGCCAGTGCGACCCCTGCAACGCCGTGGTCACCGGCGTACTCGCCGAGTTCAACGGACTCGGATACTCGGGCACCAACAGCTCGGGCAACATCTTCATCGTCAACTCCGAGTGGCGGAACAACGTGGCGGGGATCGTCCCCAACACGCTGGATTCCGAACTCCTCCCGCCGTCGAACAACGTCGTGGTGGCGGGCAACTACATCCACGACAATGGCGAGACCGAGAGGGCACCCAACCGGACCGCCGAGTGGTCGGGCTTCGGCAACGGTGTGATCCTCGCCGGAGCTCGGGACTCCGTCGTCCGCAACAACCTCATCATCAACAACGCCACCTCCGGAGTTCAGGTCGTGTCGATGATCGACGCCAGCTTCTGGCCCTCCGGTGGCAACGAGGTACGAGACAATGTGATCGCCGGATCCGGTCGATCAGATCTGGCCTTGGGAGGTCCCGTCGAACAAGGATCCTGCTTCGAGGGAAACGACGCTTCTACCACCGTCCCGTTCTTCCTCGATCAGCTGCACTCGTGCGACGGCATCAACATCCCGCTCTACTACGGGCTGGCCGCCTCCTCGGATGCGCTGGGCCGGATCGCCCAGGTGAACCATGGCCAGAACACGATTCTCGAACACGGCGATGCGCCCAAACCCTCGCTCGACTTCGAAGGGCTCCCGGGAGGTGCCGACGCCCCCGTGCTTCCGGCCGTCAACGTCTTTGCGACTCTCGACTTCGAGCCCGATGCCATCACGACACCCACACTCCCCTCTGGCGTGGAGTTCGACGCGCGTCGCCCCGTGATCTTGGGCATCGCGGTCGACGGCGGCTTCTGGCCCGTGCTGATGGGCGCACTCCTGTGGTGGATACCGCTGGCCACGTGGGTGCTCGGTGGCATCTGGGCACTGGCTCGGATCTGGACTGGAGAACGCTCCACGCTCGCCAGACTGTTCTGGTCGCTGGTGGTGATCGTGGTTCCTGCCCTCGGGGTGGTCCTGTTTGCCGCGATCGGAGACCGTGAGCGACGCCTTCGGCGGCGGCTGGCCGGCGCCGTCGGAGGGACCGTGGTGTGGCTCGGGGCGGTCGTCACAGCGCTCCTCGTGGGAGGTGTCCTCTGAGCGATACAGAGCGGCCAGACGACGAGCCGGCTCGCCGGCTCACGCGGCGCCAGGCGATCAAGCGACTGGGGTCGGGTGGCGCTGGTCTGCTGGGCGCCGGCATGATGGTCGGATCAGTCGGCACCCACGCCGCTGCTCACGCTGCGACCCCCGCGGATGTGAGCACCGAGGCCTACGACCGCCGCCTGTCCCATGAGCTGTTGGTTGGCTCCGACGCCGGGCCCTATGCCGGCCCGTATGCGCCTCCATCGTCGATCGCAGAGGGAGACCTGGACCATGCGACCTTCCCTCCTCCAACGGTCCGAGGACCGATCGAGGTCGATATGACGGTGGTGGAACGCCGGCTCGAAGTCGGCGCCGAACACGCTATCGCGGCCTGGACCTACAACGGCACGTCGCCAGGGCCGACGATCAGGGCGACTGAGGGCGAGACCGTCCGCGTGCGGTTCACCAATCAAACCGGCGACGACCACAACCTCCACTTCCATGGACGCCACTCTCCCAACCACGACGGCTGGGAACCGGTCCCACCGGGAGGCGAGGTGGTGTACGAGATCGAGGCGGGTCCGGCCGGCGTGCATCCTTACCACTGCCATACGATGCCGATCGACCTGCACATCTCGAAGGGGCTCTTCGGGACCTTCATCGTCGACCCACGGGGCGGGCGCCCGGACGCTCACGAAGTGGTGCTCGCTCTCAACGGCTGGGACGTCGACGACAACGGCGTCAACGAGCTGTACGCATGGAACGGAATCGCCGGGTTCTACCAGAAGTTCCCGATCAAGCTTCCCGCCGGGGAGCCCGTGAGGGCGTACGTGATGAACGCCACCGAGTACGACCCGATCGGATCGTTCCACCTTCATGCAGAGACCTTCGACGTCTTCCCGAGTGGGATCGGTGAGAAACCAGCCTTCCACACGGATGTCATCACACTCGGTCAGATGGATCGGGCGATGATCGAGTTCACGCTTGCGGAGCGGGGCCGGTACATGTTCCATCCCCACCAACACCGCATGGCCCATCGGGGGGCGATGGGCTGGTTCTCGGCCATCTGATGACGGACGACCCATCCGAGACCGGTTCGCCCAACGCGACGCGCGCGCCGAGTCGTTTGCGAGCCGGACTGTGGATCCTGCTCCCATGGCTCTGGTTCGTGGTTCGGGACCTGGGATCCTGGATGGAGGTTGTCGCGATCGCACTACCGGCAATCGGGCTGGTTGCTCTCGTCGGAGCGGGATTCGAAACCCTGTCGGGCAGGCGTGGCAGCCGGCGGTCGAGTCTCGCATCCATGGCGCTGATGGCGACGACCGCGATATTGCTACCGAGGATCCCCACAATGACCGCTTCAGCAACGACCGAGGTCACCCTGGTGTCGGCGAACCTCACCGGCGACAGTCCCCGTGCGGGTGCCAGCGTCGACGGCCTGCTGGCCATCGATCCTGACGTACTCGTGCTGCTGGAGGCGAACGCCGACGTCGTGGCGCGGTCCCAGGAGATAGAGAAGTCGCTTCCATTTCGCGCGCTGGCCCCCATCGTGGTGTGGTCACAGGTCGCGGTCTTTTCGCGGTACGAATTCGATCAACTCGAGATCCCCGACTCGATCGACACCGACAAGATCCTGGCGTTGAGGATCGAGGCCCCTGAACCGTTCACGCTGGTTGCAGCCCACCTCCCCCGGCCATGGTTGGTTCGTACGCCGTCCGAGGACACCCCCGCCGGGCGTCAGGCGCTCATGGTGCGTCTCGCCGACTGGATCGCCTCGCTCGACGGTCACGTCGTCCTGGCCGGTGACCTCAACGCCACCGATCGCGGCATCGGCTACCGCACCCTGCTCGATCAGGGCGAACTCACCGACGTGATCAGAGTGAACTGGGCGCCAACCACTTCCACGAAGTGGTGGCCGTTGCTGCTGAGGATCGACCATGTGTTCGTACGTGGCCTCTGTGCGGCGGGGGCCGACACGGTGCCCCTGGAAGGATCCGACCACATCGGTCTCGTAGCGCGCATCGGAAGGTGTGGATGAACGCTCAGAGGAGCGCCTGCACCACCCAGAACACGAGCATCCCGGCCAGGAACGTCCACGCAAAGTTCCGGGTCTTGAACGCAACCGTCACCGCCACGATCACGGCGGACACCTCGGCCGGATCCGTGGCGAACTCCACGACCCCGTCTGTCAGGAGGAGGGAGGTGATGAGCGCGGCCAGGACCGCGGGTCCGACATTGCGGAGCATTCGCTCGGCCCAATCGGGTAGCACCCGTTCACCCACCAGGACGATGAACGAGGCGCGAGCCAGGTACACACCCATCCCCGCAAAGAGGAACACGAGGAAAGCCCTCACGGTGTCGTCCGCTCCGCCATGGCCCCGGCGATCATCCCTGCGGCTCCTCCGATCAGGATTCCGCCTCGATTGGGAACGAAGGCGAACAAGGAGGCGACGACCACTGCCGCCACCGCGGCCAGCATTGGGGGCCGCCTGACGAGGGTCGGGACCATGAGACCGATGAAGAGCAACGGGATACCGAACTCGAGTCCGAGACCCTCCGGGAGAAACGAACCGAGGAGCATGCCGGAGCCCATGGCCATCATCCAGGTGACGAGGGCATAGGTCCCGATGCCCAGGTAGTACGACCGCCACCGCTCCGGCTCGTCATCACGAACCGACGTCAATGCGAAGACCTGGTCGATGAGAAGATATGGTCCCACCCATCGGAACCACCTGGGCTGCTGTCGAAACTTCGGTACGAGCGCTCCCGAATACATGAGATGCCTGGCGTTGACGACCAACGCCGCCGCCAGCGCGGACGCGGCCGGCGCCCCTTCCGCCAACAGCGTGATGGAGACGAGCTGAGCCGATCCACCGAAAATGAGCGGACCCGACAGGAATCCAGCCCAGTTCGGGACATCAGACTCGACGACCGTCACGCCCAGGATGACGCCGAACGGGAAGGTACCAAGGAGCAGGGGCGTGAAGTGCCTGGCGCCGAGGAAAAAGGAGGGCCAATGCAATGCTCGCTCCGCTCGCTGTTCTCAGAACCCGCACCCGACCGGGTGCCAGGTGGTCGGGGGAGGATACACGCGGCCGCTCAGACGCCCGACGGGTTCGGTAGAACGCAATCGGGTGGGTCGTGGCACCGGTATTACCCACATCGTGGTGTTCGGGCGGGGCCTCGTCCCCCCTGGCCGACGGCTCACGGCAGACCGCATACGTGATACGTAGAACGTAGAACGCAGGACGCAAGACGCAGGACGCACGACGCACGACGCACGACGCAGACGCAAGAAGACCCGGAAGATGGTTCCGGGTCTTCTCAGGGGTCAGGCAACCTTCTTGTCAGGTTGCGACTTGGGCTTCTGTGCCCGGTCCCTACGGCGACCAGGGCGGGCCGCCTGGCGACGCTCTGGGCGACGGGACGGCCGGTGATATTCGACCATGGCTTTCACCACGGACTCATGAACGGCATGCATGAAAAACGCTCCTGTTGTGTGAAGACGAATGTCTCTGAAGAGACGATCAGGCGATCGTCGGGAGCGCCGAGAAGGCGCCGTCGACGATGCCGACTCCAGCGGATCTGATGATGGTCAACGGTCACCTCCTCTCCGAAACCACGACATGAATACGGTTACGCGGCGCACAGTATCTGAAGCGGGTACCCGGATGCGGGTGAATATTGGCCTCAGCTGAAGACGGTCGTCGGACGCTCCTGGCGAACGCCGTCGACGTCGATGTCGACCTTCTCGTCGTAGAAGCACATCAAGCCTGCGACCTTGATCGACTCCTGCGTCGGAAACGGGTAGCTCCAGACGATGTCCGCATGCTCTCCCACCGACCAGTACCGAGCAGCGCCCTTGTACGGACACTCGGTGACGGTGTCCGACGGCGTGAGCAGGTCCAATCGGACGTCGGACATCGGGATGTAGGTTCGCGGCGGAAGACCGGTTTCGAACAGCATGGTCGGCGACGTCGTCTCGGCGACCGTCCGACCGTCGACCTCGACGCGAACGTGGCGACTCGAACGTAGGACGTCGACCCTCTTGTAAGGGTCCCGGGGGTGTACGAACACCTCTTCGTCCTCCTCGAACCAGTGATCCATGGCTCGCCACTCGAAGGCTATGGCCTGGCGAATCTCCTCGATCGGAGACTCCACGTGCCGGTAGGCAGCAGACCGCGCCACTTCGCTGCCGCCCCGCACATCGAACACCACCGCGTCGCCGCGACTGGGTGAACGACGCAGCTCGTCGGTCTGGGCGAGGGCCCCCTCGGCAACGTCGACGAGCGGGATGTAGTAGGTCGGGTAGTAGGGCTTTTCCCACACGAGCAACGGATGGTGTGTGTCGGCCACCCAGGTTCCCCCCAACATGACCCGCACTCGTTTCGCCCCGGGCTCGACCCGCACTCGACCACGATCCACTGTCGCTCTCCAATGTCGCTTGCGATGGTCAACGCTGGTGGAATCGGAGTGATTCCGGATCACCCCACTATTGCACCTGTCACAATCTGGACATGAGCCGAGTCATCGCCGTGGCCAACCAGAAGGGTGGCGTCGCCAAGACGACGACCGTGCACGCCCTCGCTGCGGCTCTCGCAGAACGGGACCTTTCGGTTCTCATGGTCGACCTCGATCCGCAGGCTTCGCTCTCGTATGCGGCAGGGGTCGAGGACGATCCCGAGCCATCGATGCACGACGTGATGATGGGCCGAGCATTGATCAAGGACGTTCTGTACGACTCTGCTGGCATCGATCTCGCACCTTCGTCGATCGACCTCGCCGGGGCCGAGGTCCACCTCTTGACGAAGACCGGCCGCGAGTACGTCCTCGAGCGGGCCATTCGACCGATCGTCGAACACTATGACTATGTGTTCATCGATTGTCCGCCATCTCTCGGCATTCTCACCATCAACGGGCTCACGGCCGCTCGCGAGGTGCTCGTACCGTTGCAGGCGGAACTCCTCACTCGGCGCGGCCTCACACAACTGCTGGATACCGTCGCCGACGTCAAATCGTTCACCAATCCCGATCTGGAGGTCGTCGGAGCCATCATCACGTTCTTCGACAGCCGGACTCGCCTCGGCCGCGAGGTGATCGACGGCATCCGCGAGTCCCATCGCATCGAGATCCTCGAACCTTTCGTGCCGAAATCGGTGAAAGTCGCCGAGGCTCCTGGACGGGGCATCACGATCCTCGATCATGCACGTTCGTCGAAGGCGGCGGCGGCCTACCGGGATCTCGCAGAGCAATTGGAGGAGAGAACGTGAGTTCAGACCCGACCGGGAAACGGGCCTTGTTCACCGCTCGGATCGACGAGGATCTGGCGGCCGACGGGAAGGAAGCGCTCTTCTCTCAGAGGGATCGCGTGCCGGGCAATGTGGCCATCACGTGCTCGCGGTGCGGTGCCACGTCGCACGTCAGCACCACGGACGCCATCAGGCGGGTGCTGTCTTTCAGTTTGTGGATCCCCGGCCGCTCATACTCGCGGCGGCTCCGATGCCCGTCGTGTCACCATCGCGCCTGGGTGCAACTCCGCATCGTGTGAACGACAAGCGCCACAGCCGTAGACTCGTCCCGATGCTTGAACAGGCCCGGACTTGCCGCGTCGTGAACACCCGTGTCGCCGAGTCGCCGATCCGGGCATGCGCCGGGCCCCGACGACCAACCGCCCTACACACGACGTCGTACGGGCCCAGAGAGACATGATCCGCAAAGTCGCCATTCTGGCTGCATCGGTGATCGTCCTTGGGGCCTGCACCGCGGCCGGCTCCGCCCCGGAGACGGTGCCCGAACAGGCTGCGCCAGATTCGAGCCCGATCACCCCGACGAGCACCCGGCCAACAACGACCACGACCGCACGCCAATGCCCGATCACACCCACGGCCGATCTGCGGATTCGCGTCTCAGACCCTTCCGAGCTCTCTGTTGCTCTCTCCACTGGAGCATTTCCCATCTGCGCGGACGAGGTGGTGGTCACGTCGTCCGCACCGGAGGCGATCCGCACTGGTTCGGCATTGGCAGCCCACAACCGTTCGCCGTTGTTGGTGGCCGGGGAGGACCTCGACCCGGTACGGCGGGAGATAGAACGTCTCCGACCGCTGCGGGTGGTGATGATCGGGATCGAGCTCGAACGATTCCCGGAGACCGAGATGGTGACCCGCACGGTCGATGCTGCTGCAGACACTCCAGCGGCATCTGGGACCGCCGTCGTACTGGTCGACCGCGGAAGCCGGGCTCTCGTGCCGGTGGTCGCAGCGTATGCCGCCCACCTCGGTGCGAGCGTGGTCGAGACTCCACGGGACGTCCGGCGCGCCGGTGCAGAGGTACGTCAGTCGATCCAAAACGCCCCATCGGTCGCGCTCATAGGCCAGTTCGGCGACGCTGCAGAATGGCAGCTCGAGGTCGTGCGTCGGGGCGTTGAACTACCCGGCGGGGGACAGGTTCTGTTTCCCGGCCGAAGGCTGGTGGCGTTGTACGGATCGCCGTATTCGCCGGCTCTCGGAGTGCTAGGTGAACAACAACCCGACGCATCGGTCGACATCGTCACGGCGCTCGCCAGCGAGTACGCCGCACTTGACGGCACCCTCACCGTCCCCGCGTTCGACCTCATTGCCACCGTTGCGTCGGAGGGTGCCGGGGAGGACGGTGACTATTCGGCCGAGCTCACGGTCGACGACATCCGCCCATGGATCGAGGTGGCGGGGGCGGCGGGAGTGTACGTGGTGCTGGACCTCCAGCCCGGACGCACGGACTTCCTGACCCAGGCCAAGCGATTCGAGGAACTCCTGCTCCTGCCCTACGTGGGTCTAGCACTCGACCCTGAATGGCGCCTCGGACCCGAACAGTTCCACCTCCGCCAGGTGGGCAGCGTGAGCGCAGCCGAGGTCAACTCAGTCTCGGAGTGGCTGGCGGCGCTGGTGCGGGACAATGCACTCCCGCAGAAGCTCTTGGTCGTCCACCAGTTCCGCCTGTCGATGATCAGCGACAGACAAGACCTTCGCACCCCATCGGAGTTGGCAGTGGTCGTCCAAATGGACGGGCAGGGTCCTCTCGGCAGCAAGTACGGAACGTTCGCCGCCATGACCGCGGGTGCCGAAGACGTGAGATGGCACTGGGGCTGGAAGAACTTCTACGACGAGGACACACCGACGGCGACGCCGGAACAGACCATCGCCGTCGAGCCCCAACCGGTGTTCATCTCATATCAATGACGTCTGAGGGGCATCATCGAAGTTCCGCGAGGAGCCGATCCACGAAGGGGACCTGCGCCGGATTCAGCAGCCGGCGCGCCTCATCCGGTTCGGCCCACATGACCCGATCGATTTCCGGGAAGGACTGGAGCCGGCCTCGCCACTCCATCTCGAAGTTGCCGGGTCTCAGGGCGGCCGGATCGAAGTCGCCCTCGAATGCCCATGCGTGGACGATCTTGCGGCTCTTCAGTGTCACGGATCCGAGGTTGATCAATCGGAGGTCGTCCGGCACCATCCAGCCCGTTTCCTCGGCGAACTCCCTGCGGGCCGTTGCCTCGAGCTCCTCCCCGTTCTCGACGAGGCCCTTGACCACCGACCACGACCCGGTGTCCCTTCGGGCGAAGAACGGGCCTCCGGGATGGGCGAGGAGGACCTCGACCTGCGAATTCCGGCGAAATGGCAACAGTCCGGCACTGATGGACATCGGAATCACGATACGCTCGCGGTTGTGCTGAACGACACCTCGCGTCGCTACCTGCCCGCACGGGTCGATGGCTTTGTCCTGTGGGAATCCGAGCCTCTCTCAGCAGGACTCCAGCGTGTGTCGATCGACCAGTTCGACCATTCGATCGCGTTGCTGACGTCGGGCACCGACATCGACGCCGCCGTCCACGAGGCCCGCAAGTCCATGAAGCGCCTCCGAGCAGTCCTTCGGCTGATCCGCTCGGAGATCGGAGACAAGGCCTACAGGACCGAGAACGTGATCCTCCGCGACACCGCCCGGATGCTGGCGCCCATGCGAGACGGCCATGTCATGGCGATGGCGGTGACGGGTCTTCGACAGGACTTCGAAGGTCAGCTCTCTGCTGCGGCTCTCGCAGGGCTCGAAGATGCGCTGTGGATGCGCCATCAGGCTCGGCGCGCCAGAACGTTGGCCGACGAGACCCTCTTCCCGCATGTGATCGCCACCCTTCGCGCAGCGCGCAACCGGTACGCGGCGTGGCCCACCGAAGTACGCGGGATCTCGGCGCCTGATCCCTACGGACGCACGCCGATCGCCGACCGATTCGGATCAATTGAACGAGGGCTTCTCACGACCTACGGGCGCGGCCGCACCGAGATGGACCGGGCGGGGGCCAAGCCCACGGCGCATCACTTTCATCTGTGGCGGAAACGAGTCAAATACCTCCGTCATCAGATGGAACTTCTCGACCCGCTGTGGCCGGAGATGATGTCGACCTATGCCTTGTCGCTCGACGATCTCGGCGAATTGCTGGGCGAGGAACACGATCTCGCCGTGCTCGTCGAACTGCTCGCAGGCGACCGGAGCCTTCACGCCGACTCCACCGAGGCGGGACTGGCGACCGCCCTCGCCGAATACAGGCGGAAATACCTGCAACAAGCGGCGATTGTGATGGGCCACCGAATCTACGCAGAGACACCTGAGCGCTTCGCGACGCGGATCGGTTCCTATTGGTCGACCATGTCAGGACACACCTGACGTTTCTCTCCCCACGAGCCACGTGAGGCCGGCATGCCAGGCGAGCAGGATGCCCCACCCGAACGCCGGGTACTGCACGAAGTCCAGGCCGCCTCCCGCAGCCAGGTCGACTGCGCCAATCCCCGTCATGGCCACTGCGTAGATGAGGGCATGAGCCTCGAGCACCAGGCGCCAAGCCCGGCGAAGCCGCGACCGCCGCTTGGTGCGCTTCTGAGCAACAGCGTGCATCGCCACTGCCTCGTTCACCGCAGACTCCGCGATACCGAGCTCTGCGGCGATCCGGTGGACGTCCGACAATGACAACCCCACGTCGGGCGACCCCATCACGGCATCGTCGAGCCGGGAGGCAAGCTGGATGATCGCACCCACCTCTTTATCGCTGAATCGCCGCTCGGTTCTCTGACGTTGCATCGACACGATGGTACCGACCGCGGTCGATTGCGCGCCTGACGCCAATCCACTAGCCACTCGATTGGCGTAGCCTTCGCCCATGACTCAGCGAGAAACGCCCGACAGGACCACGCCCGACAGCGAGTGGCGGGCACGGCTGAACCCCGACCAGTACAGGGTCTTGCGCGAAGCCGGAACCGAGCCGGCATTCGCCGGTGCCTACTGGAACAGCAAGGCGCCTGGTGTGTATAGGTGTGCGGGATGCGGGACGGAACTCTTCTCCTCGGACACCAAGTACGAGTCGGGTTCGGGCTGGCCCAGCTTCTGGGAGCCTGTCGACGACGACCACGTCGAAACCGAGACCGACCGTTCTCACGGGATGGTGCGGACCGAGATCCGATGCAGCAATTGCGGTGGCCATCTGGGCCACGTGTTCGACGACGGGCCCAAGCCGACCGGTCTCCGGTACTGCATCAATTCGTTGTCGCTCGACCTCGACGAATTGGACTGATCAAGAGGCTCGGAGCGCAGCCTCGTCGACGGCACCCAGGACGTCTCCGATCACCCCAACTGGGGCGGAGACGGTCTCGGCATCGAGCACGGCGTGAACCACCGGTCCTGAGGGTGTTCGAACGGCGCCGAGCCGGTCCAACAGCTTCAACATCCCAATGTTCTCGGCGAGGACGTCGAAGTGGAGCCATCGCACCTGGCGATGGCGGGCGATCATCGCCAACACCTGGACCACCGTTCGTCCCACGCCGCGCCCCTGGTAGTCGTCGATGACCGTGAGCGCGACGTCGGCGTCCTGAGGCTGGTCCTCGAAACGGACCCAGCGTCCGATCGCGACCGGCTCATTCCCGTCGAGCAGCCCGATTGCGACGTGGTTCCGGTGATCGAGTTCCGACAGATAGGCGAGCTGTCGACGTGACAGCGTCGGCATCGGCCCGAGGAATCGGAGATACCGCGAGCGCTCCGACAACCGATCGAATCCGAGCGTGATCAGATGTTTGTCATCAGCGGTGACCGGTCTGACGGAGAAGATACTGCCGTCTGCAAGGGAGAGGACCGGTGTCACCGGCGGTGATGGGGTCGACATGATTCGGACTCCACGGTCCTGAAGAGTTGTGCTTGCAACTGCAAGCGTAGCAGCAAGCGCGTGATTGACAGCGCGGTTTCTGCAGGATTCGATGGACGGAAATCGGTTGTGTAGAGTCCGCCGCTGCCAGGTTTGCACCCCGCGTGGACGGTCGGCGAATGGTCGTGTTGGGCGCCGGGGTCGGCATCTCAGAAGGGGAATGATGAGAGCCATCACTCAGGGCCGGCACAGCCGGCTTGCCCAGCAGCTCCAGCGAGACGCGGAAGACGCGATCGCGACCGGCGTTCTGCGCCAATCCATAGAGGCCGTCAATGCCGACGGAACAGTCGCAATCGACGGAAGGACTCTCGTCAACTTCGGGTCCTGTTCGTATCTTGGCCTCTGGGAGCACGACGCCCTGCGAAAGGCGGCCCTCACCGGGATCGAACGCTTTGGTGTCTCGTTTTCCTCCTCGAGGCTGTACGCCTCACTCCCGTACTACGACGAGCTCGAGTCGCGGCTCGGCGAGATCTTCGACGCCCGCGCCGTCGCAACGGGGACCACCACGCTCGGGCATCTCTCGGCGCTGCCGGCAGTTGTCTCCGGCGCCGACGCCATCCTGATCGACCGTCAGGCGCACGCGTCGCTCCATCTTGCGACCCAGGTGCTCTCGGCTCGTCAGATCCCTGTGCATCCGGTGCCACACGCCGACGCCGACGCGCTGGAAGGGGCGATCCAGGACCTCGCAGATGACCACCACCACATCTGGTACGTCGGTGATGGCGTGTACTCGATGTTCGGCGATATCGGCCCCAACTCCCAGGTCATCGATCTCCTCGACCGGTATCCTGCCCTACACGCCTACATCGATGATGCCCATGGCTTCGCATGGACCGGGTCCAACGGCCGCGGCGTTGTTCTCGGCGAGCGATCCGTACACCCGCGATTGGTCGTAGCGATATCGCTCTCGAAGGCGTTCGGGGCCGGCGGAGGTGCGATCATCTCCGGCAGCGATGAGCTCGCCGACCAAATCGCCTTCAGAGGCGGGCCGTTGATGTTCGGCGGGCCCATCCAAACGGCCGAGCTGGCGGCGGGTGTGGCTGCGGCGGAACTGTTGCTGAGTCCCGAGTCGGTGGAGCTCCATCGCCGGATGCGGAACCAGATCGATCTGGTGGCCGATCGAGCTCGCGCCCACGGCGTGCCGCTCTCGTCTTGGGCTCACACGCCGATCTGGTTCGCCCACGTCGGTGGGTTCGAACAGGCACGAAATGTTGCAAAACGAGTCGTCGATGCCGGCTATTGGGTGAACCTGTCGAGCTTCCCGGTGGTCCCATTCGGACAGGCCGGAATACGGTTCACCAACACCCTCTCGCAGTCCGACGACCAGATCGACGGACTCCTCGGCACGCTGGCGAAGGCCATCGAGGCCGAACTCGGTGATGCGGTCGTCATCGACTTGACCAAGCTCGAGTCGGCCAGCTGACCACGCCAAGGAGTCACGCCAGCGGCTCGTAACCGGCGACATCGTGATGAGGAGTGTCGAGATACACCTTGGCTTCGGGTGCCCCGGCGAACCGACCATGACTCCAGCGAACCTCGACGTGCCCTTCCGTCACGTGATGACGGCCGGTACCGACGTCTGACACCTCGATCCGCCACAGCACAACGGGTTGTCCTGCTGCGTCGGGAAACACATCGAACGATCGAATCCGATATCGGTCCTTGTGGTCCCATGGGGTCGCTGTCCGGTACCGGATCGGCGTTCCATGGACATCGGCGCCGAGCACGAAGTACGGTGCAGCCTCCAGCCTCAGGAGGCGCCAGACCATCTCGTGCCGGCGTCGCGGATTCGAGAGCGCCTGCCTCCAGCGCTCGGCAGATGCCGACGCGACGGACCAGGCGAACGCCCTTGCCACCTCGGCCACAGGAGCGGGCCACGTCCGCTTGAACTCCCGTTTCAGAGTTGCTCGATGGTGCGCCTCGAGCCGTTCCACCCGAAACGGGAGTGATCCCCCCAGCTGGTCGCGACAGCTGGCATAGAGCTCCTGGTAGGCCTCGGGCGCAACCTCGAGGTACCAGTCGCTGTTGTCGACCCGCCGCTCGGCGAGCCTCCGGTCGAACAGGCTTGCGGGTGACACATTGTGCAGCACATTGGAACCGTATTTGCAGCTGATGAGAAACACGTGATCGACCCGGAGGTCTGCTGGAAGCTGCTCATATCCGGGCGGCTTGTGCGGTCCTTTCCACTCCACCCGGTCCGGCACCCGACCTCGCAGGCCATCGGACGAGTGCAAGAAGAGGCGTCCGTTGTCCCAAGCCGTTTCGAACTCGACATCGTGTTCGCCCGACCTCCTGGCGTCACCGATTCGGTCGAACTGCGTGTCGGTGACGTGATGGAACCACGCGGGCCTCACCGTCAGCGCCCGATCGATGTCGGGGAATCCGAGCATCGCCAGACCGGTCGTGATCTCGGTGACCTCGGTACGGATCGCAGGCATCGCTCAGGGCCGAAACAGTGGGGCGAACTGGAGTTGCGGCCCCACCAGATCACCTGGCAGGTCGTCGTGGTCGTACACGCTGATGTTGGTGTACACGTCGATGCCGATCCCGGTGGCTTCGATCCAACCTGCGGCCGCCGCCGCCCAACGTTCGGTCATCAAAGCTTGGCGGATACCTTCGGCGGCTTCTCCGAGGAGGCGGGGATCGGTGCGGGCTATCACTTCGAGTGCGATCACCCTGTGAAGGACCTCGATGTCAGTCGCCACGTAGATCGCCGCCGGCTCGGAGTGGACCACGGCATAGGCGACCACCGCCACGATCAGGGGTACCGATTGTCGATGTCGGTCTGCTGCCAGAAGCCCTCCAGTGGAGGCACCGAGTCGCCGATCTCGGCGTAGGCGCGTAGTCGAGCGACCCCGTGGGTGTCGTCGAACATCTCGATCGCATCGAACACACTGGACGGACCTGCGGCCCGGAGAGCCTTGTCGCCTTCGCTCCCGGGCTTGGGCAGATTGGAGGTGATGATGATCACCTCCGTTCGGTCCTGCCCGTCGTCTTGGATCTGTTTGACCACGTGGATCCGACCCAGAGCCTTCCAGAGGGTGTCGGTTCGCATCAGGCCGGGCCGCACCGTGGTGAACGCACCCGACACGTCGACGTACCAGCGGCGTCCTGACTTCGAGGCAACCAGGAAGTCGAATTGCACGCCCGCGCCCTTGACCTTTGGTTTGTCGTCCACGATCTCGAATCCGCTGTTCTCGAGCACGACTCTGGCCAGATCATGGGCCTTCTTGCCCTCCTGGGTGGCGCGCGCCTGGAAATGCTCGAGGCGTTCTTCAGGACTGTCGGGTATCTCCAGTGGTAGCGGATCCTCGCCCTGGGAGATCGAACGCAGCACCATCCGTTCCCGTTCGGACTCCACTCGCTTGCGAGCGACCTCCACGTATTCGGGATCCAGGTCGAACCCCATCCCGCGCCGCTCGGTGCGCTCTGCGGCGACCACGGTGGTTCCGGAACCGAGAAACGGGTCGAGTACCACGTCGCCGCGGTAGGTGTAGAGGTCGATGAGGCGGCGTGGGAGCTCGATCGGGAATGGTGCCGGATGGTTGACCCGACGGGCGCTCTCGGAGTCGATCCGCCACACGTCGAGCGTGGCCTCCATGAAGTCGTCGGCACTCAGCGTGCTCTCGTGTGGGAGACCCTCGACGGAGCGGCTCTTGGGCTTTGCGCGATCGAATCTTCCTTTGGAGGCCACCACCACCCGTTCGGTGATGTCACGCAGCACCGGGTTGGCGGCGGACCGGTACGAGCCCCAAGCGAGCGACCCGGTGGCTCCGTCGGCCTTGTGCCAGACGATCTCGCCTCGGAGCAGCATCCCCAGGTCGTCCTGGAGAATCGAGACGACGTCGGCAGAAAGGCTTCGATAGGGCTTGCGTCCGAGGTTGGCCACATTGACCGCGATGCGTCCGCCGGGTTCCAGAACCCGCATGCATTCTGCGAACACATCACGGAGCATCTGGAGGTAGTCGAGGTACGACGTCGGCACCCGTCCGGCCGATGCTCGGGTGTTCGGATCACCGGTGACCGCCGACTCGTACTCCTTGCCCACGAAGTAGGGAGGTGAGGTGACCACCAACGCCACACTGTTGTCGGGCAGTATCGAGAGGTCGCGGCTGTCGCCGACTCGACAGGGTTCCGCCAGCACCTCGCCGGGAACCGGGTTGACCGTGTCGTCGTCGGAGATGAACGGCGGCTTGAACCGGGCATAGAAGGCGGAGGCATCGTGGCTCTCGCGCCGCCCCACCCCGAACGCAGACGTCTCGGTGCTGCGCCTCGCCTGTTCGTCTCGACTCGACATGAGGGGCATCCTACGGGAGGGGGGTGACAGATTCGGTCATGCGTCGTGCGACGTGCGTCGTGCGTCGTGCGTCGTGCGTCGTGCGTCGTGCGTCGTGCGTCGTGCGTCGTGCGTCGTGCGTCGTGCGTCGTGCGTCGTGCGTCGTGCGTCGTGCGTCGTGCGTCGGAGATGCTCGCACAAGACGGGCGGATCCGGCCAGGACGCGCGACGCAGGACACAGGACAAACGAAACTGGCGCAAGACACAAGACACAAGACACAAGACCCAAGACCCAATACCCAGGACGCTTGCCGTCAGGCGACCGCGCAGGCGCCTATGAAGTGCGGAACGAGACCATCCCAACCACCCCGGTTGGCGTCTCGCCACTCCTCGGCACCTGCTCCGAGGCGTTCCCATCCTGAGTGGACGATCTCGAGCCGTGTAGAACCGTTCGGCCCCTCGGCGAAGGTGACCGCGACGTCGGTGGCGTCGGTCCGGTCGCGCCGAATGTGCCACAGATAACCCAGCCTCCTGGGAGGATCCCAGGCCGTGACCTCACCCCACTCGATCTCGGTCCCATCAGGACTGCGCTCGAAGATGCGGCCGCCGAGCCTCGGCTCGAAGACCACCTCCGTGTCCGGATGACCTGACACCGAGTGGGCCTTGGGCCACCAAGTGGAGAATCGGCGCGTCCACACGTCGAAGGCGTGATCCGGCCCACACGCGACCTCGTACGTGAGACGCAACGGATCGATCACCGCGACGTGCTCTCGGCGGTCATCCCAAAGCGCCGCAGGGCATCACCCCAGACCGTTTCCAGGTATCGACGGACGCTTTCGGCCCCGTGCTCGTGGAGGCGATAGAGCCGCTTCGTGCCCTGGGGCTCGTCCACGACCAGGGCGGCATCCTTCAAGAGTTTGAGATGGCGAGAGACTGCCGGTCGGGAGATGGGAAGACGGTCGGCCAACTCGCCGACGGCGTGCGGATGCTCGGCGAGCATCTCGAGAATGGCCCGCCGCTGCGGATCTGCGAGCGCGTCGAAAGCGTCCGCCGCCCGTTGCGTGCTCACGACCTCGCCTCGGCCTGGTTCTTGAGACCGGACGCGAATTTCTCGAACGATGGCTGAAGGTCGGGCATCGAACGCCAGATCAGCCCGAGCAAGGGGCCCGTGAACTCTTCGCGCATGTGAAAGTGGCTCCCGGACCCCCGCGATGCGACCGTGAACGTACGCACGCCTTTGAACAACCCGAGCGGCATGCCACCTTCCCATATCATCCGGTGCGCATCGGGTTCCAGCCTCACGGTCACCGGGAACGCTCGACCGGGGCTGACCTCCGAGAACACCTTGATCTTCTCCCCGTTCGCAATCGTCCCCTCGACCTTCTCCACCCCCGACTGCCAGCTGGTGTAGTGCGAGCCATCGGTGAGGACTTCCCACACCGCACCGGGCGGCGCCTCGATCTCCACTTCGACGTCATAGAACTTCACGCGGCCTCCTGAAGGTAACGATTGGCTTACGGTAGCGTTTCGGTTACCGAGCTGCACGCCGTCGATTGCCCCGCGGCCACCGCTTCATCGAGCGGCTTGCGCCCCAGAGCGACTCCGCCAGGTGCGGATCGCTCTTCGCATCGGGCTACCGTCCCACCGGTGAACGCGAAGTCTTCGTATCGGATCCTCGCGGTCTGTATGGGGAACATCTGCCGGTCTCCGGCGGCAGAGGCCGCCATCCGCGAGGCTGCTCGGGAGTCGGGCGTGACGGTGGTGGTCGACTCGGCCGGCACCGGAGCCTGGCACGCCGGCGAGAAACCGGACGCCCGAATGACCGCCGCAGCGGCGGAGGTGGGACTCGAGCTGGACGGCACTGCCCGTCAGGTGGATGTGTCCGACTTCGATCGGTTCGACCTCATCTTGAGCATGGATCACCGCAACCATCGGGACCTCCTCGACCTGGCGCCCAGCGGGGCCGCAGCCGCCAAGGTCAAGCTGTTCCGCAGCTACGACCCGGAGGCCATCGACCTCGACGTGCCCGATCCGTACTACGAAGGCGACGAGGGGTTTCGCAACGTGGTCGGCATGGTCCGGGCCGCCGCCAGAGGGCTCGTCGACAGCCTGCGATGAGCTGGGCATCGATCGGCCGAACCACCGTCGACGGTCGCGCCGCCTATGTGAAACAGACCACCTACGACGCCAGGCTCGAGGCGGACGGGCTGCGCGCGCTCGGTGCGGCCGGTGCGCCGGTCCCGGAGATACTCTCGGTCGACGAGTCCCGGCTGGTGATGTCCGAGGTGCGAGGAACGGCCGACTGGCCACACCTCGGACGGACACTTGCCCGGATGCATCACAAGACTTCGGATCGGTTCGGATGGCACCAGGACAACGTCATCGGCTCTCTCCCCCAGGTCAACACCTGGACCGACACGTGGCCTCGTTTCTACATCGAGCAACGGATCCGACCGTGGCTCCGGTCGTTGCCTGCCCACGTCCGCCACCGCATTGGGGACGCCATGGAGGGGCCGATGATCGAGCTCCTCGACCACGGAACGCCACCCTCGCTGCTCCACGGCGATCTGTGGTCGGGCAACATCGTCGACGGGAGCTACTTCATCGACCCCGCCGTCCACTTCGGCGATCGAGAGCTGGATCTGGCGTTTTCCACTGTCTTCGGAGGGATCCCCACCGAGTTCTACGAGGCCTACGAACGAGAGTGGCCCCTCGACGCGGGGTGGGTGCTCCGTCGGCCGGCGCTCCAGCTGTATCACTTGCTCGTCCACGTGGAGCTCTTCGGTCACAGCTACGTGCCGCTGGTGGAACAACGCCTCGATGCCTTGGGATGGTGATGCCTGGACCCCGACCGAAGCCCGCTCCTCAGCCCGACCAGCCGATCACCTTCAGGACGGCGTCGAACCAAGGTGCGAACGAGAGATCGGAGGCATGGAGCTCTTCACGCGTGAGCCAGCGCACCTCGGCGACCTCCTCGGGGTCGGGTTTCAGCGTGCCGGCTATCACGCCTGTCACAACGACGTCGAGTTCGCTCTCGACCATCCGGGTCTTCGGATCGGTGGCCTCGTAGACGAAACGCCCCACCTCACGGGGATCGATCAACTGAACGCCGAGTTCTTCCTTCACCCGCCGACGAGCCGCTCTGACGACACCTTCCGCCGGTCGTGGATGACTACAGCAGGCGTTGGCCCACGTGTCACCGAACGTCGGCTTGTCCGGGTGACGTCGCTGGATCAGCATTCTGCCGCGGGTGTCGGTCACGACCACCGAGAACGCCAGATGACGGGTTCCCGGGGCCGTGTGCGCCTCGGTCTTGTCGAGGGTGCCGACGGCTTGGCCGGCGGCATCGACGACCACTACGAGATCATTGTCTGATTCGATCATCGAAGCTGACCCTACCGGTGGACCCACCAATAGTCGCGACAGGGAATCCGCCAGGAGCGCCGAGACGAGGCCGACGACCCACCTACGCTCGACCCATGGCCCGCCCGTTCAAACAGGTCGACGTGTTCACGAACACTCCATACCGCGGCAACCCGGTGGCTGTGGTGATGGATGGCTCGGCTCTGGACACCGAGCAGATGCAACGCTTCGCCCACTGGACGAACCTGTCCGAGACCACGTTCTTGCTTCCGCCGGAGGATCCCGCCGCCGACTACCGCCTCCGCATCTTCACTCCCGTGGCCGAGCTCCCGTTCGCCGGTCATCCGACCGTCGGGTCGTGCCACGCCTGGTTGGAGGGCGGCGGGTCGACCTTCGCCCCGGACGAGATCGTTCAGGAATGCGGCGTGGGGCTCGTCCCACTGCGCCGCATCGACGACCGTCTGTCGTTTGCCGCCCCACCGCTGATCAAGAGCGGGCCGGTCGACGACGCCGTGCTGGAGGAGGCGCTGGTATCACTCGGCCTCGGATACGACGAGGTGGTGGATTCCGCCTGGGTCGACAATGGGCCAGGTTGGATCGGGATCAGGGTCGCGTCCGTCGAGCGGCTGATGGCAATCGAGCCGACGTTCACGACTCTCAAACTGGGCGTGGTGGCACCTCATCGCGCCGGGGCGGACACCCAATGGGAGGTGCGAGCCTTCTTCCCCGTGGAGGGTTCCATGCGAGAGGATCCGGTGACCGGGAGTCTCAACGCCTCGCTCGCCCAATGGATGCTCGGATCAGGCGTGGCGCATGCACCGTACGTCGCCTCCCAGGGCGCGGCCCTGGGACGAGCGGGACGGGTTCACGTCGATCGCGACACGAGCGGCGAGATCTGGGTGGGAGGTCATGCCGTGACCTGTATCGAAGGCTGGGTCGAGATATGACATCCCTCTTGACTCTCCCCTTGGGGGAGACGGCACGATGAGGGAGACAGGAGGAACCGCATGGACAATCTGGTCCCGATCGGCCGATTCTCCCGTATGACGCGACTGTCGATCAAGGCGCTGCGTCTCTACGACGACCTCGGGTTGCTTTCCCCGACCACGGTCGACCCGTCTTCCGGATATCGGTACTACCGGCCGGCACAGGCGAACCGCGCCGAGGCCATCCGCATCCTGCGGATGGTGGACATGCCACTCGACGAGATCGCCGAGGTGCTGGCCGCCGAAGACCCGGAACTCGCCACCAAACGACTGGCGATGCACCAGGAACGGCTGGAGGAGCGCCTGGCCGATCACGAACGGATGCTGCGGTTTCTCGAACGACTCATCGAGCGAGAGGAGGGCATCATGCCCTACGAGGTCACCGTCAAACAGGTTCCGGCACAGCCGATCGCCGCACTGCGCGTGCACACCAACCTGAGCAAGATCGGCGAAGACATCGGTACGGGGTTCACGACTGTGGTGCAGGCGGTCGGGGCGGCCTCCACCTACATCTCTGGCGCACCGTTCGTGGTCTATCACGACGTGATCGACGAGCAGACCGATGGCGACATCGAGGTCTGCGTTCCCGTTCCGCCCGGGGTGGACGCCCCGAGCAACGGCGTCGAGTGGAAGGAACTGCCCGAAGGATCGGTCGCCAGCACCATGCATCACGGCCCGTACGACGAGATCGCACCGGCGTACCACACGGTCACCGGATGGATCCAGGATCACGGCCACCAGATGACGGGTGCGCCTCGGGAGATCTACCTCAACGACCCACAGACCGTCGCACCCGAGGACCTGCTGACCGAGGTGCAGTTCCCGATCGAAGCCACGGAATAGCCGAGCACACGGGTCGGCCTCGCCCTCGGGCGGCGCCGACCCTGTGTGGCACCGAGAATCCCAACCGGCAACACGGTCCACGAGGAACCCACGAGATCCGCCAGACGTCCAATGGACATGAAGCGACCGATCGTTCTCATCGTGATCGCACTGGTCGCCGCAGCTTGCGGCGATGGCGGCGCCGCCACAACGAAAACCGCCGCCACCACCTCTCCCTCCGACACCCCTCCCTCCGAGGGCTCCCGTACCGAGCTGTTGGACGTCTCCGATGGCGTCACCCGTTCGACACCCGATCCCTCTGCGCCGATCGCCGACCTCGTCGGCGGATTCAACGATGCGGGATTCGGGCTCTGGAAGACGCAGGCGCTCGAGGACAACTTCATCTTCAGTCCCATCAGCATCGGTCACGCCCTGCTGATGGCACGGGCCGCCGCCGACGATGCGACCGGTGCGGCGATCGACGCCGCCTTCGGGCTTCCCTCGGGAGTCGCCGCCCACCAGGCGTGGAACGCCCTCGATCAGGCGATCGCATCATCCGCCGATGCGCAGGACGAAATCAGCCTGTCGGTCGCCGACCGCATCTGGCCGAGGCTCGACCTGCAGCCCGCACAGGACTGGGTGGATCTGCTGGCGGCCGAGCATGGCTCGTCGGTGGAGACACTCGACCTCGTCGGTGACCCCGAAGGCAGCCGCCAGATCATCAACGACTGGGTGTCCGACCAGACGGAAGGGCTCATCCCCGACCTCCTCCCAGAGGGGTTCATCACGGCCGAGACATTGCTGATCCTGACCGACGCCATCTACTTCGAGGCCCAATGGCAGACCGTGTTCGGGAAGTACGGACCCGAATCCGGACCGTTCACTCGACTCGACGGGTCCACGGTGGACATCGAGTTCATGCAGGAACTGGAGCTCGGGGACCGGCGAGGAACCGGCCACGGGTATCTCGGCGCCGAGATCCCGTATGCCGGCGGTGAATTCTCGATGCTGGTGGTGGTCCCCGACGAGGGCCGCTTCGACGAAGTCCGGGGGCGTCTCGGCCAGGACCTGCTGGACGAGATCGACGCCGAATTCACAACCGGGCCGTACGAGTTGCTGATGCCCAAGTGGGAGAACACCACCAATCTCGACCTGATCCCGTGGTTGAAGGATCTGGGTGCCGCGCCCGGCAACTATCCGGAGATCGCACCGGGCGCCTTCCTCGGAGGTGCCGTGCATGGCGCCGACATCGCCGTCGACGAGAACGGGACCGTGGCGGCTGCGGCCACCGGCCTCGGCTTCCTCGAGTCGGGACCTTCGGAGCCAGAACTGACCGTGCGCGCCGATCACCCGTTCTTCTACGTGATCCGCCATCGTCCAACCGGAGCGGTCCTCTTCGCCGGTCAGGTCACCGACCCGACTGCGTGAAGCGTCGCACGGCGGCCTCCACAGATACGGGTGACGTGCGTCCAGCGGTTGTGTCCCCCGCCCGGGGGGACAGGCTGCCGCAGGCGGCCAGGGGGGTTCGGCTCTTCGCCTACCCTCCGTCGACAGAAATCCGGAGTCCTGCTCGCTCCCTGAGTGAGAGAATGCGATCATGCACGACTCGCCGTCCCCCGAGCGCGCCCTGGTCGTGGATGCCCGGGGGCTCGTCAAGATCTTCAAAGGAACGCGGGCGGTGGACGGATTGGACGTCACCGTCGCCCCCGGCGAGCGGGTTGGACTGCTCGGTCCGAACGGCGCCGGGAAGACGACCACGTTGCTCATGCTCCTCGGAGTGATCACCCCCGATGAGGGCACGATCCACGTCGTCGGCGAGGCGCTTCCCCGCCACCGCTCGAAGGCCATGCTGAGCGTCGGGTTCGTCGCCGGCTACCTCCCGCTGCCAGAGAACCTCACCGTACGCGAGGGCCTCGAGCTGTTCGCCGGCTTCGCCACCATCCGCAACCCTCGTCCCATCGTGGACGAGGCGGTGCAAGCGTTTGGCTTGACCCAACTCGTGGACAAGCGCAACCAGGAGCTCTCCTCCGGTCAGCGCACCCTCGTGTCGATCGTCAAAGCCGTCCTCCACAGACCAGCCTTGCTGGTCCTCGACGAGCCGACCGCAAGCCTCGATCCGGACATCGCCGTTCGGGTGCGGGACGCACTGCTCGACGTGCATCGGCGCGACGGGACAGCGTTGCTGGTCACGAGCCACAACATGCGGGAGGTCGAGATGCTGTGCGAGCGAGTGATCCTGCTCTCCCGGGGCCGCATCGTGGCCAACAACACACCGAAGGCCATCGCCCAGCAGTTCGCCGTCGACGACCTCGAAGGCGCCTTCCTGGCCGTCGCTGCCGAGCTGCGAGGACCGCAGACGTGAACGCCCTCCGAATCAAGACGGTCATCAAACGGCACTGGCTCGTGCTGTGGCGCTCGCCGCACCGATGGTTCGAGGTCGCGTTCTGGCCGGTGATGGACGTGATCCTGTGGGGCTCGCTCGGTGCGTTCGTCGCCCAGGAGAACGACACGAGTCGAGCGGCCACGCCCTACCTGCTCGCCGGCATCGTGCTGTTCTGGACGCTCACCCAGGTGCAGATGACCATGGCCACCGGCGTGATGGAGGAGACATGGACCCGCAACCTCCTCAACGTCCTGACTACTTCTGTCACACCGGCGGAGTACATCTCCGGTGTGGCAGTGTTCGGATTGGCGAAATTGGCGCTGGCGTTGGTGACCCTGACGGCAATGACCGTCGGGCTGTACGGGTTCGATCTGGGTGCCATCGGCTGGTCCGTCATTCCCATCGTCACGGTGTTGGTGCTCAACGGGTGGGCAGTGGCGTTCCTGGTCGTGGGAATGATCCTGCGCTTCGGGCAGAGCGCCGAGATCCTCACGTGGGGCATCAACTACGTCGTCCTCGCCATCTCAGGCGTCTTCTTCCCGGTGGAGGCGCTTCCTGGATTCCTCAAGCCGATCGCCGGCGTTCTCCCCACGACCCACACGTTCGGAGCTGCTCGCGACATCCTCGACGGCTCTGGGATACCCTGGGACAGGCTGGCGTTCTCGACGGCCGGGACGGCGGTGTTCCTGGCTGGGAGCCTGTTGTTCGCCGGCCACATGCTGCGGGTTTTTCGAAGTAGAGGGTTCGTGACGAGGTACTCCTGATGACGATGAAGCCGACCGCCATGATTGGACGCGGCGTGATAGCCGGGATGGCCGTCATGGCCGGGGAGGCGCTGTACGCCGTTCGGAGACCGTTGCCCAGCTTCTCCGGGTTCGACATCTCCGGGAGCTTCGGAGATCCGGCGCTTCCGACGCTTGCGATCACCGCACTCGGTGACAGCACCGTGACCGGTCCAGGGCTCGACGGCCCGGAAGACACTTTCGTTCGCCAGATCGCCGCGCACCTCACCAACCGCTACCACGTGGAGCTGAGGAGCCTGGCGGTGGGTGGGTCACGGTCGATCGACGTTCTCCGGAACCAGGTGCCCGCCGCCATCGGGACCGACACCGACCTCACACTGATCTCGGTCGGGGGAAACGATGTGTTGCGGGCGACGCCGGTGTGGACCTTCGAGCGCAACCTCGAGGCGATCGTGGCCGCGATGCGAACCGTGTCTCGAGCCGTCGTGCTCATGGGCGTGGGCGACATCGGGACCGTGCCTCGCTTCCCGCAACCACTCGACCGCCTGGCAACGTTGACCGGCCGACTCGCCGATGGCGTCCATGGCCGGGTGGCCACCCGGTATGGGACCGGCAAGGCCGATCATTGGGGTTGGTCTGCCGAAGCTTTCCGGGACCCTTCGGTGTTCGCCCCTGACCTCTTTCATCCGAACGCCTCAGGGCATCGCATTTGGGCGGAGGCGGTGATGCCCGAGATCGAAAGGGCGCTCCTCCGAATCCCGAACTAGAGACCGTCGAGGAACGCCCGAGCCGCAGACGGTCGGGTGAACCGAACGAGCACCTTCTCGGACCATTCGCCCGAGGCGAAGGCCGCCTCGTAACGCACCCGGTTCTTGTCGTGAGTGGTCCATGCCCAGAGCACGATGTTCTCCTCCGGGTCGCGGCGGAACAGGTTGCCAAGGCGCTCGGTGTTGCCGTGCCACAGCCTCTTCCGACTGATCCCGCGCACCAACGTTCGGCGCAGCATCCGTTGCATCACGAACCATCGCGGATAGTCGAGCCACACGATGGCCTGCGCCCGGCCCCAGGCGAGATGGCGGACGACGCTGTAGTTGCCGTCGACGACCCAGCCCTCTCCAGTCAGCGCCTCATCGACCAGGAACTCGAGTTCGGTGTCACCGACGTGGGTCCAGTCCGGTCGGTGATACAGCGCATCGAGTTCGACATGCGGGAGGTCGAGTCGCTCGGCGAGAGCCTGGGCAAACGTCGACTTCCCCGACCCGGAGGTGCCGACGACCGCATATCGACGCATCGCCCGATCGTACGCCGCCCTGTCCAGGGAGCAGCGGCGCTACCCAGCGCGCGTTCGAACCGGACGGCGCTTCGCGCCGGGTCCACTTGCTCGTGAGTGTGGAGCCTGTGGAACCCTTGACGCTCGTGGAAAGCGCAGGCGCGGCGTTTTGCGGCGAAGGCCTCCTCCCGGAAGCAGTCCGCGTTTCCGGTGAGGTCGTTCACGACCGCGGCGGTCAGCTGAGGTCCAATGCTCTCTCCTCGACACGCCGGATGGACGTAGAGCCTCCACTCGGCGACCCCGAGCATCTCGCCCCCGTCCTCGGCCACGACCACCTGGCCATCTTCGATCGCAGGCGACATTCGGTCCGGAGTCCACCAGTCGTCCACCTGAGCCTGTGTGGCCGCGGGACCGATCAACGAGCGGCAGTGGTCGGGAATGCGCGCGGCGCCGAATTCGCAGATCGCTTGCAGCTCGTCGGGCCCGGCAGGTCGAACGATCACGCGAACGCCTTTCAGAGTTCGAGAATCCGGACGAACGACTCGGCGTCGGGCACAGTGACGCCGAAGGTGCCACCGCCGACCAGGTCGACGATGAGCATGGGTGCGGAGCGGACGATCACACGAGTGTCCCGACCCCGGATGCGGTATCCGTAGCCACCGAACTTCAAGGTCTCACTGGGGCCGATGCGGGCGCTTTCGATCCGGCTCCGCTCGATTCGCCGCTTGGGCCACCCCCACGGACCGAATCCGACCTCGAGTGCGTTCTCGTCTGCCAGAACCCGCACCGTGCTCACTCCGACGGCGAACATGCCGACGCCGACCAGACTCGCCAGCCGACCCGATTTCCGGCTTCGAAGTGTCTGCCAGACGGCGGCGACCAGGATGACGGCTGCCAAGCCCGGGTTGGAGACGCGGGCTATCGCGACATATCTCTCGTCGGAGGTCATGCCTGCTCCCTCATCATCTCGATCACTTCGTCAACGGTGAACCCACTCCGCCGAGCCTCCGACAGAAGCTGGGCAACCAACTCTGCCAGATGGCCTCGTTTATCGCCGCGGGAAGCGACAGTGACGCCGCGACCGCGTCGGAACTCCACGACACCCTCGTCCCGTAACGAACGCAGGGCACGGAGCGCAGTATTCACGTTCACTCCGAGGGCAGCGGCCACGTCGGAGGCGGTCGGGAGCCGGTCCCCCGGCGTGCAGTCCTCCACGATCGCCCTCCGCAGCGAGGCGGCCACCTGCTCGTGGAGGGGCCGATCGGACGAAGGATCGAGCGCTCTGAGCAACATGGTGATATTGACATTAGCACCATTCATGTCATATGGTGACAGGAGTGACGCAGAGAGGAACAACGTGAACATCAACTGGGCGGCCATCGCCCCGCTCATCGCGGCAGCGCTCGCCTTCGTCGGGTTCTGCCTCTATGACATCTCGCGCCATGAGGTGCGATACCTGCCCAAGTGGGTGTGGGCGGTCATCTGCTGCGCGTCGATCCCGGTCGGCGGCATCGTCTACCTGCTGGTCGGCCGTGAGCCCTCGGGCGCCCGATGATCGAAACCAGGGCGCTCACCAAGCAGTACGGAGACCGCGCCGCCCTCGCCGGAGTCGATCTGTCGGTTCCCGACGGGTCGGTGTACGGCCTCGTGGGACCCAACGGCGCCGGGAAGACAACACTTCTCGGCATCCTCTCGGGACTGCGGCGGGCCACCTCGGGCACAGTCGAGATCGGCGCCGGCCCGGGCGAAGTCGCCGTCCTTCCCGACACCCCGCGATTCGATCCGTGGCTGAGCGGCACGGAAGTCGTTTCGCTGGCCCAGCACCTCACGGATCCGGGTGGGTCGGCAGATCGCGTCGAGGAAGTCTTGGCCGAAGCGGGCCTCGCCGACGCCAAGGACCGCCGCGTCGGCGGCTACTCGCGTGGGATGCTGCAACGGCTCGGTGTGGCCTGCACGATCGTGGGGCGACCACGCTTGGTCCTCCTCGACGAACCGGCTTCTGCGCTTGACCCCCAGGGTCGTCGGGAGGTGCTCGATCTGATCGCCCGGCTCCGGGGATCGGCCACCGTGCTGTTCTCGAGCCACATCCTCGGCGATGTCCAGGAAGTCTGTGACACCGTCGGGATCCTCGACGAGGGGGAGCTCTTGTTCCAGGGTTCGATAGAAGCGTTGCTCGTCGGCCATGCAGTGCCGCGGTACGTGGTCCGCGTGCGATCCGACGCCGCCAGGGTGGCCACAGTCCTCACCCGCCTCGACTGGGTGACAGAGGTCGGGCAGGTCGGCGACGACACGATTGTGGTCTCCGTCACGTCCCTGGAGGCGGCCGAGACGCGACTCCCCGCCGAGCTGGCAGCCACCGGTGCTCCGGTCGTCTCTTTCCACCCCGAAGAGGTGACACTCGAGCGGGCGTTCCTGGAGCTGACCCGATGACGTTGTGGAAGCTGGAACTCCTCCGCCTCGTGCGGACACGCAGGATCGTCGCCCTCCTCGGCGTGTACATCTTCTTCGGACTGCTCGGTCCGCTCACGGCTCGCTACCTCGGCGAGATCCTGGACTTCGCCGGGGGCGAACTCGAAGGCGCAACGATCATCTTCCCCGACCCGGTGCCCGTCGACGGGATGATCCAGTACGTCTCGAACGTTGCCCAGATCGGTACCCTCGTCGCGGTCGTCATCGCCGCCGGTTCGCTCGCATTCGACGCCATCCCCGAGATGGGAGTGTTCCTGAGGACCCGCGTCCGGAACGTCGCTGCCATCCTCACGCCGAGGTTGGTCGTCACGACCGTCGTAACGACCGTCGCCTTCGTCCTCGGTGCCCTCACCGCCTGGTACGAGACCTGGGCACTCATCGGGCCGCTGTCGGCAGGACCGGTGCTGGCCGGGATCGGGTTCGGGATGCTCTTCCTGGTTTTTGTCATGGCGCTCGTGGCCGCCGTCGCCGGATGGGCCAAGAACGTGCTGGGGACGGTGATGGTCTCGGTGGTGTTCCTGCTCGTCATGCCGATCCTCGGTATCGCCGACGCCGTGGCGCGCTGGCTTCCCACGCACCTGTCGGGAGCCCTCGCCGAGCTGCCTGGAGGTGCGGTGGCCGGCGACTATCTCCTGGCGACCATCGTCACACTCGTGGCGATCGCAGCACTCTTCTGGCTCGCCATCGCAGGAGCGAAACGCCGCGAGCTCTAAAGCGCTGATTCCCAGTCCACCTTCCGCTCCACATCGTCGTCCGCGCGGGCGATGCGTTCAACGTTCAACGTTGAACGTTCGTCGTTCCGCCGTTCCCATTCGTCGGGGGCTGTTCGAGCATGGCGAGCAGGTGAGCCTTGATCGAGGGGCGGGTGCCGAAGACGGCAGTGAAGTGCGCTTCTCGGGCGAGTCGTTGGGCGTGCCCCAAGAGGTCGACTGCCCGGCTCCCAGAGTGCACTGTGAGCCTGGCGGTGGCGCGCAACGCCAGCTCTGATGCGGCGGCACGCGCGGCCGCCATCTGCGTTTCGTCTGCTTCGTCGAGTCGCCGCCGGATCGACTCGAGCTCGTTGTCGATCGGTGATGAACCCATCAGCGCACAGGATCTACGTGTCACACCGAGTGCGAGGGACCCGTTGAACCTGCCGCCACCGTCATGGGGTGGCGGCGGTTCATGAGGTCGAATGTCGACGATCTCGGCGTCCGGCACCACCAAGCCGTCGAACTCGATCTTCACGGTCGCCGACGCGTTGGCCGCCAGCAGCCGATGTCGCGTGGCTCCGAGAGCCTGGACCGGGAGCGCCGGCACGAACGACCACACCTCTTCGGAGCTGTCGGTCACCGCACCCACGAGCAGCACGTCGCAGACGCCCCATCCTGTCACCCATGGAACATGCCCCGACAGGGCCCACCCACCAGGAGCACGTCGGGCTCGCAGCGACGGCTCGGGAGGACGCACACCACCGATGGCAATACCCGCCCGACGCCGGCCGTCCACCAGGTCGGAGAGCCATCGCTCGACGAGGTGATCGTTGGCGCTGCCGACGAGAGCTCGCACGGCACTGTGATGCTGGATCCACACGAAGGCCGTGCTCATGCAACCGGAGGCCACGTGTTCGGCGATCAGCCAGCGCTCGGATGGCGACAGATCGGCTGCGACCTCCACTCCGTAGAGCCCGGCCTCGGCGAGCGCGTCGAAATGGGCGGGCGGGACCCGATCCGCCTGATCCACCTCGATTGCGTCGGGAAAGAGCACCTCGTCGGTGAGAGCTGCCGCCGCGTCGACGAGTGGGTGTGGCATGGATCGGCGACGATAGCTCGCAGCCGGAGCGACATGGGGGGCCGGCCGCTGGGATACTCGAGGTCGAAAGCGATGGGAGGATCGATGTCCGATCTCGATGCGTTCCTGGCGGCGCGGGACATGCTTCTGGCCAATCGGGCCGACTACGACGCGGCGCGGGACGGTTTCGCATGGCCCGACCTGACGGATTTCAACTGGGCGTCGCACTACTTCGATGCCATCGCCGCCCGCAACGACGCTCCCGCACTCCACATCGTGGAGGAGACTGGAGAAGAGGCTCGGCTCTCGTACGCCGAGTTGTCGCGCCGCTCGAACCAAGTCGCCAACCTGCTCGTCGACCTGGGTGTTTGCAAGGGCGATCGCATCCTCCTCATGCTCGGCAACGAGGTGCCACTGTGGGAGTCCATGCTCGCCGCCATCAAACTCGGCGCCGTTCTCATCCCTGCGACGACCCTGCTGGCCGGCGCCGATCTGGCCGACCGCATCGACCGAGGAAACGCCCGAGTCGTGATCACCAACGACGCCGGTGCCGCGAAGTTCGATGAGCTCGACTCCAAGCTCCTCGAAGGGATGCTGCGGATCAAGGCCGGGTCGCCCACGGACGGATGGCACGACTTCGCACTGTCCCACACGGCACCCACCGACTTCGCAGCACCGCAGCCGACGTCACCGTCCGACCCTCTCCTGGAGTACTTCACCTCGGGAACCACGGCGCGGCCAAAGCTCGTGCAACACACCCAGGTCAGCTACCCGGTCGGGCACCTGTCCACGATGTACTGGCTCGGAGTCCGGCCCGGCGACATCCACTGGACGATCAGTTCCCCTGGGTGGGCGAAACACGCCTGGAGCTGCTTCTTCGCTCCGTTCAATGCGCAGGCATGCGTGTTCATCTACAACTACTCACGGTTCGATGGGCCTGCGGTGCTCGACGTATTGCTGCGGTACGGCGTCAACACCCTCTGCGCCCCACCGACGGTATGGCGCTTCCTCATCCAGGAGGACCTCGCCGCCTACGACGTGGCGCTCCGGGAACTCATCTCGGCGGGTGAGCCTCTGAATCCCGAGGTCATCGAACAAGTGCGATCGAAGTGGGGCATCACGATCCGGGACGGCTACGGCCAGACCGAGACGACGGCGCAGGTGGGCAACCCTCCCGGTGCCCGGCTGGTGCCCGGGTCGATGGGCCGTCCGATGCCGGGCTACAACATCACCCTGCTCGACGTCGACGGGAAAGAAGCGGACGAGGGAGAGCTGTGCATCGCTCTCGGCGCCGACCGACCACTCGGCCTGATGACCGGTTACGCCGACGATCCCGGGAAGACCGACATCGCGATGCGCGACGGGTACTACCACACGGGTGACGTCGGAACCCGGGACTCCGATGGCTACATCACCTACGTGGGTCGCTCCGACGACGTCTTCAAGGCGTCCGGGTATCGAATCAGCCCATTCGAGCTCGAGAGCGTGCTGATCGAGCATCCGGCTGTGGCGGAAGCCGCAGTCGTGCCGTCACCTGATCCACTTCGCGGGTTCGTCCCCAAGGCGTATGTCATCACGGCACCGGGACATGAATCGAACGAGGAGACGGCCCGTTCGATCTTCGAGTTCCTCCGCGACCGCGTGTCGGGCTACAAGATGGTGCGCCGCCTCGAGTTCGCCGAGCTTCCCAAGACGATCTCGGGGAAGATCCGGCGTGTCGAGTTGAGGGGCTTCGAATCGCAGCGCCCCGCCGAAGGCACCCGATCCTCCGACGAGTTCCTCGAGTCGGACTTCCGCTCCTGACCCGGCGCCCTCCGAGACCCGGGGCCTTCCGGACCGGAACGGGTTTTCGTGCACAAAGTGCGTGAATAGCGCACCTTCTGTGCACGAAAACCGAGAACCGTCCGTACGACCCTTCACAGACTTGTCCGAACCACGATATGGAACAGTCCAGAGCGATCGGAAGGCGCCGCCATGGACATCGTCGACCTGACCGACGAGTACCTCCACGACTACCTCGTATGCCTCGAGGACTGGTCTGACGAGATGAACGAGGCGGGCGACCGCAAAGCCCGGTGGTACGAGACGATGCGGGACCGTGGGCTCCGCGTGAAGCTCGCCATCGTCGACGAGCGGCCGATTGGGATGATCCAGTACCTCCCGATCGAGCATTCGATCGCCGAGGGACAGAACCTCTACATGATCCTGTGCATTTGGGTGCACGGGTATCGCCAGGGGGTCGGCAACCACCAGGGGCACGGCATCGGTACCGCCTTACTCGAGGCGGCAGAGGCCGACGCCGCCAGGCTCGGAGCCGACGGGATCGCCGCGTGGGGCGTGTCACTGCCGTTCTGGATGCGAGCGGGCTGGTTCCGGAAGCACGGTTATCGCACAGCCGACCGGACCGAAGGGCGGGCCCTGCTCTGGAAGCCTTTCAGCCTCGACGCCCAGCCACCCCACTGGGTCGAGGGCCGGCCGCCCCCCGACCCCGTCCCCGGGCAGGTGACGATCGCCGCCTACACATGTGGCTGGTGCCCGGCCAACAACATCGTCTACGAGCGTGCCAAGAGAGTCGCCGACGAAATGGGAGAGAAGGTGGTGTTCGTCTCCCACGACACGCTGGAGAAAGCCGACATGCGGAGTGAGGGTCACAGCGATGACGTCTTCCTCGACGGCAAGCGCCTGCAACATGGTCCGCCGCCCTCCTACGAGCGGATCCAGAAACGGGTGGCGCGACAGGTGAAGCGCCTCGACGACTGAGACGCAAGACCGCCGTCACGTGCAGAGGAGTCGGATGACCTTCCCGGTCCTGGGATCGAGCTCCAGCACGTAGTGCCCAGACGCCGATTCGAGGTCCTCGATCTCCTGCGAAGCGGGGCAGTCGACCACGACGTCGGGATCCACCTCCAGGCGGAGACCGTCCTCCTCGAGTGTCAACCGTTCTGCGGTGGCAACCGAGAAGCCTTCCGTCTCTGTGAAGAGCGACGGCTGTGACTCGTCGAAGAGCGGGCGATACGACATCACCCGGAAGGCGCGGGTGAGACCGCGAGCGTCGACCACCGCTGCCACGAAGCACGGCTGCTGTTTCGGTTCCTCACCTTCGATCGGGAGGTCGATGCAGATGTCCGGGGTCCACACGCCTCCCGGGAGCACCACTTCGCCGTCGGGATCGAGATTGATCTCGACGGGACCGATCTCGTACCCGTCGTCGACCTCCACGCCTCGGTACCACTCGTCGATCTGGATCGAACGAAGCCAGCCGCTCGTCGTGGTCCAGCCGTCGCCGCGATAGGCGAACCTGAGTTCGGTGTCCGGGCCGGACAGAATGAGTTCGTCCTCCGCTCGTCCGATTGCGACCACGGCATTCATGGCGTCCACGAAAAGGCGAGCTCGGTCGGTGTTGGTGGAACAGCCGACCATCGAGCTCACCACGTCGCCCATTTCGAAACTTCCAGCCTCGATCGAAACCCAACCTCCGGCGCTGTTGCAGTCGATGGGGAACGAAGCACTGCCCAGATCGAGCACGAGGTCGATGACATCTCCTTGCGGTATGGCCTCGGTTCCGACCGTGCCGGATGTGAGACGCCACACACCGTCGAACTCGGTGGAAACCTCGAGAAGCTCGACCGAGATTTCAGCGGGTCCTTCGGGCCCGAGCCAACCGATGAAAGTCGGGTAGCCGAGCGCCGAGATCTCGACCTGCACACCGGCTGCACCCGAGTCGATCAGACCGGTTGCGAGCTCGAACAGCACCGAGACGTCGGGCATGTCGCCGAGACGACCAGAGGTCCAGACCATCGCCTCTGCAGGCCCGTCGACGAGTTCGATGGGACACTCACCGCCGCACCGGATCTCGCCCGTGAGCCGGTAGACATCGGGTTCTTTCGCCGACCACTCCTCCCGCGCTGCTGCCAGTGTCTCGCCCAACACGGCCCGCTCGATCTCATCCGGGTTGGCGGTCTCGTTCGGTGTCTCGGGCTGGGAAGACGATTCGGACGGGGGTACCACACTCGTCGTCGTCGCCACCTCGGCGATCTCAGGACCGTCGCTTCCCAGGAGCCATGCCGGCAGGGCGACGGCGGCCACTACGACCCCGGCGCCCACGAAACCGAGCCACAAGTTGCGACGCGCCCTCGATCGTCCGCCTATCGGCTCGACCATGGCTCGCTCCTCGGCGTTGGTGGCGTGGCAGGTGCATGTCGGACCGGAGGATCTGCCGGTTGGAAACGGACCTCTTCGCCCGGCGCTCCCGTCGGGATCGTGTCAGGCAGGCTGAACCGAAGACCCTCGATGTGCTCGAGCAGCTGGAGGGTGGAAGCCGGGTCGACCTGTGTGGGGAACATCGAGACCATCCTGGCGCCGACCCGTCCGACCTGTTCGATGTTCCACCGGCCTTCGTAGATGCCGGCCACACGATCGGCCATCGATCGATCGAGAGCGGAGTCACCGGACTCGAAGTCACCGGCGATGGCCTTCTTCACCAGATTGGCGATGCCGCCGAAGATCTCCCTCGCAGGTCCGTCAATCGAGTTCGTCAGCACGACGATCGCCAACCGATGCTTCTGGTTGACACCCGAATAGGTGATGAACCCCGGATAGCCCCCACCATGGGTGACGAAGTCCATCTCACCGTGCTTGGCCAGCTGGAACCCCAGTCCCCATCTCATGGTGGGAGATTCGAACTGCACCCGCTGCATCTCCCGCTTGATGCGGTCGGGGAACAGCTCACCGGACTCCAGGAGGTGCGCCCGATACCAGCGCAGCAAGTCGACCACCGACGAGCTGAAGCCGGTTGCGCTGTTCATGACCCCGGCTCGCACGTGGGCGAACGGCGGACGCTCTCTCCCCGGAAGACGCATCGGATACCCCAATGCGTGGTCGGTCAGATCGTCCGGGAGATCGGGCGTCGTGGCACCGAGCCCCAGAGGGGCCAGGATGGTGGCGTCGACGTGCCGCTCGTATCCCATCCCGGTGACCGCCTCGATCACCTGGCCGAGAAGCGTGTAACCGATGTTCGAGTATTTGAGCTTTTCGACCGGGGCCAAGACACCCATCCCGTCGTCGACTTGGGCGGCGATCGCCTCGATATCGGGAAAGCGGTCGTCGAACCAATGGGTCGTGACACCATCCCTGGTGATTCCGGCCGAGTGGCTCAGCAGCTGCCGGATGGTGACGTACTCCAGCTCGGGATTCGACCGCGACCGGAACCAGTCGACATGAGTGGACACCGGGTCATCGAGCCGCAGCGTGCCCTCGTGGACCAGAGCGAGGATGGCGGTGGCCGTGAAGACCTTCGAATGCGAGGCGATCCGGTACCGGGTGCGCTCTGTTGCCGCGATGTGTCGTTCGACGTCGGCGTCGCCGAACCCGGCCGCGTACACGACATCGTCGCCGACGCCGATCCCAACTCCGATCGATGGGAGCTCCTGGTACCACTGTTGGAAGCGCAGCCATCCATCGATCAGACCGGACAGCTCGGTGACCCGTTCCAGCACGTTGTCTGATGCCATCCACCGAGGCTACCGACAGATGGCGCTCGCCCTCGCAGCACGGCACCCCTGAGTTCAAAAGACCATTTTGGGGACTTGCACATATGATGACGTTGTTTTACGATCTTCGCCGACGGGAGTCAATACACGAAGAGAGAGGAGCGACTCCATGTCCGGTTACATCAAGGTCACGCCAGAACAGCTCCACGACGCTTCGGCAAAGCTGTCGAGTGGAGCATCGGCCATCGAGAGCACCCTGGGGGATCTCTCGAACAGGGTGTCGTCCCTCGGCGCCGAGTGGGCAGGCCAGGCCTCTGGACGCTTCCAGGAGCTGTACGCCCAGTGGCAACAGGGCGCTCAGCAGCTGCGAGAGGCGCTCATGGGAATCAGCCAGCTGACCGCCCAGGCAGGGTCCGCCTACGCCCAGAGCGAAGAGGCGATCGCCGCTTCGTTCGGTCGGGGCTGACTCGCTCCATGATCGACGACCGTCGCGAGTTCCACCGACCGGCGCGGGTGTATCCCGCGCCGGTCGTGCGCGACGACGTCGACATCCCGGCACCTCCGCAGCCACCGGCAAAGGCCGGCGGAGGCATTCTCCAGGCGCTGCTGCCGGTCCTCGGCAGCGTCGGCATGTTCGGCTTCGCTCTCATCCTCGGCGACAGCCGCTATCTCGTGATGGCCGGCATCCTCGCCGGGGCGATGCTGCTCTCTGGGATCGCTGCCCGGGTCAACCAGGTGAGGACCGCGAAGCGAGGGCACGCGGAGCGTTCCGCTCGATACAGGACCGTGATCGCCGACGTTCGAACCAGCCTGCTCGAATCCAGCAACCGCCAGAGGAGATGGAGTCGCTCCTCGTATCCCGCCCCGGTCGATCTGTGGTCGGTGGTCGTCGATCGGCGTCGGGTGTGGGAACGACGGCTCGAACACGACGACTTCATGCGGGTTCGCCTCGGCACCGGTCCGGTCCCGGCTGCACTGGCGCCTCGGCCCGCACGGACCCTCGATCCGCTGACCGAACCCGACCCCGAGTTGGTCGCTCTCGTAGACCAAGTGGTGCAGGACTTCGGCACCATCGAGGACGAACCGTCGCTGTTCGATCTGGCGGGACTCGGGTGCGTGGCCATCGTGGGCAGGGAGGACGAAGCTCGGCAGCTGGCCCGATCCATCGTGCTCCAACTCTCTGTGTTTCGCGCTCCCGACGATCTGCGAGTGATCATCTCCCATCCACCAGATGCGATCATCGATTGGACGTGGGCTCTGCGGCTTCCCCACACCGCGGCCGACGGAGGCCGCCTCGTCACGTCCGACCCCGAAGACCTCGTGACCATCCTCGATCAGGTCGCCGGGCCACGGCTCGCCCACCTGGAGCAGGCGTCCTCGACCATCGGGCCTGCGCAGCCGGTGAGTTTTCCCGCCGCCGTCGTCGTGCTCGACGACTACCACCCGGACGGCGAGGTGGGAAGACTCGAGCTCATCGACGATCTCCTCGGCAGGGCCATAGGGATCGGCCTGACCTTCGTCTGTATCGTCGATCGTCCGAGCGCCGTGCCATCGGTCGCGAACGCCACGATCACCGCGTCAAACGGCAAGGTTCAAGCTGCCCTCGCACAGCCAGACGCTCCCCGACAGGAGGCGAGCGCCGACGAGGCGTCACTCGCCCTCTGCAGCCAGCTCGCGAGCATGCTGGAGCCGCTCAAACTCAGGACCCGGTCCGGCCGGGCGACCACGATCGACTCCGCCGGCCTCTTCGAACTGTTGGACATAGGTGACCCCTCACTCGTCACTCGCGACCTGATGTGGAAGCGTTGCGATCCGTCCGAGCAGCTCCAGACGCCGATCGGTGTCGCTGAGGACGGCACACCGATCATGCTCGACCTCAAGGAGTCCTCGTCGGGAGGCATGGGCCCGCACGGCATGCTGATCGGTGCTACCGGCTCCGGGAAGTCGGAACTGTTGAGAACACTGGTGCTGGGCCTGGCTGCCCGGCATGCCCCTGAGGATCTGGCTTTTGTGTTGGTCGACTTCAAGGGTGGCGCCACCTTCAATCGCCTGGACCGCCTACCCCACTCGACCGGGATGATCACCAATCTGGAACGCGACCCCTCGCTCGTGGACCGAATGCTGGAGGCCTTGCATGGCGAGCTCGAGCGCAGACAACGGGTGCTGCACGAGGCTGGAGGCTTCGATCGGGCTGACGAGTATCGCGCCCACCGCCAGGCGCATCCCGAAGCGGGCCTCGACCCACTCCCGGCGCTGGTGGTGGTGGTCGACGAGTTCGGCGAGCTGCTCGCCGCCAAGCCAGAGTTCTCCGACCTGTTCGCCACGATCGGAAGGGTGGGCAGATCCCTCGGTGTCCACCTGTTGCTCTCTACGCAGCGGCTAGAAGACGGCAGGATCCGGAAGCTCGAGGGCCACCTCCGCTACCGGCTCTGTCTCCGCACGTTCACGGCAGATGAGTCGATGGCGGTCATCGGCTCCAAGGCAGCCGCCGAACTACCACCGATCCCCGGCGTGGGCTACCTGAAGGTCGACGGAGCAATCACGGCATTCAAGGCCGGGCTTGTCAACCGCCCGCTTCGCGGCACCGAACAAACGGAGATGGAGCACATGATCGGCGCACTCGCCGGCGTGGATGTGGAGTCACGACGAGCTCGGCCCGTGTGGTTGGAACCCCTTCCCCTCGCATGTGAGCTGTCACCGCTCACCGCAGGGGTGCACGCACCCGGGGAGAGTGGCTGGCTTCGCTTCCCAGTGGGATGGGAGGACGATCCGCGACGCCAACAGCAGCTTCCCCATGAGCTCGACTTCACCGGCGCCCGAGGAAACCTGGCAATCGTGGGCGCCCCCAGAACCGGCAAGTCGACGATGCTGCAGACCCTCTTGGCCTCAGCGTCCCTGACGCACGATCCCGAGGACGTGCAGTTCTATGCCATCGACTTCGGAGGCGGCGGCCTCCATCTCCTCGAAGGGCTTCCACACGTCGGGGCCGTCCTGTCCCGGAGCCACCGGGCCGAAGTTGCCAAGTTGATCCGACGGCTCCACAGCCTGGCCGAGGAGCGGGCCGAGTCATTCCGCCGACATCGCATCACCGACATGGCGGCTTACCACGAACTGCGTCGAGAAGGCCGCATCGACGACGAGATGGGCGAGGTGTTCCTCGTGGTCGACAACTGGGGCGCCTTCTGTCAGGAGCAGCCGCTGGACCTGGTCGAGTCGGCGTTCGACCTGATCGGAAGCGGGCTCCACCACGGGATCCACTTGGTCGTGGCCACACCGCGCTGGCAGGACATCAAGCTTGCGGTACGCGACCACATCGGTGGCCGGTTCGAGTTTCGCCTCGGCGACGCCATCGATTCGGAGATCGATCGTCCCGCCGCACGATCGCTCCCGGGCGACGTTGCGGGACGGGGCCTCGGGATGGGCGCTCGGCAGGTGCAGGTCGCGTTGCCGCGGGCCGACGGCCGACCGGAGCCGGGTTCGATCCCCATCGGGACGGAGCAACTCGTCTCATTGGCGGAGGAGCGTTGGGGAGGGCGGCGCGGCGCAGCACCGGTACGAGTGCTTCCGAATGTGGTCGCAGTCGGTGAACTCGCCGAGTCCCCAGAAGTCACGCTCGGGTTGGAGGAGCACAGGCTGGGACCGTGGACGGTCGATCTCTTCGGACCCGACCCGCACATGCTTGTCTTCGGCGACGCCGAATCCGGCAAGACGAATGTGCTGCAACGTCTCGTCGAGGAGATCTGCGAGCACCACGCACCAGATCAGGTGCAGGTGGCGGTCGTGGACTATCGCCGCCAGTTGCTGCAGACCGTCCCCGTGTCACATCGGTTGGGAGTTGCCGCATCGGCCGATTCGGCTGCCGTGATCGCCAGCAGGATCAATTCGGATCTGGCGGCTCGCGTGCTTCCTGACGAGGTCAGCACGTTGCGGCACAGCGTTCCGGCCTTCGTGCTCGTCGTCGACGACTACGACCTGGTGGCCGGTGCCACCGGGAACCCGCTGAGCCCGCTCATCGATCGAGTGGCCCAAGGTCGCGATCTGGGTTTCCATCTCGTGCTCGCCAGGCGGGTCGGTGGGGTCGCTCGTTCCTCCTTCGAGCCCCTCTTTCAGCGGGTTCGAGAACTCGGGACCCAGGGTGTCGTACTCAGTGGGGATCCGCAGGAGGGCCCGATACTCGGCGGCGTCAAGGCAGTGCCCCGCTCCCCAGGACGGGGTGTGTGGGTGAGCCGGGGTCGCACCACAGACGTGCAGGCGGTGCTCTGTGACCCGATCGGAGCCAGTACGGAGGAGATCCGAGCCATGAGGGGAATGGCATGAGCACGATCAACGTAGAGCTCGTAGGTTCGACGACGCGCACCCACACAGACCTCGCCGACGACATCCCGGTCGAACATCTCATGCCATCGATGGTGACCTTGGTCGGTGATGGCTGCCCGGCCGAGGGGCGCTGGCTCGCCTACGTCCCCGGCGGCGTGCGAATCGACCTGAGCGCCACGTTGACCCAGACGGGACTGAGCGACGGCGACACCGTGTACGTGACCCGCTCGACCCACGCCATCGACCCCGAGCTGCCAGACCCTGTACCGATACGAAATGACGACGCATCACCCACGGACCGGACGTCACGGGTGATACCCGACCGCCTCACGACGCGGCAACGCCTCGTCGCGCTCGGGCGCGCGCTCGTGGGATCGAGGGTCACACCCCGGGCTCTCGGCGGTGGCGCCATGGAACGAGTCACAGACATGTGGAGATGGACCGATCACGGACGTCGCCTCGACTGGATCATCGGGCGCCCACGCCTCCATCGAACCGTCACCATCGGTGTCATCACGCAGACCGATTCCGGGGCCTCGGCGCACACTGCGGTGGAGGTCGCGACCGCGCTCTCCGCCGCCCGCGCGGACCGCGTCATCCTGGTCGACGGTGATCCGGAGCGGGCCGGTGTCACGCGACTGACCGGCGTGAGCGCCCGCACGGTGGCGGGTGCCGCGGACGGGGTTGACAGTCTGGATGCCCGCTTCGGGAGCGGGACCGTCACCGTGTTGGGTTGTGATCTACGGGCCAGCACCACTCCCGGCTTCGATGTCTACCGCCGAATGCTCGACCGGATTCGACCGAGCGCCGGCGTGGTGGTGATCGACTGCGGCCCGGTGGGCAGCTCTCGGCTTCTCGACCTCTGCGAGCAGATCGTCCTCGTCACCCACGGTCCCATCGATCCACGGGTCGAGCGCCGCTTCCGCAACCGCCCGACCGTGATCGCAGCGGCTCGACGTGGAGACGCAGTGGACCTGAGCCACATCGACCCGAGTTTTCCGACGGCTTTGGGGACCGTGGCGATCGGAGACGCTCACACCGGTCGGGAGCTTGCTGCGATGTTGGCCGACGGCTGGGCACGTCTCGGCGCCACGGTCTGATCGACGCCACGTGAGATACCGCGCCGCCCGTGAGGAGAGGGTGAAGATGCGGGCGGTTGGTGGCCCCCGCCCACACCTTCATCCGTCGAACCACCGACCTTTCCCCCTGGAGCCTCGAAAAACCGACCCCCTCGTGGCTCCCCCGTGGTGTGTGGATTCCCCCGGCGACTCAGGTCGTTGGTTCGAGAAGTATTGGCCCGACCCCACTATCCGGTTCTCAGTCGCGGAAGTTGCTGTACTGGAGCGGCAGTTCGAAGTCGAGGCCCTTGAGGAGCGCGATCGCCGCTTGGAGATCGTCCCGCTTCTTTCCCTGCACGCGGATCTGTTCGCCCTGGACCTGCGCCTGAACCTTGAGCCCAGAGTCCCGGATCTCCTTCGTGAGTTTCTTGGCGGCGTCTTGAGGTATTCCCTGGGCGAGTTTCCATTCGGACTTGAAGCGGCCACCCCCCACTTGTTTCGGCTCGCCACCCGAGATCGCCTTCGGATCGATCTTGCGCTTCACCAGCTTCTCACGGAGCACCTGGTTGGCGGCGTCGAGGCGACCCTCGGCCGAGGACTCGACAACAACGAGATCCTCACCAGAGATCTCGACCGTGGTGTCGGTTCCCCGGAAATCGAACCGGTTGGCGAACTCCCGAGCCGCCTGATCCACCGCGTTTCGGAGTTCTTGCTTGTCTACTTCGGAAACAACATCGAACGAAGGCATGGCTCAATCGTAGGCCCAGACGACAGGATTCTGAGCACGCCACGGTCGGGTGCGGCTCAGCCACACCCACTTGGGAGCCGCAGATGCTGGTCGACCGCCTGATCGGTGAGCACCAAGTCGTCGGATGCAAATGCCGGCGGCGGAGCGACGACGATGTCGACGGCTTCCACATCACCCACGCCGAAGTGGGCGACCGCCTCGTTCCCCGCCGAGTACCCCTGCGACAGCGTGATCTCCCGCACACCGAGCAACCGATCGAGATCGCCGGCACCTCCCGATTCATAAACGGACACGAGGGTTCCCGGACCACCACCGAGCGAGGCGTCGACCGAGACCTCCACCCAGTGCCCTGAAGGAGAGACGTTGTGGAAGAACGGCATCTCGAGCGACGCCTCCCACTCCACGGCCAACGTGTCCACCCGCCCGTCTCGATCCACATCAGCTGTGGGCATGGCCACCCAGTACTGAGGAGATCCCAAGCCTGATGGCACCTCGAATGTCGGCACGCCGTCGGCAACACCCCTATTCCTGAAGATTGCGGGCATCGTCCCCTCAGCAGCCGAGGCGGATGTGAGGATGTCGACCAGTCCGTCGTTGTCCAGATCGACGAACTCCACATGAGGGGCCTTGGTGGGCAACCCGATCAGTCCTGCGCGGTCGGTCACGTCTTCGAACACAGGGGTGTCGCCCGGTGCAGGCGTACGATTGAGATAGAGCCGGATCGGCACCAAGGTGTTGCGGCTGAGCGTCGAATTGAAATGCTGGCCCAAGACGAGATCGGCCAGACCGTCACGGTTGACGTCGGCGAGTGACGCCCCGGCCACATCGTCTTCGTCGCCGAAGATCTCCCATTCCGGAATCACGCCGGCGATTTCTTCCAGCCCGGCACCCGTTCCGACGAACACGCGGTTCGAGCCACCGATCACGACGTCGGTGATGTGGTCGCCGTTGATGTCACCAGTTGCGACGCCCAGGCCGTGAACGTCGTCGGGGAATCCAAAGCTCGCTCGTGCATCTTCGAAGCGCAGATCTCCCAGGTTTCGATAGACCACCGTCGATGCGCCCGTCCACTTGTCCTCGAGCACCACCAGATCGGGCAGCTGATCTGCGTCGACATCGAGCACCCCGATCGAGCGTGCTCCGAGCACCGGGTCGAGACCGGCGTCTGGCACCTCCACCAGCGAACCGCCGTCGTTCCGGTACACCGTCGACGGCGCATCGCCACGCTCTCGGCCCGGTTGGGGGTTCCTGGCTATCACCAGGTCGAGATCACCATCCAGGTCGAGATCGGCGAACACTGCGCCCGACGTCCTGCCGAGTTGTGCCTGCAGACCCAGGTCGGCAAAGCCACCCGATGCCGCCAGTAGCACCCTGTCGGGACCAGGTCCGTCGGCGCCCCGGGTCTGATAATCCTCGACCGGGCGATTGGCGAACGTCCCGACGAAGAGGTCGGGGAGCAGATCGCCGTTCACGTCTCCCCACGCTCCTGCGTGGCCCTTCATACCGGTCAAGGGACCAACGAGGCCAAACACCGCCGTGGCGTTCTCGAGGGCGATCCCGCCGCCGGCAGTCTCCTCGATCGGCGCGGTCCAACACGAAATACCTTCACCGCCGACCGGCGTCGCCACGGCGACCGACCCTGGCGGCGCCGTCGTGGAATTGGCGTCGCCCGTCTCGGGCGTGGTCTGCTCGGGTGATGTCGCGTCGCCCCCGGTTCCGGGAGGGCTGGTCGAAGAAGAACAGGCAGCCAGCAACAGCGCGAGGGCCACGACGAACCTCATGGCAGCGTCACCTCCACCAGCACCACCTGCCCAAACGGATCCCGATCGTTTGGACCGCCAGCATTCAGCGTCATGAAGAGTCGCCCGGCGTCATGATCGATGCTGATTCCGTAGGTTCCTCCCACCCGCAATCCGAGGCTCTGCTCGATCAGGGGCGCAAGCTCGACCAGCGTGCTCTGTGCTCCCGTCGCGGGGTCGAGTTCCACGATTGGGGTCCCGATGTCGTAGCCATCGCCGTGAGCGCCCGGGAGTGAGTACACAACCGTGCCCGTCGTGTCCACCACCATCGATGCCGTGTACCCCTCCGGAACCCCGAGGTCGGTGACGGTACCGTCAGGCCCGATCGAGAAGAAGGCGTCTGGCCGATCGGAGGCGGCGTAGACGGTCCCGTCGGGGGCGGGCGCCGAGGCTGCGCGGATTCGGCCTCCCGGTATGTCGACCGTCCCGGTGAAAGAGTTGGTCGCCGGGTCGTACACGTTCAGCAAACCATCACCAAAGCTCACGTATGCGCGCCCTTGTGCGTCCACTGCGATGGACCGGAATCCGGTGTGGCTCGGGTCGGCATCGGAGAAGACGACCTCGCCACTGGCGAGGTCGTATACGAAGAAGGGTCCTTCGTTGCTGCCGGTGGGAACGGTCGGATCCGCCGCTTCCCCGTAGAGCAGACCGCCTTCGGGCCATGAAGCGAGGGAGGGAATCCCGTGAGCCGGAACGGGTGCTCCGAGATTCGAGACCGTTCGGGCACTCGGGTCGATCCGCATGAGAATGCCGCCCGAGTAGTCGACGGATTCGATCCCACGACGACTCCCCCAGTACGAAGCCGCGTAGATCTCGCCACACGGCCCAGCGACCATCTGGGCGTGGATCTTGCCGTGCCCCCAGTCGTCGGAGGTCGCTCCGACCAGGGACGCCACATCGGCGATCCGCGTCAGCACGCCCGTCGCCGGGTCGAATTCGTAGACGTAGGAATTGCCGTCGGCCCCGAGGTGGTCGCCGATGGCGGAGAAGTAGCGGCCGTCGGCGGTCACGATCCCCTGACCCCACTCCGACCATGGGTTTCCCTCGTGATCGGGGCGCGGGTACACCGCGGCCCGGATCCCGAGGTCGGAGCCGTCGATCTCCGTGACCACCACCGATTCGGCAGATTGGAACGGCTCGCCGTCGAATCCTCCGCATCCAGGCATCGCCTCGCCGGAGCGCTGGGTCGTCGGGGTCGTGGCCGGTTCGCTTCCGGCACCGGACGAAGTACCGCTCACTGCGGTCGAACCTGATGAAGGCACCGACGATGTCACGGCCTCGGGCGTCTGGCCCGCGCTTGTGCACGCGCTCGCGGTCAACAGAATCGCCACACCCACCACCCATTTCCCCATAGGCGACAAACGTACCCCGAATCTCGACCTATGGAGAGAGAACGTGACCCGGTCGCGGGCCGACGCTCGAACTACCTGGAAGTGACTCAATCGACTCGGCCGGCAACAGAAGCGCCCTCCTCACGAAGGTCGACCACCACGTCGTGGTTGCCGGCGCGCGTACGGTCGGGCTGCTGTGCGGTCGAGCCACTTGCGCGAGGCCCCGGCCCCGACTCACTACCGAGCAGAACGGCGAGGGCATCGGTCCGTCCGCTTGCCGCCAGAATCGACGCAGCCAACACCAGTGCTGCCGCCTCCATGCGCTCGGCGGCGGGGAGGGCGCTGTCCATGGCCATCTCGACGAGCCACGTGCATGCCTTGGTGATCACCTTCGAATGGGACTCGAAACCACACCGCTCGAACAGCGAGTCCAGGGCGCCACGGTCGGCCCACGCCACGAACTCGGATCGAAGAACCTGAGCGGTCCCCCCCCACAGGGGCAGCAGTGGCGAGGTCCATGCCACGGCCGGATCCACCGGTACCGACGCCAGGTGCATCATGGCCGATGCGTCGGGCACGATCGCCCCGAACCGGGACTGCACCCAGTGCTGAGCGAGCACCAGGTTGAGCCCGCCGACGCCGCCCTCGGCCAAGCGATCGGCAGCTTCGATCGCCAATCCCTCGGCAACGGTTGCCTCCACGTCTTCGACGAACTGACGGTGGAAGATATCGGCACCGGTCCTGCGTTCCAACCCATCCGTCATCACGTCCACGGCGGCCCGCATCTGGGCGGCCCCCACGATCGCCGAGTCGGCTCGGAGTCGCTCGATGACCGGTCTGAACAGCTGGTCCCCGGCGCCTCGAGGACCCACCCGGAGGGCCACCGCACCGTCGATCTCAACCCGAGCGAACGACGATGGTGCAGTACCGGGTCGACCGAACAGCTTCTTGACCCGAACCCGGTTGGGTTGTCCCGGACCGGTGTGGATCGGCAACAAATAGCACGTGGCTCCAGATGTGGGCTCGGGCACCCGTACGAGGAGGGCGTCGTAGAGGTGAGAGTGGGTGATGAGCTCGATGTTCGAGAGAAGGAAGTGGTCGGGGTCGTCGATCGACTCGACTCGAGGCCGACCACGACCCGTGAATGCGACGCCGATCATGACCCCGGCTTTGTCGAGCCCTGGAATGGCTCGCGGATCGTGATGGAGTCCGATGGCCCTGCTGCGCCACGGGGCAACCTCACCCGTCCGCAGCGCTAGCGTGGCGGCTGCGGTCATCGCCACCGGTGTGAGATGGGTCGGTTCGATGACAGCGGCGCCGAACATCAGCCGGGAGCGGCCGTCGGTGTCGGTGCGACGGAGTCCTTTGCGCACGGTGTGGGCAGCAAGAGTGTTCCATGCCGCCGATGGGACGGCGACCCGTGCCGTCCTTGGCTCGACGGACTGTTGAGCCGCCACGACGGCGGCGAGCGCCCTCACGTCTACCTCCGCGGGCGGGGATCCGGATCGGGGGAATCGCTCGGCCTCGCGTTCCACCACACCGGGCGAAGGCGCCTCGACCCGACGGGCGTCGATGGCCTGCTTCATGCGGTCGAGGAACTCCGAATTGGCGACCACTCGAGGCCCAGCCGACTGGAGCTCCGGCCGTAGAGAGTGTGCTGGAGGGCGCTTCGCACGACGGCGCGCCCATAGAGGCTCTCGCTCTTTGCCCCTCGTGCCCACGTTTCCTCCCATATGCCGCCAGACGGCGTCGATACCCGCAAGGCGCGTCGATCATCTGGCCCCGGTCCCTTCGAAACAAGATAACCTCTGGGCGGCAGGGTGCTCAAAAAGCTTCAGAACACCCTGACGGTGGACTCACGTCTCCAAGGCCACCTCGAGAACCTGTTCCACGGTGTCTGCGATGTGGAAGGTCATCTCCTCACGAATCCGTTCGGGCACCTCGTCGAGATCGGCCTCGTTGCGCCGAGGCACGATCACTTCCCGGAGCCCGGCCCTGTGCGCCGCCAGCACCTTCTGCTTGACGCCGCCGATAGGCAGTACCTTGCCCTGAAGCGTGACCTCTCCGGTCATGCCGACCGTGCCACGGGTCTTCCGTCCGGTCAGGAGCGACACGAGTGCCGTCGTCATGGTGATGCCGGCCGAGGGTCCGTCCTTGGGTATGGCACCTGCGGGAACATGAACATGAAAGCGCCCTTCGGTCTGCTCGGGATCGATGCCGAGCCGTTTGGCGTTCGCCTCCACATACGAGAGGGCGATTCTGGCGGACTCCTTCATCACGTCGCCCAGCTGGCCGGTCAGGGTCAGCCCTCGCTCACCCGGAGTCGAGCTCGCCTCGATGAACAGGACATCGCCTCCTGCCCCGGTCACGGCCAAACCCGTTGCCACGCCTGGAACGTCGGTGCGGTCGGAAGCCTCGTCCTTCCAGACCTTCGTTTTTCCCAGGTACTCCCGCACCTGCGACTCGTCGACCACGATCGTTCCGAGGACGGGCGAGTCCTCTCCGGAGCTGCCGGTCCCCCGGGCGACGGCGGTCGCCACTTTGCGAGTCAACTTACCGAGCTGCCGCTCCAGGCTCCGGACGCCGGCTTCTCTGGTGTACCGATCCACGACGGCGGCGAGGGCATCCTCGGTCACCTCCAGCTCCTCGGGTTCGAGTCCCGCTGCCCGGAGTTGCCGTGGCAGGAGATGGTCGCGTGCAATCGCCACCTTCTCGGCATCGGTGTACCCGTCGATCGTGATGACTTCGGTGCGGTCGAGCAAGGGCCCCGGGATCGAATCGATCACGTTCGCCGTCGCGATGAACAGCACGTCCGAGAGGTCGAGATCGGTTTCGAGATAGTGATCCCGGAACGTGTGATTCTGAGCCGGGTCGAGCACCTCGAGCAGGGCAGACGAGGGGTCGCCGCGCCAGTCGTTGCCGACCTTGTCCATCTCATCGAGAAGGAACACTGGATTCATGGTTCCGGTCTCGATGAGCGCTCTCGCCACGCGGCCAGGGCGTGCACCCACGTAGGTGCGACGATGGCCCCGGATCTCTGCCTCGTCCCGAACACCACCGAGGGCCACACGCACGAACTTGCGGCCGAGCGCCTTGGCAACCGACTCGCCCAGCGACGTCTTCCCCACACCCGGGGGACCGACCAGCAGCAAAATCGCCCCTGCGTTGCGTCCGTCGCCCTCGGCGAGCCCTCTCTGCTGGCGGAGCTTTCGAACGGCCAGGTGCTCGACGATGCGCTCCTTGACGTCCGCCAGCCCGGTGTGGTCTGCATCGAGCACCGCCCAGGCCTCCTGAAGGTCGAGGCGATCTTCGGATCGAGTGCCCCACGGCACATCGAGCATGGTGTCGAGCCACGTTCGGACCCATGAGTGTTCGGGTGACTGCTCCGACATCCGCTCCAAACGATCGATCTCTCGTTCGATGCTCTCGCGGACGGCATCCGGGATGTCGCTTTCCTCGAGCTTGGCCCGGTACTCCGATGCCACGTCGGCGTCGTCTCCGAGCTCCTTCTTGATCGCCTCGAGCTGTTGACGCAGGAGATAGTCGCGCTGACCCTTGTCGATGCGTTCCGCAGCCTCGTCACGGACTCGTCGCCGGAGTTCCAGGTCGGCCAGAACCTCTCGCATCCATTCGAGGAGCATCCCGAGGCGACGCCGGATGTCGAGCGCCTCGAGGAGCTGGACCTTCTGATCCAGTGACAGGTCTGGCGAATAGACGGCGAGATCCGCCAGCTGGGACGGATTGTCCATCGCCGTTATCCGCTCGGCGACCGCCGTCATGCCGCGATTCTCGAGCACGGCGCTGACCACGGCCCGGTACTCGGCCACAAGCGCCTCGAGCTCGTCGTCGATGATGTCGACCTCGGGATACGGCTCCGCCTCGACCCAGAGCGCACCCGTCTCATCGACCGAACCGGCTCCCACCCGAGCTCGCGCCATGCCCGACACGACGACGTTGCCGTCTTCGTCACTCTGCTGAATCTCGGCGATCGTTCCAACATCGGCATATCGCCCATCGAGCCTCGGTACGAGCAGCAGCCGGCCGTCGTTGCGATCGGCAGCTGCGATCGCGGTTCGGCCTTCGGAGGTCTCGATCCGAAGGGTCACGACCATGTGGGGAAAGACCACTCCGTTGCGAAGCGGAAGAACGGGAAGCGTGAGCTGAGCTGTTTGTGGCATGAGGTCTCCTGAACCGTCGAGGTCGATACAACGACCTGAGTCAGAAGACTATTCCATTGTTGAGCGTATAGGACTCAGATCGTGCATCAATCAATCGTGGGCATGGGTTGCCGAGCCCCGTTCGAGGTGGACGTGGGGAACGACGGCAGACGCGTGGGCGGGATCATCGAACACCAGCCGACCCTCGACATCGACGATCTTTGCGCGGTAGGCCTCCGACAGCGCGTCGGCGGTCAACACCGAACCGGGAGGACCCTCGGCGACCACCCGGCCCGAGAGCAGGATCACGTGGTCGGCGGTCGAGGCCTCACCAAGGTCATGGGTCGTCACGACAACCGTTCGACCGCTTGTGCGTTCCTCCTCGATCACGGAAGTGATGGCAGCTTCGGACGTCAGGTCGAGCCCTGTGTGCGGTTCATCGAGCAGAAGCATCGCTCGCTCCTGGGCAATGCCTTGAGCAACGAACACCCGCTGTCGTTGCCCCCCGGACAACTCCCTCACGTGCCGGTCGGTAAGCGCATCGAGCCCGAGCCTCGACATCGCCCTCGCCACGACTCCACGATCCTCGGCTCGGAACCTGCCGATCGGGCCCAGCGTCGAGTACCTCCCCATCGCCACGACTTCTCCGACCGTGACAGGCAACACGTCGTTGACGATCGTGCTCTGCGGTACGAACGCAACACGCTCGCGCGCCCGCTCTGCGGTGGTCCCGAGTACCTCGACCCGGCCCTCCGTCGGCTGGATCAGGCCCGCGATCAATGCCAGCAGCGTCGATTTGCCCGACCCGTTGGGACCGATGAGGGCGGTGAAGCCGCCGGATGGAACGGTGAAATCCGACGTTGAGAGGGCGACGGCGTCGCCGTACTCGACCTGGACTCCGTGCCCGCAGGCGGCTGGCTGCGCAGTCACTTCTGGCACTCCACACAAACCCCTACGACTTCGAGAAGATGACCCTCGGGTCGAAACCCCGCCCGCGCGGCCAGTGCGTCCGCAAGGTCATCGAGCAAGATCTCGGCATCAGAGCCGAGTTCGACATCCTCGACTGCGCCACAGTTGCCACAGACGAGGTGGTGGTGATGACCGGCGAGCCACTCGGCGAGCTCGAAGCGCGCCACCCCCTCGGCATCGTGATGCTTCTGGACCACGCCCGAGTCGTCGAGGATCGTGAGCGTCCGATACAGAGACGACAGCGGCACTCCCTCGACCTGGTCGTGGAGTTCGGCGGCCGAGAGCGGGCCAGATGATCGCTGCATCGCCATCACCGCCGCCTTCCGTCCATGCGTATACCGGATGTCGAGCTCAGCGAGTCGACGTCGTACGGCATCGTGGACATCCGGCAGGGCGAGCGAGTCGGTCATCGATCGACCTCTGGGTTGAAAATGATAACGTTTCTCATTACGGTGAGGATGATTCTCATTATACCAACCCGACATCCTTCCTGCGGAGACCGATCTTGAGACGAGCAAATCCCAAAATGGTTGTGGCGACGGCCGTCGCAGTGGCGCTCGCCGGTTGCGCAGCCCCGGTGGCATCCGACGACTCGGCCATCGACATCGTGGTGACCACCTCGATCCTCGGTGACGTCGTCACCAATGTCGTCGGGGACCAGGCGCAGGTCGAGACGATCATGGCGCCTGGAGTCGACCCTCACGACTTCGCCGCATCTGCGCGCCAGGTCGAGATGATCCGAAACGCAGACCTGGTCGTTGCAAACGGACTGGGACTCGAAGAGGGGCTCACCGATGTGCTGGAATCGGCGGCTGCGGACGGCGTTCCGGTCTTCGAGATGGCGCCCATCGCCGACCCGCTGCCCTTCGGGGCCGCCGACCAAGCCAACGAGGAACCTGACCACGGCGATCTCGATCCCCATTTCTGGGAGGATCCGTCGAGGATGGCCATCGCAGTGCGGGCGCTCGCCGAAGTCCTCGTCGAGTTGGACCCATCGATCAATTGGCCAGGCCCGGCCGAGGCCTACATCGCATCACTCGACGAGGTCGATGCGGACCTCGCCGGCGTCTTCTCGGCCATCCCGGCGGATCGCCGAGTGATCGTCACCAATCACGAAGCCCTCGGATACCTCGCCGACCGCTACGACCTCGAGGTTGTCGCGGTGGTGGTCGCAGGCGGAAGCACGCTGGCCGAGCCAAGCGCGGCCGACCTCGCCGATCTCGTTGCGGTCGTGAAAGAGCGCAAGGTGGCGGCCATTTTCACGGACAACACCACCTCGGCGTCGCTGGCTGAAGCCGTGGCATCGGAAGTCGGAGATTCCGTGGGCGTCCACGAGCTCTTCTCCGGATCTCTCAGCGACCCCGATGGCCCCGCCTCCACCTACCTCGAGATGCTTCGATTCAATGCCACCACGATCGCGGACGCCCTCGGCTGAACTATGCGCACCCCCGACTCACGTCTCGTCGTCCTAACGTCGGCGCCATGACTTGGTTCACGGAGCCCTTCAGTCTCGGATTCATGCAGCGAGCGCTGCTCGCCGGAACCTTGGCTGCCGCAATCGCAGCCCTGGTCGGCACGTGGGTGGTTTTGAGGGGCCTGAGTTTCATGGGGGATGCGCTGGCGCATGGGGTGCTGCCCGGCATCGCCCTGGGAGTTGTCGCAGGTTTCGGTCAGACCCTCGGGGCGGTCGTCTCGGCCGTGGTGATGGTGATCGGGATCAATCTCGTTCATCGATACTCGCGCCTCGGAGAAGACACCGGGATCGGGCTGCTGTTCGTGGGAATGCTGGCGCTCGGGGTGGTGATCATCTCCCGATCCGACAGCTACACCGGCAGCCTGACAGGCATCTTGTTCGGGGATGCGCTTGGCGCCACCACGTCCGACATCGTCGTTTTGAGCGGCGCTGCAGTGATCTCGTTCATCGCCACCGCCCTGGGCTACCGGGCGTTTCTGGCCTTGTCCTTCAATCAACAGAAAGCCGAGATGCTGGGATTACACCCTCGCATCGCGCACATGGCCATGCTCGCGCTCGTGACCATGGCGGTGGTGGCGTCGTTCCGCACGGTGGGAACCTTGCTGGTCTTTGCACTGCTCGTGGCGCCGCCGGCGACGGCTGCACTCGTTGCCAGGAGGGTCCCGGCGATGATGGCCACGGCCGCGGCGATCGGCACGCTCTCTGTGGTTCTCGGCCTGCTTGCGTCCTACAGCTTCGACACGGCGGCAAGCGCCACGATCGCCGTGATCGCAGTCGGCATCTTCTTCGTGACCATGACCGTCCGGTCGGTCGCTCGCTGAACGCGGCGCTGGGGCCCCGAAGGACCCCAGCGATACGGTCGATCTCTGGACTCGGGCTAGAAATCGGAGATCCAGCTCAGTTCGAGTTCCCGATCGATGCGGAACGCGCCTCCGACCCCCGCGCAGTTGGCATTGAGGGCAAAGGAGTTCACCGCCACCAGCACGTTCGAATCACCCAGCAGCATGGGGCCGCCGGAGTCCCCGAAGCACGTGCCACCGTGCTTGGCGTCGCCGCTCACGATCATGCTGTTGGTGGGGGGCAGATCGCCGAGGTCGATGTTTCCGATCCCGGCCACGCCCTGGGTGTTCACCACGAACAGTCCCGCCTGATAGCGCACGCGGTCGCTCTGCAGCGTCGGCTTGACGGCCTGGAGCCCATAGCCGACCGCCGTCACCGTGGCACTCTTGCGACCCGGCTTCAACGTGTCGACAACACCCGCGCTGGGAAGCTGTGCGTACCCATCGAGATAGACCGGCTCGTCGAGGACGACGACACCCAGGTCGTACAGATAGAAGGCGTCATCGTTGTACAGCGGATGTGAGTACGGCTTGCCGTCGACCGAGAATCCGGTGCCGCCGAAGGGATAGCCGTTCTCTGGAATTCCAGACTCGACGTCCGATGCGAACCACACGGTGGCCGAGTTCGCGCCGTATGTGCAATGCCCGGCCGTCACGTACACAGTGGGCGAGATCAGTGTTCCGCTACACCTCCACTGTGGGACGCCGTCTATGTCCGCCACCATCAGGCCGACATACGGATGGTCTTCACCATCCAGCTCACCGCCCCTGGTGATCGCACCTGCGGGTGCGGTCAGAGCCATCAAAAGCCCGACCACGAGCACGATCCGAATCCAACGCTTCATGGTTCTCTCCCAACCTCCGGGTGCGCACCGTGGACGCACCTCCCTCGGCGACGGTCGCCGCCACCAGCCGGAACAGTAGCGCCGATCCGCACATCGTGACGGGCCCCGAAGCGAGCCTCCAACAAACCAGGAATATGACAATGGTCGACTCAAGTTCTACTATGCGAAGACGATCAAATCAGTACAATGAATCCGAGCCGACACGATCATCGGGTCAAGACACCTTTTCACAAGGAGCGAACCAATGCCACGAGCCGTAGGAATCGACCTCGGTACGACCAACTCGGTCATCGCCACCCTCGACGGGGGTGAGCCCACCATCATCGCCAATGCCGAAGGCACCCGCACGACACCCTCCGTCGTTGCCTTCAAAGACGGCGAGGTGCTGGTGGGTGACGTCGCAAAACGCCAGGCGATCACCAACCCCGATCGCACGATTCGCTCGGTCAAGCGCCACATGGGCACCGACTGGAGCATCGAGGCCGACGGCAAGAAGTACACCGCGCAGGAGATCTCGGCCCGCATCCTGATGAAGTTGAAGAGAGACGCCGAGTCGTTCCTGGGAGACACCGTCACCGATGCGGTCATCACGGTCCCCGCCTACTTCAACGATGCCCAGCGGCAAGCGACCAAGGAAGCCGGCCAGATCGCCGGGCTCAACGTCCTTCGCATCATCAACGAGCCGACCGCCGCCTCGCTGGCATACGGGCTCGACAAGGAAGGCTCCGATCACACCATCCTCGTCTTCGACCTCGGGGGCGGGACCTTCGACGTGTCGGTTCTCGACATCGGCGACGGTGTGTTCGAGGTCAAGGCCACCTCGGGTGACACACATCTCGGTGGCGACGACTGGGACGACGCCGTGATGGACTGGCTCGTCGACACCTTCAAGGCCGAACACGGTGTGGACCTCTCGAAGGACAAGATGGCGATCCAGCGTCTGAAGGAAGCCGCCGAGAAGGCCAAGATCGAGCTTTCGACGGTGTCGGAGACAGAGATCAACCTGCCTTTCATCACAGCAACCGCCGAAGGTCCGCTTCATCTGCAGAAGAAGCTGACTCGCTCCGAGTTCCAAAAGCTCACCGAGAGCCTCCTCGAACGCACCAAGGCTCCTTTCCAGCAGGCGATCAAGGATGCGGGCATATCCGTCTCCGACATCGACCACGTGGTCATGGTCGGCGGCTCCACGAGGATGCCGGCCGTCCAAGAACTGGTCCACTCGCTTGGCGGGCGCGAGCCACACAAGGGCGTCAACCCCGATGAGGTCGTGGCCGCCGGAGCCGCCATTCAGGCAGGGGTTCTGAAGGGCGACGTCAAGGACATCCTGCTGCTCGACGTGACCCCGTTGACCCTTGGGATCGAGACCAAGGGCGGCGTGTTGACCAAGATGATCGAGCGGAACACGACCATCCCGACGCGCAAGACGGAGACCTTCACGACGGCCGAGGACAACCAGCCCGAGGTCGAAATCCACGTGCTTCAGGGTGAACGCGCCATGGCCCGCGACAACAAGAGCCTCGGCAAGTTCCGGCTCACCGGACTGCCACCGGCTCCGATGGGCATCCCCCAGGTCGAGGTCACCTTCGACATCGACGCCAACGGCATCGTGAACGTTCACGCCAAGGACTTGGCCACCGGCAAGGAACAGGCGATGACCATCACCGGCGGAACTGCGCTCGCTCGTGACGACATCGACAGGATGGTCAAGGACGCCGAGTCCTACGCCGAGGAGGATCGAGCCAATCGGGAACGGGTCGAGACCCGCAACCAGGCCGATCAGCTCGTGCACCAGACCGAAAAGGTCATCAAGGACAACGAGGAGACGATCACAGCCGATGAGAAAAGCCTGATCGAGGAGAAGTTGGCAGATTTGCGAACCGTCCTCGGCAACGAGGCGGCCGAGACCGCCGACATTCGCTCCAAGATGGAGGCGCTGATCGAGGTCAGTCAGGGCGCCTTCACCCGTGCCTATCAGGAGGCGGCGCAGCAGAACCAGGCATCGTCCGGCGGCGGCACCGAATCCGAAGACGACGAGATCGTCGAAGCCGAGATCGTCGACGAGGATGATGAGCAGGCCTGATGGGCCTGCTCATCGAAACCCCGTCGAGAATGGGCGCCTGAATGAGTGAATCATTGAACGAGGAACAGCTGGCGGACATCCCCGTCGAAGCCGAGATCGTCGACGACAGCGAGCCCGAGGGTCCGCCCGACCCGGCAACCCTGGGCCTCGTGCTGCCGGAAGACCAAGACCAGGCCATCGAGCTCTTGCTCTGCGAATTGCGCGATGCGCGCTCCGAGGCGACGTCGTACCTGGACGACTTGAAGCGGGTAGCAGCAGATTTCGACAACTTCCGCAAGCGGTCCACCCGTGAGCAACAGATGACCGTCGAGCGGGCAACCGAGCGTGTGTTGTCGGCGATGCTTCCGGTTCTGGACAGCTTCGACGCAGCCCTCCAGATCCAGCCGGGATCAGAGGCCGAGGAGAAGTTGCTCGGCGGCATGCGAAGCACGCACAGCCAGCTCATGGATGTGCTCGCCAAGGAGGGCCTGGAGCCTGTTCCCACCTGGGGCGAGCCGTTCGACCCCGAGGTTCACGAAGCGGTCATGTCGTCGGGCGATGGGCCGTCGCTCACAGTGAGCCAAGAGCTGAGGCGAGGGTACCGACTCCGCGGCAGGCTGCTGCGGGCAGCCCTCGTGGCGTTGGAGGCGTCCGACTGATGAATCGGGACTGGGTCGAGAAGGACTTCTACAAGACCCTCGGTGTGCCGCAGGAAGCGACGGCCGAGGAGATCAAACGCGCCTATCGCAAGCTCGCCCAGGAAAACCATCCCGATGCCAAGCCCGGTGACGCCACCGCCGAAGATCGGTTCAAGCAGGTGTCGGAGGCGTACGCGGTTCTCGGAAATGCCGAGAAACGAAAGGAGTACGACGACGTTCGACGCTTGGTCGCATCCGGCGGGCTGGGTGGATTTGGGGCACCCGGCGGTGGTGGCTTCGGCGGTCAACGGATTCGCGTCGAAGACCTCGACGATTTGCTGTCGGGTTTCGGCGGGCTCGGCGATCTCTTCGGCGGCGCAGGAGCGGCCGGCCGCGGGCGTGCCCGCTCGGCACAGCGCGGTGCCGACACCACGGCGGAGCTCCACCTTGCCTTCACGGACGCGGTGAGCGGCGTGACGACCTCGGTGTCGGTGCGCGGGGAAGCCTTCTGCTCCAGGTGCGGTGGCTCGGGGGCCGAACCCGGCACGTCGGCGCACACATGTCCGACATGCCATGGTGCGGGAACCGTTGCGCAGAACCAGGGAGTATTCAGCTTCGCTTCGCCCTGTCCGCAATGCCGCGGCTCGGGTCGAGTGATCGAGTCGCCGTGTTCGACGTGCAATGGCTCGGGAAGAACCCTGCGTACACGCACCATCAAGGTGAAGGTTCCACCCGGTGTCAAGGACGGTTCAACGATTCGGCTTCGTGGGAAAGGCTCGCCCGGCACAGGTGGCGGCCCTGCCGGCGACCTGCTGGTGAGGATCCATGTTGCACGTCACGACGTGTTCGCGCGGAAGGACAACGACCTCATCGTCACCGTGCCGGTCACCTTCTCGGAGGCGACGCTCGGCACAAAGGTCGAGGTTCCGACCCTGGATGGTTTCGTCACGGTCAAGGTGCCGGCGGGAACACCGAGCGGCAAGACGTTCAAGGTCAAAGGCAAGGGTGTGAAACCGGCCCGCGGCAGGGCAGGCGACCTGCTCGTACGGATCGAGGTGATCGTCCCCAAGAAACTCACGCGTGACGAGAAGAAGCTGGTCGAACAGCTCGCCGAGTACGACCCGACCGACATACGAGACCATCTGAGGGCATCGTCGTGAAACGCCCCCACCAGGCCCCCCGCCGTTCCCAGAGCACCGAGGAGATGAAGTGAGTCGACGTGACCGCGCCGTGTTCGTGATCTCGGTGGCCGCCGAGCTCGCCGGCATGCATCCACAGACACTCAGGATCTACGAACGCAAGGGGCTGATCGAGCCGTTCCGCACTCCGGGTGGGACCAGGAGGTATTCCCAGGAGGACATCGAGCGCCTCAGTCTCATCCAGCAGCTCACCGAAAAAGGGCTCAACCTCGAAGGCGTCAAACGCGTGATGGAGATGCAGCTCGAGATCGAGAGACTCAAGGGCAAAGTCGAGGCGTTGGAAGACGAACTCGTCCGGACCCGTTCAGAGATGCGCGAGCAGGCCCAGCAGATCCACCGTTCCTATCGCCACGAGATCGTGCTCCGGTCCGAGGTGCTCCCTCAGGTCCGTCGCAAGCGAAACAGCTGAGTCCGGTCAACCGGTGACGGTGAACTCCGCCCGGTTGCCGGCCGCATAGTGCGCCGGCAGGTTGCAGATCAACAGGTAGGTCCCGGGCTCCAGCTCGACGTTCAACTCCGTCGAAGCACCGGGCACGATGTCCTCGACCTCGTCGACGACCGACAGACCGGTGGTGTCGGCCACCCCGTTCTGAAGCGGGAGCACCTGCCCGGGCTCAGCGCCCGCGATCACCTCGAACTCGTGCACCTGCCCACCGGTGTTCTCGATCCGGAACGAGACTGCGCCGGCTGCGGTCGACGTCACATCCAAGTCGAAGGACGTGTCGGTGATGTCGACGGAAATGGGGGTGCCGGTCGACTCCGACGAGCATCCGACGATGACAACGGCCAGCACGGCACTGATCAACAAACGCATGGGATCCGTTCTCCTCAGTGAGCGACGACGCGGGACGGGTTTCTCGGCGGCATTCGGCCGGGGCCTGTGGAACTGGTCACGAACCAGATCATCGGAGCGAAGAACAGGAGCCACGCGACCACCTCGATGCGGCTCGGCACGGGCTGCACTCCGAAGAACCCGGTGATCAGACTCGCCCGAACGGTGCCCGGTTCCACCAGCCACGAGAGATCGAGGGCCGGGGTCGTCCCGAACGCAACCAATCCCGCCTCGGTGAACTCGTGCAGGGACGTGGCTACGAGACCGGCGGCGACCACGACGAGCAGTGCGCCCGTGAGGGTGAAGAACCTGCCGAGGTCGATCCTCACGCCGCCCCGGTAGATCCCATACCCAATTGCCACCGCCACCAGCACACCGAGAGCAGCACCGATCGCGCCCGCAGCCGCTGAGGCCACCTGCCCGAACGTGGCGGTCAGGAAGATCGCAGTTTCGAATCCTTCCCGGATCACGGCGAGAAACGCCATGCCAACCATGGCGAACGAAGACCGCTCGGCGAGGGCAGCGCTCGCCTTCGTCTCGAGCTCGGACCGCAGCGTTCTGCTGTTCCGTTTCATCCACACGATCATGTAGGTCACGGCGGCCACAGCAACGAGCGTGAGTACACCCTCCATCACCTCTCGCGCTCTGAAAGGCAACCTCTGGTTGGCCACGGTGAGCGCCACTGCGAACCCGCCGCAGAGGGCAACTGCCACGCCGACCCCCATCCACATGGCTCGAATGGCGCGCCGATCCGCGTTCCTGGTGAGGAAGGCGGCGATGATCCCGACGATCAGGGCTGCTTCGAGCCCTTCGCGGAGCCCAATGACGAAGGTTGCGATCACCGGCTACCTCACTCTCGATCGCATCGACCGTTGGCAATTCCGACGGGAGTCGTCAGGTACGCCTTATTAACACTACGAGCGTAGTGTTAATTCGGAGCCAGGTGCAAGACAGCGACTTCCATGCGCGAGGCTGTTGACTCTCGAATCAGCGGGTACGATGTCGCCTCGACATGACGACTGAAGCCGCCGTTCGCACCTATTCGGGCATCGCCAGGATCCTGGACCGCACAGGGCTCCTGATCGATGTAGGCAAGGCCGATTTGGCCACCACCGAGACCGCCACCTGGTCCGGCACCATCTCAGTCTTCAAGAACTCGAGCGTCGCCTCCAAGCACGTCACCGCGCTCGTGGAACTCGCCGACGGGCAACGAGCACTCGCAACCGTTGGACCCAAGACCGCCGATCTGGCCGACGACCTCGTCGCCGTCGCAGTCCACGGCGTCGACAACCGTGTCCCGTTCTAACCCACACGTATTGCGTACTGCGTTCTACGCAATACGTCCGGCTGTCGGCCACCCTCCACGAGGCCACCCGAGGGATCGCATGTTACGTACTGCGTTCTACGTAATACGTCCGGCTGTCGGCCACCCTCCACGAGGGCACCCGAGAGATCGCATACCCGTGCTGGCACGATGCCCACGGCAGACGGCCGACACCCGGGCCGAATGTCACCTGCAAGAACCCAGCGTCTCACGAGGCGGTAGCCCAGGCGGACCGGCGTCTGTTTCGGCCGGCGTCGACCACGCCGCACAACATGAGCCGGGCGGTCGACAAATCCGGGCCGAAAGTCCGCCTGTTACAGCACAGTCCTCACGTCCCAGAGTTCTGGGAAGAAGGTGTGGTCGAGCGCTCGTGCCAGGTAGTCCATGCCTGACGTGCCGCCGCTGCCGGGTTTGTGGCCGATGATTCGGTGCACGGTCTTGTAGTGCTCATAGCGCCAACGACTGAAGGCGTGTTCGAGGTCGACGAGCTTCTCGGCCAGCTCGTAGAGGTCCCAGTAGGTGTCGACGTCGCGGTAGACCGTCAACCAGACGCTCGTGACTTCCTGGTTCGGCTGGTATTGCCGTCCCCAGTCACGTTCGACCACCTCTTCGGGCACCGGAAGTCCCCGTCTGCTCAGGAGGATGAGAACATCGTCGTACAGGCTCGGTTGTCCGAGAAGCCTCGTGAGATATGCACGCTCGCCGAGGGCATGGGCAGTCAGGTACCGCTCGTCGCGCCGACCGAGCAGGAACTCGACGGCCCGATACTGCACCGATTGGAACCCAGAGGCACGGCCGAACAGATGCCGAAACTCGAGGTAGTCCGCCGGCGTCATGGTCGACAGGACCTGCCACGACTCGACGAGGACGTGTTGGACACGAGCCACCCGGGCCAGGGCCTTGAGAGCGGGCCCGAGGTCGTCTCCGGCGATCCCGACCTTGGCGAAGTCGATCTCGTGTAGCACGAGCTTCAACCACAGCTCGGTTGCCTGATGGATGACGATGAACATCGTTTCGTCGTGGTGGTCGGACAACGGCTCCTGCGCATCGAGGATCCGGTCCAGACGGAGGTAGGTCCCGTAGTCGTCGACGGTGGGCTCTCTCATGAACCCATGTTCGCAGAACGCAACCCACTCCCTGCAACCGCAGGCTCGATCAGGACCGCCGACTGGGACCAAGGCCCCGGCAATGCCTGCGATCGACTGGTGTCAAAGATGCTCGTCGGTGGTCGCCGATCGTTCGGCGACGAGCAGAACACCTTCGACGTGGGTCGGGGTGAGCCCAAGCGATGCCCCGGCCCACATCAACAGGCCACGATGAGTGTTCGAGACCGACCCATCCACGAGGGCGGCTCGTGCTGCTGCCATGAGCATCGATTCTCGGCCGGCTGGATCCATGACCGCGCCTGCGTCGACGAGCGCTTCGTGACGCTGAGCTTCGGTCTGGATCCGGGCGTGGGCCATGAGATCCGACCCTCCGTAGGAGGGGCAACCGAGAAAGGCATCGAGCGACGTCGCGACTGCGGCTGGGTCACAGTGATCGACCGCTGCGATGGAGCCGAACAGAGAACGTGCGGCAACCTCGATCTTGTGCTCCATGATGGCGGAGGTCGGAAGATGCAGGGTCCTCTGATCGTACCGGCCTTGGCACGAGTCGCACTCGACGACGTAACCGAGCACGCGCAGCCGAACCAGCGGGATGAAGAACAGCGTGAACCAGCGTCGTGCTTCGAGCAGCGTGTAACCCCGATCGCCGCCCTCGTCGGGACAGTGAAACGTCGCCGCCTCCATGGGCCGGTAACGCACGTTGAATCCAAAGACGAGCAGCATCACGCTCATCGTATGGTCACCGCCGACGCTACGAGAGGTCGACGGCCATCCGTGTGTGTCTCGTCCGTCGTTCAGGCCGTGAGTTCGACGCTCCAGCGGGCAAACAGAGCGATCACCGACGCGTGGACACCCAGGATGAGCGCCCCACCCAGCGCCCCTCCGAGAGCAGCCGCCGCTCCAGCGAAACGTGCCCGTACCGGGGCCGGCGCGAGTTCGATGATGAACTGAACGGCAGGCAGGCTCACGTTGACACCCACCGCATACGAGATCATCGACACTGCGGCGCGCACCGGATGGTCGATGCCAGAGTTCAGCACCTCGCCGAGGTGCAGCCCGACGCATGGTTGCCATACGGACGCCACCGTCCACGAAATGGCCAGTGCGCCAATCGGGGAGAGCCACCGCTTGCCGCGCCAGAGGGCAACGAACGCTGCCACCACGGCGATGCCGGCGGCTACGGCGGACCCGCCCTCCAACACCCCGTGGCCGGTGGCACGGATCATCATCCCGACGACGACGCCCACCAGCGCGGCGATGGCCACCGAACGGCGACCCCTTCCCGCCAACACGGCCAGCACCGGCGGCACGGCGAGCGTCCACGAACACGGGAGCGCCATCGACGCCACCCCCTCGGAGAACAGTCCGAAGGTCACGTCTCCCCGAGCAGTTGGGCGACGGTTTCCGCCAGTTCGTCGTATGCGCCTTCGCCGATGTGGTCGAACCGGATGTTGCCCTCTGCGTCGATCACATACGTCCGGGGCCAATACGCCGGACTCCCCTGCCAGGACCGGAAATTCGACCTGTCGGTGTCGAGGGCGATGGGCCAGGTCACACCAAGACGATCCGCAGCCTCTTGGATGGCCACCGGGTCCTTCTCGTAGTCGAATTCGGGTGCGTGCACGCCCACGACCTCGAATTCGTCGTTGTCATGACGCTCTGCCAGCTCCTGCAGATGGGGAAGCGTGTTCTTGCAGTTGTTGCACCCGAACGTCCAGAACTGGAGCACGACCACTTTGCCCTCGAGCTCCTCGAGAGTCGTGACGTCCGATTGCAGCCAGCCATCCAGATCTTCGAGGGGAGGGGCCGACCGAAGAACCGGGATCGTCGCGGCAGTAGCGGTCGACGCCGGTGACGACGTCAGCGGGCCTTCGGCGCCCCAAGGATCGTCAGCTCGGGTTGGAGGGGCGGCACCGCCTGGCGCCACCTCCCCGGCGCGAGCCACATACGAAGTGTCCGAACCCGTGCCGGCGAATGCGGCTGCCAACGCTACGCCCACGACCAGCACGAGCCCCAACATCGGAACGGCCCGACTCGTCATCCGCTGCCCTCGTCTGCCATGGAGTCGTCGGTCATCTCACCGTCAGCCATCGAATCGTCCGTCATCTCCTCTTCGGCCATCTCCTCGGCCGGAGGACAGTCGTCGGCCATCTCATCGCCATCTCTCATCCGCCATCTCCTCGATCTCCTCGTCGGCCGTCGAGTCGTCAGTCACCTCCACGGTCGCGGTTGTGGCAGTACCGGCGCCATCGTCGGCACCGGTATCACCGGCCCCGCATGCGGCGAGGATCAGCGTGAGGGCTGTGAGCAGCGCGAGCATTCGGGTCTTGATCATCGAGGTCTACTCCTGTTCGGATGCCCACGATCACCGCCGAAACTGAAACGCCGCCGACACGGGGCGAACGATTCTCGAAACTGTCGTCAGGTGACAGCGTTCCGAACCCGATACCGGGGATCATCCCAGGCGTCTTGGTTCATCACGTCGACGAGCCGGTCCACGGCGTCCCAGACATCGACGTACCGGGTGTACAGCGGCGCAAAGCCGAATCGTGCGACGTCAGGCATCCGGAAGTCACCGATCACGCCGCGGGCGACCATGGCCTGCACGATGCCGTAGGCCTGAGGATGACGAAGGCTCACTTGACTCCCGCGTCGTTCGGGCGCTCGTGGTGTCGCCAGGCGGAAGTATCCGGGCAGCCGTCGCTCCACCAGGTCGATGAAGAGCTCGGTGAGCCGCTCGGACTTCGCACGGACAGCGTCCAGGTCCACGACGTCGAAGACTTTGAGCGCTTCGTCGAGTGCCACCAGCGACAGGACATGAGGAGTCCCGACCCGCAAACGGTCGACGCCGTCCGCCGGATCGAACTCCAAGTCGAAGTCGAAGGGCCGGGCGTGACCGAACCAACCGGTGATCGGATTCCGCATCACGTCATGGAGATGCGGTGCCACGTACACGAACGCCGGCGCTCCCGGCCCTCCGTTGAGGTACTTGTATCCGCACCCGACCGCAAGGTCCACCTCGCAACCGGTCAGGTCCACCGGAAACGCACCGGCGGAGTGGGCCAGATCCCAGACCGAGAGGGCTCCCACCGCGTGCGTGCGCTCTGTCAGCTCTTGCATTGCGTGGCGCCGGCCGGTGCGATAGTCCACCTGGGTGAGTGCCACCACCGCGGTTTCCTGCGTGATTGCCCCCTCCACCTGATCGGGATCGACGATCACTAGTTCGAGACCATGGTGAGCGGCGACGCCCCTCATCACGTAGATGTCGGTCGGGAAGTTGCCCGAGTCGGTGACGATGAAACGACGGTCGGACCTCAACGACGCGGCAGCCATCGTCACCTTGTAGAGGTTGACCGAGGTGGACTCGCAGACGACGACCGTTCCCTGTTCGGCACCAACGAGCCGCGCGATGCGATCACCCACCGATCTGGGCAGCGAAGCCCAGCCGGATTCGTTCCACGACCGGATGAGAAGCTCACCCCACTCCTGCCGAATCGTGCGGTGCATTCTCTCGACCACTCCCCGCGGCAGCGCACCGAGCGAGTTGCCGTCCAGGTATATGACCGACTCCGGAATCGAGAAGAGCTCGCGAACCGGGGCCAACGAATCATCGGCGTCGAGCCGGAGGCACGCGTTGCGGTCGGGTGTCATGTCCCGATCATCGCAGGCTGGTCACCGCGGCGACAACGGACCGCTCGACCCACACCGCATCACTCCGTCAGGTCGATCGAACCGATGTCATCCAGGGCCGACCGGGTGTACTGCACTGCGGCCTTGTCCGTCTTCCCGAAGCGAGAAACCACCCACCCTTCGACGATGCCAACTGCCGCACCAGCGACCATCAACAGCCCTGCGGCCGCAGGGAAGGCAGCCGGTAGCTGGCGAGATTCGAAACCCTGGGCGATGTACCACAGCAGGGGTGTCGCGACGGCCCAGGCCACCATGTTTCCGATGAGCCACAGCCAGCGCCCTGTCACCCATTCGCCGAGTGGGATCATCTGCGCTCCACCAAGGGCGATGGCCAAACAGGCACCGAGTACGATCGAATTCTCGGGCGACAACCACCACGGCGAGGCTTCCGAGTCGAGCATCCCTTCGGATAGCGGCGTTGCGAAGACCACCAACCACGTCAGTAGCGCACCGAACATCGACCAGCCAATCCAGCGGCCGCGGTGAAGATACGGCAACGGAACGACCAGCGCTCGATGCTGCAGGACTCCGGCCGTGCCGCCCAGAATGACCGTGAATGCGACCAGGGACGAGGCGATGGCGAACCCGCCACCGTCGAAAAGGCGATAGAGTTCGACGGCCACCACGGTGCCGCCTCCGACACCGAGCACCACCGACAGGCAGCACGCCAGAATCCAGTCTCGCCAGACGAGCCCGACCGACGGTTCTTCCACTGAGGACGCCTCCAAGTGAGTCGAACCCACTCCCCACCACCACGGTAATCGGAGTGCGCTCAATCAGAAAGATGACCTTCGTCGCCACCTGCGACGAATGTCAGATCCTCACCTTCGACGTCCACCGTGATCCGATCGCCGTCGGCGAACGCACCTTCGAGCAACAGGACGGCCAGTCGATCGGCGAGCTTCCGTTGAATCACGCGCTTCAGAGGACGGGCACCGTAGGTGGCATCGAACCCCCACTCCGCGATCCTGTCCATGGCGTCCTCCGTGACGTCGAGTCCAATTCGGCGATCGGCCAGCCTCTGCTGGAGCGCCGCCAGCTGAATCTCGACGATGTCCCGCAGCTGCTCACGGGTCAGCCGCCGGAAGACGATGATGTCGTCGACACGATTCAGGAACTCAGGTCTGAAGTGACCTCTCACTGCACCCATGACCCGTTCGTCGATCACCTCGTCGGGCAGGTCGGGGGCGATGAACTCGGAACCGAGGTTGGAGGTCATGATGAGCACAGCGTTGGAGAAATCCACGGTCCGTCCCTGCCCGTCGGTGAGCCTGCCGTCGTCGAGAAGTTGCAGCAGCACGTTGAACACGTCTGCGTGCGCCTTCTCGACTTCGTCGAGCAGGATCACCGAATAGGGCCGACGACGCACGGCTTCGGTCAGCTGGCCTCCTTCGTCGTAACCGACGTATCCCGGTGGGGCACCGATCATGCGGGAGACCGAGTGCTTCTCCATGTACTCGGACATGTCCAGCCGAACCATCGCCCGCTCGTCGTCGAACAGGAACTCGGCGAGTGCTCGTGCGAGCTCGGTCTTGCCCACGCCGGTCGGGCCGAGGAAGAGGAACGATCCAATCGGCCGATGTGGATCGGACAGGCCGGCCCGGCTCCTCCGCACCGCATTCGCCACGGAACCAACTGCACGATCCTGACCCACGACCCGAAGGTGTAGGTGTTCTTCGAGCTTGACGAGCTTTTCCATCTCGCCCTGCATCAGCTTGGTGACGGGCACTCCCGTCCATCGGGAAACGACTTCGGCCACGTCCTGGTCCGTGACTTCTTCCGACAGCATCCGGCCCTCAGCATGGAGCTTCTCGAGCTCCTCCTGGCGATCTGCGAGGGTCCTCTCGAGTTCCACGAGGCGGCCGTAGCGAAGCTCGGCTGCACGCTGAAGATCGCCCGAGCGTTCCGCGCGTTCGGCGTCGGCCCTGGCGTCTTCGATCTGTTCCTTGGCGTCTCGAATGCCGCCGATCGCCTGCTTCTCCAGATTCCACCGAGCGGTCAACCCATCGATCTGTTCGCCGAGATCGGCGAGTTCGGCCTCGATCCGCTCGAGCCGTTCGAGCGCCGCTGAGTCCTTCTCCTTCCGGAGGGCCTCGCGCTCGATCTCGAGCTGGATCCGACGCCGCGTGAGCTCGTCGATCTCCTCGGGCATGGAGTCGATCTCGATCCGGAGCCGGCTCGCGGCTTCGTCTACGAGGTCGATCGCCTTGTCCGGGAGCTGGCGACCGGTGATATACCTATCCGAGAGCACGGCCGCCGCCACCAGCGCCGAGTCGGTGATCCGCACGCCATGGTGCACCTCGTAACGCTCCTTGAGGCCGCGGAGGATGCCGATGGCATCCTCGACGTCGGGTTGCTCGACCAGAATCGGCTGGAACCGCCGCTCCAGCGCCGCATCCTTCTCAACGTGCTTTCGGAACTCGTCGAGCGTGGTCGCACCGACCATCCGGAGTTCTCCGCGTGCCAGGAGCGGCTTCAGCATGTTGGACGCGTCCATCGAGCCTTCGGCGGCGCCGGCGCCCACGATCGTGTGCATCTCGTCGATGAAGGTGATGATCCCGCCTTCGGCAGCCTTGATCTCGGTCAGCACGGCCTTCAGCCGCTCTTCGAATTCTCCACGGTATTTGGCGCCGGCGACCATCGCCGCCAGATCGAGCGCGATCAGGCGCTTCTCTTTCAGACCCTCGGGAACGTCGCCATCTGCGACCCGTCGTGCGAGCCCTTCGACGATCGCTGTCTTTCCCACGCCCGGCTCTCCGATGAGGACCGGGTTGTTCTTCGTGCGCCGAGAAAGCACCTGGATGACTCGCCTGATCTCCTCGTCTCGGCCGATCACGGGGTCGAGCTTGCCCTGTCGGGCCAACGCCGTGAGGTCCCGGCCGTACTGGTCGAGAGCCTGAAGCGTCGACTCCGGGTCGGCGCTTGTGACGCGCTGGTTCCCACGCACCGCCTTGAGTGCCTCGAGGATCGCCTCCGGCGTGATACCCAGGTCGCTGAGAGCCTTGCCGGCGGCGTCCGAGGAGGACGCCAGCGCGAGCATCAGGTGCTCGAGCGAGATGTAGTCGTCCTTCAGATCACCGCGTCGCGCATCGGCTTGCTCCAGCACCCGCGCCAGATCGGGCGTCATCTGCGGTTCGGCGCCCCCGTACACCTGCGGGAGCTTGGCCAACAGTTCCTCGGCCACCGATCGCACCGCCGGAGGTTGTACGTCCAGCGCCTGGAGCAGCGGCAACACGATGCCATCCGTCTGTGCGAGCAGTGCGCGCAGCAGGTGCGCAGGGAAGATGCCGGAGTGGTTGCGCGCAGTGGCCTGGTCGCGTGCCGCAACCAGCGCCTGCTGCGACTTTGTCGTCAGTTTCGAGAGATCCATAGTTGAGTCATCCTTGGCGCTAAATCTGAGTACCAGTGTATCAACTTAGGTCGACTGTGCGATATTCCCATCGCTCGCGCTTTCCGGACCTCGGACTTCGGACAACGGACAACGGACAAGACTCCCGTCGGGCGTAGTGCGTAAAACGTAGAACGGAACGGAGGCAGGAGACCCGAACGCCCTCTCAGATGACCCGTGAGATCCGCCGGTTGACGGCGTCGAGGACTGCCTTGGCGGTGGCGGCTGCCGGGTCGCCTTCCCGGATGAGGCACGAGCCGATCAAATAGTCACTCCATCCGATCTCGCGCACCTGTACCAGGGCGATCTTCACGGGACCGAGGTCGCTCATGCCCGCAGCCGTGAGGTCGAAACGAGTCTGCCCCGCCGTCATGGCCTCGATGGCCCGAAGGGTGGCTTCGCCGACGAGACGCGCACGCTGAGCGGTGTCCGACGCCCCCTGGGCGCGTCCCTCGTACATGTCCTCCGCCCATCCAAGTGTGACGGTCACCGACACGCGATCACCTTCGAGGCGCTGATCGATGGTCCCGAGAAACGGTCGTTCTTCGAACATGACGGCGGAGCCTAGTGGTGTCCGGCACCCCTGCGCACCGGCGTGCACCACCGCTGAGCCGCGGCTATGTGAATGCTGTTACCTTCCTTCCTGCACGAAACAGAGATACTGAGGAGGGATCGTGCTCAAAGAGTTCAAGGAATTTGTAAACAGGGGAAACCTTGTCGACATAGCCGTGGCGTTCGTCTTGGGCGTCGCTTTTGCATCGGTGGTCAGTGCGCTCACAGAGCGCATCGTCAACCCGCTGCTCGGCAAGATATTCAACCTCGACGGACTGGGAAACCTCGGAACATTCACCGATACGCTGGCGGCCGACGGCTACCCGGTCGGCTCGGTCGGCGTGTTCATCGGCGCAGTGCTGAACTTCCTGATCGTCGCCTTCGTGTTGTTCTTGGTCGTCAAGGGATACAACCGCATGAAGAGTGCCGAAGAAGCCGCACCGGAGGAGCCCACGGAGGACACCGTCCTGCTGCGCGAAATTCGCGACGCGCTCGCAAAGTGAATCACCGGCCGTAGGCCGATGAGAACGATGGGGCCCGCGACCGGGCCCCATCGTCGCGTTCTACCCTGTCAGTCGTCCGCTCGGCTCTCCCACGCCGGATCGAGCATCCGGAGGAACTCGGCGCACCTGATCTCTTCGTCCTCCTCGCCGATACGACCGGCCGTACGGCTCAGTCCGTCGAGGCATCGAAGGAAACCTCTGTTCGAGGGATCGTTCCATCGCACGTAGCCCGAACCACGCCATCCGTGTTTGCGGAGCGCATCGAGGCCACGGTGATACCCGACCCGAAACGCCGCATATGCCGCGACCTCGGAGGCGATGCCGCCTCCGGCAGACTCATACGCCTTTCCCAATGCGGCCCACGCATCCAACGATGTGGGGTGAGCGGCCACGATCTCCGACAGCCCACCGACGTTCTCGATGGAAGCGAGAGCGGCCACCACTTGGGGATCAGGTTCTGGCAGCACGGTGACCGGGGGACCGGATGGAGTGAGGTTGACGTCAGGCATGGTTGGAACTTACAGCCCAGGAACGGAAACCACTCCTTTTTCGTTGATTACCTGAAGCAGCATGCTATCTTGCATCTCATGGTAGTTGGCAACGTGCCGGACCGGAGCACCCAGCTCCTCAAGGGCGTGCTCGACATGTGCCTGCTGGCGATCATCTCGGAAGAGCCGAGCTACGGCTACGAGATGGTCAAGAAGCTGGCATCTCGCGGGCTCGATCTGGTGAGCGAAGGGACCATCTATCCGGTGTTGAGCCGCCTCCAGAAGAGCGGTCTCGTCGAGGGATACCTGGTCGAGAGCTCTGGTGGCCCGGCTCGCAAGTACTACCGGCTCACGAAGCCGGGCGCCGAGGCGCTGGGATCGTGGCAAGAAGAATGGCGTCAGCTGGCAGCGGGCGTCGAGAGTGTGCTGAAAGGAGTGGACCGTGGCTGATCAGGCGGAGGTCGCAAAGGTCGTCGCCGATTGCGTTCGCTATTGGCGCGAGACCGGTGTGCCCCGCCGGGCGGTGGACGACATGCGACTCGAACTGGAACAACATCTCGGGGAAGCGCTCAACGATGGTCGAGCCACCGAGCGAGTGGTGGGAAGCAATGTCGCCGACTTCGCAGAGTCATGGGCCGCCGAATATCGAAAGGGCACCTCTGCGGTGGCGTGGTCAGACGTCACCAGCGGCCGTCTGGATCAGAAGCGCAACCGGAGACGTAGTGCGCTCGCATACACGACCGGCGCAGTGGCCTTGATCGCAGGGGTGATCGCCGGCACCTCGCTGAGAGGAGGAGCATCAGACATGGAGAACGAACTGTGGAGATGGGTCTGGACGATCCTCGCGGTGGCGGCAGCCATCGCCGAGATCTTCACGGCCGGATTCTTCCTGCTGCCCATCGCCATCGGAGCCGGAGGTGCAGCCATCCTTGCGTGGTTCGGCGTGAGCCCGGTGGCGCAGTGGTTGGTCTTCTTCGGGGTGACGGCGATTGCCTTCGCCTACCTGCGGAGGTTTGCTCACCACCAGGATGACGACCTTCCCAAGGTCGGGGCCAACCGATGGACCGACGCACGTGGCGTCGTGATCGCAGACATCGTTCCCGACACCGGAAGCGGCATGGTTCGGGTGGAGGGAGAGGAGTGGCGAGCCACATCCGACCACCAGCCCATTCCCTCAGGCACAAGGGTCACAGTCGTCGAAGTGCGCGGATCGAAGATGGTCGTCCGACCTGCGCCAGAGACCGCAGAGTGAAACAAGCTTCAACCGGGTTGGGTCTCCACGGGCCCTCCCATGCAACGACAGCAATCAGCAGGAAGAGGAGGTAGGAGATGCCGGCGGTATTGGCACTGTTCGCAGTGCTGTTCATCTTGTTCGTGGTGGTGTTGGCCGCGTCGATCAAGATCGTGCGCCCGTTCGAAAAGGGCCTGGTGGAGACGCTCGGTCGCTACAACAAGACGGTTGACTCGGGTCTGCGGCTCATCATGCCGTTCGTGCAGACCCTGGCGAAGGTCGACATGCGTGAGCAGGTCGTCGACGTGCCGCCACAGGAAGTCATCACAAGGGACAACGTCGTTGTCACGGTGGATGCCGTGATCTACTACGAAGCCACGGACCCGGTGAAGCTGAAGTACAACGTCGGCAACTTCGTCCTGGCGGTCACCAAGCTCGCTCAGACCAACCTTCGTAACGTGGTCGGCGACCTCGACCTCGACGCAGCGTTGACCTCTCGCGAGGTGATCAACACCAAGCTGCGTGAGATTCTCGACGATGCCACCGACAAGTGGGGAACCAGGGTGGTCCGAGTCGAGATCCAGAGGATCGAGCCGCCGGCGGACGTGACCGAGGCGATGCACCGCCAGATGAAGGCAGAACGTGATCGCCGTGCTGTCGTCACCGAGGCAGAGGGTGAAAAGACATCCCGGATCCTGCGCGCAGAGGGTGTGAAGGAGTCGAACATCCTCGAGGCCGAGGGACAAGCCGAAGCCATCAAGCGAGTGGCCGATGCCGATAGGTACCAGAAGCTCACGGTCGCCGAAGGTGAGGCTCAGGCGATCGAGACGGTCTACAACGCCATCCACGCCGGCGATCCGACACCTGATCTGATCACGATCAAGTACTTGGATGCGCTCCAAGGCGTCGCCAACGGTCGTGCCACCAAGATCTTCCTGCCACTCGACACGAGCGGCGTCCTGGGAAGCGTGGCCGCCATCGGCGAGCTGTTCAAGGAAGGCAATGGAGGCGCGGCCGCCGCAGAGGCGCCGGCTGCCGCCAGCCGCACGGCAGGCGATCGGACGCCGAAGTCGCCTTCGGCAGCGCAACAGATGCCGTCAGCCGGTGGGCCCCGGCCGCAACCGCCCACCACGCCCGGTCACTGACGGGAAGCAGCTGAGGGGCCCGGGTTCATCCCGGGCCCCTTGCGCGCCCGCTTGCGGCGCCGATCGCCTCTTGCGCTTGTGAGGCGAACGCGGTACGAACCCTTATGAGCATTGAGACAGGAGGGCCGACCACGCACTCGGTGATCGGCTGCATTCACGAACTCCTGCCGCGCGACGACTCCCCCGAGGCACTCGAACGGGTACTTCGACACGAGTGCGACGAATGCGACGGCCTGCGGGTGGTGGTCGATCTCACCGACCGAGCAGTCGACAGCCGCCACGTTCAAATCATGGTCGAGACGATGGACCCGCGTCAGGAGCGCTGGATCGTCTGGCTGCCGGACGACGTCGATCCGGCCGTGGTCGAAGAGCTGGACCGGGCGGGCTTCGCAGCCAGGATCCAGGCGGAACCCCTGGGCTGAGCGATCACCGCAGAACAACCGATTCGGTGGCGCCAGGCTTCACCTCGATGGCAGTGTCACCAATCTCGATGTGGATGCTCTCGCGTGAACCCGGTTCGAGCGTGGCGGAGAATGAGACCTGGTCGATCCGCAAGTCAAGCCACCTCCCCCGATACAACATGTGGCACTCGAGCGATCCGAGCTCCGGCGGGATGGCGGGATTCATCCGCAAGACACCTTCGTGTACCTCGAGACCGGTGTATCCACGCTGGACGAGATCCACCGTTCCCGCCATCGCCCCCAGATGGATTCCCTCGGGTGTCGTTCCACCCTGGATGTCCGCTATGTCGCTCATGAGCGCCGAGCGAAACAGATCCCACGATCGTTCCCTGTCGATCCGGCCCAAGATCCACGCATGAACTACGCGGCTGAGGGTCGAACCATGGGACGTTCTCGTCCCGTAGTAGTCGACGGTTCGCTCCATGAGTTGGTCGTCGACGTCATACCCGAGCTGTCTCAGGAGATCGCCCAGCTCGTCCCGTGACAACAGGTAGAACAACATGAGCACGTCTGCTTGCTTCGACAGCTTGTAGCGGTTCGGACTGTCGCCTTCCGCCTCGAGGATCCGATCCAGCCTCTGGATGTTCCCGTATCGCTCCACGTAGCCCACCCAGTCCAGCTCCTCGAGATCGGCGTACCCCTCGAACTGGCTCAACACGCCGTCGTGGAACACCACACGCATCTTCCGAGTGATGTCTTCCCACCTCTCGACTTCTTCACGACTCAACCCGAGCTTGTCCCACAGCTCTTTGATCCGATACTCGGGCAGGGTCGCAAGAGCCTGCCGCGTTCGCTTCAATACCCACACCGTCATCACGTTGGTGTACGTGTTGTTGTCGAGGCCCGGCCGGTCCGAGTCCGGATAGGAGTCGTGATACTCGTCGGGGCCCATGACTCCGCATATCTCGTATCGGTCGAGTGAGCGGTTGTACGTGGTCAGGCTGGTGAGCATGCGTGCGATCTCGACGAGCAGTTCGGCGCCGTGAAAGGCGAGGAATCCGAGGTCGCCTGTCACGACGTGATAGTTCCACACGTTGTAGGCGATGGCGATGTTCACATGCCGCTGAAGCCGACTGTTGTCGGGCAGCCAGTTCCCGGACTTCGGGTTCAGATGCAGGACCTGGGATTCTTCGCGCCCGTTGGTGCCGCTCTGCCACGGAAACAAGGCACCTTCGAGCCCTTCGCTCCGAGCGTTCGCCCGCGCTTCCGGCAGTCGACGGAAGCGATACAGGAGAAGCGCTCTCGTGAGATCCGGCAGGTGCAGGTTGAGGAAGGGGAAGATGAAGAGCTCGTCCCAGAAGATGTGCCCGCGATAGGCCTCGCCGTGGAGTCCTCGTGCCGGCACACCGACGTCCATGTCGATGGAGTGCTTCGAAACCGTCTGCAGCAAGTGGAAGACGTGAAGGTTGAGCGCCCTCGACTCCTCGACGTCTGTGCCGGTGCGGAGCTGGAACCGCCTCCAAAGCTGGTCCCATGCCAGCACATGACTCTCGAGCAGGTCGTCGAACGAAGGGGCGCGAGTGACGTCTGCCACCGCCTCCAGCTCGGGCGAGCTGATGGCGCGGTCTCTCGAGGTGTAGACCGCGACCACCTTGTCAACGGTGATCGGCAACCGGCCGTCGAGTTCGATGGTGAAGCGCTGTCCGACCTGCCCCCCATCCGTCACTCGCTGCAGCTCCGAGTGGAGCACGTCGCCGTTGCGAAGCACGCTGGTTCGCTGAGCCACCGCAATCGCAATCCGGGATTGCGTGGTCTCGGCGGTCAACCCGGTCACCGAATCGCTGCCCGTGACGGGGAGAACATCGCCCAGATGCCGGCCATCGAACGCTCGATAGCGCTCGACGCCGGCGTTTGCGACTCCGCCGTCGACGCTCGAGCGGACCTCCAGATGCCCAGTCCAGTTCTCGGCGGCGAATGTGGACTGGAGCGCGGCCAGGTGGGGCTGACCCATGTGGACCAGCCGTCTCTGAGTGACACGCGTGCGTCGTCCCTCCTCGTCTTCGTACACGAACTGTCGTGTGAGAACTCCACGCCTGATGTCGAGATCCTGTTGGTAATCCGACAGTTTGTCCGTGTCGGAGGAGAACCAGGAGCCTCCGATATGACGGAACTCGAGAACCAGCCAGTTGGGGGCATTGACCAGATCCTCGTTCTCGATGTTCCTTCCGGAAATCTCCGTGGTCTTCCTGTTGTAGAGGCCGGCGATGTAGGTTCCGGGATAGTGGGGACCCCCTGCGGCGGACTCGGGCGCCGCGCCCCTGGTCGCCATGTACCCGTTGCCGAGGACACACAGCGCTTCTCGAAGCGGTTCCTCGTCCGGGTCGTATCCGTCGTACTGAAGGTTCCACTCGCTCATCGGCGTCATGAGTCCCATCGGGCAACTCGGATCAGAAACTCCCGCACCTCATCACAGTCGCGAAGCGAGAATCGAGCCTGCGTGGCCGGACCGGCGAGACCCACCACCACACCCACCCCACGGTCGCGGAGGGCGCGGAAGGCGTCTTCATCGGTGGTGTCGTCTCCAAGATACGCCGGCGTAGAGCCTCCGACCTCGTCGCCGAGCTGCGAAAGCAGCCATTCGAGCGCCCGCCCTTTGTCCCAATCGAAGTCTGGCCGATACTCGAATATCTCCTTTCCACTCGTCACCGTCAGCGTCGAGTGACCGACGGCCACATCCCGAACCGCCCGATCGACCTCGGCGACACGGGCCCGGTCGACGTTGCGGAAGTGGATGGCGGTGGCAAATCGCTTGCGTTCGATCAGAACGCCCTCGACCCGGGACAACCGGTCGGCGATGCGGTCGGTGGCGGCTTTCAATGGGTCAAGGTATGCCGCGAACTGGTCGACGAGATCCTCGCCCGTCGGCCTGCCATCGGGGCCCACGATGTCGAAGCCATGACTGCCTGCGTAGTAGATGCCGTCGACGCCGACCTTCGACCGCACGTCCTGGAGATCCCGTCCGCTGATCACTGCCAGGGTGGTGGTCGATGCCACGGCCTCGAGGGCTCGACGCATTCGGTCGTCGAGAACTGCCAGGTCGGGTGTGGCAACGATCGGCGTGAGCACACCGTCGTAGTCGGTGAACATCACAGGCCTCCGGCCGCTGCACAGCTGTTTGAGCGTGCCGAACTCCGACAATGCGTTGGGTAGGTCCCGGCGCGGAACCACGTCGTTCACCCGTGCTCTCCTGATGGCGTTCCATCCCACAATGCCAGAGCTTCGGACGTATCGCCACCGACGAAGGCCCCGGCTCCGGACGACGTTGGCGACAGACTCGAGCCCTCGAGCACCCGGAGGTCGGCAGTCAGGGCTGGGCCACCGGATCCACGAAGCCGGGTGCGCCGGAGTCGGCGACGTCACCGGAGATGAGGTCGACGATCGCCGCCCTTCCGACACCCGGCTCACCCTCCCGGTAGCGATTGATGACGATGACGTCGCCCACCACCGCCGGCGGTCCGAGAACTGCGCCTGGGCCGAGCTCGACGGACCACAGCTCTTCGTCGGCGAGGCGGTCCCACACGACCAGAGTCGTGGCCTCGCTCGTGATTCCTCGAGTGAACACGAGCTTCGTCCCGTCCGCGGTGGCGACGGTGTTCCGCGGGCACTCGGGCTCGTCGAAGCACTCCGATCGGAGAACACCCGGCCACGGTGTGCGGACACCGGTCCGGTCGACCGTCTCGAGAAACGAGTAGCCCTCGGCGAGCGACGAGATCACATACGTCGAGCCGTCCCAACTGATGGCCGCCGGTCCGCTCTCCCAGCCTCCGACCTGGGCGACCTCGTGCACCGCTCCGGTGGTGACGGCCACCTCGTACATCACCTCGACGGCGCCCTCGACGTCACCAGGATTGCGACGCTCGACAACCATCGCGATTGGTTCTCCCTCGACGTCGAACACGCCCAACAGCCGCAGCGTGGCATCGCCATTCTGCTCCATCACGGCCACTGGCTCCGACGTTCCGGCCGGCAGGTGCCACACGTCGGTGCCATCGACGTCCCCGAAGTAGATCGAGCTTCCCTGCTGGTACACCAGACCGCCCTTGAGGTCGTCGTAGACCACCACGGCCGGGCGGTCGGCCACGACGTTGCCCGAAGACGCGTCGTAGACGGCTTCACCGTCGGCGAGAAGGAACCCGACGGACGTCTCGCCCGGCACGGTGGAATCCGGCACCGTGGAGTTTGGCACCGTGGAGTCCGGCACCGTGGAGTCCGGCACCGTGGTGCTCGGGCCCGACATCGACTCGGACGCGGTCTCGGGAACGGTGGACATCGACTCGTCGGGTAGCGGGATCACAGATGTGGGGACGCTGTCGAGGACATCGACCTGGTCGCCACCGAGCAGCCCGAGGGGCCCGAAAGCGAGTACTACGGCCAGGGCGGCTGCGGCCAGCACGAGCACAGGACGCACCCAGCTCTTGGAACGATCGACATGACGTGGCATGGCCATGACCTCCTCTTCCGATGTCGCGGCCGGGTCGGCGCGCTGCAGGAGGGCGAACACCTCATCCGGATTCATCCTGCACCTCCTCGCTCGGACGTCATCGAGTTGAACTGTTCTGCCAAGCGGCGCTTGGCGCGGCTGAGCCGCTGATCGGCGGCAGCAGGGGTGAGATCGAGGACGGCGGCGATGTCGCGGTTGGCGAGGCCCTCCCACGCGGCCAGCCGCAGGATCTCCTGGTCGGGCCGGCGCAGCATCGAGAGCGCAACACGAACGAGACGCTCTTCTTCGAGCTGGATGGCACCGGACTCGACCGGATTCGAGTCGAGGATCGCCGTGCGCGACGCCTTCTCCCGGCGCGCCTGCCATCGCCGCTCCGAGCGACGGAATCCCGAAACGACATGGCGTGCCACCCCGTACATCCAGGGCAGGGTTTGAGGCTCTTCGGGCAACGAGTCGCGCCTCCGCCATGTGATCGCCATCACCTCCGAAGCCGCATCGCCGGCAACCGCGTACGGCAGTCGACGCACGCAATACGCGTGGATGTGGTGCCGGTAGCTCGATACGGCCCGCTCGGCTCGCGTGTCGATGTCGGTCATCGCTCTCACATCCCGTTCATGGCCGGTGCGTCGCAGACCTGACAGGTTTTCTGGGCGCCCGCCTCAACCGGCGGTTCGGTTCAGCGAGGCGATCGTGTCCTCGACCTCCGAGGCCGCCACGGGCGGGTAGAGCACCATGAAGTACCGGTCGCAGGGCTCACCCTCTCCCTCGAACCAGCCCACCATCCAGGTGCCGTCCTCCAAAGCGCCGGCGACACCACGTGCGCCATCGATCGACACCTCACCTCGTTCGCCTGGCCATTCGATCGGTGGAAGCGATCCACGGACCAGCACCACAGCGAGGTCCCCCACCCCGTCGAACCAAAGTCTCGAAACCGTGCCCGGCACCGTCGTGAAGACGTCCTGCGCAACGTCGTCGGTGGGGGGCGACTCCCCCACCACCCGGTCGGGGAGAGTGTCAATCTGATACGGGATCACACCGCAATCCTGTTGAACGAGGGTCGTTGCCGGTGCCGAGGCAGACGTCTCGGGCGGGCCGGCCGTGGTCGAAGCACCCGTCTCACCGGAACATGCGACAACTCCCAGCAGCATGATGATGGCCACCCTTCGCATCGGCTCAAGGGTACCGGCGGCAGGCGTAGGATCGGCCGATCCCGACCCGAGGATCGATTGTGAACCAGAAACAGGCTGCGCTCGGCCGATACGAGGAGATCGAACCCGAACTCTTCGAGCTCTCACGCTGGTTGTACGACAACCCGGAGCTTTCGTACGCGGAGCACGAGTCGAGCGTCCGCTTGGCGGGGATCCTGAAGGACCACGGATTCGTCGTCAGCCTGCCTGCGTATGGCATCGAGACCGCCTTCGTCGCCCGGGCCGGCTCGACAGGGCCCGAGGTCGTGATCTGCGCCGAATACGACGCCTTGCCCGGTGTCGGACACGCATGCGGCCACAACATCATCGCCGCGTCCGCCTTGGGTGCGGGCATCATCCTGGCACCGGTAGCCGACGAGCTGGGGATCAGAGTGACCGTGCTGGGGACACCGGCCGAGGAGAAGTACGGCGGCAAGGTCGACCTCATCGAGGCGGGGGCGTTCCACTCGGCAGCCGCGGCGATGATGGTTCATCCGTCCACGCGCGACGTCGTCGACGCCAACATGATCGCCATTCGAGAGCTCGACGTGCACTACCGCGGCAAGACGGCTCATGCATCGGCCTACCCGCAACTCGGCATCAACGCCCTCGATGCATTCGTCCAGGCCTACGTGAACATCTCCACACTCCGGCAAGCGATCTACCCGACCGACAAAATCCACGGGATCATCACCGACGGTGGACAGGCACCGAACATCGTTCCGGACTACACCCGCTCGTCGTGGTACGTCCGGGCCCAGACCCGAGAACGACTCGACGAGCTTCTCACCCGGGTCGAGGCATGCTTCGACGGCGCCGGTGTGGCCACTGCCTGCGAGGTCGAGGTCGAGTACATCGGAAACCCATACGACGAGATGCGGTCGAATCCGCTGATGACCGAGCTCTACGCCCGGAACTCGGCGTCGCTGGGCCGACCAATGGCCCGCGGCTGCGATGAGCCACCGAGTCGGGCCGGTTCGACGGACATGGGAAACGTGTCGCAGGTGGTCCCGTCGATTCATCCGATGCTGACGATCAACTCCGGTTCAGCCGTGAATCACCAGGCCGAGTTCGCGGCCCACACCATCACACCCGACGGCGAACGATCGATTCGCGACGGCGTCCTCGCAATGGCCTACACCGTGATCGACCTGGCGGAGGGCGACCTCTGGGATCAGCTGTGAGATCCGGCATCACGTAGAACGTAAAACGTTGTACGTACAACGTCCCACGGCCCACCGAGCGAGGCGACATCAACGGCTCTGATCATCCCGGGACCGCCATCGGGCCGAACCGCTTCTCGAAGCGTTCCGCCTGGGCGATGATCTTGTTCGGGAGCTCCATGATCTTGTCCTGAACTTCGGCCGCTGCACTCGTCAGACCGGTCAACTCACCGATCTTCCAGTACTCGAGCAGCGGCACGAGAACGCGGTCGTGGTGCACCCTGAGGTTGTAGACGCCTGCCTTGGCGATCTCCACCGATCGCCGCAGGAAGCCGGGGATGCCGACGCCGGGCATCTGGAAGTTGTCGAACGTCCGATAGATGCCTTCGAGCGCAACGGACGGAGCTTCCCTGAGCATCGCGGTGAGAACGCCGCGATAGAAGACGAAGTGATGGTTCTCGTCGGCCGAGATGTTTCGCATCAGATCGAACGCGCCCTCATCGTCGGTGATCCGGCCTGCGTTCCGATGCGAAACCCTGGTCGCCAGCTCCTGTGCGGAGGTGTACGCAAAGAGCTCCACCGGGGACTCGAACCCAGGCTCCCACCCGGCCTTCATCGTCGCCATCCGATCGTCTTCGAGTTCATCAGGATCGCAGTTGCGCGACGTGAGAAGGTAGCTGCGGATCGCAATGGCATGCTGGCCTTCTTCTGCCGTCCAGGTGCCGTTCCACTGCTTCCAGATCGACGTGCGCGGCAGGAATTCGGCCAGCGCGAGGTGGTAGGAGGGCAGATTGTCCTCGGTCAGCAGGTTCAGAACCAAGGACGTCCGGGCCCGCTCGTTGATCGTGCACTGAGATGCGTCCCACGGTTTGTCGCGGAATGACTCACCGCGCTCCCAGGGAATGAAGTCGTGGAAATACCAATGCTTCCGACGTTCCTGATGTTCTTCGACCAACTGGCGCACGTCGGCTTCGACGGCCTCGAGCAACTCGAACTGCTCGTTGTATGCCATGCCTGACTCTCCCGGGGGGTTAACGAACCGTAGCGAAGTTCTCGGGGGTATCGCGCCCGAAGGGTCGATGATCCAACCCGCTCAGCCGCCCGCATAGAGGATCGCGCTGCCGGGGGTGTCGTGGGCGGAAAGGACTTCACCCACGACTACAAGCCCGTCGAGCACGGTGGGATCCCCCTGGTGTTTGCCGTTTTCAAACCACAGGAGCACCTCGCCCGGCTCGTCTACCGGATCGGAGTGAACTGTCGGGAGTGTTCGGGTCGGACACTCTGAGTAGTACTCGACGGTCGGCGCATAGGCGGTCACCATCTCACATGCGGCCCCGCCGAGCTCTGCTGCCCTATCCGCCGCCTCGGCGATGACGCGATTGGCGTCGGCCATCCGAACCAGGACTTCTCTCTCAGCGAACGCGTTGATCGTGCCGAGAGCGAGCACGATCAACGGCAGAAGCACAGTGAGGAACACGTTGGCACGGCGCCGCCCGATCGTCTTCGAGAGCAGGTGGGCACCGACGATCGAGCCGACCGCCAGGCTGTAGAAGACGTAGCGCGGCTCCGCGTGGGCGCCGACGCCGGTGATGACGAGGGCAACCACCCCACAGCCCAACAGATAGCGCGCCGGTCGGCCGGCGACCACGGCCGCCATCGAAGCGATGCAGAACACAAGCCCCAGGATTCCGAAGTTCTGGACCGGAGCAGTCACGTAGTCGACGAGACCGGCACCGAAATACGCCGGGCCGGCGACTTCACCGGCGTCGAGCATCACCGACAACGGTCCACCGGCGACCGCTGTCGACCACAGCAGGTGCGGCGCCAGGGCGGCCACCCCGAGACCCGCCGCGACGAGGAGCGTCCTCGTGTAGCTCGCGAGCTGATCGCGCCAAGTCACGGCGGCGACCAGGGCGATTCCTGCGAGGGTGAGAATCGTGCCGTACCGCAGATAGAAGGCCGCGGCGGCGGGCAGCGTTGCCCAGAGCAGGTACCTCGGACGTCGAAGCTCGAACGCATCGTGGATGAGCCATGTCACGACCAGGATCAGTGCCGTCGCGATCAGGTCGTTCAAGAACTCACCACTCCGGCGCAGAACGGGGATCGCTCCGGCGAAGACGAGCGCACCGGTCATCCCCGCCGCGGGCGAGAGAAGGCGGCGTCCCACCATCCACACCGTCAGAGTGGTGCCGACCGCCATGAAGGCGCCAAGCACCCGCAGCACGACCTGACTGTCGGCCACCATGGTGGCGAGCGCTCCGATCGCCGCAAGCCCGGGCGGTCGATACTGCTCGACGAGGGTGGCCGGCAGGTCCAACACCCACGACCGGCCCCATGTGGCATACACCGATTCGTCGTGACCCAAGGTGGCAGACGGGAGCGTCACCAAGGCGACCCATGCGACGAACGCTGCGACCGCCGCCACAGTCCAGGCTCCACCGAGGGGGGCGGCCTGACCCCAGCGGGTCACCAGTTGCCGTCTTCCACGCAAGAGCCACCCAAAGAAGCCGCCGGCCAGGGCCACCGCGAGAACGGCGAACGTGAAGAGCTGAGGGCCGTCAGGGATGGAAGACGCGACGGCGGCTACCGCGCCGGCGGCGACGGCCCCAAACCGAAACCCGCCCCACCAGCCCTCACCGCCGGAGCCTGCATCGAAGACGACTCCTGCTGCGACGACACCTGCTCCCACGGAAATGACGTGGAGCGGGATCGCATCGTTTGCAACGAAACGCCAGAGACCCTGGAGCCAGCCGGCAGTGAACAAGACGACTCCGAACCCCACGAGCAAACCGGGAGTCGGCCGCCGCCGAGCCGGGACTTCAGTCGAGACCGTACGCTCGGAAATATCCATCGCGACTTCCCACATAGATACGCCCGTCCCACACGGCCGGCGTCGATTCGATGCAGCCGCCAGCCGCCGGCGCCAGTGTCCACAGCGACTCGGGGTTTGCTGGATCGTTCAGCGAGTAGGCGCGCATCTCCGGTGGTTCGCAGGTAGCGAGCAGCAATACTCCATCGACGATGACCGGCGACGACCAGGCGTGGGGGCCGACGTCCTCACGCCAGGTGACCTCGCCGGTTTTGGCGTCGACCGCCAGCAACTCGCCCGGTTCGGTGCTCACGTACACAAACCCGTCACCCAACGCAGGCGTCGCCCAGATCCCTCCCGGTCCAGGATCCCCCGGAACCGCCACGCCCCAGATTCGAGGGTCCCCGGTCGTGTACGGGTCCAGCTTCACGAGTTGACCGACCTCCTTCGACCGGTCGTTCTTCCGCTCTTCCTCGACTGCCACGTACAGCATGCCTTCGCTGTCCACCACCACGGTGGCATCGGCATCGTCGCCGACCCAATAGTCGAACACGACCGGAGCCTCTCCTTGCTCGACCTGGGACACGTCGAGCCCCACGACCCGCCCGCCAGAGTTGGTGAAGTACACGCGGCGGTCGAAGACCGCCACCGAGGCCTCGATGGACACATTGCTTCCGACCAGGCCTAGCAGCTCATCGGTGTAGCCGGGGGTCTCGAACACCACGTCCGGGTCGACCCTCACGAGCCCGTCCTCGCCGATTGCACGATTGAGCTTCACGGCGAAGAACCAGGAGTTCTCGCCGCCTTCGTACATGATGTCATCGACGATGACCGGATTCCCGTCCCAGTCGTTGTTCCAGATCCCCGGCACGGCGGAAGCGTCGAGCGACCAGAGTTCGACGGGGGGATCTCGATCCAACGCGATGATCCTCAACTTGTCGTCCCGGGAACCCGTGTAGAGGAGCGGGAAGCCGTCCGGGTCCAGCGTCACCGAGCCCTTGATGATGTCGCCGACCGGGAAGCTGGGGCGAGTCTCGACGCCGCTCATCGCGTCGACGAAGTGAACGGCCTTGTCGTACGCCCCGAAGATGACTTCAGTCACTCCGTCCGGTCGCTCCCAGACCACTGGCTGACCGGTCCATCCGGAGCCACACCATTGCTTGCTTTCACCCGCGACCACCGAGATCCCGCACATCGGCTCGTCGGGGTAGGACCAGAGCTCGTCCGGAGCAGTCGAAGGCAGCGGACCCGATCCGTAGTAGGTGCGAGTCGGGTTGCCTCGGAACATCGTGAGTCCCACCACCTCGCCCCATGGCTTGCCCACGGTGAACGCCGGGACCTCGCCTGGGAGCCGCTCCGGAGCGGTGGAGGCCGTGGTCTGGGTGACGACCGTCGTGGTGGTGGTATCGGCTGTGGTCGACGGACTTGCCGCAATCGTCGTGGTGGTCTGCGCTACTGCGTCCGTTGCCTCCCCGAACGAGACTCCGCCGGTGACGAACACTGCGGCTCCGGCGATCACCACCGCCATGGCGAGGAGGGCGACCGCCAACCCGGCGCGGGATCCGCGGCTTGGTCCTTCGCGGTGGGTCACTCGCTCGGCTCGCAGTCGCCGCGCAGCTCCGGCCTACCGGACACCTCGATGAATACGGGCGTCATGCAGGTTTCGACACCACCATCCGCCCGGAACGTGACCCGTGCGATCGCGGTCGTGGCTCCGGCGTCGGAAAGGCGAGGCCAGATGAAGTTGCCGAGCGTCCAGAACACGGGGGCGTTCCCGATCATCTCCATCGAACCGAGTCGATGCGAGTGGTGCCCGAACACGACGTCGGCACCTGCTTCGATCATGGCTTCCGCTCGGGCGCGATCCAACACATCGGGTTCGGTGACGAGCTCCCTTCCCCAATGAATCGTGACGACGACGACATCGGCCACCTGATCTGCAGCCTTCACGGATGCGACCATCTGATCGATGTCATCCCCACTCGCCATGCCCGCGGACTCCTCGGTGGCCAGCCAGGCGTCTCCCGGCACGACCCCACCCATGCCGAGGACTGCAACAGTCCATCCGTCGATCTCCACGATCGCCGGCGCAGTCGCGGCCTCCAGATTCGAGCCGACACCCACGGGCACGATCCCGGCCGCCGCCACGTTCTCTATGGAGTCCAGCAGCCCTTCGACGCCACGATCCTGACCATGGTTGTTGGCGAGGTTGGCGACCTCGACGCCGTTGGCTGCTGCCACCGGCAACGCCGCCGGGTCACAGTGGAAGCTGTAGTCCTTGTCGGCCTGCTGACCGGCGTCGGTCGGTGGACATTCGAGGTTGATCACGGTGAGGTCGTCGTCGAGAAACACCCCGTCGAGGCCCTCGAAGGCAACGTCGTACCACGACTCGGCAAAAGTCGGGACGTACACGGGATCGAAGTTCACATCACCCACAGCCTGGATGACGAGGTCGCCCAGTGGCGCCTCGGTCACGGTGGTCGTGCTCGCCATGAACGTGCTCTCCGTGGTCGGGCTCATCGTCGTCGTGGTCGTCGACGAGGTGCCGCCACGAGTCTCCACGGTCACTGCCGTCGGAGCCGCAATCGCCGAGGCCGCCGAGACATCCGGGCGCACGAAGGCGAAGGCGGTGACCCCGAGGAGGACACCACCGGCCACGATGAGCAACCATTGGACACGTCGCATTGGAGAAGGTGAGGGTAGAGCTACGACGGGCGAAAGGGGCGGACTGAACCCCCGGCACGACGTTCTACGTTCTACGTTCTACCGATCGAAGCGAGTACCTCAAAGGATCTGCGACAGGAACAGTTTCGTTCGGTCTTCCTGGGGAGTCTGGAAGAAGTGCTCGGGGGTGCCGACTTCGACGATCTGACCGTCGGCCATGAACACCACACGATCTGCGACCTCACGGGCGAAGTTCATCTCGTGGGTGACCACGATCATCGTCATTCCACCTTTTGCGAGGTCCTTCATGACGTCGAGGACCTCGCCGATCATCTCGGGGTCAAGCGCCGAGGTGGGCTCGTCGAACAACATGACTTTGGGGTTCATGGCAAGGGAACGGGCGATGGCCACACGTTGCTGCTGCCCACCCGAAAGTTGCCCGGGGTATTTCTTGGCCTGTTCCGGGATCTTCACGCGCTCCAGCAGCTCCATCGCATTCGACTCGGCCTCGCGTTTGGGAATCCGACGTACCTGACGAGGCGCCAGGGTGATGTTGTCGAGCACCGATAGGTGCGGGAACAGATTGAACTGTTGGAACACCATCCCGGTCTCCCGCCGGATCTCCTGGATGTTCTTCACGTCCTCGGACAACTCGATGCCGTCCACGAGGATGCGCCCGCCGTCGTGCGCCTCCAGACGATTGATGCACCGGATCATGGTGGACTTGCCGGACCCGGAGGGCCCGATCACCACCACGACCTCCTGGCGACCCACCTTCAGGTTGATGTCCGACAACGCCTGGAAGCTCCCGAAGAACTTGTCGACGTGCTCCAGTTCGATGATCACGTCGCCCTTGTGGGCGGTGGCGTCGGCGAAAACGGTCTGGTCTGCGTCGGTCATCTGGTCCCAACTCCTAGCCGCCGTTCAAGGCGCTGGCTCTCTCTCGACATCGTGAACGATCCCACCCAGAACAGGAACCCTGCAAAAACCAGCGTCTCGATGATCAGCCCTTGACCCCGGAAGTCCGGCTGCTGGGTGATGACCCGCGCCCCGTCGAGCAGGTCGAGGATCCCGAGAGCCAGCCCGGCCAGCGTCGTGTCCTTGAACAGCGAGATGAACTGTCCGATCTGGGCGGGGATCACATTGCGGAGGGCCTGTGGCAACACGATCCGCGACATCTGCTTCAGTGGGCTGAGGCCGAGCGCCTTGGCTGCCTCCTCCTGACCCCGTGGCACGGACTGCAACCCCCCTCGCACGATCTCGGCCAGATAGGCGGCCGTGAACACGGTGAAGGTGATGACCGCCCTCACGACCTTCGAGGGGGCGAAGGCCGCGGGCACGAAGAACTCGAGAGAGACGTTGGCCAGCAGCAGCAGGACGAACAGAGGCGAGCCGCGGACGAACTCGATGTAGACGATCGACAAGCTCTTCAGCAGAGGCAGCTTCGACCGTCTCCCAAGAGCAAGCAGCACACCGAGCGGGAAACACAGGATGATTCCCGCCGCAGCCGACATCACGTTGAACAGGAAGCCTTCCCAATCGGCGAGCGGGACCGCATCGATCATGTAGAGGAACAGGATCACCGGCACGGCGACAAGTGCGAGGATCAAGCCGCGCGTCGCCCAGACCGACGCCGGCGGCCTCCTCCCAAAACGGCGACCGGCCATCACGGCCGCGACGGCGAGAACCGCCGTGGCACCAACCATCAGCCATGGACCAGGAGAATCGGTGAGCAGGAGCAGAAGGACCACGGTCCCGATGATCAGTCCGAATCGACGTGTCAGATCCGCTATCCGCTCGCCAGGAGTCAAACCGGCGATCAGAGACAGCCCGGCCCGGATCTGGCGCCCCGAGATCCATCCGGCGATCAGCCCTCCCCACGCCGCCAACCCAACGATCACCACGGCGACGCGAAGCAGATGCACATCCGGCCAGCGACCCACGAGAAGCAGCTTGAGGTTTGTTTCGACGATCGCCCACCGCGCGTTGACAAAAACGAAGATCGCAACCCTCACCAGGATGTACAGGCCCAGCGCCCCGAACACGACGGTGATCACACCGTCCAGCGGGGAGCGGAACATGTTGCGGCGCAGCCATGTGAGCGCAGGCGACGGCTGTCGTGCCTCAGCAGGACGTGTGGTGGTGGCGGTCATCGTTCCACCAGTTTGAAGCGGCGGTTCGCGAGGTTGACGAAGACCGAGGTGATGAGCGACAGGACCACGTAGAAGAGCAATGCGAGCGTGAAAGCAGGCACTGCCGGAGATCCGTTGCCCACCGTGATCTGCGTCACGTTGGTGATGTCGAAGTAGGCAAAGCCCGCCGCCAGCGAAGAGTTCTTGATGAGATTCAGATACTGGTTTCCGAGCGGGGGGATGGCGATGCGCATGGCCTGCGGAAGGATCACGTTCCACATGCGTTGGAACCCGGACAACGCCAGCGCGGACGCCGCCTCGCCTTGTCCCATCGGGATCGCCTGGATGGAGCCCCGGACGATCTCAGCAATGTGCGACGCGGTGTAGACCACCAAGGCCACCAGGACCGCAAAGTAGGAAGGATCGACTCCGATCCCACCGACGACCCGCGGCCCATCGACCGAGGGCAGATTCAGGCGGCCACCCAGGATGAACCACCCGGTCACCAGGGTCACCAACAAGAACGTGCCACCGATGAGTCCGGACCTGGCAGGTGCCCCTGTTCGATCCGCGACGCCGTGACGCCATCTTGTGATCACCCACCACCCTGCAACGCCGAAGGCGAACAACAGCAAGAGCGATGCTCCCGTGACGTTCTCATACCACGGGAGTCCCATTCCCCTGTTCGAGAAGACAAACCAATCGAACGGTGTCCACGCCTCGTCGATGGTCGGGAACGCCTGGAGCACCAGACCCAGCACGACGAAGGTCAGGATCACCAACAATGGGAGGTTCCTGATCGTCTCGACGTAGACAGTGCTGAGTTTGTTGACCACCCAGTTCGTCGAGAGGCGACCGATCCCGATGAGGATGCCGAGCACGGTGGCGAGGATGACGCCGACCACCGAAACCCTGATCGTGTTCAGCACTCCGATCACATAGGCGTTCCGTACACGCTCTTGAGGAGAGAAGTCGGCACCCGGGATGTCGAAGTTGGTCGGCTGGCTTAGGAAGTCGAAGCTGGTGGGAATTCCGCTCGACTCAGTGTTCGTGCGGTAGTTCCCGTACAGCCAGAAGATCACGAACGCCACGATCGCAAACACGACGAGTTGAAAGACCCACTTGAGGACGCGTACGTCCCGATAGATCGGAACCCTCGCCGATGTGTCTGCTGTGACGGTCATGATGGAGGATTGGGTGGTGGCCGAATGGCCACCACCCAATCGTCGCCTTGTCTACCGGTACGGCGGCGCGTACATGAGTCCGCCGTCGGACCACAGAGCGTTGACGCCTCGCTCGAGCCCCAGCGGGGCCAGATGACGCTCGAAGATCTCTCCGTAGTTACCGACCTGCTTCACAACTTGGTAGGCGAAGTCGGTGGGGAGACCGAGGCCCGGGTCGGTGACTGTGACGTTTCCGTCGTCGTCGGTGTATTCCGCACCGAGGAACGACAGGATCCGAGTGTCTTCGGAACTGAGCATGTCGTCGACGTTGGCCTGAGTGATCCCGAACTCCTCTGCCTGAATGGTGGCGAGGATGGCCCAATTCACGACCTGTGCCCACTGGGTGTCGCCATCGAGCACCGCAGGCGCCAGTGGCTCCTTCGAGAACACCTCGGGCAGAATCCTCAGTGCATCTGGGCCGTCCGGGTACGCCGATCGCAATCCGGTCAGCTGGCTCGTGTCCGAGCTCCATCCGTCACATTGACCGGCCAGGAACGCCTCCTGGAGCAGGTCGGTGTCGTCGAAGGGCCGCACTTCCCAGTCGAGGCCCAATCGTGTCGATTCGGCGGCGGCGTTGCCCTCCGTCGTCGTGCCCTTGGTAACACAGACGACCGAGCCTGCCATGTCGGCGACTGACTCGTAGGGGCTCTCGGCGGACACCATCATGCCCTGGCCGTCGTAGTAGTTGACGGTCAGGAAGGTGGCTCCCTCGCTGCCATCGCGGCTCGCCGTCCACGTGGTGTTCCGAACCAGGACGTCGATCTGGCCGGACTGCAACGCCGTGAAGCGGTCTGCTGTCTCGAGGTCGACGTGCTCGACCTTTTCGGCATCACCGAGCACTGCTGCTGCGATCACACGACAGAAGTCGGAGTCGAATCCGACGTGTGTTCCATCGTCCTGAAGCACGGCGAACCCAGGCAGGGCGTCGCGCGTACCGCAACGAATCACATCGTTCGTCATGACAGTGTCCATGACAGAGCCCGAGTCGGTGCTCGAACCTGTGTCGCCACCGCCTTCCTCGGCCACCGAATCGTCGGTAGCCGGCGCTGCCGTCGTGTCGCTGCCGCCATCGTCGGACGTACATGCCGCGAGCAGCAGCATCAACGCAGACAACAAGGCGATGAATGCTCTCTTTCTATCGAGCATCGAGTTTCCTCCCTCTTTCTCGATTTTGTGAGGCGTTCGGGTTTCCCTCCGACCGACGCCTCGAGGTACTCGAGAACTGCCGAACTGGTCGAACGCCTGCGGGCACCTTAGAGCGCTTTCTCCGGCCGCGTCTGCAGATGCCTCCGTCGCGTCGACTCGTTCATCCAATCGAAACGGACAGGTGACATGAGGTGAGGCCTCCATGCATCTGACGTTTTGAGGTGTTGAAAAGTAGTTTGCGTGCCATGGCCGGCGCCATCGTCACGCCGTTCTCGATGCTGGCGTTGGGGGCTGGGACTTCTGTCCGCCACCCCGGCGACTGGAGTGCGGCCACTCTTGTGGTGATCGGCGCAACACTCATGCTGATCGCAGCATTCGACTATCCGCTGGTCTCGAAATGTACCGACCTGGGACTGCATCGGAGGTGCATGGCTCGCAGACACGTGATCCCCTGGAGCTCCGTGGTCGCAATCGAGCTGGGTCCCCAGGCCACCGTCGCCGTCACCACCGGTGGTCGGCGGTATCTGTTGGCGGCAGGACGTCGTGTCTCGAAGACCAACCTCGCGGTGCCCGCCGGTGTCGCCCTCCGCGTCGATCACCGGACGCAGCCACGACACACGCCATGCGGCTGATACCTCGCATCAGCTACCTTCGCGCCATGAAACGCCTCGCATTCATCACGGGAGCATCGAGCGGCATCGGTCGGGGAATCGCAAGCGCCGCCCTCGCTGACGGAGCAGCCGTGGCCACGGTGAGCCGTCGCTCCGGTCCCGGCATCCATCACGCGTCCAACCTGTCCGATCCGATGGCATGGCCGGAGATGATGAGGTGGATCGAGTCGCTGGTCGAGGACGAGGCACCTGAGTGGCTCGGGTTCGCCCACTGTGCGGCCACGCTCACGCCCATCGGATTTGCCGCAGACGTCGATCGCGACGCGTACGAACGAAACGTGTTGCTCAACAGCGCTTCACCTCAGGTGTTGGGCGCCGGCTTTCTGCGCGTTGCCGCCGCGGCGGGGCTTCCCGGAAGCCTCATGCAGATCAGTTCCGGTGCGGCCTCGAATCCATATGCCGGCTGGTCCAGCTACTGCGCTGCAAAGGCGGCCGTGGACCAGTGGGTTCGGGTGGCCAGCCGCGAAGAGCGCGACGCCGGACGCCCGATGCGGGTGATATCGGTGGCACCGGGGGTGGTGGCCACCGACATGCAGGCCGAGATCCGGGAGGCTGCGCCACAACAGTTCCCTCATGTCGAACGCTTCCAGGCGTTGGAGCGCGACGGCGATCTCGCCGACCCCAGTGCTGTCGGCGAGCGCCTCTGGCACATCCTCATCGAGGATGGCGACCGTCCGGAGCCCGTGTTCGATCTGCGGAACGCTCCGCCACCTCCTTCATAGGGTGCCCGTCCACCTACGATCGCACATCTGGAGGCGAGCGATGAAGGTATCGAGACGGGCATTCCTCACAGATCTCGGTCGAGGGCTGTCGGCAGCGGTGATCGTGGCGTGTGCCGGTGAGGTCGGCTCATCATCGACGACGGTCCAATCGGCGCCTGCTTCGAGCACTCCTGACGCCACGAACCCCCCGGACTCATCGAGCACCGACTCCTCGGCGCCGGGCACCACATCCACGGAGGGCGTCGCGAGCAGCAGCTCACCGTCGTACGCATGGGAGCGGGTTGACCTCGACTTCGTGAGCGCTTACGTTCTCGTACGGAGCGGCGAGGCTGTGATCGTCGACACCGGCGTGTCGGGGAGCGAAGGTGCGATAGACGCTGCGCTCGGGCGGTTGGGCGTGGGGTGGGATGCCGTGGGCCATGTGATCGTGACCCACGAGCACGGCGACCATGCGGGCAGCGCCAGGGCAGTGCTCGACCTCGCCTCCTCGGCCACAGGATACGCCGCAGAGCCCGACCTCGGCAACATCGACGCATCGCGACCGTTGACGCCCGTCACCGACGGTGATGAAGTCGAGGGGCTCCGGATCATCGCAACCCCCGGCCACACCCCTGGCCACATCGCGGTGCTCGACCCCGGACGGATCCTGCTCACAGGCGACGCCATCAACAACGTGGACGCCACGCTCACCGGACCCAATCCACAGTTCTCGAGCGACATGGAAACAGCGCTGGAATCAGCCCGGCTGCTCAGCGGATTCGACTACGAGGTGGCCCTCTTCGGCCACGGCGAACCGATCGACCAGTCCGCTTCCACCCGCATCGCGGAGCTGACCGCCACGCTCTGATCCGCGCTTACGACGTCGGTGAGGGATCACCCGGTACGCTTCCCCCCGGCCGACGGCCGAGGTTCCACGGAGAACGCAATACGTCGACCCTGAGGTCGCGAAATCATTTTGCTGCACAGTTTCTGGTTTCACGTAGGGTTTTCCACAGGTACGAATCGCGGCAGAAGGGGAAGCAATGCCCAACCGATCCTTCGAGCAGCCACGTCCTTCGTCCCGGGAGCAGAAGTCGACAACGCCGGTCGAAGACCATCGTGACGCTCGTCGTGTCATCTCGATGGACGGCCGATTTCCGTCAGAGCCACTGACGATTCCGGACCCGAAGGAACTGCCCAAGGAACTCCTCGGCGCCTATCTGATGGGCTGAGCCAGGGAGTCGCCTCAACTCGGGGCCGATGCCCCCGTTCGCTCGCTGAGCGTCTCGCCACGCTCCAGGGGAAAGTGACACGCCACAGCGTGACCGCTCGAGACCTCCAACAGGGGTGGGATCTCGACCGCGCACAGCTCCGTTGCGATGGGGCACCGGGTCCTGAACCGGCAGCCGGAGGGCGGGGCCGATGGATCCGGCAGGTCCCCTTCGAGAATGATCCGCCTTCGCCCACGCTCGACACGCGGGTCCGCAACCGGGATCGCCGACAACAGCGCATGCGTATACGGATGCGCAGGGGCCTCGTAGACCTCGTCTCGTGTCGCCGACTCGACGATCTGACCGAGATACATCACCAACACCCGGTCCGAGACGTGCCTCACGACCGACAGGTCGTGCGCTATGAACAGAAACGAGAGTCCGAAGTCTCGTTGGAGATCCTCGAGCAGGTTGATCACCTGGGACTGGATCGACACATCCAGCGCCGACACCGGTTCGTCGAGAACGACGATCGACGGGTCGAGGGCGAGTGCACGGGCGATGCCTATTCGCTGTCTCTGCCCGCCCGAGAACTCATATGGATAGCGATTGCCGTGCTCGGGGCTCAAGCCCACCGCTGCCAACAGGTCCTCCGCCCGTGCCCGGGCAACGGCGCGTTCGGTGCGCTGAATCACGAGAGGCTCGGCCACGATGTCGCGCACCGGAATCCGCGGGTTCAACGACGCGAACGGATCTTGGAAGACCATCTGGATGTCTCCACGGAGCCGACGCAGCCGACGGGGGTCCGCCGCAAGCAGATCCTCTCCTGCGAGGGCGACGACACCGCCACTGGGCTCGACCAGCCGGAGCAATGACTTGGCCAGTGTCGACTTGCCGCACCCGGACTCCCCGACGACTCCAACCGTCTCACCCTTCGACAGATGGAAACTCACCCCGTCGACGGCTCGCACATGCCCGATGGTCCGGCGAAACACTCCCGCCTTGATCGGAAAGTGCGTGACCAAGTCCGACACCACGAGGAGCGGCGCGATCATGGCGTCGCCACCACCCGGTCGCGGAAGTGGCATCGACTCCAGTGATGCCTACCTACCTCGGCCAACTCTGGCATGTCACGACACACGTCGGCGGCGAGCTCGCATCGGGGCGCGAACGGACACCCCCTGCCCGTTGCGAACCCGGTGGGTGGGCGCCCAGGGATGGCATACAGCCTGGTCCGATCGCGGGCGTCGATGCGAGGGAGCGACCTGATCAGACCCCTGGTGTACGGGTTCTTCGAGTCGTGGAAGATGGAATCGGTCGTTGCGCACTCGAACACGGTTCCTGCGTACATCACCAGAACCCGATCGGCGATACCCGCCACCAACCCCAGATCGTGGGTGATCAGCATGAGGGCAGAACCCACCGTCCTTCGGACCTCAGCGATCACCCCCATCACCTGTGCCTGGATCGTGACGTCGAGCGCGGTGGTCGGTTCATCGGCGATGATGAGCTTCGGACGATTCGCCACAGCCATCGCGATCATGGCTCGCTGACGCATGCCTCCCGAGAACTCATGCGGATACTGGCGCGCCCGCCGGTGTGGCTCCGGGATGCCGACCAAGTCCAGGAGTTCGATGGATCGGCGTTGAGCGAGCGGACGGCCGACCGGCCCATGAGCCCTGATCACTTCGACGATCTGATCGCCGACGGTGAACACGGGGTTGAGCGCAGTCATCGGGTCCTGGAAGATCATCGAGATCTCGGCGCCTCTCAGAGCACGCATCTCCCTGCTCGGGAGCGCCAGCAGATCCATGCCGTCGAAGCGGACCGAGCCCTCGACCACCGCCCGCCGGGGCAACAGTCGCATCGTGGCCAGGGCGGTGACCGACTTGCCCGATCCCGACTCGCCGACAACTCCCAGAACCTCGCCAGGCGCTATCGAGAGTTCGATGCCACGAACGGCCCGAACGAGGCCATCGTCTGTTGGGAACGACACCTGCAGATCGTTCACCTCCAGCAATGAAGACGCCGTCGGCAGACGACGCAACGGCTGGATCGGCTCGATCGGTTCGTTCATCGGCCACCACCGCTGGCAGGATCGAGCGCGTCTCGAAGACCGTCCCCCAGGAAGTTCACGGCCAGCGTGATCGCCATCACAAAGGCACCCGGGAGAAGAACCCGATAGGGATTGGAGTCGATGGCACCTTTGGCTTCGGCCACCAGGTTTCCCAAGGTCGGCGTGGGGAACTGAACGCCGAGGCCCAGGAACGACAGGGTGGACTCGAGGATGATGGCCGCCCCGACCAGCAGTGTGGTTTCGACCACCACTGGTCCGATGGCGTTGGGGAGGATGTGACGAAACATGATCCTGGCCGAGCGCGCACCCGCCGAACGAGCAGCCAGCACGAACTCCTGCTGGCGGAACTGGAGGAAGAGGCCGCGTACGACGCGCGCGATCCGGGTCCACAGGAGCGCAGCGAGGACGAGACTGATGCTCCACGGATCGGAGCCCCACTTGAGCGCAAGCACCAGAAGGATCGCTAGCGCCGGGACCAACAGGACCATGTTGATGGCCTGTGAGACGATTCCATCGACCCACCCGCCGAAGTAGCCAGCGATCGCCCCCAGGATCGTCCCAACGATGGTGGTGGAGATCGCAACGAGGAGGGCGATTCGGATCGAATACCGGCCTCCGATGAAGGTCCGCACCATGAGATCGCGGCCGATGTCGTCGGTTCCGAAGGGATGATCGAGGGTTGGGGGCTGCCTGAAGTCGGGCGTGATCTCGTCGAACTCGTAAGGACTCAGCGCAGGCGCCACCCAGAACGAGATCACGAGCACCACCAGCATGGCAACGGCAAGCAGCGCCAAGCTGTGCCGCCGGAACCGGTCCCACACCTGACGCCCGAACGAGCGAGCCGGACCGATCTCCGCATCCTCCATTGCAAGCGGCACTCCGAGATCAGTCATACCGGATCCGTGGGTCGAGGACTCCATAGAGGAGATCGGCAATCAGGTTGAACGAAATGGTGAGGAACGCCGCCACCATCACGAGCCCCATGACCAGATCGAGATCGCGCGACGGAATCGACTGAACCAGGAGTAAGCCGAGTCCGGGCCACGCAAAGATGGTCTCGGTGATCACCGACCCGCCGAGGAGCGCAGCGAAGTCGAGCGCCCACACCGTGACGAGAGGAATCATTGCGTTCCGCAAGGCGTGCTTGAAGATCACTCGCCACTCGGGAAGGCCCTTCGCTCGTGCGGTCCTGATGTAGTCGGATCCGATCACCTCCAGCATCGACGCCCTCTGGAACCTGCTCTCGGTGGCGAGGATCACGATTGTCAGCGTGATGATCGGAAGCGTGGCCGATGCCAGGTAATCGCCAAACCCGGCAACGTGCTTCCCGGTCACGTAGAACGGCTTCCACCCCGTCCAGTCCTGCCACCACACACCCCAGAAGGCCTGCAGCAGAAGGCCGAAGAAGAACGTCGGCATGGCGATTCCGACGAACGAAGCGCCGGTGACGAGATAGTCGCCGGCCGAATACTGTCGAATCGCGGAGTACACCCCGACCACGACGGCCAGAAACGCGATCAGCAGGAAGGCCGGCACCGCAAGCAGAGCGGTGTTCCAGAGGCGCTCAGCCAATATCGGACCGACCGGCTGCTCACCGAGTGATGTGGCTACGCCCAGGTCGCCTGTCACCGCGTCTGTGATCCATCCGACGTACCGCATTGGGATCGGTTCATCGAGCTGGTGGAGGTCGATGATCCGCTGATAGGCCGCCTGTGAACATTGGGTGCAAGTGGCGAACCGTGCCAACGGATCACTGGAGATCGACACCAGCACGAACACCACGAAGGTGGCCGCCACCAACAACGGCACCGTTGAGAAGAACCTGCGGACTGCATACGCGAACACGCCCATCCAATGCGCCGGGGCCTGATGGCATTTCAAAGCGGGCGCGCCGACGCCCATCGCCGGGCTGGGCGACATGCCACCGCACGGGATCGCCATAGGAGGGGCATGGGCCGGGATTCGGTCCGAGAGAGGAGCAATCGTGATGAAGCAGCGATGGGTGGTGCTGCTGAGCATGCTGGCGCTGATGGCCGCAGCATGTTCGGCGGCCGAGACCACCGCGACAACGACCGATGCCGGCACAACAGACAGCACCGAGAGCCCTGCGGAGCCGGGAACGACAGCAGATTCGGATACCTCGGGCGACTACTGCGAGGGATCGGGCGGGACGTTGATCTGGGCGCACGAACAGGAGCCACCCGATCTGCATCTCAACGATCCGAACAACGGGCTTTCGATCACCTCATACCTGTGGCAGGTGATGTGGGATGACCTCTACGGAATCACCGGCGACGTGGAGTTCTATCCGGAACTGCTGGCCGACGAAGCCGTCGTCTCCGACAACGGCGACGGCTCCGCCACGGTGTCGTTCCGCCTGCGTGATGGGCTCACATGGTCGGATGGAGTGCCGCTCACGAGCAACGACGTCAAGTTCACCTACGACATCATCATGGAGGACTTCGACCCTGAGACAGGCGGTGGCACGTACCTCATCACTAGCCGCACCGGATACGACCAGATCACGAGCTTCGACGTGATCTCCGACACAGAGTTCGAGCTGACATTCGAGCCGTTCTACTCCGGGTACAAGGCGCTGTTCACGAACGTCTTCCCGGCTCATGCCTTCGGTGAGGGCGCCGGAGCGGCCGAGGTGAACGCCGCCCAGGCGACCTGGGTCAATCAGGACGGTGAGACGCTGCCTTCATCAGGCCCGATGGTCTTCGAGAGCTGGGATCAGGGCGTGGCGATGACCTTCGTGCGGAACGACAGCTACCACGGCTCTGTGAGCCCTGATGCCCAGAACACAGGTGTCGCCTGCGTCGAGGGAGTGCGAGTGAACTGGGTGACGGACACGGATGCCCAGGTGAACGCACTCAAGTCCGGCGAAGCGCACATCGTCTTCACCCAGCCCCAGCTCGCCTTCGAGGAGATCAAAGACGACTCCTCGTTCACCGTGGCCGCCAAGCCGGGTCCGATCTACGAGCACTGGGGCATGAACGTCAACGACACCCATCTCGCCAAGCCAGAGGTGCGGGAAGCCATCGCCTTCGCTCTCGACAAGGCGCAGGTCGTCTCGACGTTGTATGCACCGCTGTTCGGTGACGCTCTGGCCCCGGAAGGTCTCGGCAACACCTACTGGATGGCGAACCAGCCGACCTATGAAGACCACCAGGGACCCCTGGGCTACGGGCAGGGCGACATCGCCGCGGCTCAGGCCGCACTCGAATCGGCCGGGTATGTCCTCGGCGACGATGGCATCTATGCCCATCCGGACGACGGGAGGCTGAGCCTCACGGTCGGCACCACCGGTGGCAACGCCCTTCGAGAGCTGCAGCAGCAGATCATCCAGGCACAGATGAAGAACGCCGGGATCGAAATCACGATCGACAACGTCCCGGGATCGAGTTTCTTCACGGAACGGGCGTTCTCCTCTCCGAACCTGCTTTCGTCGGCGTCCAGAGGAGAAGAAGGAGATCCGGACCTCGTCGACATCATGCAGTTCGCGTGGGTGGGTGGGCCCTGGCCAGGAGGACAGAACTCGGCCTATCTGAGCGGTGCGGTCATCGAGGGCGATGACGGCCCGGTTGCAGCGACGGGCAATCCGTACGGATTCCAGAATGCCGCGTTCGACGCTCGATCCACCGAGTGCGACTCGGCGCTGGACGATGCAGTTGCGGCCGCTTGCTACAACGAGCTCGACCGGTACGTGACGACACTCGAGCTGGACCCCGAGCAAGGGCTGTTCATGCTGCCGTTGACGCAGAAGCCCGACTTCTTTGCGTACTCGAACGAGCTCCTCAGCAAGGGCGCGGTGGCTCCCGACGCCAACAGCGCCGGTCCTCTCGCCAACGTGGTCGACTTCGTTCTCAACTGAGAAGCAACGAGCAACGGGCACCGAGCCAGAACCGGCCCACGGTGGTCGCGTTCCGGCTTGTTGCTCGTTGCTTTCCGGCTCGGTGCTCTCCCCGAAACCCGACGCACGGCCGCCGGATGTGACATGCTTTTTCAGGTCACGACATAGGCGAGACATGGTGGACCCAACCGACGCCGAACTGTTGGCCGCAGCCGCGCGAGGCGACGGCGAGTCGTTTTCGGTCTTCTTTCGCCGGTATTCGAAGCCGGTGACGATGTACGCCGTGCGCCGGTGCCGCGATCCGCACGACGTCGGTGACCTCGTATCCGACACCTTCCTCGTGGCACTCCAGGGAGCGGGCAGATATGTCCCACAGACCGACACGGCATTGCCGTGGTTGTTCGGGATCTCCCGACGGGTGTTGGCGAAGCACCGCAGGAGATGTGCCAGCGCTCATCGGTTGGCCGTCAAGGCGGGAAACACGGGGCCGCTGGTTTCCGAGGACGAGGTCGACGCCATTGCGTCCGCCATCGACGCCGTTCGACAGCGCAGTGCACTGGAACGGGCGCTTCGCGAGCTCTCGGATGGCGAACGGGAGGTCTTCCTGCTGGTCGCATACGATGGCCTGTCCCCCACCGAGGCCGCAGTCGTGGTCGGCGTGTCTCCGAATGCTGCAAGGCTCAGGTTGTCGCGTGCGCGCAGACGAATGCGTGACGAGCTCGAGCCATCGGCCCCGGCGATCGCGGAGGCACAGCATGCGTTCTGAGATCGATCGTCCTCCGGTTCCGGACACGCCGGAGATGTTCTCGAAGATCGAGGCCAACCTGATGCAGGAGGCCGCCAGGATCAAGGCTCGCCACGTGGCCCGTCAACGGCGAACGCGTTGGTACGACAACCTCGGTCCTGCCCTCGCCGCTGGCGCCGCCTTCGCCGCCATGGCAGTCATGTTCCCATTGACCATCGATGCCATCGGTGCAGGCGGCGGCGCTCCAGCCTCATCCGTCGCGCACACGGTCGGTGAATCGATGGAATCCGTCGAGCCGCCATTGTCCACGGCGCTCCATCTACGTCGACTCCCGGCCGAGGATCGGACAGCCACCGAAGGCGCTCAGGCCGCGGCGGAGGAAGAGGCCGGAGAGGCCGGAGAGGCCGGAGAGGCCGCAGAGGCCGGAGAGGCCGAAGACAGCACGGAGCCGGCGATTCAGGGCCGAGTCTCGTGACACATTCCTCGACTCCCACGCATTGACAACATGAGAGAGCGACGCCCGGGTTGCGTACGCCCGGAAGGACGATTCTCCACTCAGCGGGGGTCGGCTTGGGGGCCGGCCCCCGCACTCCCGTCCATCGACCGGTATCAAAGCTGGTGACGGCGGGCGGCTGAAGAACCGAATCCCCCCTGGCTGCCTCCCGACAGCCTGTGCCTGACGGGGGGGGCACAACCGCCCGACACACCTCACCGTTCACCAGTGGAGCACCCAATCAGCCTCCCACTTGTCGTGTGACACCGGGTCGAGTTTGCGCAGCAAACTCGGTTAGGTCGCCGTAGGCGACCGGGACAGCTTCGCCGAAGACGAAGCAGGGGGGATTTCAGAAGCAGTTTGGGTCGAGTTGCGCAGCAACTCGTTCAAATCGCCGCAATCAGCCGCGGAGAAGGAGTGCGACCCGGTCGGCGATCTGGTCGGGCTCCAGCCCGATGGAGCGGATGACGTCGGTCGCCGAGCCGGCCGGAAGGAAGCGGTCGGGCACACCCATCAGGTGCACCTTGCCTGCAAGTCCCGTACCCGCGAGCTCCTCCATCACGGCGGACCCGAATCCACCGTGGACCACGTTGTCCTCCACACACACGACGTGTTTGTACGCGCTCGCCCAGGTCGAGAGCCGCTCGTCGAGCGGCTTCACCCACCGCGCGTTGACCACACCGCATGAGATGCCGGATTGCTCGAGCGTGGCGGCCGCCTTTTGGACGTGCTCCACCATTCGTCCATTGGCGAAGAAGAGCACATCCTCCCCTGTGGTCAGCTCCTCCCACTCTCCGATCGGAATCGGGTCGGCAGGAAGCACCGGGAGCGAAGCCGCCGAGGCCTTCGGATAGCGGATGGCGATCGGGCCGTCATGTCGTACGGCGGACTCCAGCATGCCCGCCAGCTCGGCCGCGTCGGCGGGCGCACCCACCACCAGGCCGGGGATCATGCGCAGGAATGTGAGATCAAAGACACCATGATGCGACGGTCCGTCGGGTCCGGTCACGCCGGCGCGATCGATCAGAAAGATCACAGGGAGCTGGTGCAGCGCCACGTCCATGGTGATCTGGTCGATGGCTCGCTGGAGGAAGCTGGAGTAGATCGCCACGACCGGGCGCTTGCCCGCCATCGCCAACCCGGCGGCGAGGCCGACCGCGTGTTGCTCGGCGATGCCGGTGTCGATCACCCGATCCGGGAACTCTTCGGCCATGTCGGTCAGACCGGTGGAAGAAATCATGGCCGCTGAGATCCCCACCAGCTCGGGTTCCCGACGAGCAACTTCCAAGACGGCCTTGCCGATGACGTCGGTCAGCTTGAGTTCCGAGGACAGCGGCAGGCCCGTGGCCAGATCGAACTTTCCCACGCCATGTAGCTTGTCGACCACATCGTCGATCGCCGGCTGGTAGCCGTTGCCCTTCTCGGTGACCACGTGCACGACGACCGGCTCGTCGTAACTCTTCGCCCGTTCGAAGGTGTCCTCGAGCAGCGGAATGTCGTGGCCGTCTATGGCACCCGTGTACTTGAGGCCGAGAGTATCGAACACCGTCGACGGCTCCAGCATCTGCTTGACGGCGTCCTTGAACCGCATTGCCAGCTCGTCGGCGGTGTCACCGACGATGGGCAACCCTCGCAGGATTCGTCCCGTCGTCTTCTTCGCCCACTCGTAGCGAGGGTCGAAGCGGAGGTGGGCGATACTCGCCAGCATTGCCAGACCGCCAACAGTGGGCGCATACGATCGACCGTTGTCGTTCAGAACGACGATCAGCCGTTTGGGACGGGCCACTGCGATGTGGTTCAGCGCCTCGTAGGCCTGTCCACCGGTCATTGCGCCATCGCCGATCACCGCAACCGACCAATGATCGTCATCGGTCAGGGCGTTTCCCAGGGCATAGCTCAGCGAGGTCGAGGCGTGGCTGTTCTCGACGAGGTCATGGATGCTCTCGCTTCTGCTCGGATATCCGCTCAGGCCTTCGAAAGTGCGAAGTGTCTCGAATTGTTCCGCCCGGCCCGTGACGAGCTTGTGTACATACGCCTGGTGCCCGACATCCCAGAAGATGTGGTCCGTTGGGCTGTCGAAGCTCCGATGCAGGGCCATCGTCAACTCGATGATTCCGAGGTTCGGGCTCAGGTGCCCGCCCGTCTTCGAGATCGAGTCGAGCAAGAACTGCCGAATCTCTTCGGCTAACTGTTCGAGCTCGGCATACGACATCGATCGCAGGTCCGAAGGGTCGGAGAGGCGCTCCAGCAGTGACATCCGGACGCTCACATTAGTGAGCCGCGGGAATTGGGAAGAACCTTGGCACCGGTCGGGGCCACACAGGCTCAGACGGGGCCGTCATCGGAGGTGTTCTCAGTCATGGGCAACCGAACCGTGAACGTCGTGCCGACGCCCAGTTGGCTGGTCACCGTGACGCTTCCGCCGTGGCGCTCGACGACGTGGCGCACGATCGACAGGCCCAGTCCGGTACCGCCGGTAGCCCTGCTTCGGGCTTCGTCGACCCGGAAGAACCGCTCGAAAACGCGCTCCAGGGCACGGGTCGGGATGCCCACGCCGGTATCGGACACGACGAGCACGGCCGACCCATCGTTCTCGGGTCGAACCGACACGGTGACGCAGCCCTCCGCGTCGGTGTATCGCACGGCGTTGTCGCACAGATTCCTGATAGCAAGCGCGAGATCGGCCGGCGAACCAGTCACCTGCGTCGGGCTCGTCTCGACTACGAGTTCGATCTCGGACTCCCGCGCCCGGGCCCGGAACCCGTCGACTTCGCGCTCGACGACCTGATCCAGTCTGAGAGCCTCCTGTGCCTGGTCGGAGGCCTCGAGTCGCGACAGGTCGAGCAGATCCTCGACGATCCGGGATAGTTGCTGTGCCGCCTGGTGGGTGCGACTCGCAAACGCCGCCGCACGCTCGGGATCTCTCGTCAACGCGAGCTGCAGAGCCTCGGACGAGGCCAACACTGCAGCAACGGGGGTCTTGAGCTCGTGCGACGCATCGGCAACGAAATCCCTTCGGATCGCCTCGACCCGGTACCGCTCGGTGACGTCGAAGACCACGACCAGGATTCGGTCGTCGGCTTCCAACCTCGTGGCGTTCACACTGAGGACCCGGGGCGGGGATCCCCGTTCGACCTCGACCCTGGAATCTCCCGTGCCGTCGCGCGCCGCCCGCACGCATCGCTGCAGGCCACGGGGAGCAATCGACGACAAGCGGTCACCGAAGGACCCCAGCAGGCTCCGCGCAGTCTCGTTGGCGTAGATGATCTCGTCGTCTTTGCCGAGCAACACCACACCCTGAGGCAAGGCCTCCAACACGGACTCGAGGGTCGTCCGCTGTTCGTCCGACTCGGCAATCCGGCGGCCGAGCTGAGAGGCCATCCGACTGATCGAGACCCCGAGCCGATCGACCTCGGCCACGGCCGACCGTCGAGCTGGCGCTTCGAGGGCCCCGTCGGCGATCCCCTCGGCGATGGCAGTGAGTTCGATGACGGGCCGCGCCAGGCGACGGGCGCCAGTCCACACGAGCGCCAGTCCCAGCATTCCGACGACGGCTGCCGCCCGGATGACCGACAGTCTGACCGCGGCAAGGTCGTCAGCGAGCTGCTCGGCGGTCACCGACAACCTGATGACCCGTCTCGCATCGACGCTCCGCACCGCCACATACAACCGTTCGCCCCCGAGGGTATCGCTGCTCCGACTGTCCGTTCCCGTGCCTGTCTCCCACGCGTCGATCACCTCCGGACGTGATCCGTGATTCTCCATCGTGGATGCGTCGGTCTGTGAGTCGAACAGCACCACACCGTCCGGGTTGACGATGGTGAGCCGGGCGCCGGCGGCCGCAGCCATGGCAGTCGCAGTGGCGTGGTCGGAGGGTGCGAGCGCCGAGTCGATGACGGCCGCCTGATCCGCGAGATCGTCGACGATCTGCTGTTCGAGGACGCTGCTGACTGCGGAGGTCACGACTGCGCTGAACACGACGATGACCGAGACGAAGATGACCGCGTAGACGCCGAGAAGGCGACTTGTCAACGATGCCCGCCGGGGCTTCGTCGGTTCAGTCATCGACGAACTTGTAGCCGCGGCCGCGCACCGTGACGATGTGAACCGGGCTCGAGGGATCGGTCTCCAGCTTCTGCCGTAGGCGTTTGATGTGGACGTCGAGGGTCTTCGTGTCGCCGAAGTAGGAGGGACCCCACACCTCGTCGATCAGAATGTCGCGAGAGGCGAGGCGGTTCCGTCGACGCATGAGCGACTCGAGGAGATCGAACTCCTTGGGTCGGAGAGCCACCGCCCTCCCGTCCACTCGTGCCTCATGCGCATCGAGGTCCAGTTCGATGGTGCCGCCGCGGAGCACCTCGTTGGCCTCGGAGAGGCTTCCGGAACGCGCAGACCGGCGTATCTGAGCTCGAGCCCGTGCCACCAGCTCTCGCATCGAGAACGGCTTCGTCACGTAGTCGTCTGCGCCGAGCTCCAGCCCGGCCACCATGTCGGCTTCGGCGTCCCGTGCGCTGACCATGATGATCGGTACGTCCGATGACGAGCGGATCTGACGGCACACGTCAAGCCCTGAGGACTCCGGAAGCATGACATCGAGAAGGACCAACGACGGGCTGAGGGATCGCGCCTGATCGACACCCTCCCGTCCGGTCGTCGCCACATGGACCTCGTAGCCCTCGACCTCGAGCGCGTACTGCATCGACTCGGCGAGTGCCGGCTCGTCTTCGACCACGAGGATGCGGTGGCGCGATTCAGTCGTCGGAGTCACGGGACTCGAACGCTCCCTCGGAGAACTCGACGAAGTCACCGGTCACGAGGAAGGCCACTTGCTCGCCGATGTCGACGGCCTGGTCGCCGATCCTCTCGAGCGCTCTGGCCGCCATCATCATGTGAGTGGCCCATTCGATCATCCGGCTGTCGGGAGCACACTCGACCACCTCGCGGTACATCAGACGATTGATCCGATCGATGGGTTCGTCCATCGCCGGCAGCAACCGAGCCTCGTCGGCGTCTCGGCGGACGAACGCTTCGGTGGCGGTGCGGATCATCGGCCGGACGAGGTCTGCCATCTCCCTGATCTGGTCATGGATCTGCACTCGGGTCGGCAGACCTTCGCTGAGCCGGGCCAGTTTGGAGATGTTGACGCACTGGTCACCCATGCGTTCGAGCGTCACGTTGAGGTGGAGCAGGGCAGACATGAGCCGAAGATCTCCACCCATGGGCTGCTGGCGGGCCATCAGATTGAGCCAACGGGTGTGCGTGTCGAGGTACATCATGTCGATCTCGCTGTCCTCGGCCTCGACCTTGTCGGCCAACGACAGATCTCCCAGGGTCAGAGCGTCGACCGACATCGCCACCATCCGCTCGCAGCGATCCGCGACATCGAGGAGTTGTTGTTCGAGAGCCTCGAGTTCCTGATGGAAGTGGCTTCGCTGGTCAACCATCATCCGAACCTCCCGGTGATGTAGTCTTCCGTTTCCTTCTCGGCCGGGTTCGTGAAGATCCTGTCGGTCTCGTCGAACTCGACCAGCTTGCCGGTTCGGTCGCCGCTGTCGCCGACATCGACGGTGAAGAACGCGGTGCGGTCGCTGACACGGGCAGCCTGTTGCATGTTGTGGGTCACGATCATGATCGTGTAGTCCTGCTTGAGCTGGAGCATCAACTCCTCGATGCGCAGCGTGGCGACCGGATCGAGGGCTGAACATGGCTCATCCATGAGCACGACATCCGGGCTCGTCGCGATCGCACGCGCAATACACAGGCGCTGCTGCTGTCCGCCCGAGAGTGCGAAGGCGGGCTCTTTCAGCTTGTCCTTGACCTCGGTCCAGAGGGCCGCCCTTGTGAGAGTCTCCTCGACCAGATCGTCGAAGTTGCCCTTCCACCCTGCGATCTTCGGGCCGAACGCAATGTTCTCGTAGATGCTCTTCGGAAAGGGATTCGGTTTCTGGAACACCATCCCGACCCGACGTCGTACCTCGACAGGGTCCACGCTCGCACCATACAGATCGACGCCGTGATACAGGATCTGCCCTTCGACTCGAGCGGTCTCGATCAGGTCGTTCATCCTGTTGAAGCACCTGAGCACAGTCGATTTGCCACAGCCGGAAGGACCGATGAACGCTGTGATCTCGTTCTGACGTATCGGAACGGCGACGTCTTTCACGGCTCGAAACGACCCGTAGTAGACGTTGAGGTCGGACACATCGAAAACCACCGGGTTCGCGTCATCCGCCCGAGCGGGTTGCGCCGTCGGCGGTGCCACTCGTGAGCCCTGTCTGAGTTCGACCGCTTCACCGGTCGGCTGTCTCGTGGTCATGTCGGAGGTGTCTCCCTCGTGGTGTGTCACGACTTCCGCTCGAAATAGTCTCTCGCAACGATCGCAAGCGCATTGACGCTCAGGAGCATCACCAAGAGGACGACGATGGCTGCGGCCGTCAGTTGGACGAACTCGGTGTCGGGCTGGCGGGCGAAGTTGTAGATGACCAGCGGCAGCGCCGTATACGACTGGTTGCCGATGAGGTCGATGAACCCGGCGCTCGGATCCGTGGCGAAGTACTGGGAAAGAGCCGCCCCGGCGAGCAGCAGCGGAGCGGTCTCTCCAAATGCTCGTGCCACGGTGAGCACCGAACCCGTCAGAATGGCCGGAAGTGCGACGGGGAGAACCTGACTCCGGATCGTCTCCCACTTGGTCGCCCCAACCCCCATCGAGGCCGCCCGTAGATCCTGGGGCACCGCCCGCAGCGCCTCGGCGGTCGTGATGATCATGATCGGGAGCACGAGAACGGCCAGTGTCAGTCCCCCTGCAACGAGGTTGCGGCCGCTGATGTTGGCCGCCACACCCAGGGTTCCGTTGATGACCTTCACAAAGAGGAACAGGCCGAGAATCCCATAGACGATGGACGGGACACCGGCGAGGTTCCGAATGTTGGCATTGATGAATCGCGTCAGTCGACTGTCCCGCGCATACTCCTCGAGATATACGGCGGCGGCGACACCCAGCGGGAACGCGACGACGATCACGAATGCGGTCAGTGCCATCGAGCCCATGATCCCTTGGAAGATCCCGGCCCGAGCGGCCTGGGGTGCGAGCGGCGCCGACACGAAGTCAAGCCCTCGAGCCTGAAACACCGGCAGCGCCTTCACGATGGTGTCGGCCAACAGCGTGACGAGGATCACGAGAGAGAAGAGGAGCGTGAACAGCATTGCCGCCGCAATCATTGTGTTGGTCGGACTCAGGCGCTTTCCCGTCAACGCTTGGCGAACCAGGTCAGCGGTCGCGGGTACAGCGGTCGTTGGCGTAGCCATTTCAATACCTCTGCCGGAATCGTCGAACGACACGCTCACTCACGATGTTGAGCCCGAGGGTGAGAACGAAGAGCACGAGCCCAACGAAGAAGAGCGACTGGAACGCTGCCACGTCCCCGGCCACCTGGTCGGATCCGACAGCGAGGTTGGCCATGGCCCCCGTCATGGTGAGTCCACCCTCCAGCACATTGAAGTTCATGACCCCGTTGAGACCCGCCGCGAGGGCCACCACCATGGTTTCGCCGATCGCACGCGAGATGCCCAGGATCACGGCCGCCACCACCCCGGAGAGGGCAGCAGGCAGGACCACCCGAAGTGCCGTGTGCCACTGCTTGGCTCCGAGGCCGTACGAAGCTTCACGGAGTGCCCTCGGTACCGCACGCATTGCGTCTTCCGATACGGCCGCGATGAGAGGGATGATGAGGATCCCCACACCCATTCCAGCGGCGAGGAAGTTGGCACTGTCGGCGCCCGGAAAGAACCCACGCACGATGTTCGGGGTGATGAACTGGAGTGCGAAGAAGCCAAGGACGACCGATGGGATGCCGGCGAGCACCTCGAGCGTCGGCTTCAGGAAACGGCGAGCTCCAGGACGGGCGTATTCGGAGAGATAGATCGCCGAACCGAGCCCGAACGGGATTGCCACTGTCATGGCGACACCGGTGACCATGAGGCTGTGCACGACGAGGGCCAGGATCTCGAATCGGCCACGCCGCGGGAACCATCCGTTCTCGAAGAACTGCCCGGTGTCGATCTTCGCGAGGAATTGCCACGCCTCTTCTACCAGCGCCACGACGATCATGGCGGAGATGAACACGGACACGGCGGCTGCACCGAAGAAGAGCCGCCGTACGATGCTCTCGCGGCGACGTCGACCAGCGTCCCCGGTCAGGTCGATTGTCGGTGTGGCCTGGCTCACAGCCATGTGATCGCCTCAGTGTACGGATGAAGTTCCGGGCCCACCAACGGGGCCCGGGACCTCACGCGGATCATCCCTTTGCGCTCTCCCATGCCGCCCTGGTGGCATCCATGTCTTCGGCGGGAAGCTCGACGTATCCGGCTTCAGACACAAAGGCGATGCCCTCGTCCGAGAGGTAGTAGTCGACGAACGAGGCAGTCTGCTCGGACAGGTCCGACGTGTTGACATAGATGAACAACGGCCGGGACAGTGGGTATTCGAACGTTGCGATGGAGTCCGTGGTGGGCTCGACACATCCCGACTCGCCGTCGTCGAGTGCGACAGCCTTCACGGCATCCGCATTCTCCTCATAGAAGGCGAATCCCACCCACCCAATCGAGGTCTCGTTCTGGGTGATCCCTTGGATGATGACGTTGTCGTTTGCGGAGGCCTCGTAGTCCACCCGGGTGGCCTCCTCGGCCCCCCGCTCATCGGCGAAGTCGGCGATCACGAGTTCGACGAAAGTGTCGTACGTCCCCGACTCTTCACCCGGTCCCACCAGATACAGGTCGGCGTCGGGGAAGTTCCCGGTGCCACCGACTTCTGCGGCGAGCTCGTTGGCGTCGGACCACGAATCGAATCCTTCGGCCTCGGGTCCGATCAAGGCATAGAGATCACCGAACGTCAAGCAGTTGACGGCATCATTGGCCGGATTGGTCATCACAGTGATGCCGTCGGTGGCGATGTGCAGCTCGACGAAGTCGATCCCGGCATCCGCACATGCCTGGGCCTCTTCGTCCTTGATCGCACGACTGGCGTCCGAGATGTCGGTCTCGCCGTTGCAGAACTTGGCAAAGCCGTCTCCGGTTCCCGGTCCCTCGACCGTCGTGGCAGTCCCGTTGGCGGCGTCAAAAGCCTGGGCAACCCGGGCCGAGATCGGCTCCACGGTGGACGATCCAGAGATCGCGACCGTGCCCGAGGCGTCACCGGAGGGAGTGGCGCCGTCGGATTGCGTCGTCTCGCTGCTGTCACCCCCGCCACAAGCGGCAAGCACGAGCGCCACCGCCAGCACGAGGGCACTTCGCTTCACGGATGTCTTCATCGGGGTTCTCTCCTCGGTTTCAGGTCCCTCTCGTCGAGGGCCATCCCGGTGTTTCTCCGGAACGGTCGTCAAGGTAGGAAGGCGGGATGACCCCTGGTCAGCCCGAACGTGAACGGGAGGTGAACGTTGTTCGGGGCTGCGCTCGCCACACGCCGATGGTCGGACGCCGTCGGGGGCGGATCGGCCTCAGCCTGCGAGTCCCCGGTAGAGCTCGTCCCACTGGTCGATGTAGCCATCCCACGAGAACCGCTCCGCCACGCGAGCGTGACCTGCAACGCCCATGGCACGTAGCCGGTCCGGTGCGGCGAGCAATTCGATCAACGCCGAGCCGAGGCCATCGACATCGGCTTTCTCGACGAGGCGGCCAGTGACCCCGTCGTCGACGATCTCGGGGAAAGCGCCGGCACGAGTGGCCACGACCGCACGCCCCATCGCCATTGCCTCGATGGTCGGCATGCCGAAGGGCTCGTCCCAGAGCGACGGCATCACCAGCATGGATGCCGACCGCACGTAGGCGGTGGTCTCGTCATGCGAGAGTCCACCCACCATGTCGGTGTTGGCGAGCGCCGTCCCCAGAAGCGTGCGAACAAAGTCCGGATACTTGCGGCCGCCCCACACGTTGCGCACATCGTCGAACAGCGGATCGTTTCCAAAGGGATCCACGAACTCCCTCGGTGCAGGAGAGTGAGGGCCAACGAGGGTCAGGCGCGCATGGGGGAAGCGCTCCACGACCTGGCGGAAGGCCGCCGCCAAGACGTGAACACCCTTCTCGGGTGAGATCCGACCGACGAACACGACGTGGGGATGATCTGTCATCGGCTCGGGGTCGGCCGGAACCGGGGTGCCATTCTGGATGGCGGTGATGCGGTCTGCGAGGCCCGGAAAGCGGTCTCGAGTCCGATTGGCGATGAACTCGCTACACGCGACGATCGCATCGGCCTTCTCCAGGTTCTTGCCGACCACCTTGGCGTCTCGCTGCGTCTGGGAGTGATCGTGAAGATGGAGAACCACGCGCGTCGAGGGCGATACCCTCTTGATCGGGGGAACCAACTGGTCGTAGATGTGAACGTGTACGAGGTCCAGGTGGTCGCGCCGAGCGGCAGCCGCGACCGACGTGGCATATCCGAGGTACGGCCACAGTGTCGACGCAATGGGTCGGGACTGGTTCTCGGGACGCAGGCGCTCGGCGAGGTGACCGATCCGTTGATCGAGCTTCGTCCATGGAATCCTCACCCGATACGACTCTTCATGGGTCTGTTCGCCGCCACCTGCGAAGAGCTCCACCTGGTGACCACCTGCCATGGATTCGGCCAGTCCAAAACCGAGAACGTCCATGGCGTAGGCAACCCGCCCCGCTTTCCAATGGGGGTAGGCGTACCCTATGTGCATTGGGCGATCGGTCCGTACCGTCGGGGTGGATGAGGTGCTGTTACCGATCGGTGGTGCCATGAACCCAACCTACTCCCGTCCGGCAATCAATCGATAGAGACTTCAGAACCGACCGAGGGCACTCGTGCGTTGACTATTCGCGGTCTGTGTCGATTCGGGGAGATGACAGGTACCCGAAGCCGGATAGACTCTCCAACAGTGGGGTTCCGGCGCCGCGCGGTGCCGGTTGTATGGGAGTGCGACGCATGGGGATGGGGAAGAGACTGGGACTGGCGCTGACTGTCGTCGCGCTGCTGGCGGGACTGGTCACGCATCCGCAGCTGCCTGCGGATGCGGCCGGACAGGCTGCATTCCAGCACGTGTTCGGAGACGGAGACAACATCCCGAGGTCCGTCTACTCGATCCCCGACGACTTCACCTTCACGAATGGGGCCTACGTCCTTGCGATCACCGCGTCGGTGATCGACGGAACCGGACCGCAGCCGCCCACTGTGACAGGAAAGGGGCTGACGTGGAACCTTCGCGCCACGAAGGAGTACCCCTCTCTGAACGGCCAGACGACGCTCATCGCAATCTTCGATGCGTGGGCCGATGGCCCCTCCGGAGCAACCGAAGACGACATGACGTTCGACTTCGGGTCGCAGACCCTCGTCCGCCACGTTCGATCGTTCGAGGAATCCACCGGGATCGATCGAACCACCAATCCGATCGCGCAGTTCGCATGGGACAACGGTACGAACGCCACCTCGGGCAACGTGCAGCTGTCTCCGTTCTGGGACCCCGTCAACAGCTCGACCGTGTTCGCTGTCTTCAAGCACCGCTCCGGAGCTTTCAGCAGCACATCGCTGTCGCTTCTGGGGGACACCAACGTCGGGGCACCTGTCACCGGCAGTGATCCTCTCCGGCTCTTGACTGCCTATTCCGGAGGAGAGGCGCTCAACCCATCGGCAACGTGGTCGACCGCGAGCGTCTGGCACGCTGTGGGGATCGAGATCGTGTCGGACGGCGATCCGCCGTCAACGACCACGACAACTGGCCCGACGACCTCCACCACTGCGGCGACGACCACCACCACACAGCCAACGACGACAACCACGACTGCGAGCACTACGACCACGACACAGGCGGCGACGACCAGCACGGCACCGAGTACGACCACGACCACACAGCCGGCCACACCAACCACAACGGTGGATCCTGGGTCGAGCACGACGACGACTGTGGTCGAGACTCCCCCCACGACAGTGGTCGAGACTCCTCCTCAGAGCGGTCGGTTCACCGACGACGACGGTTCGGTGTTCGAGGCAGATATCGAACGGATCGCCGAGGCCGAGATCACGCTGGGGTGCAATCCACCCGACAACGACCGGTACTGCCCAGACGACACCTTGACCAGAGGGCAGATGGCTGCCTTCCTCGCCCGGGCACTCGGACTCGACGGCACCCCCGCCGACCGGTTCGTCGATGACGACGTCTCGGTGTTCGCACGGGAGATCGGTCTCATCGCCCAGGCGGGGATCACCGCGGGGTGCAATCCGCCGGAGAACGACCGATTCTGTCCCGAGGACACCCTCACCCGCGGGCAGATGGCTGCCTTCCTCGCCCGGGCACTCGGACTCGACGGCACCCCCGCCGACCGGTTCGTCGACGACACCACCTCCGTGTTCGAGACCGACATCGACCGCATCGCCGCCATCGAGATCGCCCTCGGCTGCAACCCACCCGCCAACGATCGGTTCTGTCCCGACGACACGGTGACGCGCGGGCAGATGGCCGCCTTCCTCAACCGTATGCTGGACTATCGGGCCACGAGTTGAACCCCTGGCGGCGGCGACCCAGAGGCCGAGGACCGAACGCAGCAGCCACATGTCGGCTCGCTCGGATAGACTGCTGGGCCGGTGGGCCACGGCGCCTTGGATGCGACGCCGAATCGGGAGTGAATCCAGTATGGGTATGGGGAAGAGGCTCGTCATGGCGTTGGCGGTGATCGCCGCGCTGCTCGGATCCATCTCCACACCGCAGCTCCCGGCCCGAGCGGCCGAACCGGTCGTGTTCGAACATGTCTTCAGCGATGGCGACCCGCTCAACAAGATCGAGTATCAGATCCCGGATGACTTCGATCCGTGCTTCGGCAACGACTTCGTGTTCCGCCAAGGGTCCTACGTGCTTCTGATCAGTGCCTCGGTTGCTGCGCCGGGCGCTGCTGCGCCCGTTCCGGATGTGAGTGGAAAGGGTCTGACCTGGGAGCCGATATACAGCCAGGCCTATGACTGGGATGGGTCGAGCGCCATGTTCGCAGTCTTCCAGGCGTGGGCCGATGACCCGGAGGCGGATCCAACGAACGAAGCATCGAGGATGACATTCGATTTCGGTGCGCAGACCCAGGACTACCACACGCGGACGTTCATCCAGACGGCTCCGGGGACGGATGTGGATCGCACCAACCCGAGGGTCCAGACGGTGCCCGCCTCGGGGACAGGGACGTCAGCCGGCGTGACCCTCGACGACTTCGACGATGCGATCAGCGACGCCGCCGTGCTAGCAGTGGTCAAGCACTCCAACGCCGAGATTCCGGCATGGTCAGGGGTCACCGAGATCGCCGACACAACGCCTGGTACCGGCGAGTGCAGGGAGGGAAACCAACCTCACAGGGTCGGTGCCGGCGTGACCACCGGCGAGGTAGCCGACGTGTCCGCATCATGGACCGGTAGCGCCGATTGGCGGGCCGTCGCATTCGAGATCAACGCCGAAGGCCCCCCTACGGCGACAACGACCTCGACCGCGTCGACGGCGACCACAGCGGCGACCACGACCACCACCGGTGGAACCCCGCCGACGACAGTCGTCGGGACGCCTCCGCCGGGTGGACGGTTCACCGACGACGACACGTCCGTATTCGAAACCGACATCGAACGGATCGCCCAGGCCGGCATCACCCTCGGCTGCAACCCACCAACGAACGACCGTTTCTGCCCCGACGACACGATGACGCGCGGACAAATGGCCGCCTTCCTCTCACGCGCCCTCCAACTCACCGGCGAGCCAACCGACCGATTCGCCGACGACGACACGTCCGTATTCGAAACCGACATCGAACGGATCGCCCAGGCCGGCATCACCCTCGGCTGCAACCCACCAACGAACGACCGTTTCTGCCCCGACGACACGATGACGCGCGGACAAATGGCCGCCTTCCTCTCACGCGCCCTCCAACTCACCGGCGAGCCAACCGACCGATTCGCCGACGACGACACGTCCGTATTCGAAACCGACATCGAACGGATCGCCCAGGTCGGCATCACCCTCGGCTGCAACCCACCAACGAACGACCGTTTCTGCCCCGACGACACGATGACGCGCGGACAAATGGCCGCCTTCCTCAGCCGGATGCTCGACTACCTCGCAGCGAATTGACCCAGGGAGGCGGGTTTCCAGCGTCCTCGGCAGTCCGCGATGACAGAATCGAGACCGCCGTCCTCAATCGGTGCGAACGCCGGCCCGGGCCTCGGCCAGGCCCCGCAGGGTCATGTGCGCATCGACGAAATTCGTGGGTTCCAGTTCACGCCAGTGACCGTCGGACCCAAGCTCCCACGCCAGGACATCGTCGGCCATCACGACCTCGAGAATCTCGTCCAGCCGGAACTGGAGATCGGCATCTTCGATTGGGGTGAGCGCCTCGACCCGGCGATCGAGGTTACGCGGCATGAGGTCGGCGGAACCGATGTAGTAGCGACGCTCTCGACCTCTCGCACCGAAGCGGTAGACCCGCGAGTGCTCCAGGTAGCGGCCCACGAGGGAGCGCACGGTGATGTTCTCGCTCATTCCGGGGACCCCCGGGATGAGGCAACAGATTCCTCGAACGATCAGCTCGATCTTGCATCCGGCGTTCGAAGCCTCGTACAGCTCGTCGATCATTCCGGCGTCGACGAGCGAGTTCATCTTCATGGTGATGTGCCCGTCCGGACGGGATGCCTCGTCGCGGATCGCAGCCGTGAGCTCTGACCGTGCCGTCACAGGAGACACGAGAAGCTTCCGGTACGCCCGTTGATGGGCGTAGCCGGTGAGGTAGTTGAAGAGGTCCGTGAGGTCGGCACCGATCGCGGGGTCGGCGGTGAACAACCCGATGTCCTCGTAGATGCGAGCAGTCGAGTCGTTGTAGTTCCCCGTCCCGATGTGTGCGTACCGCCGAAAGGCGCCGCCCTCGTCGCGTACCACCAGCGCGATCTTCGTGTGTGTCTTGAGCCCGACGACGCCGTACACAACGTGGACGCCGGCGTCTTCCAGGCGCTGAGCCCACTCGATGTTGCGCTCTTCGTCGAACCGGGCCTTCAGCTCGACGAGGGCAACGACCTGTTTGCCCTCGGTCGCCGCTTCCATCAGTGCCTTCATGATGGGACTGTCCTTGGATGTGCGGTAGAGGGTCTGCTTGATCGCAAGCACGTTGGGGTCACGAGCGGCCCTGGCTATGAACGCTTCGACAGACGTGGTGAACGAGTCATATGGGTGCTGCACGAGTACATCACCGTCACGGATGGTCGCGAACATGTCGACCGGCTCGCCCACCGGGCTAGCAAGTCGGGGCTGCGTGACCCACTGCCACGGCTCCCAGAAGAGCTCGGGTCGCTCGAGATCGCACAGCACGAAGAGACCAGCCATGTCGAGCGGACCGTCGACGACGACCACGCCGTCGCCCTCGAGATCCATCTCGCGTTTCAGCAGATCGAGCACCTCCTCGGACATGCTCGGGTGGACCTCGAGCCGGACCACCCGACCGAATCGTCGGCGGGTGAGTTCGGACTCGATGGTCTGCAGGAGATCGCCGCCCTGATCTTCCTCGATCTCGAGGTCTGCGTTGCGGGTGACCCGAAACGCGTGGTGCTCCACGATCTCCATTCCGGGGAACAGCTCTCCGGCATGGGCCGCGATCACATTCTCGAGCGGGATGAAGCGCTCACCATCCGGCATCACGAGGAAGCGCGGCAGGATCGGGGGCACCTTGATCCGAGCGAAGCGGGTGACATTGGTGTCCGGGTTGCGGACGATCAGCGCCAGGTTCAGCGAGAGATTCGAGATGTAGGGGAACGGATGTGACGGGTCGACGGCGAGCGGCGTGACCACCGGGAAGATCCGATCCCGGAATTGGCGGTCGACGTACTCGCGGTCTTCGCCGTCGAGCGCGGCATAGTCGGAGAGCAGGATGCCAGACTTCGCCAGGCCGGGAGCAAGCTCGTCGGTGAACAACCTCGACGCCCGGTCGTACTGACCGCGAGCGACACTCCGGATCGCCACCAACTGCTCCGTGGCACTCATGCCGTCGGGCGAACTCCCCCTGACCCCGTGGGCGATCTGCTCCATGAGACCGGCCACGCGCACCATGAAGAACTCGTCGAAGTTGTTCGCCCAGATGGCGAGGAACCTGACCCGCTCCATGAGTGGGATGTCGGACTGCTCAGCCAACGCCATGACACGGGCGTTGAAGTCGAGCCAAGACAGCTCACGATTCAGGTACAGCTCCGAGGACATGACCACAGCCTATCGGGCCAAGAGGCCGGAGCAACGTGCCAACGAGCAACGAGCAACGAGCAACGAGCAACGAGCAACGAGCAACGAGCAACGAGCAACGAGCAACGAGCAACGAGCAACGAGCAACGAGCAACGAGCAAGCCAAGCAGGTCCGACGACCGGGTCAACCTTGCCCACGGACAGACGGAACGCATGCCGCACGGCATCGGGTCCGACGTGCGCGAACCCATCAGAGCCGGGAGCCCGGAGTCCGGGGACTGGAGACCGGAGACGCAAGACGCAAGACCCAAGACGCACGACGCACGACGCAAGACCCAAGACACAAGACCCAAGACCAAGACGCAAGATGCCGGGGCTATGCCCCGGCTAGTTGCCGAAGCCTTCGAACAGGAAGTCGCGCATCGCGCTTGTCACTTCGTCGAGACGGGCTGCGGGGTCGGTTGCGACGATGAGGACCTTGGCAGCCGCCATGATCACCTCGTTCATGAACCGGCCGGCGATGTCGGGGGCCATCTGCCGGAATCGGCCTTCCTGAACACCCTGCATGTAGAGGCCGACCATGCGCATCGCCAGGTCCTGATGGGTGAGCCGGATGCGATCCTGGGCGTGCTGGGACAGACGGGGCAGCTCACGATGAAGGATGAGCCCCAAGACCTTGTCTTCGACGATGAACTCGACGGTGGCGACAGCCAATGCTCCGAGTCGATCCTGCACGTCCCCGGATTCCGTCTCGTTGATGAGGTCTTGGATCACCTCGGGCAGGCGCTCTTCCACCATCGACGCAATGAGGTCGTCCTTGTCGCGGAAGTACTCGTAGAAGGTCGTGCGCCCGATGCCAACTGCGGCCGCCACGTCGGCCAACGCGACGTCGGCCGAGTCGATCTCGGCGATGAGGTCGTGTGCGGCATCGAGGATCTCACGGCGCGTCAGTTCCTTGTGGGCCTCGATGCTGTCGGCGCGAATCCGGGGCATGAGAAGAACAGGTTACCGACCATCGTCCCGTTGTGACCTCCGAGGTCGGCCGTCAGTCGGGCACTCGATACAACGACGCACCCCAGTGTGATCCGGCGCCGAACACCACGAAACACACGAGAGCCCCCGGTTGGACGCGGCCTTCGGCCCGCATCTCATGGAAGAGGATCGGGAGGGTCCCCGCGGTGGTGTTGCCCCACCGGTCGATGTTCGAAGGGACCAGCGCATCGTCGACGCCGAGTTGCCTGCGGACGCCGGTCAGGATGCGTTCGTTGGCCTGATGAGCGATCACGAGATCGAGGTCGGCGACCCCGAGGCCTGCCTGCTCGAGCACCGAGAGGATCGACTCGGGCATACGCCGGACGGCCTGTCGATAGAGCGCGGCACCATCCATCACCGGGAGGTGGACATCCTCATCGATCTGCCCCGAATCCGCGTAGGGCCGCCGCTTGAAGCCCATCCCAGGCACGAGGATCAGCGCGAAATGCGTGCCATCGGTGTGGAGACGCGAGGCGAGAATCCCCTCGGGCCCAGGTTTGCGTTCCAAAACCATTGCGCCGGCTCCGTCGCCGAAGAGGACGCTCCATCCCCGGAACTTGGTGTTGCGGTCGTACTCGGCCTGGGTCGGCGCCCGGTCCGAGCGGCCGAGGACGATGTCCCACGTGTCGCCCCACGGAAGGTATCCGGCATGTACCTCGGCACCGACCACGAGAGCCCGCTGTGCCCTCCCGGCGGTCAACATGGCATCTGCCAGGTCGAGGCCGTAGAGGAATCCGCTGCATTGTTGCCGGAGATCGAACCCGGCCACATGACGAAGACCGAGACCGTGCTGCACCGCCGACACGATGCCCGGTGCTTGTACGTCGGGTGTCATGGTGGCGGTCACGAGCAAGTCGATGTCGGCGGGCCGGAGGCCTGCGTCGTTCAAGGCAGCGCCGCCGGCCTCGATGGCGAGATCCGAGCTACCGGTTCCAGGTTCGACGAATCGGCGGGAGCGGACACCCGACCTGGAGGCGATCCACTCGTCGGACGTGTCCATGATCCGCGCCAGGTCTTCGTTACCCACAACGTGCGGGGGCACGGCCACACCGGTGCCGATGATCACACTCCCCAACCGTCCTCCTCCGGAGCCGCCTGCCGGTACGTCCGCCGTCGGGGTAGATTGCCCGACAGTAGATGTCGATGCTATCCGAAGTCACACAAGAGCTGCGATCGCTCCTCTCGGGGCAGGCCGGGATCGCCGACGGGATCCTGCCCCCCGTGGTGTTCGCCGTCGTCAATCTTTTTGCTGGTGTCGTTCCCGCCGCCTGGGCGGGCGCAGGCGTTGGACTGGGCATCGTGCTGTGGAGACTGTTGCGCAGGCGGCCGCTCAAGTTTGCGTTGTCGGGGTTGGGGGGAACTCTGCTCGCTACCGCCTTGGCCCTCCGTTCGGGTCGCGCCGAGACGTATTTCTTGCCTGGAATCGTCACGGGAGCGATCAGCACCGCGGCCATCGTCGCGTCGCTCGTCGCCCGTCGCCCCTTCGTTGCGATCACCAGCTGGATCACGCGGAGCTGGCCGCTCGAGTGGTACTGGCATCCCCGGGTACGCCCCGCATACATGACCGTCACCTGGTTGTGGGCCGGCTACTTCGCGATTCGCACCGGCGCCGCCTGGTGGATGTACAGCAGCGAGCAAGTGGAACTCTTGGCTGCTTTCCGCGTGGTCACCGGATGGCCTGGACTGCTCGTTCTGTTGACCGCAACCTACGTCGTGGGACGACGCAAGCTCGTTGCGCTCGAGGGACCTTCCGTGGAGGAGTTCGCGGCCGGCCATCCACCACCATGGAACGGCCAAGCCCGAGGCTTCTAGCGAAGACTCTGGGACGAGGGCCTCAGACCAAGTCCCATTCCGCGCCATCGTGTGTGTCTCTGACCTCGACCCCCAACTCGGTGAGGCGGTCACGGATCAGATCCGACAATTCGAATCGCTTCTCGGCTCGCGCTCCCGCACGCAGCTCGAGCAGCAGTTCGACATACCCACCTACGACGTCACGTGGGTCGATGACACCCGTTCTCGCCGCCTCCCCGAGCGCCACGATCATCGAGCGGAGTGTTGCGGGATCCGAGCCCGCGGACTCTGCACTCAGCATGGCACTCAAGGCCGCGTCGACGTCGCCGGTCTCCATCGCAGCCTCGAAACCGATGGTGTCAGCGCTCTCCTGAGAGGTCGGGATGGGGCGAGCCGCGGCCAGCAGCTCTCCGACACGGTCGAGACCCATCACGTCTCCCGACTCGAGCACGATCGTCTCGGATCCGCGAAGCGTGACCGTCGAGGCACCCGACACCGTGAGCTCGCCTGAACCGAAATCGAGCGTCGCCGCCGTGTGTTCGTCGATGCCCAGGATGCCACTCGTCAGCCCGGCTTCGAGCTTCTGGAGCCGCTGCTCCCCGACGTAGCATCGACTCGTGTCGTGCGTGCCGCCCTCGGCGTTGTTCCAATGCGGGATGACCGTGAGTGACATCCCGAATGGCGCCGTGAGATCCATGCCATCGAGCCAGTACGGGTCCGCCCCGACTTTGTAGATCTCGTATACCGGAAGGGTCGACACGCCCGCGGTGAGCGCGGCCGCTGAGGCCAAGGTGACGGTCCCACCGGAAGCCATCACGTCGCGCATGCGGTCACCGATCGAGGCTTCCTCCCACACCCGCAAAGCGTATGACGGTGAACCGGGCCCGGCGAAGACGTAGCGGCCCTGGCGAACCGCCAACGAGGCCCGTTCCACATCGAGCGCCGTGAGTCCCGGCCTCCGGAGCGACGCCACTTCGACGTCGACGTTCAAGCTGGTCTCGAAGAACGATGCGATGCGCTCGGTCAGTTCGTCCGCGTTCTCCTGGAAGCCGAACGGAGTGTCCAACACCACGACCGACGAGGCGTCGGCTGCTCCGAGTCCTCGCCTGTGCGTGGCGACCATCGTCGGCGATATCTCGCCGGAGCCCATGAGAATCAGCCTCCCGGCGGTCATCGTGCCACCGCTGCCGCGAGGTCCAAGAGCATCTCGACGACCTTCCTCGGCTGTTCTGCGTGGATGTCGTGATGACCGGTCGTCCAGAACGTCCGGCTCGTCTTGACCTTCGACGTGAACGACTCGACACGTTCGCGCTTGCCCGGACGCCCGTCGTCAACCGGCATGAGCCAGACCGGCACGTCGAGTCCGGTCGCGACTTCGTCAGGATCGTGCTGCCACAGGTACCGCACGATGCTCATGTGATGCTCGAGATCGAGATGTGGCTGCACCGTTCCGTCGTCGAAGTGTGCGAAGTTGGCGATCTGGCCCCGTATTCCGGATTCCGGGAACCCGGAAAAGAGTTCGCCAAACCGCTGCTCGAGTTCGCCGATCGTCATCCCCGGTCGCCGTGGCGGCCTCAGGGCCTCCTCGGCCTCGGGCCACGACCCGAAGGAGTCGGCGAGGCGGATGAAACCGCCGTCGATGCAGGCCACCGCTCTCGTCACCTCGGGATAGCGGTTCGCGGTCTCCAGCACCACGTTCCCGCCCCACGACTGGCCTACGAGGATCGCTCGGCGTCCCACGACGTCGCGAACGACCGCCGCAAGGTCGGCCGACATCGTCGCAAAGTCGTAGCCGGTCGCCGGCTTCTCCGACTGTCCGTGACCCCTCAGGTCGACGGCGAACACGGAGTGATCGAGGGCGGCGAGCTCGTCGGCAACCCCGTCCCACAGACGGGCGTTGGACGCCAGGCCGTGGACGAGCACGAAGGCAGGCAGCGTGATGTCTCGGCGCATGACGCGAACCGCAAGCCGAGTGCCGTCGTCGGCGACCGCCACATGAGTGTCCACGTGGCCCGCCTCGCCCGGGATCACCATCCGAACGTCCCTGGACCGCCCTTGAACGGTCCCACGATCTCGGGCGTCACCCATCCTCCGTAGAATCCGCCGGGCTGGGGGACCACGACCACGCCATCGACGCGACAGTCGATCAACGCCGGATAGAAGGACACGTGCCCTGCGATCGCCTCGAAAGGGCGGGTCGGGGCCGGATACGACCACGCAGCCCTCGGTGCCACCGCTCCTTCCACGACCACGTCCCAGTACTCCGCCGCCCCCTTCCATTCACACACCGAGCCGCCGCCTGCCGGGACCAACGACGCGATCACATCGCCCCGGGGTATGTAGTACGTCGGCGGATGGCTTGTCTCGAGAACGCGAAAGGCGCTGCGGGTCACGCAGACCGGGTGTCCGGCGAGCTCCGCCTCGACGAGGGTGTGGACCCTCTCCAACGCCGGAGGCCGCGGGTAGTCCCAGACGGACTCCTGGCCCGGCTCGGGAGGTATGGGGGTCGGACGACGCATTCGGCGACGGTACCAACGCACTTCGTGCAACCGTGAGCCGAGGCACATGGGCGCAGGCGAAAGGGAACGGCTTCACGTTCCGGTTTCACGGTCCACCTCCGGAAGTGTCAAGCTCGATGGGTTCCGACTCATGGAGGATGATCGTGCGGATATTGGGATCGATCGTGGTGCTCATCATGAGCGGTGCGCTCGTGTACGGATTCGTTGCGGGCGCGGGGTTCGGGGTGGAGGGCTCCCAACTCCTCGATCTGGCTTGGGGCCGCGTGACGATTGTGGACCTGTACCTCATGCTCGCCGTGTTCGCCGTGTGGATATGGAGCCGCGAGCCAAACCGCGTGCACGCCCTGTTGTGGTCCGTCGCTCTCGTGGTTCTCGGGAGCCTGGCAGCCGGTGCATACCTCCTCGTGGCGGCCTTCCGCGAGCCGCGTCGAGCGGAGTCCTGATCGACCCGCTTTACAAGTCAGGCCATTTACTGCTAAAAAGGAGTCAACACGGAGAGGACCTCATTGACATACACCGCCACAGCACCGACAGTCGCCACGGACGCAGAGCTTGCACAATCGATCATCGCTCGTGACGAGTCGGCGCTGGCCGAGGCGTATCGACGTCACTCCGGGGCCGTGTTCGGCCTCGCCAAGCGCCTGACCCGCAATCAGGCCCTCGCCGAAGACGTGACCCAAGAGGTGTTCGTCAGGCTCTGGAAGAACCCCGAGAAGTTCGATCCGAAGCGGGGCACGCTCAAGACGTATCTCCTGTCTCATGCTCACGGCCGCTCGGTCGACATCATCCGATCCGAGTCCTCGCGACGTACAAGAGAAGACAACGAGGCGAGGCTGGTGGCAGAAGCCGGCCCGTCCATCGACGAGGAAGTCATCGAGATGCACGTCGCACAACAAGTGAGGACCGCCCTCGCAGACCTCGACTCGCTTCAGCGGAGCGCGATCGAACTGGCCTACTACGGTGGGCATTCGTATCGAGAGGTCGCAGAGATGCTCGGTCAACCAGAGGGCACCGTGAAGAGTCGAATTCGGGTTGGGCTGCGCCGACTCCATGAGAACCTGGCGCCATACGCAACATGAGCTCGGCCGATCACGACTCGCTCCGAGAGCTCCTCGGGGCCCTTGCGCTCGACGCCGTCCATGGCGCCGAACGCACGAGGATCGAGGAGCACCTCGAAACCTGTGCGGCGTGTCGCGCCGAGGTCGATGACCATCGGTCGGTGGCCGCAATGCTCGCCGAGGCAGAGACACACTTGCCCGACGGCCTCTGGGACCGCGTTCGAGGTGAGATCCACGCTGGTGCGTCGGAGGAGGCGGTCGCCGACGTCATCCCGCTTCGCAGACCTCCGGGCTGGTTGCCCTTCCTCAGTGCAGCCGCTGTGACGATCCTCGTCGCGCTCGTCGGGGTCCAGACCATTCGTCTACAACAGGCTCGAACCGACCTTGCCGACTCCCGTTCACGCCTCGCCGCCATCGAGCAGGCAGTCGTCGCCGGAGACTATGCGGCCATCTCAGTACTGGCCGCAGGAGCGCCGGGAGCGATGACGGTTGCGCTCGACGGTGACGCAGGTGCCGCGAGCGCCACGATTCTTCCGGACGGCTCCGGGTATCTCGACCTCGACAGCCTCGCACGCCTCGACGGCGAGCACACCTATCAACTGTGGGCCGTCCTCGATGGCGAGGTGATCTCGGCGGGCGTCTTCGGCGGAGAGCCGACGGTGGCACCGTTCCGGGTCGACCCCCACCTCCTCCAAGGTCTGGTGGTCACCGAAGAAGTGAGCGGAGGAGTGGCGGTGTCGTCCCAACCTGCGGCGTCCGCTTGGCTTCCAAACTCGTGACCCGGCCGCACCGGTGAAGGGCATGGAGACAGCACGAGCTCGGCGTCTGAGGACCATCCCCCTGCTGACCGCAGTGTTCGCTCTGTCGATTGCCCTCCTTCCCATCATCGTCCCCCTGGCGCTGGTCGTGGATGGCAGCCGATGGTTCGTCAGACGAACCCCCTTCATGGCAGTCCGGATCGTTGCATTCGGAGTCGTCTACGCAGGCCTCGAGTTGCTCGGTCTCGCAGCGCTCGGCTCGGTCTGGATCCTCTCGGGTTTTGGCGCATCTCGAGCTCGCCTGCTTGCGGGCACGTTTTCCATCCAGGTGTGGTGGGCGAACGCCGTGCTCGTGGCGGTCGAGCGTATCTTCGGTCTCGACATCCATGCCGAAGGCGTGGACCAGGTGGAAGCCACGCCGTACGTGCTCGTGGCGCGTCACGCCTCGATCGTCGACAACCTGCTCCCGGCGCGTTTCATCAGCCGGCCGCACCGCATCCACCTCTCGTACGTGATGAAGGCCGAGTTGCTGGCCGATCCGTGTCTGGACGTGGCCGGAAATCGCCTTCCCAACGTCTTCGTGCGCCGCGGCTCCGGCGAAGCCGATGCCGAGGTCGCCGCCATCCGCCGGCTCGGGGAGACCGCCGACGACCGGTCCGCCGTTCTCATCTACCCGGAAGGGACTCGGTTCAGCTCGAAGAAGCTCGCTGCCGCCGTGAAGCGACTCTCCAACCGGAGTCCAGGTCTCCACGAGATCGCGAAAGGATTCCGGTCGGTGCTACCGCCGCGACCGGCTGGCACTCTTGCGCTCATCGATGCGATGGCAGCCGATGTCGTGGTCATGGCACACCGAGGGCTGGACGGATTCGCTCGTGTGGCAGACATCTGGCGCGGGGCGATGGTTCGCCAACGCGTCGACGTCTCCTTCTGGCGGATTCCGGCGGCCGACATCCCGGCCGACCGCGCCTCGCGTGTCGATTGGCTGTATCGCACGTGGGCCGAGATCGATGGTTGGATCGCCGACCACTCGGCGGAAGCCATGACATGACCGCTGACGGCACCGCTGTGAGCGGTGGTGGGTCCCGCCGAGCGGCCAGGCGCCGACAGTCAGCGCCGTCTCCGAAGATCCTCCCACGGGGTCACGCATCTTCGGCACGGCGACGGACCGGCAGATGAGCCACGGTGTCGTCTGGTTCCGTCGCGATCTCAGACTCGGCGACAACCCTGCCTGGTCGGATGCAACCTCAAGCCACGAACGGGTGACTGCGCTGTTCGTCGTGGATCCCGCACTGTGGGACGTGTGCTCGACTCCGAGGGTTGCGCTCCTCGCCGAACACCTTCGACAGCTCGATCGTGATCTGCGGTCACGTGGGGGGCGACTGAGAGTCGAGCATGGAGATCCAGCGGTCGTGGTGCCCGCCGTCGCAGCCGCTGTGGACGCAGAGGTGTTCGCAAACTGTGACGTGACTCCATATGCGGCCGCACGTGACGACCAGGTTGAGCACCAGGTGCCGATCACGTGGCACGACGGACTCTCGGTCCACCCACCGGGAACCGTGACAACCGGAGCGGGCGACACGTATCGGGTCTTCACACCGTTTGCCGCCGCTTGGCTCGGCCGCCGCTTGGATCCATGGCCGGCCGAAGGAGACGCCGCCATCGCCGGCGACAGCGGCTCCGGCGTCCCTGAAACCGGACAGTCTCCGCTGGACGGTGGCGAAGCCGCAGCCGTCGAACGACTCGAGAGTTTTGCGGAGCGGGTGGATCGCTACCCCGCAGAGCGGGACCGGCCCGACCTCGACACGACGAGCCGCCTTTCTATCGACTTGAAATACGGGACGCTCGGGCCCCGGACCGTGTACGAACGCATTGGCACGTCGAGCGAGCCTCGGTGGGCCTTCGTACGCCAACTCGCCTGGCGAGACTTCTACGCGGCCATCCTGGTCGCTCGCCCGGACACCGTCGACCATGCCATGCGCTCCGAGTACGACGCCATATCGTGGCGAGATGACCCGGAAGGCTTTGCGGCATGGAAGGAGGGGCTCACGGGGTTCCCGATCGTCGACGCCGGGATGCGGCAGCTGCGAGCGGAAGGGTGGATGCACAACCGGGTGCGGATGATCACCGCGTCGTTTCTGGTGAAGGACCTCCTGATCGACTGGAGGTCCGGTGAGCGCTACTTCCGGAGAGCGCTGCTCGATGCCGACGTATCCCAGAACGTGGGCAACTGGCAGTGGGTCGCCGGAACGGGGGCCGACGCAGCTCCCTACTTTCGGATCTTCAATCCCGTGACGCAGTCGAAGCGATTCGATCCCGATGGGGCCTACATCCGCCGGTGGATCCCCGAGCTGAGCGAGGTGCCCGCCCCGGCCATCCACACTCCTTGGAATGCCGGACCACTCGAGCTCGCAACGTGGGGTGTCTCCCTCGGAGACACGTATCCGAAGCCGATCGTCGATCACGCCGAGGCACGAGTGCGCACGCTGGACGTCTACAAGCGAGCCCTGGCCAAGCGGGGATCTCGGGGTCAGGCCGACTGAGTCTGGTCGCCGACCTCGGCGATCAAACCGACCACATCGCCGAGTCCTGCGGCCCATCCGTCTGCCCCGAGAGAGCGCGCCTGGTCGAGCGATTCGATGGCACGGCCCCCGACGACGATCGGCACCGAGGGGCCGAGCTCACTCCGAACCGCCGCGATCGTTTCGCGGAGATGAGGGAGGACGTCTTCGTATACGACCGAAAGGCAAATCGCCACGAGATCCTCCGTGCGCTTGGCCGCGGCGAGGAGGGAGGAACCTGGCGTGTCCGCCCCCAGATCGAGCACCGAATAGCCGGACCCACGCAGCACGTCTGCGATCATCGCAAGGGCGAAGCCGTGTCGCTCGCCCGACGGCATGGCTACCAGAACGGTGCCTTTGGTGCGGCCGCGACGAGTGAATCGAGAGCTCATTCTGCCGATGATGCGCGACGCAACCGCCGACGCGAGATGTTCTTCGTCCATACCCAGCTCACCCACGGCCCAGCGCTCTCCGATCGAGGCCAGCGCAGGCGTGACGAGATCGGTGTAGATCTCCTGCGGAGAGTTCCCTGACGCCAAGGCAGCTTCGACGACCGACCACGCCCCGGCGAGATCGCCCGCGACCATGCGAGCCTCGAGTCGTTCGGCCCACGGGGCTTCGCCTCTGGCCGTCCTCGCCCGGGATGGTGCGGCGAAGGCCTCGAGGTCGTCGTTGCCCACCTGCCACGACCCGCCGACCTTGTGCGCAGGAAGCAGTCCGAGGCGCACGTATCGGTACATCGTCATGTAGTGAACGTCCAGGACATCTGCAGCCTCTTGCAGGCTCAGAGTCCGATCCGAGGTTTCACTGGACTTCTCCATGGGTAGGGGATATTATCAGTAAAAGCATTAAGCACTAAATAGGAACGAGAGACCACGATGGAAGCGTTCGACGATCTGGCTCTGGACGAGATGATCATCCTGGAGTGGCGTGACCTCGCCGCATGCGCCAGCCACGACCCAAACCTGTTCTTTCCGGCCGGCGAGACCGGGCCGGCGGCCGAGCAGATCAAGCTCGCCAAGAGCATCTGTGCCGGCTGTGACGTGGCCGAGGACTGCCTGAGCTACGCCATCGAGACCAACCAGGTCGCAGGCGTCTGGGGCGGGCTGACCGAAGACGAGCGTCGACCCGTGAGAAGGCGTTGGCTCGCCGAGCGTCGGCGTAGGGCATCTTGATGCCCCTTCGAGGGATGCTTGCTGCGTAGCATCCCCGTCCATGGACGACCGGCACCACCTGGCCGCCGAACAGCTGGCGCGTATGCGCGGCATGAACGCGGCATACCACCAACGATTCTTCGCCGACATCAGGTTCACGCTCGCTCTCGAACTCGCCTTGTTCGTGGCGGGGTACCTGGTCGATCGGCGACTGATGCTCGCAATTCCCGTGATCGCATTGGCGGGAGCCGTACAGACGGCGTTCGACGCCTCGTATCTCATCTTCTCCCGACAGTACGCAACCAGGCTCGAGCAGTACCTCAATCGTGAGGTCGGAGCCGACGTGCTGATCGCTCACCGCCTCGAAGACACGTACCTGTTCCCCCTGGACTCGAAGAAGGTCGTCACCCTTCCGATCGGGTCACCCGGCACTTGGTTCGGGTTCATGACGTTCTTCTACACGGCCCTCGGCGTCGGCGCCTACGTCGCCGGCCTGATCGCGTCCTGGCCTGCGCTCTCGGACACAGATTCCAGGTCGATCGCCGTGCTGTATCTCGTGGCCCTGGCCGGGCTGACGCTCGTCGCCCTCATCGTCGGCTTCCGATGGTTCGTCGGAGGAGAGGGCGAGCGCAGGTTGCGAGCCGTCTTCCAAGCCTCCGACCTCTACTCCGACTGACCCGACCCCGATCCCCGATCCGGGTTTTGGTGCACAAAGTGCGTGAATAACGCACCTTTTGTGCACCAAAAGCCGTCTGGTCGGCCGCCGGCCGGCCGGATCAGGTGGCAGCGAGCGTCGCGTTCCCGGTGGTCTCGGAGCATTCCGCATGCCCACACTTGCACGCCTCGCCGGTGTCACCGATTCCTTGGCGACAGGTCGGGCCGCAGTGATCGAGCGGAGGTTGAACAGGACAGGTGCAGGCGTCGTGAGCGCAGGTGTTCGTGTTGTCGGCCATGAAATCAACCTACCCGACTGGCTCGTTCGCCCAAACGCCCGAAGAAAAAGCGACACCCGCGCGAACACCCGACGCCGGTACCCTCCCGAGCGCACGAGGGGAGATCCAGCTGGCGTGTGCGCCGACGCAATCCGCAAGCCAGCGAGAGATCGCCGTTTGCGCATCCCGGTTCGACCGCCCTCCGATATCGGCTCTTCGGCAGTGCGGCAACGGTCAGGCCGTACTTTCGTTGTTCGTACCATTCGTGGCCGAAACCCCACGGGTCTGGGGAGTTCCGATCAAGGGCTTCGAAGTAGCCGCGGGGGTGCAGGCGATGTTCCTCATGCATCGTGGCGCCGATACCCGTCTGGACCGATCTGCCAAACCTGGCCGCCTGTCGGTCTGACCGGCCTGCCCGTGCCGGTGTGCGAAACTGTGAACGTGATCATCGACGCAGCGCTGTACGACAACGGAGTTCGACGTCCTGGCGATTTCGAACTGAGCGGCGCCCGGCATTCGTGCCGCGATGACGACTCCTTCTGCTGGATCGGCTTGTTCGAACCCGACGAAGACGAGTTCGAGTCGGTACGCAAGGAGTTCGATCTGCACGAGCTCGCCGTGGAAGATGCCATTCAGGCCCACCAGCGTCCCAAACTCGAGCTGTACGACGACACGCTCTTCGTGGTGCTCAAGCCGGCTCGCTACATCGACTCCGAGGAGGCGGTGGAACTCGGCGAGATCCTCCTCTTCATCGACGACGACTTCGTGGTGGCCGTTCGGCACGGGCAGGCCTCGCAGCTGCTCCAGGTGCGGCGTGCACTCGAGCGCCAACCCGACGAGCTCAGATTGGGCCCCGGAGCCGTCCTCCTCGCGGTGGTGGAACGGGTGGTCGACGACTACCAGACAGTGCTCCGAGGGCTGGAGCTGGACATCCAGCAAGTCGAGAAGCAGGTGTTCTCCGACACCGCCGACGCCCCGACCGAACGGATCTACAAGCTCAAGCGGGAGGTCCTCGAGTTCGCCGAGGCGACCATCCCGCTGCTCGATCCGCTGGACCGGCTCGCCAAAGGGCGGTTCGAGGCGATCGACCGCGAGCTCCGTGAGTACTTCCGCGACACCCACGACCAGCTGTCACGGGTGGTCAGCCAGGTCCAGACCTTCCGCGACCTGCTCACGTCGATCCTCGACGCCAACCTGACCCAGGTCAGCGTCCGCCAGAACGAAGACATGCGGAAGATCTCGGCGTGGGTGGCGATCGCAGCCGTGCCGACGCTCCTCGCCGGGGTGTGGGGCATGAACTTCTCGTCGATGCCGGAGCTGGACTGGCGTTTCGGATATCCGGTCGCCCTCGTGATCATGCTGGGGATCTCGGCATACCTGTACACGCGGTTCAAACGGTCCGGTTGGCTGTAGCGGCCAGCCGGCCGGCTCCCGCGTCCCGGAACGGCGTATCAGCTGACATCGGGCGCGCTCGGTCCGTATGCTCGACCGACAGCCCAGCAAAGGAGAACCCGTGTTCGATCCCTCCTCGGCTGCACGTCGTCCGTGAGTCGCCGGCGCAGCCACACCTCTCAGAGAGGTAGCACCGATGTTTCGCGTCCGTCCCGTCGACTCGATTGACGAGTTCTCACTGCCGGGTGATCCCGGCGACTTCACGACCTACCTGTCCGACGCCGTCGAGGACGGCGAACTCCAGCCCGGATGGTGTTTCGTCGCCGAGGACGACGGTGCCACGGTGGGTCGGATCGGCTTCACCCTCGAACCGTCGACCTCCGATCCGGCCTGGCTCGGAACCCTTCCCCCCACCGAACTCCACGTCTTGGGCCTTCAGTGGTCCGGCGCCCCCGAGGTGCTCGTCGACCTCCTCCGCACGGCCCTCCCTCGAATGGCGGGAGTGGGACCGCGCCACGCCGAACTGCGGGTCAATCGGCGCAGCACGGCCCACCACGCTGCGGCGCTGAGAGTCCTCGAGACGCTCGGCGCACCTCTGTTCCAGGAGAAGGCTGGATTCGAGTTCGAGGCAAACCACGACACGGCGTATCCCCCACGGCTCGGGTGGACGACCGTTGAGGAGGTAGGACGAGACCGCTACGCACAGATCATGGCGGCCTGTGGCGACAGCACACTCGACCGCAACGACCGGTACTACTGGTCGCACCGCGGACCGGAGAACTGGAGCCACCAGATGATGGAGTACCTCGATCCGGCCGATGCCGAGATGTGGCTGGTGGGCTGGCGCCGCGGGAGCCCGGTCGGGTACGTCTTCGTGACCAGTGATCCGGTGCTGGTCTCGACCATCGGGCACATCGGTGTGCTCCCCGAGGCGGGGGAACGGGTACGTCCACTATCTGTTGGACGCCGCCGGCGCCGCCATCGCCCGTCGCGGGATCCCGTCGATGCTCTCGGACGTGGACGTGGCGAACACGCCAATGCTCGAGGCCATGCGCCGCGCCGGACACCGAGATTCCCAGTGGCACGTGTGGCACTTTCGACCGTCGCTGGTCGACCGAGACTGATCCCTGCACGGCCGGGGCGACACCGCTCCGGCCTACCATTCGGCCAATGCCAGCAACGATCGTTTTGGGCGCCCAGTGGGGCGACGAAGGAAAGGGTCGGGTCACCGACTATTTCTCGGAGTCGGCCGACTTCGTCGTCCGCTTCCAGGGTGGCAACAACGCCGGCCACACCATCATCGTCGGTGAGCAGCGTTTTGCCCTGTCGCTGACGCCATCGGGCGTCATGTACCCCCATTGCACCCCGGTGATCGCCTCGGGTTGTGTGATCGACCCCAAGGTGTTGCTGGCCGAGATCGACATGCTCACCGAGCGCGACATCGATCCATCCCGACTGCGCATCTCCTCCAACGCCCATCTCATCATGCCGTATCACCGCAAGCTCGATGCGGTGATGGAACGGTATCTGGGGAAGAACCAGATCGGTACCACCAAGAAGGGCATCGGGCCTGCATACACCGACAAATACCAGCGTCGGGGCATTCGCGTGCAGGACCTGTTCGATCCGAAGATCTTTCGGGACAAGGTCGACACCGCACTCGACGATCTCAACAAGGTGCTCTCGCGCGTCTACAACCAATTGCCGATGGATGCCGAGTCGATTGCCGACGAGTACCTCGGCTACGCAGAACGGATCATGCCCTACGTCGCCGATACGTCGCTGTTGCTGTGGGACGGCATCAGGGCCGGCAAAGAGGTGTTGTTCGAAGGAGCCCAGGGCACCCTGTTGGACATCGACCACGGCACCTATCCATTCGTGACCTCGTCCAACCCAACGGCCGGCGGCGCCCTCGTGGGATCCGGGATCGGTCCCATGGACATCGACCGGGTCGTCGGTGTCGCCAAGGCGTACATCTCCAGAGTTGGGACCGGCCCTTTCCCGACGGAGCTCCACGACGAGGTGGGCGACACCATGATCGAGCTCGGCGGCGAATACGGCACGGTCACGGGGCGGCGCCGTCGCTGTGGGTGGCTCGACCTCGTGGCGCTGAGATACGCGGTACGGGTCAACAGCCTCACGGAGATATTCCTCACCAAGCTCGACATCCTCTCGGCGTTCGACACGCTCAAGGTGGCCAACGCATACACCTCGCTCGGCGAGCGTTACGACGACTTCCCGCGCCAGCAGCGCGTCCTGTACAACTGCTCTCCGATCCTCGAAGAGCTCCCAGGATGGCGGACCGACATCTCCGGGTGCCGCGAGTACGACGAGCTCCCAGCCAACGCTCGTCGATACATCGAGTACGTCGAAGAGGTCGTTGGTGTGCCCGTCGGGTGGGTATCCGTGGGGCCAGAGCGACACCAGCTGATCCACCGATGAAGGTCCTCCTCATCGGCGGAGGCGGCCGCGAGCACGCTCTCGGATGGGCGATCGCTCGATCCCCTCGTGTCGACGAGCTGATCTCGCTGCCCGGCAACCCGGGCCTAGCGGAGATCGGCGGCATCATCGAAGGCGTCGCCGCCACAGATGTCGGAGCGATCGCCGCTCTCGCCCGGATCCAAGGGTTGGACTTGGTGGTGGTCGGCCCGGAAGCACCGCTCGCCGCCGGCCTGGTCGACGCACTCCAACATCTCGGCATCCCCGCCTTCGGTCCGACCAGAGCGGCCTCACGGCTCGAAGCGTCGAAGTCCTTCGCCAAGGATGTGATGCTCAGAGCCGGGGTGCCGACCTCTAGTGCGTGGGTGTTCGAAAACCAGGCTGCCGCCGACCAACACATCGACACCCACGACGGCCCGTACGTCGTGAAGGCCGACGGCCTCGCAGCGGGCAAGGGAGTCCTCGTGACAGAAGACCGCTCCGCTGCCCACGACTGGGTGAACCGGTGTTTCGAAGGCGACTTCGGGTTGGCGGGATCGACCGTGGTCATCGAGGAGTACCTGGTGGGGCCGGAGCTCAGCGTTTTTGCCGTCTCCGACGGCCACGACGCGGTGACACTCGAACCCGCCCGCGACTACAAGCGGCTGCTGGATGAGGATCTCGGACCCAATACCGGTGGGATGGGAAGCTACTCGCCGGTCGAACTCCCAGATGGGCTCGTCGACGACATCGGGGCCACCATCATCCTCCCCGTCCTCCGAACGATGGCCGCCGACGGGACCCCATACAAGGGTTTCATCTACGCGGGATTGGTCCTCACCCAGGACGGTCCGAAGGTGATCGAGTTCAACGCCCGGCTGGGCGACCCCGAAACCCAAGCGGTGCTGCCCCGCCTCGAAACGGATCTGATGACTGTGATCGAGGCGGCGCTCGACGGCACCGTCGCGGATCTCGAGCTCGAATGGTCGCCGCGGGCAGCAGTCAACGTGGTGCTCGCTGCCGACGGATACCCCGACGCCCCCCGACGCGGCGACGCCATCTCCGGGCTCAAAGGGCTCGGCGAAGATGTGCTGGTCTTCCATGCCGGCACGGCGTTCAACGACTCGGGGATGCTCGTGACCGGAGGTGGGCGGGTCCTCAGCGTGGTGGGGCTGGGCGACACGGTGGCCGAGGCGCGAGACCGAAGCTACCGCGCCGCCCGCCAGATCTCGTTCGCAGGGCGGCACTACCGCTCCGACGTCGCCGGCTGACAGCTCACCCTTCCGGCAGCGGAGGGATCATGCGGACCTCGACCGAGCCGAACCGAACGCTCGGCAGCTTGGCAGCCCACTTCTCAGCCTCCGAGATCGAATCGACATCCACGATGTAGTACCCGCCCAGCACCTCGGTGGTCTCCGCAAAAGGACCCTTCGTGGAGAGCACTTTCCCGTCTCGGACACGCACCGTCACCGCGTTGTCGACGGAATCGAGCGGCTCCCCGCCCACCAGGACCCCGGCCTCCTCCAACTCACGGGTGTAGGCGAACCACTCTTCCATCTCGGCCTGTTCCTCGACCGCCGGATCGTTGTAGATCAACAACATGTACTGCACCGCTGCTCCTCTCGTCGGACGCCGTCAACCCTTCGACGAACATATCTCACGAGATTCGACAGTGCTTCTGAGGGCGGACTTTCGGCCCGATGTCAGCCACAACCCGGCCCAGGTGGTCGATTCGCTCCACGCCGGCCGAAACAGACGCCGGTCCGCCCGGGCTACCGCCCTCGTTGTCCTTGCAGGCCGACTTCCGCTCCCGTGAAGCGCCCACCCGGACAAGGGTCGTGAGGTGGTCCACGCCGAGCGGAACAGACGCCGGTCGGCCTGGGCTACCGCACTCCTCGTTCCTGCAGGCCGACTTCCGCTCCGGCGGTGCGCCCACCCGGACAATGGTGGTGAGGTAGTCCACGCCGAGCGGAACAGACGCCGGTCGGCCTGGGCTCCCGCACTCCTCCCCCGCAGGAGCTACGTTCTACGTTCTACGTTCAACGTCATACGTCATACGTCATACGTCATACGTCGGCAGTCCCACGACACGCTGGAACACGAGGTCACGGCCTCCGCGCCCCACCTGGCAGACAGCAGACAGCCCACAGCAGGTCGGCCGTTGGCAGTCGGCCGTCGGCCTGGCTGGGCGCCGAACGCTCAGACCACGCGGCACGCTGGGACACGAGGTGACGGGCTCCGCGCCTCACCTGGCACACAGCCCCCGGCGCGTCGGCAGTTGGCCCGGCAGTCAGTGTCGCCCTCCCGACTCACACCGCACATCCCAGGTGGGACGCCAGGGTCCGGAGCTAGGTGCCCACGAGCGCGGCCGTCAGTGGCGGCGCCAGATCGCCGTTGTCGGACACCACGATGTCGTCCAGATCGAGCCAGAGGGCCATGTCGCGGAGCTCGGCGGCCAGCTCTGCGGCGACGCGCTCCTCGTGGATCTCCGGTTCGCCGAACGCTCCGCGCACGAGAAGCTTGCGGTGCTTGCGGTCGGCTTTGAGGTCGGCTCTTCCGACGAGCCTGTCGTCGACGAGAAACGGCAACACGTAGTAGCCGTGGGTTCGCTTGTGGGCGGGCGTGTAGATCTCGATCCGGTAGTGGAAATCGAAGAGACGTTCGGCGCGGTCACGGAACCAGACGACAGGGTCGAATGGCGCCAGCAGGGCGCGAGCACGGAGCTTCCGTGGGCGCGCGGCATCGACATGGATGTAGGCAGGGGCGCTCCAGCCATCGACCGCGACCTCTTCGACATCTCCTCGCTCGAGGAGGACGGCCAGGGCACGGCGGGCGTCTTTGATCTTGAGCCGGAAGTAGTCGGCGAAGTCGTGGACTGTCCCGATCCCATGCGCAGCCGCACCGAGCGCCAGAAGCTCGACCTTTGCTGCGTCGGCTTCGAGAGCCCCCAACTCCACTGCGTGCGGGTGCACTCGCTCAGGGAGGTCGTACACACGCTGGAAAGCGGGCCGGCTGCTGGCCGTCACCTGGCCTGTCAGGAACAGGTATTCCAGCGCCAGCTTGGCGTTGCTCCACCCCCACCAGCTCTCGCCGGTGCGCTCGTGATGGTCGAGGTCACCGACCCTGGTGGGACCGCTCTCCCGGATGATCTCGAGCGTGCGATGGACCGTCTCGCCGTGCTTTGCCAGCATCCGATCCACCGAAGGCCAGTGCCATCCCCCGGTCATACGATGCGCGAGCAGGGGTCGCATCTCGATGGGAACGAGGGAGGCCTCGTGCGCCCAGTACTCGAACATCTCCCCCGACTGCCAGAGCCACCGATCCAGCGCCGCGCGGTCGTACGGCCCGAGCCTGGAGAAGAAGGGCAAGTAATGGGCACGGGAGATGACGTTCACCGAGTCGAGTTGGACCACTCGCACCGAGGCCAGCACCTTGCGGAAGTGCCGAACGTCGATGCGGCCCGATGGTCGCGGGCCGCCGAAACCCTGGGCTGCGAGAGCGATTCTTCGGGCGCTGGGAAGAGAGATTCGGGTCACGGCGCCGCCACGCTACTCAGGATCGGCGACGCGGACCGTCAGTGATTGCCAGGCGAATGCAGGTCAACCGTCACTGTTGCCGTTGCCGTTGCCGTTGCCGTTGCCTTTGCCGGAGCCGCCGGCGTTCCCGTTGCCGTTGCCGCCGGCGTTCCCGTTCACCGCGCCGTTGGCGTTGCCGTTTCCATTGCCATTGCCGCCGGCGTTCTCATTGCCATTGGAGGTTTCGTTCCCGCCGGCGTTGCCGTTGCCGTTGCCGCCGGCGTTCCCGTTCACGGCGCCGTTGGCGTTGCCGTTTCCGTTGCCATTGCCGCCGGCGTTCTCGTTGCCGTTCTTGATCTTGTCGGCGGTGGTGTCGGCCGTGGTGTCTTTTTCGTCGGTTGTCTCGCCCTCGGATTCGTCGTCTCCTGAGACCGTTCCGTCATCCAGATCACCGAGGTCCACCCCGGCTGCCTCTGCAATGTCGTCGAAGAGCGATCCCAAGAGCCCGTTCGAGCCGGTGGTGGTGGGGACGATGCTTTCGAGCGCCTCGACCACCTGGTCCGGCGTTGCCCGCGGATCGTCGCCGAGACGTGCGGTGATGATCTCCTCGATGGATGTGAGCGCTCGGGCCAGGTGAGGATCGAGCTCGCCGGTGGCCACATTCCGCCGCTGGGCATCGGAGGCCGCAAGACCACGGTGCACTCCGGCGATGGCGACACTCAGCTGATCCTCGTCGCCGATGGATGCCGCGCCGGCTGTGGCGGCGGCGGTCACGGCGAGAGCCCCGCCCAGGAGTCCCGCCAGAAGTCGGCGAAAACTGAACATGTTCGGAAGGTATGTCTCCATGCGAGTCAATTCGTTACACCCCCCAATGCGGGCGTGAACTCGGGGCACAGGGTCTCCACCCCGGCGCCGAGAATCACACCACCAAGCAATACGTCATCGGTGGGGATCTCTGCGGCGCCACCCGACTGCAACGCCATGAGGTAAGCCGTGAGCACTTCTTCTGCGCTCAGCCCGCTCTCGAGCAGTTCGCAGAACAACACAGCCGTTCCGAGGAACGTCTCGGGATCCTCGAACGCCTCATCTTGATAGGCCGTGCCCGCCATGGCCTGGTCCACCGAGGCGAGAAAGAGGGCGGCCTCCGGGACGTCCTCGACCGAGAGGCCGGGTACGTCGACACCAGTCGATTCGATCAGGGTGGCAAGTGTCGTCTGCGGCACATTCGGCTCGACGTTCACTGCGGCCGCGCTCGAGCACGCGGTCAACAAGACCGCCGCAAACGCGACAGCGGAGCGCCTCTTGGACATTCCCAATCAGCGTATCGCGGATCGGGAACCACGGAAGCCCAAGGTTGCCGGATCGGCTACAGACGACAGCTCGGATCTCCTCTGCGAGAATCACCCCGTGACGTCACCCATCCCAAACGTGCTTTCGACTCGCTACGCCAGCGCAGCCATGAACCAGATCTGGTCGCCATCGGCGAAGGTCGTCATGGAACGGCGGTTGTGGCTCGCCGTACTCGAAGGGCAGCACGAGTTGGGCCTGGACCTCCCGGTCGGGACCATCGATCGATACCGCGCCGTGGTCGATCAGGTCGACCTCGAGAGCATCGCCGCCCGCGAACGCCGTACCCGGCATGACGTCAAGGCGCGGATCGAGGAGTTCTGTGCGCTCGCAGGCACCGAACACATCCACAAGGGCATGACCTCCCGGGATCTCACCGAGAATGTGGAACAGCTGCAGATCCGTAGCGCGCTCGAACTGGTCCGTGACCGATCTGTTGCATGCCTCACGCAGCTCGCATCCCTGGCAACCCAGCACGAGGACACGGTGGTGACCGGCCGGAGCCACAACGTTCCCGCACAGGCGACGACGCTCGGGAAGCGCTTCGCCACCGCCGGCGAGGAGCTCCTTCTCGCGTTCGAGGGCTTGGAGGACCTGCTTCGCAGATACCCGCTCCGGGGCCTCAAGGGCCCCGTCGGCACGCAGCAGGACCTGTTGGATCTGTTCGACGGCGACGAGGCTCTCGTCGATCGCCTCGAGCACCGCGTGGCGGCGCTTCTCGGTTTCGATCGGACCATGGGGAGCGTCGGACAGATCTACCCGCGCTCACTGGACTTCACGGTCGTCGCGTCATTGCTGGCAGTGGCATCCGGTCCTGCCAATTTGGCGAAGACAATCCGGCTGATGGCCGGTGCCGACCTGGTCAGCGAAGGTTTCAAGGACGGCCAGGTTGGGTCTTCGGCCATGCCTCACAAGATGAACAGTCGGAGTTCCGAACGCATCGGAGGGTTCACCACGATTCTGGCCGGCCTGGTGTCGATGGCCGCCGGTCTCACCGGTGATCAGTGGAACGAAGGTGATGTCAGCGATTCGGTGGTGCGGAGGGTGATGCTCCCGGACGCATTCTTCGCCATCGACGGATTGACCGAGACGTTCCTCACCGTGCTCGCAGAGTTCCAGGTGTATCCGGCCGTGATCGAGCGTGAGCTCGAACGCTACTTCCCTTTCCTGGCGACAACGCGGCTACTCATGGCGGCCGTGCAAGGTGGTGCAGGGCGCGAGACAGCACACGAGCTGATCAAGAAACATGCTTTGGCGGCGGCGGCGGCACTCCGGACAGAACCACAGATGGACAACCCGCTCTTTGCCATGGTCGCCGGCGACGAGCAACTGCCCATCGACCAGGAAGTACTGGACGGCATCGCTCACGATCGGGCAGCCCACATCGGACGGTCGCATGCCCAGGTCCACGACTTCTGCGTCAGGGTCGAAGAGATCGTGTCCCGGTATCCGCGTGCTGCCGGATATCGGCCGGGCGAGATCCTCTGACCGGAGCGTTTCAGCCGGCGAGCGTCAACTCGGCTTCCGGGTAGACCGACGACAGTGTCTCGTTGAACGACTCTCTCGGCAGGAGCACCCAGGCGCCCCCGCTCGTTCGATAGTCCTCGGCATCGAGGCGGATTTGGATCACGTCGTCGGTGCTCAAGTCCCGGTAGCGAAACCCGAGTGTGGCGATCTCCGTCAGACCCCATCCGTCATCGAGGCGAACCGCCGAGGACAGCCTGTTGAGCGCGTCGGCGAGGGAGGTGGGGGAGCGGTACGCCGCGAGCTTCTGGGCCAGTTGAAGGAGAACATCCTGCTGCCTTGCCTGTCGGGAGAAGTCGCTCGACGAGATCGTCTTCCACTCGCCGCCGACCAGTTGCTCGGTGTGACGAGAACGCACCCAGGCCAGAGCGGTCTCGCCACCGGCGTTCATGCACCCGGCCGGGATATCGAGGTGCGCCTTGATGTCTCGGGTTGGCGCATTCACACAGACAGTGACTCCGCCCATCCAGTCGATCACGTTCGAGAATCCACCGAAGTTGACCCGGGCATAGTGATCCACCGAGACGCCGGTGAAGTCGCCCACGGTGAGCGCCAAGAGCTCAGGGCCGGTGGCCGCCTCGCCGCAGCCGTTGAGATTGGCGTTGATGCGAGTGAAGCCGCCGGTGCAACGATTCGGCAGCCACAGGTCCCGGGGCAACGATGCCATGATCGGAGCCGACCCGTCGGAGGGAAGCAGGACGTAGATGATCGAGTCGGCGAGTGCGCCCGACGCGTCCGAACCGATCAACAGCACCGACGTGAACATGTCGTCGGGAAGGGCTGGGCTGCCCACCCGTGCGAGCTGGATTGGGGTGAGGTTGTCGCGGGACGCGATCCCTCGGAATCTCTGAACCTCGGGCAACCACTCGTCCGGTGCCGGGGGCGTGGTGGATGTGGTGGTCGACTCATCGACCGCGGTCGGATCGAGCTCTGCAGCAGCAAGGTCCGGACTGAAGTCTTCGGAGGCGATCTCCCGGAACTGCGCTGCGGGTGCAGACAACAGGAAGCCCACCACTCCGATGAGTGCGCCCACCGCCACGATCGTGAAGGACTTGAAGGGATGGGTGCGAAGCCAGACCACGACCTGATGCTATCTCGTCATGGAGATGAGATATGCACGGTGCCGGTGAACAGACCAACCACGCGGCCATCGCCTCTGGACACCGATATCCGATAGGTGCCCAGCGTCCGTCCTCGAGCGGTCTCTTCCGCCCGGGCCGTCAGAACATCCCCCGGTCCGCTCCCGCCGGTCAGGACGAGATGGGTGTCGATGGCCACGGCACGCGCTCCCGCTGCGTTCGACGCGAGCGCGAACGCGCAATCGGCGAGCGAGAACACAGCACCACCGTGGGTCACACCCAAGAAGTTCAGGTGCTCGGGGCCAACAATCATCTCGACCACCACTGCGTCCTCGTCGGACACCAGGTCGAACCCGAGGTGCTTCGCATATGCGTCGGCGTCGATCATCTCTCTGAGGCGGGAGCTATCCATCGCGGCGACGCTACCGGCTTCGGTCCTGGACCTGCGGCGCGTGCGGCGGGTTGCTGTTCGGGCTCGCGCCGGCGCCTCCTATTCTCGGGGCGTGCATCCGCTGCTCGCCGTGCTGCTCGACGCGGCCGCCGGGATCTACCCGCCGGTCGACGGTGGGGTGACGATGCATCGGGCCCTCGACAACGGCCATGCGGCGGTCGTTTCCTTCACAGGGCACGCCCACATCGCCTCTTGGGCTGCGTACGAGGACCTGGAGTCGTTCCATCCGGACGGTTTCGGGCGGGCGTCACACCCGTCGGTGCTGCTGCGACTGGCACGTGGCGGCATGGTCGGAACCCACGATGTGACGCTGGTCGCCCATGGCACCGGCGACGGCACGCTGCGGCTGCGCCTCGACCTCGACGATCACCACCGGGTGCGCCATGCCAGGTCGATCCGATCGAACGTCGCGGTCTACGGAGATGAGCATGGCCTCGTCACCGTCGCCACGGGCCTCGCGGGTCGCACGGAAGTCGGGGTTGAGGCCTTCGACATGCTTGCCGCGAACGGGCACGGACGCCGGCTGATCCGGGAGTCCCTCGGAATGGTCCAGCGCGGAATCCCGGTGTTCGCTGCCGTTTCACCGGGAAACGCTCGGTCGCTTCGCGCGTTTCTGGCCTGTGGGTTCACGCCGGTGGCCAGCGAGGTCATCATCACGCCAGGCAACGCTGGAGAGAAGGGTCACGGGCCGTACGAGAGCAAGTAGCCTCGTGGCGAGTGATCACTGTCGTTCACAACTCCACCCTGTCACCACCGGGACGCATCACCGCCATCCTCGATCGTGCCAAGGTCGTCGTCGACCACGTTCGAGCGCATCTCGGTGAAAGACTGCCCTCCGGCGCACGCGCTGCGATCGTCCTCGGTGGGGAGATGGGCGCGTATGAGGAGGGCCGACATCCGTTTCTCCGTGACCAGAAGGCATGGATACGTTCACTGGTCGAGTCGGAGACCCCGGTTCTCGGTATCTGTCTGGGCGCCCAACTCATGGCGGACGCGATGGGCGGTGTCGCTCGCGCTGCCGATCGTCCCGAGGCCGAACTGACCACGTTTGAGCTGACAGATGCGGGTCGTAGTGATCCTGTCGTGGGTGCGCTCGTGCCTCCGCTCGTCTCGATCCACAACGACACCTTCGACCTTCCGGCCGGTGCGACGCTGCTTGCCTCAAACGACCGATTCCCGCTCGCCTATCGAATCGGCAGCGGTCTGGGCGTGCAGTTCCACCCCGAAGTCCTGTCCAGCACGGTCGCCGACTGGGCTCGATCCGATTTCAGGGTCCTGATCACCGCTGCTGGAACGGATCCGGAGGGACTCGTGCACCGCGTCGTGGCCGCCGAAACCCACCTCCAACAGCAAGCGGAGGGTCTGTTCGAGCGCTGGCTCGGCCAGATCCCGCGTTGACGTCCTGTTGCCGATAGGGTCGTCTCGTCATGCCCTGGATGTCGGAGCCAATCCACACCGAACGCCTCACACTTCGAGCCGCGACCGACGAGGACCTCGAGGTGATCGTCCGCATGCTCACCGATCCTGCCGTACGGGGGTATCTCGGCGGACCGGTGCCCGAAGACCGGGCCCGGACAGCTCTCTCAGGTCCGCTCGGTGAACGATGGGGCTCCTTCCTCGTCACCGTGACGAGAACCGGAGAGGTAGTGGGATCATGCCTGCTCGACAGCGATCTCGGCGACCTCGAGATCTCTTATCAGCTGCTCCCGGAGTTCTGGGGTCACGGGTACGCCCGAGAGGCCGTGATCAGGGTGCTCGCGTGGGCTTGGGAGAACACAGATGCTGCCCACGTGGTCGCCATCACTCAGAGCGCAAACGCCGCATCGGTGCGTCTTCTGGAAGTTGTCGGCATGCAAGTGGTCGATCGCTTCGACGACCATGGAGCGCTGCACACCAGATTCCGAATCGATCGTCCGGACCCCGCCGAGAGCTGATGGAACCGATCACGCACTCGACAGCACGATGACTGTCTCCATTGCCTGGCGGGATGACTTCACGAGTAGCGAAGCAAACGTCCTCCACGCCGCAGCGTTCGGTCACCGGGTCTACGACGACTCCGACTGGGACTGGCGTGGCTTGGTCGAACGACACAGCCTCGGATGGGTGATCGCCCGGGAAGACGAGGCGCTCGTGGGCTTTCTCAACGTCGTCTGGGACGGCTCCGAGCACGCGTGGCTTCAGGACGTGATCGTCGACCCACGCTGCCAGGGCCGGGGAATCGGCACCCAGCTCGTGGCCGAGGCGACAGCCTCGGCCCGCCGCGCCGGGTGCGAGTGGCTGCACGTCGACTTCGAGTCCGCCCAGCGCGGGTTCTATCTCGGCGCCTGTGGCTTCCAGCCTGCAGAAGCCGGGTTGCTGCACTTGCGGTGATCGGGCCACGCTCACTCATCGCACCCGGGCGCGGGGCGCCTCGCCTGGGCGGACAGCGGCCTCGAGTTGACCGATTACTCTCTCCTCCGGTGCTGGCTCTACCTCACGTGGCGTCCGGGAAGGTCCGCGAGATCTATTCGATCGACCCTGACCACCTGTTGTTCGTTGCCACCGATCGGATCTCGGCCTACGACGTGATCCTCGAGCCCACCATTCCCGACAAGGGCCGGGTGCTGACCGGCCTGTCGTTGTTCTTCTTCCGTGCCCTCGATGACGTTGCGAATCACCTTGTGTCGACCGACCTCGGAGCAATCGACTCCTTGACGCAAGACGAGCGCCAGGAGCTCGCAGGACGAGCGATGGTCGTGCGAAGGGCTGAGGTGCTGCCCATGGAGTGTGTCGTTCGTGGCTACCTGTACGGTTCGGCGTGGCGTGAGTACTCGTCGGGCGGCGGTCCCGCCACCGAGCACCTCCCCGGTGGCCTCGAGCTTGCGTCGAGACTCGATGAGCCGATCTTCACACCGGCGAGCAAGGCGGACAGCGGCCACGACGAGAACCTCACCGAGCGCGAGGCGCGACAGCTCGTCGGGAGCGACGTCTTCGAACGGCTGCGGCGGCTGTCGTTCGACATCTACACCCGGGCAGCCGATCTCGCTGCGAGCCGGGGTGTCCTCTTGGCCGACACCAAGTTCGAGTTCGGGATGATCGACGGCCAGATCGCCCTGGTCGACGAGGTTCTCACGCCTGATTCATCGCGGTACTGGCCCGCCGACCAGTGGACACCCGGCCGAACGATGCCGAGTTTCGACAAACAGTTCGTGCGGGACTGGCTCGACTCGACTGGCTGGAATCACGACCCGCCCGCACCCAGACTGCCGGAGGCCGTGGTCCAAGGGACACGATCCAAGTACGTCGAGGCCTACGAGCTCATCACACAGAAGGATTTCGGGACATACCTGGAGGGAGAGAAACAATGAGAGTGACGGTGAACATCACGCGCCGTCCCGAGATAGCCGATCCGCAGGGCACGACGGTGCTCCGGGCCTTGGCCGATCTCGGGCACGACGGCGTCACCGCCGTACGGATCGACCGGACGGTCCACCTCGAAGTCGACGGATCCGACCCGGCGAACGTGAAAGCCGCGGTGGAAGAGATGTGTGCACAACTGCTGGCCAACCCGGTGTTGGAGGACTACGAAGTGGAGGTCGACTCGTGAGGGCCGCGGTGGTGGTGTTCCCGGGCACGAATTGCGAACACGACACGGTGTATGCCCTCCGCTCGCTGGGGGCCGAGGCCGACCTCGTCTGGCATCGCGACACCGACCTGTCGGGCTTCGATGGGGTCGTCCTCCCGGGAGGATTCGCCCACGGCGACTATCTCCGAACGGGAGCCATCGCACGGTTCTCTCCCGTCATGCAGGAAGTGCAACGTCTGGCGGATGACGGACGGCCCGTGGTCGGTATCTGCAACGGGTTCCAGGTGCTCTGCGAGGCGGGCATGCTCCCAGGCGCATTGATCGCAAACCGTGACCTTTCGTTCATCTGTCGTCTCTTGGATGTGGAGGTGACCGACACCGACACGGTGTTGACCGCCTCCGCCATGCCGGGTCAACGGCTCCGCATCGCGCTCAACTCCTATGAGGGCAACTACGTCGACCCGTCGGGCACGGCTCGGGTGCCGATCAGATACATCGAGGATCCGAACGGAGCCCAAGATCGGGCCGCTGCGGTTTCCAACGCAACCGGGAACGTGGTGGGAATCATGCCGCATCCCGAGCGGGCGATCGAAGACCTCCTTGGGTCCACCGATGGTCGCGTACTGCTGGATGGTTTCGTGGCAAGCCTGGCGAAACGACCCAGCCATGCCTGATCTCGGACTTGCCCCCGACGAGGACGCATTCGTCCCAGCTCCCGACGTGAACCAGGAGGCGATCCACCGCCGCCTCGGCATGACCGATGCCGAGTTCGACTCCGTCTGCGCCATTCTGGGCCGAGACCCGGTGCCCTCGGAGCTGGCCATGTACTCGGTCATGTGGTCCGAGCACTGCTCGTACAAGTCTTCCCGTGTCCATCTCAGCCGATTCCCGACCGAAGCGGACTGGGTCGTGGTGGGCCCTGGTGAGAACGCCGGGGTCATCGACATCGGAGACGGGTGGCTCGCCGCTCTTCGGATCGAAAGCCACAACCATCCGAGCTACGTCGAGCCGTACCAGGGCGCAGCCACCGGCGTCGGAGGGATTCTGCGGGACGTGTTCACCATGGGGGCACGTCCGATCGCCCTCTGGGATCAGATCCGATTCGGCCCCCTGGACCAAACGAAGAACCGATACCTGTTCGGAGGCGTGGTCTCCGGCATCGCCGGGTATGGCAACGCCGTGGGCGTTCCCACCGTCGGTGGAGAAGTGGGCTTCGCCGACTGTTACTCGGGCAACCCGCTCGTGAACGTGATGTGTCTGGGAATCCTGGAGCGTGAACAACTCGTGCTCGGCACCGCCGGCGCCGATGGCTCCGTCGCGATCCTGCTCGGACGGGCGACCGGCCGAGACGGGATCGGCGGGGCATCCGTCCTGGCCTCGGCGAGTTTCGACGAGGAGTCGGGCGCCAAGCGGCCGGCAGTACAAGTCGGCGACCCGTTCGAGGAGAAGAAGCTCATCGAAGCGTGCCTCGAGCTGTACCGAGACGGTCTGGTGGTGGGCGTTCAAGACCTCGGGGCAGCCGGGCTGTCGTGCGCCACATCCGAGCCGGCGGCGCGCGCCGGAATGGGCATGGAGGTCGACCTCTCGAACGTGCATGTGCGGGAATCCGGAATGACGGCTCCAGAGCTGCTCATGTCCGAATCGCAGGAGCGAATGATGGCTTTCGTCGATCCCGCCAAGGTCGACGCAGTGCTCGCCGTGGCATCTCGGTGGGAGATCGACGCCAGTGTCGTCGGAACGGTGCAGACCGGTGGCGCTCTGCGAGTGTTTCACGACGGCGAGCTCGTAGCCGAGGTCCCGGCCGCGTCGTTGTCCGAGGATGCACCCGTCTACGACCGGCCCCTTGGGGAGCCCCACTGGATGGAAGACCTGTGGGCGAAGACGCTGACCTTCATGACGCGCCCTGGAGTCGCAGAGTCGTTGGTGAAACTCCTCGACGATCCAAGCCTCGCATCCAAGGCCTGGGTGTACGAACAGTACGACCACATGCTGTTCCTCAACACCGCGGTCCCTCCGGGCAACGACGGCTCGCTCCTCCGGATTCGGGGGACGAACAAGGGGCTCGCCGCCTCGACCGATGGCAACGGTCAGATGTGCTACCTCGACCCCCGCCGTGGCAGCACCCGCCTCGTGTACGAGGCCGCCCTGAACGTTGCCGTGGTTGGAGCTCGCCCGATGGCAGTGGTCGACAACTTGAACTTCGGGAATCCGGAGAAGCCGGAGGTCATGTGGCAGTTCCGGGAATGCGTCGAAGGCATCTCCGAAGCATGCGAGAGCCTCGGCATACCGGTCATCGGCGGCAACGTCAGCTTCTACAACGAGACGGACGGCGTCGACATCTATCCCACACCGGTCGTCGGGCTACTCGGCCTTGCCGAGCCGATCCCCGCCAACCCGCCGAAGCTCGAACGGGTGGAAGCGGGCATGGAACTGTGGCTGCTCGGCCCGGAGTGGGCGATCAACTTGTCGGGCTCTGCCTTCGAGCGGGTGACGTTTGCTCACGTGGGTGGACGACCAACCGCTCCCGATTCCACGATGGCCCGCGCGGCGATCGAGATGGCGCAGAGGATGGTCAACGAAATCGAAGTGCCCGCGCTCCACGACATCTCAGACGGTGGCTTGGCGCTGGCGGTCGCCGAGATGGCGATCGCCGGTGGAGTGGGCGCCCGCGTGACGTTCCGGGAATGGCGCCATCTGTTCTCCGAGGACCCTCATCGCTTCCTGGCGGCCGTCCCTCCCGCCATGGCCCAACGAGTACACGATCTCGCCGTAGAGGTCGGGATTCCGGCGGTTCGGATTGGAACCTTCGGAGGGGACGAGATCGCCTTCGAGCAGGGTGGCATTCGTGCCGTCGTGTCCCTCGAGATGGCCACCGACACCTACCGCAACGCCATCCCTCGCAGGATGCACTGATCGGACGTTACCGTTCGGAGCGACCTTCTGCGGTCTTCCGCTCGAGGGATGGGGTGGGACAGGGTTACAGACCTCACGGCCTGACAGGTAGTCTCGCGGTCGATGTCGAGCAGCATTGGGATACTCACCGCAGGGGGCGATTCGCCAGGCCTGAACGCAGCCATCCGAGCGGTGGGCAAGGCGGCGGAGCGGACGTACGGCATGCATGTGATCGGCTTCCGCGATGGGTTTCAAGGCCTCATGCAGAACCGACATGTGCGGCTCGATGGAGACTCGCTCTCAGGAATCCTCACCAAGGGTGGGACGATCCTGGGCACCAGTCGCCTCAAGGTTCACCGAGTCGACGTCGGTGACGGTGAACGCATCGACATGAGGCCGATGATGCAGCGGGTCGTGGAACAACACGATCTCGCAGCGCTGGTCTGCCTGGGTGGCGGTGGAACCATGAAGAACGCGCTCCGACTGCACAAGGTGGGCGTCCCGGTCATGACCCTTCCGAAGACCATCGACAACGACGTGTTCGGCACGGACGTGACGTTCGGTTTCGACACCGCCCTCGGAGTTGCGACCGAGGCCATCGACCGTCTGCACTCGACCGCCCACTCCCACCATCGGATCATGGTGGCGGAGTTGATGGGACACAACACGGGTTGGCTCACGCTCGGAGCCGGATTGGCCGGCGGCGCCGATGCCATCCTGATGCCCGAGATCCCGTACTCCGTGGAGTCGGTGGCCGAGTCGATCCTTCAGCGCAAAGCAGCCGGGTCGAACTTCTCGATCGTGGCCGTTGCCGAAGGCGCCATGTCGGAGGACGCTCGCGAGCGGCACGATGATCTCAAGTCGACCATCGACGGAGATGACGATGACGCCGCCGCCGATGCGGAGGAGGAACTGGCAGCTCTGCACGCCAGAGAGCGGCGGTCGACAGAGCGTCTCGCAGATCGACTCGAGGACGCAACAAAGCTCGAAACGCGAGTGACCATCCTCGGACATGTGCAGAGAGGTGGGATACCATCGTCGGCGGATCGGCTGCTCGCCACCCGCCTGGGAACAGCAGCAGCCGACGCGATTGCCGACGGAACCACCGGGGTGATGATCGCATCCCGTGACGGCGAGGCAGTGGCAGTGCCTCTGGAAGATGTCGCAGGACGCCGCAAGAGCATCCCGCTCGACCATCCGTGGATACAGTCGGCTCGACGATTGGGGATCTGCCTTGGAGACTGACAGAACCACTGATGCCTGCGCTCGAGCAGCCGGCCACCGGGTCGGCGCATGACCGTCGAGCAATCGCTTCTCAACCCGTTGCGCGAAGCGCTTGGCGGGATCGACCCGCCGCCGACCGACGACGACTACCAGGCTCTGGCGGACTGCGGGGAGACCATCGTCTACCGGCCGGGCGATCCGGTGTTCGCCCAGGGCGACCCGTCGGATTACTGCCACCTCGTCATGCGCGGCGTCGTCGAGCTGTTTCGGTCCACAGACCGCGATCGTGTCATCGCACGCCTGGGTTCTGGGCGCTTCGTCGGTGACATCGCCGTGATCATGAACGTTCCCTACCTCTCGTCTGCCCGATCCGGAACGTACGCCGAGATCCGGTGGTTCGGGCGCGACGAGCTCATGGAGGTTCTCAGAACTCGGCCCTCCGTGACGCTGGGCTGGCTGCGATCGGCGATGACCGCCTTGGCCGAAGCCCATGGGCGCCTGGACGTCGTACTCGGTCGAACCGCCCGCCAACAGGTGGCCGGAGCACTGTTGGAGGCACCGGTCGACCGCGGCCGAGTCGAGCTCTCCCAGGCGCAACTCGCTGCCATGCTCGGTGTGGGGCGCCAGACGATCAATCGGGCCTTGGCCGAGCTCATGGCGGAAGGCGTGGTTCAGACCGGGTATCGCTTCATCGAGATCACCGATCGCGAGGGCCTGTCCGAGCTCTACGACCAGGACCCTAGCGCCGGCTGACTTCACCGACGCATCACGCTGCTCCAGGACCACAGAACCGCACATAGACCTTTCGACCCATTGACCCGAGATTGTCGCCTTTCGTATTGTGTCGACAACCGGTCCAGCAACCAGGGAGTGGGTCCTTGGGGGGTTGCGGCACCGTTCCCGATCCAGCTCAGCGTTGGATCGCGTCCTCAGGTTGACACGTCCCGCACCACCAGATGGAGCGGCCACCCAGTTCGCTGCGTGCGACCGGTGATTCGCATCGGCGGCAGTCTTCTCCACTGCGCTTGTAGACATAGAGCCGGGAGCCAGGCGGAACGTCCTCGAACCGGTCCAAACCAACCTCACCCGGGTCCACTGTGACGATGCGACCGAGCCGCTCACCGCGGTCCATCAGGTTCACTGTGAGCGCCCACATGCGCTCCACTTCGTCGGCCGTGAGATCTCGCGCCGGTCGGTGGGGGTTGATCCCGGCCAGGAACAGGATCTCGGCCCGATAGACGTTCCCCACGCCCGCCAGCAGCCTCTGGTCCAACAGTGCGGCTCCGATCGGGATCGATCGCCGTGCCAGCCCCATTTGCAGGCGCCAGAGATCGCCGTCTGCTGGCGCGAGCGGGTCGGGGCCGATGCGCTGGAGTAGGTCGGCTTCGTCCTCGCCGTCCACCAACTCGCAGATCGTTGGTCCGCTCAGAGCCAGGATGTGGGTTTCGGACCGCCAGGCAATCCGGGCGTTCGGGCTGGGTGTGACCACCGGGCCGACCCTGAATCTGCCGAAGAGCCCTAGGTGAACGTGAAGGGTTGGCGCCCCGCGCCAGCGGTACAGCAGATGTTTCCCATGGGCGTCGACCCGATCGAGAACCAGCCCATCGAGCACCGCCGCTCCGTCGGAGAAGCGCCCTTGCGGCGACCACACGGCGAGCCGGGCGCCGCCGAACCTACGGGTCTGCAGTCGGGCAGCTCGATGAATCGTGTGGCCTTCGGGCATGATCCGAAGCTACGACAAACCCCGAGGAACCGTGAACCGAAGGCTCAGTCGGGCCGCACGCATGATGGTTCACGGAGAGACGGACGCAAGGCGGGGGCCGGCGTTTGAGCCGGCCCCCGCCTCGTGTTCCTCGATCAGCCGCAGAGAGACGCGTTGATCAGGTCGATCTGCCGGGACAGATCTGCGTGTGCGCTCGACGAGATACCTTTGTCGAGACGAGCGTCGACATAGCGGTCGAGGCTCCTGAGTCGCCCACATGCTGGAGCCAGATTCCCTCGCACGGAATCAACGGTGATCAGCTGCACCCGGCGGACCAGATTGCTGCGGATCGTGCGCGAGATCTGTCCGTCGGCGGTACCGGAGATGATCGTCGAGCGAAGCTCGCCGAACGGGTTCCAGTACACCTCGGCCGTGGCGTACGCCTGCGTGCCGGCTTCACGACCCATCTCCCGGGCGCGCAGGTCTCCGTCCTGGAAGTGGATCCCGCCGTAGCGCCGCGAGTAGCCCGCTTCGTCCGCCGCCTCCAGGAAGGTGTCCCACGTGAGAACCACGGTGGACGACGGTCCTTCTTCGAAGTGCAGCGTCCCCGGGACCGCCACATGCCGGCCGAACACGTCTTCGACCCCATCTCCGTCGTAGTCACGGCCGAGCATGGTCACACCGTCGTACATCGCACCGCTGCCCACGAACGACGTCAGAACCTCGGCCGATGCCCGACTGAACGAACTGTGGCCGGACACGTACTCCGCGAATCCAGGGGTGACGAACGTCGCGGCCTGATATGGCTTCCAGTCGGCACCGTCGATCAGTTGGATTCCTTGATTGGGGCCCGCCCAGGCCAGCACCTCTTGCCCGGCGTACAGGTACGGAATCGCCGTGGCGGGTCGTACGAAGTCGTAGACGCGCTTTGCGTCCCAGGCCACGATTCCGGCATCCAACACCGCTCCTGTGAGTGCCAGGTACATCTTGACGTCCTGGTCGAGGGTGTGACCGTCTCTGAGCGACACACCGATGGCCAGCTGCACCCAGTGCCCAGGTGGAGTCCATGTGTGCGGGCCGTCAGCCCAGAACTCTGCGACCACCTTGTGTATATCGTTGAGCTGGCCACTCGTTGCGAGGACCGCGGCCGCTTGGGAGCGATATGCCTCGTCGTTCGTCGAAACGTTGCCGAGAGCATCCACATACTCCGCGCTCGAGCCCAGCGCAGGGGGCGCCGGCGGCCGGAACTGAGACCCCGAGGTCAACCCGAAACCATCGACCGAGCCCCAGTGTGGTGTGAGGAATTTCTGGTCCGAATAGGTGCTCGGGTCGTCGTCGTCCACCATCGGGTTGCCGTTCTCGTCCAACAGCGAACCATTGGGCACTCGCAGTGGAGTCCACCGATTCGGGTCGAAGTCGACACCCCAGATGGAGTACGTCGAATACGGGTCTGCGCTGTTGTAGGGCTTGTAGTACTCCGGGTACTCAATCGATGGCACGTCCGCGAAACCGTTGGCTGCGTTCGAGCCGTCGGCCGACCGCGCCGAGCGAACGGCATTCGCTGCGAGGTTGCCCACGCCGGCCGGTGTGGCCGGATCGGTCGAGGTGCTCAATGGATACCCGTGCAAGTCCATCACCGCATCGAAGATGCCCCGCTGGTTCGGGAAGAGGTACGAGAGCGCATTGTGCGCCGCGTAGCTCACCGCCCGTTCTTTGTTGGCCAGCGTTCGCTGACCCTGGGGTCGCTTGAGGTCGTATCCGGTGACGGTCCCCAGTGCCAAGCGGTCGTATGCCGCATAGGCGTCGTACATCGACGACATCGTGACGTACATGCGCCAAGTAGTTGCGGTCGGAGCCGGAGGATTGAGCTCGATTGCCATCAACATTGCGTCGACCCAGTCGATCACGATGCTGTGAGGGTGCGGATTCGGCACGAACGCCGTCTCCTCCGCGGCCGCACCCGGGGCCACGCCGATGATCATTCCCAGCGCGATCAGCGCCGCGGTGACTCGTCCGGCTCGCCTGCGCCGGCCTCGATTCCGTAGCCCCCACCCATCCCTCATGCTCGTCTCCTCCCACTAGACCGTCGCTCCACCGATGCCCAAACCGATGCACCCGGCAAGGCTCCCCAGCTCGCACTCCCGTCGCGAGTCGACACCCCTCACAGGGATGTAATGTCCTAATTCAGACATTCATAGGGTCCAACTTTCAGGGTGACCTGTCAAGCATTTCATTGCCCAAAAAAAGAGGATGCGAACCCACCACGCTTTCAAGTGGACACCGTCGAGAACGGTCCGGATTCAGAGCATGACGGAGCAGATCGGGGCCAGGACGCTCTACCCTGTCGCCGTGCGAGCTCCCGACGGCCTGCTTTCGCCCCGATACCTCCGTGCGTCGATCGCGATCTACACGACGGTGGCGCTCGTTGCGTTCGAGGGAACCGCCGTGGCAGCCGCCCTCCCGCAACTCACCGGAGATCTCGGTCAGATCGGCCTCCTTCCGTGGACCGTCACGGCGTTTCTCTTCACATCGGGTGTATCCACCGTGATGGCAGGTCCGATCATCGACACACTCGGCACCGCCCGGGTCTTCCGATTGGCGGTAGCGGTGTTCTCGCTCGCAGGCTTCGCCGCCGGGCTCGCCTCGTCGATGCCCCTTCTCGTCGGCATCCGACTCGTACAAGGCATCGGCGCCGGCATGGTCGTGGCGGTCGGTCTCGCCGCCACATCCCTCGTGTATCCGGGCCGTCTGAGCGGTCGAGCGTTTGCCGCCAACTCCACGGTGTGGGGAGTGATGGGTGCCGCAGCTCCTGCCCTCGCAGCCCTCTTGTTGAGCGTCGCTTCGTGGCGTTGGATCTTCTTCATCAACCTGCCGCTCGGCATCACCGCCCTTGCGGCTGGATGGAAAGCCTTGCCCAGCGCCGAGTCGGACGAGCCACTCCGATTGGATCTCCGTGGATCTGCGCTGGTGGCGGTCTTCACCATCACGACGTTGTTGGCGGTGGACCAGCTTTCCTGGACGTCGTTGGGATGGATGGCAGCGGCGATCGCATCGATCGTGCTCTACGTCCGCCATGCCCGCTCCATCGCACAACCCGTCGTTCGCACGACCCACGTGTTTGCTCTTCCGTATTCGATGATCGGATTGACCGTCGCCGCAATGATCACCGCCGCATTCTCCGCCAACGTCTACGTGACGTTGTTCGTCTCCGCCGGCAGAGGGGCCGGTGCCTCCCTCACCGCCTGGTCGGTCTTCTTCTTCACCATCGGCTGGACCGCGGGTGCGAACCTCTCGAGCCGCCTCCTGGACCGCATGGCGGAGACGAGCGTGATGCGGATCGGTACCTGGTTCACCACTCCGGGCCTTGCGCTTGCATCTCTCGTCGTGTGGACCGGGTTGCATCTCGCGGGGCTCTTCGCCGGTCTGTTCGCCGCCGGCGTCGGAATCGGGCTTGCGACCAATGCCGCCCTCACTCTGCTGAGGGCCTTGACCCCAGTCGCTCAGATCGGGAGAGCCACCTCCGCCCACCAATTCATCCGTAACCAGGGCTTCACGCTTGGCTCGGCGCTGGGTGGCTCAGTGCTCCTGTTCGTGATCGCCGCCCAGTTGGGAACCGTCGAACCCGTCCAACAGCTTCTGGCGGGAGAGAGCACTGCCGTCACCAGCGGAGTATCCGAGGCCGTGTCCTCGGGATATGGCTGGACCCTGGCAGTCGGGGTTGTCATCTCGGCGCTGTCGGTGGTGCCCCTCCGGATCCTCAGGAATCACCTTGCGGGCGCTCGCGCCGAGGCCGACGAGGTGCGACGGCGCCAGGACTGAGCCAACGCGCAAGTGCCCTGACCGCGGGGCCTGACACCACCGGCGCTCTCGCGGGCCGCGTCGAATGCTCACACCATCGTCAAGCCGCCCGAGACGCTGAGGGTCTGACCCGTGATGTGTCCGGCATCGTCAGACGCCAGGAATGCGATCGACCGGGCAATGTCGTCGGCTGTGGCCAGCTTGCGGAGCGGTGTCTGCTTGACCATCGCATCGAGGATCTTCTCCGAGTCCGGGCCGAAGATCTGCAGGAACGGGGTGTCCGTGGGTCCCGGTGCTACGCAGTTGACCCTGATGTGATGGCGTGAAACCTCGCGAGCCAGCGCCTTGGCGAAGGCGATCACTCCTCCCTTCGCGCCGGAGTAAACCGCTTCCCCCGACGATCCCACGCGCCCGGCATCCGAGGCGACGAACACCATGGCGCCGCCATCGTTCTCGATCATTCCCGGGAGCACGGCGTGAGCGACCGCGATCGGACCGCGCAGGTTGACGGCCAGCACCCGATCCCAGAATTCTGGATCGGTCTCGACGAATCGAGAGATACGATCCCACCCCGCAGCCTGAACCATGACCTCGATCGACCCGAACGCCGACTCCACGTCCGCAACCATGGCCTTGACCGAGGGCGGATCTGCAAGATCGACCTCGAAGGACTCAGACCCTGGGAGCCCGACGGCCACGTGCCGGGCCATCTCGACATCGAGGTCGGCGACCGCCACCCGCGCACCCTCGTTCGAGAGGCGCGCGGCGGTGGCTCGACCGATGCCCGATGCACCCCCGACCACCAAGGCAACCCGACCTTCGAAGCGCATGGTCGGTACCGTACCCAGCGATGCTCGATCCTGCTCGATACCCAACGCTCCGATTCGAGCGGCCGTCCGACGGCGTACTCGAGATCGTGCTCGACAACCCGCCGATGAACTCGGTGGGCATCGACGGCCATCGCGACCTCGCCAACGTGTGGGTGGACGTCGACGCGGACGACTCCGTTCGGGCCGTGCTGCTACGCGGTGAAGGGCGAGCGTTCTCCGCAGGCGGGGACTTCGACCTGCTCGCGGCGATCGTCGACGATCCTGGCTTCGGCGCCCGCATCATGAAGGAAGCCGGCGATTTGGTCCGCAATGTCGTCGAGTGCTCCAAGCCGATCGTCTCGGCCATCAACGGTGCCGCGGTGGGAGCGGGCCTCGCCGCCGCAATGCTCGCCGACATCCCCATCGCCGGGAGGTCCGCCAAGATCCTCGACGGGCACGTGAAGCTCGGGGTTGCGGCCGGGGATCATGCCGTCGTGATCTGGCCGCTTCTGATGGGCATGGCCAAGGCCAAGTACTACTTGCTGACGAACGAACCGCTGACCGGCGAGGAGGCCGAGCGGATCGGCCTCGTCGCCAAGGTCGTCGACGACGACCGGCTCTATGACGAGTCCCTCCGCATCACGACCGAGCTCGCAGCCGGCAGTCAAACCGCCATCTCGTGGACGAAGCGCTCCCTGAACCACTGGCTGCGCTCCGCCTACCCGGCGTTCGACGCCTCCCTGGCGCTCGAGTTCCTCGGCTTCCGCGGTCCCGACGTGGCAGAAGGAATCGCCGCCGTGAAGGAGAAACGGGCACCGCGCTTCGAGCCGTGATCGAGCACCCAGGTGCGCTCACTCATCAAACAGCAGTCCCTTCGACATCTGGCGCGTCTGACGCAGCAGATTGGCTCCTCTCTGTCAAGTGAGAGGGGTTCGGGGTGGGCAGGTGAGGACGTCTGGTGGCGTTGAAGCCTTCCGCGTGATCAGCTGTTCGCCTCGGTGCTGATGCTTTGGTGTGGCCACACCCCGAACCGGTTCTGAGCCTAGACGGGGCTGGTTCGGGGCTTCTTGGGTTGTCCGTCGCGGCGGAGCGTTTCGGGTGATCGGTAGGAGGGGTAATCACCGCGGGAAGAGGGCCAGCGGGGCCAGGTCTGGTCCTGTTGTTGGTCGGTTTCGCGGTCGAGTTGGAGTTGACGGTATATGGCGTCGCTGATGCGCCGTTTCAGACATCGGAGCGCTTCTCGTCTGCTCTTGCCTTCGCTGAGCTTGCGCTGGTAGTAGGCACGGCCTGGGGTGTCGAAGCGGATCTGGGTTATGGCAGCGACGTGGATGGCGTGGTTGAGTTGCCGATTCCCGGACCGGCTCAGTCGGTGTCGGTTGATGTCGCCCGATGACACCGCGATGGGGGCTGTGCCGGTGTAGCTGGCAAAGTGGTTGCGGGTTGGGAACCGGGACACGTCACCGACCTCCCCGAGGATGAGACCGGCGTTGAGAGTCCCGACCCCGTAGATCCGGGTGAGGGTGGTGTCAGAGTCTTTGACTGCTGCCTGGATCTGCAACATGATCTGGTCGAGGCGACGATCGAACCGCTTGATGTCTTCGATGTGGTCGAGGGCGAGTTCGACCCGCATCAGCCCAGCAGCATCAGACACATTCAGCCCGTTGACCAGGGCTTTGGGGGTGTCTAATGGATTGTGTAAGGGGTTGGGTCATGACCTGATTGGAGGACAGTTGTGACCTTGAAGAAGTTCGATCCGGAGCGTGAGGAGCGTCGCCGCCAGCAGGCAGAGATCGCCGATTCGTTGAAGGAGTCCGGGGCGTTGGATGAGATCTTCGCCCGGATCGACGCGGGTGAACCGTTGACGGGACATGAGGTGAGGCGTTTCTGACTCTTTGATAGAGGTGGCCGGATTCCTAACCCGTTTCATGGTCGGGTCTCGGGCGGGTTGTTTCTGTTGTAGTCGATCCGTTGTGTGCGTGCGTTCTTCATCCCGATTGATCGTCTGCGTCGGATGGCGGGGCCTCGGCCGGAGTGCTCGTCATCGGGTGTTACGTAGCCGATGGCTTCGTGGAGTCGGACGGTGTTGTATTCGACCCGCACCCTGTCGAGCTCGATGTCGAGGACGGCGGGGTCGGTGATCCTGGTCAGGTGGGGCCATTCGCATTTGAGATGCCCGAAGAACGACTCGATGGGTGCCTGGTCGGTGGGAGTGTGTGGCCTGCCGTGATGTTGGACGATGGCCATGAGCGCCATGAAGGTGCGGGTGTCGCCCGCTTTCATCTCGGGTCCGTTATCCGACCACGCCACCAACACCGGACCCTGTTGGTCCTCGACGCTCGGATACGGTCGCCTGAGGGGTCGGCCCTCGGGGTCGAGCAGCCCCTGGGACTCCAGCGCCAGGCTGAACAGCAACTGGACTTGGGTGGAGGTCTGTTCGGTGGTGACCAGGGTCTCGATCCAGAACCGGGAGACGACATCGACGATCGCATAGACCGACCGGTCGGCACGAGTGAAATGGGTGGCATCCCAGATCCAGATCCGGTTGGGTTCCCAGGGGACCTCCGGCAGCGCCGGGGCCGGCCGGACCGGTCGGGGCGGCTCACCGGGCAACCTCACTCCAGCAATATTGGTGATACGTAACAATGTCGAAGGAGACACAAACACTCGTCCCAGATACGAACCTCGATACGCCAGCTTGCGGTGGGTCCGGTCGGTGGGTCCCCACTCTTCGACCAGTTCCAACACGGCGTGGCGTTCCCAATCGAGGATCCGATGCACAGGGTTGCCGCCCGGAGCGAGATCTTCGAGCGTGCCAAGACCACGGCGGCGGGCACGCCACCGATGCACCCTCACATCAGAGATCTCGAGAACCCGGCATGCCCGGGCATGAGACCAGCCGGAATCGGTGGCCTGGTCGATCAGCTTGATGAGGCCCTCTTTGACCTCGCCTGAACAACGGAGCGGGACCCGGGCGAGGTTCAGGCCCAACGCGATTTTCCTCGGATCAACGCCAACTCGATCGCCTGTTCCTTGATCGCCTCGGTCAACCGGCCGATCTCGGCTCTCAGCATCTCGACCTCCACGTCACGAGGATCCCGGGACCCGCCCGGCCGAGACGAAGCAAACGCTGCCAACGCAGCGTCCTTGGCATCGCGTCGGAGCTTGATCACCACCGACGTGTCCACCCCCCACTTACGGGCCGCGTCCGACTGGGTCAGCTCCCGGGACGTCACCTCCAAGAACGCCTCCCACTTCTCCTCCGGTGTCAACAGCCGCCGCTTACGACGACCAGGAACCGTCTGATCACTCATCCCATACCCTCCTCAGGGTCAGGCCCACAGCCTCCCATCGATGGGTTAGGAACCGGCGGATCTCTATCACGAAGTCAGACGCAGGTGAGAGGGTCTGTTGAAGGGGATGTTGAAAGCGTCGCTGGAACGCGGTTTGGATGTTGAACTGTCGGATCATGTCGGTTACGACCGTGGCGATCCGGACGCGACCATGTTCTCGAACTCCCGCAACGGCACGTTCCCCAAGACGGTGGCGAGCGAGGTCGGCGACATCGAGTTGGCGGTTCCGCGTGACCGCAACGGCACGTTCACGCCGATGCTGGTCCCCAAAGGCAATCGCCGTCTCGATGGGCTCGACGCCATGATCGTGTCGCTGTATGCGGGTGGGATGACGATCCGTGATATCGGCCATCACCTTGCCTCGACGATCGGTACCGAACTCAGCCACGAGACGATCTCCAAGGTCACCGACGCCGTCTGCGACGAAGTGCTGGCGTGGCAGTCCCGGCCACTCGAGGCGTTGTATCCAGTGATCTACCTCGACGCCATCATCGTCAAGGTCCGTGACGGCGGCCACGTGCGGAACAAGGCCGCCCACCTCGCGGTCGGGGTCGACATGGACGGCGTCAAACATGTGTTGGGGATCTGGGTCCAAGCCAGCGAGGGCGCCAAGTTCTGGGCGTCGGTATGCGCCGAGCTCGCCAACCGAGGCGTCAAAGACGTGCTGATCGTGTGCTGCGACGGGCTTACCGGGTTCCCCGAAGCGATCGAGGCGACCTGGCCGCAAGCGACCGTGCAGACCTGTGTCGTGCATCTGATCCGGGCGGCGATGCGGTTCGTCAACTACAAGGATCGCAAGAGGGTCGCCGCGGCGCTCAAGCCGATCTACCAGGCCGCCAACGAGGACGCCGCCCTAGCCGAGTTGGACGCCTTCGAAGCCTCCGATCTGGGCGGGAAGTATCCATCGACGGTGAAGGCGTTCCGTGACGCATGGGACCGGTTCACACCATTCCTGGCGTTCCCGCCGGCGCTGCGAAGGGTGATCTACACCACAAACTCGATCGAGTCGCTGAACTATCAGCTCCGCAAGGTCACCAAGAACCGCGGTCACTTCCCCAATGATCTCGCTGCCGTGAAGCTGCTGTGGCTGGCGATCTGCAACATCGAAGACAAGCGGGCACGTGAACGCGCCCGAGAACGCGGGCTACCCGCCAACCAGCGCAAGGCCTCCGGCCGCCTCGTCGAGGGCCAGATCACCACCAACTGGAAACAAGCCCTCGAACAACTCTCCCTCGTCTACCCCGACCGCATCAACCCCCACCTATGAACACCACGACCCAGCCCGCTTACACAAACAACTTGACAGGCTCCGGGGACCAGTTCGCGGATCAGCCGATGCAGCCGACACACCGACTGGGTCCTCGATGCGACCAACTCGTGGCGCCGATCCGACAACAGCTTCAACGCCACGTTGGCGTCATCGCGACGCACCATCCGCAGATGCTTGCTGTGCAGAGCTGCCCGAGCAATAGCCACCGCGTCAGCCCCATCCGTCTTGTTGCCATGCCCCGTCGAGTAGACCCGGACCCGTGTCGCCAGCTTCGCCGGGACATCTATCACTGTCTCACCGGCGGCGACCAGCCGCTGCGCCACACTGCGTCCGATACCGTTCGCGCCCTCAACAGCCCACACCCGGGTAGGGAAACCCGCCACCGCCGCAAGCATCTCAACCATGCCCTCAGCCGTGTTATCGAACCGACACCGCACAAGGAGTGTCTCATCCCGATCCAACACAGCAATCGTGTTCGACGCCTTGTGCGGATCGAGACCCACAATCATCTCAGTCATTGCCCTCTCCTCCTCGTCCTTGTTGTCCTGACGGTGGACGGGACGGGCAATGCCTCTTCGAGCAGAGCAGACCTCTCTTCAGCCACACCCCATCCGGAGTCCAGGCCGCCAGCCATTCAAGAGCCACAACCCGAACCCGGGCCGGGCAGCCGGTTCACGAGCGAGCCATCCAGGACCCCGACCCGAAGACTCGCCGAGCCCCCGAATCACGTCCAGTTCTAACAAGAGGCCGGTTCCGGAGCGAGAATGCCCACCGGGCACGCCCGAGATCGGCACGTACGAGTGCGCCTACAGGTCCCTCACCCGGAGGCTGCGCACCGGCTCGAAGTCTGATCGGTTCCTGGTAGCGAGACCCAGACCGTGCTCGATCGCCGTCGCCGCGATGAGGGCGTCGGGAAGCCGAATCCCGGCCTCTCGACGGATACGTCCGGCGCGTTCCGCCACCTTGCGGTCGACCGGGATCTCCCGGAATGGTGCAAGAAGGGTGCTGACCAGATTGGAGGCAGTGTTGCCGGCGAAGAGCTCGGCTCGGGTGATGACCGAGTAGTGGAGGCGGTGACGGCCGGGAGCGAGCTGTCGGGCGCCTCGGAGGTGATCGATGAAGACATCGGTGTCGACGAGGATGTCAGCCACGATCCCATTCATCCCGGCTCGGCACGGTGGCGTCCGGAATTGCGCCGAAGGTGGCCGCCAGCGCCAGCTCGGGATCGGGTGTCTCGTCTTCGAAGTACGAATCGAGCGCCCGCCGGATGATCTCCGCCATCGTCACGCCTTCGGCTTCTGCGAGGGCGTCGATGCGTTGGCGCTGCTCCTCAGTGAGGTACACCTGCGTACGAGTGGCTGACATACAGCACAATATACAGCACGAATCCGCCCAGATCACCGGTTCCGGAGCGAGAACGTTCGCACATTCGAATTGAGCCGATCGGCATGCCTGAGAGAGCGGGGTTCCTGTCAAGAGGCGTTTTCGTTCGATGCGGGTGTCTCGGGACGCGTGTGAGCGGCGGCGGCTTAGCCGTCGTGGATGACGGGTTGGGTTGGGTGCGATCGTGGTCTGCCGGCGAAGGCGCCCGCCCGCACTGAAAGACTGATCTTCCCGACGAGGCGCAGACGCGAACAGTCGAGTGCTCAGGTGAACGCAGGAAGGCCGGTGATGGCGTTGCCGAGGATGAGCGTGTGGATCTCGTTGGTGCCCTCGTAGGTGAACACCGTCTCGAGGTTCGCCATGTGCCGGAACACCGGATACTCCATTGTGATCCCGTTGCCGCCGAGGATCGACCGGGCGGTTCGTGCCACGTCCAGAGCCTGACGGACGTTGTCGTACTTGCCGAAGCTGATCTGCTGTGGGGTGAGCGTGCCGGCATCCTTGCGCCGGCCGAGGTGGAGCGCCACCAACGACGATCGCTGCACCGCCACCATCATCTCGACGAGCTTCTTCTGCGTGAGCTGGAAGCCGGCAATCGGTCGGTCGAATTGTCGCCGGTCCTTGGCATATTCGAGCGCCGACTCGTAACAAGCCCTGGCGGCGCCCGACACACCCCAGAGGATGCCGAACCGCGCCTCGTTGAGGCACGAAAGTGGGCCACGCATCGACGAGACGTTGGGCAACACGAAATCCTCGGGAACGCGGACATCGGACATCACGAGCTCGGAGGTGACCGACGCCCGCAGCGAATGCTTGCGCTCGATCTTCGGGGCGGAGAATCCTGGCGTGTCGGCGGGGATGATGAACCCTCTGATCCCCTCGTCGGTGCGCGCCCACACGACCGCGATGTCGGCGATCGAACCGTTCGTGATCCACATCTTCGATCCGTTGATCACCCAATCGGAACCGTCACGACGGGCGTGGGTCTTCATCGACGAGGGATCGGAACCCGAGTCGGCCTCGGTTAGCCCGAAGCAGCCGATGACCTCTCCGGCCGCCATGCGTGGCAGCCAGGTCTGCTTTTGCTCCTCGGAGCCAAAGGCCCAGATCGGGTACATCGCCAGCGAACCCTGGACGGAGACGAACGATCGGATGCCTGAGTCCCCGTACTCGAGTTCCCGGCACGCCACCCCATACATGACGTTGGACACCCCGGCGCAACCGTAGCCCTCGAGATGCATGCCGAACAGACCCAGCGCACCCATCTCCTTGGCGAGCTCGCGAGGAAGGATTGCCTCCTCCCACCAGTGTGAGATGTCCGGCAGCACCCGATCCGCCACGAACTCCTTCACAGTGTCTCGAAGCAGCCGCTCCTCGTCGTCCAGCAGGCTGTCGACATCGAGAAAGTCCATTGGATCTGGGGTTGCAAAGGAGAGTTCAGTCATCGCTCTCGAGTCTACCGGGGATCCGGTGTCCCTCCATGCCGCCCACTGCGTGTGCCTTCGCTTGGGCGGTCGCCGTCGATGCGTCAGCTGGAGTAGGACACCGACATCGCAGCCGTCCAGCGATAGACCAAGGCGCCGTAGTGGTCACCGGCCTTCTCCCACTCACCCTTGTCGAGGGCATCGAGCGCCTGCCACACCTCGCCTACGGAGTCATCCAACGCAAGGTCTGCCGATGAGAAGAGCAGGGCCACGTCCCCGTAGTCGAGTTCGACCATGGTGGTCATGTCGAAGGGCTCCAACCACGCCAGCACCTCTTCGATCTCGGTGACCATCGTGTCGGGGATCTCCGCCTTCGACAGCACCTGCACCGCCCGGTCGAGGCGCTCGAGCGCGGCGGGAAGGGCCGTGCGGTAGCGGATCGTGAGGAATCCGTTCTGTCGGACGAGCTCCTTGCCGGATGGATGGAAGGGCACGAACCACCGCATCGGAACGTGCCAGGCAGAGGTCAGGATGTGCGATCGCGCTTCGGGCTGCTCAGAGTGCAGCGCATCGAGCTCGTGCCTCGCGTTGCGGGCGACCTCCTCGGGGACGATGGCGCCTCCACCGAGCCGGCCATATGCCCGCCGCACGGCGAGGACACCTTCGAGCATCCGCAACATCGGCGTGCGCGGGCACACGTACTCTTTCCCGCGCCACTCGGTGACGATGGCATCGTCACTCATCGATTCGCCCTCGATGCCGAACCGGCCACGGCGGGGCGGCACCTTGATCGACAGAGCCGGCTCGATCGTCACCTCGGCGGCGCCCATCATCTCGTACACCCGAAGCTGAGCCGTCTTGATCACCGTTGCGATCGTAATGAACGGCCGGTGGGGGTGTCGGGCCTCTCGACGCTCAGAAAGTGGCATGGGACCCGGGTCGCACACCGCCACCCCGGATACACTCTTGGACGCCCCTCGAGAAGGAAGATTCTTGCGAGTGTTCGATTCCGTGAAGGCAGACGGGCATGAGCAGGTCCTGTTCGGATACGACCCGACTTCGGGTCTTCGCACGATCGTGGCGATTCATTCAACGGCACTGGGTCCCGCCCTCGGCGGGACCCGCTTCTACCCGTACGACTCGGAGGACGACGCACTATTCGACGTCCTCCGCCTATCGAAGGGCATGAGCTACAAGGCAGCTGCCGCCGGGCTCGACCTGGGTGGTGGCAAGGCCGTGATCATCGGAGATCCTCGAACCGCTTCATCCGAACGGCTCCTGCGTGCGTACGGTCGGATCGTCGACTCGTTGCGCGGCCGATACATCACCGCCGAGGATGTGGGGACGACGGCCCACGACATGGAGATGATTCGCAGAGAGACGCGGTGGGCTTTGGGTACCCCGGTCGCCGAGGGCGGCTCAGGCGACCCGTCCCCGATGACCGCATTGGGTCTGCTCTCGTCGATTCGAGCAATTGCCGACCGGCTGTGGGGAAACGACGACCTTGCCGGGCGGCGCTTCGCCGTACAGGGGGTCGGGAAGGTCGGGCGGCCGTTCGTCCAGTTGCTCGTCGAACAGCGCGCCGAAGTGATCATCTCCGACGCCCGCGAGTCCGTGGCGCGGGCCGTCGCCGATGAGTTCGGGGCAAAGATGGTGTCGCCCGACGAGATTCTCTTCGTCGACTGCGACTTGCTCGCGCCCTGTGCCATGGGTGCGGTCTTCGACGACGAAACCATCCCCAAGCTGGCCTGCGCTGCGATCGCGGGCAGCGCCAACAACCAACTCCTCGAGGATCGGCATTCCCGCGACATCGCCGACCGAGGGATCCTGTACGCACCAGACTTCGTGGTCAACGCCGGTGGGCTCATCAATGTCGCAGAGGAGATGCGCGGCTACGAGAAGACCCGGGCAACGCATCGGGTCGAGGCGTTGCGGTTCGCCACAGCCTCGATCCTCGACGAGGCCGAGAGGCTCGCCGTAGACCCGCATCAAGCGGCCGTCGCCAGGGCCAAACGACGTATGAAAGACATCGGTGATCTGCGCCGGTTCCGACGCAGCGGCGACGACCGCAATTGACCTCGAACGGGAGACGATTCGACGCATGGAGTGGATGAAGCGGGAACTACACCACCAGGACCTGGGCCTGTCCGACGACGACGTCCTCGAGATGTACGAGTTGATGCTGATGGCGCGAAAGATCGACGATCGCATGTTCGCCCTCAACCGGCAGGGTCGGGTTCCCTTCGTGGTCGGTTCCTCTGGCCACGAGGCCGTGCAGGTGGCCAGCGCCATGGCGCTCGATCGGAAGTCCGACTGGGTCCTTCCGTACTACCGAGACATGGGTGTGGCCCTGGCATGGGGCATCTCAGTGGTCGACATCTTCCTTGCGACCTTCGCCAAGAAGGCGGACCCGATGTCCGGTGGCCGTCAGCTCCCGAATCACTGGTCGGATCCGTCTCGGCGGGTGTTCACCCAATCGTCCACGATCGGCACGCAGTACCCGCACGCCGTCGGCATCGCTCAAGGCCTCATGACCCGCGGCGAACAGGCCGTGGTTGCGGTGTACGGCGGTGAGGGTTCGACGTCCGAAGGCGACTGGCACGAGGCGATGAACTGGGCCGGAATCCACCGGCTGCCGATCATCTTCGTCATCGAGAACAACCGATACGCGATATCCGTGCCCTCCACCCAGGAGATCGCGGGACGGATCGCAGACAGAGCTCCCGGCTACGGGATCCCGGGATATCTGATCGATGGAAATGATCCGCTCGAGGTCTACCGCTCGATGAAGGATGCCGTCGACCGCGCCCGCGCCGGCGAAGGTCCGTCACTCATCGAAGCTGAGACGTATCGATACTACGCCCACACCTCCGATGACGACGACCGCCTGTACCGAACGAAGGACGAGGTGGACGAGTGGCGTCGCAACGATCCGGTGATCACGCTGAAGCAGTATCTGATCGAAGAGCGTCTCATGTCCGAGACCCACGAACGGGCGATCTTCGAGAGGATCGACGGCGAGCTGTCGAAGGCTGTGGCGGAGGCCGAGGGCTCCGAGGATCCCGATGACCCCACCAGCCATGTCTACGCCCGGGTGGTCGAGCCCTCGGAACCGGTGACGACCGTCGAGCCGGCCGTGGAGGGCGAGACCACCAACATGATCACGGCTGTGAACGTGGCTCTCCACGAGATCATGGAGGCCAATCCGGACGTCGTCGTGTTCGGCGAGGATGTCGGCGGGCGAAAGGGTGGCGTCTTCAAGGCAACGGAGCGGCTCACCGAGAAATTCGGGGAAGAACGCTGCTTCAACAGCCCCCTCGCCGAGGCCTCCATCATCGGCGTTGCGGTGGGAATGGCCGCCGCCGGCTGGAAGCCGATCCCCGAGATCCAGTTTGCCGACTACATCCACCCGGCGTTCGACCAGATCGTGTCCGAGGTTGCCAGGGTGCATTACCGATCGAATGGGGCGTGGAGGCTGCCGATGGTCATTCGGACCCCGTACGGGGGCGGGATCCGGGGCGCGTTGTACCACTCCCAGTCGATCGAGGCCTTCTACGCCCACGTGCCCGGGCTCAAGGTCGTGACTCCTTCCACGCCGGCCGACGCCAAAGGGCTCCTGTGGTCGGCTTTCGAGGATCCCGATCCGGTGCTGTTCCTGGAACCCAAGAAGCTGTATCGGCTGGGGCGGGGCCCGCTTCCCAAGGGAGACTTCCGGGTGCCACTCGGTCGGGCGGCCATCCGGCGAGCCGGGTCCGACGTGACCATCATCACCTATGGCGCCATGGCCTATTTCGCAGCGGAGGCGCTGCCTGCGCTCGACCGGGCAGGAGTCTCTGCGGAGTTGATCGACCTGCGATCGCTCAAGCCGCTCGATTGGCCCACGATCGACGCTTCGGTCCGCAAGACCAGCCGGGCTCTGATCGTTCACGAAGACAACGAATTCTGTGGGTACGGCGCAGAGGTGGCGGCTCAGATCGCGGACAAGTCGTTCGCCTGGCTCGACGCCCCCGTCAAGCGGTACGCCTTGCCGGATCTGCCGGCCATGCCGTACGCCCAGTCACTCGAAGACGCTGTCTATCCCAATGCGGAGGGCATCGCAGAGAGAGCGCTGGAGCTGGCGAAGTACTGAATACCCAGGTACTGGGTACTAGGTAGAACGTACGAGGAGCGAGGCGCTCGGTCCCGAGTCACTCAACATTCAGTACCGATCACTCAGTACTTAGTACGTTCTCACCGGATTCACGCCGCGCCGCGACGGTCGAGGAGGCCTACGACGCGTTCGCTCAGCTCTCGGGGGCTGAAGGGCTTGACCATGTAATCGGTGGCTCCGGCTTCGAACCCACGCTCGATGTCTGCGATCTGGGCTCGGGCCGTCAACATGAGCACCGGCACGCGGCCGTAGACCGCATTGGCCCTGAGGCGTCGGCAGGCTTCGATTCCGTCCATCTCGGGCATCATGATGTCGAGGATCACGAGGTCGAAAACCTGCTCATCCATTCTCCGGAGAGCGTCGACACCATCGCAGGCCAACTCGGTGCTGATACCTTCGATCTTCAGTTTCATCTCGACCAACCGACGCACGTCTGGATCGTCGTCGACGACCAACACCTTGTAACTCATACCGAGCCTTTCTGTCCGGGCGGCAACACCACCATCACCGTGGTCCCGGTTCCGACCGTCGAACTGATATCGACAGATCCTCCATGCCGCTGAACCACTCCTTGAACGATCGCCAGCCCCAGACCGGCGCCTTGTATCTCGCTTGTCCGAGCGTGCGATCCTCGGTAGAAGCGTTTGAACACGTACTCGAGATCTTCTTCGGAGATCCCGATGCCACTGTCGGCCACCTCGACCACGACCGAGTTCGACGTCTTCTTGACCGACACCAACACCTTTCCCCCATCAGGTGTGAACTTGAAAGCGTTGCCCACGATGTTGGACGCAACCGTCTTGAGCTCACCTTCGTCGCCGGTCACCACGCAATCCGCTTCACAGTGGACCGCCACATCGAGCGACTTCCGCTCGCGAACCGAATCGAACGACGTCACCACGCCATGGACGACCCGACCCATGTCGATCGGCCTGCGGATCAGGTCGCTGCCCGCATCGAGTGAGCCGATCAGGAGGATGTCGCCGATCAGGTCGAGCAGCCGATCGCCGTTGCGCGCCATCACTTCGATGGCTTCCGCCTGCTCTTCGTTCAGTTCGCCGAGGATTCCTTCGCCGAGCAGTTCCAGATATCCGATTACGGCCGTCAGCGGCGTTCTCAGCTCGTGAGACACGTTGGCCACGAAGCTCTCCTTGAGACGTTCGATCTCGAAGCGCTCGGTCAGGTCTCTGGCGAGGACCGCGACGTAGGCGTTGTCGACGATCACGACAACCGACACCGGCACCCGGCCGCCTGCCAGCGTGGCGAACGCCAACTCGCCCCTCCACACACCCGTGTTGCGAGCCGACTCCAAGGCGGCGTCGAACGATCCCGGGTCCTCCGCCACCAACGACTGAATGGTGACCTCTTCGACGCGCTGACCGGAACCGAACCCGAGCATCCGCTGGCCCCCCTCGTTCATGTACACGACTCGACACTCGAGATCGGCCCACAGAATGAGATCGGGGGTGGCGTCGATGATCTCGGCTGCGCGAGCGAGGGCTGCCTGGGCCTGGAGCCGCTCCGAGATGTCATGAAGCAACAACACGAGTCGTCGTTCGCCGTCGAGGGTCATGTCTCCGACGGAGATCTCAACCTGCTTTTCTAGGCCGGAGAAGCCTCTGATCGACATAGCCATGGGGCTGGCGGACTCGGGGACGCCGTGGCGCAGCACCCACTTGATCAGGGCTCGGCTCCGTCTGATCGATGCGTCCGACGCAAAGTCGGTGACCGGGCGGCCCGTCAAGGCGCCCGACGGCGAGTCGAGCAGCTCGTGAGCCGCCGGGTTCGCAGTCTCGATGTAGCCCTCCGGGTTGATCACGAGAATGCCGTGCGAGCTGGCGTTGATCACCGCCTGGAGGAATCCAGCCGTCCGCTCCAATTCGCCGAGCAGCCGGTGACGATCCGATGCGGCTTGGAGTGACTCGACGATGCTGGCGCAGGCTGAGAGCAACGGCTGCAGCCGCTCGACCCAATGCTCTCCGTAGCGCTGGGCAGGGGAGGCGAGGCCGACCAAACCCACAAGCCGATCGGAGGACATGAGCGGCAGACCAAGGAACTGCCCGAGCGGTCCACGGCCTTGCGTCGCCGAGGCTGCATCGAGATCGACGATGACCGGCGCCTGTTCGGCGATTATGCGGGAGACCAACAGGCCGACGTCCGGATGTGGGGCGACCGTCGATCCGGATTCACCGTTCCACACGATGGAGCGCGTGTTGAGACTGGGTATCCCCCGAGCGCTCCACTCCACCTCTCCGATGAAGCCGCCCCCGCTTGCCGTGGTGCGCATGAGCGCCGACAACAGCTCGTCCCACATGCGTTGTGGATCGCCCTCGCGCATGTACTCGCGCTGGACGTGAACGATCTCACCGAGGATCGCGAGCGCCCCGGATTCGTCGTCCTCCAACATCGGAAGAGGAGTCAATTCCACGAGTCACCAGTCGGCCCGAGACGGATTGAGGCAAGCACTGGAAGCGGGGCCGGGGGCGCCGCATTGCCGGCCCGTCGTGGGAAGGCCCCCGGGCAACGGTCGACCCGACCAGGGTGCCTCCGGGTCTACGCTGCGGATGTCATGTCCCTGCTCTCTGATCTATCAACGCTGGTTGGCGACGCGTTCGCCGAAATCGGTCTCGACCCGAGTCTGGGAGCGGTGGTCGTGTCCCAGCGTCCGGAGCTGGCCCAGTTCCAGTGCAACGGATCGATGGCCGCCGCCAAGGCCGCAAAGCGCAGTCCACGCGACATCGCAAACGACGTGGTGGTGACGATCCAGGCCAACCCGATGATCGGTCGCGTCGAGGTCGCCGGCCCCGGGTTCATCAACATCGACGTCACCGACGAACTGCTGGCAGAACGTCTCGGAGCACTGTCGAGCGACGAGACTTTCGGAGTGGGCTCGGCCTCGGATCCCCACCGAATCGTCGTCGACTACGGCGGCGCCAACGTGGCAAAGGACCTTCATGTCGGGCACCTCCGGACGGCTCTCATCGGCGAGAGCCTCAAAAGGATGCTCGGGTTCGTGGGACACGACGCGATCGGAGACGTCCACCTTGGTGACTGGGGCGCTCCAATGGGCCAGCTCATCGCAGAGCTCCGAGATCGTCAGCCCGACCTCCCCTACTTCGATCCTGACCTCAGCGCCGGCTATCCCGAAACCTCACCGGTTTCGATCGAGGACCTCCAGGAGATGTATCCCCTCGCCGCTGCAAGGGTCAAGGACGACCCCGACTTCGCCGCCAAGGCCCGGAGCGCGACGGTCGCACTGCAGAACGGCCGCCCCGGTTATCGGGCGCTGTGGAACCACATTCGCTCGGTGTCCGTAGAGGCCCTCAAGTCGGTCTACGACGCTCTGGGAGTCGATTTCGACCTCTGGCTCGGAGAGGCTTCGGTTCACGAGCGCATCGCTCCGCTCGTCGATCGGCTGATCGCGTCGGGGGTAGCGGTGGAGAGCGACGGTGCTGTCATCATCCCAGTCTCGGAACCCGACGACGCCAAGGAGATTCCGCCTCTGATGTTGGTGAATTCGCGGGGCGGTTTCACCTACGCCACGACCGATCTCGCGACGATCGAGGAGCGGGTAGAGGACCTGGCCGCCAAGGAGATCATCTACGTCGTCGACCAGCGGCAATCGCTGCACTTCGAGCAGCTGTTCCGCGCAGCGCGAAAGGGTGGACTCGCCGACGACGACGTCATCCTCGAGCATCCCGGGAACGGCACCGTGAACGGTCCCGATGGCCGGCCGTTCAAGACGAGAGAGGGGGGTATCCCCCGCCTGAGCGCAACGATCGCCGAAGCGATCGATCGTGCAGGTTCCCGCCTCGCCGAGTCCGAGATTGCGACGGAGTACTCCGAGAGCGAACGAAACGAGATCGCACGTCGCGTTGGGCTCGCGGCCCTCAAATACGGCGAGCTGTCGAATCATCGAACGTCCGACTACTCATTCGACCTGGATCGGTTCACCCAACTTCAGGGTCGGACCGGGCCATACATCCAATACGTGGCGGCACGGGCCGGGTCATTGCTGGCGCGGGCCCGAGCACAAGGATTTGTCGCGGGTGAACCTGCGCCACCTTCGGTCTCGGCCGAACGTGATCTGATCCTCGAACTGATGCGCTTCCCGGAGATCCTCGACCGGTCGATCTCACAGCGGGCACCGAATCACTTGGCCGAATACGCGTACGAGTTGGCTGGGACGTTCAACAGGTTCTACGACGCATGCCATGTGATGTCGGAGCCCGACCCAGCACGGCGAGGGTCGTGGTTGTTGCTCGTGGACACGATGAGAAGGCAACTCGACCAGATGTTGACGCTCTTGGGAATCGAGATTCCTGAGCGGATGTAGCCGACATGGATTCTGCGCCGTCAGAACGGTAAGGTCTCCCCGTTCGCGGGGAGGCTGTAGGGGGCCACCGTCCGCGGATCGCAAGCACTCCGAGGCACGGACGGGCTCAACCTGCGGGTGACAATGGCGGTGATTGGCACGCTCTCGGCCAGTTTTCGGCGGCAGCGAATCCGGGTACGTTTGATTGCGTACGGGGCCGCTGCTGCGTTGCTCATCGCGTCGACACTCGCCGGCTACCTCGATGAACCTGCGCTACCCGTGTTTTTCGCCCTGGGCGGCCTGATCTTCGCCGTGCCAGGTCGCCGTCTCGAGCGAATCGTGTTCTGGGGCGCGGTCGGCTTCGATGCCCTTGCCGTCCTCACGTTGGCGCTGATCGCCGACTCGTTGCTCCTCGGGGGCCTCGCCCTCGGAGTCGCCGCACTCACGCTGTCGATCGGCAAGCCTCCGACCGTCATCGTGCCAGTGGGAGCCGTGGCGTTGACCGCAGTGATTGCGCTGTTGCTCATGGAGAAGGGCGTCATCTCCACTCCCCGGTTCGTGCCCACGCTCACCGCACCGGCAGACACGTACGCTGCCGTCATCATGACGATCGTGATCGGCATCGCGGGCGTCGTCGAAGTCCGCCGTCTGCTCGGCATGTACGGGCTGGCCGCCTCCAGGGTGGAGGACTCGACTCGTCGCTGGTGGGCCTTCATGGAGCGATCGGATGATCCGATGCTCGTGACCGTCGACGGATTGGTGGCACGGGTCAATCCCGCAGCCGAGCATCTCCTCGGGCGGTCGGCGCGCAGCGTCCAGGGCTCCCACATCGCCGAACTGGTGGGCGAGGATTCGAAGATCAACCGGCCCGACGGAACCGTCCGCGACGTGGATGTCGTCACGGCGCCCTTGGCGATAGAGGGCCGCCTGTCAGAGGTGGTTTTCATGAGGGACACGACAGAGCAGGTGCAGGCCCGTAGGCACCTCGAGCGCGTCGTCCGCGAGACCGATAGGTTTGTTGCCACCGTGTCGCACGAGGTTCGAACTCCGCTCACCGCGGTCATGGGCCTGTCATCCGTCATCGCCGATTCTTGGGGCGAGCTGAGCAACGACGAAGTCCGCGAGATGGTCGGCCTCATCGCTCACAGAGAGCCGCGAGGCGTCGGCCATCATCGAGGATCTACTCGTAGCCGCACGAGGACGCACGGTCGGGCTCAAGGTCAGGTCCGAACGAGTGGAGTTGGCCGGCGAAGTCGCGCGTGTCATCGACAGTCTTGGTCTCCGAGACGTGTCGATCTCCGGGCAGGCGACGGCGTTGGGCGACCCTGGTCGGGTCCGCCAGATCGCCCGCAACCTCCTCACGAATGCCGTCAGGTACGGCGGTAGCAACATCGCCGTGATCGTGGCAGTCGACGGAGGTACAGCGACCATCGAGGTCTCCGACGACGGCTCCGAGATCCCCGAAGACATTCGACACGAGATCTTCGAGCCTTTCGTCCGAGCCGCCCGGGCCGGCCATGTCGAATCCGTCGGACTCGGGTTGAACGTCTCGCGCGAACTCGCCCACCTGATGGGCGGAACCCTGCGCTATCAGCACTCCGGCGGACGCAGTCGCCTCCGATTGACTTTGCCCGTAGCGCCATGAACTCGTACGCGATACGACCGGCGACCCCAGCAGACCTCACTGCGATCGCCGGGTTCACCAAGGACACGTTCCAATGGGGCGACTACGTGACGGATCAATTCCTCGAATGGCTCGAGGACGATCGGGGCGTGGTGCTGGTGTCGGTCGATTCTTCCGATGTCCCGGTCGCCGTGGCGCGAACCCTGCTGCTGTCACCCAACGAGGCTTGGCTGCATGGCGCACGCGTTCACCCCGACCATCGGAGGCTCGGCATCGGTCGAAGCCTCAACGACGCTGGTTGCGCGTGGGCTGCCCGAAGCGGCGCCTTGGTAGCTCGCCTCATGGTCGAGGACTGGAATGAGGCGGCACGCCGGCAGGTGGAGCAGATCGGCTACCACCCTGCTGCGCCATGGATGGCGGGGGTCCTGGAAATGGGATCTGAGGTGGTACCGCAGACCAACGGCGGTCGACGTGTCCCTGGCGAGGAGCGTCTGACGCCAGGTCGCGCCACCGAAGCGGACATGGCCTGGATGGCATGGGCTTCGTCAGACTCGGCCCGGCGGGCCAGGGAGCTCTTTCCCATAGGCTGGCACTTCCGCAGACTCCGTCCGGAGGACCTCGTTGCCGCGGCCACCGGCCGCCGCTTGTGGCACTGCCCGTCGGGGTGGGCGATGGTCGACATCGATGAGAAGGGCGAGATGACGATCCCGTGGCTGTCCACCACCGACCTCGACGCCGTGCGACTGGTACGGGCCGTACTCGATCTCGCCGACGGATCGCGGGTCGAGCGCGCGCGTGTCATGAGCCCTGGGCTCTCGTGGATGCGAGCAGCGCTGGAGCACGCCGGGTTCGTCGTGACCTCGAGCACGATCTTCGCCCGACCGCTCTGATCCCTCACCCGCCGGAAACGCAGATCACGGCAACCGGTCTTCCTCTCGATCTGGTCAGAACCACCACCCGGTGCTCCGTCCCGCTCAACTTGAGTCCTCGCCGGAATGAATCAGGATCGACCGCCGTACCTCGCTTCTTCACAGTGACCTGCCCGACATTGCGCTGTCGCAGGTACGACCTGATCCGCTTGCCGTTGAAGGGCAACAGATCCTCGATCTCGAATCCCTCGAGGAAGGGTGAGTCGATCGGATCGGGGCCGCTGAGATAGGCGATCGTCCGATCGAGCGCCGTGAGCCCGAACATCACAGCGAGATCACCCACCAACCCTGCGCGCAAGACCGCGGGGTCGGGCTCGAAGAGCCAGGCGCCGACCGCGCCCTCGGTGGGCGCGACGCTCAAAGGGGTGCCTGCGAGCGATTGGCCCGATGGCAGAACGGTTGCCCGAGTGTGCTCGGTCGAGCGAAAGTCTCCGATCCAGAGGCATGCTTCCCGCATGTCCCCATCCAGGGAGACGAACTCCGCTTCGGCTACCTCGGGGATCTGATCGTGGGCGACGCCTGGATGGACCTTCATGGCGAACGCCCCGTAGAGCGGTGCCCAGCGCTCCATCAACAACGACAGCGGAGGCCTGTACCTCTCGACATCGAACACCCTCCTTCCCGACGGGTCACGCCGGGCGGGATCAGCGAATCCGGCATCCGCCCCGAACGGAGGAAGGGTGCTCAGGTCCGCCCTGACTCCCGAAAGCCTTCCCCCTGCCATCGCCACGTTGTGGACACTCATCGCCACCCTCTCCATGTCGACGTCGAGACCGAGGACCTGACCGTCCAAGGCCATAGCGTCTCCACCGATCCCGCATCCGAGGTCGGCGACGAGAGCTCGACCCTGGAACCTCTTTGCTCGATGCTCTGCCACCTGGCGGGGCGTGGCCTGTTGTACCGCCTCGAGGGTGTACACCATCTGATCTGCCCAATCACCGAACTTGGAGCGAGCCAAAGACCGCCCGGCCATCATCTCGGCGAGGGCCGATGCTTCCTCTGTCGAGAAGTGCTTTCTCAGCGCCGGAACGTCCCGGATCGGGTCGAAGGGCCGAGCATGGAACTCACTCAGGACCCGCCGGGCACGGTCCGAGACGAGAAAGTCGACGATCCCCACTCAGGCTGCGGGCATCGTGTACATGAGGAGCGCGGCCACCGTCCACACCAGATAGAGGAGAGGCAGTTCGAGTTGCTCGGCGATCCCGTATCCCTCGAGCGCCCGGCGCAACAGGAAGGTGACCGGAACACCCACGAAAGGCGTGATCAGCGCGCCTGCGGAGCCGGCGGCTCGCACCATCTCATGCGCCGCTCGGAGCGGCAAGGTGAAATCGGCTGCAAACGATTCAGTGCGGGATGCCACGAACAAGAACAGGAACCCGATGACGAGGCTCCCGAGAAGCCGCCCGATGGCGATCTCCAGCGATGGGTAGCGCCCCACCGATTCCGCTGCCCCGTAGCCACCCTCCGACGCGATGCCGAGAGCGAATGCTCCGATCACTCCGATCACCAATGCCGATCCGAGCAACGAAGTGGTCGACAGCGGGAGCCCGATCGTGGCGAGGTCGAGGGCGTCGAGTACGACGGCAAAGGCAAGCCCGATCATGCCCGTTCCGAGCGCCAGCATGCCGATGTCGAGCATCGTGCGAAACGTTCCCGCTGCCAGCCGCAGGTAGTAGCGGACCGATTGCGGGTGCGAGCCGATCACCTGAGCCGTGTCCAACGCATCACCTCCGGCGGGAAGGGTACCGGTCGCCGGCAACCAACGCTCGCCAGTACAGCTCCACCGGGTGGATGACCTCGACATCGCCTCCGAGATGCCCCCTGAGCTGCATCTCACACCCGGGATTCGCCGATGCCACGACCCTCGCCGCCGTGCCACGAACTTGAGCGGCCTTTCTGTTGCCCAACTCCGAGGAGATCACCGGATTGAGCACCGAATAGACACCGGCGGCTCCACAACAGAGACCATCCGGGTCGATCTCCACGGGTCGAAGGCCGGACGCCGCCACGATGCGGCGGGGCGGTTCCACGATCCTCTGTGCATGACGCAGATGGCATGGATCCTGGATCGCCACATCGGAGCCGTCGCCCGCCAACGTCGGCAGGGCCCCATCGTCGATGAGACTCGCCACCAACTCGGTCACGTCACGCACTCGACTCGCCATCTCCCCGCCACGGGTTCCGGCCCAGTGCCCGTACTCCTTCAGGTGGGCCGTACACCCTGCGGCGTCCGAGACGATGAGATCCACATCGGAGAACGCATCGACGTTCCGCTCGGCGAACCGGCGCGCTTCGTCTGCTTGCCCGTCGTGGGCGGCGAGGGCTCCGCAGCACGTCTGCGACTCATCGACCACCACCCGGTAGCCGGCCCGCCTCAGCACCCCGACCGTGGCCTCGTGCACGTCACCGAACCAGGGATCCATCACGCACCCTGCGAGGAGACCGACGGTGCCTCGCTGCTCGCCGAGCGGCTCGATCACACGGCCCACCCACGTGGTCCTTCGGATCGGTATTCGACGGAGGCCGGCGATACTCCTGCCGAGGTCGCGCGGCAGCAATCCGCTGATCGGCAGCCGCTGAATCACCGCCGCGCCGGCCGTCGCCGTTGCCACGGCCCACCGCCACCCGAGAATCCTGCCGAGCACCGGCGCTCTCACTTTGCGCATCGAGGTGGACCGCTGCTCGGCCAGTTCCGCCCTCGCACCCTCGAACGCCCGGCCGTACGGAACGAGCCCCGGACACACGGCTTCACACGCACGACACCCGAGACACGTCGACAGCGCATCGTCGAATGCCTCGTCCACCTCGGCCAGTCCTTCGATCACGGCGTTCATTGCCGACAGCCGGCCGCGGGGCGAATACATCTCATTACCGGTGAGGCGATACGTGGGGCAATACGGCAGACACAGGCCGCATTGGATACAGGCCTGAACCTCTCGGGCCCTCGGGGCGTCAGGAGTGACGAAGGGCATCAGACACCACCCGGCAGACGGCCAGGGTTGGCGATGCCGTAGGGATCGAACCCCGACACGATCCTGCGTTGGAGCCCCAGAGCCGGCGGTGGGGTCCCCCAGGGGTCGACTTCGACAGGACCCGCCCTGGAGACGACCAGCGCCCCGTCGTGTTCTTCCGCCCAGCGTCTCAAGAGGATGATCTCATCGGCATCCGGATCGTCGGTCGCGGCATCGATCACGCCGACGCCGTGCTGGGCCACGTAGTTCCATCCGGACCCGAGAAGTTCGACTGCGTGGCGAAGATCACTGGGGCGTACCCGGATCGAGCATGCAAATGCGCCTGCGGGAGGCTCCGGCCAGTCGAGGCCTTCGCTCACTGCACCCCCGAGCAGTGCGGCTTGGGAGCGGACCTCGGCGCCGGTGCCCTGGAGGAACGCCCACGATCCACCGGGTGTCTCCAGAACCGCCAAGGGTCGGTACAGGGTGCGCCATGCCGCCGCCGCCGATGTCACCTCGACGGTGGCCGAAGCCTCCGGCAGCGGCCACAGCTTGAAGCAGATCGAAGCGATCAAACCCAGCCGCCCCATCGAGCCTGTGGCCAGGCGAGGAAGGTCGTACCCCGACACGTTCTTGACGACCTGGCCGCCTCCTCGGATCTTGCGTCCGTCGCCCGTGACCATCAACACCTCGAGCACACGGTCGCGAGTCGGGCCCAAACGCGCACGCCGATACCCGGAGGTCCCTGTTGCCACCACACCGCCCACCGAGCCCGCATCCTCCCACTCGGGGAGTCCGGCTGTCTGTCCTCGGGCACCGAGCTCCTGTTCGATGGTCCGCACCGACGCGCCCGGCTCGACGACCGCGGTGAGATCCTCAGGCTCCCATTTGATGATGCGGTCCAAGCGCGACGTCGAAACCACCACATCGGGGAGGACCGGATGACCAAGACCCTGGCGGGTTCCCGCACCATGGAACAACACCGGCGCCCGTTCATCCGTGGCCGCCGCCAGGATCTCGGCCGCCTCATCGGTACTCGAAGGGGCAAAGTGATGCGCAGCCGCCGGGAGAGCAGTGACGAGATCCCTGGGGCAGCCTTCGAGCTGTGCGAGCGGTTTCCTGTCCAGCGTCACACCCAAGTCCCCTCGGGGATCGGTCGCCCGAAGTCGAAGCACCTCGACCCTCGAGGGAGAACCTTCTGGGGGTTGAACGTGCCCATGGGATCGAATGCCTCCTTGAGACGCGCCTGGGCGTCGAGGTCCTCCGGAGTGAACATCAACGGCATCAAATCACGCTTCTCGATTCCGATCCCATGTTCGCCGGTCAGCACGCCGCCTTTGGCCACGCATACCTCGATGAGCTCCTCCGCCGCACTGCGGACCCGTTCCCAGGTGCCCGGTTCCGCTCCATCGAACGCCATCAACGGATGGAGGTTGCCATCGCCGGCGTGAAAGACGTTGAGCATCGTGATGCCGTTCCGCTCGGCGATGCGGTAGATCTCGGTCATCGTCTCGACCAGCCGGGTACGCGGCACGACGGCGTCATGGAGGAAGTAGTCCGGGGCCGCTTGGGCGACGGCCCCGAAGGCTGCCTTCCGGCCTCGCCACAGAAGCGCCCGCTCCGCCTCGTCTTCGGCGAGACGCACGGAGGCCGCCCGGTTCTCAGAGGCCACTCGTCGAATGACTTCCGCCTCCGCTTCCACCGCCTCTTCGCCGCCCGCAACCTCGGCGAGCAGAATGGCGGCGGCGTCCGTCGGAAGCCCCGCATGAAGCCAATTCTCGACCGCCTGGGTCATGGGGCGGTCCATCATCTCGAGGGCAGCAGGCACGACGCCGGCTGCGATGACTCCCGAAACGGTGGCGGCGGCGGCCTCGACGGTGTCGAAGGCCGCCAGCAGGGTGCGCACAGCAGGGGCATTCGGGGTCAGCTTCACCATGACTCGCGTGACGATTCCGAACGTTCCTTCAGAGCCGACGACGATCCCTCTGAGATCCAATCCGATCGGATCGGGGGTCGCAGACCCCAGCGTCACGACCTCGCCACCCGAGAGCACCACCTCGACCGCCAACACATGGCTCACGGTGCTTCCCTCGGCGAGGCAGTGCGGCCCGCCGGAGTTGTTGGCGACGTTCCCGCCGATCGTGCAGGCCTGTTGAGAGGATGGGTCCGGGGCGAAATGAAAGCCGTGCGGTGAGGTGTGCCGGGAGAGGTCGAGGTTGATCACGCCTGGTCCCACCCACGCCACGCGATCGTCGAGGTCGACGTCTTCGATGGCATTGAGATGGGTCAGCGACACGATTATGGACCCGTCCAGGGGAGACGCACCGCCTGCCAACCCGGTACCGGCACCCCGAGCCACGATCTTTGCGCCGTGTCTCTCGGCGATCTGAACGATCTCGACGACCTCGGCCGTCGACTCGGGAATGACGATCATCGACGTCTCCCCACGAAAGACCCCCGCATCCTTCGAGTACAGCTGACGCTCGAGGTTTCCACTCAGGACCCGGTCGGGCCCGAGCAGTGCCACGAAGTCTTCCAAGAGGCTCACCCCGACCAGGGTACTGCGACCGGTTCACAGTGCCGGGTGCCGTACCACTTGATTCCGGGGGTGTGCGTCCGACGGGAACCCCATGGCACGGATGCCGTGGTCCCGGAGGGGACTATTCACATGGATGGTGATAGGTTCGATGATGGCGCTGCTGGGAATCCCGGCCGGCGCTTCCGAGCCGATCTGCCCCAATGGCACGCCCATCACGCTGCCGTCTGGCGCCGTCGCTTGTACCCACGGGCCCGATCCCGTGCCCGACCATGCCCCCAGGACATACTCGGCCGGTGCGTACTCACTTGCTTCCGATCCCACGGTGACCTGTGTCGACGACGGCACTTCGGGCAACCGGGTCCAGGCCGTCTACGTGGTTGCCGCCGACAAGTCCAACCGCGCCGCCCAGACCATCCCTCTGATCCGACGGGCGATCGCCGATGTCGACGTCATCTTCCGCGCCTCATCCGCCCCCTATGGCGCAGACCTCACCGTCCGGTGGGTCCACGACGCTGACTGTGTGGCCGACGTCGAGACCGTGGTGGTTCCGCCGTCGGCCGACGACTCCTTCGCGGCGACGATCGCCGCTCTCTCCGACGCCGGACTCGATGTGCCCGGGCGCCACTATCTCACCTGGGTCGACGCCTCGGTCTATTGCGGCATCGCGGTCGGCTTTGGTGACGATCGTCCAGGCCAGGAGAACGTCAACAACGGTGCGTACGCGCTGTGGGCTCGGGTCGACAGGGACTGCTGGGGTCGAGATGGGCTGGTGGAAGCCCATGAGCTGACACACATGCTCGGAGCCGTACAACAATCGGCACCTCACTCGACCACGAACGGTCACTGCACCGACGACTACGACATCATGTGCTACAACGACGGGTCCGGTGCCCAGGTCGAACGCATATGCGAGGATTCTCGCCTCGAGCTCCGGCTCGACTGCAACCGCGACGACTACTTCGATCCCACCCCTGCTTCGGGTTCGTACCTCGCCACCCACTGGAACGTGGCCCGCTCGTCATTCCTCCACATCATCCCCCCAGCAGCACCACCCCCGCCGGAACCTCGATCGGACAAACTGGGGTCGGAGATGCCATTCGACGACGTTCCGAACCACAACGTGTTCTCGGAGGACATCAGATGGCTTGGCGCCAGCGGTATCACAGCCGGCTGCAATCCACCGGACAACGATCGCTTCTGTCCTGAGGACCCGGTGACTCGTGGCCAGATGGCCGCATTTCTCAACAGGGGGTTGGATCTTCCGGCCGTACCCGGTGACACCTTCCTCGACGACGGCGCCACGCCGTTCCATGCGGACATCGAGAGCCTGGTCGGCGCCGGAATCACAGCCGGGTGCAATCCACCGGAGAACGATCGATTTTGCCCCGATGATCCCATCACCCGAGGCCAGATGGCGGCGTTCATAGCCCGAGCGCTGCGCTTGCCGGAGGTTGCCGCAGACACCTTCGAGGACGACGACTCGACTCCATTCCAGGCCGACATCGAGAGTCTGGCGGCCGCCGGGATCACCACGGGCTGCGCGAGTGATCGTTTCTGCCCCGACGAAATGGTCACCCGTGGCCAGATGGCCGCTTTCCTTCACAGAGCAATCGAGCGCTGAACCTCAAACTCCTCGACGTCAGTTCAGTCGTGCGTGGCAACGGGCATCGGGATGCAGGCCGGTCACGTCGGCTCAGCCTTCGACGAACCGGGGTTGACAGAGACGCTCGATGGGTAGACCCAGGGTGCCCATCCCGGTGAACTGCCCCCCGGGGCGGCGGCTTTGCCGGGGCTCCTCAGAGCCCGGCATCGCCGCTCACCCGCTGTCGGAAACCCCGTCCTTGCCAGGCCGACCCCATCCTCCGCCCCCCGGAGTCCTCACGAGCAAACGATCGCCTGGCACCACCTCGATCGTCACCTTGCCCGGTAGACGCTCCCTGGAACCGTCGCGGCGAATCAGCCAGTCCTCCCCGACCGCGCCGGGCCCACCCCCGTGCAACCCCCAAGGGCCATACCTTCTCCGCTCCCCCATGAGCGACAGGGTGGCCGCCTCTTCGAACGCAATCTCGCGCTCGATCCCGTCGCCTCCCGGATGCCTCCCCGCTCCCCCCGAGTCCCGCCGCAGGGTGTAGCGGGTTATCCGGAATGGATAATGCGCCTCGAGTGATTCGATCGGTGTGTTCTTGGTGTTCGTCATACCGGTCTGGATGCCGGAAGCACCCGGACCCATCGGCCGTCCCCCCTGGCCACCGGCGACGGTCTCGTAGTAGGCGAATCGATCGTTCCCGATGAGGATGTTGTTCATCGTTCCTTGGGAAGCGGCCGGGACACGGTCCGGTGCGACCTGGGCGAGTGCCCCCAGAACCACATCGGCGATCCGCTGGCTCGTCTCGACGTTGCCCGCCGCCACCGCAGCCGGAGGCCGGGCATTCACGATGGTGCCTTCCGGCGCCACGAGGTCGACCACCCGGTAACTGCCGCGGTTTGCCGGAATCGTGGGATCGGTCGCAACCCGAATGGCGTAGTACACGCAGGATCGTGTGACCGCCTCCACGGCGTTGAAGTTGGCCGGGATCTGCTCATCGGTGCCTGTGAAGTCTGCAACGAGATGACCACCGTCGATGGTGACCGCCACCCGAAGGGTCACATCTCTCTCGCCCCATTCCATGACATCTTCGAAGTGGTACACGCCGTCGTCGAGATGACCGAGCGCAGCCCTCATACGACGCTCCCCGTAGTCGAGCAGAGCCGAGGTCAGGCGCCGGAACGAGTCGATGCCTTCGCGTTCGATGTGCTGGAGAACCCGGGCCGCACCGATCTCGTTGGCTCCGAGCTGTGCCGACAGGTCTCCGCGCCGTTCATCGGGGGTGCGGGTCGCATCCAGGAACGGTTCGAGGAACTCGTCCAGCCACGCTCCGTCACGAACTGCGGCCATCGGCGCTACACGAATGCCCTCCTGGTCGACGGAGACGGCGTGTGCGGGCATCGAGCCGGGGCTCTCACCTCCCACATCGGCGTGGTGAGCGCGATTGCCCACCCAGGCGACCAGTTCACCACCGGCGAAGACCGGTCTCACGATGGTGAGGTCGTTGAGGTGGGTCCCGCCGGCATACGGATCATTCACTGCGTATTGAACCCCGGGCTCGGCGCCGAGGCGCTCCAGCACCGCCGCCACGGAAGCCGGCATCGCACCCAGATGCACGGGAATGTGCTCGGCCTGGGCCAGCATCGACCCGTCTGGCAGGAACACGGCCGCAGAGCAGTCCGCTCGCTCCTTGATGTTCGGGGAGTACGACGTCCGACGGAGCACAGACCCCATCTCTTCTGCGATCCCCGACAGCGCATTGCGGGCAACCTCCAACTGAATCGGCGAGATCACCACTCCACCTCCAGCGCCCCGGATTCGTGGAGAACACCCCGGTCACCTGAGTCGAGCCACGCGGTCGCCTCTCCGTCGAGCACGACACACGGTCCGACCACCTCATCACCGGGCCGAAGGCCGGAACGACGCCACACTGGCACGGTCATCGGCTGGGCGGCTTCGCCGATCCCCACGGTCACGACGCGTGAGTCCAGCCGATCAGGACCCTCCGGGCGATGAGGCGGAAGGTCGTCCCAGGTGAGCGCCGGGCTACCCACCGCAGCCGCTCTCACGGTGACGACCTCGACCGGGTCAAGACTCCTCGAAAAGCCGTTGCGTTCGTGGTGGACGTCGTGGAACCTCCGGCACAACACGTCCCACGTGTCGCCGTGTCGGTAGGGGACGGAGGTCTCGTGCGCCTGACCCGAGTACCTCATGTCGATCACCACGTCGATCTCCGTCGCGGGGATGCCTGCCGACGTCTCCAGATCCCGGGACGCCGCGTGGATCAGCTCGCCCACGATGTCCTTCACCCGATCGAAGGCGTCGGTCAGCAGAGTCGCTGCAACGTCGGACCGTGGGGGGGCAAGCAGGAGCCCGACAGCCGAGAAGACGCCGGAGAAGGGTGGAATCACGACCGCCGCCATCTCGAGACGCCGAGCAAGCGCCGTTGCGTGGAGACCGCCCGCACCCCCGAACGCCACCAGAGCTGCGTCGGCGGGGTCCGCCCCTTCTTCCACCGACACCGCCCGCACCGCCCGTTCCATCGTCGATTCGACCACCTCCAGCATGCCGAGCGCCGTCTGCGATGGGTCGAGCCCGAACACCTCACCGAGGCGAGCCAGCGCTGCGTGCGCGGCGTCGACGTCGAGGAGCACACCGCCCGCCAGACTGCCCCGCAGCCGACCCAGCTGAACGTGGGCGTCGGTCACCACCGGTAGGACGCCGCCTCGACCGTACGAGGCGGGACCCGGATGTGCCCCCGCGCTCTGTGGTCCCACCCGCAATGCTCCACCGGGATCGGCCCAGCCGATGCTTCCGCCGCCTGCCCCCACCGTGTGGACGGCGACCGACGGCATGCGAACGACGAGGCCGTCGATCTCTCGCTCGTATCCGACCTCCGGACGGCCGTTCTCGATCCGACATACATCCGTGGAGGTGCCACCCATGTCGAAGCTGATCACCCGTCGTCGCCCGAGAGCTCGACCGAGCGCGGCGGCCGCGACCACACCACCTGCAGGGCCGGAGAGGAGGATGGAGGCTGAGAGGCGAGCGGCTGAGCGAGGCGCGATCAGACCGCCCGACGATCTCATGACCATCAGCCGGGCGGCGAGGTCGGGTACCACCCGATCGTCGAGGTGGGCGAGATACGAAGCCACCTTCGGTTCGAGAAACGCATTGACCACCGTGGTCGACGTGCGTTCGAACTCGCGGAACTCCGGGGTCACCTGATGGGAGCTGACGATCGGAATGTTCAGCCCGGAGAGGGAGGCCTCGATCGAGTCCTCGAGCCCATGGTCCTGAAAGGCCCCGATCAGCGCAATCGCCACGGCTCCGGGGTCGAGCGCCGCCAGCCGATCGGCGGCACCCTCCGTCCAGCCGATTCGATGATCCCGATCGACCAACGGGTGCGCACGCTCCGATGCGGTGTCGTACAACGAAGGCCGATGCTGACGACCGATCTCGATGACATCCTCGAACCCCGGAGAGGTAACGAGCGCGACGTCGACGCCGTCCCGCTCGAGCAACGCGTTGGTGGCGACGGTGGTCCCGTGGACGAGTTGGGTCACCGAAGAGTCACCGAGAAGCTGCTTGGATCCACTCGCAACCCCATCGGACTGGTCGGGCGTCGACGAGGTCTTGCCGACGTGGAGGCGACGACCATCCCACCACGCCAGGTCGGTGAATGTCCCGCCAACGTCGACGCCGAGTTCTCCCATCATGAACTCGATGATGGCACCGCTATCACCCGATAGGGTGACCGGTGATGACGAACCATGTCGCCCAACTCAACGTGGCACGGCTGCTGAACCCGCTCGACCACGAGCACACGTCCGCCTTCGTCGAGGCCCTCGGCCCGATCAACGAGCTGGCAGAGTCGAGCGCTGGATTCGTGTGGCGCCTCACCGACGACGAAGGCGCATCCTCGAGCTACGTGCCGGTCGACGGAATCGACGACCCGCTCATGATCGTGAACTACTCCATCTGGGAGGACGTCGATTCACTCCGCCATTTTGTGTATCGAACGGCGCACAGCGAGTTCATGCGTCGCCGCCGCGAGTGGTTCGAGCGCCTCGGAGCGGCCTATTCGGTCTGCTGGTGGATTCCCGCAGGAACCATCCCCACAGTCGACGACGCCTACGGCCGACTGCGTCACCTGAGAGCGCACGGTCCCTCCGAAAAGGGCTGGCCCCTCAACCGTCCCCTTCCTCCACCTGTCGCGGGCTGACGGCTACTGTCCACTGCCATGGTCTCGGTTGAACCCACTCCAAATCCGAACGCAATGAAGTTCACCGTCGGGCAACCGGTCGGGGGGCCGGCCACGTACGTTGCGGGCAAGGGGACCGGGGACGAGACGGCAACCGCTCTCCTGGGGCTGCCGGGTGTGACGTCGGTCTTCATGACAGCCGATTTCGTCACGATTTCGAAGGGTCCCAACGGTTCGTGGGACGACATCGTCGACCCGGCCACCGCCATCCTCGAGCAACGTTTCGGATGACGTCAGCCACCCGCGGTGACGGCCGCGCCAGTGTCGTCGAACCAGCTCGCGACCGGCCACACGAGGCCTTCGGCGTCTTCCACCAGATACACCACTCTCCACACATCACCGACTTGGGACGACACCGGTGGATCGACCGGTGTACCCCACAGTTTCGCCTCTTCCCGGGCTGCTTCGACGACGACCTCGGGCGGCTCTGAGTCTTCGAGATCGAACCCCGCAGCAACTCCTTCGGGAAGCGTGGCGGGACGTGGGAGATCGACGATCGCCGCCCCATCGGGGCCCACTTCCACGGTGACGGCAACGACCCGCGCCGGCTGACGCCGGTACGACGAGCCGTCGGCGGCTGCGAGTGCACGCACGACCGTGAGCACCCGATAGCGGCCCTCCGCCAGCTTCTCGACCGACATGGGGAACACCGATTCGACGAAACTGCGCGCAGTCTCCGGAGGTTCAGGGAGGTCGACCCCGGGCGGGAGCCGATCCATCACCGACTGCCGGGTGACATCGCTGCCGTCGACTGTGAAGTAGTCGGCGACGAACCAGGACGCGTATGACTCTGCGGCGGTCTCTTCCGTCGACCCTGTCGACGACGACGCCGGCGCCTCGGCCGGCGCCTCGGTCGAGGAGGTCGAGGGTGCGATCGTGGCGATCGAGTCGGCGGTGGAGGCCGGTGTCGGATCGATCGAAGCCCACCACACGTTGCGGCCGATCACTACGCCAACCGCCAGCGCCACCACCGCCATGCTGGCCAGCATCACCCATCGGCGCCGTCGCTTGGCGTCGTCGGTGACGAGGGCATCCCAGGGGATGGACTCGTAGCGTTCGTCGTGCGAATCAGGCATCGGCAACGGCAACGTACGCCGCCGGCGGTCGAGGAGCAAGACTTCCACGTGCCAGGGAACCGCCGAGACCACTACTAACGTTGCATCTGCCATGAACGTCAACCCAGATCCTCGTCCCGGCCGCTGGCTGCTTCCGCTCGTCGTGCTCGGCATGGTGGCGTTCACGTACGTCTTCGTGAATCAGCTCCCGGGAGAGGGCGAAGCCCCCGACACCACCGCCGAGACCGCCACCGGGTCGACCCCTTCGACATCGGTCCCCGACGGAAGCGAACCCGGCGAAACGGGAAGCACCGTTGCCAGCCCCGGCAGCACGGTCCCGGCATCACCGGAGGTTGCAGCGTACGTGCAGGCGATGTCGGTGCTCGGAACCGAGCTGACTGGTTTCCAGGCGACGCTCGCCTCGGCCAACTCGGGGTGGGAGGACAGCTCGGTCAGCTACGGCGACGCACAGGCCGCTTTCACCCAGGTGCGGGATTCGGTCGCCGAGTGGCGTGACCGCGTGACCGCCGTGTCGGTCCCCGAGGGCATGGCCACCACCCACGACACCCTCGTACAGGCCGCGAATCAGGCAGCCAACCAGGCTGAGGCGGCGCTGGACGGCCTCGTCAATTCATCGGGACCGGACAAGCGTCGGCAATCGGTGACCCGATTCGACGAGGCGGTCTCGGCATTCACACAGGCAGTCGCCGAGGCCGGCTGATGGACATCCGGATCGGTGGGATCGCTTCCGCCGATGTCGAGCGCTTTCTCCTGGCGATGGCGACGCCGTTCGGCTTCGACCTCTCCTCGGATGATCGAGAGTCACGCGTGGCCGAGTTCAGACGTGTCTTCGAGGTCGACCGAGCCCGATGCGCCTTCGACGGAGACGAAATCGTGGGCACCCTCGGAGCGTTCACCCTCCCCATGACGGTGCCGGGAGGCGCCCGGGTGCCGGTCGGCGGCACCACGATGGTGACCGTCCTCCCGAGCCATCGCCGACGGGGTGCCTTGCGTCGCTTGATCGAGGCGCACTTCGACGAAGTCCGCGAGCGCGGCGAGTCGATGGCGGCTCTTTGGGCGTCCGACTCTGCGATCTACCACCGCTTCGGGTTTGGCATGGCGACGGTGTCCGCCCAGGTCACCATCGAACGAGACCATGCCCACTTCCACCGGCTGGCTCCCGAGACCCTCCCCGTCCGAATGGTCCCGGCCGACGACATTCTCGAGCTGGTTCGATCCCCGTACGAGGTCGAGCTGAGCCGGCGGCCGGGAATGTACGCCCGGAACGAGGCGTGGTGGGAGCGACGGCTCCGCGATCGCGAGTCGGATCGGGAAGGAGCCACGGCCTTCAGGTATGCGGTGGTCGAACGTTCCGGCACAGTGGAGGGCTACGTCCAGTACCGGATCAAGGCAGGGCCCTGGAGCGATAACCACGGCGACGGTGAGATCAGGGTGCGCGAGCTCATCGGCACCACACCCGAGGCATCGGCTTCCCTGTGGTCCTTCGTTCTCGGTCACGACCTCACCGCAAGGATCACGGCACACAACGTGCCGGAAGACGACCCCCTGTTCTCCCTACTCGACGGAAGTCGGAGGTCGGCTCCCAGGATCGTCGACCAGATGTGGCTTCGAATCCTCGACGTCGACGCCGCCTTGAGGGCTCGCACATACGCGTCGGATGGGTCACTGACGATGACCATCCACGACCCGTCGGATCGCACACTCACAACTCGCCGCCTCGAGGTGGTGGATGGAAGAGCCTCGGTGGGCTCCCACGTGGGAGAGGCCGACATCCACCTGGACATCGAAGACCTGAGTGCGTGCTACCTGGGTAGGTCCAGATTCCGGGAACTCTCGAGGGCCGGCAGGCTCACCGGAACACCCGAAGCCCTCACCCTCGCCGACAACATGTTCGGCTGGGATCCCGCACCTTGGTGCCAGGAGACCTTCTAGCCGTCGTTGGCGCGCTTGAGCCGAGTTGCCGGACGCTCGTGGTGGGTGGCCCACAGCAGACGGCCGATTGCCAACCCACTGACCACCGACGGCCGCCACCAGTGCGAGTGCCGGGTTACCGGGCGGTCGCAGTCGGTGGCCGACAGCAGACAGCCGACGACCAACCCGTGACTGGCCCCAAAGGGACGAAGACGCGCAACACGCGGCGGCAGCCCAGGCCGACCGGCGTCTGTTTCGGCCGGCGTGAATCACATCACCCACATGATCCGAGTGGACGACCCGGCGGGCCGAAAGCCCGCCTGCAACAACACAACCGACCGGCGTCTGTTCCGCTCGGCGTGGACCATGTCCGCCACATGAACCGGGTGGACGTCACACCGGAGCGGAAGTCGGCCCCCAAAGCCCGCCTCCCTCTCCACCGCAACACGCGGCGGTAGCCCAGGCGGACCGGCGTCTGTTTCGGCCGGCGTGAACCACATCACCCACATGATCCGAGTGGACGACCCAGCGGGCCGAAGGTCCGCCTGCAACTACAGAGCCGACCGGCGTCTGTTTCGGCCGGCGTGAACCACTATCACCCACATCGTCCGGGGGGTCGACCCTCGCGGGCCGAAAGTCCGCCTGAATATCACTGTTACAGCCGTGTTTCATGTTTTCCTCGGTAATGGGTTCCGGAGTAGCGTCACACGCGATCATGAGCAGACAGGCCGATTACGTTCTCAGAACAGTTCAGGAACGGGGGATCCGGTTCATCCGGCTGTGGTTCACCGACGTCCAGGGGTTTCTCAAGTCCGTGTCGATCAGCCCGCAGGAGTTGGAGACCGCTTTCGACGAGGGGATGACGTTCGACGGCTCGTCGATCGACGGGTATGCACGAATCCAAGAGGCCGACATGCTGGCGGTCCCCGACCCGTCGACGTTTCAGATCTTGCCGTGGCGGAAGGACGAACAGGTCGCCCGGATGTTTTGCGACATCATGACGCCCAACGGCGACCCGTTTCCGGGTGATCCGCGGACGGTCCTCAAGCAGAATCTTCGCCGGGCGGCTGACATGGGGTTCACCTTCTATGTCGCTCCTGAGCTCGAGTATTTCTATTTCGGGGATTCGGGTCCGGAGCCGAAGGTGCTCGATCATGGCGGCTATTTCGACCTGACCCCGCTCGACGTCGCGCAGGAGTACCGACGCAAGACGATCAATTCGTTGGAGCAGATGGGCATCCCCGTCGAGCACTCCCACCACGAGGTGGCGCCCTCTCAACACGAGATCATCGTTCGATACACCGATGCTCTCACGATGGCCGACAACATCATGGCCTTCCGCCTTGCGGTCAAAGAGGTCGCCTTGGAGCACGGAATCCACGCCACCTTCATGCCAAAGCCGTTGGAAGACCATGATGGATCCGGGATGCACCTCCATCTGTCTCTGTTCGAGGGTGAACGGAACGCTTTCGCCACGGAAGACGCCAGCGACCTCGCGGACACGGGTAAGGAGTTCGTGGCGGGTCTGCTGCGTCACGCGCGTGAGCTGACCGCGGTCACCAACCAGTGGGTGAACTCCTACAAGCGGCTCGTCGCCGGGTTCGAAGCTCCAATCTATGTCACGTGGGGTAGGAACAACCAGTCAGCTCTGGTTCGCGTCCCGACCCCGAAGCGAGGCAAACCCGAAAGCGTGCGTGTCGAGTACCGGTCCCCGGATGCGGCTGCGAACCCCTATCTGGCGCTCGCAGTCCTGCTCGCTGCGGGACTCGAGGGCATCGAGCAGGGCTATGAGCTGCCGTTCGAGGCTCCGGGGAATGTGTTCGAGCTCTCCACCAAGGACCGCCAGACCGCCGGCATCGAGCGACTGCCCGAGACCCTGTCGCAGGCACTCGATGTCATGGAGTCCTCCGAGCTCATGCGCAGGGCGCTGGGAGATCATGTCTTCGACTGGTTCATCCGGAACAAGCGGAAAGAGTGGGAGCAGTATCAGCATCATGTCTCTCGCTTCGAGCTCGAGACCTACCTGCCAGTGCTGTGATGACGAGCGCCACACTGAGACTGGATCCATAGATGGATGTCGCCGTCTACCCCAAGGACTGCTCCGAGCCGTTGGCATCGGCTCTGGCCGTTGCCGGGATCGTGACCGAGAGCATCGATACGATCGAATCGGTGGCGATGGAGACGTCCGGTGAGTGGTCCGTACTCGTGGTAGAGCTCGGTGACGAGCCGATGCGCCGGCTGCGGCTGATCGGCGGGCTGGCGGAAGCGACGGGCCTCCCGATCCTCGTCGTGGCCGAACCGGCCCAATTCCCGCTCCTGGAGCAGGCCCAGGGCGTTGCCGACCTGGTCACTGCGCCGCCTGATCCTGCCGAGCTCGGGTTGCGGGTCCGTCGACTGCTCAAGATCGCCGGTGAAGACGGTCTTCTGCGCTACGACGACCTGGAGCTCAATCCGCTCACCTATCAGGCCACACTCGATTCGGCTGCCCTCGACCTGACCTACATGGAGTACGAGCTGCTTCGTTACTTCATCGAGCATCAGGGACGGGTCTGGACGAGAGAGCAGCTCCTCTCGAAGGTTTGGGGATACGACTACTTCGGTGGTGCACGCACGGTCGACGTACATGTACGACGACTGCGGGCAAAACTCGGCGAGGAACGTGCCGCCTGGATCACGACCGTGCGCTCGGTCGGATACCGCTTCGGTTGAACGCGGAAGAGCGCCCGTGGGAACGGGCGCTCTCGCTACGGACGGATGCGTTTCAGGCACCGAAGCCAGTTGATTCCTGCTCGACGCCGGAATCGTCGGAAAGGCCGCCGCGCGGTCCACGATGGTGACCGCCGCGCCCGAACCCGAGCTCACCCCGAGCCTCTTCGAGTTCGTCGCGAGTGAGTTGGCCGTCCTCCCAGTATTCGGCGAGAGGGCCTTCAGGGTCGACGAGTCGGTCGCCGAAGCGAGCCGAGTCGGCCAACGCCGCTGCCTCTTCTTCAGTGAGGACGTCGTCGGACCACGCCTCGTCCCAGGCGGCCCGAACCTCTTCTCGCTGAGCCCGGAACTCGGCTCGCTTGTCGTCGAGTGCCGTCACCACGGCGTCTGCCTGGACCTGGGTGAGGGTGCCATCGGAGACGAGGTCTTCGAGGACATCGGTAATGAGTCCGCCCACCCGCCCGACCGCCGTGTCGGATCCGACTTCGGTCTGGGCAACTGCGACGGAAGCTCCGACGAAAAGCAGAGCTCCGGCAGTGACTGCGAATATCAGCTTTCGCATTTCCACTCCTTTCAGGGAACGACTACAGCTTCGGTGAGCGCCGTGACGACCATCTGAGCCGGAGATGAGAAACGCGTGAGAAGCAGCGTCGCCGCCCGGTTGGTTCGCCGACCCGGCGGCCGGTTCAGGCGGCAATGGCGTTCTCCGCTCGTCGTGTGCCTCCAGATGCGGCGAGTACCCAACCTGGTGTCGGTCAGTCGTGAGAGAACTGCGGATCGTGTTCGTTCACCTGGATGAGGAGGCCCTCGGGGTCCCTCAGCTGGAGCGACCGACCGAAGGTCTCGTCCACGATCCCCCGTTGTGGGGTGATTCCCACGGACGCCAGCCGGGCCACCAGGTTCTCGAGGGGTTGAGCGACGACCAGCGACAGTTCGACCTTCCCGGCCGGCGCCGTCTCTTCGACGTAGTGGAGCGCGAGGTTGGCGTCGCCGACTCGGAAGCTCGCCCAGTGACTTCCCTGCGTCACAGGATCCGAGCCGAGCACCTTCCGGTACCAGTCCACAGCCGGGTCCATCGCACTGACGTAGACGATGGTCTGCACCCTCATGAGTTCTGCTCCTGTTCGATGGCGATTCGGAGCGCTTCTTCCACCCACAGCGACAAGCTCTGTTCCGCCTCGAGCGCTGCCAGCTTCACTGCCCTCACCAGTTCTACCGGCAGGTAGACGTTGAACTGTCTGCGTTCGGTCATCGGTCCTCCGGTCGCACCGCGGCGACCTAGTATGCTAGCAACCTAGTAGGCTAGTAAGCTAGCCACCGCGTCGATCGTCGGATCCCAGGGTCCTGGTCAGTCCGTCCGCCAGCGCCGACAGCTCGGCATCGTCGAGGCGGGCGTCCGGGTGGGTGGGCAGGTAGTAGAGCGGCGGCATCTCACGTTCGCGCACGGTCTCTGCAGCCTCGTCAGACCGCCTGGTCGGACCGTTCCAGTCGCTGAAGTTGAGGATGGCCCTGCCCTCCTCGACATCATGCTGGGCGAGCCAGGAGGCTGGCGCCACATTCGAATACCAGGGCCACACCGTCTCGTTCGAGTGACAGTCGAAGCACGCCCGCACCGCAAGCTCGCGGGTTGCCGGTGAGTCCCATGTCGGCTCGACGGCTACGGGCGGATTGGAGTGATCCCGACCGTATGGGATCACCTGGATCACCAGCAACCCGCCGACCGCAACGATGGCGAGACGAACCAGCCAGCGTCGCACGATGGGGCCGGTCATCGGTAGTCGCCCGTCAGCTCATCGCAAGGGTGTCGCGGGCCATCTCGAGTCGGGTCCTGACTTCGCCCGCCACCTTGTCGATACCGGGCTTGCCGACCAGTTCCAGCACCGCCTCGGGGTCCATGAAATCGACGAGGACTCGCCCGTCGCCTTCTTTGCGAACCACCACGTTGCACGGCAACAACACTCCGATGGCGGGATCGGCCTCGATGGCCTGATGCGCCATCGGTGGGTTGCAGGCGCCGAGAATCCGGTAGGGCTCGCGGTCGACACCGAGCTTGTCCTTCATCGTCGCCGCCACGTCGATCTCGGTGAGCACACCAAAACCCTCGGCGGCAAGGGCCTTCTTGGTCCGGTCGACGACCTCGTCGAACTCACCGGACACCGTCACGCTGAAGTGGTATGGAGTCATGCTTCTCCTTGTAGGGGATGGTCAGATTGGGCGGGGCTTCGAGGCGCCGGACGACCATACCGGCCTGCCGACGCCTCCGATGCCCTCAGATGAAGATCACTTCCGCGCCTTCGGACAGTTCCATGAAGTCGGTGACGTTGATGATGTCCTCGACCTCATCGATCATGTCCTCCCGGGTGAGGTCCATCATGTCCACCGACAGCTTGCACGCCCAGTACTTGGCGCCCATGTCGTGAAGCAGCGTCATGAACTCGGGAACCTCGGGGAGATCGAGCGCTGCGATTTTGTCCTTCATCATCTTCGTGGCCATGGCGGTCATACCCGGCAGGCCGCCCAGGCCCTGCGGCATCGACATTCCGCTCTTGCCGGGATGCATGGCCGTGTTGCCCAGGAAGGTGAACTTGAGGTGCTCCTGGGTCTTCTTGTTGATCATGTCCATGCCCCAGAAGGTGAAGAAGATGTGAGTCTCGATACCTTCGCCGAGGGCGCCATTGGCCATCACGAGGGCGGGATACGCCATGTCGAGGTTGCCCTTCGAGCACACGAAGCAGATCTTGCGTTCACCCGAATCCTCGTCACCGAAGGACGGGATGGGTGCCGATGCGGTTGTTGTCATGTATTTCTCCTATTCGACTGGTCGACTGGACGACCCAGGACTCACACGCAGCCGACGGGCTTCGGCACGCCTGCGATGTAGGCCATCTTCTTCGCCGGCTTCTTGGGGAAGAGCGTGAACAGCTCCTTGGTGGGTATCCCCGCCACGTTCGTGACACGGCGCAGCGTTGGTGTCTCGCCTTCGGCGAGGAAGTCCTCGCGGAGGAAGCGGATGGCCTTCCAATGAGCGTCGGTCAGCTCGATACCGATGTTGGTCGCGAGTTGGGCGGCAATCTCTTCGTTCCACTCGCCGTACTCGGTCATGAAGCCTTCGTCGTCGACGTGGACGTCACGGCCTGCGATGGTTGCTACGGACATTTCGATGTCTCCTTCCTGAGCGGGTCAGCCGACCCGAATCGTGTTTCTATTGGTCCTGACCCATGGACCGGAGGACTGCGAGCATGCGCCCGAGCCCACGACGGACCTGAGGGTCTCTCATTTCCTTCAGGAGCCCCAGCATCGAGGGCGGCTCCATCGGTTCTTCCCGTTCCTGGACGGTGTGGAGGGTGCGCTGGAGCATCCCCATGATCTCGGGCTGTGTCATGTCTTTCACCGTGTTGAGGATCAACACGATGTTGTCCCCTAGCGCCATGACGTCTTCCTCGGTGAACGACGTGATGACTCGATCGGCGATACCCGTCGCGCCCTTTGCGAATGCGAAATACCCCTTGCGGTCGGCTTCTTCCAGCCGTGACACAACTGCGTCGAAGGCCGGGCCGGACAACTCGCTCGCCGTCGCCGCGAGCTGCGACATCGGTTCGAGCTGGGCAAGAGCCCCCTCGATCACGGGGAGCGCCTCGACAAGTGCCTTTCCAAGCCTGGCAAAGTCGGCCATCTCGACATCGAGGTCTTCGAGCGTCTCGGAGACACTCGCCATCGCCTGGGTGCCGATCGGCATCAGGTCGTGGCTCAGATCGCTCCAACGCTCCCGTTCCTCCCGCCGGGACTGAGCGTCGGCTACGAGCCATGCCACCTGTTCGGAGAGACTGTCGAGGCGCCCCGAGATCGAGGCTTCTGACATGGTGGCGGTCATTCGGCCTCCACCTCCTTGCCTGCCATCGACATCAGCGCAGGCAACGGGAGTTCCTTGCCGGGGAGCAGGATGTTCCAGTACATCCACTTGAACATGAGCTTGCCCCAGTGATTCATCTCGGTCTCCTTCAGCAGACTGAAGGGCCCGACGCCAGGAAGCGGGTACTTGCCCGGCAGGGGTTGCGTGTCGTAGTTGAAGTCGATGAGCATGCCCTTGCCGCGACCCGATTCGATGAAGCAGTTGGCGTGGCCGTCGAACTGCTCGAGCATCGGGAGTCCGGCGATGTGGCGGACGAAGTTGTCGACCCAGACATCGACGGCGAAGTGTGCGACCGAACCGGCCTTCGAGGTCGGAACATCTGCGGCGTCGCCGAGGGCAAAAACGTTGTCGTACTTGGTCGAGAGGAACGTGTTCTTGTCGACCGGCACGTAGTTGAGATCGTTCCCGAGCTTCGAACGACCGATGTAGTCAGCTCCCATGTTGAGAGGCACGGTGACCAACAGGTCGAAGGGGATCTCACGCTCGTCGAACGACACGATCGCCTTCGACTCGTTGTCGATCCGTTCGATCATGAAGTCCGTCTCGAGTTCGATCTTGCGTTCCTCGAGCATCCCGCCCAGCGCCTTGGAGGCCACCGGCTTGGTGAACGCGCCGTCGAGTGGAGTCACGTAGACGAGCTCGACCTGATCCCGGATTCCACGCTCGGCGAACCAGGCGTCTGCGAGGAACGTGAACTCCAGTGGCGCCACCGGGCATTTGATGGGCATCTCGGTGATGTGGATCACCAGACGCCCACCCTTGAATTCCTCGAGAGCGCCGCGGAGAGCCTGTGCACCTTCGTAGGTGTAGAACTCGTGGACCGACTTGCGCCACTCGTCCTCGGTCATGCCGGGAGTCTCGTCTGGCCGTGGGGTCGTGCCGGTGGCGATCACCAGCTGGTCGTACCCCAGCTCCGTGCCATCGGCGAGAAACACCTTGTTCTCTTCGGCGCCAACCCGGTCGATCTCACCCATCACGAGCTTCACGCCTGCAGGAATGAATCGCTTCTTGGGCTTGACGACTTCCTCGGGCTCGTAGCCACCGAAGGGGAGGAAGAGGTACCCGGGCTGGTAGAAGTGCTTCGCCTCTTGATCGACGATCGTGATGTCCCACTCGTCGTCGGCGAGGCGGGGTCTGAGTTTGTTCACCACCATGGTGCCGGCGGTGCCGGCTCCGAGTACCACGAGCTTCTTCATTCCTTGCTCCTTTGATCGAATCTGCTCAGAAGTCCCGCCACTTTGGGGAGCGACGCCACCACGAGGCGGCGCTGCTCAGGTGAGAGGACGAAGAGGTCGTCTGCTTCTTCGCCTTCGGGGGCGATCCCTCCGGCGAGCACCATCGCCTCCGGATGCCCGTCCACACGGACGAAGGAACGGGCACACAGGAAGTCGAACACTCCCCGCCTGAACTGCGGGCGGGGGTCGCTGCTCTCGGCCATCGAGCGCCACTCCTCGGCACACATGCGGACCGATTCCGGATCGTCCTGCACTGCGGCAAAGCGGGGACAGGGGTTGAGAATGGGCGTGACCGGATGTCCTTCGAGGTCGGTCATCACCATCATCACGCCCAGGGCCTCCGCCGCCAGTTCCAGCAGTCGCTCCACGACTTCGGGTTCGACGATGATCGTCGTCTCCGTCTTGTGGTCGCTCGGAAGCGCCATCAGCCGCCTGATACCGTCGGCTGGAAAGCGCCACTGTCGCCCGATCTTGACCGCGGGCAGCCGACCATCGCTCGCCATCCGGTAGATGGTCGAACGATCGACGTCGAACAGACGCTGCACCTGATTTGCTGTGAGTAGTTCTTGCACCAGATCGTGTCTCCTGCCTGTTATGCACACTATGCATATGGCTGCATATGCACGAGAGGGAATAAGTCCCTAGTAGTCGGGACCGTCTGGGGCCGACTCGTCGCCTGGTGTGCCGGCTCTGTCGACCGGAAGCAATATCCTGAGGCGATGTCGAGACGAGCACTCCTGCTGATGGCCTTGATCACCGCTTGCGGCGGTTCAGGCGTGGTGCATGTGGCCGACGCCTGGGCAGGAACCACACCGCCGAACGCCCATGCGGCAGCCATCTACCTCGCAATCTCGAATGAAACCTCGAAGCCCGCACACGTGGTCTCGGTCACCACCGAGCGCTGTGGGAGCACAGAGATCCACGAAAGCAAGCTCGATGACCAACAGGTCATGCGAATGCGTCCTGCCGACGCCAACGCTCTCACCATCGACAGTGGCGACACACTCGAGATGCGCCCCGGAGCGCTTCACGTGATGTGCATCGGGCTGATCGAGCCGTTCGAGGACGGCGACACGTTCGGCTACTCGGTCGCGTTCGAGGACGGATCAATGGTCTCGGGAGAGGGCACCATCGAGAACCGTTGATCACGGTCGACCCGACGCCGTCGTCTCTCCGGACCCATCTCCGACCCGAGCAGCAACACGAGCACCAGTCCGCCGATCTCGAGAAGATGTCGGGACTCTATGGCAACGTTGCTGGACCCGTTGATGAGATCCGCTACCGCGGTGACGACGAGAACCAGGGCGAAGCTGGCAGCGAAGGGGATCACGCCGTACGCACGGTCAGGTCGAAACGCCACGAACATGAAGGACGCTCCGAGCGCTGTGGCGAATCCCGCCTGATGACGCGACAGATGGACAGCCACCTCGTTGCCCGCCGTGAGCAGCTCGGGCAGATGCCAGGCGACCAGCAGGACGCCCGCCCATCCGAGGGCAAAGCGGATCGCACGATATCGCGACGCATGGATCGGAGCCGATCGCTTCAAGTGAGACCCGGCGAGCGGCCCAGCCAGAGACACCGCCGATCCTCGCAACGTCTCCTGCCAGGCGCGGCAGTCGTCGCAGCCGGTGAGATGAGCCTCCAGCGTCTCGAACTCGGTATCCTCGAGCTGGCCGTCAGCCAGTGCAGAGATCGACTCTCGGGCGTCGGGACAGTCCATACGAACAAAGTCGTCTCGCTTGGTCATTTGGTTCCCCGGATGGGACACTCCGCCGATGGACGAACTGACGGCGCTGGCGTTGCGGGCCAAGGCGGGAGACCGATCCGCCCTCCAACGCTTCTTTGCGTTCACACGGCCGGATGTCGTCCGGCTGTGTTCGTATCTCGGCCGTCCGTGCGACCCGGAGGACCTCACCCAGGAGACGTTCGAGCGAGCGCTCGGCTCGCTGCATCGGTTCCGCGGGGACGGTCCCGCACGAAGCTGGCTCTTGTCCATCGCTCGTCGGGTGTGCGTCGACGCCACACGACGCCGGGGACGCCAGCGCCGCTTGGCCGAACGGGTCGGTGGACAGGCCGCGGAGCATCACATCGACGGGAGCTGGGTCGAGGTCACCGACATTCTCGGCCTGCTCGATGACGATCGTCGGGATGCTTTCGTACTCACGCAGTTCGTGGGTCTGTCATACGAGGAGACCGCTTCGGTGCTCGACATCCCCATCGGGACCGTGCGATCGCACGTGGCGCGTGCGCGCGTGCAGCTGCTCGAGAACTCCGGAATCGCTCGTTCCACTCGCTCTGCCTGAGCTCTGTCGGGAACTGGTGCGGTGTTCGGGGCGACATGTCTCACATGCACATTCGCCTCGTACTGGAGAGATGATGAGATCGAGAATCGCACTCCTCGTAGTGAGCGTCCTCGCGTTGGGACTCGGAGCCTGTCTGGGCGACGACGCCGGGCCGATCGTCGTGTCGGGCGACTGGCTTCGCACGAGCCCTGCCTCGGCCGAGAACGGCGCCGCCTACATGACCATCACCAGCGACGTAGACGACTCCCTGGTCGGCGCGTCGGTAGATCCATCGGTCGCCTCAACGGCCGAAGTCCACGCAACCGTGATGATGGAGGCGGATCCAGACGCCATGAGCGACGACTCGATGGAGGACGAAGCCATAGAGGGAATGGGCGCCATGACGATGCAAGAGGTCGAGTCGATCGATCTTCCTGCCGGCGAGCCCGTCGTCCTCGAACCCGGCGGCTACCACATCATGCTTCTCGGCCTCACCGAGCCACTCGAGTCGGGAGCGGTCGTGGACATCACACTCACGTTCGCCAGCGGCGCCGAGCTCGTGGTACCCGTACAGGTGCGCGACGAAGCGCCCTGATCCTCAGCCGGTCGCGCCCGGTCCCGACTGCTTGGGGGCCGGGCGCAACATCGACGCCACCTGGTGAAACAGCACGACCGTGGCGGCCGCGGCCACCACGGCGGTCACAGTCCGGTCGAGCGGCGGAATCGAGGTCGGAAGCAAGGCGCGAAACATCCAGTCTCTCCGGAGTACCGCCCATACCGTCAACAAGAGGGCCGGTGCGACCAGGGTCGTCAGCGGATCCGCCGTCGGTCTCCCGAGCCGCACGAACCCGAGGATCACGGCGATCAACGGCACCAACCAGAAGACAGGTGATGGTGCGGCCTCCGTGGGCAACGAAACGTACGCGGTGAACGCAACGACGCCGGCGGCAATGCCGAGAACGGCGAGCAAGATCGCCGTCGCCCTCCCTCGGCTCCTGCCGAAGGCCCATCCGCCGATCGCTCCAACCAGGGCGCCACCCAGCGGTCCGAACGGGTGCGGTGGTGAAACCCACGTCGATATCACCGTCACCGAGGTCGGCACGCCGTCGACAACTGCCGGAATGACCGCCTCGAGAATCTGATCGCCTGGTTCGGCCGCGGGCCGATCCTCGTTCATCCAGTGCGCGCGATGGTCGTGCCATGCGTACGCCCCATCGTCGGCGACCTGTCTCCACTCGGGATCGGCGGCAGGGTCGGCACGGTCGGGCACGTCCGTCTCCCCATACCGGTCCTCGCTGAGGTAGGCGCTCGGAGCGTTGTCGTTCACCTCAACGACGCCGTCGGCTCCGAACCGGAGAAACGGCTCCCCGCGGTAGCCGACCACATCGACCGCGGTGCCAGACAAGACCTCGAACTGGATGAATGCGTCGCCGCCGATCACGGCGATCTCGAGCCCATCGGCGGGAGGCTCGACCGCAACCACCTCGGTCTGGTAGTCGGTGGGACCGGCCGGGTCGGCATAAGCCGTCGATGGGAGCCCGAGCACGAGGGTCATGATCGCTCCGAGCAGGAGCAGCACCCGGGTCACGATTCGGTGACCACCAACTCGATCTCGCCGCTGGGATGCACGGTGCATTCACCGATGAAGGTACCGGCGGACGCAAACCGTTGACGCAGTGTCTCGCCGGCACCCACGAAGAACGGTCCAACGAGATGCCCCCGATCGTCCTCATTCACGATCTCGATCACCTCCCCCACAGACACCGTCAGCTCTGCAGGCAGGATCTCGAGGGGCTCCCCGGCGTCCAGTGCCTCGCCTGCACCCGCGGGAATCATGAAGAGGTAGTCGGCCGGTCCAGAGCCTCCACCATCTACGAACAGCGAGTCGGGCCCGCCACAAGCCGTGGTGAGGAGGATCATCAGCGCGGCTGCAACGAGTCTCATGCGGTCCTCAGCAGCAGCTCGAGGTCGGCGGCCAGGTCGTCGATCGTGGTACCGAACGGCCAGGTGACGAGGAGTCGCCCTTCGTCATCGACGGCGTAGAGCGAACCCGTGTGCGTGACCTCGACATCGCCGTCGTCGGCCACCGTCACGTCGTATGCCACGCCGAAGGCCACTGCAGCTGCGCGGAGGTCGGCATCCTCGACAGTTCGCAGGGCATGGGCCTCCGGCATGAAGGACTGCACGTAGCGGGTGACGACGTCATCGGTGTCCCGGCCTGGATCGACTGTCGCCATTGCGAGATCGACCCGATCTGCCTCATCGCCGAGCCGCGCCAGCGCCGTGCGCGTGTCCGCAAGCGTTGTGGGACACACATCCGGGCACGCTGTGTACCCGAAGTAGACGAGAAGCAGACCACCATCTTCGGCCCGGAACACGAACCGATCGCCACCTCGGCTGACATCGGGGAGCCCGATCTCGCCGACGAGCGGCGTCGGTTCTCTCACGAAGCCTGAGAGCTCCCGCTGCGCGCATCCACCGAGCAGCAGCGCGGCGACCACGACCACGGTCCAGATCCTCACGAGGCCAGCTCCGAGATGTAGGCGACCACCGCGTCGATCTGCTCGTCGGATAGCGAGTTCTGCGGCATCCTGGTGGTGTATCCGGCAACGATCTCGGCACCGGGCTCTTGGATCGAGCGGCGCAGATAGGCCTCGTCGGCGACCACGACGGAACCGTCCTCGAGCTCGACTTCGGACCCTGCCAAGTCGAGCCACTCGGGACCCACCCCGCCTTCTCCGTTCGAGCCGTGGCAAGCAGAGCATCCATTCGAGCGGGCGACCTCTCGCCCTTCGGCAGCGGCAGGAGAGAGGTCCGAACTCCCCGATCCGCACGCACCCAACCCCACGAGGCAAACGGCGAGCAGCACCCTACGAACAGTCATACACATCATGTCGATCGCAGCATGCCCCCAGTTCCCGAAGGGGTCCAAGTTCGGAACCCGGCCCGGCCGCCGGCGAGATCCAAGGTGGAGTCGTGCATCCCGCCTACGTGATGATGCGGCCACCCGAGAAGACGGTGCGGGCGTGATCGTCCCAGAGCACCGATGGGTCATCGAAAGGATTCCGGTCGAACATCACGAGGTCCGCCGGGAGACCCGCTCCGATCCGACCGAGGTCGGGACGCTGGATGATCTCGGCGTTGATCGAAGTCGCCGATCGCAACATCTCAAGGGGAGAGTCGATCTCCGATCGGATCCTGAACTCCAGGAGCTGATCGTTCTCGAGCTGGCCCATGAGATCCGTCCCGAATCCGACCGGAATCGAATGTGATCTCGCGATCTCGAGCGACTGAAACCCCGCAGCCAGCACCTCTGCGTTCTTCCGCTGTCCGACCTCCGACAGCCCCACCTCATCGACCCGCCGCCGCATGGCGTCATAGGTGACCAGCGTAGGGACGAGATACGCGCCGGTCGCCGCCATGGCGGCCGCCGACTCGTCGTCCAGCAGGTTGCCGTGTTCGATCGTGCGCACCCCGTTCTCGACGGAATGGACGATCGCCTGAGGCGAGTACGCATGCGCCGCAACGTAGCTTCCTCGTCGGCCGGCTTCATCGACAGCGGCCCGAACCTCCTCGCCGGAGTACTGCGGCACCCGGATCGGGTCGGTGGGCGAAACGACACCGCCCGACGTCATGATCTTGATGGCGTGGGCTCCCGTTCGGAATCTCTCGCGGACCGCCCTGCGAACGGCATCGACGCCGTCGACGACCTCCCCGACCACCGAGCAGCAGACATCGATTCCGCGATCTGCGGGACGCGGATCGGCGTGTCCGCCGGTCTGCGACAGGGCCTTCCCCGTGAAGAGATAGCGCGGGCCGTCGACCAGCCCGGCTTCGATCGCCTGTTGCAAACCGATGTCACCGCCCGCAACATCGCGGATCGTGGTGAAGCCCCGTCGGAGCGCCGCTTCCAGGCGCCGACCACCCGCCAGGGCGACGAAGCTCAAGGGCGTCCCTTCCAGGTCGAGCAGGTCCAGCCCGACGCCATAGGCGTGGCAGTGGGCGTCGATCAACCCTGGAGTGACCACAGATCCCGATGCCTCGACCACCTTCGAGTCCGCCGGTGGGGAGCCACCGATCTCGGCGACCACACCGTCGACGAGATGAAGGTCCGCCTCGACGAGTTCCTCTGACTCGCCGTCGAACACCAGGGCGTCGACGATCGAGATCCTCATTTGGGGCTCACCCAAAGCTGAGCCCTTGGGCGAGCGGAAGGTCGTCACCCCAGTTGATCGTGGTCGTTTGGCGCCGCATGTATGCCTTCCAGGCATCGGATCCGGCCTCACGACCTCCACCCGTCTCCTTCTCACCTCCGAACGCCCCACCGATCTCCGCACCCGAGGTGCCGATGTTGACGTTGGCGATGCCGCAGTCGGATCCGAGATGAGACAAGAACCGTTCAGCGCTGCGGAGCGAATCGGTGAAGATGGCGGACGAGAGCCCCTGCTTGACGCCGTTCTGCACGGCGATCGCTTCGTCGAGACTTCCGACACGGATGACCCAGAGGATCGGGGCGAAGGTCTCCTCTTGGATGATGGCAGCGTCCTTGCCGATCTCGACGATGGTTGGTTCAACGAAGTTGCCGTCCCGATCGAGGGCGCTGCCTCCCGTGAGCACGACGCCACCCTGATCCGAGGCCGCCCGCAATGCCGCTTGGAACGCATCGATGGCGCGATGATGAACCAGCGGCCCCATTAGCGTGGCGCCGTCCATCGGATCACCGACCGGTACCGACTGGTAGGCCTTCACCAGGCGTTCGGTCATCTCGTCGGCGATGGACTCGTGGACGATGAGTCGTCGCAGGGACGTGCACCTCTGGCCGGCAGTTCCCACCGCGGCGAACAGGACGGCGCGGACGGCGAGTTCGATGTCGGCGTCGTCCATCACGCTGATGGCATTGTTGCCGCCGAGCTCGAGGATGCTGCGTCCGAGGCGGCTGGCGACCGCCGGCCCCACCTCTTTTCCCATCCGGATCGAACCGGTGGCGGAGATGAGCGGCAGGCGTTCGTCACCCACCATGAGCTCCCCGATGTCGCGGGCACCCACGGCGAGATTGAACACACCCTCGAACCCGGAGCCTTCCATCACCGAAGCCGCAATGCGAGTGACCGCGATCGCTGTGAGTGGAGTGAGCTCTGACGGCTTCCACACACACGTGTCACCACACACGGCGGCGATCGTGGAGTTCCAGCTCCACACCGCAACCGGGAAGTTGAAAGCCGAGATGATTCCGACCGGACCGAGCGGGTGCCACTGCTCGTACATTCTGTGGAGCGGGCGTTCGCTCGCCATCGTCAGGCCGTACAGCTGTCTCGAGAGCCCCACGGCGAAGTCACAGATGTCGATCATCTCCTGGACCTCGCCGATCCCCTCGGCGTGGATCTTGCCCATCTCCAGGGTCACGAGGGCACCGAGCTCGTCCCGCTTCTCACGCAGAGCGTTGCCGAGGAGGCGCACGTACTCGCCACGCTTGGGCGCAGGGAGCATCCTCCACCGCTCGAAGGTCTCCGCCGCCGAGCGGGCCACCTGGTCGTATTGCTCGGGGGTGGCCTGAGCGACCGTGGCGATGATCTCGCCGGTCGCCGGGTTCTCGACCTCGATCACCGGTCCGATCGGGTCGAGCCACTCACCGGCATAGGCACCGGGGTTGTGGTCGATCAGACCCAACGAAGCGAAGACTTGATCACGGGTCACGGTGTCCTCCAACGGGTTCGAGGGCGCCAGTGGGCGCACACATCCGATTGTACGTACGTCGACGGCCGGCCACAGGTGCCGCCATCGCGTCAGAAGATGGCGTCGAGACGTTCGAGATGTTCGGCCTCGAGGGCGTCCAGTACGTCGAGAGCCTTCATGTTCTCCTCGACCTGCGAGACCCTGCTCGCACCGGTGATCACCGTCGAGACGTTGGGGTTCGAGGCGCACCATGCGAGTGCCAGCTGGGCTGGCGTGCAGTCGAGTTCAGATGCCAACTCCACGAGTTTCTTCACCTTGCGCATCGTCTTCTCGTTCGACACGACCTCCTCGAGCCAGGTCTCGACCTTGGCTCGCGAGTCCTCGGGGACGCCGTCGAGGTACTTGCCCGTGAGAATGCCGGACGCAAGCGGGCTCCAGATCGTGGTTCCCAGCCCGATGTCTTCGTAGAGGCGGGCGTATTCCTTCTCGACTCGGTGGCGATGCAAGAGGTTGTACTGGGGTTGCTCCATTTGCGGCTTGCGGAGATGGTGCCGCTCGGCGATCTCATAGGCGGCCCTGATCTCGTCTGCGGACCACTCCGACGTTCCCCAGTAGTGCGCCCGGCCCGACGCGACGATGTCGGACATCGCCCAGACGGTCTCCTCGATCGGGGTGTCGGGATCAGGACGATGACAGTAGATCAGATCGACGTGATCGAGCCGGAGTCGCTCGAGCGATAGGTCCACCGACTCCATGAGGTACTTCCGATTGAGGGTGTTGCGGAAGTTGACGTCGTCCTCGATGCCCCAGAAGAACTTCGTGGACACGAGGTACGAATGTCGCGGCCAGCACATTTCCTCGAGGGCCGCTCCCATGATCCGTTCCGATGCGCCTGCCGCATATACCTCTGCGTTGTCGAAGAAGTTCACGCCGGCGTCGCGGGCAGCGGTCATGCACTCCATCGAGGCGTCGAGGTCCATCTGGTTGCTGAACGTGACCCAGGAACCAAACGAGAGAACGCTCACCTTGACGCCGGCATCACCGAGCCGGCGGTATTCCATGTCTGCCATTACGTCCTTTCGGCGGCCGTCTTGGACCCGACGACGGTCGGTCCGCAGACGGAGCGAGTTCTGTGGGCGGTAGTCCGCCAAAATGGCGGACGTAAACCCTGGGTTCGGGGTTCAGCGGGTGGCGATGGATTCGATCTCGACCAGGTACTGGGGGGCCGGGAGGGCTCCTGCCTGGATGGTCGAACGCGCCGGCGGGTCGGCCGTGAAGTACGAGCCGTACTCGGTGTTCACGGCTGCGAAGTCGTCGATGTCCTTCAGGAAGATGGTGGTCTTCACGAGGTCGTCGTAGCCGAGTCCGAGATCACCGAGGATGCGGCCGATGTTGTCCATGACCAGACGGGCCTGATTCACCACGTCGTCCGGCGTGGGACCGCCGGCAGGGTCGATGGCAACCTGGCCGGAGATGAAAACGAATCCGTTTGCCTCCACGGCTACCGAATAGGGCCCCAGCGGTGCGGGCGCGCTCGTGAGGGTGGGCACGGTCTTGGGCACGGTTTCTCCTCGTAGATCGAAATCCGAGGGTAGCTCTCCGGGCGTGGCTGCCCGAGCGGTCAGCGAATCAAGCGTGCCGTCAGGAGAAACTGTTGCCGCAGCCGCAGGAGCGGGTGACGTTGGGGTTGTCGATGGCGAACCCGGCTCCCATGAGCCCGTCCTTGTAGTCGAGCGTCGAGCCCTGCAGATGCCCGACCGACTGAGGATCGACGACGACACGAACACCCTCGCCGAACTCCTCGACGATGTCCCCAGGCTCGACCTCGCTGTCGAAGAACATCTCATACGAGAATCCCGAGCATCCGCCGGGCCGTACGGCCATCCTCAGAGCCAAATTCTGGTCGCCCTCGGACTCGATCAACTCGCGTACCTTCAGCACTGCGGTGTCGGTGAGCGTGACGGCCTTCTGCGGCTTGTTCGACTTGATCGAAAGAATCTGTGTCATGTTGCCGTGGTCCTCGCTGGTCCTTGCGTGGTCTGATCGAGAATTGTAACGCCGCCGATGACCTAGACAATTCCCACTACCGGCGTAGTGGAAATTACTCTCGTCCACATGCCCACGGTCGATCAGGTTTACGAAGCACTCAGAAGAGTCGTCGATCCGGAGCTCGGCGGCAACATCGTCGAACTGGGGATGGTCACCGACGTGTCGGTCGCCGACGACGGCGTGGTCGACGTCGGCGTCGCCCTCACGATCGCGGAGTGCCCGATGCGTGGTCAGATCGAAGGCGACACCGCCCGCAAGGTCCGTTCGCTCCCAGGCGTCACCGACGTCCGCGTCCGGACGACTGCGATGACCAAGTCACAACGTGCGGAGCTGATGACCGTCGCTCGGCGCCGCGCCCGCGAGAACGCCCAGCCCACCCGCGTCCACCCCGCCACCAGAGTCATCGCCGTGAGCTCAGGCAAGGGTGGCGTCGGCAAGTCCTCCGTCAGCGTCAACCTCGCCGTCGCCCTCTCACAGCTGGGTTTCGATGTAGGGCTCCTCGACGCCGACATCTGGGGTTTCTCGATCCCACGGATGCTGGGGGTGGAGGATCGACTCCAAGCTGACGACGACACCAAGCTGATCGTGCCCGCAAAGACCCAGGGCATCGAGATGGTCTCGACCGGCCTCATCATCGATTCCGAAGAGACAGCTCTGATGTGGCGGGGACTCATGCTCTCGAAGGCGCTCGAGCAGTTCCTGTCTCAGGTGGATTGGGGGCAACTCGGGTATCTGGTGATCGACATGCCTCCAGGCACCGGCGACATCCAGATGGCGCTGTCACGCCTGCTGCCACAGGCCGAGATGGTCGTCGTCACGACCCCTCAGAAGGCGGCCCAGAAGGTGGCCGTGCGAGTTGCCGACATGGCCCGCCGGTCGTTCATGCCACTGGTCGGCGTCATCGAGAACATGGCGGGGTTCACGTGCGACCACGGCGAGACCTATGCCCTCTTCGGAGAGGGCGGAGGTACCGAGCTTGCCTCGGACCTGGCTATCCCACTCATCGGTTCGATTCCCCTCGACGCCGCAGTGGTGCGGGGCGGGGACACGGGTGCGCCGGTCACGACGGCGGCCCCCGACAATCCGGCCGCCAAGGCGTTCATGGCCGCCGCTGCCCGCATCGTCGAACTCGTTCCTCCTGCCGAGGACGAGACCTGCACGGGTCGGATCGCGAAATTGGTCGAGGCGCTCGAAACCATGGAGCTTCCTGCCTGATCGACCCCGCTCAAGCGGGGACTTCGTCCGCCATGGACCGCGCGGTCATCTCGAAGGCGCCGTCGGCCGTACGGATCCGAACACAACGCGGCGCACGTTCCGTTCCATCGAAGGCGATGGAACGGGGATCTTCGAGCAGGACTCGAACACTTACCTGGTGATTGCCGAGCACGATCTCGATGAGCTGGTCGAATGGATCGAAGTCGGCGGAGCGAAGCTTCCACCCCTCGCCGGTTGGGGGTTTCAGCTCGTTGTGACTCACCCTGACATCTCCGTCGATGTCCAGGGCATCGAGGAACTCTATCCAGTCGTGTCTGGGGACCGGTTGCATGGCTGCCTCTGAAGACAGCATGCGGGCTCGATGGGTCGAGCGACAGGGTCCAAGGGACCAGTCTTCTCGACGAAATGACAAACCTGGCCGAGGTGGGGTGGAGATCGACCCTCACCCCACCTCTGGTCGAGCCTCGGTCAGACGGTCTTCGGAGGCAGCTTCAGGAGCTCGGGGCCGACCGGCTCCTTGCGCTGGTCCCGGAGTACGAGACTTCCGACGATCTTGTCCGCCAGCGTCTGACGCAGCGGATCCCAGAGCGGGAACAGATATCCGATGTAGCAGATGATCGCGTCGATGGCGTGCGCGATCTGGCGGACGATTCCCATGCCGCCACCGAGCACCTGACCATCCACCTGCTTCACCACCTTGAGGCCGGTCAAACGCTTACCGGGCGTTCCTCCCTCCTCGCCTTGGACGTAGAAGAGGTAGAGCAATCCCGCTGCGATCCCGACGTAACCCACCAAACCCACGAGTGCGGCCAACGTGTCGCTGACGACGCGGAACACGGCGGCGACGATGAATATGGCGATGTAGGCGACGGCGATGATCGCCGCGTCGATGAGCCACGCCACCGCTCGATCACCGAACGAGGCCAACGGGCCCCACTGCGATGTCCCCGGTGTTGCCGGCTGAATTGGCTCTGCCACTGTCTGCTCCCATCTATGCGACGTCGTCATTCAAACCGCACGACGCCCAACGGGAAGCGATTCGGAGAAGATATTTCCGGACTGAACCCACCCTGAAAGAGTGACTAGTCACTTCGGGTCAATCCAGAAGCGACTGGCTTTTCACTACATCGATGGTGGATGATGTGGGAGAACGTGCTCGGGTAGGGGGAGCCGGATCGGACTCGATCCGAGCGGACGGCAGACGGCATCGGCCGTCGAGCGGTGAGAGAAGAACGGAGCGAGGACTCCGGACCTCACCAGAGGGCTGGGAGGCCTGAAGGGTGGAACCGCACGACGGCCGCCGGATGTCCGGCCGCACAACTGAACCGAAGACTTCGGGGTGCCGGACATTCCCCCTTACGGACCCCGGATTGCACGAGGGCCTGGACTTTCCCCCGCAGGCCCTCGTGCCGCGTCCAGCCGTTGTCCGGGGGCCAAAGATGCCATTGCCTCACCTGCCGTTGGCCGTTCGTCGTCAGCCCCGAGCCGCAGACCCCGCGGCCACTCCCACCGGCCGGCAACCCCCCGCTCTCGACCGCCGACACGGATCGCCGACTCACCCGGTTGCCGACACCTCGGAGATCCAGTCGTTGCCACCGAGCTCCACCAGACCTTCGTGGTGGAGCTTGCGCAGGTGGGCGGCGACCGACCGAGCCGCCAGCGGGTACAGGGACTCACCGACGTCGGCGTAGACCAGCTCCACCACGGCGCCGATCGTGTTGATACCCGACCGGACCGCCGCCAGGATCTCTTGTTCGCGCTGGCGCCTATGGGCCAGGTACCACGAGATCACCTCGGAGGGGGCATCCATCTCGGGGCCGTGGCCCGGGTACAGCCGGCGCAGGTCGAGATGCTGGAGGCGTTCCAGGGACTCCATGTATGGGCCTACTTCGTCGACCATCACCGACGACCCACCCATGATGTGATCACCGGTGAACAACACATCTCCGCAGCGAAGACACAGGTGGTCGTCGGCGTGTCCAGGAGTGTGGACGGCGACCAGATCGAGGCCGCCGGCCGGAGCCGCCGAGCCGTCGCCGAGGCGGACATCGGGTGTGAAGTCCGGGCCTACGTCGTATCCCATGGCCACCACGCCGAGGTCGCGAGCCAGTGGATTGGCGAGCGGGGCATGATCGGGATGAGTGTGGGTGACGACCACGGCGGTCACCACACGATCCCCGATGGCCGCCACGATCGCCTGCTCGTGGTCAGCATCGATCGGCCCCGGATCGATGATCGCCAAGCCGCCTTCGTCACCGACGAGATAGGTGTTGGTGCCCGGCCCAGTGAAGGGTCCGGGGTTCGGCGCAAGGATCCGCTCCACGATCACGACAGGCGTTCCTCTTCGGGAATGCCGAGGTCCATGACCTCGAAAGGCCCGGTCAGCCCGGACAACTGCCGAATCGGATGCGGCGGGATTGTCAGCGGGTCGTCGGCCTCGGCCAGGATCTCGACGTGCCACACCGTGGGGAAGATCATGGCCCACTCCTCGGACCTGACCCTTCTCAGGATCTCGGAGGGCTCGACCCACTCCATGGCGACGAGCTCGTCGGTGTGGAGTGTGCCCTCCACGTGGGGATCGACCGTCGCCACGTAGAAGCGAGCATCAAAACGGCGCGGCACTCCGACCGGCGTGATCCACGACGACAGGTACCGGAGCCGCGATGGATCGAACCGGGCGCCTGATTGCTCGAGAGCCTGCAACACGTCGCCTCCCGGTGGGCAGGCCGGATGTGCGTCGGGCGGGTCCGTGAGAAAGATCCCCACCTCCTCGGCGGTCTCTCTCAGGCCGGCAGCCCTCCAGCGGTCATCGAACCCGGTTCGCTCAACCGATGTGTCGACGTCCTCGACCGCACCCCCTGGGAATGCCCAGATCCCACCGAAGACGCCGCGAGCGGGTCTTTCGACCATGAGCATCTCCCATGAGGTCCGACGCCGGAGGAGGATCACCGACGAGGCGGGGCTGGCTGGGACCGTCACTCGAGCCACGTTACCCAGCACTCGACCGAGCACCGCCCGTGTCCGCCCCCGGTAGGCTCAACCGCCATGGCTTCGCTCCGCGATCTCCCTTCGGTCAACCAGGTTGCGGCCCAGCTGCCGGCGGGGCTGCCGGGCCCGGTGGCCCGGGACATCGCCCGATCGGCGATCGACCAGGCACGGCGGGCGATCGCAGCCGGCGAAGCGGCCCGCGCCGACGAACTCGCCACCACCACCGCAGTGGCTCTGCTGGAGCGGCGACCCCGGACGGTCATCAATGCGACGGGAGTGCTGCTCCACACCAACCTAGGTCGGGCACCGATCGACCCCGCCGCCGCGGAGCTCGCCCACGCGATCGCCGTCGACTACTCGAATCTCGAGATGCGGCTCGACAGCGGGAAGCGCGGCGGTCGTGGGACCCATGCCCTGGAGCTGGCGCGCGTGCTCACAGCCGCAGAGGCCGCGCTGGTCGTCAACAACAACGCAGGGGCGCTCTTTCTTGCGCTCGCCGCCCTCGCCACCGATCGCGAGGTTCCGGTGTCCCGGGGCGAGCTGATAGAGATCGGCGGCTCCTATCGACTCCCGGAACTGATGGCGGCCTCGGGCGCAAGGGCGGTCGAGGTAGGAACGACCAACCGCACCCGGCTCGGAGACTATCGAGCAGCATGCGGGGCCGAGACCGCAATGCTTCTCAAAGTGCATCCATCGAACTACCGCGTGGCAGGGTTCACCGAGGAAGCCGGCATCGGTGAACTGGCAGACCTCGGCGGAGAGTTGAATCTGCCTTTGGTGTTCGACGCCGGCAGCGGGCTTCTCGACGCTCGAACGCCGTGGATCACCGGGCCCCCGCCTGCGTGGCTCCGCGACGAACCGGGCATCACGCAATCGATCGAGGCAGGCGCATCGCTCGTCATGTTCTCGGGTGACAAGCTGCTCGGTGGTCCGCAGGCGGGCATCATCGTCGGCGCTGCCGACCTTGTGGAACGACTGCGCCGACATCCGGTTGCACGCGCCATGCGGATCGACGGGTCGAGCCTCGCCGCACTCGATGTGACACTCGAGCGATATGCATCGGGGACGGCCGCCACGCTTCCTTTCTGGGCAATGGCATTGGCATCGTTCGAGGAACTCCAGCTGCGGTGTGAAGCCGTCGTGTCCCAATCCGGAGTGTCATCGGCCCACATCGAGACCAGGGCTTCGACGGTCGGTGCCGGCAGCGTCCCCGGCTCCGAGGTACCCAGCCCGGTCTTGGTCGTGGATGGCGCAGTGGATCGGCGATACCTTGCCTTGCTTCGCGGTGACCCGGCAGTGGTCGCGCGGCGCGAAGAGGGCACGTTGGTCATCGACCTCCGTGCCGTACCGCCACGCCGTGACAGGGAGGTCGCCGAAGCTCTCGGGGCGGTATGCCAGTCGTAGGAACGGCCGGGCACGTGGACCATGGCAAGTCGACGCTCGTACGCGCTCTCACAGGCCGCGACCCTGACAGATGGGACGAGGAGAAGTCCCGTGGACTCACCATCGACCTTGGCTTCGCCTGGGCAACACTCGGCGCCCACGAAGTGTCGTTCGTCGACGTCCCGGGTCACGAGCACTTCATCAAGAACATGCTTGCAGGGATCGAGGCGATCGATGTTGCGATGCTGGTGGTGGCGGCCGACGAAGGCTGGATGCCGCAGTCCGAGGAGCACCTTGCGGTCCTCGACCTGCTCGACACGGACAGGGCGCTCGTTGCGCTCACCAAGATCGATCGCGTCGACGACGAGCTGATGGAGCTGGCTCAGCTCGAGATCGCTGAACAGCTCGAGGGAACCTCGCTCCAAGGCGCCGTCATCGTGCCCGTGTCGGCTCATACGGGTGCAGGTCTCGATGATCTGCGAACCGCACTCGAAGGTCTCCTCGGTACGGTTCCCGCCGTGAACGGGGAACGACCGCGGCTCTGGATCGATCGTTCGTTCTCGATCACGGGGGCGGGGACCGTCGTGACCGGCACTCTGCTCGACGGGTCACTCGCGATCGGTGAGCATGTCACCATCTGGCCCGGCGAGCGGTCAGGGCGTATCCGATCGATCCAGTCCCACGAACAGGATGTGGCTGCAACCGGTCCACGCCGTCGGGTCGCGCTCAACCTCTCTGGTGTCGAGCGTGGGGACATCGCCCGCGGGGCGATGATCGGTCGGCCCGGACAGTGGCGCACCACGGATCGGATCTCGGTGTTGGCTCGACCTGCTCGGTACGTCGATGCCATCACTGATCGCGGGGCCTACCACCTGCACATCGGCTCGGGCGCGTGGCCGGTCCGGATCCGAATGCTGGCCGATGACCACGCGGTCATCGAGCTGCCAGAGCCGCTACCGCTGGCGATGGGCGACCGCTTCGTGTTGCGGGAGACCGGTCGACGACTCGTCGTCGGAGGCGGTCGAATCGTCGACCCCTCCCCTCCGCGCCGTGGACGCGACATGAGGCGGCACTTCGAGTCCTTGAGGACGTCACTTGGCGGAGCGGCCGACGATCGGGCAGCCGCCCTGCTCGTGGCCCGCGGGATCTCGCCCATCTCGCACATCGCGGCCGACTCGGGAGGCGGAACTCCGACCAACGGTCGGGAGGTCTCAGGCCACTTCGTCACGTCCGGACACATCGAGTCTGTCGCAAGGGCCGCCGTGGGAATCGTGGATGCATTTCATCGCGCCAACCCTCTCAGACCGGGGATCCCCGCAGCGTCGCTGGCCACGACCCTCGACGCCCCAGTCGATCTGGTGGTGGCGGCCGTAGCCGCCACCACCGACCTGACGATCGACGGGACAATGGTGCGCAACGTCGCGTTCGTCGTGACACGCGCCGACCGTGACGCCGAGTGGGCTGCGGCCCGAAGTCTCCTCGAGCAGTCGGGACCGGCCGTTCCCAGAATCGCCGAGCTGGGGATCGATCGGGAGCTGCTCCACGCTTTGGTTCGAGATGGCGAGCTGGTGAAGATCAGCGACGAGTTCGTCTTCCTGCCGAGCCACGTCGAGCAGATCGTCGACCGACTCACCGGGATGCCAGACGGGTTCACGGTGTCAGACTTCAAGGATCGCACGGGCCTCTCACGCAAGTACGCCGTCCCGTTCCTGGAATGGGCCGACCGAACCGGTGTCACCATCCGTATGGGCGACACGCGCCGGCTGCGGTGAGCCCTCCGAATACCTGTTCCATGGATGCGGCAGTACGGTCGCCCGCAGGAGGAGAAATATGCCCGTAACCGACATCGCCGATCTTTCACTTCCCGACAGCACAGGTTCGCCCCACCGACTCGGGGACTTGTGGGCCGAAGCCCCTCACGTCCTGCTGTTCCTACGTCACTTCGGCTGACTGACCTGCCGTGAGCGAGCCGGTCAGGTTCGCGACAGATATCAGGAGTTCATCGACGCCGGGGCCGGAGTGACAGCGATCGGCACGGGCGGCAAACGCTATGCCGACGCATTCATCGCCGACGAGCGGGTTCCCTTCCCGGTGCTGCTGGATGAAGATGGGGCAGCGGCCGCAGCCGTCGAGGTGAAATCCCTATCGATGTCCAGCATGCTTCGCCCCGCGCAATACGGCGCTGCCGCCCGCTCGCTCGTGAAGGGCAAGCGGCAGCACAAGACGGGCAGACGCCCCCTCCAGCTCGGCGCCACCGTCGTCATGGCACCGCCGAACGAGGTCGTCTACATCGATCGAGAGGATTACGCCGGCGACCACGCCGATCTCGACCACGTGCTGGTGGCCGTGCGGTCGGCGACCCGTTGATCACCGACCGCACCCCCGGTTTTCACGGGAGGTAGACAGCCTCCATCGCAGTGACCACGCCGTCCGTGGTGTGCACATTCATCGCTACCGGCTGACCTGGGGCAATGCTGTAGACGCCGGGGCCTTCGTAGCTTCCGTCGTACAGGTCGGCCAACACGTCGAGGTCGACCTCGAGGGTGGCGCCAGGATCGTCTCCTGACAGCACTGTGACCGACACGGCGTCGGCCAACTCGAGTTGCTCAGGGCTGGTGCCGCCGTCCACGATGAAGAAGTCGTTGGGGAGGTCTTCACCTTCTGCGATCACACCGGCGTCGACCGCCGCCTCCACGGCCGCGTCGCCGGTCAACATCTCGGCCTCGTCGAATTCTACGACCACGTCACCGCCCTGTCGGTCGATCGACACGAACCCGAACCGAGTTGTCTCCACGGGTTCTGGGATGGTGTCGGTGACCGGCGGAATCGTGTCCACCACGGGTTCCGGTACCGACGTGGTGGTGGGTTGGGCGCAGGCGCCGATCGCCAGCGCCAGCACTGCCAGCACGGCCTTGGGTTGGACGTTCATTCGTTCACGCTCTCTCATGTTCCGGCAGTGGCGGACACTCCCGTCCTCACTGCAAACCTCATTCGTGGGTCGACCCGGCGTTTGACATCACCGAGCCTCGTTGCGGCTCCCGCGGCGAAGACGGAATCATCCGGACGCTCCACGAAGTTCAGATAGCTGCCTGCAGACCAGGGCTGCATGGCGTCGACGACGGCGTCGAGATGCGCCGACGTCGCTCGACGTTGGTCTTCGTCGCCCGCCATGCCAACTGCGTTGAGCACGTACGGGGCGTCGATGTGAGAGGCGACGCCGCCGTCGGGTACGGGGCGGCCCAGTGCACCACCTAGGTGCCTGATCTCGACCGAAACAAGGGGGGTGTCCGACGCGGCACCGGCTGCCTGGTCGAACTGGAGACTGGCGTCGGTTCCGAACGAGCGGAGCAGGGTGTGGTGCGACATCCCGGGCGTCGGCCCCTCGGGATCGCCATGCAGTCTCACGAGGTCTGCCGGAGACATGTCGTCGAACGTGTCGAGCTCGTATCCGCCGACCGCTCGCAGCGTCGAGATGGCGAGTTCAGCCTTTCTGCGGTCGCCGACGACAACCGCACCCACCGTCAACATCCGTCGCCCTCGGAACGGTTCGGGCACATCCGGGATTGCCGGCAGGTTGAGGAATCGGATGATCGACGTGACGGACTCATCGAGCTCGGCCGTCCACCGGGACCAGGTCTCGAGAACGATGTCAGCCCGGTCCGCTCTCCATGCGATCGTCCCGGCGTACACCCGGTCGATCGGGATCAGGTCGAACTCGATCGAGGTGATGACGCCCAGCCCGCCGCCGCCTCCGCGGAGGGCCCAGAACAGATCGGCATCGCTCGCTCGGTCCACTCGTCGCACAGTCGCGTCCGCAGTGACGATCTCGATCGATCTCACTCGATTGGCAGCGAGGCCGTACGGACGGGACAACCACCCGATCCCCCCGCCCAGCGTGTACCCGACCACACCGACGTCGGGAGACGAACCCGCAAGGCCCGCCAGCCCGAGCGGGCGCGCCTCTTCGGCGACCTCGCCCCAGAGCGCACCAGCGCCCGCCCGGCACATGGCTCCTTCGATCGACATCCGTCGCAAACGAGTCGTTCTGATGAGCAAGGTGTCGGTGAGATCTGCGTAGCCGGTGGCGCCGTGGCCCGTGCCCTGGGTCACCACCGCGAGATTCGCCTCCTCGGCCAGCCGGATGAGTCCGACCGCGTCCTCGACGCTTTCGGGAAAGGCGACCATCGCCGGACGCTGGTCGACTGCGAGGTTCCACGCCTGCCGTGCCGCGTCCCAAGCCGGATCGCTTGGAAGCACGATCGTGCCTTCGATTGGTGTTCGGTCGGCGAGCGACCGGCCACGGGATTCATTGATGAGTGTCATGCGAGCACTCTGCGGCACGACGAGTGACGTGTGAAACACCGATTGGAGGTGGGTGTGACAACCAGGGCTTGTGACAGCTCGTATTCTGCTCCGATGAACATCGAGCTGCGGCATCTACGAGCGTTCGTGGCGGTCGCCGAAGAGCTCAATTTCACTCGGGCGGCGCAGCGGCTGTTCATCGCGCAACAGGCGCTCAGCACACAGATCCGGCAGCTCGAGGATCGCATCGGCACCAGGCTCTTCGAGCGGGACACCCGTCGCGTCGCCCTCACACCCGCCGGGGAAGCGCTGTATCAGCAGGCGACGCCGCTGCTCGCCGGCGCCGATGCCGCAGTCGAGGCTGCGAGATCAGCGGCGGCTACAACACTGCGGATGACGGTGGGGTTCGTCGCCGCCGTCCATCATGTGTTCTATGCGGCGGCACTCGACCGTTTCACCGCAGAAAACCCAGAAGTCGAGATGCTCATTCGGTTCGGAGACACAACTGATCCCGCAGGAGGACTCCGCACGTCTGAAGCCGACGTTGCGTTCGTATACGGGCCGTTCGATCACTCCGGATTGGTGTTGACACGCGTCTTCTCGGAGCCCCTGGGAATCGTCATGGCGACCGACCACCCACTCGCCGAGCTCGATCCGCTTTCGCTTGATCGAGCGATGGTCGAGCCAACCTTCGATTTCGCCACAGAGGATCGGGCATGGCACGACTACTGGATGGCCACCGCTCTACGGGGCGGCCGGCCGCCGAGAATCGTCGCCCAGTTCCGAACGCTGGATGCACTCGTGGAGGCTCTCCGCATGAAGCTGGGAATTCACACCGGCACCCGCTCATTGGCCGAGCTCGGCGGGCACGATCTCGTGTGGAAGGAGGTGCCCCAGCTCGACCGACTCGAGCATTTCATCGCTCACCGGGCCGGGGAGAGCCGCCGGCACGTGCTCGACTTCGTCGAGACGGTGATGGAGATCTTCGAGGATCACAAAGACGTCGATTGACCGCGCTCAGCGGTCGAGCGGCAGGGTGTCGTCGCCCAGGAGATAGCCTCGATCACGGCACCACCGTGACCATTCCAGGGCAGCCCCACGCGGGAGGTCCTCTGCGTTCGAGAACGCGCTCCAAGGCATGTATCCGAACACCCTCGCCAACAGTGGAAGGCTCAGATGGGTGTGTATCGCAACCACGGCCTTCTGTGCACCGCCCTGAAGGCGCCAATGCCCGGCTCTGGAAGACACCGTCACCATGGCGTCAACTCGTTCCGGACGATCGAGGCCGGCCACTTGTCCGCCCACGCTGTGTCCGACAAGGAGTGTCCGGCGCGGACCGAAGCACAGATCGACAATCTAGGCCGATCGGTCGATTCTCCGACCACAGCTCCACCCGATCGACCGAGAGGAGTCGCACAGCCTGTAGCTTTGTTGAACACATGCCGAACAGCGACGCCTATCTCGACGCAATTGCCGACGCATCCCCCTATCCGTACTGGACCGAGGACGTCGACGCGCCTGAATCCAATCCGACACTCGTGCGAACCACGTCGACCGACCTGTGCGTGATCGGAGGCGGGTACACCGGTCTCTGGACGGCCGTGCTCGCCAAGGAACGGGACCCGTCCCGCGACGTGATCGTGATCGACGCGCGCGAGGTCGGATCGGCGGCGAGCGGGCGCAACGGCGGATTCATGGAGGCCAGCCTCACGCACGGAATCGCCAACGGTCAGCAGCGGTTCCCGGACGAGCTCGCCGAGCTCGAGCGGCTCGGATTGGAGAACCTCAACGAGATCGAGGCGGCGATCCGCCGCTACGACATCGACTGCGACTACGAACGGACCGGTGTCATCGACGTCGCCACCACGAATCATTCCGAGTCCTACTACGAGGAACTTCGAGAAGACCACGCCCAGCTCCGGCATCTCGGACAACCCGTAGAACTGCTCGATCGAGAAGCCATGCAGGCGCATGTTCACTCACCGACGTACACCGGTGGACTGTGGAGGAAGGATCGTGCCGCCCTCGTCGATCCGGCCCGGCTCGTGTGGGGCTTGAAGGCGGCAGCCGAATCCCTGGGCGTGAGGATCTACGAAGACACCAAGGCGACCGGAATCGAACGCGACGGCGTGGGCGTGATGGTCGCCACTCCACTCGGGAACATTCGGGCAGGCAGGGTTGCGCTAGCCACCAACGCCTTTCCACCGCTGCTCCGCAGAGTCGGTCATTATCTGGCGCCGGTGTACGACTACTGCATGGTGACCGAACCTCTCGACGACGCACAGCTCGCCTCGATCGGTTGGGAGGGGCGACAGGGGCTGTCAGACATCGGAAACCAGTTCCACTATTACCGGCTCACGGCAGACAACCGCATACTGTGGGGCGGCTACGACGCCATCTACTACTGGCGTGGCAAGGTGAACACCGACCTCGAGTCACGCCCGGAAACCTGGGCCTTGCTGTCGCAACACTTCTTCGAGACCTTCCCACAGCTTGCGGGCGTGAAGTTCTCGCACGCATGGGGTGGAGTCATCGACACGAGTACACGGTTCTGTGTGTTCTGGGGGACGGCGATGCACGGCCGAGTCGGCTACGCCCTCGGCTACACGGGACTCGGCGTCGGGGCTTCCAGGTTCGGCGCCGAAGTGATGCTCGATCTGCTCGATGGCCGTCGGTCGGCGGCGACCGAACTCGAGTTCGTCAAGCAGAAGCCACTCCCGTTCCCACCGGAACCGTTTCGGTTCGTGGGCATTCAGGCCACTCGCTGGTCCCTCGATCACGAGGACCGAACCGGCAAGCGAAACCTGTGGCTCCGGATGCTCGATCGCGCCGGGCTCGGATTCGACAGCTGAGGCGGGCCGTCGATCGTGTCGCACACGTCCCATCGAGCCAGTCGCCTTTGAAGCCCGACGTCGACCGCGCCTCGGCCACTGCGGACTGCCGCCGCATCAGCGACCTTTGAGGCGGGCGAGGATCTCTTTGCAGGTCGGACACACGGGATACTTCTTCGGATCGCGATCCGGTATCCAGCGCTTCCCGCACAGAGCCTCTATGGGCAGACCCTCGACCGCAGACCGCACGATGTCGCCCTTCTTGACGTAGTGGGCAAACCGCTCGTGGTCGCCGTCACTGGTGACAGGGTTGACATGGAGGTCGGGTTGAGCCGTCGTCACGTGTGAGATTGTGCCAGCACACCGGCGACCCGCAAACCCGTTGGTTCCGACACAGGTCTCACCTCGGATGGGTGTCGCATCACGGCTGCAACCACTGCAATCCACCAGAAGATCGAAAGAGCTACGCCGGCGCGGTAGCGTCGCCTCCGTGCGAGACCGCAAGACGATCGGGATCGTGGCGATATTGCTCGCCGCCTCCATCATCCTCGTTTTCGGGGACCTCGACCCCGGTGAGCCGATCCCCGCAATCGACTGTCCCTACGACACAGGAGATCTGTGGGTCGACGTCAGCTGCTTCAGCGTGCCGGTGACCGAAGGATCGCTGATGGTCACCGTGCTCCATCGGGGCGACGAGCCCTTGAACGACGCACCCGTGCTCGTCCTTCCATCCGAACCGGGGGTGGTTCCGTCGAGGGATCTCGTCGCGCTCTCCGGCTCTGAGTTGCTGCGGCATCGCGATCTCGTGGTCGTCGATCCGATCGCAACCGGCCAGTCGTCGCCCGTGCTGACGTGCGACGCCTACGCGGAGTCACCCACGATGGAAACCCTCGCCGCCTGTCACGACGACTCTCTCGATGCAGGCATCTCGCCGGAACGAAGAACGACGTCGGCATTCGTCGATGATCTGATCGAGGTGCGCCGATCCCTCGCTCAGGGTCGGTCGTGGCGCAGATGGCATGTGCTGGGAAGGAGCCATGGAGCTCAGGTCGCACTCCGATTGGCCGTGTCGGACGAGGCCGGGGTCGAGACCCTGGTGCTGGAGTCGCCACTCCCGCTGGACGTGCCCTCCTTCCTTGCCCGGGCCATCGCATACGAGCCTGCGCTGACGGCGCTGTCGACAGCATGCGGTGAGGACAGGGGTTGCGGACGGTTCGAGGAACCAGCGGTAGCGGCCGAGCGCATCGCGGCGCGATTGCACGATGCCCCGGAGGCGATCGACCTACCCGCCGTCGGATCCCTTCCCGCGGTCAAGACCACCGTCGCCGCCACCGACTTTCGTCGTAACTTGTCCCAAGCGCTGGATCTCGAGTCGATGGCCGAGGTTCTCCCATGGCTGCTCGAGCGTATCGACGACTCAGCGAGCGAGTTCGGTCTGGCCGAGAACGGGCGCATCGGGCTCGCCGGGCTCGATACGGCCACGGAGCATCCTGACACGGTGGACCAACTGACGTGGTGGTCCGACGTCTGCGCCGAACAGCTCCCGACCGCCGACTCCGCCACCCTCGACGACCTCATGGCCTCGGTTCCCGAATTGGTATCGCCACACCCACCTCGGGCAGTGTGTTCTCGCTGGGCGCCCGGCGCCCGACCCGCCGACGTCGAGGCCGCAGACCTCGACCTGCCGATCCTCGTGTTCGATCGGGCGATCGATCCACAGGGAACCGACACGTGGACCCATCGCGTGTCGGAGTTGGGCGAACAGACGGTCGTCGTGGCAAGCACCGTCGCAGAGCGCATTCCGGCCAGCGCGCAGTGCACAGCAGATGTGGCAACGCGGTTCATGGAGTCCCCTCGCTCCGAGCTCGACTTCGGGTGCGCCTCCGAGCCTCTGGACTTCATGTCATGGCCGGTCCCCGTGGGTGCCATCCGTGAACTCGGGGTCACCGGCGAGACCGGACCAACCGTGATGGCCCTGCTCGGACTGCTCATCGCGGCCGTGTTCGCAGGGTGGGCAGCCATTGCGGGGCCCCGCACCCGCTCGCGAGCTGCGTGGATCGGCACGACGATCCTGTCGATCGTTTCCTTCGTGTCCGGCTGGCTGGTGCTCGCCATGAACAGCAAGGTGTCGGGATATGTCGCTCAACCGTTTCCAGCGTGGTTCATCTTCGCTCTGCCGTGGTTGGTGGCCTCAGCCGTGATCGGGTCGGTCGTGACCACATTCCAGGATTTTCGCCGCCGGATGGTCGGCGGCCACTGGCCATCTCGGTACGGTTTGATGGCGGTCGGCATCTCGGCGTCGATTCTGGGAGCTGCCCTTCTGGGCCGAGTACCCGGCTTGTGACGCGAGCTTCCAAAGCCGCCAGAGGCCTCTTCGATGTCCGAGGTGAGACAACGCGAACACCGACCTAAACATGGGCCGATCGCGAGCCGATAAGAGGGGCAGCGGTCTGCATCGCCAGCTCTGGTGGCGGGCGTAGACCACCCGCCGCTCAATCGAGGCCCGCCCGCATGAAGACACGATCCAGCCGTACCGCATTCCGCTCCGCGGGCTTGCTCGTGCTGGCCCTCGGACTCGGAGGCTGTGGTCTGCTCGCGGGCCCGAGCGAGGCTGAGACCGTGTCGGTGCTCCTCGACACATCCTCGAGAATCCAATCCTCGCTCGATCAGCTCGTATCACTGGCGTCGAGCACGGGCCAGACGATGTCTGAGGAGTTCCGGGCCAATTCGGCAGGGGTCGAGTCGACGATCGAGGACTTCAACGATGCCACCGATCACATGGAGGACCATGTCCTCATCCACTCGGACGCCGAGGCCTACGCCCAAGCGGCCAACCTCGTAACGGGTCTGCTCGCGGACGGCACGATCGATGTTGCCGCCGAGGTCATGCGAACCCAGGTCACTCCCAAGTATCAGACCTTGCGCGAGCGACTTCTCGCCCGCCAGGCAGAGCTCGGCGGGGCCGACACAGGGAGCAATACATGGTTGGTGGTGATCGGGGTCGCAGCCGTGGCATTCGGGGCATTCGTCATGATTCAGCGACGGCGTCCGACGCTCGCCGACAAGCTGCCCAAGCCGACGACGGCACCCGTGCCTGCGCCCCGGCCAACCGCAAAGCTCCCAGAGGAGCCGGCATCCGAGCCCGAAGCTTTCACATCCTCGCTGTCGGGCATCCCGCTCCCTGAGATCGGGCACCATGAACCGAGCAACCCGGCGCCGACGCCAACGGGTCCCGTCCGCAATCCCGAGGCGCTCCACTCGGTTCGAGGTGGTCTACGCACCGTCGAATTGAAGGGCATCATCGACGCGGCACTGGCGACGATCGTGGATGCCGGCTGGGAAGTAGCCATCGAGTGTCCCCCCGTTCACGTCCTCGTGGATCCCCTCCGGATGCGCAGGCTCCTCTCGAACCTGCTGCTCAGCGCCACCGCCCACGGAGCGGAGCACATCGGTCTCGTGGCAGTGATCGTCGGAGACAAGGTGGAGATCAATGTGGGTCACGACGGCAGTCTGTTGAGGGGCATCAGTGAAGATGCCTCTTCCCCGCCACCGGAAGTCGACCATCAAATCACGGTCGCAAAGCAGATGCTCGGGGGGATGCATGCCGAGGTCCGGTGGACCAACTGGAGAGGCGTGTCGCTGTACACGATCGAGCTTGTACGGGGCCCTGACGAGCCCGCCGACGATGTCGACCGCCTCGCCGCCAACGCCGACTGAGGCTGTTCACCCGAACGAGCTCGTGGTGAGGGTGATCACGAGCGTCGACGCCGCGCCGGGTCAGGCGAGGTCTGTGAGCACGAGAAGGACCTGGATCGCGGCAAAAGCCAGGAGATAGATGGCCACCAATGTGCCGATCGAACCAACACGGGTGACGTTGGCGACGAGCGCCGTCAGCAGGAAGGCAACCAGATGAATGCCGACGACTTGTCCCAGATCGTATGGCCCCGGTGAGACGCCATCGATCAGCCACACGACGACGACATTCACTGCGAATCCCGCGGACGCGATGATCGCCACCCATTTCCAGGGTGATATCACTGCGCTCGTCGCTGCCTTCCTGGCCAGGATCTCTCCTCGATCGGTACCCGCATGATGGCCGTTCGACGCCCGCAACCCAACGATCCTCCCCGACGCAGCTCGCGGTCCCGCTCGAGGCTCGGGAGTGACTAGGCCAATCGGTCACACTTTGCGCTGGCTTTCAAGTCGGAAACCTCTCATCTCCGATATTCACATCGTGGACTCGAGTTCTTCCTCCGCCGTCAAACACACCCTCATTGCGGTGGTGATCTTGCTGTCGGGCGCTGCGCTGGGTGGCGGCGCGGCACGTATCGCCGAATCGACCGTCGCGGCGAGGGTGACCACAGACGCGGCCGCCCTCGATCGGCTGTCCAGCCTGGCCGAGTCAGCGGCCCTCATGCAGGCATCAATCAATCAGGCGCTGCTTCTGGCCGGGACCGAGCGCCCGGCGGCTCTGGCAAGGGCCGAGGCCGAGTCGGCGGTGATGGTCTTCGAGACCTCACTCATTGCCGTTGGCGACGACGACGTGCTCGTCGAGTCGGGTCGGTGGATGCTCGAGATCGCGAGCAACACGCTCTCGGAACTCGACTCAGGACGGCCCATCGCAGAGATCGGCACGACTACTCCGGCGCTCGAGGCTTCGTATCGCGCCTTTGCGGACCTGGTGACCGCACGACGACGAAGCGCGCGAGCGTCCATTGCCTCAACGGCAGAGGGCGAGGGGACTGCCGCCGTGGCTCTCACCGCCTTGGTCGTGTTCCTGGCACCTGCCCTCATTGTGTTCGTCACCGTGCAATGGGTGCGGAGGCGGGTCTCGAAGCCCGTACCGAGCCGCACGCGAGTCGAGGCCCCACCGGAGAACGCGGGCACACCCGAGGAGCCAACTGCGACGGGAAACGCAGCCGATCCCCGGTCCGGGTCCAATGTGATGGTGGAACGCGCACGGGAGCTGGTCGGCGCCGGGCCCGCCGCGGACAGCGACAGAGGCACCGTGGGCCTCCTGTCAGACGCATCGGCGCTGCGATCTGTGGCGCAGAATCTCGTGACGCTCGATCGGATCCGAACCGGCACGATGACGATCACCACCCAGGCGACCGACCTGAGAGCCATCGTGTCGCGGATCGCTGAACACGCATCGCAGATGGGAATCCACATCGACGTGGTCGGTGAACGTGTTCACGGAATGACCGATCCGTCCAGACTGCAAGAGGCTCTCACGAACCTCCTGGCGGTGGGGCGCACAGAGGGCGCCGACCGGATGGCACTCGTCGTGGCACGCGACGGCGGTTCCGCGACGATCACGGTTGCCGGTACGGGATTCTCGATGGACGCCGATCTGGTCTCCGATCTCCAGGATGACCGAGCGATCAACACGGCCAACGCCAGCGAGCTTTCGCTGTCGGTGGCCGGACATCTCATTCGCGCCATGAGCGGGCGGATTCGATATCACGAGGAGTCAGGCATGGCGCTCCTCATCCTCCAGCTACCCCTGCCGACCGGATAGCCGGATGACCCGAATGGACGCAATCATCATGTTCACAACGGTGCTGTCCTTCTTCGCCGTCACGCAAGTCAGGTCCGGTGCCCAGGCAGGGCTCGAACAGCTGTATCTCAAAGGCCCCGGACACCCGCGGTCCGTGCTCGACTCGACGATCCCGCAGTGGGAGACCGTGACCAATCTGGACCGCCATCGCAATGACGATCCCGGCCTCACCCTCCAATCCGGAGGCATCCCCGTTCGTGAGCCCGACGACGCCAAGCATCAGGCGTTTGTGTTCGACGCATCCGAGCATCTGATGACGGGACCCGCGACGCTGGTCCTGTGGGTTGCTTCGGGAAACAACCCGGTCGGAGGCGAGGTGGTGGCGCATCTGCTCGACTGCGACTCTTTTGGCATCCAATGCGAAGTCCTGGGTCGAGGGAGCGCCGATGTCGCTGCCGGCGAGACAGGAATCTTCTCGCCCGTGACGGTGCAGATGGACTTCGAGGATCACGAGTTCGGACCGGACCGCACGCTGAAGCTGGACCTGACGGTGCACATGGCCGACGATCTCGATCTCTTGCTGGGGTACGACGCACTCGCCACCCCGAGCGCGTTGTCATTCTCGACGCTCCGGTCGCCACCCCCCGCTCCTACGACGACGATCGCCCCGCCAAGGACGGTGCCCGTCCCGTCACCGGCAGCGACTACCCCGTCGATCGCCTCGCCACCGGCGATCCTGACCGTGATCGCGCCAACGTCCCCAACGACGGCAACGACCAGCACAACAGTTGGTTCAACAACAACGACCGCCGCCTTCGCCGAAGGCAACCTCTCCAGCTTCGTTTTCTCCTTCTCCGGCGCCGCCGGCCCGACGGGTGGCTTCGATGCGATCCGTGACGTCGAAGTCCTGGGGCGAATGGTCGCGTTATTGACGACATTCGGAACCACGATGAGGACGGTCTCGCCCTGGCTTCTCTCCCTTGCGGTGTTCTCGGCTGCGCTCGCCATGGTGGCTGAGCGATTGGTGGAAACGGGGTCGCCGTGAACATCTCCAACCCGCTCGACCAGATGGCGCGCCTGCGAGCGAGTCGCATCAACCGATCCGCCGCCAACCACCTGCTGCTCCGCTCGCTTGCGCTTCTCGGAACAGCCGCCTTGGTCGTTGCGATGCTCGTGACCGCCGGCGCCTGGTCGAACGCCACCGCTCTCGAACGGGTCGCTCGCAACGCGTCTCAATTGCACACCGCAAATGCCACAGCCGGGTCGGCAGGCATCGCTCGAGCGGCTGTTTCCCAGGCGATCGTCTTCGAGGCCGACAGGCAACTGGGGATCACCTCGACCGAGGATGCGACTGCGGCGCTCGACGAGGCTCGACTGGCGCTGGCGAGCTTCACGGACATCGCGCTGAACGCCGACATGGAAGCGGACTATGCCGCTGCTGCAGACGACGTCCTCCAGGCGATCGAAAAGGGCTCCGTGGCAACAGCCGACCGAATCCGTCGTGAAAGCCTCGAGCCGGCATATCGCACCCTCATCGACGACCTAGCCGAACGTCAACGCATCGCGGAGGAGGCAATCCTCGAGATCCAGACCACGGCGGGCCGGACCGCCGGCATCACGCGCATCCTCACTTCGCTCGCAATTCCGGCCTTGGCCATGCTGATCTACTGGACATGGGCTCGCCGCCGCATTCGCGACGAACAACAAGAGATGCGCGCGTGGGTCGAGGCCGAGCGAGCGGTGGGGCGTGCGAAGGACGAGTTGATCGCAGGGATCTCCCACGAGCTTCGGACTCCGCTGACCTCCATCCACGGGTTCTCCCAGATCTTGCTGGAGGAGGGCTTCGAGGACACTGCCACCGTTCGCGATCTGGTCTCCATCATTCACACCGAGTCGAACGAGTTGTCCCGGATGATCGACGACCTGCTCACCGCGGCTCGCATCGACGCGAGGCAGCTCACCGTCGCCAGCGAGAAGACGCCACTCCTGGATTGTGTCGAAAGCGTTGTCGAACCGTTCACCAGGCGAGGAATCGAGGTGGCGACGAGTTGCCCTGACGTCGACGTGGTGGCCGATCCGCTACGACTCCGCCAGGTGATTCGCAATCTCGTGTCGAACGCAGCTCGGCACGGTGGGGACAACATCGCTGTCATCGTCGAGACCAACGCAACACGTGCCATCATCACCGTCGCCGACGATGGCCCCGGGGTGCCAGAAGACATCATTCATCGCCTGTTCGATCGCTTCGTCAACGGGGGCAAGGGGGCTCTGCTGGCAGGAAGCGTCGGGCTGGGGCTTTCGGTTGCTCGTGAGCTGATCGAGCGCATGAACGGAACCATCGAGTACACCCGAGTGGACGACATCACGATGTTCGAGCTGACCGTGCCTCTGGCGGTGGCGGGCGAGCGTCGGCTCGTGACGGCGTCATGATTCGTCGCGGCATCACGCTCGCAGTGGCGATGTCGATCGTGCTGATGCTCGCAGGGCCGGCGCGTGCCGACGAGACCCTCTTCTTGAAGGGAGGTGGCGTTCCCGTCACGTGGCTGGCGGCGGGCGCACCCACATCGACGGCGATCAAGAACTTCGACTGGCTTCGGAACGAAGACCCTGGTTTGACCATCCAGCCGGGGGGAACCGGTTGGAGAGAAACGTCACCCGAACGACGGCAGGACTTCATGGTGGACGCACGCGGTCAGCGGCTCTCCGGAGCTCCGACACTTACGATCTGGAGTGCCGTCGACGATCTCGCCAACGCCGGATCCGGTGCTCTGTCGCTCCACTTGCTCGACTGCAACCGCTTTGGATCCGGGTGCCAGCTCCTGACCGAGCGCACAGTAACTCGTTCGTCCTGGGGTGCCGAGGGGGAGTGGGTGTCCGACACGCTTGCCTTCCCGACGATCGATCACACCTTCGACAACACCCGGACACTGGTCCTCCGGATCACGGTCCCGGCATCTTCCGGCGAAGCCATGTGGATCGCGTACGACGGCGCCTCGGTGCCGAGCGCTCTGAGCGTCGCCTTCTCGTCTGCCACCACCACGACCACCACGACCACCACTCAAGCTCCAGCAACCACCACGTCGTCGTCCACCACGACCACCACAACGCTGCCCGTAGCCACCACGTCGTCCACCACGACCACCACAACGCCGCCCGTAGCCACCACGTCGTCCACCACGACCACCACAACGCCGCCCGGGGCCACCACGGCAACGACCGAGCCGCCGAAACAAACCGCCACGACACCAGCCGAGTCCGTGGGATCGACATCGACCACCGCCCCGCCGGCTGCTGTTGTGAACGACCCTCCGACCCCCACCACCTCGGCACCCCCATCCGACCCGGTGCTCACACCACTCGACCGAGGCTCTCTGCTCATCCGCAACTCCGATGATGTGGTGGCAGTGATCGTCGAGCCACCGATCCGCACGTCGATCAAGCCAACGCGCCACCTGGTTGTGTCGTTTCGGACGATGTCTGAGTCGATCCGCTCGACCCTGGCGCCGGCGATCATCCTCGGGTCTCTGGGGGCGGGTCTGGCCCTCACCGTGATCGATCGGAAGGGTCGGTTCGGAGAGCCCACCCCTGCTCGCCGTGTGCATCGTCGGCTCTTTGCGCTTTTCAACAGTGTTTTCCACTAATGTGGAATAGTTTGCGCTAGCCGACATTTGCGTTGGTCTCAACCCGGTAGGCAGTCCATCGGAGAGCATCGAACGGGTCTTGAGCGGTATCGTCGAGGCGTGTCCGAACGCTTCCTGGACCGCCTCGCGGCCGTCGTCCGCATACCCACCGTTGCCGACGACGACGATCCGACGGCCTCGCATGAATCGCTGCTCCGCCTCCGCAACTTCCTCGAGGTGAGCTATCCCCACACATGGTCTCACCTCGGAGTTGAGACCATCTCAGAGCACAGCCTGCTTCTCGAATGGGTGGGCGCCGAGCCTGCGTTGGAGGCTGTGGTGCTCATGGCCCATCTCGACGTCGTCCCCGTGGAAGCCGAATCCGTGGACCGATGGACCCATCCCCCATTTTCGGGAGCGAGAACCGGATCTCACCTGTTCGGGCGTGGGGCGATCGACGACAAGGGCAGCCTCATCGCCATCTTGGAAGCGGTCGAGTCGCTCCTCGAGGATGGCTTCAACCCCACACGAACGATCCTCCTGGCCTTCGGACACGATGAGGAGACGATGGGGAGCCACGGTGCGGCGGCGATCGCGGAGACACTGCGCAAGCGAGGAATCCTCGCCGAGGTCGTACTCGACGAAGGCGGCTTCGTGACGGAGCGAGTCGTACCCACCACCACGAAACCGGTGGCTCTCCTCGGGGTCTCCGAGAAGGGCTATGCCGACATCGAACTCTCCTCGACGGGCGACCCGGGCCATTCGTCGGCGCCGCCGAAAACCACCGCCATCGGTGCGGTGGCACATGCGATTGCCCGCCTCGAGGCGAATCCAATGCAGGCGAAGCTCGGAGTCCAGGCGCCGTTCTTCGAGGCGGCCTCGCGTGCGTCCCGACCCGGGACGCGTCGATTGTTGCGCGATCTCCCGCGGCTTGGAAAGATCGCCGAGCGCGTGCTGGGCCGGAGCGCATCCACCGATGCGCTGATACGAACGACGATGGCGCCAACCATGATCTCGGGCGGCGTGAAGTCCAATGTGCTCCCAGCCTCGACGCGGGCGATCATCAACTCGCGGCTGATGCCGGGAGACACTCTCGAGGATCTCCTCACCCATGTGAGAACCACCGTCGGAGACCGGGTCGACGTGAACCTGCTGAGAGGATGGGAGGCCTCGCCGGTGGCCGACAGCGCATCGACCGGGTATCGCACCGTATCGGAGGTGATCGGCGAGGTGTTCCCAGACGTTGTCGTCGCCCCATGGGTGGTCGTCGGCGCCACCGACTCCCGCTATTTCACAGGCATGGCGCGAACCGTCTTGAGATTTCTGCCGTTCAGGCTGAACGCCGAGGAGTTGACCGGCTTCCACGGCGTCGACGAGCGGATCAGGGTCGACGACGCCCAGCCTGCCGTCCGCTTCTACCGCCGTCTCCTGGAGCGATTGGCCGGATGAGACGGCCTATGGTCCAGGTATGGACGAGGATCGCGCTTTCGAGCTGATCGGCAACTCTGAGATAGCGGTTCTCGCCACGATCCGGCCGGACGGCACGCCACGGCCCGTGCCAGTGGTGTACGCACTTCTCGACGACCGGCGGTTGCTCACTGCCGTGGACCACAAGCCAAAGTCGACCCGGCAGCTCCGGCGATTGTCCGACATCGAACGCGACGGCCGAGTCAGTGTGCTGTGGCAGCACTACGAACAGGATTGGGACCGTCTGTGGTGGGTGCGGCTCGACGGCGTCGCCTCCGTACTGAGCGAGCCGACCGATGAGATGCGGGGTGCGCTCACGATTCGCTACCAGCAATACACCGACCAGAGCCCCCAGGGGCCATGGATCCTCATCACCCCCGAGTGCGTGGTTGGCTGGCCGTGATGCGTTTCCGAAATCGACGGGCGGCCGGCGAGCAACTGGCCCCGCTGCTGGCCGACTACGCGGATCGAACCGACGTCGTGGTTCTTGCCCTGCCACGCGGAGGGGTGCCGGTGGCGGCCCCCGTGGCCGAGTTTCTCGACGCACCGCTCGACGTGCTGATCGTGCGCAAACTGGGCGCCCCGATGCAACCCGAGCTGGCGATGGGGGCTATCTGCGAGGGGGTCGAGGTGGTCGACGATCGCCTCGTCGAACGACTGGGCGTCGAGAAGTGGGAGCTCGACCGGATCGTCGAAGCTGAACGAGCCGAGCAGAAACGTCGCTCGCTGCGATACAGGGGCGCCGGCGCCAAGCCACTCGCCGTGGCCGATCGAGCCGTCATCGTCGTTGACGACGGCATCGCCACGGGGGCGACCATGAAAGCAGCGTGCACCGCCGTCCGTGCCCTAAAACCGAACGACCTGGTGATTGCAGCGCCTGTCGCATCGCCACAAGCAGTTGCGGAACTCCAACCGCTCGTCGATCGCATCATGTGTCTCAGCACACCCCGAAGATTCGGCGCCGTCGGCTACTACTACGACGACTTCGGCCAGACCACCGACGAGGAGGTCAGACGCATCCTCGCCACCCACCGAGCACCTAGGTAGAACGTCGGGGTGCCACCGCGATCCGTCCCCCGGGCCAACGGGACCAGGTTGGCCTCAGGTGCCACCGGGGTCCATCCCCCGGGCCGACAGCACACCGCCAACGGCAATACGTCGAACGTAGAACGTTGAACGTAAAGGGCTGTGGCTGTGGGCCGGGTGGTTGCGTAGAACGTAGAACGTCAGGTGCCGATGCTGCCTGTGTGGTGCCTGGGGTGTGGTCGTATGCGTGTTTGTGCATAGGCCGTTTGGAGGGCGGTTAGGGACCTGGTGGGGCTAGTGAAGGTCTTCACAACCGACGAAGGTATTCGTGACGTTGTTCACGAACCGTTGCGAGGAGGTCGCCATGTGGAAGCGTTTGACAACTCTCGGATATGTACTTGCGATCATTGGCCTGGTGTTCACCGTGGCCGGCGGAGTCGCCTATTCGAAAGTCCAGGACGGATACGGCTCGTTGCAGGCTTTCTCAGAAGCCCAGAATGTGACGCTGTCGTACAACGAAGACGGCCAGCTGATCGACCGTGGTGAAACGGCAGGCGCCGAAGCCATCATGAGTCTGCTGGTCGACGATTGGAACTACCCGGTGGTCGAGGCCGACCTCGATCCTGATGACCCGCTGGTCAACACGGCATCTGAGTACATGTACCAGATGGCCACCATCACCTATCACGTGTTGCACGGCACCCAGACCGTGACCTTGGACGAAGCCGTCGAATACAACGGCGAAGTCTTCGAAGCGGGAACCTATGAGGTTCCGGTCGATGGCAGGTACTGGACCGGTTTCGACCGACTCCATCCCCTCGAAGGACCGACCCGTGAACTGGCATGGTCCGGAACCGCACACGGTCTGGTCGGCGAGCTCGGTGTCGGAACCGTCACCCACTCGGCACTCCAGATGGGACTTGGAATGGCCGGTCTGTTCGCCGGTCTGGGACTGACCCTGATCCTGGCCGGTTTCGGTCTGGTGTGGGCAGCCAAGGGACAAGACGTCATGCGGGCAACGGAATCCTCGCAGAAGGAACCGGCCACCGTCTGAACCCAGACAAACGCCGGAACCAACTTCCGGCACCCGTACGACCCAACAGCCCCCACCACCCCGTGGGGGCTGTTGCCGTACCCGAGTCACGGGTCACGGGTCACCAGTCTCCAGTCCCCAGCACCCGTTCTACGTACAACGTTCTACGTTCAACGTTCTACGTACGGCTTCGGCGGTCTGCCGTCGGTCCGGGGAAACGAACCCACCTCCCACCCGACTCCCAACCGTCGACCGGTTCCGTATCGAGTGGCCGACGGCAGACAACATCGAAACGGAAGAGCCCCGACCGATATCGGCCGGGGCTCTTGGTTGGACTTGGTTGGATCGGTCAGCTGACGAAACGGATCGTCATCGGGTAGCGATATGTCTCGCCCCTGGAGGCTGCGATCGATGCTGCGATGGTCAGTACGAACCAGGCGATCAGCACGGTCGGCAGCAAAACGAAGCCGACGAGGATGATCAGCGACACAGCCGCCACCAGCCCGTACAGGAGGATCGAGAGGTTGAAGTTCAGGGCCTCCCTTGCCTGGTCCGCAGCGAACTCGTCTTGATCCTTCCACACCAGCCACGCCACGAGTGGGCCGATGGGTGACGGGATACCGACCAGTGTGACGAAGGCCGAAAGGTGAGCGAACACCGCCCTGTTACGAGAGTCGGCCGAAGGTCCGGTCGGGGAAACTGCGAGATGCTCTTGCGGGGTGCCTTCTGGTTCTCGAGGGCTCTCGGTCACGTCGGCCTGCTCCTGGGTCTCGGGGATATCGGTTGTCATTGTGAACTCCTCACGTCTTCAAACTCTGATACGTCCACTGTGCCGCAACGCCGTCGCCTCGTCCATTGGGGGTGTCCCCGAGCTTGCCCTGACGACCCTGAGGGCCGCATGGGTGTCACCTGGGCTCGATGAGGATGGTCTGGACGGCCCGCCCGACGGGACCGCTCACATCGAAGAGCTCGGCGTCGGACATTCCGATGCCATCGGGTTGCCAATGCGATCGCACTCGGGAACACAGCCACTCACCAAGCGGCTCTCGGTGTACCGCCAACACCAGATCGGGGTTGATGAAGGTCACCCGATCGAGATAGGCGTTGTAGCTGATCCCGTTTCCAGAGTCCGCAAGCGGACAGAGCCGCTGAAGACCGCTCGGCTCTTCGTCGGCGAGCAGCGGAACGGCCCGCATCCAAACCGTCGTCGGTCCTCCGTCGCCCTGAGACTCGGCGGGGTCGTAACGCACCTCCATGGACGTCGTGAAACCCGGAAGCCCGTGAGCAGTGACCGCCATGGGGAAAGGTCCGGGTATCGCGTCCTCGAAACGCGGCACATCGGTCGGCGCAGTGGGCAGATCCATGTGATCGATCTCACGGAGATGGAGCCCGAACGCCCGGGCGTACACGCGATCATCGTCGAAGATCTCCGCCTCCGTGGCGATCGCCGACCGTCCCGGGCGGCGCACCTCTGCCTGAACCCTGAAGCCGCTCATCGGCACAGGCTTCATGAGCTCGACCATCACTCGTGACAACCGTCCGTTAGGCACCAGGCGCTCGAGCTCTCGCACCATCAGTCCCGTTGGGGGACCCGCGTGGCATGCGTCGGCATTCCACGGGCCGCGTGCGTGTTCCGTGGGAAGAAACCAGGCCCCGTCCTCGGTCGTGAAGTAGGCAGCGGACACCCTGACGAGGCTACCTTCCTGGGGCGTGACCTCACGCCCACGCGTTGCTTTCGATACTGTCCTCGGCTCCCGATAGGCTGACCGGATGCCCTCCTCGGACGTCCTCGAACACACGCGTGGCGGCGACGCCGCGGTGGCGCGCCGGGGCTTCGCCCTCATCAGGCGCCAGGTCATGCGGGCGCGGAGGGAATTCGGGATCGGTGCCGCCGGGACGGTTGTGTACGCGGTCACCACCATCGTCTCGTCATACGTCATCGGATGGGCGACCGACTCGGTGCTGATCCCCGCAGTGGACCAAGGCGACGTGGCGACATCCTCGCTCGCGATGGCGGCCGTGGCCGTCATCGGCGTTGCGACCTTCCGGGCGGTGGGTATCGCATACCGAAGGATCGGTGCCTACTCGGCCCAATACCGTCTTCAGGCGATGGATCGCACCGAGCTCACCGATCGGATGCTCGAACTGCCTATCGAATGGCACCGCCGGAACCCGACGGGTGTGCTCCTCTCGAACGTCAATGCCGACACCGAAGCGGCTTCGTCGGTAGCGGCTCCGCTCCCAATGGCCTTTGGAGTGCTCGTGATGCTGGCGATCACCGCGGTGCTCCTCATCATCACCGACCCGATCCTTGCTCTCATCGGGTTCGCAGTCGGGCCGGCGATCGCGCTGTCCAACCTCGCCTACCAGCGTCGAATGCGGGTGGCCATCGCCGAGGCGCAACAGCTCCGGGCCGAGGTGTCCGACATCGCCCACGAGTCGTTCGACGCCGCGCTGGTGGTGAAGACACTGGGGCGAGAAGAAGTCGAGGTGGGCCGTTTCGGCGCCCGGTCCGATGACTTGCGAGACCGCATGGTCTATGTAGGTCGGCTTCGGGCCGTGTTCGATCCCGCCATGGAGGCGCTGCCCAACTTGGGCATCCTCGCCGTGCTGTACGCGGGCGCCTTGCGAGTCGACCAGGGCCTGCTCACGGCCGGCACACTCGTGACCTTCGCCTATCTGTTTCGTCTCGTCGCCATGCCGATGCGCGTGTTTGCCTGGCTGCTCGCCGACCTTCCTCGGGCCACCGTTGGTTGGCAGCGCATTCGGCGCGTCACCGAGACCACCGACCAGCTCGCCTACGGAACCTCCCGTCTCGTCACGGAGGGCGGGGCTTCGGCCGGGGCCGACGAGGTCGGGTACCGATACATCGAGGACGGAGATGAAGGACGTGGCGTCGAGTCCATCACCCTCGACATCGAGCCGGGGTCGACGGTCGCGCTCGTAGGCCCCACCGGATCAGGCAAGTCGACCATCGCCCATCTCCTGGTTCGGCTCTTCGACCCTGAACGCGGGGTGATCTCCCTCGACGGCGCCGGCATCGTGGAGCTGGACCGGGCCGAGATCTCGCGTCACGTCGCGCTGGTCTTCCAGGAGGCGTTTCTCTTCGACGACACCGTGACCGCCAACATCACCTTGGGTGAGCCCTTCGACCACGCAGAGGTCGTCGCGGCTGCCAAGCTGGCCCAGGCCGACGCCTTCGTTCGGGCCCTTCCCATGGGCTACGAGACGCACATCGGAGAGCGGGGCGCAACGCTGTCGGGCGGGCAGCGCCAACGAATCGCACTGGCGAGAGCGCTCGTCCGACGACCACGTCTGCTGGTGATCGACGACGCCACCTCGGCGGTCGACCCTTCGCTTGAAGGAGCGATACTCGACGGGCTGTCAACGCTCGACACAACTGTGGTCATCGTCGCCTACCGACGGTCGTCCATCCTGCTCGCCGATCATGTGATCTTCGTCGAAGACGGACGGATCGTTGATCGCGGAACTCACGAGCATCTCTACGCGCGACTCCCGTCGTACGCCGCCTTGATCGATGCCTACGCCCTCGACGAGGAGGCGGAATGATGCGGTCCTCGGCAAACCCGCTCGAGCTGTCGGACATTCCGCGCCTTCACCCTCGGGTCGGCCATGGCGCCGGCCTGAGCGCGATGGTGCCGCGACGTGGGGCGCACGTAGAGGACAGCGGCCCGGGACACCAATGGTGAAAGAACGAACCTCGGCAGTGGCGACGCTCCGACAGGGCCTGGGTTTGTCCCCCGAGCTCCGTCGCGGGCTACCGCTGACGCTCTTTTTCGCGTTGGTTGCAACCGCCGGTCGCGTGATCGTTCCCATCGCCGTGCAACAAGTCATCGACGGCGGTCTCACCGATCAGGGAGTCGACATGGGCTTCGTCGGGCGGATGGTCCTCGCGGCGCTTGCGGCCGTTGCGATCACGGCGGCGTCGACCTCGGCGATGCACATCCGACTGGCCAAGGTCTCGGAGACCGCGCTCTCGAGACTACGAGTACGTGCGTTCCGGCACATCCACGACCTCTCGATGCTCCACCAGGCATCGGAGCAACGCGGCTCGCTCGTCGCCCGGGTGACATCCGACGTGGACGAAATCAGCCGATTCATGCAGTGGGGCGGGCTGATGCTCATCACCAACTCCGGACAGGCGCTGCTCGCCCTGGTGGTGATGCTCGTCTACTCGATACCGCTTGGTCTCACCGTGTTCGCCATGGTCCCGGTGATTCTGCTCACAATCCGGTGGTTTCAACGTCGGCTCGACGCTGCGTACCTCGTAGTCCGCGAGCGGGTTGGAAGGCTCCTCGCAGTCCTCGCCGAGGTCGTCGTCGGGGCCCCGGTGATCCGCGCCTACGGGGCAGAGCAACGAACGAGAGAACGACTCTCGGAGGCCATCGAAGGCCACCGCAGTGCCGGCGTGAGAGCCGGTGTGCTCTCCTCGGCCTTCTCGGGCGCAGGCGAGCTTCTGTCGGCGGCCGTGATCGCCCTCGTGCTGGTGGTCGGCACGGTGCTGGCGGTGGCCGGATCGATCTCGGTCGGGACGGTGGTGGCTTTCCTGTTCTTGGCTCAGTTGTTCGTCCAGCCGGTGCAGATGCTTGGCGAAGCGGTGAACGAAGCGCAGACCGCGGTTGCCGGTTGGCGCCGAGTGCTCGACATCCTCGACATCGAACCCGACGTGGCAGATCCCGGACCTGCCGGAAGCGACCTGCCGGACCGACCTCTCCCGATCCGCTTCGACCACGTGAGCTTTGGGTATCCCGGAGCACACGGCTCGCCACCCCAGGAGTACGCCCTCCGGGACGTCGACATCGAGATCACGCCGCACACGTCGATCGCCGTCGTCGGCGAGACCGGTTCCGGCAAGACGACGTTTGCAAAGCTCCTCACGCGTCTGATGGATCCGATCGAGGGTGTCGTTTCGATCGGCGGGATCGACCTCACGAAAGTGCGCTTCCGATCTCTGCGAGATCGGGTAGTGATGGTCCCTCAAGAAGGGATGTTGTTCCGAGGGACGATCGCGGACAATGTGCGGATGGGCCGGCCCGATGCCGACGACAACGAACTCCTCGCTGCATTTCGCCGACTCGGATTGGCCGATTGGCTCGGGGAGCTCGAGAGGGGTCTCTCCACGGAGGTAGGCGAGCGCGGGGGTTCCTTGTCTGTGGGCGAGCGGCAGCTGGTCACGCTCGTGCGAGCTGCGGTTGCCAACCCCGAGGTCTTGGTCCTCGACGAGGCGACGTCTGCGGTCGACCCCGCAACCGAGGTCCGAATCAGCCGCGCCCTCGGCCAGTTGACCGAGGGCCGCACCGTCATCACGATCGCCCACAGGCTGTCCACGGCCGAGTCGGCCGACCGGATTCTCGTGTTCGACGACGGCCGGCTCACAGAGGACGGGCCGCACGAGCGTCTCGTCGGCCGAGGCGGCGTCTACTCCCGTCTTCACGCCTCCTGGGAGCGAGGCACGTCGACCATCCCCGGTTGACGCGACGAGTGCGGGCTCGCGACCGCTACGGTGATCGACCACCCGACATGCCTGCGCGCTTCACCTCACCCATCCGCCAAACCGTTCGCGGTTTCGTGCGATGAGCGAGCGCCCAGCCCGTCGCATGGCCTTCCGACGGGTGGCGGCGGATCCTCGACTCCGTCGCGCTCTCCTGGCCTTCGGTGCCTTCTCGATCGGCGAGTTCGGGACGTGGGTGACGATCCTCGTCTACGCCCACTCCGTCGGAGGCGCCTCGATGGTGGGACTCGTGGCGGTCGCCCAACTGGTCCCCGCCGCCGTGCTGGCGCCCGTGCTGGCCGGGGGGCTGGCCCGCATTCCACGATCACGGGCGGTGACGGTGGCGTACGGCGCGCAAGCTCTGGCGCTCGGACTGACCGCCACGGCCATGTACTTGGAGGCCGTACCCTCCTTCACCATCGCATTGGCGGTCGCGGCGAACGTCACGGTCGCGCTCGGACGCCCTGCGCACAACAGCCTCGTACCCGAACTCGTGCAGGAGCCATCCGATCTGACGGCAGCCAACGTGGCGACGACGTCGATCGAGAACCTCGGCGTGTTCGCCGGGCCGGCGCTGGCCGGCGCAGTCATGGCCTTCGCTCCCCCTGCCGCAGCACTGATGTTGCTGACCGTCGGGCTAAGTGTTGGGGCTTGGATAACCGTGGGGATCCCGCGGTCCCCGCACGTGGCCGTCTCCGGGACCCGCTCCCAGCGGGCTTCCGATCGCTCGGAACGCCTACGGACCCCCGGTGTCAAAGCAGGAATGGCGGTCGGCGGCATCCAGCAAGTCGGGATCGGGGCGCTCGACGTGCTCATCGTTGTTCTGGCCATCGACGAACTGGGCATCGGCGAAGCCGGGGCCGGCTACCTGAACGCCGCTCTGGGGCTGGGCGGAGTGGCCGGTGGCCTCATGGCAGCCACGATGGTCGGGAGAGCCCGGCTGACCCCGGCAATGGCGGTGGGAGTCGGTATTCGAGCGACGGCGATGATTTCCATCGGTTGGATGCCGTGGGCTGCGCCGCTGCTAGCCGCCGCCGGGTTCGGCTATTCGGTGGTGGATGTCGCCAACCGAACCCTGCTGCAACGTCTGGTGCCGGTCGCTTCGCTCACGCGGGTGTTCGGAATGCTCGAGGGCCTCACGATGGCGGGTTTGGCGATCGGATCGGCGGCGGCGCCATTGCTCGTCGGAGCCACCTCGGTCACAACCGCCTTCCCTCTGGTCGGATTGGTGTTGCCGGCGCTCCTCGTCGTGGTGTGGCGCCCGCTCCAGAGAGCGGAGATGGGCGTGTCCGTTCCGACCGGCGCACTCTCGGCGATCCGCTCCACCGAGATGTTCGCCGCACTGGCCCCACCGAGTCTCGAAGCCCTGGCACGACGGGCGGTCGACCGCCGCGTGGAGGCCGACACGGTGATCGTCGTCGAAGGTGAACCGGGTGACCGAATGTGGGTCATCGCCTCGGGCACGGTCGAGGTGTCTCGGGGCGGTGTGCCCGTGAAAACCCTCCACCGGGGAGACCTCTTCGGCGAGATCGCGCTGCTGTCGGACGCTCCTCGGATCGCTACGGTCCGAAGCATCGACCAGGTGCACATCTTCGAGATCGATCGGGCGGGCTTCCTCGACACCATCGCCACCGAACCAGGAACGCGGGAAGCCCTGGAGGACCTGGCACGCCTGCGGCGGACCGAAACCATGGGCGAGTGACGGCCTCGTTCACTGTCACCCCAATGGCAGCATGTGGGTTCCCTCGGCCCCGAGTTCGGCGAGGATCTCCGTTCCGCCATCGGATGCCGGGTCGTCGAGAAGCGCAACGGCCCGTGTGACGAGACCAAGCTCGAACCTGAACTCGGCGGCCTCCAGCAACGGAAGTGCCCGTGAGAAGGCTGCGCCGGCGTTGTCGCCATCACCGAGCACCGCCCAAGCGTGACCTCGCAGGCGCTCCAATATCCCGTCGCGCTCGTCAGACGCTTCATCTAGTCGGTCGATCAGCTCCATCGCCTCGGAGCACTCGCCGCGAGCGATCAGTGCTTCGGCGATCCTGATCTCGGTCTCGTAGACCAATGCGGCGGCCCCGATCGCCTCGAATCCGTCGCGCGCTCGTGCCAGACGATCCAGCCCGCGTTCGAGATCGCCGGTCCGAACGTCGAGGCGACCGAGGTTCGACAGCACCAGGGTGGAACCGACGGCGTACTCCGAAGCCAGCCAGGTGGATCGGGCTCGATCGAAGAGGAGCCGGGCTTCCTCCCACCCGCCTTGATCCGACCGAATCTCTCCGAGGTTGTTGTCGAACGTCGCCACCATCACCACATCGCCTGCACGCTCCGACGCTTCCCGCCCAGCGGCGTAGCAACGGGCGGCTTCGACCCAATCTCCTCGGTAATAGGACTCGATGGCAAGGTTGTTGTACGCCTTCCCGACCTCGGACCACCGCCCGATGGACTCGAAGATGGTCACCGAGCGCTCGGCGTTCGCTCGACTTCCGGGGAGCCGGAGATGGGTCTGGGCCACGGATAGCAAGCGAAGAGCGTGAGCGAGAAGGTCGGCGTGCTCATCGATGTCGTGGGCGTCGACCACAGCCTGGGCGAGCGAGGCACACTCCTCGAACATGCCCTGGCGGTACCGCACGCCGGCGAGCATGTTGATGGCCTCCAGCCCCACCCGGCTGGCGGTGGTCGGCGTTTCGGCTTCGAGCGTCCGGGCTGCGGCATCGAGATCGCCCCGCTTCTCGAGCAGCTTGGCGCGCCCCACCGACAAGCGGAGTCGGTCGAGGTCGCCCACGTGTCGGTCGGCCACGGCCAGGGCAAATTCGACACCGGAGAAGTCCCCGGCCACGTCTGCGGCTTCGGACATCGCCATCGCCGCATCGAACACCTCCCGGGCCTCGACGCCCTCGATCCGTTCCGCGGCGACGAGTGCTCTCCGGTAGTGGGCCACAGCCTCCCGGTTCGCCCAGGTGGCGGCGGCCCGCTCACCGGCGGCCACGCCGTACTCCCAGGTCTTGCCCGCGTCGCCGGCTGCCTCGAAATGGAGGGCCAGCGGCGCCGCAAATCGTCGGGCTCGATGCCTGGCACGACGTTCGATCGTCGTGGCGACGAGACCGTGGATCTCGGTGCGGCGCCGAAACGAGAGACCTGCGTACGCCACGTCCCGCACCATGCTCTGGCGGAATCTCACCTTCCCGAGCGAAGACACTGTGAGGAACTCGTCCACCGACGCCCACGTGCCGGCGTCGTCGAGGCCCCCGGCGACAGGCGCCAACGCCTCGGCGAAGAGATCGAGATCGAACTCGGTGCCGAGCACGGCGGCGTAACGCAGCAGCCGTCGCTCCCGAGCGCCGAGCCGATCGATGCGAGTTGCGATTAGTCGCTCGATGCTGTCAGGAACGGTGTCGGACATCCCGAGCATCGCCAGTTCCACCGCGAAGAACGGATTGCCATCAGCCCTGGCCGCCAGATGCTCGACGACGTGCGGAGGGAGGTCGACCCCGGTCGACGACACCAGCAGCCGGGTGTCGACGGGATCCATGGGTCCCAGCTCGATGACCGTGGCGCCGGGCCAGTCGGCCCACGTTCGGCCAGTGAACACCCACATCCATCGGCGATGCGTCGTGAGCTCGATCGTGCCCTCCAACAGGGCCCGGGAGGCGGAGTCGACCCACTCGCTGTCCTCGACCACCACGATCACGGGCTCGTGCACGAGGGTGGACGCAAGATCGACGAGCACCTTCGCAGTGGTAGCGGAGACGAACCGAGGATCGAGATCGTCGACCTCGACCGTCGGGGCAACGGCCGCTTCGGCCGCCACCGCCAATAGCGGGAGCCAGGGCAGCGACTCCGGTGCACGTGCCGAGACCAGATCCTCGAGGCGAAGCCCGGCTTCCTCCGCAGTCGCCTCGAATGGGATTCCGATGGACGACCGCACCAGAGAGCTCATCACGCGGTATGGACTCGCCCGGTCGTACTCACGTGCGACGGCCTCGATCAATGAGCTGGCGCCGGCTTGGGCGAGAAACCGTCGTACCAGGCGCGTCTTCCCGATGCCGCCGGGGCCTACGATCTCGACGACGCGACGATCGCCGTCCTGCGACTCCTGGTAGCTGCGCAAGAGGGCCGACAGCTCGACAGTCCTGCCCACGAACTCTGCCTGTACGGCGACGGCATCGGTGTGCGTGAGGGCGTGGCCGATCAGAACGGGCACGATCTCCCCGGCTTTGCCCTTCAGGAAAACCGCCTCTCCGGGGTGGGTCGCAAAGCGCCGGGAGACCCGAGAGGCCACCTCGGGGGTCGACACGATCTCGCCGCGTTCGGCTACCCCGGCAAGCCGGGCCGCGGTGTTCACCGGGTCGCCGATCACCGTATATGCGCGACGGAACGCGGCACCGAGATCTCCCGCAAAGACATCGCCATCCGCAACACCGACCCGAACGTCCATCTCGGGGGCTCCGTCCATCAGTCGCCGGAGGGTGCGGAGCAACCGCTCGTGCGGTTCGGCGACAGCAACGGGAACGCCGGCGGTGACGATGAGCTTCAGCCCGTCGTCGTCGATGTCGGCTCCAAGAACCGTCACGCGATGTTGATCTGCCTGCTCGACCAGTTGGTCCACCAGCGCCGTCAGTTGCTCGGCTGAACGGTCACGGTCCCAGAGCGAGGTCGTGCCCCTGAATCGAAGGAACGCGACGACCGCGGGCCGGTGCTCTCCGTCGGCACCAGTGACCGCCAACTCGGAATGCAGCGAAGGCGGAACGAAACGGGACAGCTCTGAGGGGCTGCCGGACACCTCGTCGACGACCTCGATGAGTGATGGCTCCGGCGCCACCTCCACCAGGAAACCCGCTCCACGCGCCGGCCCCCGGCATGCGGCCTCCACCCCCTTGAGCGTGGAAGGGGTTGCCACGACCTCGCCGGCGTCCGCCGCCGCCTCGACCGACACCACCTCGTCGACGACCGGACCCATGGTCAGCACCATCCGCTGGCGGGAGCCGGCCACGACCACCCGTACACCGCCGGTCGCCACTCCGATGGAGGTGCCGAGCGCGATGTCCTCCGAGATCGCCTCCTGCATCTCCATCGCAGCCGAGAGCGCCCGACGACGGTGATCCTCACCTGAGAACATCAGGAGCACGGCGTCCCCACCGAACGACAGCAGATCGCCACCCTCGAGCCTCGCGACGGACAGGATCTCGGTGAAGATGGCGTTCACTTGCTCCGTCACCTGCTCTGAACCGATCGAACCGGCGGCGGAAAGGCGTTCGGTCAACGCCGTGAATCCGGCAACGTCGGCGAAGACGAGCGTCGCCTCAACCTCTCGGACCTTCGAGCCGGCAGGCCAGGTGGCCACCATGCGGGGTAGATAGAGGAGGAAGCGCGCGTCGTCGAGGCCCGCCCCACCCCCAACGCTCCGCTGCTCGATCACCACGGGACGAGGCTAATCCCCCACCCCCTCCCCCTAGACCGGACAAAGGCTCTCCTCCGTCATCCGTGAGGAGGAGGTGGAGATCGTCCTCGCCGACGATGCCACGTCCGGGCTCTTCTCCGTACGATGACTCCATGGCCAGCACCCGGCGTACTCGCGACCCTTTGTGGGTGGATCTCGCGCTTGCGGTTTTCGTGATGGCGCTCGGGCTGACCAGCCGCATCGACGTCAACGCCGAGGCACTCGGTTACACGCGAGCACCGGACGCGCTGAACACAGCGATCATCGTTCTGCAGGCGCTGCCCCTTGCGCTGCGACGCCGCTACCCGAAGAGCGTTCTGGCCGTGGTGGTCGGAGCGTGGGGTCTGGATCGCGCTCTCGACTACCCGAGCACGCTCGCCAGCGCCGGCCTGATCCTGGCGGTCCACGCCATCGGAAGCGAACTACCGCCCCGCGCCTCTCTACGGATCGGTGTGGGCCTTGTCGCAATCGCAACGAGCTTCACCGTTCTGGGGACATTCACGCTCGACTCGGTGGAGTGGCCCTCCATCATCGTCACCTTCGTGGCGACCGCTGCACCCCTCGCACTCGGACGTGAGGTCCACCAGCGGCGCCGGCGCATACAAGAATTGGAACGTCGCGCCGCTCGGGCCGAGGAGGAACGCGAGGAGCGTGCCCGCAAGGCAGTCGAGAGCGAGCGAGCCCGCATCGCCCGGGAACTCCATGACGTCGTGGCCCACCAGATGGCGGTCATGACCGTTCAAGCCGAGGGAGCGCGACGCCTCGCCCGCGACGCCGATCCCAGGATCGTCGAGGCTCTGGACGTCATTCGCGAGGCCGGGCACGACGCCATGACAGAGATGCGCCGCATGGTCGGACTGCTTCGAATGGACGATGCGAGCACCGGCGCACGCCTGACTCCCCAGCCAGGGCTCGACCGCATCGACGACCTGACGAGGCAGATCCGCGAGGCCGGGCTGCCGGTCGAGGTGACCGTCGACGGGAATCGCCGTGCGCTGGCACCAGGAGTCGACGTCAGCGCGTTTCGCATCGTCCAAGAGTCGCTGACGAATGCCCTGAAGCACGCAGGAGATGGGGCTACGGCTCATGTGTCGCTTCATTACGGACCCGAGACCCTGACGATCGAGATTATCGACGATGGACGCGGTGCTGCCGCCGGTTTGGCACCGGACACCAACGGCCACGGACTGGTCGGAATGCGCGAGCGGGTCGCACTCGTCGATGGCGGGTTCGAAGCGGGACCACGTCCGGGTGGCGGCTTCCGAGTCAAGGCAGAGCTTCCGGTGCACGCGTGATCACCACGATTCTCGCCGACGACCAGGCAATGGTCCGTTCCGGACTTCGCATGATCCTCGAATCGGAGCCCGACATCCGAGTGGTCGCCGAGGCCGAGAACGGCGCCGAGGCCGTACGCCTGGCGGGACGCGAGCATCCGTCCCTCATGCTGATGGACATTCGGATGCCAGAGATGGACGGGCTCGAGGCCACCCGAAGGATCACTGCGGAGCATCCCGATATCCGCGTGATCGTGCTCACGACGTTCGATCTGGACGACTACGTCTACGAGGCGCTCAGGGGAGGAGCCAGCGGCTTCCTCCTCAAGGATGCCCCCGCCGACGACCTGGTGGCCGCGGTTCGCGTGGTCGCCGACGGAGGCGCCCTCCTCGCCCCGTCGGTCACGAAACGTCTCATCGAGGAGTTCGCCGGGCGGCCGCGCGCTCCCGAGACCACAGCCGAGCTCGAGGCTCTGACTGAGCGAGAGGCGGAGGTCCTGCGTCAGGTGGCACGAGGTCTGTCGAACGCGGAAATCGCCGATGAGCTCTTCGTCAGTGAAACGACCGTGAAGACGCACGTGTCTCACATCCTCACGAAACTCGCACTTCGCGACAGGGTCCAGGCGGTGGTCTTCGCATACGAGAGCGGACTCGCCATCCCCGGGTCCTGAGCCCTCCCCGGCTCGGGCGGACCCCGACTCGACCCTGATGCAACCCGGAGCCCGGTGGGGTCTGCGGGGGGTGAGACCCGATGGTTCCGCAGTCGACATCGGTGGATGCTGGTGCAGAGCGACTCCTCCTTCCGGAGGAGAAGGGTGCACCTCGGATCATCCTGTGGGCCGATGGGCCAACACGTCTTCCAGCCGATGACCCGCGAGCGGGCGTCCTGGATGGTGGAGGTGCACCTCACGAGACGAGAGAGGACCATCAGATGACACTCACCACCGACCGCATCACCACCGGCATCGCCGCCCGCATGACCCAGGGGGTCAAGGTGTATGGCAGCGGCGACGCCGAAGTGCGCGCCCTCGACGGAGTATCGGTCGACTTCGAACGCAGTCGCTTCACAGCGATCATGGGACCCTCGGGGTCCGGCAAGTCGACGCTCCTCCACACGGTCGCCGGGCTGGATCGCCTGGATTCCGGCACGGTCCACATCGGCGACGCCGACCTCGGAGCGCTCAACGACAAGCGACTGACGGAGCTGCGCCGGCACAGCGTCGGCTTCATCTTCCAGGCCTTCAACCTCATACCGACGCTCAGCGCCGAGGAGAACATCCGGCTGCCGCTTTCGATCGCCGGTCGCGACGCCGACCCGGAGTGGTTTGCCAATGTGGTCGGAACCGTCGGGCTCGGCGATCGACTGCACCACCGTCCCTCCGAGTTGTCGGGCGGGCAGCAGCAGCGCGTCGCCGCCGCACGTGCGCTCGTGTCGAAGCCCGACATCGTCTTCGCCGACGAGCCGAGTGGCAACCTCGATTCGCAGAGCGGGGCCGAGCTCCTCGGGTTCATGCGCCAGGCGGTTCGGGAGTTCGGACAGACCATCGTGATGGTCACCCACGACGCGGTGGCCGCCGGCTACGCCGATCGAGTCGTGTTCCTGGCCGACGGCAAGGTCGTTGACCATATGGACGATCCCACCCCGGAATCGGTGCTCGATCACATGAAGACCCTGGGGGGCTGACCGATGTTCAAGACTGCCATCAAGGGCGTTGCAGCCCACAAGATCCGGCTGGCGCTCACGACGCTGGCAATCGTGCTCGGAGTCGCTTTCGTCTCCGGAACCTACGTGTTCACCGACAGCATCAACGCCCGCTTCGACACGCTCTTCAGCGACGTGTACGCAGGCATCGACGTGACCGTCCGCGCATCGGGCGACACCCCGGGTGCGGAGCCTTTCGACGAGGACCTGCTCGAAACCGTTCGGGCGATCGACGGCGTGGAGCGAGCCGAAGCGGCCGTGTCGGGATCCGCCCAGATCATCAATGCGGAAGGCAATCCGATCGGCGGCCAGGGGCCTCCGACCCTCGGGTTCTCGTGGGTCGAGGACCCGGCCCTGAACATCCTCAGCATCTCGCCCGACAACGGCCGGGCGCCGGAGGCGGCGGGCGAGGTCGTGATCGACGCCGCCACCGCCGAAAGCCAAGGCTTCTCTGTCGGCGACACCATCTCGGTGGAGACAACCGAGGGTGTCGAGCCGTTCACGCTCGTCGGCATCGCCAACTTCGGGACCGAGGACAACCTCGCGGGGGCCACGCTCGCTGCGTTCGAATTCGGCGAAGCCCAACGACTCTTCGATCTCGAGGGGAAGCTCACGACGATCGATGTGCTCGGGGGCGAAGGCGTGACGCCCGACGATCTCGTGGATCGCATCGGAGCCGCGATGCCGGCCGGGCTGGAGGTGGTGACCGGTGATCAGCAGACCCGGGAGAACCTCCAGGACGTGACCGAGGGCCTCGGCTTCCTCAACACGGCGTTGCTCTCCTTCGCGGCGGTTGCGGTGTTCGTGGGCGCATTCATCATCCAGAACACGTTCCGGATCATCGTCGGTCAGCGGACCCGTGAGCTCGCACTCCTTCGCGCGGTGGGCGCCACCGGCCGGCAGGTCACGATCATGGTGGTGCTCGAGGCCCTGGTGGTCGCCGCGGTCGCTTCGGCGATCGGCGTGCTGGCCGGTATCGGCGTCGCAGAAGGTGTTCGGACGATGATGAACGCAGCCGGCATCGGACTTCCCGACGGCCCGCTCACGGTGGAAGCTCGGACGATCGCCGTCGGGATGGCGGTCGGTGTGATCGTCACCCTGGTCGCGGCCGTTCTCCCTGCTCGCAAGGCCGCAGCCGTGCCTCCCGTGGCAGCCATGCGGGAAGAAGCGGCCGAGAGCAACGGTCGCCGACCGCTCCGACGGCGCGCGGTCGTCGGTGGGTTCCTCACGGTTGCGGGATCCGCAGCGATCGCCATCGCCTTGCTCGGCGAGGTCGGCGCGACTCTGCAGATCGTCGGTGCAGGTGCTCTGGCCGTCTTCCTCGGAGCATCGACCCTGGCCCCGCTGCTCGCCACCCCGGCGGCGAGGGTCCTCTCGGCACCGTTCCGTGGGATCGTCGGGCGGCTCGCCCGGGAGAACACCACCCGGTCGCCGCGGCGGACCGCGTCGACCGCTTCGGCTCTCATGATCGGCGTGGCATTGGTGGCCTTCGTGTCGGTGTTCGCAGCCTCGATCAAGGCCTCTGTCGGGGAAACGCTCCAACAGTCGTTCCCCGCCGACCTGGCGTTGCTGTCGACCAACTTCGAGTCCGGCGTCGGAGCCGGCGCCATCGATGCCGTCTCGACCATGGATGAGGCGGAGACGGTGTCTGTGGTGTACGCCGACCTCGCCGATGTCGAAGGGACCGAGCGGAACATCGCGGGTGTCGATCCCGACACCATCGAGGCGGTGTATTCCTTCGATCCGTCGATCGAGCTCGCCGACCTTGGGTCCGGGATCCTGGTGGCCTCGCCGGTGCTCGCCGAGGAGGGCTGGTCCGTCGGAGACGCGCTCCAGGTGGAGTATCCGACCGGACCCGCTCAGGTCGAAATCGCCGGAACCTTCGAAGACCAGACGTTCGCCAGCTTCATCGTCGCCGCCTCCAGGTTCGAGGGGGCGTACGGCGCCGGCGACGCCGAAGCCGTCTTCGTACGGCTCGTGGATGGCGTAACGGTCGACGAAGGCGAGCAAGCGGCCGAGGATGCGCTGGCCTCGTTCCCGAGCATCCAGATCAATACGGTCTCAGAGCAGATCGAGCAGGCCGAGGCACAGGTCGACCAACTCTTGGCCTTGTTCACCGGCCTGCTGGGGCTCGCGCTGATCATCGCCGTCCTCGGCATCGCCAACACGCTCGCCCTCTCGATCGTGGAGCGCACCCGTGAGATCGGCCTGCTCCGTGCGGTCGGTATGGGCCGGAGTGGAATTCGGCGGATGGTTCGGGCCGAAGCGGTGATCATCGCCGTCTTTGGCGCCCTTTTGGGTGTTGCCATCGGATCGGGACTCGGGCTCGCCGTGATGAGCACGCTCGCCGACGACGGTCTCGGTGCAGTGCGCGTTCCGGGCGTTCAGCTCGCCGGGTGGGTGCTCGCCGGTGGCGTCGCCGGCGTGGTTGCGGCGATCCTGCCCGCACGCAAGGCCGCACGGCTCGACGTATTGGAGGCCATCTCCTACGAGTGAGCCTTGTGGACCATGATCCAGAAGATACGCCCGGGCGGACCTTCCGCCCGGGCGTATCTGTGTGCGAATGTCCGGCTCTCTGGTTGTCGACTTTGTCGCATTCTGTACGATGCACGACGGGGCAATCGATCGGGAGAGATCATGGGAGCTGGCTCTGGGCGCCGACGTCGACGCGTTTCGGCCTTCTTGACGTTGATGTTGGCGGCTGCACTGGTGCCGTTCGGGTCGATCCCGGCGGCCGCGGCGACTCTCACGGTTTGCACGAATGGCAGCTGTGATTTCACATCCATCGCCGACGCCGTTGTGGAGGCGAACGCCGGCGATATGGTGCTGGTCGATCCCGGCATCTACCAGGAACTGATCACGGTCGACAAGGACATCAGCATCGTCGGTACCGACGACGGGGTGATCATCGAATCCGCCCAACGGCGTCGACCAGAGCATCATCACCTCCACCGGCGTGGCACTCACCCTCCAGGACATCACCGTTGCGGACGGAGTCCTCGGAGTGGGCTCAGGCGACGGCGGCGCCATCTTCTTGGACGGCGGATCCCTCGAGATGAGCGGAGTCACGATCTCCGACTCGTCGGCCGACGCCGGCGGCGGCATCGCCGCCCTCTTGGCCGACCTCATCGTCAAGAACTCCTACTTCGACCAACAACTCGGCGGACGTGGGCGGGGCCATCAACATCGACAGTGGAACCCTGTGGTCGACTCCTCGTTCTTCGAGTTCAATAGCTCCTTCTCGTTCCCGGGCGAGGGTGGCGCCATCGCCGCCCAGAACAGCGTCACCCAGATCTCTGCCACCACCTTCTCCGGCAACGGATCGAACGAAGGCGGCGCCTTCCATGCTCTCGGGCTCCAGCGCCGACATCACAACGAGCACATTCTCCGACAACATCGTGGAACTTCGCGGCGGTGCCATCTACGTCGACGGAATCCTCGATGTCGGGGAATCCACCATCGTCTCCAACAACGCCTCGACCGGCGGCGCGATGTACCTCGCAACCGACGCATCCCAGGTGACGATCACCTCCACCATCCTGTACGACAACGACAACGATGGCTTCGGGACCGCCTGCTCGGGGTTCACCGGCACGGGTCTCGACCAGTACTACCTCACGGGCGGCTGGAACTTCATGGAGGATGTAGTCGCATGCGCTTTCAACCCGGGAGCCGACGACATCGACGATGGCGGCAACCCTCAGCTGAGCGAGCTCTCGGGTTCGCCGGTACCGGTCCACACACCCCTCGAAGGGAGCCCGGTCATCGACGCCGGTGACGTGGTCGGTAGCGGATTCGATCAGCTCGGCACCATCCGGCCCCAGGGCCCGGCATACGACATCGGAGCCGTCGAAGTGGTCCAGGCCGCCGGACCCGGCCTTTCACTGCTCGACACCCAGGTATCGGAGGCGGCGGGCGATGCGATCGTCACCGCCACATTGTCGGCCACTTCCAACGCTGACGTCACCTTCGACTACGCCACCGAACCGGTCACCGCCCTCGAGGGCACGGACTACACGGCGGTCTCCGACACCGCGGTGATCCCGGCCGGGTCGACAGAGGTTCAACTGGCGATCCCGATCATCGACGACGACGTGTTCGAATCGAACGAGCTCTTCACCGTGATCGCCGGCAACGTGGCGGGTGCGACACCGACCGACGACACCGCCGAGGTGACGATCCTCGACGACGACGTAAACACGCCACCCGTCGCACTCGACGACAACATCTCCGGTGCCGCCGACACGGCGGTGTGGATCCAGCCCACCAACAATGACACCGACGCCGAGAACGACCCGCTTCGGATCTCGTCGGCGGGTCCCGCCGACGGCGGGAGCCTGGGCACGTGCGACACCGACGGGATCGACGGCTACTGCGACTACTACCCCGCGGACACCGGCGGCTCCTTCCCGTACACCGTGACCGACGGCACCGACACCAGCGACCCGGCCAACGTGACGGTCGAGGCTCAGACCGATTTCGCCGGATCTGGCGCAGCCACCGTCGATGGTGAGCTGACCGATGGCGAATGGGACGGAGCGGCGATCTTCGAAATGCTCTTGACCGACGGACCGAACACCGGAGTCGGCACCGCCTATTTGATGAACGACGACACCAACCTCTACATGGCCTTCGTCGTTGAAGGCCTGTTCCCGACCGGAAGCTGGTTGGAAGTCTGGTTCGACGACCCCTCCAACGACGCCATTCGCATCGACTCGTTCTCCGGGTATCGAGACGGTGTCGCGCCCAACGGGTCCTTCCTCAACGACACCACGTCACACGGCTCCGGGATCCGGTTCGTCGACGAAGACGACACCATCGTCTATGAGTTCGCCCATCCGTTGAACTCGGGCGACACGCAAGACATCTCGTCTGCGGTCGGCGAGACCATCGGGTTCAGCGTCCATGTGCGGCAGAGCCCCGATGGTGAGGTCGGCGCGATCACGAGCGCACCCGGTGGCGAGTTGTTGCAATGGCTCGACTGGGACCTCGTCGGATCGTCGGTAGCCGGAGTGACCGTCGACGTTGCGGCGCCTTCGGTCTCGACCGGGTTCGTCGTCCCGCTCGACGAAGTGCCGTCCGAGCGGCTCCTCGCCGCAGCCGAGGCCGTCACCGGCGTCGAGCTCGATGCCATCGGACTGGTCGACAGCCCGCTGGGCTCTATTCCGCTGGGATCGATCCCCCTCGGTTCGATCGCCACCGGGTCGGTCGCCACGGTCATCCTCTCCGACGTGCCCATCGAAGGCGGATGGGGCGCGCTTCTTGCGGGCACGTCGCTCGAGAACCGGCCGCTCCAAACCGTCACACTGGCCGAGGCCCTCACCGTGATACCCGCCGAAGCGCTGGCCGGTATCACGCTCGCCGACATCGATCTCGGTGACACGGGCGCCGGGGACCTGTCGCTGGCTGCCCTCGCGCTCGGAGACACGACATTGGCCCAACTCGGGCTGACCTGTCCGGCAGGGGCCACGACCTGCAACCCCGACACGTCCACCCTCCTCGACGTCGAGGCCCAGGGTGCAAAGGTCACGTCGGTGCCGCTGGGATCCATCCCGCTCGGATCGATCCCCCTCGGCTCCATCCCGCTCGGATCGATCCCCCTCGGCTCGATCCCCCTCGGTTCGATCCCCCTCGGGTCGATCGGCGACCTCACTGCGGCCCCGCTCGGGTCGATCGGCGATCTCGCAGCCGCTCCGCTGGGATCCATCCCGCTCGGATCGATTCCGCTCGGCTCCATCCCGCTCGGTTCGATCACCCTGGACGCGGCCACCATTGCTGGCCTCCCACTCGGTTCGATCCCCCTCGGTTCGATCGACGTCGGTGGCGACTTCTGCGTCTTCCACGACGCGACGGCAACCGCCGGAGAGGCGTGCGCGGACCTCGGAATCGATCCGAACACGACCACGGTGTCCGACTATCTGGCACTGCTCGAGAGAGAGTCCTTGGCCTCGACACCGCTCGGATCGATCCCCCTCGGCTCGATACCCCTCGGGTCGATCCCCCTGGGTTCCATCTCGATCGCCGGCATCCCGCTCGGCTCGATCCCCCTGGGTTCCGTCGACCTCGCAGCCAGCCCGCTCGGATCGATCCCCCTCGGGTCGATTCCGCTCGGGGCGATCACGCTCACCGAGGTGTGCGCGGCATCCACCACGACCGGATGCGGTGCGGACACGACTCTCGCCGAGTGGGCAGCAGGGCTGCCGGCCGGCTCAGACGTGGCGTCGACCCCGCTCGGGTCCATTCCCATCGACAGCCTCCCCCTTGGGTCGATCCCCCTCGGCTCCATCGACCTTGCCTCCGTCGAGATCGCCGGGCTCCCGCTGGGCTCGATCCAGCTGGGTTCCATCGACCTCGCAACAAGTCCGCTCGGATCGATTCCGCTCGGATCGATCTCTGCGGTCGACACCCTGGTCGACTGCTCACTCGTCGACTGTGTCAATGGAACGCTTGACTTGGCGGCGGCGGTGGGAGCGGTGCGGGACGTGTCCACGTTGTCGGCACTCGTCGCCGCCCTCGATCCCGGGGATCTCGAAGGGCTCACCCTGAGCGACGTGCTGGACCACCTGTCCCTGTCGCTCCTCGGCGAGATCCCCGGACTCGACGGACTGACGCTCGGAGAGCTGCTCGTTCCGACCCTCGTTGCGGCCGATCTCCCCTGGGAGGAGTTCCCACTCGAAGTCGTCGAGGTTCGAGACGTCGCCTGCGGGTTCGAGCCGACGTCGCGTTCGTGCGCAACAGGGGCCGACGTCCTCGACGTCGCCGTGGGATTCGACGTGGTCGGCGACATCCCGCTCGCCTCGGCACCGGTGACGGTGTCGCTGCCGGCGTCGTTCTTCTACCTCCGCGGATCCGCAGAGCTCGAGTCGGAGGTCGCCGAGGCGGTCACCACGATCGCGCTCACCGATCCGGTGGTCGACGGCGCGGATCTCATCTTCGATGTCGGCCCTCTCGAGCCAGGGACACACACGGTCAGCGTGGCCGCAATGCCAGGCTTCGACCTCGAGACGGTCTCCGTCTTGGTGATGGTGTCGGGATCGCTCGCGGAGACCAGCCCCATTGAAGTGGTCCAGCGGTTCGAGCCCAACGACGTCACCGGCGAGGTGATCGACGCCGACACCCTCTATGTCACGCATGTCGCCGACGCCTTCGACACCGACAGCTGGGTGATTCCTGCGCCGGGCCAGGGGAACCGTATCAGCGTGTACCTCTCGAATCTGGACGGTGACGTGGACACCTTCATGTACCGCCCGGACACGGCTCCCGTCTCGGGCTCGGGTACGGAGCGTTCGATCCCGCTCGGTGCCACGCCGGTCGAAGACGACGGTGTCGACGTCGGGAGTGGCGGCTCGCTCGATCCGGAGGTGCTCGCCGACACGCCACCAAACGAGAGCCTCGCTCTCAGCGATGCATCGACCAACCGCGGAACAGCCGACGAGAAACTCACCGTGGTCCAGTCGGATCCTGACGTGACCGAGTACACGATCGAGGTCAGCGGCTATAACGGCGCCTCCTCCGCACGCCCGTACGTGCTCCGGGTTGCGTACGACGCCGAGACTCCGGTGAGCATCTGCACGCCGCGCTCCTACGGCGCGATCGCTCCGCGGCGGGGCGGTGACGATCCCGGCAGGCGTCGACACGCTCTTCCTCGTCAACGGCGATCGCATGCAGGCGATCCATGGAGACGCCTCAGCGGTGGATACCGCCCTGGCAGCGGTCGCCGGTTTCAGCGGCACCAACGGAGTGATCGTGAACGGTGCCGTGGTCGACATCGCCGACATAGTCGGCGTACCCGCCGCGTTCACAGCCTGGGACGCCAACCCGTGCGATCCGGGAACCGCCAACGAGGTGGTGGGTCTGATCAGCGCCTTCGTCCAGGACGTCGCCGCCTCCAACCCGAGCCTCCGCCACGTGACGGTGATCGGCTCCGACGAGATGGTGCCGTTCCACCGGGCGCAGGACACGACGGTCGTCGCCAACGAGAACACCTACACCGATGGCTTCGCCGACAACGCACTGTTCGGGGCCCTGTCGACCAGCCACTACCTCTCGGATGCTCCCTACGGCGACCTCGACCCGGTGCCATGGCTGGACCGGTTTGCCTACGTGCCCGAGCTGTCGGTGGGGCGCCTCGTCGAGACCCCCGACCAGATCGCCGCCGCCCTCCAGGCGTTCATCGACAACCAGGGTGTCCTGGACCCCGGGTCGGCAGCTACCGCCGGATACGACTTCCTGTCCGACGGGTCGTCCGAGGTGGACAGCGCGCTGGCAGGGTTCCTTCCAACCACCGACACGCTTATCAACGAGACATGGACCCGGACCGATCTGTCCAACCAGTTCGCCGCGGGCTCCGACGTCCTCTCGCCCAACGCCCACTACGACCACTACCGAGCGCTCCCCGCGATCGGGAACCTCACCGGCTCGGAAGCCGACCTGTTCACGGTCGACGACCTGAGCGGGCTCGAGCTCGCCAACCGGATCATCTTCACCATGGGCTGCCATGGTGGACTCAACGTGGATGCGACCGCAGGGGGTGTCGTGGTCGGCGAGGACTGGGCCGAGGTATACGGCGGACTGCGTGCCGTCTACATCGGCAACACGGGCTACGGATATGGCGACTCGGTCACCGTGGCTCTCACCGAGCAGGTGATGGTCAATCTCGCCGAGCGTCTCGACGGCCGATACACGATCGGTCAGGCGCTATCCGACGCCAAGCAGGAGCAGTTCGGGAAGGCAGGCCTCTACGGCGTCTACGACCTGAAGGCCATCGAAGAGGCCACTCTCTACGGCCTCCCCTTCTGGCGGATCGACGGACCCGGCACCTCGACCGTTCCTGCGTCGGAAACCGGACTGATCTCGGTTGATCCCGCGACCGGCCTGGACGCGGCACCCTTCTCGATCGATCCCGCCTTCCAGACGTTGACAACTCCCGACGGGACCTATGTGAGCTCGGACGAGGGCACGCAGTTCATGCATTGGCGGCCGATCCAACCATTGACCGGCGTCGAGGTTGGCGTGGACGGTCGGGTCGCCACCGGCACACTTCTCACCGGGCTCGTCAGCGAGGACTCCTCCGTGGCCGATGCTGCGTTCGCCCGCCCATCGACCACCGACGAGGCTGGACGCGAACCGGAGATCGAGACGGACGGGGTCATCTTCCCGACGACCTTCGCAACTGTCGCCACGTTCGGGCAGGTGAACGCCGGTCCCGACGGTCCACCTGTGGTCCGACGGCAGCGTGTGAATCTGATCGCCGGCCAGTACTTCGACCAGGGACCGACGGCCATTCAGCGGCTGTTCACGACCATGCAGGGCGTGGTGTTCTACCTCGACGACGACGCACTGGCCGACGCCGACTTCACGCCGCCGGCGATCGACCTCGTCGAGGGTGATGCGGCAGGCGACCAGGCGGTGTTCCGGATCCGGACCTCCGACGCCCAGTCCGGGGTCGCCAGGGTCGTCGTGCTGTACGTTTCCGGGGTCAACGGCGGTTCCGCGGTCTGGACGCCGGTCGACCTGTCCTTGAATGCTGCCGGTGACACCTGGGTCGGTGGCGGGCCGATCGGTGCCGGAGTGAGTGCTCCGCTCCCCTTCATCGTGCAGGTCGTCAATGGCGACGGCTTCGTCGGAGTCAGCACCTTCAAGCAGGGCGCGCACCAGGCGGACACCGCCCCGGCCGTGTTCCCACCGGACGCGGTCGACGACGTTGCGACAACCGATGCAGGTGTGGCGGTGGACATCGCCGTGCTCGGAAACGACAGCGATCCCGACGGAGATCTCGACCCGACCTCGCTGGAGGTGGTCACCGACCCGACAAACGGAACCGCCGAGGTGCTCGGCGCCGGCATTCGGTACACACCGGTGGTGGGGTTCTCAGGCACGGACCAGTTCACCTACCGGGTGTGCGACATGAGCGGGCTCTGCGACGTGGCGACGGTCGACGTGACCGTCGTCCGGCTCGTCGGCCCGCCCGAAGCCGCCGACGACGAGGCCACGGGCTTCGCCGGGGTTCCGATCGAGATCGACGTGCTCGCCAACGACAGCGATCCCGACGGAGATCTCGATCCGGCATCATTGGTGGTCGCCAGCGCACCGTCCAACGGAACCGCCGAAGTGATCGGTGAGTCCGTCACCTACACGGCCGACGCGGGATTCGTGGGCGCCGACAGCTTCACCTATACCGTCTGTGATCTCACCGGATTGTGCGACGAGGCCACGGTGACCGTCACGGTGCTCGCAGAGCCCTCGCCACCGGACGCGGTAGACGACAGCGCCACCGTGACGGCCGGCATCGAGTCGGTGATCGACGTGCTTTCCAACGACAGCGACCCGGATGGGGATCTCGACCCGACCTCGCTGACCGTCGTCGGGGCGCCATCGAACGGAGTCGCCGATCCCGTCGCCGGAACCATCGCGTACACGCCATCTGCAGGTTTCACGGGACACGACACGCTGGCGTACGAGGTCTGCGACCTTGCGGGGTTGTGCGACACTGCAGTCGTCGACATCTCGGTGGCCCCCGAGGCAACGGCGCCCGACGCAGTCGACGACCACGGGTACGCCGTGACCGGCGACCCGATCACGGTCTTCGTGCTCGACAATGACGTCGACGCCGATGCCGACCTCGATCCGACGTCGCTGAGCATCAGAACGCAGCCTTCCAGCGGATCTGCGGAAGTGGTCACCGGAGACGAAGGACCGGTGGTGGCATTCACTCCCGGAGCGCCAGGTCAAACGCAGTTCGTCTACACCGTGTGCGACACGAGTGACGCATGCGACTCCGCCGTGGTGACGGTCGACGTCGGCATCGAACAATGCACCATTGTCGGTACCGATGGCAACGACGTGCTCTTGGGCACCCGACGGGCAGATGTCATCTGCGGACTGGCCGGGAACGACGTGATCTATGGCCTCCGCGGCAACGACGTCATCGTGAGTGGCCCGGGCAACGACATCGTGTTCGCCGGCGACGGCGACGACGTGGTCCACACGGGACACGGCGACGACACCGCCGACGGTCAGAACGGCGACGACCAGGTGCTGGGTGGAGCGGGCGCCGACAGCGTCCATGGAGGCAATGGTGCTGACCTCCTCCTGGGCAACTCCGGAGCTGATCTGCTCACCGGAGGCAACGACGGCGACCTCCTGCTCCCGGGCACCGGGGCTGACGCCGCATACGGAGACGGCGGAGCCGACGTCATCAGAGGAGACCTCGGCGGCTCCAAGCTCATCGGCGGCGGGAGCGGCGCCGACCTCGTGATCGGTGGCGACGAGATCGACGTCATCTCTGGTGGATTTGGACCGGATCGAATCGAGACGAGAGGTGGCTCCGACCTGGTGTTCGCCGGCCCAGCGAACGACTACGTCGACTCGGGCCCGGGTTCGGACCTGGTCTTCGGCGGCAGCGGGAACGACGCTCTGCTCGGCGGTCCAGGGGCCGACGCCCTCTGGGGCGAATGGGGCGACGACACCCTTGCCGGAGCTGAAGGCAACGACCTCCTCTTCGGTGGCTCAGGCACCGACATCGCCGACGGAGGTGGCGGCGACAACACCTGCGAAGCCGAAACGATCGTGAACTGCAACTGACCGCGCAGCACCGCGCCGAAACGGGTCGGTCGCACACGATGGTTGCGCAGCCAACCCGCGAGACCAGCGCAGACGTGTCGGACGCCGGCGCGGGTCGCGCGGCCCACAGCCAACAGCCGGGCAACTCCAGCCATGTCCGTTGGTTGTCTGCCGTCGGCCGCTGGCGACCACTCCAGCGGCGACTCGGCTCACACCGTGCCGCTGGGACACACCGCCCACAGGACCACCGCAACTTTTCGCGTCAGTCGAGAACGCGAATCTGGAGTCGGCCGTCGACGATCTGAGCCACGTAGCCAGAGGAACGGCCTTCGCGTAGGAATCTGAGGGCGATGATCCGATCGCTCTGCTCTTCGATGGAGAGGCGATAGCCCTCCTCGGGAATCGCCGAGACCAGGGTGAGAGCTCCATCGTCGAGGCGAACCGTCACCGAGCCGCCCCTGAAGGTCCGCGTTTCCACATCGTCGGATGGAGGAGCGGGGTCCGCTGCCGGTGCGATCGACGTAGTGGTCGTGGTTTCGACCGTGGTTCCGGGCGTGGCCACGATCGCCGGTCGGGTGGTCGTGGAGGTGTCCGACACCGTGCTCACAGTCGTGCTCTCGGTCGGCTCGCTCGGAGCTGGGCGAGCGCCGGCTTCGACCGGAAGGGCGGCAACGGTGGTTGTGGACGTCGCCCGGCGCAGCGTGGCGAGTGACACGACGTCGGGCCGGTCTGTGACCTGGGCGCGCACGGCGGCAACCGCAGCCGTCGAGGCGGCGACGGACAGAATCGTTGCTGCAATCCAGGCGATGACGCCAATTCTTCGACTCACGAACACGATTGTCCCGGGGTATTCGATAAAGGTTCGCTAACCAACGCTCAACGACCCGAGGCCGACGAAGTCGCCGTAAGGGTCGCGTACGTAGTTTGATACCACTCATGGTGGCCGTACTCGTCATCGAAGACGACATCCGAATCAGATCCTCGATCGCCGAGCGCCTCGCGGAACGAGGGCACGACGTTGAGACCAGCGATCGCGCAATGCCGGGTGTGGAGCAGGCGCTCACCGGCCGATTCGATGTCGTGGTGCTGGATCTCGGCCTGCCCGACATCGACGGGGCGGACGCCCTTCGCATGATCCGATCCGTCAGTAGCGTGCCGGTGGTGGTCGCCACCGCCCGGGACGACGAGGCGGAGGTGATTCGCCTGCTCGACGCCGGAGCAGACGACTACGTCATCAAGCCGTACTCGGCCGACCATCTCGAGGCTCGTATCCGTGCCGTGTTGCGCCGTGCGACACCGAGCGGAGACACGCCGACGGTCACCGTCGGCGGGCTCGTCATCGACCCCGACGCCCACCACGCCACCCTCGACGGACAACCTCTCGATCTGACGGCCAAGGAGTTCGAACTGCTCGGCTACCTGGCCGAGCGTGCGGGAAAGGTCATCTCGAAGCGGGAGCTGCTGGCCGAGGTGTGGCGCCAGCCGTACGGGGGTGCCGACAAGACGGTTGATGTCCATCTCTCGTGGCTCCGTCGCAAGCTCGGAGAGACCGCCGCGGAGCCGAAGTACATCCACACCAAGCGGGGCGTCGGAGTGAAGCTGATAGACCCGCAGGCATGAGACGCCAGATGGTGGTCGTCTCGGCTGCCGTGACATCGATGGTGGCGATCGCGTTCCTGGTCCCGCTGTTCGTGCTGGTCTCGGATCTTGCCTACGACCGGGCTGTGAATCGCGCCGAACGCGACGCCGAAGCCGTGGCGCGGGTTCTGGCGGTACTCGTTCCCAGGGTCGGGATAGACGAAGCCGTCTCGGACTTCGCCGATGAGCTCTCGACCGCAGGGCTGTCCGTGCTCGTCGGCGATGAGACGGCGTTGGGGCCCGAGCCAGGCCCGGAGGAGGATTGGACCTTGGCGCTCGGCGGCACGGCGTTCCGCGACGACGTCCTCGGCGGGGTCGCCATCTATGTACCGGTCCCTCGCACCGAGGGCCCCGGCGTCGTCGTCCGTGCCTTCGCAACAGACGACATCCTCAACGACGGCGTCACCCGATCGTGGATCACGCTTGGAGGTCTCGGCTTGTTGCTGACCGTGATTGCCGTGTTCTTCGCCGACAGAATGGGGCGGTCGGTGGTGCGCCCCGTGCGGTCGCTCTCGGCGTCGACCGCCTTGCTCGGCGAGGGAGACCTGACGGCGCGAGTCACCCCGGAAGGTCCGGAGGAGCTTCGGGAGGTTGGGATTCAGTTCAACAGATTGGCGGAACGGATCACGATGCTGTTGCAGCGCGAACGTGAGCAGGCTGCGGACATGTCGCACCGTCTCCGCACTCCTCTCACGTCTGTGCGTCTGGACATCGAAGCGCTCCCCGACGACGAGCAGAAGGAGCACCTGCTGGACGACCTGGCCGAGCTCGAGCGAACGGTCACCTTCGTCATCGAAGAGGCGCGTCGTCCGATCCGAACACAGACCGCGGTGAGCGACCTGAGCGCCTTGGTGAGTGACAGAATCCTGTTCTGGCGCCCGCTCGCCGAAGACCAGGGTCGAGCCGTCACCACGCGAATTCACGAGTTTCCGCTGATGGTCCGGTTCGCTCCGGAAGACGGCGAGGCCATGCTCGACGCTGTTCTCGGAAACGTGTTCGCGCACACCGACGAAGGTGTCAGCTTCGAGCTGGCCCTTGCACGCCTTGCCGACACTGCCATCCTTCGGATCGAGGATGCGGGCGAGGGATTTCCGGATGCGGGGGTCGTCGAACGAGGAAGGTCGCACGGGTCGTCCACCGGCCTTGGGCTCGACATCGTGCGCCGAACCGTCGAGAGCGCCGGTGGTTCCATCGTGGCGTCGAGAAGTGAGAGACTCGGGGGGGCCAAGGTGGAAATACGCATCCCGGTCGCGGACGGAGCGTGATCGCACTGGATCACGCTCCATCTTCGACCCACTGACTCCCGAGCAGCAGGGTGGGCGACATCTGTGTCCCCCGTGTCACCCACCCTGCCGGGGCATATGCTCAGGAGCCTGTGGGAGGCCTTGGTGTTGTCGGTCTGCTGACGACTTAGGGCCGACGCTCCGACCGTCCGTCGTCTCCGGTCGAGCGACCGTTCGAACCTGGACGGTCTCCGTCACGGTTGCGGTTGGTGCGATCAGTGTCGCGATCGCCATCTCGCTGACGGGCTTCCTCGCGATCCTTCGAGCCGTCCCGATCGACGGGATCTCTGTCATCCCTCACATCGTCGATCGTTGGGCGCCCGGGCTGCTCACCGCGATCGAGTTCGTCCTCGTCGGAGGCGTCATCGGCAGTGGTGTCCTCGACCGGCACTTCCACCGCCTGCGACGGTGTGACGAGGATCGTCCTGACGGACGCAACGGGCTCGTCGCCGAGCGCTCCATGCACGAGGATCAAGAGTCCGGCCCACTGGTCGCCCATGGAAAATCGCACGCCGGCGCGTCCGGCGAAGCGGGTGATCCCCGTTTCGCTCTCTTCGCCGCCGTCATCGCCGGCCACTTCCTCATTCTCAGCCGCGTCTTCGGACTCTTCGGCCGCGTCCTCGGACTCTTCGGCCGCGTCCTCGGACTCTTCGGCCGCGTCCTCGGACTCTTCGGCCGCGTCCTCGGACCCTTCGTCGGATTCGGATGTGTCTTGTTCGGACACGGAGTCGGAGGTGGCGGTTTCGGAGGTGACAGATGCATCAACCAGGGTCTCGGCGCCACTCTCCTCCTCGGTTGCCTGGCCCTCGGTGTCATCGCCCGATTCGTCGACAACCTCTTCTGTTGCCTCGTCGGACGATTCGTCCTCGGACTTCTCATCCTTGGATGCGCCTTGGTCCCGAGTTGTGGTCGATCCGTCTCGGATCTCGTAGGTGGCGCCCTCCGGCAGCGTCGAGTCGTCGACGACCACCGAAGACACGACGGGAACCCCATCGGCGTCCAGTGCGATGTCGTAGCTGACCGTTGTGACGACGCCGGTGTCGAACACATCGCCGCTCCATGTGTGCGTACCCACGGCGCCGTCCAGCGCCCCTCGATAGACGTGATCGATCTGTACCGATGGCCGGCTGGTGATCCTGTGATCCCGCCTGGATTCGGCCCGTGTCGACACGCCGCGCTCGGTGTTGCCGGACGACGCGTAGACCGCCGTCGCCGGAAGCAGCATCAGTGCCGCAAGAGCGCCGGCGAGCAGCCTGCTTCTTCGAAGTCGACTCGTTTGCATGTTGAACATTCCCCTCGTCCCGGTGAATGCACAACGTATCGGTCGGCGTCCTAAGCGGGCGCTAACCCGATCCCAACGGTTGGGAAGGTCTTCAACCCGTCCATAGGGGCTCGTCGACCTCGAAGGGGAGCGGCTGACCCCAACGGTCGGCGAAGCCGACCTGATCGGCCGGGGCCCGTTTGGCGAGGCCCCACTTTCCGAGCGGGTAGCCACACGACACGGCAGCACTGAGGACCCAGCCCTTGTCCTCCGGGACGCCGAGCGCCTCGAACACCGCTGGCGCTTCGAAGACACCCAGGATGGTCGTCAAGCACGTCCCGACCCCATGACCCCTGGCCGCCAGCATCGCGTTCCACACCGCCGGATAGATCGAAGCCCCAGTGGGGTCGTTGCGGGAGAAGGCGAGAAACCACATCGGTACTTGCTCGAAGTTCTCGGCGAGCCAGGCACTAGACCGCATGACTCGCAGCGCCGCGACGTCTCCGGCGGCCTCGGCCGCTTCCCGCCGCCCGGCGTAGATCGTCGTCTGCAACTTTTCGAACGCCTGGCGATAGAGCGGGGCGAGCCGGCCCCGGACTTCTTGATCGGTCACGATCAGAAACCGCCAGTTCTGACTGTTTCCTCCGGACGGCGCCCTGACGGCAGCGTCCAAGATGGCGGCCTGCACCTCGTCGGGGATCGGGTCGGGCTTCACCCGGCGCATCGCTCGCGTTGTGTACAGGGCTTCGAAGAGTTCCATGCGCCGAGGGTAACCGGCTGTGCGCCCTGCCAGGATGGGCCGATGCGAGTTCTGATCGTTGGCGCAGGGATGTCCGGCCTCACGGCCGGGCGCACGCTCGCAGCAGAGGGATACGCAGTGAGCGTGGTCGACAAGGGACGAGCCGTCGGAGGTCGGATGGGGTCGAAACGCATCGGCGACGCCCGCTTCGACCACGGCGCTCAGCACTTCAGCGCCCGTTCCCCTGAGTTCCGGGAGCTCGTCGGTGGCCTCGTCGAGGCCGGCGTTGCGAAGGTCTGGTTCGACGGTCAGAGCGTGACCGACCCTGTCCGTGGCGTCGAGCCGCGGCATGTGGGATCTCCCGCCATGCGATCGATTCCGGAGCATCTCGCAAACGGTCTGGACGTTCGCCTGGGGCACCAAGTGGGTCGCATCCACGTCGACGCCTGGGAGGAGGAGGTGGTCACCGACACCGGCCTTCGGTCTGACGTGGCCGTCCTCACGGCGCCCATCCCGCAGACCCTCGCCATGCTCGATGTGTTCGGCGGGCCCGCACCGGAACTCGCCGACATCCGGTACGACCCATGCTTGGCCGCCATGCTGACCTTTGATCGCCAAGTTGAGCTTCCAGATGGTCATCTCGCCTTCGATTCGGGACCGATCGCATGGATCGCCGACAATCAGCACAAAGGTGTGTCTTCTGCGCCGGCCGTCACAGTGCACTCGTCCCCGGCGTTTGCCCGCCGGCACCTCGAGGAGGGTCCCGCTGAATGGCTGCCGCTCATCGTGGCGGAGGTCGAAGCGCGGCTGCCCGGCCGGGTGGTCGACGCGCACGGTCACCGGTGGCGCTACTCCATGCCGACGAATCCACTCGATGTCGGAGCGATCGAGGTGCAGCCCGGAGTGGTGGTGGCCGGGGAGGCTCTCGCCGGAGCACGAATCGAAGGCGCGTTTCTCTCGGGCCTCGCCGCCGCCCGGATGGTCCGGGAATGGCACGTGCGGTAATAGCTGCTCGTAACTCCACATGACCGGGTCACGCCGATCGCCGGCCCTCCCGAGACCGCGGGCCACCGTCAGGTGATCCACGGTCTCAGGTCCGGGCAGGGTCAGCGCTCGAGGCGATAGAAGCGCCAGAGATCGTTCTCGATCGGAAGGACTTCGACCGAGCTGAAACCGGCTCGCTGAGCGTACGTTCCGAAGGTCTCGGGCCGCATCACGGTTCCGGTCGCAACAGACTCCGGATGCGACATCCCGTCGGGCAAGCAGATGAACAGCGAGAACCCGTACATCAGTCGCTCGATCTCGTCGGTCCGATGCCCGAAAGCATCCCCAACCGCTTCGTCCATCACCACCACGATCCCGTCATCGGCGGCCAGCCGGTTCATGGCCGCCAGAACCTCCACGGGATGCGGCAGGTCGTGGATACATTCGAAGGCCGTCACCACGTCGTACTCACCGTTCAGCTCTGCTGCGTCCACGGCGTGGAACCGGACTCGATCTTCCAGGCCGTAGGCACGCGCATGGCGACGTGCCGCGTCGATCGATGGCACGTCCACGTCGTAACCGTCGACGGTCACCCCGGGATAGGCCAGGGCCAGGCCGATCGAAGACCACCCTTCACCACAGCCGACATCCGCAACTCGCCCGCCCTGTTCGAGCCGATCATGCAGGTCGGGTATCGACGGGAACCACGAGTCCCCAAGTTCGGACAGGAACCACGGCCGGTTCATCTCGGCCTGCCCGGTGCGCATGTCCTCGCCGAACTGCGCCCATGAGACCCCCGATCCGGTGCGGTACGCATCGATGAGCGCCGGGAGTTGGATCCCACCGGCGGTGACGAGCCGGATGAAGGACGCCAGATACGCCACACTGTCCTTGTCGGCGAGGACCTCGCGAGCGCCCGGAGTGAGGTGGTAGCGGCGTGTCTCTGGCGCCAACGTGTGGTCGTCGACGCCGAGGACGCCACCCGTCACCTGGTGCTCGAGCCACTCGTCGGCGTAGCGCGGATGCATTCCGGTGGCTGCAACCAACTCGTCGCGTGTCGATGATGACGCCGCCAGGTGCTCGTACAAACCGAGCTTGTCTCCCACGTACATCGCCCAGGTGTCAAGAGCACCGATCACCGAGCCGAACACCCGGTCGGCGAACTGGTCAGTTGTCTGGGTCTCAACGATGGTTGTCATGTCGTCTCCTTCTTCGATCGTTCCCGAATCGGACCGAGATGCCGGTGAGCGATCCGGACACCATGCTCTCCCCGATTCCCTCGATGCGACCGAACCTACGGTGCGGCACTTGCGTGCCGCTGACGTGCGGCTGACGCGTCTTGACCCCAGAAGCCGGCGAGACGCCAATGGATCGGCTCCGGCCCTGTGGCGTACCATCGTCTGATGTTGGAGATCTCGCTCCTCGGTCCGCTCGAGGTCCGGGTCGACGGCGAGTCGACCCGGGTGCCAGGCGACACCGCTCGGAGGATCCTCGCCGGCCTCGCAACCGAGAAGACGGTCAGCGCACACCGCCTGATCGACATCGGCTGGGGATCACATCCACCGCGATCACCGAAGGCGGCTCTTCAGACTCAGATCTCGCGACTCCGAGCTCGGTTGGGGCGCGATTCGATCATTGCGACACCCTCCGGCTACACGTTCTCCGCCGTCACGATCGACGTAGACCGCTTTCGTGCTTTGGTCGGGGCCGACCGGATCGATGATCTGCAGGAAGCCATGGAGCTGGTGCGTGGTGATCCGTTGGTCGACATGCTCGACTGCGAAGAGCTGACGGGAACCAGGAGAGCTCTCGGCGAGCTGATCCAGTCCACGCAGCTGGAGCTGGCGGAACGCCTCATCAAGTCCGGTCGAGCTGCCGAGGCGCTCCCGGGTCTCGAGTATCTGACCGGGTCGGCCCCGCTACTCGAACCAGCTTGGCTGGCGTTGGCACGGGCCGCTCACGCCGCCGGACGCCAGCCAGACGCAATTGCTGCTCTCGATCGATACCGAGCCGTCGTCGCGGAGGCTGGACTCGAGCCGTCACCTGCCATGGAGGCGGTCGAGGAAGGTGTCTTCGCGTCGCCTCCAGCCACCCCGCGATTCCGGACCCGGACGTCGGTGCCGGTCCACCGATCGTCCTTCGTGGGCCGAGGGACCGAGCTCCAAACGCTGGTCGAGATGATCGCGAGCAATCGCCTCGTGACGGTGACGGGCCCTGGCGGCATGGGCAAGACTCGCCTCGCGGCGGAGGCAGCCCACCGCATCGGCTCGAGCCTCTCCGGCGGCACTGTCGCGGTCGAACTGGGAACGGACACATCTGCTCCAGACGTCAGCTCGGCGATCGCCCGAGCGTTTGCCGTCAGGGCCGGCGACGATCCAATCGAGGCGGTGGCGTCCGCAGTCGGAAGCGACCCGGTCCTGCTCCTCATCGACAACTGCGAGCACCTGATCGAAGCCGTCCGGGCCGCAATCGGAAGCCTGCTGAGCCAGACGGCACATCTCAGCGTCCTGGCAACCAGTCGCCAGCCGATCGGTCTCGATGGGGAGGCTTTACTCAATCTCTCACCGTTGGATCCGAGCGGCGCGGCGATCCAGTTGTTCCTGGACCGGGCCACCGCATCCGGAGCCAGTATCGAAACCGAGGATCGAGCAGCCATCGAGCGCCTGTGTCGTCGCCTCGACGGTATGCCGCTTGCCATCGAGATGGCGGCTGCCAGGGCTCGGTCGGTGACACCTGCTGAGTTGCTCGAACTCCTTCGAGGCTCTCACGCAGTGCTCGAGTCCCGGACCGGGCCGCCACGCCACACGACGCTCGACGCCCTCGTCGAGTGGTCCTATTCTCGACTCGAAGCGGACGAACAGCTGATGTTTCGGGCATTGGGCGTGTTCGCAGGTGGGTTCACAGCCGGCGATGCGGCACGTGTTCTCGGAATGGACCCTCATGACGCTGTACGACTGCTGGCGCACTTGGTTGATCGCTCCCTGTGCCAAACATCTCGTCGCCACGAGACCATCGAGTTCCACCTGCTGGAGACGCTCAGGGTCGCCGCCCGCGCGCTGCTGACTGCCGACGGCGAGGCGGCCGATCTGCACGCGGCCCACGGTGAGTGGGCGGCGAGTGTGGTGATGGAAGCGCCGGTGATGCATCACAGCCCGGACGAGGCCCGAAGCCTCGATCGCCTGATCAGGGCGATCCCCGACATGATGGCCGCCCACGAGAGGGCGTCGGCACGTGGCGACGTCGATCTTCAGGTCCGGCTCGTGGGCCCGCTCTTTCCCTTCGTCTATTTGGTGATGCCGCCTGGCATCGCCGAGCTCGCAGAGCGCACGATCGAAGCGGCGGGTGACAGCCCGCATCACCTCTTGCCGTGGGTCGACGCCATCGCCGCTGCATACGAATTGGCGGCGGGCCGATCCGATGCGGCGGAGTCGCATCTCGAGCGGGCCCGATCACGCCCCCACTCGCGCAATGCATGGCCGGTGTGGTTCATGTCTACGGACACCGATGTCTATCGCGGCCGACTCGAAGACGCCCGGCGCAACAACAGAGAGCTGATGAGGTTGTCCGCAGAGTCGGCCGGGGCGCTTCGACCGTCGGGGTGGACGGACGGCCTCATATCGGAAGCCCTGATCGCTGCGTATTCAGGCCGTCATGCCGACGCAGCTGCAGCGGCGGCCGACGCACTGAGGCGTGCCAGGCAGCATGGAGCAACGACCTATATCGCGTTCGCCGAGTATGCGATGGGCGAGGTGCACCAGGACTCGAATCCCGATCTCGCCCTGAATCACCTGATGCGGGCAGCCGAGCTCTCTGGGGCAACCGGAACCCCCTTCGTAGAGGGGATCGCTCGAACCACAATCGCTTCGGTGCTCGCACGTACTGGGCGGCATCGAGAAGCTCTGGCCTCGTTCCGAGATCTGATCGAGCTGCTCGAACGGAGCGGGGCGCGCTTGCACCTCTGGACGGCCATACGCAACCTCATCGTCTTGCTCGGAGATCTCAGGGCGTGGGAGGCCACTGCCGTGTTGCTCGGTGCGACTGCGGATCGGGTGCGCCCAACGTACGGGGAGGAGGCCCGGCGCCTCGAGCACACGACCGAGCAGGCGAGGGGCGCGGTTGGAGACTTCGACAGTCTGCTTCGCATCGGCCGGTCGACGTCCGTCGCCGAGGTCGGCACACTGGCCAGACGTGCGATCGACGTCGCCACCGGCGTGTCATCGGTTCAGTGGATCTCGATGACGTCGCGGTCAGAAAGGGCGTGATCGCGTCCGACCTGCTGGCCGTCGTATCCACTTCCCCATATGCGGGCATATCTGAACGAGGCGGCCACCTCCTTGTGGATCATCTGCGCCACGTCGAAGACCGTCGCGCCCATTCGGACGGTGAAGGGCTTGCCGTCCTCGCCGGCGCCTTTCGCCCTCGTGTAGACCCTCACGATCTGCAGGTGCTCGAACAAGAACCTGCCGATGTCGTCCGGAGAACTCGGCTCGAGCGACGAGTCCGGCAGAGCAGGGAACGCGAGACCCGACAGATCCCGGAACGCCGCCAGCTCGCCCGGGGGGTCGTCGAGAAGATCACGCTTCGAGGCCACGAGGAGTGCCGGTATGACATGTGCGAACGGATCTTCGTGCTCGGTCTCCGGTCCGTGCGCGGGCCAATGGGCGGTCAGATGAACACGGCGTTCGGCCAGGAGGTCGACGATCTCGGTTGCCGCCTCGACACATCCCGCCTCCGCCAGGTCGAGCACGAACAGAGCGGCGTCGGCGGGCTGGAGAGCGTTGGCGATCCACGCCGGGTGGTGCTGTCTCGTGAGAGAGGGAAGATCCACCAGCTGAAATGCAACGTCGTCGAACACGAACATGCCGGGGTGTGGAAACTGCGTCGTGTAGGGATACGGCTCCGAAGCCACGTGGGACCCGGTCAGACGTGAGTGCAGCGCCGACTTGCCGGAGTTGGGCGGACCCAGCAGCGCCACCTGCGCGGCGCCTTCAGGCCGGATGACCGTGGGCGGACCACTTCTGGCGGCGCCCTTGCGTGGGCCCGCCAGCTCTTCGTTCAGCTCCTTGATCCTCGACTTGATGTCCGCCTGGAGATGATCGGTGCCCTTGTGCTTGGGAAGCAGGCGCAGCATCTCTTTCAGCGCCGACAGCCGATCCTGCGGGTCACGGGCCTCCCGGTACGCCGCCTCGGCGGCCTTGTAGTCCGCAGTGACATTCGTGGGCATGTTCCAGGATTAGCACGAGCGCCCAGTATCGAGAAGGGCTACAGGTCGGTTTCCTTCCTCGCTGCCGGCCTTCGCTCTCGAATCACTCACGAGCAGGTGACCCATCGAGGGCCACTGACTAGTCAACCTGTGCTTCGCTTCAATAGTCCGATCGGACTATGCGGGAAATGACGCTCCCGTTCGGGCCAGCCATCCGCCGATGCATCTCCTGTACGGAGCAATGCATGGAGGCACGGTCATGACACGAGGTCGGAAGAGCACGAAGTGGGGGCGGCTGCTCGCCATCAGCGTGGCGATCGCAATGGCCCTCCCCGCCGGGGTGGCGCTGGCACAGAAGCAAAGTTCCACAGAGGGCACCACTCTCAAGACAGCGGACGACCCCGCAACGACCGACTCCGCAGCTCCCACCGTCTCGCTGGGGGACCCGACCACCCTGTTCGACGTTGCGCTACGCATCGGCCTCGTCGACAAGAAGGGGCATCCCACCTCAGACGCCACCGGCGAAGGGGTCACGATTGCCATGATCGACACCGGCGTCGTTCCCGTGGCCGGGCTCGCCAACTCCGATGTCATGTTCGGTCCTGACTTCACCCCGGAGGACATGTACGACGACCTGAGATCGCTCGACACCAATGGCCACGGTACGCATCTGGCCGGGATCATCGTCGGCACCGACGCAGCGTGGGCTGCCGGCGACCAACGTCGCAGCGCGAGCCGCACCTTGGGGATTGCTCCGGACGCCACACTGATCAGCATCAAGGCAGGGACCGCCGATGGTGGCACCGACGTGAGCCAGGTGATCGCCGCGATCAACTGGGTCACCGCCCAGAAGAAGTCCGGTGAGACCGATATCGACATCCTCAACCTGGCATTCTCGGCCGATTCCACGCAGACCTACCTGACGGATCCGCTCACGTACGCCGTCGAGCGCGCCTGGAACGCCGGCATCGTGGTCGTGGTCGCAGGAGGAAACGAGGGCCAGAACCAATGGCGCCTCACGAGCCCGGCCCGGGACCCATTGGTGATCGCGGTCGGTGCGTCGGAACTCACAGACAAGAGTGAGTCGACGGCAGCCTTCAGCTCCGGCGGGGTCTTCCGACCCGTCGACATCCACGCTCCAGGCGCATCCCTGGTCAGTCTTCGCAACCCGGGATCGTGGTCAGACTCGTTCAACGAGGCCGGCCGGATCGGAGACGATCTCGTACGGGCGTCGGGCACGTCCCAGGCGACGGCGGTGGTGACCGGAGCCGCAGCCTTGATCCTCGAGAGAAACCCTTCCCTCACCCCTGACCAGGTGAAGAAGATGCTGGTCAACGGTGCCACCACCGTCGAAAGCGGCGAATCACAGTGGCCACTGAGGTATCTGAACATCACAGCCGCTCTCGAGGCTTCACCAGCGAACTCGAAGCAGTATCTCATCCCGGCGTCTGGGACCGGGACCATCGACGACGCCCGGGGCGCACTGCGGATGATCCTCGATGGCGTCGAGCTCAGCGGAGAGATCGACATTTTCGGAAAGACCTGGTCGGGCACCAGGTGGACCACCGACGCATGGTCGGGCTCGCGCTGGACCGGTTCACGATGGACCACCGACATGTGGTCGGGGAAGAGTTGGTCGGGGTCGCGGTGGACAACTGGCTCTTGGACAGGGTCACGCTGGACGGGCTCTCGTTGGACGGGCGGCGACTGGTCGGGGTCCAGGTGGACCGGGTCACGTTGGACCGGCTCACGATGGACAAACGTCGACTGGCGATGACCCGACACCCGGAGGCATCGCCCGCCGCTTGACCATCCGCATTTCCAACCGACTGGTAGATCACGAACCACGGAGGACCCCGTGCGCCGATGGCCCACGACGACGGCATCGCTGATGACGATTCTGATGGCGGTGGCGACCGCCATCTGTTTCGTAGCGGCCGAAGAGTCCGTGCTGCTCCCGACATCGTCCCGCTGGTGGCTGCTCGCCGTGGCATTTCTTGCCACCGAGGCACGCCCCGTTCATCTCCTCACCCAGCGCGGAGCCCACACCCTCAACCCGATCGAAATCCCGTTGGTGGTGGCGCTAGGGGTGCTGACCGGCCCCGAGGTGATCCTCGCACGTGTACTCGGGTCTCTTCTGAACGGCGTGCTGATCGAGCGACAGTCCGCTCTCAAGGTCATGTTCAACGGGGCCGCAGCCGGCCTCGGCGCATCGGTGGCCGTGTCGATCGCTTTCCAAGCCGGCGGTGACCTGAGCTCGCCCTCGACATGGCTGTGGCTCGTGGGAGGTACGATCGCCGGGGGGCTGGCCACCTCCCTCCTCGTAGCAGCAGTTCTGTCGATCTTCGATCGGGACCGCCCCCTCGCCGACGGCCTCAGAGAGGTCGCTGTCGCGATGCTCCAGGTCGCCGCCGGTGCAGTAGTGGGCTTGGTGGTCCTCCTCCCGATCGCGCTGTCCGTGTGGTCTGTGCTCGTCACCAGCCTGCTCGCAATCGGGTTCCACACCGCGTTCCTCGTCTACGGGAAGCTGTCGCGACGCCACGCCGAGTTGGAGTCCCTGTACGCGTTCACCACTGTGCTCGCAGAGCGAACACGCGTCGACGATCTCGTCTCGGGCGTCCTGTCCGGCCTGGCGGAGGCCTTGAAGACGAGAAACGTAGAGGTGACGCTGCAAGTGCATGGAGCGTGGGAGCACAGAGTGTGGCACGACGGCGCGATCGAGGTTCGTCGAGGGCTGACCGATTTCCCCGCACCACCGATGCAAGCGCCCGAAGAGCGCCTGAGGGCCTCGCTGAGGTCTGGGTCGAACCGCACCATCGGATGGGTGGCTACGTGGGGTCGGGAAGAACAGGTTCCGTTCATCGAAGCCGACCGGAGGTTGTTCTCGGCGATGACTCTTCACGCCGGTGCGTCGCTGGGCCGCGCCCTGGTGGAGCAGCGGCTCCGCGCCCAGGTCGCCCACAACGAGGATCTCGTGCGGTCGAAGGATCAGCTGATCGCCGCCGTGAGTCATGAGCTACGCACGCCGCTCACCGGGATTCTCGGCTTCGCACAGATCCTCGAGGAAGATCCGTCGGACCTCGACGGGTCGACGCGTTCGGACATTGCGTCGAGCATCGCAGGAGAGGCGCTCGACCTGAGTTTCATAGTGGAGGATCTCCTCACTGCCGCACGCTTCGACCTGGGCCAGCTTTCGATCAAGCTCGAGCAAACCGACGTGAAGGCTCTGATCGACGGCGCTGTGGCACCCGTTGCCAGGCGACTCATTCCATCGCTCACCATCCACGCGGGTCCGGCGCCGATCGTCGCCGACCCGCCCCGCGCTCGCCAGATCCTCCGCAACCTGGTGGTCAACGCCGCCCGATATGGTGGCGAGCGGGTTCTGGTGCGGGCTGTCGTGGCGCCGGGTTCGGTTGCGATCGAGGTTTGGGACGACGGTGCCGGTGTCGATGCTTCCGACGCGGAACGGATCTTCGAGCCGTATCAGACCGCCCATCCGGCTACGACTCAACCTGGCTCGGTCGGTCTGGGCCTCCCCATTTCACGCGAGCTGGCACGGATGATGGGAGGCGATGTCTCCTACGACCGGATCAATGGGTGGACCCTCTTCCGGCTCTCGCTCCGAGCGCCCGCCGATAGCGATGCCAATCCGCCACACCTCTGGGTGGCGTGAACCTCACACGCCCGGCAACGGAACCCAGTCGACGATCTCATCGCCGTCGCATCGCCAGCGGGCGAGGGTGGCCAGCCTGCCCTTCTTCGCCAGCCGATACGAATCCGGAAGTCGCCGCTTGGTGATTCGGCAATCGAAGACGCCAGTGGAGTCGCAACAGAACACGCGTGCCTCGGACTTCGAGATCCGAGGGCGCCCGATCGTGTGCACGAGGTCGGTCCTGTCGATGGCGGACCTGGTATCCGTCACCAGAAAGCTCACAGGGAGACTCCGGAGATCGATTCCGGTCTCGGAAGCGAAGCGACCCCACCCTGGGTCGGTGAAGGCCTCGGGAGGCGGCGCTGCGAAGTGATGGCACCAGTGCCGGTCGTTGCCTCCGGCCAAGAGCCCACAGGCCTCTTGGTGAGTGCAGGGGGCAACAACCGCCGCATCCGGCCGAAGGCGTTCGCGGACATCAATCAACAGCCGGCTGGAACGGTGGTCTCCGGGTTCGACCCACACGACGGCCGTGGCGGTCGAAGCGACCCCAATGAGATGCTGGAGCGATGCGTCGTCCAGTTCCCCGATGACGTGACTGACCACCAGCGTGGCCGGATCGGCCTGGTCCGATACGGCGATACCTGCCGAGTTGGCTCGATCGACGGCGTACGCCTCCGCCCGAGAGGAGCGATCGTGGCAGCGCAGAGCACCGGCCGTCGGGAACCGCTCTAGGAAACGCCGACCGGCAACCCCGGATCCGCATCCCCAATCGAGAACCGTGCCCGATGGAGGCGTCCATCCGCGCAGCTCGAGCTCGTCGAGAACGAAGTCCCATTTCCACCCGATACGCTCGCCAAACGTCCGGTCGTAGGCATCGAGAAGATCGGTCGTGCGCCAGTACGGCGCCTCACCGGCGGAGCCGCCGAGGAATCGAGTGCGCAGCTCACGCAGCTCGGCCCAAGGGAGTCCGTCTGCGTCGAGCCGGCTCATTCCGAGGGTGCGAGCAGGTCGCGAGCGCCCGCCATCACGAGAGCGGCCTCGGTGCCGTCGATCAACTCGTCGGGGTTCACGACCGAAGCCGACAGCACGAACATGCGCCCGCCGTCGTCGATGGCCAGCCAATTGGCGGCGAACAGACCCGGCTCCGAACCACCCTTGAAGGCAACCGTCCGCCAGACGCCCGGCTTGGGCGCCACCCCGGGGTTCACCGTGAGAATGTCGCGGACGTCGGCGCCACCGTTCTCCCAGAGGTGAACGAGAACGCGGCACATGTCGGTGGGAGAGGCGAACCATTCGAGCGTGTCGGGGTCGATGGGCTCGTCGAAGTCGGTCAAGGGAAGGTCCGCAGCCGCGATGTCCGAGATCTGGCGAAGGATTGCGCGTCGACCCTCGGTATCGGCGGCGAGATATTGGGTCCGCAGCCCCGACGATGGTCCGACCTTGAGCGCTGCGAACTCGCGCGTCGTGAGGAATGGGACGTTGAGGTCGGGGTTGCTGACCCCGAGCGTGACGAGGTGAGCTTCCACACGCTCGCGACCGAGGAGGTCGATGAGATGGTCGGCAGCCGTGTTGTCGGAGATCGCGATCATGAAGCGTGCGACCTCGCGAACAGACTTGACGGTCCCGTCGAGCTCATCCTGGAGAATGCCGGATGGGATCGACTTCAGTTCGTCGCGGATGACGACATCGTCCTCCCAGGAGACGTCCCCGTCGGCAACCGCATCGGCGAGGGCAGAGAGCACAAAGAGCTTGAAGGCCGAACCGAGGGGCATGGGCTCGTCGGCCCCAGCCGATTCGACCGGCAGGCATTCACCGTCGATCACCTCGGCCGCCAGCAGGCGGAGAATACCGAGATCCTCGAGCCGCCCGATGGCGTTCTCAAAGGTGTCAGGGGTTGATTCGAGGTCCGCCGGCTGCACCAGCAGGCCGCTGATGCGATGCGGCTCCTCTGGGTCGACAGTGATCGAGACCTGCATGCGCTCGTCGCCGGCCGCCACTATCCCCACCCCCTGTTCGGCGGTCAGCTCCGAGTAGCTCACGACGAGCCAGTCGCCGGGAACGGCCACGAGTTGGTCGACGATCGCAGCGAACTGCCCCTCGAACGGGACCCGAAGTCGGAACACCTCTGCGAAACGCTCCTGATAGACCTCTTCAGAGAGCGGTCCACCGTTGATGGCACGCACGAACCAGTCGAGCTGTGCCCGGACCGGCGAGGCCGTCGGGTCGAGGATGGTCGAGGTCGACGATGACACCGTCGTGACCGGCGAAGCCGACGAAACGGTGGCCGGCGCCACCGTGGTGTCGACCGTCGATCCAGAGGACCCGCCGGTGCAAGCCGCCGCCACGAGCGCAGCGACGACGAGGAGGGGGAGACGTCTCACGTCCACAAGGATGGTGCACCTGGCGATTTAAGGCCAGCCCGGCTCGACCGTGAGATCGGCCACACGTCGGGTGTCGCCTCAACCACCGGGCTGGACCAGACCATTCTCATAGGCAAAGACCACCGCCTGCACGCGATCCCGAAGTCCGAGCTTTGTGAGCACGTTGGACACGTGCGTCTTCACGGTCGCCTCGCCGACGATGAGCTCCTCGGCGATCTCGGCGTTGGTGCGGCCCCTGGCAACCAATCCGAGCACTTCGACCTCGCGATCGGTCAGCCGTGAAAGCTCGATCCCTGCCGCAGCGGGTGCCGGACGCCGGGCGAACTCTTCGACTATCCGCCTCGTCACCGATGGCGCCAGCAACGAATCGCCGGCGGCGACCACCCGGATCGCCTCGAGCAGTTGCTCCGGTGGCGAGTTCTTGAGCAGGAACCCGCTGGCGCCGTTGCGCAGCGCCTGGAACACGTAGTCGTCGCGTTCGAAGGTGGTCAGGATCAGCACGCGCGGCGTGGGAGGCTCCAACCGCACGATCGCCTCTGTGGCCGCCAGTCCATCGGTGCCAGGCATCTGAATGTCCATCAACACGACGTCGGGTCGCTCCAGCTTCACCATCCGAACTGCCTCTGCACCGTCGGTGGCCTCCGCCACCACCGTCATGTCCGGCTCGGCATCGATCATCATCCGGAACCCGCTTCTCACGAGTCGCTGGTCATCGGCCAAGACGACGGTGATCATTCCCCCACCGCCGAGGCGTCGTATGCGGTGCCCGTCGGCAGCGATGCCACCACCCGATATCCCCCGTCAGCCGACATTCCTGAACTGAAGCTGCCGCCGAGCATCGACACGCGCTCCCGCATCCCGACGAGTCCTCGCCCACCACCCGGATTCGGGTTCACCACGCCTCGGCGATTGACCACCTCAACATCGAGCGAGCCCTTGGTGTAGGTGAGGATCACCACGGTCGGGACGGGGCCCGCGTGCTTGAGCGCGTTGGTGAGCGACTCCTGGATGATCCGGTACGCCGACAGCGCCACCGAGTCGGGGACGGCCCTCGGGTGCCCGATGACCCGCTTCTCGACGGGGAGCCCTGCAACGCCGATCTGCTCGAACAGCTTGTCGACGTCTTCCAAGGTCGGCTGCGGACCCGTCGAGTCGACCTCATTGCCGGCCCGCAGGAAGCCCACGAGCTTCTGGAGCTCTCCGACCGCCTGACGCCCGGACTCCTCGATCGCCTCCAAGGCCTGGGAGGCCCTCGCCGGATCGGAGGTCAGAATCCTGCGGGCTGCACCTGCCTGCACGCCCATCACCGACACGTGGTGAGCCACAACGTCGTGCAGCTCCCGGGCGATCCGAACTCGCTCGTCGACGACTGCTCGCTGGGCCCGGACTTCCCGCTCCGCTGCCAGCTCGTCGGCTCGCCGTGCAAGTTCCGCTTCGTTCTCTCTACGGGTTCGCGCCAGGTCACCCATCATCCACGCGGCCACGAAGAACACGGTGTTGAAGGCCAATGTGAGGGTGATCGCCAACACGGCGTCCGTGTTCACGAACTCGACCGACGAGAACAAGCTCCACCCCAGCGTGCAAACGCTCAGGCCAATCGCGAGGGCACGACTTCTCGTCCGCCACTCGGCCGATTCCTCCCATGCCCCGACGCTGTAGATCGCCAGGAACAACGCCACCGACGTGACGGTTCCCTCTGGCGCCTGGATCAGACGGAAGATCACGAAGGACACCGTGACGATCGTCAACACGGCAGCGGGACGAATACGTCTCCAGGCAAGCGGAAGGACCACTGGAAGCAACAACAACGTCGCGGTCGTCCTCGACGGCAGGTCGTACTCGAGGTCGGCCGTGACGAGGTGGTCGAAGGTCACCAGCATGGCGAAAAGGCCCAGCAGCACCATGCCGACCGCCACGAACGCATCACGTGGGTTGACCAGTCGGCGAATGTCGCGAGGCATGGAGACGATCCTATGCGGGACTGCTCGACCGCACATCCCCCGCACGGGGGACCACACCATCAACCTCCAGGGGGATGTCCGCCGGATCGCCGCTCCATACGCTGGACACGAGACGGAACGGAGATGAGATGCTCGAGATTCGGAATCTGTCGAAGCGATACGGCGAGGTCGTGGCGCTCGACGACTGCAGCTTTCAAGTCGAACGGGGTCGGATGTTGGGCTTTCTGGGCCCGAACGGCGCAGGCAAGACCACGGCCATGCGGTCGGTCTTCGGCCTGGTCCGGCCCGACACGGGAGCTGTGACCTGGAACGGGTCACCGGTCAGCCCGGACGACCGGATGCGGTTCGGGTATATGCCCGAGCAACGTGGCTTGTACCCGAAGATGAAGCTGGGCGACCAGCTCGTGTACATCGGCCGGCTCCATGGGATGGCAGCGGCCGACGCCTCTCGAGGGGCCGAACGGCTCCTCGGCGACCTGGGCCTGTCCGAACGCACCGACGACGCACTCGACACACTGTCACACGGCAACCAGCAACGAGTTCAGCTGGCTGCAGCCCTCATACACAACCCCGAGCTTCTGGTGCTGGACGAGCCGTTCAACGGTCTAGACCCCATCGGCGCCGAGACGATGGCGAACGTGTTGCGGGAGCGAGCGGCTGCTGGAGCGGCCGTGGTCTTCAGCTCGCATCAACTCGATGTGGTCGAGGACTTGTGTCAGGACGTGGCCATCATCCACCGCGGCAGCATCGTGGTGTCCGGTGAGGTGCGCGCGCTCAAGGACCGATCCCCCAATCGGATCGTGGAGATCGAGGTCGATCCGACCCACGCCAACGACGTCCTTGCGAAGTTCGAGGACGTCATGTCGTCGTCCTACGACGGCTACCGCCACCGTCTGGTGATCCAAGCCGACCACGACGTCTCGGAGATGATCTCGGATCCTTCGATCGGCAGATCGATCCGCCATTTCTCCTACACCACCCCGTCGCTCTCGGACCTGTTCAAGGAGGCCGTCGCATGAGATCGCTCGACGTTCTGATGCTCGTCACCAAGCGGGAGATCGTCGAGCGGGCACGCTCGAAGGCCTTCATCTTCTCGAGCGTATTCACGATCATCCTGCTGGCCGCCGCCATCGGCGTCCCATTCGTGCTCGAGCAGCGGACGGTGACCTACGAGCTCGGGAGCGTGGGTGAGAACAACGATCCCATCGTCGAAGCGGCACTCGATCTCGGCAACGCCGATGAGGATGACGGCGGAGTGGTGATCGAGGTCGTCGGCTACGCCACGGTCGCGGCCGCGGAGGCCGCGCTGGACGACGGCGCAATCGACGCGGCGCTCGTGGAGGGATCCAAGCTCATCACCCCCGCCGGGACGGGCGCCGGCGGTTCCGATGTTGAGGGGTTGCTCCAGCGTGCCGCAGCCGCGGTCCGACTCGACCAGGTGTCGGGCGAGGTCGCCCGCGCTGCCGAGGTCCTCACCGAGGACGCCCTGGAGGTTCGCAGCCTCGGATCGATCGACAGCGAATCCACCCAGGCACGTCTGATCGTGTCGTTCGGCGGACTGGTGCTCATGTACATGGCGATCCTCTCGTATGGATCGTGGACTCTGGCGGGTGTGACCGAAGAGAAGACCAACCGGGTGGTCGAGGTCCTGCTCGCCACCGTTCGACCGTGGCAGCTGCTCGCAGGGAAGATCATCGGCATCGGCTTGCTCGGGCTCGGTCAGTTCCTGCTGACGATCGGCGTTGCGATCATCGCCATCCGAGTAACGGGGATCGCCGATCTTCCGGCGGTTCCGGTCGCCACCATCCCTCTGCTGGTGTTGTGGTTCATCTTGGGCTTCGCACTGTATGCGGTGGCCATGGGCGCCGCCGGAGCGCTGGCGAGTCGCATGGAAGATGCCCAGAGCGTGGCCACGCCGTTCACGGTGCTATCGGTGATCGGTTTCTTCGTCAGCATCCAGGTGGTCGACAACCCCAGCGGGATGCTGGCACGGGTGGCGTCGCTGTTCCCACCAACCGCTCCCTTCGCTGCTCCGGTCCGCTCCGCCCTCGACGCCATGCCGTGGTGGGAGATGAGCATCTCCATCCTCCTGATGGTGGTGAGCATCGTCGCTGTCGTCAGGTTCGGCGGACGTGTCTACGCAGGAGGCCTGCTCCGCTTCGGTTCACGGGTCAAGTGGAAGGAAGCCTTCCAGTCGGCCGATGCGTGACCGACACTCGACCGAAGCGAAGGAGGGGCCCCGACCGATCGGTCGGGGCCCTCTCTTCGGGACCGGTCAGTTCCCTTGATCGTGCGGGACGAACACGGTCACCGACGCCGTCGTCGAGTTGCCACATTCATCCGTCACCTCGTACGTGATCGTGTAGGTGCGACCGTCACCGCCTCCCGCCCGCTCGGCTCGGAGCTGGAAGTGGAAGTCGTCGACGATCACGATGTCGTTCACCGTCTTCCCGTCGCCGTTCCCCGGAGCGTCGTCCGGTTCGTCCGACTCGACCGAGACGAGCGTGAGTGTCGGGTCTCAGATCGAAGTTGTCGCTCACCACGACCGTCGTCTCGACATCTACGTACTTGTGGTTTGCGGGCCACAGCTCGTCAGGTGTCACCGACAGCTCGTCGAACGTCGGGGCGATCTCGTCGCAGACCACGAGCCCGGTGATCACGGGGTCGTGGTCCGACGACCGATAGGCGTCTGGTGCATAGATGGCGTCCTGGTTCGGTCCCTTGAAGGTCGTGTCGTAGTCGATGAGGTCGGGCTCGTCGGCGTTGATGTGCCACACCGTGACGCCGGTGATCTCACCCAGCAGGTCGGCACTGGCCAGCGAGTAGTCCAGGTAGCCGGTCTGACCGTCGAACACGTACGAATAGGCGTCCTCACCCAGGAACTGGCGGATCAGATCGGTGTAGCCGCCCGCCACGAGAGCGTCGATCGGGTCTTCCTTGTCGTACGAGTTGAGGTCGCCGATGATCAGGAAGTCGTCGTCGCCGCTTCCCGTCGGGTCGATGTCCAACCAGTCGACCAGGGCCTCGGCTGCCGCCTCCCTCGTCAGGTTGCAGTTGCCTGCACCGTCTCCGAGATCGGGATCACCGATGTCATCACAGGCCGAGCCCTTCGACTTCAGGTGGTTCACCGCCACCGTGAACACTCCGCCGGTGGCGTTGTCGATGAACGTGTGGGCCAGTACCGGCCGGTTCCTGTCGTCGTTGAAGCGGGCGTCCACGGACGAGTCGAGGACCGCGAAGTCGCCGACCGGGGTCACCGTCCCCGGCTTGTAGATCAGCGCCACACGAATCGCGTCGCCCCCGATGGCACCCGTCGCGATGTAGTCGTAGGTTCCAGCACCCAGGTCGGCGTTGAGCCCACTGACCAGATCCTCAGTTGGCACGTCAGCGGGATGGTTCTCGATCTCGGTGAGGCCGACCACATCAGATGACATCGCACTCAATGCCGCCACGATCTTGTCCCGTTGCCGAGTGAACTCGGTGGCGTTGTCGGCACCTCGACAGCCCTGGTTCTGAAGCGGACCGCATATCGGGCCGCTGTTGTCCAGCGTCGTGAAGTAGTTGAGCACGTTGAATGCCGCCACCTCCAGTGTGCCGCCGACGTCTGCCGGGGCACCAGGCCGCGAGTTGACACTCTGATAGGTGCCAAACTCGGTGGGCTGCAGGCGGTACAGACCAAACGTGTCGTCGATGACTCCGGTTATACCAGTGATCGTGTCGCCCCCACGGAACAGGTTGTCGAGGTCGAACACCTCACCGTTCCCCGGATGGATCGCCGGATCCGGATTCTGCGTGGTCCGGCCATCATCGATCGTGATCCGATCGAGCAAGTACTCCTGAGCCGCCTGGATCGCGTCCGGACCCGGTTCGAACTCTGCCGTCGGCGTCAGGTGACGCTCCGAAGTGACGACGACCTCGTTGAACCGATCGAAGTTGAAGTACTCGGAGATGACCATCGGCTGCGGGAGCCTCACGAGCATCCCCTCGTACGCCTCCAGGGCCGACACGGAACTGACCGGGAAGGTGACGTCGGTCGGCGGGATGGAGACTTGCGGATCCGAGCACACGGCAGTGGCCTGCGGCGTGATCTCCGTGAGGAGGGACGCACCACCACTGGTGGAGAACTCGGACACGGTTCCCTGCACACGTACCACGTCGCCGACGACAGCACCTGCGGGAGCATCGCCGAACACGAAGACGCCTTCAGACGTCAGCGGGTCGCCGTCTGAGTCCGCCGGCTCCTCTTGAACGTAGAACCCGCCCAGCCCGGAGAAGATGCCGGTCACGACAGCATCGACCACCACGTCATCACCGTCGAGCGGCGATGTCAGGCCCGTCCCTTGCACCGTCGAAATGAGGGTGACCGTGAGGGGATCGTCACAACTCAGCGGGGGCGGGACGAACACGACGTTCGTCGCTCCAGGCGTATTGAGCGCTTCACCCTCGACCGGCGTTCCGGTGAATCCCGGGATGCCGGCAAGGTCGAAGTCGTTGCGCACCCAGTCGGCGGCTGTGTTGGTGTCGGTCCCGTCTGGGATGCGAGACGCACCGCCCGGTGCGAACGAGCTGACGCCGTCGTAGTCGGGACCCAGCGCCGGGACCGCATAGATCAGATCGAATGTGCCGCCGTCGAACACGGCAACGCCGTCGACGATCTGATCCCACGGAGTGGAGTCGAGGACGCCATCGTCATCGGTGTCGAGGTCGTCAGCGAATGCTCCGGTGAAGTTCTCGACCAGCAACAGCGAGATCGAGCCGTTCTCGAGGGCGTTCGCCGGCAGGCTCACGAGGTAGAACCCGTTGGCATCGGTCGTCCCGAGGCCGATGACCTCGTCGATGGTGCCTGTGGCAGTTCCGGAGAAGTCGCCCTCGATCTCGAGGATCGTGTAGGCGGAGTAGTCGGTGTCCGGATCGCCGTAGACCTCCACGTACTCGACATCCGCTCCGGTGGTGCTGGCCGAGAACTCGTTGATCACCAGCGTGGGTCCGGTGGTGCCGTTGCAGTCGGCCGTGTGGGCGCCGAGCCCGTCGAAAGTGTTGTTCGGGAACACGACCCACTCGAGGGAGGCGTCGAAGGCATCGTCGGCATTGCTGTCTCCGGAGCACACGTTTTCCGCACGACGCAGGGTGTCGTCTTGCCCTCCACCCGCCCACTGTGAACCAGGGTCGAATCCGATTTGACCAAAGGCGTCGACCACCGACCCGCTGTTTCGAAGCACAACCGCATCGTCGCCGTTGAAATTGGCCACGCTGCTGCTCACCAGGTCGGTGACTGCGAGAATCGCAGCGTCGGCCGAGCCGTGAGCCACGACGAAGACGTCCCCATCTGCGAGAGTCCCGCTCAATGCGACACTCTGACTCGCGGTTGCGGCCCCGTTGCTGTAGAGCTCCAGGGTGTAGGTCGAGAGATCAACCGCGCTGCCGGTTCCGTTGTAGATCTCGATTGCTTTGTTGAACGACGAGCCCTCGATGTACTCGGACATGAACAGCCCATCGGCGGCTGCAACGGCCGGACCGGCGCCGAGTGGCACCAGTGACATCGCCAAGGCCAGCACCGACAGATGCGCGAACAGACGTCTACGAACTCCCACCATCACTCCCTTTCGTCTGTTCCGAACCTACACGGCGTTCGTGGTCCATGCGCCATGGTCCAGGGACCTTTCCGCGGTCGGAGGGTCGCCGGTGGGACGTATCCTCGGTCCATGGCTTATCAGCATCTGGAGATCGAAGTCGCAGACCACGTCGGCTGGCTGTGGCTGAACCGACCCGAGAAACGCAATGCCCTGTCTGCGGACATGTGGGCGGACATCCCCGCCGCAATGGACGGGTTGGGGTCTGATCCCGACGTCCGCGCCGTCGTGGTTGCGGGCCGGGGTGAAGCGTTCACAGTGGGGATCGACCTCGGAATGCTGATGTCGGTGAATCCGTCCGACGGCGTGTCCGAAGCAACGCAGAAGATGGCGCTCTATCGCAAGATCAAAGAACTCCAGGACACCATGACCTCGTTCGAGCGCTGCCCGAAGCCGGTCATCGCCGCCGTCCACGGCTGGTGCCTCGGGGCCGGGGTCGACCTCATCACCGCCGTCGACATTCGGATCGCAGCGGCGGACGCGGTCTTTGGCGTCCGAGAGACGAAGATCGGACTGGTGGCGGACGTCGGCACACTCCAACGCCTTCCTCGCGTCGTGGCGCCCGGGCATCTCGCCGAGCTGGCGTACACCGGCAAGGACATCGACGCGGCTCGGGCCGAGCGCATCGGCCTCGTGAACAGCGTGTATCCCTCCACCGAGGAGTTACATGCCGGTGCCGCCGAGATGGCCGGCGAGATCGCCGCCAACTCGCCGCTGGTCGTCCAGGGCGTGAAGTCGGTGCTTCAGGCAGAGGCGGATATGTCCACGTCGGCAGCCCTCGACCACATGGCCTTGTGGAACACGTCGTTCCTCATGTCGAACGATCTCGGCGAGGCGATGGCCGCCCACATGGAGAAGCGCCCCCGCGTTTCACCGGAACCTGAGCCAAATGCCTCGGCCTTCAGGCCGCTCCACGTAACCCGCCCCACGGACACCCTCTCATATGGCGGCCGCCGTCGGGCAGACAGCGGACGGCAGACAGCTTCAGAATGCCGCGACGGACCGCACGTCGAGCGCAGTAGGTAGAACGTGGAAGGTTCAACGTCAGGCTCGCCTCTACGTGCCTTCCTCGTCGGCCGTTGGCTGTCGGCCGTCGGGCCACGCAACCCGCTCCAGAGACACCCTCACCGGTGGCGCCGCCGCCAGGAAGACAGCCCACAACCCGCCCCAGCGGGCACCTCAGCATGCGGCGCTAGGCGTCGACGAGCGTCGAGGTCTGGACCATGTGCCTGAACGAGTCGACCGCAATTTCGATGAACGCGTCCGTGGCGGGTGGCAGGTCGCGGCCCAGCGCCTTGGCGATGCTGATGGTTCTGGCGGGGATACCTGGATCCATCCGACGGATGATCACGGCCGGATCGTCTTCATCGATCGCCAACGAGGGCATCACCGCGTGACCCATCCCCGCACGCACCATTGCTTGCACGGCTGAGTTGTCACCGCTCCTGAACACCACGTTCAGCTCGATCCCGGCACCTCGGAGCCCGTCGTCGATGAGCCGCTGGCAGGCGGTGTCGTACTGACTGATCAGTGGCACGCCGTCGAGGACGGCCACGTCCACCCGCCTGTCGTCGGGGTACAGCGGCTCGTCGAGTGGGCTGAGCGCGACGAATGGGTCCTCGCAGAGCCACGACACCTCGTATGTGCTTGCGTCGAAGGGTTCGACGAGAAAGGCGACGTCGAGCCGCCCGTCCTTCAGTCGCTCCTCGAGCTCCGCCTGTTCGTCGGTCTCGAACAGCTTCACTTCGACCTGCGGACGTTCGTTGCGAAAGCGCCGCAGGATGGTGGGCAGCATCCTCACCGAGACCGATTGGAACGTGCCCACGGCCAGCGTTCCGATGACCCCTGCTCCGAACGAGTGGATGGCCCGGTCGGCCTCGGAGATCCGCTCCAGCAGGTCCTCGGCATGTTCGAGCAGCAGCACGCCCAGAGGGGTGAGCTCTACCGGCCGGGGTCCCCCGGGACGTTCGAACAGCCGTCCGCCGACGGCCTTTTCGAGCGCGGCAATCTGCTGGCTCACAGCGGACTGTGTGTAGCCCAGCCGCGTGGCTGCACGCCCGAAAGAGTGTTCTTCGGCCACGGCGACCAGCGCCGAGAGATGACGGAATTCGACGTCGTTCATACCCATGGTGTCCATAAGCATAGCTGATGAATACCAGCAATAACCATCGTTGGACGGAATGGACCAAGTGTCGTAGCTTGATCGCATACCGCTCAGGAGACACCACATGTTTGACTTCCACCAACTCGCACGCGACGTAGATGCCTTCGGCATCGATCGTTGCCAGGTCGCCGTGGGCAACCTCGCAGCGGTCGCCCGCAACCATGGCGTATCCCCGGTTCTCATCGACGTGATGACCGACCGGACGCAGCCGGATGTGGCACGGATCCGGGCCCTCGCTCGGGTGCAGTTGTCCCTGGGGCGGCACACCCGTACACCTATTGCAGCCTGATCGCAGCTCTGCCGGCGAGTCGGCTTTCAGCACTTTCCTCGGTCGACTCGCCGGCACGGAACTCGCCGTTGATTCAGCGGCCGAACGACGGTCGTGCGGCGTCAGGCCGCGGTGTTCCAGTTTGGTTGCAACTGATACAGGTGACGGTCGGTGAGATGGTTCAGCACCCGCCGAGCAGCACGGAACCGATGGGCGATGTCGGCCACCAGCGGTGGGGCGCCACCTTCCGACACCGACGCCGAATACCAACGCGAGCCAAGCGCCTCGAGCGCGTCGAGACCGGGGGCGATGCGCGCAGAGTCGCACAGCGCCAGCACTTCTTCCGAGGTCATCTGCACCGTGCGGCCCAGCCGCTCGGCGTCCACGGGAAGCAGCGGCTTCGCCCCGGTCCGATCGGGGAAAACGCCGGTGCTGAACAGTGCCAGGTCGCCCAAGCGTCGCAACAGCACTACTCGATCCGCAGGCAAGGCCTGGTCGAGCCACGCAGCCATGGCGCCGAGATCGAACGGGTCTGCCGGAACGGGAGGTGGATCTGGAAGTGCGAACGAGGTGAGGAGCCGTGCGAGGAAGGACATCCTTCCGGCGTCTTCGACGAACTCCTGCAGCGGCTCCACGTCGAAGACAGGGAGCCGGCTCTTCGGCCCAGACCAATCGTTGACGAACGTGGCGGCACGAAGCTCGTCGGCCACACGATGCACGAGGACCGCAAACAACAGGAACGGCGAGACCACATTGGCGGGGTGAGCGCTGCGATCCAGCACCGTTTCGAACACATCGTCTCGGGCGAGCAGATCGTGGATCGACCAGGGGCGGCGGCGCAGTTCTGCCGACAGCTCCACCGGATCGGAATCGACGATCGCAGCGAGCGTGGCGACATCTCGTTCACTCAAACTGTCGAGATACGACGCCATCTTCGGTCTCCTTGTAGGCGACACACTACCTGTCGCCTGATGATGAGATCAGTCAAGGGGTGTTACGAATACGTCAATCTTGGGATCGGCGAGCGGCCAGGTCGTGGGCTCGTTCCAACATCGCTCCCAAGGAGTCGATGTCCTCCACCGACCGCATCACCACCTCGTAGGCGAGGGTCCCACCGTCCACGTACTCCATGTCTGGGAATTCCTCACCTGCCATGGCGTCGAGCCGCAGGCGCACCACGAGCCCCTCGTCCGAATCCCAGGCGGCGGCGAAGACCCGGCCCGAGTCGGAATGGGCGATGACGGCGACCGGATCGTCCGTGAGATCGACTCGCACGTTCGTGCCCATGCGGCGCAGCATCGCCACGTAGTGAGCGGTCAGATGGTCGGAATTCATCGATGGTCGCTTTCTCCGTGTCCCGCCCGCCCGGTCCCTGTCGGCCGGCTTGCTCATCGGTTCACCCTTCGGTACCCACTTCGTCCCGGGTTGACACGGATAGATTCACGACCATGGACTATCACATGACCACCGACGAGTTCCGCCGCTACGGCAAGGAGCTCATCGATTGGATCGCCGACTACTGGGAGACCGTGGAGGGATTGCCCATCACACCCCACGTCCAGCCAGGCGAGATTCGGTCTCGCCTTCCAGATGCGGCCCCTGAAGAACCCGAGCCCTTTGGTGAGATCCTGACGGATCTCGATCGGGTCGTCATGCCCGGTCTCACCCATTGGCAGTCCCCCGGTTGGTTTGCGTTCTTTCCTGCCAACGCTTCCTTCCCATCGATCCTAGGTGAGCTGGCGGCGGCCGGATTGGCCCAACAAGGCATGTTGTGGTCGACGAGTCCCGCCACCACCGAGGTGGAGGAACAGGTGCTCGACTGGTTGGTGGACCTGATGGGGCTGCCCGAGACGTGGAAGACGACCTCGGTCGGCGGCGGGGTCCTGCAAATTTCCGCGTCGGATTCGACACACACTGCCCTCGTGGTTGCTCGCCAGCAGGCCGAAGGAACCGCCGATCGCATGGTCGTGTACACCTCTTCACAGGCCCACTCGTCGATCGAAAAGGGCGCTCGGATCGCAGGGTTCGGACACGTGCGTCTGATCGGGGTCGACGGCCTCTTCGCAATGGATGTCGATCAACTGGAAGCGGCAGTGGCGGCGGACCGCGCCACGGGACTCGTTCCGGCATTCGTGTGTTCTGCGGTCGGCACCACCGGAACCACAGCGGTCGACTCGGTGCGCCGCATCGGCGAGGCGGCCCGACGCAACGGCATGTGGCACCACGTGGATGCCGCCTATGCCGGAAGCGCCATGATCTGCGAGGAGTTTCGCCATCACCAGGATGGCCTCGAGCTCGTCGACTCCTACACGTTCAATCCCCACAAGTGGATGTTCACCAACTTCGACTGCTCCGTGTTCTACGTGGCCGATCGCGGACCGCTGCTCTCGACTCTCAGCATCCTCCCGCCCTATCTCGTCAATCGAGCTTCGGAGTCCGGTGCGGTGATCGACTACCGGGACTGGCATGTGCCGATGGGACGCCGTTTCCGCGCCCTCAAGCTGTGGTTCGTGATACGTCACTATGGGGCCGAGGGACTCCGGCACCACATCCGCCGTCATGTGGAGATGGCACGAGACCTCGAAGGCCGTATCGACGCTCATCCCCGCCTCGAGTTGGTAGCCCCCACCCCCTTTGCGCTCGTCTCGTTTGCTCACGGTGCCGGCGACGCGGCAACTGAGCGGATCGTGAACGCGATCAACGCATCCGGACACTCCTTCGTCACGGCGTCACAGCTCGGAGACCGCAGGTTCATCCGTGTCTCCATCGGTCAGACCCACACCGAGCAGGAACACGTCGATCGACTCTGGAAGGTGATCGACGGCCACGCGTGATGCAGCCGGTGCGACGGCGCCAAACGTCAGCCGACAGCTTCGGATGCGAAGGCTTGGAAGAGGGGCTTGTCCACATCACCAAGCGTGCGTTCAGGGTGCCACTGGACACCAACTGCCCACCAGGACGGGTCCGACGAGGCCACCGCTTCTATCACGCCATCCGGTGCCACCCCTTCGACCACCAGGCCGTCACCCACGATGTCGATCGCCTGATGGTGGATGGTGTTGACCATCACCTGGTTGGTCCCGTAGATCCCGGCGAGCTTGCCCACCGGTGTCAACGTGACGGGGTGGGTGGTGGAGAGGATGTCGGCTGAGCTCCTCCCCTTCAGTGGCTCGTGAGCAGTACCGGCCTCGAGGATGTCCTGGCGGAGCGTTCCACCGTGGACCACGTTCAGCACCTGCGCTCCCCGACAGATACAGAGGGTCGGAAGCCGGCGGCGTCGGGCCCGGTCCAAGAGCTCCGTCTCCCACGCATCGACTTCACGATCCACGCCGAACGAGGCCTCGTTCTCGGCGCCATATGATGCCGGGTCGACATCGTCGCCACCCGAGAGCGCCAGACCGTCGATCCGGTCGAGAAACGCGCCCACTTCGCCGAGCGAACGACTGTTGGGAATCAGCAGGGGAATCACACCCGCATCCGAGAATGCCGAGACGTAGGCGTCGGAGAGCGCATGGAGGATCTCCGGATCCCCGAGAGGGGTCCGGAGCCCGCGACGCCACACCACGATCCCGATGACTGGCTTGCTCATCAGCGGGCAGCGTACTGGAACCCGATCCTCGGGCCACGGCCGAAGGCGCGCGGGTAGCGTCCCCTCCATGCCGACTGTCGCAGAGCTCGAAACGCCGTCGCTGTTGCTCGACCGGCCGAAGCTCATCCGCAATCTGACCCGCATGCAAGACCGGTTGACGGATCTCGGCGTAGCGCTCAGGCCCCACATGAAGACCGCCAAGTCGGTTGAAGTCGCTCGCCTCATCGACGCTCGAGCCATCGCGGTGTCCACCTTGGCGGAGGCGGAGTACTTCGCATCCCACGGTTACTCAGAGATCATGTATGCGGTTGGTATCACCGACGCCAAGCTCGACCGCGTGATGCGGCTTCGCCGGAGCGGAACCGACATCCAGGTCGTCGTCGACTCGGTCGAAGCGGCCAAGTCCACGACCGGACATGGAGACCACCGAGTCTGGATCGAGGTCGACTCCGACGGGCGTCGAGCAGGAGTGGATCCCGAGGATGGCGCACTCGTGGAGATCGCCGAGGCCCTGGGAGACCAACTGGTCGGGGTGATGACGCACTGCGGCGGTTCGTACTCGGCCGGTGACGATCTCGAGCGTCTGGGTTTCGCCCGGATGGAACGCGACGCCGCCGTGAAAGCAGTCGGCGTGCTTCACGACGCCGGGATCGAGTGCCCGAACGTGAGTGTGGGCTCGACTCCCACCCTGACCATCGCCGACGACCTGACCGGGGTGACCGAGGCACGTCCCGGCGTCTACATGTTCATGGACCTGTTCCAGTCGGGCATGGGCGTGTGCCGACCCGAGGACATCGCGTTGTCGGTTGCGGCCACGGTGATCGGTCGTCGGCGCGACGGCGTCGTCATCGACGCCGGATCGCTTGCGTTGTCACTGGACAGAAGCACAGCGTCACAGTCGGTCGACATGGGATACGGACAGGTGTGCGACGTCGACGGGAATCCCATCTCCGACCTCATCGTCCAGCGCGTCAGCCAGGAGCACGGGGTCGTCGTGAGTCGCTCGGAGGGCAGGGCAGACCTGCCGCTCGGCACCGTTGTGCGCGTGCTCCCCAACCACGCATGCATCACCGCAGCAGCTCACCGCGCGTATCAGGTGGTCGAGGGATGCTCCGTCGTGGACACGTGGGACCGAGTCAACGGCTGGTGACCGGAGTCGCGTAGGCGTCTACTGCCCTTCGCCCTTCCTGTCGCTCAACCCAGCGCCCGGCGCAGGAACGCCGCCATCGCACCTCGTGTCACGGGGTCGTCCGGACAGAACCGGTCGTTGGCGGGCGGGTTGCACCCGAGCGTGATCCCGGCGGTTGCCAGTTTCTCGATGTCGCCCTCGAAGACGGACGTGTTGTCGTCGACGAAATCGGTCGAGTTGGACGCGGTCAGTCCGAGGGCCCGGACCAGGAACGCCGCCATCGCACCGCGAGTCACAGGATCTCCTGGACAGTACAGGTCGTTGGATGGCGGATTGCAGCCCTTGGTGACGCCGGTGGAGGCCAACCAGTCGATGTCGCCCTCGAAGACCGACCCGGCGGTGTCTCCGAAGTCCGGCACCGAGCCGGAGTTGTCGAGCCCTGGCAGCGCCCGGTGGAGGAAGGCCGCCATCTGACCTCGGGTCACCGGGTCGCCTGGGCAGAACAGCGTGTTCTCTGGCGGGTTGCATCCGGACGTGATGCCAGCCGAGACGAGCCACTCGATGTCGGCTTCGAACACCGAGGTGTCGTCGTCGGCGAAGGTTCCGTTGGCGGTGCCGCTGCCACCGGGACCCGAACCCGTGGGTCCGGGGTCGGCACCCGACCCGAACGTCACGGTGTAGTTCGACCCCGAGGCGCTGACCGAGACAGAGACGCCACCGATCGTGCGGCTTCCACCACCCGGGATGAGATGCGCAGGTGGCGAGTCGTATGAGGACGGGTCGTCCCAGACGAAGCTCACAGCGGGCTCCGGAATGACTCGGCGGTAGCCGGGCAGGCATTCGTTGCTGGTGCACGGTGTCACTTTGTACACCTCGACCCCGCTCCAGGCGGCCGCGATGGGGTCCCAAGCCTCCGGTGCCCGTGCCGCCAGCGTGTAATACGAGCTGCCGTCCCAGATCACGGCCATCTGCGTACCGTTGTGCGTCGGCGACAGGGTGACGGTGTCGCCACCGGGGTCCACGACCCACACCTCGGACGGATCGATCCACCCGGCGGCATACTGGTTGATGACCGCGCTCTCGTACGGCAGGTAGTACGAGCCGATCTGTCCCCCGTCACGCCCGTAGTTCCCCGACATGAGATCCATGGCGTTGTCGTACTCACCGAGCCCACCGGCGATGTTCCCCGTGTAGGAGTGGGGCCATTGGATGAGGTGGCCGATCTCGTGGGCAGCCGTGGTGGAGAAGAACGACTCACCCACGTATGCGATGCGATTGTTCCCTGGAAAAGTGGGCCAACTCGGGCAGAGATCGGTTCCACAGTGGATGTTGTAGGCGACACCACCAGCGCCCGGGCTGATGATCATCGAAGCCTCGGCCCCGTTCGACACGTTGTCGACGGCGGTGTTCGTACAGGTACTGCTGTCCGACCCTGCGCTTCCCTTGGCGGTGAACACGGGGCGATACCGACCTCGGGAGTGGTGGGCGAAATAGTCCCCGACCTCGGCATCGAGTTGGGCGACGATCTCCGACGCAGTCGCCGCCGAACCGCACGCCCACACGTCGATCAGGTCGTTGGACTGCGTGTAGGCGGTGGTGACGGTGTAGCCGGTGATCAACCCGAGAGGATCGGTGGCCGCCATCTGGAGCGCATCCTCGGCCGGTTCGCCGTGGATGATCACGACGTCGTCGGCCCAGTCAGCGACTCGGACGACGGGCTCCTCTTCGGCAGCGAACGCAGGAAGCGGTGCCAGCGCCGCCGTCACTGCGAGCACCAGCAACAGACGGCCAAGAGCGGCGATACGGGTCATGGTCGATCCCCCAGAAGGTCTTCGCGTACAGAGGCGCTCGCCCCCACGGCGTCACCTGGCCGAACAAGCTAACAGAAGCGTTGGACCATGCCCAGGGGTAGACCCCGATACGATCAGGCCATGATCGGGCTTCTGGACGTGTCCAACGGGGACCTGGCAGACCGGATCGTGGCCATCCAGCGCGCCGCCTACGCGGTGGAGGCTGAGCTCATGCAGTTCGACGGCATCCCACAGCTGCACGAGACCTCCTCGGACATCACGGGCCTGTCCCACCTGCGATGGGCGGGATCGTTCGAGGGAGACACGCTGGTGGGCTTGACCGCATGGACGATCCGCGACGCCATCGTCGACATCGACCGGTTGGCGGTCGATCCTCAGTTCGCACGAAAGGGCCATGGACGACGGCTCGTGGAGTACGCATCCGCTGGGACCGACGCCATCGTGTCCACCGGCGCCGCAAACACGCCCGCCCGGTTGCTGTACGAGTCGTTGGGCTTCGACGTGACTTCCCACCGGGAAGTCGCTCCCGGCGTCATGGTCGTAGAGATGCGCCGTCGGTCAGTACAGACCGAGAAGCCGGCCTGAGAACGCGAGGACGGCCACGATCATCACCGGCCTGATCACCTTCTCCCCACCCTTGACCGAGATGTTGGCCCCGACCCAGCCGCCGAGCGCAAAACCGACCCCGAGGATGACCGCCGGAACCAGTTCGAAGAAGCCCTGGGAGATGAACACGGGGAGAGCCACCGAAGAGACGGCGAGATTCACGAGAACCTTCACCGAGTTCGCGGTGACCAGATCGAGCCCCGACCGTGAGAGCGCCACGATCAGGAGAAGGCCGATTCCGGCCTGGAATGCCCCGCCGTACATTCCGATTCCGAAGAAGACGACGACGGTCAACCAGGTCGGCCACCCCGCTCCACCGACCTTGGGGCGAGGTTTGCGAATCGACAGGATGAGGATGGGCACCATCAAGAAGCCGAACACCCGCTCGAACGTCGTGTCGGAGAGTTGGCTGACCAGCAACGATCCTGCGACGGAGCCGGCGACGACCGGACCGAGCACCGACCACACTTTGCGGAGATCCTGAACTCCCTGACGGCGGAACTCGAAAGCGGCGGCCGCCGACGACGTGATGACGCCGAGCCGGTTGGATCCGTTGGCGGCGTTCCCGGGCACGCCGGCCAGCACCAGCAGCGGCACCGTCAGCAGTGACGCTCCTCCTGCGATCGAGTTGATCGCACCGGCCAGGATTCCTCCCAGTCCCAATATCAGCATTTGCCAGAGTTCCAAGAGGCCGCCTCACGCGCTCGGCAGTTCCAATCGATTGCACTCTAGGATTTGATGCGGCAGGCCGATCCGTTTCAGTCGCATGGTCCCCGTACGATGCATGCATGGAGAACCGACCTCCCGTAGACATCGTCCGGAGTGCCCGCCGTCGCAAGACGGTGCAGGCAGTGCTGACCGACGGGCGCATCAAAGTGATGGTCCCGCAGGCGATGCCAGAGTCCGAGGCCCGGCGGCTGGCATTCGAGATGAGCGAGCGGATCGTTCGCAAGCAACGGTCGGGGATGGTCGATCTTCCGAATCATGCAAGACGGCTCGCGAAGACCCACGACCTTCCTGTGCCGATATCCATCACCTGGTCGAATCGCCAGAACATGCGATGGGGTTCTTGCACCCCGGCCACGGGCACCATCCGCATCTCCGACCGGGTGGCCTCGATGCCGCCCTGGGTACTCGACTATGTGATCGTCCACGAACTCGCCCATCTCGTCGTCGAAGGACATGGCCCGAGCTTCGACGCTCTCGTGGCCCGGTACTCGCTCGCCGAACGCGCTCGCGGATACCTCATCGCCAAGAGCGAAGACGTGTGACCGATCGAGTTCCGCCGGATCGGCATTCGGCACGCTCGGGACGTTCGGACGGGTCGGTCGAGTCGTCCTGGGCACACGCAAGCCGCCTGCGTGGCGCCGGGCGGGCGCCACGAGGCTCAGTCCGGCAAGCCCCCTCAGGGGAGCACGTACTCGATGTGGAGCGTCGGAGCTCGTCCGCCTTCGAACGCCCCTGCCACCCGTGTTCCGCTTCCGGTGCCAGTCACAACGAACACCATTGAGTTCCCTTGGGACCAACCGGGAGTGGCGACGACCCCCTGGACCATCGCCGAGAGATCGGGGGTTCGCTGAGCCGTTCCCCTCTCATACCTGACGGCCCAGGCAGGAGGGACCCAAGCCACAGACTCGGGACGTACCGATCGCGAGGTGACGTTCCGTTTGGCCGTGGTGAATGCAGGAGCGTTGACGGAGTCCTGCACAGCCACCACGAGCGAAACCGCCGCTGTCGTGCTCACCTCGTCGGCCTCGAGCTGCAGATAGGCGTTCGTGATGATGGCACCGGCCGGAACCTGGACTGTCTGGAACCTGAGTCCGATCGCCGCCTGCAGCGTCGCCCGGTCGAGCATGAGATCGAGGTCGGTGCTCGTCACCGTCATGTTGCCGTTGCTGGCCTTCTCCTCCACGTCATCGGCGCCCGACGCAATCGTGACGTCGACTGTGCCGCCCGCCGCGTTCGCCACGGTCACCGAGATCGGCGTGGCCGTTGCGGTGTTTCCCGCACCGTCCATGGCGACCGCAGACAGGACGTGCGGGCCATTGCCGGATGAGATGGTGTTCCAACTCGCAGACCACCCGTCGGCGCCATTCGTGTCCGTGCCGATCGTGATTCCATCCACCAGGAAGGCGACCGAAGCCATCCCACCCGTGTCGGCGGCCGCAGCGACGACGGCCACCTGATCCGAGACCGTGGCGCCAGCAGTGGGCGCCGTGATCGACGCGGTGGGTGCGGTGTTGTCCGTGGTCACGGATCGAACCGCCGAAGATGACTGTCCCGCCGTGTCGGTGGCGACTGCCTCGATCGTGTGCGTGCCATCACCGCCCAACGAGGTGTTCCATGATGCCGACCATCCGTCCGAGCCGTTCGAGTCGGTGGCAATGGTCGCGCCATCGGCGACGAATCGAACGGAGGACACGGCCACATCGTCAGAGGCGTCGGCCACGAGCGTCACGGTTCCCCTGAGCGTGGCGCCTGCCGCCGGGCTCGACCAGGTCACCGTTGGAGGCGAGTCGACGTTGTCGACCATGAACGAGGTGGTCGAAGTTGTCGTCTGCCCGATCGTGTCCGTTGCGACCACCGTCAACGTATGGCTTCCATCCGCGACAGCAGCCGAGTTCCACGAGACCGTCCAGCCTCCTGCGGAGCTGGTGTCCGTCCCGACCACCGTCCCGTCGACGGAGAACTGGACCGATGCCACGCCGACATCGTCGGTAGCGGACGCGGAGAGCACCGTTGTTCCCGAGACCGTCGCACCCGGGGCGGGGGCGATCACCTGGACGGTCGGCGGAGCGTCCGTCACCGGCATAGAGATCTCGAACATCTTGCCATCGTTCTCCGACGGCACAGCGTCGTTGTCGACCGCTCGGTCCACGATGTAGAGATTGGGACGCCCCGACCCGTCACTTGCGGGTGCCAGTGCCAGCCCCGAGATGTACTTCAAACCTGAGATGCCGGTCAGGTCGATGGTCTGGACGAGCGAACCGGTCCTGGTGATCTCGAAGACCTTCTTCCTGGTCTTCGCACCCACGAGAAGCGTCCCGCGGGCAACGTCCATACTCAGCCCCTCGAAGTCGGATGCGCCGAGCACTCCGATGTCGAAATGGGTCACGACGTCGTTGCCGTTGCCAAACACCCCGTCGACAGGGTCGAGGTCGTAAACCTCTGTGTTCACGCCATCGAGGAAGAACAAGTGGCCGGTGACCGGGTCGTACTCGGGATCCTCCACATCGGTCGTCCCCATCTGGGCCGTGTTGATGAACGTGACGGAGTCGTCGGAGGTCCCAAACCGACCGTCGGCACCAGGTAGGACCACATGGATCCCCTGCTTGGAGTCATCCGAGACGAAAAGGGCCGGCGGGGACGTGGTGGTGCGGGCGCCGAGGCCAGTGGGCTCCTTCGAGTAGGCCGGGTGTGTGGTCCCGGTGTCGGTCACCACGCCCGCCCGTGTGGTCACCCACATGTTCACACCGTGATACCCCGCACCGGTGGTCTCCTCGACCTCCGAGTCGACCACGACGAATCGATCCGAAGCGGGGAGGTAGACGATTCCGGTTGGATCCGGGCTCGCCGGGCTCCACGACGAGGTTGCGATGGTCCGCACCAACGAGCCCGTGACGACGGCGGCTGCAAGGGCGACCGTCTGATCCGGCACCACCAACGCAATCTCGACCACTCGTCCCAACACCGACTGGGTGCCGGCGTCGCTCACGAACAGATGCTGGACCGAAGAGTCATCGGTGGTGTCGGCGCTCGGAGCCACGACCATGGCGGTCACGTTCCCCAGCTCGACCGGCCCGAGATCGTAGATGGCGGTCTGGGACCCAGACTCGTCGAAGGCGTACAAGAGCGAGGTGGACTCGTCGATCAGGTACAGCGTGTTCTCCGAGGCGTCCATCGCAACTGCGCCGAACCTGGTTCCGCGCGGCATGTCGAGGGCGATCACGCTCACTGTGTCGCCGCTCACCCGCCGCAGCGTCCTTCCGGAGCCATCGAGTTCGATCGTCGAACCATCGCCCGAATCGAAGGTTGCGGCTGTGGTTCCTGCACCGGCACGATCGAGGCTACGGCGCGGATTCTGCCGGCCGGGTCTGGCCGCAGGCGTCTCCATCGTCACGATCTCGGTGCCGGATCTGCCGACGAGGCGAGCGGAGCGAGCGTCGTACACCAGAGAGCCCGGCTCGATCGCGGTTTCGGCTGTGCCTTGTGCGAGGAGGCGTCCCGAGGCCGTCAACTCGACGAGAGCACTCCGCTTCCCACTGGCACCGGCCACTACCAAGCCCTGGCCATCCACCGCCGCAACGCCGACAGGGCGAGGAACCCCGAATTCGGCCGTGTAGGTCGACCGAACCTCCTCAACGGGCAACACCCCGGGTTCTGTGGATGCCACAGCATCGGGCATCTGCGGCACCGCCACCCCTGCGACGAGCATCACCACAACCGCGATTCTGCGGTATCGCCCACGCCATGGCATCCAAGAACTGCGAGAAGCGCCCATCACATTCCACTCCCACCCCCGGGTTCTGCACACCCGGACAACTCCGCCTGAAGAAGCCTTGCCCACGTGGGACCGCCGAGGGTTCCTGTCGATCAGCCCCAGACGAGAACTCGATGAGTCGGGCCCCGGCGCGCCGAGCAATCGAACGGCGCCACCGCCGCTTTCAGCTCATCCCATCGCGTCTCATCTCATGACGAATTGTAGCCTTCGCGACAGTACGGTGGCAGATTTCGCCATACCAAAATATCTGTCGGAGACGTCTCCAGTGTGCCCGCCGATGCGAAGCGCCGCATACGTCATCACCACCAGCGAAGACTGGACCCCGCCAAGTAGCCTCGCCGACGTGCAGCAAGACCGCATCGACCTGAACCTGAACCGCCGCCAACTCTTTGTCATGTTCGGCACGGTGTACTTCGTGCAGGGTGTGATCCAGGCGTATCAGCTCAACTTCTTCAAGCCGCACATGGACTCGGCCGGTGTCGACGCCGACCGGTTGGCAGTCGTCGCCACCCTCGGGATCGTGCCGTTCGTGATCAAGTGGATCTTCGGGCTGGTCTCGGACAAGTACCCGCTGTTCGGACGCGGACACCGCGTGCCGTACATGCTGATCGGGATCACGGCCACGGCAATCGCATTCAGTGTCGCCTATTTCGTGGACCCGTCGAAGAGTTTCGGGATCCTGGCCGTGATGGTGGTGAGTGCCACCTTCTTCATGGCTCTGTTCGACACCACGGCCGACGCTCTGTCGGTCGATGTGGTGGACCCGGTCGACCATCCCACGGTCCAGGCGTGGATGAACGGTGGTCGGGCCGTGGGGTTGGTCGCCGTGTCCTTGGCTTTGGGTCTGGTGGCCGATGCGATCGGATACCAGAGCCTGTTCCTCGTGATCGCCGTTCTCATGCTCGTCCCCCTGTTCTTCGTGGCTCGTGTCCACGAGCCACGAGATCGGACGGAGGCGCACGTGTTCGATCGCAGCGCCTTCAAGGTCATGCTCCAGCCTCGATATGTCCTCTTCGGACTCGGACTGATCCTCGCTTGGACCTTCTTCCAGGGGATCGAAGGACTGGTGACTTTCTACATGTCCGACGAGTTGGGGTCGTCGCCTTCGACCCTCGGCCTGTACGGGACGCTGAAGGGCGTAGGGCTCCTCATCGGCGGTGTGAGCATGTCGATGGCGGTGAAGCGCGGCGGTCGTCGGATCTCGACACTCATCACGGTCGGGCTGGTCACGTTGGGCGGACTGGCGTTTTCCGTGCTCGACACCGAGAACACCCTCCTTCTGGCGGCGCCGTTGTGGGGACTGGCCGTTGGATTTCAGTGGACCAACTACGTGACCATCGCAATGGGTGTGACAGATCTACGAATCGCGGGGTCGATGTTCGCCATCCTCCAGACCATGTCCAACATCGGGCTCGCGGCCGGTGAAGGTATCGCCACCTCGCTCAGCGACAACCTCGGATACAGCGGCGTCTTCCGCCTCTTCGGCCTGGCCAACCTCGTGGTGGTTCCTGTGATGCTGCTGGTGATCCGGAGCTTCGGAGCGCATTCTTCCGACGATGTGTTCGCACCGACCGGGTGAGGTCGGCTATGCGCGACTTCTACGAGCTCACGGATGCCGGTCGTGGACGCCGGCTGAGGCGAGTGGCCGAAGTTGCGCTGGCCGCATACGACCTCGACGTCACTCGGGTCCGTTTGATCGCCCAGGACTCGAATGCCACGTTTCGGCTGGACACGAGCCGGGGAGAGTCATGGGCCCTTCGCGTCGGAATCGGCGGCCCGATCGCACACCCTGAGGCCCAGGTTCGAGCGGAGATGGCGTGGCTCGAATCCATCGCGATGGAAACCGACCTCGACGTGCCAAGACCAGTCCGCACACTCGACGGCGAGCTGCTGACGGTCGTGTCGGCCGATGGTGTTCCCGAGCCCAGAAACTGCGTCGTCTTCTCATGGCTGCCCGGTCCATTGATGGCCGACCGTCTCACCGCTGAGAACCTCGAGTCCTTCGGCGCGTTCACGGCCAGGCTGCACCGCCACGGTTCCTCGTTCCGTCCTCCGCCGGGTTTCACGGCTCCGACATACGACCAGCCGCTCCCGTTCGACGAACCCCACCTCCTGTTCGAGGAGGATCACGGCGATCTGATGCGTCCGCGGCGCCGACGAGTCTATGGCGAGGCCCTGGAGGTCGTGACAGCGGCGATCGGGCGCCTGCAGTCTGCTCAACCGATGCAGGTGCTGCACGGGGACCTCCACATGTGGAACGTGAAGGTGTACCGCAGGCGGATCGCGGCGTTCGACTTCGAGGACCTCATGTGGGGGTGGCCGGTTCAAGACCTCGCAACCACGCTCTACTACTTCTGGGGCGAAGACCAGTTCGACACTTCGTGGGACGCAATCCGTCGCGGGTACGAGACCGTGTCACCGTGGCCTGACTCGGGGGGTGAGGTTGCGACGTTCATCGCCGGCCGCACGCTGGTGATCGCAAACACGGTGTTGATCCAACCCGAATGGCGTCACGAGGCGCCGGCTGTGCTCGAGCGTGGGGAGCGCCGAATCCGGGCAATGCTGCAGCGGGTGGGTTGAAACCTCCCCAGAACCTCCAATCGGCACTGCACGCAACGAAGCCGGCGTTGTATGGGAGGGGGTGAAGAGGTCACGAAGGGAGTGCTGATGTCCACTGTCTTGAAGTCGGCCGACCGAGTTCCCACACGGCATCGTCGCCCGACCCGGCATGTCGGTCGTTGGATCTCGGGGGCACTCGCCGCCACGCTGTTGGTGGCTTATGCGGCGATCGGCTGGTACGTCTCGGGTGAAGTAATCGACGGCATGTCCACGGTGGTCGCCGAGGTGGAGTACGACTCCGACATTCTGTCGGTCGATGGAGATCGGATGGTGATCCGGACCCCGGACGAAGCCGCCGTCTCATCCGACCGCGACGCCGTGATGGGGCTCAAGTGGGAGAACGGATGGGCGATCGTCCAGCCCGCCGAGGATTGGACGGACACGACCGAGACGAGGCAGTTTGCGCTCATCCAGGGGACCGAGGTTCCGATTGGGACGGACATCGCCGACTTCGACAGCCTCGTCTACCCGGGTGATCCGGTGACGCTCGGCCTCGAGTCCGAACAGATCGTGATCGACGGTCCACAAGGCGGCCTGCCGGCGTGGTTCATCCCGGGAGAGGACTCGACGTGGCTCATCGCAGTCCACGGTCTGGCAGCCGGTCAGCGCGACACGCTGCGACTGCTGGCCACCGTCGAGGGCATGGGATACCCGACCCTCGTGCCCACCTACCGAAACGACGTCGGCGCCCCCGAGGCCAACAATCGTCTTGGCATGATGGGTCAGACAGAGTGGAAGGACCTGGATGCGGCCGTGGAGTATGCCCGCACTCGGGGTGCGACCGGTGTCGTCCTCGACGGGATCAGCATGGGTGGGGGCATCGTGCTCAACTACTTGCTGAACACCGATGACCCCGCTTTCGTCCGTGGTGCGATCCTCGAGTCGCCAATGGCCGACTTCCGCGGGGTCATCGATCTGCGATCCGGTGAAGCGTTGCCGGTCGGCGGTCCGATCGGCGACAGCTTGCTCGCCGTCGGACGGATGTTCGTCTGGCTGCGAACCGGCCTCGACTTCGACGACGTCGACTACGTCGCCCGGGCCGGCGACCTGACGACGCCGATGCTCGTCCTCCATGGCACAGATGACACGAAGGTGCCATTCGAAGTCGGAAAGGCGCTGGCCGACGCCCGCCCAGATCTGATCGACTTCGAGCCGATCCCCGACGCCGGCCACGTCCGGGCCTGGAACGAAGACCCGGGTATGTATCAGGACATTGTGCTCGGATTCCTGGAGCAGGTGGATTGACGTTCTGACCCGGGTCATCGCGGAAGCGGTAGGGGAACGGGGCTGGGACGCCATCGAACCCCGGCCGGTCGGCCGGGGTTCGATGCTTTCCACCGGTCAGCCAGAGGTGGAAGACCGTGAGAGCGGTGGGGTTGTGATTCAGTTGCCGGCGGGATTCAGGGTGGCGAAACGACGGGCCTCGGCTACGTCCGAGGAGTTGTCGGCGAGGGACTGCATCCGCTGGAACTCGGTGCTCTGGTGGCTGCCGTCGACCTGCGCTCCGGCGCCCGCTGCCAAGAACCGCTGGCTCTCGGCGTACTGGCTCGAGGTGTCCGACAAGGTGGGAACGGCGAGCGCCAGCAAGCGCTGCGACTCGGCGTACTGCCACGAGCCGTCGACCGCCCGTGCGAGAGACGTCATGCGCCGGGTCTCGGCGTACTGGGTCGAGATTTCGTTCCCTGCACCGATCACTGCGAAGCGGTGATCCTCGGCACGCTGTGTTGACGAGTCGACCTGTGGAGCCAGCGCCGTCAGCCGCTGGGTTTCGGCGAACTGCGCCGACGAGTCGACGGCTGCGGTACTGCCGAGTGCGAGCTGCCGCTGGAACTCGGCGTTCTGTGACGAGACATCAGGTGCCTGGACGGAGGCGAGGGCGGTCTGGCGCTGCGTCTCGGCGAACTGGTTTGAACCATCGTCGACGCTCGTGCCGGTGACGGCCACGCCGATCCCGACTGCGGTGGCGACGGCTGTAGCGGCTGCAACGAGGACCCAGCGGCGAGTCTTCCTGGGTGCGGGAGCCTGACTTTGATCCGAGACAGGGATGTGGGTCTCGGGGTCACGGGTGAGTGTGGCTGACATGGTCTGTCCTTTCCGTATCCCGCCGACCTTCGGCGAGTACGGCACCACAGTCGCTCAGCGACGTCACAGCCCTATCTCAACGCATTACAGCCAGATAACAGTGGCAAATCGCCAATGATCACGAGGCTTTTCGGGAGGCGGCCGGTGACCGTGGCCGTGTGTGACCAGGGCGAACGCTCGAACCTTGACCTGAGATCGACACCAGATGTCGTCAGGAACCCTGGGTTGCCCGACAGCGCGTCAGTTGCAAGCGGAGGTGAGCGGTTCGTGGCCCGGTACGTAGCGGTCCCACTCGTCCTGAGTGAGGCCGTCGCCGACGAGGTCGCAGGCCTTCTCGATCCAACGGTCCGGGTTCATCGGGACCTGGATGAGTTTGCCCGAAACGAAGAGCCACATCGTCTCGGTCTCGGGGTCGTACCAGGACGGCGAACCAAGAGCTGCGCCGCCTTCTCCGTCCCAGATCAACCCCGCCCACTCGCCCCGTTCGACGTCCCACAAGCGGACTCGACCATCCTCATAGGTGACGGCGAGCAACTCACCGTCCCTCCCGAACCCCAGATTGACCACTGCGTCGCCGATGGGTGGACCCTCGACGTCACCGGTGGCCGTGTCGATCACGAAGAGACCACCGCCGAACCCTCCTGCGGCGAGCCATCGCTCGGTCGGGTCGACGGCGACGATGTTGCTCAACTGCTCGGAGACCTGGTACTCGCCGATCAGCGCCCCGGAGGCGTCGTAGGCCTGCAGAGGGCCGCCGGGCACTGCGACGTAGACACCTCCGTCGAGGGTCGGGTGCACGATGGACGGCACACCGTCCGAGGGGACACCTTGAATCACTCGTGCCGCACCTGGCGTCAGGTCGAGCACGTCGACCCCGAACGTTCCATCCGGGCGTTCGACGATGAGCGACCAAACGTCGCCGAATCGTGTCCCACCACGCGGGAGGCCGTCGAGTTGGACGCTCTCCACCATTTCGCCATCGACGAAGCGGGCGTACAGCCCTTCCTGGTTGATGGCGGCCGCGCCGTCGGACTCCGGATACGCCTTGATCGGTTCGAACCGCTCGCCCGACGGCGTCCGTAGCGTCACCGTCGACTGCTCGCCGCTGGCGAGATCCACGACCCGCACGTCGCCGGTGGCGTTGTCCACGGCACCGGCTCTCCCATCGTTGAATGCGTACTCCCCCAACGGATCGTCGAGGTCCCACAGGCGCTCGATGAGGGCGTTGTCCGACTCGAAGTCGTAGATGTCAACGCTCGGCTTGTCGGTCCAGGCTGCGACTCGCCCGTCGGGCAGGATCTCCGCCTGCACAATCCCATCAGGGGCTCGCACGGACACACCCAGAAGACCGAACCGTCTGTCGACGAGCTCAGCACTTCCTTGAGTGAGAATGATCACTCTTCCGTCGGGCCGAACCCCCATCTCGAACACCGACGATGCAACCCCGGTCTCGATGTCGGCGACGACCTGTTGGGTATCGAGATCGATGGTGACCAGCGAGCCGTCGGAGAACATCGCCAGCAGCTCCCCGCTGGAGTCGTCGAACGTGACGGCCGTCGCCCCGGCATCGCGGTCGATTCGGAAGACTTCTTCGCCCGTCTCGCCGTCGATCACGAGCACCCTTCCCCCTTCGGTCTGGGGTTGCAGCGCGCCGGTCACCGTGGAGCTGCCGGACTCGAAGTAGACCAGCGGGAGGGCGATGTAGCGACCGCCATCGGATATCGCCGGGAACCACCAATCATCGTGCCCCTCGATGGCTGGGCCGACCTGCTCACCCGTGTTCGCGTCGACGAGCGTGATCACACCCTGTTCGTTCAGCAGGATGACCCGGTTGAGGGCCGTGACGCCGCCGAAGATGGCATATTGTTGAGTCTCAACGTCGAGAGCCACGTCCCAGTCGCCACCGATGGGCCCGAACCAGAGTTGGTCCGGCGGATCGGAGGAGGCGAACCAGCGACCGGAATCGGGGTTACCGAACCACACGGCGCAATCGACCGGTGGCGGGCCGTGTTCGGTGATCACCCCGGTGGTCAGATCTCGGCTCACCATCTGCCCTCCGGCGACCCCGAACTCGGTGGCGCCCGAAACGAAGATCGGATCTCCGCAGTCGTCGTTGAAGTCGACGAGCGTCGGGTAGCTGGCGACGAGGTTCTGGGTCGTCGAGCCCAAGGCGTTCAGGACCGCCTGGTCGGCGGCCGGGCCTGGCTGGCGACGGGCTGCCTCGAGTGCGAGCAGCAGGGCGACATCCGGCTGATCCCTGGTGAGCGCTGCGGAGCGGGCGATGAGCGTCTGGAGCTCCGACTCGGCGACGGCCTCGACCGCCACCTCGGTCTGGCGGTCGGCGATCTCGGCCTGCTCCTCGGCGATGCTCGCCTGGGTCCTGGCCTCCTCGGCGGCGACCTCGGCGCGTTCGGCCTCGGCGGTGGCCCGGTTCTGCTGGACGAGGGCGATCCCACCTGCAATCAGCGCAACGACGAGCGCAGCGGCGACGCCTGCAACCAGCCGACGCAAACGCGTGACCCTGGATTCCTCCAGCCGGCGCGCCTCCTCTGCGGCGGCGTTCGAGGCATCGATGAACTCGAGGTCGATCGATCTCAGCCGTTCGGGCGCCGTCGATGCCAGCTCGTTGGCCCGTTCCAGCCGCGCACCCCGGTACAGGTCCCCCGGCTGTCGCCCGGCCTCCATCCATGCGTCTGCCGCCATCGCCGTGGCGTCGGCGGAGAGAAGCAGCTCCCGATCCTCGGCGAGCCAGCCGACCAGGCGGGGCCACTCGCGCAAGAGCGCCTCGTGCGCGACCTCGACCGTCGGCTCCCTGGATGCGGGATCCCGATCGAAGCTGAGAAGGCGGGCTCCGCCGAACTCCTCCAGCACCCACCGGACATCTGGATCGTCACCGAGATCCGACACCTTGACCCGGCGGCGCAGATCGGTGGCCGATGGGTCGGTCATGCGGCCGAACGATCGCCGGGCCGCCGCCCTTTGACCTGCGGTTCCGGACGCGAACACGGCCTCGGCACGGGCAGCCAGCGCGCCGCTCAGCCCGCCGAGCGCCTCGTAATCGGCGGTCGTCATCCGATTGCCGGTGCGCCGGTCGAACAGCTCACCCAGCATGTACTGGAGCATCGGAAGCGGCGACGGCTGACGGACGGTCTCGGCGGCGATGCGCGGCACCAGCCCGGACTCGAACTCCACGCCGGCCTGACGTGCCGGCTCGACGATCGCACGCTCGAGCTCGTCGGGCGCAAGCGGGGTGACGTCGACGGCCGTTTCCTTGAGGATCGGGGCGAACGCAGGGTGCTCGAGCGGACGGTCGTAGTAGTCGGCGCGCAGCGTGGCCACCAGCCGGAGTGGCGACGTCGGGTCCTCGACTGCGACGCTCAGGGCATCGAGAAACGCGTCGGCCGAGTCGGCCGCGGCGCCGGCGAAGACCTCCTCGAGCTGATCGATCACCAGCAGCACCCTGTCCTCGTCGGAGCCGACGCAGCGACGGAGCCCGCGCAACAGGCCCCGCTCCCCATCACGAATCTGACTCAAGAGCGATTCAGGCGGGTTGACGGCGATCCGCAACAACGCCGCCTCCAACGACTCGAAGGGGTCGGTGCCGGGCACCATCGTCGTGACGAACCAGTCGTCGGATCCCGGTACCGCCCCGGCACGGAGCGACGGGGTGAGGCCCGCCCGGACGACCGACGATTTGCCCGAGCCAGACGGGCCGACGAGCACAAGGCAACGCGAAGCGATCGTGTTGCCTGACATCCTGCCGACCAGTTCACTGACCAGGCGCTCGCGCCCGAAGAACCGATCGACGTCGCCGTCGTCGAACGAGCGAAGACCCATGTAGGGATTGGCCAGGTCGACCCGGGTGGTGGTGGCCCGGCCGACAACGACCGCCGACTCAGCGGCCTCCAACGCTCCGACGAACTCCGCGATCGATGCGAACCGTTCGGCAGGGTCCTTGGCGGTCGCTCGGGCGACCGCAGCCGAGACCGACGACGGCAGATCCGGCCGGACCTGAGACAAGGGCGGGTAGGGAGCGTTCAACTGGCGGTCGATCAGTTCTTCGGCCGACGAGCTGTCCCGGAACGGAAGCGACCCGGTGAGACACTCGTAGACGACGACGCCAAGACTGAAGACGTCGGACTCGGGTCCGAGCTGCTCGCGCCGGATCTGTTCGGGCGAGGCGTAGGCGGGTGAGCCCGGCGAGAGCGCCGCCTCAGGCCCGCCGGACTCGGCGACCTCCAGGGCGATCCCGAAATCAGTGAGGAAGGCGTTGCCCTGCTCGTCGAACAGGATGTTCGCGGCCTTGACGTCGCGGTGCACGACTCCCCTGGCGTGCGCGACCGACAGCGCGTCCCCGATCTGTCTGGCCATCGCGAGGGTGTCGTCGAGGGTGAGCGGGCCTTCGTCCAGGCGCCGCTCCAGGGTGCCACCCCGCAGCCAGCGCATGACCAGGTAGGCGGAATCGGGGTCCCGCCAGTAGTCGATGAGAGGGACGATGTGCGGGTGCTCGATCTGGGCAACCAGGTGGGCTTCGGCCTCGAACCGGCGGATGAAGTCCGGCTGGGAGGCGAGCTCGCTGCGGATCTGTTTGACGGCCACCTCGCGGTTGACCGACGGCTGGATGCCTCGCCACACCACGGAGAAGGCACCGGTGCCGATCTGCTCGATGAGGCGATACCCCCGGAGCGGCCTGCCGTCGTCTTCCACGTCCAGCGACGGATCGCCGGTCAGGAGGGCGTCCTCCAACTCGAGGATCGCCGGGGACGGCTCCAGCCCGCTGACGTCGGCCATGAGCTTGCGATGGTCATCGATCACCCTCAGCGCCTCGGCCGTTCGACCACTGCGATGGAGCGCCAGGGCATATTGACGAGCGGCCCGCTCTCTCAGGCCGTGTTCCGACGTGAACGCAGCCAGTTCGCCGGTGATCTGGGTGTGCTTTCCGAGCGCAAGGGCTGCCTCCCACCGCTCCTCGAGCGCTTCGAGCCGATCAAGGTTCAGCCGCTCGACTTCGGCACGCGCCCAGTCGAGATCCTCGAGTTCCCGGAAGGGGTCGCCTCGCCACAGGCCGAGCGCCTCGTCGAGGAGCCGCTGGGCCGTCTGAGGATCGTCGTGCTCACGGGCGGCCCTCGCCCTCGATCGAAGCAGCGAGAATCTCGTGTGCTCGACGGCGTCCTCTGGCACGGCGAGCCGGTAGCCCGACGGCTCGGTCTCGATCCAGGAGCGAATCTCCTCGGGAAAGGCAGAGCGCAGCCGGGACACGTAGGTCCGGAGTGGTGGGGCCGTCGACTTGGGGCGGTCGGCGTCGGTCCAGAGGTATTCAGCCAGCCAGTCGATGTCGACCACCGTGTTGACCCGGATCGCGAGCAGCGCAAGAAGCCGGCGCTGTCTGGAGCCGCCGACGCTGATCGGACCCTCGGCGCCCTCAAGGCCCATTCCTCCGAAGACCTTGACGGTGAACTCGATGCCGTCGGTTGTCTCCATGCCGGGTGCACCCATCTGTCGCATGCTGCATGGTCGAAGGCCAACGTTACAACTGCATAACAACCGCGGCCATGGAGGTTCGCAACACGCGGCGGTAGCCCAGGCCGACCGGCGCCTGTTCCGCTCGGCGTGAAACATCTCACGTACATCAGCAAGGTGGACGAATCACCCGAGCGGAAGTCGGCCTGCAAAACACAGAGTCGGTGCGGCCGCCAGGCTTGACTGCGGCGCCCGAGACCGACCGCTTATGGCTGCTTCCTTCCGGACCTGACCAAATTCGCGGGGCCCCGCCGCGCAGGACCCGGAGGCCGCACCCACTCTGCATTGGGGACCCTCCATTCTAGGAGGCGGCGGCACGGTGCAAACCAGTCGGTTCAGCGGCGCTCGTCGAAGAACGAACGCAGCAGCTCGCCACATTCGTCGGCGAGCACGCCCGCCACGATGTCGCATCTGTGGTTGAGCCTCGGGTCCTGAGGAATGTTGTAGAGGCTCCAGGCGGCGCCGGCCTTCGGATCCGGCGTGCCGTACACGATCCGGCCGAGCCGGGCGTGAACTGCGGCCCCTGCGCACATGGGACATGGTTCCAGAGTCACCACCAGGGTGTATTCGGTTAGGCGCCACGTTCCCGCATTCCGTGCTGCCTCGGAGATGGCGAGCATCTCGGCGTGGGCGGTGGGATCGGTCAGCTCTTCTCGTCGGTTGTGGGCTGCTGCTGCCACGACGCCGTCAGGGTCGAGGACGACAGCACCCACCGGAACCTCGCCGGCGGCAGCGGCGAGGCGGCCTTCGGTTAGGGCCAATCGCATCGGCCCTTCCCATGTCGTGAGCGTCTCGGCGGCCATCTGGTCACTTCCGTTGGTTGTCGGTACGCTGTGTGTGCCTCGGATTCGGTCCGAGGCATCCTCGTGGAGGGATCGCATAGTCCGGCCTAGTGCGCGGCACTGGAAATGCCGTTGGGGTTCACGCCCCTCGGGGGTTCAAATCCCCCTCCCTCCGCCGGTCGTTCCGTTTGTGCGGCAGCGACCCTAACGACTACAACGTACCGTCGCACCGCCTCGGTACGCTGTGGCCGTGTGATCGCGTCGGCTTTGAGAGGTCGACAGACCCGGAGGGGTCGCATAGTCCGGTCTAGTGCGCGGCACTCGAAATGCCGTAGGGGCGTTCGCTCCTCGAGGGTTCGAATCCCTCCCCCTCCGCCACTCGAGATTCGACGGCGGTTGTCTGCTGGTCAGGCCTTGACGTTGACGCTGATCTCCACCTCGGTGTTGGCCGTCAGCATGTCGTAGACGGCCGAAGTCGAACGGGACCCCTCGGCCAAGGCAGCTAGCGCTGCATCTTCGGCGTCCCCTTCGATCTCGAATGTCACGCTGATCCGCTCGAATCCCGGCCGCACGGACGAAGACACAACGGGCTGGCCAGGACGCCGTTCTTCACGGATCGCGAGGGCGCCACGCACATCGATCTCGCCGACCACGACGGAGGTCACCGACGTGAGCTCGATCTTGCGGGCCGCAGCAGTGGTCGCGATACCGGCCGTCAGGCAAGCTGCGAGGGCATGCAACACGGTCTCCTGTGGGGTCGGGCCGTGACCGTTTCCGAGTGTCGGGTGGTCGGCCTTGTAGTTGAACTCTTCTACGTGAACGTGATCGGTTCCGACTCCGTACCACTCGTGGATCGACGACTGCGACGCTGTGCCTTCGATCCATGTGTTCCTGGCCGTGAACCTGAAACGTGCGAGCTCTGGTGCGGTCGTCAGCTTGTCGCGGGTCGCAAAGAGCTTGGTGACCGGAACGCCGTTGCGGATCACGGGTGCGTCTTGCGCTCCAGAATTCTGGACGGTGGTCGTCATCGGACTTGCCTTTCGGTTGCTTGTCGCCAACGTATGGGATCGAGCAAGGCGCAACATGGGTACCAGCTGCCCAGATTGGTCCGGCGGCGGGGTGTGTCTTGACCGGGACACCAGACGTCGGGCAGACTGACCCGTCCGAGCCAGATTGGCTCACGGAGGGATGACTGAGCGGTCGAAAGTGACGGTCTTGAAAACCGTTGGGCCCGTACGGGTTCCGTGGGTTCAAATCCCACTCCCTCCGCCAGAAACCCCGAGAACAAGGGGTTTCCGAGGGGTCAGCCGTGGATCCTCACTGCGATCGCCGAGACCCTCGGGGCGCACGGGGGCGCGATAGGGGCGCGGGAGAATCGTTGGGGGCGCGTTCGGGACGCTTCTGTCCGGGTGTCGTGGCTGCGGCGTAGCGGCGGTCGAGGGCGTCTGCGAGGGTGTCGAGGTCGTCTTCGTAGAGGTGTCCGTAGAGGTCGAGTGTCATGGCGGCTGAGGCGTGTCCGAGTTGGCGCTGGACGGCTTTGATGTTGGCTCCGGAGGAGATCATGAGCGAGGCGGCGGTGCCTCGCAGGTCGTGGATCCGGAGCTGTTCGAGCCCTGCCGCTTCGACCGCCGGTTTCCAGATCTGCTGACGGAACGGTGACGAGCGCAACGGCCCGCCGTTGGGGGCGGTGAACACGAGTCCGTCGTCTGGGATGTCGCCGAGTCGGGGGGCGAGGTGGTCGGCGAGGAAGGCGGGCATGGTGACGAGTCGTCGTTCGTGGGTTTTGGGGGTTCCCCACGACAGGCCGGATCCGAGTTCGGTGGCTGCTTCGGCGATCTCGATCCGGCGGCGCAGCAGGTGGACACGGGACCGTCTGAGAGCCACCAGTTCGCCCCATCGCATCCCCACCCATGCCAGCGTCTCGACGATCAGCCCGGCGCCGTCCTGGGCGTCTTCGGCGGCGGCGGCGAGGAGAGCGACTTGTTCGGCGGTGAGGAACCGCTGTTCACGTCTCCGGACGGTGGGGACTTTGACTCCGGTTGTGGGGGAGCGGGCGATGATCCCGTCGACGACGGCCAGCTCGAGGGGTGCTGCCAGGACCTGTTTGGCTTGTTTGATCCGCGACGCCGATAGCCCCTCGGCGGACATGTCGGCGATCCAGTTCCGCACCATCGCCGGGGTGATCCGGTTGAGGGGAAGGTCTCCGAAGACGGGTAGGACGCGGGAGCGGAGGAGGGATTCGTAGCCGGCCCGGGTCTTGGGTTTGATGTCGAGCCCGGAGAGCCAGTCGGCGGCGGCTTCGGAGAGGGGGATGTCTCCGGCTTCGGGTGCGATCCAGTCGCCCCGGTCGATCGATCCGAGCCGGGCGATCAGCCACCGGTCGGCGTCGACTTTGCGGTCGAAGCTCCGGGAGCGGATCCGTCCGTCGGGTCCCCGGTATCTGGCCCGCCACCGCCGCCCGGTTCGTCCTTGCCGGTCTTCGATCCATCCGGAGCGTCTCATGCCGTCCTCCCTCCCTCACTGCGTTTCGCTGGTGTCTCAATCCAATCACAGAGACAAGAGACGCGGGCAGACGATCTCCTCGATCAACCCCGTCCGGTCAGCGCCTTGCACACCTCTCATCATTGCGCATCATCTCGCATCAGTTATCAATAGTTATACGCTGATAACGATGCATTAGAGGTATCATAGTCGTGAGAGTCGAGCAGCCCAACAGGGGATTCGGATCATGACCACACCCTCCAACCAGCAGCCACGTCGTCGAGCCAGGAGAGACAGACGAGTGCACACCTGCGGTGACAGGGTGGGGGTGGCATCGTGACGGTGCGGGTGACCACGCTGAAAGGCGTCGGAGGCGGGCCGCTATTACACCGAGCAGCTCCCCTCCTACTACCTCGACGGTGACGAGCCGCCGGGCCGCTGGTACGGACGAGGCGCCGCCCTCCTCGGTCTTGGACGGGCAGGTGGATGACGAGGCGTTTCTGGCGGTGATGGCCGGAGAGCATCCGACCACGGGTGGACGGTTGGGACGCCGTTACGGCGATGAGTCGGTGCGAGGCTTCGACGCCACCTTCTCGGCACCGAAGTCGGTGTCGGTGCTGTTCGCCATCGGCGACGACCAGACCCGTCAGACAAGTGACCGAGGCGCATGACCGGCGGTGGACGCGGTGCTCGCCTGGGTGGAGTCGCAGGCGCACACTCGGATGCGGCAGCGGGGTCATGTGGTGTGTGTCGACACCGAAGGGATCATCGTGGGGGTGTTCCGTCAGCACACCAGCCGCAAACTCGATCCCCAACTGCACACCCATGCGGTGATCGCCAACCGGGTCCGCTCCCCCGACGGACGATGGCTGGCATTGGACGCACGCACGTTGAAGATGGACCAGCGGAGCCTGTCGGGGTTGTATCACGCCGGGCTGCGAGCCGAGCTCACCCGCCGACTCGGAGTCGCCTGGGAGCCACCGGTGAACGGCATCGCCGAGATCGCCGGTGTCCACCTCGACGTGCTGGCCGAGTTCTCGCAACGCAGCCGCGACATCGACCAGCGGATCGACGCCAAGCTGGACCGATTCGTCGATGACCTCGGCCGTGAACCGACGCAACGGAGCGGTGGCGGCTGGAGCGGGAGGCGGTCGTGGACAGTCGCCCTCCCAAATCCCACGGGCACACCGCCGGCGAGACTCCACGACGAACTGGCGGCAACGAACCCAAGGACCTCGGTATCGATCCTGAGACGCTGGTCGCCGACGCCACCGGTCGCATCGTTCGACCGACCGGGATCGACCAGGACACGCTGGCAGGCGATGATCGAGCGGCGCTCGAAGCATTGGGGGAGCGGCAGTCGACGTGGCGTCCCGCCGAACTGGTCCGCGAGTTGGCCGCCCAGGTCCCCACCCAGGTCACCGTCCGAGCCGACGAACTCGCCGGGTTCCTGCAACGTCTCGCCGACCACGTCACCGCCACCCGGTGTGTCGACCTGTCACCACCCGAACCTCGGACGGTGCGCCGCTACGTCGGGACGGACGACCGATCACCGAATCGGCCGTCGACCGGGTCCTCACCACCCAGGCCATCCTCGACCAGGAAGAACAGATCCTCGAATGGGCCGACCGCAAACCCCGCATCCCCGCCGCCGCCAACCAGCTCGTTGCCGGGACGTCGACGTCGCCGGGTTGAGTCCGGGACAGGTCGACGCCTGCCGGGCCGTAGCCGGGCTCGCCCCCCTCGAGCTGATCGTGGGGCCGGCCGGGTCGGGCAAGACCACCGCCCTCACCCCTGCGATCGGATACCTCCACGACCGCGGGCACACCGTGTTCGGGGTGGCACCCACCGCTGCCGCCGCCCACGTCCTCGCCACCGAAACCGGAGTCGTCGCCGACACCCTCGACAAACTCCTCCACGAACATTCCCGTCCCGACCGGTCACCCGAACCGCCGTACGACTTGGGGTGGGGAGCGACGGTGATCGTGGACGAAGCCGGCACCGTCTCCACCCCCAAACTCGCTGACCTCGCCACCCTCGCCGACCGGCACGGATGGCGGGTCATCATGGTGGGCGATCCCCGCCAGTTCTCCGCCGTCGGACGGGGCGGCATGTTCACCCACCTCACCAACACCCACGGTGCCATCGAGCTCGACACGATCCACCGGTTCACCCACCCCTGGGAAACCCGAAGCCACCCAACGACTCCGCACAGGCGACCTCGCCGTCATCGCCGAATACGACCGGCACGGCCGCATCCACAGCGGCACCACAGTCGAGATGGAGACCGCCATCGTCGAATCGTGGGCCGAGGCCGGGTGCGCGGTGAGACGGTGGCGCTGATGGCCCCCACCAACCACACCGTCGACCGGCTCAACTACCAAGCGCAGCGCCACCGCATCGCAGTCGGTGAACTCGACCCCCACGGACCCGCCCTCCACCACCACGACGACGGTCAGCGGCTCCTCGTGGGTGACGAAGTCGTGACCCGTCGCAACGAGCGGACCCTGCGGACCGACCGGGGGGCGATGGTGAAGAACCGGGACCAGTGGACCATCCAACACATCCATCCCGACGGTGCCGTTACCGTCACCGGTCCAGCCGGCACCGTCCGTCTCCCCGCCGACTACACCCGAGACCACCTCGAGCTCGGTTACGCCCACACCAGCCACGCCACCCAAGGTCGCACCGTCGACCACGGACTTCTCCTCGTCGACGGCCCCATCGACGGTCGCGGCCTCTACACGTCCATGACCCGCGGACGACACACCAACCATGCCTTCGTAGTGGCAGCAAGACCACGACGCCGCCGTCGACATCCTCACCGAACCCTCACCCGAGACTGGATCGACCAACCCGCAGTCACCCGACAAGCGAACAGCGTCGACACGACACCTGGCTCCGCTCTCCGTCCCACCGAGCTCGCGAACGGCGTCGTCATCGACAGTCCTGTTTCGAACGACGACCCGGAGTGGCAGAGAATCAGCCGGAGCATCGAGGCCGCCCGACAGCGTCGCGGCATCGAGCAAACCCCAAGACAGGTCCGGGTCATTGGACGCTGACCTGTGGCTTCCACCGTTACTCCATCCAGATAATGGGCTACCAACGCCGACTGCCCGTTCTCCCGTGGGTGTTTCGTGCGATTTCGGGGTGGCTGCCGAGCGTTATGAGCTAGCTCGATCCCTCCCAGAGCGATCCTCAAGTACTGGTGTCCCTGAAGTCTCTCAGCGTGTGGACCGTCAGATGTCGAATGAAGTCATCTAGCCGCTTCGTCTTGCGCAGGCTTTCGGCCAGATGGTTCTCGGTAATGACCGCGTCCACGTAGGGGATCGCCGAGGCAATGATGATGTCGAAAGCGTCTGAGCTCGCCCACTTGCGATTTCGATCGGCGTAGAACTTGTGCCAGACCGCGTACGTGGTCGCTTTCACCGACGGAAACGCGTTGATGTTTACCTGCTGGTTCTTGACCTCGACCATCTGCTTCGCGAAGTCGACCTGGCGCATCGCGATCTGCGAGAAGCTCGCTATCTCGATGAACTGCCGCATTTCGGCACGTCCGTACGTTTCCCCATCTGGGGGGAAGTTCACAACGAGAGACGCGATGCCCTCGACGATGTCCTGGCGCCCGTCGTTCCAGTAGGTCTCCCGATCCCGAAAGAACTCGTCATGCGAGGCGAGGTCAAGGACGCGATCGAGATCCATGCCTTCGCCTCCCAACATTGAGAAGCCGAGAAGTGTTGGGTCGATGCCCGAAGGGTCGGGGTACGAGCGAACCTCATCTTCCAAGAGCTGTTCGTGGCTCTTCAGGAGGATGCAGGGAAGGACTCTGAACACATCTTTGAAGCGTTCGTACACGTCGACACGGCGACGCATCTCGAGCAGGCTGAACACCGAGAAGCAGGGGACGAACATCGGTGGCGTGCTCGCCCACTGGAGAAAGCGCCGAAAACTGCCGTCCTGCCTTGTGAACTCGCTCAGAGCGTTCGTGTCGAGCAGAACAAGGCGATATTCGTTGCCGTTGATCTTGATCACTTCTCGGAACATACCGACAGCCGGCGACAGATCTGAGCAGGAACCCTTCCAGCCCTCATCCGGTTCGGGTTGGTGCGGGAGCAGCCCTCCGCCGCTTTCCTCCAACGCCTGCGATCACAGCCCTGATGCGGCGGAAGTCCTCCGCGGACCTCCGACGGCCTGGTTGCTCGAACAACCACCATGCGACACAATGAGAAGCCACCTCGCCGTCGTTGACAGTTGGAGGCTTACATCGAATGGGCATTGCGTTCTCCGTCCTCAGGGACCACAGCATCCCCCAGATTCGGGTCCTCTCCTCAGAGGCAACCCGGGACGCCATCGACACGATCAACCGGTTCGGCCGGTCGCCGACCCGAATGGCGGTAGTGGTGGAGTCGATGACCCACGGCGACCGGCGCGTCGTGCTCGACTCATTCCGGTCGCTGGGCCTGGAAGTCACACCACCGTCCTTCCGCGACGTCGAACACCTGTCGCGTGACTGGCCAGCTGCGATCTCCCAGATCGTGACCGCTCCGATCATCCTCCCGATCCTTGCCCTTCAGCGGCTCATGGGTCGGGGCCAGCGAATCTACTTCCTGTCCGGCTTCGATTGGTCGGCTCTTGGCCGACCCCCTGGCGGCGGCGGTGGTGGGGACCCAGCCGGGGACCGTTCCCCCACACGCAAGCCCACCGGACCTCCTCCACTGGCAGCCACAGCCCGCATCGACCTCGGGGAGTGAGCCGGTTAACGGCGACGTCCGCTTCTGCGGACCGATACTCCTTGCGCCGAGGTCGCTCCGCTGCTCGTGTTGGATTGTCAGGTGGAGCGTCGGGGCGGGGTGACGGGGGCGGATCGGACGGACGCCACGGTCAGGATTCCGATGACGATGGGGAGGGTGACGGCGAAGGCTGCGAGCCAGGTCCAGGGCACAGAGAACCAGGAGGTGTGGACGATGCCGAACGGCCCCGATTGCCAGGAATCCTGGGCGGAGCTGAAGACCCACACCAGGCCGATCCCGAGTGGTACTGCCAGTGCCATCGCCACCAGTGCCTGGTAGGTGGTGAGCAGGCCGAGGAATCGGCGTCGGATCGATCCTGGTGCCCCGACGGCGACGATGGTGCGGATCTCCTCGTCCACCTCGGCCGCCGACACAGCCGTCACGACCACGACCACGATCAGCACTACCAGGAGGGTCGCTGCCCCGATGATCAGGTAGACGGTGCCGGGGTCGAGACCGGCGTGGCCGCCGCTCACCGACAGGGGGAGGTTCCACATCTTCTCCTGCTCGGCCGACGTCATGGGACGGTCCAGAACGAACAGCGCAAGTGGTCTGGCGTCGGCCCCGGCGAAGTCGGCGATCATGGTCTCCGGGATCAGGACCCTGGGCATGCCCCATTGGACGACCGGGATCGGAAACTCACGGGCGGGGTGTTGTCGGCCGTCGAGCTCGACCCGGGTGTGTCGGTCGGCGATCCCGAGGATCACGAGGTCCCCGGCCTGGACCGAGGCACCGACCTCGGGGTGTCCGAGTGCCGCGACGAGTCGGTCGTTGGCCACCGCTACCGGGTAGCCGTCAGTGTAGGTCTGGTAGGAGGAGCCGTGCTGATCGTCTGTTGCTCGGGCGTCGAGGCCGGCGGCGGTCACCACCCGGATGTCGAGTGTGTCGAATCGAGCGACGTCCTTGTCGGGGACGACGGCGGCGAGGGCGGCGATGTCGTCGTCGGTGATCGGGTTGTCTCGTCCGTAGGTGACGTTCGCATAGCTACCGGTGAGGACGAGCTGGTCGGATGGGGAGGGCAGCCCGTAGATGAGGTCCTTCTCGGCGGTGGTGGCTGCCGTGATCATCGCCGTCACCGGAGCGAGGAGGATCACCATGATGGCCGCCACCGCCACGGCGGAGCGGGTTCGGTTCCGTCCCGAGTCCCGGAGGACCAGCCGGCTGGTGGCGGGAACGTGGTCGGCGAATCTGGTGATCGAAGCCAGGATGGGGCTGGACAGCATCGCGGTTCCGGCGACCACGGCGGTGGCGCCGACACCGACCAGGAACCCGGCGAAGTTGCTGGTCGACGCCAGGGCGACCGAGATGATGATCCCGCCGGCCACGGCGAGTCCGATACCCAGTGGGATGGTGCGCCGCCGGGGGGCGAGGGCGGGCATCCGGCCCTGGAGGGCGGTGGTGGTGGGAACCCACGAAGCGGTTCGGGCCGGGATGAGCACCGCCAGCAGCACGGCGACCAGCGCCACCAGCATCGGGCCTGCCACATCGGTGACCGAGACGCCGGCGCCGGTGATCACCCGCGACACGAACCGCTGCAGGATCGGCCGACCCACGATCATCACGCCGGTGCCGACCACCACCCCCGTGGTGGCGCCGATGAGGGCGATGGTGAGTCCTTCGCCTACCACCGTGGTCCGGACGTGCTTCATCGAGGCGCCGTTGGCGCTCAGCAGGCCGATCTCGCGCAGCCGGCGGCGGGTGCCCGCCGCGAATGCGGCACCTGTGATGAATGCCACCTCCACCAGCACTATGGCCGAAGCGGCGGTCGACATCACCGCCGGGTTGTCCTCGAAGCCGCCCTGGTTGAGCCACTGGGTCCTGGTGTCGACGTAGACGTCCGGGAGCCCTGCGGGTGCGCCGGAGCCGTAGATCATCTGGTTGGCGGCTTCGTACACGAGTCCGATCACGTCCTCGTCGGGGGCTGCCTCCCGCACCAGCGCCACGAGCTGATCGACGTCTCGTTCGGTGAGCAGCCGGTAGGTGTAGGGGTCGTCCTGGAGGAACGCCAGCTCTGACGGGAGCGGGTCGACGGCGGGTTCCGGCCAGAACAGCTGCTGACCTTCGGCGTACCACAGTTCCCGGATCCGCTCCGCAGCCTGCTCCGCATCGGTCCCGCTGACCAGCAAGCTCACGTCGGCAGACATCCGGGGGTCGCCGACGAAGGTTTCTAGCTCGCCCGGTGCGAGAAGGACGTCCGAGCTCTCCTTGAAGAGCGGCTGACCGACGAGTCCGACCAGTGTCACGGGACCGACCGGGAGCCCGTCGATGTCGACCGTGTCGCCGACGTCCACCTCCAGTGCCTGCGCGAGCCGTGGGGACAAGCGCGATCTCGTCCGACGCGGCCGGGAGGTCGCCGTCGACCTGCACCAGGAACCCGGCGGTCGCAGGATCGGTCATGTCTAGGTCCCACACCTGGGCAAACCCGACGTCCGCCATTCTTGCTCCGGCTTGGCGGAGTTCGGTGATGGTGATGTCGGGAGCCGCTTCCCGCAGGTTGGTCTCGACCCAGTCGTCGACGGCGCCATTGGGCGAAGCCACCTGGAGCCTGGCGTCGGCCATTCCGAAGTAGGTCTGGGCGTTCTCGTCCCGTGTGAGGGAACTGGCCCGCACCATCCCCGCGACCACCACCCCGAATGCGACCGGAACCGCCACCAGCAGCACCAGGAAGAAGGTTCGCCTCCGATTGCGCCGGGCGTTATTGATCGCCACCCGGTAGGCGGCTCGTTGTCCGCTCATGACAGATCGGCGATCGTCGTGGGGACCTTGCTCCGTTCAGAGATCCCCTCGATTCGACCGTCGCGCAGGCGCACCACCCGGTCTGCCCACGCCGCGTAGGCGGGCTCGTGGGTAACCATCAGGGCAGCTGCGCCGACGTCGCACCGGCTCCGCAGAAGCTTGAGGATCGACTCACTAGTCGCCTCGTCGAGGGCCCCGGTCGGCTCGTCGGCAAGCAACACCGAACGGGGGCCGACCAGACCTCGGGCGATCGCCACCCGCTGCTGCTCGCCACCCGAGAGCTGATCGGGGTACCGATCGGCCATCCCAGCCATCTCCACCTCATCGAGCGCGCTTTCGGCCAATGCTCTCGCCTCCGACGGCCTCGTCCCGTCCAACTCGAGTGGCAGCGAGATGTTCTCGGCCGCCGTCAGGGAAGGCAACAGGTTGAACTGCTGGAACACATACCCGACCGCAACCCGCCGGATCCGAGCCAGCTCGTTCTTCGACATGGAGGCGAGGCTCTTCCCTGCGACGACCACTTCTCCCGTGGTCGGCTCGTCGAGAGCGCCGGCCATGTTGAGGAGTGTGGTCTTGCCCGACCCGGAGCGACCGGTCACCGCCACCAGCTCGCCCGGCATCAGATCGAGATCTATGCTCACCAGGGCGTCGACCCGCTGCACACCGGAACCGTGCGTCTTGCCCACCCGACGCATCGACAGGACGGCGTTGGTCATCGCTTCACCTCCGCCTCGACCGCTACGGCAGGGTCGTCCACCCGATCTTCGATGGCCGGCATCGCTTCGAGCCGTGCCTCGACCTTCTCCAGCCAGCGCAGTTCGGCCTCGGCGCTGAAGATCAGCCGCTCGAGATGCAGCTGCCACGCCAGCTCGTCATCCCTCGTGTCCGCCTTGAGCGTCGTGTAGTCCTGGAGCAGCGTCATGGTCGAGCGCGTTGCCGTTCGACAACTCGTCTCGGGTCGATCACCCCGGACACCATCGCCATCAGCAGCTTGAGCGACACCTCGTCGCGACCGGAAGCTGCCAGATCGGTAGGCGTCGCCAGCCATTCCTTCGCCTGCCGCCGACCTTCTTCGGTGATCGAGTAGGCGATACGTCCCTCGGTGTCGGAGTCGGCGCTCTCGACGAGACCATCCCGTTCCAGGCGCTGCAACGTCGTGTAGAT